>CANKZZ010000020.1 GCA_947488655.1 uncultured Psychroserpens sp. | reverse complement strand
GAAAATTCATAAGCCTGATCTGTTCGTAAATCAAAATAATAACCTAATAAATTATCTCTTAAATAAATCTCTTGGTCGGGCTCTATGTTTTCTATTTGTGTCAATTCAATCCTGTAATTATAACTCCCAGAAGCTTTAAACTCTAATGGGACCTCTTTCTCTGCTGTGATGCTTGCATAAGCTTGTATCATCATATTTTGACCCTCTAAAACCAAATTTA
>CANKZZ010000019.1 GCA_947488655.1 uncultured Psychroserpens sp. | reverse complement strand
GTTGGTGGAGATGGTTGAGCTTTCTACACGCACGTAAACGGTTTGCATATCTTCTACAATGTTATTGTATAGACTTATTAACGCATTTACATTATTATTTGCATCTGCCAAAGTCTCATGGTAGCTCACTGTTAATGTTGGATCGTCTCCTGTAATTTCGTTGGTTTTGCTTTCTAAATCAAATTCGCCAAAGCCATCACTATCTGGATCACAGTACTCTAATGGTGTTGGTGTGTT
>CANKZZ010000018.1 GCA_947488655.1 uncultured Psychroserpens sp. | reverse complement strand
GCAAATACAGGAAATGTAACATTAGATGGTGTAAACATTGTTGATACCTTAACAGATGCAGATGGAACCGTATTAACTTTAACAACAGGACCTACATTTGATAGTGCAGATCTTGGAAGCTCAGAAGGTGTGTTATTAGTAGGAGAGACAGCAACATACTTAGCAACTTACGTTATCACGCAAGATGATGTAGATGCAGGAGGCGTAAGTAATACAGTCTTGGCATCAGGAGATAGTCCAGATGATACTAATGTTACCGATGTTAGTGATGA
>CANKZZ010000017.1 GCA_947488655.1 uncultured Psychroserpens sp. | reverse complement strand
AGGTTTGAAACAGAGATACCGTTATCTAGTTTTTGAGCCTCTACATGACCAAATTCTTGTACCGTTTGGCCTAGCATATTAATAATCATTAATTGCTCGGCATCACTCTGTAATCCTTTTACAAATAACTTATTGGTGTCATTATTATAATACATTAAATTATAAGTATAATCTTCTTCGGTTGTAGATAATGATTCTTGATGGGCTTCTTGAAACACGATTTCAAATCGGTTGGCAAACACACCACTTTCCGATGAAAATTCATAAGCCTGATCTGTTCGTAA
>CANKZZ010000016.1 GCA_947488655.1 uncultured Psychroserpens sp. | reverse complement strand
GTTGCTGTCTCTCCTACTAATAACACACCTTCTGAACTTCCAAGATCTGCACTATCAAATGTAGGTCCTGTTGTTAAAGTTAATACGGTTCCATCTGCATCGGTTAAGGTATCAACAATATTTACACCATCTAATGTTACATTTCCTGTATTTGCTACAGTAATAACATAGTTGATTGTATCTCCTGCTCCTAATACTGTGTCACCATTATCAGTAATGGTCGCACTCTTCTCTGCAATGATACTTGGATCTTCATTAATTTCTGTATCAGTTGGATCATCTGGATCTCCATCGTTATCTGGATCTACATTTTCTGTATCGTTTGGATCATCACTAACATCGGTAAC
>CANKZZ010000015.1 GCA_947488655.1 uncultured Psychroserpens sp. | reverse complement strand
ACGTTATCACACAAGATGATGTAGATGCAGGAGGCGTAAGTAATACCGTATTAGCATCAGGAGATAGTCCAGATGATACTAATGTTACCGATGTGAGTGATGATCCAAACGATACAGAAAATGTAGATCCAGATAACGATGGTGATCCAGATGATCCAACTGATACAGAAATTAATGAAGATCCAAGTATCATTGCAGAGAAGAGTGCAACCATTACAGATAATGGAGACACAGTATTAGGAGCAGGAGATACAATCAACTATGTTATTACTGTAGAAAATACAGGAAATGTAACATTAGATGGTGTAAATATTGTTGATACCTTAACCGATGCAGATGGAACCGTATTAACCTTAACAACAGGACCTACATTTGATAGTGCAGATCTTGGAAGTTCAGAAGGTGT
>CANKZZ010000014.1 GCA_947488655.1 uncultured Psychroserpens sp. | reverse complement strand
ATCACAAATTGTTGGATCTACTTCTAAACAAATTTGGTATTCTACTGTATAAGTGCCTGCTGGTGTGCCTGCTGGAATGTTTAATGTTCCGTCATTATTAATCGTTACACCTGTTAAGCCTCCATCATCTGAAATGTTAATGTTGTCTGCAATATTAGCATCGGTTGCTGCTACGCCATCTGCCGTATCAACACCATTACCGTTATCTGCAAATACACTTGCAGTTGTTCCGCCTGCTGCTGAATCTACTGGTGTTCCGCTAAAGTCATCGTTTACTGCATCAATACTTGGTGCTACTACAACTGTTACTTCGGCTACATCACAAATTGTTGGATCTACTTCTAAACAAATTTGGTATTCTACTGTATAAGTGCCTGCTGGTGTGCCTGCTGGAATGTTTAATGTTCCGTCATTATTAAT
>CANKZZ010000013.1 GCA_947488655.1 uncultured Psychroserpens sp. | reverse complement strand
TGGTATTTAGGTTTAAGCGGAACGTTAGATCTTAAAGGCGATTCTCAATTAGTACAAACTAAACACAGTGATTTAGTGACGTCCTCACAAGGTAAGCTATTACGACGCCAAGAAGGTAACTCTAGTTTTTATTGGTATAATTATTTTTCATCACCAGTAGGTACAATGGGAGCTACCACATTAAGTAATAATAATGCAGATTCTAATAATCTCAATAATACAGATTATAAAATTAATATGCTCAAAAAAGGAAATGGCAACACATTTGAGTTTACTAATAGTTACCACGAGACAGGAAAAGTAAGTACACGTTGGTTGTACACTTACAAAAATGGAGTAGAATATTGGGATTATGCAGCGCTCAATACAAATACACCAATCCAGCCAGGCGTAGGTTACACTCAAAAAGGAACAGGCGTTGGCAATACCCAACAGTATATATTTGAAGGCAAGCCAAACAATGGTACTATAGAAATAGCAGTTACAGACACAGGCGGTAATGGATCAGTACCAGCAGTATCAAAAACAGACTATCTTTTAGGTAATCCATATGCATCGGCAATAGATATACATAAATTTATAGATGATAATGAAGGAGTTATTGATGGTACCATTCAACTATGGCAACAATGGAGTGGTTCAAGTCATATTTTAGATGAGTATAACGGAGGTTATGCACAAGTAAATAAAACAGGCTCAGTAAGAGCATATCAATTTATAGGCATAGAAGGCGCTAATAATGGTAACCAAGATGGTACTAAGATCCCAACAAAGTATTTACCAGTAGGTCAAGGATTTATGACAGAGATAGAACAAAATGGAACTATAGTATTTAAGAACAGTCAAAGAGTGTTTATAAAAGAATCAGACGCAGATGGCTCATATACCAATGGTTCGGTATTTTTTAGAACAACATCCTCTCAAGACGCGCCAGCTTCCGAAGAACAAGAAGTGCAAACCGAAGGCATCATGCAAAA
>CANKZZ010000012.1 GCA_947488655.1 uncultured Psychroserpens sp. | reverse complement strand
TCACTTGTTGGCAGTGGGTTACCATTATAGGTACCATTCCAACCTGCTCCTGTTGGACTAAGTTGTTTGAGTAACTTTCCGTATCTGTCAAATATATAAATTTTTGCGTTTGGTTGACTATTTATTGCACTAATGTTCCATGTATCATTATAGCCATCGCCATTTGGTGTAAAGAATTTTGGATAATCCATGACAATGACGTCATCACTTGCTTCTCCACAACCATTCTTATCTCTTGCTGTAACTACGTGTTCTCCTAAAGATACATCTACAAAGATTGGCTCATCTTGCCATGCTCCATTATCTAAACTGTATTCATAGACTCCTGGCCCATCTACTGTAACTTCTATAACGTGAGTATCTGCAAATGCATCTGTGGTTACTGTGGCTACAACTGTTGGTGGTGCACTTTCTATAACTTCGGTGGTATCGGTTGCCACACACATGGTGTTTGCTGAACTACTTACATCGGTTACATTTACTGTATAACTTCCGCCCTCTATTGGCATATAGCTACCTTCGGTTGCACCTGGTATTGTTGTTCCATTTAATAACCACTCAAAACTATAGGTTGGTGTGCTCAAGCCTGTGTCTAATACTAATGGGTCTAATACTTCGGTCCCATTGAGGCTTACACATAAAATGTAACTGTCTTCTAAATCAAATACGGGTAACGGATTAACTTCTAATGTTAATGGTGCTACTGCGTAACAGATTGAGGTATCCATTCCTGCCATATCTGGCGTATCATTATCTACTCTTGCCCAGATGGTTTGTGGGTTAACTATATTCTCATATAAAAATGGTAATGGGTTAACGCCTAACTCTGCATCGGCTTCTGTTTCATAATAACTGATGATATAGTTGGCTGGATCTTGACCGTCTAACACTTGTGCTTGTACACTCTCTGGATCTAAGTCTATAGCATTGGTTACTGGTGTTAAATCAAATTGTGCACTGTTATTGGTTGGATCGTTATCATCATCCATCTCATCATCACAAATTTCATATAATATATCTTCCATACCGCTATTGGCTTCGGCTGCTTCTTGGACTTCTATATTGAAACTTGGTGTGCTAATCGAGCAACCCGTATCATTATTAGTAATAGCTATAAAGATTTGCTGAGGATTAGTCACATTAGTATACGGACTTACAAGAGCATTCATTAAATCGTCTGCGTCTTGTTGTGTTGCATGATAGGTTACACTAAATAGTGCTGGGTCTTGACCATTTAAAACTTCATCATCTTTTAAGGTTAGGTCAAAATCGTAGAAACCATCGTTATTTAATTCACAGGCGATAAAATCGGTCACTGCTATTACATCTGGTAATGGGTTAACTATGATATTGAAATTCACTATCGTGTAACATTGTGTGGTATCATTTGTTACTCTTACATAAATGACTTGTGGTGTACTTGTATTAGTGTACATCGTTGGGTCTACAATTGCATTTATTCCTTCTTCTGCATCTTCTAATGTTTCATGGTAGGTTGGTGTGACACCTGATTCGCCATTGAGTAATAAGACTTCGTCTGTGGTTAAATCAAACACTTCTTCCATATCTCCTGGATTGATATCATCACAGAGTATTAAATCTGGTAATACTGTTGTTGGTGTTGGGTTTGGTAATACTCTTATAGTGAGTGTCACCTGGTCTGTACATCCTGTATCTGTATCGGTTACTACTACATATAGTGTTTGTGGATTAGCTGCTGCTATGCCTATTGCTGTGTTAGTATAGGCTTCTGCATCTACTGCATTGTCTTGTGCATTAGCATCGGCTTGTGTTTCATAATAACTAACACTCCAACTTGCTTCGCCTGATGTGATTTCATTGTCTTTTACTGTAAGATCAAATACGGTAATTTCATCTGCAACTTCATCGTCACATAATTCTAAGGGTGTTGGTTGTATGGCTACTGGTGGTAATTCTACTCTAAGATCAAATGCTCCTGTATCTACACATCCATTAGTGTTGCTTACGAGTCTCACATAAATGGTTTGTGGGTTACTGGTATTGGTATAGTTACCAACGTTTGCTATTGGATTGGCTCCTGATAAGGCATCTGCTGCTGTAACATGGTAAGTTAATGCCACATCGGTTTGCGTACCTATTATTTCGGCATCTTTGGTGGTTAAATCAAATTGTGTGATACCGTCTGCATTAGTATCGCAAATAACATAGTCGTCTATAGTTACAGGTACTTCTGGTGACTCTAGTACGCGAATGGTTAAAGTTTCCGAAGCATTATAGCATCCTGTGATTGTGTTTGTGAGTCTTATGTAAATAATTTGCTCGTTGATTACGATGTTGGTGTATGGACTTGCTAATGGGTTATCTCCCATATTAGCGTCTTCTAAGGTTTCGTGATAGGTAACTGCTGTATTGAGCTCTCCTCCTATGATTTCCAGAGTTCTATCTTCTAAATTGAAACTTGTAAAACCATCATTGTCTTCATCACATTCTTCTAAGTCTGTTGGTGCAGTTGGTGATGGGATTGGGTTAACTCGTAATAATATAGTTGCGGTTGTGCTTACTGAGCAGCCTGTTACATCATTGGTTGCTACTACAAATATGGTTTGTGGGTTGACCGTATTTGTGTATGGACTTGTGATTGGATTGGTTTGGTTATCTGCGTCTGTTTGTGTTTCATAATATGTGAGACTGATACCTGTTTGTCCGTTGAGAATTTCATCGGTAGCATCTTCTAAAATGAAAACTTCTATCTCATCACCTGGATTGTTGTCATCACATAATTCTAATGGTGCTGGTTGTACCAGTACTGGTAGTGCATTGACAATTAACTCTAAGGTGGTGAGTTTGTAGCAACCTGTAACATTGTCTTCTACTCGTACCCATAATTCTTGATTAAAAGCTGTGGTATTAGTGTAATTGGTTGCATTGGTTATAGCATTAGTTCCTGCTGCTGCATTAACCTCATCTGCATAATAAGTCACAGTGTATAAAGTTGGGTCTGCTAAGTTTTGAAGAATCTCATCTTCTTTACTGGTCAAATCAAATTGTGCAAATCCATCGGCTGATAAATCATCACATTCTTCTAATGCGCTTGGCGCTGCACCTAATTGTGGTGTAGGATTGACGATTAATACTAACTCTACTATAGTAGCACAGTTGGTGGAGATGGTTGAGCTTTCTACACGCACGTAAACGGTTTGCATATCTTCTACAATGTTATTGTATAGACTTA
>CANKZZ010000011.1 GCA_947488655.1 uncultured Psychroserpens sp. | reverse complement strand
ATCATCTGGATCTCCATCGTTATCTGGATCTACATTTTCTGTATCGTTTGGATCATCACTAACATCGGTAACATTAGTATCATCTGGACTATCTCCTGATGCTAAGACGGTATTACTTACGCCTCCTGCTGCTACATCATCTGATGTAATAACATATGTTGCTAAGTATGTTGCTGTCTCTCCTACTAATAATACACCTTCTGAGCTTCCAAGATCTGCACTATCAAATGTAGGTCCTGTTGTTAAGGTTAATGCTGTTCCGTTTAAATCTGTTAAGGTATCAACAATGTTTACACCATCTAATGTTACATTTCCTGTATTTGCTACAGTAATAACATAGTTGATTGTGTCTCCTGCTCCTAACTCACCATCACCATTATCTGTAATAGTTGCACTCTTCTCTGCAATGATACTTGGGTTTTCACCTATGATTGTATCTGTTGGATCATCTGGATCACCATCGTTATCTGGATCTACATTTTCTGTATCGTTTGGATCATCACTAACATCGGTAACATTAGTATCATCTGGACTATCTCCTGATGCTAAGACGGTATTACTTACGCCTCCTGCTGCTACATCATCTGATGTAATAACATATGTTGCTAAGTATGTTGCTGTCTCTCCTACTAATAACACACCTTCTGAACTTCCAAGATCTGCACTATCAAATGTAGGTCCTGTTGTTAAGGTTAATACGGTTCCGTTTAAATCGGTTAAGGTATCAACAATGTTTACACCATCTAATGTTACATTTCCTGTATTTGCTACAGTAATAACATAGTTGATTGTATCTCCTGCTCCTAACTCACCATCACCATTATCTGTAATGGTTGCACTCTTCTCTGCAATGATACTTGGGTTTTCACCTATGATTGTATCTGTTGGATCATCTGGATCACCATCGTTATCTGGATCTACATTTTCTGTATCGTTTGGATCATCACTAACATCGGTAACATTAGTATCATCTGGACTATCTCCTGATGCTAAGACGGTATTACTTACGCCTCCTGCTGCTACATCATCTGATGTAATAACATATGTTGCTAAGTATGTTGCTGTCTCTCCTACTAATAATACACCTTCTGAACTTCCAAGATCTGCACTATCAAATGTAGGTCCTGTTGTTAAGGTTAATACGGTTCCGTTTAAATCGGTTAAGGTATCAACAATGTTTACACCATCTAATGTTACATTTCCTGTATTTGCTACAGTAATAACATAGTTGATTGTGTCTCCTGCTCCTAACTCACCATCACCATTATCTGTAATAGTTGCACTCTTCTCTGCAATGATACTTGGGTCTTCACCTATGATCGTATCTGTTGGATCATCTGGATCACCATCGTTATCTGGATCCACATTTTCTGTATCGTTTGGATCATCACTAACATCGGTAACATTAGTATCATCTGGACTATCTCCTGATGCTAAGACGGTATTACTTACGCCTCCTGCTGCTACATCATCTGATGTAATAACATATGTTGCTAAGTATGTTGCTGTCTCTCCTACTAATAATACACCTTCTGAGCTTCCAAGATCTGCACTATCAAATGTAGGTCCTGTTGTTAAGGTTAATGCTGTTCCGTTTAAATCTGTTAAGGTATCAACAATGTTTACACCATCTAATGTTACATTTCCTGTATTTGCTACAGTAATAACATAGTTGATTGTGTCTCCTGCTCCTAACTCACCATCACCATTATCTGTAATAGTTGCACTCTTCTCTGCAATGATACTTGGGTCTTCACATTCAGGTGAAATTACATTTTCATCATAAGCACTCACATTGTTTTGGCCTGTTGATGCCACTACATCTGGAACACCATTACCATTATTGGAAACTACATCTCCTAAACTATCATCAGCATCCAAATCTGCTAAAGTGAATCCTCCATCTGCCTCAATCGCATCTGGACAACCATCATTATCACTATCTGTATCTAAAAAGTTCGGTATACCATCTTCATCGTAATCTAAAACAATATTTTCTGGATTAGAGTAATTTGTTAAACAGCTAAACTGTAAGTTACTTCTTCTTTGTGTTAGTACAACTGGTGTTTCAGCTATTTGAGCACCTACTCTAAAATTGAATGTAGATATATTTACAAATCTTCCTGAAAAATTAACTTGTGGATTAGCATTTGTTGAACCTGGGAAATTAGTAATACCTGACGTTGCTATCAGCCAACCATCTTCATCATTAAAGGTTAATGTTGTAGGGTTTTCGGCAGTATAACTTTGAGGTAATTGTGTCCAATTTTTCTCTTGAATCGTTGTATTACCATCAATATCATTAAAGTTGACAAAGAATTCAGCAATTTCTACTGAACTTCCATCTAAAGATGATACAAAGTCCATTTTATACTCAACATAAGCAATATCTCCAATTAGTAATCCTTGATAATCAGTTAATGGAGTAAAACTTGCAGTGTTACCTGTATTATCATCTAATGCTCCAATTACACAATTTTGGATTTCCACTATTGTTACAAGTGCATCAACATTTGGTAATACTGAAGCTATTCTAAATACTTCACCTTGTAAAAATGTTGTAACATTTCCATCACCTGATTCCTCAATCGGAACTGCGCTAAAATCTAAACTAGACTCATCACCACATTCTGGTAAACTATTTGTTGAAGGGCCATTTTCATCTACATCAAGAAGACCATCATTATCGTCATCTTCATCACATGCATCTGGCACTAAATCTCCATCGGCATCTGCTGTATCATCAAAACCATTACATACATCTAGATTATTTGGAACACCATCTCTATCGTCATCACATTCAGGTCCTCCCAAACTAGAATTTTGACTAGATAAATCATTTTGACCTGTTGGTGCAACAACATCTGGGACACCATTACCATTAGCGGTAACTGTATCTCCTAAACTATCGTCTCCATCTAAATCTGCAAAGGTAAAACCACCATCAGCTTCTAAAGCATCAGGACACCCATCATTATCACTATCCGAATCTAAATGATTTGGAATTCCATCACCATCAAAATCGTAAACATCAGGTATTCCATCATTATTTGAATCTGTATAATTAGTTGTAGATCCATCACCTGGTCCTACATCTTCGGTATTATCTTGCCAGTTTTCGATTCCATCACCGTCTTGATCTCCATTAGGATCATTTCCATTGGACTCTACAGCATCTAATAATCCATCATTATCATCATCTTCATCACATATATCAGTAACACCATCACCGTCAAAATCGGAATTTCCAGATATTGGATCACATGGATCAATACTCGAGCCTACCACAATTATTACTTCTGCTGTATCACAAATTGTTGGATCTACTTCTAAACAAATTTGGTATTCTACTGTATAAGTGCCTGCTGGTGTGCCTGCTGGAA
>CANKZZ010000010.1 GCA_947488655.1 uncultured Psychroserpens sp. | reverse complement strand
ACTAAATCACTGTGTTTAGTTTGTACTAATTGAGAATCGCCTTTAAGATCTAACGTTCCGCTTAAACCTAAATACCAAGTGTTTTCAATCTTTTGATCGCCATTAACAGTTAATTTTTTATTACTATCAATTAATAATCCTAATGATGTACTCGAATAAGCAGTTGTAACATTATGTTTTAAATGAATTATTGACCAATCTTTATTTGTTGGAGCATCTGTTATATCCCAAACATCGCCATGTAACCAAGTATTTTTATTAGTCCAATCACCATTTGAACTTGTAACATAAGGCATTGGTGCAGTTTGCTCTTGCAAAGTTGTAATATTATGAAGTGTGAGTTTGTGATTATTATTTGATTGATCAAAAGTTTCAGAACTTATAATATTTGTCATTGGATAATAAGCTTCTAAATCGCTCCATGAAACTTTATTAAGTGTAGTTAAATCTTGAATATCTTTAGGTAAAACTTTCCCTTTTAAGACACCTTGGTTATTCTCTATTTCTTGATACACCATTTGCTGAATTTGCTCATCTGTTGGAGCACCTTTAAATATTCTCACTTCGTCGATGCAGCCTCTAAAATGTCCAAATCCAGCTACACTCGTATTTGTTGGATATCTACCAATTGCAAATTCTCGTTGAGAGTAAATATGTGGCGTACCATCATTATTTTTTGTTAGTAAATCTGAATTTAAATCTGGATGTGTTACAGTATTCAAGAGTTTCCCATTAAGGTAAAGTTTTATCGTTTCCGAAGAAGCATCAAAAACTCCTGCTATATGATACCATAAATCATTTACCAATTTGATATTTTGAGAAGGTTGTGGTTGCACCTGTATATTATTACTTGGGTAATTACCACCTCCTGAAATTTGTTTTTGTGTAAGTACTAAAAATGCAGGAACTCTACCTTTGGTAATATATAAACGCATACTTTCTTGACCTGCAATACTATAAAGAGTTGCTAAATTACCATCACTATCTGCAGATATTTTTACCCAACCCATAATGGTACCTTTGGTCCAGTTTGTAATAAAAGGCTCAGTATCTAAATAATCATCTACACCATCAAAATCTAAAGTTGCCTGCTCTATATAGGTGTCTAAAATATCTCGATAATCTAAATCGCCACCTAGATTTAAATCATTATCTGTATCTGGTAATATTGATAAATCTGTTGGATCTTCAATATCCTCATTTACATCCATTACAGGATCATTGGCATTTGTGGTTTCAAATATATTATCTAAACCATCGTCATCTGTATCTGTCGTACTTATTGCGTTAGCCATTCCATTTTCTTCAATATCTGGCTTGCCATCATTATCTGAGTCTAAATCCAGAAAATCTGATATAGTATCACCATCAGTATCTTCTAAGCTTAAGCCTGTCGCATAATTATCCCATAGGCCAATATAAAACCCTGTCGTATTTACAGAGCCACTTGGAAGTGTGTATCCTATTGTTGGTTGTGCTTCGACATTATCTGGTATACCATCATTATCACTATCAATATCAACTTCGTTAGATAAATTATCACCATCTGCATCACATTGAACTCTCATTAGATTAAAAAATATTCGGTTTGATGTAGAAGTACTAGAGCCTGTTACACCAAACAAAAATGTTTTAGAGGAAAATGAATTATAAAATAATGTTAGATGATAATTATAATTTGAAGATGACTCTGAGCCATTATTAAAATCTGTTCCATACTTTTTATAAGAATCTGTTGGACCACCTCCATTAGTAAAAGCTATTGAAGTTATTTCATTTCCTAAATGAATTTGATCTGGAGATTCTGAAGTTTTAAACCCTACCATATCTGAAAATTGCGTTCCACCAGAATCTACATCTGGCAAACGTAAAGACACATCATTTAATGTCACTGGTGTACCTTGCGGATTAGATGTGGTTGCAGAACCAGAAGAAACTATTGAAAGTTTGTATAGTACATAAGGGTCTTCATTTGATTTAACACCTTTAAATCTCAAGTTTTTACTAGCTCCACTATTATACACTTCTAATGTGCCTGTGGGCTTATGCATTTCTATGATTTCTATAACAATATCATAACTCACACCATTAACTGTAACTGCATTTTGATTGAGTAAAACATTACCAACTTGTAAATTGGTTACGTTACCAGTTATAGCATTGATATTATTTATACTAACATTTGGGCACTCTACACTATCTAAAATACCATCATTATCGTCATCTAGGTCACAAACGTCGCTAATACCATCATTGTCTGTATCCTTATTACCTGATGCAATTGGGTCACAGGCGTCAACCTGAGCTGCCATTACTGTACCAAATTCTGAAGTATTATTATTAGAATCTGTAGCTGTAGCTGCTAATAATGTTCCTGATGTAACACCAGGAGGTATACTAATAACAAATTCAAATTCATTTGTATTATCCGTATTTCCATCTTGATCGTTATATAATGATACTCCTGTTGCTAAGTCATTTGCACTACCTTCGGTAATTGTGACTAAGTAAGTTTGACCTTCTCCATAATCTCGTGTCATGCCTAATTTGTTAGCTCCAATTTCGGCATTACCTTCAGAAATATCTGTTATAAATAATTCTATATCTGTATTTGGTCTAGACCAACCTTTGATAATCATATCACCTTGATCTAGAATTATTGATTCAAATACCGGAAAATTTAATAAATCATTACTTCCTTCATCTAGATCATCCATATCATTTAAAGTCACACCATCGTAAAGTCCAGATGTGCTACCTGCTTTAAACAAGTCTATTCCCAGACCCACGTTATTAAATGTACTATTTTGACTTATTTTATTACTATTTGTTGGAGATCGACCTTCATCATTGATAGCGATACCAGCATCATTACCGTAAATAATATTTTTTGATATGATATTATTACTTGCTCCTTTACGAATATTTATACCTGCAGACGTATTATTATAAGTAGTATTATTATCAATTAGGTTATTTCCTATACCAATAGCTTTTGATCCAAGTTCTATACCTGCACCACCTCCATAATTAGCTACTCCATTACGAGTTTGTTGCTCATAAACTAAATTATATTGTACCAATCCGTTAACACCATCAACATCAATACCATCATGAGAATTAGAATCCCATCCATTTTGAAATACTTCGTTATAAGTCGCACGCATTTCTGAAACGCCAGTAACACCTAAAATACCTCCTCTACGATTATAGCCAACATATGAAGCGGTAACATTAAGCTTTGCTGGACTACTCAATTGTACTCCATAGTAATAGTTTCTTAAAGCTATTTCTGGAGCACTTCCATCTGGTAAAAGACCTAAAAGCATATTGCTAATTGTACGATTATTACCTAATCCATTATTTCCTGTTGCAGATATTCCCACACTTGCATTATATATGGCAATATTACTAATACGAATATCTGAGGCATTACCATGAATTGTAATTGCATTTTTATCTCCTGCGTTAATTGCAATTTCTGGTAATTGATATATTGGTAAAGGTATTTGGTCCACTCCAACAGTACCACCAGTACCTACTGTACCTGAGTTTGTGTTACCTATATTATTTGTTTGAGTATTTCCATCTATAAAAGTGTCATTATCTGTAATTGATGGCAATGCAGAATTTAAAGTAATTGTTGCTACTCCTCCTGTAAAATTTGGATCTGTTACTCGACCAAATGGGTCATTATTAGAAGGAATCATAAAAACACCCGTTTCTATGGAAGCTGTTAATCCTTGTTGTGCAAGACTATTATTGTTTTTTAAATTATTGCTATTAATAATAAACTGTCTTAAAGACCCTTGACCACTATCATTGGCATTAACTATAGTGCTAAAATTGAAACCAAAATTAACTCCAGATACATTAGCTCCATTAATAGCCACTATAGAGACCGACTGCGCCTGAGCTCCATTTAGAGAAAATGTTGATGTATTTAAAGTACCACTTGTATAAACTCCAGCATCTACTAAAGCTGGTTGTCTTCCTCCAATTTCCTCGTTTATATTTGTATTCGTTCCAGACCCATTAGTTCTTTGAACTCTAAACGTTTGAATTGGAATTTCTGAACCTAAGCTTCCTTGTCTATTAGACTCAATAGTATTATTAACTACCCTAACGTAATACACTCCATTTGTTAATGATGAAAATGAATATTGCCCTGCAGCATTAGTAGCTGTATTTTGAACAAACACTCCTGTATTGTTGTATAACTCTACAGTTGCTGTCTCAACTCCAATTTCGGCATTGTTGAAAGAGGATAAGGATACAGCAGATGAATTTGAAACTGCATAATTACGACCATTACCTCCACCATAGTTAATATCTTCATAAACAGTACCATTAATTTGATTTTGAGCCTGAATATTTTGTCCAAATAATAAAAATAACCCTATTAGCACCATTTTAATAGAAATGGGTTTAGAGTTTGATAACGCATTAAGGTTGAATGATGATAAATAGTGTCTAATAGAAAACAATTGGTAAGTAAATACTAAACGTTTTTTAGACGTTGTTAAGTATTTACATTTTCTAGAAACGTAAGTAATCAAGTTCATAATATTAATAGATTAGGGGACTATATTAAATTATGTACTCCTATAAAATTTTAGTCAAACGGATTTTACTTTGAGGGAAGTAAGTTATGTACGAAAAAACAATAATTAAGGTTTTTTCACTTAACCACCACAATAGTAATATAATATAAGAAACTAAACAAGAAAAAGGCTACATTTTTATCGATTAAATGTATTTTATTTACGATGAATGACATATTAAAGGCAGATTATTCCTTTTTATGAGTGTAATAATGTTGATAATTTTCCTACATTAATTAACCACAATCTTCTTAGTTTTTACACTTGTATTGGTTTTTAGATAAACCACATATGCACCTGTTGATAGGTTTGAAACAGAGA
>CANKZZ010000009.1 GCA_947488655.1 uncultured Psychroserpens sp. | reverse complement strand
AAGGTTCTAAAGCTTTCATTATAAGGGTTTCCAGAATAAAAATAAAAATAGTTTAAAAAAGCTTTGGAATAAAGAAAAAAAGGGTTGTATATTTGCACCCGCTAAGCGCAAGACGATTAGTAAAGTTCTTAAAAACATATTAGATTTAGTTATTTAAAAATAATTTCAAAAAAAAATCAAATAGAGTTGTGGGAATAAAAAAAGGGTTTTATATTTGCACCCGCTTAGGTAATAAAGTGCTTAAGTAAAACAAGAAAAAGTTCATTAACATATTGAATTGACAGCGTAAGAAGATTGTTGGAAACGACAATTTTCAAGACAAAAGAATAGACCATTTTGAGTACTGAAATTAAACAATTTCGATTAATTGTTAACATTATAGTCGTAAGACTTAAAAATTAACGATGAAGAGTTTGATCCTGGCTCAGGATGAACGCTAGCGGCAGGCCTAACACATGCAAGTCGAACGGTAACATGAGAGCTTGCTCTTGATGACGAGTGGCGCACGGGTGCGTAACGCGTATACAATCTACCTTTTACAGGAGGATAGCCTTTAGAAATGAAGATTAATACTCCATGGTATTATTGATTGGCATCAATTAATAATTAAAGCTTCGGTGGTAAAAGATGAGTATGCGTTCTATTAGCTAGATGGTGTGGTAACGGCACACCATGGCAACGATAGATAGGGGCCCTGAGAGGGGGATCCCCCACACTGGTACTGAGACACGGACCAGACTCCTACGGGAGGCAGCAGTGAGGAATATTGGACAATGGAGGCAACTCTGATCCAGCCATGCCGCGTGCAGGAAGACTGCCCTATGGGTTGTAAACTGCTTTTATACAGGAAGAAACACTCCCTCGTGAGGGAATTTGACGGTACTGTAAGAATAAGGATCGGCTAACTCCGTGCCAGCAGCCGCGGTAATACGGAGGATCCAAGCGTTATCCGGAATCATTGGGTTTAAAGGGTCCGTAGGTGGATAATTAAGTCAGAGGTGAAAGTCTGCAGCTCAACTGTAGAATTGCCTTTGATACTGGTTATCTTGAGTTATTATGAAGTAGTTAGAATATGTAGTGTAGCGGTGAAATGCATAGATATTACATAGAATACCAATTGCGAAGGCAGATTACTAATAATTAACTGACACTGATGGACGAAAGCGTGGGGAGCGAACAGGATTAGATACCCTGGTAGTCCACGCCGTAAACGATGGTTACTAGCTGTTCGAACTTAGGTTTGAGTGGCTAAGCGAAAGTGATAAGTAACCCACCTGGGGAGTACGTTCGCAAGAATGAAACTCAAAGGAATTGACGGGGGCCCGCACAAGCGGTGGAGCATGTGGTTTAATTCGATGATACGCGAGGAACCTTACCAGGGCTTAAATGTATTGTGACAGGACTAGAGATAGTTTTTTCTTCGGACACATTACAAGGTGCTGCATGGTTGTCGTCAGCTCGTGCCGTGAGGTGTCAGGTTAAGTCCTATAACGAGCGCAACCCCTGTTGTTAGTTGCCAGCGAGTAGTGTCGGGAACTCTAACAAGACTGCCGGTGCAAACCGTGAGGAAGGTGGGGATGACGTCAAATCATCACGGCCCTTACGTCCTGGGCTACACACGTGCTACAATGGTATAGACAGAGAGCAGCCACTGGGTGACCAGGAGCGAATCTATAAACTATATCACAGTTCGGATCGGAGTCTGCAACTCGACTCCGTGAAGCTGGAATCGCTAGTAATCGCATATCAGCCATGATGCGGTGAATACGTTCCCGGGCCTTGTACACACCGCCCGTCAAGCCATGGAAGCTGGGAGTGCCTGAAGTCCGTCACCGTAAGGAGCGGCCTAGGGTAAAATTAGTAACTAGGGCTAAGTCGTAACAAGGTAGCCGTACCGGAAGGTGCGGCTGGAACACCTCCTTTCTAGAGAAAGACGATTAAGCGAAAAAAAAGTAAAGAAAGAAATTGTTTGTTCTTTTGCTGTTAATTTAATGATCTATATATAGTAGAGTCTCATAGCTCAGCTGGTTAGAGCGCTACACTGATAATGTAGAGGTCGGCAGTTCGAGTCTGCCTGAGACTACTGACTATAATATAAAAGGAAATTCTAGAAGTTGAGAATTCTAAATTCAAAATTGAGAATTCTTAAGAATAAGAATTTCAATGGGGGATTAGCTCAGCTGGCTAGAGCGCCTGCCTTGCACGCAGGAGGTCATCGGTTCGACTCCGATATTCTCCACGATTCTGTTTTAAATGCAGAAAAAAGTTCATTGACATATTGAAAAAAGATACATAAAAATAAAGCACATCTATTATTAGATGTGTGTAAATAGTTAATTAAAGTTTACGAGCTTTTAATTAATTATAACTCATTAAAAAGACAAAAAGTACAATAAGCTAAATAAGAGCGTATGGGGAATGCCTAGGCTCTCAGAGGCGATGAAGGACGTGATAAGCTGCGAAAAGCTACGGGGATTGGCACATACAAATTGATCCGTAGATATCCGAATGGGGCAACCCAGCATGTTGAAGACATGTTATCCGCAAGGAGGCGAACCCGGAGAACTGAAACATCTAAGTACCCGGAGGAGAAGAAAACAAAAGTGATTCCGATAGTAGCGGCGAGCGAAATCGGATTAGCCCAAACCAGTATTGTTACGGCAATATTGGGGTTGTAGGACCACGATATTTAATGCGTAATGAATTAGAATACTTTGGAAAAAGTGACCATAGAGGGTGATAGTCCCGTATAAGTAAAGATCGTTATTAATAGTGGTATCCTGAGTAGTGCGGGACACGTGTAATCCTGTATGAATTTGGCGGGACCATCCGTTAAGGCTAAATACTCCTGAGAGACCGATAGTGAACTAGTACCGTGAGGGAAAGGTGAAAAGAACCTTGAATAAAGGAGTGAAAAAGATCCTGAAACCATACGCTTACAAGCGGTCGGAGCCCTTTGGGGTGACGGCGTGCCTTTTGCATAATGAGCCTACGAGTTACCGTTGCTAGCAAGGTTAAGGACTTCAGGTCCGCAGCCGTAGCGAAAGCGAGTCTGAATAGGGCGCTTTAGTTAGTAGTGGTAGACGCGAAACCGTGTGATCTACCCATGGGCAGGGTGAAGCTGTGGTAACACACAGTGGAGGCCCGAACCGATATACGTTGAAAAGTGTTCGGATGACCTGTGGGTAGGGGTGAAAGGCCAATCAAACTCGGAAATAGCTCGTACTCCCCGAAATGCATTTAGGTGCAGCGTTGATTTATAGTTTTATAGAGGTAGAGCTACTGATTGGATGCGGGGGCTTCACCGCCTACCAATTCCTGACAAACTCCGAATGCTATAAAATGTTAATCAGCAGTGAGGGCATGGGTGCTAAGGTCCATGTCCGAGAGGGAAAGAACCCAGACCATCAGCTAAGGTCCCAAAATATATGTTAAGTTGAATAAACGAGGTTGAACTGCTTAGACAGCTAGGATGTTGGCTTGGAAGCAGCCATTCATTTAAAGAGTGCGTAACAGCTCACTAGTCGAGCGGTTCGGCATGGATAATAATCGGGCATAAACATATTACCGAAGCTATGGACTTGTAAAAGTGGTAGGGGAGCATTGTAGTGTCGTCGAAGGTGTACTGCGAGGTATGCTGGAGAAGCTACAAAAGAAAATGTAGGCATAAGTAACGATAATGCGGGCGAGAAACCCGCACACCGAAAGACTAAGGTTTCCTCAGCTATGCTAATCAGCTGAGGGTTAGTCGGGACCTAACGCGAACCCGAAAGGGGAAGTGGATGGACAACAGGTTAATATTCCTGTACCTGCTCACACTAAAAGTGACGGAGGCGTATATTTGGTGCGTACTGACGGAATAGTACGTTGAAGCGAGTAGTAATACCGCGATAGTACACTGAGACTACGGTCAAGGTGATAATCCAGAGAAGCGACTTCCAAGAAAAGCGAGTGAAGCAGCCCGTACCCTAAACCGACACAGGTAGTTGGGATGAGAATTCTAAGGTGCTCGAGAGATTCATGGCTAAGGAACTAGGCAAAATCGGCCCGTAACTTCGGGAGAAGGGTCGCCCATCTTCGGATGGGCCGCAGTGAAAAGGTCCAGGCGACTGTTTATCAAAAACACAGGGCTCTGCTAAATCGAAAGATGATGTATAGGGCCTGACACCTGCCCGGTGCTGGAAGGTTAAGTGGAGGGTTTAGCTTCGGCGAAGATCTAAAATGAAGCCCCAGTAAACGGCGGCCGTAACTATAACGGTCCTAAGGTAGCGAAATTCCTTGTCGGGTAAGTTCCGACCTGCACGAATGGTGTAACGATCTGGACACTGTCTCAGCCATGAGCTCGGTGAAATTGTAGTATCGGTGAAGATGCCGATTACCCGCAGTGGGACGAAAAGACCCCGTGAACCTTTACTATAGCTTAGTATTGGCTTTGGATAAGTAATGTGTAGGATAGGTGGGAGACTTTGAAGCAGCGTCGCTAGGCGTTGTGGAGTCATTGTTGAAATACCACCCTTTGCTTATCTAGAGTCTAACCTCTTATAGAGGGACAGTGCTTGGTGGGTAGTTTGACTGGGGTGGTCGCCTCCAAAAGAGTAACGGAGGCTTCTAAAGGTTCCCTCAGCACGCTTGGTAACCGTGCGTAGAGTGCAATGGCATAAGGGAGCTTGACTGAGAGACATACAGGTCGATCAGGTACGAAAGTAGAGCATAGTGATCCGGTGGTTCCGCATGGAAGGGCCATCGCTCAAAGGATAAAAGGTACTCCGGGGATAACAGGCTGATCTCCCCCAAGAGCTCACATCGACGGGGGGGTTTGGCACCTCGATGTCGGCTCGTCACATCCTGGGGCTGGAGAAGGTCCCAAGGGTTGGGCTGTTCGCCCATTAAAGTGGCACGCGAGCTGGGTTCAGAACGTCGTGAGACAGTTCGGTCTCTATCTACTGTGGGCGTTAGAAATTTGAGTGGATCTGACTCTAGTACGAGAGGACCGAGTTGGACTAACCTCTGGTGTACCAGTTGTTCCGCCAGGAGCATTGCTGGGTAGCTACGTTGGGAAAGGATAAGCGCTGAAAGCATATAAGCGCGAAACCTACCACAAGATGAGATTTCTTTAAAGGGTCGTGGAAGATGACCACGTTGATAGGCTATAGGTGTAAAGGCAGTAATGTCATAGCCGAGTAGTACTAATAACCCATAGGCTTATTGTACGCCTGTTTTTTTGAGTGCAAATTTATTTTTATGATTTTTTTTCAATATGTTATTATATACGGTTAGTAATTTATTACATACGCCGAAAGATTTAAGGTGATTATAGCGATGGGGCTCACCTCTTACCATTCCGAACAGAGAAGTTAAGCCCATTTGCGCCGATGGTACTGCATTTGTGGGAGAGTAGGTCGTCGCCTTTTTTGAATCCTCAACAATTTATTTTGTTGAGGATTTTTTT
>CANKZZ010000008.1 GCA_947488655.1 uncultured Psychroserpens sp. | reverse complement strand
GCAAATACACTTGCAGTTGTTCCGCCTGCTGCTGAATCTACTGGTGTTCCGCTAAAGTCATCGTTTACTGCATCAATTTCTGGTAATGGATCTACTGTTAATACTGCACTATTTTGAATATCAATACAAACATTATCACGGTGTGTAACAATAAGGTTGTAGGTATTACCATCTAAACCTGAAACATCTGAAATTGCTAAAGTAATTGTATTAGTCCCTGAATAAACTCCAGTATCTGTTAAATCTACTCCATTCTCTTGCCATTGATAACCAATGTTACCTGAAGAATCTGTTGCTGGTGGCACTGTGTAATCTGGCACTCCTGCTGCAAAAGTTGTAGTATTTTCTGCTGTAGCAGATGAAATAGTAAATGTAGTTGCATCACCTTCAGTGACATTCTTATCTTGTAAAAGAGTAGCATCTACGTTGACCTGAGTTGCTATTATCTCATCGCCTGTAACTCCATCATAACCTCCAGTCACGTTTGTTTCTGTAACTAATCCATCAGAATCATAAGAATATGGAGCTTCTCCAATAATGCCATCTCCATCTGGATCATTTCCTCCAGACTCTAACACATCATCACAACCATCATTATCTGAATCTGAATCTAAATGATTTGGTATACCGTCACCATCCGTATCAATTTCAGAATAAAAATCTGGATCAGAGATCCAATTATCTTCTGGCACACATGGTTCTAAAGCTATAGAGTGATTTGATGTATTTGATGATGTGTCTCCAAACCTAAAACTCACAGATGACACATTAGAATACGTAGCTGCAGCCTGATATTGAGGTGTATTTGCTGCTACACCAGTAATAAAGGTTCCGTCACTTACATAACCAACATCGAAACCTCCAACATTAGCAGGATTACCCGTATATAGAACCTCATTTGATGTTGAATCTATAAGTACGTCTCCCGTATAACCATTTGCAAAAGTTACAAACTCAAAAACATCATTATCTATAGCTGTTAATGTGTAATCTGACAATGGGGCAGGCGTTGTTGTACCCGAAACAACGAAATCAATTCTAAATTCGGTGTAACTTGTTCCTGTAGCATGGTCAATTTGTGGTTGAAAAAAATCATCTACACCAGTACTTGTTACATCTAATTCTAAAATATCAGTATCATTAGAAAAAACGATAGTTACAATAGCATCTACGCCAGGGTATACACTATTATACAAGTAAGAGTCACCAACTGTTGGATTATTTACATCAGAACCAAAATAACTATTAGGCCCTTGAGCCGCACCAAAAACTGGCACATCCTGGTTAGTACAATCAATTATTTCGTACTCATTAATATCTAAAATCCCATCATTATCATCATCTAAATCAGTCAAATCATCGATACCATCATCATCACTATTGACTGGTTCTGGACAGCAAATACTATAATCTCCGGATAACCAGATAAACTGCCCACCGGTTCTATCAATACCCGCAGTATATGTTATTATTAATCTATCTATTGCTTGAGTACCTGAATTAACAATCACCGCACCATTATCATCGGTACTGTTAGTATTATTTGTTTGACCATCTGCTGTTTGGCCAACAATATTAAAAGAAGGCACTGCTCCCGCACCAGTTAATGTCAAAGGCACATTAGCACCTTCAATTGTAGCAATGAAAGACACATTGTCATCAAAATCTCCGTTATTATCGATATCATCTACTCTAAAAGTAGAAAGTACTGATGGCGTAGTAAAATTTATTGTAAAACTTACTTCCTCTCCAGCATTCGGATTATTCATTGTTATTTGATACCTAGGATCTGCTACTCCTGTTGACGCGTTGTTTAGTACACTATCAGGATCTTGAAGAGTGAAGGTTAACGTTGTTGGATCAGAACAAGAAGTCGTCGTATATGATGCCTGAGTAGCTATTGTTTCATCCCAAGGAGTTGGAGTAACTAAAGTCCAATCAAATGGCTGGGACGTTCCTGGACATTGAGCATGAACAGTTACTGAAAACAGCAAAAACACGTTAAAAAGAAGAATCTTCTTTAAAAGTGCATTATTAAAGTTTAACGAGAATCGAGTAGAGATTTTCATATTATCTTAAAGTAAAGTTATTTATATCTATATAAAATTTATTAATCTAATTAAAAGACTAATACCATTACTTTGATAATATCATTTTTCAAAAGTGTGCAAAACGAAAAACCAATACTCATTTATATGAGCAAAGGTTAACTATGTGAAAAATGTAAATCAAAATTATTGCTATTAATCTTATTTCAAAAATAGTATTAATTTTTGAAACTAATATTATTTAATTAACATTTATTTAATCGATTAAAGGCTTGTATTTACCGATTAAGCGCAAAAATAAATAAAATATTAATATTTCATGCATTAAATGATTTTTATTTTTGCATTGAGTACTACATCATTTGTTCAATAATAACTAGAATTTAATAAACAATAATTATAGTAGTTCTCTTACAATTGTGAGACACCGACTAAAATTAAAAGTCACAAATAAAATTAGTTTTATTGTATTAATACATGTACGTAACAATAATATCTTCGGTTTTCAATTTTTAATAATTTATTAGAATTATATTTGCAACTACTAAAAAATGATATGAGTTTTATTAAAGAAATCAATAGACGACGCACGTTTGGGATTATATCACATCCAGATGCAGGTAAAACAACTTTAACAGAAAAACTTCTTTTATTTGGAGGAGCCATACAAGAAGCTGGAGCTGTTAAAAGTAATAAGATTAAAAAAGGAGCTACTAGTGATTTTATGGAAATTGAGCGTCAAAGAGGAATCTCTGTTGCAACATCTGTATTAGCTTTTGAATATAATGGAATTAAAATAAACATTCTTGATACACCTGGTCATAAGGATTTTGCTGAAGATACATTTAGAACCCTAACTGCTGTTGACAGTGTAATTGTAGTTATTGACGTTGCAAAAGGTGTAGAGGAACAAACAGAAAAGTTAGTAGAAGTATGTAGAATGCGAAATATACCAATGATTGTTTTTATCAATAAAATGGATCGTGAAGGTAAAGATGCATTTGACCTTTTAGATGAGATAGAACAAAAGCTAGGCTTAAAAGTAGTACCTCTTAGTTTCCCAATAGGTATGGGTTATGATTTTAAAGGAATTTATAACATTTGGGAGAAAAATGTAAACCTCTTTAGTGGAGATAGCAGAAAGGATATTGAGGAAACAATTGAGATTTCAGACTTAAATTCTCCCGAATTAAACAAGTTAATAGGAGAAAAAGCAGCAAATACTCTTAGAGAAGAAATAGAATTAGTTGACGGTATATACCCTCAATTTAATAAAGATAATTACCTAAATGGAGAACTACAACCTGTATTTTTTGGTTCTGCTTTAAATAATTTTGGTGTTCGTGAATTGCTAGATTGCTTTGTCGAAATAGCTCCTAAACCAAGGCCCAAAAATAGTGAAGAGCGTTTAGTAAAACCGGAAGAAGATAAATTTTCTGGTTTTGTTTTTAAGATTCATGCAAATATGGATCCTAATCATAGAAACCGATTAGCCTTTGTCAAGATAGTCTCTGGAGAATTTAAACGTAATACGCCATATCTACATGTAAGACATAATAAGAAATTAAAATTCTCTAGTCCTAATGCATTTTTTGCTGAAAAGAAAGAAATTGTAGATATATCGTATCCTGGTGATATAGTTGGTTTACAAGACACAGGGAATTTTAAAATTGGTGATACGTTAACTGAAGGTGAAGAACTTAATTACAAAGGTGTACCTAGTTTTTCGCCAGAACATTTTAGATACATTAATAATGCAGACCCTTTAAAATCTAAGCAATTAAATAAAGGTATAGACCAATTAATGGATGAAGGTGTTGCACAATTATTTATATTAGAACTAAATGGTAGAAAAGTTATAGGAACAGTTGGAGCACTTCAATACGAAGTAATTCAGTACCGTTTAGAACATGAATATGGTGCGAAGTGTACTTATGAAAATTTAAATGTTCATAAAGCTTGCTGGATAGAAACAGCAAATAAGAAGAGTGATGAATATAAAGAGTTTCTAAGAGTTAAACAACGATTTTTAGCGAAAGACAAACGAGGACAACTCGTTTTCTTAGCAGACTCTCCTTTTTCTTTACAGATGACACAACAAAAATATAAGAGTATTACCTTTCATATAACTTCAGAATTTGATTAAAAACATTAAAGTTTAGTGCCATTCATCTAAAAATCGAAATTAAATTTGTTTTTAATCGATGTTTTCATACATTTAAACGTAATTTAAGGTGTTATAATACTTTAGCCACCTACATTTAAAATAGATTCAACCCCAAAATTGATCTACTTATGAAAACAAATATGAATGTTTTCAGTAATTCAAATATTACTGTAACCTACGACCCATGCACGTGCACTAACGCTGAACGATGTGCAAAAGAGCTTTCTAATGTTTTTAGACAATCTGTTATACCATGGATTGATTTAGAAGGAGCTTCTACAAAAAAAATAATTAAACAAGTTAAAAAATGTCCTTCAGGCGCACTACAATTTTATATTAAACAAGAAGTCGCTTAACGATATAATAACTTAGATAATTTAGTTTTTGTCATTATGAAATCTTATTGTTTGAAAAAAATTAATATAAAGACTTTTAAGAGGGTTTTTCCGTGATTGACGACAAATTATATTTAAAATAATTTTTATTGGCTTAAATAGGTGTCTATAGAATCCTAATTTTTATCAAAATAATCTTTATCTATTAAACAACATGTTTTTTATAGATAATAACTATAAACTAAAACCTTTAATTCTTAGTGACATGAATTAAAGGTTTTGAAAATTAAGCTTGACCGGTTGGTCCATAATTTAATGGAATAGGAGGCTGCTCGAAACAATTATTTCGAGCACCTTTTTCTAATTTAAAAATAAGTTTTTCTCTTAATTAAATATTTTTAAGCTTGACCGGTTGGTCCAAAATTTAATGGAATGGGAGGCTGCTCGTAATCTTTAATTTCACCATGTGCTTTCTCAAATCTATTTACGTTATCTCCCAATGCTTTTAATAGACGTTTTGCATGTTGTGGTGTTAAAATAATTCTAGATTTCACCTTACTTTTTGGAGTTCCTGGCATTATGCTCACAAAATCTACCACAAATTCTGATACCGAATGATTTATTATTGCCAAATTAGAGTAAGTACCTTCTGCTATTTTTTCATCTAGTTCGATGTTTATTCCAGGTTTTTTATTTTTATTTTCTTCTGCCATTATATTGTAGTTTAATATTTCCGTAGAAACGAAAATTAAATTTATAAATTAAAATTAATGTAAAAGCCTTCTAGTAATAAATACAAGAAGGCTTTCATTTTATAAAGATGTTTTACAACTCTTAGTTATAATTCATTTCTTCTTTTGCTTTCATCATTTCATTGAATTCTGCTTTAGAACCTACGATGATGTTATCAAACTTTCTTACACCTGTTCCTGCTGGAATTCTATGTCCAACAATTACATTTTCTTTCAATCCTTCTAGGTCATCAACCTTACCATTTACTGCTGCTTCATTAAGAACTTTCGTAGTTTCCTGGAAAGATGCTGCAGATATAAATGACTTAGTTTGTAACGAAGCTCTTGTAATACCTTGTAAAATTGGAGTTGCAGTTGCTGGTTGTGCATCACGTGCACTAACTAACGCCTTATCCTCTCTACGTAATATTGAGTTTTCGTCTCTTAACTCTCTTGAAGTTAATACTTGCCCTAATTTAAGGTTTACAGAGTCTCCTACTTCTTCTACAACTTTTAATCCAAAAATCTTGTCATTTTCTTCAATAAAATCTGCTTTATGAACCAGTTGATCTTCTAAGAAAATGGTATCACCAGAATCTATAATTCTAACTTTACGCATCATCTGTCTTACAACAACCTCAAAGTGTTTATCGTTAATTTTTACACCTTGTAAACGATATACTTCTTGCACCTCGTTAACTAAATATTGTTGTACTGCAGCTGGACCTTTGATGTTTAAAATATCATTTGGAGTAATTGATCCATCAGATAAAGGCATACAAGCTTTTACATAATCATTCTCTTGTACAAGGATTTGATTAGATAATTTAACTAAGTATTTCTTAACCTCACCAAGTTTAGACTCAATGATAATTTCACGATTACCTCTTTTTATTTTACCAAAAGAAACAACACCATCGATCGCACTTACTACAGCTGGATTAGAAGGATTACGAGCTTCAAATAACTCTGTTACTCTAGGTAAACCACCTGTAATATCACCAGCTTTAGAAGATTTACGAGGGATTTTAACTAAAATTTTACCTATTTTAATTTTTTCTCCATCATCAATCATAATGTGGGCACCTACAGGTAAGTTATAAGAGCGAATTGCTTCTCCCTTACCATCTTCTACTATAAGTGTAGGAATTAATTTCTTGTTTCTAGACTCTGAAATTACTTTCTCCTGGAAACCAGTTTGCTCATCAATTTCTACTTGGTAAGTGACACCTTGCTCAATGTTTTCATATCTTACTTTACCAGCAAATTCTGAAATAATTACACCGTTATAAGGATCCCATTCACAAATTACATCACCTGATTTTACTTTATCACCTGGTTTAACAAAAATGAATGATCCATAAGGAATATTATTTGTACTTAATGTAATACCTGTTTTAGCATCAACTAATTTTAATTCAGAAGTTCTTGAAATAACAACATCTACATCATTACCTTCTTTATCAGTACTCTTAACGGTTTTAAGATCTTCGATCTCAGCAATACCATCAAATTTAACTGTTAATTTATTTTCTTCGGAAATGTTACCTGCAACACCACCTACGTGGAATGTACGAAGTGTAAGCTGTGTACCAGGCTCTCCAATTGATTGAGCTGCTACTACACCAACAGCTTCACCTCTTTGTACCATTTTACCAGTCGCTAAATTACGACCGTAACATTTAGAACAAATACCTTTTTTAGCCTCACAAGTTAATGCCGAACGTACTTCTACTGAATCTAAAGGAGACGCTTGAATACGTTTTGCGATGTCATCATGAATATGACCACCTGCTTCCACTAACAACTCTTCAGTTAGAGGATCATAAACATCATTTAAAGATGTACGACCAACTATTCTAGCCTCAAGTGTTTCTATTATTTCTTCATTTTTCTTTAATGGTTGTACCTCAATACCTCTTAATGTTCCACAATCTTCTGTGTAAATAATTACATCTTGAGATACATCTACTAAACGACGTGTTAAGT
Organism: uncultured Psychroserpens sp.; assembly: GCA_947488655.1. Taxonomy (GTDB): domain Bacteria; phylum Bacteroidota; class Bacteroidia; order Flavobacteriales; family Flavobacteriaceae; genus Psychroserpens. The sequence continues at coordinate 16,395 of CANKZZ010000008.1, read as the reverse complement.
AACCTGCATCGGCAGTTTTAAGTGCTGTATCGGCAAGACCTTTACGTGCACCGTGAGTAGATATGAAGTAATCTAAAATTGAAAGTCCTTCTTTAAAGTTAGAAAGAATTGGATTTTCAATAATTTCTCCACCACCTGCATTAGATTTTTTAGGTTTCGCCATTAATCCACGCATACCTGTTAACTGACGAATCTGTTCTTTAGATCCACGAGCTCCAGAGTCAAGCATCATAAACACCGAGTTAAATCCTTGTTGATCCTCACGAATACGTTTCATTGACAACTCTGTCAATTCTGCATTAGTAGAAGTCCAAATATCAATAACTTGATTATAACGTTCGTTATTTGTTATTAATCCCATGTTATAATTGCCCATAATACCTTCAACTAAGCCATTAGCCTTATCAATCATACCTTGTTTTTCCGCAGGAATAATAATATCACCTAAACTAAATGATAAACCACCTTGGAATGCAAACTTATAACCTTGAGTTTTAATTTCATCTAAAAACGCTGCTGTTTCAGGCACACTTGTCTTTTTAAGAATACCATGAATAATATCTCTCAACGATTTCTTAGTTAAAACTTCATTAATGTAACCTGCTGCTGCTGGTACTTTTTCATTAAAAAGCACACGACCTACAGTAGTTTCTATAATTTGTGTTGTTAACTCTCCTTCTTCATTAAAATCTTGAGTTCTTACTTTAATACCAGCATTTAATTCTACTTTTTTCTCGTTGTAAGCAATAATTACTTCTTTCGGAGAATAAAAAGTTAAGCCTTCACCGATAACTTTATAATCATCTGAAGATATTCTATGCTTGGTCATATAATAAAGACCAAGTACCATATCTTGAGATGGTACAGTTACAGGAGAACCATTGGCAGGATTTAAAATATTATGAGACGCCAACATTAATAATTGACATTCTAAAATAGCTTCTGGCCCTAGTGGTAAATGAACAGCCATTTGATCTCCATCAAAATCGGCATTAAATGCAGTACACACTAATGGGTGTAATTGTATTGCTTTACCTTCAATTAATTTAGGCTGAAATGCTTGAATACCAAGTCTGTGTAACGTAGGAGCACGGTTTAAAAGAACTGGATGTCCTTTTAAAACATTCTCTAAAATATCCCATACAACAGGCTCTTTTCTATCTATAATTTTCTTTGCAGATTTTACAGTTTTTACAATTCCTCTTTCAATAAGTTTTCTTATGATAAAAGGTTTGTAAAGTTCTGCTGCCATATCTTTTGGCAATCCACATTCAAATAATTTTAATTCTGGTCCTACAACAATTACAGAACGTGCAGAATAATCAACACGCTTACCAAGTAAGTTTTGACGAAAACGTCCTTGCTTACCTTTAAGTGAATCTGATAATGATTTTAACGGTCTGTTAGAATCTGTCTTTACAGCAGATGCCTTACGTGTGTTATCAAATAATGAATCTACAGATTCTTGTAACATACGCTTCTCATTACGTAAAATAACTTCTGGAGCTTTAATCTCAACTAAACGCTTTAAACGGTTATTACGAATAATAACACGACGGTATAAATCATTTAAATCTGAAGTTGCAAAACGTCCACCATCTAAAGGCACTAATGGTCTTAATTCTGGTGGAATAATTGGAATAGCCTTCATAATCATCCACTCAGGTCTATTCTCTCTATTTTTGTTAGAATCTCTAAACGCTTCAACTACTTGTAAACGCTTTAACGCTTCAGTTTTACGTTGTTTAGATGTTTCTGTATTTGCTTTGTGACGTAATTCAAATGATAATTCATCTAAATCAATTCGAGCTAATAAATCTATTAAACACTCAGCTCCCATTTTAGCAATAAACTTGTTAGGATCTGTATCGTCTAAATGTCTATTTTCTTGCGGAAGACTTTCCATTATATTTAGATACTCTTCTTCTGTTAAGAAATCAAGTTTCTGTAATGGATCACCTTCAACATTTTTAGCTTCACCTGGTTGAATAACCACATAGCGTTCATAATAGATAATCATATCTAAACGCTTAGATGGTAAACCAAGTAAGTAACCTATTTTGTTAGGTAACGAACGGAAATACCAGATATGAGCAACTGGCACAACAAGGTTGATGTGTCCTACTCTATCTCTTCGTACTTTCTTTTCCGTTACTTCAACACCACAACGGTCACAAACAATACCTTTATAGCGTATTCTTTTATATTTACCACAAGCACATTCAAAATCCTTAACAGGACCAAAAATACGCTCACAGAATAAACCATCTCGTTCTGGTTTATGTGTTCGATAATTAATAGTTTCTGGTTTCAAAACTTCTCCACGAGATGCTCCTAAAACAGACTCTGGTGATGCTAAACCAATAGAAATTTTGTTAAATTTCTGGATTGTATTCTTATCTTGTCTTCTTGCCATAATAACTTTATAGTCTTAAGTCTTCAGTTAATAGCACACAATAAAATTGTATGCTTTTAACTGCTTACTATATTTTTATTCTTCTAATCTAATATCTAATCCTAATCCTTTCAATTCGTGCATAAGTACGTTGAAAGATTCAGGTAGTCCTGGTTCTGGCATTGGCTCTCCCTTAACGATTGCTTCGTAAGTTTTAGCTCTACCTATAACATCATCAGATTTTACTGTTAAGATTTCACGTAATGTAGCAGAAGCTCCATAAGCCTCTAATGCCCAAACTTCCATCTCTCCAAAACGCTGTCCACCAAATTGTGCTTTACCACCTAATGGTTGTTGCGTAATTAATGAGTATGGCCCAATTGAACGAGCGTGCATCTTATCATCAATCATGTGACCTAATTTAATCATATAAATCACACCTACAGTTGCTGGTTGATCAAAGCGATCTCCAGTACCACCATCATATAAGTATGTATGACCAAATCTTGGTACACCTGCTTCATCTGTAAACTCGTTGATTTGATCTAAAGTTGCTCCATCAAAAATTGGAGTCGCATATGTACGTCCTAATTTTTGTCCTGCCCAACCTAGAACTGTTTCATAAATCTGCCCGATGTTCATACGAGAAGGTACACCTAAAGGATTTAATACAATATCAACTGGAGTTCCATCTTCTAAGAATGGCATATCCTCTTGACGAACTATACGAGCAACAATACCTTTGTTACCGTGACGTCCTGCCATTTTATCACCAACTTTTAGTTTACGTTTTTTAGCAACATAAACCTTAGCTAATTTGATAATACCTGCTGGTAATTCATCTCCTACAGAAATTGTGAACTTCTCACGACGTAATGATCCTTGTAAATCATTTTCTTTAATCTTATAGTTGTGAATTAAATCTGCAACTAATGAATTTAAGTGGTCGTCTGTTGTCCAAGTTCCTGATGTTAAGTGCGCATAATCATCAACAGAATTTAACATTTTAAGTGTATACTTTTTTCCCTTCGGAATAATTTCTTCACCTAAATCATTATAAATACCTTGAGCAGTTTTACCATTTACAAGAGCAAATAATTTCTCAACTAAAACAGCTTGTAAATCATCAAACTTCTTGTAATAGATATTTTCTAATGCTTCTATATCCTCTTTATCTTTAGCTCTCTTACGTTTATCTTTGATTGCTCTAGAGAATAATTTTTTCTCTATAACAACACCATGCAATGATGGAGACGCTTTTAAAGATGCATCTTTTACATCACCTGCTTTGTCACCAAAGATGGCACGTAATAATTTTTCTTCTGGTGTAGGATCACTTTCTCCTTTTGGTGTAATCTTACCAATAAGTATATCTCCCGGTTTAATTTCTGCACCAATTCTAATCATACCATTTTCATCAAGGTCTTTTGTAGCCTCTTCTGAAACGTTAGGAATATCATTAGTTAATTCTTCGTTACCTAATTTGGTATCTCGAACATCTAATGAATATTCATCTATATGAATAGATGTAAAAATATCGTCACGAACTACTTTTTCTGAGATTACAATTGCATCCTCAAAGTTGTAACCTTTCCATGGCATAAATGCCACTTTCATATTACGACCTAATGCTAATTCTCCCTTCTCAGTAGCATAACCTTGACAAAGTACTTGTCCTTTTTTGACTTTATCACCTTTCTCAACGATTGGCTTTAAGTTAATAGATGTACCTTGGTTAGTTTTTCTAAATTTAACTAATGGATAAGTTTTAGTATCACTATCAAAACTTACCATTGCAGCTTCTTCAGAACGCTCGTATTTTATTGTAATTTCGTTTGCATCAACGTACTCAACAGTTCCATTTCCTTCAGCATTTATTAATACTCTAGAATCTGAAGCTACCTGACGCTCAAGACCTGTTCCTACGATAGGTGCTTGAGGTTTTAATAATGGCACTGCCTGACGCATCATGTTAGATCCCATTAATGCACGGTTGGCATCATCATGCTCTAAGAACGGTATCAAAGATGCCGAAATAGATGCAATTTGGTTTGGTGCTACATCTGTATAATTTACATTAGCTGGATCAATAACTGGAAAATCACCTTCTTGACGTGCAATAATTTTATCTTCTAAAATTTTTCCATCATCATCAACACGAATATTTGCTTGCGCAATTAGCATGTCTTCCTCTTCCTCTGCACTTAAATAAATTGGTGTATTCTTAATATCTACAACACCATTTTCAGATTTTCTATAAGGTGTTTCAATGAATCCCATTGAATTTACTTTAGCATAAACTGATAAAGAAGATATTAATCCAATGTTTGGTCCCTCAGGCGTTTCAATTGGACAAAGTCTTCCGTAGTGAGTATAGTGAACATCACGAACCTCAAAACCTGCTCTTTCTCTTGATAAACCACCTGGTCCTAAAGCGGAAAGACGACGCTTATGCGTAATCTCAGCAAGAGGATTGGTCTGATCCATAAATTGAGATAGTTGGTTTGTACCGAAGAAAGAATTAATAACAGAAGATAATGTCTTTGCATTAATTAAATCAATTGGAGTAAACACCTCATTATCACGAACGTTCATACGCTCACGAATAGTACGCGCCATACGTGCTAATCCAACACCAAATTGTGATGATAACTGCTCACCAACTGTACGTACACGACGGTTAGATAAGTGATCAATATCATCAATCTCTGCTTTTGAATTGATTAACTCAATTAAATATTTAATAATAGTTATAATATCTTCCTTGGTAAGCACTTGCTTATCCATACCAATATCTAACTGTAATTTTTTGTTCATTCTATAACGACCTACTTCACCTAAAGAGTAACGTTGATCTGAGAAGAATAATTTGTCAATAATACCACGCGCTGTTTCCTCATCTGGCGGCTCAGCATTACGTAATTGACGATAGATGTGCTCAACAGCCTCTTTTTCGGAGTTTGTTGGATCTTTTTGTAATGTATTATGAATTATTGCGTAATCTCCTTGTTGAGAAGTCTCTTTGTGTAATAAAATAGTTTTTACACCTGCTTCAAGGATTTCTTCAATGTTATCTTTGTCTATAACAGTATCACGATCTAATACAATTTCGTTACGCTCGATGGATACAACTTCACCTGTATCTTCATCTACGAAATCTTCATGCCAAGTGTTTAATACACGCGCAGCAAGTTTACGATCGATAACTTTTTTAAGTCCAGATTTTGATACTTTTACTTCTTCAGCAAGATCAAAAATCTCTAAAATATCTTTATCACGTTCAAAACCAATAGCTCTAAAAAGAGTTGTTACAGGTAACTTTTTCTTTCTATCAATGTAAGCATACATTACTTGGTTAATATCTGTAGCAAATTCTATCCAAGATCCTTTAAAAGGAATAACTCTTGCAGAATATAATTTAGTACCATTTGCATGAAATGATTGACTAAAAAATACACCTGGCGATCTATGTAATTGTGATACAACTACACGCTCTGCACCATTGATACAGAAAGTTCCACTAGGAGTCATGTAAGGTATAGTACCTAAATATACATCTTGTACAATTGTCTCAAAGTCTTCATGTTCTGGATCTGTACAATACAATTTTAAACGTGCTTTTAATGGCACACTATAGGTAAGACCTCTTTCGATACATTCTTCAATTGAATATCTAGGTGGATCAATAAAATAATCCAAAAATTCTAATACGAATTGGTTACGTGTATCTGTAATTGGAAAGTTTTCCATGAAGGTATTATACAAACCTTCATTTCCTCTTTGTTCTGATTTTGTCTCTAACTGGAAAAAATCCTGAAAGGATTTAATTTGAATATCCAAGAAATCTGGATATTCAGTTCTGTTTATTATGGAAGAGAAATTTAATCTTTCAGCTTTATTTGCTAACATCGATGAACGCGTTTTTGATTAAAAAATTAACTATTTTATTTGTGTACCTTTTTAATACACAAAAGGGTTTAGGTCATTTCGAGTATATCGAAAGACCTAAACCATAATTTGTAGGTTTGGTAAGCTTACTTAAGCTCAACCTCTGCTCCTGCTTCTTCTAATTGAGACTTTAGAGCTTCAGCTTCATCTTTAGCAACACCTTCTTTGATTGCACTTGGTGCATCATCAACTAAACCTTTTGCTTCTTTTAATCCTAAACCAGTTAATTCTTTAACTAATTTTACAACCGCTAGTTTAGAACCACCTGCTGCTTTAAGGATTACGTCAAATTCTGATTTTTCTTCAGCAGCTTCTGCTCCTGGTCCAGCAGGTCCTGCTACTACAGCTGCTGCTGCAGGCTCAATACCATACTCGTCTTTTAATATTGTAGCTAATTCATTAACTTCTTTTACTGTTAAATTAACTAATTGTTCTGCGAAATCTTTTAAATCTGCCATTTTCTACCGTTTTAATAATTTTAATAAAATATAATTTGTTTAAGTGCGTACTTAGTTGATTATCCTTCTCTTTCGGATAATGTTTTGATAAGACCTGCTATTGTACCACCACCTGATTTAAGTGCTGATATAACATTCTTAGCTGGTGATTGTAATAATCCAACAATTTCTCCAACCAATTCTTCTTTAGACTTAATGTCTACTAACATGTCTAATTGATCATCGCCAATGTAAACCGTCTCTTCAATAAAAGCTCCTTTAAGCAATGGCTTATCAGATTTTTTACGGAAGTTTTTAATTACTTTAGCTGGAGCGTTTCCAGTTTCAGAATACATTACAGAGGTATTACCCTTTAAAACTGTAGGAAGTTCTCCAAAATCTCTATCGGAAGCTTCCATAGCTTTGGTTAATAATGTATTTTTTACTACGCTTAATTGTACGTTGGCTTTGTAACAAGCACGACGTAAATCTGAAGTGTTACCTGCGTTTAATCCTGAGATATCTGCTAAATAAATATTTGCATTATCTGCTAATTGAGCAGTTAACTCTTCAATTACTTGTGATTTTTCTTCTCTTGTCATAATAATAAAGATTTAACTACTTATGCGAATTTAACATCAATTGCTATACTAGGACTCATTGTACTAGACATGTATATACTCTTCATGTAAACTCCTTTTGCAGCAGTTGGTTTCAACTTATTTAAAGTGGTTAACAATTCCATTGCATTTTCTTCTAGTTTCTCAGCACTAAATGATGCTTTACCTATTGGAGCATGTACAATACCTGTTTTATCAACTTTAAAATCGATTTTACCAGCTTTAACTTCTGATACCGCCTTAGCAACATCCATAGTAACTGTTCCTGTCTTTGGGTTTGGCATAAGACCTCTTGGCCCTAATACTCTACCTAAAGGACCTAATTTACCCATGATAGCTGGCATAGTAACGATAACGTCAACATCTGTCCATCCACCTTTAATTTTTTCAAGGTACTCATCAAGCCCTACGTAATCTGCTCCTGCTGCTTTAGCTTCCTCCTCTTTATCTGGAGTTACTAACGCAAGAACTTTCATATCCTTACCTGTACCATGTGGAAGAGAAACAACTCCTCTTACCATTTGATTAGCTTTACGAGGATCTACTCCTAATCTAACTGCTAAATCAACCGAGGCATCAAATTTTGTATACGTAATCTCTTTTAATAACGCTGAAGCTTCTTTGATAGAATATAATTTATTCTTCTCTACTTTTGCTTGAGCTTCTTTTTTGTTTTTTGTAATTGCCATTTCAAAATTTTTTTAGTTAGGTGCTTCTCCACCTTTAACTGTGATTCCCATTGATCTTGCAGTACCTGCAACCATTTTCATAGCCGATTCGAGTTCAAAGGCATTTAAATCTACCATTTTGTCTTCTGCAATAGCTTTAATTTGATCCCAAGTTACTTTAGCAACTTTTTTTCTGTTTGGTTCACCAGATCCTTTCTTTACTTTGGCTGCTTCCAATAATTGTACTGCAGCTGGAGGAGTTTTAATAACAAAGTCGAAAGACTTATCTTTATAAACTGAAATTACAACAGGAAGAACTTTACCAGGCTTATCCTGAGTTCTAGCGTTGAATTGTTTACAAAATTCCATGATATTAACTCCAGCAGCTCCTAAAGCGGGTCCAACCGGTGGCGACGGATTCGCAGCACCTCCCCGAACTTGTAATTTAACTACTTTACCTAATTCTTTTGCCATTTTTAAATTTTTAGTTTTGTATTTCTTTTAATGTGGAAGCAAAAAGAAACACTTTTTCTATATGTAACAATTATTATACTTTTTCAACTTGCATATAACTCAATTCTAAAGGTGTTTTTCTTCCGAAAATTTTAACCATTACTTCAAGTTTACGCTTTTCTTCATTAATTTTTTCAACAGTACCATCAAATCCATTAAATGGACCATCTATAACCTTAACTGTTTCTCCAATTGTATATGGTATCGCAATACTAGAATCTGCCTCAACAGATAATTCATCTACTTTACCTAACATTCTATTTACTTCAGACTGTCTTAGAGGCACAGGGTCACCACCTTTAGTTTCTCCTAAAAACCCAATTACATTAGTAATAGATTTTATAATATGAGGAATCTCTCCACTCAAATTAGCTTGAATCATAATATAACCAGGAAAATAAACGCGTTCCTTGTTTACTTTCTTACCATTACGAATCTGGATAACTTTCTCTGTAGGAACTAATACTTGATCAACATAATCTCCTAAACCTAATCTAGAAATCTCATTTTCTATGTAGGTTTTGATTTTGTTTTCCTGACCACTTACAGCTCTAACAACATACCACTTTTTATTTACATTAGTCTCAGACATTCTCTCTGTTATTTTAGTTACATTAAATTAAAGTAAGCCTTAATCACTTTACTAAAAACAGTATCAACTCCCCAAATTGCTAATGAGAATATGATTGAAAACACAGCCACCAAAACAGTTAGACTTTGAGCCTCAGACAATGTTGGCCAAGAAACATTATTTCTTAGCTCGTCAAAAGATTCTTTTATATAATTTACAATTCCTGCCATTTGATTTAGTATTTATACACTAAGCTTACACTTAGCTTTAACTTTAATAGAAACAATTTATTAGACTCTCCTAAAAAATCAAGTTTCGTTTTTAATTTTTAGCACGGGTTGAGAGACTCGAACTCCCGACACCTGGTTTTGGAGACCAGTGCTCTACCAACTGAGCTAAACCCGTAAATATAAATCAAGGCGTCTTGTAAAAACAAGACACCTTAATTAATATTTATAAAATAAATATTTAGTCTAAAATCTCAGTAACCTGACCTGCACCTACTGTTCTTCCACCTTCACGTATTGCAAAACGTAAACCAACGTTCATTGCAATTGGTTGAATTAATTCAACGTGGATAGTAAGGTTATCTCCAGGCATTACCATTTCAACTCCATCAGGAAGCGCAATGTTTCCAGTTACATCAGTTGTACGAACGTAAAACTGTGGACGGTAGTTATTATGGAATGGAGTATGACGTCCACCTTCTTCTTTTTTAAGGATATAAACCTCTGCTTTAAATTTAGCGTGAGGTGTAACAGAACCTGGCTTAGTAATTACCATACCTCTAGATATTTGAGTCTTCTCAATACCTCTTAATAAGATACCTGCATTATCTCCAGCTTCTCCTCTATCTAAAATTTGACGGAACATTTCAATTCCAGTAATAGTAGAAGTTAACTTCTCAGCTCCCATACCAATAATCTCAACTGGATCACCTGTATTAGCAACACCAGTTTCGATACGACCTGTAGCTACAGTTCCACGACCTGTAATTGAAAATACATCTTCAATAGGCATTAAGAAAGGCTTGTCCATATCACGAACTGGCTCTTCAATCCATGCATCTACAGACTCCATTAATTCCATCACAGTATCTACCCACTTTTGCTCACCGTTAAGTGCACCTAAAGCAGAACCTGCTATTACAGGACCATTATCACCATCATATTCGTAGAATGACAATAAATCTCTGATTTCCATTTCTACTAATTCTAATAATTCTTCATCATCAACCATATCCACTTTATTCATGAATACAACGATACGAGGAATACCTACCTGACGTCCTAAAAGGATATGCTCACGAGTTTGTGGCATTGGACCATCTGTAGCAGCTACAACCAATATAGCACCATCCATTTGAGCAGCACCAGTAACCATGTTCTTTACGTAATCGGCGTGACCTGGACAGTCAACGTGAGCGTAGTGACGATTTGCTGTTGCATATTCAACGTGTGATGTATTAATTGTAATACCTCTTTCTTTCTCTTCTGGAGCGTTATCAATTTGATCGAAATCTTTTGCTTCAGATAAACCTGCATCAGCTAATACTTTAGTAATAGCAGCAGTTAAAGTTGTTTTACCGTGATCTACGTGTCCAATAGTACCTATGTTAAGGTGTGGTTTTGAACGATCGAAAGTTGCCTTTGCCATGTTTAATTTATTTAATCTTAATTTATATTAATTTTCAATTTATATTCTTCTTTTAAAAAAGAGCCAATGACGAGAATTGAACTCGTGACCTCTTCCTTACCAAGGAAACGCTCTACCCCTGAGCTACACCGGCTTTAATGGCTGCATGCTAAACAGAAACGTTTACTCAAAAAAATCAAACAACCTTGAGGTTAATTTAATTTAGAGCGAGAGACCGGGTTCGAACCGGCGACATTCAGCTTGGAAGGCTGACGCTCTACCAACTGAGCTACTCTCGCATTTTATAACTGTTTTACCAGTTAAAGGTTTCAATATTTCAAAGTTGGACTCCCTCGCTTTGTTAGGTTGTCCTGGATTGGTAATTCAATCCATTCAATTTTTAAACACAATTATCAAAAAGTAAACTTTTGACAACTCTTTATTAAAAATTGTTTGTGGGGAGAGCAGGATTCGAACCTGCGAAGACGTAGTCAGCAGATTTACAGTCTGCCCTCGTTGGCCGCTTGAGTATCTCCCCATTTTTAAAGAACTTTTGCTAAAAACAAACTTATGTTAATTCTTAGACTTTTTTAGAGCCGATGGAGGGACTCGAACCCACGACCTGCTGATTACAAATCAGCTGCTCTAGCCAGCTGAGCTACATCGGCTTTTCTATAACTTTTACACTATAAAAAAAGCCCGCTATTTCTAACGGACTGCAAATGTAAAGATTTATTTATTTATTCAAAACATTTTTTGAAAAAAATTATCACATATGTGTTCTTAATTTTTCTTTTCGGCGTTTTAGCTGTCTTTCTAACGATGAAACTGCCATATCTGCTCCCTCTTCAAAAGACTTACATTGTTTTTTGACAATAAAACTATCTCCAGGTACTTTTACTCTTGCTTCAAAAATCTTATTTTCTTTATCACTAGTGTTCTCTACTTTTAAATACACGTCTGATTGTATGACCTTATCATAAAATAAATCTAGTTTATCCATACGGGTTTGAATAAAATCAATTAGCTTTTTGTCTGCATTGAAATTTACAGCTTGTGTGTTTACCTTCATATTGGTTCTTTTTGGGTTAGACAATATTACTTTTTACTTCTTGGATGTGTATTTGAATACACCTTTTTTAATTCGGCTATACTATTATGCGTATAGATTTGAGTTGCTGCTAGACTTGAATGACCAAGAAGCTCTTTTACAGCATTTAAATTTGCACCTTGGTTAAGTAAATGAGTTGCAAATGAGTGCCTCAAAATATGAGGACTTCTTTTTACTTTACTAGATACCTTACTAAAGTAATCATTTATAATTCTGTAGACAAGAGTTTCATAAATTTTAACCCCTTTTTTTGTTAAAAACAGATATCCATTATCGTCTATATGTTCTAATTGATTTCTAAGGATTACATATGAATTTAATGTTTTGATTACTGAATCTAATAGAGGAATTAATCTTTCTTTATTTCTCTTACCTAACACCTTTAATGTTTTGTTGGATAAGTCTATGTCTAACAACTGTAATTGAACCAGTTCTATACGTCTTATTCCTGTTGCATAAAACAATTCTATAATTAGACGATTTCTTAATCCTTCAAAATCTGACACTGAATTTAATTCGTCAAGTACTTGTTGCATTTCAGTTTCTGAAAATGGAACTTGTATTTTCTTTCTAACCTTTAGTGCTTTATGTTTGGTTAATGGATTTACAGTAATTGTTTTTGTTTTTAAAAGGAATTTGTAATAGGTATTTAGTGAAGATGTTTTTCTATTTATGCTTCGGTTTGAGATTCCGTTTTCTACTAAACTAACTATCCAATTTCTTATTTGTTGATAGCTAACCTTATCTATGGTATCTTCTTGAAATTCAGTATTTACAAAATTTTGAAATGCATCCAAATCTGCCATATAAGCTTTTAAAGTTAGCTTTGAGTAGTTTTTCTCTAGCAATAGATAATCTGAAAATGCTTTAAATGACATGTTTTAAAATTTCCGAAGTGTAAATCCTATAAATCTAAATGTACGACCTTTTAATTTTCTATTTTAGTATATAGCATAAAAAATCCTGTTTACTTTTAGATAAAACTAAATGTAAACAGGATTATATTTTGAAAAAGCAATTTTTATACTGTTTCTTGATCTCTTAGACCTTGAACGTACTGTGCTTTTTGAACTTGTGCTCTACGTGCTACTGAAGGTTTTGTAAATTGCTTACGTTCTTGCAACTGATTTTTAACCGTTGTCTTCACGAACTTACGTTTGTAACGTTTTAGCGCTCTATCTATATTTTCTCCTTCTTTTACTGGAATTATTAACATAGTTCTTAACCTCCTCTCTTTTAAAATTTTTAAGGGTGCAAATATAAAAACTAATTTAATTTGTCCAACTAAAAAATTTAAAAAAATTGCCTCTTACTTTATAGACCATACAGAGTAACTATTTGGTGGTGATTGTATTTTTACCCATTTACCAGATTGTGTAGTTGGTTCCCAACTAGAGTGACCTGTAAAGTCTTTTATTACTGTGTTTGACCAATTTGTCTCTACCCAACGCTCTTGCCATGAATTAGAATTATTGATATATACTATTAATCCTGGGCCTCCTAAACCGTTTCGTTTGGCTACATATTCATCTGTATCAACGTGAAGTATTGAAGTGCTACCGGTTGCTAAGTTATTATGGATCCATATAAGATTGTTTAAGCGTTCCTTATTTAGCCACTCTTCATAATCTCTATAAAATATGGTTGGATAACCTTCATGAGTTAAAATATAGGCATAGGCCAAAATTTTATTATTTATAATTTCGTCTGTGTCATGATTAGCAACAAATGTAACTGCTTTAGATGCATTTTGTTTCCAAAGCATATTGTCGTTTAGTGCATTTAAGTTGTTACCCATAAAGGCATCTTTCATTTTATAATAGCATGCAAAATCAAAAGCACTAACCTCTGCAGCACCTGTCCACCAATCTAATGTTGACACATTACTATCCCAATATTCTCCAACAGAGAAACCTCCTACTTCATTTTTCCAATCTTTGACAACCCAAGGTTCAAATCCTTTCACATAATCAAATCTCCATCCATCAAAACCAATTACATCTCTATAATATTTAGCAACACTGTTAGGATTTTTCCATAACCAGTCTTGTACATAATTTTGGTGATGACACAAATCTGGAAAACCTCCAAATGCACCACTATCATTTGAATGAATATTATTTGCATGAAAATCTGTAGAGGAACGAAGAAAGTGACCCGACATTGGATTAAAATCTGTATAAGTATTACTACCTGTGTAGGTATTATACTCTGTGTCTCCACCACTATTATGATTTATAACAATATCTGCAATAACACTCAGTCCGTTTTGATGAGCAGTATTAATCATATTTGTTAATTCGGTTCTAGACCCAAAGCGTGTTTCTGTACTACCCATTTGATTATATTCCCCAAAATCAAAGTAATCAAAAGGATCGTAACCCATAGAAAACGGTCCGTTTTGTGCTTTAGAAACTGGTGGAAGCCAGATAGCATCTATACCTGCGTTGCTCCAGCCTGCTACTTTTCCGTTTAATGTGTTCCACCAATTTCCTCCTCCTGGAACATCCCAATAAAAAGCTTGCATCATTACGCCTTGACCTATAGGCTTTAAACCTGCTCTTTGCAGACTAGGTGTACTTTCATCGCTATTTACAGTTTCTGATTTATCTACAAGTTCTTCTGTACTACAATTATATAGACAGAACAGCAAAAGCATAATAATTAAATATTTTAAATTTTTCATAATAATTATAAGTTATGATTAGTATACTAGGAAGTTACACTAATACTTGGCTAACAAAAAACGAGATCACCAACGAAAACGTTTTCGTGTTGATAAATACTCAATATTATCGTGTGTTTTTTGAATTAATCTCAAAAAAACAAAGCCAAAACTAAATGTTTTGGCTTTATTACTAAATTGAGTGATAATGAGATTAAAGTTTCAATCCTCAAATAAAGATGCTCTTTGACTCAAGTCTTGAATCAACTTTTCATCTTCTTCACTTTCTAAAAGTACATTGTAGTTTTTCCAGAATGTTTTATCATATGGCTTTGGAGAGAAGATATCCATATCCCATTCGCCATTGAGTTTCATTTTAATAATCTCTTTATCTAGAATTATTTCTGAAAATAAGATTTCTTGAACCGTGTAATAATAACGTTCTTCTTTATTATAACGTTCTTTTTCTTCGTCACTTACTTTTTGATTTGTTTTAAAACCAACATTTACGAGTTTTGGTGTTTCGTAATAAATATAATTGGGATACATTTTATCCTGATACTCCATATAAGTCATTACCAATTTATGATTAACCTGTGTATCAAATAAACGCTTACTTCTAACTTTTTGGGCTGGAGAAGCAGCAACAAGCTCATACTCTATTTTTTTAATAGCATAATTATCGTAATAAATATACATCCAACCTTGTGCATTGTATCCATCATTGAATATACCTTTAGTATCTAAATCGACAAATGTTGTACTTTCTGAAATTTTAATTTTATAGATCTTTCTATCATTATCAACCAAAATTGTATCTAGGTCAAAATGGTGCTTTTCTAAAACGTTATCTCCAAATAATGCTTTTGCATTGGTAGAATTTCTTAGCAAGTTGAGTTGACCTTGGAATATGTTTTGTAAACCGTTTACTCTAGTGTCATTCCATTTGATCGCTTTTTCTAATTGAGCAGTTGACAATTGGCTACGTTTTACATCATTTACTTTTAATCTACTGCGCTTCGCATTTTGATTATTATAAGCTACATAATTAAAAATGCTATCGACATCTCTAAGGTCATAACTTTTTCTAACTTGATCTACATTGATTTTTAAATAGTCACTTGAGTTTGATGCAAATCCAGAATCATATACTGTTATTGCGCTTTCAATAAGCCATTTAAACTCTACTTTATTTCGCTCCTTATGGCGCAAAAACCCTTTTTGGATATAAGCTGAATCTGGCATGTTAACTGCCAGTTTTTCTAAAGCTTTAATTACAATATCATTACCTGTTTTTGGACGTGTTTCTGCAACAAGAATAATCTCATCAAGTGATGCGACATCTTCTTCTAAATAAACTTCAAAACTATTATCAAATTCATTTACAGGAATTTTATAACTCTTGTAACCAATAGAAGAAATAATTAAGGTGTCTTTTGAGAATTCCTGCGGTACTTGAAGCAAAAATTTACCATCTGAGTTACTAACAGTACCTATTGTAGTATTTTTTACATAAATACTTGCACTTTCTATTGGTGTTAGCATTGCAAAATCAAGAATTTTGTTCTTGACTTCGGTTTGAGCAGTTACTCCAATTGCGAAAAGTAAAGCTACTATTACTAGTGCGTTTTTAAAATTTTTAATGACCATACTAAGTGTTCTTATTAATTGCGAGGGAACAGTTTGGTTTTACATTTCCGAAGAAATCATATTAAATCGCCTGCTTATAATCTTTATTATCAATTACCATTTTAGCAAAATTGAAAATAATTTTCGCTAAAATAGTAATAAGAAATTATGTCGCTGGTTTGTAATCTTTATTATCAATTACC
>CANKZZ010000007.1 GCA_947488655.1 uncultured Psychroserpens sp. | reverse complement strand
AAGTTACTCAAACAACTTAGTCCAACAGGAGCAGGTTGGAATGGTACCTATAATGGTAACCCACTGCCAACAAGTGATTACTGGTTTGTAGTAGAGTATAACGAACCTAATACAGGTAACCGTAAAGAATTTAAAGCCCATTTTACCCTGAAAAGATAAAGCAATATGAATCTAAAAAAGTTTTGTTTAATATCAATTTTGGCATTGTTTAGCCAAATTGGAACTGCACAAGAAGGATTACCCATTTATTCAGATTATCTAACCGATAATTACTATCTAATTCACCCTTCAATGGCTGGAGTAGCAAATTGTGCTAAAGTTAGACTAACTGCTCGTGCACAGTGGTTTGGTCAGGATGAAGCACCAAGTCTTCAAACACTAAGTATAAATGGTAGAATTGGTGATTCTCCATCTGCGATAGGAGGTATAGTTTATAATGATAAAAATGGATATCATTCTCAAACAGGTGCTTACTTTACATATGCTCACCATTTAATGTTTTCTCGTAATGAAATTGATTTAAACATGTTATCATTTGGTTTAAGTGCTGGGTTTATTCAGTATAAATTAGATGAAACCGAGTTTTTAGCCGATGGTTTTGACCCTATTATTGCAGGTGTGGAGCAAAGTGCAACTAATTTTAATGTTGATGTAGGATTATCTTATCATTTAATAGATTTCTATGCGCACGCAACAGTTAAAAATGTATTAAGTAATGAGGGTATTAATTTTAATGAACAGGGTTTAAGCTATGATAATTTAAGAACTTATATCTTTTCGGCAGGTAATACATTTAGTAAATATAATAGTGATTGGAGTTTTGAGCCATCTATTATGTTTATGTATAGAGATGCGACAGAGGAAGCTTCTTTTGATCTTAACGCTAAGGCGTACAAAAAAATGGACTTTGGTAAAATTTGGGGAGGATTATCATATAGAAGAAGTTTAGATGGAGCAGAATTTTTAGATGGATCTGGAGTAAGTAGTCAAAAACTACAATACTTTACGCCATTTGTAGGTGTAGATTATAATAATTTTGTATTTGCATATACATACTCTTACCAAGCAAACTCAGTTGTGTTTAACAATGGTGGATACCATCAAATAACATTAGGTTATAATTTTAATTGTAGAAGAGAGAAATACGAGTGTAACTGTCCTGCAGTTAACTAATACTCTATAGTTTATATAAAAAAGGTCTCGATTATAATCGAGACCTTTTTTGTGTGTAATCAATTAATTTGTTGTATTTACCAAGTATATTTTTTTGCTTTCGCTTGCGTTTTAATAGCTGTTATCATTGCGTTTTCTAGTCCATTATCATCCTTGCCTTGTTGTGTTTTAATAAATTGTCTACGCTTTTCATTTAATTGTTGTATTTCAAGTTGAATTGCTTCTCTTTCATTTCGTTTTTTTACGATATATACTTTAATATCTTCAATACTTTTATTTTTTAATTCTGTTGGTAATTCTTCTTCTTTTAAGTCACTGTATTTAAAATCCTTTTCTTTTTCAGCATCTACTAAATCCCAAGATGAATTTTTATAAAGATGTGAACTTTTACTTACCGTTCTACTTACTGCATTTTCATTACTATAACCTTGAGCATTATCATCTTGTTCGGCTTGGAGTGCCATTTTTTTTCTACCAATATTTCCGTAGGCCACATAAGTGCTATTAAGTTTATGATTAAGTTTTAAAATTTTATCATCAAAAGGTGTGGCTACATAGGTTGTAGCATGATTATGATTAATAGCCATATAGTCACCGTGTGCTATATCTGCACCATCTTTCCAATAGGATGAAATACCTTGGGTGTAATCGCCACAAAAAATAGTATTAACGCTCACTCCGTTTTTATGAGCTTGTTTTGCTGCGTCTTGATAATTAATTTTACCTTGAGAGAAAGGTTCATTACCTGCAATGAATATAAGTTTTAAATCATCTTCGTTATCTCCCCATTTTAATTGATTTAAAGAGGTTTGTATTACTTGTCCACAATATTCATTACCGCCATTTGTGGTTAGAGAAAAGAGCTGTTTTGAGATCTCATCTAAATCATCACTAAAAGCAATGACTTGTCTAATAAAACCCTCATCGGCATTTAAATTGTCATTTCCATATTCGTAAAGGGCTATGTTAAGATTTGGTTGTTCATCTCCACATTTTGCATAAGATAACTCATTAACAATATCCCATAGTTGGGCTTTTGCCTGGTCAATTAAGCCATCCATACTATTACTTGTATCTAATAGTAGAGCAACTTTAATAGCTTGTTTGTTGGGATGAGGAGTTTTAGTATCTAGAAGCGCAATAGCTTTCGTTTCTTTTTTTTCATTAGCATTGCAAGACATAAATCCAATCATGCATAATAAAATGACGAGTGTTTTAAATTTTGTTTTCATGTGTATGTTATTTATGATTTATTGTTGTATAATTTTGATTAACTGTGGTGCCTTCATAGACTATTCTTTGGTCTAATAGGTAAATTAATTCATTTAACTCATAGATGTTTTTATAGCCATAACCATATAAATTGATATAGGTTGGTATGTTTAAAGCCAATGATAATGTCTTCTTTTTTTCTTCTTCGGAAATTGGAATTACTATAGTTTTACTCATAAAATGCACTTCGTCTCCATCAAAATTATTGTTACAATAAATTAATACGGTTGAATTTTTATGAGGGATAACCTTTGCAAGATTACTAACTGAGAAATCGGAAAAATTGAGATGCAAAGCGCCTTTAATATGTTTTTTATCATACATAGCCTTAGAGCGTGTATCTAATATAATGACATTTTCATTTTCGGCTTTTTTTATAAATTCATTAAGGCTTATTAGTCTTTTCTCTCTAATTTCTTTGACTTCTGTTACTAATGATTCAAAATCGCTATAACTTACTTTAGCTTTAGGGTAGTCTAGTTTTTGAGTTTCAGAAGTTGAACACATTAATAATAACACAGAAAATAATATGAGTACTGTTTTCATGTAGTTAAATTTAATCTGTTTGTAATGCTTTTATGTCTAGTGTACCGTTTGGCGACACGACATAGTATTTATGTTTAATTTCTGTTTTAACTACAGGCTCAGCTTTTACCTCCTTAGGTTTAGGAGAATATTGTAATCTAATATTCATCCCAATTTGAACAACTGGCTCTAAAATTGATGGGTTTACAACCACATCATAGTTTTCATAAGATAACGGTTGATAGTAATACGAAGTTTGTTTTTTTACTGCAGTAACGCCTTTTTTCTTATGTATTGCTTCAAAAGACACACTGTTAAATGCTTGGTAACTTTGGTAAAAATCTTTTGGAAAATAACAATATTGATCATCTGCAATAGCCACATTATAATCTGCTAAATCAAAACCTAAAACTTTGTAATACGCCTTCTTTTCTTCTATAAGTTTGAGAAGTTTTGTCTGTAAATTTTTATAGACCTCTGCAATGTTTTCAATGTAGTAGTCTACTTTTACCAAATTATATATTTCACTTTTGGCACAAGCAGTTAATATAGTTTCAAATTGATTGGTTTTTGTAAACTGAATGTGTAAATTTTGTTGTAATTCAAATCCGTTAGGAACTTCAGTATAGGTTTTACTAAACAGCTTTTTTTGTACCTCTATTTCATAATTAGGCACAAATGAAATCACATCTACCGCAAAGTCATCATCTGTAATCCCAATAGATTTTAATTGATTTTTAATTTTATCAATTCGTTGGTTGATTAACAAGTTAGTACTATCTGCTGTTGGTCCAATTTGTGAAATATTAAAGATTGCAGTATATGTAGTCGCTTCTACATTTTGTAATGCTTTTACGTCTATAAAAACATGTGTATTGGGATTTAAAGTTTTAGTGATTTGTTGTTGTACCGTAGGATTGTAAATAGTTGCATTGCCAGAGTGTAAAACATTTTGGCGAGAAATTTGATCGTAATTTCCTTTGTGTTGTGCTGTTACATTTCCGAAGAAAATTATAATTATAAGCACACTTAAAATATTGTTTTTCATTTTTATGATGTGTTTTTTGATTAACGCTGTAAATCTATAAGCATCTTAATTTGAAAAAAATCGAGAATGAGTGAAACAGTCGTTTGGTTTAGGCAAAGCAATTGGCAAATGAGTGAGCTAGGATATTTTTAAGGGTAAATACATTTTATCGCCTACTAACGATTTTATTTAATCAATTAAAGTATGTAAGTTTATTCCGTTGAATCAAAATAAAGGCTCACTTAGGTGAGTATATTATGAAAAAAATAATCACAAATAGTTTATTAGTAATTCTGCTTTTTTTCTTCGGAAATGTAACAGCACAACAAGATGATGCTGTTTTAAAGAAAAAAGATAGCCCATTATATACTATAAGAGGATCGGTAAGAGAAAGTGATACGTATAAACCAATTTCTAAAGTAAATATAGAAGTCAATGGTGGTGCATATACCATGACTAGTATAGATGGGAGCTTTATAATTAATGCTAGAAAAGGAGATGAATTGGTCATTAGACATAAAGATTTTGAGACAGTTTACCACACAATTATTAATGACGAGCGCATAACGGTAGAAGTAGAGCCAGCTACACCAAGAACACAATCCAGGTCAAAATTTAAAGCAGATATAAAATCATTTAATGCATTAATAGATTCTATTACTAAATACAAAAAGCTAGATATAAGTAAGAGTATTAATTTTGCAGGAGAAGCTATAAGTCAAAGTGGTTCACAACAACAAAATGCAGAGGCATATTTGGTTTTGGCAGAGGTTTATATGCATTGGAAACAATATGATTTGGCTTTAACTAATTATAGAGTAAGTCTTCAAAACAAAGAAACTAACGAGGCAAAATTAGGTCTTGCTAAAGCTTACGAGAGAAATAAAAATTATCAAGAAAGTATAGATACTTACCAAGCTATAGATAAAAAGCAATTAAGTAACTACCAATTAGTAACATTGTACGAAGGTTTAGGAGATACTTATTTTAGTATTAAAAATTATGAGGCTTCTATTACAGCATATAAAAAAGGGTTAGAAATTTCTAATACGCATTTAATTAAACCAAAGGTTGTAGATCTAAATTCAAAAATTGCTCAGGCATATAATAGTGAAGGTCGTATAGATAAAGCAGAACAGTTTTTTACTAATTCTTTAGATTTAGCCGAAAAAGAAACAAAAAAGCGGTCTTTAGAAGAAAAAGAAACCGTTGCAGAGTTTAATAATATAAACCGAAATTACTCTGAAGAAATCCAACTTAGAAAAGAAATTGTAAAAGATGTTGAAGATGTAGAGCGAGATTCTATCGTGGCTAATGAGAGCGCACTAACACTTCAAAAACAAAACTATAAAATTGGTAATGCTTATTTTTTACAAAAAGATTATGCCAATGCTATCCCTTATTTAGAAAAGAGTAGAGAAGAGGCAGATGCAAAAGGAGATTTAGTTGTAAAAAAGGATGCCATTCGTAAAATCTCTGATGTATATGTTGATGCAGGAGATTTTGAAAATGCCAAACTGGCTTTTGAGGCCTATAAAATGGTTGTCGATGAGCTGTATATAAAACGAGAACAAGAGCTATCACAGTCTGATCGTTTTAGACGAAATATCATAGAGCAGCAAAATAGAATAACAAGTTTAGAAAGTGATAGACAGCTTAATGCTAGTTTAGCTAATGAGCGTAGTAAAAACCAAGAATTAATAATTTATTCTCTAATTGCAGGTTTGGTGTTATTGACTATTACAGCATTTTTTATGTACAAATATATTAAGCAGCAACGTTTGGCAAATAATTTATTGGCTTTAAAATCATTGCGAAGTCAAATGAATCCGCATTTTATATTTAACGCTTTAAACTCGGTTAATAGTTTTATTGCAAGTAATGATGAGCGTACTGCTAATAAATATTTGAGTGATTTTTCACATCTCATGCGAGCAGTTTTAGAAAATAGTGAAGAAGATTTTATTCCGTTGCAGAAGGAAATTGAGCTTTTAGAATTATATACCAAGTTAGAACATTTCAGATTTCAAGATAAATTTGATTATGATATTGCGGTTGATGCTAATGTGGTTGTTGGTGAGTATCAAATTCCGCCAATGCTATTGCAACCCTATATAGAAAATGCAGTTTGGCATGGATTACGTTATAAGACCGAAAAAGGCCACCTACAAATTACAGTAGCAAATAGGAGTGCTAACGAAATTACAATCACAATTGCAGATGACGGTATTGGACGAAAAAGATCTAAAGATTTAAAAACCGAAAACCAACAGAAACAAAACTCAAAAGGCATGGGTAACATCAAAAAACGTGTGGCTATTCTTAACAATATGTATAAAGATAAGGTAGACGTGTTTATTGATGATTTTACTACGGAAGAAGATGCAGGAACTAAAGTGGTGGTGACGTTAAAAAAAGATTAATTATGAGAAAAGGGATTTTATTGTTTTTGATTTCCGTAGAAGAAATTAAAACTTCCGAAGAAAATGTAAGTGTAAATCTCATAAGGCTTATTTCTAGAACGGAAGAGAATATTAAAAAAGGAAATACTATTATTAAGTAAGAATTTATACTATGAAACTAAAATCAATAATCGTAGAAGACGAAGAAACTAGTAGAAAAATCCTTAGAAATTATCTCAACAAGTATTGCCCTAATGTTGAAGTTTTAGGAGAAGCTGCCAATGTAGAAGAGGCTTTAGTTTTAATTCGCAATACAGAGTTAGATCTAGTGTTTCTAGACGTAGAAATGCCTTATGGTAACGCGTTTGACTTATTAGACAAAGTTGGTGATGTTAATTTTGAAACGGTATTTGTAACCGCATATAATCATTATGCAATTGATGCTCTAAATGCACATGCATCATATTATTTGATGAAGCCTATTTCTATAGACGAACTCATTAAAGCTGTAGATTATGTGACCGAAATTAGAACCAAAGAAGATGCTTTGCAAGATCAAGTTCTTGTTCCTAAAATGACAACTGTTAATGGTAAAATCACAATACCACAGCAAGATGGGTTTGAAGTCTTGCAAACTGCAGACATCATGTACTGCAAAGCAGATGATAATTACACCGAAATTTATCTAAACAACAATAAAAAGAAACTCGTGAGTAAAACCTTAAAGTATTTTGAAGATGCCTTGACAGAAACTGGTTTCGCCAGAGTTCATAAAAGTTATCTCGTCAACGTTAATGAAGTGACCAAATACATTAAAGGAAAAGGTGGAAGCGTTGTTTTAAGCAACGGAAAGGAAATCATGGTATCTGCCTCTAAAAAGTCTGATTTGTTGTCTTATTTCAAATAAAAACGCCTGATAAAAAAAGATCTCATAACCGTAAAACTAATATATAGTTTAATCAAATAGTAATTAATATGCCAATTATAAAACCAGTAAAAGGAAATCATCCACAAATCTCAGACGATTGTTTCATTGCAGAAAACGCAACCATTGTTGGAGAAGTTTCTATTGGCAAACAATGCAGCATTTGGTTTAACGCAGTCATTAGAGGTGATGTGCATTTTATAAAAATAAGAGATAAGGTCAATATCCAAGATGGAGCTGTGATTCATGCCACCTATCAAAAATCACCTACAACTATAGGTAATAATGTCTCAATTGGTCATAATGCAATAGTTCATGGTTGCACGATTCATGATAATGTACTTATTGGAATGGGAAGCATTGTGATGGATGATTGTATAATTGAAAGCAACAGTATAATTGCAGCAGGAGCAGTAGTCACTAAAAACACGATTGTTGCGTCTGGAAGTATTTACGCAGGTGTTCCAGCAAAAAAGGTGAAAGATATTAGTCAAGAATTAATTTCGGGTGAGATTAATCGTATTGCAGATAATTATTTGGAGTATTCTAGTTGGTTTAAGTAATCTTTCTTCGGAAATTCTAAAGCTCAAAAATCTAACGCTTTTACAGTAAACTTATCATCTAAAATTTCTTTCAAGACGGTTACATTTCCGTTAGAATAAAAAATATTATTTCCTTTAGTTGCTGATAAATTTAAAAGCTCATGTTGTTTTAAAATAGCCTTTGTTTGTTTAGCCACAGCTAAACCAGAATCTATAATTTTAATATGCTTTGGGAGCATTTCTAACAACTGTGGTATGAGATAAGGGTAATGCGTGCAACCTAAAACAAGATAGTCTATATCTGCCTTTAGCATAGGTTTGATGTAATCTTCTAGCAACGATTTCATGGCATCGCTATTTATTTTACCTGCTTCGATTAATGGGACAATACCTTCTCCAATTTGTTCAATAACATTAATATCTTGGCTATATAAATCTGTTGTGTTATGAAACAATTCGCTACTTAAAGTTCCTTTTGTAGCAAGTATGCCAACTGCTTTGGTTTGTGTATTAAGTGCTGCAGGTTTTATAGCAGGCTCTATTCCTATAAACGGTATGTCAAACGTGTTTCTAAGTACTTTAATAGCATTTGTAGTAGCTGTATTACAAGCCACAACTATAATTTTGCAATCTTTTTCTAAAAGAAGTTTTGTGTTTTTAATACTTAGAGAGATGATCTCTTCTTTAGATTTATCTCCATATGGAGCATTTTTGCTATCGGCTAAATATATAGTGTTTTCATGAGGTAAAAGCGCATTGATTTCTTTAAAAATGGAGGTGCCTCCAATTCCCGAATCAAAAATCCCAATCTTATGTTTGCTCTTACTCATTATACAAAAATAAAAAAGCCACTTATTAAAAGTGGCTTCTTTGTAAATTTATTTAAGATGTTTTGGTCTTAGAATCCTAAGTGCTTCTTTACATCTGCTAAAAGATCTTTACCATCTGATACTAAAACACCACCACCTTGAGTAGAGTCTAATACATATTGGTATCCTTGTGCTTTAGCTACAGCCTGAATTGCTGCTTTAGCTTTTTCAAAGATTGGCTTTAATAAAGCTGCTTCTTTTTTACCAAGGTCTTCTTGAGCTCCTGCTTGGTACTCACGAATACTTTGTTCCATTTGCTGAACTTCTTGAGCACGTTTGTTGTTCTCTTCTTCAGTTTTAGTTTCAACTTCTGCTCTGTACTGTGTTACTTTGTTTTGAAGCTCGGTAACCATAGTTTTATAATCAGCATCATAAGTTTTAGATAATTTTTCAATTTCTGCTTGCGCTGCTTTCATTGCTGGCATAGATTGTACTAACTCTGTAGTATTTATATGTGCAATTTTAGTTTGTGCTGTTACAAGACTTGTTGTTCCAACAAAAAGTATAGCTGCTAATACAAGGGTTTTTAAGTGTTTCATTTTTAAATTTGTTACGTGTTATAATTATTATTTTTAGTTATCATCTGGAACAGAGTCATTTTCTTTAGCTTTTGCCTCTCGTTCTTCTTTAGCTTTTTTTCGTTCTTCTAATATTTTCTTTTTACGCTCTTCTAACGCTTTTTTACGAGCTTCACGATCTTTAATCTTTTGCTGTTTTTTCTCTTCGGCTATTTGAGCTGGAGTCTTAGTTCCTGTACTCATTTTAGCTTTAGTAGAATCTTGTTTTTTAGTGTTTTTGCCTTTTTCTGCTGTTGGTGCTTTTCTACTGTTTGCACTATCTCTTTCGGCTTTTGCTTTAGCTCTTTCGTCTAATATTTTTTGACGTTTTGCAGCTGCTGCAGCCTTTAAAGAATCTCTTCTTTTTAATTGAGCTTCTTGACGTTTTGCTATTTCAGCTTCTCTAGAAGCTTTCTTGTCCTCAATAGCTTTTTGACGCTCATCTAATTCTTTATTAACTACTGGTACTACATCTTCTTCTTCGGCTAATTTACGATCGGCTCTAGATTTTGCTTGCGTTCGTTTTGATGATCTGGTAATACTTCTAATTACCAACTCACTTAGGTCAAAACGCTCTGCAGAATATAACATAACCACATCAGCAGATTTGTCAAAAATAAAGTCATACTTTTTACCTCCAGCTATTTCTTGTACAGCTGCAAAAATTTGATCTTGTATAGGTTGAATCAACTGTTTCTTTTGTATCATCAAATCACCATTTGGTCCAAATCGTTTTTGCTGGTAGTCTAAAATTTCGGCTTCTTCAAATGAGATATCTTCTAAACGCTCTTCGTATAACTCTTTTGTTAACAATACGCTTTCACTATTTAATTGTTTCTTTTTAGAATCAATTTCTGTTAAACGTTGTTCGATCTCTGTTTTCCATTGTTGAACTTTTTGATCGAGTTGTGTATTTGCTTCTTGATATTCAGGAATATTTTCTAAAATATATTCAGTATCTATATAACCTATTCTAACACCACGTTGTGCATTGGAAACAAAGCTCATTAGACTTATTATGGCCACTAAAAAAAGAACTTTACTTTTCATCTGTTTAATTTTATTATTTATAATATATTCTATAAACTTTAAAGCGACAGATTAAATTACGATTCTGCCATTATGTTTAGTTTTCCAAATTAACGAAATATATTTAGAAAAATTTTAACACACACATTAAATCGTCAAATTGTTAATAGAAAATATCGTGCCAAAATTAAAATTGCTGTCCAATTATGAAGTGAATTTCTTGACCATGCTTTTGAGTTTCTCCAGGCAGAGCATCAAATCCATAACCAAAATCAAGACCTAATAATCCAAATGCTGGCATGAAAATTCTAATTCCTACACCTGCAGATCTGTTAAGACTAAAAGGATTATAGTCTCTAAAGCTATCGTAAGATCCACCAGCTTCAACAAATGTTAAACCATAAATTTTGGCTTGTGCACCTAATGTAATTGGGTAACGTAACTCTAAAGAAAATTTATTATAGATAGAACCACCATCTGTAGAAGATAATGATTGGTCTGGATAACCACGTAACTGAACAATTTCTCGTCCGTCTAATGAAAAGTTTCCTAAACCAGATCCTCCAACGAAGAAACGCTCAAAAGGAACAACACCTCTATCTTGATTATAAGCTCCAAGGAAACCAAATTCTAAACCAGATTTAATTACCAGTTTATCCCAAATTCTTGTATACCAATCTCCTTTAAACTTTATTTTATAAAATTCTAACCAATTAAATCGTTCTTGGTCAATTTCTCCTATTCTTACTAAATCATCTGCATCTGTAGGATCAAGAGCATCACGTTCGTCTTTTAAACCTTCATAATCAACATCGTTAAATAGAGAATATGGTAATGTAAATTTACCAGTAATAGAAAAACTAGATCCACCGGTTGGGTATATAGGATCTACAGATAAATTGTTTCTAGATAGACCTACTGTGTACGAAAGGTTATTAGAGTATCCATCTCCAAATGTAAATAGACCTGTGTTATAATTTTTTAAGTTGTAGTGTTGTATGGCAACTGCTTGTGATAATGTAAAATAATCATCTGGTACTTTTAAACGTTTAGCAATACCAACAGAAACACCAGTAATATTAAATCTTCTATCCTTATCTGCATCTCTAGTTACTGGATTATACAAAAACTGTTTAGTATGAGAAATAGATGTTGATAATTGAACAGGACGTTTACCACCTAACCAAGGCTCAGAAAATGAAAAACTATAAGTTTGGAAAAAACGCGATGCCTGTAAACGCAAAGCTAAACTTTGACCATCTCCTGAAGGAATTGGCTTGTAAGCTTCCTTATTAAATATATCTTTTATTGCAAAATTGTTAAACGATAATCCTAAGGTTCCTATAAAACCTCCACCACCATAACCACCTTGTAGTTCTATTTGGCTTGATCCACGCTCTACAACTTGATAATCAATATCTACAGTACCGTCTTGTGTATTGAAATTTTTCATGTTAGGCGTTAACTGCTGCGCATCAAAAAATCCAAGCTGTCCCAGTTCTCTAATTGTTCTAATTACATCACTCTTACGGTATAAGGTACCTGGTTTAGTTCTTAGTTCTCTATAAACAACATGGTCATTTGTTTTGTCATTACCACTTACACTAACATTATTAAAGTACGCTGGTTTTCCTTCAGAAATTCTAATCTCCATATCAATGACATTACCTTCGGCACTTGTCTCTACTGGGTTTATAGTAGAAAATAAATAACCATTATCTTGGTAAAGGTTAGTAATATCTACCGCATCTGGTTTAGTGTCATCTGCAATACGTTTACGTAACTCTACACCATTATAAGTAGAACCTTCTTTAATTTTTAATACAGATTGTAATTGTTGGTCTGTAAAAACAGCATTACCTACAAATTTAATTTTACCAAATTTGTATTGTTCACCTTCTTCTACATCAATAAACAAACTAATTGTTTTGTCATCTTTATATACAATAGAGTCGCTAATTACTCTAGCATCACGATAACCATTCTCTTTATAAGTATCTATTATACTTACTAAGTCTTCTTTATAATCTTCATTAATGTATTTAGAACGTTTTAGAATACGAATAGGGTTTTTCTGCTTTGTGTTTTTCATGGATTTTCTAAGTTTCTTGTCAGAAATCTTATCGTTGCCATTAAATTTAATCTTGTCAATTTTTACTTTTTCACCTCTATCGATAAACACAAGCATATCTACTCTTGATTTTTCTACAGAGTCATTAGTAACTTCTTTCGTTGTTACTGTAGTTTTAGCGTTTAAAAATCCTTGTTTTTTATATTTATTAGTAATGTAGTTACGCGTAGTTGTTACTAGGTTTTCTGTTACTTTAGTACCTTTGCTAAGATTGTTCTCGGTTATTATACCTTCTATTTTACCTTTTTTAATCCCTTTAACTGTAACCTCATTTAATTCTGGTAAGTCTACAAGATTAATCTCCAAATAGGCTTTGTCTCCATCGGTCTTTGCTAAATAAACGTCGATACTGCTAAACAAGTTAGAGTCCCATAATTTTTTAATAGCATTACTAATTTGCTCACCAGGAATAATTATTTCTTCTCCAACTTTTAATCTAGAAAATGAAATTACCGTAGATGGATTAAAATTAGTGTTACCAGTAACCTTAACATCTTCTAAGATGTATTTTTTACCTTGATTAAAATCTGATTGTTGTGCAGTTACTACAAAAGATGTAATAAAAATAAATGCTGTAAGCAGTGACTTAATATATGTTTTCAAAAGTAAGTTGTTAGCTAAGTTGTTCACTTGTTTTTCCAAATCGTCGTTCTCTATTTTGATAATTAATCAAAGCTTCATAAAGGTCCATCTTCTTAAAATCAGGCCAAAGAATGTCTGTAAAATATAATTCGGCATAAGCAATTTGCCATAGCAAAAAGTTGCTTATCCTATGTTCACCACTGGTTCGAATCAACAAATCAACATCTGGTAAATTTTGCGTGTAAAGATGCTTATTAATAATTGATTCGTCAATACTTTCAATAGAAATTATATTATTTTTAACTTTATCTGTTAATTCTTTGACAACATTTATAATCTCTTCTCTAGAACCATAGCTTAGGGCTAGGGTTAAGGTCATGTGGGAGTTGTCTTTAGTTTTATCTATGACTTCTAATAATTCTTTATGTGCTTTTTTTGGTAAATCATTAAGATTTCCAATAGCAGACAATTTTATGTTATTGTCTTGAAGTGTTTTAATTTCTTTCTTTAATGATTTTACTAAAAGCTTCATTAATGTTTGTACTTCTAGCTTAGGTCGTTTCCAGTTTTCCGTAGAAAAAGCATAAAGCGTAAGGTGTTTTATTCCAATCTCTGCACTGGCTTCTACAACATCTCTAACAGATTTTGTTCCGTTTTCATGACCAATTACTCTAATTAACCCTTGTTGTTTAGCCCAACGACCATTACCATCCATAATGATAGCAACATGCTGAGGTAGTTTATCGAGTTGTATTTGATCTTTCAGTTCCATTTAAAAGTTGCAATAACAAGGTCGTTGACCAAATGTATAAGTTAATGTAAAGCCTGTAAAAACGTACCAATCATTACTATTCGTGTTTCCAAATGAAAACACCTCTAATTGTTCTGAATCTGCGACACTACCATCTATTTCGTTAGAAAAGGTATAACGCGCTCCAATTTCAAAACCTAAAATGAAATGATTAGAAATGTTAGATTTTACACCTAGAACCATTGGTACTCCAAAAGCCCAGCTATTTGTGCCTTCAGATATTTTTTCTCCTACAGCGTTAAAGTAAAAGTTGTCATGGTTTGCAACAGAAATCCCCGAATATAAATAAGGTACTGCTTTAAGACCACTTGTATGTAAATCAAATTCCCAAAAGGTATACTCCATACCTGCAGATATTTCTAACAAATTACTATCAAACGTATAATCTCGTTCTATTCTGCGAGGATCATCAGATTTTGCATCATCTGCTTTTAAATCTGAATATATTAAAGAAACTCTCCAAGAATGTCTTGGGCTTCTATTCCATTTTAAAATAAGACCTAATGTAGGCGCATTTGGAGCAATGTAAGTGGTAGAACCTACGTCACCAATAAAATTACTTCCTCCACCAAACACACCAACCTCGTAGATTTGCGAGTGGCTTGTTTGTGTAAAAAGTATACTCAATAAAAATAAGATTAAATACCTCATAAATTTTTAAAAGTTTGCAAATATAATAATTCTGAATTGCCTTTGGTAATTTGAGGCAAATAGTCTTTGTAAAAACAGAATATATAAGGATTTATTGCATATTAAATTGGGATAACTCTTAATTTCGTTTGTCTTCTCCCCAAAGCATTTTTTGTCTTAAGGTGTCAATAAAACTTTCATCAAGAAGTTCAACCATTTTTATTTTAAAGTTAGCTTTTTTTATTGTGATTACCGTAGCATTAGATAACGTAACAATTCTAGAGTCTAACGACATTAAATGTTGGTCTTCTCGACCATCTACTCTTAGTTGTATTATGGTATCATCTGGGATTACTAATGGTCTTGCATTTAAATTATGAGGCGCAATTGGTGTTAATACAAAAGTGTTAGCATCTGGAGTAATTACGGGTCCGCCACAACTAAGAGAGTAACCTGTAGATCCTGTTGGAGTGGCAGCTATGAGACCATCTGCCCAATAAGACGTCAAATATTCATCATTAAGATGTGTTTCTACAGTAATCATAGACGTCGTGTTTTTTCTACTTACTGCTATTTCATTTAAAGCAAAATTTGTTATGGCTAATGCCTCATTTTTTGGGTTGGTTTCAACGCTAAGTAATGTGCGCTCAGACGTTTTATAATTACCATTTAAAATGTGCTCAATTGCTGTTTTAATTTCATCTATTTGTATCGTTGCAAGAAAACCTAGTCTACCTGTATTAATACCAACAATAGGAATAGAAAAATCTCTAACATAAGTAATAGCTCTTAAAATTGTGCCATCACCACCTACACTTATTAAAAGGTCAAAACTCTCGTCTAAAGCAGTAAAGGTATTTATAGACTTAATTTTTTTTACTTCGGAAACCAGCTGTTCGTAAAATTGAGACTCTATATAGATGTCAACATTATTTTTTACTAAAACATTAATTAACTCATCAAAAGCGTCTGAAGATTTTTCAGGATAATATAAACTGTAAACTGCTACCTTCATATGTCTTAGATGTCTAGGTATTTTTTGAGATAGTCAGACCGTTCTTTTAAATTCTCTATGTATGTATCTTCTTCGTGTCCCGAAATAATATTATAACTGTAGCGTCTAAACGTTTGAGTAATATCATTAAGTCCTGCATTACCAATTTTTAATGTAATTTGAACAATATCACCATCCATTTTAGACACAAAAGCTCCTAATAATTTAGCATCATTAGACTCTACAATTTGGCTAATTTCACTAAAAGAATAATCTTGAATACCTTTCTCAACGATTAAAATACCACCAGGCTCAGCAAAAAAAGGTGTTTCATTAAACAAACCAATAATATCGCTAAGCTCATAATATCCTAGATAATTATTAAATTTATCGAGAACAGGCATTATGTTGCAAGAGTTTTGTGCAAAAGTTTCTAGTACATCTAACCAATTAGTTTCTGGTCTAACATAAAATCCTTCTATAGAATAATTACAATCGGCAATTATTTTTTGAGACTCAAAACAATGTGCATCATTCTCAGAGATGCAACCTTGATAAACACCATCCTTTTCTACAGGAATATGAGAATAGGTGAGTTCATTAAATAACAGCTGAGCATCACTAACTTTCTCGTTAATGTTTAATGGTTTTATATCATTTATAATGTATTCTTGTAAAGGCATAATGTTGTTTAATTCTATTGCAAATTAATTAAAAATAACCACAATAAGCATCAAGTTGTTTGTATTTTTGTATCTGTAAACAATGAAGGTATGACTAAGTTAAGTGTAAATATAAATAAGATAGCTACGTTAAGAAATTCTAGAGGAGGTAATACACCAAACGTAGTGCAGTTTGCAAAAGATGTGCAGCGTTTTGGAGCGCAAGGTGTCACTGTGCATCCTAGACCAGATGAAAGACATATTCGTTATCAGGATACGCGAGATTTAAAACCAGAAGTGTATACAGAGTTTAATGTAGAAGGCAACCCAATAAAATCTTTTATGGATTTGGTGTTAGAGGTAAAGCCAACTCAAGTTACCTTAGTGCCAGATGCTGAGGATGCCATAACTTCTAATGCTGGATGGGATACAATAAAACATAAAGATTTTTTAACCGAAGTTATTCAAGAATTTAATTCCTGCGGAATACGTACGTCTATATTTGTAGATCCCGTATTAGAAATGATAGAAGGTGCAAAAATCACAGGAGCAGATAGAATAGAATTATATACCGAAACTTTTGCGCATCAATATAGTTTAGGAAATAAAAAATCAATAGAGCCTTTTACTAAAGCAGCTCAATTATCTAACGATATCGGTATAGGCGTTAATGCAGGACATGATTTATCATTAGACAATATTAAATTTTTTAAAGAGAATATACCTGGACTATTAGAGGTCTCAATTGGTCATGCTCTGGTTGCAGAAAGTTTGTATTTAGGGGTGGAAAACGTGATACAGATGTATTTACAGCGATTAAAATAATCTATAAAAATTAAATGAAACTACACTCTCAAATATTAGGAGAAGGTCAACCCTTTATCATTCTCCATGGATTCCTTGGTATGAGCGATAATTGGAAAACCTTAGGGAATAAGTTTTCAGAAGCAGGTTTTCAAGTACATCTTGTAGATCAACGTAATCATGGCAGGAGTTTTCATGACGACGAGTTTAGTTATGAAGACCTGTCAAACGATTTAAAAACTTATTGTAGCGATCATCAACTTAAAGATATTATTTTGTTAGGTCACTCCATGGGTGGAAAAACAGCCATGTTATTTGCTACAGAGTATCCAGAATTGGTGTCAAAGTTATTGGTCGCAGATATTAGTCCGCGTTTTTACCCAATCCATCATGATGCTATTTTAGAAGGATTATCATCGTTAGATTTTCAACAAATAAAAAGTAGAGGCGCAGCAGATGAGCAATTGTCAAGATATGTTCAAGAGCCAGGAACACGCATGTTTTTGCTTAAAAATTTATATTGGATAGAAAAAGGACAACTAGCATTACGCATTAATTTAGAGGTATTAAAAGAAAACGTATCTGAAGTTGGAGAAGCCTTACCAATCCATTCAAAATTTGAAAAGCCGACTTTGTTTTTAAGAGGTGATAAGAGCGAATATGTGATGCCAACCGATGAGAAATTAATAAAGCAACATTTTCCGCTTGCTGAAATTGAAACGATAAGCAACGCAGGACATTGGTTACATGCTGAAAACCCAACAGATTTCTATGATACGGTAATTAAATTTACTTCCTTAATCTAATAATTAATAAACTATTTTAAAATGAATTTATTAATAAGACTCCTTATAACTGCAATAATTGTAATGATTTTAGCTCATTTTTTACCAGGTGTTGCTGTTAGTGGTTTTGTAGCTGCATTTATTGTAGCTGTGGTATTGGGATTGCTCAACTTTATAGTAAAACCAATTCTTGTGATTCTAACGATACCAATTACGATTATGACTTTGGGCTTATTCCTTTTTGTGATAAACGCATGTATTATTTTATTAGCAGATAAATTTATAGATGGTTTTGGCGTTAGTGGTTTTTGGATTGCTTTACTGTTTAGTATTTTGTTGTCGATTTGTCAATCTATTGCGTATTCGGTTCTGAAGGAGAAGAAGTAGTGAAATTATGGTGAATAACCCTAAATTTTGTACATATTTAGTTTTATTTTCATTATCAATACTTTTGATCAATTGCGATGAAGACAACAAGGGACAAAGCAGTTTCTTTACTGATAACTTTAGTTCTTTACTAGATTCAACAGTGTTTGATCGTCGCAAATTAGTAGTTCCTTCTCCAGATGATTTTAAAGACTCAATTAGTCGTAAAAAATTAAATCAACGAGCAGAACTTAAAAAAAATCTTCATTTACCTGCGATGACTATACTTATAGTAGATTCTATCAAGCCAATAAGTGATTTAGATGGTTTCTATAAAAAAGTTAGAAGTTCAAAGTTTAGCTATGAATCTATAATTGAAAATAAGTCAACACTTGATAAGGTTTCTAAAATTGATATCACAAAATTAAAAGTTGATGATTCCAAATATAAATTGATATACTACTCTGATTTTGAAAAAAGAAAAGAACTCTCTGGAGATATTGTGAAACCAAACAATTCACCAATATGTTCACTATCAAATATATATTTTAATAAGAAACAAAGCTTAGGAGCTTTTAGAATGAGTGTTGTTTATAGCGGTTTAGATGGCCATGGTGTTATTGTATTCATAAAGAAAGAAAATGGTAATTGGGTTATTGATAAGATTATAGAAGAATGGATCGCATAATTTTTAAAAAGTTCCTCAAACACAATCAATTAATCGTATTGTAGGGTTACAAAAAAAATTGTATTTTTGCAGCCCTTTTTAAGGTATAATATTAACACCCTTAGTGGTTTTATAGTACAAATAATGAATATTACAAGAGAAAACATCGATGCATTAAATGCAGTGGTAAAAGTAGATATCGCTAAAGAAGATTATAGCGATAAAGTAGAAAAAATATTAAGCGATTACCGTAAGTCGGCAAACATACCTGGTTTTAGAAAAGGTCATGTGCCAATGACAATGGTAAAAAAGCAATATGGTAAAGCTGTATTGGTAGATGAGGTTAATAAGTTGTTGCAAGATGCTTTAGGTAAATATTTAACTGAAGAGAAATTAGATGTTTTAGGTAACCCATTACCAAAACCTCAAGATGATTTAGATTGGAATAGTGATAACTTCTCTTTTGAGTTTGAATTAGGTCTTGCACCTGAGTTTGACGTTGACTTAAAAAGTAAAAAAGCCATCACGCATTACAATATCGTTGCCGATAAAAAAATGATTGATGACCAAATTGTTCATATTAGAAAACAATATGGTAAAATAATTTCTCAAAAAGAAGTTACTAAAGACTCAGAAATTACAGGAGTTTTTGAAAACGAAGAAAAAGGGATCAATAACTCTACAACAATTACCTTAGATAAATTTAAAGGTAAAGCAACAGAGAAGCAATTTATAGGTGCAAAGGTTGGTGATGTGGTAACATTAAAAACGAAAAAGTTATTTAATGACGATCATGATTTGATGAACTTTTTAAAAGTATCTCATGATGATGCTCACGATTTGGATGTAGAAGTTAATTTTACAATAAACGAAATTAACGAGAGAGAATTAGCAGACTTAGATCAAGAATTGTTTGATAAACTCTTCGGAAAAGGAACCGTAACATCAGTTACAGAACTTAAAGATAAAATCAAAGAGGATTCTGAAAAGCAATTTGCACAACAAGGCGATCAAAAACTATTAAATGACGTTACCGAAAGTTTAGTAGAAAACACAAAGTTTGATTTGCCAGCATCATTTTTGCAAAAATGGATGCAAACAGCAGGAGAGACTGAGATGGATGCAGAGCAGGCTAAAGAAGAATACGAAAAGTCAGAAAAAAGCATGCGTTATCAATTAATTGAAGGTAAATTAATTGAGAAGCATGATTTGCAAGTAAAATTTGAAGATTTACAAGCACACGCTAAAGAAATGATTAAAGTGCAAATGGCACAATTTGGTCAAATGAATTCTAGTGATGAAGAGTTAGACGGTATTGCAGCAAGAATTTTATCTAACAAAGATGAAGTAAAGCGTTTATCTGAACAATTAATGAGTACTAAATTGTTAAATCTTTACAAAGCAGAAGCAAACTTAAAGACAAAAGAAATAACTTACGACGAATTTGTAAAAGAGTTCTATAGTTAAGAAATATATATATAATTAGTATATTTGAGCGTAGAACTTTATAAGTTTTACGCTTTTTTGTTTCACAATAAAATTTCAGAAAAAGATATATGGATTACGGAAAAGAATTTGAAAAATTCGCAATAAAAGACCAAGGTGTTAGCAGCACATATTACAATAAGATAGTTAGTAGTATGTATCCAACAAGTATGACACCATACATAATAGAAGAACGTCAATTAAACATTTCTCAATTAGATGTATTCTCACGTTTAATGATGGACCGTATTATTTTTATGGGTACAGCAATAAACGATCAAATAGCTAATATTATACAAGCACAATTATTGTTTTTAGAAAGTGCAGATGCTACAAAAGACATACAAATTTACATTAACTCTCCAGGAGGTAGTGTATATGCAGGTTTAGGTATTTATGATACTATGCAGTTAATTAAACCAGATGTAGCAACAATTTGTACAGGTATGGCAGCGTCAATGGGAGCAGTGTTATTGGCAGCAGGAGAAAAAGGTAAACGTAGTGGTTTAACACATTCTCGTGTAATGATTCACCAACCTTTAGGAGGAGCACAAGGTCAAGCTAGTGATATAGAAATTACAGCTAGAGAAATTGTAACACTTAAAGAAGAGTTATACAAAATAATTAGTAAGCATTCTGGGCAAGATTACGACAAAGTTTATGAAGACAGTGATCGTGATTATTGGATGAAAGCTGAGAAAGCTAAAGAATATGGTATGATAGACGAAGTTCTATCAAGAGGATAAAATAATTTTTTTACTTCGGAAATTTTAACTCTTAAACATGTTGCAATGACACTAACAAAATTAGAGTCTAGAACATTTCCGAATAAATAAAAACAATAAATAGAGAGATGATTGAAGTTTAAAATTGAGACTTCAATGCTCTAACTATTTACTTTTAAATTAGACAATGGCAAAGGAAGAATTAGAATGTTCGTTTTGTGGAAGGAAAAAGCCTGAAACCAGTTTATTAATTGCAGGTTTAGATGCACATATTTGTGATCGTTGCATCGAGCAAGCGCATGGTATAGTTTTAGAAGAATCTAAACAAGCTGGTAATGAAGAATTATCTTCAGACTTAATGCTTAAAAAACCACAAGAGATAAAAACATTTCTAGATGAATATATAATTGGTCAAGAATACACCAAAAAAGTAATGTCTGTAGCGGTTTATAATCATTACAAACGTTTATTACAACCACCAAGTGATGATGATATTGAAATTCAAAAATCAAATATCATAATGGTGGGAGAAACAGGTACAGGTAAAACTTTAATGGCAAAAACAGTTGCTAGAATGTTAAACGTACCATTAGCTATTGTTGATGCTACAGTATTAACAGAAGCGGGTTATGTTGGAGAAGATGTAGAAAGTATATTAACACGATTACTACAAGCAGCAGATTATAATTTAGAAAAAGCCGAAAAAGGAATTGTATTTATTGATGAGATAGATAAAATAGCCCGTAAAAGTGATAACCCTTCAATAACTAGAGATGTCTCTGGAGAAGGTGTGCAACAAGCTTTACTTAAGTTATTAGAAGGTACCGTTGTTAACGTGCCACCAAAAGGAGGTAGAAAACATCCAGATCAAAAATTTATTGAAGTTAACACCGAGCACATTTTATTCATAGCTGGTGGAGCCTTTGATGGTATAGATAAAAAGATTTCTAAGCGTTTAAATATGGCTGCTATTGGTTATAAAGCTGCTCATGATGATGATGAGGTGCTAGATACTGATAATTTATTGCAATATATTATACCTAAAGATTTAAAAGATTTTGGATTAATACCAGAAATTATTGGTCGTCTTCCTGTATTAACCTTTATGGATCCTTTAGATGCTAAGACATTAAGAGCAATTTTAACAGAGCCTAAAAATGCCATCATTAAGCAGTATAAAAAACTCTTTGAGATGGACGACGTAGATATGACTATTACAGAAGGTGCTCTTGAGTTTATCGTTAAAAAAGCTATAGAGTACAAGTTAGGAGCAAGAGGTTTGCGCTCACTTTGTGAAGAAATTTTAACAGATGCTATGTTTACAATGCCTAGCTCAGATGATAAAAAATTGAACGTTACAAAATCTTATGCCGAAGATAAACTGAATAAGACAACTCTTAAAAAGTTAAAAGCAGTATCATAATTTGGCGCAGTTATTAATAGAAAAAAAGAAACCACTCATTTCCCGTGAGTGGTTTTTTTATTTGGATTTAATAACTAATATTGCTTGACAATATTTTTGAAAATTTTATTTCTATTTAAGGTCTTTGACTAGGTAAATTGTATTACTTATTTAGTTAAGACTTCGTAAATATAGGTGCATTACAATCATAAAAAAATGATTTTCTATGGTTTTGGATGAACACTATTAAATTCTCGTTGTGTGGAAAAACTTAATGTCATTCGTCGAGATTATAATCAATAACTTTTTTTTATTCACTAAGAGCAGTGACTTTACGAGACAGTTTTAAAGTTTCCTTATAAATTATAGCGTTGGTTTTATAAGATGAAAATGTAGATTCATATTTTTGGAAACCAGCTTTCAATGCTTTTATAGAATAATTTTCAAATGCTTTAACTTTAAAATTGTAATAAGCGTCAATACCTGTTATTTGGCGTTCTAGTTCATTACCATTAACGTCTAAAAGCACTACCGTAGTATTTGGTAATGGTTCATTTTTATCATTTATAACAATACCTTGTAGATTTTGGTATATCACATTAGATTTAAAACGATAGATGTCAAATCCACCTTTTCCCGTTTTGTTTGATGAGAAAAACCCTTGATTTTCGTTTATAAACATAAACCCAATTTCGTCATTTTTAGAATTGACCTCTGCACCAAGATTTCTAGGTGTTTTTATGTCTTCGGAAATTGAACTTACAAAAACATCAAAGCCACCAATTGTATTATGACCTTTAGAAGAAAAAAACAGTTTTTTTCCATCGGTTGATAAATATGGGTACTTATCATCAAATCTTGTATTAATTTTTGGACCAAGATTCATAGGGATTCCTAACGTGCCATCTAAATTAATATGTGAAACGTAAAGATCAAAGCCACCATAAGTTCCTGGCATATTAGATGAAAAATATAATTCTGTACCGTCTGGTGATACAAATGGATTCTCTACAGAGTAATTTTGATTGCTAATAGATAGCATTTCTTCATTAATCCAATTACCGTTAGATTCTTTTTCTAAATATGCTTTATATAATTGATAATTATTAGAATTTTCTCTATTACTTCTCGTAAAATACATAACGCGCTCGTCTGGAGTAAATGAAAGTTGTCCTTCGTTGTTTTTTGTATTTATTATTCTAGAAAATAATAGAGGATTTTCAATAGAACCATAAGCATCAATGTCTAAACAAAAAAGTTCTGTAAAAGGTTCATTAGTATATTTATCTGTACCGTTACCTAATCCTCCAATTTTTTTAGAAGAGACGGTAATCAGTTTGTTTTTAAATACAGTTGAAGGTATTTCGGAGTATTTCGTGTTAATTTCCGAAGCATAAACATAAAACTCCAAACCGCTTTTATTGAGTTCGTCAATACGATTAGGATTATTATTAGTTGTATTGTAATTAAAAATTGTCGTTGAGGATACCATACAAAATAGTAAGGTAAACGCTTTGAAGATAGGCGTTTTCATTTGAGGGGATTTTGGGATTAATTATAATATAAAGCTATACACTAACAACCTTAAAGACCTCAAAATGTGATCAATTTTAGATAAAATTCATAAAAACACGTTGATTTTAAGTAAATTGCAAAAATTATCGTTGTAT
Source organism: uncultured Psychroserpens sp. (assembly GCA_947488655.1). GTDB lineage: Bacteria > Bacteroidota > Bacteroidia > Flavobacteriales > Flavobacteriaceae > Psychroserpens. Next base: position 175,228 of record CANKZZ010000007.1, on the reverse strand, counting down.
CAACTAGATAATTGTGTTTAATTTTAAGAGCTCGTCTAGATACTCTCTACTATTAGATAATCTTGGTATTTTATGTTGGCCACCTAATTTATCATGCTGTTTTAACCAATCATAAAATAAACGTTCTCTGGCAATATGTACAATTGGCATATTTAAGGTCATGTTGTTAAGTCGCTTGGCTTCATAGTCTGAATTTAGAGTTTTAAGTTTAGTATCTAACAACTCATTAAAGGTTTTTAAATCTTTTGGTGCTGTTTTAAACTCTATAAGCCATTCGTGAGAACCTTTATCTTTACCTTTCATAAATATTGGAGCAGCAGTGTAATCTACAATTTCAGACTTGGTGGTATTACAAACGTCTCTAAGTGCATCTTCGGCATTTTCAATAATTAATTCCTCTCCAAAGGCGTTAATGTGATGTTTTGTTCTACCAGATACTTTAATGCGGTAAGGGTTAATGGATGTAAATCTAATGGTGTCACCAATTTTATAGCGCCAGAGACCTGCGTTTGTGGTTATTATTACTGCATAGTTTTTGCCTATTTCAACTTCGCTCAATGGGATGACTCTTTGTTCTAGCGTTCCATATGTATCCATAGGTATAAATTCGTAGAAAATCCCGTAGTCTAGCATAAGTAACAACTCACTGCTATTATTTTGGTCTTGTATGGCAAAAAATCCTTCCGAAGCATTATAAATTTCATAATACCTAAAATTAGATTTTGGTAATATAGCTTTGTATTGATCTACATATGGTATAAAGCTTACGCCTCCATGAAAATAGACTTCTAAGTTAGGCCAAATGTCAAAAAGACTATCTTTTCCTGTTGCATCTAATACATTGTTTAATAATACAAGCATCCATGAAGGTACTCCAGCCAGACTAGTTACATTTTCGTTTCTAGTTTCGTCAACAATAGCTTGCATTTTATATTCCCAGTCATTCATTAAAGATACTTTGCTGCTTGGTGTGCTGCTAAACTCTGCCCAAAAAGGCATATTATCAATTAGTATGGCAGATAAATCACCAAATGCGGTACCGTTTTCTTTATACAATTCTTTACTACCTCCAAGACGTAGGCTTTTACCTGTAAATAATTGCGAGTCTTCGTTATTACTGAGATACATGCATAGCAAATCTTTACTTGCAGCATAATGACAGTCTTCTAAAGATTCTGTGCTTACTGGTATAAATTTACTTTTTGCATTTGTAGTTCCGCTGGATTTGGCAAACCATTTAATAGGATTTGGCCAAAAGATATTGTGTTCTCCACGACGAGATCGTTCTATAACATCCTGGTATTCTTCATAGCTAGAAATAGGAACACGCTCACTAAAAGTTTTATAACTTGTAATAGTACTAAATTCGTGTTTTTTACCAATTTCAGTATCCCTTGCAGTTGCTAGGAGTTGAAATAGTAATTCGTTTTGCACTTCATTAGGGTATTTTAAAAACAATTCAATTTGATGAAATCGCTTTTTCAAAAACCATGAAGCAATAGAATTTACTAATGGAATCGGCATTTATTTAAGTTTCTTGAACTATCTTTAAGTTTTAAAAATAACACTTTTTTTTATATGTTTTACCAAGGAGTTTTAACAAAGATGCAAACCGAGTTTGCTAATCCTATTCAATATTATTTAATACTTGAGAATGATTTCTTGAATATGAATCAGTTACTAGATAAAACGGTAACGATTGAGTTTGTAAAACACCAATGTTTAAAATGCGGATTAGATAAACCAATTTACCGTCAAGGGTTTTGTAGAGATGATTTTTTTGATATTCCGCAGGCAGGAGATTGGATTATGAGACCAGAATTAAGTACTGCACATTTAGATATTGAAGACCGTGATTTAGACTACGAAAAGAAAGTGCAATTGCAGCCACATATTGTTTATTTAGCAAATTCTAGTAATGTTAAAGTTGGAGTGACCAGAAAAGGGCAGGTACCGACACGTTGGATAGATCAAGGTGCACATGAAGCGATAGAAATTGTAGAAGTGCCTAATCGTTATCTCGCTGGTATTACTGAAGTAGCTCTAAAAGATTATGTAGCAGATAAAACCAATTGGCGTAAAATGCTTAAAAACGAAATTGAAGACGAAAATCTTGTGGAATGGCGAGATCGCTTAAAACAATATATTCCTGAAGAAGCACTTGACTATTTTATCGCGTCTAATAAGGAAACTGATATTAACTTCCCAGTTAAAAAATACCCATTAAAACCTAAAAGTTTAAATATTGAAAAGGAGCAATCTTATACTGGTAAATTAGTTGGTGTAAAAGGGCAATATCTCATTTTTGAAGATGATCGCGTTTTTAATGTGAGAAGTAATGAAGGTTTGGTAGTAAAAGTTAGTTTAGTTTAGCTTTTTATAGCGAGAGTTTGACTGCCTGTGCAAGTCCAATAACTACTAATAATACGCCTGTAATTTTATGAATAACTAAGCCAACATTATCAATCTTACTTTTTAGTGACATACTAAATTTGCTATAAAGATATAGAGTTGATAGTTTGCCTAAATACACGCCTGTAAAAAATAAAAATAGTGCCATTAATGGCGAATTCAAAGATAACATTAAGTTGTTATTATTGATGATACCAAAGGCAACAACCCAGTAGATAAGTACTGGCGGATTTAGTATACCCAATAAAAATCCAGTTGCATAATTAGAAGAAAATAATCTACTATTTTTAGAACGCTTTTCTTTTTGCTTCTTAAAAAAGAAAAAACTGCCCACTGCCATTAATACTATAATGACCATGATTTGTATCCACATATTGCGCTCAAAAAAATCTCTTACTACCATATTACAATGCAATGCATAATAAGATAGTATAACCTCTGCTATACCAGCTGCAAAAGCAATTTTATACGCCTGTTTAGCGTTATGATTTATGGTCGTGTTGATAACCGCAATATTAGAAGCACCTAATGGTAAGGCACCAATAAAACTTGCTAAAACTCCTACTACCAGATATAAAATTATCATATAAGGTTGGTAGGTTTTCTTAGGAAAAACTTACAGATAATAGAAAACAACAAAAGGCGTATCTAAAATAGATACACCTTTCGTTTATATTATAAAGCAAAAAAACTACTAAATATCCTCTTGGTCTCTCAAGTTTTGGATATATCCAGCTTTTTGAATTTCACGTCTTCTTTTTACCGATGGCTTTGTGAAAAATTGGTTTTCACGTATGTTTTGCATCGTCTTAACGTTACGGTGTTTTCTCTTGTAACGTTTTAAAGCACGTTCAATGCTTTCTCCTTCTTTTACTAAAATTTTAATCATTGTAATACTTGTGGTTATATATTTAAGATTATCCTAAATACGTTTTTAATATTTTACTTTTAGAATCTTGACGTAAACGCTTAATTCCTTTTTCTCTAATTTGTCTAACACGCTCTCTGGTTAAATCAAAAGTAGCTCCAATTTCATCTAATGTCATTGGTGGCTCATCACTTAATCCAAAGTTAAGACGTATAACATCACTTTCTTTTTGTGATAGTGTGTCTAACGCTCTATTAATTTCAACATTTAAAGACTCTTTCATCAATTGCATGTCAGGGTTTGGTGATTCACCAGACTTAACAACATCATATAAACTTGATGTTTCACCTTCTTTTAAAGGCGCATCCATTGATAAATGTCTCCCAGAATTCTTCAAAGACTGTTTCACTTCAGAAACTGTCATGTCTAATTCTTGCGCAATTTCTTGAGCACTAGGAGGTCTTTGATGTGTTTGCTCTAAAAACGAAAATGCTTTGTTGATTTTGTTAATAGAACCAATTTTGTTCAAAGGTAATCTAACTATTCGAGATTGTTCTGCTAAAGCTTGTAAAATTGCTTGTCTAATCCACCAAACAGCATAAGATATAAATTTAAAACCTCTGGTTTCATCAAAACGCTTAGCTGCTTTAACCAATCCTGCGTTTCCTTCATTAATTAAATCTGGAAGTGTAAGTCCTTGGTTTTGATATTGTTTAGCAACAGATACTACAAAACGTAAGTTAGCTGTCGTGAGTTTATCAAGAGCTACTTGATCACCTTCTCGAATACGTTGCGCTAATTCAACTTCTTCTTCGGCAGTAATCATAGGGAGTTTACTGATGTCTTGTAAGTATTTATCTAATGATTTTGATTCACGGTTGGTAACTTGCTTGGTAATCTTTAATTGCCTCATATATTCTTTCTTGTTTTAAAAAGTTTGCAAGAGTCTAATGTAACTTTTAATTTGACAAAAGCAAATAAAAGTTATCTTCTTTATGAAAATCAGCTAAAAAAGACGATTTTTTAAGAGTACTTTAACACTTGGCCACTAAAATCACTGTTTCTTGGTAGAATCTTGCTCTTTTTTACGGTTCTTTAATAGTCCTCCTAAAATGCTCTTAACACCTTCTGAAACAGTATTAGTTTTAGTCGTATCTGTTTTTACTGTTGTAGAATCTTTAGCGGTTCCGTTTTTAGATCCTCCTAAAAGTCCGCCTAAAGCATCCTTTAGTTCATCTTTACCCTTGGTTATTAATTTTTGTTTTTCAATTTCTATTAATTGTTTCGTTAAATTAGAAACACCTGTAGTTAAATCTGTTTGAATTTTCGGACTTGTATAACTACCTGTTATATTTGCTGTTACAGGTATCGTAATTTTATTAACCTCATTATCGTTTATTTTACCAATTAGCCTGTTAACTTCACTACCTAAGTATTTAGCAGGTACCTCAAAAACTGCATTATAATTCATCGTTTTATCAAAACCATGACCTCCAGAAACTACGATATTAATATCTTTATAGTTGAGATCAAAGGGTTTAACATTTACTCGTCCGTTAGAAAAATCTAATTTTGCCTTTAAATCTTTTAAATCTAATTTACTAAAATCAATAAAGTCTAGAGCGCCATCTAGTTTACTTAAAACAGAGGCTTCATTTTGATTAATACTTGTAGTAAGTAACTCTGCAAATGCATCACCACTTACGGTATTTAAATTTGGTGTAAAATCACTACCTAAGGTACCTTGTAATTTAATGACAGTATTAAGTTTTCCTTGAAGTGCTTTTGCAATAGGAGCTAAATTTTGTAATAAATCTAAATCATTAAATGATTGCGAAATATCAAAGCCATCTGCACCTATGTTGAGGTCAAAAACTGGAATATCAGTTTTTGTAGAGATTTTACCTGTTAATGCTAAAACGCCATTAAATAAATTAGATGTTAGGTTTGTTAAATTAGCTTCTTGATCTTTTATTAATAATGTACCATCAACATTTTTTAAAGTTAAATTGTCATAAACAACTGTGTTTGCTTTCGCCTTTATTGTACAATCTAAAAAATCTGGAATTTTTAAAGATTGAGCATTTGAAGTCGTTTTATTTGATGATGTAGTAGCTGTTTTATCTTCAATCATAAAATCACTAACTACCAAATTATTTGAGTCTAGATTAAAATTGCCTTGTAGTTTTTTATCACTTAATAAAAATCCAAGTAAATTTTTTATTGTTCCGGTTGCTCTAAAATCACTTGTACCTGTTTTAGCGTCAAAGCTGTTAAGAGAGACATTTCCTGGATTAAATGTCATATCTGCTTTATTAATTTGTATGGGATTTACAATATCTTCCGAAGAAAAAATAAAATCACTCAAATTAACACTTCCTGTATTTTTAATACGCTCGTATGCGTTGGTTTCTATAGCATTCATGTCAAAAGATGTGTTTATTTTACCTTTTAAAATTCCGCTTAATTCTTTGTCAAAATCAATAGGATACGCTTTTGTTATATTAGCCAAGTTTAGAGTACCGTCTATATTGGCGTTAACAAGCATGTTTTTGGTTAAATTTTTAATTAAAGCGTTGGCTTTAAAAACATCTTCGTCTATTTTAAAGTTAAGAGTTTTAATATCTATAAAGGTGTCATCAATATTTCCAGTTGTATTTTTAATAGCAGTATTTATATTAATATTACTAACCTTTTTAGGTAAATCAGGATACTTAAATGATGCGTTATTTGATGAGATATTAATATCTAGGGTAGGAATGGTTTCTTCGGAAATTTTTCCTTTCACAATACCATTAACTTTAAAATCGCCAGTTGTCTCAACATTTTCTATACTCTTTGAGTAAGCTTCTGGAATTACAGCGAGAAAATCTTTAAAAGAAGACTCTGGATTTTCAAAAGTTATATCTATCTCTTGGCCATCTTCTAATTGTTGAACATAACCATTAAATACTAATGGTAATTGATTGATGTAGCCCTTGTTCTCCATAAAAGTGTATTTTTGCTCCTTAAGATTCATTCCTATAAGGGCATCTAGTTTTATGGTATTTTGATTGAGATACTCGGTACTATCAATACTCATACTCACATTAGCATTTGTTTTTGTGTCTAATTGTGATTTTTCTTCTGAAAATGTTCCATTACCAGTATGGTTAAGCTCTGTAACGTATATTTTTGTATTCGTTTTCTCGTCAATGTAAGTTAGTGCACTTTTATTGATACCATAATCTTTGATGTCAAAAGCAAAACCAGCAGACGTATCTGCTATGTTTTGAGCGTTTTCATTTTCTTTAGTAATATCATAATTGTTATTTCCTAAAGCATCGGTTTTTAAAGTTAAAAGCGCTTCGTCAACGGTAATAGAGTTTACAATAATAGGATCGTCACTAGCACTTTTAAATACTTCTTTAATAGACATATCAAAAGCAATATTTTTTGCTGAGACAAAAGTTTCGCCTTCAAAAGGCTTAAAGTTAGTGATGACTAAATCTTTAACAGTAACGTGAGCTTGCGGAAAACTGCGAATAAAGCTCAAACTTACGTCACTAAACTCAACTTTAGCGTTAAGATTCTCGTTCATTAAATTTTTAACCATGTCCTTTATTTTACCTTGAAAAGCAAAAGGAATAGCTACTAATAGTGCTAATATTATTACTACTGTAATACCTATTATTTTTAATACTTTTTTCATGTCTTATATTTTCGGTTTCGCAATCATGCAAAAACACGATTAGTTAGTTTAATATATACGTCTAGAATAGAATTTAGGCTCAATAAAAGCAAAAGTTTAATAAAACTTTAACCCATATGATGAGATTGTTTGCCTGTTAGATTAGCTCAATCTCTTCATTAACTTTTAAATTAAAGCGTTTTCTAAACAAGTGCACGCCTAAATATAAAAATGGAGTGTCAAAAAAGGCAACAAGAACTTTAAACAAAAAACCACTTATAAGTAAGCCTTTAAAGCTCTCCCAAGGGATGATTTCGAATATACACAATAAAAACACCACCGAGAATGTATCTATAAACTGTGAGAACCAGGTAGAAAAATTATTTCTTAGCCATAAATGCTTGCCTTGAGTTAATTTTTTCCAGAAATGATAAACTTGTATATCAATAAATTGAGCAAACAAATAGGCACTCATGCTTGCAAATACAGCAATAACAGAGTTGCCAAAAACTTTTGTAAATAGAGAATCTTGTATTGGAGAGTTTGGTATTGCAGGTACACTATCTGCAGCCCAAATAATGAGCAGAGAAAATACCGAAGCAAAAATACCTGCGATTACGACTTGGTTTGCTCGCTTTTTTCCGTAAATCTCACTAATTAAATCTGTAATAAGAAACGTAATAGGGTATGGTAAAATACCTACCGAAATCTCAAATAGCTTAGAACCAAAAACTTCGACATCAAAAGGGTACCAATAAAAAAATTTTTGAAAAATTAAATTAGAAACCACCAAAGACGTGATAAACAGTGCAGCAAGAAATAAATAGATTTTTTGAGCAGCAAGTTTATCTTTTATGGTCATAAATTGTGAATAAATACTTGGTGTAAATATACGTTAAAACGAAATTCTTTTCATTATTTTGACATCTTAATATGAATTCTATCCATCACATTTACATCGCTCTTGGAAGCAATAAAGGCGACAGATTAAAATATCTGCAAGATGCTGTAGATGCTGTTTTTACTCAAATAGGTAAAATTAACGCTATCGCAAAAGTATATAATACACCAGCCTTTGGTTTTGATGGCGATGATTTTCTAAACACGTGTATTTATGTAGAATCTAATTTTACTGCTGAAGAAATATTAGGTAAACTCCAGCAAATAGAAAAAAGTTTAGGTCGTGAGCGCTCTCAAACAGATGGCTATCAATCTAGAACTATAGATTTAGATATCTTGTTTTTTGATTGTGATATTATTACCACTAAAAATTTAAACATACCACACGCTCAGCTACAAAAACGAAAATTTGTTCTTAAGCCATTACAAGATATTGCATCAAAATTGAAGCATCCTCAATTAGAAAAAACGGTTGAAGAACTTTTGAACGCATGTACAGATACTAGTGAGGTAGAAGCTATTAATATTTGGTTAAAAAATCCAGCAAAACAATTTGATTTTTCTAAATATAACTACATAGCCATAGAAGGTAATATTGGTGCAGGCAAAACAAGTTTGGCACATCAAATCTCCAATGATTTTAATGCTAAACTTATTTTAGAGCGTTTTGCAGATAATGCATTTCTTCCTAAGTTTTATGAAGAGCCACAACGTTATGCTTTTACTTTAGAAATGTCTTTTCTTGCAGATCGCTATCAACAAATTAGTGATGATCTCTCGCAGTTAGATTTATTTAAAGACTTTATGGTAAGTGACTATGATATTTATAAATCATTAATATTTTCAAAAATTACGTTACCAGAAGATGAGTTTAAACTCTATCGTAAACTCTTCTATTTAATGTATAAAGATATCGCCAAGCCAGATTTGTATGTCTATTTATATCAAAACACACAACGACTTCAAGAGAATATTAAAAAACGCGGACGAGATTACGAGCAAAATATAGATGATGAGTATCTTGAGAAAATCAACTCAGGCTATCTAGATTTCTTAAAAAATCAAAGTGAGCTCAACGTAAAAATCATCGATATTTCAGAGCGTGATTTCGTGAATAATCGCGCAGATTATTTATGGGTTTTAAGTCAGGTTTGCGGAGAGTAGCTTATATTTTAATCTTGCTAAATAAATCCCAAACCACAACACCACAGCTCACAGAAATATTTAGTGAATGCTTCGTACCAAATTGAGGGATTTCTATAACAATATCACTGGCATCTACAACATTTTGAGACACACCTTTTACCTCATTACCAAAAACCAAAGCATATTTTTGATTTGCTATAGGTTGAAATGTATCGAGCATTGTTGCACGTTCTGCTTGTTCAATAGAAATAACTTTAATGTTATCTAATTTTAGTTTGTTAACTACATCTATTGTGTTTTCAGCATATTCCCAATCTACAGTTTCGGTACTTCCTAAAGCGGTTTTTCTAATATCGTTGTGTGGAGGTGTAGCTGTGATTCCGCAGAGATAAATTTTTTCAACCAAAAAAGCATCACTCGTTCTAAAAACAGAGCCAATGTTATTTAAACTTCTAATATTATCAAGAATAATAATAATTGGTGTTTTTTTGGCTTGTTTAAATTCATCGATATTTAATCTATCGAGCTCACTATTTTTTAATTTACGCATCACAGGTTTTAATTTGTAGTTCCCATTAAAAAGAGAATCTAATATTGTTGAAATCTACCAACAATTGTAGATAACTTCTAGGTTTCACATTTCAGAAAACATCAAAATATAAGTACTTTAGCAATCTTACGGTTTTGAGAATTTCCGCAGTAAAAATACAAGGAAGTGATTTAAACTTTTAACGTTTAAGTAGAAATTATTGATTTTTTGACCAATTGAAGATTTTTTTTATTTGCATAGCATCGCTACGGAAATTACAAAAGATAAAAAGTGGGAAAAAAAGCAGTTTTTCTCACAGATGAAAAAAGCTTAAATCACTTCATAATTTAAAAAATAGAAGCAACTTGGCTAAAAAAGCAAAAAAAGTAACCCCTTTAATGAAACAATATAATGCCATCAAGGTAAAATATCCTGATGCATTATTATTATTTAGAGTAGGTGATTTTTATGAAACCTTTGGAGAAGATGCTATTAAGGCATCTAAAATTTTAGATATAATTTTAACTAAAAGAGGTGCAGGAAGTGAGAGTGAAATTGAGCTGGCAGGTTTTCCTCATCATTCATTAAACACCTATTTACCAAAGTTGGTAAAAGCAGGTGAGCGTGTTGCTATTTGTGATCAATTAGAAGACCCAAAACTTACTAAAAACATTGTTAAACGTGGTGTAACAGAGTTGGTAACACCTGGAGTTGCACTTAATGATGACATCTTACACTCTAAAACAAATAACTTTTTGGCTGCAGTTTATTTTCCGTCAACAAGTTCTGCATCACAATCTAATGGTACTGTTTTTAATAGTGTTGGCGTTTCATTTTTAGACGTGTCTACAGGAGAATTTTTTATCTCACAAGGCAATAGTGAGTATGTAGATAAGTTACTTCAAAACTTTAGACCGAGTGAGGTGTTGGTGTCAAAACCTAACCGCAAAAAATATAATGAGGCTTTTGGTAATGATTTTCATGCCTTTTATTTAGAAGATTGGGTGTTTCAAGATGATTATGCAAACGAAACGCTCTTAAAACAATTTAATACCAAGTCGTTAAAAGGTTTTGGAATTGATGATTTGTACGAAGGTATCGTAGCCTCTGGTGCCATTTTACATTATTTAGGAGAAACGCAACATCATAAATTACAACACATCACGTCTATTCAACGCTTAACAAAAGGCGAGCATGTTTGGATGGATCGTTTTACGATTAAAAATTTAGAGCTGTATCAATCTACTAATCAAAATGCAGTTACCTTAGTTGATGTCATAGATAAAACAATTTCGCCAATGGGTGGACGTTTACTCAAACGTTGGTTGGCGTTGCCACTTGTTAATATGTCGCAAATTAATGACCGTCATGACGTAGTTGAGTATGTTAAAAGCGATGCTGTGATGTTGGGCAAATTTCAGCAACAATTAAAACGAATTGGCGATATAGAGCGACTAATTTCTAAGGTTGCGACAGTTAAAATTACACCTCGAGAAGTTATTCAACTCAAAAATGCTTTAGAAGCTATAGTGCCTATTAAAGCGTTAGCACAAAACACAAAAAATAAAGCATTACAACATTTAGGAGACCAATTAGATGCATGTGAAGCTTTGCGTACGAGAATTAAAGCAACTTTAAATGAAGAAGCACCCGTAAATATTTTAAAAGGTAACACGATTTCTTCAGATTTTTCTTCGGAATTAAAAGAACTCAGAGATTTATCTGCCTCAGGAAAAGATTATCTCGATAAAATGCTTGAGCGCGAAAGTGAACGCACAGGCATTACATCACTTAAAATAGCCTCTAATAATGTGTTTGGTTATTATATAGAAGTGCGTCATACACATAAAGATAAAGTGCCTGATGAGTGGATAAGAAAACAAACCCTTGTTAGTGCAGAGCGTTATATTACAGAAGAATTAAAAGAATATGAAACCAAAATTCTTGGAGCCGAAGAGCGAATTTTGATGATTGAGCAGCAGTTGTTTGCAGAGCTGGTAAATTGGATTATTAGTTTTATACAACCTGTTCAAAAAAACTCGGTATTAATAGCACAATTAGATTGTTTAACTGGTTTTGCTCAATTAGCTGTAGAAAACAACTATGCTAGACCAACACTTACTAAAGGTTATGAGTTAGATATCAAAAATGGTCGTCACCCAGTAATAGAGAAACAATTACCTCATGGAGAACCTTATATAGCTAATGATGTTTATTTAGATAGAGAAGAGCAGCAAATTATAATGATTACAGGACCAAACATGTCTGGTAAATCGGCAATTTTAAGACAAACTGCTCTAATAGTATTATTGGCTCAAATGGGAAGTTTTGTTCCTGCAGAAACAGCAATTATAGGATTAACCGATAAGATTTTTACAAGAGTAGGCGCTAGTGATAATATCTCAATGGGAGAATCTACCTTTATGGTTGAGATGAATGAAACTGCATCTATTTTGAATAACATCTCAGATAGAAGTTTAGTGCTACTAGATGAAATTGGTCGTGGTACCAGCACTTACGATGGTATTTCTATCGCTTGGGCTATTAGTGAATATTTGCACGAGCATCCAAGTAAAGCTAAAACCTTATTTGCTACGCATTATCATGAGCTTAATGAAATGTCTGAAACGTTTAATCGTATCAAAAATTTTAATGTATCTGTCAAAGAATTAAAAGATAATGTTTTATTTCTTCGGAAATTAGTTGCAGGTGGAAGTAATCATTCCTTTGGTATCCATGTAGCTAAAATGGCAGGTATGCCACAACAAGTGATACATCGCGCTAATAAAATTCTCACTCAATTAGAAAAATCACACTCAACCGAAGAATTAACAGATAAAGTTAAAACCTTGAATGATGAGATGCAACTAAGTTTCTTTAATTTAGACGATCCTTTACTGGAGCAAATAAAAGAAGAGATAGTTAATATAGATATTGATACATTAACACCAGTTGAGGCACTTATGAAACTCAATGAAATTAAACGTATGTTGCTGAAAAAGAAGCGTGCATAAAAAAAGTTTATTTTTTTCAATAAAAGGCTTTGCTTTTCTAAGAAAAATCTTAAATTTGCCCTCGCAATTACTACAAACGTTCATATAAATAATTGCTATAATGCGAAAGTAGCTCAGGGGTAGAGCATCACCTTGCCAAGGTGAGGGTCGCGGGTTCAAATCCCGTCTTTCGCTCTACAACTAGTAAAAATATAATATACCAATTTTTAGTCATGCGACTAAATGCTGAAGTGGTGGAATTGGTAGACACGTTGGACTTAAAATCCAATGTCCCCTGGGACGTACGGGTTCAAGTCCCGTCTTCAGTACAGATGAAAAGTCGAAACGAAAGTTTCGACTTTTTTGGTTTTAAATAGTTTCCTAGTACGCGTAGTTGGTCAAAATTTTCAAAATTAAATTAGCTGTCTAGGCTATAAAATTAATTTTTTCCATGTTTTAATATGCGTCTGGATGCAGACAATTCAATAATTTTAAAAAAGTTAATTAGTAACGCATAAAAAGCATGCACAAAAAAAAGGTCTGATTTTCATCAGACCTTAATAATATACTTAATGATAGACTAGTTATCATCACCAGTCACTTCTTCAACTGCTTCTTCTGTAGCTTCACCAGCTTCTTTAGTTTCTTCAACTGCATTATCAATTGCTTTTCCAGCTTTTTCTAATGCACCTTCTGTAGCTTCTTCAGTTTCTTCTGCAGCGTTTTCTATAGCATCTGCAGCGTTATCTGTACCTTCTTTAGTTTCTCTACAAGAAGAAACAGAAACAACAAGAGCTAAAGCTAATGCTATGTTTAAAATTGATTTTTTCATTTTATAAATAGTGTTAATTAGTTACTTTTTAATTTGTTAGATGCTTTGTCTAACGTTTTTGCTCCTTCAGTCTTTGCATTATCAACCGTTTCATTAATAGCTTCTTTTACATTATTAGCCATTTCTTTAGCGCCATCTTTAACGTTTTGAGCACCTTCTTTAATAGCATTTCCTGTAGAGTCTAATGTTTCTTCTGTAGCTTCAGCAGCATCTTCAGCTCCTTCTTTCATACTGTCAACGCCTTCTTCTATAGCATCGCCAGTTGCTTCAGCAGCATCTTCTATAGCGTCTCCAGTTTCTTCAACAGCATTTTCAATCGCATCTGCAGCGTTATCTGCACCCTCTTTTGTTTCTCTACAAGATGTTACAGACACAACAAGTGCCAATACCAACGCGATGTTTAAAATTAATTTTTTCATTGTAATAGTTTTAGTGTTAATTATTGTTAATGTTCAAAATTAGTAACTTAAATTGAATATTTATATAAAATTTTAACATTTATAAAAACAGGTTACTTTTTAATCATTGCACTATATACGTATGTAGTTCATAATTTGGACTACAGCTCCTTTACTTTCTCTTATAAAATTTAAATTTTTATCGCCTAGTGAAATTCTATAATGATTGTCTGTTAAAAGGCTATCAAATGTGTTAGCTAATTGGGTTTCATTTGCAACAGATAAAACACCAGCATCTTTAATCATTGCAAATGCTTCTGGAAACTTTTTGTAGTTTTTACCAATAACCACTGGAATACCAAATGTAGAGGGTTCTAATATATTGTGTAGCCCTGTTTTGCCCATGGCACCACCAACATATGCTATTTCTGCATAACTATATATTTTAGAAAGTAAGCCAACTGTGTCAATTATAAAAACATTAAAATTGCTTAAGTTATGACCCTCTTTTTTAGAATATAGTATTGTAGAGGTTGTTAGTTTTGATTCTATAGATTTAATGTGATTACTATTTACTTCATGAGGTGCTATTATAAATTTTAAATCTTTTGAAGCTCTATTATTTATATATGATGCTAGTATATCTTCGTCTTCTTCCCACGAACTTCCAATGACGATACAAGTACTATTGTTTTTAAATTCTGAAATAAAATTAAGCTTGTTATTTTGTTCTATTTGATTAGATACTCTATCATATCTCGTGTCTCCAGCAACGCTAACAGTGTGGTAATTTATAGTTTTTAGTAGAGTTTTAGATTTCTTGTCTTGTACAAAAATATGTTCAAAAGCAAATAAGGCTTTACGCAGCCTTTTTCCGTAGAAATTAAAATAAGGTTGATTTTTTCTGAAAACTGCCGATATTAGAATTGCTCGTCGATTTTTGTGCTGTAACTCTAATAATAGATTAGGCCAAATGTCATATTTAACAAATACTGTAAACTCAGGTTGAACGAGATTTATAAACCGTTTAGCATTGGCTTTTGTGTCTAGAGGAAGATAGACAACCACGTCAGCAATTTTAGTATTTTTTCTTATTTGGTAACCAGATGGCGAAAAAAAGCTTAAAATTATTTTATGGTCTAGATAGGTTTGTCTGATGTGTTCAAACACAGGAAGTCCTTGTTCGTATTCTCCTAGTGATGCACAATGAAACCAGATTGTCTTGTCAGTTTCATTTATGTTTTTACTCAGTATATCAAATGTTTGCTTCCTACCATCAATACCTAATTTAATTTTAGAATTAAAAGGAGTAATAATCTTTAAAAAAATTGAAAGTATATAAATGCCTAAATTGTACACAGATTAATTTCTATTATTCGTGCTAAAATACTGTTCTTTGAAATAATTTCGTTGCTTAATGCTAATGAATTTCGTAAATTCGTTTCATATGAAAAAAATTCAAATGGTTGACCTTAAAGGTCAATATAGCAAAATAAAAGAAGAGGTAGACAGCTCTGTTTTGGAGGTTTTAGAATCTACTGCTTACATTAATGGACCAAGAGTTCATGAGTTTCAAAAAAATTTAGAATCTTATTTAGGTGTAAAACATGTAATCCCATGTGCAAATGGAACAGATGCTTTACAAATTGCTATGATGGGATTAGGGCTTAAGCCTGGAGATGAAGTTATTACTGCAGATTTTACTTTTGCAGCCACTGTAGAGGTTATTGCACTTTTACAATTAACTCCAGTTCTTGTAGATGTAGATCCTGTAAGCTTTAATATAGATATTGATGCAATAAAACGAGCAATTACTCCTAAGACAAAGGCAATAGTACCAGTTCATTTATTTGGTATGTGCGCAAATATGGAAGCAATAATGCAAATTGCTAATGACCATAACTTGTTTGTTATAGAAGATAATGCTCAAGCCATTGGTTCTACATATACATATAGCAATGGTAAAAAAGCCAAAGCAGGTACTATTGGTCATGTTGCCTCAACATCGTTTTTTCCTTCGAAAAATTTAGGTTGTTATGGAGATGGAGGTGCGATTTTTACTAATGATGATGACTTAGCACATACCATAAGAGGTATTGTTAATCATGGTATGTATGAGCGCTATCATCATGATGTAGTTGGTGTTAATTCTAGGTTAGATTCTATACAAGCAGCAATTTTAGATATTAAATTAAAAAAATTAGACGCTTATAATAGAGCTAGACAAAAAGCTGCAAGAGCTTACAATTTTGCTTTTAAGGATCAAGCTAATATTATTATTCCTACGGGTAAAGACGTGTGTTCTGGTATTTGTGATACTTGCGATTGTCATGTGTTTCATCAATATACACTTAGAATTATTAATAGTAATCGAGATGCGTTAGTTAAGCATTTAAATGAAAAAGGTATTCCTTGTGGAGTATATTATCCAATACCTTTACATAGGCAAAAGGCCTATTTAGATGAGCGTTATAATGAAGATGATTTTAAAGTTACTAACCAATTAGTTAAAGAAGTTGTATCATTACCAATGCATACAGAGTTAGATGACGAACAAATTGAGTTTATTACTACTACTGTTATAAACTTTGTTAATTCATAATATGAAAAAAATTCTTGTAACTGGTGGACTAGGTTTTATTGGTTCTCATACAGTTGTAGAACTCCAAAATGAAGGATTTGAGGTTGTAATAATTGATGATTTATCTAATTCTTCAGAAACTGTTTTAGAAGGTATAACGTCTATTACTAATAAAAAACCCATTTTTGAGAAAATAGATTTAAAAATAAAATCGTCTGTTGAAGACTTTTTTAAAGCACACAATGATATTTCTGGTGTTATTCATTTTGCAGCAAGTAAAGCTGTAGGAGAAAGTGTAGAGAATCCCTTACTATACTACGAAAACAATTTGAATACACTTATCTATATGCTCAAAGAAGTATTAGATTTACAAGAATCGAATTTCATTTTTAGTTCGTCATGTACCGTTTACGGTCAGGCAGATACAATGCCAATTACTGAAAGCGCTCCTGTAAAACCAGCAGAATCTCCTTACGGTAACACCAAACAAATTGGTGAAGAAATTATTGTAGACACTTGTAAGGTAAACTCAAATCTTAATGCAATAGCGTTGAGATATTTTAATCCTATTGGTGCACACCCAAGTGCAAATATTGGAGAATTACCTATAGGTGTGCCACAAAACTTGGTGCCTTATATTACTCAAACTGGTGCTGGCCTGCGAGATTGTCTGTCTGTATTTGGTGATGATTATCCTACGTCAGACGGGACATGTGTAAGAGATTACATTCATGTTGTAGACTTAGCAAAAGCGCATGTAATCGCTTTACAGCGATTATTAAATCGTAAAAACGATTCAAATTTTGAAACATTTAATGTAGGTACAGGAGTAGGAAGTACCGTTTTAGAAGTAATTAATGCTTTTGAAAAAGTATCTAATTCGTCATTAAATTACAAATTTGCTCCTAGGCGCAAAGGTGATGTTGTTTCAGCATACGCAAATACCACGCGAGCCAATACTGTTTTAGGTTGGAAAGCCAACTCATCTCTTGAAGACGCAATGCAATCTGCATGGAAATGGGAACAGAAAATTAGAAACTTATAAACCCTATATAATGAAAAGCGTAATACAATTTTTAATCCTTTTACTGACCATTTCAGTAACTGGACAAAATACCTATTTGCACTGCGGAAAAGTGATAGACACAAAAAATGGAACTGTATTAACAGAAAAAACGATTATTATTTCTGGAGATAAAATTATTTCGATTGAAAATGGGTATGTAAACGGAAAGACTTCCGAAGATAAAATAATTGATCTAAAATCAAAAACAGTAATGCCTGGATTAATAGATATGCATGTTCATATTGAAAGCGAAACTAGTCCAACAAAATATTTAGAAACATTTACAAAAAATGAGGCAGATGTTGCATTTAAATCTGCTGAAATTGCCAAGAGAACACTAATGGCTGGTTTTACAACAGTGCGAGATTTAGGAGGAAGTGGTGTAAATGTAGCATTGCGTAATGCTATTGCAGCAAAAAGAGTACCAGGGCCACGAATTTTTACTGCCGAAAAAGCAATTGGAACCACAGGAGGACATGCAGACCCAACAAATGGAATGAGAAAAGATTTAATGGGAAATCCTGGACCTGCAGAAGGTGTAATAAATAGTCCTGAAGATGCTAGAAAGGCAGTAAGGCAACGCTATAAAAATGGTGCAGACCTCATAAAGATTACAGCAACAGGTGGCGTTTTAAGTGTTGCTAAAAACGGTGCAAATGCTCAATTTACCCAAGAGGAAGTTAATGAGATTGTAAAAACTGCTAAAGAATACGGAATGAATGTAGCTGCCCACGCTCACGGTAAAGAAGGCATGAAACGCGCTGTTATAGCTGGAGTTCAAACTATAGAACATGGTTCATTTATGGACAAAGAAGTAGCTACCTTAATGAAACAAAATAATTGTTATATGGTACCAACTTTATCTGCTGGACGTTATGTTGAAGAAAAAGCAAAGATTCCAAATTACTATCCTGCAGTGATAATTCCTAAAATAACAAGTACTATGGCAGTACTGGATAAAACTATAGCAATGGTAATTAGCGAAAATGTACCTATTGCATTTGGTACAGACGCTGGTGTGTTTCCTCATGGAGAGAATGCTAAAGAATTTCGCTATATGGTTGATGCTGGTTGGTCACCAATATTTTCTTTACAAAGTGCCACTATAACAAATGCTATGTTATTAGATATGGAGAACCAATTAGGTCAATTAAAAGAGGGATTTACAGCAGATATAATAGCTGTAAACGATGATCCAACTAATGATATTTCTACTATGGAAAATGTTATTTTCGTTATGAAAGAGGGAATAATCTATAAAAATGAATTGTAAATTTCATAATTATATGTGATGACAATTATAGATTTGATAATAAAACTTGCTTTTTGTTAAGAGTATTGCATTTAACAAATTGATTAACAATGATTTAGTATTTAAAACTTGGTTTTGCTCTTAGATGTTAGTTACTTTGTAGCTAATGATAAATGAAAACCAATGAAATTGATCACTATTAAAAGAGAAACAAAACCCGAAGCTAGGTTTACCAAAAAAATGGGTGTATTGTCAACAAATGTGACATACATTAAAAAACAATTTTTAAGTATACCTTACAAAACACTTCATAAATATCGAGAGACTTATTATGGAGAAATTAAGGATTGTGAACGTATAAGTTTAGCGAAATAATACAAAAAAACCTCTTCAATTGAAGAGGTTTTTTTATGCTATTTAATTTTTCTTTCTAGATAATAGAGTCATATAAAGTAAAACAATCATACCGAAGGTAACAGACATATCTGCTACATTAAATATACCTGTTCTAAACACACCTCCTAAATCTACATGAAAAAAGTCTGTGACAGACCCAAAGACTATACGGTCAAATACATTAGCGATTCCTCCTCCTGCAATACAGCAAAATGCTATTAGGCTAACCTTATCTAACGAGGTATTTGTTATGATGTAATATATAAGATATCCTAATACTAAAGCAGGTAGAATTAATAATAAAATTAATTTTAGAGTTGGATTCATGTCGCTTCCCATACCTAAAAATGCACCTTCATTTTCTACATATTGCATTACAAACGTATCTCCAATTAAGTTTTTAATTTCGCCATAAGCAAAACTTGAACGTACCATAACTTTAGATATTTGATCAATTAATATATTGAAGGCTATAACTAAAATAATGAATGCAATTCTCGATAATTTCATAAAGTCTATGAGTTAGGTTCTAGAGTAGCAGATGCTGTTTCTGATTCTCTATTAATTTTTTTAACTAATCCTTGGAGTACTTTACCAGGTCCAACTTCTGTAAAATGCGTTGCACCATCTGCAATCATTTGTTGTACAGACTGGGTCCAGCGAACAGGAGCAGTTAATTGAGAAATTAAATTAGCTTTAATTTCGTTTTCATCAGTAATCGCTGAAGCTGTTACGTTTTGATATATTGGGCAATTAGGTTTGCTAAATGTTGTGTTCTCAATTGCAGCTGCCAGTTCTTCTCTGGCAGGCTCCATTAAAGGAGAATGAAAAGCACCTCCAACAGGAAGCACTAATGCACGACGAGCACCTTCTTCTTTTAATGTTTCGCATGCTTTATTGATAGCGTCAACATCTCCAGAAATTACTAATTGACCTGGACAGTTGTAATTTGCAGCAACTACAACACCTTCTGTAGTAGCACAAACTTTTTCTACAATATCATCGTCCAGACCTAAAACTGCAGCCATAGTACTTGGTTGTAATTCACACGCTTTTTGCATAGCTTGTGCACGTTGAGAAACTAGTTTTAAACCATCTTCAAAAGTTAATGCTCCAGCTGCAACTAACGCAGAAAATTCTCCTAATGAGTGACCAGCAACCATATCTGGTTTAAAATTTTCACCAAGAGTTTTGGCTAAAATCACAGAGTGCAAAAATATTGCAGGTTGCGTCACCTTGGTTTCTTTTAAATCTTCGGCAGAACCTTCAAACATAGTGTCTGTAATGTTAAAACCTAAAATTTTATTGGCTTTTTCAAATAGCTCTTGGGCTAATGGAGAGTTCTCGTATAAATCAAGTCCCATACCTGAGAATTGAGCACCTTGACCTGGAAAAATATATGCGTTCATTTAAATCAATTTTTATCGGACAAAAATAGGAATAATTATTTTACTTGAAACAGCCAATTTCCGAAGAAAAACTTAAGAACACGCAGCTTCTGCACATCGCTCTCCATCCATGGCAGCAGATATGATTCCGCCAGCGTAACCACCACCTTCTCCGCATGGAAACAAATTTGTGATTTCGGGATGTGCTAAATTTTCGTTTCTAGGAATGTTTACAGGAGATGAGGTTCTAGATTCTACACCAATAATATTGGCTTCGGCAGTATAATAACCGTGCATTTTTTCTCCAAAAGCTTTAAAGCCTTTACGAAGAGAACTACCAATTAATTTTGGTAGTAATGAATGCATTGGTGCAGATTTTAATCCTGGTTGATAGGAGGTAGAGTTGAGGTCTAAAGATAGTTTGCCTTCTACAAAATCTGTAAGTCGTTGTGCAGGTGCAGATTGGCTTCTTCCTCCAGCTGTAAACGCTAAACGTTCTAAATCTTTTTGATACTCTAAACCTTTTAAAGCGCCATGCTTTTCGTATTTGTAAAGGTCTCTATCTGCATTAATTTCTACAACAATTCCTGAATTTGCGTACTCGTTATTTCGTTTTGAAGGTGACATGCCATTTACAACAACTTCGCCATTTGCTGTGGCTGCAGGCACTATAAAACCTCCAGGACACATGCAAAAAGAATACACACCTCTGTCGTTAACTTGATTTACTAAACTGTACGATGCAGCAGGTAAAAGTTCATCTCTTTGTTCGCCTTTACAATGGTATTGAATACCATCAATAATTTGTTGAGGATGCTCTACACGAACTCCCATTGCAAATGATTTTGCTTGTAATTTTATATTTTTATCGTGGAGTAAATAAAAGATATCTCTAGCCGAATGGCCAGTTGCTAAAATAACTTGTTCTACGTCTAGCTCCTTACCATTTTGCAGTGTTAACGATTTTATTGAATTGTTACTAATATTAAAATCTATTACGCGTGTTTCAAAATGCACTTCACCTCCAAATTTTAAAATAGTTTCACGAATGTTCTTTACAACTTTTGGGAGCTTATTTGTGCCAATATGAGGATGTGCATCTACTAAGATTTGATCTGTTGCACCATGAAAAACAAGATTTTCAAAAATTTTTCTTACATCTCCACGCTTAAGACTTCTAGTGTATAATTTTCCGTCGCTATAGGTGCCTGCACCACCTTCGCCAAAGCAATAATTAGAATCTTCATTTACGTGATGGTCTTGATTTATAGCTTTTAAATCTCTTCGTCTATCTTGTACATTTTTGCCACGTTCTAAAACTATAGGTTTAAATCCAAGTTCTATACAACGCAAGGCAGCATACATTCCCGCAGGACCAAAACCTATAATATGAATTGGTTTTGCTTCTGAGACATCTTTGTAATCAAACGTATAAGCATTCGTGTCTGGCATTGGCTCATTGATATAAACTTCTACCTTGTAATTAAACATGATTTTAGACTTACGAGCATCTATGGACTTTCTTAGAATTTTAATTCCTGAAATTTCTGAAGATTTCACATCCAAATCATAAGCAGCTTTATTGAGCAGCCCATTTGGTTTAGCTTCTTCGTGAAGATTAATACGTAGTTGGAGTTGTTTAATCATATGATTTAGTTCTCACAGTATTTATAATATTGGTTTAAATACAACACATCTAATTTATGGACATGGTCGTTAATCCTATCTTTTAATCCCGAGCAGATATAATTAATATCATCTACAGGAATTTTTTCTATGGATACATCTAAATATTTATGAATAAGACTTATTAATAATAAATATTGTGCTTGATAATTAAGTGGTTCTAATTCTAGGGCATTTTTAAAATCTCTGATAGAAAGTTCTCTGTCATTTAATACTCCATATAAAATTCCTCTATACAAGTAATCTAAGTCAATAGGGATGCTGGATTTTATTTTACTATCTAATTTGTTGAGTTTTTTGCGTAGTTGTTTAATTTCTTTTTTACGAAATTCTATTTTCCCTTGAAGATAATCTGAATGATGATAATGATCCCTATTTACTCTAAAATCTTTATAAATCACAATATTTTGAAATTCTATATAAGGTTGAAGTTTCCTTTTTACTTTACCATTAGAATAGTACTCTATTGCATTAGTTGTATCACCACTATTGTTATAAAAATATTGTAGACTTAAATTTCCGTTAATGAAGTATTCTTCCCAAGTCCCAATTCTTTTACCGTTTTTATAATCTCCTTTTTTTTTAATATTACCGTTGTTAAAGTAATATTGTTGAGTACCATTGAAATAGCTGTTCTTGTAATTATGTTTTTCCTTTATAATTCCGTTAGTATGATAATGAAAGCTTACTCCTTCAACTTTGCCATTAATAATAGTTCCTTCACTTTTTTTTATTCCATTGTAATAGTAATTAATAAAGGGGCCAGAATATAGAACATTGTCTTTATACCACGTTTTATTAGTGTTATTTAAAATATAATCTGTTGAAGGAATATTCCTTATACTATCAGACCGTTTATTAAACGCTTGTGTGGTAATAAAGGTAATAGTATCTTTATTATGAAAGCCTAGCTCGATAATTTTTTTTGAGTCTGTAAGATTAGCAGTCGAGTAAATATACTTAGCATCTAAATTTAATTCAATATTGTAAGTTTTATTATCATAAAGCACGCCATCAATAACATACGCTTTAGAATTTTGTGCATCCATTCGTGCAAAAAATATAAACACTAAAATTGTAAGTAAACGATGCATGATTTTAAATTTAATTATCCTTCTGAAAGAAAATTATAAAATTCTCTCATAAGTTAAAAAAGTAAACGAAAACTCATGTTTATCGTCTTTAGGATGTTCTCTTCTGGCGATTTCTTTCCATAAAGACTTATCAATTTCTGGAAAAAATGTATCAGCATTAGGAAAACTATGATGTACTCTCGTAATTTCAATTTTATCTGCCAAGAGCATAGACTGTTTGTAAATTTCACCTCCTCCAATTATAAAAGGTTGCTTATCACTTCTAGCTGCATCTAGCGCATCTTCCATGTTATTAACAATAATGACACCATCTGGAGCTTTGTAATTATTTTGACGAGTAATAACTATATGTGTACGATTTGGTAGTGGTTTAGGGAAACTCTCAAAAGTTTTACGTCCCATTATAATATGGTGACCATTTGTTAATGATTTAAAACGTTTTAAGTCGTCACTCAAATGCCATATAAGATCATTGTCTTTGCCAATTGCATTGTTTTCTCCAGCAGCAACAATTATAGTGCGCTCAACTTTTTTTTTTCCAGCTGGAGCTGTTTCTATTAAGGTTTCATTAAAAGCTTGAGATTTTGCAATTTCTATTTCTTCTTTTAAAAACTGTTGCTTTAATTGTTCTATACGTTCTTGTTGTTTTGCAACAAGTGTTTCGCGCTGTTGATCTTCCCAATCCTTACCCATAAATTTGTGCGTTATAAAAACACTTATAAAGTGGTAAATAAAAAATGCTAACCATAAAATTATAGCTATCACAAACCAATTGAGTCCAGCGATTGTAAAGTCTTTTCCAATACCCAAAACGGTGTTGGCTACAATTAAAAAGACAGCTCCGATTAGAAAAACTACAAAGTGAATATAAACACGTCGTTTTTGTTTAATACGCTTTTCGGCATACTTAATTAACGCTAATTGCTCTTTGTCTATTTGTGGTATTGATTTCTTTTTTCCAAACATAAATAACATAATTTAGAATTGTAAAGTTACTCTTTTTAGCGCAAACGTTATAATTATTATTTTCTTCGGAAATTAATATTGAACGAAAACGATATAGTGTTTAACGTTATGAAAATCAGTAGTTAAGGACTTGTTGTAGCGTTGTGAATATGATAATTTATGAAGTCATTAATTTAATAGTTCAAAATAATAATACCCTTTTATTAAGAAAACAACAATTCTTTAATTTACAGTTAGATATTCATTTGACTATCAATGTTTCTTTTATACATTTGGCTAAGAAATTAATTCATAATTATTATGGCAATTACAAAACAATTTTTAAAAAGCAAGCCAGTTTGCAAGGTAACATTTTCTTTGCCAGCTGAGGAGGCACAAAAAGTATCAGTAGTAGGATCTTTCAACGAATGGAATGAAAAAAAAGCTGTTGAACTTAAAAAATTAAAAAACGGAACTTTTAAGGGAACTGTAGATTTAGAAAAAGATAACTCATATGAGTTTAGATATGTTGTTGATGGTACTTACGTTAATGACGACCAAGCAGATGCTTACGCGTGGAGCGATTATGCTGGAGCAGAAAACGGTGTTTTAAACGTGTAATCACACGTTTATCGAGATTAAAAAAAGAGCTTTCAAATTTAAATTTGAAAGCTCTTTTTATTTTATAAAGCAAAAGCAATTGGGATAACATAGGACACATTTACAGGACGGTCTTTAATATATCCAGGTTGTTTAAAACGTGATGCAGACTTTAAAACTCTTATGGCTTCTTTTTCAAGTTTTATATGTGGTCCATTAGCTGTTACATTAACTATTTTTCCTTTTTTACTAACATCAAAAAACACTTTTATTCTCACGACTCCAGATGGTAATCCTAAGCCTCTGGCAACTTTAGTGTTGAATCTTTGTCCAATATGAGCGTTTAATTCACTCATCATGCATCTTTTTAGGTCTGCATTACTCATATTTTTGTCACAGTTTTTATAAACTGGAGCTTTATCTATAACTATAAGTGTGTCTGGGCTTTTAGTATTAGTTTCTTGAGAAAAACAACTAAAATGGAAGAATAAACAAAGTGTAAAAAGTGTAAGTTTCATATCATAAATTATACAGCTACAGCACCTTTAATATGTGGATGCGGATTGTAATCTTCTAAAGTGAAATCTTCAAATTTAAAATCAAAAATATCTTTTACTTCAGGATTAATTTTCATTTTTGGTAATGGTCTAGGGTCTCTAGATAATTGGAGTTCTAATTGTTCGATATGATTACTATAAATATGAGCATCACCAAAGGTGTGTATAAATTCTCCTGCTTCATAACCGCAAACTTGTGCCATCATCATTGTAAATAATGCATAAGAGGCAATGTTAAAAGGAACTCCTAAAAATATATCTGCACTACGTTGATATAATTGACACGATAATTTACCATTAGCTACATAAAATTGAAAAAAGGCGTGACAAGGAGGTAAGGCTGCTTTACCATTTGCAACATTTTCGTCAAATGATTTTGATGTGTCTGGCATAACAGAAGGATTCCATGCAGATACCATCATACGACGACTATTAGGATTAGTTTTTAAAGTTTCTATTACTTCTTTAATTTGATCAATATCATCATTATTCCAATTACGCCACTGGTGACCGTATACAGGACCTAGATCTCCATTTTTATCTGCCCAAGAGTTCCAAATTTTAACGCCATTTTCGGTGAGGTAATTAATATTTGTATCTCCTTTTAAAAACCATAATAATTCGTAAATAATAGATTTTAAGTGTAGTTTTTTTGTAGTAACCATTGGGAACCCTTCACTTAAATCAAATCGCATTTGATATCCAAATACGCTTTTGGTACCTGTGCCAGTGCGATCTCCTTTTTCGTTACCTTGATCTAAAACGTGTTTTACTAAGTCGTGGTATTGTTTCATAACATTTCCCTCGAAAGTGGGAATTTCTTTAAATTAAAAGTAAAATTTCAGAAATTAAAAATAAAAAATAAGGTTGAATCTATATGATTTCAACCCTTTATAATATTAAAAGTTATTAACTATGGTAAGTATATAATTTTAAGACAAAAAAATCATTTTGGCGATTTGTTATTATCCTATAATCATTCCTGCAATAGTAGCAGATATTAGTGATGCAAGTGTACCACCAATTAACGCTTTTATACCAAATTTTGAAAGTTGTTTACGTTGACCAGGAGCCAAAGAGCCAATGCCACCAATTTGGATGCCTATAGACGCAAAGTTTGCAAAACCACAAAGCATATATGTTGCCATAATTATAGATTTCTCATATTTTAAATGCGTTGCGTTTGCTGCATTTTTAAGATCTGCTAATTGGATATAACCTATAAATTCGCTCGCAGCTAATTTAATACCTAATAGTTGACCCATAAGCGCCATATCTTCATTAGCCACACCAATTAACCACATCAAAGGCGCAAAAAGGTAACCTAAAATAAACTCTAAGGATAATGAGTCATATGGTGTATTTGCTGCAATAATTTCATTTAGAGAGGTGAAGTGCCAATTAATATTTAAAAAATCAATTGTGAAACCATCAAAACCTGCAATACCACCTATGATACCATTAAACATGGCAATAAATGCTACAAATACTAGAAGCATAGCTCCTACATTTACAGCTAGTCTTAAACCTTCCGTAGTTCCATTAGCAATTGCTTCTAAGATGTTTGAGCCAATTTTTTCTTGAGATACGTGAACGTCTGTATTTACCTTTTCAGTTTGAGGAAATAAAATTTTAGAAATTACAATAGCTCCAGGAGCTGCCATAACAGAAGCTGCTAATAAATGTTTTGCATAGAACAATTGTAAGGCTTCATCTTCTCCACCTAGAAATCCAATGTACGCAGCAAGAACAGCACCTGCTACGGTTGCCATACCACCAATCATCACTAAGAGAATTTCAGACTTATTCATTTTTTCTAAATAAGCCTTAATTAATAATGGTGCTTCGGTTTGACCTAAGAAAATATTTCCTGCAACGCTTAAGCTCTCTGCTCCCGAAATTCCTAAGACTTTAGATAATAACCATCCCATGCCTTTTACTAATCTTTGAATCAATCCTAAATAGAATAAAACTGAGGTTAATGCAGAGAAGAATATAATTGTTGGTAGTACTTGAAATGCGAAAATAAACCCAAAGGAAGTCACGTCTAACATGCCTCCAAATAAAAACTCACTACCTGCTTTTGTGTAGCTTAAAATTTCTATAAAACCTTGTCCTATAAATTCGAAAATAGTTTTTATAAAGCTAACTTTTAACACTCCAATTGCAATAATTAGTTGAAAAGCTAAACCAATACCAACAGTTTTCCAGTTAATTGCTTTGCGATTACTACTAAATAAAAACGCAATACAAATTAAAGAAATCATACCTAGAACGCCTCTCCATAAACTGTTCATTGAAAAACCTTGACTTGGTATTATGCTTCCAGTAACACCATCGTTAGCTTCTGTAGCTACAACAGCATCTGATGCAGATTTAAAACTAAAGCTCTTAAGTTTGTTAGAAAAAATTAGTGTAGAATCTGTTAATTCTGAAATTTTATAGCGTTCTATTTTTTCTAAAGGTGTATCATAATAGAGAACTAATAAATTATTTTGAAACATATAATTTCCTGAAAAATCTCCAAGAGTATCAATTGATTTTATAGCGTAGTTAAACTCACCATCTTTAAGTTGAAACTCATCTGTAGATTGGATATTATATAATGAAACACCTGAATCATTTTTTACAGTTTCAAATTGCCAATTTTTTTCTAATGTTTGACCAAAAGTCAATGTAGTGCCAAAAAAAATAGCTGCAATAGCTAGTAAAAAATGTCTCATAAGAAAATTGTTATCGTTTGTCAATTTCATCTCTAATCTTAGCAGCTTTTTCGTAGTCTTCGTTATTAACAGCTTCATCTAAGAGTGTGTGTAATTCTTGAAGGGATTTATCCATATAATTATCTTGGATACTTGCTTCAATTTCTTCTACGACCATATCATCAACAAGAATAGAGTCTTGATCTTGTTCTTCACCTTCCTTTTTAGGATTTACTTTAAGATAAATACCAGCTTTATCTAAAATATTTTTATAAGTAAAAATGGGTGCTTTAAATCGAAGAGCCAGAGCAATTGCATCACTAGTACGTGCATCTATGATTTCTTCAATTTTATCGCGTTCGCAAATAAGGCTTGAATAAAAGACACCATCTACTAATTTGTGTATAATGACCTGTTTCACAACGATATCAAAACGATCTGCGAAATTTTTAAATAAATCGTGCGTAAGCGGTCTAGGAGGTCTAATTTCTTTTTCTAAGGCAATGGCAATAGATTGGGCTTCAAAAGCACCAATTACTATTGGTAATTTACGATCACCATCTACTTCATTTAGAATTAAGGCATACGCACCATTTTGAGTTTGGCTGTATGAAATTCCTTTAATGTTTAATCTAACTAGGCTCATAATTAAGAAAACGTAAAGAACTGTTTTAATTTGGACTTTAACAACTGCAAAGTGCAGATTTAAGTTTAAACAACCAAATCAAAACAGTTCTTTTGGAACTACAATTTATAAAAAATTATGCGTTTTGAGCTTTAAAAGCCTTTAATTTTTCAATCAATGTTGGTACAACTTCAAAGGCATCACCAACAATACCGTAATCTGCAGCTTTAAAGAAAGGTGCTTCTGGATCTGTATTAATTACAACTTTAACTTTAGATGAATTAATACCTGCTAAATGTTGTATGGCTCCAGAAATTCCTATTGCAATATATAAGTTAGATGCTACTGGTTTTCCTGTTTGACCAACGTGTTCGCTGTGTGGTCTCCAACCTAAATCTGAAACCGGTTTAGAACAAGCAGTTGCTGCTCCTAGAACTTCGGCTAATTCTTCTATCATTCCCCAATTTTCTGGACCTTTAAGTCCACGACCACCTGAAACTACGATTTCGGCATCTGCAATGGTAACTTTATCTGTTGCTCTATCTACAGATTGTACTGTAACTCCAGATGTTGATATTGCAGGCGAAAAATCTTCCGAAGAAGCATTTCCGCTAGATTCTTTTAAACCGAAAGCATTTTTAGATACGCCAATAATTTTAGTATCTGTATCTATGGTAGTCATATTAAATGCTTTATTAGTAAACGCTGTACGTTTTACTGTAAAAGGAGATGTGCTAGATGGTGCTTCTACTACATTTGATGCATAACCTGCTTCTAGTCCTATTGAAACAATAGGAGCAAGATATTTACTGTCTGCACTAGAGCTTAAAACAACCACTTTAGCACTTTCTTGCTTAGCAGCTTCAACTATCACACTTGCGTATGCTTTTGCATTAAACTTATCTAAATCGCTATTTGTGACACTTAATACTTTATCAACACCATATTTTCCTAATTCTGATGTGTCACCAGCATTAACGGTTATAGCTGTTACAGTTGTTCCCATTTGGTCTGCAACTGCTTTAGCGTAAGATGCTACTTCAAAAGCTGTTTTTTTGAATTTTCCTTGTTCTGATTCTGTATATACTAAAACTGACATGTTTTTAATTTTAAGGGTTAATTAAATCGCTTTTGCTTCGTTATGAAGCAAATTGATTAATTCATCAATATTATCTGGATCAACTAATGTAACTGCACCTTTTGGAGCAGGTTTCTCAAATTTAACTGAGTTAGTTTCTACAGCTGCATTGGTAGCTTCTACAACAGATAATGGTTTTTTACGAGCCATCATAATACCTCTCATGTTAGGTATGCGCAAGTCACTTTCTTCAACCAATCCTTTTTGTCCACCAATAACCAATGGTAAACTTGTTGTAACAGTTTCTTTACCACCATCTATTTCTCTCATAGCAGTAGCGTTTGTACCATCTACTTCTAGACTTATACAATTAGTAACAAAATTAGAATTTGTTATTGCTGCAATCATTCCAGGAACCATTCCTCCATTATAATCAATAGATTCTCTTCCTGCGATTACTAAATCATAACCACCTTCTTTTACAACGTTTGCAATTTCTTTAGCAACTTGGTAACCATCTTGAGCCTGTGTGTTGACTCTTATAGCTTCATCTGCTCCAATTGCTAATGCTTTACGCAATGTAGGTTCTGTTTCTGGCCCGCCAACGTTTACAACCGTAACTTGGGCACCCTGTTTTTCTTTAAACCACATAGCACGAGTTAAACCAAACTCATCGTTTGGGTTGATTACAAATTGTACACCATTAGTGTCAAACTTTGTATCGCCATCTGTAAAATTAATTTTTGATGTTGTATCTGGTACGTGACTAATACATACTAATATTTTCATATGGAATTATTTTGAGTGTATATTTATTATAGTTTGTTTGCTTTTTTAATAATTTTTGGAAGACGCTTATCTAGGTCTTTCATTAATTTCTCTAGTGCGCTTTCGCACATTGGTAATATTTTTTTGACAGACATAACTGGGATACCACCAACCATCATGCTCGTCTTTTTTGAATTGGCACCTTCTTTTATGGCAAATACTTTTTTCCCAGATTTATCATATAGAGCTATTCTAGCATAAGCTCTCATCTTTACAGTTGCAGTGCCACCAATACCAAAACCTTTGGTGAGTTCAAAATGGATTTCTACAAACATTACTCCATCTGCCAGGTCGCTAAACATAGCTGCTGTTGCAACTTCATTAGCTTGTCCCATAAAGCCCTCATGAATATATTTATAGCCATCGTGTACGATGTAACGTTTAAGCTCATCTTCACTTTTTTCGTATTTTGGAGTAAAAGCAATATAGTCTTCATTGCTAGTTACAGTTTCTTCATCTAATAACTCAAATGGGAATTTCTTAGAATAGGTGTCAAAAAATTCTTCATGAAATTGATCCATTATTGGTTTTAAATCAAAATCTGGATTATCCCTTAATTTTAAAACGCTTGTTAGCAATTCTTCACCTCCTAAACCAAGCTCACTAAAACCTATAATTTTATCGCCATAAAAACTTACTACAGCAACTTTTTTATCTTGAGAAAATCCTTTGGTGAATAAGAATAATACGAGACAGATAAAGAGTATGTTTTTCTTCATTTTAAATTATGTTTTAGTTTAAAAAATTGAGTTTACGAAGATAATTATAAAATTTTAATTTTACTATGCGTGCATAATAAATTTTGTTAAAAATCGATTTTAATCCTCATCTAGTATGAATATCGCATAAATTCTTGGCTAAATTACGAATAATTCAATGTTTATTTCATTAATAATTAATTTGGTCTTGTCTATTTCAGCATTAAATACAAAAAAAGTAATATTTGTGTTGTTGGCTTAGGTTAGAATCTCTTTTCAACCTTATTTTTTTGGTGTTTTATTATCAATAATTCTTACTTTTGTTATTCGTAAAAAAATAATACATGAAGACAATTCAATTTAGAGAAGCAATTTGTGAGGCCATGAGCGAAGAAATGCGCAGAGATGAAAGCATTTATTTAATGGGTGAGGAAGTTGCAGAATATAACGGAGCTTACAAAGCTTCTAAAGGAATGTTAGATGAGTTTGGAGCAAAACGTGTTATTGATACACCAATTGCCGAACTTGGTTTTGCTGGTATCGCAATTGGATCTACAATGACAGGTAATCGTCCTATTGTTGAGTACATGACATTTAACTTCTCTTTAGTTGGTATTGACCAAATTATTAATAATGCTGCAAAAATTAGACAAATGTCTGGTGGGCAATTTAAATGCCCAATTGTTTTTCGTGGTCCTACAGCATCTGCAGGTCAACTTGGAGCAACACACTCTCAAGCATTTGAGAACTGGTTTGCAAACACACCTGGTTTAAAAGTAGTTGTACCATCAACCCCTTATGATGCAAAAGGATTATTAAAATCTGCAATTCGTGACGATGATCCCGTTATTTTTATGGAGAGCGAGCAAATGTATGGAGATAAAGGCGAAGTGCCAGAAGGAGAATATACAATCCCACTTGGAGTTGCCGAAATTAGAAGAGAAGGTACAGATGTTACTATCGTTTCTTTCGGAAAAATTATCAAAGAAGCCTATAAAGCTGCCGAAGAATTAGAGAAAG
The DNA here is from genome assembly GCA_947488655.1 of uncultured Psychroserpens sp. Lineage (GTDB taxonomy): Bacteria > Bacteroidota > Bacteroidia > Flavobacteriales > Flavobacteriaceae > Psychroserpens. Next base: position 142,964 of record CANKZZ010000007.1, on the reverse strand, counting down.
ATGGTGTGTCTTGTGAAATCATTGATTTAAGAACAGTACGACCTTTAGATAGAGCAGCTATTTTAACTTCAGTTAAAAAAACAAATAGACTTGTCGTTTTAGAAGAGGCTTGGCCTTTTGGAAATGTCTCAACAGAAATTACATATTTAGTACAATCTGAAGCATTTGATTATTTAGATGCACCAATTGTAAAAATTAACACAGCAGATACACCTGCACCTTATTCTCCAGTTTTACTAGCAGAGTGGTTACCAGACTACAAAGAAGTTATTAAAGCAGTAAATAAAGTCATGTACAAATAACATATAAACGTATATTTTACGTTATAAAAACTTCATTAGCACGATTGTTGATGAAGTTTTTTGATTAATAACAACTATTTAAAATTAGGTTACAGTTTATTTTTCGACTAAGTGAAACTAATTCTAAATATAAATTAAATTGCAAATAGCAATATTGATGAAAAAGAAGCTCCTTATTTTATTTTTATTCTTCGGAATCGTTCAAACCTTCGCGCAAACCAAAGTAAGTGGTTACGTTTATGATGAGTTTAATGAGCCTGTCGCATTTGCCAACATACTTTTTAAAGGCTCTACAGAAGGTACGATATCTAACGAGGATGGTCGTTTTTATTTAGAATCTAATAATACTTGGCAAACCTTAGTAGTCTCATTTTTGGGATACGAACTTCAAGAAATAAAGCTAGAAGGTAAAGTAAACTACGATTTAAAATTTGTACTAAAAGAAGAAGCAGGAGCCTTAGATGAGGTGGTTATAGTCTCTGGCAAGCAATCTAAAAAAGCATCAGAAAATCCAGCAATAAGAATTTTAAAGAAAATCTGGGAACGTAAACGCAGCAATGGTTTAAAACAATTTAAACAATACGAGTATGATAAGTACGAGAAAGTTGAGTTTGACCTTAATACCATAGATAGTGCACTTATAAAAAGTAAGCTCTTTAAAGGTATGGAGTTTGTTTTTGAAGAAGTAGATACCTCTAATATTACAGGTAAAACCTACTTACCTATTTTTATAAATGAGGCAGCGAGTAAGGTCTATGGAGACAATATATTAAAAAAGGAAAAAGAAGATTTAAAAGGAAATAAAAATTCAGGTTTTAGCAATAACCAAACTATTATTGGTTTTATTGATGACCTGTATTCAGACTTTAATATTTATGATAATTATTTAAAGTTTTTTGATAAAAGTTTTGTGAGTCCGTTATCAAAAACAGGAATACAAACCTATAACTACGTATTATCTGATAGTGCATTTATAGATAATAAATGGTGTTATAACATTATTTACTATCCAAGACGTAAAAATGAATTAACTTTTAAGGGAGATTTTTGGGTTAACGATTCTACTTATGCTATAAAGGATATAAATCTCCAAGCTTCAAAAAGTGCTAATATTAACTGGGTTAAAGAAATTTATATAGAGCAAGAGTTTGAGGTTATTAATGATACACTCTTTTTAATAAAGCGAGATTATATGCTTTCTGATTTTGTTCTAAATAAAAAGGAAAAGTCTCGAGGTGTCTACGGAAAAAGAACTACTCTATACGATAACTACGAATTTAATAAACCTAAGGACGATGAATTTTATGATTTAGAGGTTTACAGTTATGACGAAGACGCATTTAATCGAGATGATGATTTTTGGGAACGTAATAGAATGGAGTCTTTAAATAATGACGAGAAAGGTGTTTATAAAATGTTAGACACTTTAAAGACCGTTAAAAAGTTTAAAAGACTATATAATATTGGAAGTATACTAGCCTCAGGTTATATAGAAGTACCAAGCCTCAATTTAGATATTGGTCCCGTCTTTTCTGTCTTTGGATCTAATGAAGTAGAAGGTACGCGTATTAGAGCAGGAGGACGAACATATTTTGGGCCCAACGATATTTGGAGAGTAGAAGGTTTTTTAGCTTATGGTTTTAAAGATGATAAGTTTAAGTATGGTATTTCTGGTAAGTGGTTATTAGATAAAAAAAATCGGTTAATAATTTCTGGAGGAAACCGTAGAGATGTAGAACAAATAGGTGCGAACCTAACAGCCTCAACAGATGTTTTAGGTCGAAGTTTGGCATCATCTGCAGTTGTTGGAACCAGTATAAACGATAAACTTACAAGTGTAAATTTAACCACCTTAGCATTAGAGATAGAACCTAGTAGAAATTTTATAATAAGAACTAGCGGAACATACAGAACATTAAAATCTGCATCACCAACCTTTAGTTTAGATTATAATGATCCTGATTCTCCTACCGGAATTTCTTCGGAAGTTAAGCAGTACGAAACAGCATTGTCTTTATCTTATTTTCCGAAGCGAAAAATGACAGGTTTTGGTGTAGAACGTCGTACAGCTAATGATGGTTTCGCAAGCTTATTTGCGCAAGTTACTCGAGGTGATAAAGTTTTCTTTAATGGCGATTTTGATTATACTAAAGTGCAGTTCTCCTACATACAACCTTGGCAAGTTGGAGGATTTGGACGTTTAACTACCACAATTGAGGCAGGTAAAACCTTTGGAGAAGTACCATTGGCTTTATTAAGTGTTGTGCCAGGAAATCAATCTTACTTTTCTATTTATAACACATTTCCGCAGTTAGATTTTTATGAGTTTGTTACCGATACTTACACATCTTTACATTTAGAACATAATTTTAACGGACGAGTTTTTTCTCGAATTCCATTCTTAAAAAAATACAATTTAAGAGCAATAGTAGGAGTTCGTGGCGTTTGGGGAGATATCTCACAAGAAAACATTGCCCTCAATACGACTGGAAATCCTGTAGAAACTCCTTTAATTGCACCAAACGATGAAATGTATTATGAATACAGTGTTGGTGTTGGTAATATTTTTAAAATATTACGTATCGATTTTAACTTTAGAGGTAATTATTTAGATACACCAGACGCTCGACCATTTGGTGTAACAGGCAGTTTTGGCTTTAGTTTTTAAATTTTTTTTATATTTAATTTTTGAGAAGTATCTATAGCGCAATGCTTTAAACTATATATGAATTACATATATTACTAGTGTTAGATATATTTTTAGTTAAAGAGGATTAGTTACTATAGTGAACTTTATTTTGTATACGCTCCCGAAGAATATGTAAGTTCATAACTATGCGTATAGATTTCAAATACAATTCCAAAAGGATCTTCAACATAGCACATTTTAAATGGTTTATTATCTGGGTAATACTCTCTAATTGGCATTCTTTGTTTTCCGCCATAAGCCACTATTTTATTAATAAGTTCTTCAATGTTAGTGTCTTGAACACAAAAATGAAATAAACCCGTATTAAAAGGATTAAACTCTGGAGCTTCTTTAATACCATCAGCAAAAGAAAATAATTCGATACCAATACCATCAGCAGTAGATAAATGAGCAATTTCGAATTGCGTCCAATCGTTACCAAATACATCAATACACATTTGGCCAATAGCTGTTTCTTTTTCTTTTTTAACTACGGAAGGCTCCATAATTATGTACCAACCCATTACTTCCGAATAAAATTTTACAGCTGCTTTTATATCAGGAACCGTAAGCCCTATATGAGAGAATGATTTAGGATAATTTTTAGTAGTTGTCATTACGTTATATTTTAGACTGTAAAATTACTCTATATTTGCATAATAGGCAATAACTTACCTAAAAGTAGTATAGTTACCTAAACGAGTAAAATATTAATAATCAATATTATATATATTAAATTTGATAAAAGATAATAAATGTCCGTTAAATTATACAATGAATTTAATTGGTACAAAATGGAAACCTTTAATACTATTTCATTTATTAGAAGGTGGTTTGCGTTCAGGAATATTACAAAAGAAAATTTCAGGAATTTCTAATAAAATGTTTACACAAACTGTGAGAGATTTGGAGAAAGATGGACTCATTAATAGAAAGATTTTTCCGGTAGTTCCTCCTAAAGTAGAATACAGTTTAACCAAGCGAGGAAAGTCACTCGAGCATATTTTGAGAAGTTTAGATGCTTGGGGATTGGAAGATTGTCAATTATAAACTAATGACTTCACGTTTGAAACTTTGATTCGCATTGTTGATTTAATGTATAAACATTAAGTGCTGTATTTATGAAATTAATAAAGATTCTATAAATCATCAACTAAACTCAAAATCAATTTTAATTGTCTAACTCATACATTATAGTATCTTTGCAAGCCGAAAATTAAAATAGAATCCATCCCGATAACCATCGGAACCGTAAGAAAAATAAAAAAGCATGACAGTCACAGGAAAATTAACCTTCGATGTATTAATAGAAATCCCAAAAGGGAGTCGTAATAAATATGAATATGATTTTGAATTAAACAAAATACGCTTTGATCGTATGTTGTTTTCTTCAATGATGTATCCTGGAGATTATGGGTTTATACCAGAAACATTGGCATTAGATGGAGATCCGTTAGATGTTTTGGTTATGGGTACAGAGCCAACTTTTCCAATGTGTGTGATGGAAGTAAAACCAATTGGAGTTTTTCATATGGCAGATGAAAAAGGACCAGACGAGAAATTAATTTGTGTGCCAGTTACAGATCCAATTTGGAATATCTATAATGATATCGAAGATTTAAATCCGCATCGTATCAAAGAAATTACACACTTTTTTCAAGTCTATAAAGATTTAGAAAAGAAGAAAGTTGATATTGGTGGATGGGGAAATGCTCAAGAAGCTTATGATATTCTCAATAAATGTATTGATCGTTACGAAACTAGCGAACATAAAACAAATGGAAACTTTACTATATAATTCTAAATTAACTTAAAAGGTTTCAAGGTTATTTGTAATAACCTCTTTGATGGCTATATAGAAATCGAAAACACTAGATATTAGTGACTTACACTAGCTCATATTAAATAGTTATAAATAGGAAATTAGTACCCTTCAATATTAAAATTGAAGGGTTTTTTAGTTTTAAGCAATTTCACTACTTTTGGGCAGTTAAAAACTAATCAAAATCAGACTAAAATATGGAATCACTAATGATTTATATGCCAATTGCTTTGGCGCTAATAGGATTAATCTACATGGTTGTAAAAAAATCATGGGTTATGAAACAAGATGCTGGAGATGGTAAAATGAAAGAAATTTCAGATCATATCTACGAAGGTGCCTTAGCGTTTTTAAATGCTGAATACAGATTACTCGCAGTATTTGTAATTATCGTATCAGTTTTATTAGCTATAGTATCGTTTGTTGTACCTACAACTCATTGGCTTATAGTTGTTGCCTTTATTTTTGGAGCTGTATTTTCTGCTTACGCTGGAAATATCGGTATGAAAATAGCAACAAAAACAAACGTTAGAACTACGCAAGCTGCTCGTACAAGTTTACCAAATGCACTTAAAATCTCTTTTGGAGGTGGAACCGTAATGGGTCTTGGTGTTGCTGGATTGGCTGTATTAGGATTAACAGCGTTTTTTATATTTTTCTTCCAGTTCTTTATGGGTGGAGAATGGACCAACACAATGGATATGACTATCGTATTAGAAACATTAGCTGGTTTTTCATTAGGAGCAGAGTCTATCGCTTTATTTGCAAGAGTAGGTGGTGGTATTTATACAAAGGCTGCCGATGTTGGAGCCGATTTAGTTGGTAAAGTAGAAGCTGGTATTCCAGAAGATGATCCTCGTAATCCTGCAACTATTGCAGATAATGTAGGTGATAATGTAGGTGATGTTGCTGGTATGGGAGCCGATTTATTTGGATCTTATGTAGCAACAGTTTTGGCTGCAATGGTTCTTGGTAACTACGTGATTAAAGATATGGGTGGATCTATTGCCGATGCTTTTGGTGGTATTGGTCCAATCTTATTACCAATGGCAATTGCTGGTGTAGGAATCATTATTTCTATAATTGGTACGATGTTGGTGAAAATAAAAAGTAATGATGCTAAAGAAGCTCAGGTAATGGGAGCTTTAAATGTTGGTAACTGGACCTCTATTATATTAGTAGCTGTTGCATGTTTTGGTTTGGTAAAATGGATGTTACCAGAAACTATGCAAATGGATTTCTTTGGAGAAGGTTTGCAAGATATCTCATCAATGCGAGTATTTTATGCAACATTAGTTGGTTTAGTAGTAGGAGCAGTAATTTCATCTGTTACAGAATACTACACAGGATTAGGAAAATCTCCAATCTTAAAAATTGTACAACAATCATCAACTGGAGCAGGTACTAATATTATTGCAGGTTTAGCAACAGGTATGATTTCTACATTCCCTTCAGTATTATTATTTGCTGGAGCAATTTGGGCATCTTATGCTTTTGCAGGATTTTATGGTGTAGCGTTAGCAGCTTCTGCTATGATGGCTACAACAGCTATGCAGTTAGCAATTGACGCTTTTGGACCAATATCTGATAATGCAGGTGGTATTGCCGAAATGAGCGAACAAGAACCAATCGTTAGAGAACGTACAGATATTTTAGATTCAGTTGGAAATACAACAGCAGCTACCGGAAAAGGTTTCGCTATCGCATCTGCTGCATTAACGTCATTAGCACTTTTTGCTGCTTATGTAACGTTTACAGGAATTGACGGAATTAATATTTTTAAAGCACCTGTACTAGCCATGTTATTTGTTGGTGGTATGGTACCAGTAGTATTCTCTGCATTAGCAATGAATGCTGTAGGTAAAGCTGCTATGGAAATGGTAGAAGAGGTAAGACGTCAATTTAGAGATATTCCAGGAATTATGGAAGGTACTGGTAAGCCAGAATACGATAAATGTGTTGCAATTTCTACTAAAGCGTCTTTAAAAGAAATGATGTTACCAGGTTTATTAACTATTGGTTTTCCTTTGGTAATCGCTTTTGTACCAATGTTATTTGGTATGAATAATTTAGCAATTGCTGAAATGTTAGGTGGTTATATGGCTGGTGTAACAGTATCTGGTGTGTTATGGGCAATCTTTCAAAACAATGCTGGAGGTGCTTGGGATAACGCTAAGAAATCTTTTGAGGCTGGTGTAGAGATAAACGGAGAAATGACATACAAAGGTTCTGACGCTCATAAAGCAGCTGTAACAGGTGATACAGTTGGAGATCCATTTAAAGATACATCTGGACCATCAATGAATATCTTAATCAAATTAACATGTTTAATTGGTTTAGTAATTGCTCCAATTTTAGGAGGTCATACTGATGAAGAAACTGGGTTAACCAACACAGAAGTTGAGGTTGAAACTATTATTGGTACATCTAGAGAATTAGCGCAAGCAACTATTACATACACTACAGTTGAGAATGGAATTGAAGTAACTAAAGAAGAAACTTTCTCAGGAACAGAAGCTGAGGTAGAATCACAATTAGAAATCTTTGAATCGTCAACAAAAAATGCAGAGGGTGACGTAATAAAAGTAATAACAAAAATGGACGTTATTAAAGAATAGTTTCATTTTATATAGCATATAAAAGCCACATAGTTCTTGATTAATATCAAGTTTTATCGTGGCTTTTTTATGTTTAATAAACAGGTGTTTTTACCTATTGGAGTTTGAGTTATGCACATTTAACTTTATAGATGTAATGAACACGTCTTCTCAAATAACTCAAATACTAAAAACAGTTAAATCTTTTAAAGTTGTGCAGTGCCAAATGCATCACGAAAAAGTTGTTGTAGATACCCATGGTAAACCCATGTTTAATTCTATAGAAAACGCATTGGTATTTAAACGCGTTAACCTTTGTAAAGCAGCTATTAGACAAAAACGATTGGGCTGCGCGCATTCTTCATCTAATCTAAATTTTGAATACATATTAGACGATTTAAAAACAATAGTACCGCATTGTACGAGGCAAATTTCAGAATTAAAAAAGGAGTTTAAAACCATTGTTTCCAAAATTTATGCTATTGACCATAAGGTGGGTAATGTAGAACACGAAATAGCAAACAGTGTTTTAAATGATTTCTTCGGAAAAGATAAACTAGAAGGTAATTTACATTTTTTAAAAATTGAGCATAAGGAGTTGATGCAGCTATTATTAGGAGTAAAGGCTGATATTGAACAACTTATAAATTCTGAAATTAATTACATTACTAATTAAGATTTTATTTTTTTTGATTTTACTATCTTCAACGTCAAATTCAAAAGGCAGTGTTTAAAAAAGACCCTCTACAAATTATTTCGTTTCAAAGTTATGGTACTAAATCTCATTTTTACGCTAGAGGTCGCGCTTTGGAAGATGAATCTATTGATTTAGAATCTCAAAAGATTTGGCATTTAGCTATAAATACCTGGAAACGGTTTGAAACTGACGAAATAAAAAACGTAGGTATAGATATTAAATTACCAAATAATAAAATTTTTAAAACCACTACAGATGATAATGGTTATTTTAAAGTAGATGAGGCAATTGAAGACTTAGACCTCCTCACGAATGATGAAGGTTGGTTGCCTTACGAGTTATCGTACAATGATGTAAATATTAAGCGTACTATACAAAATGAAAACAGATTTCCGGGAGAGTTGCTAATACCTTCTGAAAAAGCACAATTTGGTGTTGCAAGTGATATTGACGATACAATTTTACATACAGGAGTCGTGTCTTTATTAAAGTGGAGAGTTATTTATAATTCTATATTTAAACATGCCAAAAATAGAAGTCCGTTAGAAGGTGCTGCAGAGTTTTATCATATGCTGCACAGAGGACAATCTGGCGAGAATGCTAACCCAATTTTTTATGTAAGTCATAGTCCGTGGAATTTATATCGTTATCTCGATTTGTTTTTGAAGCAAAATGATTTTCCAAAAGGACCCATTTTGTTACGTAGTTTAAGTAATTTTTTAAGGAAAAAGCCACAAGACGAAAAACCTCAAAAGCAAAAAGAAATTTTAAATCTTTTGAAAACATACCCTAATTTACCGTTTATTCTAATTGGCGATAGTGGTGAGCATGACCCAGATATTTATATGGAAATTGCCGAAGAATTTCCAGATCGTATTTTGGCAATTTACTTACGTAGCGTAAAACACAAAAAGAAAATGTTGCGCGTAAAGGGGCTTGTTGAAAATTATAAAACAACTATGGTGTTAATGGTAGAGAGTAGTGCTCAAGCCATTGAGCACGCTAGAAAGCATGGTTTCATTGAGTAAGTATGGGATATCTTGCCGATATATACGTAATAGTAAAATCGAGGTCTAAGCAAGATGGTATTAATTTTTTAAATGAATTTTTACCTAATAGACATGAAGTTGCCGATGCGTATCAGATACCTCAATATGCTGAAAAATCGCTTCACCAATTTGACACAGCAGATGAGTTGATGTCCTTTTTGCAATTAAATACAAACTACCAACAGAGTATATATTGGAGGCACTCAAGTACCAATGCTGTAAACAAATATGCTATGATTTTTTATACAAGTGACGCTTGTATGATATTTGGTATTTCTCGAGAAGCAGAGCTTTATGGTAAACTAGACACTAAACACTTAAAGATGTGTTTGGCACAATTAAAAAAGAGTCTCAATGCAACTATAGGTTATATAGACTATGAAAATCCTCCAGCAAAAACGTACCACGAATTTGTTAAGCAAGCTAAGAACTCAAATATGCAATAGACATTAAATTTGTGATGGTTTTACTTACTAGGCTTAACTAGAATAAACCGTTTATTTGTGCATCAATTTTGTTTATTATACCTCCTAAATCTTCAGGGTTAGCAACAAAATCTAAATCGTCAACATCAATAATTAATAAATTACCTTTATCATATTTGGAAATCCAGGCTTCGTAACGTTCGTTTAATCTACTTAAATAGTCTATGCTAATTGTATTTTCGTAATCTCTACCACGCTTATGAATTTGAGCTACTAAATTTTGAATTGAGCTTCGTAAATAAATTAATAAATCTGGACCTGCTACAAAACCTTCCATTAAATCAAATAATGAACGGTAGTTTTCAAAATCCCTATTTGTCATTAAACCCATAGCATGAAGATTTGGAGCAAAAATATGAGCATCTTCATAGATAGTTCTATCTTGTATGATGTCTTTGCCACTTTCTCTAATTTGAGATACTTGACGAAACCTGCTATTTAAAAAATAGACTTGTAAGTTAAAACTCCAACGCTCCATTTGATTATAAAAATCATCTAAATAAGGATTGTCTACAACATCTTCTAATTGAGGCTCCCATTTGTAGTGTTTAGCTAGTAATTTAGTAAGTGTAGTTTTACCTGCACCAATATTTCCTGCGACAGCAACGTGCATATTTAATTGATTTTTAGTTGGTATGTATGAAGTTTTTCCGAATCGTAAATATACAAGGTTTCATTGGTTAGTAAAAACTGATTTATTAACAATTTTGGTACTGTAATTGGGCTAAGGTTTTCTTCCTTTTTAGATTTATAAAAGAGTTTGGTTTTAGTTTTTAAAATAAGATTTTCATTATTTACAGCAATAGATGTGTAGCCTTTGTTTTCTATTTTAGAGATTAAACTCCCAAAGTAAGTGTATTGATATAGATACTTTTCTGTTAGCATCCAGCAGTAATTATAATCACTAATTAATTGTAAAACATTTGATTGTACAGGTACTGTGGTAGCTCTTACTTTATCATTTTTATAATCGTAAAGTTCTAATTGTTGTAAATCTTGATTAAAAACCCAGAGCGTATTATCGTATCCTGTAGATACGTGAGATACATTTTTATATGGTTGTTTGGTATTAAAATCAACTTTATAGATTTCGGCTAATCTATTATCGAGAATTAAAACCGTATTAAAATCTTGATAAAAAACGTTTATTTTTAAAGGATTAAATGCATTAACTGTGGTAGGAAATCCTAATTGTACATTGCTATAATTTATAGTAGGTTTGTCTTTAGATGATTTATAAAGAATATTACCATTTAGATAATAAATGGTTTCAAAATTATCTACAGCAATAATTTGATCTGCCTTTAAATCAATGATTTTAACTAATGTTAGCTCAATTGGGCTTTGTGCAGCAACGAGAGTGGTTAGTAGTAGTAATATGTATCTAATTAATGTCATAATTGCATTTACAGTACCGAAAAGTACAAAAATTGAACCAGTAATTAGATAACTATATTTAGGATTATAGATTGTGTGGTCAAGTGATTTAAAAAACTAATTTATAACCAAAACCACGTACGTTAATAATTTGTATACTAACGTCATTTTTTAATTTCTTTCTCAGTTTTGTAATAAAAACATCCATGCTTCGAGCAGTAAAAAAATCATCAGTTCCCCATAATTTATTAAGTATTAATGAGCGATCAAGAACTTTATTCTTGTTTTGTACTAAATGAAATAATAAATGAGCTTCTCTATGTGTTAGTTGTTGTTCATTCCCATCAAAATGTAGTGTTTGCTTTGGGAAATTAAACGCATAACTACCAATTTTTAATATTTCCGAAGATTTTTGAATTTTAGTACGTTGCAGCAAATTATTAATTCTAACAATAAGCTCTTCCATACTAAATGGTTTTTTTAAATAATCATTACCACCAATATTAAACCCTTCTACAACGTCTTTGGTTTGAGATTTAGCAGTTAAAAATATAATGGGTATACTATCATCAATTGCTCTTATATCTTTAGCCAGTGAAAAGCCATCTTTTTTAGGCATCATAACATCCAAAACCAATAACTTAGGTGCTTGTTTTTTGTAGGTATCAAAGGCTATACTGCCATCTGCGCATAGTAGTACATTAAAATCTCTAGTTTCTAAACTCTCTTTAATAATTTGCCCTAATGCTGGCTCGTCTTCGGCAAGTAAAATAGTCGTTTTAGGCATTCGGTATTTGAATTTTAAAGGTTGTATTCTTTTTGTTAAGATTTAAATTAATGCTACCGTTATGCTTTTCAATTATTTTTTTGGCATAATACAAGCCTATTCCAAAACCTTTAACATCATGAGTGTTGCCTTTTGGTACGCGATAAAATTTCTCGAAAATACGGTCTTTGTCGGCAGGTTTTAACGAGTTACCATCATCTATAATATAAATAGTTATATGGTTTTCGTCTTGTTTTAAATCTATAGTAATGGTATTGCCTCCATATTTACATGCATTATCAATGATGTTATTGATAGCATTTTCAAAATGAAAAACATCTACGTGTGCAAATACATCCTTTTTAATCATAGATGTAATGCTTTTTGATTGATTTTGAAATTTATACTTCTCTGTAATTATTTCTAAGACATGAGATATATTATAATGTTCTACATTAAGCTCTAAACTGTCACTGTTTAAAGATGCAGTTTCTAACAGCTTTTCAACCATTGTATTTAATTTTGATAATTGAGAAGTAGACATATCTAAATATGTTTTTGTCTTAACTTTGTCATCTATCATATTAAAACTTTGAAGACTCTCTAAGGCTACACCTATAGTTGCAATTGGTGTTTTAAACTCGTGAGTTATATTACTAATAAGGTCGTTTTTAACTTCGGCTAATTGCTTTTGGCGCTTAATTATATGTAATAAATAAAATAAGCAACCTATTACTGCAAGAACTAAGAGAGTAGAAATAAAAATGCCCCAAATAATCCTTTTAAAAACATCTTTAGAGATATCATTGTATAAAACACTTAGTTCGCTTTTTTTAGGCAACAAACCAGACTTGGAAGTTGTTTTTAAAAATGATTTTAACGCCATAGAATCTATAAACTCTATGTCTTTTTCTACTGCGTTATAATAGTCTACATCTGTAGACGGATCCTTGTATTTAATTGTGTAGTTTATGCCAATGTCTTTTCTATTAAGTTCAGATTGAAGTAGCGTGTCAATACCTCTAAGTGATAATGAGTCTGTAGTCATAGACACAATAATTTTTGATGTAAACGTTTTTATATCTTCTTCAGAAAATGATAAATTTTCATCCTTAGAGTGTTTAGGTAAAGAGTCTAGATGGATATGATTAATTATAGATGAAGAATCATTAAACTCTACAGTGCCATTAAGTTGCATTTCATTAATTAGAGAATCTGCTTTTTTACCTCTTACAATAGATACACCTTTTAAGAGCTTTGGGTTAAGAGAATCAAAAGCTCCAAAACCATCGGTATCAGACACGTTAATAGAGCTTATGATACTATCAAACTTACCATCTTTAATAAAGTCGGTTTGGCTCATACCATTTAAGCTAAACCCAATGGTGCTGTTTTCGGCTAATTTAGCATAGTAATCGTCTACTGCTTTATCCAAACTCGTTTGCACATCATTAATAAGTTGTTGCTTGCTGGTTAAGTAGTTTTTATAATTCCAATAGGCTTGTATCCCAATTGTAGACATAATTACAATGACGATAATATATAATATATATCTATTTTTTGTAGCATTCATACCTCAAATGTAAATGTTAAAACCCTTAAAAACTAATCGGTTAACACACGTTAACACTGGTTAACTAAAATCTATTAAAGACCTCTTTAGATTTGTTGTGTATTAATCATAAAACAATATAACATGAAAACAGTATTTACATTTTTAGGACTTTTTTTAGCTACAATTAATTTTAGTCAGGCTCAAAATCTAGAAGCGCAATTAACAACTCAAGATACCAAAATAACAAATTTAAGTGTATCTGTCACAGTAGATTCTGCTCAAGAAGTCGCTTCAACGTTTAAAATGAAGGATATTAAAAAAATCTTAGATGAGGTAGAGAGTAACGAAGATCTCACTTTTGAAATTACATGTAATGGAGATGAGGTTGCAAATGGAGTTGCCAGTAAGGTTTCTTATCGTGTCACAGGAAATTCTAATAATAAACAAGAATTTTTAAAAATGATCAAGAAAATTAGAAAAGCAGCGATCACTTATTATGATAACAAACAGTAAGAATTAATTCATCAAAAATTTATAAATATGAATACAATAGTAAAATTAGCACTTATAGTTTACTTGTTTTTCTTCTTCGGAAATGTGCACGCTCAAGAGTTTAAGGGAGAAGCAACTTATAAGTCTAAACGTCAAATAGACATAAAACTAGATAGTACTCAAATGGATACAGGTATGCAGCAACAGGTAATGAGCATGCTAAAAAAGCAATTTGAAAAAACACACATACTTACTTTTAATAAAGATGAATCGGTTTATAAAGAAGAAGAATCTCTTGGGTCTCCAAATCCACAAGGTATGGAGATGGTTATGATTGGCTCTGGTGGATCAGATATTTTATACAAAAACATAAAAGAAAAGCGTAAAATCAACCAAACAGAAACCTTTAGCAAAATGTTTTTAATAAAAGATGATTTAAAAGAACATGAATGGGTTTTGCAGCCAGACACAAAAAATATAGGAGAATACACTTGCTTTAAGGCTACAATGACCAGAGAGATAGAAGAAATGCAAAGCGCAATTAGCTTTAATGGATATAAAGATTTAAATGAAGATGAGACAACTATCCCTAAAATGAAGACCATCACTATTACAGCATGGTACACACCTCAAATCCCTGTAAGTGCAGGTCCTGCAGGTTATCATGGGTTGCCAGGTTTAATATTAGAAACTAATGACGGGAGTCAAACTATTATTTGCAGTAAAATAACTATTAATCCTAAAAAATCTAATGATATTATAGAACCTACAAAAGGTAAAGAAGTAACTCAAAAAGAGTATGACGCTATTTTAGAAAAGAAATTAAAAGAAATGGAAGAGCGTTATAGACCGAGTGGTAGAGGCGATGGAGAAAGTATAGAAATTAGAATAGGTGGTTAGTTTAAATCATTAAGAAAACTTTAACTTTTAAAGATTTAACTAATTGTAAGTTTTAAAGTCTAATTGACGTGTAAGGGTATAACTTTGCCTTTTATTTTAAGACTTTATAATTATGAAACGACTAGTTATCGCATGTAGTACCGCACTTTTACTTTTATTTAGTGTCTCAATTTCTGCTCAAGACTTTCAAGGTCAGGCAATTTATCAAACTAAGACTACTCTAGATATGAGTAATTTTGGAGGAGATCAAATGAGTGCTGAAAGAAAAAAGCAAATTGCAGACCGTATGAAAAGTATGTTAGAAAAAACATACGTTCTCAATTTTAATAGAACCGAATCTACGTATAAAGAAGAAGAGAAACTAGAAGCTCCTGGTGCAGGAGGTGGTGGTCGTTTTGGAGGTATGATGAGTAGCTTTACAGGAGGACCTCAATATAAAAACATAAAAGAGTCTTTAATTTTACAAGAGCAAGAATTTTTTGGTAAGCAATTTTTAGTAAAAGATTCTTTGCCAAAATTAGAGTGGAAATTAGGAAGCGAAACAAAACAAATTGGGCAATACACATGCTTTAAAGCTACAACTACAAAACCTGTTGATGAGATGGATTTTACAAGCATGCGTAGACGAGGTAGAGGTAATGATGATAAGGAAGAAGCAGATAAAAAAGTAGACTCTACAAAAAAAGCAAATAACCAAGTGTTTGAGGATATAGAAGTGCCAAAATTTGTTGTTGTGACAGCTTGGTATACACCACAAATTCCAGTAAGTACAGGTCCAGGAGAATACCATGGTTTACCAGGATTAATTTTAGAAGTTACTGCAGATAAAACAGTCATGTTATGCACCAAAATAGTAATGAATCCTAAAGACAAAGAAGACATTGATAAACCAGATAAAGGTGATGTTGTGACTAGAGACGAATACAATCAAATCATGAAAGATAAAATTGAAGAAATGAGAGAAATGTATGGTGGTCGAGGAGGTCGAGGAGGTCGAAGAAACTAATATACTAATCAAATAATCTGTCCATACTTCCTTAGAAATAAGGAAGAAAAAACTAATCAAATGAAAAATATCATTATTGCTTTAATGCTTTTAATAGCAGGGATTTCTAGTGCCCAAATTACCGTAAAAGGTGTTGTAAAAGATAGTCTTGGTGCGCCATTAGAATTGGCAAACATTATTGCTATCAATAAAGAAACAAAAGCTATGGCATCTTACGCGATAACTAACGATAAGGGATTTTATAAATTAGATTTAGATAAAAATACAGTGTATACTGTACAGGTGAGTTACATTGGTATGAAAACAGTCTCTCAAACCGTATCTACCAAAGAAACAGATATAACTAATGATTACACGCTTCAAGAAGATAATGCACTTGCAGCTGTTGAGCTCACTTACGAAATGCCTGTAACTATCAAAGGAGATACATTAGTTTATAATGCAGACTCTTTTAAAGATGGTAGTGAGAGAAAGCTAGAAGATGTTCTCAAAAAATTACCAGGAGTAGAGATTAATGCCGACGGTCAAATTGAAGTAGAAGGCAAGGTGGTTAATAAATTGATGGTAAACGGAAAAGACTTTTTTGATGGCGATTCTAAATTAGCTACAAAAAACATTCCCTCTAACGCAGTAGACAAAATTCAAGTATTGAGAAATTACTCAGAGGTTGGTCAATTAAGTGGTGTAACCAACAACCAAGATAACGTAGCCATAAATATTAAATTAAAAGAAGGAAAAGAGAATTTCTGGTTTGGAGATATTACTGCAGGAACTGGTATTGCAGATACAGATGGGATTTATCTCGTACAACCCAAACTCTTTTATTATAGCCCAAAATATAGTGTCAATCTTATTGGAGACATGAATAATATAGGAGAAGTAGCATTAACCAATAGAGATATTAGAAATTTTGGAGGAGGTTTTAGAGCGCCTTCAAGAAGTAGTGGTACAAATATTAATTTAGGCAATAATGGCTTAAGTGGTTTAACCAATGTAAGTAATGCACAAAGTGTAGAGACCAAATTAGGAGCAGCAAATTTTAGTTATGCACCTAAAAAAAATCTCGATATTAGTGGATTTTTTATATACAATAGTAGTAGGTTAAGAACAAGAGAAGAAAGTTTTGTACGTTATACAGATGCAGATTTAGGTATACCAGATGAAGAAACTGTTCAAATAGGACGAGAAGCATCTAATCAAGGTTTGGCAAAATTGAGCTTATCATACAAACCAAATGTTAACAATCAACTAGATTATGATGTTTTAGGTCGTATTTCTAACGATACAGAAACTCAAGATTTATTTTCTTCTGTTGTAGGTAATACTAACCAAGTAGATAAGGCGAAGCCTTTCAGTATAAATCAAAATTTTAATTATTACTACACTTTAGACGATAAAAACATTTTTGCTGTTGAGGCGCAACATCTCTTTAAAGATGAAGATCCATTCTATAATGCTTTATTAACTAATGATCCAGATAATAATGATGATCCACTCACTCAAGATGCTTTTGATAATACAGCCGATGGTTTAGGTTTTAACCAAGATCAATTAGGTTATAATATTAATCAAAACAGGCGTATAAAATCTAATCAGTTAGATGCAAAAGTAGATTACTATCATATTTTAAATAACAAAAGTAATATTAATGTTACGTTTGGTACCATACTAAGTAGACAAGAGTTTAATTCTAATATATTTCAGTTTTTAGACGATGGTTCATTTTTTGATCCGGTAGCTACTTTAGAAGATAATGATGGTAATTTGTTAACCAACGAGAACGATACAAATTATAATTTTAGTGATGTTTACTTAGGTTTACACTATAGATTAAAAACCGGAAAATTTACAATAACACCTGGATTTTCTGTGCACTCTTACGGTAATAAGAATACGCAATTTGGAGAAACATATAAAGATAATTTCTTTAGAGTATTACCAGATTTTGAAACCCGTATTCAATTCAAAAAGAGCGAAAATTTAACCTTTAGATACAACATGTCTAATTCATTTACAGATGTTACAAGTTTAGCCGAAGGTTTAGTTCTAAATAATTTTAATAGCATTGGTTATGGTAATTCAGAGCTTCAAAACTCTTTATCGCATAACTTAAATTTAAGCTACTTTAGTTTCAATTTATTTAACTATACAAACGTTTTTGCAGTACTTAATTACAATAAAAATATAGATCAAATTAGAAGTCAAACTCAATTTGATAATGTCATTAGAACCAGCACATATTTTAATTCTAATTTTGCAGATGAGAGTTTTACAGCATTTGGTCGTGTACAACGTACCTTTAAAAAAATAAGAGCCAGTTTAAGAGCCAATTTTAGTTATAATAAAAACAATCAATTTATTCAGGGCATTCGCTCTGTTAACGAAAGTTTTTCACAAAGTTACACTCCAGAGATTCGTACCAATTTTAAACAAGCGCCAAACGTAAGCTTAAAATACCGTTATACAGTAACAGAAAACAACCAAGGAGCCAGTTCTACAACATTTATAGTAAATGCACCATCTAT
This sequence comes from uncultured Psychroserpens sp., assembly GCA_947488655.1. Classification (GTDB taxonomy): domain Bacteria; phylum Bacteroidota; class Bacteroidia; order Flavobacteriales; family Flavobacteriaceae; genus Psychroserpens. Next base: position 124,702 of record CANKZZ010000007.1, on the reverse strand, counting down.
AGAGTTTGATGCCTATATATTAAAAGCATTTACATTTAGAACAGATTTTACATACCAAAATCAAGATGATGGTATAAGGCCAGCACAATCTTTTAAAACTTGGGATGCAAGTCTAGCTTATAGAAAAGACAGAGACGCAAAATGGGAGTTCGAGGTAAAAGCATCAAACCTATTAAATATAGACTCTAATGTAAATAATGGTGCTAATAATATATCGGTATTTAGTTCAGAAACTTTTATACTACCAAGATTTGTAACCTTTAGAGTTATCTATTCGCTATAAACAAATTTTGGGCGTTCCCCTTTTTCGTTAAAAGACTACAAAGGGTCAGGCTATTCGCTATATCTTTTTGTAAAAAACAAAAAGGATGTCGCTACTATCCTTAACGCAAAACATAAAGCCTTCTTTATTTGAGAGAAGGCTTTTTCTTTGCAGATAATCAATTGTTTAGTTTGTTAATGTTATAATAAAAACAGCATTTTGTTTAATATTTATTTAAATTTGTTAGACAAAATATAAAATATTATGAAAGTAATTTTCAGTACAGCATATTTGTTAACATTTATAACCTTAATACTACATCATCCAACTCAACAAACAAACATAACAAAACACCAAAACATCAAGGAGTTTCAAGGTGTGGCTACATATATCTCAAAATCGTCATTAGATTTAGGGAGTTGGGGAGCAAGAATGAGCGAAGAGCAAAAAAAAGCAGTTAAAGCACGATTAAAAAACCGACTAGAAAAAACATATACACTAACATTTAATAAAACCGAATCCTACTTTACAGAAAATGATATGTTAGACGCTATGTCTGGAGCAACAGACTCTTGGGGAAAAAACTTTGCAGCAGGAGACCAGTATAAAAACGTAAAAATAAATACACAAATACAAGATCAAGAATTTTATGGTAAACGCTTTCTGGTTAAAGATAGCCTGCAACCAATAGATTGGCAATTAGGGAGCGAAAGTAAACAAATTGGTAATTACATGTGCTTTAAAGCCACAGCCTCTATACCTACAAACGAGTTAACTTGGTACTCATTTTCTTGGGGTAAATTATCAAATAATATTCCAGCAGGTGAGGGAGAAACAACAGTAACACCAACTATTGATATGACAAAAGTAGAAGCGTGGTACACACCACAAATCCCAGTAAGTCATGGACCATCAGAATATTGGGGACTTCCTGGTTTAATCTTAGAAGTTAGTGCAGGAGATACAACAATGTTGTGTTCTAAATTGGTTATAAATCCAGATGAAACACTTGAAATAGAAGCGCCAACTAAAGGAAAAGAAGTTACAAAGACAACGTACCAAGAAACAATTGCAGAGAAAATGAAAGAGTTTAGATCACAACGCATGGGAGGACGACCTAGAGGGTGATTTATTACCTCTTATACTTAGTGCGCTTTACAAAACGAGTTGCATCATTTTGTATTAAATGATTATCTGCACTAAATGCTTTGAGCTCGTAAGTAATGCCAGGATTATCACTCAAATTATTAGCTACAATCTCATAAGCGATATTTTGTGTAAAATCGTGTATATCCTCGTGCTTTTGATGCTCTACCTTTAATGCTTTTAAGAACACAGTAAGGTTGTCTGGTCCAGTTTCTTTTTTGTAAATAAATTCTATGCCTTTTTTTAATATTTCGGTGTTTGGGAAATTGCTAAAATAATTATTTAAACAGTTATAAGCGTCTTTGTGCGCTCTCCAGCCTTGCAATAAGATAGTTTGTGCTTTTGGAGCATCTTCAATTTTGTATTTATAAATTAACGAGGCTTTTACAAATTGGTCATTTTCTAAGTAGTCATCAATAACCATTTGGTAATATGTATTAGCTTCTACAGTATTACGCATAGACTTATAGATATCGCCTACTTTTTCATGCTCTTCTAACTCTTTGTACAACGCTATAGACTTATCATAAATTTTTCCTTTCTCATAAACCTCTGCAGCTTTGTTTTTATTTTTATTATATTTTAAATGGACAAGTGCAGCTTCTTGGTACAACTTTCCTTCCTCTAGAGCATCTGCAGCAGCATAATAATCTTTTAAAAGCTTAATATAAATAGATGCTGCTTTTTTATAATCTTTAACATCTATAGCCTCTTTTGCTAATTTCTCGTACTGTTTTTTTAAAGCGTTTAAACGCTCATCATCTACAGTGCCAGAGCCACCATTGCTGGATCCTCCAAAAAGACGTTCTATAATTACAACCAAAATAACGACACCAACAAAAAAGCCAATACCTTTGAGTAATGTCGATAAAAAGGGATATAAATTAGCATTTGCAATGCCAGAAATAAGTAAGTAAATTAAATAAGCAATTACAAGTAAAATAATATAGGATAGTATTTTAAAAATAAAATTAGAGAACCTGCTATCACCATCACTGTTTTTAGAAAAGATACCGAGTTGGCCATTTCCAGCATCTCTTGAAGTGCCAGCCAAATCTATTGGTATAGCAAATTTTAAAGCAGAGTTAGGATTAAGTTTTAGTAGTCTAAGTAATTTATCTGTCTCTTTTTGATTTTTGTAGAGTAGCCTCTCTAGATTTTTTTCCCATTTTGAGCTTCTATTGCTTTGTTTTTGGCCTTGAGAGCCTCCTATATTATCTAACCATTTTAATAGGTTGTTGCGTTCTACATTAAAGTTTCCGTTTTTTCCTTGTGTTGCGGAAAAAAGTGTTTTTAAAACATTTAATTTTATTTTATCTACAGCACTTAATTTTTCTTTTTTTGGTTTTTCTAGTTTAAGGTCTAAATCTTTGGTGATCTCTTCATCAGATTTAGAAATTAATTGAAAACTTAAAATTTCCGAAGGTATAAAAACAGAGTCTTCAGGAACTGTAATTTGTAATGGTAATGCTGCTCTTAGTCTTATAAGGCTTGTCCAATTAATTTTTGTTTCTAAAGAAAACCAACCAAAATCTGGATGATAAATGTGAGGAAATTTCAATAACTTTTGACTTTCTTCTAATGCTAATTTAGGGTTAATTTTAGAAAATTCTGGTATGTAAATTACATCATTTACCGATTGAAAAATAGCAACATTTGCAATATGAGTGTTAGATTTTAACTGGTTTAAAATCACAAAGCATCCATAAATTTGGTTGGCAATTTTACTTGGTATTGCGTAGGCGTTTACCGTGTCTAAATCTATGTTTAAATTTTGCAATTCCTGGATCCACTCATAAGGATGAGCGCTTCTAATGAGAATTCCTTTTTTGGGATATGTATTATGTTTTGTTGGTGTAATATTAATCTTCATGTTCTATAATTTGAGTTAGAAACGGATTAATATATTTTTTATAAAACTCCTTAATATCTATGGTTGTAAGCTTGTGATTTACTGGTAAATAATAGGTGTTGCCAGCAAACTCACTATGGGTAGCCATTGCAATACGATGATTTAAAACAGATGTAATGTAAAAAGTTGGAATAAAGGTTTTACTACTATTAAAAATGAGTTGCCCATTTTTTATATGTATTGTGCTACCGTCTTTACTTTCAAAATAATCTGTTTTTAAATAACAGGTGGCACCTAACTCTTCAATATCTTTTTTAAATCGTTCGGCATTTTCAAATAACAGTCCATTTGCTATAACGCTAGGAGTAGACTCTATAAGGTTTTTGGCTTCTTTAAGATCAAATTTAAAATGCGTATTTAGATATTTAACAATGCTTAGAGCTTGGTTTCCTCGTCGTTTTAAAACCAGTGTTTGTTTTTTTTCTATGATAAGAGCTCTACTAGCCTTAATAGTATAATAGTGTTTACTTTGATTTATTAATTTTATATACTCATCTTCTATTAAAAAATCATTTAGAAACAAATAATTGGTATCATAAGCACCTTTTTTTGTTTTTAGAGCTACTATGTTTTTTAGGATGTTGTACTTAACTCTGTAGAATTTTAATTGACGTCTAAAGTCATAAATTTTATCAAAATAAGTATTCATAGCCTGTGAATATGCCATGTTTCCTGTTAATAAAAACATCTTATAGTCATTAGTAATATTATAATACTGTTTAGAACTGCTAAGTATAATATTATTTCCTTCGCTAAATAGGATGGTTTGGTAGTTATCTATGTTCTCATTATTAATAATTTTAGACTCGCTTTCTTTAGTTTTAAGATTTATTTTGGTTAGGCGTTTTTCAGCTAAAATTAAAATAACGAGAATGAGTGCTTTTGATTGATTTCTTACAATAGTATATCTATAGTCTTGGCTATAGGGAATATCTTCCATGATCATTTGCAGCCCTTTTTCATATCCTGCCGAAGTTAAGGTATACACATTAGCATTTTGTACCACATAATAAGTTTCTTCAAACGGAATTATCTTTGAAGTAACATCTATAGGTTCTAACAATACATGCTTAATATCTATATCACTGCTCGTTATGGGTTTAGAGTGCACTTCTAAAGGTCTATTGTTGTCCCATATTTCTTGATAAGGCAGTACGATTTGTTGAAACTGTTTGCGACTTCTATTTTGATGCTTATAAAAATTTAGTGTACCACTAGTATGTGTTGTAATAATGTAATTAAATTGTTCGTGATATTGATATAACACATTTTGAAGATCTGGATGGTCTAAGTTTTTAGTTTCGGTCAAGAAAAATAATTCGCGATTAGAATCATCATTATTATCTTTAAAATATTTTGATAAACCTAAAGAGGGTTGTAAGCCACCAGAAAGAATTTGTTGGCTTTCTATAACATCGTATAAAGTTTCTATTGGTGCTTCTTCATAATCTTGTCCAACTACAAAAGCACTGTATTTGTAATTAGATTTAGGGTGTTGTGCTATAGCCAAACTCGTTGCAAATGATAATACTTTAGGGATTCCCCAATTTTTTAGAGAGGCATCAATTAAAAATACACGGTGTTTGTTATTGCTTTCGGGAGGTGTTTCTCTCTCAATATAAAGTGCTTCATTATTTGCAATTCTAGACATAAATGTGTCATCTTCATATGCAAATTCAGAAATCAATAATCTACTAAAGTCACCCTTATTAATAATATCAGACACACCACCTAAAGGCTGAGTACTTGGTAAATTATTATGCATTGGTATATCAAGTCCAGACCAAATACGCTTTATTAAACTCCCAATTTGGTAGGTACTCTTATGCTCTGTTAATTGCTTAATAAATGATTTGTCTATCTCATTTTCATTAGAGATCGTGTCTTCTAGTATAACGGTACTTTCTAAATCATTTTTCGGTATATTTTGCATTGCATTACTAATATCATCAACGCTTTTAAAACGTCTAATAAGTAGTGCAATGGCTCTTACATCTTTATTAAAAGTTGCTATGTTTGTTTGGTCTGTGCCTTCGGGTGTGTTAGTAGTTAAATAAAAATTGTAATGATCGTTTTGAAGATTATTTATAAACTCTTTAGATTTTGGTATACCCATTCTATTATGACAATCTTTAAATAAAGTTTGAAATAATAGGGTTAAGTTAGATCCTGTTTTAAGTCTATAAGGTAAACTTTTTATGAGGTCTAAAACCTCAATGGCATTTAGAGTGGTTTTGGAGCCATCAATGCCTAGTAAAATGCGTTCTAAATGATTTGAGGTGACGTCATCTATGTTTTGGTTAGTGGCAATAAGCACTAATAATATAGCACCAAAAGGAGGTAGACCTTGATGCTGTAAATCTTCTAAAACTTCAAATATTTTTGGGTAGTAAGCTATAGATTGGCCATCTCTAATTGTTGCAATATATCGATAGCGATTATTAATATCTGCGTTGTCACAATCCCAGTGCCAAAAGTAGTCTTTATATGTGTTTAGGTAATTATGCATTAATATTAAAAAGGCTCAAAGTGCGTCTAAAAGAACTTATAGACAAGGGTTTAAAATCACTCTTTTTAATTAAAGCATAACTGTTGTTTTTTTGCCAAAGTACATAGTTTTCTCCAGTTGAGTTTAATGCATTTTTAATACTCTTAGTAAGAATTGGAAATTTAAAATGAAATCCATTTGGTAATAAAAAATCATTATAGAGCCAAAACGATTGCCCTTTTATACCTAATGTTGGAGATCCAATAATTAATACTTTAGATGTATTAATTAGTACATATCTTAAATGCTCTAGTCTAAAATTTGGTGAGCTTTCTATAATTGATTTAGTATTGTTGTCTAAATTAATTAAGGTTGCAAAAAGTTTTTTTTCTTCATGAAATGGCGCTAACTGAATATCAATTTGCTCATTAATACCAAAAAAATTATGATTGAGTTGAGGTTCTTCAATCAACAAAGCCATTTGTATAGGTGTCCAAAGTAATGACGATGGTAATTTGCCAATGGGTAGTAAACTGTCTTTTGGGAACAATCTAGAATCTTTGACGTAAAATATGTTTTTCTTCGGAAGCGTTTTAACCGCAACACCATTAATTTGCTCCATACTGAAGCCTTTAACCCATAAGTCGTTTTCATTTTGAGCAATTTTTAAATTCTCAAAATGTCGAATTTGAGCTAAAGTATCAAGGTCTGATTTATCAACACGAACTATAAATTCTATAATGTCTGCAAAATCTTTTGCCATAATGCATCTATTTCGGTTTTTATAAATTGCTTTTGTTCGTCGTTGTTTATCCAGTCTGCTCTACTTTGTATAAAACGAAGTTTATCTTTAATAACGTTTTGCTCTTCAAAAGATATAGTGTCATTTTGCCAACGCTCTTTAAGTAAGTTCACTTCTTTAATGACTTCTTCTGGATTTGGTGCTTTGTTATATAATGCCTGCGGATGCGAATCATCTGTAATGTCTTTTTCAATAACGTTATTTATGATACCTTCTAATATTTCAATCTGTTCTTCGGTATCCCAAATGTATTTTAACACCCAAAGGTCACTTAATATCGTGTCTTGTCTTCCGCAGAAAATAGCACTGGCAGCAATTAAATTTTGAAGTTTAACAGCACGCCTGTCAGACACATTGATTCCTGTATTTCTTAAATTATGAATCACATCTACATACGTGGATATTATCGGTGTAAGATTCACTTTTTTAGTTTGACCTTGCAGATCTTTTATCATTTCTGGTTGAATTACAGGAATATCACCTGTGACGTTTTTTTCTAATTTCCAACCAGCTAATAAGACTTGATTGAGTAAGTCTGGATTTACATAATCACATTTTACACGTACTAAAAAACGATCAAAAAGGGCATTTAATGCTTCGTCTTCTGGCAACACATTACTTGCGCCAACAAACATTAATGCAGGTAGTTTTAAAATTTGTTTTCCGCGTCGCAACACTTTCTCATTTAATGCCATGAGCAAACTATTTAAAATAGCACTATTGGCATTAAAAATTTCGTCTAAAAACACCATAGAGGCCTCTGGCATCATACCATCTGTGTTAGTTACGAGTTCGCCTTCACGTAGTTTTTTAATATCAAAAGGTCCAAATAGCTCATTGGGTTCTGTAAATCTTGTAAGGAGATATTCAAAGTTTTTTCCGTTTTCAATACCTTTAGATAATGATTTGACGATGGCGCTTTTTGCGGTACCTGGAGGTCCTAATAAAAAGGTGTTTTCTCTGGCTATTAAGCTAATGCCAAGTAAATCTATGATATCATCTTTGCCAACAAATGTAGCTTTAATGTGGTCTAAAACTGCTTTGAGTTGTTCTATGTTAGTCTTGTTCATTATTTATAATGGGTTGTAGGGCTTTCCAAATGTCATTTTTAAAATAACCTAAATGGTCAATTAAAAGGTTATTTATTTGTGAATCATTAGCCCAATTTAATGCTTTTTTATCTACAATTCTATCTAAGAAAATTTGTTTGATGTTTAAGTTATCTAAATAGAAATGCTTATCAATCTCTTCAAATTTAAATGTTTGGTGTATTGCTGAAAATTGCCAAGTATTTAAAATTTGTTTTAGAATAATTACTAAAGGGTCTTGAGGATCAATTGCTTCTAACTTCAGATAGATCTGAGGTAAAAAACGTAAGGTTAAATCTGCTGAAAGTATAGCAGACAAATCTATTACTCCAGTATAATCTGCAAACATAGTTTCCAAATCTTTTTTTGTGTCTTTGCGATGTAATAACAAAAGAGTTGCATAATAGACAATTTTACTTGCCCATAAAGCAGCACTAGCATTAAATTTGGGTGCTTCAAACGGAAAACTCAAACACTCTTTTTCAAAATCTTGTTCTAAATATAAAACTATGTCTTCGTCTTCTGCTTTTGTTGTTTTAAGTAAGTCGTCTCTAATAATTAAGTGACCATGAGCTCTTAAATGAGCAATAGAATCTAAGAAAAAATTAGGTTTTAGTTTTGACATTAATTTTAGAAGAGATTTAAGCTTTTAAGAATTAACCGAAAATTAAGGATTTTTTAATCATTTGAAGACTTTTTTTAAGTTGCATGATTTCACTACACAATTGAGAAAAAATAAAAAAAGGATAAATAGTTGATTAAAGGAAGGGATTTAAATCACTCCAGCATTGAAATATGATTTAGTACAAAAGGATGAGCTATACTAATTTGATTTATTTTAGACTTTACTCATCACGAAAGTTCCTGTTCCTCTAGAGACAAGTTGCGGTATAATTCCTTTCCAGTACAGTGCCTTCTTTTTAAATTTCCAAGTACCAGTTATAATTTGCTTGCTTCTAGAAAATTGACCTTTGTAAATTAATGTAGAGTGTTTTTTATTAGGGTCGTTAAGATGATTTCCATCTTCATCAATTATGGATGAAATTGGCATGTTCTTAGTGAAAGTCACTGTATCGTTATCAAAGGTTCCTTGTATAATTCCAGTTCCAGGAGTTCCGCCAGTTAATATGTCATCTTTTACAGTACCAGAGAATGTTTTGCCTGTAACACTATCAATTGTTATTGTAAACTCAACATCAACCATTCTATCATCTTTAAACTCGTCTGGTATTGCGTATTGATACATACCTTTCCAAATGCCTTTCATGTCAATCTCTCCTTCTTCTGTTGATGGATTTAAAACAGAGGCTTCCAAAGTCACTGGAGTTTCAGAAAATGATACCACTTTCTCACCATATACCAAATCTTCGAGCAGTTGTAAAATCATGTCATCTAGTTCTTTTGGCACATTCCCTTTGGGATAGTCTTTAGCAACGTTGTGTATATAATCTTCAACCGTTAATTGACCTAAAGCGTCTAAGTAAATTTTTTGAGGCCAAGGATCCATTGTAATAACTCTAGGGTTTTTGCTATCAATAATCTTAATCAAATCACTAGTATACCAATCCCATTCTTCGGTACGATAGAAGTAGAGATTTTTATATTCTGAAGATTCTAGTGTTTTGAATGTCATATTATAGATTTTAAACAATATAAGAACTCTGCTTAAAACAAAAAACCTCCAAATTAAATTTAGAGGTTTCAGTTATAAATTTTATAGAATAAATTAAATATCAAAGGCAGTTTTCACCTTTTCCACATAATCCAATTTCTCCCAAGTAAATAACTCAACATCTAAAGTTAAATCATCACCATTTGGTTGAGAAAATGTTTTACTAACTGTTTCTGGCTGACGTCCCATATGACCATAAGCAGCAGTTTCGCTATACATTGGTTGACGTAATTTTAAACGTTCTTCAATGGCAGCTGGACGCATATCAAAAATATCTTTTATTTTTGATGCAATTTCTCCATCTGTGATATTAAATGGGCAAGTACCGTATGTGTCTACATAAATTGACGTAGGTTCTACAACACCAATCGCATAACTTACCTGCACTAATATTTCTTCGCAAACTCCAGCAGCAACCATATTTTTTGCAATATGTCTCGTTGCATAAGCAGCACTTCTATCTACTTTACTTGGATCTTTTCCTGAGAAGGCTCCACCACCATGACCACCTTTTCCACCATAAGTATCAACAATGATTTTGCGTCCTGTTAATCCAGTATCTCCATGAGGTCCTCCAATTACGAATTTTCCTGTTGGGTTAATATGGTAGGTAATTTGATCATTAAATAATACTTGGATGTGTTCTGGTAATTTAGCAACCACTCTTGGTATTAAAATATCTACGATATCCTTTCTAATCTTAGCAAGCATCGTATCGTCAGCATCAAAATCATCATGCTGTGTAGACACAACAATCGCATCAATACGTTGAGGGACATTATCATCACTATATTCAATAGTTACCTGACTTTTAGAGTCTGGACGTAAATAAGTAATATCTTTGTTTTCGCGTCTTAAATCGGCTAATTCCTTTAGGATTCTATGAGATAAATCTAGAGCTAGAGGCATGTAATTTTCTGTTTCGCTGGTTGCGTAACCAAACATCATTCCTTGGTCTCCTGCACCTTGCTCTTCTTTGCTTGCTCTATCGACACCACGATTGATATCTTCAGACTGCTCATGTATTGCAGAAAACACACCACATGAATTCCCATCAAACATATATGCACTCTTAGTGTATCCAATTTTGTTTATGGTATCACGAGCAATTTTTTGCACGTCTAAATACGTGTTAGATTTTACTTCTCCTGCAAGTACAACTTGACCTGTAGTAACTAAGGTTTCACAAGCTACTTTTGATTCGCTATCAAACGCTAAAAAATGATCAATTAATGCGTCGCTAATTTGATCTGCTACTTTGTCTGGATGACCTTCAGAAACACTTTCTGAAGTAAATAAATATGACATAAATCTCTTTAATTTAATAATTCTGAAAAAAAATATTGAGATTGCTTGGTCGCTAGAGAAGTCTATAACTAACTGCTTTAGCATTTTTTTTAAGAGGTTGCAATCAGAACAAATTTTTCCTCGTATATATTGACTGCAAAAGTACAGATAATATTAGAACTAGAAAAGAATGTATGATAAATTAGATGTTTATATTTAATGAACGATTATAATATATTGCAAAATGCTAAGATTTTAATTTTATACATTTCCGAATAAAAAAGGTGTAAATTTAATAATAGCCGAAAAATTTTCGGTTTAAATCATTTTATGATAATTTTTTAGAAAAATATTCTGTTTTATTTGTTTGTGAAAATTTTATTTTGCAATATTTGTACTCACAAAGTTCAAAACTTTATTGAAATGTTATCAAGAAAGGCGGAGAGATTAGACTCGTTGAAGCCTTAGCAACCCTTAGATTTACTATGAAGGTGCTAAATTCTACTTAAATGTGCAAGTCATTTTTTGCAAATTTGGATAGATAACCAAAATATAATTACTCATCTGTAGTTATATATTTTCTTATAACATTTTTCTAATAAGTATGCTTCTAACGAGGCTTATTTGGCTTTTGTTTTAATCATTAATTAACTCAAAAACTTAGAAAAATGAGTACACAAAAATTTGCAACACAAGCGTTGCACGCAGGACACGACACAACAAAAACAGGAGGAACACGAGCTGTACCTATTTACCAATCTACAGCTTATGTATTTGATGATTCAGATGATGCTGCAGGACGATTTAATTTATCTGTTCCAGGATTTATTTACACACGTTTAAATAATCCTACTAACGATATTTTAGAGCAACGTATTGCTGCATTAGAAGGTGGAATTGCTGCTGTAGCAACAGCGTCTGGAACCGCTGCCATTTCTACAACATTGTTAACTTTATTAAAGGCTGGAGATCATATTGTAGCATCAAGTAGTTTATATGGTGGTACATATAACCTGTTGAGCGTTACATTACCAAGACATGGTATAACTACCACTTTTGTAGACCCTTCAAACCCAGAGAATTTTGAAAAAGCAACTCAAGAAAATACAAGAGTATTTTTTGTAGAATCGTTAGGTAACCCAAAATTAGACGTTTTAGATCTTGAGGCAATTTCTACACATGCCAAAGCAAAGCGAGTGCCTTTAATAGTTGATAATACAGTAGCAACACCTTATTTGCTAAACCCTATAGAGTATGGAGCAAATATTGTTATTCATTCGTTAACAAAATACATTAATGGTAACGGTACGTCGTTAGGAGGTATTATTGTAGATGCAGGAACTTTTGATTGGACCAACGGAAAATTTCCAGAATTCACAGAACCTTCAGCAGGATATCATGGGTTAGTATATAGTGAAGTTATTGGAGATGCTGCATTTATTGCAAAAATTAGAATTGAAGGTCTTAGAGATTATGGTGGAGCATTGAGTCCTTTTAATGCATTTCAAATTATACAAGGTCTAGAAACTTTAGAACTGCGTATTAAAAAACACAGTGAAAATGCACTAGAATTGGCAAAATGGTTGCAAGAGCAACCAGAAGTTAACTGGGTAAATTATCCAGGATTAGAATCCAGTAAATATAGAGATTTAGCAAAAAAATATTTACCAGAAGGACAAAGTGGTATCGTAACATTTGGTGTTGAAGGTGGTTACGAATCTGCTAAAAAAGTAGCAGATACAACTAAACTATTTTCTCTTTTAGCAAATATTGGAGACACCAAATCTTTAATCATACATCCTGCAAGTACAACCCATCAACAATTAAGTGATGAAGCTCAGGAAACTACAGGAGTTACAAAAGATTTAATACGACTATCTGTTGGTATTGAAAATATAGATGATTTAAAAGCAGATTTAAAAGAGGCTTTTGCAGTGGTTAAACAAACTGTATTATCCTAAAATGTAATTAATCTCTAAAAAAACAAAACATGAGTGATTTAAAATTCACAGTAAAAGGAGAAAGTACTTCTGCAACTCAATTTATAGGTAAAGCAAGACATTTTGAATTAATTATTGATGAGCCCGAAGAATTAAATGGTACAGATGAAGATGCAAATCCTGTAGAATACATTTTAGCAGGTTTTGCTGGTTGTATTAATGTTGTTGGACATTTAGTTGCTAAGGAATTGGGCTTTACAATCAGAAAACTAAATATTGAAGTTTCTGGAAATATCAATCCAGATCGCTTTTTGGGAACATCAGATAAAGAACGTGCTGGATTTAAAAGTATAGAATTAAGTCTTATTCCAGAGACTGATGCCTCGATAGAAACATTAGTAAAATGGTTAGAAATAGTTGAAGCACGTTGTCCGGTAAAAGATAATTTGACTAATAAAACACCTATTAAAATTTCTGTAGAAAAAGAATTTAATTTATCTTAAATGAAAGATTTACAATACATAAAAATTTCAAAATTTAGTATCCAAAATGGTAAGACAGTTGATATACAACTGTCTTATCAAATTTTTGGTCAGCCTATAGGTGATGCACCAATAGTGTTAGTAAATCATGCACTTACGGGTAATTCTACTATCTGCGGAAATGAGGGATGGTGGAATGATTTAATTGGTGAAAATAAATGTATTGATACAAACTTTTATTCGGTTTTAGCCTTTAATATTCCAGGAAATGGATTTGATAATAAAAACGAAAATTTAATAGAAAACTACAAAGATTTTACAGCGAGAACAATTGCTGAAATTTTTTATGAAGGCCTAAAAGAATTAAACATAAATGAGCTTTTTGCTGTGATTGGAGGCTCTGTTGGTGGTGGCATTGCATGGGAATTGGCAGCACTGCAACCAGATTTGATAGAGCACTTAATCCCTATTGCAACAGATTGGAAATCTACAGATTGGTTGATAGCCAATTGTCACATACAAGATGCTATACTTAATAATTCTAGTAAACCTTTAGAAGATGCTAGGATGCATGCAATGACTTTGTATCGTACACCAGAATCGCTGACGAGTAAATTCCGAAGAACTAAAAAATCTAATGCACTTTTTAATGTAGAAAGTTGGTTTAATTATCATGGAGATGCTTTAAATGCACGTTTTAATCTTTCGGCATATAAATTAATGAATCAAATATTGAGAACTATTGATATTACCAGAGATAGAGCATCATTTAATGAGGTAGTAGCAAAAATAAAATCTAGTATCCATATTGTGACTATTAATAGTGATCTCTTTTTTAAGGCTGAAGAAAATTGGGAAACTTACGTAGATCTTAAATTAATTAAGGATAACGTTTGTATTAGTGAAATTAAATCTATTCATGGTCATGATGCATTTTTGATAGAATTTGCTCAATTATCTAAGTTTCTCACTCCTATTTTTGAAGCTAGAAAAGAGTCAAAATATTTTGAATTAGATTGTTATAAAACACGCGTTACTGCCTAAATATGAGTCATTTTGAAACAGATGCGATAAGAACGCAAACAGAAAGGTCTCAGTTTTTAGAACATTCTACGCCTTTATACTTAACATCTAGCTTTGTTTTTGAAGATGCCGAAGATATGAGAGCATCTTTTGCAGAAGAGAAGCAACGTAATGTTTATGGTAGATATACAAACCCAAATAATGCTGAGTTTGTAGATAAAATTTGTAAAATGGAAGGTGCAGAGGCTGGTTATGCTTTTGCAACAGGTATGTCTGCAGTGTTTTCAACATTTGCAGCACTACTTAATGCAGGAGATCATATAATTTCTGCTAGAAGTATTTTTGGTTCTACACACGGTTTGTTCACTAATTATTTACCAAAATGGAATATAGAAACCAGCTATTTTGATGTTAACGATTTAGCTGCAATCGAGAATTTAATTAAGCCAAGTACTAAAGTTTTATATGCAGAGAGTCCTACAAATCCTGCAGTAGATATTTTAGATTTAGAGCTTTTAGGACAGATTGCAATAAAGCACAATTTGTTGCTTATTATTGATAACTGTTTTGCAACACCTTACTTACAAAACCCAATTAAATTTGGTGCAGACTTGGTAATACATTCGGCAACCAAATTAATAGACGGTCAAGGTCGTGTACTTGGAGGAGTAACAGTAGGTAAAGCAGAATTAATTAGAGAGATCTATTTGTTCTCTAGAAATACAGGTCCAGCTTTATCGCCCTTTAATGCTTGGGTATTATCTAAAAGTTTAGAAACTTTAGCTGTGCGTGTAGATAAGCATTGTGATAATGCCTTAAAAGTGGCTCAGTATTTAGAAACTCATAAAAAAATTAGTTTAGTAAAATATCCATTTTTAAAGTCACATCCTCAACATGATATTGCTGTTAAACAAATGAAATTAGGTGGTAATATTGTTGCTTTTGAAATTAATGGAGGAGTAGAAGCTGGTCGACAATTTTTAAATACTATTAAACTTTGTTCGTTATCTGCAAATTTAGGAGATACTAGAACAATTGTTACACATCCTGCATCTACAACGCATGCTAAACTTAATGAAGCTGATAGGTTACAAGTAGGTATTACCGATGGATTAGTAAGAATTTCGGTAGGCTTAGAAAATGTAGATGACATTATTGACGATATAAAACAGGCTTTACAATAAAAGTTTAAATAGGTATCTTTGTCTAGATGTTATCTAAAAAAACAAAATACGGTATTAAGGCTTTAACTTATTTAGCCAAACAAGAGAGTAGAAATCCTGTTTCAATAGCCACTATATCTAAAAGTGAAAATATTTCAATTAAATTTTTAGAAAGTATTTTGTTAACACTTAAAAAAAATGGTTTATTAGGATCAAAAAAAGGAATTGGAGGAGGTTATTATCTAATTAAAAATCCTAAAGATATACCTATGACTACAGTCATGAGAATTTTAGAGGGACCAATAGCGATGATGCCTTGTGTAAGTTTAAATTATTATGAAAAATGTGATGATTGTCCAGATGAAGTTAAATGTGCTGTACATCGTTTAATGATTCAAGTAAGAGATAGTTCGCTTAAAGTGTTCAGAAATACCACATTAGAAGATCTTTCTAATTAGCATATTCGCAAATAATACCCAATATTTTTGTCAAATTACCCAATGATTTTTAATAAATAAAGTATAAGTTTGTATTATTATCCTACTAGTCCGATAGGGTATATGAGAACTAATTAAATAATTTAAAAAATGGATACAGTTTTGAGTCAAAACGAAGATATACAAATAGAAGAGATATCACCAGTACAAGCTGGTGAAAAAGTAAAAAGAACCCTTGTGAAAACAATAAGTTGGAGAGTTTTAGGCACTGTAGCTACAATTGTAATTTCTTATGCAATAACTGGAACATTAGCCTTAGCCTTTTCTATTGGATTTATAGAACTGATATCAAAATTAGTACTGTATTATTTTCATGAACGTACTTGGAATAAAATAAAATGGGGAAGATGATAGATATTGATATAGAACAATTAAATAAAAAATTAAGATACAAAGCGCCAGATGACATCATAAAATGGGCTTTAACCTTATCAGAAAATAGAATTGTTACTACAAGTTTTGGTAAGTACTCTGCCATATTATTGAGTACAATGTCCAAGCATGATAAAGATATAAAAGTGGTATGGTGTGATACATTGTTCAATGAACCCAGTACCTATGAACATGCAGCAAATCTTATCGAGAACTTTGATTTGAAAATCAATAAATACCAATCTTTAAAAAGTAAAGAAGAGATAGATGCAACTATCGGTTTGCCGAGTATTGAAGACAATAATCATGCTGAGTTTTCTGAACTCGTAAAACTAGAACCTTTTAGAAGGGCATTAAAAGAACATCAACCAGATTTATGGTTTACTAATATTAGAGTACGCCAAACAGAATTGAGAAATAAAAAAGACATTTTAAGTTATAGTAAGGACGGGATTTTAAAAATAAGTCCATTTTACTATTGGACAGATGTCGATCTAGACGCGTATTTAGAAGCCAACAATTTGCCTAAAAATTATAATTATTTTGATCCAATTAAGGCATTACAAAATAGAGAGTGTGGTATTCACTTGCAATAAAAATATAGTGTTATGCAAAGTTTTAGAACCGAAATAGAAAATCCTATTGTAGAGAAGGATATCATTGAATTAGCCAATAAAATCCAACTTTTTCACAAAGGAAAATTAAACGAAGAAAAGTTTAGGAGTCTTCGATTAGCTAGAGGTGTGTACGGTCAGCGACAACAAGGTGTGCAAATGATTCGTATTAAATTACCTTATGGTAAAGTGTTGAGTAATCAATTGCGAAGAATTGCTGATGTTTCAGATGAATATTCTCGTGGTCGTCTACACATTACCACACGTCAAGATATTCAAATTCATTACGTAGATTTAGATCGTACGCCTCAACTTTGGGAAGAATTAGAACGCGATAATGTGACGTTACGTGAAGCCTGTGGTAACACCGTTAGAAATGTCACAGCAAGTGAAACCGCAGGTATAGATATTAACGAACCTTTTGATGTGTCACCTTATGCTGATGCTTTATTTCGACACTTTTTACGAAACCCAATTTGTCAAGAAATGGGTAGGAAGTTTAAAGCTTCTTTCTCTGCTTCAGATGAAGACACAGGATTATCCTACATGCATGATTTAGGATTTATCGCTAAAATTGAAAATGGCGAAAGAGGCTTTAAAGTGCTCTTAGGTGGAGGTTTGGGTTCACAACCTAGGCATGCAGATGTATTCTACGAGTTTTTGCCTGCAAATAAAATTATTCCAGTGATGGAAGGTGTTTTACGCCTATTTGATCGTCATGGAGAACGTAAAAGTAGAGCAAAAGCAAGACTGAAATTTTTAATCAAAAATATTGGCTTAGATGCTTTTAAAGCCTTAGTTGAAGAAGAACAAAATGCTATCGAATTTAAAACGGTTGAGATAGATGCAAAAGCTTACCCAGTTTCAATTCCAGTTTCCGTAGACATACCAAATGTTAATATTGATGATACTAAAGATTTCGAATTATGGAAATCAACCAATATCGTTAAGCAAAAACAAGATGGTTATGTAGCCATAGGAATTAAAGTGTTACTAGGTGATTTTTATACAGATAAAGCTAGATTGTTAGCAGACTTAGTAGAGAACTATGCTGCAGGAGAAATTAAATTAAGCCTAAGGCAAAACATTCTCATTCCGTTTGTAAAAGAAGAATTGTTGCCTTTTTTCTATTCCGAATTAAAAAAATTGGGATTCACAGAATTAGGCTATAACAAAGCAATAGATATCACAGCCTGTCCAGGAACAGACACTTGTAATTTGGGGATTTCAAGCAGTACAGGAATAGCCGAAGAATTAGAACGGATCATCAAAATTGAGTTTCCGCAATACTTAAAAAATGAAGATTTAGTCATTAAAATTAGTGGCTGTATGAATGCCTGCGGTCAACACAATATGGCAAATATTGGGTTTCAAGGCATGTCTATTCGTACAAAAGATAAATTAGTAGCACCTGCACTTCAAGTGTTACTTGGAGGTGGTAATAAAGGAAATGGTCAAGGTGTCTTTGCAGATAAAGTTGTAAAAATACCAAGTAAAAGAGGACCAGAAGCTTTACGAAGAATTCTTAATGATTATGAGCAGTTTGCCAACACACAAAAGTTTGAAGATTATTATGCTCAAAAAGGCGAAAAATATTTCTACGAGTTGTTGACAGACTTGTCAAGTATTGAAAATTTAACTCAAGACGACTTTATAGATTGGGGAAGTGAGGAAGCGTATGTAAAAGCCATAGGAGTTGGAGAATGTGCTGGTGTCGTTATTGATTTAATCGCAACCTTATTTCTAGAAAGCGAAGAAAAAATTGAAGAAGCAAGCAAAGCATTTAAAAACAAAGTGTACTCTAGTGCTATTTATTATGCCTACAGTTCTATGGTGAATTCAGCAAAAGCAATTTTACTATCAAAAGATGTATCAACAAATACACAAGCAGGAATTATTAAACAATTTGATGAACTCATTGTCGATACCCAAAAATTAAATTTAGACATGTCGTTTTCAGATTTGGTGTATCAAATTAGAGCACATGCACCAACCGAAACATTTGCAAAAGCCTATATAAAAAACGCACAAGAGTTTTTAAAAGTTGTAAGAGTTTTAAGAGCAGAAGAGGTTATCCAAAAATGATAAGAATATGAATACAATAGCAAAATTAACAGTAGTTGGAGCAGGACCAGGAGATGAAGAATTAATTACTTTAAAAGGAATTAAAGCTATTAAATCTGCAAATGTTATTCTATACGATGCACTTATCAATATAGCGTTATTGAAATATGCTTCACCAAATGCAGAACTCATATTTGTAGGTAAACGTAAAGGGTGCTACGCCTATCAACAAGACCAAATTAATGAGCTTATCGTGAGTAGAGCAAAAAGTCATGGTCACGTTGTGAGGTTAAAAGGAGGTGATCCTTTTATCTTCGGAAGAGGAGCAGAAGAGATTGATTACGTCAAACAATTTGACATAGAAACGTATGTTGTCCCTGGGATTTCATCATCAATTGCTGTTCCTGCTTATCAAGGCATTCCATTGACAAAGCGAGGCGCATCAGAAAGTTTTTGGGTGATTACAGGAACAACAAAATCACATCAAATTTCAAAAGACATTGCACTTGCTGCACAATCTTCAGCAACCGTTGTTATTTTAATGGGAATGGGAAAACTAAGTGAAATTGTGAAGATTTTTTCTTCGGAAAATAAAAACGATACAGCAGTAGCGATAATTCAAAACGGAACAACAGAACGAGAAAATGTTGGCATAGGAACTATTTCAACAATAGAATCTATTGTTGACAAAAAACAATTGTCATCGCCAGCAATTGTTGTAATTGGTGAAGTTGTAAATCAACGTGTTGCTTTAAACTCTATTCAACAAGAAGTAAAAGCACAATTCGTATAAAAAATACACATATGGAAAGAAATAATTTATACCCAATATTTTTGAAAATGCACGAATTACAAGTGCTTATTGTTGGAGGTGGAAACGTAGCTTTAGAAAAATTAACATTTTTATTAAAATCAAGCCCAACTGCAAATATCACAATGATAGCGCCTTTTTTTAGAGATGATGTAAAGGCATTGGCAAAGACTTTTGATATAAAAATGTATGATATGGCTTACGAAGAATCTTTTCTTTGTGATAAAGATTTAGCTATTGTAGCAACAGATAAATTAAGCGTTAATCATCAAGTATATAAAGACGCCAAGCAAAGAAATTTATTGGTAAACGTAGCAGATACTCCAGACTTATGTGATTTTTACCTAGGAGGTATTGTCACCAAAGGCAATGTGAAAATTGCAATTTCTACCAACGGAAAATCACCAACAACAGCCAAACGATTACGACAATTTTTTGAGTCTGTAATTCCAGATGATATTAATGTCTTGGTGCAAAATTTAAACATGTACAGAACAACAATTAAAGGAAATTTTGGCGCTAAAGTGTCGGCTTTAAACAAAATTACCGAAAATTTAATACAGAAGTAAAATGATACAAACAGATATATTAATTATAGGAGCAGGACCAACAGGTTTATTTACAGTATTTGAAGCAGGCTTGTTGAAATTAAGATGTCATTTAATAGATGCGTTGCCACAACCTGGCGGACAATGTTCTGAGTTGTATCCAAAAAAACCTATCTATGATATTCCTGGATTACCCGAAATTTTAGCAGGTGACTTGACAACTAATTTATTGGAGCAAGGGAAACAATTTCAACCAGGATTTACTTTAGGTGAACGTGCGGAAACTATAGAAAAACAAGATGATGGTAGTTTTATTATAACAACTAATAAAGGTACAAAACATCAAGCGCCAATTGTTGCCATAGCAGGAGGTTTAGGGAGTTTTGAGCCAAGAAAACCGTTAATCGAAAATATTGCTAATTATGAAGATAAAGGTGTTGCCTATTTCATTAAAGATCCAGAAGTCTATAGAAATAAACGTGTTGTTATTTCTGGAGGAGGAGATTCTGCATTAGATTGGTGTATCTTTTTAGCTGATATTGCTTCAGAAGTGACTTTGATCCACAGAAGAAACGAGTTTAGAGGAGCTTTAGATTCCGTAGAAAGAGTACAAGAACTAAAACTCTTAGGGAAAATAAACCTTATCACACCTGCTGAAGTCGTAGAAATTCATGGAGATGATCATGTTGAAGCGATAACAGTCAAAAAAGGAGATGAAAATATTCATTTAGAAACAGATTATTTCATTCCGTTATTTGGGCTCACTCCTAAATTAGGACCAATTGGAAATTGGGGACTTGAGATAGAAAAAAACGCCATAAAAGTAGATACATTAGATTACCAAACTAATATTCCAGGCATTTTCGCTATAGGTGATGTTAATACTTATGAAGGAAAGTTGAAACTTATTCTTTGTGGATTTCATGAAGCGACATTAATGTGTCAATCGGCTTATAAAATTCTAAATCCAGGAAAAAAATATGTTTTAAAATACACAACTGTTAGTGGGATAAATGGATTTGATGGTACACGTAAAGAAGCTGAAAAAGCTGTTGTAAAAGCTATTATATAAATAAAAGTACAAAAAAAAGTATGCGTAATCAAAGTCTTGAATTTAAGAACATTAAAGAGTATTTAGAGAAAGGAGCTATCGTTTTAGATGTGAGAACTGAAGCAGAGTATAATGAAGGACATGTAAAAGATGCTATACATATCGTATTAGATGAATTAGAATACGAAATAGACCAGCTAAAAGAATTTCAAAAACCAATAATTACCTGTTGTAGAAGTGGTGCAAGAAGTGAACGAGCAAAGGAGTTGCTTTTAGACGAAAATTTTGATGTCATTAATGGAGGTCCTTGGCAAAATATTGAGAACTATATTTAAGCCATTAAATTTTCATATTAAATTTTTATTACGTTAATTTACATTATAGTTCATATTATTATTGATTTGTTATCATGAAAGGCAGAGGGATTAGACCCATTGAAGCCTTAGCAACCCTTTATCTTAAAGAAGGTGCTAAATTCTACCAAGTTTTGAAAGTATTCAAAATTTTTGGACAGATAAACAACATAAAAGTAATTCCTCTTACTTTCTTGATGACATTTTATAAATTTTTATAGATGTCAGATATTTTACAAGCTTTACAAAAACGTATTTTAGTACTAGATGGTGCCATGGGAACCATGTTACAACGTTATAATTTTTCCGAAGAAGATTTTAGAGGAGAACGTTTTAAAGATTACCCAACATCATTAAAAGGAAATAACGATTTATTATCCTTAACACAACCGCAAGCTATTGCAGATATTCATAAACTCTATTTTGAAGCTGGAGCAGATATTGTAGAAACCAATACCTTTTCTGGAACAACAATAGCTATGGCAGATTATGACATGGAAGGTTTGGTGTACGAACTAAATTACGAGTCTGCTAAAATAGCCAAACAAGTTGCTAATCAATTTACAAAAGCAAATCCAAATAAGCCTCGTTTTGTTGCTGGTAGTATTGGACCTACAAATAAAACTGCAAGCATGTCGCCAAATGTTAATAAACCAGAATATAGAGCAATAACATTTGATGAATTAAGAATAGCCTACAAATTACAGGTAGAAGCCTTGATTGATGGTGGTGTTGATGTGCTTTTAGTCGAAACTATTTTTGATACGCTCAATGCAAAGGCAGCATTATTTGCCATAGAAGAAGTTAAAGAAGAGCGTCAAATCGACATCCCAATTATGGTGTCTGGAACGATTACAGATGCTTCGGGACGAACATTATCTGGGCAAACCGTAGAAGCTTTCTTGATATCTATCTCTCACATACCATTACTTAGTGTAGGTTTTAACTGTGCATTAGGTGCAGAGCAGCTCAAACCGTATTTGCAACGCTTATCTCATGAAACTGAGTTTTATACCTCTGCTCATCCCAATGCAGGTTTACCAAATGCTTTTGGAGAATATGACCAATCAGCAAAACAGATGCAAACATTAATTGAAGACTATTTAAAAGATGGCTTAATAAATATTATTGGCGGTTGTTGTGGTACAAATCCAGAGCACATTAAGGCCATTGCAGATGTAGCTCAAAATTATCAACCAAGACAAATTAAAGAATTCGCATAATGGCAGATAGTGACTGTAGAAAATATTTAACCTTATCAGGATTAGAACCGTTAGTTGTAACTCCACAAAGTAACTTCATAAACGTAGGAGAACGAACTAACGTTACAGGTTCTAGAAAATTTCTAAGATTAATAAAAGAAGAAAAGTATGACGAAGCCTTAAGCGTTGCCAGAGATCAAGTAGAAGGTGGTGCACAAATTCTTGATGTTAATATGGATGAAGGCATGCTCGATGGTAAATATGCCATGGTCAAGTTCTTAAATCTTATTGCATCTGAGCCAGATATTGCTCGTATTCCGTTGATGATAGATAGTTCCAAATGGGAAATCATTGAAGCAGGATTACAAGTAGCTCAAGGTAAATGTGTCGTCAATTCTATTAGTTTAAAAGAAGGCGAAGCAGAGTTTAAGCGTCAGGCAAAATTGGTAAAACGTTATGGAGCAGCAGTAATTGTGATGGCTTTTGATGAGGTTGGACAAGCAGATACTTATGAACGTCGTATTGAAATTTGCAAACGTTCGTATGATATTTTAGTCAACGAAGTTAACTTCCCAGCACAAGATATTATTTTTGATCCTAATATTTTTCCAGTTGCTACAGGTATGGATGAGCATCGTTTAAATGCTCTAGATTTTTTCAATGCTACAAAATGGATTAGAGAAAATTTACCATATGCAAATGTCTCAGGAGGTGTGAGTAATGTGTCTTTTTCTTTCCGCGGAAATAATATAGTTCGAGAAGCTATCAACTCTGCATTTTTATATCACGCTATACAACATGGTATGACTTTAGGTATTGTAAATCCTACCATGTTAGAGATTTATGATGAAATTCCTAAGGACTTATTACAATGCGTTGAAGACGTATTGTTTAATAGAAGTGATGATGCAACAGAGCGTCTTTTAGACTTTGCAGAAACCGTAAAAGGTGATAAAAAACAAGATGTTGCTAAAGTTTTAGAATGGCGAAGCGAATCCTTACAAGATAGAATTACCCATAGTCTTGTTAAAGGAATCGATGAATTTATAATTGAAGATACAGAAGAGGCAAGATTAGCAGCAGATAAACCAATTCATGTTATTGAAGGTCATTTAATGATTGGGATGAACGTTGTTGGAGATCTCTTCGGAAGCGGAAAAATGTTTTTACCACAAGTTGTAAAATCTGCTCGTGTTATGAAAAAAGCAGTAGCGTATTTGCAACCTTTCATAGAAGCAGAAAAAGACGGTAAACAAGAATTTGCAGGACGTATTTTAATGGCTACAGTAAAAGGTGATGTGCACGATATTGGTAAAAATATTGTGAGTGTTGTTTTAGGGTGTAACAACTATGAGATTATCGATTTAGGCGTTATGGTGCCACCAGAAAAAATCATCGAAACTGCCATTAGAGAAAATGTAGATGTGATTGGATTAAGCGGATTAATCACACCATCACTTGATGAAATGGTCTACGTCTCTCAAGAAATGGAAAAGAAAAATTTAAACATACCGTTAATTATTGGAGGCGCAACAACATCTCGTGCGCACACGTCTGTGAAAATTGCACCAAAATACAATCATACAGTTGTGCATATTAATGACGCATCTAGAGCAGTGACTGTTGTAGGTAATTTACTCCAAAAAGACAGCACAATTTATAAAGCACAAATACGAGAAGAGTACGATAAATTTAGAGCGCAGTTTTTAAAACGAGGAAAGCAGAAAAATTATCTTACGATTGAAGATGCTCGACAAAATAAATTCAAAATTGATTGGAGTACTGCGGAAATTGTAAAACCCAAACAGCTAGGCATTCAAATTATTAATGATTTTGATATCAAAACACTAGAACCTTTTATTGATTGGAGTCCGTTTTTTAGAAGTTGGGATCTCCACGGACGCTATCCAGATATTCTAACAGATGACGTTGTTGGCTCACAAGCACAAGAGTTATTCAAAGACGCACAAGAACTTTTAAAACGAGTTTTCGATGAGAACCTATTGAAAGCAAAAGCCATTTTTGGTCTATTTCCTGCAAATACTGTCAATGATGATGATATTGAAATTTATGATGACCACGGAAATGTAAAAACTACATTTTTATCGCTTCGTCAACAATTAAGTAAAAAAGAGGGTGTTGCCAATCATGCTTTGGCAGATTTTGTTGCTCCAAAAGAATCTGGAATACAAGATTATATGGGAGCATTTTGCGTGTCTACAGGATTCGGTACTGCAGAATTAGCAAAACAATTTGAAGCAGATCATGATGATTATAATTCAATAATGATCAAAGCACTAGCAGATAGATTAGCAGAAGCTTTTGCTGAATACCTGCACAAGGAGGTTAGAACGAATTTTTGGGGCTATGTTTCCGAAGAAAATTTAACCAACGATCAATTAATTAAAGAAAATTACAAAGGTATTCGTCCTGCTCCAGGATATCCTGCGTGTCCAGATCATTTAGAAAAGAAAACAATTTGGAAACTTTTAAATGTTGAAGAAAATATTGGTGTAAAATTAACCGATAGTTTAGCTATGTGGCCAGCTGCAAGTGTAAGTGGCTATTATTTTGGTAACCCAGAAGCAAAATATTTTGGATTAGGAAAAATCACCGAAGATCAATTAAAAACATACTCTAAGCGTAGAAATATTAGCGAAGAAGAAGCAAGGAAATGGCTTAATCCAAACCTTGCAGAAACTTAACAATTTCTTAGAGTAAAGAACATATTTACGTTTAAACTAAATAGTAATCTTGTATTTAAATTTTAAAGCCAAGACGATGAAAAAATATAAAATAGAAATAAGGTTTGCATTGCAATTAATACTGTTAACTACAGTGTCTTTATTGGCAGCTTATTTCGTATGAAGATGATAAAATGAAAGTTACAGAACATATAAAAAAAGCGAATGGTAAAACCTTGTTTTCTTTTGAAATAATACCACCAAAAAAAGGAAATAGTATACAGGAGCTTTACAGTAATATTGACCCTTTAATGGAGTTTAATCCTCCATTTATAGACGTTACAACGTCAAGAGAACAGTATGTTTATATTGACAAAGGTGAAGGTCTATTAGATAGAAAAATAACAAGAATGCGTCCTGGTACTGTTGGTATTTGCGCAGCTATAAAACATAAATATGATGTAGATACGGTTCCTCATGTTTTGTGTGGTGGTTTTTCTAAAGAAGAAACAGAGTATTTACTTGTAGATTGTCACTATTTAGGTATTGATAATGTAATGGCTTTGCGTGGTGATGCCATGAGTCATCAAAAATATTTTGAAGCGACTAAAGGAGGTCATAAATATGCTTCTGAGTTGGTGAGTCAAATCCAAAATTTGAATTGTGGTAATTATTTACATGATGTTTTGGAGGCAGATCACAAATCTAATTTTTGCATAGGTGTTGCTGGTTACCCAGAAAAGCATATTGAGGCTCCTTCTTTAATGACAGATTTAAAACGGTTAAAACAAAAAGTAGATGCTGGTGCAGATTACGTTGTAACGCAAATGTTTTTTGATAATAAAAAATATTTCGATTTTGTAAAAGCTGCCAAAGATTATGGTATTAACGTGCCAATAATACCAGGAATTAAACCTATAGCCATAAAAAAGCACCTACAGTTATTACCTCAAGTTTTTAAAATTGACTTACCAGAAATTTTAATCAATGAGATAGATAAATGCCAAACAAATAAGGATGTTAGGCAAGTTGGTGTAGAATGGGCCATACAACAATCTAAAGAGTTGTTAGATGCAGGCGTACCTGTGTTACATTATTATTCTATGGGAAAGAGTACTAATATAAAGGAAATTGCTGACAAGGTTTTTTAAGTAGACTTAAATTTGCGATAGGTTTTTTAGGTTTATATCATCTTTTAAGTTTTTTTTGTAAAAAAAATATTATGAAAATATTGAATACGGTTTTTGCGTATATAGTATTGATAGGTTTATGTAGTTGTAGTTCTAATGACTCTAATGAAGTCATGCAAATAGATAATCTAACGGTATCTTCAGTTTCTGAGTTTTCTTCTAATGCAGAAACTCAAACTATTACTGTGACATCAAATTTAAATTGGACAGCAAATGAAGACGTTAGTTGGATAACTATCTCACCTTCAAGCGGTACTAATAATGGTGCAATAAGTATTTCAGTAGAAGAAAATCAAAATACTAATAATCGTTCAGGAATAGTAACCGTTAATGGAGGTAATATTTCAAGAAGCGTCACCATAACACAAGCAGCTGTAGAAGAAAACATAGAAGGTCTTGATCCCGATAGTGCACCTTCTCAGAATTTTGATTTATCTACTTGGAATTTGAGTATTCCTGTAGATCAAGGAAATGGTACAGCAACTACAATTACAGTTAGTGAGCTTAACAGTGCTTATGAAAACAGTAATTATTTTTATACTGCAGATGATGGTGGAATGGTTTTTAAATGTCCAGTAAATGGCGCTACAACATCGGCAAATACAATTTATACAAGAGTAGAATTACGAGAAATGTTAAGAGGTACAAATACAAGTATCAGTACTCAAGGGGTTAATGGAAATAATTGGGTTTTTGGAACTGCTCCTGCTACAGATATTAATGCTGCTGCAGGTTATGATGGAGAAATGAATGCTACTCTTGCAGTAAATCATGTTACCACATCGGGTACTAATAGCCATGTTGGGAGAGTAATTATTGGACAAATACATGCAAATAATGATGAGCCAATTCGTATTTACTATAGAAAATTACCAAATAATACATTAGGTTCAATTTATTTTGCCCACGAGCCAACAGATGGTAATGGAGATGAGCAGTGGTATGAAATGATAGGTTCTAGAAGTAATAGTGCATCAAATCCTGCAGACGGAATAGCCCTTGATGAAATATTTAGTTACAAAATTAAAGTTGTTGGAGATATTTTAACGTGTACTATTATTAGAGAAGGTAAAAGTGACATAGTCGAAACCGTAAACATGGTTAACAGTGGTTTTAATGTAGGCGGACAATACATGTATTTTAAAGCTGGTGTCTACCACCTCAACAATTCTGGAAATGCTAACGATTATGCACAGGCAACATTTTACGCTTTAGAAAAATCACATACTTCAAATTAGCATATAGTTTTTAAAACTCTAATTTAGTTTTTATCGTAAAGATTTTAAAGCGTTGAGATTATTTACATACTTTTACGCTCTAACTAGATTTATGAATCGTTTTATAGCCTACCTGTTTTGTTTGTTTTTCTTTTCTGCGTTTGCGCAAGAAGAAGACCCTAATCTATTTACTCTTGATGCTAATTTGTTCTACGGAACAATTTTAGAACACAATCCAGATATTTCTCATTTAATTACAAATCATCCCAGCGGATTGATTTTAAGTTACAATAAAAAAACATACGGATTTAAAGATTGGGAGAGTAGATATAATTATCCAGATTGGGGATTTTCTTTTATCTATCAAGATTTAAAAAACACTTATTTAGGAGAAAATTATGGTTTGTATGCGCACTATAATTTCTATTTTTTAAATAGAAATCTAAATTTGAGAATTGGTCAAGGTATAGCGTACGCTACCAGTCCTTATGATAAAGAGACTAATTTTCAAAATAATGCTTATGGGTCAGATTTGTTGAGCTCCACCTATTTAATGTTTAATTATAGAAAAGAGAATTTATACAAAGGTTTAGGGTTACAAGCAGGAATTTCTGTAATACATTATTCTAATGCCAATTTTAGAGCTCCTAATAATTCTACAAATACGTTTGTATTTAATGTTGGTGCTAATTATTTGTTTAATTATGAAAGCGAACCGGAGTTTATTCCTTCTTCCGAAGAAAAAAAATATAAAGAAAATATAAAATATAATCTGGCATTTAGAAGCGGTGTTAATGAGAGTGATATTGTTGGTGTTGGCCAATACCCATTTTATATTGTATCGGCTTATGCCGATAAACGACTCAATAGAAAAAGTGCCATACAAGTAGGTACAGATGTCTTTTTTGCAAAATTTCTTGAAGAGTTAATTTATTTCTATTCAGTTGCTTTTCCTGAGCTAGAGGTTTCTGGTGATGAAGATTGGAAACGTGTTGGAGTTTTTGTGGGTCATGAGCTATTTATTAATAAAATGTCATTTATAACCCAATTGGGATATTATGTATATTATCCTTACGATTTTGAAGGACGTGTTTATAACAGAATAGGTTTAAAACGTTATTTTGGAGATAAATTATTTGGCGCAATTACACTTAAATCACATGGTGCAAAGGCAGAAGCAGTAGAATTTGGAATAGGAGTACGTTTATGAAAAAATTAGTATTTATAATGGTTGCGGTTATGATGTTGTCTTGTAATAGCGAGAATGCGCCAGACTGTTTTCAAAATTCTGGAGATCTTATAGAGCAAGAATTTGAGGTAGATGTTTTTACTACAATTACAGCATTTCCGCGTGTAGAATTAATTATTACAGAGGGCTTATCGCAAAGCGTAACAGTGCAAACTGGCGAATATTTAATGAGTGATATAGAAGTTACTGTTAATAATGGTCGTTTAGAGTTATATAACAACAATGCTTGTAATTTAACTAGAGATTATGGGATTACTAAAGTTTTTGTAACAGTACCTAATCTTACCGAGATTAGAAATGCATCTGGCAGAACAGTGCGCAGTAACGGTATTTTAACTTTTGGGAATCTAACTTTAATTTCTGAAGATTCTACCGAGGAAGATGCCTTTTCTACAGATGGAGATTTTAACTTAGAAATAGATAGTAATTTTTTACGTGTTGTAGTTAATAACTTGTCTAACTCATTTATTAAAGGTGATGTCACTAATTTTAAACTAGAATTTTATGCAGGTGATGCTCGTTTTGAAGGTCGAAATTTAATAGCTCAAAATGTAGATATTTTTCATAGAAGTAGTAATGATTTAACTATAAACGCACAACAATCTTTAACGGGCGAAATTAGAAGCACAGGAGATGTAATTCTAGTAAACACACCATTATTAGTTGATGTTGAGCAATTTTATACAGGTGAGTTAATTTTTGAGAATTAAATTTTAAATATTAGCTTTCTCATCTAGCAGCATTAGAAAATCTGCTATTGGTAACTTTTTATTTTTGTTTTTTGAGAACAGAATTTTAAGAATAGAAAAATAGCCAATACCTTCTAATTGCGTTAAGTAATATGTCTCAATTAAACTTTTGGCATTTGTTTTAAAAAGATAATATGGTCTACCATTTATTTCAAAAGTTTTTAAAGCAATGATATTTTCATATTCAATACGCTTACTATCAAAATAAACTGCCTTTTCTGAGAATTCAAGCTTCCTTAAAGAAATAAATAATAAAAATATAAGCATTGCGAGACTCCATGTTACAAAATCCCAAAATTGGTTCAAATCAAAAAAGTTAGTTATTATGTAGGCTACAACCATTACAAACCACGACAAGACATATTTTTTTAGCTTAATATTTGCTGATATTCTTGTGCGTTGCTCCATGTATTTAACTCGTCAATTCCCTAAATAAACTCTCTAAACTAGCATTTTTTTGATTGAGCTGAAGAATTTTTAGCTCATTATCATGAGCAAAATCAAATACGTGAGAACGCATGTCTTCTCCTGTTGAGAAGGTGATTTCATATATAAAATCATGAGTATTTTTAACCGCTTTAGCATTAGGAAGTTTAAGTAAAAAGGCATCTTCAACACGATAATCAAACTCAACAATTACAGTTTGTTCTTTTTCATCACGTAAGTCTTTTAATTTTTTATCTGCTACGATAACACCTTTATTTATAATGATAACGCGATCACAAATAGCCTCAACCTCCTGCATAATATGTGTTGATAAAAACACAGTTTTATCCTTACCAATATTTTTTATTAAATGTCTAATGTCTACCAATTGGTTTGGGTCTAAGCCTGTAGTAGGCTCGTCTAAAATTAAAACAGATGGGTCATGGAGCAATGCATTGGCTAAACCAACACGTTGTCTATATCCCTTAGAGAGTTGACCTATTTTTTTATGAGCCTCTGGTGTTAGTCCTGTAAGTTCAATAACCTCATTTATTCTCGTCTTAGATGTTTTGTATATACCAGCATTAAATGCAAGGTACTCTTTAACATACATGTCTAAATATAAGGGATTATGTTCTGGCAAATAGCCAACACTTTTTTGTACATCTTGTTTATGAGTGTCTACATTAAAACCGCTTACTTTAGCAACTCCTTGTGATGCATTAATATAAGTAGTTAAGATTTTCATTAATGTAGATTTACCAGCACCATTTGGTCCTAAAAATCCAACAATCTCACCAGTATTTACAGAAAAAGAAATGTTATCAAGCGCTTTTTGTTCGCCATACATTTTAGAAATGTTTTCAACTTCAATAGACATAAATCAATTTATTTATTCAAAAATAGTAATTATTGCTAATGGGATACTTTAAATTGTGAATTCTTTAATTCTTAAAGATAAATCTCAAAAAAATAGTTTAACAATTTTGATTTCTTAAAAATATAAGTACATTAGCACCTTAATAATGACATGAATACATCAAATCATACATATTATAACTGGTTTTATTTCTTTTTTAGCGAGAAGAACGAGACGTTGTATGTATAATTTAGTAATAATACATTTTATATAAGTCTCGATGAAAATCGAGACTTTTTTTATTTAACCATTTTAGAAATTAGTAATAGATTGATTACATCGGTAGCCATACAGGGAGTTAAAGGATCATTTCATCACATTGTGTCACAGCAGTATTTTGATAATGATGTTAAGCTAGATGAGTGCATGACCTTTGATGCTGTTGTAGATAGTGTTTTAAATCAAAGATGTGATGCAGCTATTATGGCAATAGAGAATTCTATTGCAGGATCTATTATACCTAATTATGCGTTAATAGATACACATAATTTGCATATCGTAGGAGAACATTATTTAGATATTCAACACCATTTAATGGCACTGCCAAATCAATCAATTCACGATATTAAAGAGGTATACTCTCATCCTATGGCTTTATTACAATGCAAAGCTTTTTTTAAGCAGTATCCACATATTAAATTGATTGAAGATATTGATACCGCTCAAGTAGCGCAGAGAATTCAAAATAATCAAACAAAAAATGTAGCAGCAATTGCATCGCGTCTTGCAGCGCAATTGTTTGGTTTGGAGATTGTTTCAGAGAGTATACAAACCATAAAACATAACGAAACTCGTTTTTTTATAGTAAAAACTAAAAATTCTGAAATACCTAAATCTAAAATAAACAAAGCATCTGTAAAATTTGAGTTAGACCATAAAAGAGGAAGTTTAGCAACAATTTTAAACGTTTTAAGTGATTGTAAGTTAAATTTAACAAAAATTCAATCACTACCAAAAATAGAAACTCCTTGGAAATATGCCTTCTTTGTCGATGTAACTTTTGATGATTATGACGACTACGATAAAGCAAAATCAATAATGAAAATTATGGCTCAACAGTTTAAAGTTTTGGGAGAATATAAAAATGCAAGACGATGATACAAGTTGCAAAAAGATTACAAAACGTAGAAGAATATTATTTCTCTAAAAAATTAAGAGAAGTAAGGTTGCTCATGTCTCAAGGTAAACCCATTATTAATTTAGGTATTGGGAGTCCAGATATGGATCCACCAGAAGCTGTACTCAATGCACTTGTAGGAACTTTTGAAGATGATGCAGCTCACAAATATCAAAGCTATCAAGGCATACCAGAGCTAAGAGAAGCCATAGCTAATTTCTATAAAACACAATTTAGCGTCAATTTAAGTGCTCAAACAGAAGTATTGCCATTAATGGGCAGTAAAGAAGGTATTATGCATATATCTATGGCGTTTTTAAATGTAGGAGATGAAGTTTTAATTCCAAATCCTGGTTATCCTACTTATAAATCTGTAGCAAATCTAGTTGGAGCAGTTCCTGTATTTTACGATTTAACTCAAGATTCTAATTGGTGCCCAGATTTTGTAGCATTAGAAAAAAGAGGTCTAGAAAAGGTAAAAGTAATGTGGGTAAATTATCCGCATATGCCAACAGGAGAAAATGGGTCGGTTAAATTGTTTGAAGACTTAATACGTTTTGGTAAACGTCATGATATTTTAATTGTAAATGATAATCCATACAGTTTTGTTCTCAATAAATTTCCAAGAAGTATTTTAAAGTATAAAGATGCAAAAGACGTGTGTTTAGAATTAAACTCATTGAGCAAAACATTTAATATGGCTGGTTGGCGAGTAGGCATGTTAACAGGGAGACACGATTATATAGATGCAGTTTTACGTGTAAAAAGTAATATGGATTCTGGGATGTTTTTAGGCATCCAAAAAGGAGCAATAGAAGCCTTGCAATGTTCAGATGTGTGGTTTAAAAGTTTAAACAGTGTATATAAAAAAAGGCGCAAAATTGTTTGGCAAATAGCAGAGGCTTTAAATTGTACATATAACAAAGGAGCAGCAGGATTATTTGTTTGGGCAAAATTACCAAGCCATGTAGATGCAGAAGCATATATAGATAAAATTCTAAAAGAAAAGTCGGTATTTATAACACCAGGAACCATTTTTGGAACCAATGGTGAGGGTTATATTAGAATTTCTTTATGTGCAACAATAGGGCAATTAGAAGAAGCCTTAAAACGGTTAAAATAGTATAAATCTTTTTTCTTCGGAAGGTTAGAAACAAGTGAATTATAAAAATTCCGAAGAAAAGAATTGTAAAACATGAAAAACATATACATCATAGGGATTGGGTTAATTGGCGGAAGTCTAGCAATAGATATTAAGTCAAAATACACAGATGCCATAATTTTTGGGATAGATTCTAATGAGAGTCACTTAGACGAGGCGATAGATTTAAATTTAATAGATAAAAAAGCTACCTATGACGATTTAATAAGTGCAGATTTGGTCATACTATCAATTCCGGTTGATAAAGCCATAATTGAATTGCCAAAAATTTTAGATTGTATTGGCGAACATACGCTTGTTATTGATGTAGGTTCTACAAAATTACCTATTTGCAAATCTGTAGAGCAACATAAAAACCGTCGTAATTTTTTAGCAACACATCCTATAGCAGGTACCGAGTTTTCTGGGCCTAAAGCAGCAATAGCAAGTTTATTTAATAAAAAAACTAATATTATATGCGAGGTAGAAAAAACAACTTTTAAGTTACAAGAGAAAGCTTTGCAAATTTTTACAGACTTAGGGATGCGTATTCGCTATATGAATCCAGAAGCTCACGATAAACACATAGCCTATGTTTCTCATTTGAGTCATATTAGCTCTTTTATGTTAGGTAAAACCGTAATAGATAAAGAGAAAAACGAACGAGATATTTTTGATATGGCTGGCAGTGGATTTGAAAGTACTGTACGATTAGCAAAAAGTTCTCCTGCGATGTGGACACCAATTTTTAAGCAAAACAGAGAAAATGTTATAGAAACGTTAGATGAATACATTAATAATTTAAAACAATTTAAAGAATTAATGCAAGCAGATGATTTTGAAGCTATTTATAACGAAATGAAAAATACAAACCACATCAAAGACATTTTAAATGGTTTGGTATAAACATAGAATAACAACAAATTAAACAATAAGTATTAAAAAACGGATTTTCTTTTCTTCGGAAAAAAAGCCCAAAAGACCAAAAGCAATGGAAAACAAAAAAGAAATGAGAACATGGTTAGATAAGCTAGGGTTAGATCACCCATTAGTTATTGCAGGGCCATGCAGTGCAGAAACTGAAGAGCAAGTGTTAAAAATAGCTCATGAGCTAAAAGATACAGATGTTAATTATTACAGAGCTGGTATTTGGAAACCAAGAACGCGTCCAGGAAATTTTGAAGGCGTTGGTGCTTTAGGTCTAAAATGGTTACAAAAAGTAAAAGCTGAGACAGGTATGAAAACCTGTACAGAAGTTGCTAATAGAAACCACGTAGAATTAGCTCTAGAACACGATATAGATTTATTATGGATTGGTGCACGATCTACAGTAAGTCCTTTTATAATGCAAGAAATTGCAGATGCATTAAAAGGAACAGATAAAACTGTATTAGTAAAAAATCCAGTAAATCCAGATTTAGCATTGTGGTTAGGTGGTATAGAAAGATTATATAGTGCTGGTGTAAAAAACTTAGGAGCTATTCACAGAGGATTTTCAACTTATGAGAAAACCAAATATAGAAACATACCTGAGTGGCAATTAGCTATTGAGTTTCAAAATAGATTTCCAGATTTACCATTAATCAACGACCCATCTCATATTACTGGTAATAGAGATATGATTTTTGATGTTTCTCAAACAGCTTTAGACCTTAATTTTGATGGTTTAATGATAGAAACTCATTACGATCCTGATAATGCTTGGAGTGATGCTGCTCAACAAGTAACGCCAAAAACTTTGGTTAAAATCATGGAAGATTTAAAAATTAGAAAAGAATCAGATCCAGAGGCTCAATACAATACAGAGCTTAACAATTTAAGAGCTCAAATAGATGTTGTTGATAGTCAACTTGTAGAATTGTTAGGAAAACGAATGAAAGTTGCAGACGGTATTGGAGCCCTTAAAAAACAAAAAAATGTTTCGGTATTACAAAGCAAACGTTGGAACGAGATTTTAGGTAAAATGGTTTTAGATGGTGATGAGAAAGGGTTGAGTGAAGAATTTATTCTACGTATGTTTAAAGCTATACACCAAGAATCAATAAATCATCAAGAGAAAATTATTAAAGGATAATTATAATATATAGTTTTTAAACTGCTTCCATTAGAAATGTTAATGTCTAATGGAAGCTTTTTTTATGCGCTTCCCTCATTCAAATAATGAGTTTACTCATTTATGGTTTTAAAATGTAATCACTAATAGTAGGTTTGATTAATAACTTTAAAAACCAATATTATGAAATCATTTTTACTTTTTTTCGCAACCTTATTATCTATTGCAACTTTTGCTCAAACAAAAATAACAGGAACCGTTTCAGACAGCTCGGGAAAATTACCATTGGCAAATATTACAATTAAAAACTCACTAAAGGGAACTTTTACTAATGATACTGGCTATTTTTCTATAGAAGCTAAGCTTACAGATACACTGCAAATTAGTTATTTGGGTTATCAAAATAAAGAAGTTGTTGTTTGTAATTTAGACAATAGCGATATTTTACTCGACAATTATGAAAAACTTGATGAGGTCATTATAGTTGGGTATCATGGCACGACAACAAGGTGTACAAACATATGTTGTGGTTATTCTATAGTTGAAGAGTATTGGTATAATAGAGATAATAATGATGATGGTTATAAACTCTATCCAAACCCTTCAAAAAATGGTGTTTTTAATATTAAACTTTTAGAAGATATTTCGGCACTACATATTGAAGTAGCAGATTTAACCGGTCGTATAATTTTAAGTCAAGCAATAAGCAGACCTAGTTCTAGTGTTCATGTAGATTTGTCAAATCAACCAACTGGGATTTACATTGTAAACATTTTTACGAATGGAGAGCGTTTAACTTCTAAAAAGGCTATTAGATTGTAAAACGAGAAACTTTTGATGATTGGTTTTTGTTGGTAAATGCCAAATAATTACCATCTTTGTTGTAATGACAGGACTCGTTTATAAATCTACAGGAAGTTGGTATACCGTAAAAAATAATTTAGGGGCTACATACCAATGCAGAATTAAAGGTAAATTTAGA
This sequence comes from uncultured Psychroserpens sp., assembly GCA_947488655.1. Taxonomy (GTDB): domain Bacteria; phylum Bacteroidota; class Bacteroidia; order Flavobacteriales; family Flavobacteriaceae; genus Psychroserpens. The sequence goes on along the minus strand of CANKZZ010000007.1, from coordinate 88,198 downwards.
TTAAAAGGTATCAAAAGCACCAATCCTATTGCTGTGGGAGATATTGTAGATTTTGAACTAGAAACTAATAACGATGATGTAACTGGTGTTATAAACACAATTCATGATCGTAGCAATTATATAGTTCGTAAATCGGTTAATTTATCAAAACAAACTCATATAATAGCGTCAAACGTAGATCAGGTATTTTTGTTAATTACAATAGATAATCCGCCAACTTTTACAAGTTTTATAGATCGTTTTTTAGTAACTGCAGAGGCTTATCAAGTTAAAACCGTTTTACTTTTTAATAAAGTAGATACTTATAACGAAGAGACTCTAGATGAGGTGAGATATTTAGCTCATGTGTACCGTAAAATTGGTTATGAATGTATTGGTATTTCTGCCGAAACAGGAAAAAATATAGATAAGGTAAAAGCATTAATGATAGATAAGGTAAGTATGTTTGCAGGACACTCTGGTGTTGGTAAATCTACTTTGGTCAATGCTATAGAGCCAGGATTAGATTTAAAAACCAAAGCCATTTCTTTGCAACATAGCCAAGGACAGCATACCACAACATTTGCCGAAATGTTTGACCTTTCATTTAATGCAAAAATTATTGATACACCTGGTATTAAAGGGTTTGGTATCGTTGATATGGATAAAGAAGAAGTAGCAGATTATTTTCCAGAGTTTTTTGAACTTAAACAAGACTGTAAATTTAATAACTGTTTACATGTAGAGGAGCCTAAATGTGCAGTAAAAGATGCCTTAGAAAATGATGAAGTGTCCTATTCTAGATATCGTAGTTATCTTCAAATTTTAGAAGGCGAAGATGAGCATTATAGAACAGATAATTGGGAAGAAAAATAATTAAACAACCATTTTGAAAGCAGTCATTCAACGCGTCGCAAACGCCTCAGTAGCCATAGAAGGTAAAAAAGTAGCCAATATTAATTCTGGATTATTAGTTTTACTTGGTATTGTTAATGATGATTCACAAGAAGATATTAAATGGCTCTCAAATAAAATTTCCAATCTTCGAATTTTTTCAGATGAAGGTGGTGTAATGAATACCTCACTACTTCAAACCCAAGGAGACGCCATTGTTGTTAGTCAATTTACATTACAGGCAAGTACAAAAAAAGGCAACAGACCTAGTTATATAAAAGCAGCAAAACCAGATGTTGCAATACCATTGTACGAAGCCTTTGTAACACAATTAGAAACAGATTTAGGAAAACCAGTACAAACAGGTGAGTTTGGAGCAGATATGAAAGTAGAATTGCTCAATGATGGTCCAGTAACTATTATCATAGATACAAAAGATAAAGTGTAATGGCATCAATTTTCGGTCATGGTTTGGTGGCATACACAGTAGCAAAAGTTGCAGATTCTAAGACGAGTAAATCATTGGTCTTTTTGGCAATATTGTCGTCAATTCTGCCAGATATAGATGTAATAGGTTTTTCAATTGGTATAGACTATTTACACCCTTTAGGCCATCGTGGTTTTACACATTCTATCTTGTTTGCTTTGTTATGGAGTGCGTTACTTACTTTTTTCTTCGGAAAATCTAAAAAACTAATTTTTGCAATTGTTTTATTTATATCAACTATATCACATGGTTTATTAGATGCAATGACATCTGGAGGAAAAGGCGTAGGTTTTTTTATTCCTTTTGATAATTCTCGATATTTCTTCACTTTTAGAGAGATTAAAGTGTCACCAATAGGCATAGAAAATTTCTTTTCGCAATGGGGAATTAGAGTTATTTTGAGTGAGATTCAATACATTGCTATGCCTTGTGGAATCATTTTGTTGATGCATTATTTTTTATCAAAAAAGCTGACCTCTAATAATTTATGAATTTTTACGACCATTTACACATGCTGTTTATGTAAAAATTATATATTTGAAAACCCACTTAACTAAAATGCTTATCAATGCCCTTAAAACTCTGCGTAATATTGTTCGCAATATTAATCTCTCCTTTTGTTAACGCTCAAGATGAAAATCTTCTTAAATCTTCTACTGTTCCTTTACAATTAAGAATAAAAGCTAATGCAGTTGTTAGGTATGACAATACACTTATAGAAGTAAAAGCTTATAATAATTTTTTATATAGTAATAAACGTATCGTAACTGTCTATAATGAAAATGGGATATCAGATCAAGGTACTGTTGTAGGATATGACGAAAATAGAAAGATTAAAACCTTAGAAGCTAGAATCTACAATAGTAATGGCGAAGAAATAAAGAAGTTTAAAGAAAAGGATTTTGAAGATGTGAGTGCTGTAAGTGGAGGAACATTATATTCTGAAAATCGATTAAAATATCTTAATTATACACCAATAAATTATCCATATACTATAGTTTTTGAAACAGAAGTAGAATTTAGAAGTACTGCTTTTGTGCCATCTTGGAGACCTCTTAGGGGCTTTTATGTAAGTACAGAAAATTCAGAATATAAAATCATTAACAACTCTGATACAAAGGTCAAAATCAAAGCTATAAACATTGATGATTATGCTATTAAAACACACAGTGATTTTCATTATTCGGCTAATCATTTAAAATCCATAAAACCTGAAGCTTTTAGTCCAGCTTTTCAAAGTTATGCTCCTAAAGTGAGAGCTGCCTTAACAGACTTTGATATGGAAGGAGTTAAAGGTGTCAACACCAATTGGCAAGATTTTGGAAAATGGATGTATGATGAGCTTTTAACTGGTACAGAAATGATACCAATTGAAGTAAAAGAAGAAATTAAAGCGCTAACAAAAGAGGCAACTACAGATGCTGATAAAGCTAGAATTGTTTATAATTATATGCAAGACAAAACGCGTTATATTAGCGTGCAAGTTGGTATTGGAGGATGGAAACCTATGTTAGCAGGAGATGTACAACGTTTAGGTTATGCAGATTGTAAAGGTTTATCTAATTATACAAAATCACTTTTGGATGAGGTTGGTGTAAAATCATACTACGCAGTTATTTATGATGGTAGAGATTTAACAAGTTTTGATAATGAGTTTTCTGCAACCGAAGGTAATCATGCAGTTTTGTGTATACCAAATGAAACTAAGGATATTTGGTTGGAATGTACTAGTCAAACTAATCCGTTTGGTTTTATCGCTGGTTTTACCGACGATAGAGATGCATTGCTTATTACACCAGAAGGCGGTAAAATTATACACACCACAGTTTACGAGACTGAGGATAATTTACAAACTACTAATGCAATTATAGACATTGTTGAGGACGGTTCCATTTCCGCAGAAGTAGTAATTAAAACACAAGGGTTTAAATATGCGCTTCACGAAGGGATTCAAAATAAACCCTTACGCGATCAAGAATTGTATTTTAAAGACTATTGGGATTATATAAATAACATTTCCGTAGAAAATATAAAATTTGAAAATGATAAAAATAATGTTGTTTTTACAGAGATTGTGAGTGTTACGACTTCTAATTTTGCTACAAAGAGTGGGAAACGATTGTTATTTCAGCCAAATGCTTTTAATAGAGTAACAAGAATCCCAACGCGATATAAAGAGAGAACTTTAGATTTTGAAATAGATAGAGGTTATAAAGACGAAGATGAGTTTGTTATTAATATAGGTCCAAATTTTGAAATTGAAGCGATGCCAAATCCAGTTGAAATCTCAAATAAATTTGGAAGCTACTCTTTTTCTATTGAAAAATTATCTGATAATAAGTTACTTTATAAACGCACACAAATTCTAAATAAAGGCTACTTCTCTAAAGACGCTTATGATGATTTTAGGACATTTATGTCAACCATGGTAAAACATGATAAATCTAAAATTGTATTGATTTCTAAAACCTAAACTATGAGAGTTCTTATTACCTCATTGCTACTGCTTATTGCTTTAAATTTACAAGCTCAAAATTTTAAATTTGGTAAAGTTTCTAAAGCTGAACTTGCCGAAAAGGAGCACCCTAAAGATCCAACAGCTAATGCTGCTGTTTTATTTAAAAGGGAAAGTATACGATTTGACTATAGAAAAGGAGATAAGCTTTACTTTTCTCCATTACTATTTTTAGCAACTCAAGAAAACCCATTTAAGCAGGATGAACGTATGTTACCAATTGATTTGATCTACCCAATGTCTGATAAATATATGGTTAACATTATGCTGCCCGAAGGTTATGACGTTGAATCTTTACCAGAAAATGTGGCTTTAGATTTTGCAGATCATACAGGAGAATTTAAATACCTAATAAATCAAAACGGACGCTTTTTACAAATTAACGTCGAGTTAAATATCAATTCTTCTTTTATTCTTGCTGAAAATTATACGTTCTTTAAACAATTCTTCGTTCAAGCCATTGAGAAAGAATCTGAAAAAATAGTACTTAAACCAATTTAGAATGGATATCAAAAACGCACAATTAGAAGTTGACACATGGATTAAAGAACATGGTGTACGTTATTTTAACGAGCTCACTAATATGGCGCAACTCACAGAAGAAGTTGGTGAGGTTGCAAGAATAATTGCAAGACGCTACGGTGAGCAAAGCGAAAAAGAAAGTGATAAAAATAAAGACTTAGGAGAAGAGCTAGCAGATGTAGTTTTTGTAGTTTTGTGTTTGGCAAATCAAACAGGTATTGATCTGCAAAGTGCTTTTGATAAAAAATTAGATTTAAAAACTAAACGAGATCATAATAGGCATCACAATAATGATAAATTAAAATAAAACTTACGTCTTTGCAATTGTTAAGATTAAAAGACGACTATTTTTTTTATGACACTACAACTTCTCAATTCTTCAATAAAAAAACAATCAAACATTACAATTACTGGTTCAAAAAGTGAATCTAATAGATTGTTATTACTCCAAGCATTATATCCAGAACTTGAGGTCGAGAACGTGTCAAACTCTGATGATTCTCAAGTAATGCAAAAGGCTTTAGCTTCCGAAGAAAAAATTATAGACATTCATCATGCTGGTACTGCAATGCGTTTTTTAACTGCTTATTTTGCCAGTAAAGAAGGTCGAGAGGTTGTACTTACAGGTTCTGCACGTATGAAAGAAAGACCAATTGAGATTTTGGTTGATGCTTTGAATCAATTAGGAGCAGAGATTTCTTATTTAGAAACACATGGTTGTCCGCCAATTAGTATAAAAGGGAAAACGCTTACTAAATCTAAGGTTACTTTAAATGCAAATGTTAGTAGTCAGTACATTTCAGCATTATTATTAATTGCATCTCGATTAGAAAACGGACTAGAGTTAACATTGGATGGTAAAATAACATCTATTCCATATATAAATATGACCTTAGATTTATTAAATCAGGTAGGAATTGAAACGACCTTTAATGATCAAGTAATCACTGTGCAACCAAAAAAAGATGCACTTAAATCAAATCGTCTTACTGTAGAATCAGACTGGTCATCTGCATCTTATTTTTATAGTATTGTAGCTTTGAGTCCTCTGGGAACAGAAATTGAATTAACCTCATACAAAGAGAAATCATTGCAAGGAGATTCGGTTTTGGCAGAGATTTATTTGTCATTTGGTGTAGAAACAGTGTTTAAAGAAAAGGTAATTGTACTAAAAAAAATAGATGATAATCTAGATGCTGTTGTAGAATTTCAACTTAATAATTCGCCAGATATAGCTCAAACTATAGCAGTAACTTGCTTAGGATTGGGCATAAAGTGTCATCTAACAGGTTTACATACGCTAAAAATTAAAGAAACCGATAGGTTGGTTGCACTTAAAAATGAATTGCAAAAGTTGGGTGCTGAGGTTGATATTACTAACGACTCTTTAACACTTTATAAATCATCACAAATTACAAAAGACGTTACTATAGCTACGTATAACGATCATAGAATGGCAATGGCATTTGCGCCTTTGGCATTAAAAACCAATTTAAATATTGAAGATCATATGGTGGTTTCAAAATCATATCCTACGTTTTGGGACGATTTAAAAGTACTGGGTTTTAAATTTTCTAAATAAATACTGCGTTTTACTTGACAACGCCTATCTTGAGATTGTATATTTGCAACTTCTAAAAAATTATGGGATATTAATTTAATTGATGAGAATAGTAATTATCATTTAAATTATTTTTATCACGTATGACTTAAAAAAATAAATAATACTTATGAAATTATCACACTTCCATTTTGATCTACCAGATGAATTATTAGCTGAGCGTCCTTCAGATATTAGAGACGAGTCAAGACTAATGGTTTTAGATAGAAAAAATCAAACAATCGAGCATAAACTTTTTAAAGATGTCATTGATTATTTTGAAGAAGATGATGTGATGATTTTAAATAATACCAAAGTGTTTCCTGCACGTTTATTTGGTAATAAAGAAAAAACAGGTGCAAGAATAGAAGTGTTCTTACTTAGAGAATTAAACGAAGAGCAGCGTCTTTGGGATGTATTAGTAGATCCTGCACGTAAAATTAGAATTGGTAATAAATTATATTTTGGAGATGACGAAACTCTAGTAGCAGAGGTTATTGATAATACAACTTCTAGAGGTAGAACATTACGTTTCTTATACGATGGTTCATACCATGAATTTAGAAGAAAATTAACAGAGCTAGGAGAAACTCCTTTACCAAAATACATACAAAGAGAAGTAGAGCCAGAAGATTCTGAGCGTTACCAAACCATTTTTGCTAAAAATGAAGGAGCAGTAGCAGCACCAACAGCAGGTTTACACTTCTCAAAGCATTTACTTAAACGTTTAGAAATAAAAGGAGTAAAGTTACCAGAAGTTACATTACATGTTGGTTTAGGTACTTTTAACCCAGTTGAGGTAGAAGATTTATCTAAGCATAAAATGGATAGCGAAGAGATTTACGTAACAAAACCAGCAACAGATATCATTAACCAAGGTATAGCCGAGAAAAGACGTATTTGTGCTGTAGGTACAACTGCAATGAGAGCTATAGAAAGTTCTGTTTCATCTAGCGGAACACTTAATGAATTTACTGGTTGGACAAATAAATTTATTTTTCCTCCGTATGATTTTAGTATAGCTAATAGTATGATTACTAATTTCCATACACCAAAGTCTACTTTATTAATGATGGTATCTGCATTTGCAGGTCATGATTTTATGAAAGAAGCTTATGAAATAGCGGTAAAAGAAAAATATCGTTTTTACACTTATGGTGATGCTATGTTAATTATATAACTTATCATTTAAAATTATAAATAGAAGCCTTATGTCATAGTAAGGCTTTTTTTTGCTTCGGTCCCGATAGCTATCTGGATTAAACCTAAAAGCCATATTACAAACAGAAAAATGGTTTGATTACTTTTGCAATAAGATAAAGGTAAAATCTAAGCTTAAATAATTAATTCAGCTATGGAGATTAAAAAGAAAGATATAAGAGCATTAACAAAAGAACAACTAAGAGATTTTTTTGTTAAAGAAGGAGATAAGGCATTTAGAGGTAATCAAGTTTACGAATGGCTATGGAGTAAAGGTGCTCATACTTTTGAGGATATGACTAACCTTTCTTTATCTACCAGAGAGATGTTAGAAAACAACTTTGTTATAAATCATATCAAAGTAGATCAAATGCAAAAAAGTAATGATGGTACTATTAAAAACGCAGTACGTTTACATGATGGCTTAATTGTAGAGTCAGTATTAATACCTGCCAAAAATCGTACTACAGCTTGTGTGTCTAGTCAAGTTGGTTGTAGTTTAGATTGTAGATTTTGTGCTACATCTCGATTAAAACGAATGCGTAATCTCAATCCAGATGAAATATATGATCAAGTTGTTGCCATAGATAAAGAAAGCAGATTATATCATAATCGTCCCTTATCTAATATTGTATTTATGGGTATGGGAGAACCGCTCATGAATTATAACAACGTACTAAAAGCCATAGATAAAATTACTTCGCCAGAAGGTTTAGCAATGTCGCCAAAACGAATTGTAGTTTCCACATCTGGAGTGCCAAAAATGATAAAAAAAATGGCAGATGATGAGGTGAAATTTAAACTCGCTGTATCATTACATTCTGCAATAGATGAGATTAGAACGTCTATTATGCCATTTAATGCCACCTTTCCTTTAGCAGATTTAAGAGAGGCTTTAGAATATTGGTATGAAAAAACTAAGAACAGAATAACTTATGAATATGTTGTTTGGGACGGTATTAATGATACCAAAAATGACGTAGAAGCTCTTATTAAATTTTGCAAATTTGCGCCAAGCAAAGTTAATTTGATAGAATATAACCCTATTGATGATGGCGAATTTCAGCAAGCGAGTTCAAAAGCAATAGATATGTATGTTGATATGCTAGAGGCAGAGAATATAACGGTAACCGTAAGGCGTTCTCGTGGAAAAGATATAGATGCTGCCTGTGGGCAGCTTGCCAATAAGACATAAAAAAAGCGACCGTTAGGTCGCTTTTTTTTATAGTAATAAAATTTTACTGTTTTAATATTTTAACGGTTTGCGTTTTACCTTCCATTGTAATTTTGGCTAAATAAACACCATCTTTAAGGCTTGATAAATCAACTAATTCATTGTTTTGTGATAATGTCTTGTTAATTACATTTTGACCTAAAATGTTATATAAAGATATGTTTTCTAAAGGTAGAAGTGATGATTCTAATTTAAGAACATCTGTATCTTTATTGTAGCTATGATTAAAGTTATTAGCAGCAAAATCATCAACACTTAATGTTGCTTGCACTGTATAATTAAACAGTAAAAGAAATCCACTTGGAGCAGGTGTAGTAACATGTACACCAATATAGTAACTACCGTCAACGTTAGATACGTAACTAGCAGGAACTTCAGTTGCCATCATTTCAACTTCAGCAAATGTTCCACTTTGTACAACATCAGTCTGAGTAGTTAAGGTAGTTAATACTGTCCCTCCAGAATCTGCAGTGTCAATTAATACAATTTCGAAATCTTCACTAGCAGTTCCTCCTTCGGCATTTGCTCCATTAAATTTGAATGTAAAGTTATAAGTAGCACCATCAACTAAAGTAATTGCAGGAGAAAATAACCAATCATCCTTTGGTAATGCTCCAAATGCTGTATTAGCAGCGTTAGTTGCAAAATACTCAAGTGTTGAATCACCATCGACATCTAATTCTTGTTGGATCCAAGATAAATCGTTACCATCAACATCTTCAGTCACATAGCAAGTTACAAATTGGTTAGCATCATCAAATTCTTCGTCGATAGGCACAGAACCGTCTGGACATGTAACTGCAGTCTCAGTAAGTACAAAGTCAAAACCTCCATCATCCCATCTGTCATCCCATGCGATTAGATAAGTAACTCCAGATGATACAGGAAAAGTTAAATCAGATAAATAATTCATACTTGCAACATCTGCATCATCATTTCCTCCAACGCATTCTAATGCAGCACAAGTTCCTGAATAAACGTGTACACGCGTATCTCCACCTGTATTTGCAGCGATATTAGTCGTAACATTTGCTACACCATTTACAGTTGCTGTATAACTGTACCATTCTGAAACACTAGCACCTGCACCATTCTCAGCACAAATTGGATCTGGAATTTCTGAACCTGTTAACGTAGGTACAGTAGTAGTCCCTGCACTAACTGGAATAGCTGTGGAACAAGTCGTTTGAGCATTACCTAAAGTAAATGCTAAAAAAGTAATTAATAGTAGAGTAATTTTTTTCATAAGATCTATGATTTTTTGATTAATTAATTATTAAATATATGAAAAAAAGAGCGTAACTATTTACGAGATAAAAGTTTTAACTATTAATTACGACATAAATAATTAGAGTAAGTACTTAATTAGTAATTTTGTAATAATACTTTCAAAAACTATTAATACTTGAAAATTACAGAACAAATAAAACAACCAATTGCTTACGAGATGGAACTTTTTGAGCAAAAGTTTCTCCTGTCTATGTCAAGCAAGGTTGCTTTATTAAACCGTATAACACACTACATTGTAAACCGTAAAGGCAAACAAATGCGACCAATGTTTGTGTTTTTGGTTGCTAAAATGGTTGATAATGGTCAAGTGAGTGAGCGTACGTATAGAGGCGCTTCGGTAATTGAGTTAATTCATACTGCTACTTTAGTGCATGATGATGTGGTTGATGATAGTAATCGTAGACGAGGTTTTTTCTCTGTTAATGCACTTTGGAAAAATAAAATTGCTGTTCTCATAGGTGATTTTTTACTGTCTAAAGGTCTATTGCTCTCAATTGATAATAATGACTTTGATTTATTAAAAATTATATCGGTTGCTGTTCGCGAAATGAGCGAAGGCGAATTACTACAAATAGAAAAAGCAAGACAATTAGATATTACAGAGGATATTTATTACGAGATAATTAGACAAAAAACTGCGACACTTATTGCAGCTTGTTGCAGTTTAGGAGCTGCATCTGTAAAACCAAATTCAGACCACGTTGAGTCCATGAGAAAATTTGGTGAACTCATTGGTATGGCTTTTCAAATAAAAGATGATTTATTTGATTATGGCGATGAGGCCATAGGTAAACCTACAGGAATAGATATAAAAGAACAAAAAATGACTTTACCGCTTATTCATGTATTAAACACATGCTCTAAAAAAGAAAAGTCTTGGCTCATTAATTCTATTAAAAGGCATAATAAAGATAAAAAGAGAGTTAAAGAGGTTATTGCTTTTGTAAAAGATAATAATGGGTTGGATTATGCTACTAATAAAATGAAGCAATTTCAAGGTGAAGCATTAGAGATTTTACACACTTACCCAGATTCTCAATATAAAACTTCATTAGAATTGATGGTAAATTATGTTATTGATAGAAAAAAATAATATTTAATTAACTATAAATCAGTTATTTAAAAATTATTTTAAACTTTAGGCAACCTTTTTACCAATATTGACGTCTTTATAAATAGAAGACCAAACTAAAGTTATTTTGAAAGTAATTCAATTACATCATAAAAATAATACGACGCTCATTAAAAGAGCAGCTAAAGGCAAGCGTGATGCTCAACACACGTTGTTTGAAATTCATGCACCAAAAATGCTTAGTATTTGTCGGTTTTATATTAAAGACATGCAAAATGCAGAGTCTGTGATGTTACAAGGTTTTTTCAAAGCGTTTACAAATCTTAAAAATTTTAAAAACGAAGGTAGTTTTGAGGGTTGGTTAAGGCGCATCATGGTTAGAGAATCTATATCTTTTTTAAGACAAGAAAAACACATAGAATTTTCGGTTGAAGATGAAGTTATTCATCAAGAGCAATATAATAATGTAGACTCGCAAATAGAGGTGGCTCAAATTCAGCAGCTTATTGATGAGCTACCAGAAGGTTACAAAATGGTTTTTGTCATGTATGCAATTGAAGGTTATAAACATCAAGAAATAGCAGAGATATTAGAAATTTCTCAAGGTACTTCAAAATCGCAATTATTTAAGGCAAGACAAATGCTACAGAAAAAAATTAAGGACATAAATACAGCAAGTTATGGCACCAATTAAATTTGAAGAAAATATAAAAGATAAGTTAGAAAAACGAAGTATACAGCCTTCAACTGACGCTTGGGATAAATTGTCTGCAAATCTTAATGCCAATGATAAAAAGAATAAACGAGGTTTTATTTTTTACGTAGGTATCGCAGCAAGTATTATTGGAGTGCTTTTAGTTACAACAGTTATGTTTAAATCTGCGGAAAATCAAATTGAAAACCCAATTTTGGTAAATACTAATAGTAACACATCTCCAATTAAAGTAAAAGGCACTAATAATGAAACTATAACAAAGGAAGAGGTGACTAAAATTTCCGAAGAAAATATAGATATTAATAGACAACACAATAATTCATCAATAAATAACGAACCTAAGTTAGCCACTACATTAAATCAACCCAGTAAGCGTAGCGTTAAAAATAATACTGATAAAATTTTAAATGAAAATCGCGATCTTTTAAGTGAAACCAAGCAATCTGTAGCGCATTTAAACAGTGTTAACCATAAAAAACAAGAGTCTGCTGTGAGCTCATTATCTTTTGAAGAGCTTAAAGCAGTTGAGGTGGTAAATCAAATTAAAAACCTCGAAATAAAAAATGGCGTTGTTACAGATGCCGAAATAGAAAACCTGTTAAAACAGGCAGAACGAGATATTTTAAGAGAACGTATATACAATAAAACCACAAAAACGGTAGACGCAGATGCTTTACTTCAAGACGTTGAAGATGATCTGGAACAATCGTTTAGAACCCGAGTTTTTGAAGGCTTAAAATCAAGACTTAAATCTTTTGGGACAGCAGTTGCTGAGCGCAACAATTAAATAATCATCAACTTTAAAACAAACATTATGAACACTATCACAAAACCTTTAGTGCTACTCTTGCTATGCTTAATTGTAAGTAATATGAGTGCACAAGAAACACAAACCGATTCTACTAAAATAGCTATAGATTTTAGAGAAAATGGTCTAGAAATAGATCGATTAATTGAGCTTAAAAAAACTATTGAGAATGAAGAACGCGAATTTTTAAAAACAGAAGTAGAAGACATTAATAAGCGATTAGAAGCGGGTAACATAACAAAAGAAGAAGCTGATAAACTTAAAAAAGAGGCAGCTAAAAAAAGAGCATTAAATATTGAAAATCGTATAGCAATTATCGATAATAAAATAGCTCTCTTGGAGCGAAATGACTCTGGTTACTCTGATGAAACAGTGCAATTTGGATTTAGTTTAGGGAAATTTACAGGAGTAAATATAAATAATAGAAATAAGTCTAGAGTTTATGATAAACGTACAACCAGTGATTTGGTTTTTGCTGCAGGATTTAATAATGCAATTGGAGACGGTCAAAAAATTGGAGATGAGTACTCATTTGCTGGTTCTGGATTTGTAGAATTAGGAATAGCATGGAAAACCAGACTTTTTAAAGAGTCAAATGCAGTGAGAGTTAAATATGGTTTTTCTTTTCAATGGAATAAATTAACACCTAAAAATGATCGTTATTTTGTTCAAGACGGAAATGTAACAACTTTAGAGGCTTTTCCTAGTGAATTAAAAGAGTCAGAATTTAGAATTACAAACCTGGTATTCCCATTACATTTTGAATTTGGTCCTTCAGAAAAAATAGAACGTAAAAATTACTTTAGATACAGTACTGCTAAGCATTTTAAAGTAGGTTTAGGTGGTTACGCTGGTTTTAATATAGGTACACAACAAAAACTAAGGTTTGAAGAAAATGGAGACCGTGTAAAGCAGAAAATAAGACGAGACTATAATGCAACTTCCTTTGTTTATGGCTTAAGTGCTTATGTTGGTTATGGAGGATTAGGAGTTTATGCTAAGTATGATTTGAGTCCCGTTTTTAAAGACCAAACATTTGATCAACACAACCTGTCAATAGGTTTAAGATTTGATTTAGACTAATCGTTATTTTTTAAATTTTAAAAGCCAATTCAAGACGTTTTGAATTGGCTTTTTATTTTAATTATAAATTTAAATCAAGAATTTCAATATCATCTGGACTAAAACCATAACACCTCCAAAAGTTAGGTCCCAAGCCATTATATTTCCAGGCAATTTCGCCTTGAGTTGTCACTTCCCAAAAGCCATAATCTCCTTCGGCAATTATCGTATTTCCGTTTGCTAAACGATCTGCACCAGATATTCTTCCGAAGTATAAATCTTCGTTTGTATAACTCCAAACAATATTTGGTTCGTTATCTGCATTAGGAATAAGATTATAGTTTTGAGGCATTTCTAATTCATAAACCGTAGATTGGTTAATGTTGTTTCCATTACCATAAACGAGAACGTTACCAGCTCCAGGCTCATCATTTTGAAGAAAGTTAGGAAAGTGATTATTGTAAAATAATCTAGTTCCTGCTGGGTTTTGATACGCATCTGGATTACCAAAACGATAGAGCAAATCTCCTCCTTTGTTATAATTACCGCCAGAGTGCGATGCAGCTTCTTCAATAGTCGTACTATGATCAATAACCCATATTTCATGAAAATAATTAACACTTAAAAAGATGACATCGTTAACTGGGTCGTAATCTATACCATTAGCATGCATAATATCTCCATTATCTGCAATGTTGTAATTTATATCTATGAGTTCTGGGTGATCACTAACTACACCAAAATTATTGGCAGTAGGTGCTTGGTCTTGGATAATGTGATCAAAACTTTTCCACTCCCAAACAATTTCATTGGTATTTGGATTTATTTCAATTAAAGTTTCTGGAAAAATGTCTACATTAGAAACAACACCTTCAAACGGAGCAACAAAAGTATTTATACGTTCCCAAGATATAAATAATACATTGCCATTTGGAAGTAGTTCTAAATCGTGATGTGCTATATAGTTTGGGCTTGCATGTAAATATTCCCATTCTACTTCACCGTTAGTGTCTATAATTTTTAATAAGCCACCAAAACCACCAAAATTAAGATCTGGACTATCAGATTTAAACATGCCTAATAGTTTGCCAGATGGTAAAAGCTGTAAGTCATTACCTAGGTTGTCTTCAAAATTCCACTCTTTAACTTTATTTCCATTTTTATCTAATAAATATGCTGTAATTCCACCATTTTCAACCGCAAGAGTATATCCATTATCTATTAGGTTGGCATTGTAAACCTCTACGTTTTCTGTCAATTCAATCTCTTGTTCTTCAGGAAGAGAAATATCATCATCATTTTTACAACTGTAAAATGTAAGGATAAGTATGATGACGAGATTTAGTATGTTTAAATTTTTCATAGATGTTTTTGAAAGATAAAATTAAACAAAATTAGCTTACTTTATTACAACGAATAAAAATGACGAGCTTTCTACTATTTTAAGTTTCTACAAAGAAAAGAATACAGTAATATTAATATGATTAAATTTGTGTCTTTAGCAGCAATTTAAAATTAAATTAGAGAGTATTGATATCAAAATCTACGATAGAACAAGTTTTTGAAACCTCAAGGGTAGAGGAGGTTATTGGCGATTTTGTACAGTTAAAAAAATCTGGCAGTAACTTTAAAGGTTTGAGTCCATTTAGTGATGAACGCTCACCAAGTTTTATGGTGTCTCCTGTAAAACAAATTTGGAAAGATTTCTCTAGCGGAAAAGGAGGTAATGCAGTCACTTTTTTGATGGAGCATGAGCATTTTACTTACCCAGAAGCCATAAAATACCTTGCTAAAAAGTATAATATAGAAATAGAAGAAACTGAGCAAACAGATGAACAAAAACAAGAAGCAAATGAGCGAGAGAGTTTGTATTTAGTAAACGAGTTTGCTAAAGATTATTTTCAACGTATCATGCTAAAAACCGATCAAGGACAAGCTATTGGTTTAAGTTATTTTAAAGAACGTGGGTTTACAAACGAAACAATTAAACAATTTAGTTTAGGATACTCCTTAGATGAGTGGCAAGCTTTTACAGATGAAGCCTTAAAAAAAGGGTATCAAATAGAATTCTTAGAGAAAACAGGACTTTCAATCGTTAAGCCAGACAAAAAATTTGATCGTTTTAAAGGTCGAGTTATGTTTCCTATTCAAAGTATGAGTGGTCGAGTTCTAGGCTTTGGAGGACGTATTTTAAAAACAGATAAAAAAGCAGCTAAGTATTTAAATTCACCAGAGAGTGAGGTTTATCATAAGAGTAAAATTCTTTACGGTATATTCCAGGCAAAACAATCTATTGCTAAAGAGGATAATTGTTATTTAGTAGAAGGTTATACAGATGTTATCCAGTTTCATCAAACTGGAATTACGAATGTTGTGGCATCTTCTGGTACAGCTTTAACTCCAGAGCAAATTAGACTTGTTAATAGGTTAACAAATAATATTACGGTACTTTTTGATGGTGATGCTGCAGGTATTAGAGCTTCTATAAGAGGTATAGATTTAATTCTTGAGCAAGGTATGAATGTTAAGGTTTGTGGTTTTCCAGAAGGTGAAGATCCAGATAGTTTTGCAAAACAAAATACCTTAGAGGAGTTAACAACCTATCTTAACGAAAACTCTAAAGATTTTATTCAGTTTAAGGCGTCATTATTGGTAAAAGAAGCTAATAACGATCCCATTAAAAAGGCTGAAACCATTAGAGAAATTGTAAATAGCATTTCTAAAATTCCAGATCAAATAAAAAAAGAAATCTATGTACAAGAGTGCTCTCGTATCATGGATATTAGTGAAGATGTATTGTTCACAACTCTTGCTCAAATTAATAAAAAGGACACTCAAGAGGCAAATAAAAGTTATAAAAATGAGCAAAAACAAAATACTTTTCAAGTTGTAAAATCAGAGCCTAAAGCACAAAAAGTAGATTTACAATATGAGCTTGAACGTAAAATTATTGAAATACTTTTGCTTTACGGAACAAAAGTTGAGGATTTCGAAGACTTAGTTTTAAAGGAGACAGAGGATGGAGAACTTCAATTAGAGCCAGTTATTCATAATGCAAAAGTTTTCGAAAAGATTTACCTGGATTTGCAAGAAGACGAAATGCAATTTACAAACTCTAATTTTAAGACCTTATATTATTCTATCATAGATACATTGCACCAAGAGCCAGAATTTTCTACCAGAAATTTTGTAAATAAATTAGATCAACAATTGGCAAGTGATGTTACAACAATTTTGATGAATGATGAGCGATACACGTTGCACGATTGGGAGCGAAACCATATTATTCCGAAAGAAAAACAACATTCTATTGCTCAATTGGTGACTCAAACTATACTAACTTTGCGCTGTTTTTTAATTGATAAAAAAGTATTAGAATATCAAAATGACACCTTACGAGAAGATGCAAATGCTAGAAGTATTTTAGAGGATGTAAAAGATTATTTAGGGCTTAAAATGCTACTGTCCAGAAAACTTGGTAAAGTTGTAGGAGGTAAGGTTTAAGTTAAATCCATGTGCTTACCTTGATTTACTAAATCTATAAGATTGGTAACATTGAGTTTTTTGAATAACCTTGCTTTATAAGTACTAACTGTTTTTTCATTGATATCTAGTTCTTGAGCAATTTCCTTGTTCTTTTTACCAGATGATAATAGTTTCAAAACTTCAACCTCTCTAGTTGATAATCGTTTGTAAATTCTACTTTTAGATTGTTTGGTGTCATTATATTTTAAGTGTTTAGACATTTTTTCACTTAAATAAATATCCCCTTTATAAGCACTTTTTATAGCTTTAATAATGACATCTGTAGATTCAGATTTTGAAACATAGCCAGAAGCTCCAGCTTTAATTGTACTAATGGCATAAATTTCTTCAGGATGATAGCTAAACATGATAATATTAATATTACTATGTTCTTTTTTAATAGCTCTTAGAGCAGTAATACCATTAAGCTCAGGTAATTCAATTTCAGAAACGATTACATCAACGTCATGTCTTCGTACAAATTCAAAAATTTCAACACCACTGCCAACAGTTCCTATCACCCTTATTTCGTCGTGATTTTCAAACAATAATTGAAAGCCAGTAGTTACGATTGGATGGTTGTCAACGACTAATACCTTAATCATAATACATTTTTAATTGGTTACTTAGTATAAGTGTACAAGAATCTATGTTTTAAATAAATTCGAGAATGTGGGAATTTGCTCTACAAAATTACAAAAAAATTTAACGTTCTTTGCGATTATCTCAGTATTTATTTTAAATCATTAGGGATTTCGCAAATTGGTATCGGTATCATTTTGTGCGTGTTAGCACGATTATATCTCATATAGATTTCAAAAGCTTCTTTTTGGCGACCTTCAAAATCATTTGCTGTCTTACCCTCGTCTTTCATTGTCATTGCCCATTCCAGTTCAGGATATGTAGCACCTATTTGATCTTCATCACTTCGTGCATCTCCAAATAAGCCATCACTTGGTGCAGCTTTCATAATAGATTCTGGGACGTCTAAATACTCTCCAATGGCATATACTTCAGATTTCATTAAATCTGCAATAGGACTCAAATCTACTCCGCCATCACCATATTTTGTATAAAATCCAACTCCAAAATCTTCTACTTTATTTCCCGTTCCAGCAACTAAAAGCCCTAAAAGACCTGCATGATAATATAAAGTAGTCATTCTTAACCTTGCTCTGGTATTGGCTAATGCCATATCTACTGTTGCTTGTTTTCCCTCTAGAGATACTTCTGTTTTAAACTCTTCAAACACAGGAGTAAGGTCTACTCTAGTATCTTTAACATTATTAAAACGTTGTTTTAATTGTGCAATATGCTCTTGAGCTCTAGTTACATGGCTTGCAGCTTGATGTATTGGCATTTCAATACACAATAAATCTAAACCTGTTTTTGCACACAATGTTGAGGTCACTGCAGAGTCTACACCTCCAGATATGCCAATTACAAAACCATTTACACCAGCTTTGGTAGCATAGTCCTTGAGCCAATTTACGATATAATCAACAACTTTTTCTGTTTGCATTCTAATGAGTTTTTAGTTAAAGAATAGTACCTTTGTTTAACAAAAATAATGAATTCAATAAGATAAGTTTAAAAATCTCGTTAGTAAAACGTAATTACTTTTATTAAGTTTTTGAAAACCTAATTCATGAAAAAAATAACACTATTTATTCTTGTGCTATTAGCTTTTTTTAATTGCAAAAATGATAATGCATTAGAAGAAGAGATTGCAAAGATTGATGTCGACTTTACCGTAGAGCGTTTTGATCGTGCTTTTGCAGAAGCTACACCAAATGATTTGTCTAATCTTAAATCTACATATCCCTTTTTGTTTTCTAGTAGAATTCCAGATTCCTTATGGGTGGAGAGAATGACAGATTCTTTTCAAGTTATATTAAATAATGAAACTCATAAACAATTTGGCGACTTTAAGACGGTAACTAATGAAATAGGAGATTTATTTAGGCATTTAAAATATTACGATAAAACTTTCTCAGAGCTAAGAGTTATAACACTTACTAATTTTGTAAAATATAGAGAAAAATTAGCGGTAACAGATACTGTTGCGGTTATTGCAATAGATAATTACTTAGGGTCAAATCACGAGTTTTATGCCAATTTACCGAGATATTTGGTGCAAAATATGGTGCCTTCTCAAATTGTTGTTGATTTAGCATCATCATACGCAGAGAAGCAAATTTTTCAATCGCAGAAAAAAACATTTTTAGATGAAATGATTTACTTCGGAAAACAACTATACTTTAAGGATAAGGTCATTCCATTTAAAACAGATGCTCAAAAAATTGGTTACTCAAATGAGCAACTAGACTTTGCTTATGCTAATGAAAACATGATTTGGACAGAGTTTGTAGAAAACGAAATGTTGTATAATACAGATAGTTCTTTGCCTGCGCGTTTCATTGCAGATGCTCCTTTTTCTAAATTTCAGTTAGAATTAGATAATCAAACACCAGGACGATTAGGGCAATTTATAGGTTGGCAAATTGTAAGAGCTTATATGCAAAATAACGATGTGTCTCTTCAAGACCTGATGCAAAAAGAAGCAATAGAAATTTTTAATAAATCAAATTATAAACCAGCTAAATAATGGCAAATCATACTTCAAAAATAGAACTTAATATAGAACTCGATGAAAACAGAGTTCCAGAAAAACTAAACTGGACAGCACAAGATGGAGGTATTTCTAATGAAGAAGCTAAAGCAATGATGCTCGCAGTTTGGGATGCTAAAGCTAAAGAAACACTTCGTATAGATTTGTGGACAAAAGATATGCCTGTAGATGAAATGAAACAATTTTTTCATCAAACATTGGTAGAAATGAGTAACACGTTTCATAGAGCTACTCAAGACGAAAAAATGACAGCAACTATGAAGGATTTTTGTGATTACTTCGCAGAAAAATTAGAATTGAAAAAAAAATAGTACAATGAGAAAAGTATTTTTTGGAGTTGTAATTACCCTAATCATTTTATTTACATTTAAATACTGTGGAGATAAAAATGAAGATAGAATCACCTTGCAAGAAAATACTGCACTCATTCAAGAACAAGTAAAAAATGTAGGTAAATTAGTAGTTACCGAAGGTCATTTTAGTGAAGTCTTTACCTACAAAAACTCTAAAGCAATCTTTGGTGACTTTATAGAGGCCGAAAAAAGAGCTATAGTAATTGTAAATGCAGATGTGACTATTGGTTATGATTTAAGTCTAATAGAGTTTGAAATAGACGAGCTAACTAAGACACTACGTATTTTAAGCATTCCAAAAGAAGAAATTAAAATTAGTCCAGATTACGAATATTATGATATTCAGGCAGACTTTTTAAATCAATTTGAAGCTAAAGATTATAACGAAATTAAAAAAACCGTGAATAAATCTTTAATGAAAAAAATTGAAGCGTCAGACCTTAAATCAAATGCACAAAATAGATTACTTAGCGAGTTAGCAAAATTTTACATTCTTACAAGTACAATGGGTTGGACTTTAGAGTACAATGAAAACCCAATAGAATCAACCGAGGCCTTACAAGGATTAAAATTATAATTTATTCTTAACACTCACCCAGCCACCACCATTAATAGCATTTATATTATTTAATTTTAAAAACTTGGCAGCTTTAGCAGAGCGTACACCACTTTCGCAACAAGCAATCACAGGTTTATTTAATGCCTTAACCTCTGCAACACGATTATTCAGTTCGTTTAAAGGTATGTGAACCGAGTTTTCTATATGTCCATTATCCCATTCTCGCTGAGTTCTTACATCTAAAATAACTGCGCCATTGCTCACATATTCCTCAACTTGCCTTTTTTTAGCGCCAAATATAAATTCTAAAAATCCCATAGTCTTTCTTTTTGTATAAATTTACAATAATTATAAGCAAATGGCATTGAAACCCGAAACCAGAAAAGACGAAATTATACAAACCGCAGCCAAACTTTTTAAAGAAAAAGGTTATAGCGCAGTAACTATGAGAGATTTAGCAACCGCAATGGGAATAAAAGCAGCCAGTCTCTATAATCATATCAATTCTAAGCAAGAAATTCTCAAAGCAATAATCATCTCCATTGCCGAAGATTTTACAAATGGCATGGACATTATAATAAAATCTAAAGATTCTAATATTTCAAAACTAGAAAATATAGTCGCCTTACACGTTAATATTGCAGCAAACAACACCAATGGTATGGCATCTCTTAATAATGATTGGATGCATTTAGAAGATCAATTGTCTCACTACCTCCAACTTAGAAATGAGTACGAAAGTAATTTTCTTAATATTATTAAAGAAGGTATCGCAGCATTAGAAATTAAAGATAAAAACCCAGAAATTATAATGTTTTCAATGTTAACAACTCTAAGGTCATTATATCTTTGGATACCTAAAAAAGAAGACCTCGACGCAACCAATTTAGCGCAAAATTTAAGTGAAGTACTCATAGGAGGAATTAACATCTAATTAAGAAGAAATTTTGTATCTTTGTTCTCTAAACTAACAAGTGTTAGTTAAAATGTATAACTTAAATTTCTTTTTTCTTCGAAAAAAGAATAAACAAAGAAATGGCAGATTTTCACAACTTAGAAGTTGAAGATATATATAAAGAAACCGATGATACTTCGGTAGTTACTTTTAAAGTACCTGCACAATTAACACAGGTCTTTAAGTTTCGGCAAGGTCAGCATTTAACGTTAAAGGCAGATATTAATGGCGAAGATGTACGCAGATCATATTCACTATGTTCAAGTCCAATAGATAACAAATGGCAAGTCGCTGTAAAGTTAATTCCTGGAGGTAAGTTTTCTACTTATATAAATCAAAATGTAAAAATTGGAGACATGATGGAAGTTATGGAGCCAAGCGGAACATTTGGTGTGCCTTGTCAGCCCGAAACCTCAAAAAATTATCTCTTTTTTGCTGCAGGAAGTGGTATTACTCCAGTTCTATCCATGGTAAAAGCACATTTGCAAGCAGAGCCAAACGCAACTTGCAAGTTGTTTTACGTTAACAAAACAGCAAAATCTATTATCTTTAAAGAAGAACTAGAGCAATTAAGAAACACATATTTTGGCAGATTAGAAATCTATTATTTCTTAACCAAAGAGCGTAGAGATATCGAGCTGTTTAATGGTCGTTTTGACGATGATAAAATGCAAGTCTTAACCAAGACATTTATTGATATTCCAGACACTAGCGAAGTATTTTTATGTGGGCCAGAAAAAATGGTAAACTATGTAAGCAACTATTTAATAGAAGCTGGATTGCCAAAAGAATTAGTCCATTTCGAGTTATTCGTAACAGGACTTTCAGACGAAGATATAAAAAGAGCAGAGCGTTTAGCACAACAAAAAGTAGAAGGAACACAAGTAACAATAGTAGATGGTGGTAAAGAGTTCTCCTTCACAATGACCAAAGAGTATGATAATATTCTAGATGCAGCCTTAGGAGCAGGAGCCGATTTGCCATTCGCCTGTAAAGGTGGCGTTTGCAGCACCTGTAAGTGTGAAGTAAAAGAAGGAAACGTAGAAATGAAAATAAACTATGCGTTAGACGAAAAAGAAGTCGCGCAAAATTTGGTATTAAGTTGTCAAGCAGTACCAACAACAAATAAAGTAGTCGTCGATTTTGACGTCTAACAAATTCCTGCGAAGGCAGGAATCTCAAATAATAATTTTGGCGTTACCCAAAGGGTCAGGCTCTCGCAAGTCGCTATCAAAGATGAGCTCCAATAATTGCTCCATCCTTAACGCGCCATCAGCTAAAGGCCAACAGCCAACAGCTAATAAAAAAGAAGTTCAACCAGCTATAGGTTACAAGCCATTAGCTAAAAGCTTAGAAAGATGAGTGAAGAACAAATTAGAAGTTTAGAAAGGCAATTCGAAGAACGTATTGCAAGAGACGAGAAAATCGAACCAAAAGACTGGATGCCAGAAAAATATCGCAAAACGCATATTAGGCAAATGTCTCAACATGCACATTCCGAAATTGTTGGGATGTTGCCTGAAGGAAACTGGATTACAAGAGCACCTTCCTTACGTCGTAAAGTTGCCTTATTAGCAAAAGTACAAGACGAAGCAGGACACGGATTATATTTATATTCTGCCTGCGAAACCTTAGGTGTATCTCGAGAAGAATTATACGATCAACTTCATACAGGTAAGGCAAAATATTCTTCAATATTTAATTACCCAACAGTAACTTGGGCAGATATGGGAGCTATAGGTTGGTTAGTCGATGGTGCAGCAATTATAAACCAAGTACCACTTTGTAATACATCGTATGGACCATATGCAAGAGCGATGATTCGTGTATGTAAAGAAGAAAGTTTTCACCAACGTCAAGGTTATGAAATCATGATAAAGTTGGCTAACGGTACACCAGAGCAAAAAGAAATGGCTCAAGATGCACTAAACCGTTGGTGGTGGCCAAGTCTTATGATGTTAGGTCCAACAGATGCAGAATCTATTCATACAGAACAATCCATGAAATGGAAATTAAAACGTAAGTCTAATGATGATTTACGTCAGCAATTTATAGATCAAACCGTTCCACAAGCAGATTTAATTGGTTTAACCATTCCAGATCCAGACTTAAAATGGAATGAAGAACGCCAGAGTTATGATTTTGGAGAGATTAATTGGGACGAGTTTTGGCAAGTCGTAAAAGGTCACGGTCCATGTAATAAAGAGCGTATGAAAGCAAGAGTAAATGCATGGGAAGAAGGAGAATGGGTTAGAGATGCTGCTATGGCTTACGCAGAAAAGAAACAAGAGAGAAAACAAAAACAAGTAGGATAAAAAAACTTGAAATTGAAATTATAGACTTTTTTATTTCAAATTCAATTTTAAATTAATACATATAAATTATGTCTGATAAAAAAAACTGGCCACTTTGGGAAGTCTTCGTAAGAAGTAAAAACGGATTAGAACATCGTCACTGCGGAAGTTTACACGCAGCAGATGAAGACATGGCGTTAGAAAATGCAAGAGACGTCTATACAAGAAGAAGTGAAGGTGTTAGCATTTGGGTTGTAGAATCTAAGCATATTACAGCATCAAATCCAGAGAATAATGGCGAAATGTTTGAGCCTGCTCACGATAAAGTTTATCGTCATCCAACATTTTACGATTTACCAGACGAAGTAAAACATATGTAACAAATTCCTGCGCAGGCAGGAATCTCATTTAGGAAATTATGAATCAAAATTTATACAATTATATATTAGGTGTCGCAGATAATTCCTTAATTCTTGGGCAAAGATTAGGGTCGCTAACAGGTCATGGTCCAAGCTTAGAAACAGATATTGCATGTACAAATATCTCTTTAGATTTATTCGGTCAAGTAAGAAGTTATTACCAATACGCAGCAAAAATTGCAGGAGATAAGCGAACGGAAGATGATATTGCAATGCTACGTAAGGAGAGAGAATATGTAAATGTATTGTTAGTAGAACAGCCAAACACAGATTTTGCATATACAATGGCACGTCAGTTTTTATTCGATGTATATCATCATTTATTTTTAACTCAATTAGAAAAAAGTAAAGATTTAACACTGTCGGCAATTGCAAAAAAATCAATTAAAGAAGTGAGCTATCATCAACGTTTCTCTACAGATTGGATAAAACGTTTAGGAGATGGTACAGAAGTAAGTCATCAAAAAACGCAAGAGGCTATAGATAGTTTATGGACATATACAGACGAATTATTCCATCAAACCGAAGCAGATAAAGCAATGGTCGCAGAAGGAATTGGAGTAGATGTGACCGCTTTAAAAGAAACATACTATAAAAAAGTAGATGAAATATTAAACGAAGCAACATTACAAACTCCAGAATCAAAATGGTTTCAAAAAGGAGGTAAACAAGGTATTCATACAGAACACTTAGGCTACCTGCTAAGCGATTTACAATATATGCAACGTACCTATCCAAATATGGAATGGTAAAATTCCTGCGAAAGCAGGAATCTCATAAATTAAAACCAAATGTCATTCAGAGCGAAGCGAAGAATTTCATTTAGATAAAATGACAACAACAGAACAAAACATAGACGAAATTTTAATTCCAATTCTGGAAAAGGTTTCAGATCCTGAAATTCCAGTATTATCCATCATGGATATGGGAGTTGTACGTTCTGCTGTTATCGAAAATAACATCGTGAGAGTTGAAATTACACCAACTTACAGTGGTTGTCCAGCAATGGATGTTATTGGAGACGATATAAAAGCAGCATTAAAGGCTGCAGGATACGATTCTGAAATCGAATTAATTTTAGCGCCAGCTTGGACAACCGATTGGATTACACCAAGAGGACGAAAAGCATTAGAAGATTACGGTATAGCAGCACCTTTAAACGCAGAAGCAGATAAAGATGTATTATTAAATGGAAAACGATTGGTAAAATGTACTAATTGTGGCTCTACAAATACAAGATTAGTAAGTCAGTTTGGTTCTACAGCATGTAAAGCACAATTTCAGTGCGACGATTGCCAAGAACCATTTGATTATTTTAAATGTTTGAAGTAATGTCATTCAGAGCGAAGCGAAGAATCTCAAAAAAGCAAATGAGAGATTATTAAATAAAACGATTTGTCATTCCGCACTTGATGCGGAATCCATAATAAAAAATAAATATGAGTAAAAGTATTGAGCTTAAAATTGAAAATAAAGTAGCATATATCACGCTAAACAGACCAGAAGTATTCAATAGCTTCAATCGTGAAATGGCATTTAGTCTCCACGACACTTTAGATGCGTGCGAAAAAAACGAAGATGTTAGAGCGATTGTACTTACAGGAAACGGAAAAGCATTTTGTGCAGGTCAAGATTTAAAAGAAGTTACAGATCCAGATTTAAATCCAGGATTTAAAAAAATATTAGATGAGCACTACAACCCAATTATTACTAGAATTCGTGCAATTAAAAAACCAATTATTGCAGCAGTAAATGGTGTGGCAGCAGGAGCAGGAGCCAATATTGCTTTAGCTTGTGATATTGTTGTAGCTCACGAAAAAGTAAGTTTTATTCAAGCATTTAGTTTAATTGGTTTAGTGCCAGATAGTGCAGGAACATTCTTTTTACCAAGATTAATTGGTTTTCAAAAGGCATTAGCTTTAGCCATGTTAGGTGATAAAATTGGAGCTGAAGAAGCGGAGAAAATGGGAATGATTTACAAATGTGTTTCTACGGAAGAATTCGAAGAAACAATTAATAAGTTAGCTGTAAAATTAGCCAACATGCCTACCAAAGCATTAGGGTTAATAAAAGAGTTATATAATAAGTCTATGACAAACGATTTAGAAGCGCAATTAGCCTTAGAGTCTAAATTACAAATAGAAGCAGCACAGAGCAATGATTACGCAGAAGGCGTTGCTGCATTTATAGAAAAAAGAAAACCAAATTTTAAAGGAAATTAAATGAACGTAGGAATAATAGGTTCTGGAACAATGGGAAGTGGTATTGCGCAAGTCGCAGCAACTTCTGGTTGTACAGTTAAATTATACGATACTAATCAAGCTGCTTTAGATAAAGCAAAAGGATCCTTAGAGAAAATTTTAAATCGTCTTATTGAAAAAGGACGAATAGATTCTGAAGAAAGAAATAGAATTCAATCTAATATTTCTTACGTTGATACATTAAAAGATTTAGCAGATTCTAATTTAACGATAGAAGCAATTATCGAGAATTTAGAGATTAAAAAGAAGGTATTCTCAGAATTGGAAACTTATGTTTCTGAAGATTGCATCATAGCATCAAACACATCAAGTTTATCCATTGCTTCTATTGCTGCATCATTACAAAAACCAGAACGCTGCGTAGGGATTCATTTTTTCAATCCTGCACCCTTAATGAAATTAGTTGAGGTTATTCCTGCTATTCAAACGTCTAAAGAGGTTCTTGAAAAGTCAATACAAACTATTTCAGAATGGAAAAAAGTAGTAGCTGTAGCTAAAGACACGCCAGGATTTATTGTAAACAGAGTCGCTAGACCTTTTTATGGTGAAGCATTACGTATTTACGAAGAAGGATTAGCAGATTTCTCAACTATAGATTACAGTTTAAAAAGTTTAGGAGGTTTCAGAATGGGACCATTTGAACTTATGGATTTTATAGGAAACGATGTCAATTATACAGTAACCGAAACAGTATTTACAGCATTTTATTTCGACCCAAGATACAAGCCAGCATTCACACAAAAACGTTTTGCTGAAGCTGGTTATTTAGGTCGAAAATCAGGAAAAGGTTATTACGATTATTCTGAAGGAGCAGTAAAACCAGAACCAACAAAAGATGCAGCATTATCTGAAACCATTTTCAACAGAGTTTTAGCCATGCTAATCAACGAAGCAGCAGATGCACTATTCTTAAATATTGCTTCAGCAGAAGACATAGATAATGCAATGACCAAAGGTGTCAACTATCCTAAAGGATTATTGGCTTGGGCAGACGAAAAAGGCATCGATTGGTGTGTTGAACAGTTAGATGCTCTATATAACGAATACCACGAAGATAGATACCGTTGTAGCCCATTATTACGAAAAATGAATAGAGAAAATAAAACCTTTTTTTAAATGAAAGGCGAAGCCATTCCACATAAAATGCTATCCCAAGATGCTTACAGCACTTGGCTAGGAATAGAAATCCTAGAATGCGAAATTGGTCGCTGCAAAGTAGCCATGACCATTAGAAAAGAAATGCTAAACAGTATGGGTAAAGCACATGGCGGAATAAGCTATTCATTGGCAGATACAGCTTTCGGATTTGCAGCAAATACACATGGTAAATATGCAGTGTCTATAGAAACAAGTATTAACCATATTGAAGCATTGGAAGAAGGCGATTATTTAACAGCAGAATCTGTAATAGAAAACGTAAAAAATAAATTAGGCTTTAATATCATTGAAGTCAAACGAGGAGATGAATTAGTAGCGCTATTTAAAGGTGTTGTTTATAGGACTCAAAAAGATTGGTAAGAATGAATAAATTGATACTGATTATATTAATTGTAACCAATTCTGCTTTTGGTCAAAATAAGACAAAAGAATCGCAGAATTTTGAATTGCTAGAATCAAATACTATTGAAAACTACAAGGTTCCTGATTCTATATTATTCTATGCTGCTAATCATGTTGAAATGAGTTATCAATATGATTTAATTTTTGAAAGAATTAGGAAAAAAACTAAGAAGTCAGAAATTAAGACAGGATACTCTTTTAAGAGTGTTTTAGATTCAGATAATTCAAAATTGTTTTATAATTCAGAAACGATATTTATTGAAAATAAAGGGTATGATACAGTTTGCTTTTTTGATATAACTACTATCGATGAAGACGAAAAGAAATTCTGTGAAGATAAAAAATGTGAATTTTTGTTTTATATAAAATTATTTGATTTTACTACTAATAAAGTTTTGGTTAAAAGAAAGTATAAAGTTAGAACAGATAAATATTATTACACAGAAGCAAAAGAATTAGCAGATTTAATTATTAAAGAACTAGAGCTAAAAAATGAAAGAAGCATACATAATAGACGGAATTAGAACACCAATAGGAAACTACAAAGGCACATTATCTGCTGTTCGTACAGACGATTTAGGAGCATTAGTAATCTCAGAAGTTGTAAAACGAAATCCAAACATCCCAAAAGAAGCATACGACGATGTTATTATGGGTTGTGCCAACCAAGCTGGAGAAGACAACCGTAATGTAGCACGTATGTCTTCACTTTTAGCAGGCTTACCGTTTACCGTTCCTGGAGAGACCGTAAACAGATTGTGTAGTTCAGGACTATCTGCAATTATTCACGCAAATCGTGCTATAAAAACTGGAGATGGCGACGTATTTATTTCTGGAGGTGTAGAGAATATGACACGTGGTCCATACGTTATGGCAAAACCTTCGTCTGCATTTGGAGGCGATTCTAAAATGTATGATTCGACCTTCGGATGGCGCTTTATCAATCCGAAAATGCACGAGATGTATGGTACAGATGGCATGGGAATGACTGCCGAAAATCTAGTCGAAAAATATAACATCTCTCGCGAAGACCAAGATAAGTTCGCACTTTGGAGTCAGCAAAAGGCAACCAAAGCACAAGAAAATGGTCGCTTAGCAAAAGAAATAGTCACTGTAGAAATTCCGCAACGTAAAAAAGATCCTATTCAATTTTCAAAAGATGAATTTGTAAAACCAAACACATCTTTAGAAGTTTTAGGAAAACTAAGAGCAGCCTTTAAAAAAGAAGGCGGAAGCGTAACCGCAGGAAACTCATCAGGATTAAACGATGGAGCAGCAGCAACTATCATAGCATCCGAAGATGCAGTAAAAAAATACAATCTTAAACCTCTAGCAAGAATAGTGAGTTCTGCAGTGGTTGGTGTCGAACCAAGAATTATGGGTATTGGTCCAGTGCAAGCTTCTAATAAAGCATTAGAAAAAGCAGGATTAACTATGGACGATATGGATATTATTGAGCTTAACGAAGCTTTCGCAGCTCAAGCTTTAGCTTGTACTAGAGCTTGGGGAATTGCAGATAACGACCCAAGATTAAACCCAAATGGAGGCTCGATTGCAATTGGTCATCCATTGGGTGTTACAGGAGCAAGAATTGCCTATTCTGCTGCTTTAGAATTACAAGAACAACAAAAACGCTACGCATTAATTACAATGTGCATTGGTGTTGGACAAGGCTATGCTGCAATTATTGAAAATGTGAGTAAGTAGCATATTTAGGGCGTTACCACAAGGGTCGCGCTTTCACTACTCGCTCTTTTTTTGAGAAAAACAAAAAGGAGCTCAAACAAACCGTTCAATCGCTAACGCAGTCGTTCGGTTTAATAATAAGTTTAACGTCACTTCGAGTGATTTATGAAGCATGAATAAATTGTATCGAGAAGACATAAAAATAGATTTCCGCTTTCACGGAAACGATAAATAAATTTATCGATGAAAAAAATACAACACTACGT
Organism: uncultured Psychroserpens sp.; assembly: GCA_947488655.1. Taxonomy (GTDB): domain Bacteria; phylum Bacteroidota; class Bacteroidia; order Flavobacteriales; family Flavobacteriaceae; genus Psychroserpens. Next base: position 58,310 of record CANKZZ010000007.1, on the reverse strand, counting down.
TCAAGGACAATGGACAACAGGAAAAGAAGAAGGAACACCAATTCTAGATGCTATTACTGGCGAAGCTTTTACTAGCGTTGCTATTGAAGGATTAGATGTGCCAGAAATTCTTAACTATGGAAGAACAAAAGGAGGAGAAGTCCTTCGTAAAATGACCTTCCAAGAGCGTGGAAACATGCTTAAAAAATTAGCATTGTATTTAACCAAAATGAAAGACCAGTTTTACGAACTAAGCTATAGAACTGGAGCAACCAAAGTAGATAGTTGGATAGATATTGAAGGTGGTTTTGGTAACCTGTTTGCTAATGCTTCACTTAGAAAGTTGTTTCCAAACCAATCCTATCACGTAGAGGGTGACGCTATCGATTTATCTCGTGGTGGACGCTTTATGGCGCATCATATTATGGTGCCTAAAAAAGGAGTTGCAGTACATATTAACGCTTTCAATTTCCCAGTATGGGGAATGTTAGAAAAATGTGCTGTTAACTGGATGGCAGGAGTACCAGCAGTAGTGTTACCTGCACCTTCATCATCGTATTTAGCAGAAGCAGTTGCAAGAACTATTATAGAGTCAGGAATTTTACCAGAAGGTGCATTACAAATCATAAACGGAACGGTTAAAAATATTCTAGACACGGTCGAATCTCAGGATGTAGTCACCTTTACAGGTTCTGCTCAAACAGGAAGATTACTAAAAGCACATCCAAGATTAATACAAGAATCTGTACCATTTACCATGGAAGCCGATTCTTTAAATGCATCCATTTTAGGTGAAGATGCAGTGCCTGGAACACCAGAATTTGACTTGTTTATAAAAGAAGTCAGAAAAGAAATGACGGTTAAAGCTGGACAAAAATGTACTGCTATTCGTAGAATTATTGTACCAGAAAAATTAGTTGACGATGTACAAACTGCGTTAGCAAAACAACTAGATAAAGTAACTATTGGAGATCCAAGATTAAAAGAGGTTAGAATGGGTTCTTTAGTCAGTCATCAACAAGTACAAGCTGTTCGAGATTCGGTTAACGATTTGTCAAAAGAAGCGCAAATTGTATATGGAAATTTAGATAAAATTGAAACTATTGGTGCAGATGCCAAAAAAGGCGCATTTATTAGTCCGATTCTATTACGAGCAGATAACCCTTTTCAAAATACAGTGATTCATGAACGTGAAGCATTTGGTCCAGTAAGTACCATAATGCCATATAAAAATTTAGATGAAGCCATTACCTTGGCACAAATGGGTAAAGGTTCGTTAGTGTCTTCCATTGCAACCAATGACGATAAGATAGCAAAAGACTATGTGATAAATGCAGCAAGTCATCATGGAAGAATTTTAGTCTTAAACAGAGAAAGCGCAAAGCAAAGTACAGGTCATGGTTCGCCTTTACCATATTTGGTTCATGGTGGTCCTGGTCGTGCTGGAGGTGGAGAAGAAATGGGAGGCATGCGTGGAATAAAACATTATTTACAACGTACAGCCATTCAAGGTTCGCCAACAACAATAACTGAAATTACTGGTATTTACCAGCAAAACGCTAAATATAAAGAAGCAGAACAGCATCCATTTCAATACCATTGGGAAGATATTCAACCAGGAATGTCACTAAAAACCCACAAAAGAACAATTACAGATAATGACATTCAAAATTTTGCCAATTTAACTTGGGATCATTTTTATGCACATACAGATATTACCTCTTTAGATGGTAGTATTTTCGAAAAAAGAACTGCGCATGGTTATTTCATTATTTCTGCAGCAGCAGGATTATTTGTATACCCAAATAAAGGACCTGTAGCAGCTAATTATGGTTTAGATAGTATCCGATTTTTAAGACCATTGTATCATAATGATACCATATATGTGCGTTTAACTTGTAAAGAAAAAGTTGATAGAGATGTTTCTTCAGCAGAACATCCAAGCGGAATCGTAAAATGGCACGTTGAGGTTTTTGATGCTAATTTTGAAGATCGTCCAGAAAGTCAGAAAACAGAAAAAGATAGTCCGTTGGTAGCTGTTGCAACCATATTAACGATGGTAGAGAAAAAGCAAGAAACTTTTGTTGAAATGACTTCGGAAAAAATTGACGAATGTCTTTCGAATTTGAAAGCAGATGCGAAACCTAAATGGGGAATCATGACACCACAACACATGATTGAGCATTTAGAATATACCTATAAAATTGCTTCTGGAGACATTCAAGATTTTGAGATTGCAACACCAGAAAAGATTTTAGAGAAAGTGCATCATAGTTTATATGATTATAGAAAATTCCCTAAAAATTCTCAATTTCCACAGTTAGAAAAAGATAAATTAGATGATTTAAAACATCCAGATTTAGAAACTGCTATTGAAAAATTTAAGCAACAAAGAGAAAAATACATAGAATTTTATAAAGAGAATCCAGATGCGAAATTGAAAAATTTGGTTTTCGGAGAATTGAATAAATACGAAGCGTATCTTTTAGAACGCAAGCATTTAAATCATCACTTTGAGCAATTCAATCTTTTGTAAAAGATTGAATTACTCAAAGCACCCGAGAAATCGGGTGTCTAAAAAAATAAAATAGAGAATTTGAAACACTATGTTTACATAATAAGTAATAAGCCAAACGGTGTTTTATATATTGGAGAAACAAAACGATTAAAGAAAAGAATAAATCAACATAAAAATAAAGCGCATCCAACAACATTTTCAGCTAGATATAATTTAGACAAGCTCATTTATTTTGAAGAATATAATACGGAAGCAGAGGCTAAATTAAGAGAAAAGCAAATGAAGAAATGGAATAGAGCTTGGAAGACTGAATTAATAGAAAAAAAGAATCCTACATGGAAGGATTCGTATAATAAAATTAAGTAGAACTAAAATTAATAAGATTCCCGTTTTCACGGGAACACTATCGTGATGACACAACCTTACGTAAAACTAGAAATAAAAAACGAAGTAGGATACATAGAATTTTTTCATCCTGCTCATAATTCGTTACCTGGAGATGTTTTAGCAGAATTAGCACAAACTATAACAGATGCAGGAACTAACGATGCTATTAAAGTAATCGTGCTTAAAAGTGGAAAAGACAGAACCTTTTGTGCTGGAGCAAGTTTTAAAGAATTAATAAATATTAATGACGAAGCAACAGGAAAAGTATTTTTTTCAGGTTTTGCTAATGTTATAAATGCGATGCGTAAGTGTCCAAAATTTATTATTGGTCGCATACAAGGTAAAACTGTTGGTGGTGGCGTTGGATTAGCAGCTTCAACAGATTATTGTATGGCTTCAAAGTTTGCAGCAATTAAGTTAAGTGAGTTAAATATTGGTATTGGACCATTTGTAGTTGGACCAGCAATAGAGCGTAAAATAGGTTTAAGCGGTATGTCTCAAATAGCAATTGATGCTAATACATTTTATCCAGCAGAATGGGCAAAACAAAAAGGTTTATTCACGCATGTTTTTGAAAGTAATGAAGAACTAGATGAAGCTGTTAAAACAACAGCAGAACATTTATGTACATATAACACAGAAGCAATGACAGAAATGAAAAAAGTATTCTGGCAAGGTACAGATCATTGGGATGATTTGCTTGCAGAACGTGCTGCAATTAGCGGTAGACTTGTGCTTTCAGAATTTACAAAAGAGAAGTTGAAAGGATTTAAATAACAAATTCCTACGAAAGAAGAAATCTTATAAAGAGATTCTTCGCTAATATTCTAAAAGAAAAATATTATAAAAATGATTTACAGTTTTAAAGGTTATACACCAGTCGTTCACAAATCAAGTTTCGTGCATCCTTTAGCTGCAGTTACAGGAAATATAATCATTGGTAAAAACTGTTACATTGGTCCAGGAGCAGCCATTCGAGGTGATTGGGGACAAATTATTTTAGAAGATGGCGTTAATGTGCAAGAAAACTGTACCGTACATATGTTCCCAGGTAAATCGATTACACTCAAAGAAAGTGCGCATGTTGGACATGGAGCAATTATACATGGAGCCAATTTGGGTAAAAATTGCCTTATTGGAATGAATACCGTTATCATGGACGATGCCGAAATAGGAGATGAAAGTATAGTAGGAGCCATGGCATTTGTAAAAGCCGAAACTAAAATTCCGAAGCGAAGTTTAGTAGTTGGTAATCCAGCAAAAGTAATAAAGCAAGTAAGTGACGAAATGATTGCATGGAAAACAAAAGGAACACAATTATATCAACAATTACCAGCAGATTGTCACGAAAGTTTAAAGGAAGTTGAGCCTTTAAGAGAAATACCAGAAAGCATGAAAATTCAGGAAGATGTTTATAAAACGCTTCGTGATTTTATGAAAAAATAAATTTTAAAAACTAACAAACGCTAGTTAATAAAGATGTCGAAATTCGAATTAAAAATGCCTAAAATGGGCGAAAGTATAACAGAAGGAACTATAATTAATTGGTTAATTTCTAAAGGAGATAGTTTTGATGAAGGAGATATTATACTCGAAGTAGCTACAGATAAAGTTGATAACGAAGTACCTGCACCAGCATCTGGAACATTGGTTGAAACCTTATTTCAAGCCAAAGATGTTGTGCCAGTTGGAGAGGTTTTAGCGATTTTAGAAGTTGTAGAAGAAATAAAATCTACTAACAAAACAAAAGCTTCATCAAGCGAGGCTCAGAAGCCTCAAAAAGAGGTAAAGGCAGCAAAAAGACCAAAGCCAGTTCAACAAGCTTCAACATCTAATTCTTTTTCAGTTTCAAATTCAAATACATTTTTTTCGCCATTAGTTTTAGAAATAGCAAAAGAACAACATATCAGTTTTGAAGAGCTAGCACGTATTCCTGCAACAGGTCACGAAGGCAGATTACGTAAAAGTGATGTGTTTCAGTATATAGAAGAAGGTCGACCATATAAATTCGCTCAACCAGTTGCTGAAAAAGATCCAACAGCTTATCGTATTCCGCAATTACAGTTTGATAAAGGCAAAGGAAAAGTTATTGAAATGGATCGCATGCGCCAAATGATTGCAGATCACATGGTGTATTCAAAACATACGTCGCCACACGTTACAGCTTATGTAGAAGCAGATATGACCAATATGGTAAACTGGCGAAATGCAAACAAAGTCGCTTTTCAAGAAAAGCATGGTGAACGCTTAACCTTTACACCATTATTTGTAGAAGCAGTAGCCAAAGCAGTAAAAGATTTTCCAAACATTAACGCTTCGGTAGATGGTAATAACATTATTGTAAAAGAAGACATAAATATTGGTATGGCAACCGCATTACCAAGTGGGAATTTAATAGTTCCTGTAGTAAAAAATGCTGATACTAAAGATTTAAAAACTATTGCTAGTAATGTTAATGAACTAGCAGGAAAAGCAAGAGAAAACAAATTAGCAGGCGACGATATTAAGGGCAGCACATTCACTATTTCTAACGTAGGAACCTTTGGTAGTGTTATGGGAACACCAATTATCAATCAACCAGAAGTTGCCATTTTAGCATTAGGAATCATAAAAAAGCGTCCAGAAGTTATTACGACAAAAAAAGGAGATGAAATAGCTATTCGAAGTATGATGTATCTATCTCTTTCTTTTGATCATCGTGTAGTTGATGGCTTTTTAGGAGGAAGTTTTGTTAGGAGAGTTGCTGATTATTTTGAGCAATTTGATATCAATAGAAAAATATAAGGATTAGAATTAATAGACAGGTTAGATTTTTAGAATCTGATAGGTCTAAGAAAACTAGAAATGAATAAAAAGATTTTAAAAAAAGGATTTTCAAAACTCTGTACTGCGAAGGCAATGACAGAATTATACGAAGCTAATTTTAAGCAAGTATCAAAATATGTGCATGCGACATCTCGTGGTCATGAAGCAATACAGATTGCCTTAGGAATGCAATTGTTGCCTCAAGATTATGCGTTTCCGTATTACAGGGATGATGCGATGTTGTTGTCATTTGGTTTAGAACCTTATGATTTAATGTTACAATTATTGGCTAAAAAAGACGATCCGTTTTCTGGAGGAAGAACCTATTATTCGCATCCGAGTTTAAAGGATGATGACAAACCTAAAATTCCACATCAATCATCTGCAACCGGTATGCAAACCATACCAGCAACAGGAGTTGCAATGGGAATGCAGTATAAGGAATTGCAAGGTTTAGATGATAAAACACTCAAAGATTTGCCATTTGTAGTATGTTCATTAGGTGATGCTTCAGTGACCGAAGGTGAAATTGCAGAAGCGTTTCAAATGGCAGCATTAAAGCAAATGCCAATTTTATATTTAGTGCAAGATAACGGTTGGGATATTAGTGCTAATGCTGCGGAAACTAGAGCGCAGAATGCTTTTGAATACGCTAGAGGATTCAACGGGTTAGAAGCTATCTCTATTGATGGCGCTAATTTTACTGAAAGTTATGAAGCATTAGAAAAAGTTATAGAGACGATTCGAACAGAACGTAGACCATTTTTGGTACATGCAAAAGTACCTTTATTAAATCATCATACTTCTGGTGTGAGAATGGAATGGTATCGAGATGATCTTGAAGAAGCGCGTTCTCGTGACCCTTATCCTGTATTAAAGAAGCAATTAATTGATGCGGGATTTTCTTCGGAAGATATTGAAGATATAGAAAACTCTGCAAAATTGAAAGTTCAATCAGATTTTGAAAAAGCATTGAAAGCTGAAGATCCAAAACCTGAAGATTTGTTTACTCACGATTTTGTGCCAACGCCAATTTCCGAAGAAAAAGGAACTCGTGCACCAGAAGGTGCCGATAAAGTGGTTATGGTAGATTGTGCGCTATTTGCTGTAGAAGAGTTAATGAAAATGCACAAGGAATGTTTACTCTACGGACAAGATGTTGGTGGGAGATTAGGTGGTGTTTTTAGAGAAGCAGCAACTTTGGCTCAAAAATTTGGAGACGATCGTGTGTTTAATACACCAATACAAGAGGCATTTATTGTTGGTTCTACCGTTGGTATGAGTGCAGTTGGTTTAAAACCAATAGTTGAGGTTCAGTTTGCAGATTATATTTGGCCTGGACTAAATCAATTATTTACAGAGGTAAGTAGAAGTTGTTACTTATCTAACGGTAAATGGCCAGTGAGTATGATTCTTAGAGTTCCAATTGGTGCTTATGGAAGTGGTGGACCTTATCATTCATCATCTGTAGAAAGTGTGATAACCAATATTCGTGGCATCAAAATAGCGTATCCAAGTAATGGAGCCGATTTAAAGGGTTTAATGAAAGCTGCCTATTATGATCCAAATCCCGTTGTAATTCTAGAACATAAAGGCTTGTATTGGTCAAAAGTTCCTGGTACAAAAGGCGCAACATCTATTGAGCCTAGTGAAGATTATGTATTGCCTTTTGGGAAAGCTTGGGTTTTACAAGAAATTTGGAAACAAGAAAATGTAGAAACGTTGACTATTGTAACGTATGGTATGGGAGTGCATTGGGCTATGAATGCTAGTGAAGAATTAGATATGCAAGATCAAATTGAGATTATTGATTTGAGAACTTTATTCCCTTTAGACGAAAAAACGATAATGACATCGGTTAAAAAAACAGGAAAATGTTTAGTGGTCACAGAGGAGCCATCAAACAATAGTTTTGCAAGAGCTTTATCTGGTAAAATACAAGAAGAGTGTTTTAAATATTTAGACGCACCTGTAATGACAATTGGTAGTGAAAATATGCCTGCAATCCCTCTAAATTCTGTTTTAGAAGAAACAATGATTCCTTCTACGGAAAAAGTTAAAATTAAAATAATGAATCTAATTGGTTATTAATTAAGCATTTACATTTATATTGCTTTATAAAATTATTAATTATGTATCATTATAAAGCAAAAATTATAAGTGTATATGATGGAGATACCGTAACTGCAATGGTAGATTTAGGGTTTCTTCATTATCAAGAGATGAAATTAAGATTATTTGGTATTGACACTCCAGAGCTTAGAGGGGAAGAACGCGAGCAAGGCAAGGTTGTGCGTGATATTTTGAGAGAAATGATTTTAGATAAAGAGGTAGAGATACACTCTTACAAAGATAAACAAGGTAAATATGGTCGTTATTTGGCAACTATAATTTATGATGGAATTGACATAAATAGGTGGCTTTTAGATAATGGACATGCGCAACCTTATTTATTGTAAGTTTAGGTGCAATTGAAGTTATTTTAACTTTAACTAATGATTTAAATTTATAATTCTGGATTTATTAGATAAGGTATTAATACATAAAAGTTGATTGCTAAGCACATTTTGTTCACCACAGATGATCTTGTAGGCTTCAATAATTTGAAGATTGGCAACAGTTTGTACTACAAAAGGTAATACACCTGATGCTTCACATTTTTCTTCTAATAGTAGAGTATTAAGGTTAGGAAACAGTATGTGAAAGGGTTTGCTTTTATTGTAATTAAAAGTACCTATCTGCCCTTCGAAGGCTTGAACTCCTCCATAAATCATAGGTATTTTTAGCGATAGACATGTTTTACTCACAGCATAACGCGCCATATAATTGTCTGTACAATCTATTACAATATCAACATTTTCTAAAAGTTTAGTACCATTACTAACGGTTATAAAATCGTCAATACAATTAATAGTTAAATCTTCAAAAATGTCTAAAAGTTGTTGTTTTGCAGTTACAATTTTTGAGTGACCAATATCTTTTTTTTCGAAGAGAATTTGCCTTGGAATATTTGATACCTCTATTTTATCATTATCTATTAAAACTAAATTATTAATACCCAATCGTACTATTCCCATAGCAACTGAGCAGCCAAGACCACCAAGACCAACAATTGCAATTCGAGAATTCTTTAATTGCTGAGATTTTGTCTTCCCTATAAGTTTATCTTGAACTTCAAATATTGATGACATTAATTACGGTTTATTTGACTTAAAATTGTCGTGTCAGTAATTTTATTGTCTTCGGCAAGAAGAAAAGCTTTGCTTAGAACTATAGATAAACCTTTATCACCTTCAAAGGGAATAAATAATTTATCTGTAGCTTTATTAGGTGACCTAGAAGGGACAATACATAGATATTGGTCATTAGGTTCCATTAAAATATTGCCACTTCCTATATGAATTTTATAGGTTCTTAAATGGCCTTCAACAATAAGAAATTTGCCTTCTATCGTTGCTTTATTTTTAATTTTTGAAAGTCTTGGTAGCAATCGTTCTAAAATAGATTTTCTAGTTTTTGCTATTTCAGTTAAATCACCAAAAGAATACGAGGTCCAATAATCTCTGTGATTTTGTCTATCTCCATTGTTATCTTGCCATTCTGGATCATTACCTACACTTGCTACACCAACAAACAAGTCTACATCTCGCATAATTTCTGAAAACACAATTTTTGGTACATCAATTAAATTTATAACGTGTCCGTCTTGGTCTTTAAATTTTACCTGGTCTGTCGCTACATAAAGCCAAATCCCAGCATCATTAAAAGCATCGTGGTCGTTTAATTCATCTATCCAATACTCTGCTGTCATGTTATATTCTGGTAGATATTTGCTGCAAGATTCATCATAACGTCCATTATCATAAGCTCCCATTAAAGCATATTTCCAACCACGAAGTCCTGCTAATGCATTAAATTGATGTTGCTTTAAAAGATGGGCAGCCATTCTATTAGAATAATTTTGTGTGTTTAATTCGGCATCTGTTAAAATATACAGTTCTCTAAACGCTTGTTTAATAGGTTGTTTTAGTTCTAAGTCTATGATTTTATCTCTCCATTCTACAATGTCTTTTTCTTTGGCAAAAACAGGATGCCATAACTTAACTATAGTATTATCATCTATCCAGCATAATGTTTTTCCATTGACATTTTGCCATTTGCCTTTAACAAAAAGCGCGTCTTCTTTATTTGTGTCATTTTGAAATGTCCAGATTAGTTTTGTTGCTATAGGGTTAACAACACCATGATCTAAATAATATTTTTTAAATGTTGGTAAATCCCAAGATCGATTTAAAATAAATAGGTTATCAATTCTTTGTTTTTGAGCAGTATATACTTTTTGAATCTCTTTAACCTCCTTTCTAACGTCTTTAAGTAGACTCGTTAACTTACCGGAGTTTTTTACGATTGATGGAACAGATTTCATGCTATTGCCATCAGGCTTTAGCCATTGTTGATTTACTTTACTGTTTGCAATAAAGATGTTTAATTTATAATCATCAAAGTTTATAGTTTTCATTCCGTTTTTTAATTGAAAATCAGGAACAGCCATTTCTTTGAGTTCTTCTACGGATACATTGTATTTTTTAGCGCCTTCAATTAAATATTTATCGATACTCTTTTTTACGTTATTCTGTTTTAGTTTTAATTTTATACGAGATAAAGCACCTAAGCCATCTTTACCTCGCATATTACCCATTATATAAATACAAGCATTACCAACAGCAGCTGCAGCAGGACCAACTCCTGGCATTTTGGTGTATGATTTAACTAGTAAATTGCTAAGAATATTAAGTGTCTCTTTATCTGAAAACGGTGAAACTGTCCAAACAATCCCTTTAATAAATTGTTTGCTAGAATCACATAAATAGGTATAATGTTTATATTCATTTACCTGATTATTATAAGTGTAAGATTTTGTTTCTTCTACAATTGGATGGCCTATAGCAACAGTTAAAATGTCTTGAGCAATTTTTCTGTATTCATTTTTACCAATTACTTTTATAAGGTCTTCAGTTTGGGTTTTAAATTTTTTTGAAGGTTTAGAGCTAGAAGCTCCATAGGTTAAATAAAACAATTGATGAAGCTCGTTACTCTTTTTACTAGCATTGATAATCGTATTAACCTGAGGACCTATGTCTTCTGTTTTTAAAACAAAGGGAACAAATTCACCATCAACCTGTACTATTTTACTTAGTTTAGCAACAGATTTTTTTAAATCACTTCCCCAATACCCATTATTTGTGTTGTTTAAAGCGTCCCATTTGAGCATGCTTTTTATATAATTGGAGAGTTCTGTAGATAAGCCTTCTTTTTTAATATAACGCTCAATTTGCTGTATAGCATAATTAATTGGGAAATCACTAAGAGAAAAACCGTAAGCGTTTCGTTTTAGTGAAGTTGTCTTTTGATGTACTAATTTGAGTAATTCTATCCATTCATCTTCATTATAATCTAAGTTTTTTCGCATTAAACCACTTATTATAGCAAATGCAGTTAAACGGTAATGGTAAATAGTATTATCTCTATTTTTTATAACTTTTTTAGAATTGTCATACTCTTTATTAAGGATAGTTTCAATATAATTTATGCTATCATATATAAACGTTTTTTGATACGTCGTAGATTCATTTTTTAATGTATTATAATCATCATTGCCTGCAATATCATTTGTAGTATAAATAAAACGAGAATTTTTGTTGATTTTATTTATAGCATCTTCTATATACTCTAATTTTGAATCTACTTTTTTCTTTTTAAAAAAATTAAACATAGTATTTTTAAATTAGCCACCAACAAGAGGTGTGAGTTTTATAAATGAGACTACAGTAGAAGCGTCAACTAATACTTTTTGTTCTAAGTCAACAACCTGCTCATCATCCACAAGTAGAATAAATCCATTATTTTTAAATGCATCTAAAGCAATATATAGTTGTTTTTCTGCATCGATAGATTTAGCTTTTTTATTATTCAATTTGCTTTCTAGCGATCCAGGAACAACCAAGCCTTTTTTATAAGATTCTACATTGTTTTCATACTGAAAAATTTCTTGTTTTATTCTTGCTTTTATTAATGCCGAAACAGAAATGTATTCTTCACTAAACTTTAGCGTTATTTCATTTAAAATCGCACCAGCAGCACTTTCATCTTGTATAGTAATTGTATTCATATTAAAAGAATTTATATGAGGAGATAAGTTATAAAAAATATAAGAAACGAGAATCTCTTTTAATATTAAATTTATATCATTGAAATATTTGATTTGATTGAGATGATGTAGGGATAAAAATAAACTTTAATACTACTTAAAAATATTAACTGAAAAATGAGTCAAACACCCTAAGAATTAATACTCGATTTATGAGACATATGTTTAATTTCTTGGGTATTATTTATATTGAGAGATAGATTTGATAGAACAATTTTTGTATATTAGACCTTTAATTATTTAACCGATATCATGAAAAAACTAATATTATTAAGCGTTGCATGTTTTTTGTTTGCTGGTAGTCAATTATCTTTTGCACAGACAGACGCTGTTTTAGAAACAACATCTGCAAAAACAAGAGTTCAAACGTATCCTAAAAAGATGACCAATCAAATAGTTAATATGTTAGAGAGAACTAACAAGTTAGAGGCTGAGCAGGTAAAGAAGGTGTATAGCATTTTTTCTTCAGTAGAGAGAAAAGTTAAAGGCGTTGAGGCTATAGAAGATTCTACCTTAAAAAACGAGAAGAGAGCTAAGCTTCAAGACTATATTAATGGTAAATTAAAAAATGTTTTAAACGCTCAGCAATTTGAGATATATTTAAAAAATACGGTAGCTAAATAAGTTATTTTAGCTTTAAATATAAAAGACCATAATATTAAATTATTATGGTCTTTTTTTATTGTTACATGTTATATTCTGAAAGTGGCTTAGTAAATTTTTCGGGATCTGCAGCCAAGTGATATCTAGGGTCATCAATAGCATCTATTATTACCTCTTTAAACTTTGGGCTTGCCTTATACATTAATAACTTACAGTCTTCGCTAAGATGTTTTAATTTAATGCTTTTACCTTCGGCTTCATATTTGTTTACTAAATTAAAAATGGCTTCTAAGGCAGAGTGATCACTTACTCGAGACTCAACAAAATCTATCTCTACATTTTGAGGGTCATTTTTAACATCGAATTTGCTGTTGAAATTTTGAATTGAACCAAAGAATAAAGGTCCCCAAATTTCATAAGTTTTTGTTCCATTAGGCTGTAGACGTTTACGAGCTCTAATCATTGTAGCATTTTTCCACGCAAAGACTAAAGCAGAAATAATAACACCTGCTATAACAGCAATTGCTAGATCTTGCCAAACAGTGATTGCAGATACAGCTATGAGAACGATGGCATCAGATACTGGGATTTTTCTTATTATCCTGAAACTACTCCAGGCAAAGGTTCCTATCACAACCATAAACATTACTCCAATTAATGCAGCTATAGGGATTTGTTCAATTAAAGGTGCTCCAAATAATACAAAACACAGTAAAGTTACAGCTGCTACAGCACCAGATAAACGACCGCGTCCTCCAGAGTCTACGTTGATAATTGATTGTCCTATCATGGCGCATCCACCCATACCACCAAAAAATCCGTTAAGCATATTTGCTCCTCCTTGGGCAATACATTCACGGTTTCCGTTTCCTCTAGTTTCTGTCATTTCGTCAATGAGGTTGAGTGTCATTAATGACTCAATCAAACCTACAGCAGCAAGTATAAATGCTGTTGAGAATATTAAATCCCAGTGGCCAGCTATTGTTCCGAAGAGACCAAAAATTTGATCTTGAAATGTTGGTAAACTACCTTCTAAACCTTGACCACCTTTTTCTACTATAAATGATCCTACGGTACTCATCTCAATACCTCCAAAGATAGTAATACATGCTACTACAATTATTGCTACTAGTGCAGATGGTACTTTTTTTGTTAATTTAGGTAAACCAAACATTATGGCCATAGTAAGGCCAATAAATGCCATCATTCTCCAAAACAAACCGTTAGCAAAAAGGGCAGAGAACCACTGCGATGTATTGTCTAAAAATGAAATATCTTTTGGTACTGCATTTGGAAACATACCTAACTGAGATATGAAAATTACAATTGCTAAACCGTTTACAAATCCCATCATTACTGGATGCGGAATTAAACGCACAAACTTCCCTAGCTTAAAAACACCTGCTAAAATTTGAATACCTCCAACAAAAAGTAAAGTGATAAATAACCACTGTAACCCAAGTTGGTCAATAGGAGTATCGAGATTTGCGCCAACTTCATTCCCTTTTTGTATGAGGTGCACCATAACTACTGCCATTGCTCCTGTGGCACCAGATATCATACCAGGACGACCACCAAAAAGCGCTGTTATAATTCCCATCATAAATGCACCATAAAGGCCTACAAGTGGTGGTATGCCAGCAACAAAGGCAAAAGCAACTGCCTCTGGAACCAATGCTAAGGCTACTGTTAAACCCGAAAGAATATCATTTTTAGGGTTTTGTGTAAAGTTTTTTCTGGTTGTTTGACCTAGTATCATAATGTACGTCTCTTAAAAGTCGGCAAAGATAAGCTTTTAGAAATGAAGCGCAAACGATGTGCTAGAAAGCATAAAAAAAGCATCAACGATATGTGTTGATGCTTTTTTTATCTGCGGAAAAAATAAACTATTCTACCATTGTAGGCGGATATTTTTCCATAATTTTAGAGACAAATTCGTTTATTTTGGCTTCTTTTTTCTCAACACTTCTACTGCTTAAAAGTCCTGTTCCCATACCTTGCCAAACTAATTCTTTTTTATTAGCATCAATGAGGTCTACAAATAAAGTACCTTCTGTTCTAGTTGTTACAGATGTGTTGTTGAAATTATTCCAGTACCAAGGATTCCAACCCCAACCATAACCATATGCACCATAACCGTTGTTGTAAACATTTACTCGTTCTCTAGATTTAGTAAAAATGCTTACGAGTAAATCTGGATTTTCAGATTTTGTGTAGCCTTGAGCTAAAAGCTCAGCTTCGACCGCACGTAAGATTCTACGTTTGTCTAAATCACTAATTTCTGCTTTGTCAATTCCTGTTTTAAAAAACGCAAAAGTTTTGTAATTACTAAATTCTGCATTTTTATCATAATCTGCAGCAACTCTTACAGAACTGCAAGATGAGATTGATAAAACTACAATTAAGACAGGAAGTAATTTTAATATATTTTTCATAGCTTATATATTTGAGTTAATTTAATGTGTTTAATAATGTATCATCAACAATATTAGGAAGTGTAACCTTTAAATTTGGTTCATGTTCCATAGCTCGTTTAATGGCAAAAATCGCTTCTTCATTTCTAGCCCAACTTCGTCTTGAGATTCCATTATTGACATCCCAAAATAGCATTGATTTTAAGCGATTTTCTGCTTCTATACTACCATCAAGAACCATACCAAAACCACCATTTATAACTTCTCCCCATCCAACACCACCACCATTGTGAATACTTACCCAAGTAGCACCTCTAAAGCTATCTCCAATTACATTTTGAATTGCCATATCTGCTGTAAAACGAGAACCATCATAAATATTGCTTGTCTCTCTGTACGGAGAATCTGTACCAGAAACATCGTGATGATCTCGACCTAAAACGACGTATCCTATTTCTTTGTTTTTTATAGCGTTATTAAAAGCTTGTGCTATTTTTGTACGTCCTTCGGCATCAGCATATAATATTCTTGCTTGTGATCCAACAACTAAATTGTTGTCTTGTGCACCTTTTATCCATTTTATATTGTCTGCCATTTGTTGCTGTATTTCTTCTGGAGAGTTCTTTTTTATCTCTTCTAAAACTTTACAGGCAATTTCATCTGTTTTTGCTAAATCTTCGGGTTTTCCAGAGGTACAAACCCATCTAAAAGGGCCAAAGCCATAGTCAAAGCACATTGGTCCCATAATATCTTGTACATAAGATGGGTATTTAAACTCTTTACCAATTGCAGGATTGTTAGACATTACATCTGCTCCAGCTCGAGATGCTTCTAATAAAAAAGCATTACCATAATCGAAAAAATAGGTGCCTTTAGCAGTATGTTTGTTTATTGCAGATGCGTGTCTGCGTAATGTTTCTTGCACTTTTGTTTTAAATAATTCTGGATTTGATGCCATCAAATCATTTGCATCTTCAAAAGACATGCCTACTGGATAATATCCTCCTGCCCAAGGGTTGTGTAGAGATGTTTGATCGCTCCCTAAATCTATATGTATATCTGCTTCGTCGAATTTTTCCCAAACATCAACAATGTTCCCTAAATAGGCTATTGAAATGGTTTCTTTTTCTGCTTTTGCTTTATTAACCCGTTTTACTAATTGGTTTAAATCAGTGATTTTTTCATCAATCCATCCTTGGTCTAATCGTACTTGAGTAATTTTAGGATTGACTTCTGCACAAACAGTTATACAACCTGCAATATTTCCAGCTTTTGGTTGAGCACCAGACATACCACCTAAGCCAGAAGTGACAAATAAATTACCTTTTGGCTCTTTTTTTATTTTTCTAAAACCATTTAAAACAGTTATTGTTGTTCCATGAACTATACCTTGAGGTCCAATATACATAAAGCTTCCAGCAGTCATTTGACCATATTGCGTAACTCCAAGTGCATTAAATTTTTCCCAATCGTCAGGTTTTGAATAGTTAGGTATCATCATGCCATTAGTCACAACTACTCTTGGTGCACCTTTATGACTTGGGAATAAGCCCATTGGGTGTCCAGAATACATCACTAATGTTTGCTCATCATTCATTTCGCAAAGGTATTTCATGGTCAATCTATATTGAGCCCAATTTGAAAATACACCTCCATTACCTCCATAAGTAATTAGCTCATGAGGGTGTTGTGCAACAGCGTAATCTAAATTATTTTGAATCATTAGCATGATTGCAGCTGCTTGTTTTGATTTTGCTGGATAATCATCAATTGGTCTTGCAAACATTTTATAATCTGGACGCAGACGATACATATAAATTCGGCCATACGAATCTAATTCATTTTTAAATTCGGGAATTAGAGTCTCATGTTGTGACTTGTCAAAATATCTAAGTGCATTTTTTAATGCCAATTTTTGCTCCTCTAAAGATAAAATAGCTTTACGCTTAGGTGCATGATTTATAGATGTGTCAAAAGGTTTTGGTGCAGGTAAAATTTCTGGAATACCTTCTAATACTTGATCCTTAAATGATTTTTTAGTTGTTGGCATTATTTATTTTTTAATATTTTTTTTGTCTTTTTTTGAACTTGTAGTGACATTAAATCCGTATGGGCAATGTCTACATCCACTCTCACAGCAATAACCACGTTTTAGATGGTATTGCTCAGTAAAACAGCGATACCCTTGAGGTGTGAGATAGTAGTCTCCTTCTTCTAACGGAATTATTTTCTTCATTATAATTTTAATAGGTGTTCTTACAAAGTTACGTAAATTGGAAAGATTTTTGATTAGTGAATTATATGGTTGTAGTTTCAAAATTTTTAGTTCCAAGAGGATACGTTGGTATCACAATTTTTCCGTTTATATTCTTGAAATATTATAATTTGAAATCTAATCCTGTTTTAATGAATCATGAGAAAATACATTTGAGACAACAAATAGAATTGTTAGTGATTCCTTTTTACATGTTTTACACTATTGAATTTGTAATACGATTAATACAATACAATTCATGGTATTTAGCATATCAGAATATTTCTTTCGAACGTGAAGCTTATGTAAAAGAAAAAGACCTTAATTATTTAAAATCAAGGCCTTTCTGGTCATTTGTTGGTTATTTATAGTTATTGCCTTATTACGACTTTTTGAATCTTTTGTTTACCATTATACAATGCTGCTTTAACTATGTAAGCTCCATCAGACAATTTTATTTTGTTCAAGATGAATTGTGGTTGATTAATATCTTCCGTTTTAATGATTTCTCTGCCTAGGATATCATAAATAGCAAGGGTTTTGATGTTTCCAATTTCCGAAGTTACTTTTATATACTCATTTTTAGGTGCTGTAATTGTAATGCCATCATTATCATCTAATATATTTACACCTAAAGTTTCGTTAGTATATCTTAAAATAAATCGATCATTGTGTACACCTTGGTCTATTGTGAAGGTGTATGGAGATTGACGTAAATTATAAATTATATTTAAGACGGTATCCTCTAAATATATATTTTGATTTTGAGTTAAGAATAGACCATCTATCGTATTAATGGCAATAGTGTGAGTGCCTGTTTCATTAGCTATTAAACCTAAAGGTACAGTGTCTTCTTGTGAAAAAGGAAGAGATCTACCTTGTATAGATAATGTTTTATCGTTTATTATTGAATAAAACCCACTGTTATCTCCGCTACTAAAGTCATAACCATCATATAAGCGGTCAAAATTATTTGTAGCATTTTCTACATAGCCAACTAAAATGGTATTGGTAATATTATTTGGAGATAATAGGTCTAACCAAATTCTATTTCCTGGATTACTGTTGCCATTAGTACTATTTTCTTCTTCACTATTTCTAAAAAATGTATTATTGTTATAATTTGATAGTACCTGCCTCATGCTGTTATTAAATGTAACGTTTGTTCCTGATGCAGCAGAGTGATTCATTAGGACAAAAAATGCTTGTCCAGAACCAATGTAAAGATCATTAGTACCTGGAGGATTAGAGCCTGTATTATTATGTTCTATATAATCATTACCATCGTAGTTATAAACGTAATCTTCATAAAATGGGTCTAGTGCTGTACTTGGCGCGCCTGTATGGTCCCACACGTAGACAGTACCGTTTATATTTGTATTAAAGTTAGTGAATGCATTTGCTGAAATTGCTGAAGGATATGGATTACCAAGCAAATTCCAATTATCATCTTCATTTGTAGCTGTATTTCCAACTCCAGCATATGGACCTCCATTATAACCACCATGTGTAATAGGTTTTGTGATTATACCGTTATTTGGTACTCCACTAAATAATGCAGTATTGTTAGAAATAGTGTAAGTTGTTGAAGGAATTGTTGCTGGAGTTCCACCTAACCCTCTTACGATATACCCTTCACCGTCAGCCATTGTTCCTGAGGCATTATACCAATATCCATGATTACCTGCTCCATTTCCAGCAACTGTTGGTTGCCAACGAAATAATTGACTTGAGGATGGAGAAATATTAGTTACTTGAAAGTTTGCCACAGGAGATGACCAATAGATATACTCTGAATTTGCTACAGCACTTTCATTAAAGTTAGGTGAGCGTTGCATATGAATTTCACCTGTGTTTACAGCAGAGTTTTCTATTTGGATTAAACTTGAGCTACTTTTTAAATTTAAAATACCAGTATTTTGAACGTTAATCCATTCTTGCACTATTAGCTCTGTGTTGGTTTCAATTTCGAGATATGCATCAGCCAATAGTGTTAGATTTCTTGCTTCAGCGGGAGGAAGTGGGATAGGAGGAGAGGATAATCTATCTGCAATAGGATTGTTTGGTACAGATCCATTATCTGGTATAACAATACAATTGTCTATTGTTGGTGCGCCTTCTGGTGTCCAATTATTTCCTATATACCAATTGTCGTCAACTGAGCCATTCCATGTTTTTTTATTATAAATTACAGTAGCATTATCAGTACACCCATTAGCATCTGTTGCGGTATATAATTGGATACCATTAGGCGCAGCATATACTGTTCCTGCAAATCCTCCAGTGTAAGAATTGGTTAAAGCACTGTCTGTGTATAGTCCTAATGTTGGTGACCATGTGATTTGTGGAGGTTGAGGTGCTCCATCTGCACTAATAATAATATCGTCAATTGCCCAATGGAATAAATCAAAAGAATCTCCTGTAAATCTAAATCTTAAATATAAATCGTTATTTCCATCTAATGAAGAGATGTCAACGTTTCTAGTTTCAGTAATATCTGGTGGATTGGCAACAAAGTATTGTGTGGTCCAATTAGTATTATCTAAAGATGTTTCTACAAAAATTGTAAAATCTGTTCCAAATTGATATAGATCATGCTTAAAACTAAGTTGAAGATTAGTGTAAGTGGCAATGTCAATTAATGGAGATGTCATAGACCAAGTAGATACCACAAAGCCCGAGTCCCAATCTAATTTTGCCTCGTTGGTTGTCCCACCAGCGTCATTAGTGTTTGATATAATCCAAGTTGTACCAGTACCGCCATTAACCATGGTCCAGCCTGGAGGAAATACATTTGCATTAAAATTCTCTGTGAATATATTATTTGTTGGAGGAGGAGGAGGAGCATTCGTTGTAAGTTCTACATAATCTAGATTACAGTCACTAGATCCTATAGGGTAATTAGTATCTGTAATAATTAAATTGCAATTATCGATACAAGTTATATCTGCAGCCCAACCTGGATCGGTGACAGATCCGTCACTATCAAATACAAAAGTTAAAGCACCACTTGGGTGACTTGAAGTAAATGGACCAGGAATTGTATTTCCTGTAAAGTTACCTAAACTTGGAAATGTATTATTGGGTCCATCAAAAATTTCTAAAAAGTCATATGTATCTTCAAGTTCGAAAGCAGTAAATGTTACTGTTAATGCAGTGCCAGGAACATCTGGAGTCAAAGTCGTTGTGGTAAATTCGTTGTTAGAATAATCTCCACCAGCTCCTCCACTATCATAAAACGTAGAACCACAAATTACTGGAGGAACGTAAGGTGCACAAGTCAAATTTGCTGCCCATCCGCCATTAGTTATTAGAAAGTCGCTTTCAAATACAAATGTTAATGCGCCAGAAGCGTCTGATGAAGTAAAAGGTCCGGGAATACCTGTGCCTGCGAATACGCCTAAAAGCGGAAATGAGGTGTTGGGACCGTCATATACTCTCAATTCATCGCAACAACTTTCAGTATCAAAATAAGTAAACGTTGCTGTTACAGCATCACCAGCTGTATCAGGAAAAAATGTTGTAGTTTCTAATTCGTAATTTGAATAATCTCCACCAGCTCCTCCACTATCATAAAATGTAGATCCACATGTAGGAGGCGTTGGAGGAGGAGTACACGTAATATCTGCTTCCCATCCAGCACCTACATTTGCATCACCATCTGTAATGAGTTCAAAAGTTAAGCTTCCTGTAAGATTACCTGTTGTATTGGATGTATAAGTAACTGGAGCAGTAGTTACAGTTCCTAAGACAGGAAACGTGTTATTTGGTCCATTGTAAACTGTAAGTACGTCTCCTGCGTCAGGAATGTTAACAATAGTAAAATCTACGGTTACCGTTCCTCCAGCAAAATATGGGTTTATTGTTGTAGTTTCATTACTGGAATATGGTCCAGATGCTCCACCTTGATCAAAATATTGACTACCACATACTGGTAGTGACGTACATGTTGTGGTTCCATTACCTGAAGTTTGTTGAAAATTTATTGTGCCTTCGCTACCATTATAATTGGTGATAAGTACTACATAGATTTCGCCTTGATTAGCATTTAAAATATTTAAGGTTTCAGTTGGAGCAATACTAAAGCTACAGTCTGTTATTTCGTCTGGAGCATAAGGGTAAAATGATGGGTCTGCAGTGTTATTAGGACATGTAGGACAATCTGCGAATGTAATACTAGCATCAGCATCTGCTACATCTGTAAAAGGTCCCCAAGCTATAAAATCTACATCTATTGGAAAGCCAAGATTATCTTCTTGGCTTATTGTGAAAATTAAATCACCAGGTTGGTCAATTTCTAAATAAAAATAAGCAGCGTTTGGAATAGAACCTAAGCATCCTACAGCAGTATTATCTGGTGATCCATAAACATTGTTAAATGTAAGTTCTGATGTGCCAGAGCAAAATTGCTCAGCGCTTAAAACATCAGTTCCTTGAGAGAATGAAAAATTTATAGAGAGGTAACATAAAAGTATTAGAGTAATTTTTTTCATAATATCATAATTCTGTGTTGATACTTATAGAAAGCTAGAATATTGCCAATTAGATTTGATTTCGCAATTTGTGGAAGTGTCTATAATTAAGACTCTCCATTTAATACATTTACAATTAAGAGTGTTGTATTCTAATTTTCTGTTTCCAATTGCGTTTTCTAATACATTAGGTATTTTAAAGGATTCTAATCCAGATCTATTTGGAGCCTCAAGCCCTTTCCAACAAGCGTTTAGAGGTTGGATTTCAAAGTTCAATTCAATGTTTTGAGCATTTAATGTATCAGAAAAATCCCAAGAGATAACAATATCATCTATATGTTGATTGTCTCCGGGAAGTGTTTTAGAATTAATAGTAAAGTTTTGTATACAATCATTAGGGTTAGCCTCTACTTGTTGAGCATATGTAATACAACTAATAAAAAAGTATACTATTAAATAAGGTAGTTTTTTAATCATAATCTATATTTTTGAACGCACCAATTGTTATACAATTATGATAACTTAAGTAATAGGTGTTAAAATGTATAGATTTGGTTGTGAATGTGTTAAAGTATTAAAAATAATTAGAATTTTAACATATTTTTTAATATTTATTGAAGATTTAGCTAAGATGATTGAAATTCTCGATTATAAGAACTTTAAAATTGATAATCAGTTGTTTATAAAGCCTGAGTATATCAATCACGACATTGTTTCTGGTAATAAATTAAGAAAACTAAAATACAATCTCATTGAAGCAAAAAAAGAGGGAAGACATAGCATTTTAACATTTGGTGGAGCATTTTCTAATCACATTGCAGCAGTTGCATTTGCAGGACAAGAATTAGGTTTTAAAACATTTGGTATAATTAGAGGAGAGGAGTTAGAATCTAAAATTGAAACCAACCCAACACTTAAATTTGCACAATCTTGTAATATGACTTTTAAATTTGTTACAAGAGCTGCTTACCGAAATAAAAATACTGACGAGTTTATATCTAGCTTAGAACATGAGTTTGGAGACTTTTACCTTGTACCAGAAGGAGGGACAAATAAATTGGCTGTAAAAGGGTGTGAGGAAATTTTAACTTCTTTAGATAAAGATTATGATTACATCTGTTGCTCAGTTGGCACAGGAGGTACAATTTCTGGATTAATAAATGCAGCTTTGCCACATCAAAAAATTATTGGTTTTCCTGCGTTAAAAGGTGATTTTTTAAAAGAAGAAATTGCTAAATTTGCAAGTAAAGAAAATTGGGAGTTAATTACCAATTATCATTTTGGTGGCTACGGAAAAGTTAATACTCAATTAATTGAGTTTATAAATAATTTCAAAAGAGCTCATAATATACCATTAGATCCTATCTATACTGGTAAAATGATGTTTGGAATTAACGATTTAATTGAGAAAGGCTACTTTCCGAAGACATCAAAAATTTTAATTATCCATACTGGTGGCTTACAAGGAATTGAAGGAATGAATCAAAGATTGAAACAACAAAATAAGCCTTTAATCGTTTAAAATTTATGAAGAAAATTATTGTGTTTTTATTGGTGAGCTTCTTAGCCTTTAGTTGTAGTTCTAAGAAGAAAGTGGTGACAAAAAAAGATAAGAGAACTCCTAAGACAGAACAGGTAGTTGCGAAACCAGATACATCACCAAATACCAACAACACAAATGAAACTCCAAAAATAGATACATCTAATTTAAGTGCAGTAGACATTTATATTTTAAAATATAATGCTATTGCTATGGATGAAATGCGAAAATCTAAAATTCCTGCAAGTATTACATTAGCACAAGGTATTTTGGAGTCTGGCTCTGGTAAAGGACGTTTATCTGTTGAGGCCAATAATCATTTTGGAATTAAATGCCATGGTTGGACAGGTAAAAAAATCTATCATGATGATGATGCGTCGCAAGAATGTTTTAGAAAATATGACCACGCTAATTCTTCGTTTGAAGACCACTCAGAGTTTTTAACTGGAAGAAGTAGATATGCAAAACTCTTTAAATTAAGACCAAATGATTATAAGGGTTGGGCAAAAGGATTAAGAGCAGCAGGTTATGCAACAGATAGAAGATATCCTGAAAAACTTATTAGTTTAATAGAGCGTTATAGGCTCTATACTTATGATGATATGGTTTTAGGAAACAAATCAACTATAGAGAATATAGAAATAAATCATATTGTAATAAAGGGTGATACCTTATATTCATTATCTAAAAAATATAATACAACAGTTGATGAGCTTAAGCGATTAAATCGCTTAGAATCTAATGATATTTCACTAGGTCAACTTCTTGTAATTAAATCAAATTAATATGTTATATCAACGTAGTAGTGCGTTATTTAAAGATGCCGAAAACGTTATTCCTGGAGGTGTTAATTCACCAGTGAGAGCTTTTAAGGCAGTAGGCGGAACGCCTATTTTTGCAAAATCGGCAAAAGGTGCCTATGTCTATGATGAAGACGATAACCGTTATATAGATTATATAAATTCTTGGGGACCAATGTTGTTGGGTCATGCTTATGAACCAGTTGTAAAAGCGGTCATCGAGAAAGCAAAAAATGGAACTTCCTTTGGGATGCCAACCGAAATCGAGACCAAAATTGCCGAATTGGCGGTTTCTATGGTGTCTAATATTGATAAAATTAGATTTGTAAACTCAGGTACAGAAGCTTGTATGAGCGCTGTTAGATTAGCCAGAGGCTATACAGGTAAAGATAAAATTATAAAATTTGCTGGTTGTTATCATGGCCATAGTGATGCTTTTTTAATACAAGCAGGAAGTGGAGCTGTCACATTTGGTAGCCCTAATAGTCCTGGTGTTACTTCTGGTACAGCAAAAGATACTCTACTTGCTATTTACAATAATATCGACAATGTGAAAACTTTAATAGAAGCTAACAAAAACGAGATAGCTTGTATAATTATAGAGCCAGTTGCAGGTAATATGGGTTGTATACCTCCAAAGGCTGTTTTCTTACAACAGTTAAGAGATCTTTGTGACGAACATGAAATTTTACTTGTTTTTGATGAGGTAATGACCGGTTTTAGACTGGCAAAAGGAGGAGCGCAAGAGCTTTATGCAATTGATGCTGATATTGTATGTTTTGGTAAAGTCATAGGTGGCGGATTGCCAGTTGGTGCATTTGCAGCACGTAATGAAATCATGAATCATTTGGCGCCTTTGGGTAACGTGTATCAAGCAGGTACGTTAAGTGGTAACCCATTAGCTATGGCAGCAGGTTTAGCAATGTTAACAGCTATTAATAATGATAAAGATTTATTTAAAAGGCTAGATGAGAAAACCGAATATTTACATAAAGGATGCGCTGCAGCCTTAAATAAGCACAATATTACTCATACAATTAATAGAAAAGGATCTATGATTTCTATTCATTTTTCTGAAGAGCAAGTGGTCGATTTTGAGAGTGCTGCCAAAGGGAATAATGATACATTTAAAGCGTTTTTTCATGGTATGCTTAACGAGGGTATATATATTGCTCCAAGTGCATTTGAGACTTGGTTTATTACAGATGCACTTACGTATGAGGATTTAGATGAAACTATAAGTGCGGTTGAGAAGGTGGCTCAAACTTTATAGATTACTTATCTAGAATTCTTATAATTTATAGTTTAAAAAAAAAGCGACAATTGTCATAATTGTCGCTTTCTTTTTAAGTTGTTACTCGTATTATCTACCTGTATCTCTAAAATATTTTAGATATGTAATATATTGCTCTTCAGTAAGAATTTTTTCTAGTTCACTGTCTAAATAAGTATCAATTTTTTTTAAGCGCTCAGCGTTACCATCAAGATTACTACTTATTTTTTTGTAAGCAATACCATAATTTTGATAAACTCGGTAAACGTCATCCATTTTGGTTTCATCAAACTTGACGATCTTTCTTAACTCTTTGGTTTTAGTATTTGCAGCAGCATTAATTTCTAATGTGTTTTGCGCTGTCATATTTTGGGTGCTAAATAATAATGCAATAGCAAATATGCAAAGTGTAATTATTTTTTTCATAGTTGTTTAATCTAAAAAATTCTATAAGTTATAAAATTAATGATTTTTGTCATAAAAAAAAGCATCGACTATAAAAATCGATGCTTATTAACAAAAACTATCTCAAACCAATCTCAAACAATAGTTTATTTGTTTCCTTTTCGTCCTTTTTTACCTTTTGACTTATGCTTACGCTTAGCTTGCATTTTAGTCCATTTCTCAAATTGCTCGGCAGTTAAAATAGATTTCATTTTTTGCTTCATTGCAATTTGCTCATCCAATTTAGCATTCATCATTTTAACACGCTCTTCTTTTGTAGGCTTTTTAGCGTCATCATTCTTGTTCGCTTCTTTACGTGCTGCCATTTTCTCTTTTCGAGATGTAGCTTCCTCCAGTAAAACTGTTTTTACTTGAGTTTGTTGTTTAGCGTTTAAGTCTAATGCAAGAGTCATTTTTTTAGAGCCAATAGTTGCGATTTCTTCAGCAGATAGATTTTTCATCATCTCTCTATCACCTCTTTCTCCTCTGTCACCTCTTTTTTTATCCTGCGCGACTGCTTGTAAAGAAATAAAAGCAATTGCTATTAAAATTAATTTTTTCATAATGTGTTTTACTTTAAATTATTAATATGTTTTTTAATCGATTACTTCTTTGACTAGAAAACATTAAATAAGTTTAAAGGAGGTTTTGATTTTAACCTCTAATTAACATTTTGAGCTCTTTTAACTAGAGTTAATGTGCTTTCATAAAGAGATGTATTTTCCATCTTACTTTTTAGCCATGCGTAGAAACTCATGACAAAAATATCTTCTTGCTGCTCATTAACCCAAGTGAATGAATGTTCTATTTTTTCTGCAAACTTTGGTGACCTAACTTGGTTTGGGTTTTTGTAGAAAGACTCAATAATTTTGATAAATGTAATGACGCGCTCTTGGTTAATTTGTTTTAAGTATCCAAAATAAGAGCGTTTAAAACTCTTAAGTCTAGACTCGGTTAAGTCTAGCTCTCCTAGTTCTATAAAAAGGATAATTTCGGCTAAGTTTTTTTTAATGACCCATTCTTTTCCAGCTTTTTCAATATAATACTTATCTGTATGATAAAACTTAGAGAAGATAGTTTTTGCACTTTTAAAATCAGATTTTTGCATGTAGCACATAACTAGCCCTAAATGGATATCTAATAAAGATTCTATATCTGTATGTTTACTTTGTTTAACAGATTCTAAAATAGAAATTGCCTCATCCTGTTTATTTATGTAATTGTAATTAAGAGCAATTAATAATGCATATTTAAGTTTAAAGGTTGAGTGGTATTTTTTTCGCTGCTCTTGCATTAAGACATTCATAATTTCTAAGTACTCTAAAGAGGCTTCAAACTTTTTATTTCTAAAAAGCGTGTTGGCAATCATATAAACCACCTTAATATGAAATGCTAATTGCTTGTATTTGTTTTTATGATTTTTAATTTTTTGATACGTATCAATTAAAAAGGGTTCTATTTTTAAGTAATCATTGGTAGCAAGGGCAGATAAACTTACGATACTTACAAGCTGGTATAAAGATTTAAACGATAAAGACTCAGATACATCAATATTATAGTCTTTTAAAGTATTACTAAGTATGGTGTTAAAATCTAAAACTTTCCCCTTGTAAGTCATGTCATTTAAGGTTTGCCTAATTTTTGCATAAACCATATTAAGCTCTTCTTCTAAAAAATGTTGTTTTTGATTACTTCGGAAATTGGAAATCAACACATCAATATCTACCGAAGGATTCATGTAAGCATATTGAATTTTTGTATGATAAATTTCATTAAGTATTGGAAACAAGAAATGTTCTTGTGCTAAAGCTTCAGCCTTATCAAGAATTTTATAAGCTATATCTGGCTTTTTATGAATGAGAAATGTACGTGATGCTAAAATGTATTTGATAATTTGCATATCTACAGAGTTCTCCTCTTCGAGATTTAAGTTTGCTATAAAATCTATAAGAGATTGATACAATCTTTTTCTTAATGCGTGGTAGGCAACTTTGTTGTCTTTTTTATAAAGGGTTTTGCATATATCATTAGAAGAAAGTTCGTTTTCTACTAAGAGTTTAAATAGCTCAATATTTTTTGTGTCGTTTCGTTTATTCTTTTTTTCTAGATAATTTATAAAACGTTGCTCATCTTCCGAAGAAAAAGTAGATACTATAGCATTTAAGTCTGTCATGTTTGTTTTTTGTTTTGACGGAAACTTGTTTTTGGAGGTTAATTAATCGTCAGTTTAAATCTATTTGAGTTATTAAATATAGTATAAAATAAGGTCTTGTAATATATCTAATCGTCAGTTTTTATAAAAAACTGTGTTTCATGGCTTTGAGATCTATCGCATATTTGTCTCGTAATCAACAAAACAGTTTAGTATGAAAATGTGTATAAAAATTACCAGTTTTATTATAGTTATGAGCGCACTGGTTGTGTTTTCAAAACAAATACAAAATGAAATTGTAGAACGCTATAATAATAGTGTTGAGCAATTGGCGAGTTTAACAATGACTAATACGAACCCATTAGGTTTTTAAAATGCAGCTTAAAAAATTAAATACTGCATTTATAGCTACTACAGGAGTGTCTGTAATTGTATTTGTCTATTTGGTGTTTTTGGGATATGACGAAATCAAAACATTAAAAGATGTAGTTAAAATTATAGCATCCATCTTATTCCCATTGCCAATGTTGTTTTTTGTGCGTTTTCTTTTAATAGAACATTTTTTACCACAAAATACAGATGCATACAAACTTAAACATCAAAGACCAGCAACAATTTTGCTCATTGTGAGTGTTGTTATTGGTGTGGTAAGTATGCAACTTATAGAGTGGATAAGTGGTCAAAAACTAGAAGACCATCTTGTTTTTGCACACCTTATTAACTCCACAACCATAAGTAGTTATGTGCTTAATTATATTTTGTATAATAATTTGAGAGTCAATGGTATTTTAAGTGGTGTTCTACTCTCATTAGCTATTCATGTGTTTTTTCTAACTGCTTAATACAATAAGAAATTAAAATATAATCATCAAAAATTTAAAATTATGAATCCAATTATTCAACCACCAAAACCGAGAAGTAATTCAAATAAAAGAGAATTGTTATTTACATTTCAATCTATAATCGTAACCGGTTTATTAGCGTTTACAGCTATTGCGTTTTTCTTTTACTATGATTTAACTATTGTAAAAGGCATTAAAGTCATTTTTGCTCCATTTCTATCTGTTGTGCCATTACTTTTTATTTTATCTATTCTAAGAGATTTAAGGAAGGGATTTAAAGAAGGTAATTACTCTAAAGATGAGATTATTAAATTTTGTTTAATCACAGTCGGGATTACTGCTGCATTTACAGGAATTACTTTTTTACTATCAAAAATAGATGCTCTAGAAATCCTATTGGCAGCAATAATGGCTATTTTAAGTATTGTATTCTTTTTAAGAAGTAAAATTAAAGACATTCTTGGTATGAGTATTATCACAGGAATTGCCGAAGGTATAATTGTCTACATGATTTTTTTATTTTGATGATTGGTTAGTTAGTAACCCAAAAACCTTTCGGGTGTGAAAAGCCCGAAAGGTTTTAAACCATAATTAATATGAATTATTTTATACAAGTTTGGCAATCTAAATTAAACATAACGCACTTTTTAGTGTCATTAGTAATTACGTGTCTTTTGGCTTATGACATATTTGTATTAAGTGTATTGTTTACATGGCTTTGTTGTATGGATTTTTTTGAAAGTTTTTCTTGGTTAACAATCCTAAGCATCTTTACAACGGTATTACTAATCCTTCTAAGTATAATGTATATATTTTATTATTATGCAAAACGTAAAAAGAAATTAAGCTTTTGTAAATCATATCTCATCTTAACAGCTATTTTAATTAGTGCATATTTTATTATAACTTCTTGGGTAATCATAGTAAATTAAATCTGTACCAATATGAAACAAAAACTCACCAAATACTTAACAGATTTCTCGAATTTTAATTTGACAAGACCAGCAAGCGATAAAGTGAGATTACTTGAAATCTTTGCTGTAGCGCTAACAGGAGTAGGGAAGTTCGTATTTATGGATTATCTCAATTGGCGATTGCCATTTGTTATTATTGCCATATTATCATGGTCATTGTATGTAAGATATCGGTATAAAAAAGACAACCAAATATTAAAAGATTGGGGATTTAGACACGATAATTTTACTTCTGTTTTAAAATTAGTATTGCCTTTTGCAATTATCTCAATAGTGTCATTTTTGGTAATTGGGTATGTTCAAGATACGCTTAACCCAACATGGCATATTATACCATTACTTATTACGTATCCCATTTGGGGAACAGTTCAACAGTTTTTAACTATTGGTCTAGTGGCAGGAAATTTAAGTACGCTAAAAACGATAAAACTTAAAAAAGAAATTGTCATTTTAATCACAGCAACTTTGTTTTCATTAGTACATTACCCTTCTATTTGGTTGTTAATTGGCACTTTTATATTAGCATTGTTTTATGGGTACATTTACCTAAAATCTAAAAACTTGTATGTTTTAGGTTTGTTTCATGGTTGGTTAGGGGCTTTATTCTATTATACGGTTGTAAACCAAGACCCTTTTGCAGATGTGTTTTTAAAATATTTGCAATAATATATTTTTTATATCTTGTTAGAACAAATTACTCTCAATGGCCTATTGGATTTCTACCATTATAACAATTCTTGTTATTTACATCGCAATTAGTATTGCATTGTATTATTTACAAGATTATATGTTGTTTAAGCCAGAAAAGTTGCCAGCCGATTTTCAGTTTAACTACGAAAACCAAAACACCAAGGAGTATAATCTAGAAACTAGAGATGGTGCCATAATTAATGGGTTACGATTTTTTCCGAAGGGAGAAAGCAAAGGTGTCGTTTTGTATCTTAAAGGAAACTCTAAAAGTATTAAGGGTTGGGGCAAGTTTGCTGTAGATTTTACAAGACACGGTTACAATGTGTTAATGGTAGATTATCGTGGCTTCGGTAAAAGTACAGGCAGACGTTCGCAAAAAGCTATAAAGCGAGATTTGCAATTAGTTTATAATAAGCTAAAAGAGCAAACAACAGAAGATCGTATTATTCTCTACGGAAGATCACTTGGCTCAGGCTTCGCAGCAAAACTCGCGTCAATGAATCAACCCAAAATGTTGATTCTTGATGCTCCTTATTACAGTTTAACTAAGGTTACAGCACGTTACGCACCATTTATGCCTCTGTCTTTGCTCATAAAATATCCTTTACCAACTTATAAATGGCTTAAATATGTGCAATGTCCCATTCATATTATTCATGGTACACACGATAAACTAATACCTTTTAAAACAAGTATTAAATTATCTAAAGTAAATCCAAAATTAACAAAACTGCACACTGTTATTGGAGGCGGACACAAAAATCTAAATAATTTTGAATCGTATCACAATATGTTAGATGATATTTTAAATAAAACACCTAAAACCATAGATTTACAAACCACGAGCATAAATGTTATCCACTCCTCAAAACCGACTAAAAAAAAGGCTTAAAAAGGTATTTAAAGTACTGTTAATATTATATGTTATGATAGGCGCATCTCTATATTTTTTACAAGAAAAATTATTATTTCTTCCTACGGAATTGTCTCAGGATTATAAATACGAATTCAATTTTCCGTTTGAAGAAGTATTTTTAACTCCTCAAGCAGATGTATCTATTAACGCTATACATTTTAAAACGAAAAACCCAAAAGGAGTCATATTATATTTTCACGGAAACGCTGGTGATTTGAGTCGTTGGGGTAAAATCTCAGAATTTTTTGTAGCCAAAAACTATGATGTTTTTATAATGGATTATCGTACCTACGGAAAAAGTAAAGGCAAGCTTAGTGAGCAAGCATTTTACGATGATGCGCAATACTGCTATAACTATTTGTTAAAGTCTTATAATGAAAACGAAATTACAATTTATGGTCGCTCTTTGGGTACAGGAATTTCAACTTATTTGGCTTCAAAAAACAATCCAAGTCAACTTATTTTAGAAACACCTTATTACAGTATTTTAGATGTAGCTAAATATAGATTTCCTATATTTCCTGTGACGTCTTTATTAAAATATACATTTCCTTCAAATGAGTTTATTATAAATGTTAGTTGTCCCATTACAATGTTTCATGGTACAAATGATGGTGTTGTCCCTTACTCTTCAGCAGAGAAATTAAAAATAGTTGCGCCAAGACACACTACGTTTATTACTATTGATGGTGGTAGTCATAATAACTTAATTGACTTTGATGATTACACACAAGGAATTGAAAAAATATTGTAGATAATCTAAATTACTATTTTTTACCAATTCTTCTAAACATGACAGCAAAGGCATAAAAAGTTGCTAATATTAAGGCAGTAAGTAATGCAGACTTTGCAGATGATTTAAAAGTGGTTTCTGTAAAATAGTAAACCCAACCAACGCCAAGTAAGATATTAAATAGGAGAATCATATATAGCCGAGATTCTATCTTTTTAAGATTGTTGTCGTAAACAACAAAGGTATTGGAAATTTGATCATGAACAGCTCTTTCATCGTCGCTAATTCCAGAAATAACGGTTATAAATCTAGCCAAACTTCTCACAAGTAATTGTAAAACACTTGGCTTGTTGCCATCTTTATCTACTACTATTGTTTGAGTTTGAAATTTGCCAGGTGTTCTATTAAATGCTAATTCGAATCCAAAATAATAAACAAACCTAACGCCTAAATAAATACCAAAGGCTTTAAGATATGATGAAAAATCTATTGTAGTGGTCGGGTAAATTAGGTATGCAATTGTAATTACAATAATGCCTAAAATAGAAGATAAAATAAAATCAACACCTAAGTTTTCACCACGTTCATTTTCATTTGCTAAGTTGTGATTAAGATATTTTTTATGGGTTATTTTCATGTTTTAACGATATTGGGTAAAGATAAAAACTAAAAAAGGAAAAGCTTCAGATTTCTCTGAAGCTTTTCTCTCTTTTAATTATGTTTAAACATCTAAGATGTTTATTGAGCTTACTCTATTATCCGTTAGGATTTAAGATAGCATCAATACGTTCTAAAGCATCTGCAATATGCATTCTACTTAGTGTATCTCCTCCACGAGCTGCTCTTAACTGGCTACGTAACGATTTTAATTCTGCTCTTACAACCGCTCTAATATCAGATTGGCTTGTGTTTACAGCAGTAGCTTTAACATAAGGACTAAATGTTCTGCCACTTTGATTTTCCGCAGTCATCATTTCTCCTAATCTGTCTATATGAGCGCGTTGTAAATTACGTCTGTAGGTGTCAATTTTTCTTCCTGTACGTAGCTCACTCCAAATACCTTTACGAAGATCACTCATCATTTCAGGTAAAGAATATGCATTGCTATCATACGTATGCGCTTCGGTTAAACGTTGCATTTTACCTAAACTTATTATGTTTCTTAAAGTTCTAGATTGAATTGCACGAACGCGCTCAACAGATCCAGTAAATTCAATACGGTCAAAAATATCTTTATTTATTAACCAATCTTGAGTTGTAAATAAGTTGTCTTGGATAAATTGCATTGCTTCTTTTTGCTTTGCTTTAGGTACAGCTGTATAAACAGCTCCTGCTTGATCTGCAGCCTTGTAATGCTCATAAACACCACCAATGTTGTTAGAAACGTGTCCCATATAACGGTTAAATTGAGAAATTACATGACCGTACATTTCTTGCAAATCGTCGTAATCTTCACCAGCTTCTGTCGTCCACTCAATTAAGTTTGGTACAATACGCTTTAGGTTTTTTATACCGTAGCTACTAGCTAACATGGCGTCATCTCCTAAATCTTCGGTTTGAGAACTTGGGTCAACAACATCTCCAGCTTGTTGGTGTCCAAAACGGTACATTGGATCTCCAGCATGCTCCATTATCCATTGATTAAGGACAGGTTTTTCTTCTTCGGCTGTTTTACCTAAAATAGGTCTGTAACCCCAAGAAATTGCATACTTATCATAAGTACCAATATTTGGCATTAAAGCTACACCTTCGTCTCCTGGTTGTGCTACGTAGTTAAAACGTGCATAATCCATAATTGATGGTGCAGTACCAAACTTTTGGGTAAACTCAGCATCACGTAATTTTTCTACAGGATACGCAACACTAGAACCCATGTTGTGAGGTAGACCAAGTGTGTGACCAACTTCATGAGCAGATACAAAACGTATTAAACGTCCCATTACTTCATCTTTAAATTGAGGGCTTTGCGCATCTGGATTAATTGCAGCAGTTTGAACAAAGAACCAACCACGTAATAAAGACATTACGTTATGGTACCAATTTATATCACTTTCTAATATTTCTCCTGTTCTTGGGTCACTTACGTGAGGTCCGTTTGCATTAGGAATTGGAGATGCTAAATAACGCACTACAGAGTAACGAGCATCTTCTGGGCTCCACTCTGGATCTTCTTCTATACTTGGAGGATCTTTAGCAATAATTGCTTCTTTAAATCCTGCAGCCTCAAATGCTACTTGCCAATCTTCAATACCTTGCTTAATATATTTTCTCCATTTAACAGGAGTTGCTCTATCTATATAATATACAATTTGTTTCTTCGGAAGTACTAACTCACCTCTGTTAAAAGCAGCTATATCTTCATCTTTAACCTCTAGTCTCCAACGATCTAAAAACTCTAATTGTTTACTTTTTTGATCTTCTTGTCCATAATCTGTTTGACTACTTGTAAACCAACCAACACGCTCATCAAAATAACGACGCTTCATTGGGTTATCTGGCAATAAAATCATAGAATTATTAATTTCTATAGAAATACTTCCTGTACTTGAGTTTGAAGGAGGACGACCAGCAGCATACGTTTTTACGTGTCTAGCTTCAATATTTCTTGGGTAACTTTTAATAGTTTCAATAAAAGATTTGTCACCCTCTAAACGAGTAACTCTATAAGGTGTTCTTCTAAATTGTGGCAACCCTAAAGATTTTACATCCTTCTCAAATAAAGGTGTAGCATCAATCACAGTGCTTGTAGAATCTTTGCTAAATGCTTTTATTGGAAAAGTATATAGAACAGGCTCAAAATTAGAATTTACCACAGCCTCTTTTACCGGTAATGAATCTGC
Organism: uncultured Psychroserpens sp.; assembly: GCA_947488655.1. GTDB lineage: Bacteria > Bacteroidota > Bacteroidia > Flavobacteriales > Flavobacteriaceae > Psychroserpens. Next base: position 23,466 of record CANKZZ010000007.1, on the reverse strand, counting down.
AGCAACAACATTGTAAGAAACCACACGTACAATTACTTTTTTACCTTTTTTCTCCCATCGTAAAACTTGCTCGTTTTGCTTGCCACCACCAAAACCAAGTCCGCTAGCAGTTTTAGAAATACGAGTAACCATTAACATTTCTCTATTAAAAAGAGAATCTGGAATTTCATAATAATATTTGTCATCTAGTGAGTGTACCGTAAACAGTCCAACATCGCTCTTTGCATCCTTAGTAATAACTTTACTATAAGGTTTAGGGTCGTTTTTTCCAGGCTTTTTTGCTGGTGGTTTTGCTGCAGCAGTAGCTGCATCTTTTTTACTTGCTTTTTTTGCTGTAGAACAAGACACAGCAACAAAAAATACGGAAACTACAAGGAGTAGTTTAATAGAAAAGTGTTTCAAAGTGGTTGATTTTTAAATTAGTCTTCTAAAATAAGGAATCCCTTAATGGGATGAAAAGGATAGGCTAGTTTTAATACCAATTTAACTTAATATTTGGATTTTTATAGCTTAATGGTCTTTAGTTTAAACTGTCTAAATAATCTAAAATTAATTCCACACCTTCATCATGCAAAACCGTTGTTCCAATCCATGGCATTGTTAAACCAGGTTGAAAACTTGAAGACACTCTAAATATAATACTGTTTTTTCTTTCTAGAATATTTGAATCTATAAAGGTGGTTTCATAGTCTAATCTCAATATAGATTGCGTCTCACAATATCCTCCCTCAGTGTGGCAATGTGCACAATTAATATCTAAATAAGCTCTTGCGCGATCTTCTAATGAATAATTAATATCATCCCATTTAGGTAGTATAGTTACATTAGATGGACTTGATAAGCCATCAAGAAGTTGGTTGTCAATTAAACTTTGTAATTGATTAACACCATCCACATTAAAATTTAATGTTCTTAATCTTGGACCAATAGGTCTTTTCTGTTCATTAGTTCTATGACATGTAAAACATTGATTGTCTGATGGTATCACATAATCAATTGAATTTGTCTCACCATTGTTATCAATCCAAGTTACTGGTACGATACTACTATTTGGATTTAGAACTGCTTCAGTTTGGTTTTCATTCCATTTATAGTCGCCTGTTTGCCATAAACCGTCAATTTTAATAAGAACCCTTGTTTCTATTATATGTTTCCCTTGTGATAAATCGGTTTCATTATTATTGTAGTAAAAGGTTTTTGCAATCAATGTATTGTTAGGAAAAAGTGGCAATCCATCACCATTATAAATCATTTTTTCACCAGCAGGAAGTACAATGAAACGCTGTTTGTGTGAGTAATCTGAAAATAAAGTGCTATTTAAATCATACTCAAAAGCAAAAGGTGTAGGTTCTAGGTTCTCAAGGTTTCCAACAAATATATTTAATTCAGAAAGTGTTGGTCTAAACTCTGTAATTACGGTTGGTGAATTTGTAGTAAAGCTAAAAACATCTGTATACATACTAATGTTGTTTACAGAACAAAAAGTTTGAATATAAACATCATAAGAAGTATTGGCGTTTAAGTTTACTAAATCTAGATTAGATTGTGTAGTAGAAATTAAAGTTCCGTTTCCTAACGAAAAGCCAGAGATTCCATATTCTATAGTGTATGATGCAGCTGTACTAATATTATCCCAAGTTAATGTGACAGAGTTACTTGTTATAGAATTTGATGATACATTAGTGACTTCATTACACGCTGCAACAAAATCATCATCACTACTACAATTAAATAAAAGTGTGGTGATAAAAACTAGTAAATAGATTTTACGACGCATTAGGATTGTTTTGTTGGTATATGGATTGAATGCTAATATAATAAAAAACAGTAGTTGATGTCGCAAAAAAAAACCACAATAATGTGGCCTTTTTTTTAATTCTATATTTATAATATTTTATTCTAAAGAATTGATATACTCAATAAGTACTTCAATACCTTCGTCATGAACAATCGTTCTACCAATAAGTGGCATACCATATTCTGGAATTGTATTTTGAATTCTAGCTAAAATGCTAAACCTGCTCTCAGAAATTGAAGATTCCTCATAAGGAATTTCATAATTAAGTCTCAATGCCGATTGTTCTTCACAAAAGCCACCAGCAGTATGACAATGTGCGCAATTTATATCCATATAGGCTCTAGCTCTTCTCTCTAAAGAAACAGATGTGTCGTCCCACTCTGGTAATAAACCTATGCCAGAAGGGTCTGTAATACCTTCAAGCATTTCGTTATCAATTAAGTGTTGTATTTGATTAGATCCATTAAAATCAAAATTAATAGTTCTCATTTTTGGGCCAATTGGTGTCATTGAGTTGCTAGATTGATGACATGTAAAACAATCTGTATTTGATGGGATTTCATAATTTACATTGTTGGTCTCACCTTCAGCATCTATCCAAGTTACAGGTACAATACTACCTTCTAAATCTAAAACAGCTTCGGTTTGAGCATCATTCCATTTATAATCTCCACTTTCCCAAGTGCCATTTATTTTAATAAGTAAACGTGTCTCTATTATTTTTTGTCCTAATGATATATCCCTATCATCTATATTATAATAGAAAGTCTTAACAATTACAGAGTTATCAGGAAATATAGGTAAGCCTTCACCATCATAAGTTAGTTTCTCGCCACTAGGCAATACAAAAAAACGTTGCTTTGACGCATAATCTGTAAATAATTTAGAGCTCAAATCGTATTCAAACCCATAAGGTGTTATTTCTAAATTGCTTAAATCTCCAGCAAATAGATTTAACTCAGATAGTGTTGGTCTAAATTCTGCGATAACAGTTGGAGCATTCGTGGTAAAGCTATAAACATCTGTATACATGCTTACATTATTTGTTGTACAAACAGATTGGATATATACATCATACGTTGTATTAGCACTTAATCCAGTAACGCTTAAACTGGTTTCAGAAACTGAAGTTGATGTACCACTACCTAAAGAAAAGCCAGTTACGCCATACTCTATTGTGTAAAGTGCAGTAGTATTTGCATCCTCCCAAGTTATAGTCGCAGAGTTACTTGTAATGGTGTTTGAAGAAACATTTGTAACAGCATCACAAGCTGCTATTAGGTCATCATCATTATTACATGCGAAAAGTAACAATGTTGTAAGTAGTATGAAGCTGTATTTTTTTAACATTTGGGTTGTATTTTCTGATTAATAGCAAGTTGCGAATTTAATAAAAAAGTTTTTTAGACGATGTTATTATCGTTAAGATGTACTGTTTTTGCCTTGAAATAATCTTTTTATAAGTTGTGAATTATTTCTTTAAATGATATTCGGCAATGAGCAAAGCATGATCAGAATCTTTCGAGTAGTTTTTCTTCAATAAAACGGGTTTGTATTTTTTTGATAACCATACATGGTCTAACTCTAAAAGTGGTATGCCATTTGGCCAAGTTGCAGTAAATCCATTATTATAATTATGAAAACTTTTGTAATTATTTTTAAAAGCATCAAAAAACGCACTTTTATATGGCGCATTAAAATCGCCTACAATACAATCTACTTTATATTTGTTTGCTAAATCTAGAATATGATTTAAAGGAATCTTCTTATCTACAAAAAGATTGGCTGTTGCATCAACAATCATGATTTTTGTACGTTGTTGTTTGGTTGTAATTTCTAATATTGCTGATTTTTGTAAATCATCTTCGTATACAAAATCTAAAAGAGTAATGCTTCCTTTTGCAGCGACAAGCATTGCGCCATCTAAAACTTTAAAATTATAATCTGGAAGCTCTAATTTTAAGGCTTCAAAATTGGTTAAAATTTCTTTAGGCGCTTCAACAAAAGCTAATATCTCTGGCTTGTTATTGGATATTTGACTTTTAAGTGTTTCAATTGGTAAGCTGTTGCGTTTCGCTAAATTCCAGAATAGTACTTTAGTAGTGTCTAGACTTAGGGTGGGTTTGGTTGATTTGTAATCATTAAACAACCATAAAGCGGTCAACATACTGCAAACAACAATAAGTAGTATTCTAATTTTTTTTCTTCGGAAAAAGATCACCAAAAGTATAAGTCCAATAGCAATAATTATTGGCATTGGAGAGGCATAAAATAATATGCTTAACGGGAAAAGGTTATCCTTTATTAAAAAGTGTAAAATCAGTAAAAAAGCATACCCAATAAGAAGGTATGCTCTAAAATTTTGTCTTAAATTTAGTTTCAAAGTCATAGTAGTTTGATACTAAACTTACAAGTCTGTAAAATATTGTATTACGCTATTTCTACAAATAAGCCATCATCATTTTTGACAACCTTAGCAATACCTTTAGCTGTTAAACCTTTAATAGATTTATCCCATTTTTTATTACTTAATCCAGATTGTGCTTTTAGCTCATTGAGGTCAATAGGAGAGTTAGTTTTAAGTATAGCTGCTATTGCTTTTTCTTCTTCACTCATTTCTATTTTCTTCTTTTCTGGTCTCATTTGAGGAAAAAATAAAACTTCCTGTATAGATTGATTATTAGTTAAAAACATTATTAATCTATCCATTCCAATTCCCATTCCAGAAGTAGGAGGCATACCATACTCTAAAGCACGTAAAAAATCATGGTCAATAAATTCGGTAGCTTCATCATCTCCTTTTGCAGCAAGTTTTAGTTGGTGCTCAAAACGTTCTCTTTGATCTATTGGGTCATTTAACTCACTATATGCGTTAGCAATCTCTTTTCCGCAGACCATTAACTCAAAACGCTCTGTTAATTCTGGGTTATCACGATGCTCCTTACATAGAGGACTCATTTCTTTAGGGTAATCAGTAATGAAAGTTGGCTGTATGTAATTGCCTTCGCATTTTTCACCAAAAATCTCATCAATTAATTTTCCTTTACCCATAGTGTCATCAACTTCTATGTGCATATCTTTTGCTGCTTGACGAATTTCTGCTTCAGTTTTACCAGTAATATCAAACCCTGTAAAATGCTTGATAGAATCTGCCATAGTTACACGAGCATAAGGTGCTTTGAAGTTTATTTTATGTTCTCCAAAAGTTGCTTCGGTTGTACCATTTACTGCTGTAGCGCAATGTTCTAAAAGGCGCTCACAAAAATCCATCATCCAATTGTAATCTTTGTAGGATACATAGATCTCCATTGCAGTAAACTCAGGATTATGTGTTTTGTCCATACCCTCGTTTCTAAAATTTTTAGAAAACTCATAAACACCATCAAATCCACCAACGATTAAACGTTTTAGATACAACTCATTAGCAATTCTCATGTACAACGGAATGTCTAAACTATTGTGATGTGTAATAAATGGGCGAGCAGCTGCTCCTCCAGGAATTGGCTGTAAAACGGGAGTTTCTACTTCAAAATAACCTGCGTTATTGAAGAAATCTCGCATTGCAGTAAATAACTTTGTACGCTTAATGAATACATTTTTAACATGCGGATTTACAACTAAATCTGCATATCGTTGTCTATATCGTAATTCTGGGTCAGTAAACGCATCATACGTTTTACCATCTTTTTGCTTTGGTATAGGAAGAGGTTTTAAGGCCTTACTTAGCAATTTAAATTGCTTAACCATGACTGTTTTTTCACCAACTTTAGTGGTAAAAAGTTCACCTTCTATCCCTACAAAATCTCCTAAGTCTAAAAGTTTTTTGAATACGTCATTGTATAGCGATTTGTCGTCGCCAGGGCAAATTTCGTCTCTGTTAAAATATACTTGAATACGACCTTCACTATCTTGTAATTGTCCAAAAGACGCCTTTCCTTGAATATTAATAACCATTAATCTACCAGCAATCGTCACCTTTTTTCCTTCTTCAAAGTTCTCTTTAATTTGTTTTGAAGTATGGTCTACAGGAAATAAATCTGCAGGATAAGGGTTAATGCCTAAGGCTCTTAATTTTACGAGTTTCTCGCGTCTTACTAATTCTTGTTCTGAAAGCTGCATGCTAAATATATTTTTGAAACCTTATCTTCTCGATAAGAAGCTGCAAAATTACATTATTTACAATAATTAACGTAAAAAAAAGTTTAGGTTTTATCATCTAAATCATAGCTAATACATCTTTACTGTTAATTTGTTTTGACAACTTCAAGATTTTGTATTAAATCATTATTGTTTGGAAACAATTTAATAGCTTCTTCAAGAACTTGTATTGCCATTTTACGCTCACCATTTGCTCCTAAAGTATTAGCTAAGCTCATATAAGTTCTGGGTTGATTTGGAAATAACTTTGTGTTTAAATCAAAAATCATGATGGCTTCTTCTTTTAGGTTGTTAGAGTAAAGAACACGACCATAGGTGTTTAACTCAAACATATTAGACGTTGAATCTTTGTGTGTTTTTATTAAATGATCACGTTGTTTACGAAGTTCATTTAGGCCATCTTGTTTTAATATTCGATCTATTTTTGTTACGATTTGATAATTAGATTTATAATTATTGATTGTAACAATATTGCGTATATCCTTTTCAAAATTTTGCACAGGGTGCTCGACTATACGATTCACTTCTTTTCCGTTTTTTATAAAAATAAAGGTTGGAACACGATGTATATTTAAACCAGCCTCTTCATGATTTGGACTCTTTTTATACATATTTGGTTTACTGCTTAAAGCAATAATCGTTAATTGAGACTCTGGAAAATCACATGCGTCGAGTATTTTAAGAAATTTTGGTACTTCTTGTTTACTGTCACCACACCACGTGCCCATAAAAAGCAAAATCTCATAATTTGCAAGATTAGATTTGAAATCTTTTATAATAGAATCGTCAACGTTGTACTCATTGTAATTTTTAGTAAACCATGATTGATAGTGTTCTCCAGTTAATCCTGTCTTATTAATTTTACCCAATAAATAAGGCGTTTCGCCATTAGTTATTATTTCTAGGTTTAGAGATTGTGCTTGTGTTTTTATGGTAAAGATTAAGGTAATTATTAAAATTGTTATATTCGTTTTTAGCATGATGAGTAAATTTAAGTAGTACTAGATTTTTAATGAGATTGAGAATATATGCGCAGTTAATATGTATTAAACAACAGTAAATTAACTGCGCTTATATTAGCTTTAATTGGTAGCGATAATGTGCCCTTTAATCTTCAAAATTTTGTTGCCTCCTGTAGCATTAGAAGTAACTGTTATAGTTTTAGTAAAACTACCTAGCCTTTTAGTATCATACTTAATGTTTAGCTCTCCCGTTTGTCCAGGTAGAATTGGAGTTTTTGAGTAGCTTGGCACAGTGCAACCACAGCTCGTTTTTACATTTGTAATTAACAATGGTGCATCACCAGTATTTGTAAATGTAAATAATCTCGTACCATCAGAGTTTTGCGCAATAGTACCATAATCTACAACTTCGGTTTTAAATTTAATAATAGCAACCTTAGTCTCAAAGGTCTCCATATTTTCAAGTTCAATTGGTGCTACACTAAATAAACTAAGCGTAAAAATTAATAGGATGGCAATGTTTAAAGTTCGTTTCATAATTTATATTTTTTAAATGATTAATATGAAAACAAACTTCTAGATAATTAGTGCAAATTTTTTAAAAACACAGGTTGAAATGAGTACTAGTACTTAGGTTGATTTTTGTAATTATTTAGCAATCAGATCTTTTAGTTCGTCTCTAGAACTTACGTTTAATTTTTTGTAAATGTTATTTACGTGTGTTTTTATAGTACTAACACTTACAAAAAGCGCTTCGGCAATCTCCTTATTAGTTTTATCTGCCAATAATAAGTCTAAAACATTCTGCTCTTGCTTTGTTAGTTGTGAAGTCGCATTATTTTTTTGTTTTGCTTTGCGTTTTTTAGCTGAAATGAGAAGCCATAAATTGAGAATAGTTGAAGCAACTAATAAACTAATCCATAAATAAGACCAATTAAAGCCTAACTTTTCTTTTGAGGAAAAGACGATAAATTTATCAGACGTTAGCTCTGCTTCGTATTGTTTCGCATAACTAGAATTTGGATACGTGCTTTTTAAACGCTCTAATAATTCGTCGTAATAGGAGTTGGATTTTAGGTCTTCTAAATAATAGTTGTGTAGTTGATTACCTCTGTCAGATAAAAACGCGTAGATATATAATTCCGCAAGAGGCTCATTCATGTTCTTGCCATAATCTTGTAATGTTTTAAACCACTTTTTGTTATTTAAATCTCTATTTGCTTTACTTCTAAACTCTAAATAGGCAAATTTCATTTCTTCTTTGAGAGAATCAATTTTAATAAATGCGCCTGTTTTTGGATTGTTAGACACAATATCACAAAACATTTGAGCGTCAAAAGAGAGGGGAAAGCTAATAGAGTCTGTGCGTTTGGCAATAAATAATATATCTTTAAAATCTGTACAATGCCCATCAAAATGATTAGCACCTTGATTAAAAGAGTCACAGTTATCTACGTGTAATTTATAAATTTTTTGTTGTGAATCTAGCTGGTTCTGGTCAAATTTAAAAAAACCACTAGAATCGCTTTTTACTTTAGTAATAATTTGTTCATCATTAATACCATCCAACGTTCTATAATCTTCAATGACCGAAAGGTAAATGTCGTTTTGCCATCGCTCATTGTCTATATGACCTTGAAAATGATGTTGTGCAACAGCAATATTTCCGAAGAAAAAAATACTAAAAATGGCTAAATATCTCACAGCACTAAACTACTATATTTTATTGAAATGTAACAAAGAAAGATAAATGTCGTCTTATAATTAGGTCTGCTCTAGGGTAGGCAAGTCAATCATCAAATCTTGTTAAACACGTTTTAACATCATCAAATTTATTATATATGAGTTTTTGGAGAGTACTACTCGCTATTGTTTTTCCGCCTTTATCTGTTGTTGGTAAAGGTTGCGGTTCTATACTAATCGTTTTTATTCTATGGATTTTTGGATGGATTCCTGGAGTTATTGCTGCTCTAGTAATTCTTAATAATCCTGAAAGATAAAAACGTATCTTTGTCATATTAAACCATTAAATATTATAAAATGAAACACTTTTTTACACTAATTGCTTGTGCTTTAATGATGGCTTTAACTAGTTGTCAATTTTCTGAAAACATTTACATAAACGAAGATGGAAGCGGTAAGATGGAATTTTCTATGGATGCCTCAGAAATGATGGAAATGGTAGGTCAAATGGGTGATGGAGAGTCTGCAAAAGGCATGGATAAAGCTATGGACTCTACTATAGTTTTTAAAGATTTTATTGAAGCAAATAGAGATAGTATTTCGACTTTATCTCCAGAAGAGCAGCAAAAAATTAAGGCACTTGAGGATTTTAAAATGCATATGGTTATGAATCCTGAAACTAAAAAAATGGTTTTTGATTTAACGACAGACTTTAAAGATGCTAATGATTTGCAGGATATGTTTAAGGCAATGAATAATTTTAGCAATTTTCAAGGTAAAGGAGGAGCGCCTCAAAATGCGCCTTCTAGTCCTTTCTCTAGCATGGGAGAAGGAGGTTCTACAGATGTGCAATATTCTTACGATGGATCTGTTTTTAAACGTTCTGCAAGAATTGTTGACCAAGAGCTACACCAGCAATCTATAGATAGTTTAGGACAATCAACCATGATGTTTGGATCATCTAAATATAAGATTAATTATCATTTTCCAAGACCTGTAAAGTCATTTTCTAAAGAAGGAGCAATGTTTAGCGAGGATAGAAAAACAGTGACTTTTGAGGTAGGGTTTATTGATGTACTTAAAGACCCAGAGTTATTAGATTTTGAAGTAGTTTTAGAAGATAAATAGTATTGAATAAAAATATAACATTCCAAGATTTAGGTGCAAAAGATTTTAAGGAAACTTGGGACTACCAAGAAGATATCTTTAAAAGTATCTTAGACACTAAAATTAAAAATAGACGTGAGGATGCAGGATTAGAAACAGAAAATTATTTTTTGTTTGTAGAGCATCCTCATGTTTATACACTTGGTAAAAGTGGTGATGTTTCTAACTTATTACTTACTGAAGAGCAACTTACACAAAAAGGAGCTACCTTTTATAAGATTAATAGAGGAGGAGATATTACTTACCATGGACCAGGACAAATTGTAGGTTATCCAATCTTAGATTTAGATAATTTTTTTACTGATATTCACAAATATCTTAGGTTTTTAGAAGAAACCATTATTCTAACACTAGAAGAGTATGGCTTAAAAACTGAGCGTAGTCCTGGCGAAACTGGTGTTTGGCTTGACGTTGGTACACCTTTTGCAAGAAAAATTTGTGCATTGGGAGTTAGAGCTAGTCGTTGGGTAACAATGCATGGGTTTGCTCTTAATGTTAATGCAGATTTGGGTTATTTTGATAACATAATACCTTGTGGTATTAAAGGTAAAGCTGTTACTTCGTTGAACGTTGAACTTGGCGTAGCAAAAGTGAACGAAGCTGAAGTTAAAGAAAAATTGTTAAAACATTTTAAAGTGCTTTTTGAGGCGGAGTTTGTATAAGGTTGCCAGTAAAATTCTCTGTCTTCAATTTTTGCATTTTCGGGTGCAAAAATGACAACTAAAGTGATTGTTTTACATTAGAATTGCTTGTGGGTAAATTTTAACGTTAACCGATTCTCTCTAAAATCTAAGATGTAAAAGATCTAATGATTGTTGACATATTTGAAAAGGTTTTGTTAATTACAATTGGATATATACTTGTTATAATTATTAGCCTTCCTCATTAAAGAAAACCTTATAATAGTGCATTTTCTTTTCTTCATCATAACCACGTTCTAGATATTCCGCTGATGCATCTGGAGCATCAACATCTAATTTTATCTGTATATTAGTATCTAGTTTAATTTCTGTTTTTATTTTTTGTTTTTGTTTTTTTAGGACAACTTCAGAGACATCAAATTGGTTTCTTAATACAATATTATGATCGGTTTCATATGTCTTTTTATAATCCTCAAAAAGTTGTATTGTGTCTTCTTCTTCAAATACTTCTTCTTTAAAGCTTTCTACATTTACAATTTCATTTTCTTTAAAAAAATCGACAGTTTTTGCTAAGAAGTTACTTTGTTGCTGTCCTCCAAATTGTGGTTGCATTACCTCTTTTGAAAATTCTCGGCACATTTCGATATAATTTTTAGTGTGCTGGTTAGAATCGTCTGGATATTTAATGTTTAAGAAACTTTTAATCCAATATTGTGCATCATAATTGTTATTATCTACACTTAAAACAATTTTACCTTCGGTATCTGCTGCGTTGAGGATGAGAACTCCTTTATCTACTTTTTTAGTTGCAATTCCTTTTTGAGTAATTATATCATAGCTACCATTTTCTAAATACGTTTGAAAGAAGTGTGACTTATTTTCAATTTTAAAAATTCCAATGGCATCTGTTTGATAATCTTCATATTGTATATCGTGAAACATACAAACGATAACATCTCCTGTTTTTATTTGGGAAGAGTTTGATTGCTCAAATAAATGAGTAACTATATGTTTTGAAATTTCAACAAAATCTGTGTCATCCTGTAAAAGTTGAGATGCGTAGCTGTTTATTTCATTTAAATCTACATTAGAGTGGTGATTAAACCTGTAAGATTCTGCAAGACTTGTAAAAGGTCTTAATAAATATGGCAACATTAAATCGTAGCTTATCTCTTCAAAATCAATTACTTGTTCTGAAAAAGCATTTTTAGTGCTATTAAATTTATTGCCAACCTTATGTAAAATACATTTAGAAATTGACGCTTTATTACGTTTAATCATAGTTAAAAAATTGAGTCACAATACTACTAAATTTTAGAGTTATTTAGGTAATAAATGCAACAGGGAGTTAAATAATTTGTTGTTATCTAATTTCGTAAACAATGATAGCATTATTATCTCCCTTAGTAATAACCTCTAAGGAATTGTCCTTATCTATATTATTAAGTTCTAATTGAGAATTAGCATATACAGGAAAATTTGCAATGGTCTTTCCTTGACTATCAAATAAAAATCCTTTTTTAGATTGCAAATCTGTTACGGTAACATATATTTTATCATTTATATAAAATATTTTTGGTGCTGTATAGTCTCCAAAATCTAGTTCTATAACATTGGTTTTAATCGTCAGTTTATTATCGTTTAATGACACAAAAGTTCTGCTTGTTGTTGCTATGTTATGATTGCTATTTAGATTAAGATTTTTATGTGTTAGTTTACCTTTTGAGTTTATTTGAATCAGTTCTCCATTTGCGCTTGTAGTAGTAAAGCTGTTGTTATATAAATAAATGTCGTTTTCAGAAAACGTTATTTTATCTTTTAATTTAATTCTTTGACTCCCAACTCGATCTAATATTTCCATTTTATTACCATGGGTAAATACTATAAAATCTTTGTTTCCAATTCTAAAGTGTTTTGGTTGTGAAGTAATTGTATTAGTAGCGTTTTTGTACTTAAATCCTTTAACGATCTCTCCGTTTTTATCATACATTAATACAGAGTTGCCTTGGGTAATCATAAGTCTGTAGTTCTTTCTCTTGTCGTAATCAAAAACCGATACTGGTTGCGTTATTTTATCGCTAAATTTTAAAGGAAATTTGTTTACATGATTACCATTTCTATCTAATACATATAGACGGTTTGAAGTGTTGAACACCAATTGTAATCTACCGTTTTTATAGGTGTCTATTTGTTTAATCTCGCCAATAATCTCGCCTTCTAGCTGCTTTTTCCAAAATACCTTACCTTGATTAGATATGAGGTACAAGTTGTGGTTTATATCCTGTACTACAATATCCATTTGGTTATTGGTGTGGTTTTTTACTAATTGTGGTGTTGTGAGAAGATTTGTATTAAGTGCGATATTAAATTCTTCGGAAACAGTGTTGCTATCACTTTTATTTTTATGAGTTTCAAAAGCTGCGGTCACATGAGCAAAATTTGTGTCATAAGTAAATTGTAATGCTGATGATTTGTAGCCCTGTAAATCTAATATTTTATCGTCAGTAAAATTGAAATTTAGGAGCGATTTTAACTCTGTGTCGTCTCCATATATTAAAAGTGAGGATTCATCACTTAGGCTAAGTTTAAGATTTTTAAACGCTTCAGTATTTGATAATACAGTATTGTTTTGCACGCTAGAAATTATAGATTTTAAAAAATCTATTTCATTAGAAAAAACAATAAAGTCTTCAATTGCTATAAAATATTTTGAAGCATTAGAATTTATAAAAAAATTAAAATCGACTAAAAATGAAGGCTTATATTCCGAAGAAAAAATTGGTACAGTTCTGTAAGTGTCTATAATATTACTGCTATTTAGATTTTCAAAAGTTGCAGTTGGATCAATAGATCTAATAATTATGGCTTGTTGAGTGTTAGATTTCGCTTGCGATATTTCGACTATATTTTCAAAATTTGAATTCTTTATGCTCGACGTGTCAATTAGTTGATGTTTCAATATATTATTTTTAATAATACTATAATTGTCAAAAGTTAAACTCCTAAAGCCTTGAGTGTTAGTTGGCAAAATTGCTGCTACTTTATTTTCTCTTGCAACAGTATTTTTAAAAATATTAATCAGGCTTTTTGTAGAGTCGTTAGCTTTTGAAATGCCATTAAAAATGATAGAATTTTGTGATATTTCACCATCAATTAAAGTGTATTTAGAGAATTTAGTTGAATTTAAAATGGAATCTTTAAAAATTTGTGGGTTTAAATGAGTTGTGTTATGGTTAATCAAGATAGAGACCATCTTGTCATTACTCACTGTATTGTAGATGGTTTCAATTTCTGAATCTATCACATTATCCAATTGTGCTTTCTTAACAATGTCTAACTTATTTGAGGCAAAAAGAATGCTGTCTCGTACTGTGCTATAAAATATCTTATTATTATGAAGTAATTTCTTAATGCCAATATTATTGTTGTACGTTGAGTCTACTTTAATACTGCTAATAGAATCTAAAGTGTATCGTTTAGAAAAAGGAATAATGTAGCTTATATTCAACTCATTATTTTTGTCTTTTGATAACGCAATTAAACTATGGTTTTTACTTAATTGAAAAAGTGGTGTGAGTAGATTGTTGAACTCTTCTATTGTAGCATAGCTATTTAGTGCCTTTATAAGTGAATTGTTCTTTAGACCATTTTCTAAACCTTCACTAGAATTTATTTTTATGAGAAGTTCTGTTTCATTTGGTACTAATGAAAGCGGACTCGTTAATTTAGATTTAGTATTCTCGCAATTAAATAATAGTAAATAGCAAAAAGAGATAAACCAGATTTTTTTCATTTGTAAGATTTTTACAAATATAAAAAGTTACAAGTCCAAACTATATTGTTCTGGTAATAATCTAAAAGATTTTCTATGGTACTTTGTGATACCATATTTTCTTATAGCTTCTCTATGCTCTTTAGTGGGATAGCCTTTATTTTTTTTCCAATTATACATAGGAAACTCTTTGTCTATTTCATTCATATAAGCATCTCTATATGTTTTTGCTAATATAGATGCAGCTGCAATTGATGTGTATTTGCTATCTCCTTTAATAATGGTTTGAGAGGGTATGTTTTTAAAAGGTTTAAACTTATTGCCATCTACAATGATAAACTCTGGTACAATTTTTAATTGATCTATAGATTTATGCATGGCCAAAATAGATGCATTTAAAATATTAATTGAATCAATTTCATCAGGGGAGATGTGGGCGAAAGAGAAAGTTAAAGCCTGTTGCTCAATAATTGGTTTTAATAGATTTCTTTTTAATTCTGAAAGTTGCTTAGAGTCATTAAGAGTAACGTTGTAAAATTTTTTAGGTAAAATAACAGCAGCAGCAGTAACAGGGCCAGCCAAACAGCCTCTGCCAGCTTCATCTGTACCACATTCAAATTCAAGTTTAGAAAAGTAGGGTTTAAGACTCAAAATGTTAAAGTTTAAACAAAGTTAAAATTTTAACGCAACCTATTAACAATTTATGTATCTAATTACTAGTAACCCTAAGGTTTATCTTAGAAAAAACGCATTGTGACAATTAAATGGCTATTAACATTTTTTTAGTATAAATACTTGTTTATTTAATATATTATTAAGATGTTTGCGCTAGACTAACTCAAATAATTGTTTTATGAAATTAAAGTTAACATGGTTAATGACGCTATTTATGGCGTTTGTGATGCAACTCTCTTTCGCACAAGAGAAAACGGTCACAGGAACAGTTACATCAGCTACAGACGGACTTCCGTTGCCTGGTGTAAGTGTAATAGTAAAAGGAACTACACGTGGAGTTCAAACAGATTTTGATGGTAATTACTCTATCAAAGCGAGTACTGGTGAGACATTAGTATTTACTTTTGTAGGTATGAAGCCTTCAGAGAAAAAAATTGGACAGAGTTCAACATTAAACCTTTCAATGGCTGAAGATTTAGCAGAATTAGAAACGGTAGTTATTACAGGTTATGCTGGAGCAACTAACAGTTCTAAAATTACTTCTGCTGTTGCAACTGTAGACGCTGGGTCTATAGAGCAAGTGCCAATTAACTCTGTGGATCAGATGTTACAAGGACAGGCTGCAGGTGTAAATGTAAGTACAGGTTCTGGTCAGCCAGGACAGAGTGCAACAGTAATTATTAGAGGTAGAAACTCTCTTAACGGAGATGTTGAGCCTTTATTCATTATTGATGGAGTTCCTGTAGATCAGGATAACTTCCGTAGTTTAAACCAAAATGATATTGAAACAATGTCTGTATTAAAGGATGCTGCTGCAACTGCTGTTTATGGAAACAGGGGTTCTGGTGGTGTAATCTTAATTACAACAAAAACTGGTAAGAAAAATTCTGGTATTAAAGTACAGTACAGAAGTTTATACGGTGTTGCAGTTCAGCCTCAAACTAGGTTTGATGTAATGAATGCTTCACAGTTTTTAACTTTTCAAAGAGATTTATTGCCAGGTACTCAATTTGGTGATGGTTTAAATGATGCTGAAATTGCTTTAATTGCACAGCAATCTAATACTAACTGGGAGGATATCTTTTTTAGAAACGGTAAAACAAGATCTCATGAATTAACAGTGACTACAGGTGGAGAGAATTCTTCATCATTTTCATCTGTTAACTACTATGAGCAAGAAGGTATTACTTTAGGTAGTGATTTAAAGCGTTTTTCTTTTAGAAATAACTTTAATGCAAACACTACAGATAATAAATTCAATTTTTCTACTAACTTAACAGTAAACTACTCTGTTAGTAGTTTTGTGGTTGATGCAGCTAGAGGAGGTAATACTGGTGGTCAATTAGATAACCCGTTCATTGTACCTTACATTGGATTACCATATTTATCACCATACAATCCAGATGGTTCAATTAATATTTTTGGAACAGGTCCTACTGGTACTGGTGGTTCTGGAGCATATAATGCTGATGGATCAATTAATGCTGATGGAGCTAACGGATTTCAAAATACTCCATTTATTGCTTTAAATACAGCTACAGTTAATACAGATAGTGAATCTGAGATTAAAATTGTTGGAAGAATTGCTGGTGATTATAACTTCGCTAAAAATTTAACTTTAGGGACATCATTTGGTATTGATTATACTAATATTGAGTCTTTATTTATTAACACTCCTGCTAGTATTAGAGGTTTAATTACACCTAACGCAGGATCTGAAAATAAGGGATCACAATCTGAAAGTTTCTTTAGAGATGTAAATATGATATCAAATGCTTACATTAGATATGATAACGACATTACTGAGAAATTGAATTTAAATGTTGCAATTTTTGGTGAGTATAACTATAACAATAGACAAAATGCTGGTTTCACAGCTTTCGGTCTTAACCCTGCATTACCAGGATCTGGTTCTGGTTTCACATCTGGAACTACAACTGAAGGAGATGAGAATGATGTTTACAACTACATACCTGGAGTTTTCTCTTCAGAGTCTGAGCTAGCTTTAGCATCTACATTTGCTACACTTAATTTAGATTTTGATGGTAGATATGGTTTAGGAGCTTCTGTAAGACGTGATGCTACTTCTCGTTTTGTTGAAAATAGAGAAGGTACATTCTGGTCTGTTTCTGGACGTTGGAATATAGATAATGAAGCATTTATGGAAAATGTTGATTGGGTTTCTACTTTAAAATTAAGAGCAAGTTATGGTGTTGTAGGTAATCAAAATGTTGGTTCTCGTTACCAAGGTTTACAAACTGTAAATTCAGGTACTGGATACCAAAATACTAACTCATATGCTTTAGGAACTTTAATTGATCCAGCTATACAATGGGAAACGTCTAACCAAGCAAACTTAGGTTTAAGCTTTGGATTCTGGCAAAACCGTTTAAGTGGTGAGGTAGATTTCTATAATAATAAAACAACAGATTTATTTGCAGGTAACCCATTAGCACCTTCAGGTACTGGTACTACAACAGTTCAGACAAATGTTGGTGATATGACAAATAAAGGTGTTGATTTACAAATATCTTATAAAATCTTAAAGCAGTCTGATACTAACCCTTGGGATATTACTATTAATGCTAATGGTAACTACAATAAAAATGAGGTTACAAGCTTACCAGGTGGTTTCACTGGAAATACTTTAAGAATCGCTGAAGGAAGACCTGCATTTACATGGTTTGATGTTAGATGGGCTGGAGTAAATCCTGCAAATGGTGAAGCACTTTATTTAGATGTTGACGGTAACCTTACCAATGTTTACAACCCAAATAATGCTGTTTACTTAGATAAAAACTTTGATCCTACATATACAGGTGGATTTGGAGCAGATATTAGATATAAAGGATTTTCTTTAAATACTTTATTTTCTTTCCAAGCTGATAGATGGAAGCAAAATAGCTCTTTAGCTATTATTGAAGATGCTGGTTTAGCTGGTTTCGCTAATCAATCTACTGCTCTTTTAGATGCATGGACTACTCCTGGTCAAGTTACTGCTATACCTTCTTTAGGTTTTGGTGGTCTTAGAGCTGTTGATGGTACTAGATACTTAGAAGATGCATCTTTCTTACGTTTAAGAAATGTTTCATTGTCTTATAATGTAGATAGAAAAGTTTTAGAGCAAACAAATGTATTCTCAGGAATTCGTGTATTTGTTCAAGCAACAAACTTATTTACTTGGACTAAGTTTAGAGGATTTGATCCAGAAGGAACTCTTGCGACTACTTTCTTTGATTATCCTGTGCCAAGAACATTTAGTTTAGGATTTGATTTAACTTTTTAAAAAAAAATAAAAATGAAAAAATATTTATCAATAATAACTTTAACAGTTACTGCACTTTTTGTTAGTTGTAGTGATTCGTTAGATAGGTTTCCAGTAGATCAATTGGTTGAGGAAACTGCATTTAGAACTGTTGCAGATTTGCAATTAGGATTAAATGGAGCCATTGGGAATTATACCCCAAACCAATTAGTTGCATTTAACTCAATTTTTACAGATAATGCACAAATTGGAGATGATAACGGTGGTCAAGAATTAAACACTCTTAATCAAATTTTAAATGCTGATGGTGGTGACCGTGGTTTATGGTTAAGTCGCTATTCTGCAATGAATGATTTTAACAGATTATTTGCTTCTGCTGCTGGTATTACTCCAGAGTTTGGAGAAGAAGAACAATACAATAATATTTTAGCGCAGAGTTATGCGTTTAGAGCTTTAATGCACTATGAATTATTATTATATTATGGAGAAGATATGTCAGATCCTTCTGCACCTGGTGTTCCTTATGTGGATTATGTTTCTGCTGATGCTACTCCACCAAGAAATACAACTGGTGAAGTTTTAACTGCAATTCAAGAAGATTTAGATACAGCATTATCTTTATTACCTGCTGGATCTAATGATATCAATTTTGTAACTCCAGATTTTATTACTTTTTTAAGAGCAAGAATCGCATTAGAGTCGGGTGATTATCCTGCTGCTATAGGTTTTGCTTCTACAATCATTTCTAATTATCCATTAGCTAACACAGCTCAATATTTAGATATGTTTAGAGAAGATGCTGATACAACTGAAGTAATTTGGAAATATGATAGCGTACAAGGTTTTAACTTAGGTTTAAACTTTATCTGGAATTTTACAGGTCCTGGACCATTTATTGAAATGTCTGATGAACTTGCAGCTGCTTATCCTCCGTCTGATATTAGAGGTATTGTGAATATCGATGAAGCGAGTACGCCTTCAGAAGGTATTTATATTATTGGAAAATATCCTATAAATGCAGACACTCAAGCGATTAATGATTTTAAAGCTATGAGAGTTTCTGAAGCTTATTTAATAAGAGCTGAAGCTTATGCTAGAACTACTCAGTTTAATTTAGCAGCAGGAGATGTTTTTGCTGTAAGATCTGCTAGAGATGGTGCTGCTTTTATGCCAGGATATCCTAATATTCAATCTGCTTTAACAGATATATTAGCTGAAAGAAGATTAGAACTTTCTTTTGAAGGTCACAGATATACTGATATCAAGAGAATGCGTTCAGTTTTAAACACAGGTATACAAAGAATTGAATCTGATTGTCAAGGAGCTGTTCCTTGTAACCTTCCTGTAAATTCAGAAAAATGGATTTTCCCTATCCCTACATCAGAGATAAACGCAAATCCTAACATTACTCAAACTACGGGTTATTAATAAAAAAAAATTAAACGAATTATGAAAAATATTATAAAATTATTTATTGTGGTTTTGTTGTTTGCTTCCTGTGAAGAAACACAACCCGTAATTTTTGATCCAGGTAGTGGTCAAACACTAGCGACATTTGGTGCTGCTAGCTCAAATTTACAGGTTATAATTGACGATTCAGGATCAACAGATGTTACGGTAAATATTACTACTGTGTCATCTATGGATAGAACAGTATCTGTTTCTGTTGATGAGTCTTCATCAGCTAATCCTGAAAATTATACGGTGCCTAGTTCAGTAGTTATACCTGCTGGAGAATTTAGCGGTATTTTAACAGTAACTGGTATTGATAATAGTGTTGAGACAGATGTTGAAACAATTATTCTTAACCTAGAATCTGTTGAAGGAGGAATTGTTAGTCAAGGATCTCATACAATTAGTATTTTCCAAGTGTGTCCAGTTCCAGCAGACTACTTAGTTGGTGATTATTTATTAACTGATAATGGTAATGGAAACTTTGGAGTTGATGTTCCGGTAACAATTAGTATACCAGAAGATGATTCTAATGCAAGAATATTTGTTGCAGAGTTTTTACCAGGTACAGGAGTTGCTAGAGATGTAGATGTTAGAATTAATTTAGTTTGTAATACATTTTTATTTCAGACAATTGATATTAATGTTACGTGTACTCAGGTAACTAGTTATGTTATTGGTTCAGCTGGAGCTGATAGCTCTGAATATGATTTAGGAGATGATCAATTTGTAACTGTAAACTATTTGGAAGATGTTGAGGCTGATTGTGGTGATACATTAGTTCAAAATATAACGTTAACTAAACAATAAAAAGAAGTATGAAAAATATATTAAAATTAACTACGCTATTGTTTCTTTCAATTTTTATTGGATGTAATGATGATGATAGTAGTTCAAGATTTAGTAATGATCCTAGTCAAGGTTGGGTTCAGTTTCAAGATGCAACTACAAATGTTGCGCTAAGTTTTGATGATGCTCTTGAATTAAGAGTATATATGGGTGTACCATTAAATGAAACAGACTTAAATATCTCTTACAATTTAGTAAGTATCTCTGGTCTTGATCCAAATACAGTATTTAACCAGAATAATTTAAATGTACCAGCAAATACTGGTGGTCAAGCATTAGTTGGTGGTTATCCAACTATATCTTTCGATTTAGATTTAGTGCAAAATATTGTTGAGCCTATGATTTTTGATGTTGTTATGCAATCTACAGATAGATCATCTGTTTCTGTTGGCATAGCAGGTTCAGGAAGACCAACTACAAATCGTGTAACAATTTGCCCTTCAACTAGTACTGGTGCAGGAACTTTCTTAGGAGACTACGTGCTTACCGTTCCTACTGGTGATGGTCCTTTTGGTCCTCAATTTGAAAATGGAGTAACAGTTACTTTGTTACCAGGTTCAGGTGAGAATGGATTAAGTAGAGTTTTTCAAGTAGACTACCTACCTGGAATTGGAGCTGGATTACCTGTAATTGATATAGAATTCACATTTACTGCTGGAGGAGTAGTTGTTGGTGATAATATTCAAACGGGACTTGGTTGTGGTAGTACTTTTGGAGGTATAGAATTAGGAAATGATGATAGTTCTGTTGCTGCTTTACCATGTTCAGACGATGTATTTACTCTTAACTTATTAGATTTTAAGTTTTCTGGAGACCCAGAAGATGCTGCTGATGATACTGGTACAGGAGGATGTGGTCAAGAAGATGTTGCTACAACTATCTTGCTTACTAAGGTATAAGATAATTCTTTATATATTAAAAAGTCACAAATTAATTTTTGTGACTTTTTTTATTTATAATATTTTCTAGTTTATTTTGTTATATATTGAAATTTTGAAATCGTATGAAATATTTATTTCTTCTACTTACATTTATTTACTCTTCTCCACTGTTAGCTCAAATTCGTAATCTTGAGAAGGTCACTAATAATAGTAGTTTAGATACCACAGCTATAAATAATAATTCTAATAAGAACAAGCCTGGATTCAATATCAAAGATGTCAATATTAACGATTATAAAATATTTTCTAATGATGGGAGTTTTGTTTCTGTAGATACATCACTTACAATCGATAAAGAATATAAATTTAATTATTTACGTAAAGATAATTTCGGACTTATACCATTTGCAAATATTGGCCAAACCTACAATAGTCTTACAAGAGACTTTAAATCTCATAATCATCTCCCTCTATTTGGTGCAAGAGCTAGACATTACGGTTATTTTGAAGTAGATGATATTAGATATTATGAAGTTCCTACACCATTTACGGAGTTGTTTTATAAAACTGCATTTCAACAAGGTCAATTACTTGATGCTTTTTTTACCGTAAATACTACTAAACAATTCAATTTTTCGCTAGCTTATAAAGGAATGAGATCCTTAGGGAATTATCAAAATGCCTTAACGAGTACTGGAAACTTACGATTCACAACTAATTATACATCCAAAAATGAACGCTTCACAGCAAAAACTCATATAGTTACTCAAGATTTAATGAATCAAGAGAATGGAGGCTTAACAGATGCAGATGTTGCTAATTTTATATCAGGCGATGAAGATTTTATTGATAGATCGGTTTTCGATCCTAATTTTGATGATGCTGAGAACATCCTAGTAGGGAAAAGATTTTATTCAAATTTAAAATATAGTCTACTTCCAAAGTCAGACTCTATCAATAATAAACTAGTTATTAAAGGTATTATAAAATTTGAAGACAAATATTATGAATATAACCAAACAAGTACTTCATCATTTTTTGGTAATTCATTTAGTCAAAGTAATATTAAGGAAAGAGTAACACTTGAAAATTTTGAGACAGAATTATTAGCTAATTATCAAACCCCTGTTTTAGGTAATGTAAGCTTAGGAATTAGATATAACGATGTCAATTATGGTTATGATAAAATAACATTAATTGGTAATGACCAAATTCCAAATAGAATTAAAGACAGGATTTTAAGCGTAAATGGACAATACATGAAAAAGATTGACAACTTTACTTTAAATTCTAAAATTGCTTCAAATGTAATTGGATCATTTGCTAGTAATTCTTTTCGAACCGACGTTGAGTATAATTTTAAAGAGGATCATTATTTTAGAGCTGGTGTTAACTTTAGTTCAAATGCTCCAAATTATAATTATCTACTATATCAAAGTGATTATATAAATTACAATTGGAATAACATAGAGTCATTTAATAATCAAAAAATCGCTAATTATCAATTAGATTTTAAATCAGATATGCTTTTTGACTTGTCAATTATCTATTCGAATATTAAAAACTATACATTCTTTGCATCTGAGAATACCACGAATTTTGTAAAACCAATGCAAAGCAATCAAGTTGTTAATCACTTTAAAGTAAAACTGGACAAAGAATTTACCGTTGGAAGTTTCGCATTAGACAATACCATTTTATTTCAAAAAGTAAAAGATGAGAGTCAGGCACTCAATTTGCCTGAACTAGTACTTCGTAATACAATATATTATTCTAATCACTTCTTTAAAAATAATGCACTGTTTCTTCAAACAGGTGTAACATTGAATTATTTCTCCGAATACTATATGGATGGATATGATCCACTACTTGCTGAATTTTACTCTCAAAATGAAATTAAATTAGGTGGATACCCTAGATTAGATTTTTTTATTAATGCTAAAATTAGACAAACTAGAATCTTTTTTAAAGCAGAGCATTTTAATTCTGCCTTTACAGGTTATAATTACTTCGCTGCACCTAATACACCATATAGAGACTTTACAGTACGTTTCGGTTTAGTTTGGGATTTCTTTTTATAATTTTAAAGGTTCTAAAGCTTTCATTATAAGGGTTTCCAGAATAAAAATAAAAATAGTTTAAAAAAGCTTTGGAATAAAGAAA
>CANKZZ010000006.1 GCA_947488655.1 uncultured Psychroserpens sp. | reverse complement strand
CGTATCATAACAACCTGTGTTGATATCTTGTACGCGTACAAATACAATTTGACCATTGACTTGGTTTGTATAAGGTATTGGTAATGGGTCCAAGTTATTTTGAGCATCAAACAAATCTATGTGGTAACTTACTGAGTAATTTGGATTGTTACCTGTGATTTCTACGTTTTTTAAAGTTAAATCAATACTAGTTATACCATCTGGTGTACCATCATCGCAAACTTCTAATGCGGTTGGTGCGAAGAGGATTGGTTGAGAAAATGATGTAACCGTTTGTGTTGTTGTTGTAGGACATGAACCATTATCTGTTGTATAATCAACTGTATAATTAGCATCAAAAGGACCTCCAGAAATAGTTCCGGTGGCAGGATCTATTATGGCTCCATTTCCAGGATTCGGGTTAAAGGCAAATGTTCCTCCTGATAATCCTGTTACGGTAGCTATCGCTCCGTCACAAGTTGGAGAAAGTGTAAAACTAGAATCATCTTCAGCAAAAACAGTAACATTTTGTGTAACAGTATCAGGACAGTTACCTGTGGTAGTATAGTCTACAGTGTAAGAAGCTCCCGAAACTCCATTGGTAATCTCACCTGTTGCAGAATCAAGTATAGCTCCATCAGTCGGAACAGGATTAAAGGTAAAAACACCTCCTATATCTCCCGTAATAACAGCTATTGCTCCAGTACAACTAGACGTATATGTAAATGATGCATCTTCCGAAGAAAATACAGTTACATTTTCACTAGTTGTTTCAGGACATGGTCCTGTTGTAGTATACTCTACAGTATAGGTAGCACCCGAAACTCCTGTGACTAAACCTGTATTCGCATCAATAGTAGCACCATCTGTTGGTACTGGGTTAAAGGCAAATATTCCTCCACCATTACCTGTAATTACAGCTGTTGCTCCATTACAAGTTGGTGTTAGCGTAAAACTAGCATCTTCAAATGGCAACACAGTTACAGATTGGTTAGAAATTGCTGGACAGGCACCTGCAACAGAATAATCTACAGAATACGTTGTACCTTGTACACCATTCGTAATTGTACCAGTAGTTGCATCAATTAGTGCACCATCTGTTGGGATTGGATTAAACGTAAATATACCTCCAGCATCTCCAGTAATGGTTGCTATAGCTCCATCACATGTAGGTGTCATTGTAAATGATGAATCATTAGAAGAAAGAACTGTGACTGTTTGAGTCGTTCCTGCGCTACAAGCCCCAGCGAATTCGTATAGTACCGTGTAAGTTGTATTTGATGTGCCTCCAGTAACTGTACCTGTAACAGCATCTATTACTGCACCATCTGTAGGTTGTGGATCTTCAAAAGAAAAAACACCTCCATTATCTCCTGTAACAGTTGCAATACCTCCATCACAAGTTGGTGTCATAGTAAAGGATGTATCAAATACTGCACCTACTGTAATAGTTTCGGTATCATCAACAATAACAGTACATAAATTACCTGGTAGTGTATATTCTACACCATCAATCCAAAGCTGACCTTCAGATCTCGTAAATGTCAATGTGTTTGTTGAAGCACCAGTAGTAAAGGTAATTTGCTCTAAGACATCTTCTACGCCTGTATTATAATTTAAATTAGCAACTCCATCTGATATTACCATATTACCAGTAACATTATTTCTGGCTAAACTTATCGTAATATCTGTTCCTACTGGAACATTATCTTCTAAGGTTAAAGTTAAAAGCGGTTCTGCAGAAGATATTCTAGCACAATTTACTCCACTAGCTGCAGTTCCTATAGGATCAATTGGACCTATTGCGTTTTCTGGATTAAAACCTCCAACTGCAGTTTGAGCATTACCTACAACATCTGGCGTTCCTATAGAGGCATCAATAACATTTAATGTTTGGTCAACTGCAGGTGCAGTGACGGTTACTGTGGCATTACCAGTACCATCTAACACAATGGTTTGAACTGCTCCACCATTAAGCGTATAGGTTACCGAGGCATTTGGTGTTCCTGTAATATTAAAAACTGCATCTTCTCCATTACAAACGGTAGCAACTGTTGCTGAGCCATCTGCAGTAATATCATCTGCCATAGTAATACACACTTCTTCAGTGTATTCACAACCAAAATCATCTGTTACTCTATATGTATAACAATGAGTTCCTGCTGTTAAAGGCGCAACAGTAATTGTATTACCTGTAATATTTGTAATAGAAGGGTCTGCATCCCAAGCTTCTGAAGTTATAACTGGTGTAAATGATAATTCTGGAGGTTGAATATTTGGATCAAAATTTAATCCCCAAGAAAACACATAGCCATTATCAATATTAAGGTTATCTACAATCTCGATACACCAATCTCCATTTAATGGACTTCCTATTAATGAAGCAAAAGATTCTACAGGTAAATAAGTACCTGGTTCCCACGAATTATTTGGTGGATTTGTTCCTGCTGTTATTGTATTAGCATTTTGAAGTAATGTGGTTGCCGACATAGAGAAGCAGTAATCTGCTCCAACACCTGGTGTATTTGAACCGTCATCATTGGCACCTCCAAAATAGGTACCTCCTCCTGCTTGTGTAAATAAATCGGCTTCTTGACCGTTAGGTGAAATAATTTTGATATCTAAATCACCTGAGTATGAGTGCTCCATATTTACACATATATCCAGTAATTGATTGACATCAGTCAAAGTTTGGTCAGACTCAAAACAATCTACCGTAATACATGTTGTATATACTGCACCAGAACCATCAGGTAAAAATGTAGTACCACTTACAGGTGGTGTACAGTCATTAGCAAAAAGTGTTGGATTTACCACTCCATCTATAGTAGTTGTTTCACCAAAACATAAATCTGTGTTTGCTGCACCTGTTCCAGAAAAGCTAGGTAATGTAGCTACTTGAATCACTTGATTTATTAAATTAGTATTAGGACATCCTAAAGGATCTGAATCTGTATTTGCATCTCTAATATTTAAATTAACTATGTAAACTCCTGGTGTTGTATAATTAAACGTTGCTGTTTGTCCTGCAACCGTATTACCATCTCCTAAATCCCACTCATAAGTAGCACCTGCTCCATCAAACTCAAAATCTCCACTACCAGATAAGGTAATATCCTCTCCTGGACACACTCTAATATATCCATCGCCATTAGGCGCAGGTGTTGAAGAATCTATTTGCGATACTATAGTTTGACAAGGGGTAAAACAAGAAATATCTGCAGCCCAACCTGTAGTTGTACCTGCTCCATCTGAAACAAATAGTATAGTTAAACAACCAGAACCATTATCTTCTGTAGCAGTAACAGATCCTGGTGAGTTTGCTCCATCAAAAGTACCAAACGCTGGTGAAGCGACACTATCACCATTATAAATAGTCATTACATCTGCTCCTAACTGAGTACTAAATGCAGTAAAATCTAAAGTAACAAGTTGACCTGCCATATCAGGACAAATTGTTAATACTAAATCTTCATTACTAGAATAAGCTCCTCCAGCTCCTCCAGAATCATAAAATGTACCAGAACAACCTGTAACAGTGCCATTTTGCATGTTGACGTCTTGTGCATATATACTAAAAGAAAATATTGTGAAAATTATGAGTAGTGCTTTTTTCATAGCTTGTAGTTATAAATGGATAATTAATATTTTATTTATGCTGAGATTTGATAACAATAAAGTAGTTGGTGTTATCAACTCTATACATATGTGTACCGTAAGAATTATAATTAAATAAATATTTTAACGGATTAAAATTTTGAGGGTTAAAATTAGTATCACGTTGCAGGTTTGCAACATAATAATCCATCAATAAAACGTCTGATAATAATGTACAAGGTTTTTGATCACTACGATTTGGAATGTTTTTTATTTCAACTCGGTTTCGTAATATATTTTTTATGTCTTTTAATCGTTGCGGTTTATTTAAAACATTGTCATTTGCAGTGCTACCATAAACCTCATTAATTAATGCCAGTTCCGCAGTTGTTAATGCAGCATTAACATTTTCTTTATAATTAACTGTTTTTTTCTTTCTTGATTGAGAAAATAAAGATGTAGAAACTAATAATGTAGATACCAATATTAGAGGGAACAGAAATTTTGGATTCATAATTGTCATTTTTTAAGATGCGGAATTTAAGAAAATTTTAATAAATAAACTGTTAAATCGGATGTCATGTAAACTCATTCCGATTATACGCATATAACATCTCAAATTAAAAAACTCCTACCCTATATTCATTTTTTTTTATTGCTTATCTTTGCACTCTCTTTTAAAAGAGATATTATAATTTTTAATTAAAAGTAATTTAGGTTACTTCTTATTAGTACAGATGAAAATAGAAAAAGACATTCACGATTATGATGCCATTGGTGATGACCATGTTGGATCATCTTCTGAAACCCCTTTACGAAAAGATGCTTTTAAATTAACAGCTTCTGAAAAAATAGATATCATTAAAGATGATGTAAGACATATTTTAGAAACTCTAGGACTTGACTTAACAGATGATAGTTTAAAAGGTACTCCAAATAGGGTAGCTAAAATGTTTGTAAATGAAATTTTTGGTGGACTTGATCCCGCAAAAAAACCTAGTGCTTCTACTTTTGATAATAAATACAAATATGGAGAGATGCTAGTTGAAAAAAACATAACTGTTTACTCAACATGTGAGCATCATTTACTTCCTATTGTAGGTAAGGCACATATTGCTTATATCTCAAATGGCAACGTTGTTGGCTTATCTAAAATGAATAGAGTTGTAGATTATTTTGCAAAACGTCCTCAGGTACAAGAACGACTTACTATTCAAGTTGTAAAAGAACTTCAAAAGGTATTAAATACTGAAGATGTTGCTTGCGTTATCGATGCCAAACATTTGTGTGTAAACTCAAGAGGTATTAAAGATGTAGCAAGTAGCACTGTAACTTCTGAGTTTGGTGGTGCGTTTAAAAATAAAGAAACTAAGAGAGAATTTTTAGATTATATTAGTTTAGATACAGCGTTTTAAAAACTCAAATTTCCGAAGAAAAAAATAAAATGTTAGCTTTGACTTCGAGTTAGATACTTAAAATTAAATAGAAATTTTAACAACCAATATTATGCACTTGTACGAAGAGCAGCAAATTCAAATCTACAATACACTAAGCGGAAAAAAGGAAACTTTTAAATCAATAGAAAAAGGTTACGTAGGCATGTATGTTTGTGGCCCAACCGTTTATAGCAATGTCCATTTGGGTAATGTGAGAACATTTATGTCTTTTGATATGGTGTTTCGTTATTTAAAACACCTTGGTTATAAAGTGCGTTATGTAAGAAATATTACAGATGCTGGTCATTTAGAAAACGATGCAGATGTTGGAGAAGATAAAATAACCAAAAAAGCACGGTTAGAGCAAATAGAACCTATGGAGGTTGTACAGCGATATACTGTAGATTTTCATAATATTTTAAACACTTTTAATTTTTTACCACCAAGTATTGAGCCTACCGCTACGGGTCATATAATTGAACAAATTGAACTAATCAAAACAATTATAGATAATGGTTTTGGATACGTAGTAAATGGATCTGTCTATTTTGATGTTCATAAATTTAATGAAACTAATAACTACGGAATTCTCAGCAAACGTAAATTAGAAGATCTTATTCATAATACTAGAGCTTTAGAGGGACAGAGTGATAAAAAGAATCCGCAAGATTTTGCACTTTGGAAACGTGCCGAACCTCAACACATTATGCGCTGGCCTTCACCTTGGAGTGATGGTTTTCCTGGTTGGCATTTAGAGTGTACTGCGATGAGCACTAAATATTTAGGCGATAATTTTGATATTCATGGTGGTGGAATGGATTTGAAATTCCCACATCACGAATGTGAAATTGCACAAAGTGAAGCAGCAAAAGGTACTGCTCCCGTGAATTATTGGATGCATGCTAATATGTTGCAAATGAATGGGCAACGTATGTCTAAGTCAACAGGCAATATTATAAATCCTGCCGAATTAATGAGTGGCAAAAACGACATTATGTCTAAAGGGTTTAGTCCAAGCGTAATTAGATTTTTTAATGCTCAATCATCCTATAGAAGTGTCTTAGATTTAACAGACGATGGTTTATTAGCTAGCGAGAAAGGTTTCTATAGATTAATGGATGCTGTTAACCTTCTTGATGAATTAAAAGCAGAAAGTACATCTACATTTAATGTAAAAGAATGGCGTCAAAATTGCTATGATGCTATGAATGACGATTTTAATTCACCAATTTTAATTGCACATTTGTTTGAAGCATCTAAGCAAATTAACCAAATAAAAAGTGGTGGTGCGTCATTAACTACGGGAGATTTAGAGCTACTTAAAAAAACGATGAGAGCGTTTACTTTTGACGTTTTAGGTTTAGAAAACTCGGCGCAGGCAAATACCGGAACAGATAAATTATCGGCTGCTGTTGAGTTATTAATACAACTTAGACAAGATGCTAGGGCAAATAAAGACTTTGCAATGTCAGATAAAATTCGTGATGAATTAGCAGCAAAAGGCATTCAATTAAATGATGGGAAAGATGGGACAACGTTCTCAACTAATTAATCATGAAGAAACTTTTAACAGCTCCTTTTTTATTTTTAATTAAAATATATCAAACGCTAATTTCACCTTTTACACCAGCAACATGCAGATTTCAACCTACATGCTCACATTACTCTAAAGAGGCCTTAGAAAAACACGGTTTATGGAAAGGTGGTAAACTTGCTGTAATTAGAATTTTTAGTTGTCATCCTTGGGGACGAAGTGGCTATGATCCAGTTCCTGAAAAAGAAGATTAAAACTATCTTAACACCATCTCTGTTTTATTCAATAATAGTATCTTTATCCCATCAAAATAAAATTATATGCTTGCTCTTGATATGGTTTGGGATCCTTCTAAAGGATTAGATTTAGGTTTTTTTACGTTGCATTATTATAGTGTGATGTGGATAATTGCGTTTTTACTTGGTTTACAAATCATGAAACGTATTTATAAACATGAAAACCAAAGTAATGAGTCCTTAGATTCTTTATTTATTTACGCAGTTGTTGGGATTATGCTAGGTGCACGTTTAGGTCATGTAATTTTTTACCAACCAGAACTTATTACCGAAGACTTTTTCAGCATTTTCTTACCATTTAAATTTAAAGGCGGATTTGAGTTTACAGGCTTTCAAGGATTAGCAAGTCATGGTGCAGCAATTGCTATGATTATCTCAATGTATTTATACAATAAAAAAGTATTAAAGAAAACCGTTTTATGGATTCTAGACCGTGTGGTCATACCTGTTGCCTCTGGAGCAGTATTTGTAAGATTAGGTAACTTTATAAATTCTGAAATAATAGGTAAACCAACCAATAGCGATTTTGGTGTAACCTTTAAACAACTACCCTTGTCTGAGCAAGTTGCCAGACATCCTGCTCAACTTTATGAAGCTGGAAGTTATATTTTTGTATTCTTAGCGCTTTGGTACTTCTATTGGAAAACTAAAAAGAGTGAGCAAGAAGGTTTCTTATTTGGTTTATTTTTGGTGTTATTATGGACAGTAAGATTTTTTGTAGAGTTTGTAAAAGAGCCTCAAGGCGATGAATACTTTGTACTCCTTGGTCTAAATACAGGGCAACTATTAAGTATTCCGTTTGTATTAATAGGACTTTATTTTATGTTTATTTACAAGCCTAAGACCAAATTAAGTTAATTAATGAAACACTTAGCAAATAAGGTATTATGGTTTTTATGCTTCGGAATCGTTGCCTTGCAACTCTCGTCATGTAAAGAAACACGTAAAACTTCCGAAGTAAAAAAAGTTGAAGTAAAATTCACAAAAGAAGGAGAGTTAACACTTAAAAAAGCAATTACAGACTCTATATTAGCAACTATAGATATTGAAATTGCTGATGATGAATACTCTACTCAAACTGGTTTAATGTATCGTCAAAGCATGCAAAACAATCAAGGGATGTTATTTGTTTTTCCAGATACAGATTTTAGATCCTTTTACATGAAAAACACAGAAATTGCTTTAGATATAATTTTTATTGCTGAAGACAGGTCTGTAGTGAGCATTCAAAAAAATGCGCAACCAATGAATGAAATGTCTTTACCATCTGAAGCTCCTGCTAAATATGTTCTAGAAGTGAATGCTGGCTTGAGTGATGCGTGGTCTTTAGAAAAAGGTGATACCATTACATTTAAAGTCATAAACTAATAACGAGCTTGTATTAAGCGTTTATCTATATTAAAGCTTAAAGCTACTCTATGGTAACTAACATTGTTAAGATTACCATTATTAAATGGTATACCATAACCGTAAGTGAGGTTTACCCAACCGTTGTAGCTAAAACCAAATTCTGGTAGTAGTCTAAATTAAGAATTACCATTTTGAAAATAATTAACTGCAGATAAACGTATTGAAAACACTGTTGCAGATAATTCGTAGCCTATTTTTGGTGCAATAGTATGGTTATGACCATCCCTTAAATTAGTCTCTACTCCTACTCTAAAACCATCAAAACCAATAAGAGGTATTTTACCGTTAATCACAGTCACTTCTCCAAAAGCTAAATTAAAATCTAAAAATGTCTCGTGCTGTACTATAATACCTGGAGAAAACACAACGTCTTTAAAGGTGTTTTTATATTTTATGGGATTACTCACTTCTCCGCTTTGTGCATGCGTATATAAACACAAAAAAGTTATGAGTATTACAAAGATATTTTTAAGCATACGTATTTATATAGTAAGAGCAAAAAACAACTTAATTGTTACAGTTTAGAAAATATACATAAAGATTAAAACTTTTAACTAGTCTTTCTTATAAGTTTATAAAAGGGTTTGTATGAGTATACGTTTGTGATAAAAAAAAAGCCATTTCTATAGAAATGGCTTTTTTAAATTAAATATTTAAGAATACTATTTGTTATCTTCTTCTTGTTTTGGAGGAGCTATACCTTTATTCTTTAAAGTGTCATACATTAAAGGTGTTGCAATAAATACAGATGAGTATGTACCAACTACTACACCAACTATTAATGCAAATAATAATCCTCTAAGAGACTCTGCACCAAAAATGAACATTGCTAATAATACTACCAATGTTGTTAAAGATGTATTTAACGTTCTACTTAGTGTACTATTAATTGCAGAGTTAATGTTTTTACCTCCTTTAAAGCCACCACGCTCTAGTAATTCTTCTCTAATTCTATCAAATACTACAACGGTATCATTTAATGAGTAACCAATTACTGTTAAAATTGCTGCTATAAATGCTTGGTCAATTTCCATACTAAAAGGCATAAACTTGTATAATAATGAGAAGATACCCAATACTATAATAACATCATGAAATACTGCTGCTACTGCACCAATAGAGAATTGCCATTTCTTAAAACGGAATAAGATATATAAAAACACAACTAATAACGACCCTAAGACTGCAAAAAGAGATTCTCTTTTAATATCATCTGCAATTGTTGGACTTACTTTACTAGATAGTACAATACCAACATCTTCTTTACCTTCAGAGAAATCTTTAAATGTTTTATCTGCTGGTAAGTAAGACTTTAAGCCTTCAAACAACATTGTTTTAACTTCTTCATCAATTTCTACCGAGTTTTCATCTACTTTATATTTTGTAGAAATTTTTAACTGGTTAGGACTACCAATAGTTTTTACTTCAACACTATTAAAAACTGCTGTCAAATCTTCGGCAACTTTTTCTGAGCTTACTGCATCTGTAAATCGAATCTGGTAAGTTCGTCCTCCTACAAAATCAATACCTTGATCTAATTTATTAGTAAATAAAGATCCTAAACTAACTAAGATTAAAATTCCTGAAATGATATAGGCAACCTTACGTTTGCTAATGAAGTTGATATTAAAATTCTGAAACAAGTTTTTAGTAATAGACGTAGAGAAATCTAGTTTTTTACCATTGTTTACATACCAATCTACAAGTAAACGTGTAATAAAGATTGCTGTAAATAATGATGTTACAATACCTATTAATAACGTTGTTGCAAAACCTTTAATTGGTCCTGTACCAAATACAAATAATATTAAGGCAGTTAAACCTGTTGTGATATTGGCATCTAAAATTGAAGATAATGCATTGGCAAAACCATCTTTTACAGCTTCTTTTTGAGACTTTCCTTTTCCTAATTCTTCCCGTATCCTCTCAAATATAAGTACGTTGGCATCTACCGACATACCAATAGTTAATACAATACCAGCTAAACCAGGTAATGTTAAAACAGCGCCTAATCCTGATAATACTCCAAAGATTAGTAAGATGTTTAATAACAAAGCAATATCAGCAAAGATACCTGCTTTACCATAGTACATAACCATCCAAAGTAATACTAAAGCTAAGGCGATTAAAAATGACTTAGAACCACTATCAATAGCTTCTTTACCTAAAGATGGTCCTACTTGATCTGCTTGGATTATTTCTGCTCTTGCAGGTAATTTACCAGCTCTAAGTACGTTTGCTAAATCTTCAGCCTCTTTAACTGTAAAGTTTCCAGAGATTTCTGTGTTACCACCAGAAATAGCTCCACTAGAAGCTGTTGGTGCAGAGTATACTATATCATCTAAAACAATTGCAATTTGAGTTCCTTGAGCATTTGCTCTACCTGTCATTTCTTCCCAAACTTTAGATCCTTTAGCATTCATCTGCATTGATACAGACGGTTTGTTTGATTGCGTATACGATTGACGAGCATCTGTTACAACACCTCCACTCAATTCTGGCTCATTGTCTCTATTACCTTTTAACGTATATAAATCTACATACTCGATTCCTGTCTCTGGATCTACAGTTGGTAATCCAAAAGCAAATTTTGTATAACGAGCATCAGCTGGAATATTTGCTCTAACCTCATCCATTTCTAAATAAGATTGAAACAACTCTTTATCTTCTAATTTTAAACCTAACATTCCGCCAGATCTTGGAGGACCTAATAAATCAAATATTGGATTTACTTGACTTGTTGCAGTAGAATCTGTAGAAGTATCACCTAATAAATCATCAACTGTACTATCTGTATCGGTAGTATCTTGAGCTTCTGCAGCTTCTACCTTTTCATTTAAACCTAATTTTGCTTTAAGAGTTTCATTTGTTAAAGCAAAAAAGTTTCCTAATGATTGTGGACCATCTACATCCCAAAATTGTAATTGAGCAGTTGTAGTAATTAATTGGGTAGCACGTTTTACATCCTTAACACCTGGTAATTCTACTAATACACGACCTGAGTTTCCTAAACGTTGAATATTTGGTGATGTTACACCAAACTGGTCAATACGTTTACGTAATACCTCAAAAGCTGAAACGATAGACTCGTCTACTTTTTCTTCTAATTTACTTTTAACCTCAGCATCAGACATATTAATGTCAATAACACCATCCATATCTTTATTAGCAAAAATATCTGGTGAAGCTAATTTTTGGTCACCTTTTACATTATCCCAAGCATCAAAAAATGACTCTAGATAAGATTCTTGAGCATCTTTTTGAATTTCTTCAGCATCCAATAACGCCTTGTTAAAAGCAGGATCTTTACTCTTGTTAGATAAACCTACTAAGATATCTTTTACAGATATTTGAAGAATTACATTTAATCCTCCTTTAAGGTCAAGACCAAGATTCATTGCCTTTTCTTTCACTTCTTTACCTGTGAAACTTGCAATACCCATGTTAAAAGCTTCTACATTAGATAAAGAATCAATGTATTTTATTTCAGCTTCATTAATAGCATCTGGTTCTTGGTATTTACTTTCTGCATACGTTTTTGCAGCATTGTCAATTTGGTTGTTTTTGAAGGTAAATGATAATTGGTAAATACTTACCAATCCAAATAGCACTGCAAAAAGCTTTACTAGTCCTTTGTTTTGCATTATTTAATTATTTAAGTCAAATGTTACCCGAAATTTTCCGGAAGCGCAAATATAAAATTTACACTCGATTTGACAATTGTTTTTAAAATTTATGTGTTGTTATACAGCAATAAAGCTATACTTAGAATAGATATACTTTTTTAAATAGGCATATCTAATAAAATGGGGATTAAGAATTGTGTAATTATACTACACTAGTAAATCCCTAAGTAGTAGGTCCTGCTCGAACCTCTGGGATTTTGTAAGAATTATTATCTATAGCAATTGATATCGTAGCACTTAAATCATAAGCAACCTTGTCAATACACTCTTTAAACTCAATCTTTACACTTTGATGAGATGCAAACACATTAGGATTTAGAATCCTATCATTGTCTGCCTTTGTTTCTAAAGCTAAATTTCCTTCAAGTTCAAAAAGTGTTTCGCCTTGCTGGATCTCATAGACATCAACATTATAACTAATATTTTTTTCTTCGGAAGGTGGTGCATTATGGTCAACTGCATTAGAAGCATAACCTAAATTTAAATCACACGCGCTAGATAATAACTCCTTAATACTACTTACATCTGTATTACTGAAGTAAGAAATTTTTAATTGACCATTTTTGAGTGTTTTAACCTCAACATCATTTACACCAGCGATTTCTAACTGCTGTGTAATATTATTAATTGCATCTTGTGCAATATCTTTAGAAACTTTTTGGGAAGTAAACTGAAGTACAATTTCCTGATTAGGCGCTGTAACTTGCTGTGTGCTAGCTATGCTACCTAAAAAGGTTAGACCTATAATGAGAATACTAATGTACCATCTCGACTTCATGCGCCAAATATATAAAAAATAAAGAACCTAGTTCTACAGTTAATCGGTTATAGGAGAATAATCAACGAACTTCAGTTTAGGTATTCTATTTTTTGACCCAAAAATTAACGCTAATTCTTGAGCTTGTTCTAAATTAAAACCACCTGTGATTTCTGTCTTTCCTCCCTTAATAGCACCAGAGGAAACTGTTGGTGCAGAGTAAACAATATCATCTAATGTTATTGCTATTTGTGATTGTTGCAGGTATGCTTGTTCTGTCATGCGCTCCCAACGATCTGCTCCTTTTTTATTCATACTCATAGAAACAGTTGGACGATTTGTACTAGAGTAGGTTTGACGAGCATCTGTAATATGAGTTTCGTTTACTAAAGCCACATTATTGGTTGTAGTTTTAACTAAATATAATGGTAAAAAACCATCCTCTTCTGGTAGGCCAAATAAAAATTTAGATTGTCGTATAGACATAGGTAACATCTGCTTAACCTCTTTATTTTCTAATAATCGTCTTATTGTAAGCGTATCTTTACTTGCTACAGAAAATAAACCTGCATAACTATAAGCATTGGCTTGTATTAAATCTATTAGCGGGTTTTTAGTATTATCGTCTTTTTTATAAAAGTTATTAGCTTTTATCAAAAAATCACCAATTTCTTGTGCTTTTATAACTGGCCAAAAGTCTAACTTTCCTGTATTTGTAATAATTGCATTTACTCTTCCTAAATTAAAATCTGAACTTAAATTAACTAGAATTTGCTGTTTATTATTTAAGGTTACTGTGTATGTTGAAGCAAATTGATCAAGTCTCTTATTTAATACTTCAATGACGCCTTGCTTATCATTAGCAGATAGTTTTTTTAGATTTTCAAATTCATAAATAATAGAGAATTTGTGTTTTGGTGTTACATTTCCGCAGGAAAAAAACAATAGAGAAATTAAGATGTAGATGTATTTCATAAGTGACAAGAATTAAAAAAGGCTACCATTAATATGATAGCCTCAAATATATTTAAAAAAGTGAACGTTTATAATTCTAATAAACCGTTTGTTGCTTTAACACCTTCAGCAGATTCTGATAATTTTGTCTTTTCAGCATCTGTTAAGCTAATTTCAACAATTTTTTCAATTCCGTTAGCACCTAATACACAAGGCACACCAATTGATAAATCATTTAAGCCAAATTCTCCCTCTAATAAGGCAGAACATGGGAAAATCTTCTTTGTATCACATGCAATTGCTTGTACCATTGCAGATACTGCTGCACCTGGTGCGTACCAAGCCGATGTACCTAATAAACCAGTAAGTGTTGCTCCTCCTACTTTAGTATCTTGAACAACTTGGTCCATACGCTCTTCTGATAAAAACTCAGATACTTTTACACTGTTTCTTGCAGCTTTACCAATTAATGGCACCATACCCTTATCGCTATGACCACCAATTACCATACCGTCAACATCACTAATAGGTGCTTCTAAAGCTTCTGCTAATCTATATTTAAAACGTGCAGAGTCTAATGCTCCACCCATACCAATAATTTTATTTTTTGGTAAACCTGTTGTTTTATGAACTAAATATGTCATTGTATCCATAGGATTAGACACAACTATAATTATTGTATTTGGAGAGTGCTCTATTAAACTAGCAGATACCATTTTTACAATTCCTGCATTAATACCAATTAACTCTTCTCGAGTCATACCTGGTTTTCTAGGAATCCCAGAAGTAATGACACACACATCTGATCCTGCTGTTTTAGCATAATCACTAGTACTACCTGTTATTTTGGTGTCAAAATTATTTAATGATGCTGTTTGCATTAAATCCATAGCCTTACCCTCTGCAAAACCTTCTTTAATGTCTAAGATTACAACCTCACTAGCAAAGTCTTTAATTGCAATATACTCTGCACAACTTGCTCCAACTGCTCCTGCTCCAACTACTGTTACTTTCATTTTTAATTA
Source organism: uncultured Psychroserpens sp. (assembly GCA_947488655.1). Lineage (GTDB taxonomy): Bacteria > Bacteroidota > Bacteroidia > Flavobacteriales > Flavobacteriaceae > Psychroserpens. The sequence goes on along the minus strand of CANKZZ010000006.1, from coordinate 242,214 downwards.
TATTTAAATTTGTGTTGTTAATTAAGACTGCAAAATTACAAATTTTAACAGTGCTAATGAAAAAAGCGTAAGATTTTATCTTACGCTTTTAGAATAATTTATGATTATTTAAAGTCTTTAAAACGAAAAGTTAATACCAACCGTAGCACTATCAAATTCGGCAATGGTATAATCTGCATTTAAACTAAAGAAACCGAGTTGCAAATTTGCACCTACAGTTCCTCTCATACCAGAAATATCATTTTCTACCGAAAATGGATCATTAATTTCTTCGGAAAACAAAAACCCATCTGTAACTCTATAGGTTCCTAACAAGTCTGTTGTAGAATTACCTGTAATATAACCTACCGCTCCATAAAAATTAATAATCTTAAGTTTTGTACCAACAATAAGTTGTAATAAAACGGTATTAACATCTGTCTCAACACGTTGGTTTTCGCCATCAACAAACTCAGAGTCTGTAAAATCATAACTACCATCTAGATGTGTATAAGCTACTAATCCAGATACTGCAATTGGCAACACCTTATCTGCTGGTAGCCAGCTCGTAAATTCTTGTTGCAACCCTATACCATAGAGCCCTAATTTAGTATCTTCGGTTTCTACCTTTGGTATAAATCTACCCTTTATTTGCGTGCCTTTAAATGGAGAAAAACTAGCTTGTAAAAACCCTGTTGGTATTAAATCTACTCCTTCTGACCCAATACCTGTTGGTAAAATTAAAGTGGTTTCTTGGCTACCAAAGATAGGATCATCATAAGTGATAATAACCCTTACATCTGGATCATTATCTCCTAATGCTGTTGCCACCATTTTTGATGCACTACCATCTTCAAATCTTATATTTTCATAATCGGCAGCGTTCATTTGAAATGATTTCTTTTCATCTTTAATAAAGCCAACATTACCAATTATAGACAACTCAAAACTAAATTTGTTAGGCGCTTTAGCATTATTAAACCAACCGTTATTTATTCCGTAGGCTAATCCTTCTGATGCAGGAGCAATATAATCTTTAGTAAATCTTTGTGCATCTGCAATACCAGCTGCTAGTAAATCATTAACATTTTCTTGAGCCACTATTGGAAGTGACGCTAAAAAAATAAAACATGTTATAATTAATTTTTTCATAAATATTATAGGTTAAATGGATTTCAAAATTAATAAAAGATATCAGATAAACGTATTTTACCGTTTAAAATTGCATTTAAACGAGTTAACTTTATCACTTTGATATGAAAAAAGCAACTACATATAAATACGTAGTTGCTTTTACTTTGGTTCTTTATCTTATATGCTTATTATAAATTTTAGCACTAAGAATATTATTTAATGTTTAAGCATCAATATTAGCATAAATAGCATTTTTCTCAATAAAATCTCTACGAGGCGGTACTTCGTCTCCCATTAACATTGAGAATACACGATCTGCTTCTGCACTATTATCTATTTGAATTTGACGTAAAGTTCTAAACTCAGGATTCATTGTTGTATCCCAAAGCTGAATTGCGTTCATCTCACCAAGCCCCTTGTATCGTTGAATTTTTGCACCATCTCCATATTGCTCCATTAAAGCCAAACGCTGCTCATCACTCCATGCATATTCTTTTTTAGCTCCTTTTTTAACTAAAAATAATGGTGGTGTTGCAATATAGATATGACCATTTTCAATCAATTCTTTCATATATCTAAAAAAGAATGTCAAAATTAAAGTTTCAATATGGCTACCATCAATATCGGCATCACACATGATTACAATTTTATGATATCTTAATTTTGATAAGTTAAGAGCTTTGCTATCTTCTTCAGTACCAATAGTTACACCAAGAGCTGTATAGATATTTTTAATTTCTTCGTTATCAAACACCTTGTGACTCATTGCTTTTTCAACATTAAGAATTTTACCTCTTAAAGGTAATATGGCTTGAAATGCTCTATCGCGACCCATTTTTGCAGTTCCACCTGCCGAATCTCCCTCAACAAGGTAGATTTCACATTTAGTAGGATCTTGCTCAGAACAATCACTTAATTTACCAGGTAAGCCTCCAATGCTCATAACCGTTTTTCGCTGTACCATATCACGCGCTTTTTGTGCAGCATGACGCGCTTGAGCAGCAAGAATTACTTTTTGAACAATAGTTTTAGCATCATCAGGATTTTCTTCTAAATAATCTGTCAGCATTTCAGATACTGCCTGACTTACAGAGGCAGACACCTCTCTGTTACCTAATTTAGTTTTAGTTTGACCTTCAAATTGTGGTTCTTGTACTTTTACAGAAATAATAGCAGTTAAACCCTCTCTAAAGTCATCACCTTGTATATCAAACTTTAATTTGTCTAACATACCAGAAGTTTCAGCATACTTTTTTAGCGTATGTGTTAAACCTCTTCTAAATCCAGATAAATGTGTTCCACCTTCATGTGTATTAATATTATTTACATAAGAGTGTAAATTTTCTGCATAAGATGTGTTATATATCATGGCAACCTCAACAGGCACACCATTTTTTTCACCTTCAAAAGCAATTACATCTTTCATTAAAGGCTCTCTAGTAGCATCTAGAAACGTTATAAATTCTTTAAGACCTTCAGTAGAATGAAATGTTTCTCCTTCAAACTCACCATCTTCTTTTTTGTTTCTCTTGTCTACTAAATGAATAGTAATACCTTTATTTAAATAAGCCAATTCTCTCAAACGACTTGCAAGAGTATCATAATTATACTCTAGAGTTTGAGTAAATATTGTAGGATCTGGTCTAAAAGTAACAATTGTACCTCTTTTATCTGTAGTACCAACTTTTTTTACAGGATACATGGCTTTACCACGCTCATATTCTTGCTCCCAAATATCTCCTTTTCTATAAACAGTTGCTTTTAAATGTGCAGATAATGCATTTACACAACTCACACCAACACCATGCAATCCACCAGAAACCTTATAAGAATCTTTATCGAATTTTCCACCTGCACCAATTTTAGTCATTACAACCTCTAATGCAGATACACCTTCTTTTTTATGTAAATCTACAGGTATACCACGACCATCATCTTCTGTAGTAATCGAGTTATCCTCATTAATAATTACAGTAATATTATCACAATGACCTGCTAATGCCTCATCAATTGAGTTATCTACAACCTCATATACCAAATGGTGTAAACCACGTATACCAACATCACCAATATACATTGAAGGACGCATACGCACGTGCTCCATCCCTTCTAAGGCCTGAATACTATCTGCCGAATAATTATCTTTATTAAACTCTTCTCTTTTCTCGCTCATAAATTTTAAATTATTTTGAAATATCTAGTTCTCGTTGTATTACAAAAAGTTAATACTTTACTACACAAAAAAAGATGCGCGTTGCATCCTTTGGTGTACAAACAAATATACGAAAAACCGAGGCTTTTTAAAAGCTTTTCATCGATAGACTTCAATAATTATTAACATTTGTTAATTACTTAAAACGCTCTTAAATCGCCTAAAAAGCACCTTAAATTAAATTTTAATCATTTTTAACATCTTCGGAAATGAGCTAAAATAACAACATTCGTCTAAGTCGTTATTTTAACACGTCCATAAATCATAAAATGCCCTTAAAAAAGCGATATTTATTATGTCATACTCTTTTTTTTGAAAGCTGAATGTTTCAATTTACACAAATAAAAAGACCAATGTTACCATTGGTCTTTTCTGCTATTAATCAACATATAAGATTATTTACGCTTTCGCATAAGCCTTATCATGCACGTTAGAAATCGCTCTACCTGAGGGCTCATTCATATTTTTGAAAGCTTCATCCCACTCTAAAGCTGTTGCTGTGCTGCAAGCAACACTTGCTTCTTGAGGTACACTTTTTGCTGCTGCATCGCTAGGAAAGTGTCCCTCAAAAATAGAACGGTAATAAAATTCTTCTTTATTTTGAGGTGTTTGTATTGGAAAACGAAACTTTGCATTTTCCATTTGTTCATCGGTTACTTCTTTATTTACTATTTCTTTTAAAGTATCAATCCAACTGTAACCTACGCCATCACTAAATTGTTCTTTTTGTCTCCAAGCAACACTTTCTGGTAACATATCTTCAAAGGCTTTTCTAATGACCCACTTCTCCATACGTTCTCCATTAATCATCTTGTCTTGTGGGTTGATACGCATAGCAACATCCATAAATTCTTTATCCAAAAATGGTACTCTACCTTCAATTCCCCAAGCAGCTAAACTTTTGTTCGCTCTTAAACAATCGTACATATGTAATTTATCTAATTTACGAACCGTTTCTTCATGAAACTCTCTTGCATTTGGCGCTTTATGAAAGTATAAATAACCTCCAAAAATCTCATCGGCTCCTTCGCCAGATAACACCATTTTTATACCCATAGATTTAATTACTCTTGCCATTAGATACATTGGTGTTGATGATCTAATGGTAGTGATATCATACGTTTCAATGTTGTATATAACATCTTTAATCGCATCTAATCCTTCTTGAATTGTAAATTTTATTTCATGGTGAACTGTCCCAATATGATCTGCAACCTTTTGTGCTGCAGCTAAATCTGGTGAACCTTCTAATCCTACCGAAAAACTATGTAATTGTGGATACCAAGCATCTGATTGATCATCAGATTCTATACGTTTTTGTGCATATTTTTTTGCTATTGCAGAGGTCACCGAACTATCTAAACCACCCGAAAGTAAAACTCCATAAGGCACATCACTCATCAACTGTCTATGTACTGCTGCTTCTAGAGCTTCTTTAACTTCTGCAATACTAGTCTCGTTGTCTTTAACCGCATCATACTCACTCCAATCTCTATTGTACCATTTTACGAACTCTCCATCTTTACTAGACATATAATGACCTGGAGGAAATAATTCTATCTTAGTGCAAACACCTTCTAGTGCTTTTAACTCTGAAGCAACATAAAAAGTTCCATTTTGATCCCAGCCAATATATAAAGGAATAATTCCCATATGATCTCGGGCAACGAAATATTCATCTTTTTCAGCATCATAAATAGCGAAACCAAAAATTCCGTTCATTTCATCCACAAATTCTGCTCCCTTTTCTTGGTATAGCGCTAAAATAACTTCGCAGTCGCTTTCGGTTTGAAATTTATAATCTGGGAATTGTTTTCTTAATTCGCGATGGTTATAAATTTCTCCGTTAGCAGCAAGTATGAGTTTATTATCTGGACTAAATAATGGTTGTTTCCCAGAAGCTGGATCTACAATTGCCAAACGCTCATGAGCCAAAATTGCTTTATCATCACTATATATTCCGCTCCAGTCTGGTCCTCTATGACGAATAGTTTTTGCCATCTCAAGAATTTGAGGTCTTAAATCTTCTGATTTTTGTTTTAGGTCAAACGCACATACAATTCCGCACATATCTTTATTCTTTATTTTATAATTTTTATTTTTATTCAAATTGATAGGACAAATATGAGACTAGTATTACATTTATAAAACACAAACAGTGTTATTAATTACATATTTAAACTAAAATTTAAATTATTTAACATAAATGAAACTATTTTGTAGTTAAAACTAAAATACAACCGTAAGATTGTAAACTTTAACATCAGTTTACGACTTTAAACATTAAAATTAAACCAGTGTGGTTTATCTTTATGCTAATCACTAAAATTTCAAAACTAAAATGAAAACAAAATCAATTATTTCAACAGTAGCAATGGCATTTATTATGCTTATTTCTTTAAACATGAACGCTCAAGACTTTGCGCCAATAGACAAAAGTCCAATGGATGGCGCAGCTTATCCTTCTAATTATAAGGAAGCCAACAAATTAATAAAGGTAATTTACAGCAGACCTCAACTTAAGGGTCGTACATTAGAAAAATTAGCGCCAAATGGCGAAGTATGGAGAACTGGAGCTAATGAAGCTGCTGAATTAACATTATATACGACTATGGCTTTAGGTGATACTAAAATTGAACCTGGCACTTACACATTTTATGTTATTCCTGGAGAAAAAGAATGGACTGCAATTGTAAGTAAAGATTTAAATGTTTGGGGAAGTTATTTCTATAAACAAGAAAATGATGTTGCTAGAATCACTGTACCAGTTACAGAAGGAAAAGAATCATTAGAAGCATTTAGTATTGCGTTTACAGAATCTAAAGATGGTGTTCACATGAATTTAGGATGGGACACGGTTAGAGTTGCTGTACCATTTACAAAATAAATACGCTTTTGTAGTAAAAAATAAAAAAGTCCTAACTTGTATAAGTTGGGACTTTTTTTATTTGACTCTTAGTTCTTTTCTAAGGAATATTTAAATATTTATGTGTTTGTAAAGACACCTTCCATTTTGGGTTTGCCATTACATAATCTACAATTTGAGGTACAACCTTATCTCGCTTACTCCACTCTGGTTGTAAATATAAAATACAATCTTTATTTACCTTAGCTGCTTGTTCTTCGGCAAACTTAAAATCGTCCTTATTATAAATAATACATTTAAGCTCGTTTGCTTTTTGGTATACTTTCTCTGTAGGCAACTTTAATTTCTTTGGAGAGAGACAAATCCAATCCCAAATACCAGATAACTCATATGCGCCAGAAGTTTCTATATGTGTTTGTACACCTTTAGCTTTTAGTTGTGTAGTTAAAGGATTCATATCCCACATTAGAGGCTCTCCACCTGTAACCACAATTGTATTACTATACTGTACTGCATTATCTACAATCTTCTGTGTATCGGTTGGAGGATGCAATTCTGCTAACCAGCTTTCCTTAACATCACACCAATGGCAACCTACGTCACAACCACCAATTCTAACAAAATAGGCAGCTGTACCTTTATGATACCCTTCTCCTTGAATGGTGTAAAATTCTTCCATTAAAGGTAAAAGCAAACCTTTATCAATAAGCTCTTGTCGTTCTGTTCTCGTCATAGCCTGCAAATGTATTGATTAGTTAGCAGTTTTCAATACAATCAATTCAATTTTCACTTACCAGAATATACCTACCTTACTTTTTTCTCATTTATTTTGGTTAAACTACTTTACAGCGATTACATCAATTTCTATACGAGAACCAACAGCTAATCCAGAGGCTGCAAATGTTGTTCTTGCAGGTTTCTTCGGAAAATAGCTTTTATAAACTTCATTAAAAGCTTCAAAATCATTTATATCTTTTAAAATCACAGTGCACTTTACTACCTGATCTAAGCCAACATTATGGTACTCTAAAACAGCTTTAATATTTTCTAAACATTGTTTTGTTTCTGCAGTTATTCCGCCTTCAACTAGCGTTCTTGTTTTATGATTCATACCAACTTGTCCTGCTAAAAATAAAAATCCATTAGCTTCAACTGCATCGCTAAAAGGTGCTTGCGCTTTTTTGGCTTCGTGAGATTTATGAAAGACGATTTCCGAAGAACTTTTTACACATGATATGTTTTGAAAACAAAAGCTTAAAGTAATAATTAATAGTAAATTTTTCATTTTAGTTCATTTTATACTTGACTAAAATTACACTATTTTTATGCAAATTTTGAACACATGAGTAGAACGGACGATTTTTTAAAAGAAATCACAGACGGAAATAAAAGTAAAGGTGAATATATCACTTTAGGATCTGCAATGTTAGATGGAGAAACCTTAACTAACGCTTTTGTAAATGTGCCATTAAAAACCATGAATAGACATGGCTTAATTGCTGGCGCAACTGGTACTGGAAAAACAAAGACGTTACAAGTCTTAGCTGAGAATTTAAGCGAAAAAGGTATTCCAGTTTTACTAATGGATATTAAGGGAGATCTTAGCGGTTTGGCGCAACCAAGTCCTGGTCACCCTAAAATTGATGAACGTCATGAAAAAATAGGATTACCGTTTGATGCCAAAGCATTTCCTGTTGAAATTATGACATTGTCTGAGCAAGATGGTGTTAGATTACGTGCAACGGTGAGTGAGTTTGGACCCGTTTTATTGTCTAGAATATTAGATTTAACCGAAACCCAATCTGGCGTTGTTGCTGTAATTTTTAAATACTGTGATGATAATAAACTACCATTGCTAGATTTAAAGGATTTTAAAAAAATACTCCAATACGCAACTCAAGAAGGTAAAGAAGAGTTTACAGAAGCTTATGGTAGAATTTCTACAGCATCTACTGGTGCCATTCTAAGAAAAGTAGTAGAAATAGAGCAACAAGGTGGTGAGCTGTTTTTTGGAGAAACCTCTTTTGAAGTTGATGATTTACTTCGTGTAGATGATAGCGGTAAAGGCTACATTAACATTATACGTTTAACAGATATACAAGATAAACCAAAACTGTTTTCTACGTTTATGTTGAGTCTTTTAGCCGAAATCTACTCTACTTTTCCTGAACAAGGAGATAGTGGTAGACCAGAACTTATTATGTTTATTGATGAAGCTCATTTAATTTTTAACGAAGCGTCTAAAGCATTACTAAGTCAAATAGAGAGTATTGTAAAGTTAATTAGAAGTAAAGGTGTTGGTTTATATTTTGTAACTCAAAACCCAACAGACGTACCAGAAGCAGTTTTAGGCCAATTGGGTTTAAAAGTACAACATGCTTTAAGAGCTTTTACTGCAAAAGATAGAAAAGCTATTAAATTAACTGCTCAAAATTATCCTGACACTAACTTTTATGATACTGCAGATGTGCTTACCTCATTGGGTATTGGAGAAGCTTTAGTATCTGCTTTAGATGAAAAAGGTAAACCTACACCTCTGGCTGCTACAATGATGAGAGCACCTATGAGTAGGATGGATATATTAACAGATGGAGAGTTAGGCGGATTGCTTGCAAAATCAAAACTCGCAAAAAAATATAATGAGGAGATTGATAGAGAAAGTGCTTATGAGATGCTCAATAAAAAAATTGAAATTGCTGAGGCCGAAGAAGCTAAGGAAAAAGCACGCTTAGAGAAAGAAAAACTCGAAAAAGCCGAAAGCAAACAACGTGCCTCTAGGTCTCGAAGTAGAAGTACGCGTCAAAACCCAATAGTTAAAGTTTTGACAAGCCCAACGGTTATTAGAAGCGTTCTTGGTATTTTAACCAAAATGCTTAAATAATACATAAATCATTTTACACATTTTTTAGAATTAATATGAAAAACTTATTAATTGTTATTGCTTTAGCAGTGATGCTTTTAAATTGCACTACTGAAAAAGAACAAAACCCTTTTTTAATAAATAAACAAAGTATTGGCCTCTTAACAGATTCTACACAAGTTAAAGATTTAAAATTAGTCTTTGCTCAAGATTCTATAGTAATGGGCTCAATTAAAGGAGACGAATTTACGGGTCAAAACAACGACATTGAGGTCTATTCTTCCGAAGGAAAAAAACTTTTAAGTCTTACACCTCAGCAGGTACTCGATTCTACTTCTGTGATTGAAAGTATTCAAATTATAAGTGAAAAATATAAAACCAAAAAGCAGATCTCTACGTTAAGTACATTTAAAGAGATTAAGGATGCGTATAAAATTTCTAGTATAAATAATCTTATAAACTCAGTAGTAATTTCGGTTAATGAAATTAATGCGTCGTTTACTATAGATAAAAAAGAATTACCAGCTAATTTAAGATTTGATATGACTCTCAATATTGAGCCTGTTCAAATACCAGATGACGCAAAGGTGAAGTATTTTATAATACATTGGTAATCTTAAAAAGAAGATTATAAGACCAGTAAAAAACTATGAATCCATTTATTTCAAAAATACTGGTAAATATAGCTCAAAAACGACTTCAGAATAAGTCGTCTACTACTCCTATAACCAAAACCCAAATAAACCCTATTGTTAAAAGTCTACATGTAGAACTTATACATGCTATTAAAGAGTATCTCTTTATTGCTGTAGGTGTATTTGCTGCAGGATTTGGTTTAAAAGGTTTCTTGTTACCTAATCATTTTATTGATGGAGGAGCAACTGGTATTTCATTATTAATACAAAATATTACCTCAATTTCACTTGGTATATTGTTAATCGTAGTCAATTTGCCTTTTATATTGCTAGCTACAAAAACTATAGGCAAAAAATTTGCTTTAAAAAGTATTATTGCAATTACCTGTTTAGCATTAGTAGTTCATTTTGTTGATTATCCCGTAATTACAGAAGATAAATTACTAATAGCAATTTTTGGTGGCTTCTTTTTAGGTTTAGGTATTGGTTTGGCGATTAGAGGAGGTAGTGTTATTGATGGTACAGAGGTTCTTGCAATTTTTTTAAGTAGAAAATTAGGAATTTCAATAGGTGATGTATTATTATTAATAAACATTATCATCTTTTCATTTGGTGCTTATGTGCTATCCATAGAAGTTGCCATGTATGCCATACTCACTTATTTGGCAGCTGCAAAAACAGTTGATTTTGTTGTAGATGGTGTAGAAGAATATATTGGTGTTACCATAATTTCAGATTTTCATGATGATATAAGAAAAGTTCTAACCGAAAAATTAGAACGTGCTTGTACAATTTACCCAGCAAAAGGTGGTTATAGAAATGAGAATTCACATTATGACAAATCTGTAATTTATATCATTATAACACGACTAGAATTACCAAAGCTTAATACTGAAATTGATAAAATAGACAAAAAAGCTTTCATCATAATGAATGTAGTTAAAGACCTTAGAGGAGGTACCATTAAAAAGAAACCTCTTAAATAAGGTCACCAAATTAAACCATTGACTTCATATAGCTATTAAGTCATAAATTTTAAATTAATAACCAGTTTAGGGATCATACACTATTTAAATGAAAAAGTATAAAATCCAAGACGCACCATTTGTAGTTCCTACAACAGATGGTAAAGTCATAGAAGAGCATTTTGGCAATGCAACAGATGGCAACTCACAACTTAGCATCGCACATATGATTGCACCAGCTGGCTGGAGCGAACCTTTTCAAACGCCTGCGTTTGATGAATACACCTATATTATAAAAGGTAAAAAGCAATTTATAATAGAAGATGAAACTGTTGTTTTAGAAGCAGGACAATCTATTAAAATTGAAAAAAACACACGAGTTCAATATTCAAACCCATTCACTATTGCTTGTGAATATATTGCAATTTGCACTCCTGCCTTTTCTATGAATTTGGTAAACAGAGAAGAGTAAATGAAAAATATTATAATAAAAACTATAGGTTCATTTATAAATCTAATAAGTTATATCTCTCCTCGTTTGGCAGGAAAAATGGCATTAAACCTCTTTTCTAAACCTAGACGAATAAAATTAAGAGAAACAGATAAAGATTTTCTACAAACCGCTTTTCTAGAAGACATAGATTACGAAGGTATCAATATCATGACTTATAGATGGTTGGGTAAGAGAGAAACCGTGTTATTAGCTCATGGTTGGGAAAGTAATACAGTAAGATGGAAACAACTTATTACTAAACTTAAAGCTTTAGATTATAATGTTGTGGCATTAGATGCTCCTGCTCATGGTAATTCTAGCGGACGCCTTTTTAACGCAGTATTATATTCAGAATGCATTCATATTGTAGCAAAAAAATTTAAAGCTAATATTATTGTAGGACATTCGGTTGGAGGAATGGCAACTGCTTTTTTTCAGAAAAAATACCAATTACCCACTGTAAACAAATTAGTGCTACTTGGTGCACCCTCAAATTTTGTAGGTGTTTTTGGTAGATATGTAGCTATGATGAATTATAATTCTAGAGTATCTAATACCATGAATACTCTTGTTTTTGAACGTTTTAATGAGAAACCAGATTATTTTAATGCTGCACGCTTTTTAGAAAAAACCACAGTAAATGGTTTATTAATACATGATAAGAAAGATAAAATTATCCCTTATAACGATGCCGAAGATTTTAAAAATTTCTATAAAAATTCTAAACTCATTACTACCGAGGGTTATGGTCATGGATTAAGAAATGATGAAGTTCATAATCATATTATAGATTTTATACAACAGTAATTACGTCTTTAGCTTTTGCTAAAAAATTTAAATGACTTAACAACTTAGTTTTGTAATTTTGCTGCATGTCAGATAATTTAAAAAGAATCAACAAATTTTTAAGCGAAGTAGGTTATTGCTCACGTAGAGAAGCAGATAAACTTATTGATGCAGGTCGTGTTACTATAAATGGCGTTGTGCCAGAAATGGGTACAAAAATAGCGCCAACTGATATAGTTCATGTAGATGGAAAGCGCATTGAAAACACCAAACAAGAGTTTGTCTATTTAGCCTTTAACAAACCTGTAGGGATTGTTTGTACAACAGATACTCGCGTTGAAAAAGATAATATCATTGATTTTATTAATTATCCTAAACGAATTTTTCCTATTGGTAGATTAGACAAACCCAGTGAAGGTTTAATTCTTTTAACAGATGATGGAGATATTGTAAACAAAATACTAAGAGCAAGCAATAATCACGAAAAAGAATATATTGTTACCGTAGATAAACCAATTTCACAAACGTTTATCCAACGTATGTCTGGAGGTATTTATTTAGAAGAATTAGAAAAAACCACCAAAAAATGCGAAGTTAAGCGCATAAATTCTCAAACCTTTAGCATTGTCTTAACTCAGGGTTTAAATAGGCAAATACGTCGTATGTGTGAGTATTTAACATACGAGGTTGAAACTCTAAAACGTATCCGAATTATGAATATTGAATTAGATATGCCAGTTGGAGAATACAGAGAGCTCACCAAAGAAGAGTTTAAAGAATTAAATAATTTGTTAGCCTCTTCAACTAAAACATATCAAGCAAACAAGAATAAATAGTACACTATCATGCTGTTAATTAATTCATAAACCTAATTAGAACTTTAAATCGCGTTGTTAACTTTAAACAAAACAACTCCTATGCGACTTTTAGTTTTTCTGCTTTTATTTTCGGTTTTTGGTTTTTCTCAATATGATTACGACACTTCTAAATCTTTTCCCTTCGGAAATGTAAATCCTTTAGCACCTAAGCAAACAAAAGATTATCAGGCTTTAATTGGTTTATGTCAATGTAAATCTACATCAAGAAAACAAGATGGTACTTGGGCAAAACCAATAGATATGACCTGGAAATGGAAATACATCATGAACGGAATGGCTGTACAAGATGGAAACCCTAAAAACAGATGGCAATCATTCTGGTAGTATAAGACAATTTAATGCAGACAGTAGCAAATGGTATGTACATTATTACGCATCTGCCTCACCTACCTCAACGCTCTCAACTTGGGAAGGCAATACATCCAAAAACGGAAACATCGTTTTATATAAAGACCAAAAAGCACCTAACGGAACAGATGGTTTCTCTAGATTAACATTTTATGATATAAATGATAAAGGTTATAAATGGATTGGTGAATGGGTAGATAAAACAGAAACTACAACATATGCTTTTTGGAAAATTGAATGTGTAAGACCTGACCTCAAATAATTTTCTAAAACCCTTTATTTTTTCATAATTTAGCCCTCTAATCAATTTTACAATTATTATGATTAAAATTTTAGCTTTAGTTTTAACCTTTGGTGGTATGATAGGACTCGTTTTTGGTGTTCTTGGACTTTTTGGAAATACAATTGTGAATCTAAACCCATGGGCAATGACTATTCTTGGAGGCATCTTCTTTTTAGCAGGAGTTTCTATGCTTAAAAATAGAAAAGATGGCAAACCATCAAATTAAGCTATGAGTACTGCACTTTCTCCTTTTCATATTGCAATTCCTGTTCATAATTTAGAACAATGCAGAACTTTTTATAGAGATATTTTAAAATGCGAAGAAGGTCGTAGTAGTGAGCATTGGGTAGATTTTAATTTCTTTGGTCATCAATTAGTAATTCATTATAAAGAAAAATCTAATGAAGACCTCGTCACCAACCCTGTAGATGGCAAATCTGTTCCTGTACCGCATTATGGAGTTGTACTTCCATGGGACACATTTCAAGAATTTTCAAAATCTATAGCTAGTAAAGTAAATTTCATAATAGAACCCTACATACGTTTTGAAGGTCTCGTAGGAGAACAAGCTACTATGTTCTTTTTAGATCCTGCAGGAAACGCTCTTGAGTTTAAAGCTTTTAAAGATCTCAATCAATTATTTGCTAAGTGATTTTTTATTTACTTCGGAAATATAAAAAGGCAAATAAATTAAGAGAAATAACGGAATTATAATCAACTGAGCCACAATAATATAATAAGGCCAATCTCCAAAATAATCTAATACCGAAGCAGATGCTGGTTTTCTATTCAAATAAAAATAATTTGCATCTAGAAGATTATTAATTGCAACCATCAATAGTACATAAACTTGTAGAGCCAGAAATGATTTAAACACACTTTTCAATTTAGGTTTTAGCTCAAACACAAAAACACTATAGAACATTACAGTTAGCAAACCTAAGTGTACAATCCAATATCTAAAGTAATCCAAACTAGGAAATCCATCTGCAATATCTGGTGTGATTACACCTTGTAAAGTTCCTGCAATAATCCAAAATACTAAAATTTCGAACATCCAATACTTCTTATAATATGTATAAAACGGAATTAATATTGCTAAGAGACTACATAAATAAAGTGGTAAATCTGTTCTAATATTATAGGGTGTAGAAAACATTCTATAAACATGAAATGTAATTACCGTAACCGAAATAAAAATGGCGAGATAATGTATGATACGTTGCTGATTTTCCGAAGAAATACGCTTAGCATACATAATTAAAGCTACTGCAAAACAAAATGCTAAGCCAATAGGTAATAGATGTTCTAAACTTAATATTAACACACGATCTATTGCAGTAGTAATTATCAAAATCATACTGCAATATAAAATAATAAAAGATGCATTTAATTTACTCTAGAGATTTAAGTTACATGCGCTGCTCTCTCGCTAATAAGGTATTCTTAAGAAGCATTGCAATCGTCATTGGTCCTACTCCACCTGGCACTGGAGTTATGTAACTCGCTTTTTTACTTACATTATCAAAATCTACATCTCCTGTAATTCTATAGCCTTTTGGTGTAGAATCATCAGGGACTCTCGTTATACCAACGTCTATAATGACAGCGTCATCTTTAACCATCTCTGCCTTTAAAAAATTTGGAACACCTAAAGCCGAAATAATTATATCTGCTTGAGAAGTAATTTGTGTTATATTTTTTGTGTGACTATGTGTTAAAGTAACAGTTGAGTTTCCTGGAAAACCTTTACGTCCCATTAATATGCTCATAGGACGTCCAACTATATGACTCCTACCAATAACGACTGTATGTTTACCTTTTGTTTCAACACCATAACGATCTAAAAGCTCTAAAATACCAAATGGAGTTGCAGGAATAAATGTACTCATATCTAAAGCCATTTTTCCGAAGTTTTCGGGATGAAACCCATCTACATCCTTACTTGGATCTACTGCCATCAATACTTTTTGGGTATTAATTTGCGGTGGAAGCGGTAATTGGATGATAAACCCGTCTATATCATCATTTTGATTTAGCTCTTCAATTTTGTCTAACAACTCTATTTCGCTAGTTGTATTAGAAAGCCTCACCATAGTAGACTCAAATCCTACACGTTCACAAGCACGAACTTTACTACCAACATAGGTTAAACTTGCTCCATCATTACCAACAATAACTGCAGCCAAATGAGGTACTTTCTCGTTTTTAGCCTTCATTTTATCAACCTGTTGCTTAATTTCGTTTTTAATGTCGTTGCTTACTTTTTTACCGTCTAGAATTGTCATTTTTAATAGGAATGTGTTGTGTTGTGTTATGTTGTTCTATATCAAAAAAAAAAGCGTAAGATATTATCTTGCGCCTTTCATTGCTTGCATCATGGCTTTTCCTTTACCACCTTGCATCATTTTCATCATTTTGCTCATTTGATTAAATTGTTTTAGGAGCTGGTTTACTTCTTGTACAGATGTTCCTGACCCTTTACCAATTCTTTTCTTTCTACTTGCATTTATAATTGCTGGAGTAGAACGTTCTTCTGGTGTCATTGAGTGAATGATAGCTTCAATTCCTTTAAATGCGTCGTCATCAATATCTACATCTTTCATCATTTTTCCTGCGCCAGGAATCATACCAATAAGATCTTTCATGTTACCCATTTTCTTGATTTGCTGTATTTGCTTCAAGAAATCATCAAAACCAAATTGATTTTTAGCAATTTTCTTTTGAATTTTACGAGCTTCTTCCTCATCATATTGCTCTTGTGCTCTTTCTACTAAAGACACAACATCACCCATCCCTAAAATACGGTCTGCCATACGTGATGGATAGAAGACATCAATTGCTTCCATCTTTTCACCTGTACCAATAAATTTAATTGGTTTATTTACAACAGATTTAATAGAGATTGCTGCTCCTCCTCGAGTATCACCATCTAATTTAGTTAAGATAACACCGTCAAAATTTAATATATCATTAAATGCCTTAGCAGTATTTACAGCATCTTGTCCTGTCATAGAATCTACAACAAACAATGTCTCTTGTGGTTGGATTGCTTTGTGTATGTTAGAGATTTCATCCATCATAGCTTCATCAACAGCAAGACGACCAGCAGTATCAATAATAACTACGTTATGTCCATTTTGTTTGGCATGAGCTATACCAGCCTGAGCAATGGCTACAGGATCATTATTACCCTTATCACTGTAAACGTCAATCTTTAATTGCTCTCCAACAACATGTAATTGATCAATTGCAGCAGGACGATAAACATCACAGGCTACTAATAAAGGTTTTTTTGTTTTTTTGTTTCTTAAATAATTTGCTAATTTACCTGAGAAGGTTGTTTTACCAGAACCTTGTAAACCAGACATTAAAATAACGGTTGGGTTACCAGATAGATTTATACCTTCGGCATCTCCACCCATTAACTCTGTCAACTCATCTTTTACAAGTTTTACCATTAATTGACCTGGCTGTAAACTTGTTAAAACATCTTGTCCTAAAGCTTTTTCCTTTACTCTATTGGTAAATTCTTTGGCTATTTTAAAGTTAACATCGGCATCTAAAAGTGCTCTACGAACTTCTTTTAAGGTTTCTGCAACGTTTACTTCTGTAATGCTACCATGACCTTTTAGTACGTGTAACGCTTTATCTAACTTTTCACTTAAATTATTAAACATATTCTTGTAGAATTTTAAAGGCACAAATTTAGCGATTTGTGATGTATTTATGAAGTGCAAATCAAAATTAAACACAAAAAAGGATTGCTATGACCAACAATCCTTTTTTAACCAACTAAAAACTAAAACTAACTGTTAAGTAATCAAACGATAACTTATATTTTAAATAGAACAATTAAACACATAAAATACCTACCTATTATTATCTACTTCATTAAATTTTATAACTTAGCCTCAACCAAAACAATATGTCTAAACCGCTTAAAGACCATATTTGCGAAGAGAATCTATTCTCATCTATCTTTAGAAAATACTCTAAAGATTTACATGATTTTTTGTACTATAAGTTTGGAAGTCAGTTAAATCCACAAGACAAAATGCAAGAAGCGTTTGTAAAATTGTGGGAAAATTGTGCTAAAATCCCACAAGACAAGGCAAAAAGTTTTTTATTTACAACTGCTAATAATTTAATGCTCAATGAATTTGCACATCAAAAAGTTGTATTAAAGCATCGCAAAATATTAACAAAAAATAGCACGAATATAAATCCAGAGTTTCTACTTCAAGAAAAACAGTACAGAGCAAAACTAGAAAAAGCTATTGCAGGATTAACAGAGGCACAACGTGTTGCTTTTTTAATGAATAGAGTTGAAGGTAAACGGTTTAAAGAAATTGCTGCATTATTAGATATTTCTACAAAAGCAGTAGAAAAACGAATTTATGGTGCTCTAAAAAAGTTAAGAAAAGATATTGAAGAACTTTAAAACTACCTTACTATAAAATTATTTACAACTAATATTCATGTTAGGGTAGGATTTTTTATTAGTAGTTTGTTATATGGCTGAATAGTACCCAATGAAAAAAGAAAACCTCATACAAAAGTGGTTAGATCATGACCTAAATGACCAAGAGCTTGAAGCTTTTAAGCAACTTGATGATTATAATGATTTAATCAAATTAGATGCCGAAATTGGTGGTTTTAAAGCAAACTCATTTAATGATGACAATGCTTTAGAACACATATGGACAACCATAAATTCAACAAAAAAGAAACCAATAAAGTTGTTATCAACGTTGTCTAAAATTGCAGCAATTTTAGTAATCTGTTTTGGTATTTACTTCTATACAACAACTCTAGACACAACATCAAACACGCTTGCATCACAACATAAATCTCTTGCTTTACCAGATGCGTCGCAAGTAGAATTAAATGCGATGTCATCACTAACATTTAATAAATCTAATTGGGATGATAGTCGTAAGATATCGTTAGAAGGAGAAGCTTTTTTTAAAGTTGCAAAAGGAAAACAATTTGATGTAGAAACCAGTATGGGAACAGTTACAGTTCTGGGTACTCAATTTAATGTTAAGCAACGAACTAACTTTTTTGAAGTAATATGCTATGAAGGAAAAGTTGGAGTAAATTCCGAAGAAAAAAATATAACTCTCCTTCCAGGAGACACTTTTTTAATTATTGATGGGAAATATATTGCTACCGAAAAAGAAAATTTAAAACACCCATCATGGTTAGACCATAAAAGTACTTTTAAAAGCATACCTTATCGTGAGGTTATCGCTGAGTTTGAAAGACAATACGATGTAAATATTGAGCTTAAAAACATCGATGGTACTCAAAATTTCACTGGAAGTTTTATACATAATGATATTGAATTTGCCTTAAAATCTATTACTTTACCTTTGCAATTAAAGTATAGTAAAACGGATAATATCATTAAACTAGAACGTGAATAAAAAAGGTGTAATCTATCTTTTTATAATTTTATTATTTTTGAGTTTGCACAGCAGTTTTGCTCAATCAAATTCAAAAAACGAACTTGCGCTCACCAAAGTACTCTCAATACTAGAAGCGCGATTTAATATTAATTTCACCTATTTAGACCAAACTGTAGAAAATAAAACTGTAATATTTCCTGCGGAAACTTTATCACTAGAAGACACGTTAGAGTATTTAAAAAATCAAACAAATTTAGATTTTATACTCATTAATGATACAAGTGTCATTATATCTAAACGATCTAATCCATTTAGCAACTTTATTACACAAAAGCTTGAAGAGGTAATAGTGACCAACTATTTAACTAAAGGAATTTCTAAAAAAAGTGATGGAAAAATTAATATCAAAACCCAAGATTTTGGGATATTACCTGGTCTTTTAGAGCCAGATATATTACAAAGTATCCAATTCTTACCAGGAATAATTAGTGTAGATGAACGTATCTCAAACATTAACATTAGAGGTGGCACACATGACCAAAATCTAATCTTATGGGATGGTATAAAGATGTATCAATCTGGACACTTTTTTGGATTAGTCTCTGCATTTAATCCTTATTTAACCAAAGAAGTTAATATATCTAAAAACGGTACGAGTGTTAAATTTGGTGATGGTGTTTCTAGTGTTATAGATATGCAATTATCTAATAATTTAGATCAGGAGTTTAAGGCAGGAGCAGGTTTTAATCTTATTCATACAGATGGTTTTGCAAAAGTACCATTAGATGAAAAAGCAGAAATTCAAGTTTCGGTAAGACGATCTGTAACCGACTTTATTTTTACTCCAACCTACGATCAATATTTGCAACGTGTGTTTCAGGATAGTGATTTTGTAAATCCGCAACAAGGAAATTCCGAAGTCATATCTAATAACGAGCGCTTTTACTTTTATGACATAGCAACAAAATTTCTATATGACATAACAGACCAAGATCAATTTAGATTTAATTTTTTAACTATAAATAATAAGTTGACCTATGACCAAAAAGCTAATGATGATATAAACACAGCATTGCTAAATGAATTAGAACAAAGCAATTTTGCTACAGGTTTTGAATACCTAAAATACTGGAATAGTAAAATTACCACTACAGCGCAATTTTATTACACCAATTACGATTTAAAAGCAACAAATTATAACGTCGCCAATGACCAACGTATTAACCAAGATAACAGAGTTAATGATTTAGGATTAAAAATTAACGCAACCAATCACATAGATGATAATTTAAAATTACATGGTGGTTATCAATTTAGCGAAGTTATTATAAGCAATGCCGAAGACACAGACAATCCAGACACAGAGCAATTTATAAAAGAGGTGGTACGAACACATTCTATTTATGGTGAGGCAGAGTTTACCTCAGCAAATAAAAACACCTATGCTAGAATTGGGTTAAGAACTAATTTTATTGAGAAGTTTTCTGAGTTTTTTACTGAGCCTAGACTATCTGTTAGTCATAAATTAAATAATGATTTTAGATTAGAATTTCTAGCTGAATTAAAAAGTCAAACCACGTCTCAAGTAATAGATTTACAAAATGATTTTCTTGGCATAGAAAAACGACGTTGGATTTTATCTAATAACGATAATATACCAATAATAAAGAGTGTGCAAGCTGCTGCAGGAATACATTATAATAAAAACAAATTACTAATTAGCTTAGAGGCATTTATAAAAGATGTAGAAGGTATAACATCCCAAAGTCAAGGATTTCAAAATCAATTTCAATTTGCAGAAGAAATTGGTAAATTTCAGGTTAAAGGTATCGACTTCTTAATCAATAAACAGTTTGATTATTTTAGCACTTGGTTAAGTTACTCATATAGTAAAAACGACTATATTTTTGATAATTTAAATAATGGCAACCCTTTTCCTAACAATATAGATGTACGTCATGCTCTAACTTTTGCAAGCACATACGACTTTAATAATTTAAAAGTAGCTTTCGGTTTTAATTGGCATTCTGGCAGACCACAAACTATCCCTTTATCAACAGAAGACCAATCGTCATCAGCAATAAATTTCGCAACTCCTAACAGTACTAAAATAAGCGATTATTTTAGAACAGATATATCTACAACCTATCAATTAAAATTTTCTAATCAATTAGATGCATCCATTGGAGCTTCCATTTGGAATCTCTTTGATAGAAAAAATGTAATTAACACTTACTATCTAAAAAACGATCAAGGAGATATCATTACAGTAAATAACTTATCATTAGGCATCACGCCAAATATTAGTTTTAGAGTGCGATTTTAGAGCAACAATTATGACTACAGAAGAATTATATAAATTACGTTTCCCAATTGGAGAATTTCAAAAACCGAGTATTATATCTTTGGAAATAATAAACACTTGGATTACAACTATAGAACGTTTCCCTTCGGAAATTGAAAAAGCGACAAAAAACCTATCTATAGAACAATTAAATTGGCAATACAGACCAAAAGGCTGGAGCATCAAACAAGTTGTTCATCATTGTGCTGATAGCCATATTAACAGTATTATAAGATTTAAATTAGCGCTCACCGAAAATTCCCCAACCATTAGACCATATTACGAAGATCGATGGGCTACACTCATAGATAGTAATGATGATAACATTGAGCATAGTTTGTGTTTACTAAAAGGGCTTCATGCTAAATTAGGTCAATTATTAAGGCATATTTCCGAAGAAGAACTCTCAAGAGAATTTATACATCCTGAGCATGGTAAACGTTTTCGTATTGATGAAACCATTGGTACTTACGCTTGGCATAGCAATCATCATTTAGCACATATACAGCAAGCTATTACTCGTAAAGGGCAATTTTAAAACGTAAAACCAATACGAATCCCTCCCCATTTTGCACTATCTCCAGAGTCAAACTCTTTTGTTAAACTAGAGCGAGTATATTCAAAATATAGTGTTTTTGTTTGCAAAACAATACCATAGTTAAACTGAAATGTTAATCGGTTAACATCATTTGATGCAATGGTATAAGGACTCTTCCTATTAATTAATCCGCCTTGTAAGGTTGCATCATAACCTACAAGTTTAACAATAGGTTGTGCATACGTATAGAGTTGAAAATTTTTATTTTTTTCTTCGGAAGAAAAGACATTGTTAAACCTACCTACTACTACACTCGATCCAACCGAAAGGTTTGTAAATAAAGTCCCAACATTAACATTAGATTCTACTTGTAGAGCTAAAAAATTAGCCATTTGTAAAGCCTGCTTTTCTATTCCAAAATTATAGTTTAAAACGACATCGTTTTTAATTTGATGACGCCAACCTCTAGGAGTTTTATTACCCGTAGCTTTATGAATTTCTACTTGCATTTCTTCGCCAAAAGCGCCAGGACCAATGAGACCTAAATTTAAAGAAGAATGTAACCTTGTTTTCTTATTTGTGTTTAATGCTATTATACTACTTTTTAACATTATTGCTGCAGCAAATGGTCTATCTCCATATTGTATCTCTGGCAAATCATAATTATTTGGAGTATACCCAATATGCTCAACCATTATCCCATACCTTAAACTATAATCGTTAGGTTTAATAAGTATATGATTAATAGGATTTTTACTAAAAAAAGGAGAAACAAATTCTAGGCTATAGCCTTGAGTATAATTTTCATCACTGGCAGCAAAATAATCATTATCATAATTAAATCTAAAGTACGTGTCATTATCAATAGTTCTAAATGATATTAAATTATCTATTTTTTGAGCATTTAAACTCAAACTTAGAATTCCTAATATAATTGTGCTAATTATTGTCTTTATCATATTCAATCTACGTTATCTCATCCCATTAGGTTTTATGATACTTACAAAAAAAGCTCAAGAAATAATCTTGAGCCTTTTTAGTGCTATATTTTTTTGGGAGTTATAGATCAAAACCTATAGAGAAATGCCATACTCTATTTTTAGGATTTCCTTCATCATAAATATCTCCTAATCCTAAATGATATCTCACACCTAAACTTACACCATTATTAGTTTTAAAGCCAGCGCCAAAATTCACACCATAATCAAAACTATTAGGATCAAACTCTTGAGAGGTATCAAATAAGTTAAAATTACTATCAAACTCTTCTTTATGAGAAATTGCATAACCCACTTGTGGACCTGCTTCTAAGAAAAAGTTATTACTAGGATAAACTTTAAGCATGATAGGCAAATTAATGTAATTTAATTTTTGAGTAAATGTCCCGCTACTATTGCTTATTTCATAACCTTGTTGAGAATATATTAGTTCAGGCTGGATAGAAAAATTATCACTTATAAATGATTCTCCATAAATACCAATATGGAAACTATGTCTTTGACCAGTTTCATCCTCTCCATCAAATGTTACTGCTGCTAAATTGTATCCTCCTTTAATTCCTGCATTAGATTTTTGTTTATC
This sequence comes from uncultured Psychroserpens sp., assembly GCA_947488655.1. GTDB lineage: Bacteria > Bacteroidota > Bacteroidia > Flavobacteriales > Flavobacteriaceae > Psychroserpens. The sequence continues at coordinate 218,898 of CANKZZ010000006.1, read as the reverse complement.
CTCATCCTGAGCGTAACTAAAGGCTAAACAACTTAAAAAAAGTACGAATGTTAAAAATTTTGTTTTCATAAAAATTGGGGTTTAAATTTTAATGTCTAATTCTATATACGTGCAAATTGCAAATAAAGTTTTCTAATATAGAAAAAGCCACCTTTCGGTGGCTTTTTATAAATAGAATTAGTTAGGACTAACTCACTATTCTAAGATTAATTTATGAGTTACAGAATTATTTCCTGAAGTTAAGTTCAAGATATAAAGACCTGATGCCATACCATTAATATCAATTGTATTTAAACCAGAAGACAATGTAGTTTCTTTAACAATTCTACCAGTTATAGAAATAACTTTCAAATTAACATCACTAGCTATTGTGTTTCCTATCTCAATATTAAATATTCCCTTTGTTGGGTTAGGATATACTGTTAATTCAGTCGATAAATTAAAATCATCAACAGATAAAGTTATTTGAGATTCATAAGCTCCAATATCTCTAGAAGCTCCAAAAACAGCTTGCCCAATTTGATCTGCAAATGTATCTGCCGAATCACCTGCATCAAAAGCAGGAGAACCATTTAATAATTGATGTGTTAACGTTGTACCTCCATTATTTTGCAACGGACCAACAACTGGATCAACACCCTCTAAATCATTTGCTTGTGTTGTAAAAACTCCCAAATCATCGTTTCCAATTAAATTATAATCGTTAGAAGTTAATGTACCTGACACATCAGTACCAGTAGCAGCTGTATTTAAAGCAACAATAGTGTTTTTTAATGTCACGTTATTAACAGCATCAATTCCTCCACCTAAAGCAGAAGTATTTTGTGCAACTGTTACAGCATTTAAATCTAAACTTGCACCATCATTAGTAATTCCTCCACCAGAAATTGATGCTGAATTACCAGAAATTGTACTTGTCATAACTGTAGTTATAGAACCTGTATTATTATAAATTCCACCACCTTCGCCTGCAGTATTATTATCTATAGTAGACGTAGATACATTCATTACAGTACCGTTTTGATTCCATAATCCACCACCTTCATTTGCAGCTGCATTACCAGTTATTGTACTTGTAGATATTGTAACGGTTCCTGAAGTACCAGTAACATGAAAACCACCACCATTTCCTGGCGCTGGAGTTCCTGCTCCACCATTAACATCATTGCCACTCATTGTAGAATTCATAAAAGTTAATGTTCCGTCAATAAGTTCTATTGCTCCACCAGCTCTATTTGCTGAGTTTCCGTTAAAAGTAGAGTTTGTAACTGTTACGTCACCAGCAGTACTCAATAAACCTCCACCAGATGCTGAAGCTCCAGTTGCAGTATTATTAGAAATCACTGTACCGTTAGTTACATTTAAAGTTCCTCCATTATTAAATACACCAGCTCCACCATCATCTGCAGCATCACCTTGAGCTAAGTTAGAATCAATTGTAACAGCATCTAAAGTCATAACTCCAGAACCATTCCATAATCCTCCACCTTCTCTTGTGGCAATATTACCGTTTACGGTACCTCCTGTAATTGTAGAATTACCTGGACCTGTGATATGTAATCCTCCACCATTTCCTGGCGCAGAACCTGTTGAATTATTATCTAATATTACATTTACCAGTGTTATAGTTCCTACTCCATTTGTTGAGTTATCTTCTATACCACCACCAGCTCTATTAGAAACATTTCCTGTGATTGACGAATCGTTCACTGAAACAGATCCTCCATCTACATTTTGAATTCCACCACCTGAACCAGCAGCTCCTCCAGTATCGTTATTACTAATAACTGATCCATTTTGAACAATTAATATACCTCCATTATTGAAGATACCTCCACCACCATTATCAGCAGCATCACCATTTGCAGTATTGTTATCTACTGTAGCGCCATCAACTGTCATAGTTCCTGAACCATTCCATAAACCTCCACCTTCAGATGCAGCAATATTTCCATTAACTGTACCTCCAGAGATGATTGCATTTCCTGGTCCCGTAATGTGAAGTCCTCCACCATTTCCTGGTGCAGCACCTGCTGAGTTATTATCTAAATTAGCGTTTGTTAATATTATCGTACCACTAGCTAGAGTAGAATTATCTTCAATTCCACCACCTGCTCTGTTGGCTTGGTTACCACTCACAGATGCATTAGAAACTGTAATTATACCTCCAGCGACGTTTTGAATTCCACCACCAGAACCTGCTGCTCCTGCTGCAAGATTACTTGTAATTACTGTTCCGTTTTGTACAGTTACCGAACCTCCATTATTAAAGATTCCACCACCACCATCATCAGCAGCATCTCCATTGGCAGTATTGTTTTCTATATTAACAGCATCTACAGTCATTAAACCTAAACCGTTCCATAATCCGCCACCTTCTAACGCAGCAATATTATTCTCTACAGTACCACCGTTTATTGTAACGTCACTGTTTCCACTCACGTGTAAACCTCCACCGTTTCCAGGTGCTCCAGCTCCAGTAACAACACCAGTTTCATTAGAATTTAAAACAACATTTGTAAGCGATACTGCTCCACCTCCATTAGTTTCAATTCCTCCACCTGCTCTGTTTGAAGTGTTATTCATTATTGAAGTACCATTTGCTGTAAGCGTACCTGCAGCATTTAATATACCACCACCTGTTGATTGTGCACCATCTGCAATATTATTTGTAATTGAAGTTGACCCTGAAATATCAAGTGTACCACCTTCATTAAAAATACCACCACCACCAGCTGCTCCTGGAACAGTTGCATCATTACCTGACGCTGTGTTACCATCAACCGTATGATCGATAAGTGTCATAATACCAGAACCATTCCATAAACCACCACCTTCATTAGCAGCAGTGTTTCCATTTGTTGTTCCTCCTGTAATTGTTATGTTACCTGGTCCTGTGATATGTAAACCACCACCATTTCCTGGTGCAGAACTGGTTGAATTATTATCTAATGTTACATTTGTTAATGTTAATGTACCAATAGCTGCAGTAGAATTATCTTCAATTCCACCTCCAGCTCTGTTAGATGTATTTCCTGTAATTGTAGAATTAGATACGGTTACACTTCCTCCAGAAACATTCTGAATTCCGCCACCTGAACCTGCTGATCCGTCTGCAATATTATTAGTAATTAAAGATCCGTTTTGAACGATTAATGTACCACCATTATTAAATATACCTGCTCCTCCATCATCTGCTGCTGGACCACTAGCTGTATTTGCATTAATTATAGTTCCGTCAATTGTCATTGTTCCAGAACCATTCCATAATCCACCACCTTCTCTGGTTGCAGTATTGTCGTTAAATGTTCCTCCGGTAATATTAGAATTTGCAGCACCTGTAATATGTAATCCACCTCCATTTCCTGGAGCCGAACCTGTTGCATTAAAGTCTATATTTGAATTTGTAATATTTAAAGTTCCTTCTATAATTTCGATTCCACCACCAGCACGATTAGACGTGTTAGTCGATATTTCTGAAGCATCAATAGTTACAACACCATCTGTAGAGAAAATTCCTCCTCCAGAACCTGAAGCTCCAGACGCAATGTTGTTAGTAATTGTTGTTCCATTTTGAACATTTAAAGTTCCTCCATTATTAAAAATACCAGCACCACCATCATCTGCAGCTGGACCTTGAGCATCGTTGTTATCTATAGTGGTTCCGCTAACAGTCATTGTACCAGACCCATTCCATAATCCACCACCTTCAAGAGTCGCAACATTACTATTTACTGTACCTCCTAAAATTACTGCATTTGCCGAACCTGTGATATGTAAACCACCTCCATTTCCTGGAGCTGATCCTGTTTCGTTGAAATCTAATGTAGTATTTACCAGATTTAAATCTCCTTCTATAAGTTCGATTCCTCCACCTGCACGATTAGATGTATTGTAAGCCACCCATGAGGTATTAACAGTTACATTTCCGTCGGTAGAAAGAATTCCTCCTCCTGAGCCTGAAGCTCCAGAAGCTAAATTATTAATTACTGAGGTAGAATTTTGGACCACTAAAGTTCCTCCATTATTGTAAATACCTCCACCACCAGTATCTGCATCTGCTCCTTGAGCATCATTTGCTTCTACTAATGTATTATCAACGGTCATGGTTCCTAAATTATTCCATAATCCACCTCCTTCTGAGGCTGCTAAATTTAATGTTATCGTACTGTTATTAATGTTAGCATTTGTAGTACCAGATAAGTGAATTGCTCCACCATTTCCTGGATTTGGAGTAACTGTATTACCTAAACCAATATCTACACCTGCAGCGTTTGCTGTTAACGTAACACCATCTAATGTTAATGTACCACCAGAGTTATCTTCTATAGCACCACCTGCTCTACTTGCGTAATTTCCAGAAATCATTAGTCCTGTCGCAAGATTTAAACTTCCTCCAGTATTGTTAAAGATTGCGCCTCCACGACCTCCAGGAGTAGCAGCACTTGCTATGTTTCCTGTTAATACTGTTGCAGAATCCACATTAAGCACACCTCCATTATTAAAAAGTCCACCACCACCTGTAACATCGCCATTGGCAGTGTTATTTGTGATTGTTGTACCGTTAATTGTCATTGAACCAACACTGTTCCATAATCCACCACCTTCAAAGGCAATATTATTTGTTACAGAACCTCCATTATAAACTACATCTCCTGCTCCAGAAATATGTAATCCACCACCGTTTCCTGGTGCAGGTCCATTTACTGTATTAGCATTTAATGTTACGTTATTAAACGTATACGTTTCTCCAGATGCCGAATTTATTTCAATTCCTCCACCTGCTCTATTTGCTGTATTATTTTCAATTGTTAATCCGTCTACATTTAATGTCCCTGGAGTTAACGTAAAGATTCCACCACCAGAACCTAAAGTTCCAGAGGCTGTATTATTTGTTATTGTTGTTCCTGGTAATACGATAAGTGATCCTCCATTATTGAAGATTCCTCCACCACCATCGTCGCCACCTGCACCTTGTGCATCGTTGCCATCAATTGTAGTTCCATCAACAGTCATTGTTCCAACACTATTCCAAAGTGCTCCACCTTCACGTGCAGCAACATTATCATTCATTGTGCCTCCAGTTATCGTTGCTGATGCATTTCCACTAATATGTAATGCGCCTCCATTTCCTGGTGCAGCGGTAGCTGGTGCTACACCTGCATTATTTTCACTAATATTAAAATTTCCGAAGATATTAAGAGATCCATCTATAATTTCGATTGCTCCACCTGCTCTATTTGCTCTGTTAAAAGCGATAACAGCGTCTGATACCGTTACAGCACCATCAGTACTAAATATTGCACCTCCAGAACCAGAAGTTCCATCTGCTATATTGTTTGACATTGCGGTTGCATTACCTACGATTAAAGTTCCTCCATTGTTAAAGATTGCTCCTCCACCGTCTGTAGCATCATTACCTGAAGCAATGTTACCATCCATAATTGTAGAACTCACATCCATTGTGCCTTGATTATTCCAAAGACCTCCACCTTCTTGAGCTGCTAGGTTATTTGAAATTTGTCCAAAACCTGAAATAGTTGCGTTAGTTGTACCTGATAAGTGAACACCTCCTCCATTACCTGGATTTGGAGTTATTGTATTACCTAACCCTATATCTACACCTGCTGAATTGCCAAATAAGCTTACACCTGTTAAAATTAATGTGTTACCTGAGTTATCTTCAATTGCTCCACCTGCTCTACTTGCGTAATTTCCAGAAATAGTTAATCCTGAAGCTAAGTCTAAGTTTCCGCCTATGTTATTAAAGATTGCTCCTCCACGTCCACCAACGCTACCTGCATTTGCTATATTACCCGTTAAGGTAGTTGCTGCATTAACAATTAAAGTTCCACCATTATTAAAGAGTCCACCTCCACCAGTTGCATCGCCATTGGCTGTGTTTCCTGTGATTGTTGTACCATTAATTGTCATAGAACCAACACTGTTCCATAATCCGCCACCTTCAAAGGCAACGTTATTTGTTACAGATCCTTGATTATAAATTACGTTTCCTGCTCCAGAAATGTGTAGTCCACCACCATTTCCTGGTGCTGGCCCATTTGCTACATTACCTGTTAAAGTTACGTTTGTAAAAATATAAGTTTCTCCTGAGGCAGAATTTATTTCAATTCCTCCACCTGCTCTATTTGCTGTATTACCAACTAAGGTACAACCATCTATATTTATTGTTCCTGGTGAATTATTAAATATACCTCCTCCAGAACCTAAAGTTCCATTTGCTTGATTTTCGTTTATAACAGTATTAGTAACTGTGAGGTCTCCTCCATTATTAAATATTGCTCCACCTCCATTATCAGCGTCATTTCCACTTGCAATGTTGAAGTTCATATTTGGATTATTTAAGGTCATTGTACTTCCTAATTGATTCCAAACCCCTCCTCCTTCTGAAGCAGCTAAATTACCATCAATATTACCTCCATTAATGACTATAGTGGCAATACCAGAAATGTGTAAAGCACCTCCATTTCCTGGAGCTGCTGAGGCTGGTGCTACACCAGCGTTATTAGAATTTATACTAATGTCAATTGTAGTAAGTAATCCATCTATAATTTCAATACCTCCACCTGCTCTATTTGCTTGGTTTTGATTTACTTCTGTACCAATATCTTGAATAGTAACAGATCCGTCTGTTGAGAAAATACCTCCTCCAGAACCTGAGGCTCCCGAAGCGACATTTCCGTTAACCAATGCTTGACCTTGAATTATAAGCGTACCTCCATTATTGAAGATTCCTCCACCTCCATTATCGGCTGCATCACCTTGAGCATCATTACCATCAATGGTCATACCATCAACAATCATAGTTCCAAAACCATTCCATAAAGCTCCACCTTCTTGTGCTGCAATATTTCCTGATGCAGAACCACCGTTTATAGTAACAGAACCATTACTTGAAACATGAAGTGCACCACCATTTCCTGGTGCTGCTACTGCTGGTGAGACACCTGCATTATTATTTAAAAACGATACGTTATTAAGTGTTGTTGTAACCGTTGCACCTCCTGCTGTTTTATCTTCTATTCCTCCACCTGCTCTATTTGCTGTGTTAGAAGATATTTCAGTATCATTAACAACAAGAATACCACCTACATCGTTAAAAATTCCTCCACCAGAACCTGCTGGAGAACCTGTAGCGTTGGCAACATTGTTTGTAATTATACAATCATTAATAGTTACATTAGCACCTGTCATATAAATTGCACCTCCATCTGGAGCTACACCGTTTGTTAACGTTAAATTATTTAAAATGACATTTCCTCCAGTAATGTTAAATGCTCTACCATTAAAATTAGCATCAATTGTAACTGTTGTTACAGGTGCACCTTCTATAGTAAGGTCATTGCTAATTGTTAATTCGCTATTTAAAGTAACTGTAGTTACTGCTGGTAAGAAGGTAATTGTACCTCCTGGAGCAGTGTCTGCGATTTCGTTTCGCAACGTTCCGTCAGTTCCATCATCTGCACCACTCGTCACGACTTGTGAGAATGAGTTAGATGAAACAAGTAAAGTTATTGCGAATGCAATAACGAGAGTAATTTTGTTTTTCATATTTAAAAGTGTTTGGTTAAAGGTTAATACTGTCTCTTGAGGAAAGACACAAACACCTACGAGAAAACAAATAGGACGGTTTTGTAATTGCGTATATTTAACATTTATTTAAGATTTGACACATTTGATTAAGTCCCAAAAATTAAAAATGTAAATAAGAGATAAAAATTAATATAGAAATTTATGGTACAACTAAATTACATACGCTCTGGCACATTTATACCTAGTAAACCAAAAGCATTTTTAATAACATTAGATACAGATTGTGCTAATTGTACTCTGAATATTTTTTCATTCTCGGTATCTGCTCCTAAAATTGAAACATTTTGGTAAAATGAGTTAAACTCCTTAACTAAGTCATAAGTGTAATTTGCAATTAGCGCAGGACTATAATTATCTGCTGCATTTGCGATTACTTCTGTAAATAGCTCTAATTGTTTTAAGAGTTCTCGTTCTTTAATATGTAAGGTTAACTTATTAGCGCTTATACTGATAGAGGTGTCTACATTAGACTTACGCAAAATAGATTGTATTCTAGCGTAAGTGTATTGTATAAACGGACCCGTATTTCCTTGAAAATCTATAGACTCTTTTGGATCAAATAAAATACGTTTTCTAGGATCTACTTTTAAGATGAAATATTTTAAAGCACCTAAACCAATCGTTTTATATAAATCTTGTTTTTCTTCGGAAGAATAGCCTTCAAGCTTACCTAATTCTTCAGAAATTTCTCCAGCAGTTTGTGCCATTTCATCTACCAAATCATCGGCATCTACTACAGTACCTTCTCTACTCTTCATTTTTCCTGAAGGTAAATCTACCATACCATAACTTAAATGGTATAAATTATCTGCCCAATCAAAACCGAGTTTTTTAATGATTAAGAATAATACTTGAAAATGATACTCTTGTTCATTACCAACTGTGTAAACCATACCTCCAACATCTGGAAAATCTTTAACACGCTGAATTGCTGTACCAATATCTTGCGTCATATACACTGCTGTACCATCGCTACGCAATACAATTTTCTCATCTAGCCCATCCTCAGTGAGATCACACCAAACAGAACCATCATCTTTTTTGAAAAATACTCCAGATTTTAATCCTTCGGCAACAAATTCTTTTCCTAACAAATAGGTTTGACTTTCATAGTATAATTTATCAAAATCAACACCTATACTTTTATATGTTGCATCAAAACCTTCGTAAACCCAACTATTCATTGTTTGCCAAAGAGATACAGTATCTTTATCTCCTGCTTCCCATTTGAGCAACATATCTTGAGCTTCTAATAGAATTGGTGCATTCTTCTTAGCGTCCTCTTCGGTTTGTCCTTCGGAAACGAGCTGTTGTATTTCAGCTTTATATTCTTTATCAAATTTCACGTAATAGTTACCAACTAGCTTATCGCCTTTTAAACCTGACGATTGTGGAGTTTCTTCATTTCCGAAGCGTTTCCAGGCCAACATACTTTTACAAATATGTATACCTCTATCGTTAATGATTTGGGTCTTGTAAACTTTTTTACCCGAAGCTTTTAAAATTTCTGCAACACTATAGCCTAAAATCACATTTCTAATATGGCCTAAATGCAAAGGCTTGTTGGTGTTTGGTGAAGAATACTCAACCATCACAGCTTTTCCTTTTGAATTTGGAGCTGCAAATCCATATTGCGAATTATCTTTTATGTTATTAAAAAAGTTGATATAATAAGCGTCATTAATCTCAATATTTAAAAATCCTTTGACAACGTTAAATGCTTTAACTTCGTCAACGTGTTCAACCAAATACTGACCTATATTTTCTCCAATTTGAACTGGATTTCCCTTTACAACTCTCAACATTGGAAACACAACTACAGTAATATCTCCTGCAAACTCCTTTCGTGTTGCTTGAAATTCTACCGATTCTAATTCTGCCTTAAAAACAGTTTTAATAGCCTGTTTTACGTTAAGTGAGAGTGTCTCTTGAAGATTCATTTTGCTATGGATTTTAAGATTGCAAAGATATACTTTTTATTAAATTTTAAAGATATAACAGTGGGTTTATTGCTTATTTTTAGTAGCGAAATCATTACTAACTTTAGGTAAATATTATATTTATTATCTTAATATATTATATTTAAATTTGGCCATGAAACAACTCCTAATTTTAATTCTTACTTTAATTACCATTTCTTGTAATTCTAATGATGATGTCAATGAAATAAGCTCAACTCCACCTTTTTATAAGGGAATGGATTTATCTTTTCAAACCGAACTCGAAGACCATAACGTCATTTATAAAGATGCCAATGGTGCCACAATAGACTTGTTAAATTTTGTTACTGCTAAAGGAACCAATTTGGTAAGACTCAAATTGTGGCACACCTCACAAAATGGAGAGAACACTCTAAATGATGTGAAAGCTTATGCTACACGAATTAAACAATCTGGTGCTAATTTTCTTTTAGATTTTCATTATAGTGACTTCTGGGCAGATCCTGCTACTCAAACACCTCCTGTTGCTTGGCAAAACATGACTGAAAGCGAAATTAGAGTTGCTTTATATGAGTATACAAAAGATGTGGTTACACAATTAAAAAATCAAAACACACTACCTAAAATTATCCAAATTGGAAATGAAACCGATAGTGGTTTTTTATGGAATTACGGAAAAGTTTGGAATGAATTCTCTGATAATTGGGGAAATTATGCTGCATTGGTAAATGAAGCTATAAGGGCTATCAAAGAAGTAGACATCAATGATGAAGTTAAAATAATGTTACATCATTCTAGCGTAGAAAATTCTATTTTCTTTTTTAACAAGTTACAACCTTTTGATATTGAGTATGATATAATAGGTTTAAGTTATTACCCTCAATTTCAAACTAAAGATTTAGATGTAGTTTCTACAAAGTTAAATACGTTGGCGACAACTTTTAATAAAGATATTATATTGGTCGAAGTCGCTTATCCTTTTACTTTACAATGGGACGACAATCAATCTAATTACATAGGTGATTTAAGTCAAATTATACCTGAGTTTTCTCCAACACCTGAGGGCCAAAAAGCATATCTAGAATGGTTGGTCACTACCTTAAAAAACATCCCTAATAATCGTGGGATTGGTTTTTGTTATTGGGCACCAGATTGGGTGGCATTTACTAACAACAATACGAGTGTTTCTGGAGGTAGTGCTTGGGAGAATCAGTGCTTATTTGATTTTAATCATATCGCTTTACCTGCATTAGATATTTTTGACGATAATTAACTGTTTATTAACGATTTACTAACACGTTTAGTTTTTTGAATGTATTTTAACGATAAAAGTGTATTTTTTCTATGTTTTTTACCGTTTATCTATTCGTCGATGTTTTTATTTTTTTGAAGATTCACTTTAACTAATTTATAGGTATTAAAACCTAAAAATTAGGCTTTAATAAGCATTTTGTACATTTTTGAGTTGCTATTAATCAAAGTCCCAAACGTTGATGAAACTTAATATTCAATCTTTATTGAGATTGACATTATTATTTCAGCACTATAACTATCCACTTACTAAGGATGTTTTGTGTACAAATAATATTGCAATTATTGATACCCTAATTAAACAATGAAGCAGTTAATAACTTTAGCTGTTTTATGTACGTCGATTTTTTGTTTTTCACAAACAAATGAAATCGATAGTCTTACTGTGGAATTAGCTTACCAAAAACAAGATTCTACTAAAGTAGAGACTTCTTTACTATTGGTTAAAGCACTCTACGATGCTAAAAGTTATAAAAAAGCGCTTACCTATATAGATAATACAGAACGCTTATCTAAGTTTCTCAACCATACAAAAGGTATTGCAGATGTTAACTATTACAAAGCATTAATATACGCTCACAATGATGATTATTATAATGCTATTGATGGCTATAATAGATCACGTAGATATTACAGTCAGCTGGGTGATACTTTAGGAATTGCAAAGGTTAATAACAGTATTGGTTTAATTGAAATAAAACGTGGCAATTATGGTGTTGGGTTACAAAATTCATTATCTGCAATACAAACTTTTGAATCTAGAAATTTAAAGGATGAGTTAAGCTCTGCTTACAACAATCTTGCTGAAGCTTATTATAATACAAACCAAGTTGACAAATCTTTAGAGTTTAATATCAAAGCACTCGCTGTTAGAGAACAATTAAAAGACAGTATTGGTATTAAAACATCTACTCGCAATATAGCAACCTTATATTCTGAAAGAAAAGAACATAGAAAGGCTATTGAATTTTATGAAAGAGTCCTTCAATTACTAAATCCTGAAACCGATCAAACACTCAAAGGTGAAATTTTACCTCGTATAGGTGCAGAATATTTACGTTTTAAAGATTATGATAAGGCTGCTGAATATTTAGTTGAAGGCTTAAAATTTAATCGAAGAATTAAAAATGATGATGGTGTATTAAGAGCATTAAATGCTGTTGGAGAATTAAATATTCAACAAGGCAATTTAAAAACTGCTGCATTACAAGTCAATGAAGCTTACACTATTGCTAACAAAATAGATAATAAGCAAGAATTGCTTAAAAATTATAAATTACATAAAGAGTTAGATTCAATTAATGGTAAATTTCAAAATGCATTTTTCTGGCAAGGAAAGTATTTTAACCTTAAGAGCGAATTAGATAAAGAAAATCAACCTATTGCACCAATTATCACAAAACCTATTGAGGTTGAGCCAATTGATGAACTTGATGATTTTAATACTCTAGCCTTGCAGGAGCAGGAAGAAAAAGAGACCATCTATTTAAAAAAACTTAAGGCTATTTCTTATATTTTAGGTGCTGCATTTTTAATAGTATCTACTATACTTTTATTAATCTACTTAAAGCGTAAAAACACTCTAAAGTTTAATAGAGAACTACGCGACAAAAATGCTGAAATTGTATTACAGAATAAAAAATTTGCTGAACAAACTAAACATTTAGAAGAAGTTAATCATGTAAAAGATAGATTATTCTCAATTGTATCACATGATTTAAAAGACTCTATCTCTTCTATTAAAGGATTTATTGATTTACTAAAAGAAGATAGTATAACACGAGAAGAGTTTTATGATCTCGTACCAGAATTAAGTGAAAATGCAGATAGTGCTTCTCAATTGTTATATAATCTCTTAAACTGGTCTAAATCTCAAATGCAAAATTTAGAACCTAAGGCAGAACTTTTTAACATACAAGATGTATTTAAAAACAAAATAAGTTTAGTTGAACAAAAAGTTGAGCAAAAACGTATTATACTTATTGATGAGTCTAGAAGAGATTTTATTTATGCTGATAAAAGTATGATAGAAATCGTAATTCAAAACTTAATAACTAATGCTGTTAAATTTACTCGCGTTGGAGATTCTATTACAGTTTCTAACTCAGATCATGATGGTAAAAGCTTAATTTGCGTAGAAGATACAGGCGTTGGTATTTCTAGAGAAAATATAGACAAGCTGTTTCAAAGCGGAACGTTCTCTACCAGAGGTACGAGTAACGAAAAAGGTACTGGATTGGGATTAACAATTTGTAAGGAATTAGTAGAACTTAACAACGGTAGAATTTGGGTAGAAAGCACACCTGGTATTGGCACCAAATTTTATGTAGAGCTACCAAAAATTGAGCCTAAAAACTAATCTTTATTTCCGTATAATTATTTTTGGTATCTTCACTTTCTAAACCAATCATAATGCAACGATTTATTATTTTATGTCTCTTAATTTCTGTTTTTAGCTGTAAAAATAAAGAGGCTAAAATTTCCGAAGAAAAAGAAATCACAAACCATTTGCCAGAACTTTTCTCGATAATGCAAGGTTCTTTTGATTCTGAAATACAATCGCAAGTAGACTCTACTTATTTTAATATTTCATTACATATGTATCCTATCTGGCCAGATAAAGGAAACTTTTTATATGTAGAGCAAGCACTAAATACAAAGCAAGATAAACCCTATAGGCAGCGTATTTATGAAGTTACGCAACTTAATGATAGTTTGTATAGCTCTGCAATTTATACTATCAAAAACGACTCGCTATGGGTTGGCAAATGGAAATCTCCTAAAGATTTTGATACACTTAGTATGAGCGATGTAAGTAAAAAAGAGGGCTGTGAAGTTATTTTAAAACGAATTTCACCTAATTTTTTTAAAGGCAAGACTGGAGACAAAACGTGTAAAAGTTCACTTTATGGAGCATCATATGCAACTAGCGAAGTTGAAATAATGGAAGACAAAATTATCTCTTGGGATAGAGGTTTTGACGATAGAGATGAGCATATTTGGGGTGCAGAAAAAGGTGGTTATATTTTTAATAAAATTGATTAGGCCTTTGGCAAAAACACCTCTGCCATCATGCAGCGCGCACTACCTCCTCCACATGTTTCTATAGTATCTAAAGAACTTGATAATATAGGACAAAACTTCTCAATATCTGCAATTTGTTTTGGTGTTAAACTGTCATGAGCTGCTTTACTCATTACTAAATAACGTTGATCATTTGCGCCTTTAACTTGTAACATATTACCAGCAAATTGGTGCATTTGGCTTTCACTTATTTCTATAATTACCTTACCATCTTGCTTTAGATTTTTAACTACATTTTTTCTATCCTTTTTATCATCTATAGAATCTAGACATATAACAGAGAATTGCTCTGCTAAGCACATCATCACGTTGGTATGATAAATCGCTAATCGTTTACCATCTACATTTTGGTTTGCAGTAAATACAATTGGAGTATATTCAAAATCTTCACAAAATTCTATAAATAAATCTTCATCTGCTCTTGGAGATAATGCACAATAAGCTTTAGCGTTTATACGATCTAATAGTAAACTTCCTGTACCTTCTAAAAACAACTCTTCGTCTTCGGCACTAGTGTAATCTATTATATTGTTAATTTTAAACCCTTCGTTTTCTAAACGTATAAAAACCTCGTCGCGTCTTTCTTTTCTACGATTTTCGGCAAACATAGGGTATAAACCAACATCACCATTTTCATGAAAACTAACCCAATTGTTAGGAAAAATAGAATCTGGAGTATCCATGAGTTTATCATCCTGCTCAACAATAACATTAACACCTACTGCTCGTAATTTTTCAACAAAATCATCAAACTCATTTTGAGCTTTTGCGTTAATCTCAGCATTTTTAATACTCAAATCTTCTTGAAAATAATTATTAACAGCAGTTTGCTCATTCATCCTAAAACTCACAGGACGAATCATTAAAATAGTATTTGTAGTTTGTGACATTGTTCTATATTTAAAGAGGCGCTAAATTAGGTAAAATTAACAAAGAAATTACATTGCTTTTCTATTATTAGCTTCTACAAGTAACCAGTCTAAGGCTGCTTGTCTTTCTTTAAAAAGTTTGATATTCCACTTATTATCTTCATTGAGATTCATAATAATTTTAGTTGCCATTTCTGCACTTTGATTATATACAACAACAGCTCTACTTACAATCTCTTTTAATTTACCCATTTCTAATTGAGCATCAAATGTATACGAGTATCCATTTTCTTTATTTATTAATACTGAAAATGGAGCGTCTAAGTGAGATTTTAAAATTTTATGATATGTTTGAACTTCTAATTTATCTAAGGTTATACCATCGTTAATGATGACTTCGGCAATTCGGGAATTAATAAGATTAATTTTTCCAAAAGGTAAAATAAATACTTTCATAATAGCTATTAATTTAGAGGGATAAATCAAATTTAGCTTAACTTTGAACTCATACTAAGCCTTACCCATAAAGAAATTAACAACATATCAACAATATGCGATATCTATCTAAAAACCAGATTATAATTCATTTCTTCATTTTAGTCTTCATATTTACTATTTGGTCATGTAGTTCTAAAACAGACAAAATCTCGTATGATTTCATTACAAAATTTGAAAAATCGAATGGTCTAGAGACAGCAACTTATGATGAAACCATTGCTTTTTACGAGAGCTTGGCTCAAACATTTTCCGAAGTAAAAATTGATAGTATCGGTGAGACAGATTCTGGTAAACCTTTGCACATAGTTACCCTTAGTGCAGATGCTGTTTTTAATTATTCTGAAATTAGAAAATCAAAGCGTGTGCTATTAATTAATAATGGTATACATCCTGGAGAATCTGATGGCACAGATGCTACAATGATGCTCTTTCGTGATATTGTTGAAGGCAACATTGATATGCCAAAATCTACAGTTTTAGTCACCATACCAATTTATAATGTTGGTGGTAGTTTAAACCGAAATTCTACAACTAGAACGAATCAAAACGGTCCAGAATCGTATGGCTTTAGAGGTAATGCTCGTAATTTTGATTTGAATAGAGATTTTATAAAAAGTGACACAAAAAACGCTAGAACATTTGCTCAGATTTTTCATTTAATACAACCAGATGTTTTTATTGATAATCATGTAAGTAATGGAGCAGATTATCAATATACTCTAACCCATTTATTTACACAGCATAATAAATTAGGTGGCGACCTTGGTGATTTTCTCCACACTAAAATGATGCCTCAACTGGAAGAAAAACTTGTACAAAAAGCTTGGGATATTACACCTTATGTTAATGTATTTAATAGAACGCCAGATGAAGGTTTTAGTCAGTTTATGGATTCTCCTCGATATTCAACCGGTTACACAACGTTATGGAACACATTAGGCATGATGGTAGAAACACATATGTTAAAACCTTACAAACAACGTGTAGAAGGTACTTATGAGCTTATGAAAAGTATGATAGAAATTACAGAGGATGAAGGCGAAACTATTTCTGCTTTAAGAAAAGATGCTGTATCCAATTTTATAAACAAAAAAGTGTATCCTATACAATGGACGATTGATACCACAAAAACTACAACTTTAAATTTTAAAGGGTTTGAAGGCACCATGATTGAAAGTAATTTTACAGGTGCTAAACGATTAAAATATGACACCAATAAACCGTTCACAAAACCTGTAGACTATAAAAATTATATGACTTCAATCTTAGATATTGAGATCCCTGAAGCATACATTATTCCGCAAGGTTGGTGGAATATAATAGAACTATTAAAACTGAATAATATTGAAATGTCACGTTTTGAAAGGGATACAATTTTAACAGTAAAATCGTATAAAATTAAAAATTACGAGACTAGAAAACAGCCTTACGAAGGTCATTATTCTCATTATAATGTAGCGTTAGATGTTTCCGAAGAAAAAGTAACATTCTTTAAAGGTGATTATTTAATTAACACCAACCAAAATGGGTTTAGATACGTAATAGAAACTTTAGAGCCACAAGCTCCAGATTCATTTTTTAGCTGGAATTTTTTTGATACTATTTTACAGCAAAAGGAAGGTTTTTCTCCATATATATGGGAAGATAAAGCCCAACAATTGTTAAAAGCTAACCCTAAATTGCAAATAGATTATAACTTAAAAAAGACCTTTGATGAAGACTTTGCTAATAATTGGTATGCACAATTAGATTGGTTACACAAACAAAGTGAAAATTATGAAAAAGCACATTTACAATATCCAATATACTCTATAAAGTAAATTATTATAGTCATTTTCTAATATATTCTTTTTCAAATCTATTACCTGATTTATGATGATAGTAGACAATTTGTGTGCTCCTATTTATGAGTAGAAATGCCTAACTTGTTTTACCAGAAAATCAATTAGGATTTTTGAAAAAAAACCATGTATTGATGTACTTATTATGGATAGACTTCTAACTCAAATCTCTTAGTTATTTTTCATCTAGCTTAATGACATAAAATAGCATAGCATAATTACTATCGAACTGTTTTTGATTAAACTTAACGAACAGTAACATTCTTAAAGTTAACCAATTAAGTTATTTGAATTTATTTTCGACCTTTTGTAAAAGCAATACTAAAATTGTATAAATTTGCTTAAAATTATATCGCTTTTAAGCGTCATACATGAATAAATATATCGTTGTCAATCAGCCTGAAAAATGGAATTTTTTGATTGAGAATATTACTGTAATTTCCTCGCAAGAGTATCTTACAAACCCTAAGTTTTCGCAACTAAAGAAAGCTAGAATATTTAATCTTTGTAAAGATTACTCTTACCAATCTAAAGGTTATTATGTTTCACTTTTAGCAGAAGCTAGAGAACATTTACCAATCCCAACCGTCAAAAACATTGTAGATCTACAAGCTTTAAAATTAGTTCGTATTGTATCAGATGAATTTGATGATGTCATCCAGCAAAGTTTAAAAAACATAAAATCTCGTGAGTTTACATTAAGCATTTATTTTGGTCAAAATGTAGCTCAAAAATATAAGGAGTTAAGCAGTTTGTTTTACAAACATTTTCAAATGCCATTTTTAAGAGTAAAATTTTCTCATAATTTAAAGTGGACTGTACAAAGTATTAAAGCCATTTCAGAATCTGAAATCCCTCAAGAACATTTTGAGACCGTTCAAATTTTTGCAAATCAGTATTTTGGCAAGAAGCGCTATGATACACCAAAACTTGTAAACTATGATTTTGATTTAGCAATTTTGGTAAATCCTAAAGATCCTGCACCTCCTAGCAATCCTAAAGGGTTGAAGAAATTCTTAGAAATCGCTGAGAAAATGAATATTTATGCAGAAATCATTGAACCTAAAGATTTATCACGTTTATCATCTTATGATGCATTGTTTATTCGTCAAAGTACAGAGGTAAATAACGAAACCTATGCTTTTGCTCGTAAAGCCCAACAAGAAGGTATTGCCATTGTGGATTATCCTGATGCCATATTAAAATGTTGCAATAAAGTATTTATGGCAGAAGCATTAAACAATGCCAATATTGCAACACCAAAAACAGTCATCATCCATAAAGATAATAAACAGGATGTCCTTAAAGAAGTTGGTTTACCGTGTGTTTTAAAGGCTCCGGATTCTACATTTTCATTTGGTGTAAAAAAAGCTAAAACAGAAGACGAATACGACCAGTTAGTTACTGAAATGCTTAAAGAATCTGACCTCATCATAGCACAAGAATTTTGTCCGTCAGATTATGATTGGAGAATTGGTATTATTGACGATCAACCTTTTTTTGCCTGCAAGTATTATATGGCAAAAGGCCATTGGCAAATTTATAATTGGAAAGCCAAGAAAAAGAATGACCAAGATGGTGATGCAGACTGTTTGCCTCTTGAAGACGTGCCAAAAGTCGTACTGGATATGGCTGTAAAAAGTGCAAAATTAATAGGTAAAGGTTTATTGGGTATCGATATTAAAATTATAAACGGTCAACCTATGGTCATTGAAATTAACGACAACCCAAATATAGATTTTGGTGTCGAGGATGCCTACTATGGCGACAAGGTTTACACTACAATATTATCAGCATTAAAATCTAGATTAGAATAATCATGGGTAAAAATTATCACCTTTTTGAAGTTTTTGGCATTGAGTTAGAATATATGCTTGTTAATAATTCTAACTTTAAAGTGGCACCTGTTGTAGATCAATTATTGACATTAAAAAATGGAACACTCACATCAGATATTGACAATGGTAAGATTGCTTGGAGTAATGAATTAGTTGCGCATGTGGTTGAATTAAAAACGAATGGTCCAACAGCAGATTTAGAAACCCTTGCTGACACATTTCATAAAAACATCCTTGAAATCAATACACTACTAAAGCAAATTGACACTCAATTGTTACCAACTGCGTCACATCCTTTAATGAATCCATTAAAAGATACTCAGTTATGGAAACACAGTTATAGTGAGGTTTATGAGCTCTATAATAGAATTTTCAACTGTAAAGGTCATGGTTGGAGCAATGTACAAAGCACTCATATTAACTTACCTTTTTATGACGACATAGAGTTTGGAAAACTCCACGCAGCCATTAGAATTATGTTACCATTAATTCCTGGATTGTGTGCGAGTTCACCAATTTTAGAAGGCAAAACCACAGGATTTTTAGACTCTCGCTTAGAGTATTACAAAACCAATCAAAAGGAAGTCCCAGAGATGACTGGTTTAGTGATACCAGAAGCTGTTTTTAGCAAGGTCGATTATTATGCAACTATTTTCGAGCCTATAAAAAAGGCAATCAAACCTCATGATACTAAGAACATTTTAGATCATCATTTTTTAAACTCTAGAGGTGCTATTGCTCGTTTTGACAGGAATGCTATAGAAATTCGTCTTGTGGATGTTCAAGAATGTCCAAAAGCAGATATTGCTATTTGCATCTTAATTATTGAAGTTTTAAAAGCATTAGTAAACAAAGAGTTTTGCACTTTAAAGAATCAAAAAGCCTGGAAAAAGGAAGAACTATTTGACATTTTAAATGACGGAATTAAACATGGAGAACATGCATTAGTTCATAATGTGGATTATTTATCGCTTTTCGGAATAATAGAAAAAGCATCTATGCAAGACGTTTGGAAACATTTGTATGACTGTGTTAAAACAAATATTTCTTCGGAAAATCAAAAGACCATAGAATTTATTCTTAATAATGGCACCTTGTCTTCTAGAATTCTAAAGGCTCTTGGTGAAGATATTTCCGAAGATAACATTAAAGCAGTATACTCAAAACTTGCTGGATGTTTAGAAACCAATCAGTTATTTAAAGATTGAAACTAATTATCACTTGTGAGCATGGCGGAAATGAAATTCCGTCACAATACAAAAAGGCATTCAAAGCACATAAACATGTACTAGAAACACACAGAGGTTTTGATTTGGGTGCTCTAGATGTTTTTGAATATTTAAAACCACTTTCGGTCTATTCAAAATCTAGCACAACAAGTCGTTTACTTATTGAATTAAATCGTTCGCTGCATCATAAACAGCTATTTTCAGAATATAGTAGAGCATTAAGTTCAAAAGAAAAAGAATCTATTATATCAACAATCTATGTTCCCTATCGCAATGAGATTGAGTCTAAAATTTCAAGTTATATCTCTAAAAAAGACACTGTGTTGCATCTTTCTATACACTCTTTCACACCAACTTTAAATGGTGTTGAGCGAAATTGTGATATAGGTTTGTTATATGATTCTAGTCATATTTTGGAGAAAGAATTTTCAGCAGAATTTAAAGCTCAATTAAAAACTATAACTCCTAATATAAATGTGAGATATAATTATCCATACTTAGGAAAAGCAGATGGTTTTACGACGTATTTGCGACAAAAATTTAAACAACATTATTTAGGTATTGAGATTGAAATAAATCAAAAATATTCAAATTCAAATCAAATGAGCCAACATATTAAAGACACTTTGTTGGTTGCATTAAAAAATGTAATTTATTAATTTAAAGGTAAGATACTTAAACTAAGATTTTAATATTAGCATAACTATTCTCTAAGGCTTTTTGACTCTCTTCTGGCGAGAGCCACTCAACTTTTGTGATGCCTTCATTTTCTTGAGGGTATAGTTTGCCTTCAAACGTGGTTTTCATTTCAAACCAATATGTTACTTTGATTTTGTGCTTTCCATTACGCTTAAAAATATGATAAGTTGTATGTAATGGCTTTACAATTTCTAAATCCCTAACGCCTGTCTCCTCCTCTACTTCCCTAATCGAAGTTTCTTCAATAGTCTCCTTTTTTTCGGCCTTACCTTTTGGCAAATCCCATTTATCGTTGCGGTAAATAAAAAGTATTTCGCCTTTTGCGTTAAATACCTTACCACCTCCAGCTACAACATTTGGTAATAATTTTAAAAACTTTTTAATGAGTTTATCTTCTTTTTTACCAATAAGTCTAACTTCTTTTAAATTAGTAGAATTAAGTTTTTTAATGACTTTACCAATATTTACTTCGGAAAGTAGATAATTTTTAAAACCGTCTTCCTGTTCAACTTTAGTTGTTAAGACAATTGGTTTATCATTTACAAATATGTAATGCATGGTTAGATATGTAGGAATTTAAAAAGTAAAAATATCATTTTTATGGAGATGACAGCTATTTTTTAAATTAATTTATTTTAAAATCTAAAATAATTTTTATCAAAAAAAGCGTAGTTTTACAGCATGATTTTTGACAAAGAAACCGCTAAACAAACTGCCGAAGTTTTATTGCAAATAAATGCTATAAAACTTCAACCTAACGACCCTTTCACTTGGGCATCAGGCTGGAAATCACCAATTTATTGTGACAATAGAATTGTACTCTCTTTTCCTCCAATTAGAAATTACATAAGAGAAACTATGGCAAAGCATATAGAATCTCACTATGGTAAAGTAGATGTAATTGCAGGCGTTGCAACTGGAGCAATTGGAATTGGTATTTTAGTTGCTGAGTATCTTGGGCTCCCTTTTATCTATGTAAGACCAGAAGCAAAATCTCACGGTAGACAAAACCAAATTGAAGGTTTTATAGAATCCGGTCAAAATGTTGTTGTCGTAGAAGATTTGATTAGCACTGGTAAAAGTAGCCTTAACGCTGTAAAAGCACTTAAAGAAGCCAACGTTAATGTAAAAGGAATGATTGCCATCTTTTCTTATGGTTTTGAAGTCGCAAAAAATAATTTTGAAGCTGCAAACGTTGATCTTCACACGTTGAGTAATTACGAAAACTTATTAGACCAAGCTTTAGACACAAAATATATTACAAATAAAGAACTGGAAGTTTTGGCACTTTGGAATGCTAACCCTAGTGAATGGAACGCTATTTGATGATAGCTCTTTAAATTTATATTAATTACATAAATGAAATGAGCATATTGAAAGCTTTATCATTAATGTGAAGGATTTAGAGCGAATAGCATTTGTCCTTAAATAAACAACAAATATTATCACATGAAATTAGAATCACCAAAAACAACAATAAATAAATCGGCTCAAGAGACTTTTGATTTTTTATCTAATGTAGAAAACTTCGAAAAGTTAATGCCAGAGAACATTAGTAAATTTGAAGTTCTAGATACAGATAAGTTTTTGTTTGCCCTTAAAGGTATGCCAGAAATAGTACTAAAAAAGAAAGAAGCTGTAGCACCTCATAAAATTGTTTTAGGAGCAGCTGGCGGAAAATTAGATTTCTCATTAACAGCAAATATCACAGAACCTGCAGTTAACATGAGTGAAGTGAAATTAGTGTTTGAGGGAGAGTTTAATGCCATGATGGCTATGATGATTAAAGGACCTATCAATAAATTTATTGAAACTTTAGTAACAAATATGCCTGCACAGGTTTAATAGAGAAGTTTTACTTCTTTTAAATCAAATTCTTTAAGAATATCATCTTCTATTAAAACTTGAAGATGTCCTGAGTTTGATACACCTTTTATAAAACCAGAAAATAAATGACCTTCTGCATGTTCAAATGTAGAAGGTTTTTCTTTTCTAAATAATTCGGTTTCATAGCTCAACTTTAGATTATCAAAGTCACCATTTTGTAATTGACGCATATACATTTGCATATATGTAATTACCTTTTTCAAAATAACGTCTATACTATACACTTTACCAGTTAGCAATTGCATAGAAGTAGCTTGAGGTAAATTGTCAAAATAAATTTGATTTATATTAATGCCAAAACCAATAATAGTGCCTTGAAGCTTATTATTTTTAATTACATTTTCTATTAAAACTCCAGAAATTTTCTTTTGGTCTGCCAAAATGTCGTTAGGCCATTTCACTTTTACGTTATTAATTTGCAGCGACTTTAATGTGTTAGAAATAGCCAAAGATGTTATCATACTAATCCAAAAACTAGTATCAATTTTTAAAAAAGAAACGTCTATAAACACACTAGCCATAAGGTTTTTTCCTGGCTGCGAACTCCAAGTTGTACCCATTTGTCCACGACCATTTAATTGAGAATTTGTAACCACAACAGTATAATCTTCTAATTGTTTTTCACTACTCAATTGTCTTAAAAACGTATTGGTAGAGTCGATGGCATTAAGTTTGATTATATGCATAGTAATGTGCTAAAAAAAATTATATTTTTCTTATGACGAATAAGCGTTTATAAGAAGCAAAAAAATAATAACTTTGCACAAAATTAAATCAATTTAATGACGCAAAAAAATACGAGTCCAGATCAACTCATAAGTACAGTGATTGCTGGCATTGAAGATGTAAAAGGTAAAAAAATCACCATTTTAGATCTTAGAGAAATTGAAAATACAGTTTGTGATTACTTCGTAATCTGCGAAGGTACATCTAATACACAAGTAAATGCTATTGTAAATGCTGTCCAAAAAAAGGTAAGCAAAGAACATAAAGATAACCCTTGGCATGTAGAAGGAAGTGACAATGCAGAGTGGGTTTTAATGGATTATGTTAATGTTGTTGTACATGTATTTCAAAAACATATTAGAGAATACTATGACATTGAGAGTCTTTGGGGAGATGCAAAAACTACTCAAATAGAAACAAGTTATTAAACATTAAAAAACCGTATGTACGGTACGATATAGATGGCAAAAGACAATAAAAATTTAAGTAAAAAACCAAAGTTTAATACTTGGTGGATTTACGGAACAGTAATCGCAGTTTTTTTAGGAATTCAATTATTCTCTAGCGGAATGGGTAATTCTGGAGGTAAAAAAATTAACCCGACAGAATTTTTTGATTATATGGCTCAAGGCGATGTTGATAAATTAGATATCATTAACGACCGTGAAGCTCGAGTATACTTAACAAAAGAAGCTCAAGAAAAAGAAATTCATAAGGCATCTAAACCAACTAGTATCTTACCACAGGTTACACCTTTACCAAATTATACATTTGAGTTTGGAGACTTAAAATTATTTCAGGAAAAAATCGATAATGTAAATAGTGAGTACGATAATATTAATGTTGCACCAAATTTTAAGACTGAAGAAAATCTCTTCGGAAATTTACTGTTTTCATTATTACCGTTCATTTTAATAATAGGTGTTTGGATTTTTATCATGAGACGTATGTCTGGTGGTGGAGGCGGTGGCGCTGGCGGACAGATTTTCAACATAGGAAAATCTAAAGCAAAACTATTTGACGAAAAAACAGATGTTAAAACTTCGTTTAAAGATGTTGCAGGTTTAGAAGGCGCTAAAGAAGAAGTACAAGAAATTGTAGACTTCTTAAAAAACCCAGAAAAATATACATCTCTTGGTGGTAAAATACCTAAAGGAGCCTTATTGGTAGGTCAACCAGGTACAGGTAAAACTTTATTAGCAAAAGCAGTAGCAGGAGAAGCTAAAGTACCTTTCTTTTCATTATCTGGTTCAGATTTTGTAGAAATGTTTGTAGGTGTAGGAGCATCTCGTGTTAGAGATTTATTTAAACAAGCCAAAGAAAAATCACCAGCAATTATCTTTATTGATGAGATTGATGCTATTGGTCGTGCACGTGGTAAGAGTAATTTCTCTGGATCTAATGACGAGCGAG
Source organism: uncultured Psychroserpens sp. (assembly GCA_947488655.1). Lineage (GTDB taxonomy): Bacteria > Bacteroidota > Bacteroidia > Flavobacteriales > Flavobacteriaceae > Psychroserpens. The sequence continues at coordinate 193,949 of CANKZZ010000006.1, read as the reverse complement.
AAAACACCTTAAACCAATTATTAACAGAGATGGATGGTTTTGGTACAAATACAAATGTAATTGTACTTGCTGCAACAAACAGAGCAGATGTTTTAGATAAGGCTTTAATGCGTGCTGGACGTTTTGACAGACAAATATTTGTTGACCTTCCAGATGTTAGAGAACGTAAAGAAATATTTGAAGTTCATTTAAGACCTATCAAACAAGCCGAAAAACTTGATGTAGATTTCTTAGCTAAACAAACTCCAGGTTTCTCTGGAGCAGATATTGCAAACGTATGTAACGAAGCTGCATTAATTGCTGCTAGAAACGGTAAGAAGGCTGTAGACAAACAAGATTTCTTAGATGCAGTAGATCGTATTGTAGGAGGATTAGAGAAGAAAAATAAAATAGTTACTGTAGAGGAGAAAAAAGCAATTGCTTATCATGAAGCTGGACACGCAACTGTAAGTTGGATGTTAGAACATGCTGCGCCTTTAGTAAAAGTAACCATTGTGCCTCGTGGTCAATCATTAGGTGCTGCATGGTATTTACCAGAAGAGCGCTTAATAGTTAGACCAGAACAAATGCTGGACGAAATGTGTGCTGCATTAGGTGGTAGAGCTGCAGAGAAAGTAATATTTAACAAAATCTCTACAGGTGCACTTAGTGACTTAGAAAAAGTTACAAAGCAAGCTAGAGCTATGGTTACTATTTATGGTCTGAGTGAAAAAGTAGGCAATCTTACATATTATGATTCTTCTGGACAAGAAACCGGGTTTACTAAACCTTATAGTGAGCAAACTGCAGAGTTGATTGATAAAGAAATTTCAGATATCATAGAAAAACAATACCAACGTGCAATAGCGTTATTAGAAAACAATAAAGATAAGCTTACCGAACTAGCTGAAGTACTTCTAGAAAAAGAAGTAATCTTTAAAGATAATCTAGAAAAGATTTTTGGAGAACGTCCTTTTCAAAAGCAAATTGAAGAGCGTTTATTAGAATCTAAAAAATCTGATAAGGTAGAAGAATAATTTTCTTACACTAATACTCATATAAAAAACTTAAATTAACTTACATTAATTTAAGTTTTTTTATATTTGAGTCACACATTAATTCAATTAGGTTAATAGTTATCCCTATACATGAGTCTATTTCGTAAAATCTTCGGTTTAAAAAGCACACCTGAGGACAACATAAAAAGCGAAGAGAGAGGCAAATACATGCCTGAAATCAAGCTGCCTGTTGACGAACAATTTACCATAAACTTCAAAGCAAATGGTGGAAAGTTTTTGTATTGCGAGAACATGCAAGAAATTCAAAACTCATTAAAATCTATTTTATTAGAAAATAATTGGGAAAACGATAAAGTTTTAATGTTTGATGAACGTTTAGGTGATTTATTCAAAGATTTTGATCTTCAAAAAACTAAAAGAATTTCAGAAAGCTCATTTTTCTTTTCAACCTGTGAGTATCTTATCTCAGATGATGGTTCTTTACTTATTTCATCAAACCAAATTGCAGAGAAGAAATTAAAAGAGTTACCAGACAATTTTGTTATCTATGCTACAACTAGCCAATTTGTACAAAATATAGGAGAAGGTCTTAGAGGCATTAAAGGAAAAAACAGAGAAAAAATCCCAACAAATATTACAACTATCAAACATTTTAAAACGATAGAAGATAAAGACTTCCTTACCTATGGAAGCAGCTCAAAAAACTTATATTTATTGCTTCTAGAAGATTTATAAATGAAAGAAACTATTACAAGAGGTATTTCGGGATTGTTATACGTTTGTCTTCTTATTGGATCACTTTTTTGGCAACATGCACTCGTAGCTTTATTTTTTCTTTTCGGGATAATTTGCATGGCAGAGTTTAAAAAGCTTATTCAATTAAAAAGCATTTGGCCTTACATTATATTCTCATTACTATATTTTGGTTTTGCTTATTGGAAACTCGTAGCCGAATCCTCAACAGGATTTAATGAAGCCTTACAAATACTATTAGTTATTACAGTTTTTGTACAGCTCATACTTATTAAAGATTTGTTTTCAGAAAAAACAATACCGCTATTTAGCTCTAAACGCTTTATCATTACTACCTTTTACCTCTCTAGTGGTTTTATATATTTAATTTGTATAGCTAATTTAGATCAACAATTTACACCGTTACTCCTACTAGGCTCATTTATATTAGTTTGGGTAAATGATACCTTTGCATATCTAGTAGGCAAAAATTTTGGTAAACAAAAACTGTTTCCTAGTATATCGCCTAAAAAAACTGTTGAAGGTTTTCTTGGCGGACTCTTTTTTGCATGTATTGCCAGTTATTTCATTTGGTATTTTACAGAAACTCTTACCTTTACACACTGGTTATTTCTAGGTATAATTGTTAGTGTATTTGGCACTATTGGCGATTTAATAGAATCTAAATTTAAACGTCAAGCAAAGGTTAAAGACAGTGGTGTTATTATGCCAGGACATGGAGGTTTACTAGATCGCTTAGATAGTATTATCTTTGCAGCACCATTTATATTTTTATATTTAAGACTCATTACTTATGTTTCATAAAGAAGGTTATAAAATAATTCTTATTACGCTAGTCATTGTTATTGGCTCAATTCTCATCATAGATCGATTTGTCGATACTTCATGGTTGAGATTAGCACTCATGATAGGTATGATCTTTTTGTTAGTGCTAATTCTACAATTTTTTAGAAACCCTAAGCGTTTAACAGTTTTAGAAAATCACACTGCAGTCTCACCTGTAGACGGTAAAGTAGTTGTTATAGAAGAAGTTTTCGAAAAAGAAGTTTTTAACGATAAGCGCATACAAGTATCTGTATTTATGTCTCCAATTAACGTGCATGTGACGCGTTATCCTATAGGCGGAAATGTAACCTACTCAAAATATCATCCAGGAAAATTTCTTGTGGCTTGGCATCCAAAAGCTAGTGAAGAAAACGAACGAACTACTGTAGTTGTAGAAAATGATAACTTCGGAAAGGTACTTTATCGTCAAATTGCTGGTGCTCTAGCAAAACGCATAGTTAATTATGCCAAAGTAGAAGATACTGCTGTGCAGGGAACAGATTCTGGATTTATCAAATTTGGATCTCGCGTAGATTTATTTTTACCTTTAGATGCAGATATTAAAGTAGAACTAAACCAAAAAGTTAGAGGAGGCGAAACGGTTATTGCCACAAAATAATGACTTCAAAAGAATTAGACATAGAGTTTAATGAAGCGGTAGAGCGAATTAATGCACATACCGAACCTTTTCCTGCAGATATGCTGCTTCGGTTATACGCTTATTACAAGAAAGCGAGCAACAACTATGAAAGACCAAGCAGTCGTAAGCCTATTATAAATGCATTCAAAACAAATGCACTATTTCAAATTAAAAACGTGTCAGAGGATGAAGCCAAACGCATATATATAGATTTGGTAAACAACTATTTTTTATACAGAAAATAATTCGCACTCTTTAAAACTTAAAATTCAAACAATAGATTTGTATATTTAGTAATCTTCTAAAAAGATTACTATGAAATACATCTATATTTTATTAGTCAGTTTAAGTATTCAACTTAGTTTTGGACAAAATGACATCAATCGTATTGTAGAAAAAGGTATTGCTCTACACGATGAAGGAAGTTACGATAGAGCCATAGAAACCTATAAAGAGGCTCTAAAATTAGACCCTAAATCATCATTAGTTAATTATGAAATGTCTCTTAGTTATTTCTATAATAAAGACTATAAAAACGCAATTATTCATAGCGATGTTGTAATTAATAACGATGATAAGCATGTAAAAGCTGCCTATATTACTAAAGGGTCTTGTTTAGATAATTTAGGTAAAACCAAAGAATCTATTAAGCTTTTTAAAAAAGGAATAAGAAAGTTTACTAATGATGGTTTACTATATTACAATCTGGCACTTAATTATTATAAACTCAAAGATTTTGATGAAGCCGAAAAAATAATAACTCAAGGTATAAAAGTTCAAAACAATCATTCTAGTAGTCACTTATTATTAGCTTATCTCAATTATGATAATGGTAAAAATGTACAAACGCTTTTAAATTTACATTACTTTTTATTTTTAGAACCAGATACAGGACGCTCTAAACAAGCAGCTGGTTTAATAAAAGAAATTATGGGAGCTAATGTTAGTAAAGATGAAAGTAAGCCAAATACTATTAATATTACGCTATCTATGCCAGATAAAAGTGATGATTTTGGACCTGCAGAAATGATGCTATCAATGCTAGAAGCTTCTAAAACATTAGAAAAAAACGAAGGAAAATCTGAAGACGAATTATTTATTGCCAATACTAAATCCTTTTTTACTATAATGGGAGAGCTTAAAAAAAACAAACACAAAGGCATCTATTGGGAAGTTTATGTGCCCTTATTTTATGATTTAGCACAAAGCGAATTTATGGATACCTACTATTATCATGTTATGCAATCTGTAAACGAAAATTCTCAACAGTGGTTGTATTCTCACTCTGATGATTTAGATGCTCTAATGCTTTGGTTAAAAAGCAGAGCATAGTTATTTGTACTGTTATAACGAATACAAAAAATAAATTTCACTTATAAAGCTAAGCATATTATTACAATCTAATGTGCATAACAATTTCAATTATATGACTAAAACTATAAAAACACCACTTGTATTTGCTTGTGGTACACTAATGCCTAATCGTTTTATGCTAGCACCCATGACTAATACACAAAGTCATAAAGATGGCACTTTATCTAATGATGAATTTAATTGGTTAACAATGCGCTCTAAGGGTGGTTTTGGCCTAACTATGACTTGTGCTGCTCATGTGCAAAAAATAGGAAAAGGATTTAAAGGTCAATTAGGAATTTTCTCAGATATACACATAGAAGGTCATAAACGGTTAGTGGATGGTATTAAAAAAGAAGGAAGTGTGGCAGTCATACAATTGCATCATGCAGGTATGCGCTCACCCGAAGATGTTATTGGTGAGCAACCCGTTTCTCCCTCAAAAGTAGAGAAACATAACGCTCGTGCCTTAACGCTAGAGGAAGTACATAAATTACGTGAAGACTTTATAGATGCAGCAATTAGAGCGCAAAAGAGTGGTTATGATGGTGTAGAAGTTCATGGAGCACATGGGTATATTTTAACACAATTTCTAAGTGCAGACATTAATAAGCGTAAAGATAATTATGGCGGAAACTTAAACAATAGAGCACGACTCATATTTGAAATTGTAGAAGGAATTCGTAAGGCTTGTGGAGCACAATTTCTTATTGGTGTTCGTCTCTCTCCAGAGCGTTTTGGAATGCAATTAGACGAAGTAAAAACCGTTGCACAACAATTAATTGATACTAATCAAATAGATTTTTTAGATATCTCACTTTGGGATGTTTTTAAAACACCTGAGGATGATGCCTTTCAAAATAAGTCTCTTCTCTCCCACTTTGAAGAATTAGATTTTAAAAATGTTAAATGGACAGTTGCAGGAAAAATTAATTCTGCCCAAGATGTTCAAAAGGTTTTAGAGACTAAAGTAGATTTTGTAACCATTGGTCATTCGGCAATTTTACATCATGACTTCCCAAAGCAAGTTATTGCAGACCCAAATTTTACACCTAAAGAAACTCCTGTATCTATAAGCTATTTAAAGAAAGAGGGCTTGGGTGATGATTTTATAGATTATATGAAACGTAGAGATGGTTTTGTAAAAGAATAACGACTTTTAATTATTTTAAACCTTTCAGCATAGCACGAAAACTAATCTCTAACCAAAGGCAATGTACTACAACGTAACAAGCCTTCTTGTTTTGCTATTTCTGCATATGGCACCTCTTCAACCGTAAAACCCTGTTCTCTTAACCAAGTATTTAATCGTGTAAAATTTTGTTCTGAAATTATGACATCTTCCGAAATTGAAAATACGTTACTGTTCATATTATACATTTCATCTTTAGATATGATAAAGCAATTCTCTTTTCCGAAGAAATTTAATAACCACTCATACTCTTCTTCTTCTAGAAATCCTTCTTTGTGTAATATGGCTTTATTGGTACCAATGGGTTGAAAGCAACAATCGAGATGTAAGGCATTATCTTTTGGATTAACTTGAGATTTACGCAGATTAAAACTTTTAATTGTTTTATGCGGAAACTGTTTGGCTATATACTCTACGCCTTGCATATTTGTGCGCGCAACAATATAATTGGCATAGTCTGGTTCTCTATACGTGCCAATAAAAATATGATTATTATATAATAACACGTCTCCTCCCTCTATATGCACCTCTTCTGGTGGACGCATAACTTTTTTAGGGTTCATTTGGTCTATAACGTATTGTATGGCCTCTAGCTCTTCTTCTCTATCAGGTAAAATATTGGCTTTTATAAAAATATCATCAATAACAAAACCAATATCTCTACTAAAAATTTGATTACAGTTTTCAATAATTTGTGGTCTATATACTTTGACGTTATATTTTTCAAAAACCTGAGCTACAGCTTGCATCTCTTTAACCATATCTGCTTCTACAGGATATGTTCCTGCTTTGATATGCTCTAAAGATTTAGGGTCGTAAGCTTGCTCCTCTGTGGGTGTAGGACCATTACTTATAGCTGTACCGAGAACAACTTCTCTTAATCGAGAAGTCTCATTTTTAACATTGAGTTTTATCATAGTTACAAATATAAAAAAAGCTCCATTATAATTGATGGAGCTTTTTTTAATACTGTTAAAACAGTTTATCTTTTATTAATTTCTTTAAATGGTCTGTATGTTTCACCAATGTATAATTGACGTGGACGACCAATTGGCTCTTTACGCATGCGCATTTCTTTCCATTGTGCAATCCAACCTGGTAAACGACCTAATGCAAACATTACTGTAAACATTTCTACAGGAATTCCCATTGCTCTATAAATTATACCTGAGTAAAAATCTACGTTAGGGTATAATTTTCTGTCTACAAAATAAGGATCTTCTAATGCTTCTTTTGCTAAACCTTTTGCTATATCTAAGATTGGATCTTCTACACCTAAGTCTGCTAAAACTTCATCTGCAGCCACTTTAATAATCTTTGCTCTAGGATCAAAGTTTTTATAAACACGGTGTCCAAAGCCCATTAATCTAAAAGGATCACTTTTATCTTTAGCTTTAGCCATATACTTTTTAGTATCTCCTCCATCTTCCTTTATGTCTTCTAACATTTCTAAAACAGCTTGGTTTGCTCCACCATGTAATGGTCCCCAAAGTGCAGATATTCCAGCAGATAATGATACAAATAATCCTGCATGAGATGATCCTGTAATTCTTACAGTAGATGTAGAACAGTTTTGCTCATGATCTGCATGAAGAATTAATAATTTATCTAATGCATTTACTAATATTGGATTTTGCTTATACTCTTCATCTGGGCGTTTAAACATCATTTGCAAGATGTTTTCTACATAGCCTAAAGATGAGCTACCATAATCTAATGGCATACCATGTTTTTTACGCATTGTCCAAGCTACCAATATTGGAAACTTACCTAAAATTCTAACAATTGCGTTATACATTTCTTCTTCAGAATCTACATTTACAGACGTAGGATTAAAAGCGGTTAAAGCACTTGTTAAAGATGCTAAAACTCCCATTGGATGTGCAGACTTTGGAAATGCGTCTAATATTTTCTTAATATCATCATCAACAACAGAGTGCTTTTTAATATCTGAATGAAATTTCTCTAATTGAGTTGTATTTGGTAATTCACCAAAAATTAAAAGATATGCTACTTCAAGAAAATCTGCCTTTTCTGCTAATTCCTCTATAGAATATCCTCGATATCTTAAAATACCTTTTTCTCCATCTAAAAAAGTTATAGCACTTTCACAAGAGCCTGTATTTTTATATCCTGGATCTATAGTTGTTACACCACCTGTAACGCCTCTTAGCGTTTTGATATCTATTGCGACTTCATTTTCTGTACCTGTAATTAACGGAAACTCATGTTTTTCACCGTTAATTTCTAGCGTAGCTTTATCTGACATTTATTATAAGATTATATTAAAATTTAATTTTTTATGCGGAATGTAAATTTACAAAATATCTAAGGATTTACGAAGTACATTTATAATGCTTTTAACAATTATGATATTGAAGAAATATATACTTCTTTTCTTCGGAAAATTGCAGTATTGAAATAAGTGATGTTTCATTATAGATTAAAACTTTATTTTTACATCCTAATTTTATAAACATGCAAAAACTAACCTTTATAATTTTCTTTTTAGGTCTAACGAGTTCCTCTCAAGTTATTAATGTTGAGACTTTAAGAAAAGTAACAGACTCTGCTAAATGGACTGGCTCGGTAAGTCTAGATATTTCGTTAATAAAAAATAAAAATGACATTTTTAGAATTGCTAACAAAGCTCATGTACAATATAACGATCAAACTAATTTGTGGCTATTTGTTAATGATTTAAACTTTCAGAAGATAGAAGGAAACGATTTAATTAATCGAGGTACTCAACATTTACGTTATAATAGAAAAGTTACAGATCGTTTAAAATGGGAAGCTTTTACACAAGCACAATACGATGCTATTTCGCAAATTGATTTTAGAGGTCTTATCGGTACTGGCCCACGTTTTAAATTGACCAAAAGTGATAACTATCGTTTTTATCTTGGTACGTTAATTATGTATGAGTACGAAAAAGCCTCTAACGTGATTAGTGACCGAACGCAAAATGATGTGAGAGGAAGCGCGTATTTATCGTTTAGCATGTATCCAACTAAAACAATAAGTATAATTAGTACAAGCTATTACCAGCCAAAATTAAATGCATTTAGTGATTATCGCTTTTCTAGCAATACGTCTCTACTATTTGAGATTTGGAAAAATTTGGCATTTAAAACCAATTTTAATTACTTCTTTGATGCTGTACCTGTGAGTACTGATATACCGAAAACACAATTTGAATTAACTAATGGACTGGTATATAGTTTTTAATAATTGCTTCTCTTTAATTACATAAAATATCTTACGCTTATAAAAAAAACCTACACGAGTTACGTATAGGTTTTTTTTATTATCTTTTTGTAAGTACAACGTTACTTAACTTTAAAAGCATTTAAGCCAGGAAAGTAAGCCACATTTGACAATTCTTCTTCAATACGAAGTAATTGATTGTATTTTGCCATACGATCACTACGTGATGCAGAACCTGTTTTAATTTGACCTGTATTTAAAGCTACTGCTAAATCTGCAATAGTGTTATCTTCTGTCTCTCCAGAACGATGTGACATTACAGAGGTATAACCTGCATTGTGTGCCATGTTTACTGCAGAAATGGTCTCAGTTAACGTTCCAATTTGGTTTACCTTGATTAAAATAGAATTTGCAATACCGTTTTCGATACCACGAGATAAACGTTCCACGTTAGTAACGAACAAATCGTCACCAACTAATTGTACTTTATCACCAATTTGCTCAGTTAGGTATTTCCAACCATCCCAATCGTTTTCATCCATTCCATCTTCTATAGATAGAATTGGGTATTTTCTTGATAATTCTGCTAGGTAATCTGCTTGCTCCTTACTTGTTCTTACTTTACCCTTGCTTCCTTCAAACTTAGTATAATCGTATGCACCATCAACATAAAATTCTGCTGCAGCACAATCTAAAGCAATCATAACATCGTCACCTAACGTGTAACCTGCATTAGTAACAGCTTTTGCTATTGTTTCTAGAGCATCTTCTGTTCCACCTTCAAGGTTTGGAGCAAAACCACCCTCATCACCAACTGCAGTACTTAAACCTCTATCGTGTAATACTTTTTTAAGATTGTGAAAAATTTCAGTTCCCATTTGCATAGCATGCGTAAAATTCTTTGCTTTTACTGGCATAACCATAAACTCTTGAAATGCAATTGGTGCATCACTATGAGAACCACCATTAATGATATTCATCATTGGTACTGGTAATGTGTTTGCACTTACACCTCCTACATATCTGTATAATGGCATCCCTAACTCTGCAGCTGCTGCTTTTGCTGCTGCTAAAGACACACCCAAAATAGCGTTAGCTCCTAGTTTAGATTTGTTTGGAGTACCGTCTAAATCTATCATTAATTGGTCAATACGATTTTGATCAAAAACAGATTCTCCTAATAATTCTTGAGCGATTAATGTATTAACATTCTCAACAGCTTTAGTAACTCCTTTACCCATAAAGGCCTTCCCTCCATCTCTTAACTCTACTGCTTCATGCTCTCCAGTTGAAGCTCCAGAAGGCACTGCTGCTCGTCCCATTACTCCATTTTCTGTAATAACATCTACTTCTACTGTAGGATTTCCTCTTGAATCTAAAATTTGTCGTGCATGAATATTAATTATAATGCTCATTATGTTTGTTTTAAGTTAGTTCTATATTTAAGTTCAAATTTACAAAATAGTTGGTCTATTTATAATCTACTTGAAGTAGAATTACATATTATGTTAACTATAATGTTTTCGTAAAAGAGAAAAAGCAACGAAATTTACCTTTCGTTGCTTTTTTTGTATTATTTCTTTTTCATATTTTGAATAAACTGATCAAATAAATAGTTTGAGTCGTTTGGTCCAGGACTTGCTTCTGGGTGGTATTGGACTGAAAAACAGTTTTTATTTTTCATTTTTATTCCCATGACCGTATCATCATTAAGATGTACATGAGTTATTTCTAATTCTTGATTATTTTCGGTTTCGTCACGATTAATCGCAAACCCATGATTTTGAGATGTGATTTCGCCCTTAGTTGTTACTAGATTTTTTACAGGATGATTTATACCTCTATGGCCATTATGCATTTTATATGTAGATATCCCATTTGCTAAGGCAATAACTTGATGTCCTAAGCAAATCCCAAATAATGGTAAGTCTCTTTTTATAATTTCTTTAGCTAATGTTTGAGCTTCAACTAAAGGTTCTGGATCTCCAGGACCATTTGACAAGAAATAGCCATCTGGGTTAAATGCTTCTAAATCTTCAAATTTAGAATTAAAAGGGAACACTTTTATATAAGCATCGCGTTTAGCTAGGTTACGTAGTATGTTCTTTTTAATCCCAATATCTAAAGCAGCAATTTTATAGGTGGCATTTTCGTTACCAAAAAAGTATGGTTCTTTTGTAGATACTTGAGATGCTAACTCTAAACCTTCCATACTTGGTACTTCGGAAAGTTGCTTCTTCAAATTTTCAACATTTTCAACATCTGTAGATATAACTGCGTTCATTGCACCATGATCTCTAATATGACTTACAAGTGCGCGTGTGTCAACATCTGATATTGCTAATAAATTATTTTCATCTAAAAACTCTTCTAACGATTTATCACCATCTGGACGAGAATAGTTAAAACTAAAATTTTTACAAATAAGACCTGCTATTTTAGTTGAATCAGATTCGGATTCTTCAACTTTAGTACCATAATTACCAATATGGGCATTAGTGGTAACCATTAACTGACCGTAATAAGAAGGGTCTGTAAAAATTTCTTGATAACCTGTTGTACCTGTATTGAAACATACCTCTCCAAAAGCTGTTCCTTCTTTACCTATTGATTTACCATGAAAAATTGTTCCGTCTGCAAGTAAGATTAAGGCTTTTTTACGTTTTTGGTATTTCATTGTCATGTGTGTTGAAATGTTGTTTTTTCGTTGTTGTGTTTACTAGTTATAAATCTATCATTTAGGTATCTAAGCATTCTTTTGCGTTAAGGATTGAACGGTTTGTTTGAGCTCCTCGCAGAGAGCGAGTAGTGAAAGCCTGACCTTTTGCTTAACTGAACTTTGACAATCTCTACAATTATAGTGGCAAAAGGTAACGTCCTAATCATTAATCTTACATTCACAAAAATCTATAAAAAAAAGGATAATCTAAAATAGATTATCCTTTATATATTAAATGCTTATTAACATTTATTCTTCTTCGTTAGTTGCTTTAGTTTCAACTGGAGCTGCTGCTGGTTTAGAACCTCCTCGACGACTTCTTCTAGTTGTCTTCTTCTCTACCTTGCCTGCATTGTAGATTTCATTATAATCTACTAACTCTATCATCGCCATATCAGCGTTATCACCAAGTCTATTTCCTAATTTGATGATTCTTGTATAACCACCTGGACGATCACCAATTTTAACTGCTACATCTCTAAATAATTCTGTAACAATATCTTTTTGTCTTAATTTGGCCATAACAATACGTCTGTTATGTGTTGTATCCTCCTTAGATTTAGTAATCATTGGCTCAACAAATTGCTTTAAAGCTTTTGCTTTTGCAACTGTTGTGTTGATACGCTTGTGCTCAATTAATGAACATGCCATATTAGCTAACATTGCTTTTCTATGAGCTGTCTGTCTTCCTAAATGGTTAAATTTCTTTCCGTGTCTCATGACGTTTGTTTTATCATCTTGCTACCAAACTCGTAAATCGAGGAGCAAAATATGATTGTTAAAAATTAATCTTTGTCTAATTTGTATTTTGCTAAATCCATTCCGAAGTTAAGACCTTTAACATTAACAAGCTCTTCAAGCTCTGTTAAAGATTTCTTACCAAAGTTACGGAACTTCATTAAGTCATTTTTATTGAATGATACTAAGTCTCCTAAAGTATCAACTTCTGCAGCTTTTAAACAATTTAAAGCACGAACAGAAAGATCCATATCAACTAATTTAGTTTTCAATAATTGTCTCATGTGAAGAGATTCTTCATCATAAGTTTCTGTTTGAGCAATTTCATCAGCCTCTAATGTGATACGCTCATCTGAGAATAACATAAAGTGGTGAATTAATATTTTTGCTGCTTCTGTTAATGCATCTTTTGGTGCAATTGAACCATCTGTTTGAATTTCAAAAACTAATTTTTCATAATCGGTTTTTTGCTCAACACGAAAGTTTTCAATGCTATACTTAACATTTGTGATAGGAGTATAAATTGAATCTGTAAAGATTGTACCTATTGGTGCTGAAGCTTTCTTATTTTCTTCTGCAGGAACATACCCTCTACCTTTTTCAATTGTAATCTCCATATTAATATTAACTTTAGGATCTAAATTACAGATCACTAAGTCTTTATTTAATACTTGAAATCCTGAGATAAACTTTTGAAAGTCACCTGCAGTAATTTGGTTTTGACCAGAAATTGAGATAGAAACAGACTCATTGTCTACTTCATCAATTTGACGCTTAAAGTTAACTTGCTTTAAGTTCAAAATCATTTCTGTAACATCTTCAACTACACCTGTAATTGTAGAAAATTCGTGATCAACACCTTCTATTCTAATAGAAGTAATTGCGAAACCTTCTAATGAAGATAATAATACTCTTCTAAGTGCATTACCAACAGTTAAACCATATCCTGGTTCTAATGGTCTAAACTCGAATTTACCTTCGAATTCAGTAGAATCAATCATGATAACCTTATCTGGTTTTTGAAAATTTAAAATTGCCATAGTTTTCTTCGTTTTAATTGTTATTTAGTTGCGCGATTTAAAAGTATGAAGAAGACTAATAAATCCTTTGGCTAAATACCAATGTGATTAATTATTATTTAGAGTACAATTCAACGATATATTGTTCGTTGATGTTTTCTGGTATTTGAATTCTTTCAGGAATAGAAACGTATGTACCTTGTTTAGTATCATTGTTCCAAGTAATCCACTCATATACATTGCTAGAATTAGCTAATGATGATTGGATAGATTCTAACGATTTAGATTTTTCTCTAACCGCTACAACATCTCCTGCTTTTAATTGGTAAGAAGGAATGTTTACAATTTCTCCATTCACAGTAATATGTCTGTGAGAAACTAATTGTCTTGCACCACTTCTAGAAGGAGATAATCCCATTCTATAAGCTACGTTATCTAAACGAGATTCACAGAGTTGTAATAAAACTTGACCTGTGATACCTTGTGCAGCTGTTGCTCTTTTGAACATGTTTCTGAATTGCTTTTCTAATATACCGTAAGTATATTTCGCTTTTTGCTTCTCCATTAACTGGATTGCATATTCAGATTTTTTTCCACGACGCTTATTTGCACCATGTTGACCTGGAGGATAGTTTCTTTTTTCGAACGCTTTATCATCTCCAAAAATAGCTTCACCGAATTTTCGGGCTATTTTAGTTTTAGGACCAGTATATCTTGCCATTTTAAAAATTTGTTATGAGAGTGTTTGTGAATTAAGGTCTTAATCTTATCCTTCGACAAACGTTTGCCTCTCGTTGATACTTGTTTGTTATTTTTCAGTTTGCAAATTTATACAAAATAAACTAATATCATACATAATTGTAATAATATTAGTTTATCTTAATATATATGAGAATGCACAACGAATGTTATGCAATATCTGAATGTGATTTCAGATTAAACTCTTCTTCTTTTAGGAGGACGACATCCATTGTGTGGTAATGGAGTAACATCAATAATTTCTGTTACTTCGATACCTGCGTTATGAATAGATCTAATAGCAGATTCTCTTCCGTTACCAGGTCCTTTTACATAAACTTTTACTTTCTTTAAACCAGCCTCTTTAGCTACACCTGCAGCATCTTCTGCAGCTAATTGTGCAGCATATGGAGTGTTCTTTTTAGAACCTCTAAATCCCATTTTACCAGCTGATGACCATGATATTACGTCACCTTTTTTGTTTGTTAAAGAAATAAGGATATTGTTAAATGAAGCTGCAATATGAGCCTCTCCAACAGCGTCTACTATTACTTTACGTTTTTTAGTACTTGACTTTGCCATATTAAATTTAGTTTTTAGTATTAGTTAATAGTCGCTAGAATCCTAAACCGTTAAATTTCAAACAGATTCTTTCCAACGTCTAAAGACTAAAGACTACTTATTATTTAGTTGCTTTTTTCTTGTTAGCAACAGTTTTTCTTCTACCTTTTCTAGTTCTAGAGTTGTTTTTAGTTCTCTGACCTCTTAATGGAAGTCCAGCTCTATGACGTATACCTCTGTAACATCCAATATCCATTAATCGCTTAATGTTTAATTGTGTTTCAGAACGTAACTCACCTTCAATAGTATAAGTTCCAACAGCGTCACGGATTGCTCCAATTTGATCATCTGTCCAATCTTGTACTTTGATGCTTTCGTCTACTTTAGCTGCTGCTAAAATTTCTACTGCTCTACTTCTACCTACTCCATAGATATAAGTTAAAGAGATTACTCCTCTTTTCTGTTTTGGTATGTCTACACCTGCAATTCTTGCCATAATTACCCTTGTCTTTGTTTGAATCTAGGATTCTTTTTGTTAATGACGTAAAGTCTACCTTTTCTGCGGACTAATTTACAGTCTACACTTCTTTTTTTAACTGATGCTCTTACTTTCATCTTTTATTATTAATTATTACTATCGTAAATTAAAACCTATTGGCCTCAATGCACTATTAGTATCTATAAGTTATTCGAGCCTTAGTTAAATCATAAGGACTCATTTCTAATTTCACTTTATCTCCAGGTAACAATTTAATGTAATGCATACGCATTTTACCTGAAATGTGAGCAGTCACAATGTGACCATTTTCTAGTTCAACACGAAACATTGCATTTGATAATGCTTCAATTATTGATCCGTCTTGTTCTATTGCTGCTTGTTTTGCCATATTTAATTTTTTAGTGTTTAACCTTGAATTAGCAAATACCTTGCCTAAATTACTTCTGAAGTTAAACCTCTAAATTTGTATTACATTTAAGCTACTGCTTTTCTGTTTTTACCAGTCTTCATCAAACCATCATAATGCTTATTAAGCAAGTATGAATTAATTTGCTGCATCGTGTCTATTGCAACTCCAACCATAATTAGTAGCGATGTGCCACCAAAGAATAATGCCCATCCACCTTGAACACCCATAATTTTAACTATAATTGCAGGGAACACAGCAATAAGTGCTAAAAATATAGAACCTGGTAATGTAATTTGTGACATTATTTTATCTAAATATTCTGATGTTTCTGTTCCTGGTCTAATTCCCGGAATAAATCCACCACTTCTTTTTAAATCGTCTGCCATTTTGTTCGTTGGAACTGTTATAGCAGTGTAAAAATATGTAAATACAATAATTAAGAAAGCAAATAAAACGTTATACCATAATCCAAAAGGATCATTGAATTGCGCTTGCATCCACTGTCCTACTTCACTAGATGAACCCATTGATTTTCCAATTAAACTCGGTACAAACATTATAGCTTGTGCAAAAATAATTGGCATAACACCAGATGCATTTAATTTTAATGGTAAAAACTGTCTGTTTCCGCCAAATACATTTTTCTCATATCCACCAGTTGCAGTACGTCTTGCATATTGTACAGCAATTTTACGAACAGCCATTACTAACATAATACAAGCTAATATGATAACAAACCAAACAACTAGTTCAATTAAAATCATCATTAAACCACCATTACCACCACCATCTAAACGAGATGCTGCATTTTGAATGAAAGATTGAGGTAAAGTTGCGATAATACCAACCATAATTAATAATGATATACCATTACCAATACCTTTATCTGTAATCTTTTCACCTAACCACATAGCAAATATACATCCAGTTACTAAAATAATAACTGAAGAGATATAAAACTGTGGTCCTGTACCTAATAAAAATGCTGAAGAAGGAATACCGAAGGCAGGTTGTAAACTTGCCAAGTAACCAGGTGCTTGAAATAAACAAATGATAATCGTCAACCAACGTGTGATTTGAGTAATCTTCTTTTGTCCACTAGCTCCTTCTTTTTGTAATTTTTGTAAATACGGAATTGCAATTCCCATTAACTGTACTACAATAGAAGCAGAAATGTAAGGCATAATACCAAGTGCAAAAACTGAAGCATTTGCAAAAGCACCACCAGTAAACATATTAAGAATTCCTAATATACCTCCATCAGTACCTGTTGCTAAACCTCCAAGTTGAGTTGCATCAATACCTGGTAATACAACTTGAGCACCAAAACGGTACACTAAAAGAAGACCAAGCGTAAGAATGATTCTATCTTTTAATTCAGTTATATTCCAAACATTTTTTAATGTATCTATTATTTTCATACTAAAAGTGTTCTTATAAAGTTACAGCTTCTCCACCTGCAGCTTCAATTGCAGCTTTTGCTGAAGCAGTAAATTTATGAGCAGTTACTGTTAATTTTGATTTTAATTCACCACGACCAAGAATTTTAACTACTTCATTCTTTCCCGCCAAACCTAATTCTACTAAAGTTTGAAAATCAACTGCATCTTTTATTTTCTTGTCATCTACTAATCCTTGTAATGTATCTAAGTTTACACCTTGATATTCTACTCGGTTAATATTTGTAAATCCAAATTTAGGAACTCGTCTTTGAAGTGGCATTTGACCACCTTCGAAACCTAATTTTTTAGAATAACCAGATCTAGATTTTGCTCCTTTGTGACCACGAGTTGCAGTACCACCTTTTCCAGAACCTTGTCCTCTACCTATTCTTTTACCTTGATTCTTTGTAGAACCTTCTGCTGGTTTTAAATTACTTAAGTTCATTGTATCTTATTATTTTGTTTCTTCTACAGAAACTAAATGTGAAACTTTACTTACCATCCCAAGAATACTTGGCGATGCATCGTGCAATTTGGTTTGACCAATTTTATTTAAACCAAGAGATTCTAATATCCTCTTTTGATTTTGTGTACGATTTATTGCACTTTTTACTTTTGTTACTTTAATCTTTGCCATCGTCCTATTGATTAACCGTTAAATACTTTTTCAAGAGAAATACCTCTATCTTTTGCAATCGTCCTTGCATCTCTTAATTGTAGTAAAGCATCAAATGTTGCTTTAACTACGTTGTGAGGATTAGAAGATCCTTGAGATTTTGATAATACATCATGTACTCCAACTGCTTCTAAAACTGTTCTTACAGCTCCACCAGCAATTACACCTGTACCAGGTGCAGCAGGAATAATGTTTACTCTAGCACCACCAAATTTTCCTTTTTGTTCGTGTGGTAAGGTTCCTTTAATAATAGGAATTCTAACTAAATTTTTCTTTGCATCTTCAACAGCTTTTGCTATTGCAGTAGCTACATCTTTAGATTTTCCTAAACCGTGACCTACAACTCCAGCTTCATCACCAACCACTACGATCGCTGAAAAACCAAAAGCTCTACCACCTTTTGTTACTTTAGTAACTCTTTGTACACCAACTAAACGATCTTTAAGATCAATTCCACTTGGTTTTACTAGTTCTGCGTTTTTATATTTTTGATACATAGTGTCTTAGAATTTAAGTCCGCCTTCTCTTGCGCCTTCAGCTAATGATTTTACTCTTCCGTGATATTGGTATCCACCCCTATCAAAAGAAATAGTATTGATACCAGCTTTAATTGCTTTTTCAGCAACAGCTTTACCTACTAAGGCAGCTGTTTCAGTTTTATTTCCTTTAGTAGAAGCTACATCCTTATCTCTTGATGATGCTGCAACTAAGGTTTTACCTGTTACATCATCTACAATTTGAGCATAGATTTCTTTATTACTTCTAAAAACAGCTAATCTAGGTCTTGCTTCTGTACCAGAAACAACCTTACGGATTCTGCTTTTTATTCTTAGTCTTTTTTCGTTCTTTGTTAATGCCATAACTAATTTTTTAAGCTGATTTACCTGCTTTTCTTCTTAATTCTTCACCAACAAACTTCACACCTTTTCCTTTATAAGGTTCTGGTGGTCTAAATCCGCGAATTTTCGCAGCGACTTGTCCTACTAATTGTTTATCGTGAGATGTTAATTTTATTATTGGGTTTTTACCTTTTTCTGAAATGGTTTCAATATTAACTTCTGGAGCTATATCTAAAATGATGTTATGAGAGAAACCTAAAGCTAAATCTAATTTTTGACCTTGATTAGATGCTCTATAACCTACACCTACAAGTTCTAATTCTTTAGTCCAACCTTTAGACACACCTTCAATCATATTATGCATTAATGATCTATATAAACCATGTTTTGCTTTCTGCTCTTTGTTATCTGATGATCTTGTTACAAGTACGTTTCCGTCTTCAACTTTAATTTCAACAGTATCGTATGGTTGTGTTAATTCTCCTAATTTACCTTTTACTGTAACTAAGCTATCTTTAACATAAACTGTAACACCTTCTACTATTGCTACTGGATTATTTCCTATTCTTGACATGTTCTTTCTGCTTTATTATTAGTAAACGTAACACAATACTTCTCCACCCACGTTTTCTCTTTGCGCTTGCTTACCTGTAATTACACCTTTAGATGTAGAAACAATAGCAATACCTAATCCATTAAGGATTCTTGGCATTTCGTTAGCGCCAGCATACTTACGTAAACCTGGTGTACTGATTCTTTGAATTTTTCTGATAACTGATTCTTTAGTTTCCTTGTTGTACTTTAAGGCTATTTTAATAGTTCCTTGTACACTAGAATCATCGAATTTATAACTTAAAATATATCCTTGATCGAATAATATTTTAGTCATTTCTTTCTTTAAATTTGATGCAGGAATCTCAACAACTCTGTGGTTGGCTTTCACTGCATTTCTGATTCTTGTTAAGAAATCAGCAATTGGATCTGTATTCATTGATATTAATTTGCGGTAGTGGTTTTCGAACTTCTTATGAAGTATTCGAACCTAAAACCAATTTATATTTATTTTTTAAATCGTAATAAAACGATTTGTTTACCAAGATGCTTTTCTAACACCTGGTATTAAACCTTGGTTTGCCATTTCACGAAATGTCACACGTGAAATACCAAATGTTCTCATGTACCCTTTAGGTCTCCCTGTTAGCTTACAACGGTTATGTTGACGCACAGGAGAAGCATTTTTTGGTAACTTTTGTAATCCTTCATAATCTCCAGCTTCTTTCAAAGCCTTACGTTTTTCAGCATATTTAGCTACTGTTTTTGCTCTTTTTACCTCACGGGCTTTCATTGATTCTTTAGCCATATCTTAGTTCTTTTGAAAAGGTAAACCCATTTCAGTTAATAACGATTTTGCTTCTTTATCTGTTTCAGCAGATGTTACAAAAGTAATATCCATACCAGAGATTTTATTGATTTTATCAATATTTATTTCTGGAAAGATAATTTGTTCAACAATACCTAAGTTATAATTTCCTCTACCATCAAAACCTTTAGCTTTGATACCATTAAAATCTCTAACACGAGGTAATGCAGATGTTACTAAACGATCTAAAAACTCATACATTTGTTCTCCTCTTAACGTAACACGAACACCAATAGGCATACCTTTACGTAATTTGAAAGATGCAACATCTTTTTTAGACAATGTAGCAACAGCCTTTTGACCAGATATCATTGTTAATTCATCAATAGCATGATCAATTAATTTTTTATCAGCAACTGCAGCTCCAACTCCCTTAGATATCACAATCTTTGTTAATTTAGGAACCTGCATTACGTTTTTATATCCGAATTCTTCTGTAAGAGCAGAAACAACTTTGTCCTGGTACTCTTGTTTTAATCTTGGAATATAAGCCATAACTATATTACTTCATTTGATTTTGTTGAAAATCTTACTTTCTTGTCACCTTCCATTTTATAACCTACTCTTGTTGTTTCACCCTTAGATGTTAACAATGATAAATTAGAAATATGCATTGGTGCTTCTTTTTCTACAATACCACCTTGAGGATTTTGTGCACTTGGTTTAGTATGTTTCTTAACCATGTTCACGCCTTCTATAATGGCTTTGTTTTTATCCTTTAATACTTTAAGAACATTACCTTCTGTACCTTTATGGTCTCCAGCTATTACTCTTACCGTATCTCCTGATTTAATTTTAAACTTTGTCATTTTTTTAGTCATTAAAGCACTTCTGGTGCTAATGATACAATTTTCATGAATTGTCTATCACGAAGTTCTCTAGCTACTGGTCCAAATACACGTGTTCCTCTCATTTCACCCGTTGGGTTTAAAAGTACACATGCGTTGTCATCAAATCTAATATAAGATCCATCTGGACGTCTAACTTCTTTCTTAGTACGAACAACTACTGCTGTTGATACTGCTCCTTTTTTAATGTTTCCATTAGGAGTAGCATCTTTAACTGAGACAACAATTTTATCTCCAATAGAAGCGTATCTTCTTTTTGTACCACCTAGAACACGGATAGTTAAAACTTCCTTTGCTCCAGTGTTATCAGCTACTTTTAATCTTGATTCTTGTTGTACCATAATTACTTCGCTCTTTCAATTATTTCTACTAATCTCCAACATTTAGATTTACTTAAAGGTCTTGTTTCCATGATCTTTACAGTATCTCCAATATTGCAATCGTTTGTTTCGTCGTGAGCAACATATTTCTTAGTT
Source organism: uncultured Psychroserpens sp. (assembly GCA_947488655.1). Classification (GTDB taxonomy): domain Bacteria; phylum Bacteroidota; class Bacteroidia; order Flavobacteriales; family Flavobacteriaceae; genus Psychroserpens. The sequence continues at coordinate 172,594 of CANKZZ010000006.1, read as the reverse complement.
TTCAAAACGAACTTTCCGTACATTGGATGTTTTACTTTTTTAACTTCAGCAACTACAATTGATTTTTGCATCTTGTTACTAGTAACAACTCCTATACGCTCTTTTCTTAAATGTCTTTTTTCCATCTTTCAGCCAGAATACAATTATTGTATTTCTCTTTTAGTTAATTCTGTTGCAATTCGTGCTACTGAACGTCTAACGTTTCGTAACTGAATTGGATTATCTAATGGAGAGATTGCATGTGCCATTTTAAGGTCTGCATAACTCTTTTTAGTTTCACCAAGTTTCTCTTGTAACTCAGCTACTGATAATTCTTTAATTTCTGATTGTTTCATAATATCAAATAAATTAAGCTTCGTAATCTCGAGCCATTAAAAACTTAGTTTTTACAGGTAACTTTTGCGCAGCTAATCTTAAGGCTTCCTTTGCTACTTCCATTGGTACTCCACCAACTTCAAATAAAATTCTTCCTGGCTTTACTACAGCTACCCAGTATTCTACAGCACCTTTACCTTTACCCATACGTACTTCTAATGGTTTTTTAGTAATTGGCTTGTCTGGAAAAATCTTGATCCATAATTGACCTTCTCTTTTCATATAACGAGTCGCAGCAATACGTGCAGCCTCGATTTGACGTGAGGTCAAAAAATTAGCATCCATAGATTTTATTCCAAACATACCATTAGAAAGCGTGTAACCTCTTCCGGTATTTCCTTTCATACGTCCTTTTTGGACTTTACGAAATTTTGTTCTTTTCGGTTGTAACATTTTTACTTTTCTTTAAAAATTACTTTCTACGACGAGATTTATTATCACGACCGCGTCCTCCTGATTTGCCACCTTGTTTCTTAGACAAGCCAACTAATGGAGAAAGTTCTCTTTTTCCGTATACTTCACCTTTCATGATCCATACTTTAACACCTAATCTACCATAAGTAGTATGTGCCTCAACTAAAGCATAATCAATATCAGCTCTAAAAGTAGACAAAGGAATACGACCTTCTTTGTAATGCTCGCTACGTGCCATCTCAGCACCATTTAAACGACCACTAATTTGAATTTTTATTCCTTCAGCATTCATTCGAATCGCAGCAGCAATTGCCATCTTAATAGCTCTTCTATAAGAAATTCTATTTTCGATTTGGCGAGCTACACTCGATCCTACTAAAAATGCATCAAGTTCAGGTCTTTTAATTTCAAAGATGTTTAACTGAACTTCTTTTCCAGTAATTTTCTTAAGCTCTTCTTTTAACTTGTCTACCTCTTGTCCACCTTTTCCAATAATAATACCAGGTCTAGCAGTAGTGATAGTAACGGTTACAAGTTTAAGCGTACGCTCAATAATAACTCTAGATACACTAGCTTTTGATAAACGAGCATGGATATACTTTCTGATTTTATCGTCTTCAGCAAGTTTATCACCATAATCATTTCCACCATACCAGTTAGATTCCCATCCTCTGATAATTCCTAAACGATTTCCGATTGGATTTGTCTTTTGTCCCATATCTCTATTTAAGCTTGTGTGTTATTTTTAGCTCCAATCACAACAGTAACGTGATTAGATCTTTTTCTTATTCTGTGTGCACGACCTTGAGGTGCTGGACGTAATCTCTTTAACATCGATCCTCCATCAACTCTAATCTCTTGTACAAATAAATCTGCTTCTTCAATATCTGCATCTTCATTCTTAGCTTGCCAGTTAGCAATTGCTGATAGCAACAATTTTTCTAAACGTCTAGACGCTTCTTTTGAGCTAAATCTCAAGATTTGTAATGCTTTTTCAGCTTCTTTTCCTCTTACCAAATCTGCAACTAAACGCATCTTTCTTGGTGAGGTAGGACAGTTATTTAATTTTGCAAATGCAACCTTCTTTCTGTCTTCCTTAATAGCGTCTGCCATTTGTTTTTTACGACTTCCCATAGCTACTATTTTTTACCTTTATTTTTTGCACCTGCATGACCCCTAAAAGATCTTGTTGGTGAAAATTCTCCTAATTTGTGACCTACCATATTTTCAGTAACATAAACTGGTACAAATTGACGTCCGTTATGAACTGCAATAGTTTGACCAACAAAATCTGGAGAAATCATAGAGGCTCTAGACCACGTTTTGATTACCGTTTTTTTGTTTGATGCAACATTAGCATCAACTTTTTTACTCAATTTATAATGGATGTAAGGTCCTTTTTTTAATGAACGTGCCATATTATCTCAATTATTTCTTTCTACGTTCTACAATATACTTATTACTCGCTTTAGTCTTAGAACGTGTTCTATAACCTTTAGCTGGAATACCATTTCTAGATCTTGGGTGTCCTCCTGAAGATTTACCTTCACCACCACCCATTGGGTGATCAACTGGATTCATAACCACTGGTCTTACTCTTGGTCTTCTACCTAACCATCTACTTCTACCTGCTTTACCAGATACAGTTAATTGATGATCAGAATTAGAAACTACTCCTATTGTAGCTAAACATTCTGAAAGAATCATTCTAGTTTCTCCTGACGGTAATTTTACAGTTGCAAATTTACCATCTCTTGCCATTAACTGAGCAAATGCTCCAGCACTTCTTGCCATTACAGCTCCTTGACCAGGACGTAATTCAATACAAGAAATAATTGTACCTAAAGGTATTTCGCTTAATGGCATAGCATTACCAATTTCTGGTGCTACTCCTTCTCTACCAGAAACTACATTTTGCCCAACTTGTAAACCATTTTGAGCAATGATGTAACGCTTTTCTCCATCTTGATAATTCAATAATGCAATAAACGCTGTTCTGTTTGGATCGTATTGTATAGAAGCTACTTCACCAGGAACACCTGATTTGTCTCTTTTAAAATCGATAATACGATACTTTCTTTTATGACCACCACCAATTTGGCGCATTGTCATTTTTCCTCGATTGTTTCTACCACCAGATCTTTTATTCGGAACGAGTAAACTCTTTTCCGGCTTATCAGTAGTTATGGCATCGAATCCATTTACTACTCTAAATCGCTGAGCTGATGTGATTGGTTTTAATTTTCTTACTGACATTTGTCTTTAATTACATGTTAGTGTATAAATCAATTACTTCACCTTCCGCCAGTTGTACAATCGCTTTTTTAACTGCGTTTGTTTTACCATGTTGAATACCAGTTTTTGTAAACTTGGTACTTCTATCTGGACGGACATTTATAGTACGAACTTTTTCTACAGAGACACCATAAGCAGCTTCTACCGCTTTTTTGATTTCTACCTTGTTCGCCTTTGTGTTCACTTGAAACGTAAAGCAATTGTTCAACTCACTATTAGTTGTCGCTTTTTCAGTGATAATAGGTTTAATTAAGATACTCATTGTCTTCTATTTACTTAAGTTTGATTCAATTCCTTCTAAAGAACTCTCTAAAAGGATTAATTTATTTGCATTCAAAATTTTATAAGTACTTAATTCTGAGTTAATTACAACTTCAGACCCTTTAAAATTTCGTGATGACAAATATACATTATTATTTGACGCACCCAACACAAACAATGATTTTTTGTTTTGTACATCTAGTGCTTTTAATACAGCTGTAAAGTTTTTTGTTTTTGGAGCATCAAAATTGAAGTCTTCTAAAACAACTATATCTTTATCATTTGCTTTCATTGTTAACGCTGATTTACGTGCTAAACGCTTCAGGTTTTTATTAAGCTTAATGCTGTAGTTTCTTGGTCTTGGTCCGAACATACGTCCACCACCTCTAAATACACCAGATTTAATACTACCTGCTCTTGCAGTACCAGTACCTTTTTGTTTTTTAATCTTACGTGTACTTCCTGAAATTTCTGCTCTCTCTTTTGCCTTATGCGTCCCTTGACGTTGATTAGCAAGATATTGCTTAACGTCTAAGTAAACTGCATGATTATTAGGCTCAATAGCAAACACATCGTTAGAAAGGTCTACCTGTCTACCTGTGTCTTTTCCGTTTATATCTAAAACTGCTACTTTCATTATTTCTGAATAATTACATAAGAGTTTTTGTGTCCTGGAACACATCCTTTAACCACAAGTAAGTTTTTCTCTGCAACTACTTTGTAGACTCTTAAATTTTCAACATATACTCTCTCGCCACCCATACGTCCAGCCATTTTCATTCCTTTGAATACTCTCGCTGGATATGATGCTGCACCAATAGATCCTGGAGCTCTTAAACGGTTATGCTGCCCGTGTGTCGCTTGACCTACACCAGCAAATCCATGACGTTTTACAACACCTTGGAAACCTTTTCCTTTAGAAGTACCAGCTATATCAACAAATTCACCTTCAATAAAGTGATCTACTGTGATAGCATCTCCTAATTTGTAATCTCCTTCAAATCCTTGAAATTCCGCGACTTTTCTCTTAACAGAAGTACCAGCTTTCTTGGCATGACCAATCTCAGCTTTAGTAGCACTTTTCTCTGTCTTGTCATCGAAACCAAGTTGAAGGGCACTGTACCCGTCGACCTCTTCGGTTCTGACTTGGGTAACGATACATGGTCCAGCTTCGATAACTGTACAAGGAATATTTTTCCCGTTTTCATCGAAAATGCTGGTCATACCGATTTTTTTTCCTATTAACCCAGACATAATTATTAATTTATTTATTATTACTATTTATTAAAACTCAAGGCCGAAAATATATTCGACCTTGAATTATATTTTTTACCGTTTTTCCTTTGCACGCAGCTCAGGACATGTTTTCGCTTTTTTACTAAGCGACAATTTTCACTTACACTTTTATCTCAACTTCTACTCCACTTGGTAACTCAAGCTTCATTAAAGCGTCAATTGTCTTAGAAGATGAAGAATAAATATCAAGTAATCTCTTATATGAGCTTAATTGAAATTGTTCTCTAGACTTCTTATTTACGTGTGGTGAACGTAGCACAGTGAAAATCTTTTTGTGTGTTGGTAGTGGAATTGGTCCAGTTACAACAGCACCTGTACTTTTTACTGTTTTTACAATCTTATCAGCAGACTTATCTACTAAATTGTGATCGTAAGATTTTAATTTTATTCTGATTTTTTGACTCATTTTATTAAGATTTACGATTCAACTCCTTTAGCAGCAGCTATAACTTCGTCTGAAATATTCTTAGGCGTTTCTGCATAGTGTGAGAACTCCATTGTTGAAGTAGCACGACCTGATGATAATGTTCTTAATGTTGTTACATAACCAAACATTTCAGATAATGGTACGGTAGCTTTCACAGTTTTTGCACCTGCTCTATCTCCCATGTCACTTACTTGTCCTCTTCTTCTATTTAAATCACCTACAATATCACCCATATTTTCTTCTGGAGTGATAACCTCTAACTTCATAATAGGCTCCATAATTACTGCTTTAGCTGCTTTTGCACAGGCTTTAAACCCTAACTTAGCTGCTAACTCAAAAGATAGTTGATCTGAATCCACATCATGGTAAGATCCATCTTTTAAAGTAACTTTCATTGCGTCTATTTCATAACCTGCTAATGGTCCATTTACCATTGCCATTTTGAATCCTTTTTCAATTGAAGGTATAAATTCTTTAGGAACGTTACCACCTTTAATTATAGATTCAAATTGTAATCCAACTTGACCTTCTTCAGCTGGCTCAACAGTAAACACGATATCTGCGAATTTTCCACGACCACCAGATTGCTTTTTATAAACCTCTCTATGATCTGCTGAAGCAGTAATAGCTTCTTTATATTCAACTTGTGGTTGACCTTGGTTAACCTCAACTTTAAATTCTCTTTTTAAACGATCTACAATTACATCTAAGTGAAGCTCACCCATTCCTGAAATAATTGTTTGACCTGAAGCTTCATCAGAACGTACTGTAAACGTAGGATCTTCTTCAGCTAATTTTGCCAAACCTATACCTAACTTATCTACATCTGCTTTAGTCTTAGGCTCAACAGCAATACCAATTACTGGATCTGGAAAGTCCATCGATTCTAATACGATAGGATGTTCTTGATCTGATAAAGTATCACCAGTTTTAATAGATTTGAATCCTACAGCAGCACCAATATCTCCAGCCTCAATAAAATCGATTGCATTTTGCTTGTTAGCATGCATTTGATAAATACGTGAGATACGCTCTTTTTTGCCAGAACGATTATTTAAGACGTAAGAACCTGCATCTAAACGACCAGAATATGCTCTAAAGAATGCTAAACGTCCTACGAAAGGATCTGTAGCAATTTTAAAAGCTAAAGCAGCGAATGGCTCCTTTACATCTGGCTTACGTAATTCTTCTTTTTCTGTGTCAGGATTCATCCCTCTAATTCCTTCTTTATCTAATGGAGAAGGTAAATAACGACAAACAGCATCTAATAAAAACTGAACACCTTTATTTTTAAAAGCAGAACCACAAATCATTGGAATAATTGCCATATCCATAACAGCAGCTCTAAGTGCAGCATGCACTTCGTCTTCTGTTATAGAATCTTCATCTTCCATGAACTTTTCTAATAAGTTCTCATCGTAACTAGCTACTTCTTCAATAAGTAATGCTCTATATTTTCTAGCTTCAGCTTTAAGCTCTTCAGGAATTTCAATAACATCAAAAGTTGCCCCTTGAGTTTCATCATGCCATACAATAGCTCTGTTTTTAACTAAATCTATAATACCTTTAAAATCCTCTTCGTCACCAATGTTTAAAACAATTGGCACCGCGTTAGACTTCAACATATCTTTAACTTGTTGACAAACACCTAAAAAGTCTGATCCTTGACGGTCCATTTTATTAACGAAACCAATTCTTGGTACTTTATAGTTATCTGCAAGTCTCCAGTTAGTTTCAGATTGTGGCTCAACACCATCAACCGCACTAAATAAGAAAACCAAACCATCAAGAACACGCAAAGAACGATTTACCTCTACAGTAAAATCAACGTGCCCAGGAGTATCAATAATATTAAAATGATATCCTTTTGTATCTGGTGTAGGTTTTGCGTTTTCTAAAGGAAACTGCCATGTACAAGTTGTAGCAGCAGAAGTAATTGTAATACCTCTTTCCTGCTCTTGCTCCATCCAGTCCATTGTTGCAGCACCATCATGTACTTCTCCAATTTTATGAGAAACACCTGTATAATAAAGAACACGCTCTGTTGTAGTAGTTTTTCCTGCATCAATATGAGCAGCAATTCCTATATTTCTTGTATATTTTAAATCTCTTGCCATGTCTTATTAAAATCTAAAGTGAGAGAATGCCTTATTTGCTTCTGCCATTTTGTGAGTATCAACTCTCTTCTTAACAGCTGCTCCTTCTTCTTTAGCTGCTGCTAAAACTTCTGCAGCTAACTTTTGAGGCATAGATTTTTCATTTCTTTTTCTTGAGTAACTAATCAACCATTTCATAGCTGTAGATACTTTACGATCTGGACGAATTTGCATTGGAATTTGAAATGTAGCACCACCTACTCTACGACTACGTACTTCTACGTGAGGCATAACGTTAGATAAGGCATCTTTCCAGATTTCTAAAGCTGTTTTTTCTTCGTCTGTTTTTTTAGCTTCTACAATATCAATTGCATCATAGAATACTTTAAAAGCGACAGACTTCTTACCATCCCACATCATCATATTAACGAAACGAGTTACTAACTGGTCGTTAAATTTTGGATCTGGTAAAAGCGGTCTCTTTTTTGCTGCTCTTTTTCTCATGTCTTCTTCTTAAAGTTTTAAATTACTTCTTAGGGCGTTTTGCACCATACTTAGATCTACGTTGTGTTCTACCTGCAACACCTGCTGTGTCTAAGGCACCACGAACGATGTGATATCTAACTCCTGGCAAATCTTTTACCCTTCCACCTCTAACCAATACTATCGAGTGCTCTTGTAAATTGTGTCCTTCTCCACCGATGTATGCATTAACCTCTTTTCCGTTTGTTAAACGAACCCTTGCTACCTTACGCATTGCTGAGTTAGGTTTTTTAGGTGTCGTCGTATAAACACGAGTACACACACCACGTCTTTGTGGACACGAATCTAAAGCAGCCGATTTACTCTTCTTGGTTATTTTGGCTCTTCCTTTTCGTACTAATTGTGAAATTGTTGGCATATATTTCTATATAATTTTTATTAAATCCTCTCTTTAGAGGGCTGCAAAGGTAGGAATAAATATCAATAATTCAAATACCTAACGATTAATTTTAAAAAGTTTTCTAATTTATTTATAGATACAGAAATTTTAAGTAACTATTTTGCGTTAGATTTGAATAACATAAACATAAATGCCTAAAATAAAACTACTTTTTATCGCTCTACTTTTTTTGTCTAATACTATATATATGTCTGGACAAAATTTGTTTTTAACGTGTTTAGGTGCTTCCGAAGATGAAACAGAAGCTATTAATACAATTGGATATAAAAACTCGTTTAATAATTACATCTCCCTAGAGAAAGAAGTATCTAGTTTGGAAGAAAAATTAATTAAAAATGGATATTTAGAAATTAAGAGACTAAGTTTAAATAAACAGAACGATTCTTCATATGTGGCAAATTTCAGTATAAAAAATAAATATGAATCGATTTCTATTAATCACAATAATTTAGTTAGTCTCTCAATTTTAAAATTGACAGGTTTTTTAGATAAGAGTAATAACCTAGTTGTACCTATTGAGACTATTGAATCTACCTTAGAGTTTATAAATACCCAAATTGCCAATCAAGGTGACCCTTTTAGCTCTTTGATTTTAACTGACATTGAAAAAATTGATAGCAAAAATTTAAAAGGATCATTATCTGTATCTAAATTAAAGGACAGAACGGTAGATAAACTTGTATTAAAGGGTTACGAAAAATTCCCCAAATCATTTATAAAGCGTTATCTCAAAATTAAAAACGGTCAAATTTTTAATTTGAATAAAATTAAAGAAAAAACAAGGTCTTTAAACGACTTAGTTTTTGCTAATCAAATTAGAGAACCAGAAGTTCTTTTTTCTCAAGACTCTACCATATTATATATGTATATAGAAAAAGCTAGAAGTAACACCTTTGATGGCTTTTTAGGATTTGGAACAAATGAGTCTACTAATAGGATAGAATTTGATGGATACTTAGATTTAAGGCTAACTAACAATTTAAATTATGGAGAATCTCTAAAACTCTTATATAAAAGTGACGAGAATGATCAACAAACTTTTGATTTAAGATTAAACGCACCATATATATTTAATACACCTGTAGGTGTCGATTTAAATTTAAACATTTTTAAAAGAGACTCTTCTTTTGTAACAGTAACACAAGCTGCAAAACTAAATTATCAAATTAATAATAAACATATAATTTCGGCAGGCTTATCAACTGTACAGTCAACAGATTTATTAGACCTGCCTTCTACTCTAATTACCGATTATAATTCTAATCAATTTTTTATAAATTACACATTTACAAACAGACAGAATTTTAATCTTCTGTTTCCAATTAATTTTATGTTTGATGTTTCTACGGGTTTTGGAAATAGATCTTATGAAGATATAGATGAAAACCAATCTAATTTTTATCTTAACACATTTAAAATTTTTAATCTTAACGATAAAAATAGTATCTACGGAAGGGTAAGCTCTAACTACCTCGTCTCTAATACATATTTAGAAAACGAACTTCCTCGATTTGGAGGCATCAATTCTATAAGAGGTTTTGAAGAGAATAGTTTGATTGCAAATTTATATGCAGTTTTAAATACCGAATATAGATACAAACTTAATAATACCATCTACGTACACTCTGTTATAGATGCTGCTTATTTTGAAAATCAAATTGCCAATCAAAAAGAAAAGTTATTTGGTTTTGGATTTGGATTTGGACTACTCACAAAAGCTGGACTTTTTAGATTTAATTATACTAGTGGTAAAACCGAAAATCAAAAATTTAAATTATCAGATTCTAAAATTCATTTAAGTCTCACTACTACATTTTAATTTTTTTGACATAGAATTATACATTTCGTTATTTTAATAAAAAACACCTTGCTAATGTTGTTTACTTAACAATTTATTAAGAACTTTGAATGAAGACTAATTTAATCAACTCAATATGAAAAAAACTCTTAGTAAAGCGCTAACGCTTTTACTCTTGTTAGTTGTACAGCTTACGCTGGCGCAAGAAAAAACTATTACAGGAACAGTAACAGATCAAACTGATATACCTCTACCTGGAGTAAACATTGTAATAAAAGGGACAACCACAGGTACGCAAACAAATTTTGATGGTGTTTACACTATTAAAAGTAACGTAGGAGACGTATTAGTATTCTCTTATGTTGGTTTAAAAACTCAAGAAATTGTGGTTGCAGAGGCTACTACAATTGATGTTACGATGGTTGAAGATGCAGATGCTTTAGATGAAGTTATAGTAACAGCTGTTGGTATAAAAAGAAAACCAGACGAAATTACTACAGCCTATGAAAATCTTAAAGCAGAAGAAATAGTATCTGCAAATAATCCAGATGCGGTTCAATCCTTAGCTGGTAAGGTTTCAGGTTTACAGATTAATACCACCAATACAGGTGTTAACCCTTCTACAACTATTAGATTAAGAGGAACAAGGTCTTTATCTGGGTCTAACTCTGCCTTAGTAGTTATTGATAATGTGATCTCGTCAGCTACAATTTTATCTGACTTAGATCCAGAAATCATAGAATCTATCAACATCATAAAAGGCCCTAATGGAGCAGCACTCTATGGATCTCGTGGTGGTAACGGTGTTATTATAGTAACAACAAAAAAGGGAACAAAAAATCAAGGTAAACTCAATATTTCTTATTCAACTACACTTACCTTAGAAGAGATTGGTTTTTTACCACAACTACAAGATAGATATGGTAAAGGATATTGGGGAGAAATTGATGCGTTTGATCAAGGATCTTGGGGACCAGAATATGATGGATCTCTACAACCAGTTGGATTACCTTACCCAACCATAAACGATTACACATACAACACTTATGAGTTTAGAGAAGACAATATGAAAGACTTCTTTAATACTGGTACAACAATCCAAAATACAATCACACTTTCTGGTGGAGACAGTGAAGGATTTTACTCATTTAGTGCTAACAGAAGAAACACAGATGGTCTTATTCCAGATGACACATATAGAAAAGACTTTTTTGCTTTAAGTGCAGGAAAAACATTTGGTAAATTTTCTATGTCTGGTAATGCTCGTTACACTACAGATAATCAAGATGTTTCTAGTACAATTTTTGATACTAGCGGAAATGTTCGTTTAAGTGGTGTATATGCAGAATTAGCACAATTACCTAGTGATATTGACGTTACAGATTTTAACTCTGGTAGCAATAGTGACCACTGGACAGCTTTTGGTAACAGTCCATATTGGGTAAAAGATAATCAACGAAACATTTCAGAAAGCACAAGAACAGATTTATCTGCAGAACTTTCTTATCAGTTCAATGACAATATAAGTGCAGTACTAAGAAGCAATGTGGTATCTACAAATGGTAAAGGATTTACTTATGCTAATGATTATGTTGCAGAATATACTGTAACTGGAGATAGTAGAGATATACAATCTTCTTTAAGTGTTACCAGCAACAGTTCTAGAACATTATATACAGATTTAATTGCTAATTTTAATTATGAATTAACTGAAGATATAGGTTTAAAATCATTAATTGGTTTTAATAGTACAGAAAGTAGAGGCTTCTCTATGACTACTGCAGGAGACATTTTAACATTACCTGGCTTATATACGGTAGAAAATATCTCTAGTGGAGTTTCTGTATCAGATTTTAGTTCATTAAGTAGACAGCAAGCAGTTTTTGCCAATGTAGATTTAAGTTATAAAGATTATTTATTTTTAAATTTAACAGGAAGACAAGAATGGGATTCTAGATTACAATCTGCAGGAAGAGATATTGGAGATATTGGTTTCTTTTACTACTCTGTTGGAGCTTCGTTTATACCAACAAAAGCATTTCCAGAAATTAAGTCAGACTTTTTACATAAAATGAAAGTTTCTGGAGGTTATGTTAAAACAGCAAATATTTCTGCATTAGGATCACATGATCTTTTTGATACTGGATTTAGACCTGCTGCATTTCCTTATCCTGGTGGAGTAAATTCATTTATCATCCCGTCTTCAACTTTTGATAATGCTATAGAGCCAGAATTTATTAATACTATAGAAGCAAATTTAAATTTAGAATTACTTAAACGAGGAGGTATACCAAGAATTACTTTAGATGGTAGTTATTCTTTCTATACTAATGACAATCAAATACTAAGTGCCTCAGTATCATCTGCTACTAGTGTATTTAGCGCTGGTATAAATGTAGGTGAAACTCAAACAAATGCTTATGAAGTTGACTTAGGTTTAACTCCTATTAAAACAGATGATTTAAGATGGAATTTAAACTTTGGCTATGCATCTCAAGAAACAATAGCTACAAAAATTACTGATGATGCAGATATTCTTGGTAATGGTTCTCCTGGTATTTATGCCATCCAGGGACAAGAATTTCCATTAATTCGAGGTAGCGCTTATGAAAGAGACGAAGAAGGTAGAGTAGTTTTAAATCCTGATGGTTCACCTAGAACAGCGTCTGGTTTAAAAGTACTTGGTAAAACAACTCCAGATTATATTCTAAACTTTGGAACAGATATAACATATAAAGGTTTTAGATTAAGTGCTGTTGCCGATTTTAGAACAGGACATGTGTTCTACTCTAACATTTATAATAATTTAACAGGTCAAGGTCGTAGTTTTATTACTGCGGAAAATGGAAGGGGACACTTTATTTTTCCTAACTCAACAGTTGTAGGCTCTGGAGAAACAAATACCACAGTACTTACTGGTCCTTCGTACGGTGGACCATCTGCTTATGCACAATACCAATCATTTGTTCAAAGTGGAGATTTTACTGGTGTTGATGAAAATTTCGTGCTAGATGCAACAGCATTCAAACTTAGAGAAGTTGCTTTAAGCTATGCATTACCAAGTGAAGTTTTAGAAAACACATTTATTCAAGGTCTATCAATAGGTATTAGTGGTAGAAATTTATTGGTTGTATTACCTAAAGAAAATAGAGGCTATAATGATCCTGAAATAGGATCTGGAATTGGTGGATACGGTCAAACCCCTCCAACAAAATTTTATTCAATGAACGTAAAACTTAACTTTTAAGAAAATGAAAAACATAAATAATATAAAATACACACTGTCATTGGCACTGCTATTTCTTACATTTTCTTGTAATGATGTACTAGTAAATGAAGACCCAAATGGTGTGGTGATTGATCAATTACCTCCAGAAGTTATTTTTCCTGGAGCACAAACAGTACCATCAGAAACATTCTTGTCTACAATGAACGGACTTGGTAATACTATGGTAGCAACTTGGTCTGGTAATGCACAACAAGTACAAGCACCTTATTTTGAAGAATTTCAATATCAATTAACTACAGATTTCTATGATAACATTTGGGATAATTTAATGGCAAGAACTGGTAATTTAACTCAAATTATCACTAATGATTATGATGGTAATTATGATTATTTCAAAGGCGCTTCAAAAATTTATAGAGCATTTTATTTTCAATATTTAGTAGATTTATATGGTGATATCCCTTTTACAGATATCCACCAACGTGGTGATTTATTATTTCCAGAATATGATAATCAAGTTGACGTTTATGTCAATTTAATTACTGATATTAATGAAGCTATTACCCAAATTCAAAGTACAGATGTTGAAACAGCTATAGGCATGGGCTCTAACGATGTTATGATGGGTGGAAACATGAACAAATGGGTTAAATTTGGTAATACTTTAAAGCTTAGAATTCTATTGCGTATGTCTGATGCAGCTCAAACTAATCCAGATTTACAAACGATACTTAATACTGAATTTGCTGCATTAAACAATGCAGAGTTTTTAGGAACTGGAGAAGATGTGACAATTAATCCTGGATATTCAGATGAAGTAGATAGAATGAATCCTTTTGTTGAAACTTTTGGATATGCTGCTGGCCAATTTGGAAATACAGCTAATGAAACATTTTCTAATCTTAGAGCAGGACCAACAACATACTTAGTTGAATTTTTAAACGGTACAACAAACGGAGTTTCAGATTCTAGATTACAAAGATTATATGCACCACGATCTGGTCAGTCTGCCATACAAGGCAATACACAAGGAGGTGGAGATCAACCATCAAGAATTGGACCTGGTCTTTTAAGTTCACCACAACAAGATGGTTATATAATGACAGCATCTGAATCGCTTTTCTTACAGTCGGAAGCTGTATTTAAAGGTTTATTATCATCAGGAGATGCAAGATCTTTATTTCAAAGTGCAATAGCATCTTCATTTAATAGATTAGGTGCACCTATAGGAACTTATATTATGGATTCTAATAATACAAGTGGTATAGGTTGGGATGGAACTGCAGATAAGCTTGAAGCAATTATCACTCAAAAATGGATTGATTTAGGTGGAACCAATGGTATTGAAACTTGGATAGAATTTACAAGAACAGGATATCCAAGCAATATGCCACTACCAGATATCACAAACAGACCAAACAGACCTATTAGATTATTATATCCAACATCAGAATACACGGGGAATTCAGCAAATGTTAGTTCTTATAATCAAAATGTAGATTCTGCATTTAATTCTCCAATTTTTTGGGATGTTAATTAAAAAAAAAGAAAAATGAAAAACATTAAATTTATTTTATTGACAATTATATGTTCTGGGCTTATGGTCTCATGTAACATAGACGACGACACCCAACAACTAGAAGCAGATTTTGCAACTACTCCTTTTGTAGTAGGTTTTGCTAATAGCGAAGTATCTCCCGCTTTTTTAACAGATGGAGCTGTAAATATGTTCAGCGAAAATGTAGTTTTATTAGGTGGTAATGACTTTTCTAACAATCCAAGTATTACTGTTAATTTTGATGTAGATGCATCATCAACTGCAGTTGCGGGAACAGATTATGATTTTATTAACGACTCACAATCTATTACCATTGAGGAAAATAGAGATTTTGCTACAATTGATCTTAATTTCTATTCAGAAAATATTGACATCGATAACCCTAAAGTTTTGATTTTAAATATTACTTCTGCAAACAACAATGCAGTTGTAGGTAGCCAATTTCAAACATTAGTAATTACTATCAATGGAATTTGCTTTTCAGATATTGGAGGCATGTATAGTGTTACGACAACTTATGGTTACCATGACTTTTTACCAGCTTATAACCCTCAAACAACAGATATTGAAATCGAAGCATTAGGAGACGGTATGTATAGAGTTTTTGATATGTCTAGTGGCTTATATAGTTCTGGACCATATGCAGATGCTTATGGCACAGGAGCAACAAGTTTTGACGTAATATTCTCAGAAAACTGTGGAGACATTTCTTGGTCAAACCAAACAGATGGGTATGGTGCAGTTATACCTTTAGCAGGAGGAGTTAACTCTGTAGATCCAGATACAGGCGTTGTTACAATGTCTTGGTTTTGTGAAGCATATGGAGAAAATGGAGTTTCAGTTTATACACCACTTTAATAAAAAGAAATAAGATGAAAAATATACATAATAAAATAAGTTACTCATTAGTCTTGGTGTTTCTATTAAGTCTAGTAAGCTTTTCGTGTGAAGATGATGATTCTATACCTAGAAGAGGCAAACCAGAATTAACGCTTTTAAATAATTCAATAGCAGTAACCGAGGGAGAAACTGCAGTTTTTACACTAGATGTAGAATACGCTATTTCAGATAAAATAGACATTAGAATAGATGTTTTAGATAATGATGGTAACCCTGTAGTAACTGCAGAAGGAGATCCAACCACAGGAAACGGATTTTATGATAGAGTACAATTTGAGTCATTTGAAGTACCCTACCCTACATGGTTTGAGTCAGGTTGGTTTCAATATGGATATCTTGGTGGTACAGGATACGTAGCATCATATCCTGCGTTTACAGAAACTATTGAAATAAACATTGAAACACTTCAAGATTTTATTCAAGAAGGGTCAACAACTGTTAATCTAAGATTATCTGCAACCTCATTAATGAACGCAACTATAGAAGAAGATATTAGTTTAACAATTAATGATTTTGTAGGAGACGATTTAGTAACGAGACTAAACTGGGCTGGAGATTATTTAGATAGTGGAGCTGATCCTTGTGATATCAATGATGGTTTAGATTTAGATTTAGAACTAATTTATAATGGTGCTTATGTTCAAACAAGTTATAACGACTGCCCAGAAGAATTAGTAATTCTAAGTACAGATGGTGATGGTACATATACTGTTGATGCAAGTTTTTGGACTGCTAACGGTAATACTTCGGCAGATGGCAGCAACGTACCAGTAACTATAGAGTTTATGAAATCTGGTGTGTTTTTAGAATCTGTTGATTTATCTGCATTATTTCCTATTAATGATGGCGGATTAAGTGATGGCAATGGTAATGCTATAACCTCTTTTACTATTGAAAAAGCAGGTAACAATTATACCATTACAGATAGTAACAATACTCAAATTGCGCAAGGTAGACTTTCTAACTATAGATTAACTTTAGAAGAGAAGAGAGCATTAAAAAATTAAAACTCTTTTTCTTATAACATTAAAAAACCATCTCAAATGAGATGGTTTTTTTATACCTTTGAGCCATGGAAAAAGAAACAACCATCTTTGGTATTAGAGCAGTTATAGAAGCTATTAAATCTGGCGAGAATATTGATAAAATATTCTTACAAAAGGGTTTAAGAGGCGAACTTTTTACCGAGTTAGAACAATTGCTCAAAAAAGAACGTTTAAATAGTTCTTACGTACCTGTAGAAAAACTTAATAGACTAACTAAAGGAAATCATCAAGGTGCCATCGCACAAATAGCTCCAATTACATTTCATGATATAGAAGAGTTAGTGACCAATGCTCTAGAGTCTAGTAAAGCACCTTTATTTCTTCTACTAGATCAATTAAGTGATGTAAGAAATTTTGGAGCAATCGTTCGTACTGCAGAGTGTACAGGTGTTTCTGGCATTATAATACAAAAAAAAGGTGGTGCTCCTGTAAATGGTGCTGCCATTAAAACAAGTGCAGGTGCAATTTTTAAAATTCCTATTTGCAAAGTAGATCATATTAAAGATGCAGTTTTTCATATGCAGGCTAGTGGTATTAAAGTAATTGCTGCAACAGAAAAGACAGAGAACACAATTTATGATGTTTCTTTTACAGAACCTTGTGCTATCATTATGGGATCTGAGGGTAAAGGTATAAACCCGTCAGTACTAAAGGTATCAGATGAAAGAGCTAAACTACCAATTTTAGGAGAAATAGAATCACTCAACGTTTCTGTAGCTTGTGGTGCATTTCTATATGAAGCAGTTAGACAGCGTCGTTAATCTTCTTTATTTTCTTTAAAGGTATAAGTAATTTGAGTATTATTTTCTTCGTAAATTGGCCTCTCTTCTACTCCATCATCTAATGATTCTTCTGGCTCTTTTAGTTCAATAAAATTTCCATTTTCATCAAATTGCCTTAAAAAAGGATCATCTTCTTCATTATAATCTGGTTGCTGCCATACATAACGTTCTGGTTTTGCTATCGCTTTTCTAAAGATAATAGCAAATAACAATCCAGAGAGCAAACCTCCAAGGTGACCTTCCCACGACATACCATCCTTAACAGGAAACGCATACCATATCATACTTCCGTAGAGAAAAATTACAATAAGCGATAAAGCAATGAGTCTAAAATGCTTCGCAAAAATACCCTTAAAAAAGATAAAACTCACTAACACATACACTAAACCACTTGCACCAATATGGTTAGCAGGTCTACCTATAACCCAAGTGAAAAGTCCAGAAAGTAGAATTCCAAAAAAAAGTACTTTCCATGAGATTTTTCGATAGAAATAAAAAAGAGCAACCGATAAGATAAAAAGCGGTATGCTATTATGATATAGATGTTCTATGTCTGCATGAATAAACGGACTAGTAAAAACACCTAGTAATCCTTCTAGCTCTTGAGGATAAACACCTAAACGTTTAATTCTAGGAAAAAACCTCACTTGCATCCAAAACACAATCCAAAGTGTAAGCACAAAAAATAATGGATACGCAATGACTCCTGTAGAATATTTAAATTGTTGTTGATTGCTCATATTATCTCTTTGTTATCAAAATACTATCCATTTAACAAAACTATGAAATATTGTCACATTGGATTTTTGTAATTTTACATCATGAATGAACCATTAGCAGAACGATTACGTCCACAAACGCTTAGTGACTATATAAGTCAGTCGCATTTAGTAGGTAAAACTGGCGTTTTGACACAACAACTACAACAAGGTGTCATTGCTTCAATGATATTTTGGGGACCACCTGGTACAGGTAAAACAACTTTAGCAAACATTATTGCTAATGAATCTAAGCGTCCTTTTTATACATTAAGTGCCATAAATAGTGGTGTAAAAGATATTAGAGAAGTTATAGATAAAGCCAAACAAAGTGGAGGTTTATTTACTACTAAAAATCCCATATTGTTTATTGATGAAATTCATAGATTTAGTAAATCTCAACAAGACTCATTACTTCAAGCTGTAGAAAAAGGTTGGGTTACATTAATTGGTGCAACAACAGAGAATCCCAGTTTTGAAGTTATACCTGCACTTCTATCTAGATGTCAGGTTTATGTTTTAAACTCTTTCTCTAAAGAAGACTTAGAAGCGCTTTTACATCGAGCAATAAAAGAAGACACTTTATTATCAAACCGACATATAACACTCAAAGAGACCGAAGCTTTAATTAGACTTTCTGGAGGAGATGGTAGAAAATTACTTAATATTTTTGAACTTATTGTAACGTCATTTGATACTAATGAGAAAATAATAATTACTAATGATATTGTTTCTAAACGTGTTCAAAATAACATTGTTCGGTACGATAAGTCTGGAGAGCAACATTATGATATAATTTCGGCTTTTATTAAGTCTATTCGAGGTAGCGATCCTAATGCAGCAGTTTATTGGCTGGCACGAATGATAGAAGGTGGAGAAGATGTTAAGTTTATTGCGAGGCGTTTACTCATCCTTGCAAGTGAAGATATAGGCAATGCTAACCCAACAGCTTTAGTGATTGCCAATAATGCATTTCAGGCAGTATCTGTAATAGGTTATCCTGAGTCTCGTATTATATTAAGTCAATGTACAACGTATTTAGCAACATCTCCAAAAAGTAATGCTGCTTATGAGGCCATAGGCAGAGCACAACAATTGGTTAAAGACACAGGAGACTTATCAGTTCCGCTTTCTATTAGAAATGCGCCTACCAAGCTTATGAAAGAGTTAGGATATGGAGACAACTACCAATATGCTCACAACTACGACAATAATTTTGTAGCGCATGAATTTATGCCAGACGACATCAAAAATACTAAGCTTTATAACCCAGGAAATAATGCTAGAGAAAATGCACAACGAGAATTTTTAAAAACACGCTGGAAAGATAAATATAACTATTAGAATTTGAGATTAAGTTGCGTTAATGCTACTTTATCTCCATTGTATTTAGATAAATACCAAAATCCATCTTCTTTATAAACAATAGCATTTTCATCTTTTACTATAAAAACGTCAGCTTTAGAAGTTTCTAGTAAAAACATGACAACTTTAGGTGTCATATCTACTATTTGGTAGCCATTAGGCTTTGGCTGAGCGTATAGAATTTCAGATTTTGGTGAAGACTCAGGCTCTAGGTCTACAGTCTCTGCGATTATTTGATTAACTTCTTCTTTCGGCTTTTTTTCTAAAGTAGTAATCTCCATTTTTTCTTCGGAAATCATCGTCTTCATTTCCTCCTCTTTAGCCTTTAATGCTTCTACCTCTTTTTTTAACATTTCAATTTCATCTTCTTTAGATGAATCAGTATTGTCATCATCACTACTTACCGCATCATCGCTGGCAACATAATTGTAGTCTAAAAATTTATAGGTTACAAAAGCCTCTCTAATTGCAGTTTGATAAGCTTTTTTGTATTCTTTAATTTTAGTTTCACCAACTACAGAACTCATTACAATATTACCGTTACAATCTACCAAGTCTATTTGTAGTCTTGTAATCAAAAAACCTTTATTTTTTTTAATCTCAGATTTTAATGCTAAACATCTGTTTTTGCTTAAATCCTCTGGTAAATCATCATCATCAAAAAAAGCTACATAACCGTATTTATTGAATAAAAACTTAGTGAGAGAACTTGTCTCATATTGATCACTATTTTTTAGAAAATCAAATTGTTTAGGTACTATAATATACTTGTAGTCATTTATAGATGCCTGAGCTCTGGTTTGCATTTGAAAACCAATAAAAAATATTAAAACGTAAAGAAATCTAGTCATTTGAATCAAAAATTAAGTTTATCCCAAATTGTAAAGATACACTTTGTGATTTAGAAATATTTTGCAATTCTAACAAATTATTAGCAGTAAGATACATATTAAATGCACCAACATGAAACGATGTACCCAAACCAATATTATGAGCAGAAAATCCATCTACGGTATATGTAGCTTTTAATTTCAAAAAATCAAATAAACGTCTGTAATAAAAAGCTGTTGCAGCCAATTGTGGTGCTTTTGGCCTAAATACCGTAAACAATTGCAAACCTATAGCATTAAGATAAGGTTTACTGCCAGCATAGCAATCACAGTCTTGACCGTTTCCTTTTCCGAAGTTATAACGATAAGACGCATTAATTTTTGTCGAGCGCCATGTGGTGTAATTTGAAGTTATCGTATCTATTTTTATACTCTCATCAAACTCATTTTCTAAATTTTCCCAATATGGTGTTGTACCTTCTGAAGTTAATAATTGAGGAAAAACAAGCTCTAAGCCTTGAGTTGTATATGATCCATTGAGATTATAGGATTCTACATCTTTACTATGAAAAATAGCTCCTAAATCTATAATACTACCTGTGATTGTATGTTGGTCTTTGGGTTTATATGTAAACCCTAAATCTATACCAAAACCTAAATTACCACCTAATAACACACGTTTTCTAAGCGTTTTTACATCTTCGCGGAAATCTGAATTATCATCATTTAATAATGATGCAACTCCCGAAGTTTGAAGTGTACCGTTTAAAGATTGAAATGTATGTTCATAAAAATTATCACCTGTACTACTTGGCCTTGTAATAAAGGTACCAGAATTATTAGTACTATTTATATTTGCAATACTGGAGTATATTTTGGCTCTGGCTCCAACCGTTAATTTTTTATTTAATTTTTTATTTATTCCGAAGTGAAAAACAGATAAAACCTCACCTTTTAAGCTAATATCACTTAATGAGAAAGGTTGACCTATGTAATTCGCATTGCCTTCCCAAACTAAGGTCGCCAAATCTTTAGGGAAATAGATAATAACATCTGCCTCTTCATATATTCCGTAAGAAAAATACGTATTGTCGTCACTGCGCCAACCTCCATTTATTATTTCTAATTGTTGGTTTATTGTAAAATAATCTCGATTTGAGAGCGTGGTTATCGCCTCTCCTATTTTTGTATTAATATCTACTCCATCATTTTTAAAAACGTCATAAGCAGAGATGCCAGAACTCCCGCAATTAAAATGAAATTGAGATAATAGTGGTATTCCAAAATGCTTATCAAACGCTACGTCTGCACCAGGATTTAGGCTAAGTGTTTGTGGTAAATCATTAAAATCATAGAGCACTTCTTTATTTTGACCAAATACTAAATAACCTAAAAATAGCAGTATGATAGTGATGGTTAATCGCATATTCTATAACTCAAAATAAAAGGTAGATTTAGATTCTAATTTTAAAAACCCTGATTGTGATGTATCTATAGGGCTTGTAGTTGGCGGTAATGTTATTTTATAAATTAATTTGGTTGATTCTTCAAAAAGTGAAAGCTCAGGTTCTTCTATTAAAAAATTTGATATTATTAATGATGGGTTATTTGGCTGTCCTGCTAATACATCAACTTGTGCAACATACCTTGGCTCATTATTATCATTTACAAACATGAAATCTATATTAAAATTTCTATTTATGGAATTTGTTAATCTAAATGATAATTCTGTTTTTGCTATTTGATCTACAAAAAAATCTGAATTTATATACTCTAAGCGTGTTGTATCTGTTATAACTGCAACTTCTTGTTGTGTTGCGTCATCTATAAACCTGGTGGCCTCTATGTTAGAAAAAATGAGATTAGCTTCAAAAACTGGTGTTGGCAATATATTTTCTGTTTGATCAAAGTCTACATCACTTACACAAGATGTTAGCAAACCAATAGAAATAAATATAAAACTTAAATATGCTATTATTTTTTTCATAGTTACCAGAACTTTAATACACAACGTAGATCGTTATAAATAAGTATAATATAATGCTTAAAGATACTTTTTTAAATCTTTAAGTTTAGAAACCTGTTTTATATGAGGTTCTGCATTAAAATTATGATAGTTAAATAAAATTACGTCTAAACCCACATCTATTGCCCCTAAGATATCTGCTTCATAATTGTCTCCAATCATTACACTTTGCTCTGGTAACGCATTAGATGTTTGTAAAGCATAATTAAAAATTTTTGGGTTTGGTTTTTTTACGCCTGCAGACTCCGAGTTGGTAATGGTTTTAAAATATTTAGAGATATTAGAATTATCCATTTTTCTCTGTTGCGCCTCTTCAAAACCATTAGTTATTATGTGTAGATCGTAATGTTGGTGTAAATAATCTAAAAGTTCTATAGCACCATCAAAAAGATGATTATATGTTGTTAAATAAGTAATATAGTCGGATGACAATTGGTTTATTATGGCATCTTCTATTTTATAATCAACTGCATCAAAAGAATCTTTTAAACGCTTATAACGTAAGCTCATTTTATCAATTTTCTCTTCTCTATACAGTTTCCAATAATTAAGATTAATAGGTTCATAAGCCTTTAAAAAATCACTAGCTCTTAGTTGTAGTTTATGGACTTCAAATATTTTCTCAAAGGTTAATGCAGAGTTTTTATCAAAATCCCATAGTGTATGATCCAAATCAAAAAATATATGTTTAATGCCTTTAATTTTCATATAATATAATTCATGGTTTCAACTCGTGGTGTTATCTACAGAGTCTAATATTTGATTAAATAATTTTCTAAAGCCTTTCCATCTTATGTCACTACCTAAAGAGTAATTATGAAACACAGGTGTAAATGTACCGTCAACTCGTTTTACTGCACTTATTAATCGCTGTAATTCTTCCGTTTTGTCTAATTGAGAATGATGTTTTAGCAATGCAAAATCTATACAATGAAAAGAATTTATTAGTAATGGTGTTTGGATTTCAAAATCTAAATCATAGAAAAAAAATGGTGTACATGTACCTGCTCTAAATCCAGAATAGTCTAAATAACCCATTGTAAAATCCTTCTTAATTTCGAGTTCTATTAGATTACGATATGACGTTGGCAAATTAATTTTAGAGAACGAATTTCTTGTAGCTTCGAGCTCATAATTTGTAATAAATTCAATTTTTTTCTTTTCTTTTTTAAGAATTGAAATATCGTCTAAAGAAAAATATGATGCTTTTAAACCTACCTTACAATAATCTGCTATTGATTTAATGAGAGATACAAACTTCTTTTTATTGATATTTATATTTTTATCATAGGTAGAATAATCTCCAATTAAGAAAAAAACAATAAACTTAAACTTATACTGTTTTTGTTTATTAATTATCCATTTAAACGAGTCGTACGGATCTCTTTTAAATCCAAATAACACTAAAAATCTTTGATACAAACGTTTTAATTTAAATCTATACAAATCGTCCATACCACCTCCTAATGTACGCAATAGGCCCTTTTGCTTAAAATAATATGCCATAGGTATGTCTATAACTGGCATGATATTATAGTTTCTCTTCGGAAATGTAAAATCCTCAAACCTGTCTTCTAAAACAGATTTTAGCTTATAAGCCCAGATATCTACCACAGGTTGTTTTAAAAAATGTTCTTTAAACGCTAAACTTTCGGTAGCTGTAAAACGACCAAACTCATCCTTTACATGCGGTAGATATTCTTCATAACGACTAAGTAAATAAAAGGAAGCTGCAAAAATATCATAAGGCAAAGCACTCTTATCTCCTGTTGGGAAAAAGCATCTTGTATCTTCCCAATCTTGCACGTTTATATCTACATCTGATAATCCTTGCTCAAAGAGTAGATCATGATTTCTAATAAACACCTCGTTACTTAATGGTTGTTTTGTGTACGACATTTTTAAACTATCGTGCGCAATAAAATCTTCAACCTTAGTTGTAAAAGAAACAGGCACACCTAGTATTCTAGTACATATATGCTTAAAAGCATAACGTACTCTAGGTGTAATTTTATGTGTATAAATAAGTAGCAATGTGATTTAAATAGGGATTTAGCTAAAGTATATTTTCATCAGCAAAACTAAAGTATGCTTTTTCTGTGATAATTAAGTGATCTAACACTTTTATATCCAAACTTTGGGCTGCAATCTTTAATTTTTGAGTTATGTTTTTATCTGCTTCACTTGGTTTTAATGTACCTGACGGATGATTATGAGCCAATATTAATCCTACTGCTCCAACCTCTAGAGCAGTTTTAAGAACTAATCTTACATCTACTAACGTGCCTGTAATACCTCCTTTACTTAATTGATTCTTTTGAAGCACCTTATTAGAATTATTAAGATATAATATCCAAAATTCTTCATGAGGCAATTCACCAATTATAGGTTGCATAAACTCAAAAACAGAAATACTTGAAGTGATCTTATTATCTTGTAAAGCTTCTTCTCCTCTACGACGTCTCCCTAACTCCATTGCTGCTGCAATAGAAATTGCTTTAGCTTCTCCAATACCTTTAAAGGTCATCAATTGTTGTAGAGTTTGTTTACCAAGGGCATTAAGATTATTGTCTACACTTGCCAAAATACGTTTACTCAGCGCAACAGCACTTTCATCTCTATTACCACTGCCCAATAGTATAGCTACCAATTCGGCATCACTTAAATTAGCTTTACCTTTATCTCTAAGTTTCTCTCGTGGTTGATCATCTTGTGACCAGTTTTTTATAGAAAATGATGTCGTATTTTCTGCCATTTCATAAAGATATATATTGTAACTTTCTGGTGCAATAATTTTAGACCAAATAAGATATAAACATGAAATCTTTATTTACCACAGAGGCTCACGAAGAAATAATTAATAGAATAGGTCAACTAACCGATAATTCTACAGCAAATTGGGGCAAAATGAATGTTGGCCAGATGGTTTGGCATTGTCAAGGTCCTTTAAATATTATGTTAGAAAAAAAGGATTACGGTTTAAAACCTAACTGGCTTGCAAAAGTATTTTTTAAAAAGTCTTTATACAATGATAAGCCATGGAGAAAAGGCTTACCTACTGCCAAGTTTTTAAAAACTACTAATACCAAAGATTTTGCTTTAGAAAAGCAACAACTCATATCTTTAATAAATGAAACAGTGTCCCATCGAGACAAAACTAATTGGACTGCACATCCTGCTTTTGGTTACTTTACAGCGCAACAATGGGGACAAATGCAATACAAACATTTAGATCATCATTTGACACAATTTGGCGCTTAGTTAATAATATAAAACAGACATTTTACTTTTGAATTACCCTCCAAAACATCACCAAGAAAACAACAAAGATTATCTCGTTGACGTTATAAAGACGTATCCTTTAGCTACGCTCATTTCCGTAGAAGATAATCAACCATTAATTACTCATTTACCATTAATTTTGGATGGCGAAAAATTGAATGGTCATATTGATATTTATAATCCGCAAGCGAAGCTATTAAAAGACAATCGTGACATTACAATTTTATTTTCTGGACCTCAATGTTATATTTCGCCAAGTATTTATAGCACGACACAATTACCAACTTGGAATTACATTAAATTACATCTAAAAGGAATCGTAAAAGCTATAGAAAGCAAAGCTGCTTTGAAACAGTCGTTAATAACTATGACTGAGTTTCTAGAAGCTCCAGACCACAAATATGTTTTAGAACCAGATAATCCAAGATTGGATCGCAATCTAGATTATATAGAAATGTTTGAAATTGATATTACGTCTTGGGAAGGAAAATTCAAATTATCACAAGATAAAAAACCAAAAGATACTGAGCTCGCTAGACAAGAATTAATAAGAGCAAGTCAAGAGCATATTAAGACATTTTTAGATAAAATATTTTAATCTCCGCTCGCTTGTATTCTTCAAAGAAAATTATCCTTCTAATTATAGTAATTTCTCAATTTTGCTGCACGTCGCTATGGTTTGCTAGTAATGCAATTATAGAAAATTTAGTCAAAGTGTTTGAGTTAAATGACAACGCTCTTGGATATCTCACATCATCTGTACAATTTGGTTTTATTATTGGCACCTTATTTTTTGCAATATTTACCATCGCTGACCGTTTTTCGCCATCAAAAATTTTTGCGTTATCAGCAGTTTTTGGTGCTCTATTTAACGTAGCAATAATTTATAATAGTAATTCATTATTTAGTCTTTTATTATTTCGGTTTTTAACTGGCTTTTTTCTTGCAGGTATCTATCCGGTTGGTATGAAAATAGCATCAGATTATTTCAAAGAAGGTCTTGGTAAATCCTTAAGTTTTCTCGTTGGTGCCTTAGTACTTGGCACCGCGTTTCCTCATATTTTAAAAGGTTTTATAGACACCTCGTCGTGGAAACCTATTATCATCTCAACTTCTATAATTGCAGTTTTGGGAGGTTTATTAATTTTTTTATTTGTTCCTGATGGTCCAAATAGAATTGCTGCTAAAAAGCTGAATCCGACTGCATTTTTAAGCATCTTTAAAAACAGGAAATTTCGTGCAGCTTCATTTGGGTATTTTGGGCATATGTGGGAACTTTACACCTTTTGGGCTTTTGTTCCTATAATTCTTAAAAATTATAGCATTTGGCATCAAAATATAGAATTTAATATTCCTGTATTGTCTTTTACTATCATTGCAATTGGAGCTTTGGGCTGCATTATTGCAGGATATGTAGCTGAGAAGATTGGTACTAAAATTACAGCATTTACTGCACTTTTACTATCCTGTATATGCTGTTTAAGCAGTCCTTTCATATTAATGTTTACCTCACCAATCTTTTTTATTTCTTTTCTAATATTTTGGGGAATTGTAGTCATCGCAGACTCTCCATTGTTTTCAACATTAGTTGCTCAAAATGTTGAACCCCAAATTAAAGCCACAGCATTAACTATTGTAAATTGTATTGGATTTGCAATTACGATAATTAGTATATTAATTTTAAATATACTAATTACGACCACTAATTCTTTAATGGTTTATATGATATTAGGTGTTGGACCTATTTTAGGTCTTTTAAGCTTAAGGCAAACGTATTTTAAGACTTAAAGAATATTAATCTAAACTTAAATAAACAACCTATAAATTAGTTAGCACTATTTAATTAAACCTTTTACCTCGTCAAAATCCAAACCACCATAATTACCACTACTCATTAACAACAACGCTTTATCATCAAAATTTTGAGAAAATAAATATGATTTAAAATCTTCTGGATTGGTATATATAATTAAATCGTCACGTTCAAAAGCGTTAGCAATTTGCTGGTGAGTGACTTCTTCTAATTTTTTAATTTCTACTGCATGTGGCGAATAGAAAACCACTGCAACATCTGCAGCATCTAAAGCGCCTTTGTATTCTTTTAGAAATTCTGCATTTAAACTACTATAGGTGTGTAATTCTAGACAAGCTACTAAGGTTCTATTTTCGTATTGTTCTTTTACAGCGTTAGTAGTGGCTTCTACCTTACTTGGTGAATGTGCAAAATCTTTATAAGCTACACTGTTAGAGGTTTCAGCAATTTTCTCTAAGCGTTTGCTTGCCCCTTTAAATGTAGAAATAGCTTCATAGAAATCATCTTCGTCTATTCCCATATGTTGACAGATCCATTTGGCACCAGCAAGATTATTGAGGTTATGTTTTCCGAAGACTTCAATAGGCAAATCACCTTCAGGTGTTGCTAATAATGTTTGTCCGTTTTCTACACGATATTCTGGGGTTTGATATGCTATTTTACGAATTTGATTTTCGCTTGCTTCAACTACACGTTTTACTTCTAGATCTTCTTCGTTATAATTTATGCTTCCACCTTGAACAATACTATCTACAAATATGGAGAACTGCTCCACATAATTTTCATACGTTGGAAACACATTAATATGATCCCAAGCAATCCCACTCATCAATGCGATATTAGGCTTGTATAAGTGAAATTTTGGTCGTCTGTCTATTGGTGAACTTAAATACTCATCACCTTCTAACACAATAAAATCGTTATCTTCAGTGAGTTTTACCATCACGTCAAAACCTTCTAATTGTGCACCAACCATATAATCTACATCGCGATCATGATAATGCATCACATGTAAAATCATAGATGTTATAGTTGTTTTACCGTGACTTCCTCCAATAACGACACGCGTTTTATGTTTTGATTGCTCGTATAAAAACTCAGGATAACTATAAATTTTAAGATGGAGTTCTTGTGCTTTTAAAAGTTCTGGATTATCGGCTTTAGCGTGCATTCCTAAAACGATAGCATCTAAATTTGATGTAATTTTTTCTGGAAACCAACCAAATGCTTCGGGCAATAACCCTTTGGCATCTAACCTAGATTTTGAAGGTTCAAAAATAGTATCGTCACTACCAGTTACCTGATAGCCTTTGTTGTGAAGTGCTAAGGCAAGATTGTGCATTGCACTTCCTCCAATAGCTATAAAATGTACGTTCATGTATTGTGTTTTCTAGACCCTCAAATATACTAATTGAAGTGTTAAGTCTAAAGCCTACATACATAACTTTTTAGTAGAAATTTATAAGCTTTGAATTGTTGATTTTTCAGTTTTGAAAACATCAATTTTTGGCAAATCAGTGATGGCTTTATCAATCCACTTTAAGGCATCTTCTTTTTTATTTCTAAATTTATAAATCTGCGCCAATCTATAATATGCCCAAGCTTTAGGCACTCCGTCTTTAGCCGAATAATTTTCTATATAAACCAGCAAACATTTTTCTCCTTTATCTAACTCAATATTATACTCTGCACATACCTTACCTATTTGATAATGCATTGCATTACGCTTGTGTTTTTCTCCAGAGGCTTCTAGGTTTGTGATGGCTTTATCTGGTTGTTTTTCTTTTTCGTATAAGTTGGTAAGCTTATCATAACAAGTTAATGAACCTCCCTTTTCTATGGCTAATTTGTAGTATTTCTCTGCCAATTCTGGTTCGTCATCATACTCATAAATATAACCTTTTGCTAAATAACCATCTACTTTAGAAAGTGCTTCTAACTCATTTGCATATTTAAAAGACTTACTTTTACTGCCACCTACAATACCTGGTAACTGCATATATAACTCTACTAAAGCCCATCGTGTATCTATATGCATTGGATCTAACTCTGCTGCTCTTAAAAAGGCATCTTTTACATCTCCAATAATACCTAAAGCCTTTATTTTACTAACGCTAAGAGCTTTCATGCCTAAAGCACCACCATACTTGTAGTGAAAATTGGCCTCATTAGGTTTCCCTTCTACTAATTTTTTATACTGAACGATAGCCTCATCCCATTTTTTTTGGTGACCATAAGCATCGCCAAATAATTCTATAGCTTCAAAATCGTTTTGATTAGACCTTACGTATTGAGATAGTAGATGTTCTGCTTTTTTAAATTCTTTTTTAGCAATTAACTTTTTTGCATCATCTAGTGTTGCTTGACCAAAGGTTAAAAAAGGAACTAATAAAAAAAATATATAATGTTTCATACAATTACCTACGCAAAAAAGATACCAAAAGATTTTATGTCTTTATCTGGTACTGTTTTTGATTTTCAAAACGTAAATATAACTAGTTTACTATTAAAATTGTTAACTTCACTCAACCAAACAACATGGTAACTCATTTATTGTTTTTAAAGTGAGGTTAAGGGCATAAATTCCCTAAAAATTTAAATTATGAAGCCAATTATAAGCATACTAATGATATTATTATTTGCAAATTTCTCTAATGCTCAAAACGACGATTATGCCAAATTGTGGCAAGAAGTCGATGAGTTTGATATGCAAGGTTTACCCAAATCTGCATTGAAAGTTGTTGAGACTATTGAGAAGAAAGCAAAAGCAAATAAAAATACTCCACAGGAAGTTAAGACCTTACTTTACAAAAGTAAATATGCTCTCATATTAGAAGATGAAGCGCAATTTAAAATTATTGGTGAGTTTAAAGATGCCATTGCAAAGAGTGAATCGCCTACAAAAAATGTGCTTCAAAATATGCTGGCTACTTTGTATTGGCAATATTTTACTAGAAATAGATGGAAATTCTATAATAGAACCAAAGTTGATAATACCCAAAATATAGCTACAACTAACGAAGATTTTAGAACATGGGATTTGCGGACTTTATTTGAGGAAATTCACAAAAATTATGAGCAGTCTTTACAAAACGGACTCATACTACAACAAACTAATTTAGATGATTTTGAGGCTATTATTATTTCTCAATCTAATTCTAAAATTTACAGGCCAACGCTTTTTGATTTATTATCTCATCAAGCCTTAATTTTTTATAAAACTACCGAAACTAATATCACCAGACCTGCTTATAAATTTGAAATAGATAACCCAGAACTAATCAGTAAGGCTAGTGATTTTGCAGTGATGCGCTTAGAATCTAAAGACACCATGTCTTTACAATTAAACGCTTTAAAAATTTACAAAAGTCTTATTAAGTTTCATTTAAAGGATGAATCACCACAGGCACTTGCAGATGTAAATCTAGAACGTTTGACGTTTGTTACGCAACATGCCATTTTTGATAATAAAGAACAACTTTTATTAGAAACTCTTAGTCAAGAAAGTAAAAAATGGAATGCTGCAAACAATAGCGTAGCTGCACTGTACGATTATGAAATTGCAAAAGTTTATCAAACACAAGGTAATAGCTACAACCCAAAGATTAATGATACACATCGTTGGAAACTTAAAGAAGCTATAGAACTTTGTAATACTGTTGTCGCTAAATATCCAAAAAGTAAAGGTGCTGAAAAGTGCAGCATTTTAAAATCTCAAATTCTTGCACAAGAACTTCAAATTTTAACTGAAGATGTACTACCAATAAACGAGAATGCTCTCTCACTAATAACGTACAAGAACCTCAGCAACATTCAATTTAAAATTGGACAGGTCACAGATAAGGAGTTAAACATTATTCGTACATATAATCAAACTGAAGAGCGACTCAAGATTTTAAATAACATGAAAGCTATAGAAAGCTGGACTTCCAATTTAAAAGACGAAAATGATTACCAGCAACACAGCACAGAAATTGCGATACCTAAGTTAAAAAACGGACGCTACATCATCTATGGACGTGTATTAAATGACAATAGAACTTATGCCTTTAAAGAAATACAAGTATCAAATTTAGCATATATTCAAAAAGAAAATAAAGGAAACATTGTTTATCAAATTATTAATAGAATTAACGGTAAGCCTATACCAAATGCCAAAGTAACCTTAGATTACATTAAAAATTACGACAGCAATTATAAATCTGTAAACTATAAAACCGATGATAAAGGAGAGTTTAGTGTAGATCGTACAAACTATAATCGATCTAGTATAAAACTTAAAATTGAAAGCAATAGCGACACTGCTCAATTTGAAAATTTATATCTCAATCGTTATTATAACTACGGAAGTAATGAATCTAACTATCCACAATACAAAGGTTTTTTATTTACAGATAGAAGTATATATAGACCAGGACAACCTTTATACTTTAAAGGAATTGCAATGATGACCATTAAAGATAAGACCGAAGTTCTTGTCAATAAAACTGTTAACGTTACGCTCTATAATGCAAATGGTGAAGAAATAAAATCATTAGAACTGGCAACAAACGAGTATGGATCTGTTGCTGGAGAATTCATCATACCGAATAATGGTTTAACCGGTAATTTCTCAATGCGATTAACTGGAGCAAATAATTTAAATGCCTATCAATCTGTTTCGGTAGAAGAATATAAAAGACCAAAATTTGAAGCTAAATTTACACCTGTTACAATAACCTATAAAGTAAATGATACCGTTACCGTAAATGGAAATGCGCTTGCTTATGCAGGCAGCAACATTACAGATGCAAAAGTAGTATATCGTGTGCATAGAAAAGTGCAATATCCAAGATGGTACTATTGGTACAGACCTTATTTTAATTCTGAGCCACAAGAAATTACGCATGGAGAAACGACCACTGATGCAGATGGTAAATTTGAAATAGACTTTAAAGCCATACCAGATGTCACACAAGACAAATCTGCGTTACCAACATTTAGCTACGAAGTTACCGCAGATATTACAGATATTAATGGCGAAACGCGCAGTGCAACTACAACCGTAAATGTTGGGTATCATGCGCTGACTGCTCAAATTAGTATTGCCAACCAATTAGACAAAAACGATAAAAACCAAACAATTTCTATAAATACTAGAAATCTAAATGGTGAGTTTGTACCTGCAAAAGGAAACATTAAAATCTATAAACTTAAAGCACCAAATTCGGTTTTGAGACCTCGTCCTTGGGCAGCTCCAGATTATCAGGAGTTTACTGAAGCTGAGTTTAAAACCATGTTCCCAAATGAAGCCTATACCAATGAACATTACAGTAAAAATTGGGATAAAGGCGAACTCGTTTATGACAAAGATTTTAATACCGAAACCTCCAAAGAATTCCAACTAGGCAAAATCAAACGTTGGGAATCTGGAGCTTACATTGTCATTTTAGAAAGTAAAGATCGTTTTGGTCAAGAGGTTAAAGATGAAGCTCAAACTATTGTGTATAGCAACGATGACAACACCTTAGCAGATAATCAGCTCTTTAATATTACGACTAATAAATCGTCCTACGGAATTAATGATACCGTAGAACTTATAATTGGTTCTTCTGCGGAAGGGTTATTTGTTACTTTAGAAGTTGAGAAAAATCATGACATTATAAGCAAACAAATCGTTACGCTCAATAACAACAAACAAACGATAAAAATTCCAGTATCTACAAAAGATTTAGGTGGTTTTGTGGTGCATTATAGTTATGCATTTAAAAACAGTTTTAATAACGGAAGCTTAAATATCAATGTTCCCTATCCAAAAACAGATCTAGACATAGACACACAAACCTTTAGAGATAAATTACAACCAGGAACCGATGAAACTTGGCGTTTTAAAATCAAAGGACCAAAAGGAGATAAAGTTGCTGCAGAATTGTTAGCAAGTATGTACGATGCGTCTTTAGATCAATTTAAAACACACAATTGGTCGTTTAATCCTATTCAACAACCATCTTACTATTCTCGATACAGATTAAACTCTGGGAGGAGTTTTACAATGAATCCGTTTACAGTTAACAATTTACAAAAAGGGTCTAGAAATTATAGTGTTCAAAATTATGATGCTTTGAATTTCTTCGGACTCTATTTTAGTGATTATTACCACGGAAGACAGCAATACCTGAGACGTCAAAAAAACACAGTGCCATCTACCTTTACAAGTAAATCTTTAAAACGCATAAAAACGGGTACAGTAGAAGGCATAATAAAAGATAATACTGGAGAACCTTTACCTGGAGCTAATATTTTAATTAAAGGAACAGAAACTGGTACTACATCAAATTTTGATGGCGAGTTTTCGCTAAAAGCAAAAAAAGGGGATGTCTTATTAATTAATTATGTTGGTTTTAGAACTTTAACAATTACAATCGCAAAAGACAATTATTTTACAGTGACGCTTAATGAGGATTCTGCTGCTTTGGATGAAGTAGTCATTAGTGCTTATGGCGATGGATCTATGCAAAAAAGAAGTGTAACTAGTGCTGTTGCAACTGTTTCTGCAGAAGAAAAAATAGAAGATTCTGCAGATATGGAAATGGATAGTTCATGGTCAGCTGCTAACGGTAATTTCAGAGATGGAGATTCTCGTTCTGATAAAATAAATGACGAGCAGGTAAATGAGAAACAAAACTTCGACGACGTAAAAATCCGCAAGAATCTTCAAGAGACTGCTTTCTTTTTTCCGCAGTTACAAACCGATAAAGATGGCAATGTAAGTTTTAGTTTCACAACACCTGAGGCTTTGACCAAATGGAAACTGCAATTATTAGCGCATACAAAATCGTTAGAAAGTGCAACCACTACTTTAGAAACTGTGACGCAAAAAGAGTTGATGGTCATCCCAAATGCACCACGTTTTTTACGTGAAGGTGATAAAATTAGTATTAGTACTAAGATTGCTAATCTTACAGATGGTGCGTTAGAAGGTGTTGCTATACTTCAGTTATTTGATGCGCTTACAGGAGAGTCTATTGACCAAAAATTATCTAACAGCGACAATGAATTAGATTTTAATGTTTCAGCAAAAGGAAATACAAACATCACGTGGAATCTCGAAATCCCATTTGATGTAGACGCTGTACAATACAAAATCATAGCAAAAGCAGGTGATTTTAGTGATGGTGAGCAAAATGCGTTACCAGTATTGAGTAATAGAATGTTGGTGACAGAAACGTTGCCAATGTGGATTAAGAGTAATGAAACACGAACGTTTACATTAGATAAATTAGCTACAACGAAGTCTACAACGCTTAAGCATCATAAATTAACATTAGAAATGACATCAAATCCTGCTTGGTATGCTGTACAAGCGTTGCCATATTTGATGGAGTATCCTTATGAGTGTAACGAACAAACCTTTAGTCGTTATTATGCTAATGCGTTGGCAAGTCATATTGCGAATAGCAACCCGAGAATTCAAGAGGTGTTTAATCAATGGAGAAACACAGATGCGTTGTTATCTAATCTTGAAAAGAACCAAGACTTAAAATCTATTTTAATTCAAGAAACCCCTTGGTTGCGTGATGCTCAGAGTGAGACCGAACAGAAAAAACGTATTGCTCTCCTATTCGATTTAAACAAAATGAATAACGAGTTAGACTCTGCAATGCGTAAACTTAAAAACGGACAAATGAGTAATGGTGCATGGCCTTGGTTTAATGGAGGACGACCAAACCGTTACATCACTCAGCATATTATTACTGGTTTTGGACACTTAGATAAACTAAATGTCACGCTGAGCGCTCCCGATAGCAATCGGGACGAAGCATCTATGATTGAAAAAGCAATCTCATATTTAGATGCTGAGTTTGTTCAAGAATATGAAGACATTAAAAAATATGATTTAGAAGTCGATTTAAACAAGGATCACCTCAGCTACACGCAATTGCACTATTTGTATATGCGTAGCTTTTTTCCAGAGATAAAAAAATCGAAACAAGTACAGGAAATTACAGATTATTACCAGACTCAAATCCAAAAATACTGGTTAAGTCGTTCGTTATATGCTAAAGGTTTAATGACCTTAGTATTGCATAGAATGGATGATAAAAGTACATCTGCAAAAATTCTAAATTCATTACTCGAAACGAGTATTACTTCGGAAGAATTAGGAATGTATTGGAAAGAAAACACAAGTTCTTGGCACTGGTATCAAGCACCTATTGAAACGCAAGCCTTGTTGATTGAGACGTTTTCCGAAGCTGGAAGTGTCATTCAGAGCGAAGCGAAGAATCTCGAAGATATTGATAATCTTAAAATCTGGTTACTTAAAAACAAGCAAACCAATCGTTGGCAAACCACTAAAGCAACAACCGAAGCTGTTTACGCATTACTACTGCAAGGTAGCGATTGGTTGAGCGTTACAGACATGGTGGATATAGTGATTGGCGGACAACAAATTGAGCCTTCAAAACTCGAAGATGTTAAGGTTGAAGCTGGAACTGGGTATTTTAAAACGAGTTGGAATTCTTCGGAAATTGAACCGGACATGGCAACCGTTAAATTAACTAAAAAAGGTGATGGCATTGCCTGGGGAAGTTTATACTGGCAATATTTTGAGGATTTAGATAAAATTACTTCCGCAGAAACGCCTTTGAAACTGAGTAAAAAACTCTTTAAGAAAACCAATACAGATACTGGAGAACAGATCACAGAAATCACACCAGAAACCGGTTTAAAAGTTGGTGATTTAGTAAGAGTCCGCATAGAACTTAGAAGTGATCGCGCTATGGAATTTATCCATATGAAAGATATGAGAGCTGCAGGATTAGAACCAGTTAATGTATTATCACAATATAAATATCAAGATGGATTAGGGTATTATGAAAGCACTAAAGATGCCTCAACCAACTTCTTTTTTGATTATTTACCAAAAGGCGTTTATGTGTTTGAATATGACTTAAGAGTGTCTAATGCTGGAGATATGAGTAATGGGATTACGACGATTCAAAGCATGTATGCTCCAGAGTTTAGTAGTCATAGTGAAGGTGTGAGACTAAATATAGAATAACAATAAATTTAACTTTAGCTTAAAAGCGATTAGGAGGTTTCTTTATACGAAACTCCCTAATCCCTTTTAGTTTTTTATATTTACGTACCTTAAAACCTAACTAAATGAAAAAAACAGTACTACTACTGCTACTTTTTGTAGCTTCAATATCTTATGCTCAAGATATTTCAATCACACAAAGTGAAATCTTTAAAGACAGTAAGAAAAACTCTTATTTAACTCTCACCTTAGAAGCCGAAGATGGCGGAATTGTTACCATTAGACAATACCACTCAGGTTTTGGATTTAAACTCAAAGGATATTACATTCAATATTTTGATGCCAATTTAAAACTCATAAATGAATTAGATTATGAGGTAAAAAACAAGACCATAAAGAATGCATTTTTAAAAGATGGTCAATTACATCTAATTGAGATTGAAGAAGAAAAGAAAGAAGATAGAATTGCTATAAATGTTTCATCTTCAGATTTAAAAAGTTTAAACTTTACCTCTAGAAACCTTTTAACGTTTACCGAAGATAATGTGAAAAAATACTTTGGGATAATGCTATTTCCTATTTGGTTTGACAATGGTTGGAACCAAGCAGATGGTGATCATATGGGAGAAGTCGTTATGTCTGCCAACGAACAGTTTTTTGCTATCAATTTTGATTTTAAAAATAAAGAGAAAGAAACTCATAAAGTATTTGTGTTTAATAACAACTTTGATATGGTTTACGAAAAACTTATTGTTAAAGATATTGAAGACAAACTTTTTATATACAGTGGTTTTGAAGTAGATGGTAATGATGGTACCATTTATTTTTTAGGTAAAGCTTATGAAAATGGTAAGCGAAAATCTAAAAAAAATGGAAAGGTTAATTATCACTTTGAATTAAATAAAATTAATGCAGATGGTGAGCAAACAGTAAGTTTTAAAAGCGAAGAAAATTACATAGAATCTTTATCTATAGTAATGAATGAAGAGCGTTTAGCCTGTGTTGGTTTTTTTGGTAAAAGAGAAACTTACAAGTTAAATGGTGTTTGTATTTATGATTTAAATCCAGAAACTTTAACCACCAACTTTAGTAAATTTAATGAATTCTCTGCAGAGTTTATGACAGATAAATATGGTAACAGAGAAGGCAAAAAAGAACGTAAGAAGAAAAAAGGGATAAATAATATCGATTTTAAAGGGCTTTATCTCATGGCTAATAATGACATTTTAGTTAATGCTGAGGAATTCTTTATTACAACTCACATGGTAATGGGAGCTAATGGCTCATCATCTATGCGTACGGTCTATCACTATAATGATATTATGGCTATGCGTTTAGACGCTAATGGTGATTTAAAATGGGCGCGTAATATTAATAAAGCACAAACAGGTACGGTAAATAGTTCTTTCACAACCTTACCCGTTGGAGAATCTACTTATTTTTTCATCAACTGCTCTGATAAAGTAAAAAAGTTAAGTGCAGATAGAATTTCATTTAAACAAACCTCGTCTAAGAAATCAAACTTATATGCTATCTCTATTGATAATGAAGGAAATTTTGATTACAAAAAATTAATAGACGATAAAGATTCTAAAGTGTACTACAAAGTAAATGATGGTGTTATTAATATGAATAATAACACTGTATTTCTTTTAGGAGAGCGCAAGAAAAAAGGACAAATTCTTAAGCTAAAAGTTAATTAAGTTTAATCTTTAAGAATACAATAAAGGAGCCTTTGGAATTAATTTTCAAAGGCTTTTCTTTTTTACTGCATGAAATAAAATTGTCATGCTTAAATTTTTTTACAACAAAACTCAGCATAATTGCATAACTTGTTTACCATTAACTAACTAATATCCAATAATATGAACTCAAAAGTATTTATGGTCTTGAGAATTTTACTCGGACTTTTCGTTTTAGTCTTTGGACTAAATAAATTTTTAGAATTTTTACCAGCACCAGACGGTATGAGTGAAGGCGCAATGTCTTATTTTGGAGCATTAATAAATTCAAAAACAATGGTGTTAGTTGCCATTGTAGAGATTGCTGCAGGATTAGCTTTTATCTTTAACAAATTTGGCGCTTTACTCGCTATAATTTTAATGAGTGTTTCTATTAATGCTGTATTATTTCATGCAGTTTTAGATCAAGCCAATATAGCAGGTGCATTAGTTCTATTAATATTAAACATTATAGTGCTTATGGGCTATAAAGATAAATACAAGACATTGCTAAGCTAATAACGCATTGTTAAAAAAGAGACTCAAATGAGTCTTTTTTTTTTAATTTATTCTTTTTGTAATTAATGCCAATTGACCCATGTGATTTGCTTGATGTTCCATCACATGAAACCAAGCCCAATGGTTACTCATACTACCATTCATTTCTTTAAACCACTCATCGTCTTTATCTTTTAGCAAAGCTTTGGTTTTTTTTCTTACCTCATCATAAATATTCATATAATATGAAATAGGTTTATCTTTAAATTCATTTCTTGCTGCTTCTCCAAGGTTTAAGGCAAGATTCCATTTTTTCTCCTCTTTTTTATTAAAACCTCTACCCTCAAAAGTATAAACTTGATAATAAGCTTCGGTTGCTGCGAGATGATAAATTATTGCTCCAGGACTGTTAGCATTATCATCTAACAAAAAATCTGTTCCTTTTTGATCTAAGTCTACGACGTGACGTTCTACTCTAGATTTTAAGTTATCTAACATAGATATCATTTGTCCAATATCATTAGAAAATCCTTTTGGAACTTCGATAATGTTTTGAGCTGAAATTTGGCTGTAAAAGCAAAGCGCTAAAATAAATGGTATTAATTTTTTCATGATTGATGTTTTAAATTCAATTTAAAAATAAAACAATTACAATTTGAGTTGCATTTATTAACACTTACTTAACGCAGAAACACTATTTTACCTCTGGCGGAAAACCTTCTAAAACCTTGTTTACAAGTGCTATAAAATTAGCTTCACGTTTCTCGGGAGATGCATTTGGCTTGTAATTAGACTCAGTAACTGCTTGCCAAAAAAGTTGATTATTGTCTTCATCAACGAAATCAAAAACAATCTCTCGTCCTAATTTAGCTTGACCAATTGGTAGTCCAATTGAAATTCCGCCTCCAACATTACGTCCACCTCCTCCAAGTCCAACACCAACGTTATTATTTTGTTGTTGCTGAAATTCGCTAGACTTAATATCTACTAAAAAATCTGGAGTTTCAGATAAGATATAACCTCTACTTTGCATAGCATCATCTAAAGCTTTAAATAAACGATTAGAATCTAACTCGCTCATTCCTGTATTGACATTAGAGAAGTAGTTATATGTTTTATATTGAGTAAAATCACGCGTTTTTTCGTAATCGTAATTAACTCTTATTGAAGAACACGACGTTAATAGCATGACAGCTAGTAATAGATATAGATTTTTCATTGCTTTTTTATTTTAAATGTAGCAAAAATTATTCCATATTACATTTTATTTCTAAAGCATAACAAACAAGATGAACAATAATGAAAACTCACAATTAACGATACCTAAAGACCTTCTACATTTTTAAATACCAAAGTAAATAATATATAAAAAATCAATGTTTTAAAGTGTTTCTGCGGAAAATAGTAACATTTAATACTTAATCATTAAGCATCTTCCAAAGTTTATCCTTCAATTCTGTAATCCCTTTTTGAGCAACAGATGAAATAAACATGTACTTAATAGGTAGTATCTCGTCTAGTTCTGCCTTCATTTCGGCTTGCAATTCATCATCCAGCATATCGCTTTTAGAAATTGCTATCATACGTTCTTTATCCAACATTTCAGGATTGTAACGCTTGAGTTCATCTAATAGAATATCATATTGTTTACGAATATCTTTAGCATCTGCAGGAATTAAAAACAGTAAAATAGAGTTACGTTCAATATGACGCAGAAAATAATGACCAAGTCCTTTACCTTCGGCAGCACCTTCTATAATACCAGGTATATCTGCCATTACAAAGGTCTTATAATCACGATACTCAACTATTCCTAAATTAGGCTTAAGAGTTGTAAACTCATAGTCTGCTATTTTTGGTTTGGCTGCAGTAATTACCGAGAGTAACGTAGATTTTCCTGCGTTTGGAAAACCAACTAATCCAACATCTGCAAGAATTTTAAGTTCTAATGTTACTCGCTTTTCTTCTAAATCTTCTCCAGGCTGTGCGTAACGAGGTGTTTGATTACGAGAGTTTTTAAAATGCCAGTTACCTAAACCTCCACGACCACCATGAGCAATAATTTTCTCTTCGCCATCATCGGTTATTTCAAACAACACCTCATCAGTCTCTGTATCTTTTACTACAGTACCTAATGGTACATCTAAATAAACGTCTTCTCCATCTGCACCAGTACTTCTACTTTTACTACCATGACCACCATGTCCTGCTCTAGCATGACGCTTAAATTTTAAATGTAAAAGTGTCCATAGGTTTGAACTCCCACGAATAATAATATGACCACCACGACCACCATCTCCTCCATCTGGACCACCTTTTTCTATGAATTTCTCACGATGTAAGTGTGCAGAGCCTTGACCGCCTTTACCAGACGATACTTGTATTTTTACGTAGTCAACGAAGTTACCTTCTGTCATAATATTATAATAATTTATACTTATAATTTCAAACCCTAACAGCCACTGGCTGTCATGGTTTTTAATTTCGAATCTTCAGTCCTATTCATTACTTACGAAAGTAGGAATTAGAGCCTATCAATAACAACATTAAGTCGTTTAGTAATGTCTTCTATACTTCCTACTCCATCAACACCAAAATATTTATCTTGGGCTGCGTAGTAATCTTTTAAAATTGCTGTCTTTTTGTAATACTCTGTAATTCTATTTCTAATAATAGATTCATCAGCATCATCTTTTCTGCCACTTGTCTTACCACGTTCTAGTAATCTACCCACTAAAACCTCGTCATCAACTTCTAGAGCAATCATTGCATTTATTTGAGAATCTTTGCTATCCATTAGATTATCCAAAGCTTCTGCCTGCGCATTTGTTCTAGGAAAACCGTCAAAGATAAACCCATTAGCTCCAGCATTTTTTTCAACTTCTGCATTTAATAAATCAATAGTTACTTGATCTGGCACTAGCTCACCTTTATCCATAAAAGACTTAGCTAACATACCTAAAGCAGTTTTATTTTTTATATTAAATCTAAATACATCTCCTGTAGAAATGTGAACAAGATTGTACTTTTCTTTTAAAAAATTGGCTTGTGTTCCTTTGCCTGCACCTGGAGGTCCAAATAGGACTAAATTAGTCATGTGTTGTGTTGTTTTTAATTGATATATAGCTGGTAAATCTCTTCCTAAACCATCGTAATCTAAACCGTAGCCTACAATAAATTTATTAGGAATTTCTAAACCTACATAATGTAGTTTATAATCTTTTTTATAAGCTTCTGGTTTGTAAAATAACGTAGCTATTTTTAATTCGTCTACATTCTCGTTTTCAAAAATACGATGCACTTCTTCAAGCGTATTACCAGAGTCTATAATATCTTCAAGGATAACCACTTTTCTGCCAGATACGTCTTGGGTTAAGCCAATAAGTCTTTGAATATCTTCAGAAGATTTTAAACCTTCATATGAGGCAAGTTTTATAAACGTTACTTCACAAGGTTTAGGATATTTTTTTACAAAATCGCTCACAAACATAAATGACCCATTTAAAATGCCCACAAAAATTGGGATATCATCTTGTAAATCATTTGCAATTTCATCTACCATTCGTTGTACGGTATCGTCAACTTCTTGTTCAGAAATGAATGGTTTAAAGTATAAATCGTGTAGTTTAATCACTTGATTACTTTTTTAAAAAGCCAAAGATACGGATTTGATTTGCGATTGCCGATTTTCAATTTAGGATTTTAGAATATTGTTTTATAATTAGCTTATTTTTGTACTTATTAAAGTTGAATTTTTTAAAGATTTCCACGTTTTTGGTAAACAATTATGAACTACTTCTCTTCAGATTTTAAACTCGGTATTCTTGGTGGTGGCCAACTTGGCAAAATGATGTTATATAACACCAGAAAGTTTGACATCGCAACCCACGTCATGGATTCCAGCAATGAAGCACCTTGCAAAATTGCATGTAATCAATTTACATTAGGTGATTTAATGAATTTTGATGCAGTTTATAACTTTGGAAAAGAACTAGACGTTGTAACCTTTGAAATAGAAAATGTAAATGTTGATGCTCTAGAAAGGTTAGAAAAAGAAGGTGTAAAAGTGTATCCATCATCAAAAACACTTAGAACCATACAAAACAAAGCCACTCAAAAATTATTTTATAGAGACAAAGGCATACCTACATCAAACTTTACACGTTTTGCATATATATCTGAAATTGAAGATGCTATTGATAATGGTGGCTTAAAATTTCCTTTTGTTTGGAAAGCTGCTCAATTTGGATATGATGGTAATGGTGTAAAAATTGTACGTCAATTATCAGATTTAAATAATTTACCAAAAGGAGAATGCATAACCGAAGATTTAATACCTTTTAAAAATGAATTAGCAGTTATAGTTGCAAGAAATGTAGATGGAGACGTTAAAACTTATCCTGTTGTAGAGATGGAGTTTCATCCAGAAGCTAATCAAGTCGAGTATGTAATTTGTCCTGCCAGAATAGACCAAGCTGTGGCTCAAAAAGCTAGAGCTGTGGCTCTTAAAGTTTCCGAAGCATTTGAACATGTTGGACTTTTAGCTGTAGAGATGTTTCAAACCGAAAATGATGAGATTTTGGTTAACGAAGTTGCTCCAAGACCACATAACTCTGGACATCAAACCATTGAAGCAAGTTATACATCTCAATTTGAACAACATATACGCGCCATTTTAAATCTTCCGTTAGGAAAAACAGAAAATACTGTTGCTGGTATTATGGTAAATCTTGTTGGCGAAGAAGGTCACACAGGAGATGTGGTCTATGAAAACATAGAAAACATCATGAATCTTGAAGGTGTAACACCACATATCTACGGAAAAAAACAAACACGACCGTTTCGTAAAATGGGACATGTTACTATAGTAAACGAAGATATTAGTGAGGCAAGACGCATTGCAGAAGAAGTTAAGAAAACCATTAAAGTTATAAGCAAATAATTATGAATAAAGTAGCAGTAATCATGGGAAGCAAAAGTGATCTTCCTGTCATGCAAGATGCCATTGACATCCTTAAAACTTTTAATATTGAAGTAGAAGTAGATATTGTATCTGCACATAGAACACCTGAAAAGTTATTCGATTTTAGCAAAAATGCGCACTCAAGAGGTATTAATGTGATTATTGCAGGTGCAGGTGGTGCAGCACATTTACCAGGTATGGTGGCTTCATTATCACCTTTACCTGTAATTGGTGTACCTGTAAAAAGCAGTAATTCTATAGATGGTTGGGACTCTGTTTTATCTATTTTGCAAATGCCAGGAGGAGTTCCTGTAGCTACAGTTGCACTAAATGGAGCAAAAAATGCAGGTATATTAGCTGCTCAAATTATTGGAGCTTCAAATAAAGATGTACTCAATACAATTATAGACTATAAAGAAAGTTTAAAAGCTAAAGTAATAGACTCATCAAAAGATTTGAATAAGTAACAGCATAAAAAAACCTCGCTTTTACACGAGGTTTTAGAGCTATTAATCAATGTTATTAAATTTTTCTTTACAGAAATTTCTAATAACACTGCAAAGATAATTATATTTTATCACTAATTTCTTAAGGTTTAGTTAATGATTATCAAATCTTTACCAAGAGTTATATTTTTATTTAAAAGTAATTATGAAAACAGTTTTATCCTTCATATTAATTTGTATTTCAATGAGTTGTTTTGCTCAAATTCCTGTAGAGCAATACAAAATTGAAATCTCTAATCTGAAAACAGAACAAGATTTTAAAATGTATTGGGATCATCTTTATGACTTAAATCAAATTACTCATTTAGAAGACATGGAGACAGAAACCGAAGGCGACTCTATAGCAATTGCCAATTTAATTAGAACTGCTTTGCTTTTTGAAACTCATGGTAATGGCATCTATAAACCTGATAATTTGGTACCCATTATGCATTACGCTCACAATAATAGTGCTCAAGCAGATCTAGCTTTTTGGCCAATTATTATGCAAGTACGAGCAGTTGGTGGTGTGATTGAAACTCATGGAGGCAAATTCCCAGCAAGTCAGTTAGAAGATTTATCTAT
This sequence comes from uncultured Psychroserpens sp., assembly GCA_947488655.1. Lineage (GTDB taxonomy): Bacteria > Bacteroidota > Bacteroidia > Flavobacteriales > Flavobacteriaceae > Psychroserpens. The sequence continues at coordinate 127,826 of CANKZZ010000006.1, read as the reverse complement.
GGATTTTTATAGATATTCTCTCTTAGACCAGGAGCATAAATATGAAGAGCTTCTTTACAAATTAAACACTGGTAATTACAAAATTGTAAGCAATCATCTCGTAGAGATTTTTAATAACGAAAAAAAACATCAACAACTTAAAATAATAAAATCTCTGGGCAAGTGGATTAATAAACCATTTATAGATCAGGAAGAGTATGGTTATTTTGAATTTGTCAAAATGAGTGATAATAATATTTACCTAAAACGAGATCACAGACTCCAAAAACTTATTCTTTTATCTTCGGAAAAAGGAACAAACACCTACCAGATAGATAATGAACCATTTGGCTGGACCTACAAATTAACCAATAATAAACTTAGCTTGGTTGATGAGTTAAACAACATATTAATTACATATAATACGTATAAATAAACTATGAATATTCTTAATTCTAAATTTGATACTCCATATCAAACTGCACCTTTCTCTAAAATTAAAAATGAAGATTATATGCCTGCGTTTTTAAAAGCAATTGAAAAAGCAAGAGCCGAAATTGATGCCATAACTACATCTACAGAAGCTCCAACGTTTGAAACCACTATAGAAGCATTAGATTTTTCGGGAGAAGAATTAGACCGACTATCAAGTATATTTTTTAATCTCAACAGTGCAGAGACTAATGACGAGATTCAAAAAATAGCTCAAGAGGTTTCTCCTCTACTTTCAGAATTTGGTAATGATATTACGCTTAATGAAGATTTATTTAAACGGGTTAAATCTGTTTACGAACAAAAATCTAATCTAAATTTAACGACCGAGCAAAAAACCCTTTTAGACAAAAAGTATAAAAGCTTTTCTAGAAATGGTGCTAATCTTTCCGAAGAAAAGAAAACAAGACTTCGTGAGATAGATAAAACGTTAAGTCAATTAAAACTAAAATTTGGAGAAAATGTCTTAGCCGAAACCAACAAATTTGAAATGCATCTCACCAATGAAAGCGATCTTGATGGCTTGCCAGATGGTGCTAAAGAAGCTGCGCAACAATTAGCAGAATCTAAAGATAAAGAGGGCTGGATAATTACTTTAGATTACCCAAGTTATATACCTTTTATGACCTATGCAGATAATCGCGAACTTCGTAAAAAACTAGCTATTGCTGCAGGTGCAAAGGCGTTTAAAGGAGACGAATTAGACAACCAAGACAATGTGTTGCAAATTGCTAAACTACGTCATGAACGTGCAAATTTATTAGGATATAAAACACATGCACATTTTGTTTTAGAAGAGCGCATGGCTAAAACACCAGAAACGGTAGAGAACTTTTTAAACGAGCTGTTAGAAAAAGCTAAGCCTGCTGCTGCTAAAGAATTTGAAAACTTAGAGCAATTTGCGAAAGATTTGGATGGGATTGATAGACTAGAAAAATGGGATGGCTCTTATTATGCTGAGAAATTAAAGCAAAAATTATTCAGTTTAGATGATGAGCAATTAAAACCATACTTTAAATTAGAGAATGTAATTGATGGTGTGTTTACTATTGCAGAGCGTTTATTTGATTTAAAATTTGAAGAAATTGATACTATAGATAAATATCACGAAGATGTATTAACATATAAAGTTACAGATACCAAAGGCAATTTAGTATCTATCTTTTACGCAGATTTTTTCCCAAGACCAGGAAAACGAAATGGTGCTTGGATGACGGTTTACAAACCACAATACATTAAAAACGGAATAAATGATAGACCACATATTTCTAATGTGTGCAACTTTACTAAACCAACAAAAAGCAAACCTTCTCTCCTAACCTTTAACGAGGTTACCACATTATTTCATGAGTTTGGTCATGGGTTACATGGTATGTTGGCAAATACAACTTACCCTAGTTTATCTGGTACAAGTGTGTTTTGGGATTTTGTAGAGCTACCTTCTCAAGTCTTAGAAAACTGGTGTTACGAAAAAGAAGCGCTAGAGTTATTTGCAACGCATTATGAAACTGGAGAGGTTATCCCAATGGAACTTATTGAAAAAATTAAGGCGTCTGCAACTTTTCATGAAGGGATACAAACACTACGTCAAATTAGTTTTGGCTTATTAGATATGTCTTGGCATGGACAAGACCCAACAGCTATTACAAATGTAAAAGCTCACGAGTCTCAAGCTTTTGCAAACACAAAACTCTATCCTGATGTAGCAGAAAATTGTATGAGTACAGCATTTTCTCATATTTTTCAAGGAGGTTACAGCTCTGGCTATTATAGTTATAAATGGGCAGAAGTTTTAGATGCAGATGCCTTTGAGTATTTCTTAGAAGAAGGTGTTTTTAGTAAAGACGTTGCTAAAAAATTTAAAGATAATGTCTTATCTCAAGGTGGTATTGAAGACCCAATGATTTTATATAAACGTTTTAGAGGTAAAGAGCCTAGACCAGATGCGTTGCTTAAGCGTGCAGGATTAATAGAAAAGCTATAAAATTAAAGCCGAAGTTTAACAGCTTCGGTTTTTATTTTAAAATAAACTTTCAATTATTATTGAAAGTTTAAAATATTTAATATATTTGTCATGTAAAACAACAAAAATGAATTACGACGAAGCTAAAATAAAATTTGTAAGTACTTGGGGAAGTTTAGGTTCTCTTTGGGGAATTAATAAAGCAATGGCACAAATACAAGCCTTACTTTTTATTTCTACAAAACCTTTGTCTATGGAAGATATTATGGAAGATCTTCAAATTTCTCGTGGTAATACAAGTATGAATTTACGTCAATTGATGGATTGGGGAATTGTAACTAAAGAGATTATTCCTGGAGAGCGTAAAGAGTATTTTACGACAGAAAAAGATGTACAAGAATTGGCAAGAGTGATTGCTAAAGAACGTAGTCGTAGAGAAATCCAGCCCGTTATAAAAGTATTAAAAGAAGTCTCCTCTATTAAAGATGACGGAACCGAAGCGACAAAAGAGTTGATTAAACAAACTAAGGCATTACATGATTTAACCGAAACAGCCGATGATATGATTAACAAATTAGTAAATCAAAAGCAAAACTGGATTACAAAGTCTTTACTTAAACTAATAAAATAAAAAAAATTTAAACACTACTTTCAATATTTTCTGAAAGTTCTATAACACTAAAATTATGAAAACTATTCTACAAATATCTAAAGTTATAAATATCATCGCACTACTTTGCTTAATTTGGCTTGGTTACGGGTTAATGCTCACTGGAATTCTTCAAATTTTAGCTGCGGTTTTGTTTTTTATCGCATTTCCGAAGGAAAAATTAATCTACATCTATTTCACTGTTGTTGCAATCTTTTTTATGATTTGGGAAGGCAATCCTTTTGGATGGCAATTTTTAGTAATCTTGGGTTTAATGATTTTATTAACCTGCACCATTCACACAAAAAAAATTTAACAGTTACTTTCAATATTTTCTGAAAGTTTAATAATTACTATAGACATGAAAATAATATATAACATAAATAAAGTCATATTCATAATAACACTAGTATTATACTTTACAGTTGTTGGAGGCATGCTTTCACAAGTAATCCTTGGTGCATTGCAAATTATAAGTGCAATAATCTTGTTATTGTCCTGGGGGAAATTTTCAAAGAAAACAAAAGAACATTTAAGTATCTATTGGGTTATCATTGGTGTTTATGGCATTTGCTGGATATTTTGGTTACACAACTGGGATACAATTAATGAATTTGCAATAGTAATTGCAACTGTAATGGTTATACCAATGGTAATTGCCACTTACTTTTTATACATCCTTAACTCAATTAAACACCTAAAGTAATGAACTACAACATCCTCACATATTGCATTTACTTACCAATCATCGCTGTGATTATGGTAAAGGTTGGGTGGATGTTTTACACCCATGGCGAAGTATTTTTATTGCATTTATACAAACAAGATGAAACCATTGTAAAACCAATTAACAACCTTTTGCTTATTGGTTACTATCTCACAAATCTAGGTTATGCAATTATCACGCTTGCTTATTGGGAAAAAATTAATAATCTAACCGAAATGCTAAGCACATTAAGCGAACATTTAGGCGTCATAATCATTGGCTTAGCCATTTTACATTACAACAATGTGCTCTGCCTTAACTATCTCGTAAAATCAAAAACTTTAAACAATAATTCAAAACAATAAACTAAATATTATATCATGGAAAATTCTAAAATCATCATCGGTTACCTCATCTATTTACCAATCGTAATCATACTCACGATTTATGTTTCTAAAATGCTTTTTAAAAACGGTAAATACTTTATGCTGGACATTTTTAAAGGTCAAGAAGATATTGCGCTTGCAACCAATAAACTTTTTGAAATTGGTTTTTATCTCATCAATATTGGTTGGGCTTTACTCATCTTAAAAATTAGTTATTCTAGCACTGCGGAAATGAGCTCACAAACACTAATTGAGATTTTGAGTAAGAAAATTGGTGGCTTCTCCATCTACTTAGGTGTGATGCTTTTTATCAACTTATTCTTCTTTTTTAGAGGTCGTCGTAAATCTAGACAAAGCTTTAAAAAAGTCGTTAAAACACCTCTATATGATGTTAGAGATGAACAGTAGAAACTGAACTTGAACCTGAACCTTAACCTGGATTTTAACTTGAAAATATGAAAACGCTATTTTACACCAATCTTATCTTTTTACTCTCAACGCTTTTAGCATATGTCTTTATTGATAATATTAGTGGCTTATTATGTCAGTTTTTCTTAGGGATAATTCAATTATTATATTTTCTATTATGCAGATATAGAGCAAAAGCTATAAGTCTTAAAAAGCACTTAAAACGTTATAAACTAAGTGTAATATTCACTTTTATAGTATTAGTCATTCTACTATTAGTAAGTAACGTAACTCTTAATATTCCACATGTAATTACAATTATTTTTGTGTGTGTTATACCAATGTCAATTGCAACTTACTTTGTTTACATCACATATTTAATTCAAAAACTATGAAAACTCTAGAACACCACACGTTGCTTTATGATGAGGATTGTCCGTTATGTCAAGTCTACACCTCTGGTTTCATAAAAACTGGAATGTTAGATCAAAACGGAAGACAACCATACAGCACAATTTCTCCAGAAAGTCAAAATTTTATTAACCTGGAGCGTGCATCTAATGAAATTGCTTTGGTAGACAATAAAAATAAAACGGTCATTTATGGCATTGATAGTTTATTGAAAGTTATAGGTGTGAGATTTTCAATAATTGAAAAAATTGGGCATATAAAACCTGTGAAATTTCTATTAAAAAAACTTTATTCATTTATTTCATATAATCGCAAAGTGATTATACCAAGTGAAGAAAACACAACAAATCGTTTACAATGTGTACCAAGTTTTAATGTAAAATATCGATTACTTTTTATCCTGTTTTCGAGCATTATCACCATGTTTACTTTGTATTATTTTTCTAAAAACCTTTCAATAATTCCACATGGTTCTTTCATGAGAGAAGGTTTTATCACTATTGGTCAGTTGTTATTTCAAGGGTTGCTTATCTATAAATTAGATAAAAAAACGATTCTTAATTACTTCGGAAATGTGATGACCATTTCACTTATGGGCAGTTTGCTATTAGTACCTTTATTGCTAATACATTTGATGGTTGAAATTTCAGAAACTATTTTTTTAATAGGATTTGGAATTACCGTCCTTATCATGTTCATAGAGCATTTTAGACGTGTTAAATTACTCAAATTACCGAGTTTTCTAAGTTACACTTGGGTGCTGTACAGAATTCTCATTGTTTTAATCATTCTAATTTTAAACTTATGAACACAATAACAATAGCTGGTGGTAGCGGATTTTTAGGACAGGTCCTAGAAGACTACTTTACTAAAAAAGGCAATACAGTTTACATACTAACAAGATCTGTAAAACGCGATAACGATATCTATTGGAATGCAAAAGACCTTGAAGCATGGACAAAAATTTTGGAGCAAACCGATGTACTCATAAACCTTACAGGGAAATCTGTAGATTGTAGATATACAGACGCTAACAAAAAACTAATTCTTGATTCTCGTGTAGACTCAACTCATGCATTAGGTTTGGCTATAAATCTTTGTGATAATCCGCCAAAAGTGTGGTTTAACTCTTCTACTGCGACAATTTACAGACATTCTACAAATAAACAAATGACTGAGGCAGCTGGAGAGATTGGTGAAGACTTCTCTATGAACATTGCCAAATCTTGGGAAAAAGCGTTTTACTCAATCACCAACCCAAAAACGAGAAAAATAGCCTTACGAACTTCTATCGTCATGGGAAAACACGGTGGCGCAACAGAGCCTTTAAAAAACTTAGTAAAGTTTGGCTTAGGAGGAAAACAAGCCTCAGGACAACAAAAAGTTAGTTGGATTCATGAGTTAGACTTTGCTAGAGCTATAGAGTTTTTAATAGAAAACGAAGAGCTAGATGGCACGTTTAACCTAGCAGTACCTAATCCAACAAATAATAAAACGTTGATGACCGCTTTTAGAAAAGTAATGAATGTCCCTTTTGGAATTCCTCAGCCAGAATGGCTCATTAAACTTGGAGCTAAACTCATTGGCACAGAACCAGAATTGGTTTTAAAAAGTAGAAATGTCATACCAGACCGTTTATTAAAAAATGGGTTTAATTTCTTACATTCAGATATTGAAATCGCATTAGATGACCTTATAAATTATTAATTATGACATTTTTAAAAGCATACTGGAAAAACCTCATCCTTATTAATTATGAAGTCGACCCAAAAATCTTAGAACCCTTTGTACCATTAGGAACAGAGTTAGACAGTTACAATGGCAAATACTTTGTAAGCATCGTTGGTTTTCTATTTATGGACACTAAGGTATTGGGCATAAAATTACCTTATCACATAAATTTTGAAGAGGTCAACCTTAGATTCTATGTTCAAAGAGATGGAGAACGTGGTGTTGTTTTTATAAAAGAAATTGTACCTAAACCGTTAATTACTTTAGTCGCTAATTCTATATATCATGAGCATTATTTTACTGCGGAAATGAAACACCAATGGACAAATAGTGAGACTTCAAAAAGCTTTGAATACCAATGGAAATTAAAAGATAGTTGGCAATCTATTTCTGTTGAAACTGAAACTGAGTTTATCTCAATACCAGAAAATTCTGAGGAGCAATTCATAACAGAGCACTATTTTGGATACACCAAACACAAAAACAAAACTTTTGAATATGAAGTTGTACACCCTTCTTGGCGACAATTAAAAGTAAAAAATCATACTATTAATATAGATTTTGAAGCTAATTACGGATCGCAATTTAAGCATCTAAAAAATGTTAAACCAACATCAATTATTCTTGCTGAAGGTTCTAAAGTAAGTGTAAAAAACAAAAAAACCATCCATAAGTAATTATTAGAATAAATCACATTTTTACATTATTTTTGATGAATTCATTTTTTTTCAAAACAATAAATGCCTAAACACGTCATAGATCCTAATCAATGGATTAAATTATATTCCGATTACCTTTTTAATTACACTATTACTCGTGTTAATGATAGAGAGATTGCTCAAGATTTAGTTCAGGACACTTTTGTAGCTGGTTTAAAATCTATGAAAAATTTTAAAGGAGAAGCGAGTGAGCGTACATGGCTCATTTCGATTTTAAAAAGAAAAATTATAGATCATTATCGTAAAATTAATTCTAACAAAGGAAAAGCCGAAGTTAGAATGACTTACAATAGTGATGAAAATGAAGGTGATTGGTTAGAAGAACGTGTTGCAGATCCTTTTGACAAAACTGCTGAAGACACCATTGAAAATACCGAGTTAGGTATTGCCATCCATGACTGTATTGGTAAATTACCAGAAAAACAAGCCCAAGTTTTCAAAATGAAAACAATATTAAATTATGAAACTGAGGCCATTTGTAATGAATTACAAATTACTGCGTCTAACCTTTGGGTAATCATACATAGAGCTAGAACCGCTATGGCTGCCTGCATGGAAAAAAATTGGTTTTAAATTATGAGTAGAATAAAATTAAACTGTCATGAAGCAAATCATATTTGTGACAAAAATCAGTATAAAGAAGCAAACTTTTGGGATAAGGTGGTACTCACTATACATTTAATTTATTGTCGCGCTTGTCGTAAATACTCAAGCAGAAATGCTAAATTAACTACATTGGTAAAAAATTCTAAGGTAGAAACAATGGATCTCTCAGCTAAGGAGGAATTAAACGTTGCTTTTCAAAAAGAATTAGCCAAACACCAATAAAACTCCCAACCACATTATAGGAATACTTTCTACCAAAAATGCACTATAGTATTTAGTCTGATTTTGTTTTGCAAAGACGAGAAATACTAGGGTGATTATCGCTATAATTAATGTGTTAATTGTTGTTTTCACATCTATTTGATCTTTAAAGTAATTTAAAAGACAAAACACAATTAGTAATAACAAGCCCACTAATTTGGTTTGTTTTACTCCAATTTTTTGTGGTATAGTTGCCAATTTTAAGCTATCATAATTTAAGTCTCTAATCTCAAACGGTAACATTAATACCAACACAAAAATAAATCGCTGTATAGCGGTAATCAGCACATCTTCTGTTATATCAATATCATTATTTATAACTGGCAAAAAAACGGTTACACCTGCCCATATAATTGCAATGATGTAAATTTTGAGTCCGCCAATACTTCGTAAATTTTTTTGTTTATCTAAAAATATCTTTTTTGGTATAATGGGTATGGCATAAAGAAATGTTGCCAGTGCAAACACACCAATACAAACTAAGGTGTTAACCTCTAATTTGAGTGCATAATAACACATTATAAAAAAACATAACCCAGAAAACACTTGTATGGTTTTAAGCCACTGCGCTAAACTACGATGATGAAATTTTGCTAAACCAAAATATTTTACAAAATTATATCCAGTTATAGATGCAAAAAAAATAAAATAGAGCACATTCTCATCATAAGAAATATCAAATTGTAGTAAGGTTAACCACGACAATGCAAAAACCGCTAGAGCCACGTGGATACTACTGTTGAGATAAAAATCTAAAATGGTTTTAACTACACGCATTGTACAAAAATAATCAAACTGTTAATAACCCTTTATTTTGGTTGAAAAGTTTCAATTTCATTAACAAAATAAGCTCAATAAATCATTAATTTTGCAAAACATAATACAACTCAAAAACTTAATGAATACATCAGATTTTTCACTACGTCATATAGGTCCTAGAGCAGCGGACCAAAAATTAATGCTTGATGCCATTGGTGTTGATAATATAGAGCAACTTATATCTGAAACTATTCCTGATGATATTCGTTTGCATAACGATTTAGATTTAGAAGCAGCTATGAGTGAGTTTGAGTATTCATCTCATATTAACGAGTTATCTAAGCTTAATAAAATATACAAAACATATATTGGTCTTGGCTATCACCCAACTATATTACCTGCTGTAATTCAACGTAACATATTAGAAAATCCAGGTTGGTACACAGCTTATACACCTTATCAAGCAGAAATTGCTCAAGGTCGTTTAGAAGCGTTATTAAATTTTCAAACCATGGTAATTGACCTTACAGGAATGGAAATTGCAAACGCTTCGCTTTTAGATGAAAGTACTGCTGCTGCTGAGGCTATGGGAATGCTTTTTTCTGTTAGATCTCGTGATCAAAAGAAAGGAAATGTAAATAAGTTTTTTGTTTCAGATTTAGTGTTACCTCAAACTATTGATCTTTTAGAAACTAGAGCAAATCCAATTGGTATTGAACTCATCATTGGAAACGAAGCTGAGTATAACCTGAGTGACGAATACTTTGGCGCATTATTACAATATCCTGGTAAAAACGGACAAATAACAGATATTAAATCGTTCATAGAAAAAGCCAATGCTGAAAACATAAAAGTAGCTGTCGCAGCAGATATTTTAAGTTTAGTTAAACTCGAGGCTCCTGGTAAATTTGGTGCAGATGTTGTAGTGGGTACGACACAACGTTTTGGAATCCCAATGGGTTACGGTGGACCTCACGCAGCTTATTTTGCAACAAAAGAAGCCTATAAACGTGATGTACCAGGACGTATTATTGGTGTTACAAAAGACATGAATGACAATCGTGCCTTACGTATGGCATTACAAACACGTGAGCAGCATATTAAAAGAGATAAAGCAACCTCTAATATTTGTACAGCACAGGTACTTTTGGCAGTTATGGCAGGAATGTATGCAGTCTATCATGGACCTAAAGGTTTAAATCATATAGCTGATACAATAAAAGATTCTACTACTACTCTAGCAAATGCTTTAGAAAAATTAGAATTAGAGCAAGTAAATTCACATTACTTTGACACCATTCAAATTAAAGCAGATGCTGTAAAAACAAAGTATGAGGCAGAAAAGAGAGAAGTTAATTTTCATTATCCAGATACAAATACCGTTACAATTTCTATAAATGAAACGACTTCAATTTCAGATTTAAATGAAATTATAGACATTTTTGAAAGTGTTACAGAAAACACTACAGATAGAATTGAATCAAGATTAACAAATACAACAATACCAGAACATTTAAAACGTGAGTCAGAATTTTTAACTGTCGATGTTTTTAATACATATCATTCTGAAACTGAATTGATGCGATACATAAAATCTTTAGAACGTAAAGATTTAGCATTAAATCACTCGATGATTTCATTAGGATCGTGTACTATGAAATTAAATGCAGCAGCAGAAATGTTGCCATTAAGTACACCAAATTGGGGAAATATTCATCCCTTTGTTCCTGTTGATCAACCAATAGGTTATAAATTAATGCTTAATGCATTAGAAAATCAACTAACCGAAATCACAGGATTTGCTGCAACATCTTTGCAACCTAATTCTGGAGCTCAAGGTGAGTTTGCTGGATTAATGGTTATAAAAGCGTATCATGAATCTCGTGGAGATCACCATAGAAACATTTGCTTAATCCCATCATCTGCTCACGGAACAAATCCTGCAAGTGCTGTAATGGCAGGTATGAAAGTCGTAGTTACAAAAGCATCAGAAAATGGAAATATAGACGTTGATGATTTACGAGAAAAGGCAGAATTACATAAAGATAATTTATCTGCTTTAATGGTAACCTATCCATCTACACATGGAGTTTATGAGTCTGCTATTAAAGATATAACCAAAATTATTCATGATAATGGTGGACAAGTTTACATGGATGGAGCCAACATGAATGCACAGGTTGGTTTAACCAATCCTGGAAACATTGGTGCAGATGTATGTCATTTAAATTTACATAAAACCTTTGCTATTCCTCATGGAGGCGGTGGACCTGGAGTTGGTCCAATTTGCGTTGCTGAGCAATTAGTACCTTTTTTACCTGGCAACCCTATTATAAAAACGGGTGGTCACCAATCTATTTCAGCTATTTCAGCAGCACCTTATGGCTCTGCTTTAGCATGTTTAATTTCTTATGGTTACATAAAAATGTTAGGCTATAGAGGACTTAAAAAAGCTACTGAAATTGCCATTTTAAACGCAAACTATATTAAAGAACGTCTAAAAGATCATTATCCAACATTATATTCTGGAGAAAAAGGAAGAGCAGCGCACGAGATGATTATTGACTGTCGTAATTTTAAAGCTCACGGAATAGAAGTTGTCGATATCGCAAAACGTTTAATGGACTATGGTTTTCATGCACCAACAGTATCATTTCCTGTAGCAGGAACAATGATGATAGAGCCAACAGAAAGTGAAAGCAAACAAGAAATGGATCGTTTTTGTGATGCCATGATTTCTATTAAACAAGAGATTGATTTAGTTTCTAAAGAAGATGACAATAATATGCTCAAAAACGCACCTCATACATTGGCTATGATTACTGCCAATGATTGGGATTTACCATATACGCGTCAAGAAGCTGCATTTCCATTAGAATACGTTAGAGATAATAAATTTTGGCCTAGCGTACGTCGTGTAGATGATGCCTATGGAGATAGAAACCTTATCTGTACTTGTGCTCCAATTGAAGCTTACATGGAAGAAGCTTAATTTTACGTGATTTGAACATCGTATAATTTATAATTTGAAAAATGACATTTAATTAAATGTTAGTATATTGCCATGTTTGTTTATATCTAAAAGGAAACCCTAATTTATGAGTATTAAAATAACTGGAACAGGAAGCTTTATTCCTAGTCGTATAGAAAAAAACGAAGATTTTTTCAATCATGAGTTTTTAAATGCCGACGGTTCTACTATTAATAGCCCTAATGAAGTTATTGTTGAAAAATTTAAAGCAATTACTGGTATACAAGAGCGACGCTATATAAAGCCCGAGTTGTTAAACTCAGATATAGCATTTTATGCTGCCGAAAAGGCAATTGAAGATGCAAATATTGATAAAGAATCATTAGATTACATTATAGTTGCTCATAATTATGGAGATGTTAAACATGATGCAGAGCAAAGTGATACTGTACCAAGTATTGCTTCTAGAGTAAAGCACTTATTAAAAATTGCTAATCCAAAATGTGTAGGATATGATCTACTATTTGGCTGTCCAGGTTGGATAGAAGGTGTTATCCAAGCAAAAGCATTTATTGCATCTGGTTTAGCAAAACGATGTTTGGTCATTGGTACAGAGACCCTATCTCGTGTTGTAGACAAACATGATCGTGACTCAATGATTTATAGTGATGGTGCTGGAGCAGTAATTGTCGAAGAATCTACAGATGAAGGTGGTATTATAACCCACGAAACAGCCACATTTGCCTTAGATGAAGCTCATTTTATCTTTTTTGGAGAAACTAACCACCCAGAAATTACAGATCAACGACGATATATTAAAATGTACGGTCGTAAAATTTATGAATTTGCATTAACCAATGTACCCTTGGCACTAAAATCTTGTTTAGATAAAAGTGAGTATTCTATTAAAGATGTCAAAAAAATATTAATTCATCAAGCCAATGAAAAAATGGATGAGGCTATTGTAAAGCGCTTTTACAAACTTCATGATATGGCAATGCCAGAAGGCGTAATGCCAATGACCATTAATTTATTGGGTAATTCTAGTGTTGCAACAGTACCAACGCTATACGATATGATTTTAAAAGGCCAACTTAAAAATCAAGAAATCAATAAAGGGGATGTTGTTATATTTGCTAGTGTAGGTGCTGGTATGAATATAAATGCCATTGTTTACAAACAATAAATTTAAAGCATTTGCAACTCATATATAAACTTATCTATCAACCACGTATTAATTTTTTTCTTCGGAATTTAAATGAAATTTTAGCTCCACTCTTACCCAATAAAATTAAACTTCCTCCATCAGGAACTCTTAATCTAAAGACAGACTCTGGTCTATTAAAAATTGCTACCAACCAAACTAGTTATTTAACTCAACTTTTATTTTGGAATGGTTATAAAAGTTTTGAATATTCTAAGCTGTTCGAAACTTTATCTAAAGACATTAATACGTTTTTAGATATTGGTTCAAATATTGGTTATTACTCACTGCTTGGTGTACAATCTAATCCAAAGATGAAAGTTTTCGCGTTTGAACCTGCCTTTGGACCTAAACACTTTTTGAATAAAAATATAGCACTTAATAACTTCTCTAACCAAATACAGGCAGTAGATGTGGCATTATCTAATACTATTGGCTCAATAGATTTTTATGAGGTAGAAAGCTTAAAATACCAATATATATCCCATAATTTAGCAGGAGAAGGAAATGCTGGTACAAAAAAAACTTCTAGAAATTTTATAAAAAATACCGTTAACTCTAATACACTTAAAAACTTTGTTGAGCAGCACGCTATCAATCAAATTGATTTAATAAAAATGGATACTGAAGGCACCGAAGTTGACATCTTAAAATCTGGAAAAGACATTATAAAACAATACCAACCAATAGTTATTTGCGAAACACTCTTTGATACAATAGAAATAGAGTTAGAAAATTTTTTCTTAGACCTTAATTACGATTTCTACAACCATACGAGTCATGGACTTCATAAAGTTAGCACCATTACACGTGTTGAAGATGATGGTATACGCAATTGTTTTTTTGTTCCTAAATCTAAAACAAAATTAATATCTAAATTTGTTCAAAACTAAAACTCTTGAACTTCTATATCATAATTCCTGCGCACAACGAAGAAGATTCTATTGCTCAAACTCTTGAGTCATTAGTAAATCAAACGTTACCTGCTAAACAAATTGTGGTTGTGAATGACAATTCTACTGATGGTACACAACACATTATAGAGAAATATAATAGTGAGCATTCAAATATTTCAATTGTAAATACAGTGTCATCCAATGCGCATCTACCTGGTTCTAAAATTATCAACGCCTTTTATAAAGGTTTTGAAACCCTTGACCAAGATTATGATGTCATTTGCAAATTTGATGCAGATTTAATATTTCCGAAGCATTATTTAGAGCAATTAGCAACTCATTATAATAACAATGAGCGTTTAGGAATGGTTGCTGGATTTTGCTACATAAAGAAAAATAACCATTGGATCTTAGAAAATCTCACACGTAAAGACCATATTAGAGGTGCATTAAAAGCGTACAGAAAACAATGTTTTTTAGACATCGGGAAATTGAAACCGTCAATGGGCTGGGATACGGTTGATGAACTTCTTGCAAAATACTACGGTTGGGATTTAATAACAGATGACTCTTTGCATGTAAAGCATCTAAAACCAACGGGAATTAGTTACAATAAAGCATCTAAACATCTACAAGGTGAAGCTATGTATAAAATGCGTTATGGCTTTTTAATAACGCTCATTTCGGCAGTAAAACTAGCACTAAAGAAAAAAAGCTTCACACTTTTTAAAGATTATATGATTGGCTACTTTAAGGCTAAGCAAAAAAGCTTAGAACCTTTAGTTAGCGCAGAGCAAGGTCAATTTATTAGAAAATTGCGTTGGGAAGGGATGAAAGGTAAATTAAAGCAATTTTGATTTTAATTAATGTAAATAATGAGTGCTAGATAAGTTGAGGAATTTTAATTAATTAAAACTCCAATCTTTATAGCTACTAGAGGCTTCTAGACTATTTTCTACAGTGTCATCTAATTCAGCAAAAAAATCAATTCCTGTTAGCTTTTCAATCTCATCTACAGATACTACAAATTTATACAAAGACTGGTTAGAATTTTTATGAGGTAATAAAAAAGCTATCATTTTTGTTTTACCAGTATTGTTATCAATGAGCACTTTATAGAATTGATTTGGCACACTTACCTTTTCATCTCCTATAGTTTTCATATTACCACTTAAAACTCCTCCTGTAACAACAAAAACACCATCATATTTACTTGCCCAATAGCGTACTTTTTGCTCCAGTGTATTCCAAACGCCTGCATTGAAATCATGTTCTTGCGGACTTATATTACTTGTTAAAAAAGTTTCATCGTGTGCAAATTGACTGTACTTTCTATCTCCTGCAGGACATAAATGTCCTCTATCATATCCAGACTTTTTATAGTTTTTCCAATGTGCAGCTCCTGTTTTTACTGCATCGTCAATTTCAAAATATGGTCTTTTAAAATTGGTATTAGTTAAATGAGATTTTTTTAATTCATAGGCAACCCACTCTGCTTGTTCATGAGGTTCGCTATAAGATAATGAATACCCTTCGTGGTGCACAATTTCCCCAGTAGTACTCGTTGGGAGAAAATATTCATTGGTATTATTCTTTACACTTTTTCCTTCTTTAACAACTTCGGCAGTTTGTTTTTCGGTTAAAAAATGCTCATAACCATAAACTCCAATAATTATTAAAACAGCTACTATAGAATAGATTGTTTTTTTAGTCATTTATTAAAGTTTATTCAATTATAAATCCTAATGGTTTACCGGTTGCTGCGTTAGGAAAACTAATACCTAAAAGTGCAGACATGGTTGGTGCAATATCTGGTATTACCGTTTTATCATACGTTTCTCCATGATTTATCCCTTTCCCAAAGAAAAGTAGAGGTACGTGTGTATCATAATTTAATCCGCTACCATGTGTAGAGCCTGTTTTACCATAAGAAATGTATGCAGGATCTGCTACTAAAATAATGTCTCCAGATCGTTTTTGGTTGTAACCATTTTGCAATAAAGATTCTATACCTGTTGTAAAATTAGAAGTGGTCATTGTATGTGCCGAAAACACTTTTTCTACATGTGGATAATTTATAAGCTCATTTACCATAGATTCTTGCACTTGGTTAATATTAAGCCCAAGACTATCTATGCGTTTTCTATTTAAAAATATTTGATCATTACTTATATTTTCTATAAAATTAGAGTCTTTAAATCTTGCATTTAAATAATCTGTAAAACGTGTTCTCGTTTCTTTATTATTTAAATATCCCGACGGGATTTTCATACTCTGCAAATATGAAGGTACTTCTACTGCGCCATGATCTGCAGTTAAAAAAACGGTATAATTACCTTCACCAACGTTTTGATCTAGAAATTTAAAAAAGCGTTCTAAATCTTTATCTAATCTAATATAAGTGTCTTCAATCTCTTTAGAACTTACTCCAAAATTATGACCTACATAATCGGTTGCCGAAAAACTTACAGTTAAAACATCTGTAATATCATCTTGTCCCAATTGTTCTCCTTTTATGGCTTCTATAGCAAAATCTGTAGTTAGAGAATTTCCGTAGGGAGTTGCTTTAAGGATATCAAACCCACGATTACCATCTTTAAGTTTTGCTAAATCATAAGGAAATGTAGCCTTTTCTTTACCTTTAAAGCCACCTTCAAATGTGTTGTCGTCACTTCCACTCTCAGTATATGTAGAAATATCATAATAGGTATCCCAAACTTTTAAATAAGATTCTGCTTTATCTGAGATATTAAAGTTAAAAACCCATTTTGGGAGTTCACTCATGTAAAACGTACTCGAAATCCATGCTCCTTCATCTCGACCATGAAACCAATATGCTGCATTTGCTGTATGACCTGCTGGCAAAATCGCACCTCTATCTTTTAAAGAAATACCAATAGTTTTACCTTGCATTTGCGTAAATAATCTGTTCTCATCACCAAAAGTTGTGGTTTTCATTCTATTAGGTGACATTTTACCTGCATCATGACTAGTACCAACAGATTGTACATTATCATCTTGAGCACAGTACACCATTTCTTTAATTACTTTGTCGTACCAATTATTACCTATTATACCATGATATTTAGGTGTTGTACCTGTATAAACCGATGCGTGACCAGGACCAGTATATGTTGGGATATAATTAAAATGATTATTCTTGCAATTAAAGCCTTCGTTAATCATACGCATAAAACCACCTGCTCCATACTTACTCTCAAACCTCGTGAGATAATCATAACGCATTTGATCTACTACAATACCTACTACCAATTTAGGGCTATTTGTGTTAATTTGATTTTGAGTGCTTTTTACTTCGGAAATTGGCTGCTGAGCATTACATGCAGTAATAAACAACATAACTAATAGAAGATTAAAGATAACTTTCATTTGATTTTTTTTATTTGTTTTTCAATTTAAGTCTGCATGCAATAAGTACTATTTTTTACGAAATACTAATACTTTTATGGTGCACAATTTTTAATGTTATATTTTCTAAATTCAAAAATACAGATTTTAATTCATCATCTTTTAAACTAAAGGTTAAGAACTCATCTTAATTTTTTACTTTTACCGTAACAAATTTTACTATGTCATACCTTCATAATATTGGTTCTTATTTTTTAATGATTGCCGAAATGTTTCGCAAGCCAACCAAATGGTCGGTTATGCGTACATTAATCTTAAAGGATATTGACGATTTGATCATAGGATCATTAGGAATCGTCGCTTTTATTTCATTCTTTGTTGGAGGTGTTGTAACAATACAAACAGCTCTAAACATAAGTAATCCTTTAATTCCCAAATATCTTATTGGTTTTGCAACAAGACAGTCTATTATATTAGAGTTTGCTCCTACTTTTATTTCTATAATTATGGCTGGTAAAGTTGGGTCTTTTATTACCTCTAGTATAGGTACAATGAGAGTTACAGAACAAATTGACGCTTTAGAAGTAATGGGTATAAATGCTTTAAACTATTTAGTGTTTCCAAAATTTATTGCGTTAATGCTATATCCTTTTGTTATATCTATTGCTATGTTTTTAGGAATTTTAGGTGGTATGGCAGCTGTTATTTTTGGTGGATTTGGCACGCTAGAAGATTTTATCACAGGTATTCAAATCGATTTTATTCCTTTTCATATTATATATGCATTTATAAAGACTTTTGTTTTTGCTTTTCTTTTAGCAACCATACCTTCATATTATGGGTTTTACATGAAAGGTGGTGCCTTAGAAGTTGGTAAAGCTAGTACAACGTCATTTGTTTGGACGAGTGTCGCTATAATACTTCTTAATTACATATTAACTCAACTCCTACTAAGCACATGATAGAAGTCAAAAATATACATAAGTCATTTGGAGATGCACATATATTAAAAGGTATATCTACAACTTTTGAAAAAGGAAAAACCAGTTTAGTTATAGGGCAAAGTGGCTCTGGTAAAACAGTATTTTTAAAATGTCTCCTTGGACTTTTTACTCCCGAGGAAGGTGGTATAGAATATGATGGCAAAATATATGCAAATCTTACCGATGATGAAAAACGTAATTTAAGAGCCAAAATGGGTATGGTTTTTCAAGGAAGTGCCCTTTTTGATTCTATGACCATTTTAGAAAATGTAATGTTCCCGTTACGCATGTTTACCAAGCAAAGTAAAAGTGAAATGCAAGACCGAGCAGATTTTGTTTTAAATCGTGTAAACTTAGAAAATGCTCATAATAAAATGCCTAGCGAAGCTTCTGGTGGTATGCAAAAGCGTGTAGCAATTGCAAGAGCTATAGTAAATAAGCCTAAGTATTTGTTTTGTGATGAACCTAACTCTGGTTTAGATCCTAAAACAGCAATAGTTATTGACAACCTAATTAAAGAAATTACAGAAGAATATAATATTACAACTATAATTAACTCTCATGATATGAACTCTGTAATGGAGATTGGTGAGAAAATTGTTTTTCTAAAAGATGGACTAAAAGCATGGGAAGGCTCTAAAGAAAACATTTTTAAAACAGATAATGAAGTGGTAACAGATTTTGTGTACTCTTCTAATCTATTTAAAAAAGTACGTCAAATGTATTTAGAAGAGAAAGGTTAATTTCTTCTTATCATTATAGTATCTGCCTTTAGCTCTTTTTTAAGCCATTGCTGTAGAGCTTTTTCTCTAACAACAACAACACTATCATTCAAGGACAACTTCCATCTAACATTTGCAACATTAACCGTATCAATATTTATAAAATCTCTAGATTCTAGCATCTTAGAATAGCCAAAATACTCTAAATCATTAAATCTAACTTTGGCATCTCGAGAAAGATTTGTAAAAGACACATTACCAACAGATGCTGTTTTAGACTCTAACTGCTTATTTAAATTCGTAATACTAGATTTAAGCTCTTCTACCTGTTTCTGTAAGCCATCTATGATATAATCCTTTTGATCTAAATCTCTAATAGCTCTATCATAAGCGTCTGAAATTTTATCAAAACTACGTGATTCGTTGCCTTTAATAGATAATTTAAAATCTTTAATCTTATCGTAGTTTTTGATTTTATTCTCCAAATTCTCAACAATTTGATTTGAGATTTCACCATTAAAATATAAATCAATGGATTTATCCTCCCAATGTGGGATTCCGTTTTGATACCAAAGTTCTCGATTAGATTCTACCTCTTCTTTTATAAAGCTATTATAATCGTTCTTCAAACCACTCTCTTTAAGTACGTTTAAAAACGTTATTGTAGGATAAACCATCACTAAAATTGCTACCAAAGCTGCAAACCTAGCAGTTCTTCTTCTTTTAGCCGAATTGGCGTATTTAAGCATAGGAAAACGCAATACTTTTAAAACAATAAAAGTTGCTAATGCAATAAATATGGTGTTAATAGTAAACAAATTCATTGCACCTAGAAAGTAAGCCCAATTACCTTTTGCTAAGCCATAACCAGCAGTACATAAAGGTGGCATTAAAGCAGTAGCAATTGCTACTCCAAATATCACAGATGCGATGGTTCCTTTCTTTGTTCTCGCTATAATAAGCGCTAAACCACCAAAAAATGCAATTAAAACATCTCTAATATCTGGACTAACACGACCTAAAAGCTCAGAGGTATCTTCACTTAATGGAAAAAAATAGAAAAACAAAAATGCTGTTAATAAACTTAGCACAATCATTGTAGCCAAATTAATTAAAGAGCGTTTTAAAGTATCAATATCGTTAATAGCTAAAGATAATCCAACGCCTAAAATTGGTCCCATTAATGGAGATATTAACATGGCTCCAATAACTACAGCAGGTGAATTGGCATTTAAACCAACCGAAGCCACCATTATAGAACATACCAAAATCCAGGCAGTAGCACCTTTAAAAGGTATATCTCCTTTAATTGCTAATATAGTTTCGTCACGATCAGTATCATCCCTAAAATCTAAAAGCTCATGTAAAAAAGTAGTAATACTCTTCCATAAACCTTGAGCATCTTTTTTTACTGCCTCTTTTTTTTCTTCGACAGCATTCTCTTTGTTCATTTCATTAGTCTGCTGACTTTGACGCTGTTCTTCTTCAGAAAAATTAAATTTATTTTCCTCACTCATATTCTAACCGTAATGTTCTCCAAACTTGCCTTTTACGTTTTGGAGCACTTTTTTAATATCCTGTTCTTTTGTCTTCGGAAAGATAAGTAAAACCTCATCTTTATCTACAATAATATAATCTTGCAAACCATCAACAACAACAACTTTATTGTTTTTAGTTCGTATCATATTACCAGATGCGTCTTCGGTTAAAGTTTGTGCATTAACAACCGCATTACCATCTATATCTTTATCTAATTTATCGTACAAACTTCCCCATGTACCTAAATCATTCCAATCAAAAGTTGCAGGAATCACAAAAACATTATTAGATTGCTCCATAAGCGCGTAATCTACAGATATGTTTTCTGCCTTTGCATAATTATCTCTAATAAAATCATCCTCAAAATCTGTATTATAAATCTCATAGCCAGACTTAAACAGCTCATATAATTTAGGCTGATTTGTTTTAAAAGCTTTTAAAACGCTACTTGCGCTCCACATAAAAATTCCCGCATTCCATAAAAAATTGCCTTGTGCAATAAATGACTTTGCAGTTTCATAATCTGGTTTTTCTCTAAATTGATTAACTGGCTTAATATTTTCTTCGGAAGATTTATCAAACTCAATATAACCATAACCCGTATTAGGAAATGTTGGCTGTATACCTAACGTCATTAAAGCATCATTATTTGAACAAAAATTAAAAGCTTGCTGTACATTATCGCTAAATGCTTTTTCATCTTCTATCCAATGATCACTAGGTGCAACAATCATTACAGCATCTTTGTTTTCCTTTTGAATTTTTAATGCTGCATACAATATACAAGGTGCAGTATTTCTCATTGCAGGCTCTAATACTACTTGTCTTTTAGTAACCTCTGGCAATTGTTCAAACACCAAATCATTATAACGCTCATTAGTTAAAATAAAAATGTTCTCTTTTGGGATTAAATTTGCAAGTCTATTAAAGGTCTTTTGTATCAATGTATCTCCTGTACCCAGCATATCATGAAATTGTTTTGGAAAATCCTGTGTACTTACAGGCCAAAATCTAGATCCTACTCCACCTGCCATTAATATGGCGTAATAATTTTTATTCATATATATCTATTCTTGCAAACGCAAAAATCTCCTTATTTTATATTGCTAATACTGTCTTTTTATAAATCTACTCAAATAATTAAAAACTAATATTAAAAAACAAATTTTAAATCGTTGTTACTACAAAACCAATAGCTAAAAACCCGTCACTAATTAAGATACCTCTGCGTTAGCAGCAATAATTTCTACCTCTGCATTTGGATTAAATAAATACAGTTTACCTGTTTTTATCTCTAAACACTCATAACGCTTTACTCGTTTTTCTCCTTTTTTAAATACTCTACCGTTGTATAGTTTAAAATTTGTTCCTTTTGGGACTTCAAAAATATAAGTTTTATCGTTAGGTTCATCATATTGTTTTAAAGCATATGCCAAATTTACATCTGTATCGCTACTTGCTTTAGGGTTTTTAAAATGTTTTGCAAGCAACGGTAATAATTCTAAAGGAAAAATTTCTGGATTTATAAAAGGCAACATTAAATGCTGAAACGTGCGCTTCCACTCTATGCCATGAGGTTTTATTACTCTTCCGTAGTTTTTATAAGCTTCAAAATGTGCTATTTCATGAATAAGCGTTATTAAAAATCTATATGCGTTTAAGTTAGAATTTACAGTGATTTGATGATGACCGTTTGGCAATCGTTTATAATCTCCATGTCTTGTTTTGCGCTCCTTTTTAACCTTTACACTTAACTTATCATGGTTGAGTAATGTGGCAATATGAGCAATTGCTTGCTCAGGCATAAAAGGTCTCAAATCGTCTTGCATTATCATATTTAATCCTTAATAATTAACAGTTGAGACGACTCATTTATATTTAGAAAATACATACCTGTAGCAGTGCCTTTAGGAAAAACAAGTTTTGTAACGCTTCCAAACTCATTAAAGTCTGTACTAAGAATATTTACTTGTCTGCCTCTAATATCAAAAACAGTTATGTTATCACCTTGTTGGGTTTGTGTAATAAACACTTCATTATTTATAACAGGATTTGGATATATTATTTGCTCTGCATTGTCTGTAAGTGTTACATTTCCGAAGAAATAAGGAACTGCAAAATCAAAAGCTTGATTACCCACTTTTTCGCCAATTAATCTACCTGGAATATCATCGGCAGGCGGATGAATGCCTCCCCAAATTCTTGATAAACTCGTTTGGTCTGATGCATCTCTATATGTTGCCCATTGTAATTTCACATCAACCGATGGTCCTTGTTCAAAAACTAAAAACTCATTTTGTTTTGCTGTAAATTCTCCTAATCCGCCAGGAAAATATTCACTTCCTGTAATTTTTGTTAAGACTTCTGAGGCTGCACGAGAATAAGTAGAATGTCCAGATACATAACCTGCAAATGGAGGTGTCACAAACGTAGGTCTTTGATATGGCCACCAATTTTCGGCAAGTATCCATCCAACACCTGCAATATCTGTAGATTCATCATCTATATAATCTGGTCCTCTCCAAGTATATAATTTAATTTTACCAAAATTTACACCTTCTTCTCCAACCAAAGGATCATTTTCCTCTACAACCTCAACAAAACCATCTACTAATGGTATGCCTCCAATATGATAATTATTTAATGATTCATCTGTACTTTGACCCAATAATGCCATATTTCTTATTGCTGAAATTGGCCTTACATAATCATACCAGCCTTTTATACTCCATGCAGAAATTGCAGCATCATGCATTGCTCCACCTAAAATAAAATACGATTTCACATCCCATTCTAAATCATCGAGTACTGCTCCTTCACCTTCAAATCTTTTCTCTAGTTGCTCGTGTTCATTTACATAGTTTAATATGGTAAACCAATGACCTGGTGGTGTTTCTGAGTCTGGACCATCTGCCCAAAACTCTGCTAACACTCTGGTGTAATCTCCTCTTGGTACAACTTGTGACTCATAAGGCTGACCTGTAATTGGATTTACATCATGACCTTGACCTATATCTCCTCCCTCAATAACATTGTAAAAATTTGGATAATCGCTATAATTGGTAGGAAACTGTGAAATATTTGTATTGCCAATTGCACCTGGAGAAATATCCCAAAGCACATTATCGCTAGGATCTAAATGAGAACCCCAAATTGAAACCATAGAAAATCCTAATTTATAAGCTGCACTAGAGGCATCCTCAACAGCTAAATTTAGATAAGGTGGATCACTTGGGTCGTTAAAAACCTTAAATGAATTTCCTTCTCTAGAATAAGTGACCTGATCATTTGCAGACATTGCAAACGGATATACATTTCCCCATTCTGGACTTAAAAACTCTATCGTAGAACCAGAAATTAAATTACCACTTTGATCTATAAAGGTATCTAAACTTAACGGTTGCCATCTATTAGGATCAAACATTAAATCTACGGTAGGAATAGCTGGTCCTAATGATGAATTAACTGGTGCATAATATTCATTAGTAAATGCATCCAGTTCTCTAGAACCATCACTGTTACCATAAGTAATAATACTTTGGGCTACAAAATTCCCTAATGCCGCTGCATTGCCAAATTGATACAATGTAGTAACAGCAAATGTGGTTTCATACCCTAATTGCTCCATTACTAAATCAAATAAACGCTGAGATTCTTCGGCATTTGGAGAATTTTGAAAACGATAAGTTAACAAACGATACATAGCATAACTAATAGCTTTTTTTCTAGATGCCTCTATACTTTCTAAAGGCATAAAATCTAGTAATTCGGTTGAGAAGTTGTTCACCGTATTTCCTATTAGAAAAGGTTTTGCTTCATCATCATAAATTGCCCAAATATCGTACATGGCAACACTTGTATGAAACAAGTTTCTGGCATGTATTGTTGGCCTAGCAAAATCATTTCTAATAGCTTCGAGTAAGACCTCATTCCAGAGTCTCGCAATAGATACATCATCTGGAATATCTGCAGCACTTAGAGCCACATTTAATTCTTGCGGTTGACTAAAACAATCACCATTATTTTCTCTAACGCTTATAATACCAGTCTCATTTAATCCCCATTTTATAGAAACTGTGTTTGTATTTTGACCTTCTAAAATTTCTCCTCCAGATACTGTCCAGTTTGCTGTAGAACCATTTGCTATTGGATAAGTGTATTCTTCAATAGCCAAAAATCCCGAACTGGTTGCTCCAATTATTGAATTAGGTTCTAAATAAGTACACGTACCATCTTCTAAGGTTGCATTAGGGTTATAATTACATGAAAAAGGATCTGTACAGCCATAAATTTTTTGACTAGCTTCTATATTTAATACCGAGAACCCTTCCCCTTCAACTGCTAAAATAGTTGTGTTCTCATCTAAATTTTGATGAATCTCTATTAATCCTGAAGGCCATTTAATTTCTAATTCCTGAATTTGAATATTTTCTGATAATCCAAAGTGGACAGCTTGGAGACTTTGAGATAGAAACCCAACTCCTGTATAATGTCTAACATACGTACGCTCATTAGTTCTTAACGTTAGCGTTGAACCAATGGCATCTCTATTAGAAATTGTACCTTGTAAGTTAACTTTAAACCATTGCAACGTATTGTCTTCATCAAAGTTTAGAAGTTTATTTTCGTAGAGTATAGATTGTTGGTCTGAGTTGGTAACATAAATATCTAAATCGCCATCGTTATCATAATCCCAATCTATCGCTTCTACACTTTGTGTAAGCGCGTTAAGGTTTAATGCTTCGGAAATATCTT
Organism: uncultured Psychroserpens sp.; assembly: GCA_947488655.1. GTDB lineage: Bacteria > Bacteroidota > Bacteroidia > Flavobacteriales > Flavobacteriaceae > Psychroserpens. The sequence goes on along the minus strand of CANKZZ010000006.1, from coordinate 102,317 downwards.
CAAAACCAGATGAATTCTCTGCAAACAGATTTTTGTAATACACATTATTTTGCGCACTAATATCCTGAAATTCAAAACCATTAACTATAATTAAATCTTCATCACTATCGAGATCAAAGTCTGCAAATTTTGCTCCCCAGGCCCAACCTGTACCAGAGATATTGAAGGCTGAAGTTTGATCTAAAAAATTATTATTTCCATTATTTACAAAAAGATCGTTGTCTTCTCTTCCTGTAATTAAAAAATCAAAAGCACCATCTAAGTTAAAATCGTTAATGGCAATAGCCATATCATCAATCATGTTATCTAGCCCATAACTTGCAGCTTCTTCGGTAAAGGAATTTCCGTTTTGATTTATAAATAAACTATTAGGCTTAGTTAAATCATTAGACACATATAAATCCATCCAACCATCATTATTAAAATCAAAAGGAACTGCCATATAACTAGCATTAACACCTGTGTCTTGCATGTTAGTTTCTACAGTAACGTTAGAGAATGTTCCGTTGGTGTTATTAAGATAAAGTGAATTAGTTTCGCAAAAGTCCCAATCGCTAACGTATAAATCTAAAAAACCATCGTTATTATAATCAAACCATGTTGCTCCAGTATGTCTGCAATCACTAATTTGTGTTAATCCAGCGCCTTCTGTGACTTCTGTGAAAATTCCGTCTTGGTTAATAAATAGTTGAAGTTTATTAGAGTGAGTAAAAACCAAATCTGGAAATCCATCATTATTATAATCTCCCCAAGACACGCCATGTTTGAAGCCTTTAAGCCCAAAAAAATCATCTATTTCTTCAATAACAGGATGCAAATTTGTTAAACCAACTTGAGCAGTAACATCTGTAAAAGAACCATCATTATTGTTTCTATACAATTTGCTTTGTGTGGTCTCATCGCCAGCTACATCTTGCGCCCAAGCCACAACGAATATATCTAAATCATTATCATTGTCGTAATCTGCAACTGCAACTCCATTATTTTTTTCTAAGCCTCCTAACCCAGAGATATTTTGTGCCTGCTCAAATATTTGAGCATATGAAGGTGGAACCACTACTAAAATTAATAGAAGAATAACACCATATAAATTGAAGGTTGGTAATCTTTTAATCACTTAATTTTTTTTTATAAATATAATGAATCATAGCTAAATAGTATAGTTAAACTATGGTTACAAATTTACTAATTGAATACAACAACTAAAGGTTACATACACCTAATTTATGTAATTAAAATATGAGAAAAACAGAGTAACTTTGTCTTTTCTTTCAAATCGTATTTTAAACCTTTTTAATGCAAAAATTAAAAATTCATTTTCATCCTGAAATAAGCACTTTAGAGAATAAATCTATAGTTACCAGGTTAGCTACAAGAAGTATTGCAATTAGTGGTCAAAGTATTTTATTAATGTATACAGATAGATATGAGGATTATAGTTTGCCAGGTGGAGGATTAGATTTAGGAGAAGATAAAATTGAAGGAATGATGCGTGAGCTCATTGAGGAAACTGGAGCTAAATCTATTAAGAACATTAAACCTTTTGGTATTTATGAAGAGTATAGGCCATGGTATAAACCAGAATTTGATATACAACACATGATATCGTATTGCTACACTTGTGATGTAGACAGAGAACTTGGAGACTCACAATTAGAACTTTATGAAATTAATAATGGTATGAAAGCTGTTTGGATTAATATACACGACGCCATAAATCATAATATACATACAATGACTACAAGTCATAAAAAAGGTATGTCTATTGAGCGAGAAACTTTTTTATTAAAACTAATTGCCGATCGCATGACTTAATAATTATCTTATATCATGAGATGTTGGAATAAAAAAAAGAGCAATCTTGTGAATTGCTCTTTATTAAATTTTTTTTAGAATAAGATTACTCGATATATCCCATCTCTCGCATCCATTCGTTATTAAACATTTTACCTACGTATCGACTTCCGTGGTCATGAAATAGAACAACAACAACATCGTCTTTTGTGAAATGTTCTTTTAATTGTAATACACCTTTTATTGCAGCACCAGCACTGTTTCCTAGAAACATACCTTCTTCTTTGGCAAGCAATTGCGTGTACACTGCAGCGTCTTTATCGGTTACTTTTGTGAAACCATCTATAAGAGAAAAGTCTACATTTTCTGGTAAGATATCTTCTCCAATACCTTCTGTAACGTAAGGATAGATTTCATTTTCGTCAAACTCACCTGTCTCATGGTATTTTTTAAATACACTACCGTAAGTATCTATTCCCCAAATTTTCACGTCTGGATTTTGTTCTTTTAAATATTTACCCACACCAGAGATTGTACCTCCTGTACCTACTCCAACAACAAAATGTGTAATTTTACCATCGGTTTGTTTCCAAATTTCTGGACCTGTACTTTCGTAATGCGCTTTAGCGTTACTAGGGTTATCGTATTGATTTACGTACCAAGAATTTGGTGTCTCTGCTCCCAATCGTTTTGATACCGAATAGTAACTACGAGGATCTGTAGGCTCTACATCTGTTGGGCAAACAACAACCTCTGCTCCAACTGCTCGCAGAATATCCATTTTTTCTTTAGACTGCTTATCGCTAATTACAAATATACATTTATAACCTTTTACGATAGCTGCTAAAGCTAATCCCATACCAGTATTACCTGAGGTACCTTCAATAATGGTTCCTCCTGGTTTTAAGCGACCGTCAGCCTCTGCATCCTCAATCATTTTAAGAGCCATACGGTCTTTTGTTGAGTTTCCTGGGTTAAAGGTTTCGTATTTTGAGAGTACCAAGCAAGGTAAATCTTTTGTTAATTTATTAAGTTTTACTAAAGGTGTGTTACCTATAGTTTCTAGAATGTTTTTTGCGTATTGCATAGTCAAAATTTTACTATGCAAAAATAGAGAATTATTGGTGTTTAACACGAAAATTAATTGGTTTTCGCGTTAAGGATGGAAGTGGTATCCTTTTTTGAAGATGATTGAGCTTGCGAAATGAAGCCGAAAAAAAGATTTAACGTACAGCCTGACGCTTTATCACAGTAAAGTGATAAAGGGTAACGCCCAACTTAGCGTCTTGAAATTAATCAAAACGTATTGCTTTGACCGGAGAAATTTTTGTGATTATAATGGACGGAATTAACAGCATTAAAAAACAGGCTACAAATGTGCCTATATTTAGCATTATGATATAATCTAAACCTATGTATACAGGTATGATGGATACATAATATTGCTCAGGATTTGGAAATTTTAATAATCCAAATTGTTGCTGAGCAAATAATAATCCTAAGCCTATTACATTTCCCCAGAGTAAGCCTAATCCAATTAAATAGGTTGCATTGTACAAGAATACTTTTCTAATACTCCAGTTGCTACTGCCTAATGCTTTTAAAATACCTATCATTTGGGTACGTTCTAGAATGAGAACTAGCAAAGCTGTAATCATATTTATGCCTGCTACGATGATCATTATAGCAATTATACCATAGGTGTTATTATCAAAAATTTTAATCCACTCAAAGGTTGTTGAAAATTTTTCTTCTATGGTTTGTGTATCTAAAAAAGACGGTGTTTTAGCTCTAATTTGTTGTTCTTTTTCTAAGAGTTGAGAAAAGTCATTTAGGTAAATCTCAAAGTTGCCAACATCTGTCTTTTCCCACTTATTCATGCGCTGAATATGACTTATATCTCCTATCATGAAATTTTTATCTATTTCTTGAAAGCCTGAGTTAAAAATACCAACTACTTTAAATGTTCGTTGAAACGGTAACTCCTCTACACTACCTTTACTAAATACTGTTTGAAACTTATCTCCTACTTTAAATTGTAATCTATTGGCCAAGTAGCTAGAGATTACAACTTCATTACTAAGTTTACCTTCGTAAACTGGCAAATTACCGTCTACAATAAAATTTTTGAGATATGACCAATCATAATCGCTACCTACACCTTTTACAACGATGCCTTCAAAATCTGTTTCGGTACGAATAATACCAAACTTAGTTGCGACACCTTGGATATGCTTTATACCCTCTACAGAGTTAAATTGTGGATAAAACTTTTGATCTGTTGTTATTGGTACAATAGATTCGTTAGATTCATTAGTGTCATAATTGTTAATTGTGATATGACCATTGAAGGCAACGACTTTTTCTCGCACTTTTTTTTGAAGTCCTAAACCTGTAGCAATCGCAATAAGCATAACGACTATACCGATAGCAATTGCAGCAATACCAATTTTTATTATTGGTGCCGATACACTACTTTTATACGCTTTACTACCAATAATGCGTTTAGCTATAAAAAACTCGTAATTCAAAATTATTATATGCGTTTATCTAAGGTCAAAAATAGGGTTTTCCCGATAATTATAGGATTAGTTTTAGTGTTGATTTCATGTGGATCAAAATCTAAGAATGATTCTGCACAAAATAATGATACCGTTAAACAAGTAATTGATGATAATAACTCAAATTTTAACGATGATATTATAGTTGCTGCAAATCTAACAGACGTTTATTTACCTCTACTCAAAGACAAACGTGTAGGAATAGTTGCTAATCAAACTAGTGTTATTTTTAAAGGAATAAGCTCTTCAAAATCTTTAAGTACATCTAATTATAGCCATATCGTAGATAGCCTATTACAACGAGATGTCAACATAAAAAAAGTATTTGCTCCAGAACATGGTTTTAGAGGCAAAGCAGATGCTGGAGAATTAGTTAAAGATGGTATTGATACCAAAACGAATATACCTATTGTTTCTCTCTACGGAAATAACAAAAAGCCATCTCCCGAGCAATTGGCAAATTTAGATGTTGTTATTTTTGACATACAAGATGTTGGTGCTCGTTTTTACACCTATATTTCTAGCTTGCATTATGTCATGGAAGCTTGTGCTGAAGCTAAAATTCCTGTAATTATTTTAGACAGACCTAATCCAAATGGAAATTATGTTGATGGCCCAATTTTAGAACCAGCACATAAAAGTTTTGTAGGTATGCATCCCATACCTATTGTTCACGGTATGACAATTGGAGAATACGCTAAAATGATAAATGGTGAAAATTGGTTAGAAGGCAAAACAACTTGTGCTCTTACGGTTATTGAAATGCAAAATTACACGCATGATAAGCCTTATAATTTACCCATAAAACCTTCACCAAACTTACCTAACGACAAATCAATCAATCTATATCCAAGTCTTTGCTTTTTTGAAGGCACAAATGTAAATGCAGGTCGTGGCACGTCTAAGCAGTTTCAGATTTATGGAAGTCCATATTTAGATAAAACTGTATACAGTTTTAAATATATACCTATGCCAAATGAAGGTGCTAAATACCCTAAACATGATGGCGTTTTGTGTTATGGTGAGGATTTAACTAAGCGAGAAAATCTAAAACAAATTGATTTAAGTTACTTGATAAAAGCATATCAAAACTCAATTGATAAAAAAGTGTTTTTTAATGATTTCTTTACCAAGCTTGCTGGCACCAAAGCATTAAGAATGCAAATAGAGGCTGGTGTTTCTGAAAAAGAAATTAGAGAAACCTGGGCAGATGGATTACTACAATTTAAGCATAAGAGAGATAAATACCTTATTTATAAATAATTACTGTATTAATTTTTAGGCACTAAGGCTTGATCATTCATTGCCAATAAAATATCGTCTTCTTCAAAGAGCCTAACTACAAAGACTATACGTAATGATTGTTGTACAGCAACAAACACATGTTTTCCTTTTGATAATTTAGTTAAGGGGATTTTAATTGCGTTTGCGCCTACATTAACATCTACTTCTCTCACATTTTGATAATTAACCGAGTATACCTTTTGTATAAGTGATTTACTTTGTAGTATTAAAGTGTCTTTGGTTATATTAAGTTTTTGCAGCAAACCTTTGGCTCTAACATTGACATTTCTCTCAAGTTTGGCAAAATCGTTTTGCGCGTGCGTAGTAGAGTTTAATGAAGTAATTAAACAAAAAAAGATTACAAAAAATAATGGTTTCATGTATAAACGTTTAATAACGTCAACAAATGAACTAATAGCTTTTTTTATAATCCCTAACCTTAAAACTAAAGTCTTTATTGGTTATTGAGCAAAATAATCTATGAACGGTTAATAAAACCGAAGTAAAGCTAAATCTTAGTAATTTGAATAAAAATTAATCGTTGTAAGGTTTACCATTTGGTCTCAAATGTGTGCTCCTATACTCTGCTCTGGTTTGCACTTTTGTGCGGTCTTTCTCTGAGAGATTGTAGGTTATGCTAACCTTTTCTTCAAAAGCTTCATATTCTTTATCTGAGTTTACATTAGCAATACTGGTCGTTGCGCTATCTAAGTCAACATCAACATCTGTAGAGATACTTGCAACATCATCATCTAATGTCACATCATCAAAATCTGCAACAGCAACATCGGTTTCTAAACTAGGCTGATTATCAAACGGTAACAATCTATCTACTTGAAAAACAATTATTTTATCTGCTTGATAAAACATCACAGTGTATTTGCCTAAAGGCAATTCTTTTAGAGAAATTTTAGCTTTTCTAACTGCAGGTTTAAAGTCAAAGACTTTTTCTGTGGTTTTATTTAAAAAACGTACTTTCTTAAATAGAAACTTATTTTCTAAAAGTAAAGAATCTTGAGAATCTGATAGATTATGATTGAGCTCAAAAGCCAGCGGATTAATGTTTTTTCTAATGGTAGTGTACGTTTCTTCTTGAGCAAAAGCTTTGCTATTACTCATAAGTAGAAAAATCACTATAACGCATAGGCGAGTTATTGGCACGCCAAGGATAGTTAACTTGTTCATGATTGGGGTCATTTAAAGATTAAACTAAAAATACTTCCAACCTCTTGTTTTGAGGGAATGGATTAATTTATGTTTTGTACCAAAATTGACTTTTAGTTTTTAGCGGAAAATCAACTATAGTACACCACAAATTTAAAGGCAAATATTGTGCCTAATTAATATCTTAGATGTATTAATGAAAAGAAACGATGAACGGAAATTACTTACAAAAAAAATAGATTAACAACACGTAATTCGATTTTTCAATCGAAAAATAAATTACATAAGTCGCTAAAAACGAACACTTAAACGATAAAAAATTATTTTTTAAGATTTTTAACTTGAAGAACTCTATCTGGAAAATCTGAAATAATACCATCAACCTTAAAGTCTAACATGAGGTTAATATCTCCAATTTGATTTACTGTCCATGGTATAACTTTATAAGAGTCGTTTTGATATTTTAAAACGTTATTTTGGTTTAAAAGTTTAAAATAAGGACTTATAATTTGTGGCGAATAAGACAATTGAGCGAGTTTTGAGTCTATTGATTCATTCTCATCTACTAGAAGCGCAGTGATTACGTCAGGATTTTGAATTTTAACTTCCTCTAAAGCTCTCAAATCAAAAGATTGAATAATCGCTCTGTCACTTACATTTTTAGATTTTATGACGTCTAACACTAAACTCACATATTCTTTTAATTGAGGCGTGTAAATTGTATCGTAAGTATCTTTACTCTTAATTTCTATATTATAAAAAATAGCATTTTGCGATGCATCTTCGGCTAAATCAATAACTTGTGATAATAATGGCTTATAAACGCTCTCATTTTTCTGAAATGGGAAACGTGGATGTTTCTTGCTTCCGCAATCATATAATTTAATACTATCATATGGCATGGCGAATAAATTGTATGCTTTCTCCAATTTTGGAGTTATCTCATTTCCGAAGACATCTAAAGCAATTTCATGATTCATAAAGGGCTCGTGCGACACAACGACTTTACGGTCTTTAGAAATAACAACATCTAGCTCTAAGGTTGTTACCTTAAGATCTAGTGCTGCTTTAAATGCTGGTAGAGAATTTTCTGGATACAACCCTCTAAACCCTCTATGACCTTGTACATCTAATGACTTGTCCTCATTACAACTACATAAAACGCATAGCATTATTACATAAAAATATCTCATCGTTCTACCGGTTTACTGCTTGTTGGATGTCTATATTTATGAAATGGTTGTTTAAGCAGTTCTCCTATTTTACCATTTGCAACTTCATCTGGAAATGTATCTACACCATAAATTATTGATTCTCTGTCTAAGGTCATAAATGTGCCAAAGAGACGATCATAAATAGAGAAAATATTACCGTAGTTAGAATCTGTATAAGGTAGCATGTAATGATGGTGTACTTTGTGCATATCTGGAGATACTAATACATAACTTATAATTGTATCTAACTTTTTTGGCAGCTTAATATTTGCATGTGTAAACTGGGTTGCTATTAGTGATAATGATTGGTATAAAAAAACTAATGCAATTGGAGCGCCAACAATAAAAACACCAAATAGAGTAAAAGTAAATCGTATTAAACTTTCTAAAGGATGATGTCTATTTGCTGTTGTTGTATCTACATTATGATCTGTATGATGCACCAAATGTACCATCCACAAAGGTTTTACTTTGTGCTCTACATAATGTGCTAAATAAGCGCCAAAAAAGTCTAAAAGTAAAACACCTAATAAAATGTAAGCCCAAAGTGGTAAGTTGGGTATCCAGTTAATTATCCCGAAATTATTTTGCTCTACCCAATTTGCGGTTGCAAGTAATAGAAACGCCAAACCAAAATTTACAATAATTGTAGTAAAAGTAAAAAATAAGTTAGGTAATGCATGTGACCATTTTTTATATGTAAAATTAAACAATGGCAATGTACCTTCTAGTAACCAAAATAATGTAAGTCCGCCAACTAGAATTAAACTTCTATGCAATGACGGGATGGTTTCAAAGTAGTTAAAAATTGCTTCCATTACATTTATTGATTTGCAGTTATTATTTGACTTGCTTTTTTCAAATTTACTAAAGAAAGTTTACTTCTCCACTCACTAGCACTTTTTTCATCTCTTAATAAAAGGTGAGCTGTAAAATATAAAAATGCAATTTCTGACTCACTACTTATATGAACGGTTTCTGGGTCTAACCGTTTTAATTGTCTTAAAGCCTTCTTAGCATTGTTAAGCACTAATTCTTGTTTAATTTTTTGAAACTCAATTTTTTGCATATATAATTGTGCATCTTCGGTTGTATTTTGGTCTAAAAAGGTTAGCGCCTCTTCAAAATAAATATTAGAAAGTTTTATCATTTCTGTTCTAACTTTTGGCAAAACAAAAGAGGTCATATCTACATAACCTGCTCCTAACCAATAAGCCGAATAAAAATTTTCTTCTTCCCTATACGCTAAATATTCTCCTTTTATAAGAGCAGTATTTAGAGCGTATTTTAAAATAAAATCGGTGATATTTAAGAAATTGTCACTGTAGCTAGTGTTAGTATTTAAGATATTACCGTTAACATCCATAATTTTAATTGAGTCATCATTAAACTTATTAATGTAGGCAGTACTTCTTGAGTCTTTAATTTCTTTGTATAATTCTGGGTAATTAGATTCGCTCACCTTTAAAGGTATAAAATAATCCCAAATTAACGTAGTAACATACTCGTTAGTAAATAGGTCTTCAATAAAAACCTGTTTACCATTATCTGTATTTATTGTTATTGGCATTGGTGTAAGGGTAGATTCTTCCCACATCATCAATATCATTTTATTTTGAATAGTTGCCAATCGCTTGGCTGCTTCTAAAGATGTATTCCATTCTCTAATTTGAGAAAAACCAGTTATGGATGTTAATAATATTAATACTAGAATAATTTTTTTCATAACATCTTAAAGATTAATATTTTTTTTCATGTTCTCTACTATATTAAATGCAGCTGGACATATAGCAACATTTTTTAAGGTTAGATTTGATATTTGCTGAAATTTCTTCCTATCTGTATGAGGAAACTCTCTACACGCTTTAGGTCTAACCTCATAGATAGAGCAATAGTTATCTGCACCTAAAAAAGTACAAGGAACAGATTGTAGTACGTAATCATTCTCCTCATCTAACCTTAAATAGGTATCAATAAACTGTTGCTGTTTCATTTTGAAAAATTTGGCTATACGCTCAATATCTTTTGACGTAAACAGAGGTCCTGTTGTTTTACAGCAATTGGCACAATCTAAGCAATCTGTACGCTCAAACTCTTCTTCATGCAACTCCTGCATAATGTAATCAAGCTTTTTTGGTGGCTTTTTTTTAAGCTTTGTAAAGAAGGTTTTGTTTTCCTTATGCTTATCTTTGGCGAGCTTTGGAAGATTATTTATGAAGTCTTGCATAACACAAAAATACTACTTTTATGAAAGACCTTTTCGGGAAAGCCTTACAAGATTATTACAACAATAATTATACCGAAGACCTAATGACCTCAACTAATATCTCTGGTGAGGATGAGTTACCATTACCTTATTTGTTTAGAAGTTTTTCTGAAATGCCTAAACTAGAACAAAAGGCGTTACAATTAGCTAAAGGAACCGTTTTAGATGTGGGATGTGGCTCTGGAAGTCATAGTCTTTATTTACAAGAAAAAGGTTTTAAAGTGAAAGCAATTGATATTAGCGAAGGTGCTGTAAAAGTTGCTAAGCAAAGAGGTGTTGCACATGTTGAGCAAAAAGATATCCTTGAAGAGACCAATACTTTTGATACTATTCTTTTATTAATGAATGGAACCGGAATTTTCCAAGAGGTAGCACAAGTGTCTACATATCTTAATCATTTAAAATTGCTATTAAATCCTGGCGGACAAATTTTAATAGATTCGTCAGATATTAAATATATGTACGAAGATGATGATGGCGGACTTTGGATAGACACCAACGCTAATTATTACGGTGAATTAGATTATTTTTTGAGTTATAAGGGTGAGGAAGAAGAAAAAATGAAATGGTTGTATATAGATTTTGAGCGTTTACAAATATCTTGTGATATTGTTGGTTTACAATGTGAAAAAATCATGGATGGCGAGCATTTTGATTTTTTGGTACGAATTAGCTAAGACCATTTTTTTTGTGATAGATTCTTCGCTGCGCTCTGAATGACATATCGCTTTTTAACAATTATCTATTTAAAATAGAAGTTCACGTTGTTATTCAGAAGGAGGAACGACTGAAGAATCTTATATGTATTATCTCAATTTAAGTAAAGATTCTTCGCTGCGCTCTGAATGACCTATTAAATTTTAAAAATCAAAACTACTGTGCCTCACCTCCAACGAATGTTTGCTCCACTTTAATGTTAGGAATTTCATTTTGATCAATCGTCATAATATCTTGATCTAAAATGATAAAATCTGCAAATTTACCAGACTCAATACTACCCTTTTCGTTTTCCTCGAAATTAGAATAGGCAGCCCAAATGGTCATTCCTTTTAAGGTTTCTTCACGAGATAATCCGTTTTCTTTTTGAAAGCCACCTTCAGGATACTGCTCTAAATCTTGTCGTGCTACAGCTGCATAAAACGTCAAAAACGGACTCACTTGTTCTACAGGGAAATCTGTCCCTAACGCAACTTTTCCGTAGGCATTAAGCAACTCCTTATATGCATAAGCTCCCTTTACTCGCTCTGCTCCTAACCTATCTTCTGCCCAATACATATCACTAGTTGCATGCGTTGGCTGGATAGATGGCATAACGTTTTTGTACAAATCAAAATCTTCAGGAGAAACCACTTGCGCATGCTCTACTCGCCAACGTCTATCTGTTTTACCAGTTAATACTTTATTATAAGTTCTTAAAACTGCATGATTAGCACTATCTCCAATAGCATGCGTATTCATTTGGTATTCAGAGTTTGCGATTTTTTGCGCCTGTTGGTTAAATGTTTTTAAATCGGTTACTAACAATCCAAAATGATTAGCCTTATCACTGTATGGCTCACGTAGCATTGCTCCTCTAGATCCTAACGCACCATCTGCGTAAAATTTAAATGAGCGTACATTTAATCTATCGGTTTTTATAATCCCTTTGTTTAAATAATAGTCAACATTTTTTGGTGTAAACGAGACCATTGCATACACTCTCATTTTTAAATCGCCAGATTGTTGTAAGCTGTCAATAAGCTCAATTTCTTGTTGTCCTAAACCAGCATCATCAACAGTAGTTAACCCTAAATCAAAACAAATATCTTGGGCATTAAGTAAAGCTTTTATGGCTTCATTTCTAGTTGGCTGAGGCCAATGCTCCATTACTAAAAACTCTGCATTATCAACTAAAACACCTGTAAGCTCTCCATTTTCTACAACTACTTCGCCTCCTTCTACTTTACTATCTACAGTAACATTACCCAAGTCTAATGCTGCTTGATTACATAAAATAGCATGACCATCTACTCTCGTTAATGCAATTGGTGTATTAGGAAATAGTTTGTCTAATAATGTTTTCTTCGGAAATTCTTTTTCCTCCCAATCATTTTGATCCCAACCACGACCTATAATAAACGAAGCCTTATTTTTATTTTGAAACGTAGATACACGTTTTACAACATCTTCAAAACTTTTAGTACCTACCAAATCTACTGCTTGTTGGTTAAAACCTAAGCCTAAAAAATGACAATGCGCATCTATTAATCCTGGTGCGATTGTTTTTCCGTTGGCATCGATGATATTATCTGATGAGTATTTTGTTTTGATTTCTTCGGAAGAACCAACCTCTAAGAACTTACCATCTTTTATAGCGAATGCTTCTGCTTTTCCGAAGGAATCATTAACCGTATAGATGTTTGCGTTAAAAACTATAGAATCGACTTGTTTTTTTTCTTCGGAACAAGAGAATATTGCTAATAATACGATAAGGATAGATAATTTTTTCATTGGTTAGTTTTATTTAAGAGAAGTAAAAATACAAAAAGCATTCATTCTATAAATTTAAGAATGAATGCTTTTAAAAATATTATAAAACCCTGAAACTAATTCTTTATTAAATAGACTGATTTAACAGATTGTTTCACTTTGCTCACAATAGCACATTTAAAGATGTTATGAGATCCTGAAACGAGTTCAGGCTGACGCTTCGTATCAAAAATCAAATTGATAGGTAGCGCCAGCTAAAAACTGAATACCTTGAACTTGGTAATTTAACCAACGGTTATAATCCTGATTAGCGATGTTATTAACTTTTGCGAACGCAGAGAGCTGGTCTGTAATTTTATAACCTACATGTGCATTTGCATCAAAATAGCTTTTTAAAGTAACCTCTGTTGCAAAAGGTAATACTAATGGACCTCCAATTCCTGATTGAAAATCTTTACGTTCTCCTACATAAAATAAATTGGCTCCTGCAAACCAATGCTCGTCAATTTGAACATCTAAAAACGCAGAGGCTTCAATATCTGGCAAGTTCCAAGCTTCGGCTTCGTTATCTGTACTATATGCAAAATAATCTGCCTTTAAGCCTAGTTTAAAATTTCGGTTGACATCAACATTTAATTCGCCTCCAATAGAGAAGGTTTTAACATCATCGTAAGCAATACCAAAAGAGTTACCAAATTGATAGTTCTCACGGTTTTCTCCTGCATCTGGATTAGATTTAAATAATGCTCTATTGTTATCTGCAAAATAACGACCATTTACATTGTAACTCATACTATTAGAGAGTTTACCTTTTATACCTACAGTGGCATTGTAGGCTTGATCTGTAGGAACTATAAATAAAGTTGGAGACACAAATGGGTTCTCTTGGGCAAAATCGTAATATGAGTTTTGATTTAAACCACCTTCTATACTTCCGTAGGCAATTAATAATTCGTCTACTAAACGGTAACTTGCTGTAATATTTGGGTAGATAAAAAACTTACCATCACTAGCTTCGGTATCATTTAAATACACAAGGTTAACACCTAGGTTAAGTGTTAAATCATCTTGTTTTATTTGGTAGCTTGGTGCAAGACCAAAAATTATATTACTATAGTTAAGTTCGTCATCTATAAAATAATTTTTATCAAACGAGCCACCTAGATAATCAATAGTGACGTTGGTGCTAATAATCTCATCTGATACGGGAACATCAAAACCTGTTTTTAATACAAAACGATTCTCTCCAGAATCTTGATCATCTCCAAAACGTCTAAACAACACACTTCCCTTTTTAAAAATAGCATCGTCAAATTTTATGTTTCCTCCAATATTGGCAGTGTAAAATGAATGACCAACATCAAAAGTAGAAATTTCTTGATCTGGCACACCATACCAATTAAAACGTTGTAATTGAAAGCCTCCTTCTACTTTCCAAGCATAATCTCTCAATTTTTGACTGTAATGTGCATTGAGTCCTGTTTCAGAAAAATTGTTATCAAAATTAACATCTTCAAGATCTCCTGCAGAGGAGTGATGACTAAAATAACCACCAACACGTTCTGTTCTACTAATGGCATGATTGAGATAGACTTCTCCTAAAATTGTGGTGTAAGTTCCAACTCCTAAGGACGCATAATTGTCATACAATTTTACAGGTTTTTCCTTATCTACCGTTGCTGCCCTTCCTTTTGCAGGTGTAAATGTCGACGCTACAGGAATTGAGAAAATATTGTATTTAATCTCTTTTTTCTTGATGGTTGTAGAGTCATTTAAAGTTGGGATTTCTTTAATTTTAAACGCATCACTAATTGTTGGTGTGTATGGTTTTACAACATTTACTGTACCACCTTCAATACTATCGTTTTCACGTTCTTGAGCGAATGTGATGGCAACGTTAAAGGTTATTATTGCTAGGATTATATATTTGAGATTGTTTTTCATATTTTTAGTTTTTGCCTACTCTATCCTTAAAATGTATCGCTAAGAGAAATAGATAAGGCTTATAAATACTTTTTTTAATTTCCGTCAGGTACGATTGAAGAGTTCGTTTTAGCTTCATTAGTCTTAATTCTTTTAAGTTCTTGTTGCGCTTCTGTAACAACTTCATCAAACTCAGGAAAATTATTAACTACACTTTCTAAAATATAAGTGGCTTGAAAGGCATCACCTAAAGCATCATAATTTTTTGCCATGAGAACTAATCCTTTTGCGCTATAGTATTTATAACTACTGTAATCTCTGGCTAATTTTTGAACTGTAGTGTTTGAAGATTCATGCTTACCTTCTTTATTTTCAAAGTAGGCGTTATAATACAAAGCTTCTGCAGCGAGAGCTCCTGTTGCAATTTTCTCAACATCAGCATAAGCTGTTTTAGCTTTACTTTCGTTGCCTGTTTTTATTGCAGAACGCGCAATAATAATCTGTGCATCACTTTTTACTTTATTATCAATTTTTGAATTTTGAAGTGACTTTTCAGCATAGTTTACAGCTTCGGTATAATTTTCTTTTTGATAATAAGCATTCATTAAATTTGATTGCGCGTAAGTAATGTTCTGCGGATAATCGGCTTCGTTTTCCAATCGCTTTAATAATGGTATGGCTTTATCCCAATTTTTATTTCCTAAATATATTTCGGATAATTTAACAATTGCTTGCTCAGTAAATTCGCCTTTTTGCTTATTGACAACATATTCATAATGCGGTTTTGCATTATCTGAAAAATCTTTTTGTGAGTACATTTCAGCTAAATAAAAATGAGATTTAAGTGCATGTATTCCGTTAGGAAACTCATTTAGGTAGTTATTAAATTGACGTATAGCACCATCTGTATTGTTATCTAAATATTGTTTCTCGGCAGCTAAATACGTTGTATTATCGAGCTCTGCATCTGTGACGTCTATATAATCTAAGGTTTTTACCCAAGCTGCATAATCATCAACACGACCTAAATCTATATAAATTAATCGTGCTGTTGCAACTGCTTGATTAGCCTCTTCGGTAGATGGGTAATCATTTGCCACTTTTTTAAATTTACTTAAAGCACGTTCGTTATCATTAGCATTGTAATACGACAATCCTTGACGTAATAAAGCTTTTGAGATGAATACACTGTTTTTATACTCAGAATTTAAGCGATCATACATTGCCATCGCTTTATCTGTTTCATTTATTTTTATATAAGAATTTGCCAATTCGTACATCGCATCGTCACGCAGTGACGATCTAGGAAAATCGTCTATAAAAGAACGTAAACCTTGAATTTTTTTAGAATTTTGACCACTATAACCATAACTCATCGTTTTTTGAAAGTTGGCATAATCTCCTTCAATCTCATTTATAGCAATTGCTTTATCATAAGCTGCAATAGCATTATTATAATCACTTGACACAAAAAATCCATCACCAAGTCTTAAATACGCATCATTTAAACGCAACTTATCTTCTTTATGATTTTTAACAAACGTATTAAAATGCTCTGTTGCCTTAGCATAATTTTTAAGTTTGAAGTAGGTATAGGCAATATTGTAATCTAGATTATTTATTTCTTTTACTGCGGAAGCTTCGCCTTGCTGTTCAAATTGCTTAAAGCCAATTAATGCATCGTCAAAATTGTTTAGATGGTAATCTGTTTCCGCTTTCCAAAATGTTGCTCTAGCGGTAAATACAGGCTCTTTTGCTTCTTTAATAGATTTGTTAAATAAGTCTTTAGCATTAGTGTAATTTCCTTCATTATATACTTCAATACCTCTATAGAAAGCTACTTTTTGATATGCTACTCGATTTTCAAAACTCTTTTTACCGTCTAATAATTTTATCGCCTCTTTGTAATTTTTAGATGTGATATACGAGTCAATCAATAAGGTTTCTACTTCTTCTTTATAACTTGTATCTGGATATTTATCTAAATAACTTGTTAGCACTTGAGGTACAGATTGGTAAGGATTACCTATCTCGTAACTAATCTTTGCATAGTTTAACCACGCATCTTCTTGGATTTTTAAATCGTAATCCATTTGAGAAGCATTTCTAAATGCATTTAATGCTTCTTGTTTTTTATCTAAATTGATATAACTCTCTCCTAGATGATAGTAAGCATTTTGAGCGACACTATTATCTCCACCTATAATTTTATTAAATTCTGAAATTGCAGCTTCAAAATCATTTTGTTTGTAATAAGCATAACCAAGCTGGTAGTAATCTACATTGTTCCACTTACCACGAGTACCTTTATAATCTTTTAGATAAGGAATTGCCTCTGGGTACTTTTCTAGATTAAAATAACTCTCTCCAATAATTTTTGCTAATTGAGATCTCTCTTGTGCACTACTATTATCTAATTGTTCTTTGGCAAGTTCAATTGCTTTTTCAAACTTCCCTAGTTTAAAATTTAAATCTGCTTGATAATAAGATAACTTCTCTTTGTATTTTTCCTCATCACTTACTTGGTCAAAATACTCATTGGCTTTATCATAATCATCACCTTCATAAGCCATAAAACCAATATAATATTTAGCTTGTGAGCCATATTCTTTTGAGGTAACAACTTTATTTAAATATTTATTAGCGCCATTCTCATCTCCTGTAGAATATAACGTATAACCGTAATTAAAGTTGAATTTATCGCGCTCTGTCCTAGCCATACTTGTCTCGTCAACTTTGTCATACCATTTTCTAGCATACGCATATTTACCATTGATAAAATAGTAATCACCTACATCTAAAAACGCAGTATTTCTTTTTGTACTGGTTGGATAATTTTCAACAAAATCTTGAATTAAATCATCTGCGTTTTGTTGATTAAGACGTACCGCACAATTGGCAATATAATAAGCACAATCAGACTCTAAAGTTTCATTAGGTGCCTCTTCTTTAATAGATTCAAATAACGATTGAGCAGCTTGGTATTGTTGATTATTATAAAGTGTGAGTGCTTTTTGATACTCTACCAAATCACTGGTATATGTTGCAGACTGTTGTGCTTGCATTTGCAAAACAAACAGTAAAAAGCCAAGTAAAAAACTTATTTTTCTAAAAGTCATTAAGTTCGATTTTTAATTGATGTCAAAGATAATTTATCTCCAATTCTATAACGCAATAATCGTGCTATAATTATACACAAGGTTATTAAAAAGATGCAATTGGTGAGATTACGTTACAGTTTTGGTTTTATACATAGATTTTAGATTTAGCAAATTGGTAATTGCTAGTTTTTATAATACATTTACAATTCTATTAAAATCTTCATATTAATATGTCTGAAACTGTTTTACAACTCAAAAATGCATCAATCTATCAAGGAGATAGTATGGTATTAGCTGATGTTAATTTTGAAATGAATAAAGGCGATTTTGTTTATCTCATTGGTAAAACAGGAAGTGGTAAAAGTAGTTTTATGAAAACGCTTTATGGCGATTTGCAACTTACAAAAGGTGAAGGTCATATTGTAGATTATAATCTACGTACCATGAAGGAAAAAGACATTCCGTTTTTGAGACGAAAACTAGGTATTGTTTTTCAGGATTTTAAATTATTACCAGACAGAACAATAAATAGCAATTTAGAATTTGTTTTAAAAGCAACAGGCTGGAAAGATAAAACCAAAATTAAGGAGCGTATAGAATCTGTATTGGATAAGGTTGATATGAAAACTAAAGGTTTTAAATTTCCTCATGAGTTGTCTGGAGGAGAACAACAACGTATTGCTATTGCCAGAGCATTATTAAATGACCCTGAACTTATCCTGGCAGATGAGCCTACTGGTAACTTAGACCCTCAAACGAGTATCGAAGTTATGGAAGTACTGCGTGACATTAACAATAATGGAAATACTATTTTAATGGCAACTCACGATTATGCTTTACTTTTAAAATACCCGAGTAAAACATTAAAATGTGACGAGAATAAGGTGTTTGAAGTTGTACAACGTAAGAGTTAAAAGCCTAACCACTTAAAAAATCTTTTAACAGCATTTTCTTTTTTTTCAGTAGTCGTTTCTACAGCAACATATTCTTCAAATTTTATAATAAATACACCAAAATTAGAAAGTGTTTTTTCTGCTTTTGTATTGTGTCGTGGTCTCTCAATAACTTTATTATTCATAGCAAACACAACTTTATTATCATTAGATAATTTACCTGTATTTAAAATAACATCTGGATTTTCTACATCGTAAATTTTATAAGTAAGCTCATTTCCGAAGTTATAGTTACTAAAATCTACAGTTACATCATTATTATTTACATCGAAAAGTGCGAGCGTAAAATTGTTATTATTTTGGCTATGTTGTGAAAGATGTAAAATTTTTGGGAGGTCAAAATTTGAAAGTTTTAAATGTGTACTTCTATCATCTAATTTAAAATCATTATTCCAATTTTGAAGTGCATAATCCTTTACTTTTGTTACTCTAAAAGGTTTTTTAAGATTACTATAAAATGTATTAGAACTAAACTGCCAGGTCTTAAAATATTTTGAAATTGTAGGGTCAACTTGTATATTACCTGTATAAACGGTGTTATTTCTAAAATGCATAGATTTCGCCAATAAAATTCTAAGTGCATTATAACCACCCGTTATGATATTGCCATCAATTACTACATTTTCTATTGGTGCAAACTTACTAAAACCTAAGGTTAATGATGGTGCATCTCCCAAAATTGAGCCATTAGCTCCACTTGTATTGTGATAAAACACATTGTTTAAAACGGTAATATTTTTTGCCATATTAATACCGTTTCTATCATTTGAAGCGATAATTAAATTATCTCTAAACCTTCCTGCAGGAGACCCACTATTAAAAACAATATTATTTTCTAGCGTAATATTTTTAACAAACTCGTAATTGGCTCTTTTTCCTGCAGACCAAACCTCAATACCTTTGTAGTAGTTATTAAAAATGATATTATTTTTAATTAATCTCACTTCATCAGATTTATTTTGAATATACATGCCTTCTCCTATTCCATTGCCATTTTTTGCAATGTAACCGTTGTTAAAAATCATGCAATTCTCTATGACAGTTCCTGCTGTATTTTTCCAAGAACCAAAACCTAAACCTGGTACATTATGTATAATTAAATTATAAAATTTACAATTTTCTCCCGTAAGATGTTCTACACCAATACATGATTTAAATCCAGTTTCTTTTTCATCTCTAGAGAAATCACCAAGCCACGTAATTTGAAAGTTTTTAAATATTACCTGTTTACTTTTTATAACCAAAACAGAGCCTAAATGTGAATCGACATTACCATTAATAACGACCTTATCATCTTTAAAACTAGAAACTGTTATGTATTTATTTGGTGTATTACTTTGTAGTGTACTCACATATCTACCATTATATGTACCTTGATGAATCCATATAATATCTCCAGCTTTTACAACAGTAGACTTTTGACTTAAGGCAGTTTGCAAATCCCATGGTTTTGCTAATGTACCATCACCTTCTATGCTTCCTGGAGTTTCTAAATCATCTACAGGATATACATGAAATTCTTGCTGAGCACTAACGCTTAATGCAATAATAAAACATAAGATATGAAGCATTTTTTTTACCATAGCCTAGTAATTTCAATTACTATACCAAAAATAACTAATAGAAATAGTTAATACCATAAAAAGTGTATTTTTGAATAATTAGTCGTCTATATGCTGTCTGTACTTATTCCTGTTTATAATTATGATATTAGAGCTCTCGTGAAAATTCTTCATGAGCAATTATCATCTCATAACATAGACTTTGAAATTAATTGTTTAGACGATTATTCTCAAGAAAATTACAGGGATTTAAATACCGAAATAGAAAATCTTAAAAATACATCTTATCAAATCTCCAATGCAAATAATGGTAGAGTAGCCACCAGACAAACCTTAGCTCAACAGGCAAAATATAACTGGCTTTTATTTTTAGATGCAGATGTTGTACCAAAAACTAATAATTACATCTCAAATTATATAGCTTTAATTTCTTCGGAAAAAGATGCTATCTATGGTGGCTTTGCATATAAACCTAAACCTCCAAAGGATCATTTTATTCTAAGATGGACCTACGGAAAATCTAAAGAACAAGTAACTGCAATAAACAGAAACAAAACACCATACAAAATTGTAATCTCTGCTAATTTTATGATTAAAAAAGAAGTGTTTTTAGAACTTAATTCTCAAATAACGCAACGAGGTTATGGGTATGACAATTATTTTGGCGCATTATTAAAACACAAGCAATACCGCGTTTTTCATATAGATAATGAAGTTTATCATTTAGGCTTAGAGGCCAACGAAACTTACCTCAGTAAAATTGAGCAATCTGTAGAAACACTTTTAAAATTAGAATTAAAAAAAGAAACTCTAGACAGCCAAAATTCACTTTTTAATACGTATCAATTTTTAAAAAAAATAAAACTTAATTATTTATTTGCATGGTTTTACAAAGTATTTAAAAACCGTTTGAAAAAAAATCTATTGAGTGCTAAGCCAAACATTACCGTACTTCAGTTTTATAAATTAAGTTACATTTGTTATCAAGATTTACACGCATGAGCCCTTATTTTTCGGTCGTTATTCCTCTTTACAATAAAGCTCAAGAAATCTCTGAGACTCTTACTAGCGTCTTGGCCCAAACATTTACAGATTTTGAAGTTTTAGTTATTAATGATGGCTCAACAGATGACAGTTTAACCCAAGTGCAAAAATTTAATGATCAACGCATTAAAGTTTTTTCTACAGAAAACAAAGGTGTGTCTCATGCTAGAAACTATGGGATAAAAAACTCTAAAGCTGCTTTTATTGCCTTTTTAGATGCAGACGATTTATGGAAACCGCATCACTTAAACGATTTAAAACATCTTACTACTACTTACCCAAAATGTGGTATGTATTGTAAAGCATACGAGAAATCATATTTTGATAAACTTACGGTAAAGGCGAGCTATAATGGTATTGCTCATAATTTTGAAGGTATTGTACCAGATTATTTTAATAACAGTATTATAGATAGTATTGCGTGGACGTCGGCAGTCGCAATACCTAAAAGTATATTTAATACCTATGGAGATTTTGATATGTCTTTAAAATCTGGACAAGACACAGACTTATGGATAAGGATTGCTCTTAAAGAACCTGTGGTGTTTTCTAACGCTATATCTGCAACTAGAGTAATTACTACATCAAATAATCATTTATCTCAATCTGTTAACGTCAAGCAAAGAGTACAACTCATAGACCGTTATCAACATTTAGAGCAACAACATAAAAGTTTAAAACGTTATTTAGATCTTAACAGATATTCTATTGCACTTGAAAGAAAAATTAATGGCGATTTAATAGCTTATAAAAATCTAGTAGACGATATAGATTTGACATCATTAAATACAAAACAGAAAATTTTACTAAAGTCGCCTCGGTTTATAATAACAAGCTTTAAAAAATTACAGCGTTTTTTAATTAAGAACAACTTGTATTTATCGGCTTTTAGATAATAAAAATTGATTATAGTCTCTAATATAATCCTCCTCTTCATAAACATCTGAGGCTAATACCAAACAAACTGCACCAGATGAGAAATTATCTAGCTCTCTCCACATACCAGTTGGTATAAGTAATCCTTTATTAGGTTTGTTGAGCATTACGCGTTGTTTCGTTTTGCCATCATCTAGCACCACTTCAAAACTCCCACTAAGAGCAATTAAAAACTCTAATTGTTCTTTGTGTGCATGTCCTCCTCTAAAAGCATCACTTGGCACATCATACAAATAATAAACGCGTTTTATGGCATATGGCAAACAGTCTTTTTCTATAACTGCCAGATTACCTCTTGGGTCTGTAATTTTCGGAATTTCTATTATCTCAACGCCTTTTAAATCTATCATTCTATTACTTCTTTTATTAATATATCCCAAGATTGTTTGATATTTTCTACAGAAAATGACTCAACACTAGCTACAGTATTAGACAAACAGCTATTGTAAAATTCATTATCAAACATCATCGTTTCAAAAGCATTTGCTAATTTTTGAGCATTATCATTTTCTATCAAAATCCCATTATAACCAGTTTTAATAATTTCCCTAGGACCAGATTTACAATCTACCGCAACCACAGGTACTCCTAAGCACAAACTTTCTGGTATTACCATAGGAAACCCTTCAAACCTACTTGTTAGTACTGTAAATTTAGCTTTTTTAACATAAGGATAAGGGTTCTTAATAAAGCCTTTAAAAATTATATCTTCGGAAATATTAAAGCTTGAAGCATACTCTTTTATCATCACTAGATCTTCACCTTCTCCTAAAATTAAAAGTTTTACATTATGTTTTGCTAAACTAGAAGTGCAATAAGCATCAATAAGTAGCTTGAGATTTTTATGCGAATCATCTATTCTTCCGAAGAAAATAATAAATTGATTTGGCAAATCTAATGGAATATGTTCTTGAGCTTGTTTTTGAATTTTATCAAAATCAAAACCGTTGTAGAGCGTTCTAATTTTGTTTAAATTAAATAGCTTTTTAAACTTATCACTTGCAGCTTGAGATACAGCTGTCATGTATTGATTTTTATATAAATGGGTGTTTAACCATGTATATTTTGTGAATGCCTTTGTTGTCTTAAAATTATGTATAACATAGATAACCGGTTTTTTATAGATGAATTTTGAAATTAAGAATTCTCTATAACCTTGAACACGAGCTCTATTATCTATTATTACATCAATATTGTGAGTTTTTAGATAGTTTTTAAAAAGTCGTAATCTGTTAATTCTACCTAAAAAAGAATCGTTTTTCTTTTTAACCTCTCCTAAATTAAACAAATCACCAGAATAGTCATATTCCACTCCTGGTAAAACCGTAACTATAAAAATGTCGTGACCTAAACTTGCCAACATGTGAGATAAATTAGCACTTGAGCGCTGTGCACCACCTTTTGAAAGCGACGATGCAACAATACAAATTCTCTTTTTATCAGTTTTTAGCATAAAATCTGAGTTAGATCTCACATTTGTTTATATTTTGATAATTTTACATTTCAAATCTCACCTTTTGTTAAGTTTCTAAAAACTATATTTTGGATCGAACTCAGGTTTAAAAGCTATCTTTGAAACAAATGTACTAATATAAATGAAGATTTTATTAATTGGAGAATATAGCAGGTTACACAACTCTTTAAAAGAGGGTTTAACTACTTTAGGACATGAAGTGGTTATTTTAGGTGATGGCGATGGTTTTAAAAATTACCCAATTGATATTGAACTAAAAAACAACTATACAAAGGGGTTTTTAAATGTTATTAGAAAACTTTTATATCGTTTGTTTAAAATAGATTTGAGGTCTATCTCTAAGGAGAAGCAATTTAATTCTTATAAACCACAGTTAAGAGGTTTTGATGTTGTTCAATTTATAAATGAGAAACCTTTTAAAACTTTAGTAAAAACAGAAAAAAAACTTTTAGAATATATTTTTGAAAACAATAAAAATGTGTTTTTACTCTCATGTGGTTGTGATTATCCAAGTGTAGATTATGCGATGAAAATGAAATTTAGATATTCGGTTTTGACGCCTTATTTTGAACAGAAAGTTTCTAAAAAAGCATTTGAGCATGTTTTAAAATATCTAAAACCTTCGTTTATTGATTTACATAAATATGTTTATAACAATATTAAAGGTGTTATTGCTACAGATATAGACTATCATCTTCCCTTAATTGGTCATTCTAAATATTTAGGATTAATACCTAACCCAATAAATACCAAAACTATTACATACACTAAAAATGTTATAGAAGATAAGATTGTTATATTTCATGGTATTAATGCGCAAAACTATTATAAAAAAGGAAATGATCTTTTTGAAAAAGCACTAGAAACTATTAGAAGTACTTATAAAGATAAAGTTGACATAATTTCTACGACAGATATCCCTTATCATGATTATATCAATATTTATAATAAAGCTCATATTTTACTAGATATGGTGTATGCATATGATCAAGGCTATAATGCTTTAGAGGCTATGGCAAAAGGAAAAGTAGTATTTACTGGAGCAGAAAACGAATGGCTAGAATATTATAATATAAAAGAAGATACTGTTGTAATAAATGCACTACCTGATGTTAATAACTTAGTAAACAAATTGAGCTGGTTAATAGAACATCCTGAGACTATCGAAAAAATAGGTTCTAGCGCTAGACAGTTTATAGAGCAAGAGCATAATTATATTAAAATTACTCAGCACTATTTAGATACATGGACCAAGAAGGTATCATAGCAAATGCATTATGTAATTAAAATGCAGAAAATTAAATCTAGACTTATAAAAAAGTAAATTTTATGTTATTATTGTTTAATAATAACGCACTACACAGGTTTAATATATAACTAAGCAAATAATATAAATGGTATCGGACAAAGCAACTATTGGAAAAAATGTACAAATAGGTTCCTATTGTGTTATTGAAGACGACGTTATAATTGGAGACAATACTGTCATTAAAAATTATGTAGAGTTAAGAAAAGGTACTGTTATAGGAAAAAATTGCTTAATTGATTCTAGAGTGAGTTCATCTGGAGATTGTGTTATTGGAGACCATGTTATTATACGATATGATAGTATTTTAGCTCGAGGATTAAAAATTGGAGACAACAGTTATATCTGCCCAAGAGTAATGACTAATAATTTAAATACCAACAAAGAACAAATTGGTGGAGCGCATATTGGAAAAAATGTGTTTATTGGCACAAATTGCGTTTTACACCATGGTATAACTATTGGTGATAACTGTATTTTAGGAGCACTATCTTATATTAATAAAAATATTGATAGTGGTGAAGTTTGGTTTGGAAATCCAGCAAAGTTTCAAAGAAAGGTTTAGAGTCTAACTACTTTTGGTATGATTTCATTACGTGTTACGGTAATATTATTTATAGTACTCAATATTTAAGTTAAAATAAGAGGTAGTTGAGTCCTTTTCTATTACTCTGTATCTTCGACAGTTTTTGTTTGAATCGTATTTAACACAATTATAATTAGTTTCGGCAAATATCTCGCCATCAGGAATTATTATTGTTGAGATTTTGGCTAATTCACCATCATCCAATATGGTTACCTCTTTCATATATGAAGATGCTCTATCATAGTTATTGTATTGAGTCAAATTCTCATTAATATCATAAATAAACTCTATTATTTGATCAGGAAATACACTATACCTTAGATTTAACGAATCTGTTAAATAGTTGCCTAAAGCCATATATTCAGACTGTTTAATTAATTTACCCTTTTGATTTAATATGTTTTCAATTTTTGATTTATTCATAAATTCTCTAGAACTATCTAAATATATTTTAGAAATCAATAGGTTGTTTTTATCATAATTAAACTCATGAACATGTATTAAACCTTTTATTGAATATTGTCTTTGCTCTGAAATAAATCCCTTTCTATTGAAGTTAAATTCGTTTTCAATGAAGTAAGAATCTTCGTTTTCTCTTTCTACATTACTTCTATCATGGTCAAATTTTAGACTTTTAATTTTACCATTTAGACCCATTTTTTCTAAATCTGTTGTATAATTTTTTTTAGTCGAACAACTAAAAAGTAAAACTGCTAAAAAGATTACATGATAGTTTCGCATTAGCTTTTGCATTACTTAACGCGCTTATAACGTAATAGATTTTCTTTTTCGGTCTCCCAATCTCTCACAAAATTTCTTTTAATAAGTTTAGCAGGAACTCCTCCTAATAAAATTTCAGACCCTAAATCTCTATAGTCTTTATTACATAAACTGTTTGAAGCTATAACACAATTATTTGGTGTTTTGGTATTAGACATAATAGAAACTCTATTAGAAATAGCATTATAGTCTCCAAGTTCTATGGGTGCAGATATTGGATGTTTTTCTCCCGTTTTGGTATTAATCATAGTATGAGAATTTGTATCTATTACTTGTGATTCATAACCAATTCCTGTCCACTTACCAATAATAATACGGTTAGTACATAGCAACTTAACATCAGAGCCAAGACATCCCATAAAACCAAACTCGCAATAGGCATCTTTTTTAACACATAAAAAAACGTCCTTACCAAAATGTGCATGACCTTTAAATACCAGCGTTCCATCTAGAGTGAATTCTGCTATACCTTTGGCAACAGACATTTGTTCAAATTTTTGTCCAAAACCAATCATAGCTCGTTTTATAGGAGCATCTATTTTAACGGTTCCGTTTAGACTAGAAAATTTTACTTTTCCGTAGAAATAAAAAGGCAACTTCTTTGCTTGTGCAAACGGGAGCATTTTAAAATTAAAATATAATGTCTTATACCAATTAACCGTAAAAAAAAGCTTTACTCTTTTTTTAATTCCTAAATGATTTGGTTTATGCGTGTTATGGTTACTCATTACTTTTTTTAAAAATACGTCGTATCAACATTTTAAAGTTAATCCTTTTATCTAATTGACGATAAGAATATATTAACGTCACGATAAATATTAAAGAGCAAATTACATTTTTTAAAGCAATTTGATTGATATAAGTTGCTAGTAAAGTAGCTGTAGATAATCCAAAAAGCACTAAGAAAATACCAATTAAATCTTTATCTAATTTAAGGTTATAATGTTTTGCTGTAATAATTTTGATACCAAAAAAGTGAACTATATAGTAGATAAAGAAACTGATACCTAAACCTTCCAAACCGTAAAAATGATATCCTAAAATATTAAAGATCAACATTAAAGCATTAAAAAACAATGCAGTTTTAATAAATAGTTTAGAGTCTCCTTTTGCTAAAATAACATAACCCATAGAAAATGATAGCGTTTTAAATAACACTCCTAAAATAGCCCAGGAAACAAATGAGATAATTACCAGAAATGCTGGAGTATATAATAACCTTACAATAACTGGTAAAAACGATAAAAACGCTACAACCAAAGGCCCAATTATTAAGATGCCAACTATAGATTGATTGGTTACAATGATATTAACCTCTTTACGATCGTCTATAACACCAGATAACTTAGGAAAATAATCTGTTCTCATAGCATTAAAAACCATCCCAACATAAGAGTTTATAATCATAAATCCTGCAACAAAATATCCTACTAGATCTACACCTCCAACATGACTCAAATACAATTGAAATGCATAGGCAGCAACTAACGTTATAGACCCTCTAAGACTTAACATTAATCCAAGATTAAGCATACCTTTAGCCTTATTAAAAGCCTCTATATTTGTTAACTTAGGTGTTGTGATTTTTACTTTTTTAGAATAGATCCAGCTAACAATTAATGCCACAAAAGAAGATAATATAATCACTGGCACAATAGCATCTAATCTATAAAAGTAATACAAAGGCAAACTTATAATTAACCCAAGTAAATTGCCAAGAAGATTAGCTTTAGCTAATAATTTAAGTTTTCTAAACCCTTGTAAAATTGCCAGTTGCCCAGCAGATAATTGATTAAAAAGTAATGATATTGAGACCCAAATAAAGGCTAAAGTATAATCATAATCATCAAAAGCAAGATAGCTTAAAACGGGAGACAAAACGAGTGTAGCAATAACGCCAAATAGCCCAGTAAACCAAACCACTTTTTTAATGGTTGCTAATATTAAGTTGGTTTCTTTAGTATCGCCTTTACTTTGTGTTTGCGCAATTTCCCTAACTGCTGTAGTGCTTAATCCTAATTTGGTAAATTCTCCAACAACTTTTAGTGTAGAAGTTAAAAGCCCTAAAATACCCATACCTGTGGGTCCTATCCACAAGGCAATAACTTTTGATCTAATAACCGAAATTAAAATATTAAAAACCTGTACGCCTCCAAAAAGAGATGTAGATTTAAAAATACTCGTATAATCGTTATTTTGTTTTGGCATTAACCAGTTATCTAATTATGGGTTTTCTATCGTTTTTGGGTTACTTCCAAACAGCGATGTACCAAAAATAAGTAACACGATACCATAATACATGATATATGTTAAAAAATGTCCAATTACAGCGCCTTCAACACCGTAAATATCAATGAGATAAATACTAGAAAAATAAAGTGTTATAACTAAAAACAATTCTATGATAATAAAATGAGTAAACATTTTTTTAGCTAAAAATTGATAAGAAATCACAAGAGCTAAAACCTTTACAAAATCGCCAATGAGTTGCCACAAAAACAAATCTTGAGTAGGTTTAAATGCTTCGGAAAAGATAATTGGCACAATAAAAGATCGTAAAAAATAAAGTAGAATTAACCCTAGACCAAATTTGGGCATAACAGATTTATAAAACGCTAGAATCTCTTTTTTGAACTCTTTTTTAGTATGAATTTTTCCAAATTTTGGCACTATATATAATGTTATTATTGAGGTGATGAACATTAAATAATAACTAGAAATTCTATTCATAGCCTCCCAATAACCAGCTTCTTTAATTCCTATTTCGGCTATGAGATAATTTCTAATACCAATAGAAATTAGAGGCAGTGCAATTGCAGATACTAAAGCCATTGCTGCGTACGGTCCAAATGATTTTAAAATATTAAAACTTATATGATCTATTTTAATATAAGTCATCAAATTTCTTCTATTTATGATACCAACTAGTGTAATAAGAAACATTAACGAAGGTGTTAAAACTGCTGCAATTAAAGCACCATCTATATGGTTTTGATAAATTAAGAGCAAGGTTACTAACAACCCTAAAATTTGACCTATAATATTAATTATAAGTAGCATTTTGTAGTTAGAGAAGCCATTCATAATAGAAAAGCTTAGCATATTCAAAGCATAAAAGGGTAACGCAAATGACATAATTTTAATGACGTACGTAAAATCATAATATGTTGAAAACAGAAAATTATTGATGTCTTGTGCATTATAATAACATAAAAAAGCGACCAGAATAGTAGAGAAAAAACATAAATAATACGCGGTAGAGAGCGTTTTACTCAAATTAACACTGTCATTTTTAAATTTAGATATCGTTTTTACAACGCCTTTGTAAAACCCTAGAATTGAAATAGATTGTGTTGCACTTAAAAAATTTCTAAGATTACCTATTAGTGCCATACCCTCAACACCAATAAAAATAGCTATTGCCTTTGATGTTAATATGCCAGCAATAATTCTTGTAATTATAGTTGCAGAGTTAAGATGGGCAACTTTATATAATACATTGGTATTAATGTATTTAATTAAGTGTTTCAATTAATAAAGGTTTAGGGCATTAATAATTGTTTTTACCTCAACAGTTGTTAATTCGGGATGTAAAGGTATACTTACCACTGTTTCATGTATACGTTCTGTAACAGGCAAATATAGAGATTTATAATGTGATAATGCCTCTTGTTGATGAGGAGCAATTGGATAATGTATTAGATAACCTATTTCATTTTGCTCCAAATGCTTTATAAAACGAGATCTATCGTCTACTCTAACAACGAATACATGAAATACATGGTTACTCGAACCATCATAGTATGGCAGCTTTATTTTTGAATTTTTGATACCGTTTAAATATTTATTAGCAATATCTCGTCGTTTGGCATTATCAGTATCTAAATCTTTAAGTTTTACATTTAAAAATGTAGCTTGTAACTCATCTAACCTACTATTTATACCAATTTTTTGGTTGACGTATTTTTTAGAACTTCCGTAATTGTGTAATAATTTAATGCAAGCTGCTAACTCATCATCATTAGTTGTAACTGCACCAGCATCTCCTAAGGCACCTAAATTTTTTGTTGGATAAAAACTAAACCCTGATGCATTAGACAAGTTTCCAGCTTTTTTTTCTTCGGAAACAGATAACGCTCCATGTGCTTGAGCTGCATCTTCAATGACTAATAAATTATTTGCTTTTGCTATTTGATTTATGGCAGTCATATTAGCTAATTGACCATATAAATGAACGACTAATATAGCTTTAACAGATGGTTTTAGGTGTTTTTCAATTTCCGAAGGAGAGATATTAAAAGTCTCAATATCTGGTTCTATAAAAATTGGTTTCAATCCCGTATTGAGTACAGATAGAAGCGTCGCAATATACGTATTTGCAGGTACCATTACTTCATCTCCTGCTTGCAATTTACCTAATTCTAAATACCCTTTAAATATAAGAGTCAATGCATCTAAACCATTTGCTACACCAATACAATGCTTGGTGCCACAATAGGCTGCAAAATTAGTTTCAAATTGCTCTACTTCTAATCCTTTAATATAATATCCAGATTTTAAAAATGATGTAAAACCCAATGCAAATGCACTCTCGTACTTTGAATTAATTTTATTTAAGTCTAAAAATTTAATCATTGAGATGTATCTTAATAATGTCTTGTAAATAGGTACTACAACCTAATTCTTGCTTTTGTTTTAACATCCCTTCGCTAAAACCTAAGGTAGAGTCGTCGTTAACTGTACCCATTGAGAAAAAGTGCATGCCTTCGTCTTTAAATTTTTTTATTAAATGTACAAAAAGCATGTCTAAAGCATTTAGATTCTCACCTTTTAGAGTAGCCATAGCGTATTGAGACTTTACAACTAAACCTTTTTTAAATAGTGTAATGCCTGCCAGAAGTTGATCATTTAAATAAATTGTATACTGATTTATTTCATGCTCGAACTTATTTTGTAAATCCTTAATTTCTTGCAAACTATGTACGGGTTTAGAATTATGTTTTTCTTCTAATCGCTTTATTAATATCGAATCCCAAAATTTCTCTAACTCTATTTGGCCCTCTTTAATTATGAAACCGTTTTTCTCTATTTTTTTATAACGTTTAATTTTGGTTTTATGAATTTTATATGCTGCATTATAGTCTATTGCTAAAATTATTAACTGTTTAATCACAGTATTATTTTTTGCCATTTCCCATAAATTGAGAGTCTTTTCTTTTCTAAAATTATAAAAAATAGGTAGCGGTTTTACTATTAAATTTTTAAAACCTTTTTGTATTAAGTAGTTTATCAACTCATCACGTAAGATTGTTAAATCTATATCTTCTATTACATCATCAAAAACTAAACCTCCATAAGTTAGGCCTTGATGCGAATAGACAGTCGCATTTACAATATTTGCAGGAAACACTGCCAGTAATTGCTGTGCATAATAAATCATTAAAGAATAATCCTCAAACCGATCTTGATGATACTCCATAAAATCGCGATGAAATAAAAATGTAGCATTTTTAGAATTGGCAACAAGCTTGTTCCACTCTACTTTTTTACTTGGCTGATATCTTATAATTTTATAAATAAACTTAGTATTTCTTGTACTGCTAATGTATTAACTCAATAATAGATAAACTAATTTACCGTCTCTTTAAATACAACTTTGTTATTTTCATCAATAACCTCATAAACACCATTTGGTGCGCCTTTATATATCATTAAATAACTCTTATCTACTTCTAGATTATTTAAATAAGCCTTATTATCTTCTAGATAAGAAAACAAAACTCTAAACAGGTTAACATTAGATTTTAATTTGTCATCATAACTTGGCGCATCATTATTTGGCCATTTAATAGCTAATGCTGTCGAAAATGACGATTTTATTAGCGTATCATCTTCTTGTTTTGTTTGAGACTCTAAGGTATAATCAAATCCAACAAATCCTCCATGGTCTGCAACAACAACTACTAACGCATTATCGTCATTTTTATTTATGATGCTAATAATACGTTTAAGCCAAGTATTTGCCTCAGTAAGTTGATTTAAATAATCTTCTCGCTCTTTATCCTTGCCCTCACTATTTTTTTTAAAGGTGCTAATATGACCTGGTGAAATTTGTTCTAAAAAATAGAAGTTATTGGTTTTGGCATTGTTTTTAATTGCTTTCTCTAAATCTTCTACCAAATCTTTTTTAACTCCAAATCCTCTTGTAAAATAAGGGACTTCGCTATAATCTATATTACAATAATCATATAATATTTTTGAACGATTTACAAGTAAATACGATTTTTGAAGCATTAAAAAAGTCTTATAATCGTTGTTTTTAAAAATAGATACAACAGGATTATCACCAATTATAATTTTTCTGGCATTATAAAATTCATGTACAGACCCTTTTACATTATTGTAATAATGATGTTTCATTGTAAACATTGAGGTATTAGAACTTAATGTCGAAAAATAATTACTTCTAAAATTATCATACATTTTAAAATTATTGACTTCTAGAAATGACTCAAAATCTGAATTATCGTAATTATATGGTGCTTTTTTTAACTCTGAAAAATTAGCATATCCATCAGGCTGAATGATATAAACATTGGGTTTCTTTACAAATTTTACTTGCTCTATACGATCTGGTTGTTCCATCCAAACCGTTGAGGTTTTAAAAGGCAAAAACAATACTGGAATAAGCATTATAAAAGCTATAATTGCCATTAAAAGCTGAAGAATTACAACCTTTTTAATATGCTTATATAAGGCTATTGCTAATATAAAAGTTAGTAATAATACTACAGCCAAAATTTTCTTTTTAAAACCATAGGTAACTAACACCATAAAGAAGGCGAAATAGCACAGATTTAACACAGGAAATATATATTTATGATATTTTTTAAAGAGATTGATGCGCTTATGAGCTATACTCGCTAGAGAAAACACCACTATAGGAAAAATTAAAAATGTAATGACATAAAATGCAAATTGACTCCAAGAACAGACTAAAGTAAAATTAGAATAATAAACATATAATAAAGGGTAAAGTCCTGCTGCAACTGCTGCAACTAATGGAAATGATTTACTATTAGAATTAAATCTACTTATAGTTTCTTTTAGTTTACCTAATAATTTCATTGTGTTAATTTACAAAAAAGCGCACGCTATTTCTCTACTTTCTCAAAAACTACTTCGTCTTTTTCATTTATAACTTCATAAACTCCAAATGGTGCATTTTCTGATATTACGTCAAAACTCTTATCTGGCGCCAAGTGGTCTAGATAGGCTTCATTTTCACTTAAATACGAAAAAAGTACTCTAAATAAATTTACAGAAGTCTTTAACTGTTCGTGATACTCAGGCGTTTCATTTTCTGGCCATCTTATAGCTAAAACGGTAGAAAAAATAGATCGGGTTAAATCAGGATCTATAGACTTTATTTTATGCTGTGCGGTATAATCATAACCTACATAGCCTCCATGGTCTGATGAAATTATAATTAAGGCATTTTTATCTTTGGCTATTATCGAGTCAACAACATCCTTTAACCAAACATTTGACAATTTAAGATCTTTAAAGTATTGTTCTCTTTCTTCTACTTTACCTTTTGAAGTTGATTTGTTTGAATGAATATGCCCAGGTATTGGGTAGCGAACAAAATAAAAATTATTAAACGCTCTATTACGATCAATAGCACTCAACAAATCTTTTTTATTATCTGCCTTAAAGCTATTACCTTTTGACAAATAAGGAATATCATTATAATTAATATTGCAATAGTCATAAGTTAATTTAGGCCTATTTACTACCAAATACGGATTATCTAATATAAGATTTGTCTTATATTTATTAGACTTAAAAATATCTAAAACTGGATTGTTAACCGTTATTATTTCTCGTGCATTCGTAAATTCCTGGAAGCTTTTCTTATGATTATAATAATGATGTGACATTGAGAAAATAGACGTGTTAGAAGATAATGTAGATCTATAATTACTTCTAAAACTACTATAGGTTACAAAATCCTTTTGCAATAAAAAACTCTTAAAATCATCATTAGTAGATTTATAGTGTCCTAATTTAATATCCTCAAAATCTACATAACCATCTGGCTGTAAATAATAAATATTAGGTGTTTTAACAAAACTAGCATTTAAAATATCGTCATCTTGTTTTTGCCAATCGTAGGAGTAACTTACTGCTCTATACACATTAGGTACTAATTTTGCAACCATAAAAACAGATAATAATAACTGAAACACAATTATTTTATTAATATGTTTATAAACCAATGCACCTACAATAGCACCTGTTAAACAAGCAATAAATAACACTAGACCAGCTTCAAAGCCTTGAGTAACAGCCATTATAAAAACAGCAAAAAAAGCACAGTTTAAAATAGATACAATATACTTACTAAACGTTTTAAATGATGAGGTATTTTTAAAAATCCAATGTAGAATAAAAGTTATTACTGCAGGTGCAATACAAAAGCATAATAAAAAGAATAAAAACTGACTCCAAGAATTGACCAGCGTAAAATTTCTATCATATAAATAGAGTAACGCATAACACCCAGATGCAAATCCTGCGAGGAGTGCATAACTTTTGTTAGAGTTAATAAATTTCATGATAGATTGTCTCAAATTACAGAGCTTTATAGGCGTACATCACTCTTTCAGAATTATCAATTGACACCTTCTCTATTAACTGAAAATAGTTAGAATAACTCGACTCAAAATTGTTGATATTATAAAAATCAAAATGAGCTTTAAACTCACCTTTGGTATTTAATAAGCGTTGTACCCATGAGTCATTTCGCTTCGGAAATTCTATAATAAGATGTTTTGAAAATTTTGAGAAAAATTCCGCAGACATCTCAAAAGGAATGTTACCACTCAAAGTCATGTGATGAATAACAGCTAAAGCCATTGTTACATCTGGCTCATAAGCCTCTATTCGCTTTAAAAAAGAATCGCGTTCTTTATTATTGAACCCAATATTTGCAGATGGGTTTAAAACATCAAAAACAAAGGGTAGCATATAAGATTCTTTATGCTGTTTTACATACTTATGGTTAGCATCTACAGCATTATAATCTATATCACAAACCAAGGCCTCTTTAAGTTCTTGTTTAATTTTTCTAACAAACGTACCATCGTTACCTCCAACATCTATTACTGTTTTAGCATCTAGATTATTAATCCAACCATCTATAATAGAAGCCTTTTGATCAAAAGCATCATTTGCGTAATTGGTTTTATCATAGTAATTACCCCATTCACTAGACCTTTCTATAGACATCTTTTTTATAAAATCATAAAGCCCTTTTATAATATTTAATTGTGCCTTTTTTGATAATGAACTCGCTTTAGAATTGCCTTTATAATCTTCATTGTGCTTATCCTCAAATTTTGCCAATAAATGTATGTTAGAATATAAAAAAGGATTTAATTTAGTTTTAAATGGCAACATTGATGCTACCATTTTTATTGGCACACCATCAATAAAGCTATTCATTAATTTTAATGATTCTAACCCATTATATTTTGCTAATAATAAAGGTCCAAAAAAATGAGATATAAATTGTTTATAGGCTCTCCAAGGAGAATTGTCTTGGTAAAAATCAAATGATAATGTATCTATAAAAATCATTTTACCTTTATAAAAAGTAACGTTAAAAGCCGAGGCATCTTTAAGAGAAAATCCATTCTCTAGAGCAAATTTTTGAATTTTTAAGGTTAGTAGAGCTGCTTCCTTATATTGATTAAAACTCCACTCGTAAGGATAATTAATAAATGAAACTTGCTCTGGTTCTATAATAATTTCCTCCTTTGATACACTTAACTCTTTATGAGAAATTAATAATCCTGCATGCTGCAACTTTTTATAAAAATCGGTTGTTTTTAATGCATTATACTGTTTAAAATAAAGGGGAGAAATAGAACGTTTAATGATACCTTGATCTACAAAAATAAATCCAGAAGGATCTCTAAACGATGAAGAATGTCTACTACTGCTTGTCACTATTAGATTTGCTTTCTATATCAGAATCTTTTACATCGATGTCATCAAATACATCATCATTTGGCTTAGAAATTCCTAAAAACAATTTAATTTTATACAACAAATTTTTAGAAAAAAGTAAAACGCCAGCCACTGCAGCAACTATAGCTTGTATAATCATTGCCCCTAAACCAGGATCAAAATAAAGTAAATGTATCATTTATAACTTTTTTGTAAATATAGAAAACAAAAAAAGGAATCCTAATAAGGATTCCTTTTTTCTAGTATATATAAAATAAATTAAATATTCTTATTACGCTTACGCTCAACCTCTGTAAGATATATTTTACGAAGTCTTAAAAAATTAGGTGTTACTTCTACGTACTCATCTTTTTGAATATATTCTAATGCTTCTTCTAATGAAAATTTAATTGCAGGTACAATCTTAGCCTTATCATCTGCTCCAGAACTACGTACGTTACTTAGTTTTTTAGTTTTAGTTACGTTTACAGCCATATCATCTCCACGAGAATTCTCTCCAATAACCTGACCTTCGTAAATATCTTCTCCTGGATCAACAAAAAACTTACCTCTATCTTGTAATTTATCAATTGAGTAAGGTATAGCCTGACCTTTTTCCATAGAAACTAAAGAACCATTTTGACGCTCAGGAATTCCACCTTTTAACGGTTGGTATTCTTTAAAACGGTGAGCCATAATAGCCTCACCAGCTGTTGCTGTTAATAATTGATTACGTAAACCAATAATACCTCTTGATGGTACTATAAATTCACAAACCATACGGTCTCCTTTAGCCACCATGCTTAACATTTCTCCTTTACGCATAGTTACCATTTCTATAGCTTTACCAGAAACAGTTTCAGGTAAATCAATAGTCATTTCTTCAACTGGCTCACATTTTACACCATCAATTTCTTTAATGATTACCTGTGGTTGTCCAATTTGTAATTCATAACCTTCACGACGCATTGTTTCAATTAAAACAGATAAGTGTAATACACCACGTCCAAAAACCATAAATTTATCTGCACTATCAGTTTCTTCAACTCTTAGTGCTAAGTTTTTTTCTAATTCTTTAGTTAATCTATCTTTAATATGACGAGATGTTACAAACTTTCCATCCTTTCCAAAGAAAGGAGAATCATTAATTGTAAACAACATACTCATTGTTGGCTCATCAATATTAATAGTCTTTAAACCTTCTGGTGACTCCCAATCTGCAACGGTATCTCCAATTTCAAAACCTTCTAATCCAACAATTGCACAAATGTCTCCAGTTTGTACTTCGTCTACTTTTAAACGACCAAGACCTTCAAAAACATGAAGTTCTTTAATTTTAGATTTAACAACACTTTTATCTCTTTTTACTAAAGATATATTTTGACCAACTTTAAGTTCTCCACGTGTTAAACGACCAATAGCGATACGTCCTGTAAATGAAGAGAAATCTAAAGATGTAATTA
Organism: uncultured Psychroserpens sp.; assembly: GCA_947488655.1. GTDB lineage: Bacteria > Bacteroidota > Bacteroidia > Flavobacteriales > Flavobacteriaceae > Psychroserpens. Next base: position 64,420 of record CANKZZ010000006.1, on the reverse strand, counting down.
GCATTTGTGTGTTTCCTTCAGGAATTTTTGGTGCAGGAATATGTTCTATAACCATATCTAATAATGGCTCAATATTCTCAGTCTCATCTTTCCAATCATCACTCATCCAGTTGTTCTTGGCAGAGCCATATACAGTTGGAAAATCTAATTGCCACTCCTCTGCTCCAAGCTCAAACATTAAGTCAAAAACCTTCTCATGTACCTCATCTGGTGTACAGTTTTCTTTATCAACTTTATTGATAACTACACATGGTTTTAAACCTAAATCAATAGCCTTTTGTAAGACAAAACGTGTTTGAGGCATAGGGCCTTCAAACGCATCTACTAATAACAAAACACCATCTGCCATATTTAATACACGCTCTACTTCTCCTCCAAAATCGGCGTGACCTGGTGTATCAATAATGTTAATTTTTGTGTCTTTATAAATTACAGATACATTTTTAGATGTAATTGTAATTCCTCTTTCACGCTCTAAATCGTTATTATCAAGAATTAAATCTCCTGTATTTTCGTTTTCACGAAATAACTGACAGTGATACATAATTTTATCAACCAACGTGGTTTTACCGTGATCAACGTGTGCAATAATTGCAATGTTTTTAATATTAGCCATAATAGATGCCTTGTTTTAAGCGTGCAAAGGTACGTTAATTTCTGTATAAATTATTATACTTATAAAATTATTAAAATTGTCGATTTTTCTAGTTCTTCGGAAAATGGCACCACAGCACACCTACAGGCTAATGAACTGATAATTAAACTATTTGTAGCTAAAATCTTGAAGTGTTAAAATTTCAGAAGCTTTAGTTAATAAAATGTTATACAGTACAATTAATGTAATTTCTGGTATTATCTTTCGTTCTAATAAAGATTAATAGTAAATAGCCTCCTAGAAACCAACCATTTTTAGGCGATTTACATCTGAAACTCAGAACAGATGGAAACAATAAGTAAATATTCAAAATTTGTGCCTTACCTCTATTTTTTAGCGGTAATCGTATATTGGTTTACAGATGTTAACCAGAGTAATGGTTTAACAGCTTACCCTATACTTTTATTTGGTATCCCGTTTTTATGGCAAATTTTTAAACCTAATAAAAAACTCAACTTTACATTAGGTATCACCTTTGTATGCCTATCATCATATTTAATAGTCGCATACCTCTCTGATGTGTTTAATATCATAAATATGTCTAATAATGTTAAACAATTTATGGTTTATGGTGGCATATTTGTGATTGCGAATTTTGTTATGGCATTATGGATGATTAGAAATAGTCTCAATAGAAGCTTTTAATATGTATCTTTGCTGCTGAAATTTGAAATTTTAAGCACATGCAATTATCTAACGTACCTAAATTAAACCACACCAAGTCTAATAATTTCTTTTTACTCTGTGGCCCTTGTGCCATTGAGGGTGAAGATATGGCTTTACGTATTGCAGAAAAAGTTGTAGCAATTACTGATAAGCTAGAAATCCCTTATGTTTTTAAAGGTAGTTTTAAAAAGGCTAACCGAAGTAGAATTGATAGTTTTACTGGTATTGGTGATGAAAAAGCACTTAAAATTCTTCAAAAAGTTTCTCAAACTTTTGATATACCAACGGTTACCGATATTCATGAAGTTTCTGATGCTGAAATGGCTGCAGCTTACGTAGATGTACTACAAATACCTGCATTTTTGGTGCGTCAAACAGATTTAGTTGTTGCTGCAGCAAAAACTGGTAAAATTGTGAATCTAAAAAAAGGGCAATTTATGAGTCCTGAGGCCATGAAACATGCAGTACAAAAGGTTAAAGACTCAGGAAGCGACAATGCCTGGATTACAGACAGAGGTACTATGTTTGGATACCAGGATATGATTGTAGATTTTAGAGGTATACCAACAATGCGTAAATATGCTCCTACAGTTCTAGACGTCACCCACTCTCTACAACAACCTAATCAAAGTGTTGGCGTTACAGGAGGAAGACCAGATATGATAGAAACAATTGCAAGAGCTGGTGTTGTAAATAATGTAGACGGATTATTTATTGAAACTCATTTTGATCCTGCAAATGCTAAAAGTGATGGCGCAAATATGCTACACTTAGATAATTTAGAGCAACTGCTAACAAACTTAGTAGCCATTAGAAAAACCATAAATCAATTTTAATAATTTTTATAAGTTTAACTTGCTAAACATAGCATTGTATTATGGTAAAAAATATAGAGATTAGAGAAGCTGTTTTAGATGATATTCCAGAAATTACATCACTATTTAGAGATACGGTAAGGGCTGTTAATGGTAAAGATTATTCCGAAAAACAAATTAACATATGGTCATCTGGTGCAGATGATATTGACGTTTGGGAAGAGCGCATTGAAAATGCTTATTTTATTGTAGCCGAAATTAATAATTTTATTGTTGGTTTTGCTCACATCACAAAGGGTTGTAATCTTGATGGTTTATATGTACATAAAGATTACCAAAGAAGAACTATTGGCTCTAAACTTCTTCGTATAGCAGAGTCTCAAATTATGTCTGAAGGATACGAAATTATTAATGCTGAGTCTAGCATAAGCTCTGTAGACTTTTTTGATTCTCATTATTTTGAACAGATAAAAAAGCAAAAAAAATCTTATAAAGGGAAAGGATTTGCATATTCTATTTTTTCTAAGACGCTGTAAATTGTCATTTTAAAAATGACTTGTTCTTATGCTTCTCTACTTCTTTAAGAATATTGATAAACAATTGGTCATCAATTTCAGCTAAGGCTTTATATCGCATAGATTTGACCACTTTCCTGTTTTCAGACACCATATGCTCTGTATATTTTGTCAAATGAGCCGAATGCCAAAAACCAACATCTACATAATTTTTACTTTGGTTTAAGTAGCATATTGGTCGTTTACCAATATAATAACATGGTAATTTCCACTTATACTCTAAATGAGTTTCAGGGAATGTATGCTCAATTAACATTTGTAAATGCAACAGAATAGATTTAAAAGGCTCATGCTGGTTAAGGATATATTCTTCTGCTGGTTTCATTATTGAGACATTGAGTGTTTTCAAAATTAATAAAAATTTATGTTGAATTATTCAATAAATTTTATTTACTTTGTAATTCAAAGTACTTTACAATGGAATCAAAAAACTATTTACAGGATATAAGTGACATCAAATCTATGATGAATAAATCGTCACGGTTTTTATCTATTAGTGGACTCTCAGGAATCCTTGCAGGTATATACGCACTTATTGGTGCTTATTTAGGTTATCGTATTATTTACGCCAATAATATTATTTCAATTGACGGTTATCGTACTTTAATATTAACTGAAAATCGCCTTACCCAAATTTTTATAATTGCCTTCACCGTTGTCGTCATGGCTATGATAACTGGTGTAGTTTTAAGTTTTTCTAAAGCAAAAAAACAAAATGAGAGTTTATGGGATTCAACCTCAAGGCGTTTATTGATTAACTTTGCGATTCCGTTAGTAACAGGTGGTTTATTTATTATAATCTTAATGTTAAAAGGTGGTTATGCCTATGTAGCTCCTTTAACAATGATATTTTATGGTTTGGCTTTGATTAATGCAAGCAAGTATACTTTAGGATATGTAAGATCTCTAGGATTAACAATGATTGTTATTGGTTTAGTATCCTCTTACTTTTTAGGCTATGGTTTAATATTTTGGGCCTTTGGTTTTGGTATTTGTCATATTTTCTACGGAACAATTATGCATTTTAAATATGATAGAATCAATATGTAATGAATAAAAATTAAATCGCATAACGTCGCAAATTTTGAATAACTAAATTTGCAAACGGTTCTAACACCAAAGCAGAAACTGAATATTAATTAATAAGAAATTCCTGCTTTCACAGGAAATTATGAGCATCATAAATAACATAAATAAAGCATTTGATCATCGTATAAGACTTGGCATTATGTCAATACTTATGGTAAATGAATATGCCGACTTTAATATGCTTAAAGAATTGCTAGGCGCTACAGATGGCAACTTAGCCAGCCATACAAAAGCATTAGAAAAAGAAGCATATATAACTGTAGAAAAACAGTTTATAGGCCGAAAACCCAACACACGATACTCAGCATCAAAACTAGGTAGATTAGAATTTAAGAAACATATAGAAGCACTAGAAAAATTAATACACAAAGGACAATAGATTTTTTTTAATCACTTACTTTGAAATACAAAGTACTTTATAAAATAATACATATATTATGAAACAACTGGTAATAATCATCGCATCAATTCTTTTTAGCATTTTATTTTACAATAGAGGCATTGGCTTAAACCTATCTCTATTTACAGTAATAACAATCTTGCTTCTTTACATACATAATTCTCATAAATTTAAGAACAAAACAATCCTGCTCCACGTACTTGCTTATGTTTTGAGTGCTGTTTTCGTTTTTGTTAATCATACCGCTCTGGCAATTATAACTAACTGCGCTGCATTTTTTACCTTGGTTGGTACTGTATCACAAAGTGCTAACTCTATTTATGTACAATGGTTTAATGGTATTTATAGTAGTGTTGCTGGTTTATTTCATAGAAATTTTGAAGTAAATGAAACTGCCCATAAAATAGATTGGAAAAAAAATATAGATGTTATGCATTGGGCAAAACTAATTGGTATCCCATTAGTATTTGTGACTGTATTTATACTACTGTACAAAAACGGAAACCCAATCTTTAACGATTTTGTGTCTCAAATCAATTTCAGCTTTATTAATTTACAATGGGTTTTATTTACCATTTTAGGTTACTATTTGTTCAGCAACATTTCTAAACCAGTGCAAGTAGATCCAGCTACTTCAATAGATTTAAAGACTAATAATAGATTACTTAAGGGACAGCATTTTTCCGAAGAAAAATTAAAAAAAGAAAAACAGTTGGGTATCACCCTTCTCGGTTTTTTAAACCTGCTTTTAGTCTTTTATATCGTTACAGATATAATATCACTCTCAACAATAGAAACTACAAAAGCATCTGCTCTATCTAACCATGTGCATAGCGGTATTAATACACTTATTGCTTCTATTCTTATTGCAATTGGCGTTATACTCTACTTTTTCAGAGGTAATCTAAATTTTTATGCTGAAAACAGGACACTTAAAAGTATCGCCTTTGCATGGATATTTCTTAATGTTTTACTTATTGGTTTAATTGCCATAAAAAATCAAATCTACATCACATCATTTGGTTTAACTTATAAAAGAATTGGTGTACATATTTACATTTTACTTACCCTTATTGGGCTTATTACTACGTTTTTAAAAGTATTAAAAGTTAAAAATTTAGCGTATTTATTTAGGAGAAATACTCAAATAGCGTTTGTTGTATTACTCGTGTGTAGCACAATAAATTGGGATGCAACCATCACCAAATATAATCTTACTAAAGCTAAAACTTTTGATGTAGGTTACCTCATTAATTTAACTAATAGAAATGCTATAATCTTAAATGAATTAAAAGACACTATTGAGATTTCTCAACGTCAAAAAGATAGTATAGAGACCAAATATCTAAATCACATAACAAGTTTATCTCAAAAAGATTGGCAAGAATGGAATTATGAAACATTTGCTAATTCAGAAAAACTCAAAAAAACGAATCACTAATGAACGTTATAGAGAACCTCGCAAAATCCAGCTTAATGGCTTTAGTGATATTTTGGGTAATCATAAGGTGCAAATCCTTTGAGGTGGAGGCACTACCGTATGTGATGCTGTCGTTTATACCTATATTTATTTGCGTAGCTATTGTAATTGTTGGTAGTATTTGTCCGTTTTTTTGGGCAGCAACTAACAATAAATTTACTCATAAAGAGGTTTTTACAATGTGTTTTCCATATTACTCTTGTATAGCTTTTGGTTTATGCTGTTATGGGATTATCACCTCAAACTTTGACTTACATTTTACAGCATTCTGTACATCGGCTTTCTCAACTACAAATCAATCTTGGGTATGGTTTGCTAAGACAGATAAAAAAATGCATAACAATAAGCTTAACAACACAACAAAAACAACTAATAATCTTAAAGAGGCGATTACCAAAACACAGTCAATGTAAATGAATATATTACAAACACATAGAAAAAATTTAATCACATGGCTCTTTAAGCACACCCAAAATGTGTATACCAAATTTTTTAAATCTAATGATGCTTGGGGAATTTCACGAGAAGAGCTCCTCGCCTATCCACATTATAGTTTTGGTAAACATTTAGGAGATTTTTTAAACCTGTATGGTTTTGAGCTAATTGCAAAAGTAGAGCGTCATGATGCCTATCATACCTTAACTGGTTATGGTACAAAAGTAGAAGATGAAATAGCATTGCAATGTTTATGCTATGGCAATGGTAAACGAAGTTTATATTTATATGGAGCAATGATATTAGGAATCATTATTTTACCAGATTATTTCAAATATTATATAGCTTCATACTCAATTGGTAAACGAGCAAATCCCTTTCATCAATTTGATTACGAACAATTATTACATGTAAATATTGATGACTTTAGAGATATAATATTTGTAAAGAGAGAGCAAAAACACTTAATTTTTAATTAAAATGATGAAAAAAATAAAAATTCTATGTCTACTTGGTGTATTCATTCTGTTTGGGCTTATGCTTACAAATTTTATGATAAGCTCACAAGCAGAAGACTACATATATGATACAGTTGAAGAAATCCCTAAAAACAAAGTGGGACTCTTATTAGGCACAATTAAATATTTACCTAACGGAAACATCAACTTATATTATAAATATCGTATTGAAGCTACAGTAGAACTTTATAATGCAGGTAAAATAGAATTTGTGCTCATTAGTGGAGACAATGGAAGTAAAAATTATGATGAACCTACTACATTTAAAGACGATTTGATTGCACAAGGTATCCCTGAGAATAATATATTTTTAGATTACGCTGGATTTAGAACTTTAGACTCTGTCATTAGAGCAAAAGAAATTTTTGGACAACCCTCTATTACTGTAATCTCTCAACAATTTCATAACGAACGTGCAATATATTTAGCTAAGCACAACAATATAGATGCTGTTGCATTTAATGCAAAAAAAGTAACTGGTCGTTATGGTATTAGAGTACAACTTAGAGAATATTTAGCCAGAGCAAAAGCATCTATGGATGTGTTTTTTAATGTAGAACCTAAATTTTTAGGCGATAAAATAGAAATAAAATGATAATCAAATTTAACAAACCCTTTTTTGCCTCGAGCCTGCTGCTATTTTCTATAGAAATCTGCATTGCAGCATTTATAACCAAAGGTTTTATTAGACATACTTTTGGAGATTATTTGGTGGTCATCTTAATGTATTGCGCAATTAGAAGTTTCATTAAAACCAAGCCTTTAATAATTGCTCTAGTAGTATTAATAATAGCTTTTGGTGTTGAGTTTCTTCAACTCTACAACCTTTTAGACTACCTCAACCTTAGAGATAACAAGTTAGCAGTAATAGTTTTAGGTAGCACTTTTGAAATTTCAGATCTTATTGCATATAGTCTTGGCATCATCACCATTTTTTTAATAGATATAAAAATAAATTACCAATGGAAACCATAAAATCTCATATTCTCAACCGTTTCAAAATATTATCACTCCTTACTATTTCTATGGCGTTGAGTATAATATTATTGATGATTAGAATGAAACTTAATCAATCGTTTTATCTTTTATTTTTAGTGTGGAATTTATTTCTTGCCATAATCCCATTTGCTATAACCAGTGGGCTAATTAGCACTAAAAATAACAATAAGCTAATATTTTTGTTTTTCTTTATCATATGGTTACTCTTTTTACCAAACGCACCGTATATCGTTACAGATTTGCTTCACTTAACAAGAACAAATCAAAACTTTTTATGGTTAGACATCTTAGTTATTATGTCATTTGCCTTTAATGGATTAATACTTTTTTTCTTATCGTTATTAGATATGGAAAAACTCATAAAATCACACTTAAATTCTAAATTTATAATGCCTTTCATGATTTCTATATTTGGTCTTTCGGCATTTGGAGTATATCTAGGTCGTTTTTTGCGTTACAACTCGTGGGAGATTTTAAATGATCCATTTAACTTATTTCTAGATATTTTTAACATCATTTTTCAACCCAATATTGAAGCTTGGGTTTTTACAGTAACTTTTGGCAGCTTCTTAGCAATTTCTTATTGGACGCTAAAAGCATTTTCTAATAGTAAAATTTACTCATAAATGCTTAGAAACCGTATTTATTACAGCATAGCGTTTATGCTATTTATAACTTTAAAATTTGCATTTTTAAAGGCAGATAATGAGATGCTACAATTTATGCTAAAACCAATTAGCTTACTCATAACCTTTATTACCAATAATGAAGCTGTTTATGATTTTAATGATGGATATTTTCATAGAAATTTAAATATTATAATAGACAAATCTTGTTCTGGCATCAATTTTTGGCTCATTGGTTTTATGGTTTGTGTCCTTTCATTGATATCTAAACAAAACACACATTTAAAAAAAATTATTGCATTTCCTTTAGCATTTATACTGTCCTACATACTAACATTATTTGCAAATACATCTAGAATTCTAACGTCGATTTTTATTGAGAATAACACGAGTATTAGCTACTCTTGGCTACATCAGGCTCAGGGTGTTTTTATTTACCTCTTTTTTCTTATAATTTTCTATTTACTAATTAACTATCTCCTTTCTAAATCCAAAGCTCATCATGCAAAACTTACTTAATCCAAAGTGGCTCATTATATTAAATACACTGCCTGTATTACTTCTTATTTTTATTTTCTGGAGTGACTTTACTATAATTCATACGCTCTTAACAGACGATAGTATTACACTTTGGAAAACCTTTTGCCTGGTTTTGGTGCTATTAACAATTATCAATTTAGCATATGCAGTTACCGCTATCGTAAAAAGAAAAAATCTATCTATCTATTATGCATCTGTAAGTTTGGTTATTTATATCATTTTTATTTATAGCTATAGTTTATACTCTAACGATATTTTACCTCGGGAAATCCCAGACTGGATGTTAACTGGAGATTTATTCATATATGTAGGCACCTTTTTAATGCCAACATTAGCACACTCATTATTTATAATTGTATTAAAATTTACACCTAAGGATAAAGATCACAAAGCCTGGAAAAACATATTAGGCGCCATTGTTGTACCGATAGCTTGTTATGCATTTTTTCAAATAATAATGCCTTTGTGGCGCGTTGTAGGTACAGATTTTGGAACTCACGTTATGATTATATTATCAATTACTGTAGTTCTTCTGTTCTTGTTTCTTATAATTAGAGGTATATACATACTATCTATAAAAAAAGGTAAAGCTTGGAAAAAATATGAATTATTCTGGAAAATCCCAATAGCTATACTTCTACCAATATTGGGACTTGCTGTCAATAATGGTTTTATTATTGATGAACTTAATTTTAACAACACAGGAGTGTTTGGTAACTTTAGTAACTATTGGTTTTATGCATTAGCATTACTAAATGGTATTTTAATTTGCCTCCCAAATAAAACAAATACAATTTATAGATTATTACTATTTGTAGGTAGAAGTATCATGTTTGCGTATACATTTTACTTTTTTATCGTCTTTTTGCCATATTTACCTTTATCTATAGTTGCCATAATTGCTATTGGATTAGGTTTTTTAATGTTAACGCCTTTAGTTCTATTTATTATACATGTGCAGCAATTAGCAGCTGATTTTGCATTTTTAAAAACGTACTTTTCTAAACAACTATTACTATCAATTTCTCTGGTAGGTTTTCTTTTTATTCCCCTATGTATAACAATATCTTATACAAATGATAGGATGGTACTACATGAAACGCTAGATTATATTTATAATCCTAATTACTCTAAACATTATGAGATTGACAAATTATCATTGCAAAAAACATTAACTGTTGTATCTAAAAATAAAGACAGAAATGACAGTGGTTTTCTATCTACCAGAGGCAAACCTTATTTATCTAAATATTTTAATTGGTTAGTATTAGATAATCTCACTTTATCAGATAAAAAAATTAATACTATTGAGCGTGTGTTTTTCAATTCTGAATCGTTTCAACTCAGGCAAGAAAATATTTTAAATACTAACGTTAATATCTCTAACATATCGTCTACCAGCACCTATAACATAGATAATAATTACTGGACGAGCTGGATAGATTTAGAAATTACAAATAACAATCAAAACAACTTTTTCTCAGAATACGCTACTATTATAGATTTGCCAAATGGTACATGGATTAACGATTATTACCTCTATGTAGGAGATAAAAAAGAAATGGGAATTCTAGCCGAAAAAAAATCTGCAATGTGGGTGTTTTCTCAAATAAGAGGAGAAAATAGAGATCCAGGTTTATTACACTATCTCACAGGTAATAGAGTATCGTTTAGAGTTTTCCCCTTTGCTGGGAAGGAAGTAAGAAAAACAGGAATTAAATTTATTCATAAAGAGCCTATTACGCTTACTATAGACAATCATAGTGTTAAGCTAGGTGATAGTGTTCAGCAAAGAGAAACGGTAACTTTAGTAGAAAAAAATGACGTAGCCTATATCTCATCAAAAGCTAAATCTAACTTAACACAAGTTAATAGAGCTCCATACTATCACTTTATAGTTGATGTTTCCGCAGAAAAAGAAAATCTTAAAGATAATTACGCATCTACCATAAACCTATTTTTAAAGAAAAATAAACTAAATGCTAATCATAAAATTAGTTTTACTAATACGTATACAGAGACGATAAATTATGACACCAATTGGGAGACAATATTAAAACAGCAAACTTTTGAAGGTGGCTTTTATTTAGATAGAGCTTTTAAACATATTTTTTACAATTCACAAAAAAACGTAAATGATACTTACCCAATAATAGTTGTTGTTACAGATGTTTTAAGTAACGCTGTAATAAGTAACAACTATCAGGATTTTAAATTTGCTTTCCCTGAGAGTGATTTATTTTATCACCTCAATACCTTAAGCTATTTAGCATCTCATGATTTAACAACTTACCCAAAACAATTTATAGATGATGATACTTCTATTGCGCTTAATCAACCTGTTCTTGCATGGCCTAATGCAACTAAACCACTAGCTTATTTGCCCATTACAAGTTCTCCCGATATTGTTTTAAAATCAACTAATTTTAAAATAGACAGTAATGAGATAGATAGCTATTGGAGTTCTGGATTACTTATGCAAGGACAACTAAGATCTAATCTTATACATCCAGAGAATACCGAGAATGATTGGAACAGTTTAGTTAAATATAGTTTCATGTCACGTATCATGACACCACTCACATCTTACATTGTTGTAGAGAACGAGGCGCAAAAAGCGATTTTAAAACAAAAACAAGAAGATGTACTCTCTGGTAAAAAATCTCTAGATCTTAATGAAGACACGCAACGCATGAGTGAACCAGAATTTTTACTTGTGTTATTATTATTTGGTTTATTTATGTTATTTAAAAAGAGAAAAGTGACGTTATTTTAAATTACTTACCATCTACATAATCTTGTAAATATTTAAAACGCTCGGTCAACTTCCCATCTGCGGTTGTTATTTTAGCGCGTTTTAAAATTCCGCGATTATCATCATTAAAAAACGCAGGTATGACGTGCTCTAAAAACATGTCTCCAAAACCTTCGCTTGCATCTTTTGGTAGTTCGCAAGGTAAATTATCTACAGCCATTACAGTTATTGCGCCTTCTGCATCGTAAGCCACTTCCTTTTCGGTTTGAGGGTCGTAACCATAAAATGGGTTTGCAATCGTTGAGGGCTTTATTGTACTTGCTACTGGTCCATCAATATCACACGAGATATCTGCAACTAAGTTAATTTTAAAATCTGGATGTTTGGCATCTTCTCTGGTAAATAAATATGGAGCATTATTGCCATAAAAATGACCTGCAATAAAATAATCTGTTTCTTTAGCATATGGCATAAAGTTACTTTCGTAACCTATTGGGTCTTTATAAAACGCCCACTTATCTCCTACTTTACCGTCTTTTCTTTTGGCATATTCCATAACATCTGCCATAACATAAACAGGCTCTGTAAATTGTGATGTTAAGTATAAGGCATCACTAACCTCTTTTATTTTAAGATGATCTAAAATTTCTTTCGCTCCAAGTGCTACTTTACCTGTGCCTGTGAGTAAAATTTTAATGTTTGGTAATTTAATTTTATCTAACTCTGCTTTTACAGCGTTTAAGTCTGCTAGCGTTTCTACCTTAGGAAGTTTAAATAATCCATCTCTTAATCCTAGAGCTCTAAAACCATTATAAGCACCAACTAAACCTGCATAACGACCAAAACCTATAAGTCTTGCTCCATTTTGTTTTACGATAGTTTCATGGTCATACATCTCAATATTTTTATCGAGCATATCTACCAATAATTTTCTGTTATATGGTTGTTTCTTAATCGTGTGTGAGAAATAAAAGTATTTTTTCTTCGGAAGAAGTGCCTCTAGCGGTACTTCTTTAACTCCAATCATTACATCACAGTCTGACACATCATCTGTAACCGTAAATCCTGCTTTTCTATAAGCCTCATCAGAAAACACGCGAATATCTGAAGACTCTACCACAAACTGAGCTTGTGGAAATTGTAATTGTGCTTCAGCTAACTTTTCGGGAGAGAAAACCACACGTCTATCTGGTGGGTTTTTACGTTCTTTGATAATGGCGAATTTCATTGAATGATGGCGTTTTTCATTCCCATAAAAATGAGAATTTTATTAATACTAATTCCAGTACGAAAATAAGCTGATTTTACGGTTTTAGCAAGCCTATTCTATCTTAGAAAAAATTAATCTACGCGATTTACTTCGCTTTCAGATTTTAATACATAATCTCCATCGTCTTGTTGTATGTACAGTGCTTTATCACCTTCTTCTCCTTTACGAGTTACCTCATTACCTTTTATGGTTTTTGTGACTTCCTTTGTGTAGGTTTCTTGTACTTTACCTGATGCTGTACCATTTCCCCATTTCCATTTAACTTGTGTTCCTTTTTTAATCATTATTGTGTGTTTTACCTAAAATTAGGTATTAGAACTGACAAATTTTCTTAACAGAATTATAAAATGGGTTTGGTATAGCTTTTGCGTTATTATTTTTAGTAATTTCGCACACCTTTTTACTGTTATTACAGTTTCTTGGGTGAGCGCGTTAAGGATTGAGGTATTGTTGGAGCTCTCCCGATAGCTATCGGGAAGCGACTACCGAAAGCCTGACCTGAAAGGGAACGCCAAAATAATTACTAAAATGGGGTCGACTGGTTTTGACAGCGAGACTCATTGAACGGTAAGCACGTCGTGTAATGACTTTGAATCACGTAAAAGGCTAGGTCAACTTTTTAATCGGCGAGAATAACTACGCTTTAGCTGCCTAATCTGAATTACAGTAAGATTAAGCCTCGTCCTACTAGGTAGGAGTGCTAAATGTCTCCAGAAAGCCTTGGTTAATGGCGTTCTTATTAGAGGCATCGAAAATATTAACTTAGATCGTGTAGCGCTTTGATGCACTTTCGAGATTAAAAAGATAAGTTATAAGTGGGCTGTCTTTTGCCAGCTTATAATCGAAAACCCAATGAAAGACTAAACGTGTAGAAGGCTCTTTAATAGCTTGTTTGGACGAGAGTTCGATTCTCTCCGACTCCACTTTTTAAGACCTCAACTTATTGTTTTTCAATTTGTTGAGGTTTTTATTAGTCAACATTTAGTCAACAAATGAATTTTCTATTGCTTTTAGGTTAGAGCATAGACTCTAATAATCGAGCCTTATTTAACTCACTCGCTTGAATTACTTTTTTTCTTTTGATATCTGAGATTGAACCTAAAAAATCTGAATTACCAAAAGCACGAGCATGTAGTATATTCTGAAGTTCGATATCATTAATAACACTGTTTTCGGCTAGATGCTTAAAGAATCCTGAAAAACTATTTGTATAAATTGTATTTGTCATAAAATTTGAAATATTTCTGTAAAGTTAAATCAATTCTATTAAGACTTAATGAATAATCTTATTACAACTTATTAACATTGAGTTTATTACTAACTTTTCTCAACAATTTTAATTTCTTCATCTGTTAACCCATACAACTCATATACCATTGCATCAATTTCTGAATCAGTTTGGTTAATTTGGTTTTGTAGGACTTGAGCTTTTTGTTTATTCTCATCAAACAGTTCTAACCACTCAAACTCATCTTTTTTAGTCAATGATGCTATTTCTTGCAAACCTTCTTTTAAACGTTCCTTATTTGCTGTTTTAATCGCTTTATTTAGTTCTTTGATAAAGTCTACAAAATCTAATTCGTACCAATTTTGTAGCTTTTTAGATAGTTTTTCTAATTTGAATTTATGCAATAAGTAATTTTGTAGTTTTGAAAGTAAATTAATTAAAGCACTACCTTGTTCCAATCTTTCTGTGGCTATTTCTGAAACGTCAGTGATATTTAAACAAATTGGTAAATTTCTTATATCCTTAATTAAAATTTTCGGAATTGATGTAATTGCATTAGCTTTAGGATGTACTTTTAAGTGATACCAAGTTATAAGCCTACTATTAATAATACAACTTAATGATTTAAGTAGTTCAATATTATTTTCTGGGTGAATAACATTAATTATTGATGGTGTATTATAATATTCCTTAGTTACATATGTAGATGTGATTTTATAAAAATCACCACGAGTAACTTCCATTATTAAAATTCTTGGATTTGTAAAAAACTTTGTATCTACGTAGCCTGCCAAATGCTTTCCATATTTAATATATTGAAAACTTTCACTATTATAATACCTTGAAAGGTCACGACCTTGTATTTCTTGTTTCCATTCTTCTGAGTGCTTAGTCTCTGAATGCCATAATCTACCATCAACAATAGAATTTCCCTTTTCTTTACCAAAATCCTTAATTAAATCACTTCTACGATATGGAATATAGCCTTGAGAAACTTCAAATACATCATCAAGAGGACTAAAAGACTGTAATTTATCTAGTATAATTATATCGGATTCAGAAATTGATAAATTAATCAACTTATCATTTGATTTTTTAATTCTTTTAAGATTTAAATTTCCTTCAATGACAATTTCTTTATCCTTAATACTACCAAACTGTAATAAAGGACTACTTTCACTCTTTTGAAGATTAACAATTACAGTATCCAAATCAGCATCATCGAAAATCTTTTGAGGTAAATTAATTACTTCTATTAAATTATAATTCAATATAAACTCTCTTAATTTTTGATGCTGATTAATTGTTAACCAAGTATACGGTATTATATAACAGATAAAACCATCAAGCTTCACCAAATCAAAAGCTTTCTCAATAAATATAGAATAAGTATCTAATTTATATGAAGGTGTCTCATATTTTGATAGATAAAATTTTTGGTCAATTTTAGAAATTTGAGCACCATAAGGCGGATTCCCTATAACCACATCAAAACCACCATTTTCAAATACTTTAGGAAATTGTGATTCCCAACTGAAAGCTTTATCTCCTGCAACTGCTTTGCTATCTATTAATGAGTTACCGCACTTAATATTTGAGCTTAAATCGTTTAATTTTCGTCTTGGTTGCGCTGTTCTAAGCCATAAAGATAACTTTGCTATTTCTACAGATTCCTCATTTAGGTCAACACCAAAAATATTGTTTTCTAATATGGTGTTTTCAATATCTGGAAACTGTAAACCTCCTCCCAAAACTTTGGTTTTTAGTTCATCAATATAGGTATGCTCTTTTATTAAAAAATCTAAAGCTTGGTTTAAAAATGCACCTGAGCCACACGCTGGGTCGCAGATGGTTAACCTCAGCAACCAATCTCTATAACTATCTAATGTTGCCACTAGTTTTTCAATGGTGCTTTTATTTCGATTCTTACGACCTTTAAAATATTCTTCTTCCTTAAACCCTAATTGTAATTTCTTTTCGTCACAAAGTTTACCAACTGTATTTTCAACTATATATTTTGTAATGTATTTAGGCGTATAGAAAACACCATCTTTTTTTCGTTTACTTTTTTGCTTATCAAAATCACCACCTTCAATCTCAGCATTTACACTCTCAATCTCATTAAGAGAGTTTTCAAAAATATGCCCTAAGATGTTAACATCTACTTGACTTTCAAAATCATAATTCGCTAATTGATAAGTGTACTTATATAGCAATTCACTATCAACTTCTAAAGAATCTAAAACGCTATCTGCTTTGAATAAGCCACCGTTATACGCATAAATTTCTTGTCTACTATTTGTACCTTGTCTTCCTTTGTCTAAAAAGATAAAATACTGTTTAAACAAGTCGTAAACAGGTCTATCATCACCAAAATCAATATCAGCTTTCCATTTATCTAAAATTTGCGCTGTACTATTAGGTGGTAACAATCCTCTATCTTCAGCAAAGAATATAAAAAGGAATCTATCAATTAATTTTTGTGATTTTTTAAAGAGCGTGAGTTTTACGTTTTTCTCTAAGCGTGTTAATTCTGCTTTTTGTTCATCGCTTACATTATCAGTTGAGGTTAATTGACTTAATGTGGTTTTAAGACGTTTAGCATTACGCTTAACTAAATCTCTATATAATTCTCTTTTAAATAGAGAATAGTCTTTATAAAACTGTTTTGTGATTTGCTCCTCTACAACTATTGAAGCTTCTTTAATTTGTAAAGGAATATTGTTTAAAATATTATCTTTTTGAAGACATTGATACAGTAATTGAAAACGTTCTTGTGTTAATTCAAATAAATTAAATTCTTCAAACTCAGTTGCATCATTTATATAAAACCTCAACTTTTCAAAATTAGAAGTAATCACATAAACACACCCTTTTTGATTGGCTTTATAATCAAAGGCTTGTTTTCTAATACTCTCTAAATCTTTGGTATTTGTACCTTTTAATTCGATTACACCAATTGCATTATCATTGAGTAAAATTGCACCATCTGCCTTACGTGAGTTCGTTTCGTTTTTATACTCAGCAACGATATTATAATCTGCTTTAGGCTTTAATGTATAATCTAAAATATTTACAAATAGCTCAGTAAGAAAAATTCCTTGATACTCCTCTTCTTTAGATGCTCTAATATTATCTTGTATAGTAGGGTTTAAAAAGTATTTAGAGTACTTTTTATAGGCTTTATTTACGTGGTCTTTATCTTGTAGCTTAAGATGTTTTTTTAGTACTGAAACTTGATATAACGCCATTTATAAGATTTCTTTTGATTCTCTAAAAATACTAATTTTAGAATCCTATAAATCTAAAATCGAAATAATTAATACAAAATAGTATCAATTGAGGTTTTAAGAAGATAATTGAGATTATTGTCTATCTCATATTCAGTAAGAAATTCACCCGTATCGGTATTTACCCAATCCATATCTTTTACTCTATATTGGTAAACATCATATTTACTTATGACCTGAGTTGATGAAGTATTAACAATTTCTTGAGGTAACTGAAAACCGAAACTTTTAAATAACTGGCGTGAATCAAATGCATCATAGATATTATGCAAACCTCGAGCATAAATACTCAACCCTTCTAAGTTACCTTTACTTCTTTTATATTTATAGTTTGGATCGGGTTCTGACAACATTTTTGCACCGTATTTAATTACCTCAACTAATCCTTTTTCAACACTCTCAATCACTCTGATATCTTGCGCCTTATCTGAAGCATTAAAACTATTTTTATTCCATTCTTTTTTCCATTCTTGTTTTAAATATAGAGCTGTCTGTCGATTTGGTGTTATGATATGATAATGTGGATTATACCAACATCTTTGAGCATTGAAATTACATTCTAATGATTTTACACCCATTATTTTCATTGCGTTATTTCTTATGTGTCTTTTTTTACATCTATCATTTATACGATTGAATGATTTAATCATTTCATTAATTCTACTTTTTAATTTATTTGCTTTAACTGTTTTCAAAGTAAGGGTCAACAGATGAGGTTCACTCCATTCTATAAGTGTTGAATAATATTTATTTAGCAATTCAGCTTTCCTAATTCCACAACATGTCGCACACCATCTATTACCACAATATTTAGTATAAAGTTTATCATTGTATTCAACAAACTTTTTTTGGCAATGAAAAGTGTTCCAATACTTTTTCTCCCATCTCTCGTCATTGTCTTTTTTTGCAATATCAACTAAAGCCAAAACTAGTGCGTTTGTTATTACTTTTTTATTTGCTCTTTTTATCAATGCTGAATTATCAATCAAGTCAGTACCAGTGCCAGATATTTGTATAAGTTGAGACTTAATTTTACTATTAGCTGTCCTATTTTGTCCTAATGTATAGATAGACTTATTCAAATGAGGTATATTTTGATTTCTCATACCTCTAATTTTCTAGCTTAACTATTGCATTTTCGACCTCAACTCTCTTATAAAAAACTCTACCACCTATTTGATGAGCAGAAAGTATTCCTTTCTTAGTCCAATTATGAATTGTCGAGAGGTCAACTGAGAGCATTTTTGCGACTTCTTGTCGTGTTAAATACTTAGTTGGCTCTTTGGGTTGCAGATGTTGTTTTAGGTCATCTAATTGAGTTTTCACCCCTTGAATAATTGATTCTTGAAGTTGCTCAGGTGTCACCTGAATGAATTGAATGTTTTGCATAACTTTTAAGTTCTATAATTATGCAACTAATAAAGCATAGGGTTTAATTAGGTATTCCCCAAATCGTATTATTTCAATTTAATTTAATGGTTTAAAACCCAAATTGACTAATTGAGTTATAATTTTACTAACTGTTTTTTGTGAATTAAACGGGTTGTTTTTTTGATTATTTGATGGATTAATCATTGGATTAATCATTGGATAAACACTTACTTGCTTAATTCCTGTTATTCCACTAATAGCACTAGCCAAACTATTTATTGAGGTGTTAAATGGTTCTTTTTCTTTGAGAAAATCTATTACACCTAATTTAGCTAACATAATAATTTTTTCTGTTCCATTTGAATCACTTAAATCAAATATTAGCTCGGTCTCTGAATTGATTTCAGTTTTGACTAATTGATTGAGAGCAATATCTAACTGAACACTATTAATGTCAATTGAATTGTTTAATGCATCAATTATTTCTTCTACCTTAATTTTAAGAGGTGTAGACATAAGATTAATACCATAATGCTGTAGTCTTTGGATTCTATTTAGAATATTCATAATACAATACTCCCTATATTTATTAGCTAGACTCTTATTTGTCATACTCAAATGACGGACTACAATAACTGTATGATTCAAATTTTTAAAAAACTCCTCTAACTCATACAAACTAAACCAGTTTGTTTTAGCCATTATTAAATCAATATCATTTTTAAATAAAATCTTTATGCGTGCTAAATCAATGTAAAGTTTAAAAACTTTACGAACAAAAGATTTCATAATATGAGCATACTGAATCAATTCTTTTTCACATTCTGAATAAAAATCTAGTTGCTGTACCTCTTCAAGAAAAACTTTACTAGACTCATTTAATAATTTACCATAAAAAAAAGGGTTTACGTCTCCATCTTCTTTCAGAAATTCAATTTTATTATTTAGCTCATAGCCAGCTGATTTGAGATATAACTCTAACTCTTCTTCTTTCATAACTAATAAATTATAATCCTGAAATTTCCTTTAAAAAATTTTTATTATTACTGATTTGAATTTCCTGTTGCTTTTCGATTTCTTTTATCTTTTTTTTGATAAAATCACTAACTGTAACTCTTTCCTCAATAGTCAAATTCTTAATAGAGTCGCTAATTTTTTTAAGAAGTTCTTCGTGTATATTATATGTTGTCATTTTATAATTATTGATTAGAAACTTGTTTTACAACTTTGAGTTCTACTTGATTCTCTTCTTTGCGTTTAATTTTCATTCCTTCTTGTTGCCATATTTTAGCGAGCTGTAAGCTGTAATCAATTGGTTCTTTACCAATATATGTCAAAAACATTTGTTCAGTAGTGTGTGCTGTTATATTCATTAAAATTGGTGTTGGATATAATTCAGTCGCGTAGTGATTTGAAGCAAACGAACGTCTGCAAATATGACTTGCTACAAGTTCATGTTTTGGATAGTCACCATTAATATAACGTTTCTTTTTTTCGTCAAATTTATTCCCATTAACAACTTTATTAATTTTTGAAAGTTTACAAAGTTGCTTAAGATAACGGTTAAACATTGCCTTATTACTATCAATATTATTCGAAAATACTGGGGGAAACTCGCCATCTCTTTTATTCAGTATTTCTTGTACTTCAAAATGTATTGGTATTTGGACAGTCTTTTTTGTTTTAACTTGTTTCAATACAATGAAGTCATAATCTTGAATATGCTCAATCATTTTCTTATTCATTCGTAATAAATCCGACACACGTTGACCAGTAAAACAACCTATTATTAACCAATCTTTAGAAATTTCGTGCGCATCACTTACAAACTTTGTATTTTTAATTTGCTCAATCTCTGCCAGTGATAATATTACTTTTGGTGCTTCAATTGAGAAACCTGAGAAATCATTTAGTTGTGAACTAATTTTAAAACCATTCTTTTTAGCATCTAAACAAATACTTTTAACAAATTTCAGGTAACGACCAATTGTATTATCACTCAATTTCTCAATCTTACTAAAATAATCAATCAAACTGCTTCTAAAAGACAAATTAACGTCAGTTAGTTTAGTTTGAATAGTTTTCTTTTGTTTCTTACTTTGGTAATCATCAAATGCAATTAGTTTATTTAAAATAGTTTTATATTTCTTTTCCGTTGCCTTTGAAACTCCAATACTCTTGGTTTTCTCGTTTACCTTGTATTTAAGATTATCAATAAAATAAATACTATAATTTGTTAGGTAGTCCAATTGCTTTGCTTCTACTTTATTAAAATGAAAATCAATTTTATTTTGTAACCATTCTCCAGTAATTTCTACACCTTTACTATTAGAATCATTAACCTCATCTAAAACAAAAGTTCCTAACTTTCTTAGGTTAGAAGTTAGATTTTTCTCATCTGCATAATTCTGCTTAGGTAATCCAGTTGATAAGCTCCAGTTGTCGGGATTGATACTTAAAGAAGTTTTTCGTTTTAATGATTTGCCACGACCTAACGATAAACGTAGATAAATAGGTGCGTTTTTAGACTTACTTTGAAGTTGGAATTTAATTGTTGCCATTATATTGAGAATTTGAACACTCAAATATAAACATAAAGCACATCTTAGTCAACATTTAGTCAACATTTAGTCAACCGTTTTCAATATCATTGCATTTCATTAGAATTATAATAAATATGAAATATTACTGTTATAGTGATTTTTTCTATCAATCACCAATATATACTTAGGTAGTGATTAAAGTCAAACCTATTTGTTACACTCTCTCCGACTCCACAATTAACCCTTGTATCAGCAATGATTACAGGGGTTTTATTTTTAAGTTGATAATTTAGTTGACAACTATAAATATTTTAATTATTATTTAAAAAAAAGGCAATCATTGCAAATCTTATCCCACTACATTTTTAAGAAATGAAATAATGAAATTTCTAAGACCCCATATATTTATTAGCTTAAATATTTAGTTCGTTATAGATCTTGTATTAAACCTATATAAAATCTTTAGATCACTCTGATTTGGTCTATTAATTAAAAAATACTACCCTCAAAATAGATTAAGCTTTTCTATATATAAAACAAATATGAGCTAAAATTTTAGCAACTATTTGAGCACTGAACATCTTGTATTCATCTTTAAATACAAAGCTTAAATAAAATTAAATAGTCTTGTTTCGGAATTAAAAAAAGGCAATTACGGTATACCGCAAAACTTCATTAAGAATAATTTATACTATTGTATAATAGCTCATAAAAAGATCTATAAACCTGTTATTAGCCACTAATTAAGGTGCCTAGAAATTACGTGTTAATTTGGCTGGTTCATAATCTTAAATTAAGAGTTATGATATAATGGATATAGACAATAGTGTATATACAGTTGTCGCTATAAATCCAAAATATTAAAATGAATAAATTTTTAGCAATTGCATTCACTAAACCTGCATATTCTTTATAATAATTGGGCAAGTCTTTATAGAGAAATTGAGGAACCTAAAGAAGCCCTTGAAAAAATAAATGAAGCTCTAATGATAAAAAAGAATTATGACATTGGACTATTTAACAGAGCAGGTATTTATTTAGAACTCGGTGAGGAAGAAGTGGCATGCAAAAGCTTCAAAAAGGCACTTAAATTAGACCTTGAAAAGGATGAGCACTTTGAAGCAGATAAAGATTTTAAAAAACTTAAAATGTTGTGTGAATAAATACTGGTGCCAACAATGGTTATAAGTATTTGCTTGTTCTAGTCTACTTCTGAAAATCCTTGCAACTACTAATAACCGAGACCGTTATCTATAATTAAAAAATATGAGTAGTTCTGAAAAAAATACATTAAAAAATGAAAAGCATTACGATAAGGTGTATAATGATATTAATATTCAATCTATTCTTAATAAAATCGAGAACTTAGAAGAGTTTATGGCGGACGCAACAAAAACTGACACAAGTTGGGTTGGCTTATATCAAGATAATTTTCAAAATCAATTAAAGGGCAAAAAAATTCTGGAGTTGGGTTGTGGAGATTGTACTAATGCAGCAGTAATGGCTGCTTATGGTGCTCAAGTTTATGCAAACGATATCTCTCAAAAATCTGGTGAAATAATCAAAAAACTTAATGCAAGTTATAAATTTGAATCGGAAATTAAATTTATCGAAGGTGACTTTTTAAAGTCAAAGATCACCAATAACTTTTATGACATTGTAGTTGGAAAAGCTTTTGTTCATCATTTAACTAATGAACAAGAAATTGAATTTACAGAGAAAATTGTTTCCATACTAAAACCAAATGGTATTGTAAGGTATTTTGAACCTGCTGTAAATAGTATATTTTTAGATAATCTACGCTGGTTAATTCCTGTACCTGGAAGACCCTCAAAAATTCAAAGGGTAAAATTTAAGAATTGGAAATTAAATGATCCTCACCCAGAAAGAGATAATTCCTCTAAACATTATGAGGAAATTGGTAAAACTTACTTTGAAGAAATTAATATAGTCCCTATAGGTTCTATTGAAAGGTTTCATAGAATTCTTCCCAAGAAATTTAATAGAAAATTTAGGAGATTTGCTTTTCGGTTAGAAAAAAAACTTCCACATTCAATAAATTTATCAATCACCAGAAGTCATTTAATAGAATATAAATACCCAAAAAAACCATAGGCAAAAATGTATATTTTTAAATGCTAATTCTATTCTACTTTCAACAATATTTTCGCCTTTTCTAATCAGTTTGTATTTGCTAAATTAAATATTTAAAATAGGCATACAAGTATAATTTTATATAAAAGAAACACCTAATACTTAGATGCAATCCTACACTTAAATATCCATTTACTTCATAATAAATTACTTATACACCACTTGAGAGTACAATTTCAACTTTGTTTAAAAATTACCCATTTTTTTTCATCTCATGACTTACCGTCTATTTGCTAATTAAAACAATCTTACATATTTATAAGGTTACTCTAATCCTTATCAAAATAATTAAACTTCTGACTCTAAAGCACCATAAAAAAAACCTGTAAACAATGTTTACAGGTTTTTTTATTTTTAAATATATTAATAGAGATTTACTTAATCTCTACTAATTCTAAGTCAAAAACTAATTCTTGACCTGCTAAAGGATGATTACCATCTACTATAACGTGGTCTTCGTTTACCTCTGCAATTCTAAATTGGTGTTCGTTACCTTGAGCGTCTTTAGACACTAAGCCTAATCCCACTGTTGGCTCTACCTCAGCAGGAAGTTGCGCTTTTTCAACGTTGTGAAAAAGTTCCTTTTTCACATCTCCATATGCTTCATTAACTGGTATGTTAACTGTTTTCTTATCATCAACCTTCATATCAATTACCGCATTTTCAAAACCAGGAATAAGCATACCTTGTCCTAAGGTAAATTCTAATGGGTCACGTCCTGCTGAACTATCAAAGACTTCTCCGTTTTTTAATTTTCCTGTATAATGTACTTTTACGGTATCATTTTCTTTTACTTTAATCATAAATTTCTTAATTTCATTAAATTAGCTACAAAGCTATAAATTGTATGACTTAATAAAGAATGAAACGCGTAGTTTTACAGGGATTTAAGAAAAACTTAACGTGATTTAAAGGTTTTTTACCATACTCTTCTCTTAACAAAATTCATATTTAGAATCGAAATCCTGCTGTAAAGAGAATACGACTATCTTCTACACTTTGATAATACCCAATGTTAGCTGTAAAAGCTTGAAATCCATTTATAAATACAGAACCTCCATAACTATTATGCCATTTGTTTGAGTCTTCATTATCGTTCCATACTCTACCTAAATCAAATCCGCCAGTTACTCCAATACGAAGTGGAATAAATCCTGTACGTGTTTCTATAAAACATACTCTTAAATCTGTTGTTTGAAAAAATGACGTTTTACCTAAAAATCTATCATTTCTAAATCCTCTTAAACTCGTATTACCTCCAACAGTTGCTGCATGATAAAATTCATATGAGTCTCCTAAAATAAAATTTGCTTGTGCTTTTGTAGCTAAGGTTGCCATACCGCTATCATGAATTGGATAAATAAATGACGCTGTTGGTGTTATATAAGAAAATTTATTATCAAAATTAGAATCTATAGTTTGTTTATAACCTGCAACTAAGCCCAACTCCATACCTCGTCTAGGAAATGCTAATAACCCATCTTTGTTGTTAAAATTAAATCCAATTTCGGCTCCTGCATAAATTTGATTATCAAAAACATCATCATTAGCATCAAAAAATATAGTAGCAAAATCATTTGTAGAATTTTCTACCTTGTGTGATTCTACACGAGCTGCTACATGAGCACTTATATTACCACTCGTTTTATAAATTAATGAAGGTTGAAAATGCCACTGACTAATTTTTGTACGGTTAAAATCCATATCAACAGCATCATCATCGTAAAGTGTTTCATTTCCTATTCCGAAGAAATTAACAGCAAAATTAGCGCTAGTAATACGCGTGTCTATGGCTAAATTCCATTTATGAAATACGTGTGCAAATTCGCCATTATATGAGAATTCAAATCCCTGTGTTGCAGAATAATATGAAGCATTAAACGTATGTTGTGTAGTAAACGGGTTTCTTAGCAATGCATAAGTTGTATACGTATTTGTAATTCCTGCATTAAATCCAGCATCTGGATCAAACCCAATCGTTGGAAGTAATATATTATTAGAAAATTTACGTTTTTGGGGATCGTAATTATTTATATTATAAGAGTCTGTAAGCATCTTATTTACAGACCCATTAAAGGTATTTGCTTTAGATTTATAATCATAAACTTTAACTGCACGAGAGTTTTCAATATTATAAATATCGTTTTCTTCACCACCAAAAATCTTAAGTCTAATAAAATCATTGCCTTCACCTGAGACTGTGATCGTATCGTCACCATCTAATGCGTAAACCCAAATTTCTTTAGTTTCATCTTTACTATAAGTATTTTTAAAGATGATATTATCTTTTTGAAACATTGAGATTGTTGTAATACCATTTGGCTGTCTCACAATATCAATCTTATTATCCTTATTGGTTGCTACAATTACCTCGTGCTCCTTAAAATAATCGTAGTAGTCTCTAGCAATAGAAACCATATTTTCGCGTCTTAACTTCAACGTTGATTTTATATGATTTATGGTTTCATCTTTTGTATCATCTAATAGATTTGCAAATGCGTTATCTATAACATCGTTAGTAAGTTGATTTTGTAAATTTTCGGCTTGTTTTTTCCAATCTTCCCATGTTAATTCATTAATAAAGCTTTTATCTAAATAGTAAACTGCGTTATTAAAGGTTTTAATATTTTGCACATTAGGTGCATACGTTTGCATATTTCTTGCTAAAGGTGACACTGCTTTTAATATAAAAGGAAAAACACCGTCATACTTAGGAAATGCTTGATCACGATCTCGTGGTATAGGCTTATAAAGTTTTGTACCATCATCATCTTCGTGTAGTGCCCAACGCCATTGATCTTCGTGTCTGTCCCAATCGCCAATAAGCATATCAAATAATCGAGCTCTTAAATAACTCTCTTCATCAATTTTAGTGTCTTTATCATTTTGTAGCTCTAATAATAAATCTTTGGTGCTAATAATATCATCAGCCTTACCAAAAGTCTCGAAATCTTTATTTTCATCTCCAACATGCTCCTCAAACATATAAAGCTTATCGCCATAACTTTCATTAAACCTTCCAAGTCTTTCCTGTTTTGGGAGATAAACAATTTTAGGATTAGCATGCGAAATATTTATGGCATCTAAAAGTTCATTAATAGCAAATTGAGCGTAAGGTTGTGCTGTTGTATAGTAATCTTGAATAATAGTTTCGGCAACTGTATCATCCATATAATCTAGCACATAATGATCTTTAATTTTAGACTGTATAAATCTCACACCACTTTTACGAAGCTCTCTAACGGTGTATTCATGGTCGTTATCATCTATTAATCTTAAACTTCTGGATTGATTTCCTCCACCTTCGGTAATTGCTCTAACATTATTAGGTAAAGTGTCGAGAAATAAAACAGGAGCTTCAATGTCTCTACCATAAACTTCTCTGTAATGATCTCCCCAAAACCACTTATAAAATCCAGACTTATTTACTTCTTCTTTTGTATAAATTGCATCTTTAAAAGTAGCATTAAAATCGCTATTTTGATGATAATCAAAATCTTCTAACGAACCTTTTTTCAGCTTTATAGATGATGTAAAAACTTTGGTTACACTATTATTATTAACTGTATATATCTCAACTTCTGAGCTTCCATCTTTAAAAACATTTAGTTTTGCATAACCTTGCTCATTGGATCCAAAATACCCTTTCTTCTCATTAGGCTTTGTCCTCTTTGTTTTACCGATTGCGCCACTAATTATTTGCGGAATCTCATCATCCATCAAAAATTGCAAATTTTTATCGCCTCCAGAAACAAAAATGACATCATTAAATTGACTTGCTAAAGTTTCTAATCTACCTACTAAATATTGCATATCATTATGATAATATGTCTGTTTAGATAGACCTCCTAATCTATTAATCAATCCTTGTCGTGTTGCAGTAAGTACTGGATGATGCAAGGCTACAACAATAGTTTTATTTTGCTCGTCTTTTAGCTCATCTTTAAAGGCTAGAAAAAATTGTTCTCGCGTTTTAATTTCGCATTCATTATTTATGTAAGGATGTTGATCCCAATCTTCAAGATACCATTGTGTATCTACCATCACCAACTCAACCTCATCACTTAAAGTTTCACGCTCAATTGGGCAACCATCATTTGGCCAAAATTTTGAATCGCTATTATCTTGTAAAAAAGACTCTAAATCGTCAATATTTTTATGTCCTCCTTTATTCCATTCATTCTTTCCGGGAATAAAAATAACTTGACCATTAAAATTGGAGAGTGGCTCGAGAACTCGAGACTTTAAAAATTTTTCTTCTAATTTTCTTTCTTCAGAATTTTTAGGATATCCCTCAGACCTAGTAGTATTACCTAATGCTATAAATGCTGCATCACTATCGTTTTGAGAAGCATCTACTATGGCTTTAAGGATTAAATTATCGTTGTTATCGTCTTCTAATCCTATATTAGAAGTCATATAAATACTTTTAGAAATCTCTTTAGTTTTCTCTTGAGAATACCCATTTGAAAAGCAACCTAAAAGTAGAGCAATAAACCATACTCGTTGTAAATTTTTGTTCTGTCCTGAAAATAAATTGATTGTCATATAAAAGCTTTTGAAATGGCAAAATTGTAACTTAAATTTTTAAAAATAGTGCTCTAATGAATAAGTTATTAAAGCAAATCAAATAAATTAATCTATTGTATATAAGCAAGCTAATTTATTTAACCTTATAAAGATCATTTTATAAAAATTTCTATAAAAGGTAATTACTTACTTTTTTTGTCTTTCTTTTTTAAAAAGCCAAACAAACCTTTCTTTTTCTTCTTTTTATTTTCTTCGGAATTAGAATCAAACTCACGTTCTTTCTGGTCCTTTTTAAAGAGGCGTTTTAAAAAACCATCTCGCTTTTCTGTTTCACAATCTAACGCACTTAAGACCTCTGATGAAGGATTTTCAAATTGAGCTTTAGTAATAGCATTAAAATTTTTATCTGCATTCATTTGCTGTAAAAACAAAGCGACTATTGGCAATGCAGAATTTGCTCCTTGACCAATACCTGTGTTACTAAAACCAATACGATGATCATCATTACCTACCCAAGATAGCATAACCAATTTAGGACTAATACCTAAAAACCAACCATCTTTGTTATTTTGTGTTGTGCCTGTTTTACCTGCCAAATCATTTTTAAGACCATATTGAGATCTCATACGAGTTGCTGTTCCAGAATTTATAGTAGATTTCATCATTTCAACCATAAGTTGTCTAGTGTTTTCAGAAAAAGCTTCTGGTTGACTTTCTATAATAGGACTTTCATATATTATATTACCAAATTTATCTTCAATTTTTGTAATATAAAAAGGTTTTGATACAATACCTTTATTTGCAAAACTCGTGTAAGCGCTAATAAGTTCTAACATAGATATTTCTGCAGTTCCTAAAGCTAAAGATGGGACTTCTGGTAATTGAGTCGTAATTCCCATTTTTCGTGCTTGATTGATAACTGCTTCAATGCCCACATCCTCTAAAACTTTTACTGCAATTGTATTTACAGATTCGCTTAACGCTTTCTCTAGAGAATAATTGAGATGTCTATCTAATTCTTCTTTACCTCCATTGGTAGGAGTCCATCCTTTTTGATTTGTATAAGTAACCTCTTTAATTGGATAGTATGTACAAGGCTCTATACCATTTTCTAATGCAGTGGCATACACAATGGGTTTAAAGGTTGAACCTACTTGACGTTTAGATACCGAAACGTGGTCGTATTTAAAATGCTCAAAATCTATACCTCCAACATATGCTTTTATAGCTCCAGTTTGTGGATCTACAGCTACAAATCCTGTATTCAAAAATTTTAGAGAATGTTTTAAACTATCAATAACAGAGCCTTCTATAACCTCTTCATTATCCCAAGAAAAGCCAGTAAATTTTGACTTAACATTGAGACTATCCATTATAGCTTCTTCAGACCAATTCTTCTTTTTTAATGACTTATATAATGGTAAATTTTTAATTTGATTTTCTATTAAAGCTTTATTTACTAACCAAGGTGCATTTTTTCCGTAGGCATTTTCAAATTGCTTTTGCAGTTTTTTCATATGCTGCTGCATAGCAGTTTCTGCATAACGTTGCATACTTATGTCTAATGTAGTATGAATTTTTAAACCGTCTTTATACAAATCATATGCAGTGTCATTTGTAGAATTTAAACTATCAAGTAAGGTTTTTACTTCTAATCTTATCTTTTCTCTAAAGTAAGGTGCGATACCATCATTGTGATTAAATTTTCTATAAGTAGTTTCTAATGGTATTATGTTAGTATCTGTTTGAGTAGCCTCATCAATATATTGGTATTTTACCATTTGCTGTAACACTACATCTCGACGCAATTGGCTTCTTTCGGGAAACAATCTTGGGTTGTAACCATGAGGTGCTTTTAAAGTACCAATAAGTGTTGCAGCTTCAGAAAGATTTAATTCATTTGTTTTTTTGCTGAAAAATCGTTGAGACGCACTTTCTATTCCAAAAACATTTTCACTAAAGGGTACTGTATTTAAATACAAAGCAATTATCTCTTTTTTGGAATAAATGCCTTCAAAACGTTTGGCTAAAATCATCTCTTTGACCTTATTTACAGGCATTGTAAACCAGCCATGACGTTCTCTTCCGTAGATATTTTTAGCCAATTGCTGACTTATAGTACTTCCGCCTCCAGAAGAATTATCTTGCATTAAAATAGACTTAAAAAACACACGTAAAAGACTCATATAGTCTACACCTCCATGTTCATAAAAGCGAGAATCTTCGGTTGCAACTAGCGCATCTACTAAATGTTTTGGCAACTCCTCAAAGGTTACGATCTGTCTATCAAAAATAAAATATTTACCAAGAAGTTCATTTTCAGCATCTAAAAGTAAAGAAGCTTCGGCTTGTTTAATATCTCGTAAATCATCTTTTGATGGAAGTTTTCCCCAAATACCAATATATACCGAAAACCAAAATAAAATAAATAATGAGAATCCAGCAATTAGGGCTTTTAAAAAACGTTTGAGCCACTTAGACTTAAGGTTGAATTTCATGTGTAGAGTTTATGATTGGTTATACGTATATACGAACGAAATTATATGATAGACGTTAATATTAATTATCTTTATAACCATACAATCATAAAAATAGTATGTTTAAAATATATATCATAGGAATATGTATACTAATCATTGCAATTGTTGCTAATGGATTAATTGTGAAACTGGGTTTAAAATCCTGGTATGATTTTATAGATTTATTAGGTCAACATGGTTGGAGTGCTTTAAAACAAATTGGTTTAATAGATTATTTGTGGCTTTTTATTGGATATCCACTTGTTTTAGGATTTGGATATATTTTAGGCACTAAACTTTATAACCTATTTACCTAAGTTTTATGATTTATTAAAGAAATCTTCATTTACTAATCTTTAACTTTATTGAACATCTCATGTAAGGTTTTAATGAAAGTTTAGACCAAAAGTGAGGTCAATAGTATTAATTAAAAAAAGAAAGGACCATATATTATGTTAACATGGAAAGATGTAATTAATTTCTCAGTAAATGGGAATCCGACACCAGATCGTAGAGTAGAAAAAACTGAAACTGAATGGCGTCAACAATTAACCGATGAACAATTTAGAATAACCCGTAAAAAAGGAACCGAGCGACCTCACAGTGGTGCGCTTTGTAGCATCTATGACGAAGGGCAGTACAATTGCATTTGTTGTAATACGCCTCTGTTTGATTCTACCATAAAATTTGAGTCTGGATCAGGTTGGCCTAGTTTTACACAGCCAATAAAAACCAATGCTATTAAATACCATAAGGATACTTCGTTAGGTATGGTAAGGGTTGAAGTAATGTGCAATACTTGTGATGGACATTTAGGGCATGTTTTTCCTGATGGACCAGCTCCAAGCGGATTGCGTTATTGTATTAATTCTGAATCTATGCAATTAGATTCTCAAGTAGAAAGTTTAAAATAATGAATAAAAAAATAGAACAATTAACCGTTGGATGTGGTTGTTTTTGGTGTATAGAAACCATTTACAATGAAATTAAAGGTGTAGAAAAAGTTGTTTCTGGTTATTCTGGTGGTACTGTTCCTGGAAAACCAACCTACAGAGAAATTTGCTCTGGGTTAACTGGTCATGCCGAAGTTGTGCAAGTTACCTATGACGCTAATATTATTTCTTACGAAGACTTGCTTGTTATTTTTATGACAAGCCATGACCCAACAACATTAAATCGTCAAGGTGCCGATGTTGGGACACAATATCGATCTGTGATTTTTTATCATAACGAAAATCAAAAGCACATTGCCGAAGTTGTTGTAAAAGAAGTTTCTCCATATTACGAAAACCCAATCGTGACAGAAATTAGCGAATTAGGCGAATTTTTTGAAGCTGAAGCAGAGCATCAGGATTTCTATAATAGTAATCAAAGGCCAGACTATTGTACTATTGTGATTGATCCTAAGTTAGCAAAACTTAGAAAAATGCATGCAGAAAAATTAAAAACACAAATAGCTTAACTTATAACTCAAAAAAAAAAGGCAATCTCTTTAGATTGCTTTTTTTTTTGAGTTAGTTATTTATTTTTTAAACTTATTAATCCCATCACTTAACCAATTAAAATACTTATTAGCATCTGGTGTATAAGCTACTGGTGTATTTAAATTATTTTCATCATGATCCATCAACACATAGTATGGCTGTGTATTGGTTTTATATTTTATGGTTTGAAATTCGCTCCATTTTTGACCATAATTTCTTAATTTTTTACCAGGATTGAGTTTAGAATCTGGCGCTTCCCCTTCAGGAAAACTAACTTTTTCGTCTACATACAAGGATATTAAAACGACATCGTTTTTAAGCTTTTCTAAAACCTTTGGCTCTACCCAAACGTTTTGTTCCATTTTACGACAATTAACACAAGCCCAACCTGTAAAATCAATCATTACAGGTTTATTTACTTTTTTGGCATATGCCAATCCTTTATCATAATCATTAAATGCTAAAATATCGTGTGGTGCTAATAAATGTCCTCCATCTGGCAAATCGCCATGGTCTCCAATACTTGTAGCTGCTCCTCCTCTAGAGTTCCCTACACCATAAGGTGACTCACTATAATCTAAAGGTGGCGGAAAAGCACTAATTAAATTTAATGGTGCTCCCCAAAGTCCTGGTATCATATAAAACGTAAATGATAATGATAATAATCCTAAAAGTAATCTTCCTACGGAAATGTGCTTTAATGGAGAATCGTGAGGTAGTTGGATTTTTCCGAAGAGATACAAAGCCATTGCGCCAAATATGGCTATCCAAATTGCTATAAATACTTCTCTTTCTAATATATGCCATTGAGAAACCAAATCGGCATTTGATAAAAACTTAAATGCAAATGCTAACTCTAAAAACCCGAGTACAACTTTTACCGTATTTAACCATCCTCCAGATTTTGGAAGCGAGTTCATCCATCCTGGAAATGCAGCAAACAAAGCAAATGGCAAAGCTAATGCTAATGAAAAACCTAACATACCAATCATTGGAGCTAAACCACCCTCTGAGGCAGATAGCACAATAATATTTCCTACAAATGGTCCAGTACAAGAAAATGAAACAATTGCTAAGGCTAATGCCATAAAAAATATACCTGTATAACCGCCTTTATCTGCTTTTCGATCAATTTTATTTGCCCAAGAATTAGGCAACATAATTTCAAATGCACCTAAAAATGAGATGGCAAAAATCATGAGTATAGCAAAGAATATGAGATTAAATGCTACACTTGTAGAAAACTCATTTATAGCGCTAGCTCCAAAAATACCAACCACACCTGTACCTAAAACCACATATATTACAATTATGCTTAAGCCATAAATAATTGCGTTTTTAATACCTTCTGCTTTTGTTTTACTTTGCTTGGTAAAAAAGCTTACTGTCATAGGTATGAGAGGAAATACGCAAGGCGTAAATAGCGCAATAAATCCTGCTCCTAGCCCTAAAATAAAAATAGTCCATAAGCCTTCTTTACTTCCTTCTTCCTTTTTTATAGTGTCGTAATTAACACCTTCTTTTGCTTTGACTGTTTTTGTAAAATCAAAGTCTAAATCTAAATAGCTTGGCGCCAAACATTGCTTGTCGTCACAAGCCATAAAACCAACCTCAGCTTTTATATTTTTAAGATTAGTATTGGCAACCTTAACTTTTTGTCTAAACTGTGCAGAATTTTCAAAATACTTCACTTCCATGTCAAAGACTTTGTCTTTAACAGTGATTCCTTTTTCTTCTACAGTATTACCAACGAGCTCTACACCATCAATTTTTTGATACTCAAAAGTAGTTGCTATTGGTCCACCTTCTGGCACTTCTTGAGAATATAGATGCCAGTGATCATCAACCTTGGCAGTTGAAACCAAAACATACTCTGTATTAGATATTTTTTCTACCGAAGTAGACCACTTTACAGGCTCTATAATTCCTGAACTTTCATTACCTAATACATTTGTTTGTGTCGTATTGGTTGCAGTTGCATTTAAAACAAACTTTAAATCTACATAGTTTGGAGGTAAACATTTTTCATCATCACAAGCCATGTACTCTACTTCACCTTCTACAATTGCTAGCTCTTTATTTAAAACTATTATACGTTGTCTAAATTCTGCTTTGTCTCCAAAATATTTGATTCGCATTTGAAATATAGGATCATCAACTGTGTGACCTTCTTCTTCCGAAGTACTTCCACTTAATTCATAATTAGCATTTGCTTCATATAAAAATGTTGTTGGAATTGGACCATCATCTGGCACGTTTTGAGAATACAAATGCCATCCATTATCTATGGTTGCTGTAGAAATTAAATCATACTCGGTTTCTGAAATTTTTTCTACAGAAGTTTCCCATTTAACGGGTTCTAAAACTTGAGCGTTTGTTGTAATTGATACAAGTAGAAAACTAAAAATAGTTATGATTAAATTCTTCATTAGAGGTGATTAGTTTTTGAAAGACGCTAATTTATGAAAAACAATGTATTATACCATAGTATTAACGTGATTCTAACACGAGAAGAAAGATTTGATTAGAACGAAAAAAACCGAACTTTACGTTCGGTTTTTAAATATGTATTGAGGTGTTATTCAAAAGTTTTAATCTCATTACCAGAGAATTTCCATTCGGTAATTCCGCCTTCTAAATCATATACTTTTTCAAAACCAGCCTCTTTAAGTTTTTTAGAACATTTACCGCTGCGTCCACCAGATTTACAATAAACCATTACAGGTTTTGACTTGTCTAATTTTGTTAAATCTTCTTCAAAAGTAGGAGATGTATAATCTATATTTTGAGAGTGCTCTATATAACCCGTTTTATATTCTTCGGGAGTTCTAACATCTACTAGTTGTATATCTTCGAGTTCTAAAAGTTCCTGCATTTCTTCTGCAGAGACCATTATAACTTCATTTTGTGTTGTATCTGTACAACTTAATGCAAAAGCAAAAATTGCAAAACAATAGATTAATATTTTATTTTTCATCTTAATTGGTTTGTTAAATTGAAGCTACTTCACCTTTCCATTCCATGAAGCCTCCAACAAGATTATACGTATTTTTAAAACCTAATTGATTCATAACACTACATGCTTGCGCACTACGTCCACCTGACCTACAATATACATAATAAGTTTTAGTTACATCTAGTTTTTCAACCTCATAAATAAAACCTTGACCTTTGTATATGTCAATAACAATTGCATTTGGTATGATACCATTTGCTGCTTCTTCGGGTGTTCTTACATCTAAAATCACAGCATTATCATCTGCTTGTAATTTAGAAGTCCATTCGTGTTGTGTTAAATCTGCCATAATATTTTATACATCAATAATCATGCAAATTTAACGTTTCATTAGGATAATTTTACATAAAGACGAAAAAAAATCCGAAGTGTTACACTTCGGATTAAAAATTTGTATCTAAAATAATTTAAACTTTGATAGAACAACCAATAGCTCTAGTCTTAGTCTCTTTAACTTCTTTACCTTCTAACAGTGCATTTACAGCATCTTCAACATAAGTTTTGGTAACAGCACTTGCGTCTTGATAATTATCATCAATAGCACCAATATACTTTACTTGTGGTCCTTTTGTCGTTTTTTGTAAAATATAAACGTGTGGTGTTTTTGTAGCGCCATATTGCGGATAGATTTTTTGTCCTTTATCCATTAAATAAGGGAACGTAAACCCTTTCGCTTTTGCTCTGGCTTGCATAGCTTCCATATTATCACCTGGTTTTACATCTGTATTATTTGGCATAATTGCAATTACAGGATAACCTTTATCTGCATACTTTTTATTAAGCGCCTCCACTCTATCCTCATAAGCTACTGCGTAAGGGCAAGTATTACATGTAAATACGACAATAAAGCCTTTGGCATCCTTGTAATCTGCCATAGATACCATATTGCCATCTATATTTTCTAATTCAAAATCTGTAGCAATATCACCAATGTCATATCCTGTTCCTACTGTAAAAGCAGATGTTGTAATTACTACAACGAGTGCCAATAGTGTTTTAAGTGTGTTTTTCATAATTGTTATTTTAAAAATTGTTTTATTTCGGTTTCTAATTCTTTAAAATTGAAAGAGCGTTCATAAAATGCTGTTTTATTTTCATTATATATTATAGTTGCTGGTATAGCACCAGACCAGTTTTTGTTTACTTTAGGAATCCATGTATTTGAGTCTACATCATTTAATACTACAACCTCGCTTTGTAAACCATGTTTATCTAAAAACGGAATGAGTTTTGATTCTATTTGCTTCGGAAAATCTAAACTCACCAAAATGACTTCAACATTTTTATTAGAGTACTTAGCATTTAACGCTTCAAAATAAGGTAACTCTTTCACGCATGGTGCACACCATGTTGCCCAAAAATTTATAACAAAGGTTTTATTAGCGTCTTTAGTTTTAAAGTAAGCTTCAAGCTCATTAAAGTTAAACACTTTTAACGCTGTAGACGCAGCGCTAACTTTTTGTTCTACGGAAGTCGTGCTTTGAGCGGTCACGTTTCCGAAGCAAAAAAATAAAAGTGCAATTATGGCAATACGTAATTTCATAAGATAAAGTTAATCATCAAAATACAGACCATAATAAATTTAACATAATATTAAATTCTAATAAGAAAAAAGATAATACATTTGTATATACAACAGTTGTATATGAAAGAATTAAATAAAAAATTAAAAACCAATGCTAATTTACCTTTATCAAGGCAACTCTTAATTTCTATTTTTCTTACTAATAGTGTTATTAAGTCAGGCTTATTAGGCGTTTTAAAACCTCATGATTTATCGCTAGAACAATTTAATGTTTTGCGTATTTTAAGAGGTCAAAAAGGACACCCTATTAATCTACAGGATGTGCAAGAGCGCATGGTTAATAAAATGAGTAATACTACGCGTTTAATAGATAAATTGATTTTAAAAGATTTTGTAAAACGTACAGAGTGTATAAATAACAGACGTAAAGTTGAAATTTACATCACACAAAAGGGACTTGACAAGCTTGCAGAAATTGATCAACCTGTAAATACTACAGAAGACCAATTAACCTCTAATCTTACATTAGATGAACAACATGAATTAACTAGATTATTACATAAAATTAATTAAACCAAAAACAGAAATTTTAAATTAAACAACGATGAAAAAGAACATTTTAAACTCAGCAGTAATTGTAGTATTAGCATTATCATTTGCTTCATTTACTACCATTTTAAAGAAAGAATTGAAAGTTAAAGAATCTACTATTACCTGGAAAGGTCATAAAGTTACAGGATCTCATGAAGGCAATATATCTTTAACAGATGGTACACTGTCATTTGAAGACGATCAATTAGTAGGTGGAAATTTTACTATTGATATGACCTCTATTACAGTAACAGATTTACAAGCTGGAAAGGGAAAAGAAAAATTAGAAGGTCATTTAAAATCTGATGATTTCTTTGGTACAGAAAATCACGAACAGGCTACATTTAATATAACAGATGTTAAAGGTACAAATGGAGATTACACAGTTACTGGAGATTTAAGCATAAAAGGTAAAACAAACCCAATTACCTTTAATATGAATGTATCTGATGATACTGCAACAGCAAACTTAAAAGTAGACAGAACAAAATACGACATAAAGTATGGTTCGGCTAGCTTTATAGATGGCTTAAAAGATAAAGCTATTTATGATGAGTTTGATTTAAACGTTATATTAAAGTTTTAAATATATTTGATTAATAGCAATCAATTAAAATGTTAAAGATTCCTAAAATTAAGGGAATCTTTTTCATTTTTATCAAATTAAGTTTGATAACTAAATTATGATTTCTATATTTGAACTTTACAATAATTATGAACACAAATTTAAATATTACTTGGTGGTGGAATTCTCGAAACTCAAAACTCGTGAACTAATCCTATAGTTATATTTAAAAACAAAATATTAAAAAAGGCTTGTCAATCACGACAAGCCTTTTTCATTTTTAATTCAATTTATGAAGACGTTTAGCCTTTACACACATTATAAAAAAATTCTTGCAGACACAATTACACCTGTAAGCATCTATCTTAAAATTAGAGATAAATTTCCTAATAGCATATTACTTGAGAGTAGCGATTATCATGCTAATGACAACAGTTTTTCATATATCTGTTTTAATCCTATCGCATCTATTAAAGTTGATAAAGATGTTATAGAACAAACGTATCCTGATGGTAGTACAAAAACCAATAATGCCTTAAATATTTCTGTCACAGATGAAATTCATAAGTTTACTAAACGATTTAAAGTTAACTCTGATGAGGATTTTAAATTTATTAATAATGGTATTTTTGGTTACACTGCGTATGATGCTGTAAAGTATTTTGAAGATATAGAAATTAGCAAAAAACCAGACTCATTAGATATACCAGATATTTACTATGCTGTTTACCAAAATATTATTGCAATTAATCACTTTAAAAACGAAGCTTACGTATTTGCTCATTGCTTTGAAGCCGAAAATAATATTGACGAAGTCTTACAACTTATAGACTCCAAAAATTTTGCGTCATATACTTTTAAAACAGATTCTGAAATTAGATCAAATCTTACAGATGACCAATATAAAAGTCAAGTTGAGCTGGCAAAAAAGCATTGCGCCAGAGGTGATGTCTTTCAATTGGTACTTTCAAAAAAATTCTCTCAAGCCTTTAAAGGCGATGAATTTAATGTCTATAGAGCTTTAAGAAGTATCAATCCATCTCCATACCTCTTTTATTTTGACTACGGAAATTTTAAAATCTTTGGGAGCTCGCCAGAAGCACAACTTGTTGTTAATGACTCTATAGCAGAAATTCATCCTATTGCAGGAACTTTTAAAAGAACGGGTAATGATGAAGAAGATCAAAAACTAGCAAAAAAACTGGCTCAAGATGACAAAGAAAATGCCGAACATGTTATGTTGGTTGACTTAGCACGAAATGATTTGAGTAGACATGGTAGCCAAGTACAGGTAGAAACTTATAGAGAAGCACAGTTTTTTTCTCATGTAATTCATTTAGTAAGTAAAGTTACAGGTAAAATACATGATAAAACTGCGACAATGCAAGTCGTTGCAGATACTTTTCCTGCAGGAACATTAAGTGGAGCACCAAAACATAAAGCCATGCAACTCATAGAAAAATACGAAAAAACAAGCAGAGCATTTTATGGTGGAGCTATTGGTTTTATGGATTTTAATGGCAATTACAATCACGCGATTATGATTAGAACTTTTATGAGTAAAAATCACAAATTACATTGGCAAGCTGGTGCAGGATTGGTCTCAAAATCAATACCAGAGAATGAATTACAAGAAGTATATAATAAATTAGGTGCCTTAACAAAGGCGATTGAAATGGCAGAGGAAATATGAAAGTATTAGTAATAGATAACTACGACAGTTTTACATATAATTTAGTTCATTATTTAGAAGATTTAAATTGTGAAGTAACAGTAAGGCGCAACGACAAACTCTCACTAGAAGATGTAGAGGCATTTCAAAAAATTGTCTTGTCACCAGGACCAGGAATACCAGATGAAGCAGGCTTATTAAAAGCCATCATTAAAAGATATGCTCCTACAAAAAGTATATTGGGAGTTTGCCTTGGGCAACAAGCCATTGGCGAAGTTTTTGGAGGCACGTTAATTAATTTAGAGGATGTTTATCATGGTGTAGCAACTAAAGTAAATATCACTGTTGATGATGAAGTACTTTTTAAGAACATGGATAAAACGATAGAAGTTGGTCGTTATCATTCTTGGGTTGTAAATCCAAATTTACCAGAAGCATTAGAAGCGACTTCTTTTGATAGCAACGGTCAAATAATGTCCTTAAGACATCGCGTATATGATGTTAAAGGTGTACAATACCATCCTGAAAGTGTACTAACACCTCATGGAAAACAAATTTTAGAGAATTGGGTAAATCAATAAACAGTATTAAGTTACAGTTTGAATTTTGTACTCAAACATAAAGAAATTAGAGTTTAATTAAAGTTATTCCCGCTTTTATGGGAAATGAATATGAAAGATATACTTAACAGATTAATAAATCACGAAAGCATCTCTAGTGAAGAAGCAAAAAATGTGTTGGTTAATATTTCCGAAGGAAAATACAACCAAAGTCAAATTGCATCTTTTCTTACAATTTATATGATGCGTAGTATCACATTAGAAGAGCTACAAGGTTTTAGGGATGCGTTATTAGAGCTTTGTATTCCTGTTGACTTGTCAGATTTTAACGCTATTGATTTATGTGGTACAGGAGGTGATGGTAAAGACACGTTTAACATTTCTACAATTGCATCTTTTGTAACTGCAGGAGCTGGCGTAAAGGTAGCAAAACATGGTAATTATGGTGTGTCTTCTGCCTCTGGTTCATCTAACGTTATGGAGGCTTTAGGGATCCATTTTTCTAGCAAATCAGATTTTTTAAAATACTCTATAGACCAAGCAGGTATTTGCGTTTTACATGCACCATTATTTCATCCTGCTATGAAAAATGTAGCGCCAATTCGTAAAGAATTAGGTGTTAAAACCTTTTTTAATATGTTAGGAC
This sequence comes from uncultured Psychroserpens sp., assembly GCA_947488655.1. GTDB lineage: Bacteria > Bacteroidota > Bacteroidia > Flavobacteriales > Flavobacteriaceae > Psychroserpens. The sequence goes on along the minus strand of CANKZZ010000006.1, from coordinate 23,903 downwards.
CAATGGTAAATCCATCGTTTCCAAAAAATCAAATGGTTGGTGTTTTTAATTTAGAGTTACAACGTATTTATGGCTACTTATATCAAAACACAGATAAAAATTACAGTATTGTGCATGCGCTTGATGGTTATGATGAAATTTCCCTTACCGGAAAAACGAAAATTATTTCTAATTCGTCTGAAACCATGTTTAGCCCTAGTGACTTAAATTTAAGTCAAATAGAACAGTCTGAAATTTTTGGAGGCACTACAGTAAAGCAGGCAGCTAAAATTTTTAAGAAAATCATTAACTGTGAAGGCACAGAAGCGCAAAATAATGTGGTTTGTGCTAATGCTGGATTAGCAATTGCAACTGTAAATGGGATTTCTCACGAAGAAGGATTTCATTTAGCACAAGACAGTTTGGGAAGTGGGAGAGCAAAAGCAAGTTTAGATAGATTAATTGAATTAAGTAAATAACGTCATGCTGAACTTGGTTCAACATCACAAAAATAATGAGAACCTAAATCAAGGTTAGGTTGGCTATATATGAATATCTTAGATAAAATAACCAGAGACAAACGCATCGAAGTAAATCTTCGCAAGCAACTCATCCCAATTAAACAACTAGAGCAATCTATTTTGTTTGATAGAGAAACTATATCCTTAGCTAATAAGTTAAGAGAAAGTAATACTGGAATCATCGCAGAGCACAAAAGACGATCGCCTTCAAAGCAAGTTATCAATCACGATCTTAACGTTTTTGATGTTGCTAAAGGTTATGAAAATGCAGGTGTTTGCGGAATGTCTGTTTTAACAGATGGTAAATATTTTGGAGGAAGTCTTGATGATCTCTTAACTGCAAGAGCAAGTTGCAATTTACCTTTATTGCGTAAAGAATTTATAATTGACGAATATCAAATCATAGAAGCTAAAGCTTATGGAGCAGACGTTATTTTGCTTATTGCTGCTATTTTAAGCAAGACTGAAATAAAGCTGTTCTCAGAATTAGCAAAACGTATAAATCTTGATGTCTTGTTAGAAGTTCATAATGAAGAAGAACTTCATAAAGCTATTATGCCAAGCTTAGATATGTTAGGTGTAAATAATAGAAATCTAAAAACTTTTGATGTAGACTTAGAAACCAGCAAACAATTAAGTGCATTAATTCCAAACGAATTTGTAAAAGTATCAGAGAGTGGTATTAGCAACATTGAGGCTATTAAAACCCTACAACCTTACGGTTACAAAGGATTTTTAATTGGAGAAAATTTTATGAAAACTGATGATGCTGGACAAAGTGCTACTACATTTATAGAAGAACTGAATACGTAATACAAAATGAGAAGCGTGGTGAGATTCCCGCTTTCGCGAAAATAAAATGAAAATAAAAGTCTGCGGAATGAAAAACCCAAACAACATCTTAGATGTTGCTAAACTAAATCCAGAGTTTATGGGCTTCATTTTTTATAAAAACTCCTCACGTTATTTTAATGGTGTCATTCCAAAATTATCTGAAAACATTAAAAAAATTGGTGTTTTTGTCGATGCCAATTTTGACTACATAAAAGGGGTTGTCAATAAACACAGTTTACAAGGTGTACAATTACATGGCAATGAATCTCCAGAATTATGTAAGCAATTACAAGACTTAGGTCGTACAGTTATAAAAGTATTTTCTATAAAAGATACTTTCGATTTTAATAGTTTAGAAGCTTACGAAGATGTTTGTGATTACTATTTATTTGATACTAAAGGCAAACAACCTGGAGGAAATGGCTATGTTTTTGATTGGAGTGTTTTAAAAAATTACTCGTCCATAAAGCCTTATTTTTTAAGTGGTGGCATTGGACCAGATGAAATTGATAATTTGTCAGATTTTTTAAAAAGACCAGAAGCATTATTTTGCCACTCCTTAGATTTAAACAGCAAATTTGAAACAAACCAAGGATTAAAAAATGCTGAAAAGTTAAAAGCGTTTAAAAATGTTATTCAAAACCAAGTGAAGAATCTTTAATATAGATGCCACGCTTCGCTCTGCGTGACAAAACAAAAAACTATGACATACAACATCAACGACAAAGGTTATTACGGAGAATTTGGAGGAGCATACATACCAGAAATGCTCTATCCAAATGTAGAAGAGTTACGACAAAACTATCTTAAAATAATGGCAGAACCTTCTTTTAAAGAAGAATTTGATCAGTTATTAAAAGATTATGTAGGTCGTCCTTCTCCACTCTATTTCGCAAAGCGACTTTCAGAAAAATACAATACCAAAATCTATCTTAAACGAGAAGATTTAAATCATACAGGTGCGCATAAAGTTAACAATACTGTAGGGCAAATTTTAATGGCACAACGCTTAGGTAAAACCAGAATTATTGCCGAAACTGGTGCAGGACAGCATGGTGTAGCAACTGCAACCGTTTGTGCACTAATGGGAATAGAGTGTATTGTGTATATGGGAGAAATAGATATTGCTCGTCAGGCTCCAAATGTAGCTCGCATGAAAATGTTAGGTGCCGTAGTTCGACCAGCTTTATCAGGAAGTCGTACTTTAAAAGATGCCACTAATGAAGCCATAAGAGATTGGATTAACAATCCTGTAGATACACATTATATCATTGGTAGTGTTGTTGGCCCTCATCCTTATCCAGATATGGTAGCGCGTTTTCAAGCAATCGTTTCCGAAGAAATACAATGGCAACTCAAAGACAAAGAAGGTACCACAAAACCAGATTATGTTATTGCTTGCGTTGGTGGTGGCAGCAATGCTGCAGGTGCATTTTATCATTATTTAGACGATACAGATGTTAAATTAATTGCAGTAGAAGCTGCAGGAAAAGGGATTCATAGTGGTGAGAGTGCTGCTACATCTATTTTAGGTCACGAAGGGATTATTCATGGTAGTAAAACGTTGTTGATGCAAACCAATGACGGACAAATAACCGAACCTTACTCCATTTCGGCAGGATTAGATTATCCAGGTGTTGGACCAATGCATGCACATTTATACAAATCTGGTCGTGCAGAGTTTATAGCCATTACAGATGATGAAGCTATGAAAGCTGGATTAGAATTAAGTAAATTAGAAGGCATTATTCCTGCTATTGAAAGTTCGCATGCCTTTGCCATTTTTGATCAAAAAACATTTAAACCAGATGATATTGTTGTTATTAATTTATCTGGTCGTGGTGATAAAGATTTACAGAATTATATAGATTATTTTAAATTGTAGATTGACAATTTGGGCGTTACTTTTTACTCATACCTACAAGGTTTCAAAAACCTTGAAGGATCGCAAAAAGTCAGGCTTTCGGCAGTCGCTTCCCGATAGTTATCGGGAGAGCTTCAACAAATGCCTCAATCCTTAACGCAAAACACATAAATAATGAGAACCTGAAATAAATTCAGGTTGACGATATAAAAAAAAGCAACGTCATGCTCAACTCTTTTCAGTATCACACGAGAGAAGAATAATTGAATAGCGTCATGCTCAACTTGTTTGAGCATTACACTAGTAAATAATAATGTGACCCTGAAATAAATTCAGGGTAACCACATGAATAACCATGAATAACCATGAATAGAATAAACCAAAAACTAAAAGAGGACAAAAAGTTATTATCCATTTACTTTTCTGCAGGATATCCAAACCTCAACGATACAGTTACTATCATTGAAAACTTAGAAAAAAACGGTGTGGATATGATAGAAATAGGATTACCTTTTAGTGATCCTCTAGCCGATGGACCAACTATACAAGCAAGTTCTACACAAGCTTTAAAAAACGGAATGACAACCAATATACTTTTTGACCAGTTAAGAGATATTCGTAAAACGGTTTCAATCCCTTTAATTATTATGGGATATTTTAATCCTATGCTTCAATATGGTGTTGAGGATTTTTGCAAAAAATGCCAAGAAATCGGTATCGACGGACTCATAATTCCTGATTTACCAGTAGATGTTTATAATGAACAGTATAAGTCCATCTTTCAAAAATATGGCTTAATAAATGTGTTTTTAATCACTCCCCAAACATCTATAGAACGTATTGAGTTTATTGATTCTATTTCCGAAGGATTTATTTATATGGTAAGTAGTGCAAGTGTAACTGGTGGAAGTTCTGGTTTTGGAGATGAGCAAACATCTTATTTTAAACGTATCGCAGATATGAAACTTAAAAACCCTCAAATTATTGGGTTTGGGATTTCTAACAATGAAACATTTAAACAAGCTACTCAATATGCAAAAGGTGCTATTATTGGTAGTGCGTTTATAAAGCATCTAACTGAAAACCGTTTATCTAAAATTTCAGAATTTACAACTTCTATCTTATATTAAATTTTATATTTGGTTAACTAACCAATTAAATTAATAATATGAAATGGTATTTAAAAGTCGTAAGAGATAATTACGCAAACTTTAATGGACGAGCTAGACGTAAGGAATATTGGATGTTTATTCTTTTTCACATGATCTTTACTTATGGAGGTTTAATAGTTTTGGGACTTATTGCAGCAGCATTAGACAGTCCGTTTATTTTATTTATAGTTCACATTTATTTATTTGCTGTTCTAATTCCTACAATTGCAGTAGCTGTTAGAAGAATGCATGACGTTGGTAAAAGTGGATGGTATATGTTAATACCTATTTATAGTTTTATTCTTGCAATTACAGAGGGTGAAAAAGGAACTAACCAATATGGTCCTGATCCAAAATCGGCAGATAACGAAGAAATCAACACGATTGGCACTACAGAAATTGAGTAATTTAATCGTACTAAATATAAACCTACTCCCAAAAGAGTAGGTTTTTTTTGTTCTAAAAACTCCTTAACTTTTATAATAATTTATAATATTTATATTCTAAAACTTAACTATGTATTGGTATTTACAAGTCATGAAATATAATTATGCAAATTTCTCTGGTCGAGCAAGACGTAAAGAATATTGGATGTTTGTATTGGTGCAACTCATTATATTTATACTGGCTATTTTATATACTTCGCTTTTAGATGATTTATTTGGTACACCAATAGTGGGTTCAATTTTAGGATTGTATTTTTTAGCAACCTTAATTCCTTGGTTGGCTCTAAATGTTAGACGTCTTCATGATGTTGGTAAAAGTGGAGGTTATATTTTTATTAATTTAATACCTGTAATTGGTCGTATTTGGTACATTGTATTAGTGGCTACCGAAGGAGAGTTTGGTGTCAATAACTATGGTCCAGATCCTAAATTAGATTACTCTGAAGATATTGATGAGATAGGAAGATTAGAAGAGTAATAACTCAAAACACACGTAATCCCTTTAAAATTAACATGTTTTAACGATTACAATCTAAGTTTTAAGAGTAATTAAACAGTGTTTGGCTGTATATTTTGGTACATTAGTAATGAACCAAAAAAACAGAAATCATGGGAATTATAAAAGATAATAAAAAATTTGAGAGAAAAACTAAACAAACAAATCCTACCAATCCAGATGGAATTGCGCGTAAAACAAAAACTAACGAATTTGATATCGATAGTAAAACTATAAAAGAGCAACAAAAGAAGAGTTAATCTTTTTTGTTCACTTATTCTTAAAAGCCTAAATTATTAATTAATTTAGGCTTTTAATTTTATATGGCATTACACATCGTTTTATTTGAACCAGAAATTCCCAACAACACTGGTAATATTGGTAGATTAGCATTAGCCTCTGGCTCTAAATTACACTTAGTAAAACCTCTTGGTTTTGAAATTAGTGATAGTAGATTAAAACGTGCTGGATTAGATTATTGGCAACATCTAGATGTTATTATTTATGAATCTATAGAGGATTTTTTTAATAAAAATAAAGACGAAACTTTTGCATTTTTCTCTAGTCATGGTACACAACTACATTGGGATATAAAATTTAAAAACAATCATTTTTTGATCTTCGGAAAAGAATCGGCTGGTTTACCAACATCTATCCTAGAAACATATAAAGAACAGCTTTATAAAATACCTATTCATAACGAAAACATTAGAAGTTTAAATCTCGCAAACGCAGTCGCAATAATTGTTTATGAAGGTTTAAGACAGTTATAATAATTAATTGTTAAACCTGCTTAGTTGATGATACATTTTAGTAATTTCAATAAAAAAATAAATGAAATATCATATTATTATAAACAGTGTTAAAACCGTTAATGAATTACCAAATGCTTGGTCAAATAAGGATTATATTGCTTTACTTGATAAATTTGGATTTGAAGATACTGCAAACTCCTCACCTACCGAATTACTAGAATTGCTACATATGGCAATTTCAGATTTTGAACCAAATGAAGCTGCAGCTATTATATTAGATTATAAATTACATGAGCATCTCAATGAGAATCAAATTGATCAAATATCTCATGAAATGCTACTAGATAAAATTTCTGAAGAATACGCAGACATTTCCTTGCATCATCAATTATTTAATATAAATCAACTTTTACATAAAGCTTATAACGGAACGTTTCCAAACGCGAAAGCGACCCTTATAGAGTTCGAAATTAGCCCTAATAAAAATGTTAATAAAGAAGTCATTTTGAAAGCTTTTGATAAAACCTTAGCAGGTAACAATGTTATTAAACGCTTATTCTCTAGTCAATTAGCAGGAGAAGAATCATTTGACGAAGCCGAAGACATAATTTGGATATTAACTAACACAGATGAAAATTCGTATTTGCTTACCACATCCGAATATTGGATGAGTAGAGATGAATTTAAAGATGCAGAGTTTGATGCTAACATTGTTGAATTTGTAGAAGAGGATGAAGATTAAATCTCTTATAAGAAAAAACATTATATAGTTAAATAAAAAAAGCTCCATATATTGGAGCTTTTTTTATAGTCTATTGTTATTTTTTAGCATTTTTAAGTACATGTTTTCTACTTTGGTTCTCGCCCAAGGTGTACGTCTCAAAAACTTTAAACTAGATTTAATAGAAGGATTATCATTAAAGCATTTAATATTAATAATTGTTCCCATATATTCCCAACCATAATGAGCTTCCAAATCTGTAACAATTTGTTCTAATTTAACTCCATGAAGCGGATTGTTTTTTTGAGTCTCCATTACTACTTTTCTAACATGTTTTTAATTTTTACTGCCTTCTCAAAATGATTTAATTGATGGGTTTTAATCCACCAAGTCGCAGCTTCCATTAATAACTCTGGATTATCATTTTTATTTTTGAAAAAAGCATAAAAAGACAAACCTACATTTATACCTTTTTGAGCAATCTTTTGATTACAAACGTCTAAAATTTTTTGTTTGAGAATAGCTGTCATACTGCTAATTAAAATAGTTTTATTGCAATGACATTAATTTCGTCTATCGTTTCTATTTCTACTCGCACTACTCTTATTTCGGTTAGAACTATTTCTATTACCACCAGAGTTTCCACCTGTTTTTCTAGAACTAGAGTTTCGGTTTCTATTTCCTCCACCTTGTCTACCTTGACCTTGCTTTATTGGTTCTGTAGATGCATTAGGATCTGGTTCAAAACCTTCTATGATTTCAACATCTATTTTCTCTCCAATCAATTTCTCAATATCTCTTAAATAAGTCGTTTCATCTGCACTTACTAAAGAAATAGCTTTACCATTTGCACCTGCTCTACCAGTTCTACCAATTCTATGTACGTAATCTTCAGAGATGTTAGGCAATTCAAAATTAACAACATGAGGCAATAAAGGTATATCTAGACCACGAGCTGCAATATCTGTGGCAACCATAACTCTAACTTTTCCACTTTTAAAACCTGCCAATGCTTTTGTTCTTGCTGCCTGACTTTTATTACCATGAATAGCTGCTGCTGTAATGCCAGATGCAATAAGTTTTTTAGTTAATTTATTTGCTCCATGTTTTGTTCTCGTAAATACGAGAGCTTGTTTCCAGTTACCTTCGGAAATGAGCTTTATTAACAAACCTGGCTTTTTACCTTTAGCTACACGATATACTTGTTGTGAAATAGCCTCTACAGTTGAATTTTCTGGCGTTGCTTCTACTTGTACAGGATTATTTAAAATCCCGTTAGCGAGCTTCTTAATATCTTTTGAAAACGTTGCCGAAAACATCAAATTTTGACGTTTTGCAGGCATCACATTCATTACCTTTTCTATATCTCTTAGAAATCCCATATCTAACATACGATCTGCTTCATCTAAGATAAAAACCTCTACACGTTTTAAGGATAATAAATTTTGATTATGCAAATCTAATAATCGTCCTGGTGTTGCCACCAAAATATCTACGCCTCGACGAATCGCTGCTGCTTGTGGCTTTTGATTTACACCTCCAAAAATTACAGTGCTTCTTATATCTAAAAACTCACTATAATCTTTTACACTCTCATGAACTTGCGCTGCAAGCTCTCGAGTAGGAGTTAAAATCAAAGCACGAATGGGTCTAAATTTGGCTTTAGGGTTTTCAGATAAATAATGTAATAGCGGTAATGTAAAACCTGCTGTTTTACCTGTTCCTGTTTGTGCCGAAGCCAAAACATCGCGACCATCTAGTACTGGTGGAATTGCTTTTTCTTGAATTGGACTTGGTGTAGTGTATCCTTTTTTACTAATAGCTTTTAGTAAAGGCTCAGATAGGCCTAAATCTTTAAATGACATATATGTATTTTGGTCAAATTAGTGTTTAAATGACCTTCTATTGTAATTAGCGTCATTTTCTGTTGTGTGCAAATGTAATGCTAATTTAGGCGATAGTAGTATTTACAATGACTTTCTAAAAAAAATAACAAAATTTTTACTTTTTCGCTCTATACTCTAAATACTTATTAAAAGGATTTGTTTCTTTATTTTTTGCGCCATGCAAAGCACTACTAATAACTAAAATTACTGCAGCAGCAAAAGCTGTGTAAGCAATTAAAGTTTCCGAAGAAAAATTAGCAACTCCTATAGCGATTAGAGCCCAAGCGCCTACTAAAGCAAACTCTCGCATATTACGTTGCCAGGTTATAGCAAGATTAATGATTGTTGCAATAACAATCATAATAAGTGTCCAGATTATTGGAGACAGCCCAAAACCTTCCCAATTAATTTTTACTAGATACGCAGATACATTTGCAATACTCGCAACAGTTACCCAACCACTATAGAAAACAAATGGCCACCATAAAAATGCAATTACAGAGATTGGTGCATCCCATAACTCCATACGGTTATTCCATACAATTTTAAGCAGTGAGATAAGTAGTAAAAAGATGAAAACACAAGATAATCCTGTATAACCATAAAGCCAACTTACAACCCAAAAACTATTAGCAGCACAAGATATCATAAACCACCAACCTACTCTTAAAACAAAATCATCGTCTCTAACCTTTGTAAACAAACTTCTACCTTGATATATACAAAAAGTAATGAGTAGTAAATAGATAAAACCCCAAATAGAAAATGCATAACCTGCAGGAGTAAATAAGGTTCTTAACGTCCCAGAAACTTCACCAATTGTTGTATTATTTAATAATCCTGTATTAGAAAGATAGTTTATTATAATGGTCGCTATTAAAGCAATCCCATTGCCTATTTGCAGTATTTTTTTCATGGTTTTAGTTTTCTAGATGCAAATATGGTAAACTCTTATAGGAGTTATTAATGCTATATCTTAAGGTTTTAGCTCAAACCAATATAGTTTTACTTAACCTCAAAGTCAAAAAATGTTTTAGGAAATGGTTCCCAACGTAGTGTAAAGTGCCACCACTCTTTTGGATAATTTCTAAAGTTATGTTTAAGCATTACGTTTTGCAATAATTGCCTATTAGATAATTGTGTTTTTGTAAGATCTGGATGGTCTACCCAAGATTCTTTTCCGAAGAAATCATAGGGACTTCCCATATCTAAAGGCTCATTAGTATTGCCATCTATAATTGTTAAGTCTAATGTACTACCACGACTGTGACCAGAGCGAGAGGCTATATAACCGTCTCTAAACAAGTGACGCTTATTAACTTTAGGATAAAATTCTTGCTTTTGTAAAGTGTCATTTAAATCTTTTGCCCAGCGCGAAAAATGATTAACCGCTCGTTGCGGACGATAACCGTCATACACTAATAAACATAGGTTTTGAGCCTGCAGCTCATCCTGCACTTTTTTTAATGCCTCTGCAGATTGTCTGGTTAAAATCAACCGGTTAGCGTTGTACCCTGTTATAGTATCTCCAACAAAATTATGAGACGAAAAATAACGCAACTCTACATTTAAATCTGGTATGATATCTTTTACGTAAACAAAACCTTGAGGTAACTCATTTTTTTGCTGAAATGTAAAACCAAAAGCCACCAAGGCACTTATAAAAAGTAATATTTTGTGAATCTTCATGATATAGCTACTTTAGTGTTTAGTCTAAAACCTAGTAATATTTTACTTGAGAAATTACCTCTAGACACTAAAATTAGTTAAAAAATTAAGTGATGAACTTGTTTTATAAAGAAAAAACGGAATTTAATCTACCAAATGCAAACCTCGTATATATAGAAAACTTCTATAATGCAACGACTGCGAACCACTATTTTAAAATTTTAAAAACATGTACAAACTGGCAACAAGATGATATTACTTTATTTGGTAAAACTTATAAGCAACCTCGTCTTACCGCTTTATATGCAAATAATAGTAGACCTTACAGGTATTCTAATATTACTATGAAACCCACAATTTTTACTCAAGAATTACAGCAAATAAAACAAGATATAGAATTAGAGATTAACCATAAATTCACATCGGTATTACTCAATTTGTATCGCGATGGAAATGATAGTAATGGTTGGCATGCAGATAATGAAAAAGAATTAGGTAAAAATCCTGTAATTGCCTCACTTAGTTTTGGTGCTATAAGACCATTTCATTTTAAACATCGCCACATAAAAGAACAACGACACAAAATAAATCTTAATCATGGGAGTTTATTAATTATGAAAGGTGAAATGCAACATTATTGGTTACATCAAATTGCAAAGACTAAAAAACCAATAGGAGAACGATTAAATTTAACGTTTAGAACCATTATGTAAAAGTATGTTGTAAAGCAATATATAGTAGTTATAAAACTCAAAATAGTGCATACGAAAAAACCAAGGTCCCTCAACCTTGGTTTTCCTTAATTTGCTTTTCTATGTGGTAGATTTAGGGTCACTAATTCTTAACACATGCAAATATTAATTAATTAATCCATTGAACTAAAAACTAAATTTTAGTACACTTCAAATATATAATCCTTTTTGAAAGTGAACGATTAAAAACACTATTAATCGATGAAATACACTTAATTTTAACATTTAAAGACGAAATATTGCATTTTATCGATGAAATGCATTTTAAAACAAGTTAAAAATAAGTTCATATCATTAAAATATGATAGAGATTTCATCCCTTAATTTTGATTAACTTTGATACACTAATTGCTAAGCGTTATAAAAACAACACCATATGAAATATTACTTAAGTCTTTTTTTAATTTGTTTAAGTCTTAATATTCAAAGTCAAGAGCAAACTTTTAATACGCAAGATGTTGCCATTAACAATTTAATTGACGGTACGCTCTTAACACCCAAAGACATAAAGACACCAAATCTTGCTATAATTATTGCTGGTTCTGGACCAACCGATAGAAATGGAAACCAGAATTTCATGAAAAACAATTCATTAAAAAAATTAGCCGAATCATTAACTAATAATGGTATAGCCACCTTTAGATATGATAAGCGTATTGTTAAACAAATACTTAAAAACAATGTAGACCCTAATATAAAATTTGATGATTTTGTTACGGACGCTACATCTGTAATTGAGTATTTTAAAACACAAAATCTCTATTCTAAAATTTATATAATAGGTCATAGTCAAGGTAGTTTGGTTGGTATGCTTGCTGCAAAAAATGGAGCCGATGGCTTTATATCGCTCGCTGGTGCTGGACAATCTATAGATAAGGTTATTACAGAGCAAATTGGCAACATGGATCCTTCTCTCATTGAGGCGACTAAAAAGGCCTTTACAAGTTTAAGAGAAGGTAAAACAACTACAGATTATCCTCAACCACTGGCACCAGTTTTTAGAGCAGACATACAACCCTTTATAATGAATTGGATGCAATACAATCCACAAGAGATTATAAAAGCTTTAGACATTCCTATTCTTATTATAAATGGCACTAAAGATCTTCAGGTATCGGTTGATGAAGCGCAATTACTTAAAGAGGCTTCGGAAACATCTGAAATTAAAATCATCGATAAAATGAACCATGTGCTCTTTATTATTGAAGGTGATCAATTGGTAAATTCAAAAAGCTATAATGAGTCATCTCGTAAAATTTCCGAAGAACTCATTACTACAATTTCTAGCTTTATATTAAAATAAATAAGTCGCCATATATTAAAATAAAAAACGCATCTCAAAAAAGAGATGCGTTTTTATTAACTAACCAACCAATGTAAATATTACTCCTTTATGCGAGGTAATCACTCCTCTTCTAAGATCATCATAATCATTTACAATATGTATAAAGCAAATGGCGTGCCAAACTTGATTTGGTAGCTAAAAATGTTTGATGTATATTTGATATCAAAATAATATCATATTAAATTATTTAACTAAAACATCAACCTTATGAAAGAAGAAAAAATCATCGTCCCAGCAAATGGATATCTAATGCTCTTTGTTTTCCTTATTTTATTCTTCGGAAGCATAGCTGCTGCAATTACTACAAAATACCCAGAGATTATTTTATTAGTACCAATTGCTATTGCTATTGCTCCTGGTTTTATTATGGTACAACCAAATGGCTCTCGTGTATTATTGCTTTTTGGTAAATATATAGGTACAGTTAAAAAAAATGGATTCTATTGGGTTAATCCTTTTTATACAAAAAAGAAAATCTCATTACGTGCTAGAAATTTTGACAGTGAGCGTTTAAAAGTTAATGACAAAATGGGTAATCCTATTATGATAAGTACCATATTGGTATGGCGAGTTCAAAACACCTACAAAGCAGCTTTTGATGTAGATGTATATGAGAACTTTGTACGCGTACAAACCGATGCAGCAGTACGTAAATTGGCAAGTATGTATCCTTATGATAATTTTGCCGATGAAGGTGTTGATGAGGATATTACATTAAGATCTAGTGTGAACGAGGTTAGTAATGCCTTAGAAAAAGAAATAGACGAGCGTTTAACTATTGCTGGTATAGAAGTTCTAGAAGCACGAATTGGCTATTTAGCTTATTCTAATGAGATTGCAAACGCTATGCTTAAACGCCAACAAGCTACTGCTATCGTTGCAGCAAGACATAAAATTGTTGAAGGTGCTGTAAGTATGGTTGAAATGGCTATTGAGCAACTTGAGAAAAAACAAATTATAGAGCTTGATGGCGAACGTAAAGCTGCAATGGTAAGTAATTTAATGGTTATTCTTTGTGGAGATAAAGATGCCTCTCCAGTATTAAATACTGGTACTTTAAATCATTAAAATGAATAAAAAGCAAACTTATAGTATTGCTATTGGTGTAGCAATGGGAAGTAGCTTTGGTACAACAATTGGCGCTGTAATAGGCCATGTTGCGATGGGAATAGTTTATGGTTCTCTAATAGGAACAATAATTGGTGTCATTTTAGCTTTAGTAGTATTTAAAGATAATGCTTCTAAAAAAGAATAATTTTAAAACTATGAAAACCAACAGACCAAAAATTAAAGTGCCTCCTCAACCTTTGGATATAGTGGTTGAGTTAATATCTGTATCATTATATATTTTGATGATTGTTTATACAATAATCAATTATGGTGATTTGGCAGATACTATCCCAACACACTTTAATGGTCAAGGAGAGGCAGATGGTTTTGGAGATAAAGTATATGTTTGGATGCTTCCAATAATTGGAGTATTTACTTTTGTGTTATTGTTTGTTTTAAATAAATATCCGCATATACATAATTACATGGTTAATATCACAGAAGATAATGCGCTAAAAAATTATAGATTTAGTACTAGGATTGTACGTTTTACAAATCTATTTGTTGCAATTATATTTGCATGTATTCAGTATATGATGGTTGAACAAGGAAAAGGTAATGATGTAGGGTTTGGGTCATGGTTTACATTTAGTATAATTGGCATAAGTGTTATTTTACCTGTATTTATATTAATCTATCAACAAAAAATAAATAAGTAATCATAGTTAAGCAAAGACCTAAAATTAAATTATGATATCTTATAATATAGTGAATATTTATTATCAAGTGAAACTTTAGACACACTAAAAACGTTTAGAAAATAATACAATGGCTAAGAAAAAAGCATTCGCATTACGTATCAATGAAGATATGATTAAAGCAATAGAAAAGTGGGCTGCAGATGAATTTCGAAGCACAAACGGACAAATTGAATGGATGCTTATGCAATATCTTAAAGAACAAAATCGAGCACCAAAGCCAAAAAAAACTAATAACGATAATAAAAGCGACTCTTAATTGAATCGCTTTTTTTATGCGGTTTAATTTGGTATTTTGCATATCTAAACCTCTAATATGAAAACGATTTTAAACCTTAGTATTCTATTTATATTTCTATTCGCTTTTTCTTATACAATTGATGCGCAAACGCTCACCGTTAAAAGCGTAGATGAAAACAGTACTAAAGCATTTGAGGTCCCTTTAGAATTAAAAAATGCCACTTTTACATCTTTTAAAATTAAAATTGCAACTAGAGATTCTATTGCCAAGATTAAAGAAGTATATTTTAAAGAAGGTGCAGGATTTAAAGTTAATAAACTCTCTGATTATGCAACCTTAATAGAATTTAAATCTAATGGAGATTATATATTAGAAAACAGTGATTTATTAAAAATACTTATAAAGCCAGATGAAAGTTTTGTTGATGACACTATTTTAGACGTCCAAGAAGCTTCATTTTACAACAATGGACAACAAATTAATGTTGATATTATTAATGAAAAATCAACTGCTTATGTTAGGGCTCCTCTTATTACAAAAGACACAATAGTGTTTGGTCTATTAATGCTAGCCTTAGGGTTAGTCTTTTTGACAGAATCTATAAAATCTGGTTTTTGGTCAAAATTTTATAAAATCGTACCAGGTTTATTTATAGCCTATATGTTACCAGCTGTTCTCACAACAACTGGATTAATTGCTCCAGATTGGGAAAGTATTTCACAAGACAGAGAAATCATAGAGCATGGTACAAGTTTATATTATATGGCAAGTCGCTACTTATTACCAGCAGCTTTAGTCTTAATGACATTAAGTATAGATCTAAAAGCGGTTTTTAATTTGGGCTGGAAAGCATTAGTAATGTTTTTCACTGGCACTGTAGGAATCGTTATTGGAGGTCCCATTGCTATTTTACTAATAGCTACGATTTCTCCAGAGACTGTAGGAGGCTTTGGACCTGATGCAGTATGGAGAGGTTTATCAACATTAGCAGGAAGTTGGATTGGTGGTGGAGCCAACCAAACAGCAATGTTAGAAATCTATGGGTATAATCAACGTCTATATGGAGGTATGGTGTTTGTAGATATCGTTGTCGCAAATGTTTGGATGGCCATCGTATTATTAGGAATAGGAAAACGAGATCGTATAAATAAATGGCTAAAAGCAGATACATCTTCTATAGATGACTTAAAGGAAAAGGTATCAACATTTGCCGAAAAAGTAAAAAGAAACCCTTCCCTTACAGATATTATGATTATTGGAGCTATAGCATTTGGCACCGTAAGTATTGCTCATTTATGTGCTGGCTTCTTAGCGCCATATTTTGAAATTAAAGTTGCAAATATTCAGTCTGGCACCACAAGAAATATATTTTCATTTTTAGGATCTTCTTTTTTCTGGATGATTAGTATAGCTACAATTATAGCCATACTATTATCATTTACAAAAGCAAAAAATTATGAAGGTGCTGGAGCTAGTAAATTTGGAAGTGTGTTTATTTATATCCTAGTTGCTACCATTGGTATGAAAATGGATTTAACCTTAATCTTTGACAATCTTGGTCTTATTGCTATTGGTGTTGTATGGATGACTATACACGCTTTATTACTCATTGGAGTTGCAAAATTAATTAGAGCACCTTACTTCTTTTTAGCAGTTGGCAGTCAAGCAAACGTTGGTGGCGCAGCCTCTGCTCCTATTGTGGCATCAGCTTTTCATCCATCTCTCGCTACTGTTGGTGTATTGCTCGCTGTCCTAGGTTATGCTGTAGGTACAATTGCTGCAATAGGATGCACAATTTTAATGCAATTAGCTGCAGCTGGCTAGTATTTAAAAAATATTTATGTCATATTTGCGCTCACAAAATTAAAACGTAATGAAGCATTTTTACATTCTATTATTCGCAATAATTTTTATTTCCTGCGGAAATGATAAAACTCACGATTTTACGCTCAAAGGGCACGTCAAGGGATTAAAAAAAGGTACCGTTTATTTACAAAGACAAAATGATACTCTAATGGAAACAATAGATTCATTAGCAATAAATGGTAGTCCTAATTTCGAATTACATGCCAACCTTACTGAGCCAGAAATATTATTTTTAAAGCTAGATAAAAATGATAATGATGAGGGAACAGTCGTGTTTTTTGCAGATAAAGGAATAACTGAAGTAAATTCTACGTTAAAAAACTTTAACTACGATGCAACAATTAAAGGTTCTGCACAACAAGAAACCTTAGAAGAGTATTTAGTGATGATGTCAAAATTTAGTGATAAAAATCTAGAACTCATTCAAGAAAGCCTTGAGGCTAGTAAAGCAAAAGATACAACTGTATCTTTTGAAGACAATTACAATAAGCTCATAAAGCGTAAATATTTATATACAATAAACTTTGCAGTAAATCATCCAGATAGCGAAGTATCGCCATATTTAGCAATAAGCGAAGTACCAAATACAAGTGTAAAATTCTTAGAAGAGATTTATAATGCTTTAACAGATAAAGTAAAATCCTCTTTATATGGTAAAAAGTTGAAAGAATTGATAGATTTACGTAAAGCAGAGTAATTATCTAAGCTAATAACTATCAAAAATCCTAAACAAAATGTTTAGGATTTTTTTTTGTTTATAAATTAAGCTTAGCCAAAAAAAAAAGTCCCAATCATAAAGATTGAGACTTTCTAAAAACTTAGAGCCGATGGAGGGACTCGAACCCACGACCTGCTGATTACAAATCAGCTGCTCTAGCCAGCTGAGCTACATCGGCAATTAAGCGTCGGCAAATATAATATTGCTATTTTAATTTGCAAACACTCTTTGAAAAAATTTAGTTTAATTTATTCAATTTTTCAATTAATGCACGTCCCTTTGTTTCTAGGTCGTTATTAATCGCTTTAAAATGTGCTTTTTTATTTTCTGCACTTCTATCATTTACTCTAGCTATTAATTCGTCAAAAGTTACGATAGCCTCATCTATAATAGCCTCACTTTCTTTAGTGTCTTTGTCTGTATTAGTATATTCCCAAACATAAACTGCTTCTATAATATCACCTAAAACAAAATTGATGTCTTTTTTAAGGTCTCTAATATTTGCCATAATCTTACTTATATATTAATTCGCGACAAAATTAAACATAAACTTCTAATAGTTTCGCATTAGAAGAAGTTATTTTATAGGTTTCTACTATTGCTGGTAGCAATATAGTTTCTCCCTTATTTATAAACTCTGATGACGTTTCTGTTTCTATCAAAGCTTCTCCTTCTACACATATATAAATAAAAAATGAATCTTTATTATTTAATTTTAAAACAGGCTCAGTGATATGGAGAAAATTTGTTGTAAAATATGGACAGCTTACCATATTATTAGTACTATTTTGATCTTTATTATAATTAACTCTATAATTATCTGGCATATCAAAATTAAAAGCATCGATGGCTAAGTCATTGTGCAAATCTCTTTCATTGCCTTGCTCATCTACTCGATCCCAATCATAAACTCTATAAGTTATATCACTTGTTTGCTGTATTTCAGCGAGCATAACTCCTGCTCCTATTGCATGTACGCGACCAACTTCTATAAAATAAGTATCTCCTGTTTTTACTTTATCAAAATTTAAAATTTCTGTAAGTGTCTTATTTTTGAGGTGTTCTAAATATTTTTTTTGAGTCATTTGTTGATTGAAACCAACAATCAAATTAGCATCATCATCTGCTTGCATGACATACCACATTTCTGTTTTTCCGAAGGAATTATGACGTTTTGCTGCTAACTCATCATTAGGATGGAGTTGTATGGATAAGTCTTGCTTAGCGTCAATAAATTTTATTAATAGTGGAAATTTATTTTTAAAGACTTTATAGTTTTTATGACCTATTAAATCTGCTTTATATTTTTCTAGTAATTCTTTCAGAGTTAGCCCCTCTAAACTTCCATTAGAGACTATTGATGTATCTCCTTCTACATCACTTAACTCCCAACTTTCGCCAGCATTTGGTGAGCTAAATTGTTTATTCAAAAGTGTTTTTAACTTTTGACCTCCCCAAATTTTATCTTTTAATATTGGATGGAATTTTAATGGATAATTAACCTTTTTCATGATCCTGTATAGCTTACAAAGTTGCGTGGTGTTTCATAAAGGGTAACTTCAACATCTAAATCATTATCCAATTTTGGCTTGATTTTATTATAAATTACTACAACTATGTTTTCGGCTGTAGGGTTAAGAGTTTTAAACTCTGGAACTTCTACATTAAGGTTTTTATGATCAAACGCGTCTTCTACTTCGGCTTTAATTATGTCTTTTAAAATTTTCATATCAATGACATAGCCAGTTTCTGGATTTATTTCTCCTGTAACACTTACAATAAGTTCATAATTATGACCATGATAGTTTGGATTGTTACATTTTCCGAAGATTTCATCATTCTTTTCAAAGCTCCAATCTTTACGATATAATCGATGGGCTGCATTAAAATGGGCTTTTCTACTAACTGTAACTCTCATTTATTTGGTGATATTTATGTGTTCATAAAACTTATCAAAAATGATTTTAAACCACTCTGTATAGATATCTGGATGCAATTCTATATCCACTTTAACGCTCTCTAAAGGCATCCATTTCCAAGCTTCTACTTCGTCTGGATTAATAATAGGTTCTTTGTTAAAATGACCAATCATGACATGATCATACTCATGCTCTGTTAGGCCATTATCAAAGGGAGCTTTATAAATAAAAGAAATGGTTTCTTTTAAATCTACAACAAAGCCCATTTCTTCCATTAAACGACGTTTTCCTGCTTCTAAATTACTTTCACCTACTCTTTGGTGGCTACAGCATGTATTGGTCCATAACAACGGAGAATGGTATTTGTGCTTAGCGCGTTGCTGTAACATCAATTCATTTTGGTCATTAAATATAAATACCGAAAATGCACGATGTAATAACGCTTTTTCATGAGCTTCTAATTTAGGCATTGTACCTATTTGCTCATCTTTATCATTAACAAGAATTACATGTTCTTCTATCATAGCTAACAAAAATAACAACTAAATTTCATAAAACCATCACAAATGAAAAAGCTGTCTTGAAAAAGACAGCTTTTAACTTTTATTTAATAGGATTTAAAGGTCTTGATTAATTCTCAGGACATTTTACACCATTAATACCTGTGATGATAAATTCACTACGTCTATTTAATTGGTGTTCTGCTTCGCTACAGTTAGAATCGTTAGTTGGTTCACAACCACAATCGTTAACTAAACGTGACTCTCCATAACCTTTAGCTGTTAGGCGATCTGCTTCAACACCATTCTTTATTAAGTATTTACGTGTAGATTGTGCTCTATTGTTTGATAGACGCTCATTATAACTTGCTGTACCTCTACAATCTGTATGACTACGAATATCAATTGTCATCGTTGGGTATTTGTTAAGTACTGCTAACACTTTTTGTAACTCTACCTCTGCATCTCTTCTAATATTAAATTTATCAAAATCGAAATAAATAATAGGAATATCTAAAATCTTAGCTAAATCTGCACATGGTTCTAACTCCACTTCATCTTGCTCCAACAATAATTCTATCTCTAATTTTTGTTTTTTTCTAGGTGTTGAAAAACGTTTTTCATCTGATGCATAAGTTGCTTTTTCACCACGTATTAAAAATTCTGTTTCACATGCTAAATCTTCAAATTTATAAGTTGCATCGTCTCCTGCAGTAACTTCTTGTAATTTATTACCTTCTGCATCAAATAAAGTTACTACTGCACCAGGTAATAATTCTAGTGTATTTTTATCTTTAACTGTTCCTTCTACTACTTGTGCACATTCTGGTACTGTAAACGTGTATATATCATCATCACCTTTACCTCCATCTCTGTTTGATGTGAAGAAACCTTCTTTAGTTCCTAAATTTTCATAGTAACCAAAATCATCCATAGGACTATTTATTGGTCGTCCAACATTTTCTAATGCCATTGGTTGGCTTAATTCTTTCTTGTTTTCAAAGTCTCTTATAACAAAAACATCTAATCCACCTAAACCGTTAAACCCATTTGATGATAAATATAAATCTCCATCTGAATTAATAAACGGAAACGTCTCTTGTCCTTCTGTATTAAGATTTGGACCAAGATTCTCTGGCTCACCAAGTGTACCATCTTCATTGATGTCTACAACAAAAATGTCTGACATGCCTAAAGTACCTTCCATATCTGACGCAAAATATAATTTTGTTCCTTGTACGTTAATAGTAGGATGGGCAACACTATACTCATCGCTATTAAAATGCACAGGCTCTATGTCATCCCACTCACCATCATCATTTAGTGTAGCTCTAAATAATTTTAGACGATTGGTTCCATCTTCACTCTTTTTATATTTTTTGTTGAAATAGTTATTTCTTGTAAAATACATTACCATATCATCTGGAGTAAAAGCTACTGTAGACTCATGGTATTTTGAATTAATTTCACTGTCTAATTTCTCAACATTCCCGTAGCTACCATTATCTTGTTTTTCTGCGGAAAATAGATCTAAGTAAGGTTGCTCGTTCCATTTATACTTTTTTCCGCCTCCACGAGAAGACGCAAAAATTAATTGATTTTGGTATTGATTTGTACCAAAATCTGAAACATCAGTATTAATGTCTAAATTTTTAACTTCAAGTTCTCTACTAGCTTCGTCAATCATTGCTAAATAATCTACAGTTGAACTAAATGCTCTACCTCTCAAATCACTACGATCAGCATCGGCAAACTTTTTCATCCATTTGTCTGACTCTTCATAATTTTCAACAGATTTTAAAGCTTGTGCATATCTAAAATAGTACTCTGGATCTAAAATTTCATTTTTAGCCATTAACTCACCATACCATTTAGCAGCCTGTTCCATCTGGTTATTAAAATAGAAAGAGTTAGCTAACTTTTGAAGTAAATCAACAGATGTATAACCTTTTTCAGCAACTTCTAATAGAATCTCACTGGTTTTTAAATACGCTAAATTGTCATAAGCTTCATTTGCTTGTCGCACTTTACCTTTTTGCGCAAAACCTGATGAGAAAACTAAACTTAACGCCAGAATAAATATAATTTTATGTCTTTTCATAATCTTTTTTTTAGAAGAATCTTGGTGATAATATTCTACCTATTTTTTGTAACTCAAAACGTAACATGATTTCATGAGAACCACTGTTATAATTATTCAAATTAGTTGTGGTAGCATCATAAGAATAACCTATGTACAATCCATCTGTAACCTGAAATCCTGCTAAGCCACTTACAGAGTCATCCCATCTCCAAGCAAGTCCAAGTGTTAACTTATCATTGAATAAGAAATTTGCAGATAAATCTGCTATAATTGGAGCTCCTGAAACCGCTTTTATTAATGCAGCTGGTTTTAACTTAGTTTTTTCACTCAAATCAAATACATAACCTGCAATTAAATAATAATTCATACGCTCTTTTGCAATTGATATTTGATTATCATCAAAATGCTCTGTTCTCAAAAAATTTGGAACAGAAAGCCCTACATACCACTTACGATTATGCAAGTATAAACCTGCTCCAACTGTAGGAGAAAAGACACTCAAATTGTCTGCAAAAGTAGGATCTCCAATTTGTTGAATAACACCTTCACTCCAATCTGAAGTTAAACCGTGCATTCCTGCTTTGGCTCCAAATGATAATTTAGTGTTATTATCACTAACTTGTATTGTATATGAAAAGTTAGCATCAATATAAAACTCGTTTACTGGACCTAAAGCATCATTAACAATAGATAGACCTAGACCTATTCTATCATTTCTTAAAGGTGCATGTATACCCAATGTTTGAGTTTGTGGAGCTCCGTCTATACCTACCCATTGTGTACGATGTAAGCCAGTTACACTTAGCACCTCTCGTTGTCCTGCATAAGCTGGATTCACACTCATAGTATTATACATATACTGAGTATACTGCGGGTCTTGCTGCGCAAAACTAGTATTAAACATCAGTGCACAAAACACTAATAGTATTAATCCTTTTAATAATGATGTTTTCTGTATCATTTTAATATTGTTTTATAATCTTGCCTTATTAATTATCTATCTGTTAATGTATAACCAGCCTACTCTTGGCTCAGAACCATCACCTAAGTCAATCACATAATAATATGTTCCTACTGGTAATTTATCTCCTTGATTTAATACAGCTCTTCCATTAGAAGTTCCATCAAAATCATTACGGTAGCCTTTAGCTTCATAAACTATGTTACCCCATCTATTATAAATTTCTAATGTATTATTTGGGAATGTTTCTATACAATCTATATTGAAGAAATCATTAACACCATCTCCATTTGGAGAGAATTCATTATAAATTGTAAGGCAAATAGGACTTACACCAATTGAATCGGTATTATTATCCTCGTTTTGATCATCACCTCCAACAAACTCAGTAATTGATGCAGTGTTTAAATACTCTCCAAACCCTAGCACTGTTACTCTAATTTCTAATACTTCGGCTTGACCTGGGTTTAATTGTCCAACTAACCACTCGCCATCTAAATCAGAATATGTTCCTTGAGTTGTTAATGCTGAAACAAATGTATAACCACTTGGGATAACTTCCTCAACTACAACTCCTGTTGCTGTAACAAAACCGTCATTAGCAATTGTGATAGTAAATACAACTTCATCACCAATAACTGGCTCTAATATATCTAATTCTTTAGTTATAGATAATTCAAAATCAGAGTCTGTTAGTGTCTCAGTTGGATCATCCTCAGTATTACCATCGGTATCATCACCATCATCACTTGTATCTGTCGTAGTAGTTCCGTCTGGATCAACACCACTTCCAACTACACTATTTAATAATCCACCTGCATCGACATCTGCTTGAGTTATAGTGTATGTTGCTGTATATGTCGCAGTTTCTCCCACAAGTAAACTACCTTCTACACTACCAAGATCTGAACTTACATAAGTTGGTCCTGAATCTAACGTTAGTGAAATGCCATTAGCATCTGTAAATGTGTCTACTATTGAAACATTAGTTAATGTTACATTTCCTGAGTTATTTACAGTAATTGTATAAGTGATTACGTCATCAACTCCAATAACACCATCTCCATTATCTTCAATATCTGCAACTTTAACTATATCCAATAATGGATTTGAAGTTATTACAGTATCTGTTGGGTCATCTGGATCACCATCGTTATCTGGATCTACATTTTCTGTATCGTTTGGATCATCACTAACATCGGTAACATTAGAATCATCTGGACTATCTCCTGATGCTAATACGGTATTACTTACGCCTCCTGCATCTACATCATCTTGTGTGATAACGTAAGCTGCTAAGTATGTTGCTGTTTCTCCTACTAATAATACACCTTCTGAACTTCCAAGATCTGCACTATCAAATGTAGGTCCTGTTGTTAAGGTTAATAC
>CANKZZ010000005.1 GCA_947488655.1 uncultured Psychroserpens sp. | reverse complement strand
ATGGTACTGCATTTGTGGGAGAGTAGGTCGTCGCCTTTTTTGAATCCTCAACAATTTATTTTGTTGAGGATTTTTTTATTAGGAACTAATTTAAACAGCAAGTGATAACTAATTTTTAAACATACTGTCTATTATTGTTTTTAAACCTTTGAAAGCAAGAAAAACAGCAGTTGTGCAAAAGATTAATGCAACTATTAGAATTGGGATATAAAGTGATTTTTCAGTATTACTCAATGCTATATATAAAAAGGTAGGGCCAAGAAACATTAACACTAGAGATATTCCCATGATTTTAATTCCTTTTATGAGTAAATTTTTGTTTGTTCTTTTAGTTTCAGTTTCCATTATTTTGTTTTTGTAATACAGTTCTAACATTTTTATATTTTTCTAATAGAAATTGAGCTTCTTCATAACTAATATTTAATTCATTTATAATCATTTTAATACCTCTATCTACCAATTTACTATTGCTTAGTTGCATATCTACCATTTTGTTTCCTTTAATTTTGTCTAATTTGATCATAGTAGATGTCGAAATCATATTAAGCACTAATTTTTGAGCTGTTCCAGCTTTCATTCTTGAACTACCAGTAACGAATTCAGGACCGACGATTACTTCTATTGGATACTTTGATACAATAGATAGCGGACTATTTTTATTACAAGTTATGCAACCTGTAGCAATCTCATTTAAATTACAATTCTCTATTGCACTGATTACATAAGGAGTTGTTCCGGAGGCAGCAATACCGATAACTATGTCCTTCTTTGATATATTATATTCTTGTAAATCTGTCCATCCTTGAAAAATTGAATCTTCTGCATTTTCTACAGCTTTTCTAATTGCTTTATCACCTCCAGCTATGATCCCGATTACTAACTCTTTACTGACTCCAAAAGTAGGAGGACACTCTGATGCATCCAAAATACCAAGTCGTCCACTTGTACCTGCTCCAATATAAAATAATCTACCACCATTTTTTAATTTGTATACTATTTGCTCTACAAGTAATTCAATTTGTGGTATTGATTTTTTTACAGCTATTGGTACCGTTTGATCTTCAATATTTATATTATTTAATAGTTGATTTATAGTCATTTTTTCTAAATGATTATAATTCGAATCTTGTTCTGTTGTTTTGATAAATTTCATCCTTTAAATATGTGATATGAATAACTTTTATTTATCTGTTATGTTGATTTATGTATGAAAACGTATTATAATAATATTCATAATAGAAACAGTAATGTACTAAAATTTTAATTTGATATGAATTAAATTATTATTCAAAGATATGTCTAATAAAAAAAGCCCCATATTTTAATGGAGCTTTTAATAATTAAGTATTTAATTTGCAGCTATGCTATGATATTGTTTAAAGTTTTACTTGGTCGCATGGCTTTAGAAGTTAATTCTTCGTTAGGTTCGTAATATCCTTTCAGATTTAGTCCTTGCCCTTGAACTGAATTAAGTTCTTCAACAATTTTATTCTCATTTTCGCTTAACTCGTTGAATACTTTGGTAAATTCTTGCTTTAATTCTTCATTTTTATTTTGATTAGCTAAAGCTTGTGCCCAAAACAGTGACAAATAGTAATGACTACCTCTGTTATCTAATTCATTCACTTTTCGTGAAGGTGATTTTCCATTGGCAAGTAATTTTTCGGTGGCATCATCTAAAGCTTCTGATAATATGATTGCTTTTTCATTATTATTGACATTTCCGAAGTGCTCTAAAGAAACTGCTAACGCTAAAAATTCTCCTAATGAATCCCAACGTAAGTGGTTTTCTTCTGTAAATTGTTGAACATGCTTAGGAGCTGATCCACCAGCTCCAGTTTCAAATAATCCTCCACCATTCATTAATGGTACTATAGATAACATTTTTGCACTGGTGCCTAATTCTAAAATTGGGAATAAATCTGTTAAATAATCACGTAATACATTACCCGAAACTGAAATAGTATCTTTTCCATCTTTTATTCTTTCTAGCGTAAATTCAGTTGCTTTAATTGGAGATAAAATTCTAATATCTAATCCACTAGTATCATGATTTTTTAAATATGTATTTACTTTTTTTATTAACTCTGCATCGTGAGCTCTTTTCTTATCTAACCAAAAAACAGCTGGAGTATTAGAGGCTTTTGCTCGAGTAACAGCTAATTTTACCCAATCTTGAATTGGTTCATCCTTTACTTGACACATTCTCCAGATATCACCTTGCTCTACTTTATGCGAGGTTAAAATAGTGCCATCTGCATCAATAACTTCAACCTTACCTTTTGATGATATTTCAAAAGTTTTATCGTGTGAACCATATTCTTCAGCTTTTTGAGCCATAAGTCCAACATTAGGAACTGTTCCCATGGTTGTAGGATCAAAAGCACCATGCTTTTTGCAGAAATCTATGGTAGCTGTGTATATGCCAGCATAACTACTATCTGGAATTACTGCTTTAGTATCTTGCTGTTTTCCATCTGCATTCCACATTTGGCCAGATGTTCTAATCATGGCTGGCATTGAAGCGTCAATTATAACATCACTTGGTACGTGTAAATTAGTGATTCCACGATCACTATTAACCATGGCTAAATCTGCACCATGATCTAATGCATATCTAATATCATCTCTAATTTGATCACGCTTATTTTCTGGTAACTCACTTAATTTTTCTAATAAATTGCCGAAGCCATTATTAACATCTACACCTATTTTTTCAAATGTATCGCCATGTTTTTCAAATAAATCTTTAAAAAATACTCGAACCGCATGACCAAAAATAATGGGATCAGAGACTTTCATCATTGTGGCTTTCATATGTAATGAAAATAACACACTTTTATCTAAAGCGTCTTCTACCTGTTCTTCTAGAAATTCAAGTAACGCTTTTTTACTCATTATTGTCGCATCAATGATTTCTCCCTTTAATAAAGATAAACCCTCTTTTAAAACTGTTACAGTTCCAGATTTATCTGTGTGTACAATTTTGACATTTGTTGCTTTATCTAATGTCACAGAAACTTCATTGTGTGCAAAATCTCCATGTGACATTGTAGCAACGTGTGTTTTAGAGTCGGGTGACCATGCTCCCATTGAGTGTGGGTTCATTTTAGCAAAATTCTTAACCGCTTTTGGTGCACGTCTATCTGAGTTACCCTCACGTAATACAGGATTTACAGCACTACCTTTAATTTTATCATAGCGCACTTTTATTGCCTTTTCATCATCATTTTTAGGATCATCAGGGTAATTTGGTAAATCATAACCTTTCTCTTGTAATTCTAAAATAGCTGCTTTTAATTGAGGAATAGATGCACTAATATTTGGTAACTTAATGATGTTAGCATCTGGACTTTTAGCCAGTTCTCCTAATTCTGCCAATGCATCTTGAACTCGTTGTTCTTCCTTTAAAAAATCTGAAAAATTTGCTAAAATACGTCCTGCAAGAGAGATATCTCTACTTTCAATATTTATGTTAGAAGATTTTGTAAATGATTTTATAATAGGCAACAGTGAATGTGTTGCTAAAGCAGGCGCTTCATCTGTTTTTGTATAAATGATTGTAGGAGTATTTGCCATAAAGTATTTAGTATTTAAAAAGTTAAAATTGCTTAGAATTTAAGCTGTGCAAATATACGAAAATTGAGTTATTTTTTACTGCTCAACGACCTTTTTGAGCTAGAGATAACTTAAATTATAATGAGAAAGGTGTGACTTTTATCTTTTATGCGTATAAATTTAAAAGCTATGGATTTTATTATTTAATCATCTTTAATTAGAATGCTCTATAATAACAAAAGCCATATCACAGTAGCAGACTACTTTGACATGGCTTTTTCTTGATAATAGCTAAAATTAATCTATTTAACAATCTTGCTAAAATTAAGCCACTAAACCAATGTTTATATGTCTTATCAATTAAATATAACTATATCAATGAAACGGTTTGTAACTTTCAAAATGTATTGACCTGTTACTACTAGGTTTCGATTAAATTGTTTTTCTTGATGTAATTGATAATTAATATTCACCTAAGTGATATATAATAAAATTACATTGCTCTTCCTTTTCACATTTACTTTCGTTTGTGTTACTTTTTCTGAGCTTTCGACTTAAAAATAAATTACCTGTATTCACATTTAATTCACTTTAAGTTTCATGATTTGCAGATGTTCACCCACTGGGTGCTTTCTAACAAATCTCAAAAAACAATATATGTAAAGAACGTTTCTTTGTTACAATTAACATTAATTTAAAGTAAAATTTAAAAATAAAACAAGTTTATTGTTAATTGTTTAGTAAAAATATGCTTTTGTTTTAAAATTACAAATTTATAGAGGCTTAAGATATGCACATTTTATAAACTGCACTTATTAACAAAAGTTAATAACCAAAAAAGCCTTGACATTTAATTGTCAAGGCTTTATGAAATTTATGTAGTTGAAAATTACTTTCTTCTAACTTCTTTAATTCTTGCTTTCTTACCAGTAAGTCCTCTAAAGTAGTAGATTCTTGCTCTTCTAACTTTACCTTTCTTGTTAACTTCAATTTTTTGAAGTGCAGGTAAGTTAATTGGGAAGATACGCTCTACACCAATAGTACCTGACATTTTTCTAATTGTAAATGTCTGTGAAGAACCAGATCCTTTAACCTGTAATACTACACCTTTAAAAAACTGTGTACGTACTTTTTCTCCTTCTCTAATTTCGTAATACACTGTTAATGTATCACCAGCTCCAAACTCTGGAAAATCTTTTTTTGTTACAAATTCGTCTTGTACAAATTTTACTAAAGAACTCATTTTGTTATATTTATAATGGTTGTTTCAAATCAACATTCACGATTTTCGCCAGAGGTTAATCCAAAAGTGGCTGCAAAGATAGTTAATAATTGATAATGAACAATTTTTAAGTAATTTATTTTGAGTGTTCATTATGGTATTATAGCTGATAAGAATATAAGGTAATAAATATTTATATGACTAAATACTAAGCATATAAGTTATCAATCTAGATTTTAGGCATCATTTTTTAATTAATAAAGGAGTTAGAGAATATTTTTAAAATGATTCTTTTTTACTATTTAACTTTTCAAAATCATTTACTACAAAAAATAGTAAGCCTAGACAAAACATACCATAGGCCAACCCGTTACAAAATCCTAAAACTGCATTAATTTTAATATATACTTCTATATCATAATTACTAGCTACCAAACCCATTAAAATACTAGCAATATTAAATATAAAGGCTAGAGCGCCACCTATAAGCATCGTTAATGTTGTAGTAGTTCGTAATTTGGTGTAAAGCAATACGTTTGCAGTAATAATGATAATACTAGACAATATATATATGGCTGTACTGGCAGAGTACAGATATTCGTAATTTTCCATTTAATATAATTTAATCGTCCAAAAGGTCTGGACGTAATTTTTTAGTTCTTAAATAAGCTTGTTCTTCTCGCCATTTTTCAATCTCAGGAAAATTTCCGCTAAATAAAACTTCAGGTACTTTCATGCCATCATATTCTCTTGGTTTGGTATAGATTGGAGGAGCTAATAATCCATCTTGAAAAGAATCTGTTAACGCAGATGTTTCATTACCTAAAACTCCTGGTATAAGTCTAATGACTGCATCGCATAAAACAGCAGCACCTAACTCTCCACCAGACAAAACGTAATCGCCAATAGAAATTTCTCTGGTAATAAACTTATCTCGTACACGTTGGTCAACACCTTTATAATGACCACAAAGAATAATAATATTTTCTTTTAAAGACACCTGGTTGGCAATACCTTGGTTTAATCGTTCGCCATCTGGTGTCATATAAATTATCTCATCATAATCACGCTCAGCCTTTAATTTGCTAATACATTTATCAATTGGCTCAACCATCATAACCATACCAGCACCACCACCAAATTGTGTATCGTCAATAGATTTGTAACCACCTGTTGCAAAATCTCTTAAATTATGAAAATGTACACTAACAAGATTAGCGTCGATAGCACGTTTTAAAATAGAGGCTTCAAACGGACTCTTTAATAATTCTGGTAATACAGTTATAATGTCTATACGCATGATAATTTTTAATAAGGCTGCAAAGATAGTTTAATTGGCATATTTACTAAATAGTTTTTCTTCAACTTAATTTTAAAATGATTTCTTCGGAAATTTTAATACTCAAAATCACAGCATTTAAATACCAATGAGGTCATTTAACTGTTTTTAGACTGTAACCGAAAAAACACAAAAAGAAAAAAGAAACAAAAAATCCAATCATTAATACCATAAATTGAAAAGAAAGTACCAGCCATAATATCTTTATTTAAAACTTCTGAAACAGAATTATTTATCATCCAGTTTATCCAATTTATACCATAGATTAATTTTTCAATAGCAAATACTAAAACTAACCATTTAACATGTTTGTAATTCTTAGCGACCGCTACATAGGCTAAGCCCCAAATTACAATCATTAATAATCCAAAATTAGACATTACATCAGGATCACTTTGCGCAATAAATTGATTGTTAAATAATCTTGAAAATATTAAAACAGAC
This sequence comes from uncultured Psychroserpens sp., assembly GCA_947488655.1. Lineage (GTDB taxonomy): Bacteria > Bacteroidota > Bacteroidia > Flavobacteriales > Flavobacteriaceae > Psychroserpens. The sequence continues at coordinate 478,792 of CANKZZ010000005.1, read as the reverse complement.
ATATTCATTAGTCCTGCAATAATAAATCCTTTCGTGATTGTTTTTGATGTAATGGTCATCTCTATTTTATTTATTTAATTAATTCAAACTCTTTTTGAGTTCAATTTTTTCTAATCGATTAGCTCTCATGTATAAAAACAACGGAAAACTAAAAGCAATAGCCACTAAAAATGTTAATGGTATAATAATCCACCAAAATCTAATTTTAAGTTTTAGAGATTCATAAATCATCCAAACTAAAAATGTGATCACAACTACTGTTAAATCAGCAACTAAAGATTTAGCAGGTATTGTTGTTTTTGTTAAATCAATAAAATGAGAAATTGAGGTATCTGTTTCCCATAAATAAAACTGCATATTAAAATACCAAGTATAGACTAGACCAAAAAATGCTAGTAAGAGATAGAGATGCTTAAACTTCATATGGATTCAATTATTTTTTCCAAAAAAACTGTAAATCACTATCTTTAACAAAGCCTAAGCGCTCATATAATCGCTGTGCAGGATTATCAAATGCTGTTTGTATAGCAAGTCCTTTATTATTTTCAGATTTGCATAAAAGTTTTGCACGATCAATCAGTGCTTCCCCAATGCCTTGACCACGATGCGTTGAGCTTACAAATAAATCATTTAGCATATACATTGGTTTCATTGAAACAGAGGAGAATAATGGATAAAGTTGTGTAAAACCAACAGCTAAATCATTTTCATAAGCCAAGTAAATAATTGAGTCATTCTTAACCATGCGTTGTTTTAAAAAACGTTTTGCAGCTTCTACATTTGAGTCTTGTTTATAAAATACACGATAGCCATCAAAAAGAGGAGCAAGGTCATTTAGGTCTTTTAGTTTTGCGCGAGTAATAATCATAATAAATAGTTAGATAACGTCTTGTTAAGAACTTTCAATTATTTTAAAAAAAAAATCCGTAAGTAAGTTACGGATTTTTTAATGTAAAAATATAATATTCGTTGAGCGCTAATCTTGCTTTATAAATATTAGTGTATAATTAAGACTTTTTTTGCTCATTAATCATGTCTTGCAATTGACGTCGTACCTTTTGCTCTCGCTCTAGAGCATTACGTCTATGTTCTTCAAACTCTTCTTCTATCTCAGCTAAACTTTTATTAGACTGCTTAGTAATGGCATTACTATTTCGGTATTTATAAATAAAGAACAATAATAGAGCAGATAAAACACCTACAATACTCCATAATGTTAAGCTATAGTTTGGCTTTGTCATTTGGATACCAAATAACTCCATACTATCTTTTTCTATAATTGTATTATCTAAACTTGTTTTAGTATTATTAAGATTTAATTTTAAATCTTCTATTTCTTTAGCTTGCTTTAGAACCACTGCCTGCGTGTCATCTAAATCTTTATGAACAGCTTTAAGAGAGTCTATGGTATGCGCTTTTAAGGCATATAACCATGTTTTTTTAACGGTTTTATAGTCTTGCCAACTGTTAGAACGTCTAATAACGTATTCAAACTGATTGTCTATAGTACCACTGTTTAAAGATAATTTTTGATCATCATCTGTGCTTTGAGCATTTGCGGTAGAAAATAATAAAAGTGTTAATGCTGTGAGTAAAAGCGTTTTAAAAAGTTTCATTTTTGGTTTGGTTGAAAAATTAATAGCTAACTAATAGTTGGCAATATAATAATTTATAGTGTAAAATTTATATAAATTAGCCTCACATAAAGCAAGGCTAAATAATATATTTTATATACGACTGAAATTAATATTTAGATGTTAATTGTGCTTAATTCTTCGGTATTTTGAATACTATTAGGATTAAGGCTATATTGATACAAACCATTCTCACCAATTAATATGAGTGTATCATTATTAATTATAACATCAAAAGCATCTTTGTTTATAGAATGCACAAGGGTTGTATTATTTATATCAGAGATGTCAAAAATCTTAACTTCATCATCACAAACAATTAAATAATTGCCATATAAGCCTAAGCCTATTGGCTTTGTTAAATTTCTTCTAGAAATAAATATGGGATTTTCTACATCATTCACATCGTATATTTCTAGCACATTAATTGTAGTTCCACATCCAATATCTGCATGAAGAGTTACAAACGCATGAGTTGCATTTGCAACAACAGGATCACATGCTGTGAAGTGTTGCACCTCAGATAAATATTGAGGATTTTCAGGGTTTTGTACGCTATAAATAAACATTCCGTTTTGTGAACCTATATACAAATACTGTTTGTAATTGAATAAAGTTTCTATATTAAAACCAATTTGAATATCATTTATTTTGACTGGATTTGCTTGATCTGTGAGACTAAAAACATTTAGTGTTGCATTATCTACGGTATATAAATAATCATTATAGGTTGTAAAACGTGCTAAAGAGCCAGCTTGTCCAGTATCTGTTGAGTTTTGAGAAAATCCAGAGTCAGAATTAGAGTCACAACCGAGCATCAATAAAGCCAAAAGTATAATTATATGTGTTTTCATTTTAAAAATTGACTTAGTTATTATTTTCATTAAAAATCCAATCTACGACTACTTCATCTTCATTAGAACCATAGTATACATTACCAAATGGTGAAGTTATCTGAGGAAAAGCGTTAGGTACACGTTTGGTTATCTCCATAGTGCCATTTTGTATATCTAAAGATAAAGCCAGCAAATCTGTAGCGTTGTTGACGTATATAGCATTGCCTTTAATTGTCAAATCTGAAGATCCCAGGACATTTAGAAATGCTATATTTTGTGGGTTTTCTGGATTTGTGTTATCAATAATATGAAAACCTTTATTGCGTTCATTTATAAAAATGTAATTGTCTTTCACATAGATTTTACCAGAATTAACAATAACTTCTGCAGTAGTTTGCAAGGTGGTAGTGGTATGAAATATAGATCGTTCCATAATTACGGGTTCATAATAATCTTGAATTTGAGGTGGTATGTCATCTTCTGTATTTGTTAACCAGCACGATTGGAATGTGAGACTGCAACATAGTAATAAAATTGCAATTGGATTTAATTTCATAGTTATTGAGATTCAATTATAAAATGTAGATACAAAAAAGGTCAAAAGGTTGCTTCTAAGCACAAAAAAAATCCCATTTTAAATAAAAATGGGATCTTAATATTAAATTTATATTCTACTAGTAATAAGCAAAACGTCTTACTTTAGCAATATATTTTGCTAATCTTATTACCTGATGACTGTAACCATACTCATTATCATACCAAATATATAAAATAGCATTCTTTCCATCTGGTCTAACAATTGTAGCTTTACTATCATAGATAGCAGGTGCAGAGCAACCTACAATATCACTAGATACCAACTCATCATTCATTTCATATTTAATTTGCTCAACAAGATTACCTTCTAAAGCATATTTTTTCATAATTGTATTTATACTCTCTACCGATGTTTCTTTCTCTAACTCTAAATTAAGTATTGCTAAAGATCCATTTGGTACAGGAACTCTAATAGCATTAGATGTTAATTTGCCTTCAAATGATGGTAACGCTTTAGTTACTGCTTTGCCTGCACCAGTTTCTGTAATAACCATGTTAAGTGCTGCAGCTCTACCACGACGATATTTTCCGTGGAAATTATCTACTAAATTTTGATCATTAGTATATGCATGAATTGTTTCTAAATGACCACTAGTTACTCCAAAGGTATCTTCCATAGCCTTTAAAACTGGAGTGATTGCATTCGTTGTACAAGATGCTGCCGAAAATATATTAACCTTATCAGGATTGTGCTCTAAGTGGTTAACACCGTGTACAATATTTGGTACTCCTTTTCCTGGCGCAGTTAATAATACCTTTTCTACACCTTTAGATTTTAAATGTCTCTTTAAAGCTTCGTCATCTCTAAAGGCACCAGTATTATCAATCACCAATGCATTGTTAATACCATATTTAGTATAATCTATATCTTCTGGAGCGTTTGCAGAAATAACATTAACAGTTGTACCATTAATAATGAGTGCGCTATTTTTTAAATCTGCAGTTACAGTTCCTGAGAATTCACCATGGACAGAATCATTACGCAATAATGACGCTCTTTTTTCTAAAACGGTTGCATCTATAGCACCACGTGTAACGATAGCTCTTAATCTTAATTGGCTACCTTTACCAGTTCGGGTCATTAATTCTCTAGCTACTAAACGACCAATTCTACCAAAACCATAAAGTATTACATCTTTAGGCTCAATAGCTTTATTCTTTTTAGCATCTTTTAATTTGTCTGCAACAAAACCAGTAGCATTACTGTATTTTTGATCTTCTAAATGAAACTCGTAAGTTAATTTTCCAATATCTAATTTAGCAGGAGGTAAGTCTAAAGCTAAAATAGCTTGAGCAATTTCTACCGAGTCAAAAATTGAAATCGGTTTTTGTACAAATTCTCCAGCATACTCATGAAGATTTAAAATTTCGCTTACATTACGATCAATTAACTGGTTTCTAAAAAGCACCAGTTCTATTGATTTGTCATACCAAAGGTCGCTAACAATTTTAATAAATTCTACTGTAGCTCGTCTTCGATCTGCTTGAAAAGCGAGTTCATTTTCGTAAGTTCCGTTCAAACCCATTGTATTTAATTTAATGTTGTGTTGTTTAAAATTTTTTGCAAAAATAGTATATTTCAAACGTTTTCGTAACTTATTTTTAAAAAATAAAAAACCCTTCAAAATTTTACATTTTGAAGGGTTTAATCTGCTATTATTTATGTTACCTAAAAATAACTTCTTTACGCTCTAAGTTAGTATTCATATACTCAAGTTTAAAAATTTTATCCTGAGCATTGCTACCATATTTTGCTACAAAATTAGAAATATCTTCTACTGTTTTAATTGGTGTATCGTTGATGCCAGTAATAATATAACCAGGTCTAATACCTAATTTTGAATATAAAAACATGTTTTTATTTGATTGCACTAAAACACCCTCATTAATGTCTGTTTTCTTTTTAAAAGCCTTTGGTAGATTACGTAATTCCATATCAATAAAATCTACACTTATAATGTCACTCTTAGAAAGTGTTACAGGTATTGATTTTATTTCGTCGTTTCTAAGTACTTCTACATTAACTACATCATTAGGGCGCTTAGTTTTTAAATAGCCACTCAAATCTGTAAACTTGTTGATATTAATATTATCTAATTTTTTAATAATATCACCATTTCTAATACCAGCTATTTTAGCTCCACTTTTGTCTTCAACCTCAGAGACATACACACCTTCAATTTCATTTACTCCTTTTTCTAAAGCTTCTTTAGAATTTCTATTTAAAATAGATATCCCTAAAACACCTTCTTGTACATCTCCATATTCAATGATATCTTGTATTATTTTTTTTGCTATGTTGCTAGGTACTGCAAATGAGTACCCAATATAAGATCCAGTTTGTGATGAGATAGCGGTATTAATTCCTATAAGTTGTCCCTTTGAGTTTACTAATGCACCTCCAGAATTTCCTGGGTTAACCGCAGCATCTGTTTGTATAAAAGATTGTGAGTTTCTACCAGATAAGTCACGCGCTTTTGCACTTATAATACCTGCAGTTACCGTAGATGTTAAATTAAAAGGATTACCTACAGCTAAAACCCACTCACCAACTTTTGCAGTATCTGAGTCACCAAATTCTACAGATGGTAAATCATCATCAGCTTCAATTTTTAAAAGAGCAATATCTGTTTTTTCATCTGTACCAATTAACTGAGCATCAAATGTACGATTGTCATTAAGTGTTATAGAAATTTTATTAGATCCTGCAATAACGTGGTTATTTGTAATAATGTATCCGTCTGGTGAAATTATCACACCACTTCCGGTTCCTACCTGTGCTTGTTGGCGAGATTGGCGTCCGTAAATAAGATCCTCAATTGTAGGTCTGCTATTTACAAGTGCAGTATTTTTAACATGTACAACAGCGTGCACAGTATTTTCTGCAGCAAGCGTAAAATCTGGCGCATTAGTATTTATAGCGTTAATAGCATTAGAATTATAATTTGTATTTAAAAAAGACGGTTGTTCTTTATTGTTATCAATCGTTACAATTTGGTCTTTTTCTAAAAAAATAGTGTAGGCAGATAAAGCAATCATTCCACCCAACACAGCAACAAATACTAAGGTTAAAATCTTTTTCATTAGTTATTAAGTTTTTTATGTTATGTAAAATTATTAACGATTAAAATTAACTAATTATTGACTTGGAGATTTAACTTTAACGATTTTTAACGTCATTATTAACGCTCATTTAACAGTCTAATTTTCGATTCATAATTGCTATATTTGTGCGCAATGAAACTTACTTTTTACAAATATCAAGGTACAGGTAATGACTTTGTGATGATTGATAATCGTCAACAAACGTTTGATACGACAAATACTAAACAAATTGCTTTCTTATGTGATAGACGATTTGGGATTGGTGCAGATGGTTTAATACTGTTAGAAAATCATGACACTTATGATTTTAAGATGGTTTATTTTAATGCAGATGGAAATGAGAGTTCTATGTGTGGCAATGGTGGACGTTGCATAACAGCGTTTGCAAAATTTCTAGGTGTTATAAAAGATAAAACTACCTTTCTTGCTATTGACGGTTTGCACGACGCAAAAATTGATGATGATTTAATAAGTCTAAAGATGCAAAATGTTGACACCATAGACAATCATAACACACATGTTTTTTTAGACACAGGTAGTCCTCATCATGTCCAAATACAAGAGGATTTATCAAATTTTGATGTGGCTTTCTTCGGAAATAAGATTCGCTATGGAGCGCCTTATAACCAAAGTGGTAGCAATGTTAATTTTGTATCTAAAATTTCCGTAGATACTTTTGCGGTAAGAACTTATGAGCGAGGAGTAGAAGATGAAACATTATCATGTGGCACAGGTGTTACAGCAGTAGCATTAGCAATGAATTATATTGGAGAAACCGAAAAAAATAATATTACGCTCAAAACTCAAGGAGGCGATTTAAAAGTGTCATTTGATAAAGCTGCATCAGGTTATAAAAACATTTGGCTTACTGGTCCTGCTACACAAGTTTTTAAAGGCTCTATATAATGATTACACTCAAAGGAGAACATATTTATTTGAGAGCATTAGAGCCAGAAGATTTAGATTTTATTCATGACATAGAGAATAATCAAGATATTTGGGAAATTAGTAATACTATTACACCATATTCTAAGTTTTTAATAAAACAATATCTAGATCACGCTCATAAAGATATCTATGAAGTCAAACAATTGCGATTAGTAATTTGTGATATCAATGATCTTGCACTAGGCATGATTGATCTGTTTGATTTCGATTTTAAAAATAGAAGAGCAGGTATTGGGATTTTAATTAAAGATGCTGTTCAAAGACAAAAAGGCTACGGAAAAGAAGCGTTACAATTATTGACAAGCTATTGTAAATCACATTTAGACTTACATCAATTGTATTGTAATGTTTCCGAAGAAAATGAACACAGTTTAAAGTTGTTTAAAAATCAAGGTTTTCAAATCATAGGATTAAAAAAAGACTGGAACTATGTTAATGGTTCTTATAAAAATGAATACTTATTACAAACGATATTAAATGTACATTAAAAAAATACTTTGGGCAATTGCCATCATTGGTTTAATTATAGCAGGAGTGATTGGCTATTATATTTATAATGCTATGTTGGCACCCAATACCGCATTTAATAATGAAAATGCGTATATTTTTGTACGGTCAAATGCAAATTATGCAGATGTAAGAGAGCAGTTAGAGCCACTTTTAAATAATATTGATGCTTTTGATGCTTTGGCAGAACAAAAGAAATATACTACCAACCTTAAAGCAGGTCGTTTTGTTATAAAAAAAGGGATGAGTAATAATGATATTATAAACTCAATTAGAAGTAATAATTTGCCCTTAAAAATTGCATTTAATAATCAGGAAAAATTATCAAAGTTAGCAGGTCGTATTAGTGGTCAAATTGAAGCAGATAGTTTATCACTTTTAAATGCTATGACAGATCCTGAGTTTTTAAAGGCTAGCGGATTTACAAATAAAACAGCTCTTGGTATGTATATACCAAACAGCTATGAGTTTTTCTGGAACACATCTGCAGATGGATTTCGAGACCGTATGCTTAAAGAGTATAATCGTTTTTGGAATCAAAGTAGAAATGCTAAAGCTAAAGCTATTGGTTTATCTAGAGATCAGGTAATGACACTAGCATCTATAGTGCATGAAGAATCTAAACAAGCAAGCGAACAGCCAAGAATTGCTGGAGTTTATCTAAATAGAATAAAAATTGGTATGCCATTACAAGCAGATCCTACTTTAAAATTTGCAGCTTATCAATTGCCAGAGTATAGAAATACATTAATAAAGCGTGTACTTAATAAGCATAAAGAGATTGACTCACCTTACAATACCTATAAGAATTTAGGTTTGCCTCCAGGTTTAATAGCCATGCCAGATGTATCTGCAATAGATGCTGTTCTTAATTATGAAAAGCATAAATATTTATATTTTGTTGCAGATGCTAAAAAATTAGGCTACCATAAATTTGCAAAAACATTGAGTCAACATAATGCTAATGCAAGAGAATATCATAGTTATTTATCTTCTCAAGGCATAAATAAATAGAGATTATGAAACGTTTTAAGTTTCTAATTTTATGTTTTTCTGTAATTTTTTTTAGTCTAGAGTTGCAATCTCAAACTCAGGCGAAAGTTGAGACTGGATTAAACTCATTTTTAAAACCAAGTGATACTCTTAATACATCACGAAGAAATGCTGTTGTTATTACTGAAGCGTCTTTGGCGTCACTAACTTTAATTGGTTTAGATCAATTATGGTACGCAGATTTTGAACGGTCAAAATTTAAAACTGTCAATGATGCTAATGAATGGTTACAAATGGACAAATTAGGACACGTGTTTTCATCATATCAATTAGGAAGAGTAGGAGCTAACGCACTCAATTGGGCAGGTGTTAATAAAAATGATCAACTTATTTATGGAGCCACTTTAGGTTTAGGTTTTTTAACTGCTGTAGAAATTTTTGATGGTTATTCTCAAGAATGGGGTTTTTCATGGTCTGATATGGCAGCCAATGTTACAGGAACAGGATTGTATGTAGGACAAGAATTATTATGGGATGAGCAACGGATTACTTTAAAATACTCATTTCATCAAACCCATTTTGCCAAACAAAGACCAGATAAATTGGGCGATGGTTTTTTAGAAGAAATTCTTAAAGATTACAATGGTCAAACGTATTGGTTGAGTGCAAATGTCAATTCTTTTTTTAAAAACAGAAACATACCTAAATGGTTAAATATTGCTTTTGGTTATGGAGCAGAGGGAATGTTAACTGGTAAAACAGAGAATGTTGATAATCTATTTATAACTCAAAATAGAAGGCGTCAATTTTACTTAAGTTTAGACGTAGATTTGAGTAGGGTACAGACAAAATCTAGACTTTTACGAACCGTATTTGACGTTTTAAACGTAATTAAAGTACCTGCTCCAACGATTTCGTACGATCGAATAAATGGCGCAAAGCTCCACTATATCTACTTTTAACAACACTTTAACAGCTTATTTTCAGTAAGTTAAAAAAAAGCGTATATTTGCATGCTGAAATTTTAGGACTGTTTAGGGGACATTAGGTCTTAAAGAAAATAAGCTTTATGATAAAAAAAGTAAGTAATTATTTCGTTGTTCCATTAGCTATTTGCGCCATGCTTTTCTTGGCTCTTAAACCTCAAAATTCATTAAATTTTGAAGATTATTCTACTGCAGGTTTAGAACTTAATTATGATATGAGTCATAATTTAACCTCTTTAAATGATGATGTAGATTTTGAGCAAATTCAATTATCAAATCCTTTTCAATCAACTTATGTATATTTTCCATATTTGGGGAAATCTTATATTGGTTTTAAAGAAGCACTGGCATTCAAAGAGTCTAGAGGTAATTATTTTTCTGTAAATACTTTAGGTTATTTAGGAAAATATCAATTTGGTGCAGAGACGTTAAAACTTATAGGTATTTATAATCCTAACCAGTTTTTGTATAATCCAGAACTTCAAGAGAAAGCATTTTTAGCCAATGCTGAACGCAACAAATGGATACTAAGAAAAGATATAAAACGATTTGAAGGTAAAAAAATTAGTGGTGTAAAAATTACTGAATCTGGAATTTTGGCAGCTGCACATCTTGCAGGACCAGGAAGTGTGAAGAAGTTTTTAAGAAGCTACGGGAAAACAAACAAAGCCGATGCATATGGGTCTTCGGTAAAATATTACATGAAAAAGTTTTCTGGTTACGATACGTCATTTATAGAAGCAGATAAAAAAGCAAAAGCCATTTTGTAAGAAGCTTTATATTAAAACTCATTAATTATTAAAACAGAAAGTTGATTTTATGCTTTCTGTTTTTTTTTTGTACCCTGTTTAGACACAATTAATGATAATATTCATATTCTATTTTTGAAATTTCATGCACAGCTCCAACATTATTCATTTTTAAGATTTTATTGAGTAATCCTACATTATACTCAAACTCATAAGTTTCTACTAGGTAGCCTTCTATATCTCGTGTAATTATCTTAGTTGTTTGATTTAATGAGTTTCTATAAAATGTGCTTATGCTATTATTTAAATGAAGTAGTACAATATTTCCATTGATATAGTTACTTACAAATTTGTTTTCACTGTTGTATTTAGATATGATACTATCGTTTTTCTTGAAGTAATATGTAATTGTATTGTTTTTTGAAGATTTAACTTTATCTATACTATTTTTCTTATAGCTATAAGAGTCGCAGTTTTCTAATACAAAATTTTGCGTGTTTATTTTTTTATAATAATCACAACTTTTTTTCAATCTACCGTTTTTACTATAGGTGTAAGTTGTGATATCAAGACTGTTGTCATCATGCCATAACCAGTCTGTTTGTTGTATTTGATGATTATTATTATATGTATGACTTATTTCTATATCAATTTCACCATTCTCTCCATACTCGACTTCTTTTATAATATTGCCTTCTCTGTCAATTTGTACAACGCTTTCTAAAACTCTTTCATCGCTATAATCACTTAATGTATTGGTATTATAAGTTGTTATAGTTTTTACATTATTCGTTTTGTATAAATTATGATAAGAGTTATCTGTAACATAAAAATCCTTTTCTTGAGCATAAAAATTAGAAGTTATGCATAAGATTATTATAAGAATTTTAGGTCTCATTTTAATCTTTGTGAATTACAAATATTGCTGGTCGCTTATGTAAGTCTACCTTAGCATGTTTCCATTCGCTAACGGTCATTGTTTTAATATATTCTGAAGGTAATGTAATATCACAAGCAATGCAAACTCTCGTATTAGGATGTAATATAGCGCAAATATCTTCTAGGATTTTATTATTACGATATGGAGTTTCTATAAATAATTGGGTTTGATTTTGTTCAAAAGATAAACGTTCTAATCGTTTAAGTGATGCTTTACGTTCGGCTTTATCAATTGGTATATAACCATTAAAAGCAAATGATTGACCATTCATTCCTGAGCTCATTAAAGCTAATACAATAGAAGATGGCCCAACGAGTGGCACAACTTGTATATTGTTTTCGTGTGCTAATTTTACAATGTCTGCACCAGGATCTGCAATACCAGGACAACCAGCTTCAGATAGTAAACCCATTGATTTACCGTTTTTACAATCGTCAAGAAAATTTTGTGTCTCTTCGGGAAGTGTATATTTATTTAACAGTTTAAATTTTAAAGTAGATTGTTGTTTTCGAGAATCTACTTTTTTTATAAACCTGCGAGCAGTTTTTTCATTCTCAACAATATAATCATCTAGTAATTCAATGATTTTTTTTACTGAAATAGGCAAGACTTCTAAAGGAGGATTGTCTCCAAGTCGTGTAGGAATAAGATAAAGTTTTCCAAAGTTGTTTGTCATTATTACTCAATCATAAGTTTACGTATGCTTCTATTACCTTTAGAATTTTTAATTTCTATGAGGTACAATCCGGTAGTTAACATTTCCGTAGAGATTCTAATCATTTGATCCTCAAAGTTTGACTGTGTTAGAATTAATTTTCCTTGTAAATCATGAATTGTAATTGAGGCTACTTGATTTGAGGTGTTTGATGCATCTATAGTTAAAAGATTTTTTGCTGGATTTGGATACATTTTAATTTCTGTAATTGACTGTTCATCTACGCTTAAAAGCTCTTCGTTCATTTTAAAAATAGATCCTTGAAATAAACTTACAACGTACAACTCTCCATTTACATCTTCTCCAAAAGCAGAGATGCCTATACCAGAGAGATCTTCTACAAAAGTGATATCATAATTACCTGGAGTAGTTTCTTCAACATAACCAATATCATCTGAACAAAAATCTGCAAAAAAGTATAAACCTTGTAAAGTGGTTTGCGTTGCACCTCTATAAACATAACCACCAGTTATAGAGCAACCACCTGTACTACTGTGAGTGTATTGCGCTACAGGAGTTTCGTGATTAATTGTGTTGCAATATGTTGAATTTTGAAAAACGCTATTACCTTCAAAACATTTCCAACCATAATTTTCGCCTCCAGTAGATGATGCATCGGCTTTATTAATTTCTTCTATTTGATTTTGGCCCACATCTGCAGACCATAAATCTCCTGTGGTTCTATCAAATGAGAATTTCCAGGTATTTCTTAGTCCAAAAGACCAAATTTCGTCTAAAGCTGCGGTGTCACTTATAAATGGGTTGTCTGCAGGTATGAGATATGTGGTTCCAGCAGCTATTTGAGCTTCTGTTACGTCCACATCAATTCTTAGTATTTTACCTAATAAAGTATTTAAGCTTTGAGCTCTATTTCCTGGATCTCCACCAGAACCTCCATCACCTAATGAAATATATAAGTAACCGTCCGGTCCAAAATGTAAATCTCCACCGTTGTGATTAGAAAAAGGTTGCGTTACGCTTATTAATTCAACCTCAGAGTTCGGGTCTGCTACACCAAATGAACTACGTGTAAATCTAGAAATTACTGTATCTTGATTATTATCTATATAGTTAACATAGAAAAAACCATTTGTAGCATAATCTGGATGAAATGCCACAGCCAATAAACCTTGCTCACCACCAAAATCTACAACTCTATCATTAATGTCTAAAAAATTTGTAGAGTTTACAGTGCCATCTGCGTTAATGATTTTTATAATACCATCTCTTTCTACAACAAAGAGTCTGTCATCTCCAGCATGCTTTATGTTTACAGGACTTGATAGGCCTGTAGAAAATGATTCTAAAACAATTTCTTGAGCAAATGTTAATGACGCAAAAAAGGAAACGATTAAAAATGTAATTTTTTTCATTTTCAGGAATTTTTTACAAAATACAAAAAAATAAGCGTTAGCTATATCAATTAATTTGAGGAAGGCTTTAAGAGATCTTTAGAAATAATGCTCGTAGCAGTATCTAAAAGCTCAAAAACATTGACAAAACCAGAGTCTCCTCCATAATAAGGATCTGGTACGCGTTTATCTGTGATAGTATCATCAACTTCTAAAATGAGTTTTACTTTTGCGATATCATTAGTATTTCTTGCAAGTTTGATAACATTCTCAAAATTAGAATGATCCATGACGTAGATATAATCAAAAGTGTCAAAGTCTGCTACTTTAAATTGTCTGCCACGTTGATGTGTTATATCGATACCATTTGCTTTGGCAACTGCTATTGAGCGTTGGTCTGGTAGATCACCTACGTGATAATTAGCAGTACCTGCTGAGTCTACATAAAATTGATCTTTAGGTAACTTTGATTCTAATATACCATGAGCTAATGGAGAGCGACATATATTGCCTAAACAAACCATTAGAATACTCGTCATAATAAGTAAATTATAAGGATAATTTTTTAGAGAGATCTTCTACGTATTTTCTAAATTGCTTATCTGTAGATGATAAATTATCAACAGTTTTACAAGCATGAAGTACGGTTGCATGATCACGTTTGCCAATTTGAGAACCAATACTAGCTAAAGAGGCTTTAGTGTATTTTTTAGCAAAAAACATTGCTAGTTGTCTGGCTTGTACAATATGGCGTTTTCTTGTTTTAGATTGTAATGTGCTTACATCCATCTGGAAATAATCTGAAACAACCTTTTGTATATAGTCAATAGAAACTTCGCGTTTTGTATTCTTAACAAATTTCTCTACAATTTCTTTGGCTAGATTTATTGTAATTTCTTTTTTGTTGAAAGATGATTGAGCAATTAAAGATATGATTGCACCTTCTAATTCTCTAACGTTGGTTTTAATATGTTTTGCAACATACTCGATAATGTCATCTTGCATTTCTACACCATCTCTATAGAGTTTGTTTTTAAGAATTGAAACTCTTGTTTCAAAATCTGGACTTTGCAATTCTGCCGAAAGTCCCCATTTAAAACGAGATAATAAACGTTGTTCTATATCTTGCATATCAACAGGAGCTTTATCACTCGTTAATATAACTTGTTTTCCGTTTTGATGTAGATGATTAAATATATGGAAGAATACATCTTGAGTTCCTGATTTTCCAGATAAGAACTGTACGTCATCTATAATTAATACATCTATAATTTGATAGAAATGAATAAAATCGTTTCTATTATTCTTTTTAACAGAATCTATATATTGTTGTGTAAACTTTTCCGCAGAAATATATAAAACCGTTTTTTCAGGATATTTATCTTTGATATCTACACCAATAGCATGAGCTAAATGTGTTTTTCCTAGACCAACTCCTCCAAAAATTAATAATGGATTAAATGACGTGCCTCCAGGTTTGTTTGCAACTGCTAATCCTGCGTTTCTTGCCAAACGGTTAGAATCTCCTTCTAAGAAATTCTCGAAACTATAATTAGGGTTAAGTTGTGATTCAATTTTTACATTTCTAATTCCAGGAATTACAAATGGATTTTTGAGTTGTGGATTTTTATTATTTAATGGTACGTCTACGTCTTGAGATTTTAAAGCGCCACGGTTTGAGCTAGGAATTTTTTCTGTAAATGGTTGCTTATTACCATATGTGTTTTCCATTTTGATAACGTAAACCAATTTTGCAGATTCTCCTAACTGTTTTGTTAGCGCTACTTTTAAAATTTTAACGTAGTGCTCTTCTAACCATTCATAGAAAAATTTACTAGGTACTTGGATGCTTAAGGCATTATCTGTTAGCTTAACTGCTATTATAGGTTCAAACCAGGTTTTGTAAGCTTGAGGTTGAATATTATCTTTAATAAATGAAAGACAGTTATCCCATACCGATTTCGCAGTTACATCCATTCTTTAAGTTAATTTTGTATTGTTCGTTAGTTAGCAAAAAAAAGAGAAATCTGAGTTTCTCTTCAAACATTTTAGGTGACAAATATGTGAACAAATTTCTTAATAAAAAAATCAAAAGAAGTTGATTAATTAGAAATTTTTTCTCATGTTTAATTCGAATCGAAATTACAAAAAAAATATCAGAAAATATGGAGAATCATTCCAAATACGATGAAATACAATTTAGAGTGCGTTATGGAGAAACTGACCAAATGGGAGTTGTTTATCATGGTAATTATGCTCAATATTTTGAGATAGGTAGAACAGAGTGGTTAAGAAGTATGGGCTTGTCTTACAGAAAGATGGAGGAAGAAGGAGTTATGTTGCCAGTTGTTTCTTTAAGTATAAATTACAAAAAGTCAGCACGTTATGACGATCTCATTAAAGTTAAAACTAAACTCGTTAAAACGCCAACTGTAAAAATAGAATTTGATTATGAAATCTTAAATGAGAACAATGAAATTTTAGCGACCGGAAATTCTATTTTAGTATTTATGGACGTTGTTAAGAATCGACCTACAAGATGTCCAAAATATATTTTAGACAAACTGCAAATTTAATCGTTCAAATTCTTGATGTTTATTTCGTAAAGTGTATCAAAAATTTCAAAAATAGCGTTCGCATCTTTTAATCTTACCGAAATTATAATTTCGCAACTTAATTCTAAAGTTTGATTTATAATATTTAAATTTTTCTCTTTAACTATTCTCATGACTTTATTCATGTTTTTATAATCAAAAGAAATGGCATAATCAACATTAACTGTTTTAGTAACAATTTTAGAAGCTTCTAGTGCTAATTGTGCTCCAGTTCTATACGCATTAATTAATCCTCCAACACCAAGTTTGGTGCCACCAAAATATCGTACTACAACTATAAGTATGTTAGTAACTTCAAAAGATTGTATTTGCCCATAAATTGGCATTCCTGCGCTATTATTAGGTTCTCCATCATCATTGGCTCTAAAAACATAGTCTTGTTCTTGCTTTCCTAATTGGTATGCGTAACACCAATGTCTCGCTTGATGGTGTTGTTTTTTAAGATCTTCTATATGTTGTTTGACTTCATCTTCCGAAGAAATAGGAAACGCATATCCATAAAACTTACTATTTCTATCCTTAAATAGCACTTCGGGAGATGGTTTGGTTATTGTTTTATAAATGTCTGTAATTTCCATTTATGCTAAAGTTACAATTACTATAGAAACGATAGCCAATAAAATGCCTGCCCAATTAATTTTAGAAATGTGCTCCTTAAATAAGAGTAAACCTAAAAGTGTAGATATCATAACTATGGCTACATTATTTACTGTAAATAAAGTTGAGCTTTCTAAACTCTCATGATTAAGTGCTTTAAGTAAAAAGTAAATAGAGCAGTAGTTTACAATACCTAAAGCTATACCACCTACTATGGTTTTAAGCGGAAATTTTAAAGATTTTTTTAGAGCTTTAAAAATTAAAATACAAGAACCTATAACAAATGCGAATGCAAAAATTGTAGCCGAAAAAATAGGTATACCATTTTCTGGTAAATATGTTGTCTCTATATATTTTATAGATGTATCTATTGCGCCAGACCCAAAAAATAATAAGATGGGTAACAAAATGCTTTTACTAGGCTCATTTATATGTTTTGATTTAATAGAGCTCAAGTAGACAGAAACCAATGCCAATACAATACCAATAATTTTTTGTAAACCAGCACCTTCGTTATAAACATATATTCCAAATATTATTGGGATAATAACACTCATTTTTGACGCTACAGACGCTACAGAGAGACCGTTGCGCTGTGCTGTTAATGCCATGACATTAAATATAGCAATGAATAAAAATCCTAATCCAATGGCGCCATAAATCCATTTTGAGGTAATGATAGTGTTTATATTTATAGGCTCATCATACATGACTAAGCCAATAATACAAGCCATAAAATAATTAATTACAATAGCTTGAAGCGTGTTGATATTATATTTTTCAAATAATTTAAAAATTATAAATATAAACGTAGAGGCTAAGATGCTTAGTAGTAAATAAATCAAAATAACTCTTTATTAATAGTAAATAAATCTACGATGTCTTGTTTGGTTTCATCAATATGCCATACGTTTAATCCCATAGCTGCAGCAGTATCTGTATTGTCTTTAGTGTCATCAATAAAAATACACTCGTTTGCATTTAGCTTATTTTCACCTAATACAAATTCATAAATATCTGCATTAGGTTTTCTTAAATAAATCTCATGAGAGAGATAAAATTTATCAAAACACGCTTTAAAATCTTCATAAAAAGATACGTTTTTAGCAATCCAACTAATATGTAAATCGTTAGTATTACTCAATAATATTAGTTTATAAGTCTTGTCTTTAGCAAGTTGTTTTATAAATTCTAATCTGTGCTGAGGAAAATCTTTTAAGATATAATTCCAAGCGTCTATGATTTCTTTTTTTGACAGTTTAGGAAAATTATCTGTGTAGAACTCAATAAATTCTTCCGTAGAAATTAACCCTTGCTCGTATAAGGTATTTATAGAAACGAGTTCTTCGGGTAATTCATCGACTTCAAATAATTCTAACGCATTTGTCATAGCGCCTTGCTTATCTAAATTGATAAATACATCTCCAAAATCGAAAATGAGTGTTTTAATTGTTGACATATATATGTAATGTATCGTCTGTTATTTTTTCTTCGGAAATGAGCTTTCCTTCAAATTTAGGTGCTTTAATTCCATTTTTAAAAGTTGTAGGTCCTGTAAACACACGAGCTTCATCCCATAAATTTGCATCAATAAAGGTTTGAAGCATTTTAGATCCTCCTTCTATGATTACAGAGTTTATGTTTTTTAAATGTAAATGTGTCGCGACTTGTTTTGCTACGTTATTTTTAAAATCAATATCTTTTTGTGAAATAATTATGGTTTCAGTGTCAGCGCTAAACACCGAAAGTTCTTGAGATAATTTTAATTCTCTATCTATAACTACACGAATAGGATTGCTACCTGTCCAATCACGAACCGTTAAACTTGGATTATCTTCAATTACGGTATTAGTGCCAACCAAAATAGCTTGTTCTTCGGCTCTCCATTTATGTACTAATTGTCTGGAGTATTTATTGGTAATCCAAACGGGTTTCTTTTCGTCTTTTTCTAAAGGTGCAATAAACCCATTTGCAGTTTGAGCCCATTTTAATATAATATAAGGACGCTTTTTATTGTGAAACGTAAAAAAGCGTTTGTGATGAGCTTTACATTCGGTTTCTAGTATACCAACTGTGACATTACATCCAGCAGCTTTCAGTTTTGCTATACCTTTTCCTGCAACTTCAGGATTATCATCAACACAGCCAATAACGACATTCGCAATTTTATGCTTTATAATTAAATCACTGCAAGGAGGCGTTTTTCCGAAGTGAGAACAAGGTTCCAATGTCACATAAAGCGTCGCGTCTTTGAGCAATTCTTTGTTTTCTACAGAGTTGATTGCATTCACTTCTGCGTGATGTCCACCATAAGCACTCGTATAACCTTCACCAATAATTTTGTTGTTGTGTACAATAACGCTACCAACCATAGGGTTTGGAGCAGTGATGCCTAAACCGCTTTTGGCGATTTCAATACAGCGTTTTATATAAGTTTCGTGAGTTTTCAATAGTCTAGTTTAACCATTTCAGTTTCATCAATAGGATAAGTGTATGAAAATCCAAACGTTTTATAAACGATGTCTCCTTTATATTGCACTTTAATTTGCTTATTAATTAAACTCGATAGTAGCGAACCAATTGCATCAGTACCTCTCATTTTTAAAATACTATCTGTACTAATATCTACTTTTAATGGTATCGTAAATTCCTTTCGCGCTGGAACGTCAAAACTTTCCGAAGATAGTTTAGCTAATTTAATATCGTTCACATAAATAGAAATATCATCACTCTTTAAATTGCCACCAACATCGTTTGGGTTTTCAAAAAGAGCAGTAGCAGTTAGCGTAATTATTTGTGAGTTAGAATCTACAACTTCTATATCTTCAATACCTTTAAAAATTGGTTTTTCGTTTACAGAGCAACTCATCATCGTGATGGTTACTGTTAATAATAAAATGAGTTTACGCATGTTCTTAAAATAGATTTATCTGTATCTTCACAGCGCAAAAATACTATAATAAGTTGAGTGAAGAAGCCATAGTAATTAGAGAAATTCGTCCAGAGGATAATCCTCAGGTAGAAGCAGTCATAAAAAGTTGTTTTAAAGATTTTAATCTACCATTAACAGGAACTGCATATGAAGATGCCGAAACACCTTTTATGTACGAAGCATATAAAGAAGATAATGCAGTTTATTTTGTGGTAGCAAACGAAAAACAGGTTTTAGGAGGTGGTGGTATAAAGCAACTTAAAGATTACGATGGTAATGTTTGTGAGTTGCAAAAAATGTATTTTTCGTCTTTAGTTAGAGGTAAAGGCTTTGGTAAGAAACTTATTGAAAAATGCTTAGAAGCTGCTAAAGAATTTGGTTATAACAAGTGTTATTTAGAAACAATACCTGAGCTTAAAGCTGCAATACATATTTATGAAACTTACGGATTTACACATAGAAACCAACCTTTAGGTAATACAGGACACTACTCATGTGGTGTTTGGATGGAAAAAGCATTATGATTTTAAAAGACATTCTTACTATTTATCATAATGAATTAGATGCTCTCTTCGGAAAAGAGGAAGTCGACTCTTTTTTCAACATTTTGATTGAACATTATTTAGATCTCAAGCGTATTCATTTAGTGATACATCCAGAATATGTAATCACAAAAGAAGAGGAGCAACCGCTTTTTGAAGCGTTAGCAAATTTAAAATTGCACAAACCAATTCAATATATTCTTGGAGAAACAGAATTCTACGGATTGCCATTTAAAGTAAATGAACATACCTTAATCCCAAGACCAGAAACCGAAGAACTCGTAGATTGGATAATTAAAAGTCATTTAGAGCGTAGCGAAGAATCTCAGCTAGAAGAATCTCAATTAAAAATTCTTGATATTGGTACAGGAACAGGATGCATTGCAATTTCATTAGCAAAACATCTTACAAAAGCAAATGTTTCAGCTTTAGATGTTTCCGAAGATGCTTTGAAAATTGCTAAGCAAAATGCAAAGCTTAATGACGTTGATGTTGAATTTGTTCATGACAATATTTTAAATAGTCGTCATGCTGAAGGTGTTTCAGTATCTCATTATTATGACATCATAGTATCAAATCCACCATACGTGCGTAACCTAGAAAAGGCAGAAATACAACCCAATGTTTTAGACAACGAGCCACATCTTGCATTGTTTGTAGAGGACGAAAATCCATTGCAATTCTATAAAGCTATATGTGAATTTGCACAACTCAACCTTAAAGCCAACGGATCTTTATTTTTTGAAATCAACGAATATCTTGGTAATGAAATGTTAGATTTGATGACAAAATTTAATTTCAAAGATATTGAGCTTAAAAAAGATATGTTTGGAAAGGATAGGATGATAAAAGGTAAGAAATGATTTGTAGTTTTAGAAATATTTATCAATTTTGATATTTGCTTAACTGCCCAAATCTAAATCTAAAAATGAAATTAATTAAGCCTAAACAAATATCCGGTGAAATAATGACCTTGCTGGATGAAGCAGATAAAGAAGTTGTAATTATATCACCTTATGTTAAAATATCTGAATGGAAGAAACTAGAGAGAACATTATTAGAGTTAAAGTCAAGAGAAATTGAAGTTGAATTTTATTTCAGGGAAGATTCTGAACAAGCTAAACTTGAAATAGAACGGTACGGATTTATTCCACTACCAATAAAAAATCTTCACTGCAAAATTTATTTGAATGAAAAGTCAGCAATAGTTTCTTCAATGAATTTGTATAAATTTTCTGATGAAAATTCATTAGATATTGCTTATCGAACTGAAACATTTGAGGAATTTGAAGAAATTAGAAATTTTTATAATCGATATATTAAATCTAATCTAATTGTCTCCAAGATTGATATTCATGATTTTTGGAATAATATAGAAAAAAAATTAATTGAGATATTGGGAATAAACGAATACGACATAAATATTTCTTATGATGATGAAGGCGCAAATATTAATGTTGGAAATAATTATTGGTTTGGTATTGATTCTTTAGAATTTTCAAATAGATTTTATATAAAAGGTATTTTAACACATCAACAATATCACTACGCTCTAGATGATGAATCGCTATTTAAAGAAAAATTTGGATTAGATGTTAAGTTGCTAAGTTCTGATGAAACTAATGGATACAATATGGTTATGTTCTATTTAGCTAATCAGAATAAAATAAATAATTTACATGAATTGAGTCAGGAGGAAGGAAATAAAATATTTAGCATTTTACTCAAGTTTATTGAAAGAACACAAGCGTTTAGAAGTCTATTTCGATTCAATTATCAAAGTTGGTGAAGTTTAATTAGTTTATACTTAATAATAAAATAGTTAAAGTCATTTCATAGTTAACTCGTTCGTCATGCTGAACTTGTTTCAGCATCTCATCACAGTAAGTTATTCAAGGTTTTAATCTTCAAATCAACCAATGTATTCGCTTCTGTTTTAAATTCGATTTCAATTGTTTCGTTAGGCATTAAGTCAAAATAGTTATCACTAAAATGACCTTTTTTTATAGTATGTAGGAATACGTTTTTCTGAAGTGTAGTACTTTTTAGTTTGATTTTAAATCCGTTAGCAGTTTTAGTTATAGTTTGCTCGATTGGTGCTTTTTTGAGTTTTAGATCTTTTGGTTTCGCTAGATAGAAGTAGGAAGTGTAATTGCCAAATTTAGAAACGACAACGACTTCATCTTTGTTAATGTTGAGTTTATTTATATCTAATTCATTAACTATTTTGTTGTCTGTCCCAGCATAAAATGTTTCTACTTTGTTCCATATTATGTTTCCATCAAAATCTAAAATGTCTATTTGTAGAGTGTTTCCTATGCCTTCTAGATTATCATTAATTAAATGAGTTCGTAAAATATTATCATCAATTTCCGAAGAAATTAAAACATTTTCAAAACTCTTTTTAGCCTGATAATGTAAAGCTTTCCAATTTCCGAAGACATCCAAACTCGACCAGGAAACCGCAGGCCAACAATCGTTAAGTTGCCAATAGAGCGTTCCCATATTATAAGGTTTTGCGCGACGATGCGCTTCAATACCTTTTGTAATCCCATAGGCTTGTAGTAACTGACTCACATACACATAATCTTCTGGATGATTTGGGACTGGGAAATCGCGTTTCATGTAGTCGTCAATAATTTGAAATCCGCGACTATGCTTTTGATGATTTTTAAAACCTGCTGTAGAAATCTCAATAGAATCACTTTGGTTAATATATCTAATCGTTTCATAACTTGGAAACGACTGAAATCCAAACTCACTCATAAATCTTGGTACGTTTTCTTCTAAATGCTCAAAAGGATAGCCATCGTGCCAAATCCACCAATCGTGAGCGTCGCCTTCGGTCTTATATTTTGGATTCCCTCGTCCGTATTTTGGAGACGATTCCCAATAGGATGTATCTGTAAAATTGCTAACCGTTTTTGGTAAAATAGAATCAAATACTTTAAGATAGTTGCTCCAAATCTCGTCTTTCTCCTCATCACTTCTGTCTGTCTGCCAGCCCCAACGATGCCAACCTTCGGAGTTTTCATTATTACCACACCATAGTGCAATGGATGCGTGATTGCCTAAACGTTTTATATTTTGAGTCGCTTCTTGCTGTACATTTTCTAAAAAGTCTTCATCTCCTGGATACATGGCACATGCGAACATAAAATCTTGCCAAACCAGAATCCCTTTTTCATCACATAAATCATAGAACATATCGTTTTCATAGATTCCGCCACCCCAAACTCGCAACATATTCATATTGGCATCAACGACATCATCTAATAATTTTTCATAATGCGCATCTGTAACTTTATTTTGCATACTGTTTTGCGGAATGTAATTAGCACCTTTTGCATACACAGGAACATCATTTACCTTAAAATAAAATGATTCTCCAATGCTATCTTTTTCAGTGATGAGCTCAATAGTTCGTAAGCCTTTTTTTAGAGAAATACTATCCAGAATTTTCTTGTCATCTTTTACAATAACTTTTATATCGTACAAATAGGGTTCACCTAAATTGTGTGGCCACCAACGTTTAGGGTTCATAATTTGTATGAAAATATCTTCGTGAGGTTCTGCAATGTTTTGGTCGTAAATTTTTTGGATACTACCATCACTAATATAAACTTCATATATAAGTTTACTTTCTATATCTAATTTGTAATCTAATTTAATATATAGGTTAGATAATGTATCGTTAAGCGTTATTTGTTTTATGCTTGCATAATCAATTTTTAAATCATTCCAAGCACTCAAGGTAATAGGTCGCCAAATCCCGCTCGTATTTAGTTTTGGTCCCCAATCCCAACCATATTGAAACTGTGCTTTTCTAGTAAAAATGCGATTACCTTCAGGAAGTGTGTAGGCTAAATTGTTCTTTTCTTTTTCTTCGGAAATTGAACTGTGCTCAAAACGTATGCGTAATTTATTTTCAGCTTTTAGAATTGATTTTGCATCTACCGAAAATTTTCTGAATGCATTATTAGTCTCCAAAATCAAACTGTCATTTAAATAAACCGACGCATAAGTGTCTAAACCATCAAAATTAAGCTCAATATGTTTTTTGTAAAGGGTTTCTTTATCTACAGAAAATTGAGTTTTGTATTCCCAATCGGTTTTAGAAATCCATTGTAGGCTATCTTCATTAGCTCCAATAAAAGGATGCTCAATTAGATTATGCTCCAGCAAATCTGAATGTACATTTCCAGGAACCGTTGTAGTTTGCCAAACAGAATCTGTCACAGCTTTAAATTGCCAATTCTCATGTAGATTAATCATTAATGGTAAATCATGCTTTGGTTGGCAACTCATTAAAGTGATTAGAACAACTACAAATACACTATACTTCATCTTATCGCTTTTAAAATGGCTTTAATTTCTTTTATACCAGACACGGTTTGTGGTGTGTTTCCAAAATAATCTGAAGATTCTTTACAAATTACTTCGGTAGCTGAAGCATGAATTTCATCAAAACCTGCATCTTTAAAAGTCTGAGTATTTTCCGAAGAAACTCCACTTCCCACTAAAATTATAATTCTATTTTTTGCTTGTTTATGTAATGCTTTTAAGGTTTCTAATCCGTTAATTGCTTTTGGTTGTTGACCTGAAGTTAGAACGCGTTCAACACCCAAATTAATTAATTGTTCTAAAGCTTCTTTCGGATTTGGAACCACATCAAACGCACGATGAAACGTAAATGGTAATGGTTTTGAGAGTTCAATAAGTTCTTGAGTTCTTTCAATATCTATAGTGTTGTCTTTATTTAAAACTCCTGAAACAATCCCTTGACAACCCAACGTTTTACAAATTTGAATGTCTTTTTTAATAATCTCGAATTCA
The DNA here is from genome assembly GCA_947488655.1 of uncultured Psychroserpens sp. Classification (GTDB taxonomy): domain Bacteria; phylum Bacteroidota; class Bacteroidia; order Flavobacteriales; family Flavobacteriaceae; genus Psychroserpens. Next base: position 453,908 of record CANKZZ010000005.1, on the reverse strand, counting down.
TCGTCAGAATAATAGAAGTTGCCACTTCGTGGTCTAATTAATACAAAGGTTTCAATGTCTAAATTGTCAATGACTTGTTTTATTAATCCGTAGCTAGGTGTAATGCCTCCAATAGATAACTCACTACAGAGTTCTATGCGTTTTGCTCCAGCAATTTGAGCGTTTTTTGCTGATTGGCATGAGTTGGCACAGATTTCTAAAAGCATAAATTATCTTCTTTCATTGTAAGACCTTTAGGTCGTTGCAATCTAATTGTTTTATTTAATAATTAAGATTTCTACGTCATTTCACTCCTCTGAATGACAACAAGATATTAGTTTATAATTATTTCATCGATAAACGTCCAAGCTTTTTGTCCTGCACCTTGTTTTCCATCTGGTATTGTACCGTAGTTTTCAACTTTTAATTTAATATATCGTGTTTTCAGTCCTTCTCTTAAACCAGTATGAGTTACCAAACTTGCTTTAATTATAATATCATCACTTGTAGAAAAATTAATTTTTGAGCTACTGCCATCATCATAATACGCTATAATATTTTTAGGTGCATAAATCCATTGTCCTTTTCCGTTATAGAATCTTGTCTCGATAGAATTAATTTCTATTTCCTCTCCCAAATCAATCACAATCTCAATATCCTCTCCCCAAAATCCTAGCCATTCTTTATCACCATAACGAGAGTCGCTTCCCGAAATGCCATTAATTAATCCTTCAGGACCACTTCCTGTATACGATTTATGAGGCGTTTTATTAATGGTAATTTTTTTGCCAACTGCTTTGTGATAATTTATCGTTTCAGAAAATACGTTACCAAGGCGTTTTTCAGTATTAAAAACTGCAGCTTTAATTTTTGTGCTTTCGGTAATTGGTATTGGTTCTGTATATACATGAGAAAACAGATTCACAGGACTGCCATCTAAAGTGTAGTAGATGGTTTTGTCTTCTAATGTTGTAGAAAGTTTGTAGTAATTCTTATTCTCTTCGGAAATGAGCTCACCTTCAATTTCATATAAATGATTGGCATAATTGATGTCTAAAACATCTAAACGCTTGTTAAAATGTTCTACTCGTTTTACAAAATTAGAATAGTCTTTATTTTCATTTTTAGACCAAACGACTTCGCTCATTGCGAGAATACGTGGAAAAGCCATATACTCAACCTGATCCTCTGTTGGGATGTATTCGGTCCAGATATTTCCTTGTGCTCCTAAGATGTATTTGGATTCCTCTGTAGATAATTCCTCAGGAATAGGATTAAAACTATAGACTTTTTCTAAAGGTAAAAAGCCACCAAAGGCGAGAGGTTCATCAGGATTTGTAGATTGATAATAATCAAAATAGCAATGCGATGTTGGTGTCATAATTACATTGTGTTTTTGTTTTGCTGCAGCTACAGCACCATTTGTTCCACGCCACGACATCACTGTTGCGTTTGGAGCCAAACCACCTTCTAAAATCTCATCCCAACCAATAATTTGTTTGCCTTTTGAGTTGAGGTATTTTTCAATACGAGTAATAAAATAGTTTTGAAGCTCGTGTTCGTCTTTTAAGCCTTCGGTTTTAATTCGGTTTTGACATTGCTCACACGTTTTCCAGTTTGTTTTTGGTGCTTCATCACCACCAATATGGATATACTCACTAGGAAACAGCGATGTAACTTCATCTAAAACATCTTCGAGAAAATCAAATGTTTCATCTTTTGAACAGTAAATATGCTCAAAAACGCCCCATTTTGTAGCTACATTTACCTGTTCTCCAGTACAACCCAAATTAGGATATGCAGCAATAGCAGCTTGTGCATGTCCTGGCATTTCAATTTCGGGTATGATAGTTATATGCCTGCTTTGAGCATAAGCCACAATATCTTTAACCTCTTCTTGAGTATAGAATCCACCATATTGTTCACCATCAAATTGATGTGGTTGATCGCTGTAATGACCAATCAACGTTTCGTTTCTATAAGCTGCAATTTCTTGCAGTTTCGGGTATTTTTTAATTTCAATTCTCCAACCTTGATCTTCGGTTAAATGCCAATGAAACGTGTTCATTTTTAGCATTGCCAAAGCATCAATATATTTTTTTATAAAATCTGCAGAGAACATGTGACGACTAACATCTAAATGCATACCTCGATATTTAAATTGAGGAGCATCTGTAATGGTCATGCATTGTATACGCTGTTTTTCTTCGGAAAATGAACCGGTTTCAAACTCAGGAGGTAATAATTGACGTAAGGTCTGTACTGCATAAAAAGCACCACGATCTGTCTTTGCGCTGATAATAATTTTAAAAGGTTGAATCTCTAGTTGATAACCTTCATCATTTTCAATGGTGTCGTCAAATATAAATTGAATAGTAGAACTACTTGTTGACTCAATATTAGTGTCTTGTTTTAAAAATTTCCGAAGAAAATCTCCAGATATTGCAAAGGTCTCGTCATAAGTGATGTTAATAGTTTTATCGATTAAGAAAAAACCTTGATTAACAACTAAACTACTTGGGATTGGGATAATTTGCGGAATCTCAGTTACATACTCTTCGGTTTTACAACTTGATAAAAAGCTAATAAAAACAAAGAGAACTGCAATTTTTTTGAAAGACATTTTAGTATATTTAGATGCTTTAAAGATAACTTTTTTCACGACCAATTTAATGACTACAGAACAAAAAATAACTAGCCTTCGTAACGAACTTCGAGACCATAATTATAATTATTATGTTTTAGATAATCCTACCATAAGCGATTTTGATTTTGATATTAAACTTAAAGAACTTCAGGCCTTAGAGGAGGCTCATCCCGAGTTTTATGATGCTAATTCACCATCATTACGAGTTGGAGGTGAGGTGACAAAAAATTTTAATACCGTAGTTCATGAACATCGTATGTACTCATTAGACAACTCTTACTCCAAAGAAGATTTATTAGATTGGGAAAAGCGTATAAAAAAAATGGTTGATGGCGAGGTGACTTATACGTGTGAATTAAAATATGATGGAGCTTCTATTAGTTTAACCTATGAAAACGGAAGTTTACTAAGAGCAGTTACACGAGGAGATGGGACACAAGGTGATGAGGTGACAGCAAATATAAAAACGATTAAATCGGTACCATTGCAGCTGAAAGGTGATTATCCGCCAAAATTTGATATAAGAGGAGAAATTGTGTTGCCATTTGAGGGTTTTAATCAAATGAATGAAGAGCGTCTAGAAGCAGGAGAAGAGCTATACCGAAACCCGAGAAATACAGCATCTGGAAGTTTAAAATTACAAGATAGTGCAGAGGTTGCACGACGACCATTAGAGTGTCTACTCTATAACATTACAGGAAATAATTTAGGGTTTAATACTCAATTTGAAAGTTTACAAAAAGCGAGACAGATGGGTTTTAAAGTGCCAGAAGCTTCAAAATTGGCAACATCTGTTGATGAGGTTTTAAAGTTTGTAGAATATTGGGATGTACATCGTCATGATTTACCTTATGAAACAGATGGTGTAGTGATTAAAGTTAATAATTTACAGCAGCAGGAAGAATTAGGATTTACTTCAAAAGCACCACGTTGGGCAATGGCTTATAAGTTTAAGGCAGAGCAAGTATCTACACGTTTAAATGAAATTACATATCAAGTTGGTAGAACTGGAGCAATTACTCCAGTTGCCAATTTAGAACCTGTTGAATTGGCAGGTACGACTGTAAAACGTGCCTCTTTACATAATGCAGACCAAATTGAAAAACTTGATATTAGAGAAGGAGATGAGGTTTTTGTTGAAAAAGGAGGTGAGATCATTCCAAAAATTATTGCTGTAGATTTAAGTAAACGTCCAGCAAATTCTCAACCTACGCAATATATTACACATTGCCCAGAGTGTCGTACAGAGCTTGTTAGAGAGCCAGGTGATGCTAAACACTATTGTCCTAATTACAATGGATGTAGAGTACAAATTATTGGTAGAATTCAGCATTATATCTCTAGAAAAGCGATGGATATTGAAGGACTAGGAGGAGAAACTGTTGCATTATTAGTGACACAAAATTTAATTTCTAATTATAGTGATTTATATACCTTAACTAAAGAAGATGTGCTGCCTCTCGAGCGTATGGCAGAGAAAAGTGCAGAAAATTTAATCAATGGTATAGAGGCTTCTAAGCAAATCCCTTTTGAGAGAGTTTTATTTGCATTGGGTATAAGATTTGTTGGAGAAACTGTTGCTAAGAAGTTGGCTAAACATTACAAAAGTATTGATGCTATCGCAAATGCTTCTTTAGAAGATTTAGTGACGGTTGATGAAATAGGAGGTCGTATTGCAGAGAGCGTAGTAGAATTCTTTTCTTCCGAAGAAAATAAAATTATAATAGAGAAATTAAGACTTCATGGACTGCAACTTGAAATCTCTGCGGAAAAGTTAGCCAACCAAACTGATCTATTAAAAGGACTATCTATAGTAGTATCTGGAGTTTTTGAAACTGTATCTAGAACAGAACTAAAGAAACTAATAGAAGATAATGGTGGAAAAGTCTCATCTTCAATATCTTCAAAAACAGATTTTCTGGTTGCAGGAGATAAAATGGGACCAAGTAAACTTGCTAAGGCAGAAACACTGGGTGTGGAGATAATTTCAGAAAGTGATTTCTTGTCAAAATTGAAATAGAAATCTTACAAAGAAGTTTATTTTATCGATTAAATGCATTAATATTCGTTTAAATGTAATTTAATAGTATATTTGTTATGCTATTAATGAACAAATTATGAGTTTATCTAAAATCTTAGGGACATTTCTTGTACTCTTAAGTGTCATATTTTTAGGTCTGCAATTTAAAGGTCTCGAGATTGAGGCTTCGGGTGTACGTGCATTGGCAATGATAACTTTATCCATTTTATATGCCATAAAAATTAAAAATAAGCATCCATTATTTTTAATGTTCTTATTGTTCTTTTCGCTTGCCGAAGTTTTTAATTTTATCACTTGGGTAATAGACTTTGACTCAAATAGTAACATTGAGTATACTTATTATATAGGAAACGGTCTTTACATTTTATCATATGCTTTTTTAATAGTAAGAATTGTATCTACTATTAACATGTCTAAAGCTTTACTTAAGTTTCCTTTGCAATCTTTGTCTTTATTGATATTAGGTGTTTTTGTAGTTAGTCTTGTAACAGATACTACAATAGACGAATTAACAACACCTCAATATATTATGGAGTTTGTTTACAATGCTGTTATCATGGTTTTATTAAGCTTCTCGCTTTTAAATTATATGATAAAAGATGATAAAAAAGCTATGAACCTTTTAATAGGATCTATATTTATTCTCTTTTCTGAAGTTATACAATTAGCCTATTTTTATATAGCAGACTTTAATATTTTAAACGTATTGTGTTCATTGTTTCTTGTTATTGCCTTCTTGTTTTATTATTTACAATCGCGTTTAAAGTATGACGTTACAGGCAAACAAATAAATCATCAACAAGAGATAAATGCTTAAAACTTTTGTCCTATTATTGGTATGTCTTTTCTATAAATGAACAATACAATTAATGACAATATGAAGGTGGTAATAGCTGTATAAAATAAAACACCACCATCTCCTTTAACTTCGATACCTAGTTGGGTAAGATGCATTAAAATTGCACCTCCAAGTATTCCTAATGTAAGCGTAGCTCCAATCCAAGCTGTTTTTCTAAATAATAATAAAATACCAGCTATGAGTTCTGCTATTCCTATTCCTATTCTTCCAATTGGCTCTAAACCAACTTGAGTAAATATGTAAACACTAGTCTCGTCTCCAGTAAATTTAAATCGTAATGTTTGAATTAAAATGATAGCGATTATTAACCGAAGTATAAATGGTATGTATTTTTTCATAATGTTCTTGTATAAGTTTTTAGACGATTTATTATTTAAAACCAACGAATTTTGGACGGTATTTTGATTTTAATCGATAAAACGTATATTTATTGCGTTGAAATACATATATTTTTCTATATTTGCGATACCCAATTCTAAACCTACTATGAAAAATATGCAAAAATTAAGGCCTAATAAGGCATTGGTTGTCGTATTGTTTTCTTTATTGTTATGTACAACCTTAGCTATATACTTTGATATGGCTATGTTTTCACAAATGGTAAAATTAATTACAGTTACCGTTCTATTGACTTTCTACTTTTGCCAATTAAATAAAATGGCGAACATTTTTATTGTTACTTTTTTAGTGTTTTTTATAGGTGATGCATTTTCTGTTTTTGGATTTGGAGATATAACATCTAAGCTCTCAAAAGTGTGTTATATAGGCGCTTATTTACTATTAATTTTTGTTCTTCTTGGTAAATTAAAGCGATTTAAGTTTGAAGGGTTAGTAACTGTGTACCTGGCAATTGTATTAATTTTAAACAGTTATTTTCTTTATACGTTATATGGAGTTGCGAAAAGTAATTTTGTAGAAAACACTAGTTTGATGCTATATATAGGTCATGGCATAATACTTATAGCATTAACCTATTTTTCATTTGCAGTTTATTTAAGTAGAGAAACAGCGCAATCAATTACATTTTTATTAATGGTGTTTTGTCTGGTGTTCTCAGACGTATTGTATTATGTATGCAGTATGTATGTATATTTCTGGGTTTTTGAAGTCTTTGAAAATATGTTGCACACTGCAGGTTTATTTTTATTGTATAAGTATGTGTTTGACCATCATACAAATAGAAATAGCAACAAACGCATAAATTTTACGGAGTATTTTGTGCCAACTACAGAGAAATTAAGAGAAATTTCGGTAAATCTTTAAATTTAAACAATTATTGACGTCCCATTAGCAGCTTTATTTTTATCTGCATCAAAGTAAAAATCAATTTTACCTAAGTTTATACCATAGCATCCCACTTGGTTTACTAACATGTTTTTTCCTTCAGAATTTTTAACAACCGTAGGTTTTTTCAAGAAGGTATGTGTATGTCCACCAATAATAAGGTCAATGTCTTTGGTGATTGAAGCCAATTTTAAATCAGATATTTTTTCTGGTCTATTACTATAGTTATATCCTAAATGCGATAAGCAAATAATAAGATCACATTTTTCATCCTCTTTTAAAACTCTAGACATTTCTTGAGCCATTTCTGTAGGATCTAAATAAACTGTTTCTTTATACATGCGTTTTTCTACTAGTCCATCGAGTTCTATTCCTAAACCAAAAATTCCAATTTTAATATCATCTTTAACAATAATACGATATGGTTTTACATGTGTATCCATAATTGTATTTGAAAAATCATAATTAGCAGATACAAAATCAAATTTAGCATGAGGTAACTGCGCGTAAAGACCTTCAATACTATTATCAAAATCATGGTTACCTATAGTTGCAACGTCGTATTTAAGCATGCTCATTAGCTTAAATTCTAATTCTCCACCATAATAGTTAAAATACGGTGTGCCTTGAAAAATATCACCAGCATCTAATAATAACGTATTTGGGTTTTCTTTTCTAATAGCTTCTACTAAGCTAGCACGTCGAGCAACACCACCTTGGTTTGGGTTTCTACCATCATCAGGTCCAAAGGCATCAATGTGACTATGCACATCATTAGTATGTAAAATGGTTATTTTTTTTGTTGAGGCAGTAGTAAAAGATGTTAAACCTAAACCGCTAAGTCCAACTAATGCCGAAGCTGCTGCTGTTTGTTGTAAAAATTGTCTTCTTTGCATAATTATTTTTTAAGCTGAATAAAGCGATTATCTATAACTGGGTTTAAAGTATCTATTTTAGTAAAATAATCAATTAACACATTTCTTACCTTATAATCCAACACATAGAGACTGTCATTGGTCTTGAAAAAATCCATACGATCACCTCCATTATATAAATAATCGTTGGTTGCAACATTATAAGTTTTACTAAAATCTAAGGGTTTGCTATTTAGTGTTGCAGATTTAAAATTTCCGTCGACATCTAAAACAATATTTAATTTTTTTGAAATAGGATGCGCTCGTTTAGCTTTAGATAAATAATCTAAAAGTTCTCTTACTTGAGCACCCTTTAATTTTACAACTACTATAGAATTGTCAAAAGGCATCACTTCATAAGCAGTTCTCGTAGTAACATCGCCTTTAGATATTATAGACCTAATACCACCATGGTTTAGTAAAACAAAATCTATGTCTTCTCCAGTTCTACTGTTAAAAACAGGATTTGATTCTTCATAGACTGCATCTGCCATCATATTTCCAATTGCGGTATTATAATCGCCATCACTTTTTGAATATGTTTCTACAGCATAAGCGAGTACACTATCTAAATTTGAATTAACATGCTCTCTATATGGTTTAATAAAATCTTCTATGCTTTGATCGATTTCTAAACTATCAGAAATATTAATTTGCTGGCCTTCAATCTTATTGAGATAAACGTCTTGCTTTTTACAAGAATTTAAAATTAAGATTGAAAATAAAAATATAAAATGTTTATAATTCATGAATTTTATTATGAAATGTTTAGAATAACGTACAAGGTGTTTTTACTACATTTGTACAAACGATAAATATAAATGATTTTAAAGGTATTTAAAGAAAAATCAAATCAAAAATATATCAACAAATTGTTAAGTACTCGTCAAGTAGCAGTTAGCAATCAAAAAATGAGTAATGTTGGTGTAATTTTTAATATAAATGAATTTTCAGATTTTGAATCCTTTAGAGCGTTTATAACGGGTTTGGGAGTACAACCAGCAAAACTTAAAATTATAGCGTTTGTTGAAGATCCAAAAGATTCTAATGAACTTTGGGACACATATTTTAACCCAAAAGATTTTGGATGGAAAGGAAAAATAAACAATACCGACCTACATACTTTTATAGAGACAAAGTTTGATGTTTTGATTAGCTATTATAAAGAAAATCAGCTAGAACTTAACATAATCACAGCGTCATCTCAAGCTAATTTTAAAGTAGGTTTAACTAATAAAGATGATCGTTTATATGATTTAATGATTGACGTTAAGCCTAAAGAATTTTCGGTATTTAAAGACGAATTAAAAAAATATTTAACTGTTTTAAATAAAATATAAATGACTAAATTTCATGGTACAGGTGTAGCCATTATTACACCCTTTAATAGCGATTTAACAGTAGACCACACTGCCTTAGCAAACTTGGTAAACTTTAATATTGAAAATGGAACAGATTACATTGTTATTTCTGGCACTACAGGAGAGAGTGTAACGATTACTGCTCAAGAAAAGAAATCAATTACTGATACGATTATAAAAGCCAATAATGGTCGCGTACCATTGGTTTTAGGTATTGGTGGTAACAATACTACAACTGTAATAGAAGAGATAAAAACTACAGATCTATCTCAAATAGATGCGCTTTTATCTGTGTCACCATATTACAGCAAACCACAACAAGAAGGTATTTATCAACATTTTAAGGCGATATCAGAGGTGTCACCTGTAGATATTATTCTATATAATGTTCCAGGACGAACATCGTCTAACATGTCTCCAGAAACTACATTGCGTTTAGCAAATGATTTTGAAAATATCATCGCAGTAAAAGAAGCAGGAAATAATGTGCATCAGTACTTAAAATTATTAAGAGATAAGCCAAAGGATTTTCTAATTATTTCTGGAGATGATGATTTGGTTTTAGGAGTTGTTTTAGCTGGTGGAGCAGGAGTAATATCTGTATTGGGTCAAGCTGTACCTAAGCAATTTACAAAAATGATTAACCTTGGTTTAGAAGGTAAGGCAAAAGAAGCTTATGATATTCATTTTAAATTAATGGATTTAACATCTCTTATTTTTTCTGAAAACAATCCAGCAGGAATTAAAGCTGTTTTAGAAACTTTGAGCTTAGCAAAATCTACAGTAAGACTACCTTTAGTTGAAGCTTCAAATGAATTGAAACAAAATATAAAATTGGCGGTTCAAAAAATAGAATCTTAATAAAAAAGTTAAATATTACTTAAACATAATGAGAGCCTAAATTCATCGGCTATTTTTGATGTTTAATCCCAGTATACTTTTTGTTTTTATTATACGTTAATAATACGTACTTTTGCAACCTGTTTTTTATTTATGAAGAAATTATTTTACTTATTAGCAATATCATTAGTCTTGAGTTCATGCAGTGAATATCAAAAAGCACTTAAATCTGAAGATATAGCAACCAAGTTTAAATTTGGTACAGAACTTTTTGAAGCGCAAAAATGGTCTAAAGCAAATAGACTTTTTGCTCAAATTGTACCTAATTATAGAGGAAAGCCACAAGCAGAAAAATTAATGTATATGTATGCCAGATCATTTTATGAAATGGGAGATTACATTACAGCTGGTTATCAACTAAATCGTTTTGAAAGTGGTTATCCAGCAAGTGAGAAAGCACAAGAAGCTTCATTTTTATCAGCAAAGAGTTATTATCAAGTGTCGCCAGTTTATAGTAAAGAGCAGCATGAAACTATTGAAGCTTTAGAGAAGTTACAATTGTTTGTCAATAAATATCCAGACTCAGAGTTTTTGCCTCAGGCCAACGAGTTAATAAAAGAGTTAGATTACAAGCTAGAGAAAAAAGCATTTGAAATTGCTAAGCAGTATAATAATATTGCTTATTTTGAATCTTCAGATTATTTAGCAGCCATTAAGGCGTTTGATAATTTCTTAGCAGATTATCCTGGTACTAGTTTTAGAGAACAAGCAATGTTTTACAGATTAGATTCAGCATATAAGTTAGGAATTAACAGTGTAAAATCTAAACAAGAAACAAGACTAAACACTGCAATTAATTACTATAAAAGTTTTAACAAATTTTATCCAGATTCTGAATTTAAAAAAGAAGCCGATAAAATGAATGAAGACATGGTAACTGCAATACAGCAATACAATACAAAAAGTTAAATTACACATACAATGGATTTAAAGAAAACCGATGCTCCAGTATCAACAGAAACTTATGATAGAAATATCATTGATGCGTCAACAGATAATATCTATGAAGCAATCTCTGTAATCTCTAAAAGAGCAGAACAAATTAACACAGACATTAGACGTGAGTTAGTTGACAAATTAGAAGAATTTGCAACTTACAACGATAGTTTAGAAGAAATCTTCGAAAACAAAGAGCAAATAGAAGTGTCTAAATTCTACGAGAAATTGCCTAAGCCACACGCTTTGGCAGTACAAGAGTGGTTAGATGACAAAATCTATTATAGAAATACAGACGACGACGTTAAGGAATAAAACAAGTATGTCTTCAATACTAAGTGGCAAAAATATATTACTAGGCATAACTGCTGGTATTGCTGCTTACAAGACAGCTAACCTCGTTAGATTATTTATTAAAGCAGGCGCAAACGTAAAGGTCGTTATGACGCCTGCTTCTAAAGACTTCATTACACCTTTAACTCTTTCAACATTATCCAAAAACCCAGTCTATTCTTCGTTTACAAATGAAGATGACGATAATGCTATGTGGAATAATCATGTAGAATTAGGGCTTTGGGCAAATCTCTTTATCATCGCTCCAGCAACAGCAAATACCTTGTCAAAAATGGCAAATGGTACGTGTGATAACTTGTTGATGGCAACATATCTTTCGGCAAAATGTCCAGTATATTTTGCTCCAGCGATGGATTTAGATATGTATAAACACCAATCCACTAAAAATTCTTTTGATAAATTGAATTCCTTCGGAAATGTGATGATTCCAGCAACATCTGGAGAATTGGCAAGTGGTCTAGTAGGAGAAGGTCGCATGGCAGAGCCTGAAGATATCATTTCATTTATAGAAAGTGATGTATTAGGTAAATTACCATTACGAGACAAAAAAGTCTTAATTACTGCTGGTCCAACTTATGAAGCTATAGATCCAGTACGTTTTGTGGGAAACCACTCTAGCGGAAAAATGGGTTTTGAAATTGCTAAAGCAGCAGCAAACTTGGGTGCTGAGGTTACTTTAATTTCTGGGCCATCTCATCAAACAGTAGCTCATAGTTTTATTAATCTAATTCGTGTTACAAGTGCTCAAGAAATGTATGATGCTTGTCATAACTATTTTGAAAACGTAGACATAGCCATACTTTCGGCAGCAGTTGCAGATTATCGACCAAAAAATGTAGCACATCAAAAAATAAAAAAGAAAGAAACGACGTTTACTATTGAGTTAGAAAAGACAAAAGATATTTTAAAATCGCTGGGTGAAATTAAAAAACACCAATTTTTAGTAGGCTTTGCCTTAGAAACTGATAACGAATTAGAATATGCAAAAGGAAAATTAGAATCTAAAAATTTAGATCTAATCGTACTTAATTCTTTAAACGACAAAGGAGCAGGTTTTGGAGGTTCAACAAATAAAGTTACTTTTATAACTGCATCTCATAATGTTATTGCTCATGAGCTAAAATCAAAGACAGATGTAGCTCATGATTTAATGCAACAAATTTTAAAACAAACACATGCATAAATACATATACATTCTCTTAATATTAGTAGTTTCAACTTCTTGGTCTCAGGAGCTTAATTGCAATGTAGTTGTCAATGCTCAACAAACAGGTAATGAGAATGTTCAAGTATTTAAAACATTAGAACGTCAACTTAGAGAGTTTGTAAATAATACACAATGGACAGATAAATCATACAAAAATCAAGAACGTATAGATTGTAGTATGATTGTAACTATAACAGATTACGATACAGATAGATTTCAAGCTTCATTACAAATACAGAGCTCTAGACCAGTTTTTGGCTCAACATATGGTACACCAACCTATAATTTTAATGATCAGGACTTTAGTTTTCAGTATTTAGAATTTCAGAATTTTGTATTTAACCCAACACAATTTGAATCTAATTTAATATCTGTATTGTCGTTTCATATTTATATGATTTTAGGTATAGATGCAGATACTTTTAGTCCAAATGGTGGAGATGAGTATTATGAGCAAGCACAAACTATTTTAAATTATTCGCAACAAAATAATGCCAAGGGATGGAGTCTTCAAGATGGTAGACAAACCCGTTTTATTTTAATTGATAATATATTGTCTCCTACATTTAAAGATTTTAGAGAGGTATTATATGGTTATCATAGAGATGGTATGGACCAAATGAGTATCAACCCAAAAGTTGGTAAAAGTGCTATAGTAGAATCTATACAGCAATTGCAAAACCTTAATAAAAAACGACCTAATTCATTTTTAATGAGGGTCTTTTTCGATACAAAGTCTGATGAGATTGAGCAAGTTTTTAGTGGAGGACCAACTGTTAATGTTTCAGATTTAATTTCTACATTAACCAAAATTGCTCCTATGCACTCTTCAAAATGGCGTAGTATAAAATTCTAGTATTTTAGTAATTTCCATTAGTAATTTAGTTAACTTCACGTAAGATTTATAAATTTTATGCTTACACAACTTACCATAAAAAATTATGCACTTATTGATGAGCTTCAAGTAAGCTTTAATAACGGACTCACAATAATTACAGGAGAGACAGGTGCAGGAAAATCTATATTACTTGGAGGTTTGTCTCTTATTTTAGGTAAAAGAGCAGATCTTGCAAGCGTAAAAGATGCAACAAAAAAATGCGTAATAGAAGGGGTTTTTGATGTTGCAAAATATAATTTAAAAGCACTTTTTAAGGCTCAAGATTTAGATTACGAATCGCTTACTATTATTAGGAGAGAGATTTTACCATCAGGAAAATCAAGAGCTTTTATAAATGACACTCCTGTTAGATTAGATGATTTGCAAGTTTTGGGAGAACATTTGTTAGATATACATTCTCAACACCAAACATTGCAATTAACGAATGATGATTTTCAGTTTCAAATTATAGACGCTTTGGCTAATAATGATGAAAATTTGAGTCGTTACATTTCCGAATTAAAAACAGTTAAATCGTTGACTTCGGAAATTGAAAAACTACAAAACCAAAAGACAGAATCTTTAAAAGAATTAGACTATAACTTATTTTTATTAAAAGAATTAGTTGAAGCAAAATTGGTGGTTGGGGAATTAGAAACTCTCGAAGCCGAATACGAAACACTTAATAATATAGAAGAGATTAAAGATAAATTAAGTTTATCACATCAATTATTAAGCAATGACGATGTTGGTATTGCAGCAAATTTAAGACAAGTAAAACAACAGTTGTCAAAATTAGTCAACTATGGCACCCAATATCAAAATATCTATAGTCGTATTGATAGTAGTTTAATTGAAATTGATGATATTTTTTCTGAAATAGAAAATCTCGAAGATCAGTTAGAAGCAGACCCTAATCGTCTAGACGTAGTAAATACTAAGCTTCAAACACTTCATGGTTTGATGCAAAAGCATGTTGTGTCAACTATAGAAGAGCTTATTGCAATAAGAGAAGAGTTAGCCACAAAAGTATCTGTAACAGAAAATTTAGATGCTCACATATTAGAAAAAGAAAAAGAGTATGAGCAATTAAAAACTAAATTGCTAGCAATATCCAAAACTATACATACTAATAGAAGTAAGGTAATACCAAAGTTAATTAAACAATTAGAATCTATTTTAGAAACACTAGGAATGCCTAATGCTAAATTTAAAATAGAATTAAAAACCTCAAAATCATTTTTATCTAATGGTACAGATGAGTTGCAGTTTTTATTATCTGCAAATAAAGGTGGTCAATTTAATGACCTTAAAAAATCGGCATCAGGAGGAGAGTTATCTCGTATTATGTTAGCAATAAAGTACATATTATCTAATTATACACAATTACCAACAATCATGTTTGATGAGATAGATACAGGTGTCTCTGGAGAAATTTCAAATAAGATGGCAAGTATAATGCAGGACATGTGTAAGGCAATGCAAGTTTTTACAATAACGCATCTGCCACAAATTGCAGCAAAAGGAGACCATCATTTTAAAGTTTATAAAGAAGATATAAATGAGGTAACTCAAACACAGCTCAAAAAATTAGCTCCAGAGGAGCGCATAGTTGAGATAGCACAAATGCTTGGTGGAGTTAATGTTTCAAATTCTGCATTAGAACATGCAAAGCAATTACTCAATTAATACTATCTTTGACCTTATAAATTATCAACTAACAACTAAATTAAAATAGTATGTCATACAATCTATTAAAAGGAAAACGAGGAATTATTTTTGGCGCATTAGATGAAAATTCTATAGCTTGGAAAACAGCAGAACGTGTTCATGAAGAAGGAGGTAAATTTGTATTAACAAATGCACCTGTTGCAATGAGAATGGGTCAAATAAATGAGTTAGCAGAAAAAACAGGATCTCAAATAATTCCTGCAGATGCTACTTCAGAAGAAGACTTACAAAACCTTGTAAACCAGTCTGTAGAGATTTTAGGCGGAAAATTAGATTTCGTTTTACACTCTATAGGTATGTCTATAAACGTTAGAAAAGGAAAACATTATACAGATCAAAACTATGCATGGACTCAAAAAGGAACAGATGTTTCTGCTATGTCTTTTCATAAAACAATGCAAACGCTATATAAAGCAGATGCAATGAATGAATGGGGAAGTATTGTAGCCTTAACATATATGGCTGCTCAACGTGTGTTTCCAGATTATAATGACATGGCAGATAATAAAGCATACTTAGAAAGTATAGCACGTAGTTTTGGTTATTTCTTCGGAAGAGATAAAAAAGTAAGAGTAAATACTATTTCACAATCACCTACACCAACAACTGCAGGAAGTGGAGTAAAAGGCTTTGATGGTTTTATATCTTATGCCGAAAAAATGTCACCTTTAGGAAATGCTACTGCTATGGACTGTGCAAATTATACCATAACATTGTTTAGTGATTTAACTAAGCGTGTAACCTTGCAAAACCTTTACAATGATGGAGGGTTTAGTAATATGGGTGTAAGTGATGCTGTTATGGATAAGTTTACAGAATAAACAGCTTATAACTACTATAATTACTGCCATTATGTTAATTAACATAATGGCTTTTTTTATGGTTCGCTCTAATTCTTTATCGGCTTTTAATGCATTTAGTCGATTAGAGTGTTAAGGTTTAAATTATCATATTTTATATTATTAATTTAAATGTTTAATAACTTAAAACTAATTTATAATATGAAAAAAATTACACTTTTTTTTGTGTTTGCTATAATGGGAGCATTGATATTTAGCTCTTACGCGCAAACATTAAATCAAAATGCAGCGTGGCCAAATACTAATTGGTCTGTTACAGGAACTTACAATACAGATCCGCTCGCTTTTGAAGCAGATCCAACCGTAAACGCCAATTTTGCATTTGATGATGACGATGCTGGAAATGGAAGCGATGATGATATAGCTGCAGAGTCTCCAATAATAGATTTAACAGCTGCGAGTAATGCAGGAGAAACATGGATTACTATATCTGGAAATTTTGTTTATAATTATAATTTTGACGATACTTTGCAATTTGAATATTGGGATGCAGATGCAGGTACATGGAATATTATTGGATCTCCATTTGATGCAGATACACCAGCTCCTCCTTTAAATGATTTTTGTACTGGTACTTATGAAGCATACACGACAGATATTTTAAATATTGTAGGATTTACAGCAACACAATTATCAGGATTTAGATATAGAATTTACTTTGATGATTTAGTTGGTGGTGCTGGTTATGAATGGGGCTTTTGTTTTGACGCTCCTACTATTACGTCTGCTACACCTCCTGCTTGTCCAGACCCAACAGCTTTAACAGTAGCAAATATTACAGACTCAACTGCCGATTTAGCTTGGACAGAGAGTGGCTCTGCAACAACTTGGGATATAGAAATAGTAATAAGTGGTACTGCACCAACAGGAACAGCAACAGTTACTGGTGTTACAAATCCTTACACAGTGACTGGTTTAATGGCTAATACAGAGTACGAGTATTACGTAAGATCAAGTTGTGATGCTAATGGTACATCTGCTTGGGTTGGACCTTTATTGTTTAGAACAGCGTGTACTGCAATTGTAGCTCCTTATACTGAAGATTTTGAAACTTTCACAACAGCTGCTGCTGCATTTACGTCTGAAAATTGTTGGACAGCTTCAGGTGGAACTTATTACTGGGAATCTGCTCCAGGAACAGATGCAGGATCTGGAGGTACAGGACCAGACTCAACTATTACCACTGGTAATTATTTTTACACAGAGGCATCAGGTGGGTCTGCAGGAGATACAACCGATTTAAATGCACCTTTAGTTGACTTATCAGCGCTTACAACTCCATCCTTAACTTTTAATTATCATATGTTTGGAGACCAAACAGGAACTATAGATGTTATTGTAAACGGTGCAACAAGTGTTTTCTCAATATCTGGACAACAGCAAGCATTTGCAACAACTCCATGGGAATTAGCTGTTATCGACTTATCTGCGTTTGCTGGTCAAACAATAGCTGTAACCTTTAGAGCAACTAGTGCTGGTACTTTTGAAGGTGATATGGCAATAGATAACGTTTCATTTGATGAGCTGCCAGCTTGCCCAACGCCAAATGTATTATCTGCCACTAATATTACAGATACAACAGCCGATTTAGCTTGGTCAGAAAACGGGTCGTCAACAGTTTGGGATATAGAAATTGTTGATGTTACTGCAGGAGAAACAGCAACAGGAATCCCAACAGAAACTGGAGTTACGAATCCTTATACTGTAATGGGGCTTTTAGAAAATAATGATTATTTATTTTACGTAAGATCAGATTGTGGAGCAGGAACCTTCTCTGAATGGGCAGGACCTTTTGCATTTACAACTATGGAGACATGTCCTGCGCCTTCAGGATTAACAGCTACCGCTATCACAGAAACTTCTGCAGATTTTGGTTGGACAGAAAATGGGTCATCAGCATCTTGGAATATAGAATTAGTAGACAATACAGCAGGAGAAACTGTAACAGGAACTGCAACAGCGACTGGAGTCTCAAACCCTTATAATCAATCAGGTTTAGTAGGTGATAATTCTTATAGTTATTATGTACAGGCAGATTGTGGTGTAGATGGCACATCTGATTGGGTAGGACCTTTTACTTTTTCAACACCTTATTTAGCTGTAGATCCAGATTGTACCAATGGTATATTCTTAGATTCAGGAGGAGTATCAAGTGATTATTCAAGCTCAGAAACCATAACTTACACAATTTGTCCAGATGGAGCAGATGAGGTAACATCTGTAGAATTTACCTTTTTCTCTACGGAAAATAGCACGACTGGTTGTTTCGATGGATTAACCATATACAATGGAGCAGATGATTCAGCTCCAACTATAGATCCTGCTGGAGGAGGTACTATCTGGTGTTGGGATAGAGATGATGCAACACCAAGTGGTACAGGAGATTTACAAGGAATGACAATTACATCAACAGATGCTTCTGGTTGTTTAACATTCGTATTTACTTCTGATAGTTCGGTAACTAGAGAAGGTTGGGAAGCAATCGTTTCTTGTAATCAATTAAGCGTAGATGATTTTGAGAATCCTGCAATTTTTACGTATCATCCAAATCCAGTTAAAAACACGCTTACTTTAAATGCTCAAGAAGCGATGAGTAAGGTGTCTATTGTAAATATGTTGGGTCAAGAAGTGCTTAGCACATCACCAAATAGTTTAGACTCTGTAATTGATATGTCTCAATTACAAGCTGGTGTTTATTTTATTAATGTAACTGTTAACTCTGCATCTCAAACTGTAAGAGTTGTTAAAGAGTAAATTTTCTTTAATTATATATTAAAAAGAGGCCATATTGGCCTCTTTTTTTTGTTTTATTAAAAGAGATAGAGCTTATTTATATCGATAATTAACGATTATATCCGATGTAATTAGAGTTCTTAAATATAATATATTAATATTTTAACAAAAAATATTAAAACTACTGTATTAATTTAACATATTAACTGAATATTCATCAGTATAGGTTTGTAATACATCGTAATTTTGGAACATTTTATCGATTTGTTAATAATTTGTTAATTTAATTAAACCTACAAGGTCTTTAATATGAGTAGCTTACAAGATAATTGATAAATTCATTAACTAAAAACTAACTAAAATGAAAAAAATTACTCTTCTAGTGATGGCCATAATTATGACTACTTGGCTGTCATTTTCCCAAACACCAACTACGGTAGCAACACTTAACGTCAACGCTTGTCTAGATTCACAAAGTACAAACGTTACTTATGATGGAGGTGTCGTATGGGTAGAGGTTGTATATGATGGCACATGTACAAGTTTATCTGCTGATACAGAAAGTTCTGATTTTGATACTGAAATAGGAATCTATGATGAGTCTGGCAATTTAATTGGAAGTAACGATGATGGTGGTACAGGTGCGTTAAGTTTGTTTACTGCAAATGCATTAACAGCAGGAACCTATTATGTTGCTGCGGGAGGATTTAACACAACTTTTGCTGCAACGCTTTTTAATGTAACCACCACTTCTACAGTAATAGGAGGAAGTCTCTCAATTAATATAAGCACTACTGATGCAATACCTCCAGGCCCAGATAATGATAATTTAGCTGATGCGATCCCAATTTCTTGTGGCAATACCTATACGGGAGATACAACTACAGCTACAATTGATGAAGAAGATGCGCCTGACGAAGCTACGATTGAAGAAGATACTGCAGCAGACACAGACTCTCCAAACGTTTGGTATAGTTTCATGGGTACTGGAGATATAGTAACACTGTCAACCTGTGGAACAGGTAGTTTTGATACAGAGATTTTTGTTTTTACCGGAGCATCTGGAGATTTAACTTGTATTGATGATGGTTATGATGAGTGTGGATCTGGCGATGGTTTCGCAGCAGAAACAACATTTACCTCTGTAGTTGGAACAACGTATTTAATTTCTATCGAAGGATTTAACTCTGGAAATGTAGGCGCTTTTGGGTTAGTTGTAACTTGTGTTGCTCCACCAGCGTGCACACCAGCAGTAGTTGATAGTTCAGAAATTATAGAGAATTGTAATCCAGATGGCACAGGAACATTTAATGTTGACATTGTTGTATCAGACGCAGGAGATGCAGGTAGTGTTTTTGATGATGGAACAAATACTTATCCTGTTATAGCAGGAACTGTAACGGTAGGTCCTTATAATAGTGGAGAATTTGTTACCATAGAATTAATTGCGGTAGATGAAGATTGTAGTTTTACTGTAGGTACATTTGGTACAACCTGTCCATTGCCTGTACCAGATAATGATGAGTGTGTTGATGCGACACCAATAGAGTGTGGTGATACTATAACAGGAGAAACGCTCACTGCTACAAATAGTGGTAATAGTTTAGCAAATGACGTATGGTATGAATTATCAGGAACTACTGAAGGACAAATTATCACAGCGTCCTTATGTGGCTCAGATTACGACACTTTAATTAGAGTATTTGACGCTTGTGGTGGTAATTCTATAGCGTCTAATGATGATGCAGGTGTTTGTTCACCTCAATCTGAGACATCATTCACTTCAAATGGTATATCTACATATTATATAATGGTAGAAGGTTTTGGATCAAATAATGGTAATTTTTCTTTAGCTGTGACCTGCGAAGATGCTCCAACACCTCCAGAAAATGATGATGTTGCAGGAGCTTTAAACCTACCTGTGGGTAATACGGTATGTGAAACTTTAGTGGCTGGTACTAATATTGGAGCAACTACAACCATAGAAAATGACAACGAAGCTAGTTGTTCTTCATTTGATCCAGCAGGAGATGTGTGGTTTAAAGCAGTTGTACCTGCTTCAGGCGAACTTAATATAGAAGTATCTACTGCAGACATAGATCCAATTGGTGATTCAGTTATGGAAGTATACTCAGGTGCGTCAGGTGCATTGTTAGAAGTAGCATGTGATGATGATGGAGGTTCTTCACTCTTCTCCTTGGTAGAATTAACAGGATTAACTCCGGGTGATGTTTTACTGATAAGGGTTTGGGAATTTGGCGATAATTTAAAAGGTAATTTTAATATGTGTGCTTGGTCACCAAATACATTAGGTTTTGAAGATGAAGCTTTTGGAGGTTTTAAATATTTCCCTAATCCTATAAATGATGTATTGACTTTAGAATCGCAAAATCCTATTGATAGGATAGAAGTTTTTAATGTATTGGGTCAGCGTATTGTGGTTATTAATAGTGCAAATACAATTCAAAATATTGATTTGTCGAGTATTCAAACTGGTGCTTACTTTGTTAAAGTGTCAATTAAAAACCAAGTGAAAACAATTAGAGTTATAAAAGAATAGCTTTAGACCATAAGTAAGAAAATATAAAAAAAGACCTTGTGCAAACAAGGTCTTTTTATTGGTGTTTAAATTTCACTAAACTTAGTTAGCATGCAATTCTCTATATATTACTACTTTATATAAATACAATGATTAGTAATATTGTTTTTGGTCGGTATATTTAACTTTTTATCGATTATATAACATTGAATTCAATTTATCAAAGAATTATCATAATTTTAAGACTTAATTAATAAATTCGATTAAATATGAAAAAAATTACTTTCTTGCTTATTGCAATTATTACACTATGTTTTAGTTTTTCTGCTAAGGCACAATGTGATTACACTTTAGAGATGAATGATTCTTGGGGTGATGGATGGAATGGTGGTACCATGGATGTACTAGTAGACGGTGTTGTCGTTTTAGATGAAGCTACATTTACTGCTGGTAACCAGGCAACACTAACATTTACAGTCTCTGATGGACAGGATGTCACAACTATGCATTCTCTGGACGGTACATTTCCCGGCGAAATGTCCTATCGTATTTTAGATGCTCTAGGAGCAGAAGTCGGTGCTGGTGATCCTGGCGCAGATATTACAACAGGTACAATAACAGCATCTTGTCCTGCATGTTCTATTCCAGCAGCAACTTACAATGTTGTTTCTAATTGCCCTGTTGATACAGATTTTACAATTGAGGTTGTAATTTCAGATATTGGTACTGCTTCAGGAGTGACGATATCAGATGATCAAGGTACAGCTGTTAGTTCTGGATTAACTGCAGGTACATATTCTTATGGAGCTTATGTAAATGGAACTCCAGTTGTTATTTCTGTAACTAACGACGACGATGGTAGTTGTACGACATCAAGTTCTTCTCTTACATTTGATGCTGGTTGTCCTCCAGTAAATGATGATTTTGCTAATGCGATATCTGTAGCATGTGCTGAGAATGTAACTGGAGATACTACTAATGCTACTTTAGACGAAGAAACTGCTCCTGGTGGTGGAGGTGCTGATGTTGATGCGCCGAATGTATGGTATTTTTATGATAGTGCTGTAGAAGGTGCTGGAGATATTACACTAAACTTATGTCCTTCAAATTATGATACCTCTTTATTAGTATATACTGGTACATCTGGAAGTTTAACATTCGTAGCTGGTAATGATGATAATAATGCTGCTTGTGGTGGATGTTGTCAATCTAGTCTTACTTTCCAAGCAAATGGAACAGATACTTATTATATATCTATTGAAGGTTTTAATGCGGGAAGTGTTGGTATGTACGATATGACAGTTACATGTGTACCACCTGTTGCAGCTCCAGCAAATGATTTATGTATAGATGCAGAAGAGTTAACTCTTACAGTAACTGCAAATGGTACAACAGTAGGTGCCACTCAAACAGGTGCACAAGAGCAACCAACATGTGATCCATTTGGTGTAATTGCAGATGTATGGTACTCTGTTGATTTGACTTTAGCGTCTAATGATTTAAGTGTTATCACGACAATAACTGATACTTCTGATCAGGCTAATGTAGCTGTGTATCCTTCTTGTGTGGCAGATGAAGCTAGCTCTCTAGGATGTTCTGACGCTAATGGTGGAGAAACACTAGTTGTTAATGCATTACCAGCAGGTACATATTTTATTAGAGTTTGGAGTGATGGAAATGCTCCTGCACCACCAGCTGGAAGAATTGAAGGTGGATTTACAATTACTGTAGACGCAACATTATCTGTTGATTCTTTAGAAAATGAAAATGCATTTACATATTACCCTAACCCAGTTAAAAATGAGCTAACATTAAATTCTCAAAAGGATATTCAAAATGTTTCTGTATTTAACATGTTAGGACAAGAAGTTCTTAAAACTGCTCCTAATGCAACAAATAGTGTTATCAATATGGATACTTTAAGCCAAGGTGCTTACTTTGTACAAGTAACTATTGGTAATGTTGTTGAGACAGTTAGAGTAATTAAGCAGTAAGCTTAAATCTTATATTAAATTTATAAGCCCATTCCTTTAGGAATGGGCTTTTTTATAAAAAAAAATTAAAATTAAATAAGTTAAAAAAATTAAACTCTTTTAAATTTTGATTTTAGGTTTGAAAACATGCCTTTTTTTAACTTTAAAGACATATCTAGATAAGATCGATTAAGAATTAATTGATTAGAATATTTTGAATTATTCCTCTTTAATTCTTCATCCAAAATTTTACAAATTTGTTTTAAATTATCTAATGGTTCTTGAGCATTGTTCAATGAATTAAGCCTGCTTACCAGAGTAGAATTTGGAAATGCGTTATTACAAGATTTAATAAAGAAATCTATCCAAATAATAACATAAGACTTGCCTTCTGTAAGTTTCAATTTCTCATGCAAAATTTGATTTATATTATTAAAAAATATTTGATTTTTAGTTATGAAACTTGTTGATTTTAACCCAATTTGTAATAAGTTAAATCGTTGCGTGTATTTCATTATGTAGTCATATTCATTACCTATAAAGTTAATAGTATTGGACTTAGTTTTTATTTTGTCAAATGCTACTTTACATGTATTATAGAGTTCTAAATCAAGTTGATTGTTTTTTAAAATAATATCTTTTATACTGTGAGATATATCACTTACTTCAGGTCTGTTTAATGTCTTTCTTTTTATATTAATATTCTTTGGCCATTTGATACCAGTAATAGAACTAAAGTATTGCATTGACTTTTCATATTCTTCAAAAAAACCAATTTTGATATTTAAAGTTTTAATAGTATTTAGCACTAATTGTAAATCGTTTTGATTTACAAATTCTTCATCATACATCCGTTTTCCTAAAAAGAATCCTGTCATATAATTTCTAGTTTGTTTATGTTTTACATATTCCATTAGATTTTTAGGTACGGGTTTGAGTAAAGACATAAATTCTGGACGATCTTTGATAAAATAATATTCAGAAACTATACGGTCAACAGGGTTTCGTAACATACTAAAAATTTCATATTCTAAGTATATATCATTCTTAATAGGATTAAAAATATCTCCAGCATTAGACCTTTTAGTATCATACAAGATATGACGATAATTAAAATCGGGTTGTGTTTGCCAATTTGATTTTGTCATGATACAGTTAATAGTTGTACCACCCGTTTTTGGAATATGTATAAATATGTTTTTAGACTTCATTTCTGTTTATTTTGTGACTATGATTAAAGATAATAATTTAAATACAATAGTTACCTTTGTATTCTATGACTCAATTACATTTTTCATTTATAATTCCTGTATACAACAGACCAGATGAAGTAGAAGAACTATTAAATAGTTTTACAACTTTAACAGGAGATTTTGTTTTTGAGGTTGTTGTAATAGAAGATGGCTCGACCATAGATTGTAAATCTATAATAGATAATTTCTCTTCTCGCTTAGATGTATCTTATTACTTTAAAACTAATTCTGGACCAGGAGATTCTAGAAACTATGGTATGCTTAAGGCTAAAGGTAATTACTTTATTATCTTAGATTCTGATTGTATCTTGCCAAGTCATTACTTAACGACTGTAAATTCATATTTAATATCTAATTATGTAGATTGTTTTGGAGGACCAGACGCTGCTCACCCATCGTTCACAAATTTGCAAAAAGCTATTAATTTCACTATGACTTCATTTATTACAACAGGAGGAATAAGAGGAGGTAAAATGTCTGGTGATAAATTTGAACCAAGGAGTTTTAACATGGGTTTGTCTAAAATAGCATTTGAAGCTTCTGGAGGATTTGGATTGATTCATCCTGGTGAAGATCCAGATTTATCAATAAGATTAAATAACTTGGGCTTTAAAACGGTTTTAATTAATGAAGCATATGTGTTTCACAAAAGACGAATTTCTTGGACGAAGTTTTACCAACAAGTTCATAAATTTGGTATGGTAAGACCAATTCTTAATAAATGGCATCCTCAAACGAAACGAGTAACCTATTGGTTTCCATCAATATTTTCGATTGGCTTTATACTGTCGATTTTAATGTTTGTATTAGGCTTTAAATTACCTTTATTTTTCTTCTCAATTTATATTTTATCAGCCTTTATTTTGTCTCTTATTGCAAATAAAAGTTTAAGTATAGCTTTTCAATCTATATTAGCTATTTTTATACAATTCTTTGGATATGGATATGGATTTATTAAATCTACTTTTGCAATTGCTATTTTAAACAAAGATCCCGAGAAGCATTATCCAAAATTATTTTTTAAAAATGGTAAAAAGTTTACAAGCTAAATTAGGAAGGTCTATTAAAAGTAAAAAACTAAATGTTTTTGGACTTTTCTTTTTATTAGCATTTTTAATTTTGGTTATTACAAAACTATCTGAAACCTACGTTGAGACCATTCCGTTTACCATTCAATATAAAAATTTACCAGATAAAAACATTATAACGTTAGACAGTATACCAAAAGTAAATGTTACGGTTTCTACTCATGGTTTTAAACTGTTATCTTATTACTTTTATGACCAAAATTATCAACTAGATTTTAAAAATAGCACCTATATAAATGATAATACCTACGTGTGGCTTGCAGATAAAAGTGTTTATGATTTAAAACAATTTTTAGGTAATAATGTAGAGATTATTTCGGTTAAACCAGATACGCTTTTGTTACCTTTTGGAACGTTAAGTGTGAAGAAGGTCCCTGTAGTTTTAACATCTAAAATTAATTTTGTACCTGGTTATGATACTTTAAATGGTGTAGAAATTAAACCAGACTCGGTTAATATTATAGGTGCAGAAAAACAAATAGATACTATTAATTTTATAAATACTAAACGTCTAGATTTTGAAGATGTTAAAACTAATATCAATTCAACCTTAGATTTAGAATTTCCGAATGCATCAGATAAATTAAAACTATCGGCTACGAAGGTAAATGTTAGTGCTCAAGTTGATAAATTTACTGAAGGCACATTTGATATACCTATTACTATCTTAAACTTGCCTAATTCAGTTGAGATAAATTATTTTCCGAAGCACATAAAAGTATCTTATTATTTAAGTCTAGATGATTATAACGATATTAAACCATCTGATTTTATAATTGAATGTAACTATAATGAGGTCTTAAATTCTAATAACTCATTTTTTAAACCTAAACTTATCGTAAACTCTGCCAAAGTAAAATCGGCTAGAATGAAACAAAATAAAGTAGAATATATTATAAAATGATAATTGTAGGACTTACAGGAGGAATAGGTAGTGGTAAAACTACCGTAGCCAACTATTTTAAATCGTTAGGCGTACCTATTTATATAGCCGATGATGAGGCAAAACTATTAATGTTAAGGTCTAAGGTTATAAAAAGAAAACTTATAGCATTATTTGGGGAAGAGGTTTATATAAGTAATACACTTAATAAGCCACTAATAGCATCAAAAATCTTTAATAATAAAGACTATTTACTAAAAATGAATGCTATTGTGCATCCAAAAGTAGCCTCTCATTTTAATCGTTGGCTTAAAAAGCAAAATGCACCCTATGTAATTAAGGAAGCTGCAATTATTTTTGAACATAATAAAGAAGCCGAATTTGATTTTATAATAACAGTTATTGCCGATTTAGATCAACGCATATCTCGTGTTATGAAAAGAGATAACTCTAGTAAATCTAAAATAGAAGCGATTATAAAAAATCAAATGAGTGATGAAGATAAAATTAAGAAATCTCATTTTGTAATCACTAATAATATCTTAGCAGAAACTAACGCTCAGGTTATAAAGACGCACCAATCTATTCTCAAACAAATTAAGAAACTCAAAAATTAACATATTTGTTAATGTAAGGTTAAACAGCAATCATTCTAAATGTTAAAATATTAAATTTGGATGATGGGCAAAAAGCTATTCGTTTTGTTAGTGATTTTAATGAGTTTGTCTCTCATTGGTATCATTTTCGTTCAAGCATTTTATATCAATAACGCATTAGAGAAGGAAGAAAAACAATTTACTTCTGATGTGTTTCGTTCTCTTAGTTTAGTATCAAAAGCTATAGAAGATAAAGAACTTTTAAGTTTTGACAGACTTTACAAGGAGGTTATAAAAAATGGTAGAACACCAGATACAAGTGAGATAAAACAACTTTTGATTTTTGATTCATTTAATGAAGAAACAAATCAAGCAACACGATTTGAAAACATAATTTCAGAAGAAAGTTTTAAAGTTCCGTCCTTGTTCTTTGACATTGGTACAGCAGACAGTATAGATATTAAGAGATTTACCAGTAGAAGCGAAACTAACGTGTTTGAGCGTAGCCCTATAGATGGTCAAATAAACTTACAACCTATACAAACTTATAGAGACTACAGTACAATGGATGAATTAGGTCGAAGTTTTTATAAAAAAAATTATCGAGCTGTTTATAAAAATTATCCAGTATACAAACGTATTTCTAATGCTGAGGTTTTAGAATTATTAAAATCTCAATTTACTATTAGTGGTATTAACACCACATTTGAGTATGCAATTTATGATAAAGATTTATCTACAAAAATACGATCAGAAAATTTTGAACTCACGCCTAAAACCACAATAGGAATACCTGTTTTTTTAGATAATGAGAGTAGAAGTAATTTTTCTTTGTATGTAGATTTTCCTGAGAGAAGAAAGTATTTAATTTCTTCTATTTTAAGTATGATTGTATTATCTATTGTATTTACCTCAATAATAATTATAGCATATTCTAGTGCAATTTATCAATTAATAAGACAACGTCAAATATCACAAATTAAGACAGATTTTATTAATAATATGACCCATGAGTTTAAAACGCCTATAGCAACTATTAATTTGGCTATAGACTCTATTAGAAATCCAAAAATTATTGGAGATCAAGAAAAAGTAATGCGTTATTTAAACATGATTAAAGATGAGAATAAGCGTATGCATGCTCAGGTAGAAAATGTGTTGCGTATTTCTAAACTAGAAAAGAATGAGCTTAATATAAGTAAGGAAAGGGTAGAACTTAACGACTTAATAGAAGATGCTATTACTCACGTAGAGTTAATTGTAGAAGATCGTAATGGTTATGTAAAAACTCATTTAAATGCAGATCAAGCATCGGTATTAGCTAACGAAACGCATTTTACAAATGTCATTGTTAATATTTTAGATAACGCAATTAAGTATAGTGATGGAGAACCTAAAATTGATGTTTTTACAGAAAATATAGGTCACTTTATACTTATTAAAATATCAGATCAAGGAAACGGAATGTCTAAACAAGTTCAAAAACGTGTTTTTGAGAAGTTTTATAGAGAACATACAGGAAATGTACACAATGTAAAAGGTCATGGCTTAGGCTTGGCTTATGTAAAGAGAATAGTTGATGACCATCAAGGTCACATATCAGTAGAAAGTGAAAAAGGAAAAGGTAGCACGTTTACAATAAAACTACCACTAATATCATAAATTATGGAAGAGCAAAATAAGAAAATACTTTTAGTTGAAGACGATCCAAACTTTGGTACCGTATTAAAAGATTATTTAAATATGAACGATTATGATGTTGTTCATGCCAAGAACGGAATGGAAGGTTTCGAAAAATTTAAGAAAGACGATTATGACCTATGTATTTTAGATGTCATGATGCCATATAAAGATGGTTTTACTCTAGCTAAAGAAATTAGAGAAAAAAATACCGATGTGCCAATTATTTTCTTAACTGCTAAAGCCATGAAAGAAGATGTTCTTAAAGGTTATAAAGTTGGAGCAGATGATTATTTAAATAAACCATTTGATAGCGAAGTGCTTTTAATGAAAATTAAGGCAATTATACAACGTAAGGCTACAGATACAATTGCAGATAGTAAACAATTTGAATTTAAAATAGGAAGGTTTGATTTAAACTCTAAGCTTCGTTTTTTAAAGTTTGATGGTAAAGATCCAATAAAATTATCACCAAAGGAAAATGAATTACTACGTATGTTAGCGCTTCATGAAAATGATTTAATGCCAAGAGAATTAGCATTAACAAAAATTTGGAGAGACGATAATTACTTCACATCTAGAAGTATGGACGTTTACATTGCAAAACTTAGAAAGTATTTAAAATTAGATCCAAAAGTAGAAATACTAAATATACATGGAGAAGGATTTAGATTGGTAGTAAACCAAGAAGTTTAAGCTCACAAAGTATTAGATATAAAAAAAGCCAATCATTAAGATTGGCTTTTTTATTAAAAAATATCGAAATATTAGATAACTTTTACGTTTACTGCGTTCAATCCTTTTTTGCCTTCAGTTAAATCAAATTCAACTGTATCTCCTTCTCTAATCTCGTCGATTAAACCTGAAATGTGTACAAAGTGTTCTTTGTCATTTCCTTCTTCTGTAATAAATCCAAATCCTTTAGAATCGTTGAAGAATTTTACTGTACCTTTACTCATAATATATATTAAATTAATTGAAGTGCAAATGTAGTGTTATTTAATTGTAAACAAGGTTTTTTGAGTTTTTATTTAAAAACTAATATTTTTATAACATCTTAATTCTCTTATTAATAGCTTCAATAATTACATTTACATCGGTTTTATAATCAAACCATATTGTAGATTCGTCCTTTTTAAACCATGTTAACTGTCTTTTTGCAAACCGTCTGGTGTTTTTCTTTATTTCGGCAATGGCAAAATCATAAGTCCATTCGTTATCTAAAAAATTAAATAGTTCTCTATACCCAACTGTTTTTAGTGCATTTAAATTTTTATGTGGTAATAATGACTCAACTTCATCTAGCAAGCCTTCTTTAATCATTAAATCAACGCGTTTATTAATGCGGTCATAAATAATCTCTCTATCGGCAGTAAGACCAATAGTGATAGTTTTAAAATTTCGGTTTTTATTTTTAGCAGTTAAAAAAGACGTGTAAGGCTGCCCACTAGATAAACACACTTCTAATGCTCTAATTAGTCTTTGTGGGTTATCTATTGCAATTGTAGCGTATGCTTTTGGGTCTAATTCTCTTAGCTGAAATTGTAAACCTTCAAGACCATCTTTTTGAAATCTATTATTTAATTCTTCTCTAATGTTATGATCTACCTTAGGCAGTTCATCTAAACCTTTAGTAACAGCATTAACGTATAAGCCAGAACCACCAACCATTATAACAATACTATGCTTTTTGTAAAGTTTATTAAGTAAAGCGATTGCCTCTCTCTCATAAGTACCAACATTATAATCATTGTTTATTGATATATGTTTGATAAAATGGTGAGGTGCAGCTTCAAGCTCAACTAGAGTAGGAGCTGCTGTGCCTATTTGCATTTCGCTGTAAAATTGTCTTGAGTCTGCCGAAATGATTTCGGTATTAAAGTGCTTAGCTAATAATATACTAAGTGCAGTTTTTCCTATAGCAGTAGGTCCAACAATTGAAATAAGTATTTGTTGTTTTAGTGAGATAATGTTAAGGTTTTATAGTAAATTATAGATGTAATTTATGCCCACAATTATGACAATGATTAGCAATGTCTCTGTGATCACTTGCATGACAATTACTACAAGACTGTGTGTTTAACTGTAACTCTTGAGGTAATTTTCCTTCTGCAATTTCTTTTTCTCTTTTGTTACTGCTTTTTACATACTCTGCAGATACAATACCTGTTGGTACAGCAATAATACCATATCCCAAAATCATAATTATAGAAGTAATAAATTGTCCAAGCGCAGTTTGTGGTGCAATATCTCCAAAACCAACAGTTGTAAGCGTCACAATACACCAATATACACTTTTTGGTATGTTTGTAAATCCGTTTTCTTCACCCTCAACTAAATACATAATGGTGCCAAATATTACAGATGAAATAATAACTGCAAATAGAAATACTGCAATTTTAACACGACTGGCAATGATAGAATCTTTAAGTTGATTTGATGCACCTAAATAACGCGCAAGTTTCAAAATTCTAAATACACGAAGTAATCGAAGAGCTCGCAATGTTACCAAAGCATGTGAACCAGCAAAAATAAAAGATATATACATTGGTATTGTTGATAGAAAATCAACAATACCGTAGAAACTAAAAATATATTTCCATGGTTTACGCACTGTAATAACTCTTGCAACATATTCAATAGAGAACAAAATGGTAACTAACCATTCTCCATAATATAGGTATTGATGATATTTATCATCAATATGATGCACACTCTCTAGCATTACTAATGCAATACTGGCAACAATAAAAATAAGTAATACAATATCAAATATTTTACCAGCAGGAGTATCTGCTTCATAAATTATTTCATGAAGTTTATCTTTCCAGTTACTAGTTGTGTTGTTGGTACTCATTAAATCAAATGTACTAAAACTTTATTG
This sequence comes from uncultured Psychroserpens sp., assembly GCA_947488655.1. Lineage (GTDB taxonomy): Bacteria > Bacteroidota > Bacteroidia > Flavobacteriales > Flavobacteriaceae > Psychroserpens. Next base: position 422,329 of record CANKZZ010000005.1, on the reverse strand, counting down.
TTTTTTCTCTAAGACAATTAGAGAGTTGTTTTGTGTATTAATAACTTGTTCAAGTAGTTTTTTTAATCCATCATAAAAAACTGGCTCATAAATTGCCTCTTTAAAAGATAGTTTAAAATATATTATTACTGAATTTTCTTCCTGTTTTGTCGAGAAAATAAATGAACCTTTATTGTTTGGTAGCGCTAAACTCATTGACTCAGGTAAAGATTTAATAATAAAAGTATCGTCAATATTGATTTTTATACCATACGTATAGGTATCCTTATAACCAAAATCTATTGGATAACTACGCTCTTGCAGTTGAAATGGGTTTTTATCAAAATACTTTATTATAAAAGGATTGATATAAATAGTGTTGCCTACTTCATCTGGTGAATGTTCAATTTGAAAACTTAAGTTAAAGTCTGCACTTGTTTTTTGTGTATCATTACTATCAAATCCTGAAATTTCTAAAGAATTGTTTTTATTAATGAGGTTGTTTTTAAAAGTTTCAATATTTGTAAAATAACGTTCTCTATCATGGAGAGAGTGATAGCCTTTAGATAAATAATTTACATCGCCTTTTAGCGTTTTATTCTCATCAAAATCAAAATCATATCTAAACACCTTAGCACTATAATCTTTGATGTTTATAGGATACCATTCACTGTTAGAATCAAAGTCTAACAGACGACCATAAGAGTTAAGACATCTAAAAGGTATTTGACCAAAAGTTAAAAAATCATCTGTAGCATCAAGCAAATACGTTTCTCCATTAATATTGACTTTAATTATCAAATAGTTGAAATCAGATAAAACAGGATACACTTGTGTTATAAAACCGTTATTTCTTGTAGACAAGAGTATAGGCTTTGCATCAATGTCATTTGTAATTAATAAATTATAAAGTAGTGCATTGATTTCTCCTACATTTCCAGATTTTTCAGTTATAAGATCTTTAATAGAAACATTTTGAAGTACATTAAAACTTTCGTTCCAAACATATTCGTTTTGTACATACTCAAAAATCTGATTCGCTTTAATGAGCTCATCAGTTTCCGTAGTTATGGTTTCGTCTAAGAGGTTTTTAACAATACTTGTTCTTCTTAGTTGTTTACCTAAATCTGTGTCTTTTTCAATTTCCTTATCGGTAGATTTCCACGTTTTAGTGATGTTCTCAACAGTGCCATCAAAACCTCTAAAAACCTTTAATTCATATTCAATACGAGATAAATAATTTAGTTTAGTTGTCATGAAGTTCTCATTAACAAAGGCAGGTACATCTTTCATCACATATTTATAGATACCACAACTAGAATTTGCTCCATTAGAGATTTGTAAACAGTTTTTTTCTACAGTAGAATATTTAGTGGTCAATTTATTGACTCCAACAAGTTTTATGTTGTACTCCCAGTTTCCTGGAATACTTGCATTATACTCACTATGTAGTTTTGGAATGTCGTCTTGAAAATACCAACTTTTATATTTATGCATAAAAGGTGTCTCTACAGTATAACTGTAGGTGATCACAGAGCCTACTTGTATATTTGGTAATGCAAATTTGACGATGTTATAATTCTCATTATAGTTTTCCTCAAATATTGAGGACTTTTCGAGTTTAGTATTAACTATTTTTCCGTTTTCTAAATTGTAAACAGTAGCATAAATATCTTCTACTTTTTCCTTTTTACCATTATTGTTATCATAAAGATAAATTGAAACTGTACCATGTTCAAAACCATTACGATTAAGAATTTTTAATTTACGTTTTATAGTCGTTTTTAGTCTATAACTATATTTGTCAACATAGCTATCACCAACTTCATAAATCACTAACGCATTTGCAGTTGAGTCTTTTGTAAATTCGTTTATCTCAATATCTGGTTTGGAAACTTCAAAACCTTCAGAATAAAAATCATTCTGAGCATTTAGTGTTGTGAAAGCTAAACATATAAAAAGGGCTAAATATTTCATATTGTTTTTAATGTGGTTGTTTTTACCCTTTTATTGCGTCTTAAATAACTTTGGATGATATGTTGGGTGTCTCTGTTATTTTCCATAGGTGTAATAATAGACTCTAAAACATCAATATTATTAATTTGATGATTGAGTTCATAGAAACCTAAACCTTTAAACACGCCATTCTCTATATATATCACACTTTTCTCATCGATGGCTCTACCTTGATCTATAATAAGCATGTTATTATTGTCATAACTGTTTTTAGCTATTAATTCTAGTACACGTTGGTTATACTCTTCTGGAGATTCTTCGTTTACACAAGCACCATTACAACTTTTAATGGTATAATTAAAACAATTAGTTTTTGTAGGGTAGAGGCCTGTTAATTTTTGACATAAAGCATATTGATCAACAACTTTAAACATAAAGCTTTTAGCACTCTGCATATTGCTAAATGAAGTAATGCGTTTCTCTTTACCATTAGTTTTATCAATTTTTAAATTAATATAACCATTTTTGTCTGTAAAGCTGTAGAGCGCATGTGTAAATGTAGTACGAGTTAAAGCGCGATTAAAAGCGGGCTTATTTCGTTTGATTTCTTCACTTTCTTTTAATAATGCAACGAGCTCGTTACCTGTAGCTTCATAAGTTACAGTTTTTGCCAATAGTTGTAATTTTTTTGACTTTTTACTCGTATTAGTTAAATGTTGATTGATGCGTTGCTTAATGTTTTTACTTTTACCAATGTAAATGATTTCACCATTTTCATCATGAATATAATAAACTCCAGTTATTGAGGGTAAACTATCAATGATAGATTTATGGGTATCATTTAAACGTTTAGTAATATCTTGTTTAACATTATCCTTAATAATAGTTTTATCTAAATCTTTAGATAAGAGTATTTTAAACAACTTAACTGTTGCCATAGCATCACCATTAGCACGATGTCTGTCACTCACAGGTATGCCTAAAGCACGTGTTAACTTTCCTAAACTGTAAGAGGCTTGATCTGGTATAAGTTGCTTAGAAAGCTCAACTGTACAGAGTGTTTTACGTTTAAAGGTATACTCTAATCTTTTAAACTCGGTACGTAAAATTCTATAATCAAATTGAGAGTTATGGGCAACGATAATACAATCTTCTGTTATTTCGACAATTCGTTTTGCTACTTCGTAAAACTTAGGTGCACTCCTAAGCATTTTACTGTTAATACCAGTAAGATTAACTACAAACGGTTGTATTTCTCGTTCGGGATTGACGAGGCTAATAAATTTATCAATTACCTTATGACCATCAAATTTATAGATAGCAATCTCTGTAATGCCTTCTTCATTATATTTTCCGCCAGTGGTTTCTATGTCAAGTATTGCGTAAATTTTCTTATTTCTTTTTCTCGCAAAGTCGCAAAGGCGCAAAGCGAAGTGTGATTACTTTTCTAATTTTTTTCTTCGGAAATTTTAAAAATCAAGACTAATATCTAATTGTTATAATTTCGTGCTCCAAATATACTACTTCCAACTCTAATCATGTTACTTCCACAATCTATTGCTAATTTATAATCGCCACTCATTCCCATAGATATAATTTGCAAGTTACAATTGCTTTTTTGTAGAGGTTTTAAGTCATCAAAAATTGTTTTAAGTCTATTAAACTCTTCCTTAATTTGAGTTGTATTTTCTGTAAATGTTGCCATGCCCATTAGCCCTTTAATATTAACGTTATTTAATTTCATAAAGTCTTCTTGGGATACCATGTCTTTCACCTCTTGTAATGACATACCAAACTTACTGTCTTCTTCGGCAATTTTGATTTGTAGCAAACAATCAATTATTCTATCATGATTTACAGCTTGTTTGTTAATTTCTTTAAGCAGTTTAAAACTATCTACACCATGAATTAAACTCACAAACTCAGCCATATATTTTACCTTGTTGCGTTGTACATGACCAATCATATGCCACTCAATATCTTTTGGCATTTCTTCATATTTATCTACCATTTCTTGGATTTTGTTTTCTCCAAAAATACGTTGTCCTGCATTGTAGGCTTCCATTAAGTCACTTACAGGTTTAGTTTTAGAGACTGCAACTAAATTTACATGATGTGGTAATTGAGATTTTATATGATTTAGATTTTCTTTTATGTTCATTTTTTTATAATGTAATTTTTATGGAAAATAGATATCAATATTATTGATACGTTGCGACTCACGTGGTATTGATTAAAACTCATAAATAGTTACACCACTTCTCAACTTAGGTTCAATAAATGTGCTTTTTGGAGGCATCTTAAGTCCGTCGTCTGCAATTTGTTTAATTTCATTAATAGCAACAGGAACCATGCCAAAACCAACCGCGTAATCGCCAGCATCTATCGCGCTTTTTACATTTATCACATCCTTTTTACCATTGATGTAACTAATTCTTACATCATTTCTTAAATCGTCAATTCCTAGAATGGGCTGTAAAATTGTGTTGTATAATATTTGAGCATCTAGCGCGTCTAATGAGGTCTTAAAGTCATACAATGTTTTTCTAAGATATAGAGAATAAAACTCACCATCTAAATACATGCTAAAATGATGCTTTTTCGAAGGTTTATAAGGCATGATCCCTCGGTTTTCTATTCTAAATATAGTGTCTAATTGAATTAAAAATTCTTCTTTAGACAAACCATTTAAATCTTTAATTAGCCGATTAAATTCATGAATTCTTAACTCAGACTCTGGAATTAGAAATGTCATAAAATGATTGTAAGATTCCAGACCAGTATGTTCTGGGTTTTGTTGCTTTTCATCTTTATATAGTAAATATGATGAGGCTGAGCGATGATGACCATCTGCAATATAAATGGTTGGCATCTTTTCAAATTGTTGTTTAATAGTAGCTATTGTTTTGAAGTCTTCCAATTTCCAAAGATAGTGTGTGTCTCTAAAAGTTGTGGTAAATTCGAACTCTGCACGTTCTTTTTGCGTAGCTTTTATGATGGAAGAAATTACCGTATTGTCTGGATAAGTTAGGAGCACTGGTTCTGCATTAAAGCCAACAGTTTTGAGGTAGTCTTTAAAAATACGTTCTCTGTACTCTATGGTGTCTTCATGTTTTTTAATAACATCTTTTTCATAATCTTCTGCACTCGCAGCAGCAACAATACCATTAAAGACTTGCTTATCTCTATCTACTATTTTATAGATATAATAATTTGGCTTACGATCATGAACAAAAACATTATCTTCTTTAAACTCCAAATAACGGTTTCTCACCAATTGATACCGCTCTGTACCAGTAATTTCTCTATCGTACTTATAACCAGGATTTACAATATGTAAAAATGAAAACGGATTATAATCTAAACGCGCTTCACGCTCTGCTTGAGTGTAGGTTTGATAAGATCTAGAAGCTACCAAACTAACTTTATCTCTTGTTGGTCGTACTGCTTTAAATGGAAGTATTTTTGCCAATTAGTTTCTGTTTTTATTAATAAAATTTGTTGGATTTAAATATCCAGTGGTATCTATAGAATAACCTGGACCAATTTCTAAATCATAATCATTTCTAATCTCTAAATGTAAATGTGCATAATAAGAACCATTGCAATTGCCTATAGTTGCTATTTGTTCTCCTTTTTTTACGAATTTGTCTTGTGAGACTAACATAGTATCACAATGTGCATAAAGCGATTCGAAGAGTTGGTTATTATGTAAATGAACAATTCTCAATACGTTTCCCCAACCACCTTTATAATCTTTTACCTCACTAACATAACCATTGGCAATTGCATATATTGGGTCGCCTAAATCACTATTACCACCACCAACACCATTCCAATCATCTCCTAAATGGTCGTTTTCCTTAAATTTTTGAGCATTATAATACCCATGAGCATTTGGTTTTCCTACCGGAAAATCAAAACCATTAGACACAAATTCTGGATGATCTTTAAACAGTTTAATGTAATCTATTTTAACTTCGGAAATTGGAATTTCAATATCCATATCGCCATAACAATCTGTCAGTTCAACTTTAATTTTTCCATTTTGTCTGCAGCTAATTAATGCAATAAACAGTAAGCAATAAATGAGAAAAAATTTCATGACACATTAATTATCAAAAAAGGAATTAGTCAAATCTCTGTAAACTACGATTGTGAGTGTTTACTTAGCAAACTGCTTAGACACCTGCTCCGCTTTTCTGCTTTGAGAATAATCATAAAAACCTTCTCCAGATTTTACACCTAATTTTCCTGCTCTAACCATGTTAACCAATAAAGGACATGGAGCATATTTAGGATTTTTGAATCCGTTGTACATTACATTTAAAATAGATAAGCAAACGTCAAGACCAATAAAATCTGCCAATTGTAAAGGACCCATAGGATGTGCCATTCCTAATTTCATAACGGTATCAATTTCTTCAACACCTGCAACGCCATTATATAACGTTTCGATAGACTCGTTAAGCATTGGCATTAAAATACGATTGGCTACAAAACCAGGATAATCATTAACCTCTGTTGGGACTTTGCCTAAGGTTTTAGACAATTCCATAATCGTATTTGTAACCTCGTCACTAGTGTTATAACCACGAATAATTTCTACTAATTTCATAATTGGCACAGGATTCATAAAATGCATACCAATAACCATTTCTGGTCTTGATGTCACAGCACCAATTTGTGTTATTGAAATTGAAGATGTATTAGATGCCAAAATGGTATCCTCACCACAAGCGTCGTCTAATTGTTTAAAAATTTTAAGTTTTAAATCAATATTTTCTGTCGCAGCCTCAACTACTAAACTTGCGTATTCTACACCAGCAGTAATATCTGTATAAGTTGTAATATTATCTAAGGTAGTTTGTTTTTCTTCTTCCGAAATTTTCTCCTTAGTCACCATTCTATCTAAGTTTTTAGCAATGGTATCCATACCTCTTTTTAAAGACGCTTCGTTAATATCTATTAATTGTACTTTAAATCCAGATTGAGCAAAGGTGTGGGCAATACCATTACCCATTGTTCCTGCTCCTATAACTGCTATATTTTTCATGTTTTTAAGCTTAAACTTTTCCGAAGAAAAGCATATTTTATTTGTTTTTATTTTTATTAAAAATTGTTACAACCATTGCTAATATTAATAATACGCTAGATAATGTTTGCATCCAAAACCCGTTATCATAATCATCTGTGGTAAAAACGTTTACTGTTATCATTATAATACAGGCTATTATTAAAATGATGGGTAAAATGTGTTTTTTCATTTATTTTAATTTGTGTTTTGGCTAACTTTTAAATTTTAAAATTGATCAATAATCATCGTAGCCACACGTAAAGCCTCTGTACCATCATGTAATGTTACAATAGGAGTTGTATTATTATTTATAGCATCTGCAAAGGTTTCTAACTCATCCAAAATTGCATTATTATTAGCTACTTCTGGATTGTCAAAATAAATTTGCTTTTTGATGCCTTCGGCATTTTGTAGAATCATATCAAAATCTCCAGGATTTTTTGGAGCATCTTTCATTTTAACAACTTCACATTTCTTTTCTAAGAAATCAACAGAGATATAAGCGTCTTTTTGAAAAAAACGTGTTTTCCTCATGTTTTTTAGAGAAATACGACTTGCAGTTAAATTTGCTACACAACCATTCTCAAATTCTATTCGTGCATTGGCAATATCTGGAGTGTCACTTATAACAGAAACGCCACTTGCCGATACCTTTTTTACCTTAGATTTTACGACACTTAAAATAATATCTATATCATGTATCATTAAATCTAAAACTACAGGTACATCTGTGCCTCTAGGATTAAACTCTGCCAAACGATGCGTTTCTATAAACATCGTATTTTTAATTTGCTCTTTAACAGCAATAAATGCTGGGTTAAAACGCTCTACATGTCCTACTTGCCCACGTATATCATGTTCTGCCAAAAGTTGTCTAATATGCTCAGCCTCTTCAACTGTATTAGTAATCGGTTTTTCTATGAATATATGTTTACCAAATGATATGGCTTTTTTTGCACATTCATAATGAGATAGAGTAGGTGTTACAATATCTACCATATCTACAGCTTCTATAAGTGCATCCATAGTTTTAAAGTATTTGTAACCAAACTCTTCTTCTACTTTTTTACCATTAATCTCGTCTGCATCATAGAAACCTACGAGCTCATATTTATGCGATTGATTAAGAAGTCTTAAATGAATTTTTCCTAGATGACCAGCACCAAGTACACCAGCTTTTAGCATTGTATTTTGATTTTTATCAAAAATAAGATTTTTATGAGTTTTATTATGTGAATTTGATAATAAAAATAGTGCTATTTTGAGTAGTTGATAATTCGGGCAGAATTAACTTTCAGTATAAAAATGTTTCAGTTATTTTTACATAGTGTTTATGACCAGACATTACATAGCAAACCTAACTTACTACTTTGAAAGACACATTTAAACATCAAGGATTACGACAAAAATTGGTTGATACCTTAAAAACCAAAGGGATAAAAGACGAAAATGTATTAAAAGCTATTGGCAAAATACCTAGACATTTATTCATGGATTCTGGCTTTCTAGATCATGCCTACCAAGATAAAGCATTCCCAATTGCTGCAGATCAAACCATTTCTCAACCCTATACAGTTGCATTTCAAACAGAATTAATGCAAGTTAAACGAGGAGATACTGTATTAGAAATTGGTACAGGTAGCGGTTATCAAACAGCAGTTTTATGTCTTTTAGGTGCAAAAGTGTTTAGTATAGAACGTCAAAATGAACTATATAAAAAAACAAGTAAGTTTTTACCAAAATTAGGGTATAGAGCAAAAAAACTCATTTTTGGAGACGGTTATATTGGGTTAGAGACCGAAGCACCTTTTGATAGTATAATTGTAACCGCAGGAGCACCTTTTGTGCCTAAACCATTATTAAGCCAATTAAAAATTGGAGGTCGCTTGGTAATACCTGTTGGAGATGACGTACAAGTAATGACTTTATTTATTAGAAAAGGACCAAAAGATTTTGAGCAGCATGAGTTTGGTGAGTTTAGATTTGTGCCTCTACTGCAAGATAAAAATTAATAAACTCTCAAACTTGTAAATAGTCAAAGCGTTGTGTGGTAACTCAAAATACATTATCATTACGTAGCTATATAGTACTAAGTGCAAAGCAAGGTAAATTTCATTAATACCTTGTCGCCTTTGCAATTAAAGAAAAAGCATGAGAAAAATTACCTTCATTTTATTATTAATAACACAATCTATAGTTTCTCAAAACTATACAGAATATGCAACAGGTAACGCCACAGATGTTGCTACAAATCATGAATTTGGAGTGTGTTTAATGGGTGGAGCGAGCGAGAATGATGATGCCATGATTTGGTTTTTAGAAAAAGCAAATGGAGGAGATGTTGTCGTTTTACGGGCTTCAGGAAGTGATGGGTATAATAATTATATGTATTCTGGTTTGGGAGTAAATATTAACTCTGTAACTACATTTGTCATAGCAAATGAAGCTGGTGCAGTAGACCCTTACGTGCTTGAAAAAGTTGAAAATGCCGAAGCAATATGGTTTGCAGGAGGTGATCAGTACGATTACGTTAGCTTTTTTAAAGATAATGCTATGGAAGATGCTTTAAATACTTTTATAAATATAAAGCAAGGCGCTATTGGTGGTACAAGTGCAGGCATGGCTATTTTAGGAGGTGCTTATTTTTCTGCGGAAAATGGAACTGTAACAAACGCTCAGGCTGTATCAGATCCTTATCATAATAGAATGACTTTAGGTTATAATGATTTTTTAGAAATACCATATTTAGAACATGTTATTACAGATACGCACTATGATGATCCAGATCGTCGAGCAAGACATGCTGCATTTTTAGCACGTTATGCAACAGATAATAATACGCGCGCTTTTGGGATAGCTTGTAATGAGTATACTGCAGTTTGCATAAATAATCTTGGTAGAGCTTATGTGTTTGGCGAATTTCCAGATTATCAGGAATTTGCATATTTTTTACAAACAAACTGTGTAGATGATTTTATGCCTGAGACTTGTGTTGCTGGGCAGCCATTGACGTGGAGTAATAATGGAGAAGCCATTAAAGTGGCTAAAATAGCAGGACTTTACAGCGCAGAAAATTATATAGACTTGACAAACTGGTCTAATTCTCAAGGTGCTATTTGGGAAAACTGGACGGTTGATAGCGGTTCGTTTTCTACAGCATTAACAGTTAATCCAGAATGTGACTTGTTGAGTGTTACTAATACCTATTTGCAAAATATTTCCGTTGGCCCTAACCCATTTAAAGATGTTATTCATATAAATTCTCATACTGTTAAATATGATGTTACTATTTATGATATTTTTGGTAAGAGCATAGCTAATTATAGCAACCAATCTCAAATAGAAACTTCAAATCTTGCTTCTGGTTTGTATTTTGTAACGGTGTCTTCACAAAATGTTAGTGAAACGTTTAAGTTGGTTAAAAAGTAATTGTAAAATAGGCTAAAAGTCTTGTCATTCTTACAAAAGAGAGAATGACAAGACTCATATTTAATACTTTAAATTAAAAGAATTTTAAACCAAACAAGATGGCATCGCTTTGAAAACCTCCTTGATATGAGCGGACGTAATCTAAACGTAAAAATCTAAATTTGCCCCAACCAATATTGTCTAAACCAATTGTATATTCTTGGTAGGGTTTATTATCTGGTGTTGCTAATGCATGTGCTCCAACTACCAAATTAAAGTTTAGCTTTTTTAATAATGGCACTTTTCCGAGGAGAAAACCATTAAAATCATGCTCAGCATGCATTTCTAAATACGAGTCGTTTGTGCTCGCTGCATAATAAGGTAAATTGTTAAACACATTGAGGTAAGAACCAGATCCTATTTGGGTTTGGTTACCATTAAAATGTTGATAATCAACAAATGAAATATCATCTCCATTAAAGAATTTACCTGCTTTAATATTGTAATTAAAACGACCTTTATCGGCAATATTTAAACCTTGCCTTGCTCCAATTTTAATTTGATCAAAATTATAATCGTCAATAGATGACGAGAATCCTTTCTCATAGCCAATATTAACTGTAGGATATTTGCTATTTGGAATGTTGAATTTTCCATCTGGATAACTCAGGTAGTTTTGAGCAAAATTTATTCTAGCATCTAATCCAAATTTAATGATATTATGTGTTTGAAAAGGCGCAATGCCATAAGCAGTTTCGTCTAGAGGATTATTGCTTGTATAAACTCTGTCATCTTGAGGATACCAAGCTTGATCTGTGGTGTTAAATAAAGCCTTTCGTCTTTGATAACCAATACTGGTGTTAAGCCTGAAGCCATTAAAAAGTTCGTTAGAGTAGGATAGTTGTGCATAGCTGTTTTCGTAAATTTTCATAAAATTTTGTTCAGAAAACATAGAAAATGCAGTATTTAAAAGTTTAGAAATAGAATTACTACTGTTAAATTGTTGCGTAGTAACACCACCCGAAACTGTTAAATAAGGTCTACTTTTGTTATTAAATTTATATCTCGCGTATAGTGTACCTCTTAAACGATCATCGCTAAACCCATAATTTAAATTTCCGCCAAAAGATAAAAATTGTTTGTAATCATTATATCCTTTTGTATAAGACGCTCCAATGTTACCGTTCCAGCCTTGTACCGTGTTAAAACTAATTGCTTCTATTGGAGACGTAATGCCAACTCGCCAGTTCTCGTGAGTATTATTATATGTATAGCCTCCAATTATATCACCTAATTTAAATGTATTTCTAACCCTATCTACAGAGTCTTTGTACACTTTAGAGTCTTTAATAATTTGAATGCTATCTTTTTTGATATAATCTGTAATTTCTTCGGTTGTTAAGGGTACAGGTCTATTTGTGTTCCAAAAGAGAGAATCTTTTTTATTAGCCTCATCTGCAAATGATACTATTTCTCTAGTAAAATCTTTTCTGGTTAATCCTGGATTAAATTCGTAATTACTAAATACAGCAGTAAAACGACCATCACCTTTTATTCCGAAGAGACCATATTTAAAATCGATATTTTGAGAGATTTTTGCCCAAATATTGTCATTCTCTGAGAACGAATAGTTTTGAGTAATTCTAATTTTATCCACACCTAGTAATTTAGCTTGTGTACCTGTAATGTCTAACTCAGATGCGTAGATGGTCCATTGATCTTCTACAATATAAATATAACCATCAAATACAGGGTCGTTTTCTCGTCTTGGTGTAACTTTAATTTTATTAACTAGATTGCCTCTATCATCATAAAAAACACCTTCTAGTTTATAACGATAATATCCAAAGGCATTATTAGCTATAGGAGAAATAATTTGATTACCTAACTCTATAGTATTTTCATATAAATCAAATTCTACATCAATAGCATTATTAAAGCTAAACCCTTTACTATCTCCACTTACCTTGGAGGCAATAATTTTCTCTTTTAATTTATTTGGTCTTAAAAACTCTAGTTTTGATACAGTTTCAGAAAGGTAAATAACTCCACTTCTTGTAGAATCTAAACCATCTATTTCTATCTCTTCTCCTAATATTTTTTCTGGAGCTTCTTTAATTCTAATTAATCCACGAGAATAGAAATCGGCTTTATAGCTATTAATTTTTTCCAAATTTTCTTTTCGTTTTGCTATTGCAGCACGAATAATAATATTTGCTGGATTTTCTTCAGAGTTTATTACAACTTCATCTAGAGACACTTCTTCTTCCAGCAATACCGCATCTAATGTAAATGGAAACGACTTAATGTCTACTTGTTTCTTAACCGTTTTATAGCCTAAAAATTGAAAAACAACTGTATATTTTTTTTCTTCGGAAATATAAAGTTCATAATTACCTTCTTCATTACTCGTGGTGCCTTTGTAGGTGTTTTCTAAATAAATATTTACAAAAGGTAACGGTTGGTTTTTGTTATCTGTGACCGTACCTTGAATTTGTGCAAATGAAATGAGTGTACATAATAGTGAAAATGTAACGAGTAGTTTTGTTTTCATACAATAGAGTTTGTTTGCCTTAATGATCATAGATTGTTGACTATTTATCAGTAAGAGTTGATTGGTGGTTTTTTTTATATAGACGTACTTTTTTATAAAAAGGTTGCCTTAAGTTGTCAAACTTAGACATTTAATTAAATGCCTTTTGTTAAACAATCATAAATAAAACGAATAGTTTTGTTAAATGTTTTTAAAATGGAAGTTTCCTAAAATGCGTACTATTTGTAGATTTTCTTTATACGATCTAGATTTCTCTTATTGTCTCTATCCTTAATAGTATCTCGCTTATCAAAAAGTTTTTTACCTTTTCCTAATGCAATATCTAGCTTAGCTAAACCTTTCTCATTTACAAAAAGTCGTAAAGGAATGATGGCATTACCTTTAATATTAACTGCTTTTTCTAACTTTTTAAGTTCTCGTTTGTTGAGTAAAAGTTTACGCTCTGCTTTAGGTTTATGATTGTAATAATTGCCAAAAACATATTCTTGTATAGTCATATTAATGACAAAGAGCTCTCCACGATCATTAAACTCGCAAAAACCTTCGGCAATTGATGCTTTACTATCTCTAATAGATTTTATTTCGGTACCAGTTAAAACAATGCCAGCAGTATAAGTGTCGAGAATCTCGTACTCAAATTTCGCTTTTTTGTTCTTAATATTTACTGGTTTTTGCATAGAGTACAAAGGTAAAGAAATTTAATATTTTTGATGTTATTAATGAGTCTGTTTTGCGACTTAACTTAAAATTATCTTCTTATGAAATATATATGGCCTCTTATATTATCTGTTTTATTATTTAATTGCAAAAATGTGAAGCAAGAAGTTTCCGAAGAAAAGCAAACAGCTCAATCTATAATTGATAGGTCGATTGAGATTGCAGGAGGAGATTTTATTACAAACTCCATTATATCATTTAACTTTAGAGATATACATTATAGAGCTATTAGAAACTCCAAAGGTTATGCGGTAATGAGATTAAAGCTCAAAGAGGATAATGATTCTATAAGAGATGTTATAAGTAATGGCAAATTTGAACGTTATGTAAATAACTTTCCTATGGCAGTGCCAGATTCTATGGCTGTAAAATATTCTGCATCAGTAAACTCTGTGCATTATTTTTCTGTTTTACCTTTTGGATTAAATGATACTGCAGTTAACAAAGAACTATTGGAAGATGTTAGAGTAAAGAATAAAAACTATTACACAATTAGAGTGACATTTGACCAAGATGGAGGAGGAGAGGATTTTGAAGATATATTTGTATACTGGATTAATAAAGATACAAATAAGGTGGATTATTTAGCGTATTCTTACCATGAGGATGACGGTAAAGGTGTAAGGTTTAGAGAAGCTTATAATGAGCGTTATGTTAAAGGTATTAGATTTGTAGATTACAATAATTATAAACCTAAGGACAGTACAGTCTCGTTACAAGTATTGCCTCAATTATTTGAAAATAACACTTTAGATTTACTCTCAAAAATTGAGTTAGAAAATATAGATGTTAGTCTTAATTAATAGTCCTGACTTCGTCTGAGATTTTATCTCCAGTAACTGTTACAATAAATAATTTGCTGTTGTCATTATCATCAATATCATTATATTTTTTATTTCCAAGAATCATATTAACAAAAGCTGGTGTTGTATTACTATGACCAACGACTAAAACTGCTTTTCCTTGTGTGGCATTTTTAAAATCTTCAGTATATAAAGTTCTTGGGTCGTAATCTAAGACTTCTAATTTTTTCTTATTTGCTGTAGGTTTTGCGGTTTGTTGCGTACGATTATAGTTTGTAGAATAAATGGCATGTAGATTAATTTTTCTAAAATATTTACTCCATTTTTTTGCACGTTTTTCTCCCTGTTTATTTAAATCTGGATTTCTGTTTGATTGATCTGTTCTATCTTTTTCTGCATGACGAATAAAATAGTAAGTCGTAGTTTCTGTATTAGATACCTTATCTTGAGACCAAGAAGACAAGCTAAAAGTGATAACTAATAGTAACGTGAAAATAGTTTTCATAATTTGAAAATTTGATGTTTTCAAAGATAGAAACTCTTAACTAGAATTTTACTAAAGCATGTTAAAAATTAATAGTCTGCATTAGACAATTCTCCGTTTGAAATTGCCACACCTTTTGATGTACCAATGCGCTCAACACCTATATCTATATATTTTTTTGCTGTATCGTAATCTGCAATACCACCAGATGCCTTAATTTTACACTTGTCCCTAACTGTCTTTCTAATAATTTTAGCAGCAGTAAGTGTTGCACCATTTTTGGTAAAACCTGTTGAAGTTTTAATAAAATCTGCTTTGGCATCTACACATATTTCAGATGCTTTAACAATACCATTTTTTGAGAGTTCACTTATTTCTATAATAACCTTTAAGGGTGTTTTACCAATTGCAGTTTTAACATCTTTAATATCTTTAAAAACTTCAACATGATTTTTGCTTTTAAAGACGCCAAGATTCATAACCATGTCAATCTCGTGTGCACCATCATTAATGGCTTGTTTAGCTTCAAAAACTTTAGATGCTGTAGATGCTGCTCCTAATGGGAAACCAACAACTGTACATATTTTAACTCTAGAATCTTTAAGTAATTGTTTAGCTAAAGGTACATAGCAGCTATTAATACATACCGAGTAAAATCTATGCTTTTTTGCCTGATTACAATGGTCAATTATATCACGTTCGGTCGCTGTTGCACTTAATAATGTATGGTCTATATATGAGTTGATATTCATATTTTAAGTAGGTGTGTTTATTGCTAATTCTTGATTTGAATAAGAATTAACAAGTTTATACAATGTAAATTTGGGAATTAATAGCGCGTCAAAGTTAGCAATTAAATCCTATTATCATAACCTTAAATGCTAAACTTTTATTGTGAAACCATAGAGTTTTAAACATGTTTTGAACAAAAAAGCCTCTCAATGAGAAGCTTATATAGTCTATTTTGTTTTAAATTAATTTACAGCTTTAACAGTATAGCCAGCATTAATTAATAATTTAATAACACCATTGTCTCCAGCAAGATGACCTGCTCCAACACCAAAAAAGGTAGGTTGCTCCTTTGCGAATGCTCCAATTTTTGAAATCCAATTTTTGTTACGATTGTCTAATAATTTGTCTCTATGCTTAGTGGTGCTTAAATTTTCATCATTTTCCATCAAGGTCATCATACCTTCAATATCTTTATCATTGTAATACTGTATTAATTTTTGAAAAGAGTCTTTATCATGAGCCAAATTGTCTTTTGCAGAGCGCAA
Organism: uncultured Psychroserpens sp.; assembly: GCA_947488655.1. GTDB lineage: Bacteria > Bacteroidota > Bacteroidia > Flavobacteriales > Flavobacteriaceae > Psychroserpens. The sequence goes on along the minus strand of CANKZZ010000005.1, from coordinate 406,074 downwards.
TAAATCTGCTGCTTGATCTTTATAAGGTATGTCGTCAAAAACACTAAGTTGCTCTTCAACCGTCTCTAATCCTAGTACTTCTTCCTCTTGTTCATGAGCTACTGTCATTAAAGCTTCCTCAAATGATTGTACAGGACAACCTAATAATTTTGGATAAAACATAGCTGAGATAAAAAACGGTTTAATGTTGCCTAAAGCATCTAATGGCATTCCTATTTGTTCTTTAATAAATTTCGAAATTGTCGCATACTCTTCCTCACTCACCAAGTCTTTAATAGTTGTGTTTTCTGTCATGTAAATACCTTTCATCATTTCCATTTGCATAGACGGATCATCCATATCTAATTCTAAAACAAGAAGTTTGGTGGCATCTAAAGCATTTAGAATATTTTCGTCTAATGTAGCATCACATGTCATATGAATTGTACCGTATAAATATGAAGATTCGGCTAATCCATTGCCAGAAATCTCCCAGAGCAAAGATTTTTCTAAATCTTGTGCATGTAGTGCAAAAAGACTAATTAGTGAACAGGCGAGAGTTAAAAGTATATTTTTCATAATTATCAAATTAGATTCAATTGTTGGTGTCATTTTTTTCTTAAATGTTACATTATATCAAAATTTCTACTTTAATTTTTTAAATTTATCAAACGCAATACTGGTTCTATTCATTTAATTTTTTATGAATTTTATAAAATCTTTAGAGCTTATAATGTAGTTTTTAGAATGGCTACACATTGTATGAAGTAGCTATTTTGCGTATTAAAATTTCACATCACATTTATAAATAAAAGAAATGACAAACAACTCTATCCATATAGATAAAGACTATGATTTAATTTGCGTAGGAGCAGGAATAATGAGTGCTACATTAGCACTTATGGCAAAATTATTTGATCCATCAATGAAAATTTTAATATTAGAGCGTTTAAATGATGTGGCTTTAGAAAGTTCTGCAGCCTGGAACAATGCAGGTACAGGTCACTCTGCATTGTGTGAGCTAAATTACTGTCCAGAGGGTGAAGATGGTAATGTTTCAATAGAAAAAGCAGCTAGTATATGTAATCAATTTGAGGTGTCTAAGCAATTTTGGTCTTATTTAGTTGCTCAGGGTCTTATGCAATCTCCAGAAGATTTTATAAAACACGTACCACATCATAGCTTAGTTTTTGGAGAGGACAATGTGACCTATCTAAAAAAACGTTATTTGGCTATGAAATCGCATTTTATGTTTGATGACATAGAGTATACAGAGCAAATTGATAAAATGATGGAGTGGTTTCCTTTGATTGCAAATGGTCGAACTTCCGAAGAAAAAATAGCAGCAAGTAGAATTACTCGTGGTACTGAGGTTAACTACGGAAATTTAACCCGTCAACTGTTTGCAATCCTAGAAAAAGAATACGATACAAAAGTTCATTGTCAACATGAGGTTCTTGATATAGATCCAGATGACAGTATAGAATGGTCTGTTATAGCAAAAGATTTACGTACTAACCAGAAAAAGTATTATGACGCTCATCATGTATTTATTGGTGCAGGAGGAGGAAGTTTACTTTTATTACAAAAAGTAGAAATTGAAGAAAAGGAAGGTTATGGAGGTTTTCCGGTTAGTGGAGAGTGGTTGGTCTGTAAAAATGAAACAGTAATTAAGCAGCATAATGCTAAGGTGTATAGTAAAGCAGGACCAAATGATCCACCCATGTCTACACCTCATTTAGATACCCGATACATTAATGGTAAACAAGAATTATTATTTGGACCCTTTGCAGGCTTTAGTCCTAAATTTCTAAAACAAGGTTCAAATTTTGATTTATTTAAATCTATTAAATTAGACAATGTCTCACCAATGTTAGGCGCTTTTTGGCATAATTTACCATTAACAAAATATTTGATAGAGCAACTAGCAATGAATCATGAAGACCGAATGAATGCTCTACGTCAGTTTGTAAAAGATGCTAAGAGTGAGGACTGGGAATTAATGGTAGCAGGTCAACGCGTACAGATTATTAAAAAAGACGAGTTTGAAAAAGGAAAACTTCAATTTGGTACCGAAGTTGTGAGTAGTAAAGACGGTAGCATAACATGCCTACTTGGAGCTTCTCCAGGTGCCTCAACAGCTACACACGTTATGTTACAGGTTTTAGATAAAGCGTTTCCAGAATTATTAAATTCTAAAAAAGGCAAGCTTCTAAAAACTCAAATAGCTCCAAGTTGGAGAGAGGATATAAACGAAAAGACTTTTAAAGAAAACCTTTATAAAAGTAAAAAAAGGCTTAAGCTCTAGACGTGTTGATTGAGATCTTTTTTGTTTTCTTTTTCAATAATTTTATGAACCCACTTTATGGCGTCATTTAAATTATCAAAAACATCAAATGGACCTTTAAAAAACTGACTCTCATATTTGGCGCTTTTTGTAATTTTTTCTTCGGAAGAAATAACAGCAATGGCAACCATATTAGGGATTACATCTGCTTCTTTATAAACTAAAGGGTTTATAGAAAAAGACGATACACGGTTAGAAATATACGCCATATTTTTACCACTAAAATGCTTTTTTACGATAGTTATAAACGCTTCTGTTTCCTTCATATCTATAACTTCACCTTCTCTTACTTGTTTTATTAAAAAGTCATCAAAAATAAAAATTTCTGCATGATCTAAATCGTAGTAGTGAAACATTCCCATGTGATAGAGTTTTGATGAAGTTAAATTACGAAAAAAGTATCCAAAAAGAAAAGCAACGCTCATTTTATTTCTAAAATTTACGTTGCTTCTCAACTAACCAACCACTTAAAAGACTGTTACATTAAAAAAATGTTACAGTGTTTTTCTATTAATTTTATAATTCTTCACTAACAAAGTTTGCTTCGTTTCTAAACACTAGCTTATCATCAAAAGCGTCTAGTAAAATAATACTATCTGTAGTGACCTTGCCAGATAATATTTCTTTACTTAGTTCATTAAGTACCTCTTTTTGAATCACTCTTTTTACTGGTCTTGCTCCATACTCTGGGTTAAAGCCTTTTTCCGCTAAATAAGTTATAGACTCTGGTGTAGCATCAAAAGTAACGCCTTGTTTTGTCAACATTTTTTGTACACCTTTTAATTGTAAGCCAACAATATCTTTAATATTTGCTTTACTTAAAGGCGTAAACATTATAGTATCATCAATTCTATTTAAAAACTCAGGTCTAACACTTTGTTTTAATACAGCTAAAACATCAACTTTTGCAGCTTCTATAGCAGAGTCAATATCTTTAGTTGCTTCAAAACGCTCTTGTATAATTTGACTTCCAATGTTTGAGGTCATTATTATTATCGTATTTCTGAAATCGGCAACACGTCCTTTATTGTCTGTTAATCTACCTTCGTCTAACACTTGCAATAAAATATTAAAGGTGTCTGGATGCGCTTTTTCAATTTCATCTAGTAATACTACTGAATATGGTTTACGCCTAACAGCTTCGGTTAATTGTCCTCCTTCATCATAACCAACATATCCTGGAGGTGCTCCAACTAATCTACTCACACTATGGCTTTCTTGATATTCACTCATATCAATTCTCGTCATCGCGCTTTCATCATCAAAAAGATATTCTGCCAATGCTTTAGCGAGTTCTGTTTTACCAACACCTGTTGTACCTAAGAATAAAAACGTTCCTACTGGTTTTTCAGGATTTTGTAAACCTGCTCTGGAGCGTCTCACTGCATCACTCACTGCAGTGATAGCTTCTTCCTGTCCAACGACACGCTTGTGCAGTTCGCTTTCTAGATTTAACAGCTTCTCACGATCACTTTGTAACATTTTAGTAACAGGAATTCCTGTCCATTTAGCAACCACTTCGGCAATATCTTCAAAAGTAACTTCCTCTTTAATTAATGAGCTTTCGCTTTGATTCTTAACCAATTCATTTTGATAGGATTCTAAAGCTTCTTGTGCTTCTTTAATTTTTCCGTAGCGAATTTCAGCCACTTTTCCGTAGTCACCATCACGTTCAGCACGTTCGGCTTCTAACTTATACTCTTCTATATTAGATTTTGTAGTTTGTATATTATCTACAACTTCTTTTTCGCTTTTCCATTTAGCATTAATCTCGTTACGATCTTCTTTTAGATTTGCTAAATCAGATCTAAGAGATTTTAATTTCACTTCATCTTTTTCTCGTTTAATGGCTTCAATCTCAATCTCTAATTGCATTATTTTTCTATCTAATACATCTAATTCTTCTGGCTTAGAATTGATTTCCATACGTAATTTTGCAGCAGCCTCATCCATCAAATCAATGGCTTTATCTGGTAGAAATCGGTTTGTTATATATCGCTCAGATAATTCTACAGCACCAATAATAGCTTCATCTTTTATTCGCACTTTATGGTGCGTTTCGTATTTCTCTTTAATACCACGAAGAATTGAAATTGCACTTTCTGTATCTGGCTCGTTCACCATAACTTTTTGGAAACGACGCTCTAAGGCTTTGTCTTTTTCAAAATATTTTTGATACTCATCTAAAGTTGTTGCACCAATGGCGCGTAATTCTCCTCTTGCTAAAGCTGGTTTTAAAATGTTTGCTGCATCCATGGCTCCTTGTCCGCCACCTGCACCAACAAGCGTATGAATCTCATCTATAAATAAAACGATATCTCCTTCACTGGTTGTCACTTCTTTTATAACTGCTTTAAGTCGCTCTTCAAACTCACCCTTAAATTTTGCACCTGCAATTAGTGCTCCCATATCTAGTGCGTAAATTTGCTTATCTACTAAATTCTCTGGGATGTCACCATCTACAATTCTATGCGCTAAGCCTTCGGCAATTGCAGTTTTACCAGTTCCTGGTTCTCCAACCAAAATTGGATTATTTTTTGTTCTTCGTGATAAAATTTGAAGTATCCTTCTAATCTCTTCATCACGACCAATGACAGGATCTAATTTGCCATCTTTAGCTAATTGATTTAAATTCTTCGCATATTTATTAAGCGAGTTATATGTTTCTTCCTGGCTTTGAGAGGTTACTCTATCTCCTTTTCTAAGCTCATCTATCGCTGCATTAAGACCTTTCTCGGTAACACCTTGATCTTTTAGCATTTGAGCAATTTTACTTTTAGATTTAAAAATAGCCAATATTAAATGCTCAACAGAAACATAATCATCATTCATTTTCTTTGCAATAATTGCAGCCTCGTTGAGCGCTTTACTTGCATCTCTAGAAATTGATAATTCGCCACCCGAAACTTTTGCAAAGCTTTGTATTTGCTTGTCTAAAGCGAGTTTTAATATATCTAGATTGACGTTAAGTTTTTTTAATATAAATGGCAATACGTTTTCATCAACCTCAAATATGGCTTTTATAATGTGCTCATTTTCTATTTGTTGATGTCCCAAGCTTTGAGCGAGCTGTTGTGCTTGCTGGATTGCCTCCTGGGATTTTATGGTATAATTATTAAAATTCATTGTTATATATTTTGGTTGTAATAATTTAAGGTACTTTATAAATACTTTAAACTATAATTATTTCTTATTGTTGTTAATCAATTGGCAATAATCTTACCAATGCATAAATTATTGATTTTCAAGACAAAATGACCGAAACAGCTTAATTACCTATGACTTTTTGACATAATTTAAGAGACTATGTATTAAAATCTTTAATAATAAAAAAGCTAAAATTAATGTTAGATAAAGAAAAATTATTCTATTTTTAAAGTGTTATGTAGTTTTGTAACTTCAAGATTTTTAAGAGTATAAACATTTAATATTTATTGATACGCCTCAAATAAAACTTAATGAAAAGCCTCAAAAAACAAATTAGGCAAAGGTATATTATCTTTGTCTCTGCTTCGCTTATTCTCTTCACATTAGTGTTTATTTTAGTTAATAACCACATTATTGAGCAAAAAAATGATGCCTTGATGATTAATAAATCTGGCAAACAAAGAATGCTCAGTCAAAATATAGCTAAACATGTCTTAACTAATTATAAGGATATTGATGTTTTACCACTCCAAAGTTCTAAAAGTGAGATTTTGGCTTTACTGGATGAGTTAGAAGCATCACATAACTTCTTATTAGCATCTTACAGTGAAAAAGAAAGCAATTATATTATAGATTCCTTATTAAATAAAGCTCAAATAGAGTTAGATAAAATTGTTGAGGCTAGTACAAAAATTGTAAATTCTAAAGAATCTCAGACTATGCGAGCTGAAGCTTTGGTAGTAGCAAATTCAGAACAAGTTTTTTTAGATACAATGGATGCTTTAGTGTATGAGTACCAGATGATAGCAGAAAACAATGTTAAAAGCTTGCAGCGAAATTATTATTATCTAATTGCATTATCAGCGCTATTATTAGCATTTGGATTTTTCTATTTATTAATGCCAACCATTAAAGGATTGATAAAAAAGAATGAGGATTTAGATAAAGCAAATCAAATCTTAGAAGAATCTAAAACCAAATTAAATGATAATTACGGTCAATTAAAAAAACTAAAAACCGACTTAGAATTAAAAGATAGGTACAACCAGATTTTTATGGAGCAAGCACCTCCATCTATTGCCATGTTGGATAATGATATGAAATATATGGCTGTGTCCCAAAAATGGAAAATAGATTACAAACTAGAGGATGTTGATGTTATTGGTAAATCACATTATGAGGTTTTTCCAGAAATTGGTGATGATTGGAAACAAAAACACAAAGCATGTTTAAAGGGAGCAGTAGACATTTGTGATGAATTTTTGTTTGTAAGGGGTGATGGCTCAAAGCAGTGGATATTCTGGAATGTAAAACCATGGTATATTTCTAAAGATGAAATTGGTGGCCTAATTATGTATACAGGTGACATAACGCACGTAAAAGAGCAGCACCAAGAAAAAATTAGGGTAGAAGATATTCTTAAAAAAACTACAGATGTTGCCAGAATAGGTACTTGGGAACTCGATCTAAGGACAGATGTATATACATTAAGTGATATTACAAGAAATATTCTTAAACTACCCAAAGACTTCGTGGCTACTAGAAAAAAGAGCTTAGCATATTATAAAGAAGGTATTAGTAGGAAAAAAATTGTTGATTGCTTCAATGACCTTATTGCAACAGGAAAATCTTTTGATATTGAAGTTGAAATGTACAATCAAGAAGGAGATATTATTTGGGTACGAGATATTGGGCAAGCAGAATTTGTAGATGGTGAATGCGTGAGATTATTTGGGATTTTTCAAGATATTACGTCTTTAAAAACTTCTGAGATTGAACTAAAACGTAAAAATGAGCTTTTAAGTTTTGCTGAAAATATTACGCAAATGGGTCATTGGCAATTAGACTGTAAAACTAATACTGTTAAATGGTCTTCAAATTTATATTTAATAATGGATTTGGATAAAGAGTCCTCACAAATTACTCCACATACATTTTTAGATTTAACGCATCCCGATGATAAAGAGAAAGTTCAAAGACATATGCAAAGAACTTTTGAAGAAAAAATGTTTCATAGTGAACTCATTCATAGAGTAATTACACCCAAAGGTACAGTAAAGACACTAGAAGTAATAGGTAAAGTATTTACAGATCAAAATGGAGAAATTACTGAAATAATTGGAAGTTGTCAAGATATTACAGAGCAACGTATGGAAGAGTTAAAGTTTAGAGGGCTTTTAGAATCTGCTCCAGATGCAATGATAATTTTAAATGAGCAACAGAATATACACCTAATAAATAAACAGGCAGAGCGCTTATTTGGCTATGCTCCAGAAGAAGTTATAGATAATTCTATTGATGTATTAGTCCCAAAAAGAATAGTAGACAACTTTAAGGTTTATAAGAATAATTACTTTGTAAATCCCGAATTTATTGGCATGGGAGATAATGAGGAGCTTATTGGTATTACAAAGTCTGGTCATGAATTTCCGGTACAGGTAAGTTTAAGTCCTGTAGAAACAAACGAAGGATTATTGATCTCTGCAGCTGTGAGAGATGTTTCAATACAAAAACAAATAGAAAGAAGCATTAGAGACTCTAAAGAAAATCTAGAGTTGCTTACCAATAAACTGATTAAGCAAAATGTTCAGTTGGCAGATTTTGCTCAGATAACATCACATAATTTAAGAGCTCCGGTAAGCAATTTAAATTCTCTAATTGACATTTATAATATGTCTAGTGAGGGCGAAGAAAAAGAGTTGGTTTTTGATAAATTTAAAAAGGTAGTAACGCATTTAACCGAAACATTAAATGCCTTAGTAGAAGCTTTGAGAATTAAAAAGGAAGAAGTCACTTTAGAAGAAGTGAATTTTACGACCACATTAAAAATGACTAAAGACTTATTAGCTGCTCAAATAATCAAAACCGATGCGATAATCACTTGTGATTTTGAAGAGTGCAACAAAATTTCTTACCATAAAATTTATCTTGAGAGTATTTTTCTTAACTTAGTAGAGAATGCTATTAAGTATAGGTCTAAAAAGAGAAGTCCAAAAATTCATTTATCTACTAAAGTCGTAGAAGGTCAGACAATATTAGAGATAAATGATAATGGATTAGGTATCAATTTAGAAAGGCATAAACACAAACTTTTTGGTCTAAATAAAGTGTTTCATAGACATCCAGAAGCCAAGGGTTTTGGTTTGTTTATGACAAAATTGCAAATTGAATCTCTGGGAGGCACCATCAATGTAAAGAGTGAGGTTGGTCAAGGTTCTACTTTTATTATTAATTTTAATAAATAGTTATGAGTGATGTTCTAAATATATGTATAGTAGATGATGATGATGTGTATAAATTCACTGTTGTGAAAATACTGACATCTATAGATTTTGATAAAAAAATTGAAGTCTTTTCAGATGGCGAAGAAGCCTTTTCATTTCTACTTGAAAATTTAAAAAATGAACAAAACTTACCAGATGTTATTTTATTAGATATAAATATGCCAATTATGGATGGCTTCCAGTTCATGGAAGAGTACATTAAAATCAAACCAAGAGTAGGAAAAGAAATAATAATATATATGGTATCCTCCTCTGTAGATCCAATAGATATAGAAAGAGTGAAAGAAATTAGTGAAATCTCCGACTACATTATAAAGCCTATTAAAAGAGGAGAGCTTAAAGCGATTATTACTAATTTAAAGAAAGAAGGAAGACTATAATATAGTGCTTCTAACCTACAAAACAAACAATAAATACATGGGACTTTTTAATAAAATATTTGGAGAATCAGATTCTCAAAACCATAACAATGAAATAAAAGTTTTGCCATGGCAAAACCTAAACGATGTGTCTCAACTAGACGATATAGAGAAACGTTCACATACAAAAACACAAGTCATTTTTAAACATTCTACAACCTGTGGAATTAGTAGAATGGCAATGAAACAATTTGTTAATGCTTATAATTTGGATGCCAATCTGGATTTGTACTATTTGGATTTATTGAGCTACAGAGATGTTTCAAACGAAACAGGTTATAAATTTCAAGTCATTCATCAATCACCTCAGGTTTTAGTGATCAAAAATGGTGTTGCAGTTGCTCATACAAGTCATGGTGCAATTAGTGAAATGGATTTAGCCAAGTTTGAGTAATTAAATCAATTGTTGTTTCAAGTTTAAGTGCTTAATTGATGAAATATGAGATTACCTTAGAAGATCTTAAAAAACGTAGTCATGGGTCACATTTTGTCTCTGTTTCTAAAGAATTTCTAAATTTTATTTCAGAAGAGAAAAAGCTAAATAATCCAATTTTAAGTGCTGATAATATTTTAAAGATAGAACGCAATACACTAAAAGGTATTTATCAAAACATTTTTATTTTATGCTTTTTAAGTTTCATTTGCTTAGCGTTAGGTTTATATCAATTTATCTATCAAGAGCCACAAGTAACGGTTAATTTGTACACCAAATTTCCCTTAATCTCTAATGGGTCTGTAGCAATAGCAGGCAGCCTAGTGCTTTTAGTTGGTTGTATTTATAGTTATTTAAAGCGTTACGTGGTTTTAGAGCGTTTAGTAAAATCTAAACTTATTGAGACATTAAAAAAAGAGCAAAGTTTTAAAACATCAATTAATTTAAGAGATTCTAAAAAACGGAAACGTTTTAGACAATCGTTTAAAATTGGTAAAAAGAAATCTTAATAGAAGACTCCCACATTGATATAACGATATCAAAGTGGGAGTCTTTTATAGTTTAAGTAAAATTAATTACCCTTTTCGCATTCTATAAGAGTTTATAATTTGCTTTAACTTTAATTTAATGTCTTCTCCAGTATCATATACCATTTGTGCATCGGTAGGGAAGTGGAGTCTTCTATTTCTAGTTAAATCATATTCGTTTCTATTTAAAGCCCTTTTATCTCCTCTTACAGTTGCATAAAAATGCTCAAACACAAATTCACTATCAATAGCAAATGCATCTAAAGTTTGATTTGTTTTTAAATCTGTATAAACAACATCTGCGATTACTTGAGTAGATTTAAATTGATTGGTCTCAAAATATCGTGCTTTTACAGTGACTATTTTATCAACCTTAGTTTTATTGCCTAAGCTATCAACTAAAACATTTCCATTACTATCTTTTTGGTATTCCCAACCGTCAACAATATTTTTTTGTTTAAGCAACTGTCTAGAGTTAACTTGCTCAGGCGAAATATTAATGCGCTTTAACTGTAATAGCATGGCGTAATCATAGTTTACTTCGGAAATTTGCTGTGCATGATAAACCGTCCAAAATTGATTTAAACCGTAAGTATCAAAATTTAACAAGTCTGCCTCTAATTGCTGCGGAATAATTTGTCTTGTTTGGTTCTCAATAGACACCATAACATAATCTATTCCTTTTTGGTGAGCTTCGGTCATTAAACTCCTAGTCTCTTCAAAATTTGGATTTATACGTTCTATATAACTAAAGATATCATAAGCTTGTCTAGCGTTATATTTATCTTCAGAATCTAAAAGTGTGATACCTTGATCAATTAAATAATCTGACGTTTTGTATCTATACTCGACGATTTCCGAAGTATAATCATTAAATTTTAAATCTAAGTTTCTACCATTTATTTGTAAAGGCATAACACGTTTAATAGCATTTTGTCTCGCTTCTAAATCTAAATAAATTTCGTAAATAGTTTTGTATTGCTCAGGATTTCCATCCTTTTTTAAATGTGCAACATCTTGTAAATCTTCCTCTAAAACTTTGTAATACGCATCTTCGAGCATAACGATATAGTCTTGCTTACGCTTTTTATCCTTATTGTTTTCGAGTTTTTGTAACGCGTCATTGATTGCTTGGTCATAGTTACCATGACTAATTGCTTTTTCAATTTGTTTTCTTCCGCTACATGATGTTAGTACCAGAAGAAGTACTGTTGTGAGTAGTAATTGCTTCATAATTCTGGATTTTAATGAAAACTTGTTTTAATAATATGTTTAGTAAAACAGTTGTTTCATGGTTATTTTCTATTATAAATCCAAATAGCGTGCCAGAGTATAAATGCGATTATTTTATAGTTTTAAATTTTCTGAAATTATTAAAAGAAAAAAGCTCAAAATTAAAAGGATATTCTTCTAATTTTGAGCTTAATTTTAAATTGTATTTTTTTGGTTATTTCTTCTTTTTAGAATTAAAAACAGGTAATAATTGTGTTTTTACAGATCCAAATCCAATACGAGTACCATCATTCTCACAATAACCTCTCATAATAACTGTATCGTAATCATTTACGAATTTACGCTCTGTACCATCTGTCATTTTAATAGGTTTTGTGCCTTTCCATGATAATTCTAGCATAGAACCGTAAGAGTCTGGTGTTGGTCCAGAAATTGTTCCACTTCCCATCATATCTCCAGAGTTTACTGGGCAACCATTTATAGTGTGGTGCGCTAATTGTTGAGACATATTCCAGTACATGTATTTAAAGTTTGATTTAGCAACGGTTTTTTCTTTAGCATCTTTAGGTTTTATTCCAACTTCTAACTTAATATCAAAACTCTTCTTCCCTTTTGTTTGAAGGTATTCTAAAGGTTTTGGATTTTGTTTTGGGCTTTCTACTCTAAAAGGCTCCAAGGCATCTAAAGTTACAATCCATGGCGACATTGATGACGCAAAGTTTTTACCTAAAAATGGTCCTAATGGCACGTATTCCCATTTTTGAATATCTCTAGCAGACCAATCATTAAATAATACCAATCCAAAGATGTATTCTTCAGCTTCAGCAATAGGAATTGGTTCTCCCAAATCATTAGCATCTGTGGTAATAAAAGCCATTTCTAGTTCAAAATCTACTAATTTTGATGGACCAAAAACTGGTGCTTTAGCATCTGCAGGCATTGTTTGACCTTGCGGACGATGGACAGGAATTCCCGAAGGAATTATGGAAGAACTACGACCATGATAACCAACTGGCATATGAACCCAATTTGGTAATAATGCATTATCAGGATCTCTAAACATTGTGCCTACATTAGTAGCATGTTCTTTACTTGCATAAAAATCTGTGTAATCTCCAACTTGTATTGGTAATTGCATTTCAATTTCATCCAAACGGAATAAAATTGCCTCTTTATGAGGATTGTTGTTTTTAAGCGTATCGTTTTGGACATCAAAAATTTCGGCAATACGATTACGTACTAAACGCCAAGTTTTTCTACCATCTGCAATAAAATCATTTAAAGTATCTTGTAGAAAAATATCATCTGTTAAAGGGATGCCTTCAAAATATCCTAGTTGGTGCAATGCACCTAAATCAATAGCAGTATCACCAATTCTTGTTCCAATGGTAATAATGTCGTCTCGAGTTAAAAATACTCCAAAAGGAATATTTTGTATAGGAAAATCTGAGTTTTTGCCAACGTGTAGCCACGAAGTACGATCAGGATTGTTAGCAGATAAAGGCATATGATAGAGTATTTTGTTGATATTGTTTTCTATTCAAACCTACATAATTTTTTTATTTTAATCTCATAAAAGCATAAAAAATAAAGATATTTTAACTGTTGATAACATGCTCATAAAAGTTTGTTATAAACACGTTTTTTTGAATCCTATTAAGGAGATGATTCTTATTTTTGATAAAATATTAATTCAATCTTTATATATGCAACGCGATTCACAGATTTTTGAGCTTATTGAAGCTGAAAAAAACAGACAAATAAACGGTTTAGAACTTATTGCTTCAGAAAATTTTGTAAGCGACCAAGTTATGGAAGCTGCAGGCTCTGTATTAACAAATAAATATGCCGAAGGCTATCCTGGTAAACGTTACTATGGTGGTTGCGAAATTGTTGATGAGGTTGAGCAATTGGCTATAGATAGAGCTAAAACCTTATTTGGTGCAGTATATGCAAATGTACAACCACACTCTGGAAGTCAAGCAAATACTGCAGTCTTTGCAGCATGCTTAAATCCTGGTGACAAAATATTAGGTTTTGATTTATCTCACGGTGGGCATTTAACTCATGGGTCATCTGTAAACTTTTCTGGTAAATTATATAAGCCTACATTTTATGGAGTAGAAGAAGAGACAGGTATTTTAAACTACGATAAAATACAAGAAATTGCAACTAGAGAGAAGCCTCAAATGATTATTGCTGGCGCTTCGGCATACTCTCGTGATATTGATTTTAAACGTTTTCGTGCTATTGCAGATAGTGTTGGTGCTTTGTTATTAGCCGATATTTCTCATCCATCTGGATTAATTGCAAAAGGAATATTAAATGACCCAATACCACATTGTCATGTTGTTACAACGACAACACATAAAACACTACGAGGACCAAGAGGTGGTTTAATTTTAATGGGAGAAGATTTTGATAACCCATTTGGATTAAAATTAAAAAACGGAAGTCTTAAAAAAATGTCTTCATTATTTAATTCGGCAGTATTTCCAGGAAATCAAGGAGGACCATTAGAACATATTATTGCAGCTAAAGCAATTGCATTTGGAGAAGCATTAACAGATGACTTTATGCATTATATGTTACAAGTAAAAGCTAATGCAGCAGCAATGGCCAAGGCATTTGTAGATAGAGGTTATCATATTATTTCTGGTGGTACAGATAATCATATGATGCTTATAGATTTGAGAAATAAAGATATTACTGGTAAAGCTGCAGAAGAAGCCTTAGGCAAGGCAGATATTACAGTAAATAAAAACATGGTACCTTTTGATGACAAAAGTCCTTTTGTGACTTCAGGTATAAGAGTAGGTACAGCAGCAATTACGACCAGAGGTTTAAAAGAAAACGATATGGAAACTATTGTTAATTTTATAGACCAAACGATAATTAATCATGAAGATGATGCCAAATTAGAAGATATTGCAGCTCAGGTTAATGATATGATGAGCGGTAAGCCATTATTTGCTTAAACTAAAATGTCATACTGTGCTTGTTTTAGCATCTTATAATTAAATATAAAAAAGACCTTTTACTATTGTGAAAGGTCTTTTTTTATTTTTATAAAGTTTTTATTTCTTCGGAAATATTAATCTTCAACAAAAATAGTACTCTTGTAAGCGCCTAAATCTGCAGGAGAGATTCTTGATTCGCCCAAAATATCTGAAGGTATAATAAAAGCATCGCTGGCTTCACCATTTGCAGCAGAATCCTCACCAATCATCAACATGTTTTCAAAAGGTAATTTAAAATCTGGATTGCTATTAAAAATGCAGTCTTCATATAAATCGGTATTGCTAATCAGGTAATTAGCATCATTAGAAAAATTACCTCCTGAATCTTGAAAACGAATTAAGCAATTGGTAAATTTAAAATCAAAGAGGTTAGCAGAAATATTATCAAAACCAATTTCTGGATTGTCATTACCAAAAATGATGCAGTTGTTAAATCTTGCAAATAAATCATTGCCAATGTCGAGGTTATTTTCATCGGTAACATAGTTATTTAAAAACACAGATGGAAACTGTCTAAAACTATTATTCCAATAATTAGCAATTGTACAATGTGTGAAATTATATCTTCCGCCAAGAGTACCAGCAAAAGAAGATTGTCCGCTAGCATTAATAACCACATTTTCTGCGGAAATTGAACTCGCTCGACCCAATATTCCGAAGTTACTAGAATTATAAATTTGAGAGTTCGTAATCGTTAATTTATCGTCTACTTCATTTTGATTGCCCTCACTTAAAATACCAACGGTTCCATTTTTAATCGTTGCATAATTGATATCATTATCAACACTACCATTAAATAACCAAATCGTTCCCCATTGACCAGGAACATCTGCAAATAGAGGCTCTAAACGGTCGCCTTCAAAAATGACTTCATTTTCTAAGGTCTCTTGATCTGGGCTTAAAGCACCATTAACTTTTAAAGAGGCATTGTTTGTAATTAGTAAACCAGAATTTGCATGAAAATGAACCCGAGCTCCAGCTTCAATATTTAAAATATCACCATCATCTACTGCAGCATAACCATAAATAACATACGGTTTTTCATTAGTAAACGTAAGTTCACTATTTTCTAGAAAACGACCTTGAAGAGTGGTTTGGTCATCAACACCATCTCCATCAACATCAAACGTTAGGGTTTCTACAATACCAGTAGTATTATCTCGATCTGGATAAATAAATACTGCATCTTTAATAAGTGTAACCAATTCTACTTTTTGAGTATTTGTACCACTATCAAACTCAATAGCATCTGTATATAAAAACTCTAAACTATTTTGAGCAAGTGCTTGAATATCTGCTGTGGTTTCTACAAAAATGAATAAACTATCATTTGCTAAAAGCTCTACATTTTGAAATTCTTTACCTGGAAGTCCGTCAACATTTAATCTGTAATTTGAGCTTTCTCCTTGACTTAAACGTACAGTAGGAATTGAAATATCGTCATCACTACGATTATATACTTTTAGGTTATAAGTACTAGATCCAATATTTGAAAAAATGGTATCTAAGTAAATGGTGTCTTTTGAGAAGGTGAGGTTACCAGTACTTGGTGCAAAATCAAAATCTTTTCGGCAAGAGCTCCAGCACATTAATATGCCAATTGTAAGTATAAAATATATAATTCGTTTAATCATATTAATAATGTCTTTAGCGTAGTATAATTTGCTAGTTGTGCCTTAGGCACCTTTAGTCACCTCAAATATAACTTTTGTACTTAACTTTTATTATGGTTGATTGTAAAAATTTTAAAATCTAATTCTTAGTATGCTCTTCTAAGATTTTTTTAAACGCATCGCTATGAATTAAAAGTGCATCAACCAATTCAAATTCGTTTTCTTTTTTAAGAATAGTTACATTTAAATTTTGTGCGCTGCAGTAATCAAAAAATAATTGCTGATATGGTTTTGGAATTTCCAGCTGTGAAGTCAAATATTTTTGATTAAAATAGGTGTTGGTTTCAAAAAGCGTGATTAAATCTTCTGGAGTAACATAGACAACATCTGGCGCTTTGTTTTTGTTTTTGTTTTTAAAAAGGTTACCTATTAGCTTTGCAACAGCAATTAAGTCTAAGGTTGGCTGGAGATTTTCACCACTACCAAAGGTTCGTTTTTTAAAAGCAATTTGTCCTTGTTTTGCTGTTGTGTTGCTAAAATTGAGAGAATCAAATAGTTTTTCTCTCACTTCAGTAACTTCTACTTCATCTAATTCATTGGTGATTTTTTTAAGTTCTATTACGATGTCATTTTCAAAATGAGATTGCGCAAGACTTAAAAATTGTTGCTCATGAAAATAGGAGTTTATGACTAATACATCATTGACTTTAGCTTCAATTTGAAAAGCACCTTCATCATTAGTATATGTTAAAATATTTTGAGTTCTATTTATAATTTTTGCACCTTTTACAGCAGCTTCATTATCGTAAATGACACCTTTTATAATTTGTGCATTAGTAAATAAAGGGATGAGAAGAAAAACGAGAATTTTTAGAGATTTCAAGAGTGTTGTTGTTGGTTGTAATTTTAAATCTAAGACATTTCCGAAGAAAAAAAATATACATTAAGAGAGTTTAACAACTAATTTAATGTTCTTTTAACTAAAAAGCTGAACGAAATCATCAGGAATTCTAGTAGGTTTATTTGTCTCATAAGACATAAAACACCATTTGGTCTCTGAGGTGGTCAATAATTTATTGGTACTTTTATTAAAGATTTCTACGGTACGAGTAGATCTCACGCCTCCAGATTTTATAACGTAAGTTTTTAATAGTAACACATCGCCTAAAACAGCTTCTGCTTTGTATTGAATATGGTGACTGAGTAAAACCCAATAAAAGGTGTCTCTTACAGTTTTAGACGTTTTAGAATCCCAATGTGCTGATGCAATATCTTGAACCCAACGTACATATTCTATATTATTGACATGATTTAAATGATCTAAATGATCTTTAGTAACAATGAGTTCTTGCTCGTGGGTTTGCATTTTTTTAAATTTCTGAAATTAAAATTTAAAAGTATGTATTATTCCTTTCTTCGGAAAACATTAGTGATGTTATATAAGAACTTTCCAATTTGAGTGCGTTCTAGTTCTCCGTTTTTGATTTTTTCTTGTTTTTCTTTGCGTTGCGCTTGCTTTTTTAATTGCCTACATTTTCTTTTGTAGATATAATCAGAACTGTATGTTGCTGTACCTGCAACTATATAGGCATCTCGTTCACAAGGGTTTTCGGATAACTCAATTTTGTAGATACTTTTGTTATCGATAATTGACTCGACATTTAACATTCCATAAAACTCATATTTTAATGAATCTCCTGTTCTCGCTTTTAAGGAAAAATTGCCATCAAAGTCTGAATAGGTTTCAGCTTTAGATCTCAGATTTACAACAATAACTCCTGGGAGTGGTAATCCATCAGTTTTAGAAGTAATAAAGCCATTTATGAAACGCTCGTTTAAAATTGAAGTGCCTATTTTCCTTTAACCAATTGTTTCTGTAATGAATCTACGTTTACGATTTTAGGTTTTCCTTGTGCTTCAACATATTGTGTCCCAAAACTTAAAAACGTAAAAAGGGTAGAAGCAACGTAACTTAAATAGTTGTTTTTCTCTTTTCGGTTTAAAACTAATGCTCTGTTGAGTTGGGTAGATTTGTAGCGACCGCAAACTCTACCTTCATTTAAAAAGGTTTTAACGATTTGCTCATCTGTTTTAGACGTGAAATCAAAAACAGTTTTCTCGCAAGATTTACAATATCTGCCTTTTTGCTGAAGTGTCATTTTGTTCCAATCTTCATGACATGGTTCTGGAATGTTAATGTTTAGACTGGTTCTCATAATTTTAATTTTTCCTATTGAACATTTGTCGCATACTGTATAAAAAGGAAGCTGAAGAGGATCGATCTAAATTTCCGTTTACAATAGGCAACGGATTTTCTATTTTAGGATTAGTAGTTATTTCTATCATACCAGCAATACCTCCTAAAAGTAAATGGACAGTTTTAGCTTCTGTTTCTTTTATTTCACAAGCAGGAATAACGCTAATAACTTTTTCTCTAGTTTGTGCTTTCAAATATATTTGACGATTTCCAAAATCTCTGATAGTAATTTCTGCAATTTCATAACCTGCTGCTTTTATGACTAGTATATTCTGTAATTCCCCTTTAATTAAGAAACTTCCATCACTATTTGAAGTTGTAGAATTAGTACTCCCTTTAATTGTAATTTCAACATTAGGTATTGGAGATTTATCAGAATTATAAATAATTCCTTTTATAAGTTTTGTGTTTAAAATAGAAGTACCAAGTTTTCCATTTACAGTTGATATTTGTGAAGAATCTACCTCTACAATTTTAGGTTTTCCTTGTGCTTCAACATCTTGTGTCCCAAAACTTAAAAACGTAAAAAGGGTAGAAGCAACGTAACTTAAATAGTTGTTTTTCTCTTTTCGGTTTAAAACTAATGCTCTGTTAAGTTGGGTAGATTTGAAGCGACCGCAAACTCTGCCTTCATTTAAAAAGGTTTTAACGATTTGTTCATCGGTTTTTGTAGTAAAATCAAATACTGTTTTCTCACAAGATTTACAATGTCTTCCTTTTTGCTGAACTGTCATTTTGTTCCAATCTTCATGACATGGTTCTGGAATGTTAATGTTTAGACTGGTTCTCATGTGTTTAACTTTTTCTTCGGAAGATAGACGTCATTTTATACAACAATTGTCCCGTTGATGAACGTTCTTTAATATCTAAATTCTCATGATCATTTTTGTTATGTGTTTTTTCAATTTTAGGATCATAAATCATGATTTCTCCCATAATTTCAAGTTCTGAGTCAGCAATAGAAATATTATATATGGTACTATTTGAAACTTTAATCTCTTTAGTTTCATAACCAAGAAGAGAAAATACTAGTGTATCTCCTTTTTTAGCATGTAATTCATAATTGCCATCAAAATCTGTTTGTACACCTTTTTCTGTTCCTTTAATAACTACATTAACACCAACAATTGGGAGATTATTATAACTATTTGTTACGGTACCTTTAATGTTTTTGTTTAAAATTGAGACTGCTATTTTTCCTTTTATTGTCGGGTTTTGAGAATAATCTATAGTTACAGTCTTTGGCTTTTCTTGTGCTTCAATTTCTAGAGAGCCAAAGCTTAAAAAAGCAAAAAGGGTTGAGGCAACATAAGATAGATAGTTGTTTTTCTCTTTTCGGTTTAATACGAGTTCTCTATCTAATTGAGAGGTTTTAAACCGACCACAAAGATTATTTTGTGTTTGATACGTTTTGATAATTTGCTCATCTGTTTTAGCTGTAAAATCAAAAACAGTTTTCTCGCAAGATGCACAATGACGACCTTGTTGTTGTGGTGTCATTACGTCCCAATCTTCATGACAAGGTGTTGGAATGTTTATGTTTATTGTCGTTCTCATGATTCAAAGAACCAAAAGAAAGAACAGTTTTAAAAGTTAGAATGAGTGAATGCTACTTTTGAGTGAGTAAAAAGACTAACTATTGTTTTTTAAGCAACGTAAAATTTATCCATAACACTGTAGATATAATAAAAACTATAAAACAAGCATAAACGAATATTGGTATGTTATCTCCTATAGGATGTGTAGATGAAAATCTTAAAATACTATAAATTACAAGCATAAAAAATGATAGTAATGATATAATCATAGATAAGATTTTTAAAAATGATCTCATCTATTTCTCAAAAACTTCTACCTCAAATAATTTGTCCCAACGCTTACCAGTTACGTAAAGCGTTTTAGTTTCTGGGTTGTATGCAATACCATTTAAAACATCTAATCCAGCATGTTGTGTTACTAAATTGTGTAAGGGAGAAAAATCAATAACACCTTCAATGGCACCATTTTTAGGATTTATGATGGCAACTCCATTTTTTTGATACCGATTAGCATAAATTTTACCATTGACATATTCTAACTCATTCATACCAACAATTTTTCCTTTATTGGTATAGACTTGAAGTTTAGAATCTTCAACTAAGGTTTCTGGGTTTAGCAACCAAATTTGCTCGGTACCATCACTTTTATAAATGTTTGTACCATCGTTACAAATTCCCCAACCTTCTTTACTTTTTCCGTAGGTAAAGCTGCTTTTCTTCTCAAACGTATCAACATCATATACAAAGCCAATATTTTCCTGCCATGTAAGTTGGTAAATATTATCATTCATAATGGTTAGACCTTCACCAAAATATTGGTTTCCAATAGTAATATTTTTAAGTACTTCACCGGTTTTATAATCTACTTTTCGCAATTTAGATTCGCCATATTGACCAGTACTTTCGTATAATTCTCCATTATGAAACTCTAAACCTTGAGTATATGAGGTAATATCATGAGGATACTCATTTATTATTTTATAACCATAAACTTTTGGAGATTGATTATTTAAAATAGTAATGTTTGTTTGTATGTCTTCGGAAGCATCGCCAGTTTTAACAGTCGCAGTTACGGTTTGAACTCCTAAAAGCTCATCATCTAATTTAAAGGAAGCGTCAATAGGTTCTCCATTTAAGGTGTAGTTAACAGATGAAATGTCAAGTCCTTTTGGATTTTTAATTGATAGCTTAACGGTTTCGCCAAGCGTAGCCACATTGTTTTTAGCATCTGTAGAAATTGACAGATTAGATTTTTGAGAATTAGAATTTCCGCAGGAAATAATAGTTACACTTAATATAGTGATTATTAAAGCTTTAAATGAACGCATTTTTGTTGAGATTTAGGTGCAAGTTATTTAATAATTTTCAGTTTAAAAAATCAAATAAAATTAGGTTTAAAAATATTGCAAAAGTATTAAAAGGTTGTATCTTTGCCACTGGCAAGTCCTACACAACCAGCTCCTGTTGAATCCTCCAGGTCGGGAACGAAGCAAAGGTAAATGGTCGTAGCGGTGTGATGTAGGTAGCTTGCCTTTTTTTGTGCCCAATTTTGACGTCTTTTTTATAAGATTGATAACTATATATAGAAGAGATTTGTTAGATAAAACTGGCAAATCTTTTTTCATTTTTGCCTTACTTGTGAAATTCATTAGTAATTTTACATGAATTAATAAAGGTAAAAAGGCTTATCACTAATCGCTAAAACCCGTTTAAATGTCTAAAGTTGTTTTAATCACAGGTGGATCTTCAGGAATAGGAAAATCTATTGGAGAATTCTTATCTCAAAAAGGGTTTACAGTTTATGGAACAAGTAGATCTCCTGAGCGTTATCCAGATTCTAAAATTAAATTGGTGGCATTGGATGTAGCAGATGTACTTTCCGTAGAAAAAGCTATAGAAACTGTGGCTACAGAGGCAGGACGAATTGATGTGGTCATTAACAATGCAGGAGCAGGAATTACAGGTCCTATTGAAGAAATTCCAAACGAAGAAATTAAACGAAATTTTGAAACTAATCTTTTTGGGCCAATCAATGTTATCAAGGCTGTTTTGCCTCAAATGCGTAAACAAAATTCTGGGCTCATAATAAATATTACTTCAATTGCTGGTTATATGGGATTGCCATATCGCGGAATTTACAGTGCAAGTAAAGGTGCATTAGAGTTAATTACTGAAACCTTTAGAATGGAAATTAAAGATTTTAATATCCATATGACAAATGTTGCTCCTGGCGATTTTGCGACTAATATTGCAGCTGGTCGTTTTCATGCTCCAGTAGTAAATGGGTCACCTTATGAAACAACGTATGGTAAAGTTTTAAAAGCCATTGATGAAGATGTTGATAGTGGTGATGACCCAATTATGGTTTCTAATATGATTTATAAAATCATTAATACTCCAAACCCTAAAATACACTACAAAGTTGGCGCTTTTATGCAGAAATTCTCAATAGTCTTAAAGAGAATCTTACCAGATAAAGTATATGAGAAAATGCTATTAAATCATTATAAGCTATAATTACTTGGTATGTTTTTTGTGAGTAGATTTTACAAATAATTCATACTTATGAAAAAACTACTACCTCTACTATTAGTTTTTAGCCTTTTTACATTTACCAGTTGTGAAGACCTATTAGAATGTGCTTTAATAGCGCGAAGTCCAAAATTACCAAATAAAACATTTAAGGTTGGTGTTGTAAATGACCATTATCACGACTCGTTTGATGCAGAAATTAAAAATGAGCCTTTTGACGATGATTATTTCTATTACTTTGACATTGAAGGTGACCTACCAGATGGAATACATGTTTATTTTAATCATAGAACAGTTACAATAGAAGGTGTTACAGAAAATGCTGGCACTTATAATTTTACTATTTATCTAGATGTAGATCCTCCAATTAATTATGATGAATATTCTGGAGAATATGAAGAAACTATGTGTTCTACATCAGCATTCAAAAACTATAGTCTAACAATTAACTATCAATAGATTATTATTGTTAATATCATTTAATAATATGTTCTACGGAAAGCGTCATAAAATCGTAAATTCGTAGGCATAAATTTAATCATAACTATAACATAACTACGCATGAAATTTTTTATTGATACAGCCAACCTTGACCAAATTAAAGAAGCTCAAGATCTTGGTATTTTAGATGGTGTAACTACAAACCCATCACTAATGGCTAAAGAAGGCATTACAGGTCATGACAACATTATGAAGCATTATGTTAACATCTGTAATATTGTAGATGGAGACGTATCTGCCGAAGTGATTTCTACAGATTTTGAAGGTATGGTAAGAGAAGGTGAGTTACTTGCCGATTTACACCCTCAAATCGTAGTAAAATTACCTATGATTAAAGATGGTATTAAAGCATGTAAATATTTTACTGATAAAGGAATTAAAACAAATGTAACTTTAGTTTTTTCACCAGGTCAAGCATTATTAGCAGCAAAAGCAGGAGCAACATATGTGTCTCCTTTTATTGGTCGTTTAGATGATATTTCAACAGATGGTTTAAACCTCATTGCAGAGATTAGAATGATTTATGATAACTACGGGTTTGAAACAGAAATTCTTGCAGCTTCTGTACGTCATACAATGCACGTAATAGATTGCGCTAAACTTGGAGCAGATGTAATGACTGGTCCTTTAAGTTCTATTGTTGGCTTATTAAAGCATCCTTTAACAGATATAGGTTTAGAGAAATTCTTAGCCGATTATAAAAAAGGAAACTAAATTAATTTAGATATTTTAAATAAAAAAAACGTTTGAATACATATTCAAGCGTTTTTTTATATAATCTATTTATTAGTAAGCTTATTTAGTATCATTATGTGATGCTAATGTAGATTCAATTAATCTTTCTACATCACTACTATACAAGTCTAAGTTGGTTTTTATAATATTACCAAGTTCATCTACAAGTAATAGTTTTTGAGAATTAGCAATCGCGAATTTTTGTATAGCTTCATTAGGGTTTTTAAACATGTATTCATTTTCGGTAGGATACTTTAACAATTTTAAAGTTTTCTTCCAAGAACTAGTATTCATGTCGTTAATATTAATGGCTATAAAATTCATCTCGGGATATTTAGCCTTCAAATTCTTCATCATATAATGATTGTTTCTATAGCTATATTTAAAATTAGACGACCAACAATAAATTACTGTAGGAGCGCTAATAACTTCATGTAGATTTTTTTGATTATTATTAAAATCAATAATTTCTATACTTGGTATTTTATTTCCAGGATATAAACTTAGAGTAGAAGTTACTAAGTTTTTAATGTAAGTTTTATCAATATCATTCGTACTCTTTTCTAGATAAGAGTCTAACATGCTTTGAGATTGCTCTGCACTAGAACTGTTATAAACAAAAACTCTAGTTGCATGTTTAAGCACGTAATTTTTAATGGTTTCGTTGTCAATTACACTATCAATCAATCTTAATTTTTCTAGATTATAATCTAGTGCTTGTCTATTAAACTTATGGTGATTACCATCATGATAATATTTTTTTAAGGCGGTATTGTGAAAATACCAATCCATAAATTTATTATATGAATAAACACCACTTAGAGAGACATTATTAAAATCTACATCTTTTCTATAATCATAAAAACCTTCGGGTAAATCTTTATAATGAATTAACTTATTGTTTCCGAAGTAACCAAAAGGATATTTTTCTTTAAACGTGTAATAGCTGTAATTAATACCAGCTTCTGCAACTTTTCTAAATAAAGGAGACGTTTCTTGCTCCAATACAAATCTCTCTAAATTTTCTAAGCGTTGTTCTTTTAATTTATTAATCGTCGTTTCAAATTCTTCTGGCTCCAAATGTTGAAGTTTATAGAATTTTTTGCTGTCTACCTCATGATCTAAAAATGCCTTTATAAGGTAATTGTTTTTCTTAGAACCATTACCTGTATACACTAAAGATTCATCAAAATCATTTGTGTTAAGTCTTAATAATATGCTATCATTTGGCTCTATAAGTAAGGTTTGATATTCTCCTCCATGTGTAAAATAGTACAAGCCACTATTTAAATTTTTAATTTGATAATTAAATCTATTATACTCGTCTAGTATAATAGTATCTCTCTCATTTTCATTATTATAAAGTGTAACATAATTATTGTTTGGGTTTATAATTTCACCACCAAAATATGCGACATCGCCAGATTGAGATTTAGAATTACATCCAATAAATAAAAAACTTGTTACTATGCTAACGAGAATGATTTTCATAAAAAATTTTGTCGTGTGTATTTGAGATTATTAACAAAAATAAACTCTTCAACGTCTAACTGATGTTAATACGTTGTTAAATGTTGATATTGCTCGCTTTACGAGAGGTTATAACCCTAAAAATTAAGCTTATTTAGTTTCTTACAATCGTTAGAATTTTCTACTTTTGCATCCTGAAACTTTGAGCTATCTAATTTTTATATAAAATTTTTATCTCTCAAGGTTGTAACTTAAATAAATACAATATGTTATCAGTATCAAATCTTTCGGTACAATTTGGAAAAAGAATTCTTTTTGATGAAGTAAACACGACATTTAATGATGGAAATTGTTATGGAATCATTGGAGCAAATGGTGCAGGAAAATCTACATTTCTAAATATTCTTGCAGGAAAACAAGATCCTACCTCTGGACATGTACATTTAGAGCCAGGTAAACGTATGTCGGTTTTAGAACAAAATCACAACCTTTATGATGAGCATACTGTTTTAGAAACCATTATAATGGGTAACAAACCGTTATTTAAGTTAAAATCTGAAATTGATGCGCTTTACGCAGATTATACAGATGAAAATGCCGAAAAAATTGGAGAACTTCAAGTGCAGTTCGAAGAAATGAATGGCTGGAATGCAGATAGTGATGCTGCAGCAATGCTTTCAAATCTTGGTATTAAAGAAGAGTACCATTATACTTTAATGAAAGATTTAGATGGTAAACAAAAAGTTCGTGTATTATTAGCACAAGCACTTTTTGGAAATCCAGATGTACTTATAATGGATGAGCCTACCAATGATTTAGATTATGAAACCATATCATGGTTAGAAAATTTCTTAGCCAATTATGATAACTGTGTAATAGTTGTATCTCACGATAGACACTTTTTAGATGCAGTATGTACTCATATTTCAGATATAGATTTTAGTAAAATAAATCACTTCTCTGGTAACTATACCTTTTGGTACGAGTCATCACAATTAGCAGCAAGACAGCATGCTCAACAAAACAAGAAAGCCGAAGAAAAGAAGAAAGAATTAGAAGAATTTATTAGACGTTTCTCTGCCAATGTTGCAAAATCTAAACAAGCAACCAGTAGAAAGAAAATGATAGATAAACTAAATATATCAGAGATTAGACGTTCTAGTCGTCGTTATCCTGCAATTATTTTTGAGAGAGACAGAGAAGCTGGAGATCAAATTTTAAACGTAGATGGATTAAGTGCTTCATTAGATGGAGACGTATTATTTAGTAATATTGATATAAACCTAAATAAGGGAGAAAAAGTAGTATTATTCTCTAAAGACTCTAGAGCAACTACCGCTTTTTACCAAATTATAAATGGTAAAGAAAAGCAAGATGCTGGTAAATTTTCTTGGGGAGTTACTACAACACAATCCTATTTGCCATTAGACAATAGCGAGTATTTTGATAATAATTTAACCCTTGTAGATTGGTTACGTCAATGGGCAACTACAGAAGAGGAGCGAGAAGAAGTTTATATACGTGGTTTTTTAGGTAAAATGATTTTTAGTGGAGAAGAAGCCTTAAAAACATCTAATGTACTTTCTGGAGGAGAAAAAGTGCGTTGTATGCTAAGTCGTATGATGATGGTTAGAGCCAATGTTTTAATGTTAGATGAACCAACAAACCACTTAGACCTAGAAAGTATTACAGCATTTAATAACTCTCTTAAAAACTTTAAAGGCACTGTGATATTCACAACTCATGATCATGAATTTGCACAAACTGTAGCAAATAGGGTTATAGAATTAACACCAAGCGGAGTTATAGATCGTTACATGACTTTTGATGAGTACATGAATGATAAGAAAATAAAAGAAATGAGAGAAAAAATGTATGCGGTAACAGCATAGATTTAATCCTTTCTTCGGAAATTTTAAAACTTACAAAATAAGCTAGAGGTTTAAGACTCTAGCTCTTCCTTTACGCTTGAAATAATACTTTCGGCTTGAGATAATTCCTCATTTCTAACATACAATTCTTGGTACCCTTGTATCGAGGCACCAAATCCTGCAAGTCTTCCAGATTCAGATTCATCCTTAACAATAGCATTAATACCAGCTCCTGTGAGTCTATCTAAAGCTAGCTGGACAATTATAAAACTTCCTGAAAATATTTTGGTATATGATGTGTCTGACATAATTAAACAATTTAGGTTCATAAAATAAGTCGTACTGTACGATATTAAGTTACAAAATTAAATCCCATAAATCATTGAATTTTCATGATATCTCATTAGGCAATCCATTTAGACTATAAAAATTTAAATATAGAGTACGATGCAAAATTGTGATAAAAACTAGTATTTCTTAATGTTGAGTTAATAGTCTGTTAAATGAGTTCATCCAAAAAACCACAGCTCCTTTACAAGCGTATCTATGGCATAACAACAATTAATTAATAACTAAAATCAAATAATCACATGAAAAATTTAAAAACAGTAACTAAAGTTTTAGGAATAGCTACAGTAGCAGGATTTATGCTAATTGGACAAAATGCTTTTGCACAAGAAACCAAAGAAGCAAAAAAAGAAATGGCTAATAAAATGGACAAGCAAAAAAAAGTGTCTATGAAGGTTGATGAAACTATGAAGCCAAATGCAGAACCAGTGATGGTAGGTGGCGCAAAAATGTTTGCAACTCGTAATATTGTTGAAAACGCAGTAAATTCAAAAGATCATACAACTTTAGTTGCAGCAGTTAAAGCAGCAGACTTAGTAGAAACATTGTCTAGTGAAGGTCCATTTACAGTTTTTGCACCAACTAATGACGCCTTTAATGCCTTACCTAAAGGTACAGTAGAAACACTTTTACAACCTGAAAATAAAGAACAGTTAAAAACAATTTTAACATCTCACGTTGTTTCTGGTAAAGTTAGTGCACAAGATTTAGCAAAATTAATCGAAAAGAATAAAGGTAGAGCTACACTTAAAACGGTTTCTGGTGCAACTTTGACAGCTTGGGAAAAAGATGGAAAAATTTATCTTACAGATGAAAATGGAAACTCATCTCAGGTAACTATTGCAGATGTAAACCAATCTAATGGTGTTATACACGTAGTAGACGCAGTTGTATTACCAAAATCATAATTTGATTTTTCGATTTATAGTATATAGATTATAAAATCAACTTTAAAAAATCCTATCATTTTGTTATGATAGGATTTTTTTTGTTGTCTAAAGAAACAAGTCCTATATCATGATTATAGTTTTTGTCAATTATAAAATAAAATTTTATAATCTAAATCTATTATATATTAATTTCAAAATACCCTAAATTTATAGGATAGAAAATAAATAAAATCATAGAAATAAATTATTATGGAAAACAATTCGCATTCTAGTGCTCCTCAAGGTAAAAATTTTGATATTAACGAAAGCACTGCAAAATGTCCTTTTTTAAGTGGTACAGTCAAAAATACATCGGGAGGTGGTGTTAAAAATCGTGATTGGTGGCCAAATGAATTGAAACTAAATATACTTAGACAAAATGCATCTAAATCAAATCCTATGGGAGACGATTTTGATTATGCCGAAGCATTTAAAAGTTTAGATTATGAGGCTTTAAAAAAAGAATTAACTGAGTTTATGACAGATTCTCAAGATTGGTGGCCAGCAGATTATGGACACTATGGAGGATTAATGATACGTATGGCTTGGCATAGTGCAGGAACTTATAGAGTTGGAGATGGACGTGGTGGTGCAGGAGCAGGTAACCAACGATTTGCACCTATTAACAGTTGGCCAGATAATGGTAATTTAGATAAAGCGAGATTGTTACTTTGGCCAATTAAACAAAAATATGGTAATAAAATATCTTGGGCAGATTTAATGATACTTGCAGGAAACTGTGCTTTAGAATCAATGGGTTTTCCAACTTTTGGCTTTGCAGGAGGACGAGCTGATGTTTGGGAACCAGAGCAGGATATTTATTGGGGAAGTGAAACAGAATGGGGAGCAAATGACGAAAGATATAAAGAAGGTGACTTAGAAGATCCCTTAGCAGCAGTAATGATGGGATGGATTTATGTAAATCCAGAAGGACCAAATGGTAATCCAGATCCAATAGGCTCTGCGCATGATGTACGAGAAACTTTTGGTAGAATGGCTATGAATGATGAAGAAACTGTAGCATTAGTAGCAGGAGGCCACACTTTTGGTAAAGCGCATGGAGCTGCAGATCCAACGCAATATGTAGGTAAAGAACCACATGGTGCATCAATTGAAGAAATGAGTACGGGTTGGAAAAATAGTTTTGGCACTGGAGTATTAGATGATACAATTACTAGTGGAATAGAAGGTGCGTGGACTCCAAACCCAACACAATGGGATGCAGATTATTTTGATGTATTATTAAATTATGATTGGGAATTAACAAAAAGTCCAGGTGGAGCGTATCAATGGAAGCCTACAGCAGAATCGAATGCTAAGATGGCACCAAAAGCTGGTGATGCTAATGGAAGACAAGACTTAATGATGACTACAGCAGATATTGCTTTAAAAACAGATCCTAAATACTTAGAAATTTCTAAACGATTTCATGCAGACCATAAAGCTTTTGAAGATGCTTTTGCACGTGCATGGTATAAATTAACTCATCGAGATTTAGGACCAACATCGCGCTATTTAGGACCAGAAGTGCCAAATGAGACTTTACTTTGGCAGGATCCAATTCCTGAAGTAAGTTATACTTTAAGTGATGGAGATATTACAATTTTAAAAGGTTTAATACAAAACTCTGGATTAACTATTTCTCAAATGGTTACTACTGCTTGGGCATCTGCATCTACTTTTAGAGGTTCTGATAATAGAGGAGGAGCAAATGGTGCTCGTATTAGATTAGAGCCACAACGCAGTTGGGAAGTTAATAATCCTAGTGAGTTAAATAAAGTGTTGTCTATTTTAGAAGAGGTGCAAAATCAATTTGAAGGTGATGTTTCTATGGCAGATTTAATTGTATTAGCAGGAAATGTTGGTGTAGAAAAAGGCTTAAAAAATGCAGGTTATAACCATACATTAGAATTCTCCCAAGGTAGAGGAGATGCAACGCAAGAGCAAACAGATGTTGAGCAATTTAATTACTTAGAGCCATTAGCAGATGGATTTAGAAACTACATTAGAAGTAATGTTAAAATTGCAGCCGAAGATTTATTAGTAGATAAAGCCAATTTATTAACCTTATCTGTGCCAGAATTAACAGTATTAGTAGGTGGTTTACGTGTTTTAGGAGCAAATTACGATGGTTCTAACAATGGAGTATTTACAGATAATGTAGGAAGTTTAACAAACGATTTTTTCAAAAACATTCTAGATTTTAAATATACTTGGAAAGCAACTTCTGAAGATGATAGATACTTTGAAGGTAGCCATAGAACTACTGGAGAAGTAAAGTTTAAAGGTACTCGAGCAGATTTAATTTTTGGATCTAATACAGAGCTTAGAGCAATTGCCGAAGTTTATGGAGCAAATGATGGACAAGATAGATTTGTTAACGATTTTATTGCTGCTTGGACAAAGGTTATGAACTTAGATCGTTTTGATTTAAAATAAAAATTTAATAAATAATTGAAAAAAGGAATGGGTTAATCACATTCCTTTTTTTTAATTTAGATACTATGGAAAATACAATTAAACTTTTTGAAAGTATAGGAAATCAAGATAATGAAGCTTTACAACAATTATTAAAAGCGCATCCCGAATTAGTTGACACGAAAGATCAGCGTGGGTTTACGCCATTGATTTTTGCAACTTATTTTGATAATGAAAGTGCAACTAAAGCTTTGATTGAGCATAATGCAACAATTGATGCTAAAGATGCTACTGGAAATACAGCTTTAATAGGTGTTAGTTTTAAAGGTAATTTGGCGCTAGTAAACTTTTTAATTCACAATGGAGCAGATGTAAATATTGTAAACAATATTGGCACAACAGCCTTAAGTTTTGCTGCACAGTACAATAGAGTTGAGATCGTAAAAATGTTATTAGATAATAATGCTGATATTACAATAAAAGATAATGTAGGAAAAACAGCATTAGACCATGCTAAAGAAAAAGATTTTACTCAAATTATAGAGCTTCTTGAGTGATTTTTCACTTTGTATCATACTACAGTTTTCATGTTTAGCTTTAATTTTTTGAATTATATATAATTTGAAAATTTATAAGATTCTAGATTTTAAAACAAAAAAACCGCTTGACTTAGTCAAGCGTTTTTTTTTGAAATCTAATTTAAAAATCTACTTATCTATAGAACCCAAAACACGTTGCATAAAATTATTTACAGCGTTTTTTTTAGTCGCACCTTCTTTTATCATTTTGTTTACCTCAATGGCACCATACATATTAGATATTAGTTCTCCAATAACATCTAGCTCTTCATCTTTTAAAGATGATACTTCGGTTAAGGCTTCTAAAGTTTCAATGGTTTCAACAATATAGTCTTCATCATTGTCTTCAATGAATTGTGTCAAATGTTTTATAATTGGTAATTTCATCAAAAATTATTTTCATTTCTGTCTAAGCAGAAATTTGTTTTATTTATAAAAAAAATACAGCCGAAAGCTTTGAATTTTCGACTGCATCTAAATAGGTCTTTTATTATACTACTTCGTTAACCAAGTCTTTTAAAACGTCAAATTTGTTAGTTTGTGTTTGATTCACAAATTCTCCATTTTTAAAAGTTGCAAATGTTGGTAAATTATCTACGGTAGCTAGTTTTCTAGATTCTGGAAATTTTTCCGCATCAGCAATAACAAATGTTATGTTTTCTAACTCACCAGCTAATTTCTTAACTTTTGGTTTCATTATACGACAGTTACCACACCAAGTAGCAGAATATTGCACAACAACTGTGTCGTTAGATGCAATTATCTCATGTAAATTATCTTGATCTAATTCTTTAACCATGATGAATTAGTTTACGTGATTTGCTAAATACTCTGCAGTACCTAATCTGTTTGCGCTCATTGCATCTTTACCTTCTTCCCAGTTTGCAGGACAAACTTCACCTTTCTCTTGTACATGAGTTAAAGCATCGATAATACGTAAAAATTCATTTACATTTCTTCCAATTGGCATATTGTTTACACCTTCGTGCTGCACGATACCATCCTCATCTATAACATAAGTTGCTCTATAGGTAACGTTGTCTCCATCTACGGTAACAACTCCGGTTTCTTCATTATATCTTTCGTTGGTAATATCTAAAATACCTAAAGTGTTAGCAAGATTACGATTAGAATCTGCTAATAAAGGATAAGTAACTCCTTCTATACCACCATTATCTTTTGGTGTGTTTAACCATGCAAAGTGAACCTCTGGAGTATCACATGATGCACCAATTATAATCGTATTTCTTTTAGCAAATTCTTCTTTTGCAGCTTCAAAAGCGTGTAGCTCTGTTGGACAAACAAAAGTGAAATCTTTAGGATACCAGAATAATAATACTTTTTTATTGTTGTTTTTTGCTTCTTCAAGAACGTTTAATTTAAAGGTATCACCCATTTCGTTCATTGCGTCTACGTTTAAATCTGGAAATTGTTTTCCTACTATAGCCATTTGTGTTTAAATTTTATAATTATTAGTTTATTTTTAAGGGTGCAAAGATACAGTGGAACACTAAAAAAACAAGCCTAATAAAATTTTAAAATCTTATTAGGCTATAACTTTTAACTATAGTAAAATTTAAAAACTATAAAGAAAATTTATTTAGCTTTTAATTGTCTTATTTTAATATTTAATGCAGCAAATAGTAGTGTTGTAAATGGACTTAACCAGTTAAATATGGCATAGAAAATATACTCGCCAACACCAACTCCTAATACACCAGATTGATAAGCACCACACGTATTCCAAGGAATTAAAACAGATGTTACGGTACCAGAGTCTTCTAATGTTCTAGAGAGATTTTCTGGTGCGAGTCCTCTGTCTTCGTAAGCCTGTTTAAACATTTTACCTGGTATAACTATTGCTAAATATTGATCTGAAGCTATAATATTTAAACCTAAACAGCTGGCAACAGTACTTAAAAATAAGCCAAATACAGAGGTCGCGATTGAGAGTAAGGCTTTAGTAATTCTAGATAATGCACCAATACCATCCATTATACCTCCAAAAACCATGGCACAAATTATAAGGTATATAGTCCAGAGC
The DNA here is from genome assembly GCA_947488655.1 of uncultured Psychroserpens sp. Lineage (GTDB taxonomy): Bacteria > Bacteroidota > Bacteroidia > Flavobacteriales > Flavobacteriaceae > Psychroserpens. The sequence goes on along the minus strand of CANKZZ010000005.1, from coordinate 372,851 downwards.
ATCCCATTCATTCCTCCAGCATTAAATAGTTGTTTAAGTTTATCAATTGTTAATAATCTGCTTAAACTTTCAGTTTTTAAATCTAATGTTTCTTTGTCATAGTTTCCATGCGCAAAAGATTCTAGTAATTCTTCAGTAGTAAAATTTCTTTCTATTCCGCCATCTTTAAAGAGCGATTCTAGACTTTCATTTGTATTGATAATCTCAATGTCTGCAGGACTTAAATTTGCAACATAGGCAGAATCATCTATTGGTATATTTGTATCTGTAAATATAGCATTTACAACTGTTTTAGATTTAGAGCCTGTTACGTTTTCTAACACTTCTGGCTGAAAAATAAATGCAAAAATAATGGCTAATACCACACCTGTTCCTAATGCTATTAAAGGTTTTGTTTTTAATAGTATTAAAGCAACTACAGCCACAGGAACTAAAAATAACCAAGGTGTAATATTAAATGTTGCATTAATGATTTCTAAAATTTGCGTAATATCTGCATTTCCTGTTGTGTCTATAGATGCGCTTATTATTCCGAAGATAATAAGAGTAATAATAATTGTAGGCACAGTTGTATACGACATGTATTTTATGTGCGTAAATAAATCTGTTCCTGCCATTGCTGGAGCAAGATTTGTAGTGTCACTCAAGGGAGACATTTTATCACCAAAATACGCACCAGAGATTACTGCACCAGCAATCATTCCAGGATTGATACCCAAAGCGGTGCCAATACCAACTAGTGCTATACCTACTGTTGCAGATGTTGTCCAGCTACTACCTGTGGCTATAGATATTACTGCAGCTATTATTACAGATGCTGGTAAAAATATTGCTGGGTTTAATACTTGTAAACCATAATAAACCATGGCAGGAATTACACCACTTATAAGCCAAGTACCTGCGAGTGCACCTACAAAAAATAATATCATAATTGGTACAAAAACACTTTTGAGGTTTTCCCATACCTCTTTAATCATTTTTGAGATAGAAACTTTATTTAAAAAACCAACTATTGCAGCTACAGCACCTCCTAATAAAAGAATTATTTGATTAGTATAACCACCAAACCATTCTTGATCTTTAACAAAAAAGATATTATAAGCTAACATACCTACTAAAATAATAACAGGAATTAAGGCTTCAAAAAAGTTAAGTTCCTTATTCTCAACAATGTTTTGATCTTTAGCTTTAAAATCTGAAATATTATTGTCGTTGCTCATTTGGTTGTAGTGTTATTTTTGCATTGTAATGTTACGATTTTGTTGTCTATTCTGCAAATGGTAATAGTTGTGTACATTTACCCTTTAATTGTAAAATTATAAATGGACTCACTAACTCAAATCGTATTAGGTGCTGCTTGTGGAGAAGCTGTTCTTGGAAAAAAAATAGGAAATAAGGCTTTACTATTTGGAGCAATTGGTGGTACTATACCTGATTTGGATGTTTTCTTCGGAAAAATATTTTATAGCAATGAGATAGATATTATGCTATTTCATAGAGGCTTTATGCACTCCATTCTATTCTCAGTTTTGGCTTCATTTTTATTGGGTTGGCTAATGTATAAGGCCTATGAAAATTTAAAACAAAATACTTTTCTTGGGTCGATGTTTTCATTTTTAGGCACTTATCAAATTAGTAGATTTTTAAATACATCTTATAATAGACATAAACAAGAAATCAATACAACTCAAAAAGATTGGGTTAAATTATTTTTCTGGTCATTATTCACACATCCTATTTTAGATTGTTTTACACCATATGGCACACAATTATTTGCACCATTTTCAAATTATCGAGTTGCCTTTAATAATATTGCAGTAGCAGATCCATTATATACACTACCTTTTTTGATAGCTATGATTGTATTAATGTTTTTTAAAAGGCAAAATATGAAACGAAGACTATGGTTAAAAATTGGTATTGGTTTGAGTTCGTTTTACATGCTTTTAACAGTGTGTAACAAAATTTATATAGATAGTTTATTTACTTCCTCTCTGGAAAAAGAAGGAATAGTTCATCAAAGATTTAGTACTCAACCTTCAATATTAAACAATATATTGTGGTATGGAGTAGCAGAAACAGAAGATAGCTATAAAGTTGCTTATTACTCATTATTTGACGAGTTAAACACTTTTTCTGGATGGAAAACGCTTCCGAAGAAAAGAGCGTTAAAAGAAGAAGATTTTAAAGACCTTAGAGACTTAGCTTGGTTTAGTAACAATTATTATAGTGTCGAGGAGATTGCATCAGGAGAATATATGTACAAAGATTTACGATACCCATTAGTAGAAACGAGAGATGGTTTTAAACCTGTGTTTAATTTGAAATTGTATAAATCGAATAATCGTCTAGATATGAAATCGTTTGCACCAGAGATAGATGATTTAAAATTTACGTTAACAGCATTATGGTTGCGTATAAAAGGTATTTGATTTCATATAGACATATAAACATATAATTTCTATAACTGTAACGATTTGATAATAAATACATTTAGTCGGATTTTTACTCTATTTAATCATTAAAATATGCTTTATATCGAAATCTTGTGACTTAATTTAGCTTGAGTGTCTAATAAAGAGCAACAATTTATTAGATATCAACATGTTAACTTTTAATCTCACCGCAATTTTCTCTACTAAAATAATTTTAAACTCTTTTTTTAATCAACTTAAAGAATTTTTTAAAAATAGACTTTTAGCAGTAACGACATCAAATGTTGTTTTGCAGGATATTGAAGTGGTTTCTCCAATTACAGTAACATGTATTAAATCAGCCAATATAGAAAATGCATTTGACCCTAATCCTACAATGGATTTAATTAAATGGAAACTTAAAAAAAACTTAGAAACACTAGCTTTTCTAGCAGAATTAGAATCCAGATACGACATTGGATTGCCAAAATTTAGGGAGGAGTGTAAATCTATTAAAATTCAAGTCCAGCAAATAACCGTTGAGCTTGCTTACAAAATTGCAAATTATAAATAGCAAACAATTTTAATGCAGTGTATTTTGATGATAATTTTTTCTTGTCTCTTACGAATTATACATTTTACAATATCAACTATTATATTTATAGCTTCACTAAACTCATAAATTATTTTTGTGGCATATAAACCCAACTTAAGTATTAGAATAAAAAATGTCTTGGGTATACTTTAGTCAGTTCGCAAATCTCCAATTAATCTTACCTCATTTTTTATGGTATTGTAATTAGGAGAGTGTTTTGTTACCCGTTCTAACAATTTCTCATATTGATCTTGTGTACCATTACCTTGCACATTAAATATAAATTTTAATTCTGGAAAACCAGGATTCACATCAGGATCTAAACCTAAAAAACCTTGTAAATCAAGCTCTCCATCAATCTCAAGTTGTAATTGGTTAATTTGAATATTCATTGCAGTTGCACCAGCCATAAACGTTACAGCCATACAGCCAGCCATACCTCCAAGCATATATTCGGCAGGATTTGGCGCACTATTTACACCTAATAATTCATTTGGTTCATCTATAGTAAACTTAAAATCTCTTATTAATTTGTGTTCACCTAAGACCATGTTTTTAGTAAATACAGTTGTTTTAGTTCCACTTTCCCAGTGAAGCTTAACACCGTAAGAGGCTTTACCCTCACTAATTTGTTCTTTTACCTCATTAGCATATTCGCTTAAACCTGCAATATTTATATTATTAAGCATAGTTGGGTTGTTTTTTAAAAATGATACTTAGTGCTTGTTCAAAGTCTGTAATTAAATCTTCAATATCTTCTACACCAACAGATAAACGTATTAAGCCATCATTTATACCAATAGCTTTTTGTTGTTCTTTAGTTAAAGAGGCTTGTGAGGTATTATACGGTAAAGAAATTAAGCTCTCTACACCACCAAGGCTTGTAGCTTCTTTAGGTAATTTAAGCAGTTTTAGAAGCGAGTGTGCGTTGTAGTCTCCACCTTCTATTTCAAAACTAATCATCCCAGAGTATTTGCCTTTTAATTGCGTAATTGCTAAATCGTGTTGTTTATGACTAGCTAAACCAGGATAATATACTTTTTTAATGTGTTTATGATTTTCTAAATATGTTGCCAAACTCATGGCATTTGAGTTATGAGTTCTCATGCGTAAAGCAAAAGTTTTTAAGCTTCGTTCTAGTAAAAAACAAGCATGAGGGTCTAATGAGCCACCATTTTTAAGCATTTGAGGCCATAAACGGTCTACTAATTTTCTAGAACCAGATACTGTACCTCCAATTAAATCTGAATGACCATTTAAATATTTAGTGGCAGAGTTAACTACTAAGTCTACACCTAAATCTAAAGGCTTAATATTAAAAGGTGTTAAAAATGTATTATCTATAATTACACGTAATTTATGTTTTTTACCTAAAGCTACAATAGCCTCTAAAGGGACGATTTTTAAGAGCGGATTGGTTAAAGACTCAAAATATAATATTTTGGTGTTATCTTGTATAGCGCCTTCAATCTCTTCAATATTTGTAGGAGAAGTAAAAGTTACCGACATACCATATTTATCTAAATCTTCATATAAAAAATTGTAGGTCCCACCGTAAATGTCTCTGGATGAAACAATATGACTTCCCTTATCTAACATACCAAGTATTGCAGTAGAAATAGCAGCCATTCCAGATGAAAAAACAATAGAACTCTCTGCATTTTCTAAAGCAGACAATTTTTCTTGCACACTCCATTGAGAAGGGTTGCCATAACGAGAGTAAATCATTTCATCTCTTCCGCGTCCTTCTTCAATAGCTTCATAAGACGACTCATTTAAGTAAAATGTTGAGCATTGAAAAATGGGAGTTCCAAGCGCACCAGTTGTTGGATCATCATATTGGCCAGCATGAATAGATTTGGTAGACTCCTTATAGTTCTCATATCTATTTGTATGTAACGATGGTCCTTGAGAGCGTTTACGTTTAAGATCATTAAACCAAATATTACCTTGCTCTCTTTTTTCTTCAATATCTTGATAACTTTTTTTCACATGCTACAAAATTAAATTATGCAAACTGTTTCTTTAAAATCATGTTATATGTTGGTTCTTCTTCTAGTTTTTCTATGTAATCACTCAAAAATTTAGCATCCTTTTTTACACCACCCAAAGTTGCAGAGCCTCTCGTGTAAAGCCAAGGGAGACCTAAAAAGTAAAGTCCTTCAATATCGCTAACACCTCTATAATTTTTTGGGTATTTATCGTCATTAAGCGTGACTCCATCAATCCATTCAAAATTTGGTTTAAATCCTGTGGCCCAAATAATATTTTTTATACTCTTGTAGTTTCCTTTTTCAAAATGCAATTCTTTATTATTAGCGCCTAACGTCCTGCCAACACAAATAACGTTTTCTTTTTTTAGCAAAGATTTTACATCAGTGCCAATAATAGGTTGTCCGCCTTTACTCAATTTTTTTCCTATAAATGAAAATTTGCTAACCGATAAAAAACCAATCTTTTTAAACCACCACCATAATGTTTTACCTAAAATTTCTTGAGGAATAGAAGAGATGTTTGTGTCTCCAGAAAAATATACCTGTCTCTTAGTATTTGAAATTTCATTTAAAATTTGAACACCAGAATCTCCAGCACCAACCACCAATGCATCACCTTCTTGCAGTTGCTCTGGGTTTTTGTAATGCTCACTATGAATTTGAATAATATCTTCTGAAATTTTAGAATGAAAAGAAGGCGTAAAAGGTTTATGGAAAGGTCCAGTAGCAACCACTACATTTCTAGCTTTAAACATATTTGAATTTCTCTTTAGAGTAAAATGATCATCTTCTTTTTTTAAAGCTGTAATTTTTTGATTAAATAGTATTGGAATCTTAAATTTTGCAACATATGATTTTAGGTAAGCTGCTACTTCATATTTATCTGGATAGTATCCCTTCTTAGATGGGAAATCTAAACCAGGTAAATGGTTAAACTGAGTAGGTGTAAATAATTTTAAAGAATCCCATCGCTTTAACCATGGTGCACCTGTCTCACTATTAGCATCAACTATTATGTAATCTTTTTTTAATTGAGTAAGATGATAAGCCATAGATAATCCAGCTTGTCCTGCTCCAATAATAATAAAATCTTTCATGAATCAAATGTCTTCTTTATTAGATTAAAAAACAAGATAGATAGATTTGTTTAGAAAATAAAACTGATAAAGCTTATTATATTAGTTATATTTGCTTTGATTGTGAAAATTTAATACTTTAAACTGAAAATCTTTCGAGCTCATGATTCAATTAGATGATATAGATAAAAAATTACTTCATTTACTTCAAAAAGATAGTAAACAAACTAATAAAGAACTTTCAGGTAAGTTAAACTTATCTGTTACAGCAGTATATGAGCGTATTAAAAAATTAGAGCGCGAAGGCATAATTGCCAAATATGTTACACTTATAGATAAAAAGTCGGTTGACAGAGCTTTTGTTACATTTTGCAGTATTAAGTTATTACAACACACAAAAGATTACGTTGTGCAATTTGAAAAAGAAGTAAAGCAGTTAGAAGAGGTTTTAGAATGTTATCATATTAGTGGAGACTATGATTATTTACTCAAAGTTATTGTCGCAGATATGGACGAGTTTAGAGAATTTATGGTTAAAAAACTAACTACTATTAGTCATATTGGTAGCACTCAAAGTGCTTTTATGATTAGTGAAGTAAAGCACACTACAGCCATTAGTGTGTAATTATTTATCATTATCTTTAAAGGATGCAGTCTACCGTTTATAAACTTTTAGAATTATTTGTAATTTTTATTTTAGTACCAATAAGTTTTGCAATTGAATATCCTGTTTGGATAAAAATGGTAATTGGGATTTTAGGCTTTTTATATATTCTTTACGTACTCCTGCGAATTCATAAAAATAAATTTAAAATAGCACCTCATTTAAATTGGAAAATGTTTTTTAAATGGACGTTTTTTCAGCTCATCCTAATTGCAATTTTAACCACCATTTATATGTGGTTGGTAGATAAACCAAACTTATATGTTGTTGTTTTAAATAAACCATTACTATGGTTAATGATATTGTTTTTTTATAGCTTCTTTTCTGTATATCCTCAAGAGTTAATATATCGCACCTTTTTTTTTCAACGCTATCAAGGCTTATTTAAAAATAAAACTCTCTTTATTTTACTCAATGCCATGCTGTTTTCTTTAGCGCATTTATTCTTTAAAAATGGGCTTGTAATGATTTTAACTTTTATTGGCGGAATCCTCTTTGCACTTACGTATAAAAAGACGAAATCTACACTTTTAGTTTCTATAGAGCATGCCATTTATGGTTGTTGGTTATTTACGGTTGGGATGGGAGAGATGCTAGGTTTTCCGTCGTAGATATTTCCGAAGAAAAAACAAGTAATGAGGTTCGCAATTCAAAAATCAAAATCGTATTTTTGTAGTCGATATTATTAAAAAACAGATAAATATTTTCTTATGAAATCATACGATGTAGCAGTAATTGGTTCTGGACCTGGTGGATATGTAGCAGCAATTCGTTGCGCACAATTAGGCATGACAACTGCAATTATTGAAAAATATTCTACACTAGGTGGTACGTGTCTTAACGTAGGCTGTATACCAAGTAAAGCGCTTTTAGACTCATCTCATCATTATGAAGATGCTATTAAGCATTTTGAAGAACATGGTATAGAAATTCCTGGAGACGTTAAGGTAAATCTAGAAAAAATGATTGCCAGAAAACAATCTGTAGTTGACCAAACTACAAGCGGAATTGATTTTTTAATGAAGAAAAATAAAATTGATGTTTATGAAGGCTTGGGTAGCTTTAAAGATGCTACGCATATTATTATAGACGGAAAAGATAAAACCGAAATTGAAGCAAAAAACACCATTATTGCTACAGGATCTAAGCCATCTAATTTACCATTTATTAAGTTAGATAAAGAACGAATTATTACCTCTACCGAAGCATTGAAACTTAAAGAAATACCTAAGCATCTAATTGTTATTGGAGGTGGAGTTATTGGTTTAGAGCTGGGTCAAGTATACAAGCGTTTAGGCTCTGAGGTAACTGTTGTGGAGTTTATGGATCGTATCATTGCTGGTATGGATGCTGGTTTATCTAAAGAGCTTAATAAAGTATTTAAAAAGGCAAAATTTAAAATGAATGTGTCACACAAAGTAACCTCTGTAGAGCGCTCTGGTGATGAAGTCATTGTAAAAGCCGAAAACAAAAAAGGAGAGATTGTAGAGTTTAAAGGAGATTACTGCCTCGTAGCTGTTGGTCGTAGCCCTTACACAGATGGTTTAAATGCAGAAGCTGCAGGTGTTAAACTAACAGATAGAGGACAGGTTGAAACCAATGAACACTTACAAACAACTGCTAAAAATATTTATGCTATTGGTGATGTGGTAAAAGGAACAATGTTGGCTCACAAAGCCTCAGAAGAAGGTGTTTTGGTTGCAGAGCAATTAGCAGGTCAAAAACCACATATAGATTACAATTTAATTCCTGGTGTTGTTTACACTTGGCCAGAAGTTGCTGCTGTAGGTAAAACCGAAGAGCAGTTAAAAGAAGCTGGTGTTGCTTACAAAACAGGTCAATTTCCTATGCGTGCCTTAGGAAGAAGTAGAGCAAGTATGGATACTGATGGTTTTGTAAAAATTCTAGCAGATGCAAAAACAGACGAAATTTTAGGAGTTCATATGATTGGAGCTCGAGCAGCAGATATGATTGCTGAAGCTGTTGTGGCCATGGAGTATAGAGCATCTGCCGAAGATATATCTCGTATGTCTCATGCGCATCCTACATTTACAGAGGCTATCAAAGAAGCAGCATTAGATGTAGATGATATTGCTTTACATTTTTAGCAAATAGTAACTGCATTTAAAAGTTAATCTTAATTTTTATTAAAGCGAACCAAATACTAATATTGTATTAGTAAGGTTCGCTTTTTTATTTGTTTTATTCAATTATCTGTAACTATTTAATATCTTTAAACACATATAGTTAACTAGCCTCCTCTCTACAGTTATCAACTTGATTTACTTTCCAACCAAAGTAAATGATTACATTACTTCGCCGATTTAGGCAACGCTTACTCTCCGAAAACAAGTTTTCGAAATATCTTATCTATGCCATTGGCGAAATTATTCTTGTAGTTATAGGTATTTTAATTGCGCTACAGATTAACAATTGGAATGAAAACAGAAAATATAAACAACAAGAAATCATCTACCTAGAAAACCTAAAAGAAGATTTGGAAGTACAAATACAATCTCAAAATATTTATATAGATTTTGAAGAGATTATCATACAAGACTGCACAGATATAATTGCACATTACGAAACCCAAAAAGGATTTCATAATATGGACAGCATTTATCAAAAATTAAGTGATTTGACTGTGAGATGGACTTTTGTAAATGCTAACACAACACTTTTAGAAATGATAAACTCAGGACAAATTAACCTTATTAGAAATAAGGAGTTGAAAAAAAACTTAATGGAGTTTAATCAACTAGTACAAAGGTTTGCGAGCAACACATTAAATAATAATACAAATTTGATTGATAATATAATTGCCCATAATATTATAAATACTACAAATTATGCTCATGCAGGTTATTCTGAACGCATGAAAGAACAATTTCAAAAACATGTTCCTATTCAATTTTCTACGGTTAATGACACTCAGCTAGCTGAGTTTTCAAATCAAACTTTAGACGAACCAAAATTTAAGCTTCAACTTATCAATAATGTTGCTTTTAGAAATGGTTTGGCAAAGATTCAAAAATCTGGTAATGAAAGTTTGAAACAGAAAGCCATACAATTACAAAATCAAATTATTTCAGAATTAAAAAAATGATTAAATTTTTTAGACATATAAGGCAACGTTACATTTCCGAAGGAAAAGCAACTAAATATTTTAAGTATGCCATTGGTGAAATCGTCCTTGTGGTTATTGGGATTTTAATTGCTCTACAGATTAACAATTGGAATGAAAACAGAAAGAAAAATTTATTTGAATCTGAAATTATTGCACTAATTGATAATAATCTTGTGCAGGATTCTATTTCATTATCTATTGAACTTAAAAAAGCAAAGTTAGCAGTAGAATCAACAGACCTTTTACTTAACCAGGTTAAACAAGGCAACTATAATGATAGCCTAAATTACATGATGGGTAAAATCATAAATTTTCAGCGGTTTAAATCTCAGTCGAGTGCATTTGAAGTATTAAAATCTAAAGGTATTGAGAATATTACTGATAATGAATTACAATTAGCATTGATATCATATTATGATGAATTTCTATTTAAGGTATCTGAGAGCACACTCGATGTAGAGGAGTCCTTTATTGCCGATTGGACACCAATTATAAAACAAGAATTTTTAGATTTTAAGTGGGAGCATTTTTGCGTACCTATTGATTCTAAAAGCTTTTTTGAAAAGCCATCTACAATTATACTTTTTAAACTATTTAAAGATAATAGATCTGGCCAAGTGGAATATATGGGGAAAACAATTTCTAAAATATCTGAAATTAGAAAGCTAATTGAAAGACGTAAAAAATGATTAAATTTTTTAGACATATAAGGCAACGTTACATTTTTGAAGGAAAAACAACTAAATATTTTAAATATGCAATTGGTGAAATCGTCCTTGTGGTTATTGGGATTTTAATTGCATTGCAGATTAATAACTGGAACGAAAACCGTAAATTAGAAAATGACAAACAAAAATTAATGTTTGCTTTAAAACAAGAATTTCTAATTAATAAAAATGCATTAGAGAATCATTTGGTTGGCTTGCACAAAAACAATGCGCAATTTAATAGGCTCATTAATTATTCTGCAGGTGCTATAGAACTACCAAGCGATAGTGTTAAGCTTTACGCTTCAAAAATAGTTTATCCAATAACATTATCAATGTTAAACTCGGTTCTGGATGAGGCCATTTCTGCTGGTAAATTTGAGATGTTAAGTGACAGCCTAAAACAAAAATTATCCCTACTAAACGATTATACAATATCTAGAAAGAAAATGAGAGAAAATTTAGATAAAATCACAGTAGATACAAATGATGAAGTTACAGAGTTATATCTTAGTCTCAATGCTTTTCCAGAATTTCCTAACAAATACTACGTACAAAAACCTATAGTTATGCATCCAGATTTTATAAACAATAATGAAGAGTTAGAGCGTATAGTAAAGTCTGCTAAAACCTATTCGAAATTACATCAAATATACTATTTTAGTACATCTGATGAAATATGGATTAAATATGGTTTATTAAGATTAACTACAGAAATTATAGGCTTAATTGACAAAGAACTAAAAGAATAACAGATTATAACTCTTTAATTAAATCATAAATTCTTAAACGATTGCTATAATCATATTCGTTAACATCTCTAACAAAACAATACATACTTATTTGTTCTTTTTTAACTTTTTGAGATAACTCTTCTACTGTAAAAGGTCCAAATTCTCTAGATTTTTCTATGTAGTAAAACTCGTGATCGTATATTAAATTGGTGACTTTTTTCTTATACTTTTCTCGCAAAAAGCGTTGTATATCTTCAACGTTTTCTAAATCATCAGTATAATTTGTTGTATTAATAAAAAGCGCAAATTCTTTTTTGTTTTGATGGTTAAGTACTAAAACATCATCATCTTTAAAATAGACTTTAACAGTAATGAGACCATCTTCGGTTTCAATAGAAAAAACGTTTTGTATATCTATCGTCCATGACGTCTCTATGGTGTGATCTTTTCTAGAAATTTCAAGAATATTATCGTCTTTAAACCTGTATGTTGATTTTTTCTTAGAAATACCGTTAACCAAAACCCACGTTTTATTAATAAACAAGTCTTCATAATGAAGCGAATGATTAAAAGGTTTTAAATTAGGGATTGCGTTGTGTAGGTATTCTTTCATTAATAAGCAGACTTTAAAGTAATGGTAATTAATAAAGCAACGTCTAAATTAAGCATTTATTGAATAAGACTTTAAAATTTTTCAAGTTGCTTTAAAACTTCTTTCTTGTAAGACCTGCTAATGGGTAATGCTTTGTTGTGTACAGTAATATATTCATTAGTAAAGGATTGAATAAAATGAATTGAAATAATGTAAGAGCGATGAATCCTTATAAATAAGTGCTTTGGTAGCTTTGCTTCAATGGCACTAATGGTTTCTCTGGTAACAATTGTTTGGTTGTCTAAGTGTATTTTTAAGTAATCACTATAACTTTCTATATAATAAATTGAGCTATAATCAATCTTAATCATTTTACGCTCAGACCTTACAAACATAAAGTCTGTTACTTCAAAAGTAGACGGTTTTGTGTCTGTAATATTTCCGTAGATATCAAAATAAGTTTGTAAAGCTTGCTCTAACCTTTTAAAAGATATGGGTTTTAATAAATAATCAACCGCTTTAAGCTCAAAACCCTCTACAGCGTAATCTCTGTATGCAGTTGTGAAAATTACTTTAATATTAGAATTAATAGATTTGGCAAATGAAATTCCCGAAATTTCAGGCATATTTATATCCAAAAACACGAGATCAATTTGTTGATTACTAATATGGTTAAACGCCTCTAATGCATTGCTGCAACTCCCAACTACGTTAATGTTTTTAATCTTTGATAAATGCGTTGCAATGATTTCTCTCGCAATAGATTCATCATCAACAATCAAACAAGAAATCATGTGAGTATTAATCATTGCTTACTATGTTTAAATGCAAATCTACCTCAAAAGTATCACCATCATTATGTATTGTTATGTCATGCTTTTTAGGATATAATAATTCTAGTCTCTTTTTAATATTTTCTAATCCAATACCATTTTGAGAAGATTTACTTTGAGACTTAGAATTTTTTATACGGAAATGAACCTGATCCAAACCTGCTGTTAATTCAATGTCAATATTTAAAATTCCATTTGTAATACTACCATGCTTAAAACTATTTTCTATAAACGGAAGCAGTAACATTGGAGCAATAGTTAGATTTTTTGATTCTAAATTAACAATCATATTAATAGCTAGCGTATCATTAAAACGCATTTTTTCTAAAGCGATATAATCTTTAATATGTTCAATTTCTTCGGAAATGGGAACGATAGGTTTTTCAGTCTGATACAGTAAGTAATCTAATAAATTAGACAGTTTTAAAATCATATCAGGCGTTTGCTCTGCCTTTTTTAAAGCCAAACCATACATCGTATTTAAAGTATTAAACAAAAAATGCGGATGAATTTGCATTTTTAAATAGTTAAGCTCTTGCTCCTTTAATTTAAGTTGAGTATTTAAAATTTTGGTTTCTAGAGCTTTTGTTTTTGATGCCTGTTTTAAATTAAGTTTCAACAATTTAAAAGCGCTCACTATAACGACAACCAAATAAACTGCAGTACTAATAAAAACAATATTCTTGGTAGCAGGATTCATATTTGCATACTCAAAATTTGATATATATATAAAACTAAAATATATAGAAACCATGAGTAAATACAACGAGATAATTAATGTGAAAAGCGTGTAAACACCAAAACGTATATACCGTTTTGTAATTAAATATTCTGGTATTAATTTATAAGTAGAAACGTATGTGGTAGATATTGTGATAGGCATTAAAAATAAAGAAAACTTTAACGTGTCATTGTAATTTGAGCTGCTCACACCAAAAAAATAGGTGTAAAAAAACAATACACAAACCCAAAAGATGAGGTGTAGAAGTACTTGACCTGTTTTTTTAAAAATAAATTGTTTAGTAAACATAAATGCGTTTAACAATACAATAATACTATAATTTTATACTCAATAGATTTAAATTAAGACGAACTACCAATTTAGCAAGCGTTTTGACATTGCGGTTAAATCCAATAGAAAAATGGTTGTTGGTCGCATTAGTTACAAAACATGAAATGATGTTTATAGATTTGAAATCACAATCAAAAAAACAACAGGATGTTATCATTAATTAAAAATTAAACTAAATTTAAAAACTATGAACACACTAACAATTACATTTAAAGGTTTATACACCCAAACTATTGCAGCTAATCTCTTTACAGATGGAGGCTCCTTATTTATGACCTTGATTTTATTATGCTTATTAGCTGCTTTATTTTTTATAGTAAAGGGTTTTATAAGTTTAAAAAAATCATCTGCAGTGTCAAAAAAAATGCTTCAATTAGCATCAGATGCCAGTTTGCTTGGATTAACTATGGGTTTTCTAGCCTCGGTGATTGGGCTAATTTCTGCATTTGATTCTATAGAAGCTATGGGAAATCCTAACCCTGAAGTTTTTGCTGGCGGACTCAAAATCTCATTACTAACAGCAACTTTTGGTCTCTTTACGTTTGTAATTTCTAGAATAGGCATTATGGTATTAAGGCTTTTAATATCGCCAAAGGATATGGCCAAATAAATAATAATTAAATGTTTAAGAGCGAACTTCATAAGTTCGCTTTTTTTATGTCAAATTTTTAATGCAATTAATTGTTTAATTTCATAATTTTAACATTCGAGTCAAATGAAATGTGACTTGTTTATAATAGGAGTGTCTTAATACTAACTATTAAAATCAAATATATTTTTTGCAACCCTCTAAAGACATTATGAAACTATCAGATGAGGATCTGGTACAAGCTATTGTTAAGACAAATGATACTATGCTTTTTGAAGTATTGTATGATCGATTTGCGACTTTAGTGTACAATAAATGTTATGGTTTTGCAAAAGATGGAGATGAGGCTAAAGATTTAACTCAAGATGTGTTTTTAAAGCTTTTTGTTAAGCTAGCAAGTTTTAAAGGTAAGTCTAAATTTTCTACATGGTTATATGCATTTACATACAACCATTGTGTTAATTATGTGACAAGAAGTACCGCTAAAAAGTTTGAAAAGCAATCTGTAGATTATGCAGATATAGAAAACATATCTGAAGAAGAAGATGACTCATCAGATTTTAATGACATGAGAGTTGATAAACTCAAAATAGCTTTAGAGCAAGTATCACCAAATGATAAAATGATACTCTTGCTAAAATATCAAGATAATCTTTCTATTAAAGAAATAGAAAGCGTTTTAGGTGTTGGGGAAAGTGCAGTAAAAATGAGAATAAAACGTGCTAAAGCTAAATTATTAACTGTTTATGATAATAATCTTAACTAATGGAAAATCCTTTTAAAAATATAGATCAGCCATTGAAATCGGTTCCTCCAGAACTGAAGTCTAAAGTTATGAACGATATCGCCATAGCTAAACTCATTATGGAGTTGGCTGAGCTGTTCTCGTATAATCTAGGAGATGTTATTGAAACAGTAATGAGTAAGAGAGATAAAAAATAATCAAAATAAGCTATTAAATAAATAATAATTAATCATGGACAAACTATCAGAATATAAAGACGCAATTATGAATTCGCTTTCTAGCATGTGGCCAGAAGTAATTAATATAGCCATTAACATAGTTATAGCTATTGTAATTCTTGTTATTGGTTGGCTAGTTGTGAAAATTGTAACAAGAATCATTAAAAAAGCTCTTAAACTAGCTCAGGTTAATAGATTAGACGATAAAATTAATGAGATTGAGATTGTAGAAGGCAAACAGCTTAATTTTAATACTATTAATGTTGTCACAAAATTTGTGAAGTTTATCATTTATATAATGGTAATAATTGTTATTGCAGATGTTTTGGGACTCGCAATGTTATCAGAAAAGATTGGTGATTTCTTAAGTTACTTACCAAAATTATTAGTAGCTCTGGTCATTTTTATGATTGGATTATTATTTGCGAATTTTGTTAAAAAAGGATTATTATCATTATTCGATTCTATGGATCTCTCTGGAGGCAAAATGCTAAGTCAATTGGTGTTTTTTCTATTGCTAACCTTTATTTCTATAACAGCTTTAAATCAAGCAGGTATTAATACAGAGATTATTACGAGTAATTTAACAATGATTTTAGCTGCCTTTTTATTAGCTTTTTCATTGGCTTTTGGCTTAGGAGCGAGAGAAGTAGTAGGAGATTTACTAAAAACATTTTACACCAGAAAAACGTTTGAAGTAGGTAAAAAAATAGAATTTGAAGGTAAAGTTTACGAAATAGATTCTATAAACAACATTTCTGTTGTATTAAAAGGTATAGAAGGTAAAGTTATTGTGCCAGTTAAAGATATTGTAGAAAACCATATTAAAGTCGTAGACTAATAATATAGAAATTATACGTTACACCAATTATAATTAATTGGTGTAAAAGGTCTAAAAAAAAACCCTCATCATTGATTTGATGAGGGTTTTTTTATTGTTAAACTAAAAACGATTGTGTATTTAATTATAAAATATCATTTAATACTGCTGCCAGTCTAATACCAGCTTTTTGCATTTGAGACCTTGCAACTGTAAAATATTTATAACTATATCTACTACGTAAGTTTTCTCCTTTTTTTGCTGAGGCATATATCTCGTTAGTTAAAATGTGTGTTTCGGCAACCCAATCTAGAACAGTACCTTTTTTTATAGCTTTCACCTCTGTTTTTGATAAAAATGCTGCGTTATCTGCCAATTCAGAAAAACTCATACCGTAAGATTCTATCATTTGAGTATCCCATACTCTATGTAAGTTAGAGTCTTTATAATACCACTGTACATCAAAATCATTTCCTCCACGATCTTCAAGTAGACCAATGTGCATAGGTTGATGTAAATCTCCAATGAGATGTATAAGCAACCTTAAGTAAAAAGCTTTATCATCATCTGTAGAGTTTTTATTTGTAATTATACTTTTACAATATGCTATTCCAGTTACAATATCGCCTTCTGGATTTTTTTTAGAGGTCTCGTAATTATCATCTAAAGACATATTAAGATAGTGCCAAGTTTTAAACTGATTAAAACGAGGGTCTGCTTTAATTTCATCTGCAAATGTAGATACAAACGCTAACGACTCATTATTAAGTAATTTTTTGAGTTGGCGTTTAGTACTGCCATTTAAGTAATTGTCTGCAATAGCTCCAACAACACGATGACCAGTTTGTCCCCAAACAGGAGGTGTTTCTGCATTTACATTAGTAGTAAACACAATAAAAAATAGCACTATAAAAGAATATTTCATTGTTTATAATAATAGGTTTGTAAGATTATTAAAGAAAAGATATTAAGCATATTTCAGCCTCAAAGATAAGTAGAGGTTACTTTTTCTTGTTTCGTTTATTGTAGTTTTTATCGCCTCTTGTTTTAGGCTTTTTATATTTTGCAGCAATTTTAAATTTGTAAGAACCACCAAGATTTTCCTTTTTATTTTTGTCCTTTTTTTCATGAAAAGCAGGTCCAGGAGCGTCTAAATCTCTTTGTTTAATTGGGTTGTTGTGTTCTCTTATTTGAGGTCGTTCTTCTTCAATTAATTCTTGAGAACGTTTTACATCTTCAGGGAAATCAAGCAAGTTAATTGTCATGTTCATGTAAGCCTCAATATCTTTAATAGATTCTTGCTCCTTTTCTGTAGAAAATGAAATGGCATGACCAGGTTGCTCTGCACGACCTGTTCTACCAATTCTATGCATATAATTTTCGGCATATTTTGGTGTGTCAAAATTAATTACTTGGCTAATATTTTCAATGTCTAATCCACGAGCCATAACATCTGTAGCAATCAATATTCTATTTTCTCCAGCTCTAAATTGTTCTATACTGCGTAATCTATAATTTTGAGTTTTATTAGAGTGTATAACGCATGATTGATCAGGAAATAACTCTTCTAACTGATCAAACAACAAATCTGCCATGCGTTTAAAAGCCACAAAAATGAGCACCTTATTATACGTTTGTTTGTCCTGTAATAGGTGCTCTAATAAATTTACTTTTGTATAAAAATTAGCAACGTCATAGCGTTCTTGTTCAATATTGTCTAAAGGAGTTCCAGAAACAGCAATAGTAACTTTCTCTGGTTTTTTAAAAAAATCTACAATTAAATCATCGACGTCTTGAGTCATCGTTGCAGAGAACATAATATTTTGTCTGCGAGGAGGTAAAATGTCAAAAATATTTAATAATTGATGTCTAAAACCTAGATCTAACATCACATCAACCTCATCAATAACCAGTTTTTGTATAGATTTTAATTGTAATACATGACTCACAGCCAAATCAAAAAGTCTACCTGGAGTAGCCACAATAATATCTTGTCCCGCAGCAACTGCCTGCTTTTGTGTGTTAATATTTGTGCCACCATAAACACCTAAAACTCTCACATTAATATACGCAGCAAGTTTTTCTATCTCATCAACAACTTGCACAACTAACTCTCTAGTAGGTACAAGCACTAATATTCTTGGGTTATCTTGTTTAGAATATTTTAAATGACGCAATATAGGTAACATATAAGCAAACGTTTTACCAGTACCTGTTTGCGCAATACCAACAACATCTTTTCCAGATGATACTATGTTAAATGCCTGAGCTTGGATAGGAGTTGGGTACTCAAAACCTAAATCGCCTAGAGCATTATATAATGGTGTATTTAAATTTAAATCGGTAAAAGAGGTTTGTTGTTCCATGGTGCAAAGATAATTTTTTACTTCGGAATAATATAGTTGTCATTGACCACATTAATTCGGAAATTTGTTTTTCATTAATTATGATCTTGAGACAAGTTAAAACCCAACATATTTCTAATCCCGAAACTTTTAAAAAGCAACTCCTGTATTGGAGTGCACAATTTGATGAAGTGGTATGGTTAGATAGTAATAACTATGCTCAAAAACACGGGTCGTATGATGCAGTTTTGGCTGTAGAAGCATTTACAGTTTTTCAAACCGACTATTATGATGCCTACAATCAACTCAAAGAATATCAAACGACCACAAACGATTGGGTTTTTGGTTACCTGTCTTACGATTTAAAAAATGATGTTGAGCGCTTAATCTCTAATAATTATGATGGGTTAGGATTTCCAGACTTGTTTTTCTTTCAGCCTAAAAAAATATTCTTTTTAAAAGGAAATGTGCTAGAGACGCATTACCTAAATTTTGTTGAAGATGAGCTAAAGGGTGATTTAGATTCAATTTATACTCAAAAAGACTTGGATTTGAGTAAGCCTGTTTCCGAAGAAAAAACTATTAAAATAAAATTAAGAATTCATAAAGACGACTATTTTAATAAACTTAACCAAATACTGTCTCACATTAATAGAGGAGATATTTACGAGGCTAATTTTTGCCAAGAGTTTTATGCAGAAAACACAATAATTAACCCGTTAGAAACCTATCTTAAACTTAATACTATCTCTAAACCACCATTTGCAACCTTTATGCGTGCCTATGACAACTATTTAATGTGTGCATCGCCAGAGCGTTACATTAGAAAGGAAGGTTTAAAAATTATATCACAGCCTATAAAAGGAACCGCTAAGCGATCTTCAAATAAAAAAGAAGACCAAGCATTAATAAAACACTTAACAGAGGATATTAAGGAGCGAAGCGAAAACGTAATGATTGTAGATTTGGTACGAAATGATTTATCAAAAACAGCAACAAAAGGAAGCGTTAAAGTAGAAGAGTTGTGTAAGGTTTATACCTTTGATCAAGTTCATCAAATGATATCTACAGTAACCTCTCAGGTAAATGAGAGTACACATCCTGTAGATATAATTAAATCAACATTTCCTATGGGAAGCATGACTGGAGCTCCAAAAATTTCGGCAATGAAGATAATTGAAGAGTTGGAAGAAACAAAACGCGGACTCTACTCTGGTGCTGTTGGATATTTTTCGCCTGATAATGACTTTGATTTTAATGTTGTGATACGTAGTATTTTATATAATGAAACCAATAAATATGTGTCCTACTCGGTTGGTGGTGCCATAACTGCTAAGAGTGAACCGCTTAAAGAATATGAAGAATGCCTGGTAAAAGCAAAAGCAATGCGTGAGGTTTTAGAAAACTAAAAAAATGGATAATACTTTTACTTTTAACTTGCATGATACGACATTATTTGGAGCGTATTGGAAACCTCAAAATACCGTTGGTGTTATAGTTTTGGTTCATGGAATGGGTGAGCATTTTGGTCGCTATAAAACATCAGTCATACCACATCTAATTGATAAAAACTTTGCAGTTGTAACTTTTGATTTGTTTGGTCATGGTAAAACAAACGGAAAACGAGGGCAATGTCCCAGTTATGAAGCGCTCTTAGATGCAATAGGTTTTGTTATTAATAAAGCTGAGAATTTATTTCCTAATCTATCATTATATATATATGGTCATAGTTTGGGAGGTAATTTAGTTATAAATTATACCTTAAAAAGACAACATAATTTAAATGGTGTAATAGCTTCTAGTCCTTTTTTACAATTAGCATTTCAACCACCAAAATGGAAAATGTTAATAGGTAAACTATTGCTTAATATTGCGCCTTCATTAACCTTGCCTAGTGCATTGGATGTAAAGGCAATATCAAGAGATTTAGATGAAGTAAAGCATTATACTAATGATGCTTTGGTACATGATAAAGTTAGTGCTTTGTATACTTTTCCTGTTATAAAAGCAGGAGAATGGGCAATTTTAAATGCACATAAACTAGACACAACTATGCTCGTTTTGCATGGTACTGGAGATAAAATTACAGATTATAAGAGCTCGGTTGGGTTTTGCAAAAATTCATCAAAAGCAGATATAAAACTTTTTGAAAATGGTTATCATGAGTTACATCATGATACTTGTAAAGAAGAGTTTATGCAAACCGTTTTATCTTGGTTAGAAAACGTAAATTAGCATATGCAACACAAGTTTAAAAATCACATACATTTAAATTTATCATTTCTTAATGACGCAAAATTACTAATTGCTATTTCGGGAGGATTGGATAGTGTGGTGCTAACCCAATTATGCAAAACATTAAATTTAAATATAACTCTAGCACATTGCAATTTTAATTTAAGAGGTGATGAGAGCAATGCAGATGAAGCATTTGTGATTGATTTAGCAAACGATTTGAGCTTAGAGGTTTTTATTCAAAATTTTTCTACGGAAGACTATGCGAAAACACATAAACTCTCAACACAATTAGCTGCTAGAGAATTACGATATAATTGGTTTTTTGATATCGCAAAAACGTTAAATTTTGATTACATTCTAACTGCTCATCATACAGATGATAATCTAGAAACCGTATTAATAAATCTCACAAGAGGCACAGGTTTAAGTGGGTTAACAGGTATTCCAGAAATTAATGATAATATAGTTAGACCATTATTACCTTTTTCTAGAGAAGAACTAGAGCTTTATGCTAACAATACAAATATAAAATGGAGAGAAGATAGTAGTAATGCCTCTAATAAATACCTTCGTAATAAATTACGTCATGAGGTCATACCTATCTTAAAGGAAATAAATCCTACACTACTTCAAAATTTTAATACTACTGTAGATAATCTTAGTGATACTACAGATATTGTAAATGATAGAATTTCTCAATTCGCAGAAAATGCAATAGTGTCTTGTGACAGTTTGCAATTAAAGTTTAAAATTTCAGAATTCAAAAAAGTAAAAAATCCCAAAGCTTATCTTTTTGGTGTGTTTCAGACTTATGGATTTACACAATGGGATGATATAGTTAATTTGTTAGATGCGCAATCTGGAAAACAAGTGTTCTCTAACACCTATAGACTTGTAAAAGATAGAGAGCACTTAATCTTAACAGATATAGCTGCTAAAGATGATAAGGTGTATAACATTGCAAAAAGTGATAAGCAATTTAAAACACCAATAGGAAATTTACTTTTTGATGAAGCCGATGCTATATTAGGACAAAGTGCTAATGTAGTTTTTATAGACCAAGATGCAATGAGCTTTCCTTTAACGCTTAGAAGGTGGCGAGAAGGAGATTATTTTTACCCTTCTGGTATGAGAGGTAAAAAGAAATTAAGTAAATATTTTAAAGATGAAAAATTCTCAATCGTAGATAAAGACCAAACTTGGTTGTTATGCAATGGAGACGCTATTGTTTGGGTGCTAGGTAAGAGAGTTGATGAGCGTTTTGTGGCCAAGAAGAGTACAACAAATATTTTAAAAATCACATTAGATCAGTTGTTTTAAATCAACGAGATTTATATTATATATTTTAAATGAAGACATTACAAGGACAAATAGTAGATATACAAAATAAAACCATTTACAAAGGAGAAATTACAATCTCGCAAGGTAAAATTTTAAGTATTGAGAAAAAAGAACATGATGTTAACCAATACATACTACCAGGATTTGTAGATGCTCATATACATATAGAAAGCTCTATGTTGGTCCCTACAGAATTTGCTAAAATAGCGGTAAATCACGGTACGGTTTCTACGGTTTCAGATCCTCATGAGATTGCTAATGTTTTAGGGATAGAAGGCGTTAACTTTATGATAGAGAATGGTAAAAAAACACCATTTAAATTCAATTTTGGAGCACCTTCTTGTGTGCCTGCAACGAGTTTTGAATCGGCTGGAGCGGTTATAGACGCAGATGGAATTAAGCAACTTATGGCAAATCCAGATATAAAATACTTGGCAGAAATGATGAATTATCCAGGTGTTTTATTTGATGATGACGAGGTGCTTAAAAAATTACAATGGGCAAAACATTATAATAAACCTATTGATGGCCATGCGCCAGGAGTTGTTGGTGATGATATTACTAAATATATTAATGCAGGAATTTCTACAGATCACGAATGTTTTACGTATGAAGAGGGTTTAGAAAAACTACAAAAAGGAATGAAAATTCTTATTAGAGAGGGTAGTGCTGCTAAAAATTTTGATGCTTTAATAGATTTGCTTCCAGATCATTATGAGAACATGATGTTTTGCAGTGATGATAAGCATCCAGATGATTTAATTATTGACCATATAAATAAGTTATGTGCAAGAGCTGTAGCAAAGGGAATTGATGTTTTTAAAGTATTGCAAGCAGCTTGTGTAAACCCTGTTAAACATTATAACTTAGATGTTGGTTTACTACAAAAGGGTGATGATGCAGATTGTATTATTGTTGAAGATTTAAAACACTTTAAAGTACTTCAAACTTATATTAATGGAGAATTAGTAAGTGACCAGGGAAATTCTAAACTACAAACTATTACTTTTAAAAATCTAAATAATTTTAAGACAACAGAGAAAAACATTAATGATTTTAAAGTGCCATCCCAGGCAGAAAAAATAAGAGTTATTGAAGCACTCGAGGGTCAACTAGTAACTAACGAATTAAAAGAAGAGGCCACCATAGAAAACCAAAATTTAGTCTCTAATACTGAAAATGATATTTTAAAAATGACAGTTGTAAATCGTTATAATGATGATAAACCTGCCATGGCATTTATTAAAAATTTTGGTTTAAAAAAAGGAGCAATAGCGTCGTCTGTTGGTCATGACTCTCATAATATTATTGCAGTAGGTGTAAATGATGAGTTGATTTGTAAGGCTGTCAATCTAATTATTAAAAATAAAGGAGGTATTTGCGCAGTTGATGTTTCCGAAGAAAAAATAGTTCCATTACCAGTGGCAGGTATTATGAGTGACCAAGATGGAGAAACCATTGGCAAGGCTTATGCAGCATTAGATGATATGGCAAAACAATTAGGGAGCACGCTAAACGCACCATATATGACCTTATCTTTTATGGCGCTTTTAGTAATACCTTCATTAAAATTAAGTGATAAAGGCTTATTTAATGGTAAAGATTTTGAGTTTGTTAATTTAGAGGTTTAAAGTATAGTTATTATATGTGTATGACGCTTAACAGCTTTATATTATTCTACTAACGAAGTAAACCAATTAGAAATTGAAGATAAAAAAGCAGAGACTTCTTTAATCACTGGTAAATTATAATCAATACCTTTTCCTATAGAGTACGCAACAAAAACAATGTAAAGTGTAATAAGTAAATAAGCATGAATACGCTTAATTCCTTTTCTCGCAAAGATGAAAATTAAAAATACAATCACAGTTAAAAGCAAAAGGAGTACACGTAATTGGCCAACATTTTCAATAGTTTCTGCACTCATCTCTATTGGTCCATAAATTAGAGTAAATAGAAAAAGAGGTAAACCTAACGCAAAGCAAACATCAAAAATATTGCTACCAAGCGCATTGGCAACAGCATCATCATAATTACCTTTCATAGCATCTTTGTATGAAATAATTGTATCAGGAACGCTTGTAGCTGCCGATGCTAAAACTACAGATACAAAATAAATTGGCATCCCAATAGCATCTCCTAATTGTTCGCATGCTTGTACGAGCCAAAAACATGCCATACCAATAAAAATTACAGATAAAATAAGGAGAATAACTGCTTTGGTTTTATTTATTTTTTTGTCTCCTAAAACTGCGGTACTTAAATCTCCTTTTATAAGTGCAACAGTTCTATAACCACCATCTGCCTCTTCCTCATAGTTGTTGTCTACAACTCCAGCGCCTTGACTTAATAACATATATGCAACGTATGCAAAATATAATATCATTAAAATGAGACCGTGAGTATAATTTAGAGTAGAACCCGTGATAACAAATATTAGAGCTAATTCTGCAAGAATTAATGCAATACCATCTCTTAAGATTACTTTTCGTGAAATTTCTATTTTAGACGAAATGTTTTTGCCAATAACAACCATTATAACCACTGCAGGAATTATCATAGCATTAAATACAGCACTACCAGCTGTGGTGCCAATTCCGCCAGCAAACCCATCTTTGTCTTTAAGCACAAACAGAAAAAATAAAGTGGTAAACAGCTCTGGCAAACTACTACCAATAGCATTTATTGTAGCGCCTTTAATTCCTTCTTTCATATGTCTTCCTAAATAATTAGAAGCCATTTCAAAACCATCACAAGCACGCCAAATAATGATGCATGTAATTAAAATTAAGGCTAAAGAATATAGAATTGTCATATAAAAAAATTGTTGTGCAAATTTAAACTAATAAGCCATATATATTTTATTTTCGTGACTTGTAGCTTTTTTTTCTTCGGAAACTTTAAAATTCATAAAGCAGTAACTGTTAAACCGAAAATTGCAAATTTAAAAATGCCATTTATAAAATCAACTTTTAAGCCTAGAATTCAATTTAGAAACGGGTTTGTATCTACCGTATATTCTGGTTTATTTAGAAAAGTGAAACTAGATCAAACTCGTGAGCGAATAGCAACTCGAGATGCAGATTTTTTAGATTTAGACTGGAGTTTTTCCGAAGAAAAATCAAATGCAGTTATAATTCTACTTCATGGCTTAGAAGGTCATGCTCAACGACCATATGTAACTGGTACTGCCAAGTTATTTAATAACAATGGAGTTGATGCTGTTTGTGTTAATTTTAGAGGGTGTAGTGGAGAAGATAATAGATTTTATAGTAGTTATCACTCTGGTGCTACAAACGATTTAGATGATGTTGTTAACCATTGTATTGAGAAAAAAAAATACACTAAAATTTATATAAAAGGTATTAGCCTTGGTGGCAATATTACACTTAAGTATGTTGGAGAAAATCGTGTGTTAGCTTCACAAATTAAAGCTGCTATAGCTATTTCTGTACCTTTAGATCTTAATGGCTCTGCAACAGAGTTACATAAATTAAAAAATAAAGCTTTTGCCATTAGGTTTAGAAAACATTTGTTAGATAAACTTAGAGTTAAACAAAAGCAGTTTCCAGAAATACTTAAAGATGTCAATTTAAATAGCATTAAAACGCTAAGAGAGTTTGATGAATTTTACACGTCAAAAGCGCATGGTTTTGAGGATGCGATGGATTATTATTCAAAATCGAGTAGTTTACAATTTTTAAAAAATATTAAAATACCAACATTGGTTATTAATGCGCTTAACGATTCTTTTTTATCTAAATCTTGTTATCCTTTAAAGGAGGCTAAAGAAAATGAAAATCTCTATTTAGAAACCCCAAACTATGGTGGTCATGTTGGTTTTATTGAAAAAGGAGACTATTATTATAACGAAAAACGAGCGTTAGAGTTTGTAAATGGACTTAAAAAGAAGTAATTTTCTAAGTGATAAAACTAACTAACTACGCCTTTACATGAAAAATATCTACTCTATTATTTTATTCATTTTTTGTTTTCAATTAGTTTATGCTCAAAATGGTTTTGAAAAAACAGCTATAATTGATGAGACGTTTGGTGTAGATAATCCATTAACTGTTGTATCTGCAGATATAGATGGCGATGGAGATTTAGATGTTATTACAGCGTCTAGAAATGATGATAAATTATCATGGTTTGAAAATCTAGATGGCTTAGGTACTTATTCTAAACTTAAAATTATAGGTACTAGTGCAGATACTCCAACTGCTCTACTTGCTCATGATATCGATAATGATGGTGACTTAGATATCGTATCAGCTTCAATTGGAGATAGTGCAATTTCTTGGTTTGAAAACATAGATGGTTTAGGCATCTTTGGCGATCAACAAATTATTACCAACACTTTAAGTGGTTTAAATCTCTCTATTGCGGTAGCAGATATAGATGGAGATAACGATTTAGATATACTAGCGACATCAAACTCTAATGTATATTGGTTAGAAAATTTAGATGGCTTAGGTAATTATGGAGCACAAGTTATACTAGATAATAATAGTTATTCGATTTATGTTTTGACAGAAGATATGGATAACGATGGAGACCTAGACATCCTCTTTAGTCATAGTAACAGCGAAGTTAGATGGCTTAACAATTTAAATGGCAACGCAACTTCTTGGGCTGCTAATGATATTGATACTGCAGCAGATGGCATACTAGAAGTCGTTGTGGCAGATATTGATAATATAAATGGTGTAGATTTAGTAATAACATCTTCTATAAATCAAAAAATATTTTGGTGTCAAAATGATGGCTCTGCAAATTTTGGTGTAAGTCAAGATATTAATACTCAAGGCGGTTTTGCAAAATCAATTTCTGTTGCAGATATAGACAATGATAATACTCTAGATGTTGTATCTGTTGCAGGAAACGAAGTATCTTGGTATAAAAACACAGATGGTTTAGGAGATTTTGGTAATAGGCAAATCATATCTACATCAATTAACGAAGGTGAGTTTTGCCATACAGCAGATTTAAATAATGACGGGTTTATAGATATATTGTCTGCATCCAGTATAGATGATAAAGTTGCGTGGTACCAAAACACAGATGGCTTAGGTACATTTGGAGAGCAGCAAAATTTAGCATTTGGTGTACAAGGTCTAAAAGCAATTATTAAAACAGATATTGATGGAGATGGAGATTTAGATATCATTTCTGCATCCAATACTGGTAAAATTAATTGGTATGAATATCTGGATAATAGTGAGTCATTTGGTTTTCCTCAGTCTATTGTAGAAAGCGATGAAGATTTTGAAACACTTTTTGCAGCAGATTTAGATGGAGATGGAGATATGGATCTCATATCTGTTTCCTATGCCTTTAGTACAATTAATTGGTACGAAAATTTAGATGGCTTAGGAGATTTTGGAGCAGCTACTACAGTTACGTCTAACTTATCTGGTATTACATCTGTCGTATCTTTGGACCTAGATAATGATACAGATTTTGATATAGTTGCATTATCACAATTTGATAGTAAAATGGTTTGGTTCGAAAACACAAATGGAACAGGAGCCTTTGGGGCAGAAACTATTTTAGACTCCAATATTATGAGTCCTCAAGATGTTTTTCAAGTAGATTTAGATAATGATAATGATATGGATTTATTATTGTCTTTTAGAAATTCAATACAATGGTATGAAAATACAAATGGTAGTTTTGGCGCACCAAATATCATAACAACATCACTTGCTAATACGCATAATATTAATATAGAAGATGTAGATGGAGATGGTAATATTGATGTGATTTCAGCTTCAGGAAATAGAATAGCTTGGTTTGATAACACAGATGGTTTAGGAATGTTTAGCGACGAGATTTTAATTTCTTCGGAAATTAATAATCAACCAAAATCCATAAATGCTACAGATTTTGATGCAGATGGAGATATTGATATTATTTCTAGTCAGGACAACAACCTTACGTGGTATGAAAATTTAGATGGAGCAGGACAATTTGGAAACCAAACGGTTATAGACAACACATTTACCACTGCTAAACAAATACTTGTAGAAGATATAAATAGTAATAATGCAAATGATTTTATTACGTTATTTTCTGAATCTGGTAACAACGACTATAAAATTGTTTGGTACAAAAATAAAATAGTAACCAATAAAATATCAGGCCAAGTACTTTATGATTCTAACGGAAATTGTGATTCTAGCGCTATAGTTGTTCCAAATCAAATTGTTTCTACAATAAATGGATCAGATGTGGTGTCAACTCTTACAGATACGAATGGTAATTTTGAAACCCATGTTTACGAAGGAGATTTTACAACACAGTTAGAAGGTTTAGCCTATTATTTTGATTATTCTCCAATGTCATATGCATCCAGTTATACAAACGTAAATAACGAGGATACGTTTAATTTTTGTGTAGAGTCTAATGCAGTTGTTAATGATTTAAATATTGCCATTTATCCATCTATTAATGAACCAAGACCTGGCTTTATTACTACGTATCAAATTGTTTATAAGAATGTTGGTACAACTGTGTTAAGTGGTATGGTATCTTTTGATTTTGACGACTCTAAAATACAATTCTCATCGGCTAGCCAGACAATTTCTTCACAATCTAATAGTAATCTAACTTTTGATTTTGAAGATATCAATCCTTTCGAAACTAGAACAATTGATTTAGAATTTGTAGTGTATCCTCCACCTACAACAAATATAGATGATGTTTTAATCTCTTCGGCAACAATAAGTCCTGTGTCTGGAGATGAAACAGAAGACGATAACACCTTTATTTTAGAACAAATAGTAATAGGTTCTTACGACCCAAATGATATAGCTGTCCTAGAAGGCGAAGAAATCTCTATAGACGATGCCAGTAAATATTTGCATTATCTTATTCGTTTTCAAAATACAGGAAATGCTAGTGCAATAAATGTTAGAGTAGACAATATTTTAGATGATAAATTAGATTGGACAACTTTACAAATAGAAAGTTTAAGTCATAATGGTCATATAGAAATTACTAATCAAACAAATGTGAGTTTTATTTTTGACAATATAAATCTGCCAGATGCTGGAAGTGACGAGTCCAATTCTCATGGCTTTATTGCTTATAAAATTAAGCCTAAAACAAATGTGGTTATAGGAGATATATTTTATAATACTGCAGATATATTTTTTGATTTTAATCCTGCAATCTCAACAAACACAGTAGCTACAGAAATTGTGAATTCATTATCTTTAGAAGATTTTGAGACAAATATGTTTGCTGTATATCCAAATCCTGCCAAATCTAATTTAACAGTAAATAGTAAATTTGGTTTTGATAGTTTAACTATTGTAGATATTAATGGTAGAGTTTTAAAAACGGTATTAAATGATAATTTAGAGGTAATAATGTCATTAGATATAGTAAATTTAGCCAACGGAATATATTTTCTAAACATTAATTCAACTAACTTAAAACAAACTGTAAAGTTTATTAAAAACTAAATGTCATCGCTTAAAACTGCAATAATCTCTAACGCTAATGGTATGGAGCTCCACGTGTCAAATTTTGGAGCAACCATTCTAAGTCTAAAAGTGCCAAACAAACAAAAAACATTGACAGATGTTGTTGTTGGTTTGTCGTCTCCCTTAGATTATCTCAAAACTAACTATCTCAATCAAAATAGATGTTTAGGAAGTTCTAATGGCAGATACGCTGGGCGAATTTCGGGAGGAGGTTATAAAATTGATGGTCAATTTTATGAGCTATCACAACATAATGGGCAACATTTGCATGGTGGTTTTAATGGATTTGATAAAAAATACTGGAGTTTTGAAACTGTTGAGAGAAACGAAAATCCTACCATTACATTATCATACACAAGCAAGCATTTAGAAGAAGGTCATCCAGGCAATTTAAAAGTAACAGTCGTGTATCAAATTTTAGAAAGCAATGAGCTTGTTATAACCTACACTGCTCAAACAGATGAACCAACACACGTAAATTTAACCAATCATTCTTATTTTAATCTAAATGGAAATGGGACTATTTGCAACCATAAACTTCAAATAAAAAGTAATTCTTACTTAGAAGTAGATTCTAAAACAATACCATCTGGAGAAATTTTATCATCGATAAACACGCGTGTAGATAGAAATAATTTAGAGAGTATAGATAGAGGTGACTTCAAAGGTTTTGATGATACTTTTATTTTATCTTCGGAAAAAGATAGTGCTACCTTAATAAGTGAAGAAACAGGAATCGAAATGATTGTTAATACTAATCAACCAACGTTTGTAGTATTTACGCCCAAAAATTTTGAAGGCATATCATTTAAAGAAGGATTAGTTTATGGAGAATTTCCTGCAATTTGTTTTGAAGCACAAAATTATCCAGATGCGCCAAATCATATAAATTTTCCATCTTCATTATTGTTGCCAAATGCAACTTATGAGAATAAAACCAGTTTTAAATTTAAACTGACAAACTAAATTATTGTTTCAATTCTAAAGGGAACTCAGTAACTACTATACCCCAAACCTCTGGTAAAACAAAGTAAACAAAAAGAGTAACGATAAGTATTGATATTATATTCATAACAATACCCTTACTAACCATATCTGGAATTCTCAAATAACCAGATCCAAATACTACAGCATTTGGAGGTGTTGCAACAGGTAGCATAAAAGCACATGATGCAGCTACAGCTGCACCAACCATTAATATGAAAGGGTGCATATCTACTGTTATTGCCATTGGAGCTAATACAGGTAAAAGCATTGCAGTAGTGGCTAAATTTGAAGTAATTTCGGTTAAAAAATTAACAGCAGCAACAAGTAACAAAATAAGTAATATGGTAGTGACGCCAGCTAATAAAGTCATTTGAGCGCCAATCCACTCTGCTAATCCACTAGTTTGGAAACCTTGTGCAAGTGCCATTCCGCCACCAAAGAGCAAAATAATTCCCCAAGGTAATTTTGTAGCATCTTCCCAATTTATAAGTTGTTCTTTTTTGTGTTTTGTAGGTATTAAAAATAATAGTATTGCAAAAAAGAGCGCTATAATAGTATCGTCTAATTCTGGTAAAATACGGTTGAGTAAAAAAGATCTCGTTACCCAACAAAAGGCGGTAAGAGCAAAAACGATTGCAACAATTTTTTCTTCGTAAGAGATGTTTCCTAAGGTATTGAGGAGGCGTTTTATTTCTTGTTTGCCTCCAGGAAATTCGGTTTGTTTAAATTTAAAAGCAAATTTTGTGAGGTACTGCCAACAAATAAATAAAAGTATCATGGCTATTGGAAATCCAAAAATGAACCACTGAAAAAACGTGATTTCATATCCGTATATGTCAGATACAACACCAGCAAGAACCAAATTTGGAGGAGTGCCTATTAGTGTGCCAATGCCTCCAATTGATGCACTATACGCAATGGCGAGCATTAGTGCTTTTCCGAAGATATTATTTTCGTTCTCAATAGTATTAGGATTGTCTTTGAGCTGTTTAATAATAGCAATCCCAATTGGCAACATCATTACAGCGGTTGCGGTATTTGAAATCCACATAGATAAAAATGCAGTAGCTAGCATAAAACCGAGAATGATTTTTCTAACATCGCTGCCAATAATATTTATGATATTTAAGGCTATACGTTTATGGAGATTCCATTTCTCAATAGCTATTGCAATGATAAAACCTCCTAGGTATAAAAACACATATTTATGTCCAAAGGCACTCGTGGTTGTTGCTAAATCTAAACCTCTGGTTAATGGAAACAATACAATTGGTAACAATGCAGTAACAGCAATTGGTATAGTCTCAGTAATCCACCATACAGCAATCCAGGCAGTACAAGCTAAAACAGCGTTGGCTTGAGGTGATAAGCCTGTTGGTTTAAAAAATAAAAGAATCAACACAAATAATGTTGGTCCCAATACCAGACCTATGCGTTTAGAGAGGTTCATAAATTAAAACTTGTAGAGACTAATATATAAATTAAAAGCGCTTAATCTTATGCTTTATTTAAATATTAAATTATTAATTAGGATTAAATATAGACTTATAAAGTGTAAAACTTTTTGTAATTTTAAATTCTCCCTAATAGTAATTAATAGGCTTATTAATTTGTAAATTATGTCATATGAAAACTATTAATGCTATCAACGGTATCAACTTACATTATGCAAGAACGACCAGTCATCCTTATGGTACCATAGGTGTTCATAGAGTGTTTGAAATTGACGATCAATTTTTGATTACACTTAAAGCTGCTTTAAAAGAGGTTTTTGATCATTGTCCTTTAGGTGCACCAAAAGTTATTACTACAGCAGGTATTAAAGTAATAAAACCAGGGCAACATCGTCATGGTAAAGCTTTTGATTTAGATGCTATTTTTTGGGATAACCATAGCTTAATAACTAATAATTTTATTCATCAAAAGGTACTTTATTTAGGTATAGAATCTTTTCTTCGGAAGCATTTTGGTATTGTACTTAATCATTTCTATCCTAATCACGCAGATCATTGGCATGTAGACACTAGTGTACCTGTAGATTATGATACCAATGCAAAATCTGAAACTTTATATGTACAACTCGTATTGCAATATGTATATGGTAAATCTTTAATAATTGATGGTGTTTGGGGCAAACAAACAAGTACTTTGGTTGATGAGGTTTTTGCAAGACTTAATATAAATACACCAATAACAACTATTGTTAATTATAAAAAATTTTTAACTATTACAGGTAAAATTGCCTTTAAGCTCAGTGAAGATGCTGTAACGCCTTTAGATTTGTTAGAAAATTTAGAGGCTGTAGTAGATGATCTTCCAACAACTAACAAACACGAGGTAAGGCAAGCCTTAAACTCGTTTGTATTGCATACTGAAACTCAAAATTGGTTTAGCACACTAACAGATAGTCATGATTTGGAGGCTGTTATAGATAGTGTTATCTCTTAATAAATATAGAATAATATGATTGTAAAACACGCTTCAAAAATTATTAAACAACATTTAAATACGCTTAAAAAGTGTTTAGTATTAGTTGTTCTTGGAGTCTTCTTTATAGGTTGCCAAAGTTTAAAAACAGCAATTTTTGATCAATACTCTTATCAACAAGCTATTTCGTTAAAAGTAGAAAGTCTAAATCTTATGGATGAGGCAACACAATCTTATAACACATATGAGGTAGAAGTTGAAGAGCTTATGTTAGAACTTCAAAAAATGGTAGAATACGAAAAAAATAAACCCAATAACGAGGTAAGTTATGCCATGTGGAATCTCATTGCCAACAAAGATAAAAATTTGTTAGCTGGTTTTTTTAAGCGTTGGCAAGCAGATGATCAACTCTCTTCAAGTTTTACACAAGAGGCTAAACTTCAAATTGCAGAGGCATTAGATTTAATTATTAAATATGAAGCCAAGAAAAATAGAACTAATGAAACAAGTATTCTTAATTTTATAGGAAGTAATTAAACAAAAACTATGGATATAGAAGCACTTATAAAATTACTTAAAGACGAATTGCTTAAAGTTTTAGGCGAAAGTTATGCAGATTATAAAACCGAAACTAAAAAAGATATTGAGTCATTTCTAACCTTGTCTAAAGTAAAACTAGAACGCTGGACAAATCTTTTGCAAAATGGAGATTTAACTCCAACAGATTATGAATGGTTGTTGCAAAGTCAAAAAGATTTATTAATTCTAAACGCTTTAAACCAGGCTGGTGTTTCAAAATTACGTTTAGGTCATTTAAAAAATAAAATAATTAAAACTATTGTAAATACTGTAATTACAGTAGTTATTTAAAATCATGAACGATACTTCTTTGCAGCACATTTCCGACGAAAAAATAAAGACTCCAAAAGAATATACGGTTTACAATTGTCATACGCATACTTTTACAATAGACCATGTGCCAAATAATTTTGGTAAAAAAGTAATGCCAATTTTGTATCAGGTAATTACAATGAAGGTTGTAAAATGGTATTACTTAAATTTAACATATCGCAATAATAACTACAAGCGGTTTTTGCACAGATGCAATAAAATAAAGCATTTTTTTATAGACATACTCAAATTTACGGTTGTACTACACTGGATTTATACCCTTGTGTTGTTCTTCTTAAATTGGTTTTTTAAAATGTTAGTTAATTTATTGGCTTTAGGTAACTTGTTTAGTCCTCAAAGTAAAGCTGCCTTTAAACGTTTTACAACTATTGGTAGATATGCAACTTACAGTAAATCTGGTCAACGTAAAGTGTTTGATCTATTAGAAAAAACTTACGATACGAATACAAAATTTGTAGTTCTGCCAATGGATATGGATTATATGGAAGCTGGTAAGCCTATAGCAAACTATATGGAGCAGCTGCAAGAATTGTTAAAAGTAACCAGTAATAATAAAGATCAATTGTTGCCATTTGTGTTTGTAGATCCTAGACGAATTACAGATGTAAATATTAATCTTAATGGTTTTTCTTATCAAAAGTATGTTAAGAGTAATCTTTTAAAACAGAAGTTCTACGGTATTAAAATGTATCCAGCTTTAGGTTATTATCCTTTTGATAAAAATTTAATCGAAACTTATAAATTTGCGCAAGAACATCAAATTCCAATTACAACACATTGTATTGAGGGAACGGTTTTTTATCGCGGAAAAAAGAAAAAAGAATGGAGTCATCATCCTATTTTAAAATACACTAAAAAGAAAGCAGAAGGACCTATCCCAATACCTTTACCTCAAACCAAAAATTTTGATTTTACCACAAACTTCTCGCATCCTTTAAATTATCATTGTTTGTTAGATAAAGATCTTTTGAGTTCGTATTTGGGTGAAGAAATAGATTTGAGTAAGCTTAAAATATGTTTAGCACACTTTGGTGGCTCAAAGGAGTGGTTGAGATATACAGATGATAATTGGAATAATTATAACAATAACATTTCTCACAGCTCTAGGCAAGCTTATTTTAATAGTAAAATTAAAAATACGCTCACTCATGGTAGTACTCGCACAATATGGTGGAATGCGAGCTGGCTATCTATAATTTATGATTTAATGATTAAATATGATGGTGTTTATACAGATATTAGTTTTATAGTCTTTAATGAAGAATTATTTCCATTATTAAAATATTTACTTCAAGATGATAAGGTAAAGCATAAAATAATATTTGGTACCGATTATTACGTGGTAGCTCAAAAAAACACAGAAAAGGCCTTATTTCAAAACCTGAGAAGTTACATTGGAGAAGATTTATTTTATATGATAAGCCATACAAATGCTAAACAGTTTTTAAAAACTAATTTTGGACAACCATAGAATAAAAATGATTTTGAATTGGTATAAATTCAAAACAATTATTACAAACTTCAATCAAATTCCCTACATTTAAGCAAACCAACTAATTATGCTTAAAAAAGTTTATGGAAGCGCTGTTTTTGGCGTTGAGGCCACCACAATAACTGTTGAGGTCAACGTAGATTCAGGAATTGGTTATCACCTTGTAGGACTTCCAGATAACGCTATAAAAGAGAGTAATTTTAGAATTGCTGCTGCACTACAAAATAACGGTTATAAAATACCAGGAAAAAAAATTATTATTAATATGTCGCCTGCCGATCTGCGCAAAGAAGGTTCTGCCTATGATCTTACCTTGGCCATTGGTATACTTGTAGCCACCAACCAAATAAAAGGAGATGATATTGATAAATATCTCATTATGGGAGAATTATCTCTCGACGGAAATTTACAACCTATTAGAGGTGCGCTTCCTATTGCAGTTAAGGCTAGAGAAGAAGGTTTTAAGGGTTTTATACTTCCGAAGCAAAATGCAAAAGAAGCAGCTATCGTTGATGGTTTAGAAGTTTTTGGCGTAGATAATATATCTCAAGTTATTAATTTCTTTGATGTTGGAGAACCTTTAGAACAAACTATAATAAATACAAGAGAAGAGTTTTATAAAAATTTAGATTTCCCAGAGTTTGATTTTAGTGACGTAAAAGGTCAGGAAAGTATTAAGAGATGTATGGAAATTGCTGCTGCAGGAGGTCATAATATAATTTTAATTGGTCCGCCAGGAGCAGGTAAAACTATGTTGGCTAAACGATTGCCATCTATATTGCCACCAATGACATTGCATGAAGCATTAGAAACTACTAAAATTCACTCTGTAGTTGGTAGAGTAAAGGAACATACAGGATTAATGGCTCAGAGACCATTTAGGAGTCCGCATCATACGATTAGTAATGTAGCCTTAGTTGGAGGCGGAAGTTATCCGCAACCAGGAGAGATTTCATTATCACACAACGGAGTTTTATTTTTGGATGAGTTACCAGAGTTTAAGCGTGAGGTTTTAGAAGTTATGCGTCAACCGTTAGAGGATCGTGAAGTTACTATTTCTAGGGCTAAATTTACAGTAACCTATCCTTCGTCATTTATGTTGGTAGCGAGTATGAATCCTAGTCCTGGAGGTTATTTTAATGATCCAAATGCGCCAGTGACATCTTCTCCTGCAGAAATGCAACGGTATTTGAGTAAGGTTTCTGGACCTTTATTAGATCGTATAGATATTCATATAGAAGTTACTCCTGTACCGTTTGATAAATTAGCAGATGAACGTAAAGGTGAAACGTCTGTAGAGATTAGAAAACGTGTAACTGCAGCAAGAGAGATACAAACAAATCGATTTAAAGATTCTGATAAAGTGCACTATAATGCGCAAATGAATACTAAGTTTTTAAGACAACATTGTAAATTAGATGATGCATCAATGCAACTTTTAAAAACAGCAATGGAGCGATTAAATTTATCTGCAAGAGCATATGATAGAATTTTAAAAGTATCTAGAACTATTGCAGATTTAGAGGGTGTAGACACTATTAACGGTTCTCACATTTCCGAAGCCATCCAATACCGAAGTATGGATCGCGAAGGTTGGTTAGGATAAAAGAACCGTAAAATTTATAATCTTAAATTTAAAACATGAAATATATCTACTTATTAAGTTTTATGGTGTTGATTTTTGGCTGCAACACAACGCAAGAAAATAAAAAAGAAATGCCTCAATCAAAAATTGAAGTTGAACAGGTTAAAGTGCCTGTAATTAACATAGAAGAAGCAAATAGATTAGCACAACTGCCTATACATTGTATTCAAACTGAATATCCTAATAAACTAAATCAAACCATAGGTGGAGATGATGACTTAAAGTCGCCTAAAAACTTACATCCTGCATTTTATGGTTGTTTTGATTGGCACTCTGCAGTACATGGTCATTGGAGTTTAGTGAGTTTGTTAAGACAATACCCTAATCTCGATAATGCAGATGAGATAAAAGGTATGTTGTTAGAAAACTTATCTGCAAAAAATATAAAGGCAGAGGTTGCTTATTTTTTTGAGCCTTACAACGCAACTTACGAGAGAACATATGGTTGGGCTTGGTTACTAAAACTTACAGAAGAACTCCATAAATGGGGAGACCCAGTCTCTAAAGAGTTAGAATCTAATTTAAAACCATTAACCGATTTAATTGTTGAAAAATATATTGATTTTATTCCTAAATTAAATTATCCTATTAGAGTAGGAGAACACCCAAATACCGCCTTTGGGTTGTCATTTGCTTACGATTATGCTAAATCTTTAGGTAATGAGCAATTACAATTTTTAATAGAGGAGCGCGCTAAAGATTTTTATTTGAAAGATGTTAATTGCCCTTTAAGTTGGGAGCCTAGCGGTTTTGATTTTTTATCACCTTGTTTTGAAGAAGCAGCTCTTATGAAGCGTGTCTTGCCTAAAGAAGAATTTAAAAGTTGGCTTAGCGAATTTCTTCCTCAATTAAAAGATGAGAATTTTTCTATAGAAACAGGTAAGGTTAGTGATAGAACAGATGGTAAGCTGGTACATTTAGATGGTGTTAACTTTTCAAGAGCGTGGAGTTTAAATGAGATTGCTAAAGATTTGCCAGAGTATAATCATCTTAAAAATATTGCCAACCAGCACATTAATTATTCA
This sequence comes from uncultured Psychroserpens sp., assembly GCA_947488655.1. Classification (GTDB taxonomy): domain Bacteria; phylum Bacteroidota; class Bacteroidia; order Flavobacteriales; family Flavobacteriaceae; genus Psychroserpens. Next base: position 334,766 of record CANKZZ010000005.1, on the reverse strand, counting down.
TTACCAAGTATAGTTGGAGATAGTTATGAAGGTGGTCATTGGTTAGGAAGCTTTGCTATTTATGCATTAAATACGGTAGAGCGTGATTAAAAACTGGTTTAAAAATATTGGTCCTGGACCTTTGGTTGCTGCAGCATTTATAGGACCTGGTACAGTTACGGTTTGCACTATTGCAGGTGTTAACGATGGTTTTACACTGCTTTGGGCAATGCTATTGTCTATAGTTGCAACAATCGTTTTACAAGAAATGTCGGCTCGTTTGGGTATTGTTTCTCAAAAAGGATTATCTGAAGTTATCAGGACCGAGATTTCTAATCCTGTTTTTAAAGTTTTAACTCTATTTCTCATTCTATCTGCTATAGTAATTGGTAATGCAGCTTATGAGGCAGGAAATATTAGTGGAGGTGTTTTAGGTTTAGAAGCTTTATTTGGGAATAGTTATGGAGCTCTTTGGAGTATGGTAATTGGTATTATAGCCTTTGTATTGCTATATATTGGTAATTATAAAGTGCTTGAAAAAGCACTGATTACATTAGTTGTCTTAATGAGTGTAGCGTTTTTAACAACTGCGATATTAACCAGACCAGATTTATCTCTCATATTTAAAGGTTTATTTACTCCAAATTATTCAGATGAAAATGTATTGACCGTTATAGCCTTGGTTGGTACTACGGTTGTGCCTTATAACTTGTTTTTACATGCGTCTCTGGTAAAGGAAAAATGGAAAACCACCTCAGATTTAAAATTTGCGAGAAAAGACACTGTGATTGCTGTAGCGCTGGGAGGACTAGTTTCTATGTGTATAATAATTTCTGCAGCAGCAATTAAAGATGTTCAAATAACAAATGCAGCAGATTTAGCAAAAGGTTTAGAGCCTTTGTTTGGAGTGTATTCTAAGTATTTTTTATCTATTGGTTTGTTTGCTGCTGGCATTACTAGCGCAATTACAGCGCCATTAGCAGCAGCATATGTAGCAACGGGTTGTTTGGGTTGGAGTTCTCAATTAAAGTCTTTAAAATTTAGATTAGTGTGGATGACTATCTTGGGATTAGGCGTTTTATTTTCTTCAATTGGTTTAAAGTCTATAGAAATAATTCAATTTGCTCAAGTTGCGAATGGTTTATTATTACCATTAATAGCAGGATTTTTACTCTGGGTAATGAATAAGTCATCAATTCTCGGGAAGTTTAAAAATACATTATTTCAAAATGTAATTGGATTTCTTATCTTCGGAATAGCCTTATTTCTAGGTGTTAAAAGTATTTTAAAGGTGTTTGATCTTTTATAAATGTTAGTAAAAACTATAGATATTAATTGTGATTTAGGAGAAGGTGTAGGTAATGAGTCTGCGTTAATGCCTTTGATTTCTTCGTGTAATATAGCTTGTGGTGGACACGCAGGAGATGTTGATACCATGACAACTGTTGTTAAATTAGCTAAACTTCATAATGTAAAAATTGGCGCACATCCTTCATTTCCAGATAAGGAGAACTTTGGAAGAGTCACTGTGAGAATGTCGCCTCAAGATTTATTTGACACTATAAATTTGCAAATTGAAAATTTAAAAACTATTGTAGAAAACCAGCAATTACAATTACATCATGTAAAACTACATGGCGCTTTGTACAATTTAGCCTCTGTGGATGTAGACACTGCAAAAATTGTTGTAAGTGTAATTAGGGCAATCGATAAAAATCTTGTCTTATACGTGCCTTATGGGTCTGTAATTTCAAAACTGGCACATCAAAATGGCATCTCTATTATGTACGAAGGCTTTGCAGATAGAAATTACAATGACGATCTTACATTAGTTTCTAGAAAGCACCCAAAGGCATTAATTCACAACGCAACTGCGATGTTTAATCATGTTTATAATATGGTTTACTTCGGAAATGTAACGACCATTAATGAAGTAGAAGTGAAGTTAAAAGTAGATACCATTTGTGTACATAGCGATGGAAAAAATGTAATTAAAAATTTACGTTTTTTAATAAAAAAACTGAATGCTAACGCTATTCATATTTCATGAAAAATTGATGAATTTTGAATTATCATATCGACGTTTTTCAGAGCAATCTATTTTAGTAGAATGGCCACAAAATATTGATGAATTTATACTTAAAGATGTACTTCTTTTTAAACAGTATCTCGCTACTTTAGATGTTAAATCTATACTTCAAATAAATAACGCATATAATTCATTACTAATTATTTATAATTTCACTATTGATGATGTCTATAGTGAAATTACAGAGCTTAAAACTCATTATAGACAACGTAATATAGTAAAAAAAAGTAACTCTAAATTATTCAAAATCCCTGTATGTTATGATGAAGAATTTGGTTTAGATTTAGAAATAATATCTGCAGAAAAACAACTACCAATATCTCAAATCATAGCCCTACATTCTCAAGTTGTGTACACGGTTTTTTTTATAGGATTCTTACCTGGTTTTTTATACTTAGGAGGATTAGATAAGCAACTCCATTTTCCGAGGAAAAAAAATCCAAGACAAGTTATTAAAAAAGGTGCAGTTGCAATTGGCGGACAACAAACTGGTATTTACCCTAACGTAAGTCCTGGTGGCTGGAATATTATTGGTAATTGTCCGTTAGAGTTTTTTATTCCGAAGAAAGAAACACCATGCTTTGCGAGCGCAGGAGACAAGGTGAAATTTATACCAGTGTCTAGATTAGATTATGATGATATTGTCGTTAAAATTAACAGTGGCAATTTTATAATTGAAAATGAGGACATAGATGGTTGAGGTTTTAAAAGCGGGTTTGTTTGATACCATACAAGATTTAGGTAGAAACGGTTACCAAGATTTGGGTGTGCCAATATCTGGAGTTATGGATCGTTATGCTGCGACTTTGGCTAATTCTATTTTAGGCAACACTGCCGATGCTGCGGTTTTAGAGTCTGTTTTAGTAGGTCCGCAATTAAAATTCACGCAAGAGATATTTATTTGTATATCTGGTGCAGATATGAGTGTGAAACTTAATGATATAGAAATTAAAACTAATTCTATATATAAAGTAGAGGTTGGAGATATTATAAAATATGGTAAATGCAAGTATGGTTGTAGAGCCTATTTAGCTGTTTTGGGAGGTTTTCAAACAGAGATTGTAATGAGGAGTCGTAGTATGTATAAAGAGGTTACTGCGCTTAGCAGAATAATTAAAGGGGTGGAATTGCCTATCTTAAAATTAAACACGAACCTAAAGCCATCGTTTTCTGCAGTTAAAATAGATAATAATCATTTTAGAATGACTCAGCTAAATGTATTAAAAGGTCCTGAGTTTGATAAATTAAATGTTGACGTACAACATAAACTGTTACATACTGCATTTACTATTAATAAAGATAGTAATAGAATGGCATATCAATTTGATGATACATTAGAGAATCCTTTAAAAGGTATAATTACATCGTTAGTTCTGCCAGGAACAGTACAACTAACTCCTGCAGGCAAGCTTATAGTTTTAATGAGAGATGCTCAAATTACAGGAGGATATCCAAGAGTTTTGCAGCTAACCGAAAAATCTATAAATAATCTATCTCAACAGTTAATAGGTTGTAAAATTGCGTTTAAATGTGAGTAATCGTAGGAAAAAAGAACGAATTTAACATAAATAGTAGTTTTGTATTAAGATTTTGCATACATTACGCTCGCAATTAATTCAAAACAAACAAATTATGAAAAAATTACTACTACTTATTCTTGGATTTATTTTAGGAGCACTAGCAATGTATTTTTATTGTCAAAGTAATGATGGTTCATTAGAAGGGATGGAACCAGCCACGCCAAAAGGTATTATTAAACCAGCTGAAATAACAGCATTAACTCAAGCTTACAATTCTAGATATGACAGTATCAACGCTACTGTTTTTAAGGATGTAAAGGGTGGAGATAATAGATCTTCATGGTATTCATTAAAAGATGTGAGAAATTATTTAACCATTGCCGAAAATCAAGCAAGTGATTTAGGCTTTACTATGGATGGTGTGCGTTTGTATTTAGGTGCTCAGCCAATGTCTGGTAATGTACCAGGTTACACTACATTATTATTTGTTCCGACAGGAACACCTATGACATCTGAAGGAAAAATGTTTAACTTTGCTCTTCAAACGGGAGGAGGCACTCCTGATATACCAGGAGGTTTTGGATTGGATCATGGTACACAAGGAATGCCACCAGGAATCAATTATCCTCAATAAGATTTATGTGATAGACTTTATATTAAAAAATGGACTTTTAGTAATTTATACAGTTGAAATAATGGCTGCCATTTTTGGTAGCTATTATATTTCAAAAGTAAAAAATTCTGTTTTAATAATTTTTGTCTATTATCTTTGGATTACAGTTTTCGTTGAAATCTTTGCTCTATATGGGTATTTGTTATTAAACAATTATGATTTAGAGTGGTACATTAATTTAAAAAATAGTGTATTTTGCTCTAATACATGGCTATATAATATTTACTCTTTTTTAGCCATTGGTATCATTGGTTTATTTTATTCCAATTTAATGACATCTAAAGTATTTAAAAATGGTATTAGAGTTATTTTTATAGCCTATGCAGTATTCGCATTTGCTTTTTTTACGTTAACAGATGGTTTTTTTACCAAATCGTTGCCTTACAGTTTTATATTTGGTACTGTATCTATAAGTATTTATGTCATTTTTTACTTTATTGAGTTAATGAGAAGCGATGAGATACTTAACTATTACAAATTACCTTCATTCTACATCAGTATTGCTTTATTAATTTGGTATTTATGTGCGACACCATTATTTATATTTGATTCATATTTTTATGAAATAAATACCAATTTTGTAGAGTTTAGAGGGAAATTCCTATTGTTTATTAATATCTTTACTTATCTATGTATTGCATTCGGTTTTTGGTATTCGCTCAAGAAGAGCAAACAATAAATGAAGAGCAAATAGCATTAATAGCATACGTTATTTTTGCTGTTTTTTTGCTCTCTATTATGGCTATCTTATTTTTTGTAACCTTTCAAAAACGAAAAAGTAAACTTTTATTAGACCAAATCAAACAACAAAAAGTGTTTGATGAAGAAATCTCACGTTCTCAAACAGAAATCCAAGAACAAACCTTAAAACATGTAGGTAGAGAATTACACGATAATGTTGGTCAGCTACTCGCATTTGCTAATATGCAACTCAATGCTTTAGGAGCTAAAGTGCCAGAAGATATTAAAGGTAAAGTTGTTGAAACCACTCAAATTGTCAAAGACAGTTTAACAGAGGTTCGAGCACTCTCAAAGTCTTTAAATAGCGATGTCTTATCAAATTTAGGATTAGAAGCTTCTATTGAAAACGAATTGCAACGCTTAAAACGTATGGATTTCTCTGCTACAGAATTAGAACTTCTCGGCAACAAAAGAGAGCTCAACGATAAAAAACATGAAATTATTATTTTCAGGATTTTGCAAGAGTTCTTTTCCAATTCGGTTAAATATTCCGAAGCAAATGAAATCAAAGTTATTTTAGATTATCAAGAAAATCAGTTGATTATCAAAGCATCAGATGATGGAATTGGTTTTGAAATACCTTCCGCAGAAAAAGGGTCAGGGCTCATTAATATGCAGGCTAGAGCAGAGCTTATTGAAACGCAATTTAACTTAGAATCAGCAATTGATAAAGGTGTAACGTTAACACTTGTGTACCCTTTTGCTTAAAATCAAAATCACTTGCCATAATTAATTCTCACAAGCCTTCCAAATAGGATCATTTGGTAAAGCTGCTAAAACATCTATATTTTCTTTAGATACAGGATGAATAAACTGTAATTGCCTAGCGTGTAAACTAATACTAGCGTCTTTATTACTTCTATCAAACCCATATTTTAAGTCTCCTTTAATAGGCGAACCAATATTTGATAATTGAACTCTAATTTGATGGTGTCTACCTGTCTCTAATTCAATTTCTAAGAGATAATAATTATCTAAGGCTTTTAGCACTTTATAATGTAAAATAGCTTTTTTGCTATCTTTGATTTCCTTAGGGTAAGCAGTGGATTTATTGTTTTTCGGATTTTTCTTGAGCCAATTTATTAAAGTGTCTTCTTGCTTTTCTGGAGCGTTTTTTACAATTGCCCAATATGTTTTATTGGCTTTCTTTTCGGCAAAAAGTTTATTAAGTCGTGGTAAAGCTTTGCTTGTTTTTGCAAACATCACGATGCCTGTAGTAGGCCTATCTAATCTATGTACAACTCCAAGATAAACGTTGCCAGGCTTATTGTATTTTTCTTTGATATAATCTTTAACAACATCACTTAATGGTGTGTCTCCAGTTTTATCTCCTTGTACGATATCACCAGCTCGTTTATTAACGATAATAATGTGATTATCTTCATAAACAACTTGAAGATTATTTTTATTAGAAACTATTTTAGGCATTGAGGTTTACTGCATTTAAACGGTAAAAAAAAGACCGTTAACTAGATATTAGTACTGCTCTTTATCACTTGGGAAATCTTGAGTTTTCACATCATCTACATATTGTCCAATAGCAGTGGTCATTTCTTCATATAAATTCATATATCTTCTAAGAAATCTTGGGTTAAATTCATGAGTCATTCCAATCATATCATGTAACACAAGCACCTGTCCATCAACATCACCACCAGCACCAATACCAATTACAGGTATAGATACGCTTTTAGCAACTTCTTCGGCTAATTTTGCAGGAATTTTTTCTAAAACAATACCAAAACATCCTGCTTTTTCTAACATTATGGCATCCTCTTTTAATTGCTGCGCCTCTTGTTCTTCTTTTGCTCTTACCGTGTAAGTGCCAAACTTATAAATAGATTGAGGTGTTAGACCAAGATGTCCCATAACAGGAATTCCTGCATTGAGTATACGTTTTATAGACTCTTTAACCTCTTTACCACCTTCCATTTTAACAGCGTGACCTCCAGACTCTTTCATTATTCTAATTGCAGATCGTAACGCCTCTTTAGGGTCACTTTGGTAACTACCAAAAGGTAAATCTACTACAACCAACGCTCTGTCAATAGCCCTTACAACAGATGATGCATGATAAATCATTTGATCTAATGTTATAGGTAATGTCGTTTCATGACCTGCCATAACATTACTTGCAGAATCTCCCACCAAAATTACATCAACACCAGCACCATCAACAATTTTTGCCATGGTATAGTCGTAAGCGGTTAACATAGAAATTTTCTCATTGTTTTGTTTCATCTCAACAAGAGATTTTACGGTAACTCTTTTATAATCTTTTTTTGCTACAGACATGTGTTGTTATTTTATTATTCGTAAAAATACAGAGATTTCTTAATATATATTTATTCTGAAGCTCAAAAACCTTTAAATTTATAATAATTCTGAAATTTTAAATCATGAAACATTATCTCCTTTGCATCACTTTTTTGATTACAAGTTTTACATTTTCTCAATCCTCAGAAAAAGAAAATGTGAAATTAACGATTCAACATTTTTTTGAAGGTTTTCATAACCAAGACAGTACGTCAATTTTAAGAACCGTTCACAAGGATATTAAAATGCAAAGTATAAGCAATTTTGAAAACAGTGTGAATATTTTAAACACCACACAATTTGAAGACTTTTTAGCATCTATTATTTCAATTCCTAAGGAAAATACTTTTAGAGAGGAAATTCTAGATTATAAAATCATGATAGATGGTAGTATGGCACATGTGTGGACACCTTATAAGTTTTATTTTAACGATAAATTTAGTCATTGTGGTGTTAATTCATTTCAGCTTTTTAAAGCTAAAGACACTTGGCAAATTATTTATATTGTAGATACGAGACAGCGTAATTGTAAATAATTATTTGTTAGCTAACTCGGTATGAATTTGGTCTAATTGATAATTACTAAAATCACTAAGCATTTTTAAGAGATTAGATTTTGAAGTTTTAAGGTTGCCTTTAAAATGAGCCAAATAGGTGTTTTTTGGATAGGTTATGGCAGTGTTGCCCTCTTCTAATTGTGTATTAATTAACGTGCCATATTGTTTGTAATCATTAGAAACAGCTGCAATAAATTTGTTAGGTTGTTTAACTGTTTCTCCTATATAGGCAAAAATTGCATCTCCTTTTATATTTAGATTTAAACTGCCTAAAGCCAAACCAAAATTTACTTTAGGTTTATGTTTAATTCGGGTAAACTTTATTTCGGTATTAGATGGTATAAAGGTGCCTCCAGAGTTCCAGATCAAATCATTTTCTTTAATGCCAAATCTTGTCCCATTCCATTCAGAATCTGTAAAATATATTGTAGTATTAGGTGTTAAGTCTTTTAAGGTAACAAAGGAAAAACTATCTTCATGTTTTGAGTTGTAAGACGTAAATGCAATATCACCTGTTTCGAGATTAGTTTTATTACAATCAATAACAATAGTAATTGTTAATAAAACAGGTAGGATAAATAGTATTTTTAAATCTTTCATTGCGTAGTTATTTAATACTATAAATATCTACATGAACTTTAAATCTAAGGTAATTTGAAATTTAATAAAACGTAAACTATAACTATTTCATATTAAGAAACGATTACGACAAGGTTATGAGGATTAAATTAAGATTAACAATCACTTAAATGCACACCAACAGCCAAACCACCTGTACTGGTTTCTTTGTATTTGGTATTCATGTCTTTTGCTGTTTCCCACATGGTTTGTACGACTTTATCCAATGGTACTTTTACATTTTTAGGATCTGTATCTAATGCAAGTTCACAAGCATTTATGGCTTTAATTGCACCCATAGCGTTACGTTCTATACATGGTATTTGAACTAAACCACCAATTGGATCACAGGTCATACCTAAATGATGCTCCATGGCAATTTCGGCAGCAACTAAAACTTGTTCGGGTGTACCACCAGAAAGTTCACAAAGTGCACCTGCAGCCATTGCAGATGATACGCCAATTTCGGCTTGGCAACCACCCATTGCAGCACTAATTGTTGCTCCCTTTTTAAAGATACTTCCTATTTCTCCTGCAACTAGTAAAAAACGCTTAATATCTTCAAAATTAGCATCGTGATTTTCTATTACCATATAATACATAAGTACAGAAGGTATAACGCCAGCGCTTCCGTTGGTTGGAGCGGTAACTACGCGACCAAGAGATGCATTTACCTCATTAACAGCTAAAGCAAAGCAACTTACCCATTTAAGGATTTGTCTAAATTTAACCTCGGTATTTCTAATAGAGTAAAGCCATTCAACAGGAGTAGTATATGGGACATCACCTTTTAAGCTTTTGTGCATGTCATATGCTCTACGTCTTACATTTAATCCGCCAGGTAAGTTACCTTCGGTATGACATCCTACGTACATACATTCTAACATAGTATCCCAAATGCGTTGAATTTCGGTATCTATGGTTTCAATAGGTCTAATAGACTTTTCGTTTTCTAATACGACTCCAGAGATTGGCATTTTTAATTGCTCACAAAATTGTAGTAATTGTACACCGTTTTCTACAGGGTAAGGAAACGTACAATAAAAGGTAATTTTATTTTTTTTAGATATTTTTCGTTCTTCTTGTACAACAAAGCCTCCACCAATAGAGTAATAAGTAGATTTATATCGTCTACCTTTTATTGTAGCAGTAAATGTCATACCGTTAGAATGAAAAGGTAAAAATTTTCTATTAAAAACGATATCTGTTTTAACGTCAAAATTAATTGGATATTCGTTATTGAATAAAAGCGTATTGGTATTTTTTACAGACGCTACAATGACATCAATAGATTCTACAGGTATATATTCTGGATCTGCACCACTTAATCCTAATAAGACAGCATAATCTGTGGCATGACCTTTACCTGTTAATGACAGAGAACCGTATAAATCAACCGAGATTTTCTCCACCTTATCAAACTTCTTTGTAAGTTTAAGTTCTTCAATCCAACGTTCGGCAGCTCGCCAAGGTCCTAAAGTATGAGAACTTGATGGTCCAACACCAATTTTAAGCATGTCAAAGACAGATATACACTCCATTAATTAACCGTTTTAAGAATGCCAAATATAATCTGTTTTCAAAATAATTTGATGCTTTTCATTTAAAAGTTTAGTCATAAAAAATGACATCATGTCATATATTTTGTCATGGCATAATGATTGCCATATAGTAAACGTAAATAAAAATGAACATAACATTTCCGAAGTAAAAAGGAAATACATAAAAACAAATATAATTATGAGTAAGATTATTGGAATCGATTTAGGAACTACCAACTCTTGCGTTTCTGTAATGGAAGGTAACGAGCCAGTAGTTATCCCTAATGCTGAAGGGAAAAGAACAACACCATCTGTAATTGCCTTTGTAGAAGGAGGAGAAATTAAAGTTGGTGATCCAGCAAAAAGACAAGCGGTAACAAACCCAACAAAAACGGTTTATTCTATTAAACGTTTTATGGGTAACAAATATTCTGAGTCTAAAAAAGAGGCAGAACGTGTACCATATAAAGTTGTAAAAGGTGACAACGATACACCAAGAGTAGATATTGATGGTCGTTTATACACACCTCAAGAATTATCGGCAATGATACTTCAAAAAATGAAGAAAACTGCCGAAGATTATTTAGGAGCAACAGTAACTGAAGCAGTAATTACTGTACCAGCTTACTTTAATGATTCGCAACGTCAAGCAACAAAAGAAGCAGGTGAAATTGCAGGTTTAAAAGTTCGTCGTATTATCAACGAACCTACTGCAGCAGCATTAGCTTATGGAATGGACAAAAAAGGTACAGACCAAAAAATTGTAGTTTTTGATTTTGGTGGAGGAACACACGATGTATCTATCCTAGAATTAGGAGATGGTGTATTTGAAGTATTATCTACAGATGGTGATACGCATTTAGGTGGTGATGATGTTGATCAAAAAATTATCAACTGGTTAGCAGATGAGTTTAATGCAGAAGAGTCTATCGATTTACGTAAAGACCCAATGGCATTACAACGTTTAAAAGAAGCGTCTGAAAAAGCGAAGATTGAATTATCATCTTCTGAGCAAACTGAAATCAATTTACCATACGTTACAGCTACAGCTTCTGGACCTAAGCACTTGGTACGTACATTAACACGTTCTAAATTTGAGCAGTTAATTGACGATTTAGTAAAACGTACAATTGAGCCTTGTGAAACTGCATTGAAAGCTGCAGGTTTATCAAAAAGTGATATAGATCAAGTTATTTTAGTTGGTGGATCAACTCGTATTCCTGCAGTACAGGAAGCGGTTGAGAAATTCTTCGGAAAATCGCCAAGTAAAGGAGTTAACCCTGATGAAGTAGTATCGTTAGGTGCAGCAATTCAAGGTGGTGTTTTATCTGGAGATGTAAAAGACGTTCTTTTATTAGACGTGACACCATTATCTCTTGGTATTGAAACTATGGGTAACGTGTTTACAAAGTTGATTGAAGCGAATACAACGATTCCTACTAAAAAATCACAAGTATTCTCTACAGCAGCAGATAATCAGCCATCAGTAGAAATCCATGTATTACAAGGAGAGCGTGCTATGGCAGCAGATAATAAAACAATTGGTCGTTTCCATTTAGATGGTATTCCACCAGCACAAAGAGGAACACCTCAAATTGAAGTGACGTTTGATATTGATGCCAATGGTATCATTAAAGTTTCTGCAACAGATAAAGCAACAAATAAAACTCAAGATATTCGTATCGAAGCATCTTCTGGTTTAACCGAAGATGAAATTGCTAAAATGAAGCAAGAAGCAGAAGCTAATGCAGATGCAGATGCTAAAGCAGTAGAAAATGCTAAAAAGTTAAATGAAGCAGATGCAATGATTTTTCAAACAGAAAATCAATTGAAAGAATTTGGTGATAAATTATCAGACGATAAGAAAAAGCCAATTGAAGACGCTTTAGAAGAACTTAAAAAAGCATACGAAACTAAAGATATCGCAGTTATAGAGCCAGCTTTAGAAAAAATTAATGAAGCTTGGAAAGTTGCTAGTGAAGAAATGTACAAAGCACAAGCAGATGCTCAAGGACCAGCTAATGAAGGTGGACCAACAGATGCAGGTGCAGGTGCCAAAGGACAGGCAGCAGACGAAAGTAGCGATGTAGAAGACGTAGACTTTGAAGAAGTAAAATAAGTAAATCATTAAATATGTTTTGGCATATTTTATGACTCACTAATCTCAAATTTAATTTTGAGTCTTTTATAAATAATTATTTAACATTTGGAAAAACGCAATCAGAAATGATTGCGTTTTTTCTTTCTTTTTTCTTCGGAAAATTAAAAACTTAAGAACAAATTAATACAATATCACAATTGTAGTTTGTATCTTAAAAAAGTAAAAAAAAATAAAATTAAACATGAAAGTAAACGCATACGCAGCAAAAGAAGCTAAAGCAAAACTAGAAAAATTTGAATATGAATTTTCTGAAATAGAGAATGAACAAGTAGATATTAAAGTACATTACTGCGGACTTTGTCACAGTGATATTAGTATGATTAATAATGATTGGGGAAATTCTCAATACCCATTAGTTCCAGGACATGAAATTGTAGGAGAAGTTACAAAACTTGGTAGCGAAGTAAAAGGTTTAAAAGTAGGTGATAAAGTAGGTATGGGTTGGTACTCTGCATCTTGTATGCATTGTAATCAATGTATGGATGGTAAACAACACCTTTGTGGAGATGCAGAAGGAACAATTGTAGGACGTCATGGTGGATTTGCAGATCATGTTCGTGGCCATTGGTCATGGGTAACAAAATTACCAGAAGGCATAGATTTGGCAAAAGCAGGACCACTTTTTTGTGGTGGAATTACCGTTTTTAATCCAATAGTATTATCTGGTGTGCAGCCAACAGATAAAGTTGGTGTTATAGGTATTGGTGGTTTAGGTCATATGGCTCTTAAGTTTTTAAAAGCTTGGGGTTGTGAAGTAACAGCATTTACATCAAACAAAGATAAAACAGATGCTCTTAAAAAAATGGGAGCACACAATGTTGTAAACTCTACAGATGCTAAAGAGTTAGAAAGTATCGCAGGTAGTTTAGACTTTATACTTAATACGACAAATGTAAAACTAGATTGGAACTCTTTTTTAACCACTTTAGCGCCTCAAGGTAAATTACATACTGTAGGTGCAGTTTTAGAGCCAATGGAAATTCCTGCATTTAGCATGATTTCTGGTGAGAAATCTGTCGGTGGAAGCCCATTAGGAAGCATAGCACTTACTAGAAAAATGCTTGAGTTTTGTGTGCGTCATGATATTTATCCTACAGTAGAGGAGTTTGAGATGGCAAACGTTAACGAAGCCATAGAACATTTAGAAGAAGGTAAGGCGAGATTTAGAGTCGTTTTAAAAGCCTAATTTAAATGAGTTAATTCTAAAATTGATTGCACTAATTATTAAGATATTATGGTAGTATCTTTAATTATAATTTAAAAAACCATAATAGTTATGAATGAAGATCAATTTAAAGGCAAGTGGAAACAAATAAAAGGTGATTTTAAAAAGAAATACGGTAAAATCACAGATGATGAATACACTGAAGCTGAAGGTAGCATGGAAAAACTTGCAGGAAAAATGCAAGAGAAGTATGGCAAATCAAAAGAAGAATTAAAAGACGAAATTAACAATTGGTAGTAATTAATTGTAAAATTTCAAAAGCGTTTCTATAATTAAATATAGAAACGCTTTTTTTTTAATATAATGGTTGCTTAGTTATAAAAAGCTACTAATTTGCAGTCTCTTAAACTAGTAATGCATACATGAATTTTTCATCATCAATACATAGAAATATACAAGCCAAACGCTTAGCTGTTAAGCTCACTGCAAAGGGAGAAAATTATGTACAGCAAGGTCATCCTTGGGTGTTTTCAGATAGTATTATTAAAATTAATGATGATGCTCAAACTGGAGATTTGGCAATAATCTTCGGAAAGCGAAAAAATGGTATGATTGGTATAGGTCTATACGATGCAGAATCTCCAATTAGAATAAAAATAATTTATAATCAAGGAAAACCTACTCAAATAGATGATGCTTTTTTTCTTCGGAAAATAGAAAGCGCTTATCAAAAACGTTTACCACTTTTAAAGACAAATACTACCAGCTATAGACTTATTTTTGGAGAAAACGATGGTTTTCCTTCATTAATAGCAGATGTCTATGATACAGTACTGGTAGTAAAACTATATTCTCAAATTTGGTTACCTTATCTCAAAACCATCTTAGAAAGTTTAGTAAAAACCTCAAATTGCAAAACCGTAGTTTTACGATTAAGTCGTGGCTTAGAACAATCTACCTCTCATCAACTTAAAGATGGAGAAGTAGTTTATGGGACTTTAGATCATGAAGTCGTAGAGTTTGTAGAGCATGGCGTTAATTTCTCTGCAAACGTTATTAAAGGTCATAAAACAGGATATTTTTTAGATCATAGAGAGAACAGAAGGCAGGTTGGGTTGTTAAGTAAAAATAAAACGGTGTTAGATGTGTTTTCTTACGCTGGAGGTTTTTCGGTTCATGCATTAGCAAATGGAGCAAAAGAGGTGTCTAGTCTAGATATTAGCGCTCAAGCTTTGGAAATTGCGGTTCATAATGGTGAGCTTAATAATTATTCTGGTAAACATATTACGCTTGCTGGTGATGCCTTTAAAATCTTAGAAGAGCTCATTTCAGCAAAAAAGAAATTTGATGTCGTGGTTATAGATCCACCAAGTTTTGCAAAACAACAATCAGAAATTCAGCTGGCTAAAAAGAAATATGCGCAGTTAGCTCGTTTAGGAGAGAAATTAACAGCGAGAGAAGGATTTTTAGTTTTGGCTTCGTGCTCTTCTAGAGTATCGGCTACAGCATTTTACGATATTAATGAGCAAACTTTATTAGCAACAAAACGTTCATTTTCTGTATTACAAAAAACGCAGCATGATGTAGATCATCCTATTGGTTTTGAGGAAGGTGCGTATTTAAAATGTGGCTATTATAAATTTCAAGATTAACAAACTGTTATGCATGCATAATATTTATTATATTTGTTCAATTCAAATTAATAGTCATGGATACCAAACTCACACAACTTCTTAATATTACATACCCAATTATTAAAGCTCCAATGTTTTTAGTGTCTAACGTTGCTATGGTAACAGAAGCGATGAAAGCAGGAATTGCTGGTTGTATACCTGCATTAAATTATAGAACTTTAGATGAGTTGCGCGCAGCAATACGAGAGTTAAAAGCAAATAAAGTTGAGGGAGGATCTTTTGGGTTTAACTTAATCGTAAATAAATCTAATGTTAAATATAAAGGACAATTAGAGGTTATTTGCGAAGAAGGTTGTGATTTTATTATTACCTCATTAGGAAGTCCTGAAGAAACTATAAACCAGGCACATGCAGTTGGTATAAAGGTTTTTTGTGACGTAACCGATTTGAGATTTGCTAAAAAAGTAGAACAATTAGGCGCAGATGCTGCAATAGCGGTAAACAATGAGGCTGGAGGTCATAGAGGTAATTTATCACCACAAGAATTAACAAATTTGCTTAGCCAAGAATTGAGTATACCTGTAATTTCGGCAGGAGGTGTTGGTTGTAAGGCAGATATAGATAAAATGTTAAGTTATGGAGCTTCTGGTGTGTCTGTTGGAAGTCCTTTTATTGCATCTGTAGAAGCAGGAGTTACAGACGAGTATAAACAAGCTTGTGTAGAATATGGTGCAGAAGATATTATTATGACAGAGCGTATTTCTGGTACACCCTGTACGGTTATAAAAACACCTTATGTTGAGAAAATTGGTACTAAAGCAACTTGGTTAGAAAACTTACTTAATAAAAACAAAAAGCTTAAAAAATGGGTAAAAATGGTTAGGTTCTCAATAGGCATGAAAGCTACAGAGAATGCTGCCAAAAAAGCAACCTATAAAACAGTTTGGGTTGCAGGACCAAGTATAGAGCACACTAAAGAGATATTACCAGTAAAAGATATAGTTGCTAAATTAGTTAACTAGTGACAAGATCTAGAAAAATCTTAATTGCGCTGTTTTCTCTTGTAGCAGTTGGTGTTATAGTAATAGGATTTTTTGTTTGGATGTTAGCTTACGAGTCTAAAAAAGATATTTCTACTCAAGAGTATTATAGTTCGTTTTTAAACAAACCTTATCAAATTAAAGACACAACTACTATACGTTGGTATGATGCTAATTTAAGGTTTAGCCAGTACTCACTAGTTGTTAATGAATTTTCTCATCTGGATCGCGACGATGTAAAATCTGTTAAGCATTATTTTCCTGGAGATACTATTTATTTTCACTCAGCCAAATCTTATTACAGTATGCATGTTGATAATACCTATTATTTAATAGGACGAGATACTTTAAGAACAGGCAAAGTCATAGATTTCGAATATTATTTTTCTGGAGGTTCTCCAGATGATTTATTTAATAATTGAATATCAGACAATTTAAATTGTAATAACGCTCACCAATTTCTTTATAAAAGTTTAGATTTAGAATATTATATAATAGTTTAAATGAAACGATTTTTACAAGCAGTCATAATTATACTTTTAGCGCTCATTGCCATTATATACTGGTCTCTATCCAGTACAGATAAAACCTTTGAGAAAAGTACACTTATTAATTTTGATAATGTTGAGACCATCAATTTTAAAGCGTATGATTCTGTTTTGGTGGCAGCCAGTCAATTATATCAACCAAATCTTGTGAAAGAAATCATACAAGGAAGCCAATATAGAGCAGAGTGGTCAACACCAGTTAAAGTGCCAGTATTATTTTTAGACACACTATTTGGTGGTGTAACGATCTTAAAAGAAGGAGGAGGCAATCAAACCCATTCTTTAAAACTTAAGGCTAAAAATACTGGTATTATTTATACATTAAGAAGTATTAATAAAGACCCAGAGCCACTCATACCAGAGTTTGCTAAAACTTTAGGCATAGAAAATATTGTTGTAGATGGTATTTCTGCACAGCATCCTTATGGTGCACTGTTGGCAGCTAAACTATCACATGAGGCTGAGGTGTTACATACTAATCCAAAGGTGTATTTTCTTCCGAAGCAAAAAAAATTAGAAGATTTCAATGATAAGTTTGGAAATCGATTGTTTCTCTTAGAATTTGAAACAGAAGGTGATATAAATTATACCAACCTCAAAAATATTGAAAGTATAATTGAGGCCAAAGACCTGCAAGAACTCAAGCAAACCCTAAAAGACAGTTTATTAATTGATAAAAAAGCACTTATTAGAGCACGATTATTTGATTTTTTAATTGGAGATTGGGATCGACATACCAAACAATGGGGATTTGCAATACAAAAAACTAAACTTAATTATATAGCATACCCAATTGCTGGAGATAGAGATAATGCTTTTTTTAGTACAGATGGATTAATACCAAGTATTTTATCTAATGAAAATGTCGTCCCAGAGTTGCGCTCGTTTGAAAAAGATATAGATTATATAGAAGGTTTAGTTTACCCTTTTGATCGTTATTTTTTAATCAACACACCAGAAACTTTTTTTACTGCGGAAGCTAAAGCACTCCAAAATTTGTTAACCAATGATGTTATCGATGCTTCACTAGAGGTATGGCAAAATAATATTAGCGCTTTAAGCGGTATTGAAATTACAAACAAAATTAAAAACAGAAGAGATGACTTGCTTGAGTACGCTATAAAATTTAAAGAAGAAATAGACAAACAAGGAATGGTGAAATCACCATTAAAAGGCTCTGAAGATTTAGAATTAGATGGATTAGAAGGGTGTTTTGATTGTTTAAATTAATTAATGACTATCTCCTAACATATTGGTACAGAGTTTGCTTGTAACAAACCAGTAAGTTTAACGACTTATAAATAAATATGTTGAATTAAAAAGAAAAAAGTTATGATTAATAAAGGAACCGTAATATTAGGAGTTTTAATTGGAGCTGCAGCAGGAGTTTTATTAGCGCCTAATAAAGGTAGTGTAACAAGACAAAAACTTAAAAAAGAAGGAAAAGAAATTAAAAATCAATTATCTACAGATTTTATAGAAGTTAAAGAAGATTTAACTAAAGCTGCATCATCTGGCAAAGATACCTTGAAGAGAGAATTAAAAGATTTTGCTTCTAAGTCTAGCCATAAAACAGAGCAGGCTATTACATTTTTAGAGAAACAATTAGCTGTGTTAAAAGAAAAAAATAAAACGCTGCAAAAAACAAGCTAGAAGCTTTTAAAAATGGTCGACCTAATGGTTGGCCATTCTTCTTTTAAAATACCATAACAACAGGTAGAGCGTCTAAAGCCATCATTCATTAGGGTATCTTTTCTCAAAATGCCTTCTAATGATGCACCCAATTTTTCAACTGCTTTTTTAGATTTTTCATTTCGCTGGTCTATTCTAAACTCTACTTTTTCAAACATTAGCGTTTCAAATGCATAACTAAGCATTAAAAATTTTACATGAGCATTTAATCCTGTACCTTGAAATTCGTGTCCAATCCAAGTCCAACCTATGTGCAATACTTTATTTTTCCAGTTTATAAGTCCAAATCGTGTGCTACCAGCAAATTTTTTCTGTTGTTTGTCGTAAATAATAAAGGGAAGTGTTGCTTTATTGTCTAACCCTTTCAAAGCAACTTTAACGTATTCTCTTAAGGTTTCTTTAGTGGAAATGATACTGGGAGAATAGTAAATTAAATCTTTCTCTTGAGCAATAGTTATCAACTCCTTATAGTTTTCGATTGTTAAAGGTGTTAGTAATACACGCTCATTTTCTAAAGTTGGAACAGTCATTTAAACGAGTTGATTAATAAAAGTTGTATTTACCTCATGTACACCATCAAAGGATATAACATCAAGTTTAGATCCAAATAAATTTTTCGCTTTATTGTGCTCTTCTTTAATGCGCTGCTCATTAAGATACTCATCATTAGTACCGTAAATTAGTTTTGATTCTCCTGTAAAAAATTCGAAATCTTGTTGAGTTAATTCTTTTGGTATGCCTCCAGAATGCATTATTAATTGTGAACACTGTATTTGTTTTTTTGCAACATATCGCATGGCAACGCTAACACCTTGGGAATAGCCCAAAATAATAAGATTTTTATCTTCGGAAATTTGCTCTTTCTCAATAATAGAATCAAAATAAGTCATTATATTTTGTGTTTCTACTTGTGTGTTTTCTCTAGTAAGCCAACTTGCACCAACATGTTTAAACTGAGGAGTCATATAATATTTACTTTGCGCTTGAGGCGCAATAACATAATTCTCTTTGGTATTTAAACCTTTAAAATATCTAATAAAATACCTGCTCAAATAGCCCATGCCATGGCAAACAAACCATACATTTTTTGTAGATGAGGTTAATTCATTTAGGGTAGAATAACTATTGGTTATGTTATAAGAAATTTCCTTTTCTGTAGAATTCATTTTGTATTTTTGTAGTTGTAAAAAAATCATGATAAAAATACAGTAATTCTATGCAAATATCTAAACAAGATGTGCTCAATAAAGCTAATGCAGCAAGTAAAAACACCCTAATGGAAACCTTAAATATTGAGATGGTAGATTATGGAGACGACTTTTTGGTGGCAAGAATGCCTGTAAACTCAAAAGTTTATCAACCAGACGGTGTCTTACATGGAGGCGCAACTGCTGCTTTGGCAGAAAGCGTTGGTAGCTTTGCATCTCATATTTTTATGGATACGCAAGATAAATTTGTTCGTGGTTTAGAAATTACTGCCAATCATTTAAAGAGTGTTACTCAAGGTTACATTTATGCAAAAGCAACATTTTTACACAAAGGTAGAACAACGCAATTGCTAGATATTAGAGTTACAGATGATGATGATAATTTGGTGTCTATTTGTAGATTGTCTACGATTTCGCTTCCAAAAAAGAAGTAGAAGATGAATGAGCAAGATGTCTTTGCAAAATTAGAGGAGCAGTATAGTGCACAAATACCCTTTGTAGCCTATAGAAAGCCAAATGAAAATGTGGTAAACGCAATTCTTCAAGATGATAAATCTATTTATAAAGTAAAAGATTTTACCGAAAATGGTTTTGTGTTTTCTCCTTTTGATAATAGAGAAGAGGCGATACTATTTCCTTTAGAAAAATGTAAAACGCTTTCTTTTGAGTCAACATTTTTTTCGGAAACCTCTAATACAAATGCTCGTGATTTAAATAAGAAGTTTATTAATAATGTAGATAATGAGCAAGAGCAACATATCAAATTAGTAGAAAAAGGAATTAAAGCTATTCATAATAAGAGGTTTGAGAAGGTTGTATTATCTAGGGTTAAAGACGTGCCAATTTCCGAAGAAAATCCATTTAATATTTTTAAATCTCTATTAGAAACTTATAAAACCGCATTTGTTTATATTTGGTTTCATCCACAAATAGGCATGTGGTTTGGTGCTACACCAGAGACACTTTTAAATATTAAAGGTCAAAGATTTACAACTATGTCTTTAGCAGGTACACAGCCTTATAACGGTAGTTTGGATATTAAATGGGATGCAAAAAACATTAATGAACAACAGCTAGTAACGAATTTTGTATTAGAATCTTTACAACCATTTGTTGAAAAATTAGAAGCACTTAATGTGCAAACAATTAAAGCTGGTCAACTATTGCATTTGCAATCTCGTATAAATGGTGTCTTAAAATCTAATCATTTAAATCGTGTTATTTTAGCAGTACATCCAACTCCAGCGGTTTGTGGATTACCAAAAACTGATGCAAAAGATTTCATACTTCAAAATGAAAATTATGATCGTGAATTTTACACAGGATTTTTAGGAGAACTTAATTTTAAAGTTTCAAAATCAAGAAACACAAATCGTCGTAATGTTGAAAATAACGCTTATAACTCAGTTAAAACATCTAGTGAGCTATTTGTTAATTTACGTTGTATGCAAATGAAAGATCAACATATGCTAATTTACGTTGGTGGTGGAGTTACAAAAGACTCCATAGCTCAGCTAGAGTGGGAGGAAACGGTGAATAAAACACAAACAATGTTAGGTGCTCTTTTTAATTAGATTAAAACACAGTCTAAATGTATGACATCTTGTTTTTTTTTAAGTGACAATTTAAATAACTTTGTAAACAGATGAGATACCCTAAAATACCGCTTGCACAAACTGTAATCCAGTTGTGTAAATTAAAAAACATAAAGCATATCGTAATTTCTCCGGGAAGTAGAAATGCACCTTTAACATTAGGATTTAGCAATGATGATTTTTTTAATTGTTATAGTATTGTTGATGAGCGTTGCGCTGCTTTTTTTGCATTAGGTATAGCGCAACAAACAAAGGAGCCTGCAGCTGTTGTTTGTACTTCTGGTAGTGCTTTACTTAATTATTATCCTGCAATTGCCGAAGCATTTTATAGCGATGTGCCATTAATAGTACTGTCGGCAGATAGACCAAAACATCTCATTGGTATTGGTGACGGACAAACCATAAATCAAAAAGAGGTTTTTGAGAATCATATTCTATATTCGGCAAACTTAAAACTAGATTTAAAGGACGATAAAAAGCCATTAGATAAAGATGAACTTCCTATTTTTAAAAGTTTAGAAAACAAATTAGAACGTATTTTAGGTCTACAGCAAAGTATACAGTCCTATAACGAAGAAGAAATCAATAAAGCCATAAACTTAACGAGGTATAGTAAAGGTCCTGTACATATTAATATACCTTTTGACGAGCCTCTTTATGATACCGTTGATCAATTAACGGTACATCCAAAGACCGAAGACTTAGACTTTAAACCATTAAAAATAGATCAGGCAGAACTTAAAGATTGCATTGATGAATGGTATGTTTCAAAGAAAAAAATAATATTAATTGGTGTTTTGCCACCAAATCAAATAGAACAGCAATGGCTAGATGAATTGGCAAATGATGATAGTGTTATTGTTTTTACAGAAACAACTTCAAATATTAATCATCAAAAATTTTTTCCTAGTATAGATAAAATGATTGCACCTTTAGAGGAGGCAGATTTTATAAACTTACAACCAGAGATATTAATTACCATAGGAGGTTTAATTGTTTCTAAAAAAGTAAAAGCATTTTTAAGAGAATATCAACCAAAGCATCATTGGCATATTGGCGAAAAAACTGCTAATGATACCTTCTTTTGTTTAGATAAGCATATTGTTATAAATCCAAATACATTTTTTGCTGAGTTTTTACCTAAGATTACGCATGTAGCCAAAAGTAATTACCTAGATACCTGGACAGCTGTAAAGCAATGGCGTCATAAAAAACACTTAGAGTATATAAAAATAATTCCGTTTAGTGATTTTAAGGTGTTTAGTACCTTATTTAAATCATTACCCAATAAATCTATTTTACAATTAGGTAATAGTTCTACAATACGATATGCACAATTATTCAATATTAACCCTACATTAGAGGTCTATTGTAATCGAGGCACAAGCGGTATTGATGGCAGCACTTCTACAGCAATTGGATGTGCTGTAGCCAACCAAAAGCAAACAGTTTTTATTACTGGAGATTTAAGTTTTTTTTACGATAGTAATGCTCTATGGAATAATTACATCCCTAAAAATTTTAGAATTGTAGTTATTAATAACCAAGGAGGAGGTATTTTTAGAATTTTACCTGGAGAAAAAAACACCACCAATTTTGATTATTTTTTTGAAACTAAGCATCAATTAACTGCAAAACAATTGTGCGATATGTATAACCTAGAGTACTCTACAGCACGCAATGAACAAGAATTGGAAACCTCGTTAAAATCATTCTACAATAAGTCTAAACAACCACGATTATTAGAGGTGTTTACGCCTAGAACAGAAAATGATACCATCCTTTTAGATTACTTTAAATATGTCAAATAAAATTGTGACATTCTAAGTTTTTATGTGTCTAATAATTAACTATATTTATAGAGCAATTATTTATTAACCTAAAAATTAACAACTAAGATGAGTAAAAGAGATGATTTAATAGTAAAATATGCTGCAGATTTAAAAGACAAGTGTGGTGTAAAAGCTGACATGGATTTATTAACCAAGGTAACCATTGGTTGTGGACCTTCTATTTATAATGCTGATGCAGCAACAGTTTCTGGATCTGATGAGTCTGAATTAGCAACAGTTAAAAATAATTTCTTAATTAAGAAATTAGGTCTCAAGGATAGTGCAGATTTAGACAAGGCAATTGACTCTGTAATGGAAACTTACGGTAGATCAAACCGAAATAAATATAGAGCTGTAGTTTATTATTTACTTACAAAACACTTCAAAAAAGAGTCTGTATACTAGTAGACTTTTTTCTAATATATAAAGCGTTGCGTAAGTGACGCTTTTTTTTATTCCTTAAAATTAAACCTAAACTTTACAATATTATTTTTTCACGCAAAAAGAGAGATATCTAAAGTTAAAAACTAAAGCATCTAAAGCGGTTTTTTACATATCTTTGCCACATGATTAGAATAGGAGATTACAATACGTTAGAAATTATACGAGAAACAGAGCAAGGTTTATACTTGTCTGATGCAGAAGATAATGAAATTTTATTACCAAATAGGTATGTGCCAGAGACATTTCAAATTTGGGAAAAATTAGAGGTTTTTGTCTATTTAGATAATGAAGAGCGTCCTGTAGCAGTTACAGATGAGCCATATATCTTGCGAGATGAGTTTGCCTTATTGCGCTGTAATCAAGTTACTACTCATGGTGCGTTTTTAGATTGGGGAATGGTAAAAGAACTGTTTTGTCCCTTCAAAGAGCAAGCTTTTAAAATGAAAGCAGGAGGATGGTATCTCGTGCATTGCTATTTAGATGAAGAGACTAATAGACTTGTAGCTTCTAGCAAGACTAATCGATTTTTAGATAATAAAGAATTAACAGTACAGCAATTTGATGAAGTAGATTTAATAGTATCTCATCCATCAGATTTGGGAATGAATGTTATAGTAAACGATCAACATTTAGGTCTAATCTTTACAGAAGATATTTTTAAAGATATAAGTGTTGGAGACCGTTTAAAAGGTTTTGTTAAAAAAGTACGAGACGATAATAAATTAGATATAGTTCTAGGTAAAATTGGGTATAGAAAAATAGAACCTAATGCAGATCTCGTTTTACAACATCTAGAAGATAGTAAAGATGGATTTTTAGGTCTTAATGATAAATCTAATCCAGAAGACATTAAACAAGAACTTCAAATGAGTAAAAAAACGTTTAAAAAAGCAATAGGAACATTGTATAAACAACGTTTAATTACAATTGATAATGACGGAATTCGTTTAATCTAATAGCAATGATCTGTGTTTAACACGTTTATAGACCGTGTCTAAACCTTCGTAAAGATTATTAAAACTAATATCTTCGGAAGTACAAAACTGACTCTCTATTTCTGCATTCATTCGTCCAGCTAGATCATGACTAACAATTCCGTATGCCACCAAATTAGGAAAAATAGATCTAACTTCTGTAGTCTCTAATAAAGCAATAGAGTAGGAGTTTATTCTATTTGCTACAATTCCAAAAGGTTTAGAATTTCCGAAGTAATCCATCATAGAGTCTAAAATCTCTCTGCCACTTTGTAAATCTGCATGAATACCTTCGTTAAATTCTACCACAGCTATATAATTAAAAAAATGTATAGATCCAGCATTAGATTTGACCTCTTTTACAATTTGCTGAGCCACGTTTGAGTTTAAAATTGTCATATCCCTAAATATGTTTTATTAGTTAAGATTTTTAAGCGGTTTATATGAACACCTATTTTAAGACCCTTTATTATTTAATAAGTCACATAAATGTTTAATATCTAACAGATTAGATGCTAACACCATGTATTTAGGACGTTTTTAGATTGATATATTATATATAAAAGCAGTATTTTTGTGTTAAATATTAAATATTATGAATAAAACCGAATGGGTTACCGCAAAAACCTATGAAGATATAACCTACAAAAAACGTAATGGTGTTGCAAGAATAGCGTTTAATCGACCAGATATTAGAAACGCCTTTAGGCCAAAAACCACTAGTGAGTTATACGATGCATTTTATGATGCAGGAGAAGATGTAAATATTGGAGTGGTACTCTTATCTGCCGAAGGTCCATCTAGTAAAGATGGTATTTGGAGTTTTTGCTCAGGAGGAGATCAAAAAGCAAGAGGTCACCAAGGGTATGTTGGAGATGATGGCTATCATCGTCTTAATATTTTAGAAGTACAACGTTTAATTCGTTTTATGCCAAAGGCTGTAATTGCAGTTGTTCCTGGTTGGGCAGTAGGAGGAGGACATAGTTTGCACGTGGTTTGTGACCTTACTTTAGCAAGTAAAGAACATGCAATATTTAAACAAACAGATGCCGATGTTACAAGTTTTGATGGTGGATATGGATCTGCATATTTAGCTAAAATGGTTGGGCAAAAGCGTGCGCGTGAGATTTTTTTCCTCGGAAGAAATTACTCTGCACAAGAAGCTTATGATATGGGAATGGTTAATGCAGTAATTCCTCATGATGAGTTAGAAGAAACTGCCTACCAATGGGCTCAAGAAATATTAGCTAAATCACCAACATCAATAAAAATGCTAAAATTTGCCATGAATCTTACAGATGATGGTATGGTTGGTCAACAAGTATTTGCAGGAGAAGCTACTCGTTTGGCTTATATGACAGATGAGGCAAAAGAAGGACGAGACGCGTTTTTAGAAAAGCGTAAACCTAATTTTGATAAAAAGTGGATTCCTTAAATCTATAATCGTTTATGATTAAAAAAATTAAGCCCTGGCTTTCTGCTTTTAGACTTCGCACCTTACCACTTTCG
The DNA here is from genome assembly GCA_947488655.1 of uncultured Psychroserpens sp. GTDB lineage: Bacteria > Bacteroidota > Bacteroidia > Flavobacteriales > Flavobacteriaceae > Psychroserpens. Next base: position 308,930 of record CANKZZ010000005.1, on the reverse strand, counting down.
GTATCAGGTATAATTATTGGTTCTTGTTTTGCACATTATAATGGTAAGTTTAACGGTTATATTATGTGCTTTGCAGTATTGCTAACTATTGCTCTACAAATACTCTCTAACCTTGCAAATGATTATGGAGATGGTGTAAGAGGTACAGATAACGAAAATAGAATAGGACCAGAGCGCGCCATACAAAGTGGAGCAATTTCGCCAGAAGAAATGTTTGAAGGTATTAAAATAAATATTTTAGTTGTAATAGTACTCACTATAGGACTTATCTTCACATCATTTGGAAGTAAGTATCTATTGTATGCTATGATATTTTTCTTGCTGTCTGGCTTTTCGGTTTATGCAGCGATTAATTACACTGTTGGGAGTTCTCCTTATGGTTACAGAGGCTTAGGAGATGTATTTGTATTTATTTTCTTTGGTCTTATTAGCGTTGTAGGAAGTTATTTTTTATATACCAAACACATAGATCATCATGTTTGGTTACCTGCAGTGTCACTTGGTTTTTTAAGCATGGGTGTTTTAAATCTCAATAATATGAGAGATATAGAATCAGACGAACTTTCTGGTAAAGAAACTCTGGCAGTAAAATTAGGTAAAGTAAAAGCTAAAAGATATCACATTACACTAATTGTATTAGCAATAATTATATCAATAGTATTTTCAATATTATACTTTTCTAGATTTTACAATTTTTTATTCTATATCGCTTTTATTCCATTACTAATACATATCAACAAAGTTAGAAAAGCAACCAATCCTAAAGACTATGATCCTCAGTTAAAGGTACTCGCTTTAACCACATTTTTATTTTCTATATTATTAGGTGTGGGTTATATTTTATGATTTATTTAACATAAATATTTGGTAATCAAATCATTAATACCTATATTTAGCTTATAATTTTGTAGGTTGGCATGGATTACTATTATGTTGCCAATAAAATTTGGGGCTTAAAAACTCAGACAATTTCTTCAAATCTGTCTGAGTTTTTTTTGTATTTTCGGGTGAGGTAATTCATCTTAAAAATCTTATAGCAATGCAAATCACATTTTATGGTCATGCCAGTTTAGGAATTAAAGTAGCAGACGTAAACATTTTAGTAGATCCTTTTATTTCTGGTAATCCCAAAGCATCTCATATAAATATAGATACTTTAAAAGCAGATTATATTTTAGTAACCCATGCGCACCAAGATCATATATTAGATGTAGAAGCAATTGCTAAAAGAACAGGAGCAGTGGTTGTCTCTAACTTTGAAATCGCAACATATTTTGATAAGTTAGATATAGAAAATCATCCAATGAATCATGGTGGTCAATGGGATTTTGAGTTTGGTAATGTAAAGTATGTAAATGCAATTCATACCTCCTCTTTTCCAGATGGTAGTTATGGTGGTCAACCTGGTGGTTTTATTATAGAAGGAGAACATAAAAATATCTACATTGCTGGAGATACTGCACTAACTATGGATATGAAACTTATCCCATTATTCACAAAACTAGATTTAGCAATTTTACCAATTGGAGATAACTTTACTATGGGAATAGATGAAGCTATTCTTGCTAGTGACTTTGTAGAATGTGACAAAATATTGGGCTATCATTTTGATACATTTGGGTACATAGAAATTGATCACGAAGTTGCTAAACGTAAATTCTTTGATAAGGATAAGGACTTAATGTTGTTGGAGATTGGCCAGAGTATAGAATTATAATTTAAGGTTAATTAGAAATTATTAATTCATATACTACACAATTCTTAAATATCACTAGAAGGCGTCTTATTTTTTAGAGATTCAAGATAAGCGTTGCGCAAATCATTAGAGATTTTACCGCTACCATCGTGTCGCCAGCCTGGAGGTTTAAATAAATAAAGTATTCTGTGTTTTAAAGATTTTTTTCCTGATAGAGAATCATTTAGCATGTAGTACCATTCTATAAATGCAATCCTAATTGGGTTGTAACTATTAATATTTTTTACTAATCCATAAATCACTTTTTCGTCTTTTAATTCTGGCTGAAATGTGCCAAATAACTTATCCCAGATAATTAAAATTCCAGCATGATTTCTATCCAGATATAAAGGATTACTACCATGATGAACACGATGATGAGAAGGTGTGTTAAAAACTGCTTCAAACCATTTTGGGAGTTTGTCAATGGCTTCGGTATGAATCCAGAATTGATATAATAAACTTATAGACATTTGTAGTAAAATCATACCAGGATGAAATCCTAAAAGTGGTAACCAAATCCAGAAAACAAAAGAGTAAAATCCTCCAGACCAAGTTTGACGCAAAGCAGTACTCAAATTATAATGTTGTGACGAGTGGTGCACCACATGAGAAGCCCAAAATAAACGACATTCATGAGATATACGATGAAACCAATAATATGCAAAATCATCTGCAAAGAAAATTAATATAAAGCTCCACCACGTAATTGGGATAGTAAAGAGTCTAAAGTTTTCATATATATAATAGAATGCCAATAACACTAAAGCTTTACTAAAAAAACCGAGAAATACATTGCCTAATCCCATGGCAATAGAAGAGAAGGCATCCTTAGATTCGTAAGTTTTAATGCCTTGTTTAATTGTTACATACAATTCTAATAACATTGCAATTATAAAAAACGGAATAGCAAATAAAATAATATTAGGAAAATTTGGGTCTTGCATTTATAATTTTACTTTTTGCTAAAGTACAAAATTGTTAAATAGTTGTTATTTGCAGGTCAGAGTTTTTAAAGTTAGCTTTTGTGGCTTATTTTGCAATAAAATTCAACAATTATGAAATTAAAATTTACGCTAATTATTCTATTATGTATGTCATTGCAATCATTTGCACAAGTAGAATCTGGTAAAACGGGAGCATGGTATATGTATTTTTATGATACTCAGTTTAATGAAAGTAAATTTGGTGTACAAGGAGATATTCAATATAGAAATTGGAATTTGGGAGGCGATTTAGAGCAATTATTGTTACGGTCTGGTCTAACATATAGACCAGAAGGAGTCAATGCAAAATTTACTTTAGGTTACGCACATATTACCTCTGGTGCTTTTGGTGATAGTGATGAAACCTCTACCGAAAGTAGAATATACCAAGAGGCTTTAATACCTCAAAAATTAGGAAATAGAGTCTATTTAACCCATCGTTTTAGGTATGAGCAACGTTTTGTAGAAGATCAAGATTTTAGAACACGATATCGCTATAACCTTTTTATGAATATTCCGTTTAATAAAAGCACATTAGAAAAAGGTGCATTTTATGCAGCACTATATAACGAGCTTTTTGTAAATGGTCAACGAGATATTGGAAATAATAGAGAAGTTGAGTTTTTTGATCGTAATAGGACCTATTTAGGCGTTGGTTATGTATTAAAACCAGGCATGAAGTTTCAATTAGGGTGGATGAATCAAAAAACTAATAGTATTGGCAAAGCACAATTGCAATTGAGTTTTCATCATAATTTCTAAGCCATTTTAGTGTAAATTATGCACATAGATTTCTTATTTTTGTTGTAATGATAACTGCAACATACAAACCCTATACACTTCATTTTAAAACCCCAAGCGGTACCTCTCGTGGCATCCTAAAAACTAAAGATACTTGGTTTATCATTTTAAATAAAAGTGGCAAAATAGGTATAGGAGAATGTGGTATGTTTAGAGGTCTCAGCATTGATGATAGACCAGATTTTGAAGAGAAATTACAATGGGCTTGCGATAATATTAATTTGGGTTTAGACCATTTACTTCTAGCCTTGGTAGAAATGCCAAGTATTCAAATAGGTTTAGAAATGGCTTTTAAATCGTTAGAAAGCAATGATAGTTTTAACTTGTTTTCATCAAGATTTACTCAAAACCAGGCTCCAATTGCAATTAATGGTTTAATCTGGATGGGAGACAAAACGTTTATGAAGCGCCAAATTAAAGAAAAGTTACAAGCTGGCTTTTCTTGTATAAAACTAAAAATTGGCGCTATAGATTTTTCTTCGGAAATAGAACTACTCCAATCCATTCGCCAGGAATTTTCAGAAACAGATATAGAATTAAGAGTTGATGCAAATGGAGCATTTGCACCTCATGAAGCGTTAGATAAATTAAAACGATTATCTGAGTTTAATTTGCACTCTATAGAGCAACCAATAAAGCAAGGTCAATGGGATGAGATGTCTAAGTTGTGTGAAAACACACCTTTACCTATTGCTTTAGACGAGGAGTTGATTGGTATATTTTCCGAAGAGAAAAAGAAAAAGCTTTTAACCACTATTAATCCACAATATATAATTTTAAAACCAACGTTGGTTGGTGGTTTTGGTGGTAGCGAATCATGGATTTCTCTTGCCGAAAAACAAGGCATTAAATGGTGGATAACAAGTGCGTTAGAAAGCAATATAGGTCTAAATGCAATTGCACAATGGACCTTTACTTTAAATAACAACTTGCCACAAGGACTGGGTACTGGGAGTTTATTTACAAATAATTTTGATTCGCCATTAATTGTAAAAAATGGTACATTGCAATACCAAATTAATCAAGAATGGGATGTGTCTTCTCTTGACTTAAAAATATAAAAATAATGAATAAATTTATTGCTCAAGTTTTTAAAATAGAACATGATTTTTATAAATATTTACTAGGCTCTTTAGTTGTATTTAGTGCAGCTTTTATTGGCCAATTTCCACTTTTGGGAGCTGTTGTAATGAAAGTTTTAAGTGAAGGTGGTAACATAGATGGTATTAATGAAAAAACGATGTATGGTGTTCTAGACTCTAATGTGTTTTTATTACTTGCACTATTATCTTTCGTGGTTGCTTTTGTAGGTTTATTTATAGCTGTAAAATATATTCATAAACAAAAAATGACTGCTGTTGCTACCTCGAGGCCTAAATTAGATTGGAAACGCATTTGGTTTTCGTTTTTCTTTTGGGGAATTATTTCTTCTGGGCTTGTTTTAATAGATTATTTCTATTTAGCTCCAGAGGGTTACGTTTATAATTTTGAAATGCAGCGTTTCATAATTTTAGCAATAATCGCCATCATTTTAGTGCCTATACAAACGAGTTTAGAAGAGTACCTTTTTAGAGGTTATTTAATGCAAGGGTTTGGCGCAGCTACTGTAGAGAAACACTTTCCGTTTGCATTCTTAATTTCCCTTTTTACTATCCCTTTATTTATCGTTCTAAATATAAAATATTCGCTTAGTTATTTACAAAACGGATTAATGTTAGTAGCGATAATTGTTATTGGTATTATAGTTTTTCAAATAATGAACAAAACCAACAAATTTGAATCTAATGGTTTTAATAGTCTTAGAAATGTTTGTCAAAGAAATTGGACACCATTACTAATCACATCGGCTATTTTTGGTTTGTTGCATATTGCAAATCCAGAAATTGGTAAACTAGGTTATTCTCTGTTGGTTTACTACATAGGTACAGGCTTGTTTTTAGGGATTATGACATTGATGGATGAAGGTACAGAGTTAGCTTTAGGTTTTCATGCAGCCAATAATTTATTCACAGCATTATTGGTAACATCAGATTGGACAGCGTTTCAAACTCACTCTATATTAAAAGATGTAGCAGAGCCAAAATTAGAATTTATAGATATGGTTTTACCTGTATTTATAATGTTTCCAATTATACTTTTCATTTTTGCAAAAGTCTATAAATGGAATAATTGGAAAGAAAAATTATTTGGTAAAATCGTAGAGCCTCCAAAAGAAGATTATAAAATTATAGAATAATATTTGTTTTAAACTAGAATATTATGACTCCAACGTACAATAAAATACATCTTAAATTTAAACTTAACGGTACAAGTTTTAACCACGAAGAGCTTAAAGAGGTTGCTTATAGTTTAGTAAAAGAAGGTGAAAAATACGAGAAAATTACTGGTAACTTTTTATTAGACTGGTTAGACGAGAAAGATTTTGTTTTGGCACAAACCTCAGGTTCTACAGGTAAACCAAAAACTATAAAGTTATACAAGCAAGCAATGGTTAACTCTTGTATTGCTACAGCTAATTATTTAGATTTAAAACCAGGTGATACATCATTACATTGTTTGCCAACGCAGTATATTGCTGGTAAAATGATGTTGGTAAGAGCAATGATTTTAGGATTAGAAGTTGATTTAGTAGAGCCAACATCACAACCTATTTTTGATTATGAGAAAAAATATACGTTTTGTGCCATGTTACCTATGCAGCTAAAATCTACATTATCATATCTACACAATGTAGAAATAATGATAGTTGGTGGCTCATCTGTATCAAAAAATTTGATTACATCTACTCAATCTTTAAAAACTAAGGTATATGCTACTTATGGCATGACTGAAACTGCCACGCATATTGCATTAAAACCTTTAAATAGTGGTTTAGAGAAACCTTATTTTGAGGTTTTACCAAATGTAAACATTTCGCAAGATGATAGAGGTTGTTTAGTAATAGAAGCTCCAAAAGTAGTATCTCAAAAAATCGTAACAAACGATATAGTAAAATTACACTCTACATCTACTTTTGAATGGTTAGGACGTATTGATAATGTAATTAATTCTGGTGGTTTAAAATTATTTCCTGAGCAAATAGAAGAGCGCCTAAAAGGAAACATTAAAAGTCAATTCTTTATCGCTTCGGAAAAGGATGAAACCTTAGGTAATAAGCTTATACTAGTTATAGAAGGCGACGATACTACCTTAGATCCATCTATATTTGAAAGTTTGGAAAAGTTAGAAATTCCGAAGAAAACCTATTTTGTACCAGAATTTGTAATGACAGAAACGGGTAAGATTCAACGTAAAAAAACACTAGAAAAATTATTTGCCTAAGTGTTTTTTGTTTTAGAAACTTTGTAAAATAAATAAGCAGCTATTAAGCCAATTCCCGAAAAAATAGACATAACTCCAAAAGCGTGTTGTAAACCTAAAGCGCCTGGGTTTTTATCTAAAAAGTATCCCATTAATGGTCCTGCAAAAATATCTGGTGTATAGCCAATTAAAGATATAAAGCCAACTGCTGTGCCTGTTAAAGCAATTGGGATTTTACCTTCTTCTAAGGTTGCAAAATAAAGTACTCTAGCCGAGTATACGCCAATTGCCATTGTACCAATAGAGAGTATGAAAAATAGAGTAGAACCATCGTTAATTATTCCGCTGGCAAAAATACCACTGGTGATGAGCATGAGAAAAAAACCAACAATAATCCATAATGATGCTCTTGTACGATCTGCCAATAAACCAATAACAACACCAATAACAGGACGCATATATAAAAGATATGTACCAACTTTAGCAGATTCTATATCATTATATCCCATAACATCTTTTGCATATAAACTAAAAACATCTGTCATTTTATAAGCGTAATACGCGCAAAGAATTATGATCATTAGCAACCAAACTGATGGTATTTTCATAACAATTTTAAAATCGGCAAACGTTAAGTTGGATTTTGAAATACTTATGTTTTCTTCGGAAGGAGAAAGACGTTTCAAAAAAAAGAAAACAAGTATGCTAATAATACAAATAGCTAAAGACGTATAAATAATAACTTGTTTAAAGGCTTCTTTACGTTCTGTAAATGACGTTAACTCAATATCTTTAGTTATAAATAAGGAAAAAATAATTAATCCTACAGACCCAAAAAGAGCAGCTACCAAACCTCTACCACCATCTAAGAAACCAAAAGCTATGCCTTGTTTATCTTTTCCGCCCCAAATTCTGGTGGCTTTTATCATCGCAGCCCAAAAAAGAAAAATAGTTGTAAAACCCCAAAAACCGTAAAGAATATGAAGGTTTAATAAAGAAGGGTAGGTTGAGAGATAAAATCCACCACATGCAGTAAGCATTAACGCTACAGACATTAATAGATGTGGTTTAAATTTATCGGCTAATGGTCCTCCAAAAAAATAGGAAAAAAAAGCAACTGTGCCATAAATTGAGAAACAACTTCCTATTTGTACATTATTTATAGCAAAAACTTCTAGAAATGTAGGTCTAAAAATACGTTGTAAAACAAATGGTAATATAAAAACTGCCTCACCAGCTAAAATTAGAAGGATGATGATATATGCTGGTGATTTTTTAGTTTTATTTTTCAATAATTTGGATAATGAAATTTGTGAATGGCATGGTCATGTTCTTTCATCATATTCTTTACACTTTCATGTTGAGCTTCAAATGTTTCGAGAGATGTACCTTTACATATTCCGTAACAGTAGTGATACTGAAGCAATTCATAATCAAAATCTGTTATTTGTTTATTATTAGAATGACAATTAGAAAAATAACTGTCACAATTATAGTTGTTAGATAGCTTAAAATATCCTAAAGACTGAAATAAAAGTTTCTTAATTTCTGCAATTCTTAAAGATTCACTAAAAAATTTTTGATTGTTTATTTTGATAGATCCTTTATACAATTGATTACTGTTGTTGTTCCAATAGACCCAAAAATCTGCCCTATTATAATTTTTAAGGTTCTGCTCATATTCATAATCACCTGTATAGTAGATGACATAATTAGAATCTTCATGATTTTTAGCTTCATAAATAGTAAGAGAATCTACTTTATTTGAAATTTCTCGAGCAAAAGACAAAATTGATTTCCTTTCTTTTTTTGAAACTGATTTTGAAAAAAATAATTTAATATCATTTTTCCAATATTTCATGGTAGTGTTATAATCTAGACTATCATTTTTATGATTAAAAGCAATTTTTTTATATTCATTAAGAAATAAAGAATCTTTATAAACATAGTCTACAAAGGTACCAATGGTTTTCATTTTATTAGTAATTAAGACCAATGTGTCTTGATCATTAAATTTAAAATTTAATGAATCTTTTTTTGTTAAAGGTGTTTTGTAGGTCGTTTTATACCACGATATTGGCACATAATTACGGGTTTTATGTTTATGTTTTTTTTGTGAAAAACTAGGCATTGAAATATTTAGTATGATTATAAATACAGCTAATGTTTTCATTTTAGTTTAATTAATTTGAAATAATTGTTCAAAATCGGTTCCATCTATATGTCTATTGTACAGTTGGTAATAGTGTAATCTCAAAATTGAAGAATCTAAATCACTCATAATATCACTATTTTTATAAAGTACACTAGTCAAACTTTCCTCAGGATTTAAACTATAGTTGAGATGAAATCTTCCTAAACTAAAAAAGATACCTTGTTTTAGGTTTAAAAGGATATTGTCATTATTAGATAATTGTTTTCTATTAATTTTTAATGTGCACGCTACAATGCCATTACTATTATCTTTTATAATTGAGTATGAACAATTAGTAAAAAAAAACATTTGTTTTTCAAGTTCTTTTGTAATTCCAAATTCTTCAGGAATTATATTAAAGGTCTCGTCTGTAATTTGAATTCTATAATTAGCTTTATCAATAGTATTGGTATAGCTTATACTTAGGTTTTCAATGTCTTCAATTTTACTATAAAATGCTTTTACCTTCTTTATAATTTTTTTTGGAATACTCTTATCAAAATAAATTACTATCGGAGTTTTCCATTGTAATAATCTATAAACTCTACTAGAGTGTTTTTTAGAATTAAAAAATACAGATGATTTATAATGTTTTAAAAAGTTAGGTAAAGTTTCTTTATTATATTTAAAAGAGCTTAAATCTTTAAACCTTTGTTGGTTGAAATAAAAGGTGTCTTTATTAGAAATCGTATAACCTGTTGGTTTTAATTTTATTCTATCAATGTTAATTCTAGATTTTAAGTTTTCACTAGCATTTTGTGACAGACCATTATAAGATATTAGAAAAGTTAAAATAATTAAATACTTCATATTATACCTGTAAAACTCCCATGTTAAAAGGTTTTTCAATAGGAGCATGGTTGGCAGCTTCTATTCCCATACTAATCCAAGTTCTTGTGTCTAGAGGATTAATTACAGCATCTGTCCAAATACGCGATGCTGCATAATAAGGAGATACTTGATTGTCATATCTATTTTTAATAGTGTCAAAAAGTTCTTTTTCTTTTTCTTCGGTAATTTTTTCTCCCTTTTTAAGTAATGATGCTTTTTCAATTTGAAGTAAAACTTTTGCAGCAGAGTTTCCACTCATTACAGCTAATTCTGCACTTGGCCAAGCAGCTATTAAACGTGGGTCGTAAGCTTTTCCGCACATAGCATAATTTCCTGCTCCATAACTATTTCCGAGGATAATAGTAAATTTTGGTACAACACTATTACTCACTGCATTTACCATTTTTGCACCATCTTTAATGATACCTCCATGTTCAGATTTACTACCAACCATAAAGCCTGTAACGTCTTGTAAAAAGACAAGAGGTATTTTCTTTTGGTTGCAATTTGCAATAAAGCGTGTTGCCTTATCTGCACTGTCGTTATAAATTACACCTCCAAATTGCATTTCACCTTTTTTGGTTTTTACCAATTTGCGTTGGTTTGCAACGATACCAACAGCCCAACCTTCTATACGAGCATAAGCTGTGATTATTGTTTGACCGTAACCTTCCTTATATTCATCAAATTCACTGTTATCAACTAGACGTTTGATAATTTCTTTCATATCATATTGGTCTGCGCGCGATTTTGGCAAAATTCCGAAGATATCATCAGGATTTTCTTTAGGTTTTTTTGAGGCTACTTTATTAAAACCAGCTTTGTCATAATCACCAATTTTATCTATTAAGCGTTGTATAGTTTCTAAAGCATCTTTGTCATCTTTGGCTTTATAATCTGTAACACCAGAAATCTCACAATGTGTTGTTGCTCCACCTAAAGTTTCGTTATCAATTGTTTCTCCAATGGCAGCTTTAACTAAATAACTTCCCGCAAGAAATATACTTCCAGTTTTATCAACAATTAATGCCTCGTCACTCATAATTGGTAAATAGGCTCCACCAGCTACACAGCTTCCCATAACTGCAGCAATTTGGGTTATACCCATACTACTCATCACAGCATTATTTCTAAAAATTCGTCCAAAATGTTCTTTATCAGGGAAAATTTCATCTTGCATTGGTAAATAGACACCTGCAGAGTCAACTAAATATATGATTGGTAATCGGTTTTCTATTGCAATTTCTTGAGCACGAAGATTCTTTTTACCTGTAATTGGAAACCATGCACCAGCTTTAACTGTAGCGTCATTAGCCACAACTATACATTGCTTGCCTTTAACATAGCCCATTTTTACAACAACACCACCAGAAGGGCAGCCACCATGTTCTTCGTACATTCCTTCTCCTGCAAATGCACCAATTTCTATAGATGGTTTTTTAGAATCTAATAGAAAGTTAACACGCTCTCTTGCAGTCATTTTTCCTTTTGCGTGATGCTTAGCAATTCGTTTTTCTCCTCCGCCAAGTTTTACCTTAGCTAAACGTTTTTTTAAGTCTGATACGAGTAATTTATTATGATCTTCGTTTTTATTGAAGTTTAAATCCATAGTGCGTTTTATTTCCCACGAATTTACGAAACCAAAAACGTATTAAAAAGCGAATATTTTGTTAAAAACGATTACATGGAAATAGTTTCCTAGGAATATATTATTTTTTTATTGTATATTTGTATAAGCAAAAACATAATTTACAATGAAAAGAAATAAAATTATCTATTATACAGCTACGAGTTTATTAACAGCTTTAATGTTATTCTCTGTAAGCATGTATTTTTTTAAACATGAAGATGTATCGGTAATGTTTACCAATTTCGGGTATCCAACTTATATTATCTATCCTTATGCGGTAGTAAAGTTGTTAGGACTCATAGCATTGTGGTTGCCAAAATTTAAAACTTTAAAAGAATGGGCTTACTCTGGGTTTTTCTTTGCTTTCATTTTAGCATTCTTTGCACATTATATGATAGGTGATGGAGAACAAACAGGAGCTTTAGTAGCATTAATATTATTAATAGTATCTTATATATTTTACAAAAAAACTAACACTCAATAATTATGAAAAAAATAATTGCATTTGCAGGAAGTAATAGCGAGGATTCAATAAATAAACAATTAGCTGTTTATACATCAACTCTCGTAGACAATGTAGACACTACAATTTTAGATTTAAATGATTTTGAATTGCCTATGTATAGTAAACAATTAGAAGAAAAGGAAGGTGTCCCAAACAATGCTAAAACCTTTTTAAAGCACATAGAACATACAGATGGTATTATAGTTTCTCTTGCAGAGTATAATGGTGCATACACTTCGGTATTTAAAAATTTATTTGATTGGATGTCTAGAGCAGAGCAAAAGAACTGGTATAATAAGCCAATGTTGTTAATGGCTACATCTCCAGGAGCAAGAGGCGGACAATCTGTATTAGGGATGGCATCAGATCGTTTTCCTAGACATGACGCTAACGTTGTTGGTAAATTTTCTTTACCATCTTTTAATGATAATTTTAAAGAAGGAAAAATTACTAATCAAGAACTTAAAGATGAACTACTACAACAGGTAGAACAATTTAAAAACAGTTTGTAATAATGAAAGTGATACACCATAAACAAAATAATAAAGGTAAATTTTCTTTAGTAGATGATGGTCAAGAAATTGGAGAAATGACTTATAAGTACGTGAGTAAAGATACTATAGACATTAATCATACATTAATTGACAAAGCCTACAGAGGTAAAGATTTAGGCCTATTATTAATAGAACAAGCAGTAAAATATTTAAGAACTAATGAGTTAAAAGCTATACCTAGTTGTCCTTATGTAGATAAGGTTTTTAGAGAAAATTCAAAGTATAGCGATTTAATAGCATAGTCATACGCAGTTATCAAACAATTTAAAAATTAAGTAGAACTAATAATTAATGGGAGATTTAGCCAAGGAAATTAATTCAACATTTCCAAATCATAAAGTTAAAGCGTTACTCAATATAATTTATACCGCAAACTGGATAACGAGTTATCAAAACGATTTTTTTAAAGACTTTGGTATTTCACCACAACAGTATAATATACTTAGAATATTACGAGGCGCAGGAGAGCCATTAAATGTTCAAACCATTAAGGATAGAATGTTAGAGCGCTCGCCAAATGCAACACGATTAATGGATAAGTTATGTGCAAAAAACTATATAAATCGTATCCCATCAGAGCATGATAGACGTGTTGTTAAAATAGAAATAACAAAAGCAGGTATATCTTTATTAGAATCAATACCAAATAATTTAAATTCAACACTACTTAAAAATTTAAATGAAGACGAGGCTAAGCAATTAAGTGATTTATTAGACAAAATGCGTTAACTATACATAAATGAAACCACATGAAATTTAATACTATAAAAAGAGCAGGTCGAAGTCATTATGTTAATATGGGACCAATACGATTGCGACAACCGTTCCCGACGCAGCATATAGAAATGATAGATCCATTTATTTTATTGCATCATTATGGACCATTTGAAATTAATGAAGAAAGTAATCCCTTTGATTTAGGGCCACATCCTCATAGAGGCTTTGAGCCAGTTACATTTTTAGTTCAAGGTGAGCAATTACATAGAGATTCTCTTGGACATGAAAGTGTTGTAAAAGCTGGTGATGTGCAATGGACAACAGCAGGAAGAGGTATTATACATGCCGAAGGTCCTACAAAAGATTTTGTAAAACAAGGAGGTACTTTAGAAGGCATACAATTATGGTTAAATCTACCAGCTAAGAAAAAAATGATACAAGCAAATTATCAACATGCAAAGCATGACGATTTCAATGTTATACTATCTAAGGATAAAAAAATAGAAGTGAAAATTATAGCTGGAGCACTTGATGATTTCTTCGGAAAAATTGCAACACAAACACCTGTAAATGCATTTATGATAGATGCAAAAGCAGGAGGACAGCATACCATAAAATTTGACGTAGCGCAAAAAGGCATGATATATCTGTTAAACGGAAACGTGCTTATTAATGCTTCGGAAACTTTAGAACTAGATAAAAATCAACTTTTAGAGTTTAATCAGGATGGCGACGGTTTTGCAATTGAAGCAGCAAGCGATAGTAAATTACTATTTCTATCTGGCGAACCTATTAACGAAACAGTAGCTACTTATGGACCATATGTAATGAATTCGCAAACCGAATTATTAGAGGCTATGCGAGATTTTCAACAAGGTAAAATGGGATTTTTGCCAGTAAACTAAATTTAGTTTATATACTAAATAGAACATTTTAGAACGTAAAAAAAAACCACTATTGTGGCTAAAAATTATGAAAACAATACTTCACAAAGCAACTACAAGAGGATTTGCAAATCATGGTTGGTTAAAATCATACCACACCTTCAGTTTTGCTAGTTATCAAAATCAAGACCGTATGAATTTTGGTGTATTACGGGTTTTAAATGACGATGTTGTTGCTCCCAAAATGGGATTTGGTACGCATCCTCATCAAAATATGGAAATAATTTCAATACCACTTCAAGGTGCCTTATCTCATAAAGATAATATGGGTAATAAACGAGCAATAGAGGTTGGTGAAGTTCAAGTTATGAGTGCTGGTACAGGTTTAACACATTCTGAATTTAATGATAGTAAAACAGACGAGGTTAATTTTCTACAATTATGGATTTTGCCAGAACATACTAATGTAACACCTAATTATGAGCAACGTGCATTTTCTTCCGAAGAAAAAAAGAATAAACTGCAAACAGTTGTTGCTCCTAAAGACAACTTAGAGAACAATGCATTACCAATAAATCAGCAAGCTTACATTTATCGTACGAGTTTAGATGCAAACAATTCAATACAATTAGATGCCAAATCTCCTCAAAACGGATTTTACATTTTTGTTGTTGATGGAGGTATTGAAGTCGCAAATACAAAACTTCAAAAAAGAGATGCTATTGGTGTTTATGAAACTAAAAGCATTGATATAGAGTCTACTAGTACTTCCGATTTGATTATTATTGAGGTTCCTATGAACTAAGTGGTCACTAATTATATAATAGAGAAAAAGCATTCTGTAATGGAATGCTTTTTTTGTTGAAAAAATCCGATATTTGTAATTCGCTTAAAAAAGATGAATTATGGCAATGAATAAAAATACAGTATTAGCTTGGGCTACAACAATAATGATAATAGTAGGATTATGTTTAATAGGCTTAGGAGCTTTTAGATATGATGATGTTGCAGGTTGGGGATTTGCTGCTGTTGGTGGTGGTTTTTTCTGCATAGCTTGGGTATTTAATGCATTAAAAGGAAGGATGTAGCTCATGAGCTCAAAAAATGGTTTACAATAGTTTATTGTACTACACCATTTTATTTAAATTATTAAAATAACTTAACAATTACTCTATATATGTCTGACGATAAAAAGGTAATCTTTTCAATGTCTGGTTTAACCAAAACATTTCAAAGTTCACAAACTCCGGTTTTAAAAAATATTTATTTAAGCTTCTTTTATGGAGCCAAAATAGGAATCTTAGGTCTTAATGGATCTGGTAAATCTACGTTGCTTAAAATAATTGCAGGTGTTGATAAAAACTATCAAGGAGATGTAGTATTTTCTCCAGGTTATACGGTAGGTTATTTAGAGCAAGAGCCTCAATTAGATGACGATAAAACAGTTATGGAAATTGTTAGAGAAGGTGCTGCCGAGACAGTAGCTATTCTAGATGAATATAACAGTATTAATGATCAATTTGGTTTAGAAGAGGTGTATAGCAATCCTGATAAAATGGAAAAGCTAATGAACCGTCAGGCCGAATTACAGGATAAAATTGATGCTGCTAATGCTTGGGAATTAGACACTAAACTAGAAATTGCTATGGATGCGTTACGTACTCCAGATGGCGATAAGAAAATTGGTGTACTCTCTGGAGGAGAGCGTCGTCGTGTTGCTTTATGTCGTTTATTATTGCAAGAACCAGATGTATTATTACTAGATGAGCCAACTAACCACTTAGATGCAGAGTCTGTACATTGGTTAGAGCATCATTTAGCGCAATACAAAGGAACCGTAATTGCAGTAACTCACGATAGGTACTTTTTAGATAATGTTGCTGGATGGATTTTAGAACTCGATAGAGGAGAAGGTATCCCATGGAAAGGGAATTACTCATCTTGGTTAGATCAAAAATCTAAGCGTATGGCTCAAGAGAGTAAAACAGCATCTAAGCGTCAAAAAACATTAGAACGAGAGTTAGAGTGGGTTAGACAAGGAGCTAAAGGTCGTCAAACAAAGCAAAAGGCACGTTTGAAAAATTATGACAAACTAATGAGTCAAGACCAAAAACAATTAGACGAAAAATTAGAAATTTATATTCCAAATGGACCTCGTTTAGGTACTAATGTTATTGAGGCAAAAGGTGTAAGTAAGGGATATGATGACAAGTTGCTTTATGAGGATTTAAATTTTAATTTACCACAAGCAGGAATTGTTGGAGTTATAGGACCAAATGGTGCAGGTAAAACCACGATTTTTAAAATGATAATGGGAGAAGAAACTCCAGATAAAGGCGAATTTATAGTTGGTGAGACAGCTAAATTAGCCTACGTAGATCAAAAACATTCTAACATAGATCCCGAAAAATCAATTTGGCAAAATTTTAGTGACGAACAAGAATTGGTGATGATGGGAGGCAAACAAGTAAATTCTAGAGCGTATTTAAGTCGCTTTAATTTTTCTGGTAGCGAACAAAACAAAGCAGTAAAGTTGTTGTCTGGTGGTGAGCGTAACCGTTTACATTTAGCTATGACTTTAAAAGAAGAAGGTAACGTGTTACTTTTAGATGAGCCTACCAATGATTTAGATGTTAATACATTAAGAGCGTTAGAGGAAGGTTTAGAAAATTTTGCAGGATGCGCAGTTGTCATCTCTCACGATAGATGGTTTTTAGATCGTATTTGTACTCACATTTTAGCGTTTGAAGGTAATAGCCAAGTGTATTTCTTTGAAGGTAGCTTCTCAGATTATGAAGAAAACAAGAAAAAACGTTTAGGTGGTGATTTAATGCCAAAACGAATTAAGTATAAAAAGCTAGTGAGATAAAAATCATTAAGTTTAAAAATAAAAAAGCCAGCATTTGCTGGCTTTTTTATTTAAAAATTATCTAAATCTATTTTTTATTGGACTTAGATGTTTGTGTACTTAATGTTTAAATATATATTTTAAAATTCCTAAATTCTTCTTATTAATTAAATTTCCATGCTCGTAAGCATAAAGATACTTTTTTGCTCTTAGAGCTAAAAAGAGAGTTACAATTATAAAAATACTTGGGGCTAATAAATCTATCATAACTACTAATTGTTATTATCATATAAATGCCCATCTGTAAAATCCTGATAGCTTTTATCTAGTTCAGTTTTATAAAAACTGTTATCTAATAAGCGTTTATTTTCAGCTTTTAATTTATACATCTTAATTATTGCAATAGCAATAAAAACTAAAAAAATAGAAGCTGTGACGATAAGAACAATAGTAAGTTGTATGGTGCTTACTAGTATAATATTTGAGATATAGGTACTTAGCATATTGCTATATTTATGTTGATTTGGTCTTCAAATATACAAAATAAATACAAACAAATACACTTTGTCTGAAAAAAAATACACTTAATCGATAAAACTTATAAACAATCTTTCATCAATAAGTTAATAAATATACTATTTGTACCAATCTAATTGTATAACTTCTATGCTCTCATCACCTTGATTTACAAGTGTCTTAAAGTTATCTACATCACTTAATCCATCTGTTCCTCTGTAATGATATGGGTAAACTTGCTTAGGTTTAAACTCTAAAACAGCACTAACAGCACTTTCTACAGTCATTGTATATGGTAAGTTCATACATACAAAAGCTTTATCTATATTGAGCAGTGCTCTCATTTCTGGGATGTCTTCTGTATCTCCAGAGATATATATACGCTCATTATTAATAGTTACCACATATCCATTTCCTCTGCCTTTTGGATGAAACTTTAAAGCTTCTTCTCTTAAGTTATACATTGGGATGGCTTCAAAATTATAATCGTTTACAGCTGTAGTATCACCATTATTTAGGGTTACAATATTTCCTACCGTCATATCTTTAGGAAATTTGTCAACTACAGCTTTAGGAGCTATAATAGTTGCGCCAGATAAATCTAAAGCTTGTAAGGTTTCCAGGTCTAAGTGATCTCCATGGATGTCTGTAATTAAAACAATTTCTGCAGAAGAAAAACCTGAAAAAGCTTCGGCTCCACCAGTAGGATCAACATAAATATCATCATCACCATAAGATAAAACCATGGTAGCATGAGAAATTGGGTTTATAGTCAACACTTTTTCTTTGTTAGTTGTTTTCGTAACCATGTCTTTGGTACTAGTTTCTAGCACTTTTGCAGATTCTTCCTTTTTTTCAGTTTTACATGAAAATGCAACTAAGCATATGGCTAACAATACTAAATAATAATTTTTCATAATCTATATTTTTTTGAGAACATAAAGATAATAACAAATGATTTAGAAAAATAGTTTGTAACAAAACATTACATTTTACTACTCATATTTTAGGTAGTTTAAGTTTTTAAAATCATATTTTTTAACGAAATTGCTAGTCCTAAATATTGTTCAACTTTAATACACAACATAATATGTCTGATGATTTTGATTTATTAGAAACAAATTCCAACGAAAAAACTGAGAAGGTAGATGTCAATTGGGGAAAAGCCATTGACCAGATGAAGTCAAAGCTTGCTCAGGAAGATGATCCAGAAAGTCGTCAAAAAATCTTAAATGCCACATTAGACAACGTTGTTGATATGGCAGAGAAAGATCGATCTACACTATTAGACGCTATTAAAGATTTAACAGACTACCAAGATGAGGTAGGTATTATGTTTGAAGGCTTTTCTGCTTTAAACGCAGCAGAACAAAAAATCATAGACGATGCTGTTAAACGTTTGGAGCGTGCAAAAATAGAATTGGAAGATGCAAATGCAAAACCTGATACATTTTGGAACAATCTCTTTGGCAGAAAAGCAAAAATTAGAGATGCAGAGCAAGAATTAAAAGATGCACAAAAAGTGCGTGATGCAGCAGATAATAAAGCAAAAGCAATGTTTCAACAACGTATTGAAACTGCTGATGTACAAACACTTTTAAATGAATTATCGTTTAAAAGTCAGGCAGCTATTAAGCGTTTAAAAGATAGAGAAGTAGAAATTAAAGAAGTTGAAGAAAGTTTAAAAACTGCAATAGTAGAAGCAAGTAATAATCATACTAAAGCGCTTCAGAAGAAAAAAGAAGTTGAAGACAAATTAGAAGAGCAGTATGCAATACTTAAGCAATCTCGTCAAGCATTAGAAGAAGTTGCAGACAAACAATCTACAGAATATTCTGAAGCGTTGAGCAAAGTCACAACCCTAGAGCAAAAAGTAGAAGAGTTAGAAGGACTTAAAAACGCTTACACTACGCTTGCAGCATCAAAAGATAGTTTTGTGCACAAGCATAATTTAACGATAAAAGTACTTACCTCATTACGTAGTAATTTACAAACGCATCGTGCAAAATTAAAAAGTGATACAGATGAGCGTCTTAAATATTATGATGGTTACGTTGTGGCTTTAAAAGCACGTACAGATCAAGAATTTGCTGCAATTTTAGAGCATTTAGGTGTTAAAACAGATGAGCATATTGGAGAAACCCTAGCAGCAATGCATACAGCAAGTGCTAAAGCACGTCAAGAAATGATGGATAATATTCCTGTTCACGAAAAAGTTATGCAAGGTGTTTATGGCAGTTATGCAGAGGCTTTACAAGAAATTAGAGAGAAAGATAAATCTATCCAAAAGAATTTTGCAGAGCGCTACGGTATCGACATGAAAGAGATTTTTGAAGACTATTACGCTGCAGATGGTAGCGCACCTTCAGGAAGAGCAGGAAATGGAGATGGAGCGCCAGAAGGTGAACCAAAACCAGAAGCTAACGACGACGATTTATTGTCTTAATATAATTACGATGGCGTTACCTTTTGCTATTCGGGTCACAGAGTTTATCAAAGTGCAGGATAGCAAAAGGTCAGGCTCTCGCAAGTCGCTCTCTTTTGAGGAGCTCCAACAATTGCTCCATCCTTAACGCAAATGTCAACTACTGAGTTAAACTATTGCTAATGAATAAGAATTTGAATACCAATAATAAGTCACTTATACTTTTTATAGTAATTGTATTTATACTAAGTTCTATTGGGAATTATTTTGTGCTATCAAATTATAATCTTAGTCAAGCTTTAATCACATCGGCAGTTACCTGTTTTTTTATTTTCATCATTTTTATGGTGAAGCGAAAATGGGACAGCAAACAGAAAGATAAATTATAAAAAAAGAATCATATATGAAAAAAGTGATTTTATCATCATTGGCAACAATTGTAGTAAGTTTTGGTGTGATTACATTAATTTTTGTTTCTAATGATCACTCAGAATGTTCTCAAATTCAAGAGATCAAAACCGCAAATAACTCACAAACAGTTGTAACAACAAACAAACACGTTTGTAAAGAAAAATTTAATTTGTAAGACAATCAATTGAAACCTATTTGATGAACAAATTTTTGAGAAAAATTAAGCTTATTGATGACTTTAATGTAGAATTGAATATTTCTAAAGCAGAGTTCTATTCTAGATTGCGTGATCAAGTTGATGAGTCAACGTTAGGTTTATTTTCAGATGTAGGCGATCTGTTTTCTTCTAGTAAAAAAGAATACAAAGGGATTGTGAATTATGATGGTTTTAAATTAAAGCGTAAACGTCGTTTTTTTGATACCAAAATGAATATGGCAACTTTAAATGGAACATACCGACAAATTTCAGATAAGTTAATTATTGAAAGCAATATCAATGGTTTTGCGAATGTCATGATTTTTGTCTTCATTTTTGCTTTATTATTCTATTCGGTTTTTATTGCTGCTTTTATTTTTGGATATATGGGTCATGAAGCACCTTTTTTTGTAATTCCTTTTATCTCTATTCATGCGTTATTTATGTTTGGTTTACCGTATTTTATAATGAGAAGAAGCGTAAAAAGATTTAAATATGATATTGAACGTGAGTTTCATTTCATAGCCACAAAACCTTTAAGTTTATAATATTCAAGATTAATAAATGATTGTAACACCCTTAGACTCTGCAATATTAGACTCCAAAGAGCAATATGTGTTCTACCATAAAATGGTAGACTTTTCGCTCAAAGAGCTCATTGTAGCTGTACAACAAAAACAAATCTTAGAAGAAAAAGAGATTCTATTGTTTAAACAATATTCAGATTTACTTTTATATTCCATTGAAGCTATGCGTGTAAAATACATGTATGACGACGAAGAAAACATGAAAGTAGATTTAACCGACTCAGGATTTCCTAATTATTTAGAGTTTCGTTATTTGTTTAATGATTTAGAGTTGCGTGATGATTATTTAGGTAAGCTAACAGATGTAAATATCTTAAAAGAAGAATTTTTAGACACCTTATTAAGAAAAAAAGAACCTATTGCCAAGCGTAAATTATTTCAAGCAGCTTCTATTGTATATTATACATCAGCAAAAAAAGAATATATTTTTAATCGGTTTGTACAAGGTAAAATTTTAGAAGCACCTCAAGATGCACCAGGAGAATTTATGGTAAGTTGGAGCTTTTATGATGTCTCGCATAACAGACCATTTGTTTGCTACATGTATTTTAATTATGATGGTAATCCTACAAAAGATAGAGAAGATATTTACTATGCTTTAAAAACCGTTGCCGATAGAGAAATGACTCTAGACACGATGGCTTACAGTATAGACAAGCGCATACCAAAGCTATTCCCTAAACTTATAAAACGTGTAGATTTAGGACCTATTCACAATGTGTTTGCAAAAGATGAGAATAAAGTTACTCATGCTATATTAAAAGGTATAGCAGAAAAAGCAATACCATTAGAGTCTTACGCTATATCGTTTAAAATTGATGAAGTAAAATCTCAGAGCGAATTTAAAGAAGGGAGTTTTTTTAGCAAACAAACATTTCAAAAATGGGATGTTATGTTTAGACAACGTTACGTATTTGCACCACATAGAATTATACAATTACTATATAATAAAACACCTGAGATTATGAATAAGCTGGCGAAAGCACCTATTCAAATTGCAGACTTAACAATGAAAAAATAAAAGACCAAAATAATTCCTTCCCTTATTTAGGAAAGATGGATTTATTCTGAGAAAACAGAATAAAGATGAGAGATTTATAAACCAACTCGTCTTTTGCTAATAAGCAAAATCTACTCATCCTTTTAATGGATGAGAATTTGATAGATGATTAAAATAATTATGAGTATAGAAGTTTAAAGCATTAAGCTCTAGAAGTCGAGTAAGAGAACTTTAAACATAATACTTAAAACCTTGAATTAAAGAATGGAACACAACTCAACATTTCCTATAAAACAAAATGAACTCGATATGCTTCGAGATGAAGCAACTTCCTATATAAAAAGTATCCAATGGGAACAAGGTCAGCGTGCAAAAAATAAAGATAAAGACGCAAAAGATGAGTCTATATTACTGTATTTATCTCGCGCAAAAGGAAATGGAGCAACAGATGTAACTTCGGTGTCTAAAACGATTTTAGAACTTAAAAAACGTTTGTTGCCAGAGTCAATAGCAATCCCAATACACTTAAATCAAACATTGTATGCGGTTCAAGAAGGAATTACGTTAGGGATTTGGGTAAAAGATAGCTACTACGACTCTTCTGGTTTATCTAGTTTGGCAGAAAACAGATCTGCTCTGGATAATTCTGGCAAAAGAGAATACGAAAGTAAAATGCAAACAAGTACAGCATTTATGTTGTTTGCAACTGCTTATAAAATATTACATGACTTAAAAACTGTTGCGTCAGACGATTTAAGCGTCATGAAAAATAAATTTGCTGGTATTCCAGAAGTGTCTCTAATGACACCATTAAAAGGGATTTCGTGCACATTATTTTATTATGATAAGTATTTAGGACATCCAGAAATTATTAAAACAGATAAGGATGTTATTGACTTTACGGTAGTTTATTTTGAAGCATTAATTGCCGAAATTCAAATGCGAAGAAGTAGTTTGGAGTATACCGAAACTATAGTTGATAGAACTTACAAATTAGAAAACTCAGATTTTGCAGTTGCAGGTT
This sequence comes from uncultured Psychroserpens sp., assembly GCA_947488655.1. Taxonomy (GTDB): domain Bacteria; phylum Bacteroidota; class Bacteroidia; order Flavobacteriales; family Flavobacteriaceae; genus Psychroserpens. The sequence continues at coordinate 285,786 of CANKZZ010000005.1, read as the reverse complement.
GGGACAATGTATTTCAAGGTACAGCAAAAAGTGTTGAGTTTAATAAAATTCAGTTTGAGCAAATTGTAGGTAACAGAGATGCAAAGCATTTTGCGCGTCGTTTGACCGAGCGTATGTTGAGTTACGATTTTGAAGCAAAAAAGAATCCGTTTCAAGAACTGGGTGGTTTTATGCCAGTATTTATGGGCTACGGAATTCCGGGAACTGGAAAAAGTATGTTAATTGCAGCCATTGCAACGCGATTAAAAGAACATAGTGATAATTTAGATATTCCGTTTTTGTTTCACCCAATGCCAGATACGTTGATTTCAACTTTCCAAGGTGGTTCCGCAGAAAAAATGGTGGATTGGATGAAACCTATGCAAGATCCTTCAAAATTAATTTTTGCTCCAATAGACGATGCCGAAAACAATTTGCAAGAACGTACAGCACAGGGAGTTTCCGCAGGTGTAAAAGAAGTTATAGGTGTGTTTTTAAGATATACCGAAGGCGCTTACGCTGTTAACTACGGAAATAGTTCTATAGGGTTATTTACAAATTTACCAGAAATGTTAGATAAAGCGGTCATTTCTCGTGTACAAGGTCGTTTCAAAATTGATGGTGCACGTACAGAACATGACTTTTTAGATCAAGATCATTTATGGTGGAGAAAGTTGGATACAACTATGCCAGATTTTGTGAATATGCAAGGTCCAGAAAACTATAGTTATTTGCAAGATCAAGGATTAGCAAAAAACATGGGAGAAATCTTTAAGGTATCTGACAAACCAACAGAAGTACGTGTTTTAGACGCTTATGATAAAACTGAAAAGCATTTTAAAACCAATCACCATCTGTTTTATGCAAATTTATATAAGGAGATTCAAAAGATTTTTCCATTCTTCTCATCTCGTGATGTGAGAAATATACAAAGTGCTGTGTCGTTACGATTAACAGATTTTGATTTAGAAGAAGATTGGTTTGAAAATCCAGAAATTTATTTCAAAAAAGATTACGATACAAAGTTTAATATGCTTCAGGAATTGATGCGAGCAAATATGAAAGGCTTAGATTTTTCTGAAATTCGCCGACAAGAAGTAGTTCGCTATTTAGATAACGTTGCGACGATTGCAGATACCGATTTTAAACGTAAAGTAGATGCCAGAATTAATCAATTAAATATTGAGACCGAAGCCAGAGCACAGTTTGGTAACAGAGATTAAATGCATAATTTAAAAAACATAAAAAAAACTAATTTATCTAATGATTGGGCTACATTAGATCGTATAGATTACGATTATAAATTTAAAAATGGTGAATGGAAACGTTTATCAAGAGAAACTTATAATAGAGGCAATGGCGCAGCAATTTTGTTATATAATTCTAAAAAAGGAACTGTAATTTTAACCAAGCAGTTTAGAATGCCAGTTTATGAAAACAATCAACTTGAAGGTATGTCTATTGAGGTATGTGCAGGAGCCATTGATGGAAATGAAAGCCCTATTGAAACCATCTTAAGAGAAACAGAAGAGGAAGTTGGTTATAGAATTGAAAATGCTCAGCAAGTTCTTACAGCTTACACATCACCAGGTGCATTGACCGAAAAAATGTATCTATTTGTTGCTGAGTATTCCGAAGAAATGAAAGTTAATAATGGAGGAGGCTTAGACAGTGAGGACGAAGATATTGAAGTTTTAGAATTACCATTTTGGGATGCTATTACAATGATAGAGCAAGGTGAAATAATTGATGCTAAGTCAATTATGTTATTACAATATTTACAAATACAAAAGGTATTAGATTAAAAATGCAAAAACTAAAAGCAGCAAATTTATATAGAAGTGAATTAATTCCTGTAAGTGGAAAACTAGTTGAGCGTTATAATAAATGTTTAAAAAAGCTAGGTTTTACAGAGACTAAACTCACTCATTTTAATATAGATGGTATTGGTTGGAGTCCAGAGATTGCCGAAGAAAAAAATGAAGCTAATTATTTGTGTAATGGAGAGTCTAATCCTCACGGGATTATCATTTCTCCTTTACAGAATAAAAAACCGGTCTATCTACCTTATCATACTTTTGATAGAGAAATGATGCAATCTGTATTTAAAGTGCATGGAGAGCGTATAAATGATATTACCAGAGACTCGGCTATTTGTATAGATTTTGATCAAAGTATAGATGCTTTTTATGAGCCCTTAGATGTTTTAAGATATCAAATTGTTACTATTAAATTTCATCTCATTGATAATTTAGATCATGTTAGAGAAGAGCAATTAGCACTTATAGAAAAGTTTAAAACGGGTAATAATTTTATTGATGAAGGCTTGCATAATGCGTTGTTAGAATCTGCCAATAAATATGGCGACTTAAGAGAGCGAGATCTGGAGTTACGATCTGTAAATTATGTGACAGATTCATTTTATACCAAGTCTTTTGGAGGCGTTTATGTGTTACGAGATTTCATATCGCCAATTGTAGTTTTTGAAGACATGAAATGGTACAAAGCAGCAATCAAAGATACACTTCATGATGTGATGATTTTTCATATTTCACAACCAGAGCTTATAGAAAAACTTAGAGATCATATCATTATTGCGTATGATTTAGAAGAGGTTGTAAAAACTAAGCGTTATGAACGTATTAAGAAATTTGAATTTGCACAACACTTAAAAGATACGCAACATCCAATACGAGATATTTTAAATGACCCTTTACTGTTTAAGAGTTATTTAAATAAGGTAGATATTGAGACTCGTAAAAAGGTAATGAGTGTTGAGCGTTATTTAGAAAAATTAGAAAGTAGCAATCAATATAAAATTTCAGATATTGTAGATAATGAGTTATTTGAAGCATTGCATGAGCCACATTCTAGTTTACATCCAAATCATCAAGACTTAATTTGGAAATTACTTGTAAATATAGCTCCTAAAGATGTTTTATTCTTGTATTGGTATGATAAAGAAGAATTTTACGAACAATATAAAACCTGGGATGATTCATTAAAAGACTGGGTTATTGAGAGAATTAGTAACAATATTTAACAAAATTAGACTAATTTTATAAAGCATCATTAAAACCAACAACCATGGGAATAGAAATTATAATATTTATAGCAGCAATACTTTTTGGCATTTTCTTGTATTGGAGAGAATCTAATGGTAATGGGATGTATCGTTTTGTAAATAAAGCAGTTAATAGCAAAGAGTTGCAAATGGCTCCTAATAGTAAAAAAGGCTTCATTTATCAAAGATCCTTAATACCTCGCACATTATTTATAGTAACTTTAGTATTAATTGCAGCGCTAATTATAGAGTTTCTAACACCAATATCTATATTTGGAAGTTATCTTGGTATTTCGGCATTTGCATCGTTTGCAGTTGGGACTTTGTTAGGAACATACTTAGCAAATTTTGTTTTAAAATCGGGACAAGTCATTGAAGAGCAAAGTGAATCTTTAGAAGATAAATTTGATAATGCTGTAGAAAAAGGAAAAGACTTTATAGAAGATTTAAAAACTAGAGACGCTAAAGTTGTAGAAGAAGCGAAGGAAGAGATAAAAACCGAGCCTTCAAAAACTATGAACGAAAAATCTGCACGAGATCGTCTAAAAGACAAAGGACTCATGTAACAGATACTATCATCCCAAACTCGTTTAGGATTTTATTATCAAAGTTAAAAACTAACACAATTAATTGCCACACGACGCTTCTAAGCGTAATATGCAATGACAAAACATAACCTATGATCAAATCATACTGGAATAAAGGCACGAAGCAAAAAATCATAACCGTTGTACTAAGTTTAATAATACTTATTGCACTGTTTGCATTTAGAGATGATTACCAACCTGGATTATTATTTCTACGGAAATATATATTCATCATACTATTAAGTCTAGTTGTATTATTTTTTGGCCTTAAAAAGTTTCGAAGTTCTGCCAGTACTGGAAAGCGCTTGGGTATTTTAGCACTACTCTTAATATTTTTTGGACTCATTTATATAGCAGGATGGCATTATAAGATGTATGATTACATGAAAACCTATAATGTATTTAACGATTTAAATAAAGTAGAAATTAACGATTTGCCTTTAACACGTAATGAACGTATACAGCCTTTGCGTAACATTTTTTCTATGGCTAATGAGAGTGTAGGCGAGACCAAAGATGTTTCATTACCGCATTTAGTACGTGTTGATGATGAGAATAAATGGACGATGGCCATACAACCTTCTGAAAAATATGTCATGCAGCAAATAAGTGATAATACAGAAGAAGTTTTTGCAGTATCAAGTACAACTCCTTTTCCGCGTTTTTCTAATCAAAATAGAATACCTGTAACTTTTTCCATTGGAGAATCTTTAAAATTTAGTCGCAATACTTATAACGCAGTTGTACAGCGTTTTAATCCTTGGATGCTTTTTAATTACGAACCAAGTGATACATTTTATATGAAAAATGATTCGGGAGAATGGGTACAAGTAGTAAGTTTAATAAAATGGAAAGGTTTTTTCTTCCCTTATCCAAGTTTTGGAGGCGTAATGGTTATAGAAAATGGCGAGCACGATTTCAATGATTATTTAGAGCGCATAGCAATTGGTAAAGGGACTTATATTTCTCCAGATGATATGAAAAATTACCCGTACCTCAATAAACAAAACACTCTGGCAGAAAAAGTGTCGCAATTACAGGCAGAATCATTAAAATTCTTAGGAGGTTTTAGTGATCCCTTACCTTGGAATATGGAAACAGCGGTGAAAATTCCCGAAATGCCAAAAGATCAAAATCAACAACCTTACGTTACCGATTTTGATTTTGCAGGATCAGAGAGTGATGCATACAGTGGTCTTTATCACTGGTTTGGTCTTGAGCCAATTGGGTCTGAGCGTACAGCTTTAAGTTATAGTGTATTTGTACCAGCAGATGGAACAGATAAATTATACTACTACGACCATGCCACAAAAAAACAAGGGTATGCAGGTGTATCTGCAATGCCTTTAAAAGTAAAAGAGTCTAGAAAAGAAATAGATTGGACCGCCAACACACCAGTAGAATTTAGACCATACATCAAAGATATAGCTGGACGTAAACGCATGTTTTTTTTAGGCACCATCTCTGCAATTAGTGATACCAATGCACAACAATTTGATGGCTCTGCAACACCAGATTTGGTGTTAATTGATAGTGAGTATAAGGATGTAATATGGATTGATGTTAAACATCCAAGTACATGGGACGAGGACGTTTATAATCAACTAGGAGAAGCTTGGAGAGCTAGTGAAGGCATTGGTTATTATTATCAAAAAGAAATCACAGATGAAGATTTGCAAAGTATGGTAGACTCATTAACAGTGATTCCAAAAGTGAACAAGAATACTTCTGAAATTGAAGCTTTACAGCGTAAATTGGATTCTTTAAAGGCTTTGGATAAAAACAATTAATCCTCAAAAATTTTAATGAATTTTGTCATTCCGACGATAGGAGGAATCTCACAAGAAATACATCTCAATTCTCGTAACAAAACCCATGATTTTCAGACTTATAAGTAAAGTCTATTATGGGAGGTTACATGGGATTTGGTATGGCTTCTTGGATTTATAAACAAGGTCCAAGAAAAGTGTTTTCTAAAAGAAAACGCATCCCAACTTGCAATACACTTACTACTTATAATAGGGTTTTTAAACTACAACCATCAAAAAACAAAAGTGAAATTTATATTGGATTGAGCTTACTTATTGTCGTCTTAATCACTTTTGGTATATTTTATATGGTTCCAAATTTCACAGATTACCATAATGAGAGAGCTGCGCAACTGGAAAAACGTAAAGTTAGATTAGATGAAAACGCATTTAACTTTTTAATGAAATCTGGAAAAAATAGGTTGCTCTCTAATAATTTGAAAGGTGCACATTCAGAGTTTAAACTAGCATTAGCTATTAATCCTAACGATGAAACTGTCAATCAATTACTATTAGAAACGTTAGTTGGATTGTGTGATGAAAATAATACGTACTGTGTTGAATTAGATGAACTCTTACAAAATACGCTACACTAATTTCAATTCCATTTTAATATCACTTCTATCGTATGGACTGTTTTTTTCTAACTCCAACTCTTTAAATCCAAACTTTCTATAAATATAAATAGCGTTTTCTAGTTTGGTGGCAGAGTAGAGCATGAGCGCTTTATAATTATTTGTTTGTGCAAAATCTATACAATGTTGGAGAAGGTGTTGTCCAATTTTTTGACCTCGTTGCTCAGGCGAAACAGCCATTTTAGTCAATTCAAAAACCCTAGGGTCTTTAGTTGGCATCAAAGCTACTGTGCCTAAAACCTTTTTATTAGCTACTGCAAAAAATATATGACCACCTTTATTAATGATATATGTTTCTGGTTTGCTTAATACTTCTTCATCAAAAGACTCAACGTAGAAATAGGTTTCTAACCACTCTATATTTAATTTATAGAAGTCTTTAGTATATGTGTTTTTAAACGGAATAATTTCAAATGCCTTCATGTGCTCTAATAAAATCTGTTATAAGATAAGAAATAAGTTTACCCACTTTAACTTCGGTTTCTGGAGTTGGAGCAGCTTCACAAATATGTAAGTACGATACTAATTTTTGCTTACCATAATAATTTACAAAAGCTCTTGCTTTGTTTACTGCAAATCCGCTAGGAGTCATAGCACTACTTGGTATGTCTTGTATGGCATCACAATCTATTTCTAAGCCAAAAGGGTTTTGAGCAACGTGCTCTAAAGCAATTTTCATTTCGGCATCAAAAGAGGATTCTCTTCTCACCATCATACTTTCAAACGTATTATATTTTACATTTTTCACTTTTTTTAAGGTTTTAAAAATCCTATCAGATGTGTAATTTTCATGTAATCCAAATATGAAATAATTTTTTAAAAATCCTTGAGCAAAAGCATAACTAAAACCGTTACCACTATGTCTGCCTTCTTCTGCTCTAAAATCGTGATGAGCATCAAAATTTATAGCATTAATAGGTTTTTTTAGCGCGAGTGCTGTGCCCTTAATATTTCCGTAGGCATTATTATGTCCACCACCAACAATTATAGGTATTTTACCTGCACTAACAATTTGTGATACTAAGTAAGAGACAGATGCATCAATTTTAGACACTTTTTTGCGTGCCTTCGCAATATCTTTTTTATTATTTTGATCAAGTTCTGATATTTTACTTTGGTACTTCTCAAATTCTAAACTACCTAAAATAGCTATTTTTTTGGCATAGGTATGAGCATTACTCTGTACGTTTAACAAAATTTTAATTGTAGCCTCCCATGCTTTGTATGTCCCTGTATTACCATGGTTAGCAAAGACTCCAACATCTTCTTTTATACCAAAAATCACATATGAAACGTCCAATTTTAACATTTGATCGTATATATTATCAAGGTTAGAAAACAATAATATGTGCTCTCCTAGTTTGGTTTCTTTAGGACGTTTTTTCAGAATAGTGTTTAAATCTGAAGTTGTAAAAAGTTTTAAGTTTTCCATTAACAAAATTGTTTAATTTTGGCGAATTAAAAGTACAGTTTTTTTATTTTCAACATCAATAACTATTAACTAAAATTAAAAGATTAACTTTTTAAAATAATTTAAATAAAAGTAACTTATGGAAAATTCAAATAGTAAGGGTACAGGGTTAAAAATTGCTTTAGGTATATTACTAGCATTATTTTTAGGTACAGGATTTTACACATCTAAGCTCTATAACGAGAAAAAAGAAAATGAGGCGTCTTTAATGCGTGAGAAAGAACAAGTAATGGCAGACTTGAGTACAATGGCAAAACAATATGACGTTGCTATTGGAGAAAATGAAGTTTCTAACGAGCGTTTAGAAGAAGCTAGAGGACGTATACAAGGTTTAATGGATTCATTAAAAATATCTCAAAACAGTGTAAGCAGTTTATGGAGATATAAAAAGAGATTCATGGCTTTACAAGAAGAAATGAACGTTTTAATGGAAGAAAACGGGAAACTTAAAGTAGAGAATTCTTTATTAGCTTCTACTTTAGATAGTACTAATGTTCAATTAGCAGAACGTACTGTTTTTACAGATTCTCTTTTAGTTCAAAATACACAATTAGCAGAGGTTGTTGAAAATGCAGCGGTTTTACAAACTACAGATCTTAAAGGTTTTGGAGTTATAGAAAGAAGCTCTGGTAAATTAATACCTACTGAACGTGCAAGACGTAGTGACAAAATTAGAGTTTGTTACACAGTGGCAAAAAATAGATTAGTTGGATCTGGCGATAAAGAATTATATGTACAGGTTTTAGATCCTAAGAGCAATGTACTTGGTTCTAATGAGCAAATTCAATTTGATGATACAGTTTTAAATTATAGCTTAATTAGCAAGTTTAATTACGAAAATAGAAACTTAAATATTTGTGAGTTTGTAGCTCCAAATGGAGAGTTTGAAAAAGGACGTTATATCGTAAATGTCTTTAATAATAAAGAATTAATTTCTTCTTCAGAGTTTACACTGAAATAGATTTAATATTATAGGTAAGGTTAAAAACCCGAAAGTTGATTTAAGCTTTCGGGTTTTTTTATTCTGAAAGTTGAGCAATACATAATTCTCTAATTTCCCAAACTTTATCGAAGTTCAAACTTATATTTTCTTTCTCTATCCAGGATTTAATAAATTTTTGATGCATATTTACTTTGTAATTTCCAATTTGGTTGGGTATAATGTACTCTTCATGCATTAACGTCTTTGAAAAAATTGGTAGCTTATTAGAGTTAAATGTAACATCATTTATGATATCATTAAGCTTTAAATAACAGTGTGCTTCTGGTATATAATCTAATTTATAAGTGTTTAAAATTTTACTAATTTTTATTGTATTAGTACTGTTCATTTTAAAAATACCTAAGCAAAGCTCTATATTATTATAATCGTTTTCTAAAGCAAACGCTTTTAAAAAAGCATGTTTAGTAGAACAGGTCCCTTTATTTTCTTCTAAAATTAACGTATAATCACTTCGGTTAGAATTTCTACCATAAGGTATTTGTTGTACATATTTATATACCGAATAAAAGTTGGTTAGTCCTAATTTTATACAATTTTGCGAGAGTGGTTTTTGATTAGTGAGATTAATATTTTTCACCATTTATAATTACGGTTTCTATAGCATTATCTCCAAAAGCATAAGGTAAATGATAGTAATTTGGTAGTTCTTTAGTTATAATTAGGTTTGCTTTTTTACCTCTACAAATACTACCGTAAAGATTAGAAATTCCCATAGCATAGGCACCATTTATTGTAGCTGCATTAATAGCTTCTTCTGGTGTTAATTTCATTTTTATACATGCGGTAGAAACAACAAAATTCATATTTCCGCTAGGAGTAGAACCAGGATTATAGTCTGTTGCCAAAGCTAAAGGTAAACCTGCGTCTATAATTTTTCTACCAGGAGTATATGGGATACTCAAAAAATAAGAACAAGAAGGTAAGGCTACTGGCATTGTTTGAGATTGTTGTAGTGCATTAATATCGTCATCACTAAGTTCTTCTAAGTGGTCTACAGATAGTGCATTATGCTTTACGCCTAATGATACACCTCCAAAAGCGTTAAATTGATTGACGTGTATTTTTGGGGTTAATCCATGTTTTATACCAGCACTTAAAACACGATTTGTATCTTCTAAATCAAAGTAACCTTTTTCGCAAAAGACATCTATATAATCTGCTAATTTTTCATTAGCAACTGCTGGTATCATTTCATTAACGACTAACTCTATAAAACCATCTTTATTATTTTTAAACGCTTTAGGAATTGCATGAGCTGCTAATAATGTAGGTTTGATGTGAATTGGAAAGTCAAATTTTAAACGTTTAATAACTCTAAGCATTTTTAATTCGGCTTCTACAGTTAGCCCATAACCAGATTTTATTTCTATGGCTCCTGTGCCTAATTTAATGACCTCTCTAAGTCGTTTGGCTGCTTGTGCGTACAAATCATCTTCTGATGTGTTTTGTAAAGTCTCAGCAGAGTTTAAAATTCCGCCACCACGATTGGCTATATCTTCGTAAGACAAACCATTAATACGATCTACAAATTCTTGAGTTCTATCACCTGCATAAACAATGTGCGTATGAGAATCGCACCAGGCAGGTAAAACAATTTTACCTTTAGCATCTATAACTTCATCTGCTTCTAGACTTTCAAAATCGTCCATACAGCCAAACTCTACAATAGTATCATGCTCAATTAAAACATATGCATTTTTTAGAATAGGTAAGGTTTTCATGTCTTTACCTTTTACAATTGTAATGTTAGTATCTCTAACTTGGAGTAATTCTTTAATATTTGTAATGAGGATTGACATGAGTGTTTGTTTTTATTCTTAGCTATGAGACTGCCTAAATTAGTAAAAAATAAAAAGGTAGCAATATACAATTGCTACCTTTTTATATGACTTTAATGATTCTAGAATATACGTTCTAATATTTTTAGAATCTTGGAGTTTTTAATTAGTAAACTATCAATTTCTTTGTAGTTACTGTATTGTTTTGTGTTAAGTTTACATAATATAAACCTGGGCTTAACGTAGAAATATCAACTCTATTATTAGTTATAACTTTGTTAGTAATCGCTTTTCCAATAGCATCAAATATTACTAGGTTAACAGCACCAGTATTTGATGACGAAATTGTAATAAAACCAGAGTTATTTGGATTTGGATACATACTAAAACTTGAAGAGTTTAATGTATTTAAAGATAATGTGTCTTCATAAGTTCCTATCGGGAAAGGAGTAGAGGCAGATGCATTATCTGTACCACCTTCTAATTCATCAAGACCACTGTACGTCCAATTTGAAGGAATAAATGTAGCTCCATCTGGTCCAGTTGCTGTAACTCTATAAGCCCAACCATCTGTATAATCCCAAATTTCACCATCTCCATTTGTATTAATATCTCCATAAGTATCAATAACAACTCCGTTTTCGAATAATTCAACTGCATCATCTCCATTTATTGACATAGCTCCAGTTGTGTAATCTGTAGGTTGACCAAAGAAGTTTGCAAATTGAACGCTCTCACTAGATACATAGATATATTGTCCTGTAGTTGCTGCAACAGCAGGAAAGGTAAATTCTTGACCATCTGATCCACCTCCATTATTTGCGCTTCCTAGACCAAATATACTTAAATCAGGTATGTCTTGTAAAACAAAAATTTCTACACCTTTAGGAGTTCCTCCAGCTAATGGTCCATCATAAACACCTGTTAATACAAGCGCATTAGTTTTGGTAACTTTTAAATTTTCAAAGTAGTTTAATTGATCTTGATTATAAGCACTACTGGCAATATCTAAATCTCCATCTACATCATAGTCTGCTACGTTATAAACAAACGCCTGACTAGAAGTTGCGTCTATCGTTAATTCACTACCATAAGTACCACCATTATTTTTAAACCATACAATATCGTCTCCAGCACCAGAAGTTCCGCTACTTAAAATAATATCGTTTAAACCATCGTTATCTAAATCTTTATGTTGTGCAACAGCAGGATTAACAATAGAGGTTGTAAATATGGTTTCAGTATAACCTCCAAGTCCATCTTCTTCATACCAATATAAATTTCCTACAGGACCAGAACCAAATGATACTTCAGTTACTAGAATATCTAAATCTGTATCACCATCTAAATCTTCAAAAGTGGCATTAAAGATTCCAGTTTTTCCTGTTGCAACAGACGTTGCATCTTTAGTAAATGATACTATCCCATCAATTGCTAAATTATTTCTATAGATTTCAACTACATCTGCACCAGAATAGGCAGCAGTAGCAGTAACAATATCTAAATCACCATCTGCATCAATATCTTTCATATTAATTGCTCCTGGACTTGTTAACGTGTTGTCTATAAGAGTAGGAGTATCAAAAACACCATCACCAGTTGGATTAGCAATCCAGATAATTTCATTATCGACAGATGACGTAGCAGCAATATCAATAGTACTATCTCCATCAATGTTACCTACAAATAAACCACTTAAACCATTATAAGCGTCTGTAATAAGTTGTTCTCCACCAAAATTTCCGCTGCCATCATTGGCAAACCAAACAAGTTTACTTCCAACACCATATGTAGCAGCTGCGTAGCTACCAAAACCACCAGCGACGATATCTAAATTACCGTTCCCATTAATATCAACAAGCTTAATGCCTCCAATATTAATTAAGGTGTTAGGTATTGGTGATTGTTTTATAAATGTACCATCACCATTATTTTTATACCAAATAAGGGTGTGATCAACATCTGTACCTACAATAATGTCCAAAAATTCATCGTCATCAATAAGTCCTGTTGCCATTGTATAAGGATTGTCTCCTGTATCGGGATCAATAGTAACTTTTGCTTCAAAAGTTGTTTGAGCATACATCATTGTACATACTCCAATTAATGTAAATAAGTTAAGTAATTGTTGTTTCATAGTATTTATTTTAAGTTGCTAATATATGCAAAAACGCTGAATAATCAGCGTTTTATCGATTTTAAATGCGTTTAATCGTTACTTTAATGTGCCTACCATATTTTCAGGTTTTACCCATTCATCATAATCTTCAGCAGTAACATAACCAAGGTTTATAGCTTCCTCTTTAAGGGTAGTTCCATTTTTATGAGCAGTATTTGCTATTTCCGCAGCTTTATAATAACCAATTTTGGTATTTAAAGCAGTTACCAACATTAAAGAGTTATTGAGTAGTTGTTTAATAACTTCATGATTTGGTTCTATACCAGCAGCGCAATGCGCTTCAAAACTAACACAGGCATCTCCAATGAGTTGAGCACTTTGCAATACATTTGCAGCCATCATAGGTTTAAACACGTTAAGCTCATAATGACCTTGCGTGCCACCAACGGTAACAGCGACATCATTACCCATAACTTGCGCACAAACCATAGTTAATGCTTCACATTGTGTAGGGTTTACTTTCCCAGGCATAATAGAACTTCCAGGCTCATTAGCAGGTATGATAATTTCACCAATACCACTTCTAGGACCAGAGGCCATCATTCTAATATCATTTGCAATTTTATTTAATGAAACCGCTAATTGTTTTAAAGCACCATGCGTTTCAACTAATGCATCATGAGCTGCGAGTGCTTCAAATTTATTTTCGGCAGTAATAAATGGTAAGTCTGTAAATTTAGCAATATAATCTGCAACCAATTCACTGTACCCATCAGGTGTATTTAAACCAGTACCAACAGCAGTTCCACCAAGAGCCAATTCGCTCAAATGTGGTAATGTATTTTCTAAAGCCTTTAAACCATGATCTAATTGAGATACATAACCAGAAAATTCTTGACCTAAAGTTAAAGGCGTAGCATCCATTAAATGCGTGCGACCAATTTTTACTACATCTTTAAATGCAATTGATTTTTCATGTAATGTATTTCTTAATTGTATAACTCCAGATGTCGTTGTTTCTACAACCTTTTTATAAATAGCAATATGCATCCCAGTAGGAAATGTATCATTAGACGATTGTGATTTATTCACATCATCATTAGGCTGTATAGTTTTCTCACCTTCACCAATTACGTTTCCTGCAATTTGGTGAGCTCTATTAGCAATAACCTCATTAACGTTCATATTACTTTGTGTTCCAGAACCAGTTTGCCATATAACTAAAGGAAATTGATCATCATGTTTGCCATCTAAAATTTCATCACAAACCTGCGCAATTAAATCTCGTTTCTCGCTAGCCAATACACCTAATTCACAATTTGTGTAAGCAGCTGCTTTTTTTAAGTAAGCAAAGCCATAAACAATTTCTAAGGGCATAGATGCAGCAGCACCAATTTTAAAGTTGTTACGAGAACGCTCGGTTTGTGCTCCCCAAAGTTTATCTGCAGGTACATTAACATTACCCATTGTATCTTTTTCAATTCTATATTCCATAATTGCTTGTGTTTGTTTAGGTGTTACAAAGTTATGCTTTTTGATTGTTTTTTAAGAGTGATTTTTTTGTTTATTACTTCGGAAATTGGAACCTTTTTAATTTCGTGCCAAAACAAGACTATAGATTATAATTTAGGTGTTTCTACACATAAATTTCTAATATTAAAAACTTATTTTTCGAAATATAGAGTGAGATATGCGCCATAAAAGAAACTCTTACTTTAAATAAATGTTAATCGATTAATGTTTTAATAGTATGATAACTACAGAAGCGAAAAGACTAAAAGATATCCTTAATTTTCTTAATAATATTGGAATTAAAATAATTGAAACAGAATTAGAAGACGAAACGTTTTTACCAGGATAATTGCCACCAAAAATAGTATTGCAACCATAAGGTTATATAAAATGCATCAACTTGGTTTATAGATAATTTTACGAGTGGTAGGTTTATGGGTCTACCTCTTTTAGAATGAGTAGGATTGAGTGATAACCAAGAGTTTCCAAAAAATGAAAAATGGTTACTATAAATGCATTATAATTCAGACTAAGTTTTACTATTACAAACCAGTGTCTATATAATCTTAACAACGTGTTAATAATTCTTATATTTACTATTGCAAAACAAATCCCTTTATTATATCTTTGCGTTAACAAAAAATAAGAACATGTTTGATTTTGATCAATATTTAGGATTTTTAGCATTTTTAACCATTTTAACTATAGGTTTTTGGTTAATGATTTTTTTAATCACCTTCGTAATTCCTTATTGGATTGGCGGATCTCTAATTGAGCGTCTAAACGAAATTAAAGAAGAAAAGAAAGCTAAACGTGAAGCTGGTACAAGAGCATAAAACGTTTAAGTTTAACAGATAAAAAAAAGGAAACCAATTTGGTTTCCTTTTTTTATTCAATTTTATATTAGTGATACAATTAATTCAAATATTGATTGCTCAATATTTGAATTAATAGGTTTAGATTAACCTTCAAAGTCAAAATCATCTCCACCACCTCCAGAGTCTCCACCACCATCTCGTTGACGTTTCTTCTGTTGATTAAATCTATACGTAAATGTTACATTAAAACTACGTTGTCTCCATTGAAATTCACTTTCATTAATAAAAGTATCAGTTGTTGCTATAGAGCGACGTTTTCTAGAATTAAACACATCCTGTACATTAACTGCTAAAGAGGCTCTATCATTCCATAAATCTTTGCTAAATGCTAAGTCTGTAGAGAATATACCTTCACTTTTGTTTTGAGCATCTTCACTAGGTCCACGGTAAAAAATACGAGTTTGCCAGTCTATATTTCCTGGTAATGTATATTTATTATTTATTCTTGCAAACCAACTAAAGTTATCTGCACCAAAATCTGTTCCCTCATAAATACCTTCTGTTACAGATTTAAATAAGTTAATATTACCATTTAGATTCCATTTTTTTGACGGTCTGTAGGTAAGAGTAAATTCAAATCCATAACGGTCATTGGTAGCCAAGTTAATTGGTGTTCTTTGTATAATTGGTACTTCGGTACCACCAACAATTGTTGTTTGACCTGTATCTAGAGATACAAATGTAAATACATCTGTAGCGCGTTGATAGTAGATAGAAGAGTTAAGAGTCATTTTTCCGAAGCGATTTAAATAACCAAAATCAAAACTGTTAGAATAACTTGGATCTATATCTGGGTTTCCTTGAAAAATATTAGTCGCACTACTTCTTGATGGAAACGGATTGATATAACGAGAACGCGGACGTCTAATTCTACGGTTATAGCCTAATGTAATACTCTGCTTTTCAGAAATTTCATAACCTAAATTAACTGTTGGAAATAATCCTGTGTAGGTTTTACGTTGAAAATCATTACTTGTAATCTGGTTAATGGTAACACGAGAATCCTCCATACGTAAACCAAGTAAATACGAAAATTTGTCTTTTACTTTACTACCAAATTGTGTGTAAAGTGCATTTACATATTGACGAAAAATAAGATTGTTACTCACATCCTGATCTAGAATAAAATCTCCATTTTGATTAAATTCTAATGTATAGTCTGTGTTGGTTTCTTCATAATCTCCTCTAAATCCAAATTCAAAATTACTTTTTTCACCTATTGGTCTCACATAATCTAATTGTAATAGAACTTCGCTTTGATTTTCTAATGTTCTTACACGCTCGGCAGCATCACCATCTTGTGCAATGATAGATTTCTCTTCTTCACCGTTATCTTCATATTGAAAATCCATAGTTAATCGATGCTCAATATTGCCACCAAATTGTTTATCATAATTTATAGCATATTGTCTTGTTGCATCAGTTTCTTCTTCTGGATCTAAACGAATAGATTGATTAACAAGATTTCTATTACTATCAAATTCTTGAATAATATTGGAGTTGTCATTTTCCTGATCACTGTCTCTATATACAAAAGAGGCAACCACAGAGGTTGTTTCATTAATATACCACTCTACACCAAAATTGGTGTTTAACCCTTCACTTTTTCTATCAAAAACTCTAGATTCTTTAAAAAAGGTACTTGGATCATCTCCATTAAAATACTCTGTATCTGTAGTTGCATTTCCAGGAGATTCTCTATAACGATAACCAGATGTGTTAAAAAAGTTGAAATCACCTGTTCTATAATTGATATTTCCAGATGCACCTAATTGCGTTGGATCTCCAGCGTTTAAAGTTACCGCTCCATTAAGACCTTGTAATTTGCTACGACGTAAAATAATGTTTAAAATTCCTGCTGTACCTTCGGCATCATATCTAGCAGAAGGTGAGGTAATTACTTCTACACGTTCTATCGATTCTGCAGGTAACTGTCTCAAGGCGTCTGTAGAATTTAGTCCTACAAGACCAGATGGCTTTCCATTAATAAGTATAGTTACATTCTCGTTTCCACGTAATGCGACATTACCCTCTACATCTACAGAGACAGATGGCACATTATCTAAAACATCACTCACAGTACCACCTCTTACTGTTAAATCTCTACCTACATTATAGATTTTTTTATCTAATTTTATTTCTACCGTAGTTTTTTCTGCAATAACTTCTACTGCGTCTAAAGCCTCTAAGTTAAGATTAAGGGATACTGTTCCTAAATTAATATCTTGAAGTAGTGATTTATTCTCGTAAGTTTTTGTCTTATATGATAGATATTCTACCTTAATATCATACACTCCAGGAGCTACCTCTATTTTAAATTCTCCTTTAATATCTGTAATACCTCCAGTAACAGTTTTATTTTGTTCTTTACTAAAAAGCGAGATTGTAGCATATTCTAAGGGATAGTTTCCATCTGCATCTAATACAGTACCAGATACTGTAATTGCATCTTGTGCAAAACTAAATGCACAATATAGAAAAGATAACAGTAGTAAATAAGTAGTTTTTTTTAACATTATTAAGTGCTTATTATTTGTGTTTAGCTCACAAATTTAAAATTACTAAGCGTAAGCACGGTTAATGTTTTGTTAAACAAAAACGTAACGTGTGTTAAAAAAAATATAAAAAACTTAAACTCATTTAACCCTCTGTATAATTGACAGATCTAAGATTTGTTCTTCTTTTTGCGATCTTTTTTTGCTTTCTTTTTTTTCTTTTTTACTTCACCATGATCCCATTTACCTTTAAGAGCATCCATAATTTTAGACATTTGATCATCAGTAATCATGGCTTTCAAATCTTTAAAATGCGTATCATCTAAATTTTGAATGTAAGTTTTTCTTTCAAAGTCCCTTAAGCCAAGCATATTAATTTTTTTAAACTCTTCAAAATAGGATTCCATATGCTGGATAATGATTTCTTTTTGAAAATCATCAACTTTTAATGTTTCAATAAAATCATTTATATATTCTCTCTTTTTCTTCTCCATCTCTGCCTCATACTTAATACGTTGCTTTTCTTCAATAGATTGAGAGAAGCCACTATTAATAAATAGCACAGAGCAAAAAATTGTGATAAATAATGTTTTCATTTTGTTTTTATTAAATGATGTCTAATATATTTTGAGACGGACGACCAATAGTAGCTTTTTTACCATTTAAAACGATTGGTCGTTCTATTAATTTAGGATGTGTAACCATTGCGCTAATAATTTGAGCATCTGATAACGTTTTATTTTTATAATCAGATTTCCATATTGCTTCAGTTTTTCTAACCAAATCAATAGGCTCTATTTCTAAAAGCGATATTATATTTTTTAATTCATCTTCAGAAATTTTATCATCCAGATATTTAATGACTTCAAAATCTTTGCCAGAATTTTCTAAAACAGCTAATCCTTCTCTAGATTTTGAGCATCTTGGGTTATGAAATATTTTAATCATTGTAATTTATTGGTTTTATAAGATTAAAAAAGAGCAGATTAATACCTGTTTTATAATTCGTTAGGGTTTTCTTCTTTTTGCCCCATCATCATTAAATAGGCTTTTAAAAATGGTTCTATATCTCCATCCATAACAGCATCTACATTACCTGTTTCATGTCCTGATCTTACATCTTTTACTAGTTTGTATGGGTGCATTACGTAATTTCTAATTTGACTTCCCCATTCAATTTTCATTTTACCAGCTTCAATATCATCACGTTGTGCTAATTGTTTTTGTAGCTCTATCTCATAAAGTTGAGACTTAAGCATTTGCATAGCACGAGACCTGTTATCGTGTTGTGAGCGTGTTTCTGAACAAGAAATTTGAATACCAGATGGTTTATGGGTTAATTGAACTTTAGTTTCTACTTTATTAACATTTTGACCACCAGCACCACTTGATCTTGCAGTGGTAATTTCTATGTCTGCAGGATTAATATCAATTTCTATAGTATCATCTACCAGTGGATAAACGTAAACAGATGCAAAACTAGTATGACGTTTGGCGTTACTATCAAATGGCGAAATTCTTACTAATCGATGTACTCCATTTTCTCCTTTAAGCCAACCAAAGGCATAATCGCCTTCAATTTCTAATGTTACCGTTTTAATTCCTGCAACATCACCTCCTTGGTAGTTAAGTTCTTTTACTTTGAAACCGCTCTTTTCGGCATACATTAAATACATGCGCATAAGCATGCTAGCCCAATCACAAGACTCTGTACCTCCAGCACCAGCAGTTATTTGAAGTACAGCACTTAGGGCATCACCTTCTTCAGATAACATGTTTTTAAATTCTAATTTTTCAATAAGAGTTAATGCTTTATCGTATCGATCTTGTACATTTTCGGCAGGAGCCTCGTCTTCTTTAAAAAACTCATAAATAACTTCTAAATCTTCAATAAGTGTCTTAGAAGTGTCATAATCTTGAACCCATGCTTTTTTGGTTCTAATAGATTTCATTATAGATTCTGCTTGCTTAGAATCGTTCCAAAAGTTAGGATCAAAAGTTTGTTCCTCTTCGTTAGAAATTTCTATTAATTTGGCATCAATGTCAAAGGTAGTGCCTAAGTTTATCAAGGCGTGTATTAAGATCTTTAATTTGATCTGTTGTTATCATTTGTAAAAATTTTGAGTAAAATTAATATATATATCCTTTAGAAAAAATTAAAACATAGATATGTTTATTATAAAGGCGAAGACGTTAATTCTAAGTACTTATTTTTAACGTCTTGATTTATAGGAATAAATGAAATCTCACGTTTAAATAAAACCCACTTTTCTTGTCTAATAGTATAAGGGAGAAAACCTATACGATAAAAACCTTTAAGACTACCAATATTATGATCTTTTACAAAAGCCATAACTCTATTTAAGTGTTTGTATTGATCTTGTTTAAGAACTAAACAAATAGCTTTTGGCATAATACGCAAGCCTCTATAATCTAAGTGCGTAAATACACCTTCTATGATGGCTTCATTTTCTGTTAATTTAGGAAAAATAGGTCCAAAATAATCTAATATTTGTTGGTTTTGTGGTTGTTTAAATAACCAATTTCTATAAACCGTGATGTTTTCTTGGGTAACAGCTACATAACAATCTGGAATTTGAGCTTTTACTAATCTTGCATGTCTATGACCTTCTTTAAGAGAATTAATATCTCCATCTTCAAAAGGTCTAATTACCATATCAAATTTAGATTCAATATTATCAAGGTCATTAGGGTTAATCTCTAAACCAATAAAATTGGTTGTAGAATATAATCGTGTAGTAATACCTTCAAAAATAGGCTTTAAACTTCCTTTTTTGAGTAGGTTAACTATAACATTTATTCTGGTTAATAGGGCTTTCAGTGTAATAAATTGTTAGTGTAAATGAAACTTAATGTTTGTATCTACATGTTTTACAATAATTGGACACATATATTATCATGAGGTCACAATTAAAATTAGGCCAAAAATAACTAAATTTATACCTTAAAGACAACTATGAAAAAATATATATTAAATTGTTTTGTTTTACTAATTATAGGAAATGCGTATTCTCAAAAATTAGACATTAAAGAATTAAAAAGCTACAACGGTTTTTTTAATTTCTATTATGAAGAATCTACAGATAAAATTTATCTAGAAGTCAAAGATTTAGAGAAAGAATTTTTATACGTAAACTCACTAGCTACAGGTGTAGGGTCTAATGATATTGGATTAGATCGAGGTCTATTAGGTGGAGAAAGAGTAGTTAAGTTTCAAAAAGCAGGAAATAAATTATTGCTCATACAGCCAAATTTAAGTTATAGGGCAATTACAGATAATAGTCTAGAGAAGCAAAGTATAGAAGAGGCATTTGCAAAATCGGTACTTTTTGGATTTAAAATTTTAGAAAATAAAAATGGAGCATACCTTATTGACTTTACACCATTTTTATTACTAGATGCGAATGGCGTAGAAAACAGATTAAGAGGAGAAGGCTCTTATAAATTAGATTTAAGTAAAAGTGCACTTGCTTTAGCTAGAACAAAGGCTTTTCCTAAAAATGTAGAATTCGAAGCTTTATTAACCTTTAAAGGTAATCCAAAAGGTAGAAATATTAGATCTGTTACACCAACTGCATCATTAGTAAGTGTAATACAACATCATAGTTTAATAGAGTTACCAGATGCTGGTTATAACATGAGAGAGTTTGATGTGAGAAGTGGCGCAATTTCAATGTCATATTTAGATTATGCTACACCAATACAAGAACCAATTAAAAAGCGCTATATCATACGTCATCGTTTAGAAAAAAAGAATCCTAATGCACAACTTAGCGAAGCAGTAGAACCAATTATATATTATTTAGATCCAGGTACTCCTGAGCCAGTTAGATCTGCATTATTAGAAGGTGCTCGTTGGTGGAATCAAGCCTATGAGTCTATTGGTTACAAGGACGCCTTTCAGGTTAAAATGTTACCAGAAAACGCAGATCCTATGGATTGTCGTTATAATGTAATACAATGGGTTCATCGCTCTACGAGAGGATGGAGTTATGGTGGGAGCGTTGTAGATCCCAGAACAGGAGAAATTATAAAAGGTCACGTTAGCTTGGGTAGTTTACGTATACGTCAAGATTTTATGATAGCACAAGCATTAATGAATAAGCCCTTTGCAGAGCGAGATGATAATTATCAACCTATGCTAGATATGGCTTTAGCAAGAATTAGACAGTTAAGTGCCCATGAGGTTGGACATACTATTGGTTTTGCACATAATTTTTCGGCGAGCGCAAATGGTCGAGCGTCGGTTATGGATTATCCTCATCCTACAATTTCTATTAACGACGGAAATATCAACTTTTCAAATGCTTATGCTGTAGGAATAGGAGCTTGGGACAAGGTAACTGTAGCTTACTCATATTCAGAATTTGATTCAAATCAAAGCGAAAAAACTCAATTAAATGCTATACTCAATGCTGCACATAAAGCAGGTTTACAGTTTATATCAGATAGTGATGCCAGAGCACAAGGAGGAGCACATGCTTTTGCACACCTTTGGGATAATGGCAATAGTGCTTCAAAAGAATTAGAAAATGTACTAAAAGTAAGAGCGCAAGCAATCTCAAATTTCTCGATAGATAATATAAGAGAAGGAGAGCCATATTCGGTTTTAGAAGATGTTTTTGTACCGCTTTATTTTTTCCATCGTTTTCAGGTAGAAGCTGCTACAAAAGTAATTGGTGGTCTAGATTACAACTATGCAGTTAAAGGCGATGACCAAACCGTAGTAGAGCCAGTAGACGCTAACATTCAAAAAGTAACATTAAGCCAGATTTTAAAAACAATTTCGGCAGATGCGTTAGCAATTCCGAAGTCAAAATTAAAGTTATTTCCGCCTCGTGCTTATACTTATTATAGATCTAGAGAATCATTTAAAGGTAAAACAGGTGTTGCATTTGACCCAATGAGTGCTGCGGTAACAGCAAGTGACATGACATTAAAACTATTGCTCAATCCTCAACGAGCAAATCGTATGATACAGCAAAAAAGTCTAGATAAAAATCAATTAAGTTTGGACGCCATGTTAAAACAAGTGTTAGATGCTTCCTTCGGAAAATCGCACGATGACACCTATAAAGATGAAATACAGCAATTAATAAACGAACGCGTATTGTTGCATCTTATAAACTTGGCAGTTAGTAATCAATCTATCTTACAAGTAAAATCTAAAGCGAATGATGTTATAAATATGTTGTCACGAGAGTATTTGGCAAATAAAAAGAAAACTGCCTTATACGCGTCTCAATTTAATATGATAATTAGAGAATTTAGAGAGCACCCAGAAAACTTTAAAATTGAAAATGCGCCAAAAATACCAGATGGTTCACCAATTGGAAGTGACTTTTGTGATTACAATGAAAACTAATTAGTCATACCTAGCATTAAACAAATTTAGATATTTAGACGTAATTCATGTTAATTCATGATATTTTTGTCATATCAATTTATTGAATAAAAATGATTATAGATTTAAGAAGCGATACCGTTACAAAACCAACAAAAGGAATGTTGGACGCAATGATGACTGCTAAAGTTGGAGACGATGTTTATAAAGAAGACCCAACCGTAAACGCACTAGAGGCTCGTATTGCAGACATGTTTGGTATGGAAAAAGCATTATTTTTCCCTACAGGAACAATGGCAAATCAAACTGCATTGAAATTACACACCAATCCTGGAGACCAAGTCATTTGCGATAGCAATTCTCATATTTATCATTATGAAGGAGGAGGAGCATCATTTAACTGTGGGATTTCTTGTAAACTTTTACAAGGATCTGGAGGCATGTTTACAGCTAAACAAGTGGAAGAAGCTATAAATCCGCCAGATTTTTATCATAGTCCGTTGACATCGCTGGTAGAAATAGAAAATACAGCAAATAGAGGAGGAGGTTCTTGTTGGGATTTTAACGAAATTAAAAAAATTAGAAAAGTTTGTGATACACATAGCCTAGGTTTGCATTTAGATGGTGCACGATTATGGAATGCACTTATTGCAAAAAATGAATCTCCAAAAGATTATGGGCAAGTCTTTGATAGTATATCGGTTTGCTTAAGTAAAGGTTTAGGTTGTCCTGTTGGAAGCGTACTGGTTGGTAATGAAGCTGTAATGCAAAAAGCCATTAGGATTAGAAAAATATTAGGAGGTGGTATGAGGCAAGTAGGTTATTTGGCAGCAGCAGGATTATATGCGTTAGATAACAATTTAGAACGACTAGCCAGCGATCATAAAAAAGCTAAAGAAATAGAAAGCGTATTATCTAAATTAGCAATTGTAAAACACGTACAAACAGTAGAAACTAATATAATTATTTTCGAATTACAGCAACAGGCTCATGAAGCTCAGTTTTTAAAAGCCTTAGACGATAATAATATTAAGCTCATTGGTATGGGTAACGGTAAACTGCGTATTGTAACACACTTAGATTATACAAATGCCATGCACGATAAGTTTTTAGATGTTTTATCACATCTATAAAAAGGATTTATTTATTTAAATAAATCCATTCCAGGAATATTTGGCATCCCTTCCTTTGCAACAGCAGCAACTTCTGTTTCATGAACGGTTGTTGCACGTGCTATAGCTTTATTAATTGTGAGAATTAAATAGTCTTCTAACATATCTTTATCTTGTAACAACTCGTCATCAATTTCTATTGATTTAATTGTACGATTAGCGGTAATAGTTACTTTTACCTTTTCATCATGACTTTTCATATCAATTAAAACCGTATGTAAACGCTCTTTTGTTTCTTCTACTTTTTTTTGAGCTTCTTTAAGTTTGCCCATCATTCCCATCATATCTCCAAACATAATATAGTGTATTAAAATTATTAATGAATTCGTTTAATTGAGTTGAAAAGCAAAATTACTAAATTGCAACGCTTTTAAAAAGAAAAATGCCAACGCATAATTTTCTCAAGAACTATTTATGAAAAAGACCAATAAAGCTCCTGTAGCTAGAATAATTCCGAAGGAATTAGAATTCCATAACGACTTAAGAACCGATAATTATTTTTGGCTCAACCAAAGAGATGATCAAAACGTTTTAGATTACCTAACCGAAGAAAACGATTATTACCAACAAGAAACGCAGCACACCAAAGACTTTGAGAAATCTCTGTTTGAAGAAATGAAGGCAAGAATTAAGGAAGACGACTCCTCTGTGCCATATAAATATAATGGCTATTGGTATATTGTTAGGTACGAAAAAGGTAAAGGTTACCCAATTTATACGCGTAGAAAAGAATCTTTAGAAGCCGAAGAAGAATTGCTTTTTGATTGTAATAAAATGGCAAAAGGTCATGCTTATTTTAGGTTAGTAGGTCTAAGTGTAAGTCCAGATAATACAATGATTTCATTTGGTATGGATTTAACAGGAAGACGTCAGTATACATTGCAAATAAAGAGTCTAATTACAAATTCTATTTTCTCTGATGCTATAGAGAATACAACAGGATCATCAACTTGGGCTAACGATAACTCTACTTTATTCTATGCAAAAAAGGATGAGCAAACATTACGGTCTAATGAGATTTATAAACATAAAATTGGAGATCCTGTAACAGATGATGTTTTAGTTTTTAGAGAAGAAGATGATACGTTTGGAGCAGCAGTATATAAAACCAAATCTAGAAAATATATTGTTATAGCTTGTTACAGTACTTTAACAAATGAGTTTCATTATCTTAATGCAGATACTCCTGATGAAAATTTTAAATTGTTTCAACGTCGGGTTCGTGGTTTAGAATATAGCATATCTCATTTTGAAAATCACTTTTACATTCTTACAAATAAAGATAATGCTACCAATTTTAAATTAATGAAAACTCCAGAAACCAAGACCAAAATTGAGAATTGGGTTGAGGTTTTAGCGCATAGAACCAATGTGCTATTAGAAGATATTGATATTTTTAAAGAGTATTTGGTAATAAGTGAAAGATCTAATGGCTTAAATGAAATTAGAATTATGCGCTGGGATAATACACAAGATTATTACTTACCATTTGATAACGAAACTTATACCGCTAATACTGGAACTAATGTTGATTTTGATACCGAAATTTTAAGATTTAGTTATAATTCGCTTACTAATCCAGCGTCTGTAATTGACTTTAACATGAGAACTAAAGCACGAGAAATAAAAAAAGAACAGCAAGTTTTAGATCCTAATTTTAATAAAAATAATTACACGTCAGAGCGTATTTGGGCTACAGCTCAAGATGGTACTAAAATACCTATGTCTATAGTAAGACGAAAGGATACTAAGTTAGATGGTAATGCTCCCTTACTTCAATATGCCTACGGAAGTTATGGTTCTACAATAGACCCATACTTTTCAACCATAAGGTTAAGTCTGTTAGATAGAGGTTTTATTTATGTAATTGCTCATATTAGAGGTAGTGAATATTTAGGCAGAGATTGGTATGAATCTGGAAAGTTATTACAAAAGAAAAACACCTTCTTAGATTTTATAGATTGTACAAAACATTTAATAGCAAATAACTATACCTCAAAAGCACATTGTTATGCTATGGGTGGAAGTGCAGGTGGACTATTAATGGGAGTAATTCTCAATGAAGCACCAGAATTATATAATGGTATTATAGCGCAAGTACCTTTTGTAGATGTTATTACAACAATGTTAGATGACACTATACCTCTAACCACTGGAGAGTATGACGAATGGGGAAATCCTAACGATAAAGCCTACTATGATTATATGAAAAGTTACTCGCCATATGATAATGTAAAGGCTCAAAATTATCCTCATCTTTTAGTAACAGCTGGTTTAAATGATAGCCAAGTACAATATTGGGAGCCTGCAAAATGGGTTGCAAAACTTAGAACTCTCAAACAAAATGATAATAAATTATTTTTTACTACTAATATGGATGCTGGCCACGGAGGAGCTTCGGGACGTTTTGAATCTTTAAAGGAAGATGCGCAGGAGTATGCATTTTTGTTAGACTTAGAAGGTGTTTTGGACTAATTCAAAAAAATATCGTAATTTTGCAAGGTTTTATGTTTCAGAATCAAGAAATGATGAAACTGATAAATAGCATTTATGAAAAAAGACATTCAAGTATTTGATAACGTTTTGCAATTAATAGGTAAAACCCCTCTTATCAAATTAAACAAAATGACTAAAGGATTTGAAGGCGATTTCTTCGCAAAAGTAGAAGCTTTTAATCCAGGTCACTCGTCAAAAGATAGAATAGCACTTCATATAATTGAAGAAGCCGAAAGAAAAGGCATCTTATCTCCTGGAGATACTATTATTGAAACGACATCAGGTAATACAGGTTTTAGTATTGCTATGGTAAGTATAATAAAAGGTTATGAGTGTATTTTGGCTGTAAGCTCAAAATCATCGGCAGATAAAATAGATATGCTTAAATCTATGGGAGCACAAGTTTATGTGTGTCCAGCAAATGTAAAAGCAGACGATCCAAGATCTTACTATCAAGTAGCAAAACGCTTACATAATGAAATTAAAGGATCTGTATATATTAACCAGTATTTTAATGAGCTAAACCTAGATGCACATTATCATTCTACTGGTCCAGAAATTTGGGAGCAAACCGAAGGTCAAATTACACATCTAGTTGCTTGTAGTGGAACTGGTGGAACAATCTCTGGAATTTCAAAATATTTAAAAGAGCAAAACTCTAATGTAAAGGTTATTGGTGTAGATGCTTATGGCTCTGTATTAAAGAAATATCACGAAACTCGTGAGTTTGATGACAAAGAAATTTATCCTTATCGTATAGAAGGGTTGGGTAAAAACTTAATTCCTACCGCAACAGATTTTGATTTAATTGACAAATTTATAAAAGTAACAGATGAGGAAAGTGCGCATACCGCAAGAGAAATCTCTAGAACTGAAGGATTATTTGTTGGTTATACAAGTGGTGCAGCAATGCAAGCTTTAAAACAACTTAATGAAGAAGGAGAATTTAAAAAAGGTGATAAAGTTGTTGTAGTTTTTCCAGATCATGGATCGCGTTATATGAGTAAAGTGTATAGCGACAAATGGATGGAAGATCAAGGTTTCTTTGATAGCAACAGTGAAGTAGCTGAGAAAATTCAGTATATAAAATAAAAAATAGAGCGCACGCTTTCAAAATCCTATTACGACATTCGTAATAGGATTTTTTCTATTTTAAACATAAATAGTAATAAATTTTTGGTTGAATTTAACCATTATTTAGTAGCTCAAAAAAGTTAAGAACAACACAAAGATGATTGGTTAATAAAAATATTATGCAATCATAATATAATTAACTAATTTTGCACCGAGTATGTCTTCTTATTTCCGAATAAAAAATAAGAATCCTGAGACATTCTTAACTAACAATTATGACTAAAACTAACTTATAAATGAAGGACTTATTTGCAAAGATATATAAGGACAAAGGACCTTTAGGAAAATGGGCTTCTCAAGCAGAAGGATATTTTGTGTTTCCTAAACTAGAAGGAGAAATTTCTAATAGAATGAAATTTCAAGGTAAAGAAGTTATTACTTGGAGTATAAATGACTATTTAGGTCTAGCTAACCATCCTGAGGTTAGAAAAGTTGATGCTGAAGCTGCTGCTCAATATGGGTCTGCTTACCCAATGGGAGCGCGTATGATGTCTGGTCATACAGAACTTCATGAACAATTACAAAATGAACTTGCTGAGTTTGTTAATAAAGAAGCAGCATATTTATTAAACTTTGGTTATCAAGGTATGGTTTCTACGGTTGATGCTTTAGTATCTAAAGATGATATTATTGTATACGATGTTGATGCTCA
The DNA here is from genome assembly GCA_947488655.1 of uncultured Psychroserpens sp. GTDB lineage: Bacteria > Bacteroidota > Bacteroidia > Flavobacteriales > Flavobacteriaceae > Psychroserpens. The sequence goes on along the minus strand of CANKZZ010000005.1, from coordinate 257,638 downwards.
TGCGTGTATTATTGATGGTGTACGTTTACATATGGGTAAACGTTTTACATACAAACATAATGATGTAGAAAGTTTAGAGAAAAATCTAGAGCGTGCTACTAAAATGGCAGAGCAAACTGGAGGTGGAATTCTTGTAATTTCTGAAGGTGTCTTTGGAATGAGAGGTGAGCAAGGTAGATTAAAAGAAATTGTAGCTCTTAAAAAGAAATACAATTTTAGATTATTTGTTGATGATGCTCATGGTTTTGGTACTTTAGGAAAAACTGGAGCAGGAGCAGGAGAAGAGCAAGGTGTACAAGATGATATCGACGTGTATTTTGCAACTTTTGCTAAATCTTTAGCAAGTACAGGTGCATTTATTGCAGCAGATCAAGAAATTATAGACTATTTAAAATATAACTTACGTTCGCAAATGTTTGCTAAATCGTTACAAATGCAACTTGTAGTAGGTGCATTAAAACGTTTAGATATGTTGCGTACTATGCCAGAATTGAAAAAGAATCTATGGACAATCGTAGATGCATTACAATCTGGTTTAAAAGAGCGTGGTTTTGATATTGGTACAACACAGAGTTGTGTTACTCCAGTTTATTTAAAAGGAAGTATACCAGAAGCAATGGCTTTAGTGCGCGATTTACGTGAGAATTATGGTATTTTCTGTTCTATAGTTGTTTATCCTGTAATACCTAAGGGATTAATTCTATTAAGAATGATACCAACAGCAACACATACATTACAAGATGTGAGTGATACTCTAGATGCATTTGACGCTATTAGAGAACGTTTAGAAAACGGAACATACAAACGCTTATCTGCAGCGGTTATGGCTGCAATGGGTGAGTAGTAGTGTTTTACTATATATATTAAAAAAATCCGATTCAGTTATGAATCGGATTTTTTTTATTTCTTATAATGTTTTTCTAAACGTTCGTCGTCTTCTATAAACTTCGGGAGAAAAGTGTTTCCAAATTTTGTGGATGGCTTCATTATCTTCTAACTCTGGAGTTCTATAGCAGGTTTCTATACCTAATTTTCTAAACGTTTCATAATATTCGTTGAAAATTACTGCATGTACACCTTTGTTTTGATATTTTGGATGAATACCAATTAAATAGAAAATGACTTCTTTACTATTCGTTTTTGCTTTTAAAATATGTCTAAATCCAAAAGGAAATAATTTACCATTTGCTTTTTGAAGCGCTTTAGAAAATGCAGGCATTACAATAGCGAAGCCAACAAGTTCATCGTCTTTGTCAACAACAAATTTTATATAATCTGGATTTATAAAGCTTATAAATTTCTTTTTAAAATATTCTTTTTGAATGTCTGTAATTTCAACAAAAGAGGCTAGTGAAGAGTAGCTTTGATTAAATAAATCAAACATTCTATCTGCATAAGGCATAACTTCAGATGTCTTAGAAAATTTGAGTGCATTAAGTTGATAACGTCTTTTAATGAGCTCTTGCGCTTTTTTAAAGAATTCTGGTTTTACGTTTTCAAAAGGAAAATAACTTTCAGAGTATTTTTTCTCAACTGTATAACCGTGAGCCTCGTAATGATTTACATAATATGGATGATTATACCAAGTAATCATTGGTGCAATTGTGTCAAAACCTTCTGTTATAACACCTACTTTGTCTAAATTAGAAAAACCTACAGGACCTTCGGTATAATGAAGGTTGTTTTCTTTACCAATGCGGTTTACTTGATCTAAAAGTGCTTTAGAAACTTCTAGATCATCAATAAAATCAAACCAACCAAAACGCATTTTCTTTTGGTTTTGGTTATTTACTTCTAACCAGTTTATAATTGCTGCTATTCGACCTACAATTTCGTTATTTTTATAAGCTAGAAAAAAACGAGCTTCTGCATCTTCAAAAATTGGGTTTTTATCTTTATTAAACGTTTCTAACTCTTGTTTAATAATTGGAGGTACCCAATATTTTGAATCTTTATAAATTTTAAAAGGAAATTTTACAAATTGTTTTAATTCCTTTTTAGAATGAATTTCTTTTACTGTAATCATAGTTTAGGCTTAAAGGCTTCCGTCGTCGTCAAAATCATCAGTTCTTTTATTCTTGCCTTTTTTCTTTTTTGGCTTTCGTTTATCGGCATCTTTTCTAGAGTTGCCATTATCTGTTTCTTTGTCTACATGAAAATCGAAGCGGTAAGACATTCCGAAGTTAATTCCAAAAACCGAAGGTGTATCTTTACTATTAAATGTTACAGCAGTATCTAGTTGAAAATCTTTACTCCATAAATAACCACCTCCAAAACGGAATAGATTATCGGCATAAAAATCACTCTTTATTCCTTGTGTCTCAGCAAAAATAACCCATTGCGGATTGAAAGAATGCGTGAGCGTTATTATATATTGAAAATCTGAATAATCTGTACCAATTCTATCCATTAAAAAGTTAGTTACTAAAACCCAACCTCCAGAAAAATTGTTTTGAGTGGCAACCATTATTTTTGGACTAAAACCTTCAACACCTGGAGCAGTATAAGGGTTGTCTTTTGAGTCAAAATTTGCACCAGCATAAACAGCAACAGCAGGTATTAAAGATTTCCATTTAAAAGCTCTATTTGCATGATAGCTATATAAATTTGGTTTTTCCTCTTCACCATCTTCAGTTTTGTAAGGATCGTATATTAGATATTTAGCACCTAGCGTAAATTGTTTAAAATTAGAACGTTTATCTTCTTGAGAAATCGTTGAGCGATTATCTGTAAACGTATCGTTTTGATAAGTACCTTCTAGATTTATTTCTAGTTGTTCAAAAAATAGACCATAACGAGCAGTAAAATCTGCTCCAAAACCAGAAACTTCATAATTTAAAGGCGTATGTTTTTCATTAATTATATATGGTCCAACTTCAATTTGTGCAACGTTGGTTCCAACAGAAAAAGCACTTTTAGAAACACCTGGTCTATTAGAATTAATAACATCAGTATATTGGGCAAATATAAACTGAACACATAGAAACGCTGTTAAAACCAGAGCTTTTTTAGTAAAATTCATAGGTTATTGATTTAATTCAAATATAGAGATTTTATATAATTTTTAAGTATTTATAACAGTAATTATATAGAGATAATTGTATTTTTGAATAAATTTAATTTAATGTTACAACAAGCATCATTATATGGTTTTGTGAGAACCATTCTTATTATACTTTTGGTGTGGTATGCCATAAAAATTTTAACACGTTTTTTTGCGCCATATTTAATGCGTTATATGTCTAAAAAAATGCAGCAAAAGTTTGAAGGACAATTTGGTCAACAGCAACAGCGCCAGCAACCACGTGAAAAGGAAGGAGAGACCGTAATAGATAAGGTTCCTAATAGAAACACATCTTCAAATAAAAAAGTGGGTGAGTATATTGATTACGAAGAGCTAGATTAAGTGTTGTAATTGTACATTGTGACTTCTGTTTTTATTCTACTGAAATATTATAATTCACACATTGTAATCCTACTAAGAGGTATCTTTTAAAAAAAATAACTACTTTTCAGCAACAATCTATTTAATAGCGTTTCATGCAATTTTCATTTAAAAAATTTCTACCTCATTTATTGGTTTTAGTTGGTTTTGTAGCCATTTCATTAGCTTATTTTAGTCCGGTTTTGCAAGGCAAGAAAATTTACCAAAGCGATATCATGCATTATATTGGTATGGCAGAGCAACAAAAAGAATTTAAAGCCTCAACAGGAGAAGAAACCTATTGGACCAATAGTGCCTTTGGCGGAATGCCAACCTACCAATTAGGAGCACGCTATCCTCATAATTATATCAAAAAACTAGATTCTGTATTGCGTTTTTTACCGCGACCAGCAGATTATCTTTTCATATATTTCATAGGTTTTTACATTTTATTACTTTGTCTTAAAGTAGATTATAAACTTGCTGCCTTAGGTGCCTTAGCCTTTGGGTTTTCTACGTATCTCATAATAATTTTGGGTGTAGGACACAATAGTAAAGCACACGCAATAGCTTATATGCCTCTTGTGCTCGCAGGTATTGTGCTCACCTTTAGGCAAAAGTATATCGCAGGTTTTCTGCTCACAGCAGTTGCTCTAGGTTTAGAAATTGGAGCCAATCATTTTCAAATGACCTATTATTTGATGCTATTGGTTTTAGTTTTAGGGATCGCTTATTTAATAGATGCATTTAGAAAACAAATGCTACCACATTTTTTTAAATCGGTTGGTCTAATGGTCGTTGCGCTAATTTTAGCTATTGGTCTTAACGCCACAAATATTCTTGCAACACAAGAATACGTCAAAGAAAGCACACGTGGACAAAGTGAATTAACCATTAATCCAGACGGTTCTCCTAAAGAGGTTACATCTGGTTTAAGTAAAGAATATATTACAGAGTACAGCTACGGAAAATTAGAAACCTTCAATCTCTTTATACCAAGATTTCTAGGAGGAGGAAGCGGAGAAGATGTTGGAAAAGACTCAGAGATTTACAAATTTTTTAGAAACTTAGGAGCAACTCCAGTCCAAGCTTTACAAGAATCTCAAAATGCACCTACATATTGGGGAGAACAAACTATTGTTGAAGCACCTGCTTATATTGGAGCAGTGTTGATTTTCTTATTTGTATTCGCTTTATTTTTAGTGAGAGGTCGTTTAAAATGGTGGCTTGTTGGTGGTACAATATTAGCTCTTTTATTGTCTTACGGAAAGAATCTAGGATTTCTAACCGATTTCTTTATTGATTATGTGCCATTGTACAATAAGTTTAGAGCTGTAAGTTCAATTCAAGTTATAGTCGAATTATGTGTGCCAATACTAGCAATTTTTGGCTTAGTTAAATTATTTAATGATTTTGATAAAGACGAACGTAAACTTACAGCGCTTAAAATTTCTTTAGCGATTGTTGGAGGTCTGGCATTGATATTCTTACTTTTTAAATCAACGTTTTTTGAGTTTGTTGGAGCAAATGATGGTTATTATAGACAAGCCTATGGTGAATACGGTCAAGGTTACATTGATGCCTTAAGAGAAGATAGAAAAGCATTTTTTACACAAGATACTTTACGTACTTTAATACTGGTATTATTATCTGCAGGAACAATATTTTTATTTTTGAAGAAGAAAATTTCTGAAACTGTAGTGGTTGGTATTTTCGCTATTTTAATCTTATTTGATTTAGTTGGTGTAGATAGACGTTATGTAAATACAGATAATTTTGTGTCTGCATATAAAGTTGATAAACCTTATGAGCCTAATGCAGCAGATTTAGAAATTCTAGATGACAAAGGTCATTTTAGAGTTCTTGATATTTCTAACGAAGGTAGCAGAGCACCAGCCAGAGCAGCTTATTTTCATAATTCTTTAAGCGGTTATCACGCAGCAAAACTAAAGCGCTTTGATGAGTTGTTTGATTTTCATATTGTTAAAAATAATATGAATGTCCTCAACATGCTCAATACAAAATACTTCATAGCAGAGGAGCAAGGTCAAGTTTTTCCTTACGTTAATGAAGATGCAAATGGTAATGCTTGGTTTGTTTCTGAAATTGAAAAACTAGAAAATGCTAATGATGAAATTAAAGCTTTAGATAGTTTACAAACTTCAATTAAAGCGGTAACAACGGTTTCAGATTTATCATCAAAACGATTTACTGTAGATTCTACAGCAACAATAAATTTAACATCGCATTTACCGAATAAAATGACCTATAAATCATCAAACTCAAATGATGGTTTTGCAGTTTTTTCTGAAATGTACTACGGTAACGGTTGGATAGCAACCATTGACGGAAAGGAAACACCAATACAACGTGTCAATTACACATTAAGAGGTTTACAAATTCCTGCAGGAACTCATGATATCGAATTTAGATTTGAACCTCAAGTGGTACAAACTGGAAGCATGATTTCTCTTGGAAGTTCTGTACTATTTGGATTGTTGTTGATTGGTGGTGTTTGGTTTGGATTTAGGGAGAGAAGAACTAAATCTTAGGTTAGTTTGAAAACAATTATAAATATATTTATTCTCGTATTTCTATTTAGTTGTGCAAAATCAAAGAATATTGAAAATATAAAAACTTATAAGAGAGTTTTATATACGTTTGAACTTGATTCATTAATAAGCAAAATGGATGATAAACTTACTATAAGTGAAAATGATAGTTTGATAATTTATAATTATTTGAATTTAAATAATGTCAAAAAGAATTTAAACTTCAAATTCATTAAGAAGAATGAACAATTATGGTTTGCAGACCGTTTCAAAATTATAGAGAATAGTACTCTTTCATTTAAAGATATATCTAATATAGAATTCAAACGTTATGAGTTGTCAAAACCAGAGGTGGATGGTAATGGTCCTTTTTTCTTCAATCGAAATTATGGAGTATTAAACTTAGATAATGGTTGGGGGAAACAATGGTTGTTTTTAAAAGAAGCATCTAATTCAATTTTTGCTGATTCTATTTTTAAGCATATATATCTGAACTTACAATTAACTGACTCTTATAAGTTAGAATTTCTCAACCAAATTTTATCAGATTCAACTAAAAATAGAGTATTGGAAAACAAAGATGAATTGATTTCTAATATTATTATTCTACCACCTCCAGTTACTTTAATTGACTTTGAGAATTCGAATAAAACTCCCAAACATACAGAGTTTATTGCTCATAAATTAAATATTGATGTTAAGTTAGTTGAAAGTCAAATGCAATCAAATAAGAGTTTTGATTTTCTTAAATTGAGGGATTTTAACTACAATATCCTTGATATAAGATCTTACGCGAATGCTAATAATTTGGTTGATTCTTTACATAAAATAACGAAAAACTACTACAAAAATCAGAGTTTGAATAACAATCTTTCTCTTTTGAATATTAGTGTGCCTATTTTTAACAAAGAGCTTAATTTAGCATATATTCGTTTAAGAAAAGAAGCAGGAGGAAGATCAATCATTTATAAGAAAGTTGAAAATAAGTGGTTTATAAAAGAACAATTTAATGAGTGGGTTGAATAAATTTGTGACAGCTTCAATAAGTAGAATATTAGTTAAAGAATTATTTTGGATAATTGTTTCTAGTTTGCTCACTATATTGTTGTTTGTATATTTTTTTGGGACTAGCGGATTTCAAAATGAACGTAACTATTTTGAAGCTTATGATGAGAGCATAGGTTTATCAATTAAAGAGTTTTTCCTTTTGTTCGGTTCTTTTATATTTATCATTATTTACTTGATTCGTTTGATTAAGAACAAGTTTATCAATAGAATGATAAGTATAATTTTCATTATTGCATGTTTGGTTTTTTTACTTTCACTTTCAAAAGTTATTGCAATATTTGATTATAGATTAGTTGTTGCTGAAACTACTGAATATAACCTTCCATTACCACGTAAGTTTATAAGAAACGTTTTAACTTTTTCATACGTGGTACAAGCAATATTATACTTGCTAGTAGTCTATACAGGACATAGAACCAATTTCTCAAAATAATGAAAAACCAAACCCTAATCATCACATACTATTGGCCACCAGCAGGAGGTCCAGGTGTTCAGCGATGGTTGAAGTTTGTAAAATACTTACCTGAGTTTGGGATAGAACCTATTGTTTATTGCCCAGAAAATCCAAGTTATCCTATTGTTGATGAGAGTTTATTGAGAGAAATTTCTCCAGACATAAAAATCATAAAGCAACCCATCAGCGAACCTTATCGTTTTGCTAATCTATTATCAAAAAAAGATTCTAAACAGATTAGTTCTGGTGTGATCCCTAAGAAAAAAAAGCAAAGCTTCGTGCAACGTTTGATGTTGTACGTGAGGGGCAACTTTTTTATACCAGATGCTAGAAAGGGTTGGGTGAAACCTTCTGTAAAATTTCTTTCAGATTATATCAAAGAAAACAATATAGAAACTATAATTACTACTGGTCCACCTCATAGTTTACATCTCATTGGTTTACAATTAAAAGCGCAACTAGGAGTGAAGTGGCTGGCAGATTTTAGAGATCCTTGGACAACCATTGGTTATCATAAACAGTTGAAGTTGTCTAAATCGTCTGCAGATAAACACAGCGCATTAGAATCACAAGTATTACAAAGCGCAGACGAAATTATCGTCACTAGTGAGAATACCAAAAAAGAGTTTTTATCTAAAACTCAACAACCCATAACTGTTATTACAAATGGTTTTGATGCGCACAAGATTGAGCGTCCTGAAAAGGACGAAAAATTCACGATAGCTCATATTGGTTCGTTATTATCTGAAAGAAACCCAAAGCAATTATGGACTGCTTTAAAAGAACTTATTGACGAGAATGAAAATTTCCGAAGTGAATTTCAATTAAAATTAATTGGCGTTGTGAGTGAAGATGTGTTGCAAACACTCAAAGATTTTCAATTAGAAGCTTACATTTATACTGTTGGTTATGTGACTCATGAGGAAGCGATAAAAGCGCAAATGGCTTCTCGAGTATTGTTGATGGTTGAGATAGATTCTAAAGACACTAAAGTTATTATTCCTGGTAAATTATTTGAATATATGGCATCTGGAACTCCAATTATGGCTGTAGGTCCAACAGATTCTGATGTGGAAACCATTTTAAAATCTACAAATACTGGCAGATATTTTTATTACGAGGAGAAGGAACAGATGAAATCACAAATTTTATCGTATTTTGAAGATTATAAATCTAAAACTCTAGTTGTAAATGCTATTGGATTAGAACAGTATAGTAGAAAATCACTAACCAAAGTTTTGTCTAGAATTATCTAATGGGAATTGTAATTAATCAATCCTTAAAAAACACCGTAACCACCTATCTAGGTTTTGGATTAGGAGCCATAAATGCACTCTTTTTATATACTAATTTTATAAGTGATGAATATTATGGTTTAGTCGCATACATTTTATCTGCTGCTAATATTATGATGCCATTAATGGCTTTTGGAGCTCACAATACAATTGTAAAATTCTATTCTACTTTTAAAACTAAAAACTCACTTAATAGTTTTTTAACCTTAATGCTATTTTTGCCAATTGTACTCTCAATACCATTAGCACTTGTTGGTTATATGGCTCATGGTATCTTAGTAGATTTGCTAACTACAAAAAACGAAATTGTTGGAGGCTACCTGTGGTATATATTTATTACAGCGCTTTCTATGGCATATTTTGAAGTGTTTTATGCTTGGATGAAAGTACAAATGCAAACCGTTTTTGGGAACTTTATGAAAGAGGTTTTTCATCGTGTTGGCGCTATGCTATTATTGTTTGCTATCTATTTTAAGTTTATAGATATTGATCAATTTATGAAAGGTATTGTTGGTGTTTATGTACTTAGAGCATTACTAATGATGTTTTATGCTTTTAGTCAAAGACTCCCAGTATTTAAATTTTACAGAATAGAAAAATTAAGCTCTATTTTAAAATACTCTTCACTTATTATTATTGCAGGCTCTGTGTCAACAATTATACTAGATTTAGATAAATTTATGCTCAACAATTATATTAAAATAGAGACTGTTGCTTATTATAGTGTTGCAGTTTTTATTGCAACTGTAATTGCAGTGCCTCAAAGAGCAATGCACCAAATATTATTACCATTAACAGCTAGGTTTTTAAATGAAAAAAACAATGTAGCACTTAGAGATTTATATCAAAGAAGCTCTATTACTTTATATATCATTAGTGGTTTTATTTTTTTATTAATTGTTTTAAATATTAACCAATTGTATCAAATTATTCCTTCGGAATTTAGTGGAGGCTTGTTGGTTGTATTTTTGATAAGTATCGCCAAATTATATGACAATCTCTTAGGAAACAATAACGCTATTTTATTTAATAGCGATTATTACAGAATGGTACTTGTCTTTGGGGTAATTTTAGCAGTATTGGCAATTATACTTAATTTAGTATTAATACCTCGTTTTGGGATTAATGGAGCAGGTCTCGCTACTTTTATTGCAATCTTTATTTACAATACGATAAAAATCATATTTGTAAAACAAAAATTTAATATGCTTCCGTTTTCTACTGAAACTTTAAAAATTACAGTTTTACTAATTGTAATAGTATTTGGATTTTATTTTTGGGAATTTCCGTTTAACGCTTATTTAAATATTGCATTAAAGTCTATTGTAATTGGTATTGTCTACTTTTTCTTAATATATAGGTTACATGTTTCCGAAGATATTTCCGAAGCTATAAGAACGTATTTGAAGTTAAAGCGTTAAAGACTGTTTAAGTTTTTTAGATGCAACACATAATTATTAACTCTTTGCAATCTTCTGTGACTGTGAGTATTTTAAAATCTTTTAAATAAAGGAGATAATTACCTCTGTGGGTAATAATGAGAAAGTCCCATAAGGTGCTTTGAGGCATACTCTCATGGGACGTTCTACTAACCAACCAAAGTTATATATATTGTTATGAGCGAGATCTTGTTCTGCTCGTTCTAGAACTACTTGCTTTAGGAGTAGACCTTGAACTTGATTTTTTTACCTGCGATTGACTTCTACTTCTTGTTTGTGTAGCATTTCTAGAAGAAGTACTTCGCTTGTTACTAGATATACGAGTGTTAGAGGTTTTTGGTTTTCTTACAGTCGTATTTTTTTTAACCGTTCTAGTTGTAGGTTTATTTTTAGACACAGTTCTAGGTGAATTAGTCACATTTCTACCTCTTGTTGTTGTTTTTTGCGTTACGGTTCTAGGCGTAGAGCTTCTAGGCGTTACTTTATTACGCGTATTTGTTCTAGGCGCTGTACTTCGTGGTGTAACGCTTCTTTGAGTAGATGTTGTTACTCTTCCATCTCTAGAGGTTCTTGATCTAGTAGTAGAAACGCTTCTATCATTACCACGTCTTGATGTAGCTTCTTGTCTATATCTATTGCTTATTGCAGATCCTCTACGACCAGTCGTTGCAACTGCACCTCGTCTACTATTAACTCTTACAGGTTGTCTATAATTTTCTCTATAAGGTCTGTAATATGTATGTCTTACTGGAGTATAATATTGTCTATAAGGTCTTGCATACACAACACAATAGTTTACTGGTGGTACTACATAGTACGTGTGCCATGGTCTAAAGACGTATGCCCTGTTATAAGCATTAATAAATCCTGTATAATGTGTGTAAACTCTGTTTCTGTTATAGTGTACATACAATCCTCCTAAGCGTGTGATACGTCCAAAAGAGTTATAATTGATATTTACGTTTCCAATTTGCGTTACACGACCATAATAATCATAATATATTGGTGTATTCTCAATTTGAATGATGGCACCAAAATCGTCATATTGTACATAAGGATTGTAATCATAACCTGAATTAAAACTGATAGAAAGTCCAGGTGTATTTATGCCTACATTTACATTTGGGCCATAATTTTGCATGTAAAAATCAAATTGACCATCAGGAAAAACCGAAAATTCGACACCACCTTCAACAAATATGAAAGAATTACCATAACCTCTAACATAGTTGTTTGTTGTGTTTGCATCTACTGCGTTGGTGGTTGTTGCGTTTACCGTTGTTCCCACTAGGAGCAAAAGGGTAAAAAATGATATTAATCGTTTCATAATTGTTAAGTTTTTTTAATTACGTTTCATATAAAACAATTAACGTGCCAAAAATTAAAAAACCACCCTAACACACTGACTTAAAGCGATATATGTAAACAGGTAAATGTACCTATAAATAAGAAACAAGAGATTTTTAAATTGTACACTCTAATTATAGAGTAGTTATATATATGAAGTCACTAAGAGATACTATGTTAAATAAAGATCGTATGAAGTTGCCTATAAGTTTTGATGCAAGTCTTATGCAAGATGAATATTTAAAATTACAACTTAATGCCTTTGAATATTATAACGTTATACAGTTAAGAGCTCCAGCACATTTAGTTGATACCTCATTACCTATGCCAGCTCCTGTTAGTGATTATGCAGATGGGTCATGGACAGAATGGTTAGACACAAACGATTTAAATAAATCACCATATTTAAAAAGCATTATAGACTCATTCAAAGAGATTACAGCAGTAAAATTGGTAAGATTACTTCGTTTAGCTCCTAACTCTAAAGTTAAGGAGCATAATGACCCAACACTTGGATTAGTAGTAGAGAAATCTGTCATACGATTAACTATACCAATTATTAATAATAATGAATCATATTTTTATTTAAATAATAATATTGTAGATATGAAACCAGGAGAATGTTGGTATTTAAAATTAACAGATGCGCATCATGTGGTTAATGCTGGAGATACAGAGCATTTAAATATGACAATTGATCTAATTCCTAATGATAATATCAAAACACTTATAGAAGATAGCTTCTTAGAATCTATACTTATAAATTAAAAATCCCGAGGGTTTGGGGGAACCAACTCGGGAATTTATATATTCACTCAATCGTGAATAACCAACCAAAAAAATCTATATTTTATTTTCTTTTATTTGTTTTACTCTTTTTCTGTTTCTTTACTTTTCCGTCTTTACGGTAGTAGTAATAATCATCATCAAAATCGTCTTCATAATTATAAACATCATTTTGGTGACCGCCATCATAACCAGATCCAACACTATAGTTTAGACTTGCATTATGTTGGTTTACAAAACCATTAATATTTACAATTTCTCCCCAACGATTATAGTTTACTCGTAAACCGCCAACCTGTCTCAGTAATCCGTTACCGCGTTGGTAACTCATATATACAGATCCAGCACGTTTAATTCTACCTTCTCTATCGTAATTAATATAAACATTACCAATTCTTCTAACTTTACCATTACTATCGTGTGTTATAATAACACCTCTTGGTCTAGGTGTAGAATATTGTACTCTATTTACAGTTCCTGGTGCTCCATAAGTTGTATTAACAGAGGCTCTTCGAGTTCTAGTTGTACGATAATATGTCTCACCAACATTGTTTTGAATTTCTGTATTAAAATCAAAACTTCCATCAGGAAAAATTAAAAATTCTACACCACGTTCTAAGAACATTATTGGCTCAGCAAAACGGTAGCGTGCATTATTTAAATCTTCCCCATTACTAACAACATTTCCTGTTGTAGTTGCTTGTGCAGATGTTAATCCTATTAACAAGGCTGCAATAAAAAGTACTTGCTTTTTCATAATTATAGGTTTTTAGATTTGTCTTTATTTCTAACTCGTTTAGAAATTTTTAGACTTACGCTATTTGCAAGGTGTAAACCAATTTGCGTGCCAAATATTTTAAAATATTGATTATCAATTATTTATTTATTTTATTAAGAGAAATATAAACTGTTTAGTTTTTAATTTATGACCAGTAGGATGTATAGATTTTTAATTTCTTCGGAAATATTCTAAAACCAAAACCATCATTTTTTTTTATTACTTTTATACCACTAACTAACACATTCTAATGGGAAACCAACCAAAACAATGTCAAAATTGCGAATCTGACTTAAAGGAAGAATTTGATTTTTGTCCAAATTGCGGACAAAAAGTTAGCGAAGAGCTAACAGTAGGTGTACTTTTCTACAATACCATTAGTAACTATTTTTCATTTGATGCGCGCTTTTTTAAGAGTTTTATTCCATTAATGCTAAAACCCGGTTATCTCGCAAGAAAATTTTTAGAGGGTAAGCGATTATTGTATTTGCATCCTGCGCAAATGTATCTATTCATTACAGTAGTTTTCTTTTTCATTTTCTCATTTACTGTACGTACGCAAACAGAAACTTTAAATAAGCAGCTCAAAGAAACTTTAAAAGAGAATAAAAATCTGGTTTTAAAAGATAGTATAGAGCAAAAAAAGACTGACTCTATAAAAATTGCTGATGATAAAATAAAAGATTCTATTGCAAGAGCCGAAGTAAAAAAGGCATTACTCGATAATAAATGGATTACTGGGATGGATGATAAAGCTATAGATTCTCTTGTTGCTCGAGACGATTTTTCAAAAAATAGAAGCATGAACTTTGATTTTAATGAAAAAGAAATGGATTCTTTAATTAATGTTGGAGCAACAGATGAAGAGCTTTATGTTGCTATGGGTTTAGATGATGGTGATGGCTGGTTTAAAAGAAAATTATATGCTCAAGTATTAAAATTTTACAAGGCTAGGGATGGTGGCAATATTTTAAAGGCATTCTATGATACCGTACCTATTGCGATGTTTATACTATTACCAATATTCGCTTTTATTTTAAAAATATTATATTTTAATAAAGGAAGATATGCGCATCATTTAGTATTTAGCTTCTATTATTTTTCATTTTTGTTCACTGTATTTAGTATCATTTTTGGGGTTAATATTTTTTGGGATGTACCAGACGCTATAGATTGGTTGATTGCATTATCTACATTTATTTACTTATTTATAGCGCTAAAACATTTTTATAGTCAAGGCTGGTTTTTAAGTTTATTTAAATCTAGTGTAGCTACATTTACATTTATGCTCTTTATAGTGCCAACTGCAGCAATAATAATTGGATTATTATCATTTATGATATATTAAATAAACTATATGACGTATCCCAATTATTTTAATTTTTTCTCTCGTCTTGTAAAGTAGAGAAAAAAACAATTGTTCTAATGGTTGAAGAAATAAAAACCTAATCTGCAACTAAAACATATTATAGACGCTTTTGATTTAGTATTCCTAAAGTAAACTATTATTGATTTAATTTATATCATGATTTACTTTAGAGAGTCATGGTGTATGATGTTAAATCATGTAAAACTCTATCAAAATGTGAGTATACTATTTTACAGTGTGATGTTGAAAAAGATAACTATTTAATTAGAGAAAATAAAAGATGCTTTCAGAGATTTAATTAAAGTAAATAATGGTTACGATTTTATTAATACAAGTACGCCAACTAATAGTTCGGGTTATATTTCCATCTCGATATTCTTATATACATGGATACTATAAATTAACTTAAAATACGTTAGTAGAAATAGAAGGTGTAAAACATATATATACCAATATCCTCTTAAAGAGTGATTCTCTATAAAATTTAAATTTTATCTTTTAAATAAACTCCAGTAATAGAGTTTTTATTTTTTACAATCTCTTCAGGTGTACCTTGAGCTAATAATTCTCCGCCACGCAGTCCACCCTCAGGACCTAAGTCTATAATATGATCTGCACATTTAATTAAATCTAGGTTATGTTCAATTACAATTATAGAATGTCCTTGCTCTATTAATGCTTGAAAAGATTTGAGTAGTTTTTTAATATCATGAAAATGTAATCCGGTTGTAGGCTCATCAAAAATAAAAAGCGCATTGTCACTTTTAGATCCTTTACCAAGAAAAGAAGCCAATTTTATACGTTGTGCTTCTCCACCAGAAAGTGTAGAGGAACTTTGACCCAGTGCCACATAACCTAATCCAACATCTTGTAGTGGTTGTAATTTGTTTTTAATTTTAGTGACATTGTGAGTATCAAAAAATGCAATAGCATCATCAATCGTCATAGATAAAATGTCATCTATATTCTTGCTTTCAAAAGTAACTTCCAAAACCTCTTTTTTAAAGCGCTTCCCATTACACGTTTCACAAGTTAGATGTACATCTGCCATAAATTGCATTTCAATAGTAACTTCACCGTCACCTTTGCAAGTTTCGCATCGTCCGCCATCTACATTAAAGCTAAAATGTTTGGCTTGATAATTTCTTATATTACTTAGCTTTTGCTTAGCAAATAATGCTCTAATATCATCATAGGCTTTAATGTACGTTACGGGATTAGAACGAGAAGATCGACCAATTGGGTTTTGATCTACAAACTCTATGTGCTTTATATTTGTAAATTTTCCCTTAAGCTCTGTAAACTGTCCAGGTTTATCACCAAATCCAGTAAGTTTTTTTTGAATCGCAGGAAATAATATTTTTTTAACAAGCGTACTCTTACCACTTCCAGAAACACCTGTAATTACCGTTAGCATTTCTAAAGGAAATGTCACATCAATATTTTTAAGATTATGAGCTCTCGCACCAATAATTTCAACTTGATATTTTGACGTTCTTCTTTTCTTCGGAAGCTCAATCTCTAACGTTTCGTTTAAATATTGAGCAGTTAATGAGTTAGATTTTAAAATGTCTTCAAATGTCCCTGTTGCAACAACTTCTCCTCCAAATGTTCCTGCCTCTGGTCCAATATCTATAATTTCATCGGCAGCTTTCATAATGTCTTCATCATGTTCTACAACAATAACGGTGTTTCCTAAATCTCGAAGTGCAATTAATACTTTAATCAACTTCTCTGTGTCTTTAGGATGTAAACCAATACTAGGTTCGTCTAAAATATACATAGAACCTACCAAACTACTACCAAGGGAAGTCGCTAAGTTTATGCGTTGACTTTCTCCACCAGAGAGCGTATTTGATTTTCTATTAAGTGTTAAATAATCTAAGCCTACATTACCTAAAAATGCGAGTCTATTATTTATTTCTGTTAACAAACGTTTTGCAATAGTTGTATCATAGTCATCAAGCTCTAATTGCTTAAAAAAAGATGTGAGTTCATCGAGAGGCTTCTCTACTAAATCTGTTATAGTAACATTGGCAACTTTTACATAATTGGCTTCTACTCGTAGACGTTTTCCTTTACAGACTGTACATTTTGTTTTACCTCGATAACGAGATAACATTACTCTATTTTGAATTTTGTAAGCTTTAGATTCTAACTCAGCAAAAAACGAATTTAATCCCTCAAAATATTTATTACCATCCCAAATGAGTTGTTTTTGTGCAGCAGATAATTCAAAATAAGGTTTGTGAATAGGGAAATCAAACTTATGACAATTATTTACTAATTGATTTCTATAATAGCTCATACTTTCTCCTCTCCAAGGAAAAATAGCGTTTTCATAAACCGATAAACCAGTATTTGGAATCACCAAATCATCATCTATGCCAATGACATCTCCATAACCTTCACATTTAGGACAAGCACCATATGGATTGTTAAAACTAAATAAGTGAGGATTTGGTTCTAAAAACGTCATCCC
The DNA here is from genome assembly GCA_947488655.1 of uncultured Psychroserpens sp. Classification (GTDB taxonomy): domain Bacteria; phylum Bacteroidota; class Bacteroidia; order Flavobacteriales; family Flavobacteriaceae; genus Psychroserpens. The sequence goes on along the minus strand of CANKZZ010000005.1, from coordinate 240,644 downwards.
ATCCAATTCAAACTTATTATTAAACTCAGTTCGTTTATTATTAGATAACGATTCTATTATAGAGGTGCCTTTTCCTTCAAAAAATGAGGTTTCGATTGCATCTGCTAACCTGTTATAAAAATCATCTTCATGTTTTACAATTATACGGTCTACGACCAAAAAAACATCCTTATCTATATTTTTATCAATAGCATCATCTATACGTAAAACTTCATTTTTATATTGTATTCTAGCGTAACCTTGCTGTTTAAGTACGCTAAGTTTATCTGCCATCGTGCGACCTTCTTCTAATATAATAGGAGAGAGGAGTAAGAGCTTTTCACGTTCATCAAAAGATTTAACTAAATCTAAAACATCTTTAGTGCGATGCTTTTTAACTAGATTACCAGATATAGGTGAATATGTTTTACCTATTCTAGCAAAAAGCAGTTTTAAATAATCATAAATTTCTGTAGTTGTACCAACAGTAGATCTAGGATTTGTACTATTTACCTTTTGCTCTATAGCAATTGCAGGAGCTATTCCTTTTATAACGTCAACTTTTGGTTTATTAAGTCGCCCTAAAAATTGTCGAGCATAACTAGATAAACTTTCTACATAACGACGTTGACCTTCTGCATATAAGGTGTCAAATGCTAAACTAGACTTTCCAGAACCAGATAAACCAGTGATAACCACTAATTTATTTCTTGGTATAACCACATCAATATTTTTTAAGTTGTGCAATTTTGCACCTTTAATAATGATGTTTTCTTTAGGATTAAGGTCTAATATATTAGTGCTCATAGGTGTTTTGACGAAATTTAATTGCAAAGATAAGTCTTTTATAAATGCCTTTAAAATTGATTATTGTTTGTTAAAATGTTAAAGTTTGGTCTGTTTTTTTGGAATTACGGAATGATTGTTGTTATATTTGAAATACAAACAGTTAAAACCTAGTTGCCTATAACGTAAGATTACTTTAAACATTTAACCCCAAGCTAAGATTAAATTCTTTGCCATTAAAGTAATTATTATGAGACACGAGCTTATCACCGACGCTGTTTTAGTTAAGAACTACATGAATGGAGACGAAAGCGCTCTTTCTACTCTTATTAACAGACACAAACAACGAATTTACAGTTTTATTTACTCAAAAGTATTTGATAGAGATATCACCGAAGATATTTTTCAAGATGCCTTTATTAAGGTTATTAAGAATTTAAAACTTGGGAAATATAATGAAGAAGGTAAATTTTTACCATGGGTAATGAGAATCTCTCATAATTTGGTTATAGACCATTTCCGTAGAAATAATAGAATGCCAAAATTTGATAATGCTGGTGATTTTAATATCTTTTCTGTGCTTGGAGATTCGTCATTAAATGCTGAAAAACGAATGATTAAAGACCAAGTAGATTGTGACCTTAGACGACTTATACAAGAATTACCTGAAGATCAAAAAGAAGTTTTGGTCATGCGTATGTATAAAGATATGAGTTTTAAAGAAATCTCAGAGCGCACTGGTGTTAGCATTAATACTGCACTTGGGAGAATGCGTTATGCACTCATAAATTTAAGAAAGGTTATAGACCAAAATAATATTGTTTTAACAAATTGATATAATAAAGTAGGTTTTGTTGCGTTTATAGAAATATAACAAACTAAAAAACGTAAAATGGCAAAACTTTACTCAGCATGTCCTAAAAAACAAAACAACCTAAACCCAAAAGAAGAGACAATAGATTTTCTTTTGAATTACAGCAAAGCTTTAAGTGTTATACAATGCAATAATTTGAAGTTTGAAGCGCTTCAAAACTAAATTTGAAAAAGTCCCAAGTCGTTAGTCCTTGGGACTTTTTTTATTCTTACCAAGACAGGAATCTCTTATTATTTACCACTTTTTATTTCTAAAGTTTCCATTGAAGCTACAGCTTCATTAAAGAAATTTTCCCTGTTAGGTAAGTTTGTATAAAACACAAACTCTATTAATTCTCCATTTAAATTTGTAGCTAAAATTATTGACTTGTCTATACCTTCATAATACGATGGTGAAACAACCTTAATAACTCCAAATTTTAATTTATTTATGACTAACGAATCTGTTTTAACTTCAATGTTTGCTCTTTCTTCTTTTAGTAGTTGTTTAGTATTTAAAACCCAAGTTTTTAATTCAAAAGGAGCAAATTTGTTGAACACGCCAGGTTCTGAAATTGTGAATTGTTCAAATTGAGTTTTATCTTTAATGTTATAGAACATACCACTCTCCATCATTATTCCTAATTTCGAGTTTTGAACTCGATAACATCTTCTATCATCAATAACATTATCAGAAAAATTATCCCAAATATTTAGAGAGTCTAAACTGTTTGGAAGATTTATAGATATTGAATGTTTGTAATACGTTAAATACAAGTCATATCTATTATCTTCTTTTCTTTTAGAACATGAAAAAATTACTAGCCATACTAATATTGGTGTAAGATTTTTAATGTTATCATTTCTTCTTAGCATAATAATCTTTCAAAACTGAAGATCTTCCTACAGTTTTTGTAATGATATCCTTATCTAAGTCCCAACCTCTGGCTGGTGAGTACTCTCTACCATACCAAATAATTTGGAGATGTAAATCGTTCCATATTTCCTCCGGAAATAGGCGTTTAGCATCTTTTTCGGTCTGTACAACATTTTTTCCGTTAGTTAAATTCCAGCGGTACATTAAACGATGTATATGAGTATCTACAGGAAATGCAGGTATGCCAAATGCTTGTGATAAAACAACAGCAGCAGTTTTGTGACCAACTGCAGGTAAGGCTTCTAATTCTTCATAAGTTTTTGGCACTTCGCCATTATGTTTATCTATTAAAATATGAGATAAGCCATAAATCCCTTTACTTTTCATAGGAGATAAACCAACAGGTTTTATAATTTCACGAATTTCTTCTACAGATAATTTTATCATATCATAAGGATTATCTGCCTTTGCAAATAGAAGAGGTGTTATTTTATTAACTCTAACATCTGTGCTTTGAGCAGACATCAAAACCGCAATTAATAACGTGTATGGGTCTTTATGATCTAAGGGAACAGGAATTGTTGGGTACAATTCTTTTAACGTATTAATAACAAAATCTACCTTTTCTTGCTTCGTCATATGTTGTATTTTTACTAAAACCAAAGTTAACAATTATGACACAATTAAAAGCAGGAGATCAAGCTCCAAATTTTTCATCGTTAGACGAGCAAGGAAACAAAGTTTCTTTAGAAGATTATAAAGGAAAAAAACTGGTTGTTTTCTTTTATCCAAAAGCTAGTACTCCTGGTTGTACAGCCGAAGCTTGTAATTTAAATGATAATTATGAGCGTTTTCAATCTCAAGGTTACGAAATTTTGGGTGTAAGTGCAGATAGTGCTAAACGTCAATCTAATTTTAAAAATAAATATAATTTTAAATATCCACTTTTAGCAGATGAAGACAAATCTGTAATAGAAGCATTTGGTGTTTGGGGACCAAAGAAATTTATGGGAAAAGAATATGATGGTATACATAGAACCACTTTTGTCATTGATGAAAAAGGTGTTATTGAAGATGTAATTACCAAAGTGAAAACGAAAGATCATACAGCTCAAATATTAACTGAATAGTATAAAACACATCATTCTATATTAATAATAGAAGACAGTAATAAACCAAAAAAACCACATGAAGTCCATGTGGTTTTTTTTTATATTTAATTTATAATTATTCTCCTAAATACGCTTGTTCAGTTTCACAACCAAAAAGACTTTTCTCTTTTATGAGATTTGCAACACCTTCTGGCAACATATGTTCCCAATCACCATCATCTCCTTTAGCAATCATTTTTAAAACTTCTCTAGAAAATACCGATAATGTAGACTCATCATACTCAGATATATCTACAACCTTGCCATTATATTTAAAGAACTTATAAAGTTCTTTCATTCTTGGATGCACTTTTAGATTCTCACTATTTGTAATTGTACCATCCTCATTTTTCATTGGGTATAGATATACTCTCAAATCTTTATAGAATAATTTACCAAATGCTTCTAAAATACCACCACTTAAGTGACGATAATATTTCTCATCAAAAATATCTACTAGGTTATTAACTCCCATTGCTAATCCCATACGTGCTCTAGTATATTGAGAGAAGTATTCTACTAATTTATAATATTCTTGAAAGTTAGATATTAAAACGGTTTGTCCTAATGAGCACAATAATTTTGCACGATCCATGAAATCTTGTTCATCAATTTCTCCCTCTGCTCTTAGGTTAGAAAGTGTGATTTCAAAAATAACTTGAGTTTTATCTAGATCTACTTTATTCTCTTTAATGAACATTTCATAAGATTTCTTATACATGTCCATATTTACTTTTGTTACTGGTCTAAAACTACCACGTAACGCTAGTATATTTTTTTTATAAAGAACTCTAGCAGGTAATACGTTATTACCATCTGGAGCAAACATTACAGCATCTGTCATACCATTTTTAACAAGTTGCAAACTCATTAAACGATTATCAATATCTTCAAAAACAGGACCTTCAAAATTAATAGTATCAATTTCTACTTGGTCTTTGTCTAAATGATCATACAGGTAACGCAACAATTTCTTAGGCTCATTGTACTTATAAAAAGCACCATATATTAAGTTTGTACCTAAAACACCTAACGTTTCTTGTTGTAATCTAGCATCTGTTTCTTTAAATCTTAAATGCAGTACAATTTCATTATAACCTTGATCTGGATCTACTTGGTATTTTATACCTACCCAACCATGTCCTTTATATTTCTTCGCAAAATCAATTGTAGCAACTGTATTTGCGTAAGCAAAAAACATCTTATTAGGATGCGTCTCTCTTAAAATTCGCTCTTCTACAAGATTAACCTCATGGTCTAGCATTTTTCTAAGTCGCGCTTCTGTAACATAACGCTTGTCATTCTCAATACCATAAATAGCATCACTAAAAGCTTTGTCATAAGCAGACATTGCTTTTGCAATTGTACCAGATGCTCCACCAGCTCTAAAAAACTGACGTACAGTTTCTTGTCCTGCACCAATCTCAGCAAAGGTACCGTAGATATTTTCGTTTAAGTTGATTCGTAAACATTTCGTTTTCAACGAAGGAATCTCATCAAACTCTTTGTCTCCTTTTAAGGTTATTTCCATCTTGTGTTTTGGGTTTGTCAACTACACAAAGATATTAAAATAGCAGGTCAAACAAAAAAATAAGGTTATTTTTGTTTGAAACAATTTTAGCTTGAAGATTACATTTTTAGGTACAGGTACATCACAAGGAATTCCAGTTATAGGAAGCAATCATCCTGTATGTCTAAGTACGAATTCTAAAGACAAAAGACTACGCGTTTCTGTTCTAATAGAGTGGGATGATTATGCGTATGTTATTGATTGCGGTCCAGACTTTAGACAACAAATGCTTAGAGCAAATTGTAGTAAAATTGATGGTATTGTTTTTACACATGAACATGCAGATCATACTGCAGGACTGGATGATATAAGACCGTTTTACTTTCGTCAAGGTGATATTCCATTTTATGCGCACCAACGCGTTTTAGGCGAATTGAGAAAGCGATTTAATTATATTTTTACCACAGCAGAGAAGTATCCTGGAGTACCTAGCGTCATTCAGCATGAAATAGAAAATAAAGCTTTTCTCCTCGGGAATTTGCAAGTCATGCCAATTAATGGCTACCATCACAAACTTCAGGTTTTTGGGTATCGGTTTGGAGATTTCGCGTATCTCACAGATATGAAAACGATTGCAGCTGATGAAGTCGAAAAATTAAAAGGTGTAAAGATATTGGTAGTTAATGCCTTAAGAGAAAAAGAACACATATCACATTTTAATTTAAAAGAAGCTCTAGATTTTATTGACATAGTAAAACCAGAAACCGCATATTTAACACATATAAGCCACTATCTTGGTTTTCATGATGAAGTACAACAAACCCTACCAAAAAACGTTTATTTAGCCTACGATAACTTACAAATAGAATTATAAGAAATGAAGAAAAGACTTTTTATGTACCTGTTTATTTTTACGTTACTACTCGTAATTTTTCAATTTGTGAACTCAAAAAATATAATTGAGAGTTACGACGAGAAACTTACTAATTATATGCAAAAGAATACGCAGTTAAAAGATTCTATTCAATTTTTAGAAGATGATAAAACTACAAATCTTTATACGTTTAGGTTTGATACTAATGATGATGCCATGACTTATTGGGAAAATCAAGGGTATCGTATAGCTGAGTTTGTACCATTTATAAAAGATGAGCTTATGAATCTTAATATTTATGATACAGACGATCATCCTTTAGTGCCTTATGCATCAATGACAGATAATAAAATGCTCATTGACCAAGTTAGAATGTTAAATCATAAATGGATAATTGCTAGCTTTACAGATGGTACATATTGGGGAGAAATGCTTCTGGCCTACGATATTGAAGATAAAAAGAATTTAAAATTTAAAGTTATAGAGTCTATTTTATATCAACCTTAAGTTACTAGAGCTTTAACCATTCGTCTTTTGAGATACTAAATACTTTATAGGTATCAACTTGTTTTTCAAAAGACATCCCATTTTTGATGGCGACGATTTCCGAAGCAATATTATCTACATGCATCATAGATATCACATTGTTTGAGAGTTCATTTTCAAAACAAAAGTCTCTACATTTTTTAGCAGCTTCTTGAGCGTAACCTTTACCCCAAAATTTTGGAAGAATAGAGTAACCCACTTCTAGTCGTTCTTCGTCTTCAACGGTTTGAATTAACAAACCACTTTGTCCAATAAAATCGCCTGTTTCTTTATCTATAAGAGCATTCATGCCACCTAGGTTATTCTCGTATCTATGCCAAACTTTTTTGAACCAATAGTCGCACTGCTCGGTTTGTGATAAACCGCTTGGCATCCCTAAAAATTTATCGACGTTTTTTTCGGCGAAAAGTGGAAACCATGTATTATAATCATCTTTAGTGACTAATCTAAACTTTAAACGTTTGGTTTTTTGGTTTGTGAGAAGGTAGTTGTTCATGAGTAAAATTTATGAGCCTCAATAATTTTTTTACCAATAGCATTAGGTTATAAATTATGTGTTGATAGATAATATCAACAAAGACATAAGTTTTTTAATTATAAACGATACAGTGCTTAGTTCTACATTTGCAATGGCAATATCATTAAATACGTGTCTCCAACCAAGCCTTTAACTCATAAAAATTTTGAGGCGCAACACCATGACCAACAGGGAATTCTGAAAAGGTGTTTTTAATATTAAGTTTATCTAAAAACACAGGTGCTTTTCTTGCCCAATCAATTGGGATAACTTGGTCTACACTACCATGAGAACAGTAAAAATCAAGGTTAGAAAAATCTTTGCTTTCTAAATCGTCGTTAAGCATATCGTCACTTACGTAACCGCTCAAAGCAATAATATTTTTTACTTTTTCTGGATAGGTGAGTGCCACTGCATAACTTAATATGGTACCTTGGCTAAATCCAAGAAGTGTTACATTATCTTTATTAACGGGATATTCGGCACAAGCTTCGTCAATAAATTTTGCAATATTATCACGAGATTCTACAGCTTGCTCGACATCATTCCATTTGTTTTGATTGGCATCAAAATTTATAGCGTACCAAGCATTACCGTAAGGTTGCATTGGATGAGGCGCTCTTACCGAAATTATAAACAACTCTTCTGGTAATTCTTGTGCAAATGAGAATAAATCGTTTTCATCGCTTCCATATCCATGTAACATGATGAGTAATGGTGCATTTTCTTTTAGCGATGATGGTCTTGTGATGTGTTGTAAAGTCATAGATTATTCTCCTATTGATGAAAAAAGCTTTTGAAAAAATGGTCCTAAAATTGGCACTTCATTCATTTTTTTACCAACTGCTCCAATTATTCCGTAGATAAAAAGAGCGATAAAGAAAATCCAAAATGACATTGAAATCATCCAACTGTCAAAAGCTCCAATAAAATAGCCTAATAAAAATTGTAATAACCACAACCCTAAGGCTTGGCGTACGTGAAAAGATACTAACGGATTTCTAACGTCTCTATTTAAAAAGAAAGCTATTAATGTGCCAATTAGTGTGATATATGCAACTATTGCTAGCTTATCATTATTGTCTGTTGTGTTTTGCATGAATTTATTTTAAAATCAGTTGATTGTTTGCAATAATACCGTAAACTGTTCCTTTTAATTCCGTATCTAAAAACATAGAATTTTTTGAGGTAGATATGATGTTTTCCGAAGAAAAATTATAAGTTTCATCAGGATTAAACAAAGCTAAGTTAGCTTCTTTTCCAACGGTAATTGAAGCACTTTCTACTTTAAAACGCTCTTTTCCTTTAGTCAATAATTCTACAGTTTTTTTGATTGTAAATATAGAATTCAATGCTCCAAAAGCACTTTCTAAACCAATAGTGCCATACTTAGCATAATCAAATTCTATCTTTTTATGCTCGATGTCAATTGGGTTGTGATCGCTTGTGACCATGTCTATTGTACCATCTTTGAGACCAACAATTAAGGCATCAATATCGTTTTGAGTTCTCAAAGGAGGCGTGACTTTTAAATTGGTATCAAACGATGTTAAATTTTCATCTGTAAAGACTAAATTATGAATGGCGACGCTACAAGTTATATCTAATTTTTTCTCCTTTGCTGCTCTAATTAAATCTACAGATTTTGCTGTAGATATTGTTGGGATGTGTAATTTACCTTCGGTATATTCTAAAATGAATAAATCTCTTGCGATTTGTAATTCTTCAGCTAAAGCAGGATTTCCTTTTAAACCTAAGGATGTGCTCGTCACGTTTTCGTTCATAACTCCTAATCCACTAATTTTTGATTCCTGCGGAAATGAGCAAACCAAACCACCAAAATTGCTGGCATATTGCAAAGCGAGCTTCATCAAATTTGGATTGTCAATTGGTTTTTGATAATCATAGAAAGCAACTGCTCCTGCAGAGGTCATATCAAATAACTCTGCTAAATCTGTGCCATCGCTATGTTTGGTTAAAGCTCCAATAGGAAGCAAATTAACAGCGTGTTTGGTAGATTTAGATTTTAAGAAAGAAATATCTGCATAACTATCAATCACAGGATTGGTGTTAGAATTTACTGCAACCGAAGTAAATCCCGAGTGTGCAGCAGTTTTAAGTCCGTTTTCTATCGTCTCACGTTCTTCAAAACCAGGCTCTCCAAAACTAACCGAACTATCAAACCAACCTTGAGAAACATGAAGGTTATCTAGTGTAATTTCTTTGTAGTTTTTAGGATTTTGAATGCGATTAGAGATTTGAGAAATTAATCCCTTTTCAATTAAAATATCAACGGTTTGATTGTGAAAATCGCTTTTAGGGTCAACTATAGTGGCAGATTTTACAAGTACGTTCATTTCAGAAATTTTAAGATGAGCATTTCAATGATTAAGAAAATCACTGCAAAAATAACAAACCATTTCCATAGTTCGTTAACATTAGTGGCACTTTTAATATTGCTTATGGCAGTGGCTACAGAATTATCAATGCTTACGTTATTAATACTTTGAGTATCAAAATAATTGAGTTTACTTTCACTGCGATTAAAATTAAAGCTTAATTTTTTAAGAAACGTATTTTTATTATTTACAGAAATAATTCCAGCAACATCAGGATATGTGTTTGTAATTAATTCTACTTTATTGTCATAGGTTTGTTGCAATGGTATAACAGAGTTATCACCATTTACTAAAGTTAAAATATCATCTTGCTGAAGTTGTGTCGCAATATCTATTGTGTTTTCTTCTCCAATGTTATAATATAAATTACCCGTTTTTAAGCTTTGCTTGCCAATATTGTACAATACAGGAACAATTAATGGAGAGTTTTTAAAATTAGAATTTTTATCTTCTATTGAAGCCGAAAATCGATACACGTTACCACCTTGTCCAAGAAAAGAGGTACCATCTTCAAAGCTTAGTATAGAAGATGTAGAATTGGTTGTATTAGTATAAAAACTATTAACTCTTGGATATTGAAAATTTGATACTCTCTTATCAAAAACATTAATTATTAATGGGTGTGAGTAGTTAATTGTTGTAATTTTCTTTTCTATAGTATTTAACTCACGAAAGCCAGATAAGCCATACGCATTAAATAGTTGGTTGTAATTATTAATTCTAATATTGTTAGATGGTATAATTAATAATTTGCCTCCATTATCTGTAAACGATTTTAAAGCAGTTGTTAGTGAGTTTGGGATATCATTTAACTCATTTAATATGATCAAATTTTGTTGCTCTAACGTATTATAATTTAAAGCAGCAAAATTTAATGCTGTATACTGAAACTCATCACTCGTAAAAATTTTTTGTAGAAAAGTATCTGCGACTTCATTAATGGATAGAACGTTTATTTTTTCTCTCTGGTCGATATTAAAGTAAAGTGTATTATCATATTGTAAGTTACGATCATCTATAACTAGTCTACCATTAAATATGGAATTTGCAGGTATAGTAAAACTCGTTGTTGATTCATCTGTAATATCTACTGCTGATTTTGCAATAAGTTTATCATCATTAAATAATGATACTGGTAACGTTTCAATTGCGTCACCTTGGTTTTTTAAACGTACAGTAAGTTCTAGATTTTCTACCGTAGTTTTAGAAATATAAACACTATCAATAGCAATATTATTTTGATTGGAGGGTTTTAGATGCACCAATTTTACCTTAATAGTACTATCATTAATAGCGGTTAGATTATCCTTTTTTTGCTGAAAATCAGACACTAAAACTAAGTTTTTAATAGTACTCTCGTCATCACTAAATAGTTGCTTGCCTTTTAAAATAGCTGCATCGTAAGCCAATTGATTTGGAGAATGTTTTAGTTGAATTAAATCATTTTTAATGGCTTTGAGACTTGTATTTATAAAATTTGCATCATTAGTAAACACCGAAATTTGGTCATTTTCATCTACATTTTCTATAATATCTTTAATAGCAATATTTAGTAAACTACCATTATCACTGGGCGATTGCATGCTAAATGAGTTGTCTAAATAGATTACGGTCTCACTTTTAGTATTAAAACTGTTAGATTTAGATATATATGGTTGCGCAAATGCAATGATTACGCAAGCAAGTAGTAACATTCTTGTTAGTAATGTTAGCCATTTTTTAATTTGTGAGCTTTTACGAGTTTGTATGGTTAATTCTTTTAAAAACTGAACATTTGTAAATGCTACACTCTTAAATTTTCTAAGCTGAAATAAATGAACAATAATAGGAATTATGAGCAGTAGTAGAGCGTAAAGAAGTTCTGGATGTTTAAACTGCATTCCTGTTTTTGGGATTGTTATTGTTAAAATTCAAATATAGAAAATGATGTGGGATTTGTGGGTTTTGGTTTTGACAATTTTAACTTTTTAGCAGAAAAAGAAATAATCTAGCATTGACTTCATCTCTCGTGAGTTTAGAAAGTTTTTTATTTCTAATTGCGCCTCAGTATTAGCGACACAAATTATAGTTTGAGGATTCTCTAAATTCTCTAAGTATGTATAGCTGTAGAGTAGTTCATCGTATATATGCTTTCCAATTTTTTTAGGGTTATCGCAAAGCCAATTAAAAGGGATTTTTTTAGCTTTTAATAGTTTGGCAACCTTTTTTCCTTTTTGACCTGCACCCCAAATTGTTAGTGGTCTTTTTATGTCATAATCTAATTTTAAAAAGTAATCTAGTTTAAGTTCTAAAAAATGATTTTCGGCATAATGATCATCTGTTCTAGAAGCGCGAGTACTATAATCTCTCCAATAGTGTAAAAGAGATGTAGTTGCAATACAATTTATTTTATGTTTATAAAATCTAAATGCTAAATCATAATCTTCTGGATATCGATTAGTGTTAAAGGCTCCACATAAATCAAAATCATTTCTATGTATCATCCAACAAGGTGATGGGATAACGCATTCTTTATAAATTTCATCATAGTTTTTACCTTCTTTAGTTAAGTTATTTAACCAAGATTCATATTTGGCATAGCCATCTCCAATACCATTTTCACTAAAATATTTAACTAAGCCTAATGCTAAATGTTGTTTGCCATAAGTTTGTAAATCGTTGAGCATAAGCTCTAATTTTGAAGAATGCATAATATCATCACTATCCATTCTTGTGATATAGGTTCCGTTACTTTTAGAATACGCTAAACGTAAAGCCTCTATAATTCCATGACCTGTATTTTTAAGAAGTGTAATGCGTTTATCTTTTTCCGCAAAAGCGAAAACAGTAGCATAGCTCTCATCTGTAGAGTGATCATCTATTATTATGAGTTCCCAATTAGTATAACTTTGATTAACTATAGAGTTTAGACATTCACTTAAATACTGCGCAGTATTTTTAAATGGTATTAATATGCTTATTACAGGTTTTTGCATTTTGTAAAAATACCATTTTAACAAAACCTTAGCTAAATTACTGGTAACAGATTGTAGATTTGTGCGTCAAATTTGACAATTTTAAACTAATTTAATATTTATATGAAACATATTTTATCAACTGTTGCCTTAGGTGCCTTACTTTTTTCTTGTGGAGGTTCAAAATCTACGGTAAATGATTTGGCTACTGCTAATCCTATTTCTACTGCTATAAATCTATCTTCTGTAAAAGATGATAAAGCACCTGTGGTTATAAATCCAGGACGTTTTATTGAGGAAACAGTAACCTATAGATTGCCAAAAGTAGTTCAAGGTACTTACTCTATTAGTGATTTTGGTAAGTATGTAGATGATTTTAAAGCTTTAGATTATAAAGGAAATGAAATGAGTGTTACTCGAGTAGATGATAATACTTGGACTATTGCAGATGCTACCAATCTTGATAAAATTGAGTATTTAGTTAACGATACTTTTGACCAAGAAGCGGTTGGAGGTATTGGAGGAGAAATTCCTTTTTCTCCATCTGGTACAAATATAGAACCAAATAATTATGTTTTAAACTTACATGGTTTTATTGGTTATTTTGATTCTTTAAAAAATGCTCAGTATACTTTAGACGTAACTGCTCCTGCAAGTTTTGTACGCACATCGGCTTTACAAAATACTAATACAAAGTCTAGTAGTGATGGCACTCAAATTACAACATCATATTTTGCTCCTAGATATTTTGATATTACAGATAACCCAATGATGTACGGTAAGTTAGATGTAGAAGAGTTTATGGTTGGTGATATTAAAATTGTACTAAGCGTATATTCTCCAAATAACGTACATACTGCTGCAAGTATGAAAGAGACTGTTTATAAAATGATGGAAGCTCAAAAAGCCTATTTAGGAGATGTAGATTCTACACCTCGTTACGATATTTATTTGTATTTGTCTGATGGTAGTGAAGGATCTCCAAAAGGTTTTGGAGCATTAGAGCATCATACATCTACAGTTGTTGTGTTACGTGAGCAATCATCAAAAGAACAATTAGCTGCGTCTATGATTGATGTTGTTGCTCATGAGTTTTTTCATATTGTAACACCACTATCTGTACATTCTGAAGATGTACATTATTTTGATTATTATGAACCAACTTTCTCAAAACATTTATGGATGTATGAGGGTGTAACAGAGTATTTTGCACAACATTTTCAAGTTTATGAAGGTCTTGTAGATAACGACACTTTTTATCAAACTATACAACAAAAAATAGCAATCTCAACAGGTATGGATGATACCATGAGTTTTACTACAATGAGTGAAAATGTTGTTGAAGAACCTTATGCTTCTAATTATTATAACGTTTACCAAAAAGGTGCTTTAATTGGTATGTGTATAGATATTTTAATGAGAGAAGAAAGTAATGGTAATAGAAGTATGTTATCATTAATGAAAGAGTTATCGGCTAAATATGGTAAAGAAAAGCCATTTGTAGATGATAATCTTATTGAAGAAATAACAGCAATGACTTACCCATCTATAGGTGCATTTTTAAACACTCATGTTGTTGGTACCACACCAATTGATTATGAGCAATTTTTTAATAAAGTTGGATTAACATTTAAAGAATCTAAGGTAGAGACATCTTACATACAAGATGGAAAAGGATTTATTTTTGATGGAGATCGTGAAACAATGAAAATTTTCTTTTCAGAAGGTGTAAAAAACAACACTTTTTGGGCAGACCAAGGTGTTTTACCAGGAGATGTAATTAAAACCGTTAATGGAGAACAGTTAACTATTGCTAACGCACAAGCTATGATAGGCTCTATGTACCAATGGAAACCAGGACAAGGTATCAATGTTGTACTAGAAAGAGAAGGCAAAGAAATTGTTATTGAGGCAGTGTTAACACAGTCTTACACTATGGCTAAAAAAATAGTAGAAGCAGAGACTGCTACTGCTAAACAAATTGAAATTAGAAAAGCTTGGTTAAAAGGCTAATTATAATTTAACTTCAAACAAAAAGCTGCTAACCTTAAATGGTCTAGCAGCTTTTTTTATATAGCTTTTTTGGATAAAATACTATTTGGCCAGCGTAAATGAGAACGTACTACCTTGGCCAATATTAGATTTTACACTAATAGTACCACCTAGTTTTTCTACTAAATCTTTTACTGTACTAAGTCCAATTCCAGTACTAGATTTACCATGATCATTTTTTATTGTTTTAAAAATCTCAAATATATAGGTCAATTTATCATTTTCAATTCCTATACCATTATCAATCACGCTAAATTTATGATTTAACGAGGTTGATTCATAAGTTATTTCTATTTGTCGATTAGGCTTATCGTTATATTTTAAAGCGTTATCTACTAAATTGATTAAAATTTGCGATAAGGCAGCTTTATTAATGTTTTTAATAAGTAAACCTTTAGGGTAGATTAATTTATCTGTTTTAGAAATTAAAATTTGTTTAATGTCTTCAAATACATCATCTAATTTAACATCTTCGCGTTTAGATTTTAATAACTCATTAGCCTTGTAATGCAATAAAATACCATCAATATAATCTTTTAGTATTGTAGTAGATTCTTCTATATAATCTAGATATTCGTTAGAATCTGTAGATAACTTACCTATATTTTCATTTCGTAATAAATCAGTCAGCGAAATAATATTTGCTAAAGGCGATTTTAAATCATGAGATACATGACTTGCAAAAGCGTTTAATTGATGATTACGTTTTTCTAACTCTAATTTGGCTTTTTCTAGTATAGCATTCTTTTTTCTAAGCTCAAAAAGATTAATTACTTGTTTACTTAAAATCTTAAGTGCTTCAATTTGGTTGTCATTAAGCACTCTAGGCTTATGATCAAAAACACATATACTACCAAGATTATAACCATCAGGATCAATTAAAGGCATACCAGCATAAAAAATAGCTTGTAGATCATTAATTAAAGGATTGTCAATAAAACGATCGTCTAGACGAGCGTCACTTACAATTAAAATTTCATCTTGTAAAATAGCGTGACCACAAAATGAAATATCTCGTGGTGATTCACTAAACGGTATACCGTAATGCGATTTAAAAAAGTTACGATTTTCATCTAGCACAGTAATTAAAGAAATAGGCACATCACAAATTGTGGCTATTAATTGAGTAATATCATCATAGTTACTCTCAGGAAGAGTATCTAAAATATTATAAGATTTTACTGCATCTAAACGTTGTAACTCATTTTTAGGGAGTTTTGGGCTTTGCATATAATCAATTGATTTGGGTAGAGTGTTTACGCAAAAATATACTATTTGGTTTTATTATAATTAAAAACTTTCAAAAACACCTAAACCAAATAGAGCAAAGTCATACTTTACAGGGTCATTTGGGTCTAATTTACGTAGAGCTGTATCTAGTTCTAAAAGGGCTTTGCCATCATTTTGTTTTCGTTTAAGTAGCTTTAATTTTCTTGCAACATTTCCTGAGTGCACATCGAGTGGGCACGATAATAAAGCAGGTGAAATAGTTTTCCATATACCAAAATCTACGCCATTATTATCTTGTCTAACCATCCAACGCAAAAACATGTTTATACGTTTTGCTGCCGAATTTTTTAGCGGATCACTAATATGTTTTTTAGTGCGTTCTAGATGGTCAATTTCAAAAAAAATGTTTTTAAAATTATGAATAGAGTGTTGAAGATTTTTTTCTTCGGAAATATTAGAAAACACATTTTCCAATCCGTTGTAATTGGTATAGATATGTTTTAAACTAGCAATAAACTGAATAAAATCATTACCATTAAAAGTTCTATGAACAAAGGGTAGGAGGTTTTGTAAGTCTTTATCTTCATGATTTATAATAAAATCGTGAGGCGACTGATCGAGAAAATTCATCATTTTATTAGCATTATTGATGATGCTTTTACGATTTCCCCAAGCAATAGTTGCTGTTAAAAACCCTGAAATTTCTATATCTTCCTTTTTAGAAAATTGATGCGGAATTTGAATAGGATCACTCTCAATAAATTTAGGATGATTATACTGCTCTACTTTTGTGTCTAGAAATTCTTTGAGGTCTTTTTTGTTCAAAAGGCTATAATTTGTTTGTTTACAAATTTACATTTCTTTAAATGAAGGCGCAATAGTAATTACTACTACAAATAATTCTATTATTTTTATGGCTTAATTTTAAAAACTATGAGATTATCTATATTTAGTTTTGTTTGCATTTTATTTATGGTGCTTTCATGTGAGCGTGTTAAGAATAAAACTCAAGAAACTATTAACGCTGGAGGAGAAGCTGTAGGCAAGTCGGCAACCGAATTTGTTGAAGGCATCTCAGAAGGTATAGATAAAACTTTGGAGGCTAAAGTTAAACTATCACCAAGTTTACTTAAAAGCGGTTTAAGTACTGGTAAGTTTGAGATTACAGATAATCCGTTAGGAGGAAACAACAATTTACTTACCTTATATCTAATTTTTGATAAAGATTTTGACGGGATTTTACGTGTTAAGGTATTTGATAAAAATGGACTAGAAACAGGACGTGCTAAATTAGAAGTTACTGGTATTAAAGGAGACGCTAACTATTTTGATTTTACTTTTAATAAACGTGTTGAGATTGAAGCTAGAAGTTTGATTGTTGTAGAGTAAATATGTCATGGATAATTTACAATTACTAAGTGTTAGTGTCGTAATGATAGTAGTCGGCTTAATATTATATCTTAACTATTCTAAAAAACTAAAATCTTTAAATAAACCACCTATTGATTTACTCGTATATTCTTGTATGATTATGATTGGAGGATTATCATTTTTTCTACTATTTCTATTCTTTTAACCAACAATTTTACCATCAACCATTGTTAATTTTCGGTCTGCCATATCTGCTAGTTCTTCATTATGCGTAACGATAACAAAGGTTTGTCCAAATTCATCACGTAATTTAAAAAAGAGATTGTGAAGGTTCTCTGCAGATTCGCTATCTAAATTTCCAGAAGGTTCATCTGCAAAAATTAAGCTTGGATTGTTAACAAGTGCTCTTGCCACTGCAACACGTTGTTGCTCTCCTCCAGATAATTCATTTGGTTTATGATGGTAACGATGAGATAAACCCAAAAAATCAAGTAATTCTTTGGCTCGAACTTCTGCTTGAGACTGCGATTTTCCGAAGATAAAAGCAGGAATGCACACGTTCTCTAATGCTGTAAACTCTGGTAATAATTGATGAAACTGAAATATAAAACCTATATGTTCATTTCTAAATTTTGCTAATGCCTTATCTCCAAGTTGAGGTATAGATACATCATTAATAATCAATTGACTAGTTGTGTTTTTTTCAATTTGATCTAATGTACCTATAATTTGTAATAATGTTGTTTTACCTGCTCCAGAGGCACCAACGATAGATACAACTTCACCTTTTTTAATGTCTAAATCAACACCTTTTAAGACTTGTAAATCTCCGTAATATTTATGAATGTTTTTTGCTTTAATCATCGTTTTTAAATCAACATCGAAAATACTATTTTAATCTGAATTTTTAATCATTTATAAAAAACGAGAATGTCTTTGACTATTTTGAGAGATACTGCTTAGAGTATTAGTGTTTCTATCATTTTTTTTAAAAATACCTTTTATATTATTATAATCTATAAAATATTGAAGCCTTAACGAAAATGAGTGAAGAAATGGTTGCTCAAAAAGGGTGTCTAGACTTTCGTTATAGCGTCTTGTAGCATCTCTATCTCTATTAAATAATTGGTTCCTATAAAGAGCTGTTAAAAAGCTTCCAGGAGCAAATTGCCAAGTATAGTTTAAATCTAAATTCCATGTGCTAAAATTTACGTTAGAACTGTTTAAACCTAAGCTTTCAAAGGTGTTTCCTGTATTTTGGAGCTGGCCATTTTCTTCTAAAAAATAGACTTCATTTTCATAGTCAACTGCAGACCAATAGTTTCTAAATGTTAAGCCCAAAGCATGAAACGGATTAAAATTATAAGTTCCTCTCACTTGGTTGACTACAGTAGTTTGATCTCGTTGCCCAAATACAATCTCGTCATCTAAATCATTAGAGTTATTTGCGTAACCTCTGTCTTTATATACTTTATTGATATCAAAAGAGTAGATGACCAAAAATTTGTCACTTATTCTAACTCTTGGGTCAACACCAATCCAATATTCTTTAGTATCTCTACCGTCTTCAAAAAATAAAACTCCACCTGTATTAATATCTATTGCAAAGACATTATTATAATTAGATGAGAAATAGACACTAGCATTAACTCTATTCTCATAGACGAAAAAGCGATTGTCTCTTCTGGCTTCAAAATAGTCATATTGTTTACCTGCTAATATGTTTAAATTACCTCCAAAACCGTGTAATTTTTCTTTAAGCTGAAAGTTGATGTTTCCACCAAAACCGAAACCTGTAAACACACCTGGATCTGCTAATCTTGTGTAATTAATATATGTATTCCAGTTTCTACTTATGAAATTTTTAGTAGGTTCAAAAATGCGATGTCCAAAATCTACTCCAAAATTGTTGTAGTTATTTCTAAAAATAAGTCCTAAATCATTAATATCAAATTTAGTATCTGCGTAACTATGATCAAAACTATAACGATAATTACCATGTACTTTTCTTGCAATAAAAAGAGTACTTAATCCAGTAGAGGTTTCATCTGGCAAATTAATATTACTCATTTTTGCTTGACCAATTAGATTATAAGTATTTCTTTTATTTGTAATATCTGCAAGCAAAGCTGTAACATTTCCATCTCTAAAATGACCGTTTCGTGTCACATTAGTATTAATTAAGCTAATAGACGAATTTTGATTAAACTGTTGGTCTAGTACTAAAATATTATAGTTAGAAAGTGGCTCTATAACCTGTTCTCTCAAAACTCCAGTGATTGTATCTCTTGTTGTAGCAAACGTTTTTTCTGTCACAGCATTAAAAAAACCAATTCCTAATCCCTTTTTTGTACGACCAGAAATTTTAGCAGCATTTAAAACTTTTACAACATTTGCTCTATTAAATGTTTCTTCATTTTCGTTGAGTACAACTCTTCCTGAAGGCGCACTCCCAACGCGTCTTGAAAAAAACAGATTCCCTTTATTAAAAAGATCAACACCTTCGGTAAAAAACTGTCTTTGCTCAGAAAATGTTTGCTCAAAAGGACCTAAGTTTAGCGATAAGTTATCAAAACCTGCTTGGCTAAAATCTGGAACAAGCGTCATGTCTAATGTGAAGTTTTCGGTAATACCATACTTAACATCTAATCCAAATTTTAAATCGGTTTCTGTATCACCATCAAAGCTATTTATGATACCTGTAGAAAATGGATAAAAAGCCAATCGAGTAGGAGGCTCTATATTTTTAATACCAGTAAGCTCTCCATGATATAAACCAATATTACCTTTTGTGATATCTATAGGGCTCCAGGTATATTGAGAACGATAGCGTCTAAATTGTCTGTGAAATTGAATTCCCCAAGTTTGTACCTCTTGATTAGAAAAACGAAGTGCACGGTAGGGGATTTTCATTTCTACAACCCAACCATCATCATTAATTTTTACTTTACTATCCCAGACTGCATTCCATCCAAAATCTTCTCCATTACTAGGAGTTGCAACTGCATCTGCTTGTGTACCAGAACTAAAAACAAAAAACTCGGTATCATTTTGTGCATCATTATTTGGGTTTAATATAAGACCAAAAAAATCAGATTGTCCAAAATCATCTCTACTTGTAAATTGTCTCATTATTTTATTTGGGTCGTCATACAAATACGCAGCTACATAAATAGCCTTGTCATCATAAGTCATTTTAACTATGGTATGATTGCCTATAGAATCTTTTACGCCAGCGTCTGGTCTAAACTGCGTAAAGCCTTTAGCCTCTTGTGCAGTTTGCCATACAGCATCGTCTAAAATTCCATCTATTTTTGGAGGAGTATTGGTTCTTTCAATTTGTAATTGCTTCTTTTCTTGAGCGAAGGTATATGAGCAAATTAAAAATAAAACAGCAAGTAATGATCGATAATTCATTGGTTTGTTAATTGGTAATTAGTATCTATAATAAATTAAAGACACCAAAAAATTTAGCATGTTACAGTTAGGTCTTACAAATCTACTTATGTAAGGCTCAAATTTTCATAAGCAAACGTTAAAAACACTCAGGGTTTGTTAATCTTGCCCTAATTTTTACATCACTTTGTGTGATTTTTTTTACGTATTTTTATTAAAAATTAAACTAAAATCTACAATGCCTTATAAAAAATTTGAAGAATATAATATGCAAGTGACCGATGATGTTAAACAACGTTATAAAAAAATTATTGAAGATTTAGGTGAGGATACTAATCGTGACGGACTCTTAAAAACACCAGAACGAGCTTCAAAAGCCATGCAATTTTTAACACAAGGCTACAACCAGGATGCTGCAGAAATTTTAAGAAGTGCCATGTTTAAAGAAGAGTATAATGACATGGTAATAGTTAAAGATATAGAAGTTTACTCATTGTGCGAACATCATATTCTTCCTTTCTTCGGAAAAGCGCATATTGCTTACATACCTAATGGTCAAATAGTTGGTTTAAGTAAATTACCAAGAATTGTAGATGTTTTTGCAAGAAGACTTCAAGTACAAGAACGTTTAACCCATCAAATTCTAGACTGTATTAATGATACACTTAAACCAGAAGGAGTTGCTGTTGTTATAGAAGCATCTCACATGTGTATGATGATGCGAGGCGTACAAAAGCAGAACTCGGTAACTACAACCTCAGGTTTTAGAGGAGCTTTTGAAAATATAGAAACCAGAACAGAGTTTTTAAACCTTATAAACGCAAAGTTGTCATAATTTGGTTTTTTGGAATACTATTTGCTTTATATTAAGTAAATTATAATTAAAACTATGACATTAGATAATATTTCAAAAACTAAAAAACTAGCATTTAGTATCTTGTTTGATGCTTTGGGTTATGTGTCTTTTATTTTTCCACCTTTTGATTTTGTTTGGGCACCAGCATCTGCTTGGTTAATGACTAAACTCTACAAGGGTAGAAAAGGTAAAGTAGCTGCAGCCATATCGTTTGTAGAAGAAGCTTTACCAATGTTGGATATCATCCCAACATTTACATTAATGTGGTTATACACATTTGTTTTTTCTTCGGAAAATAAGCCAGACGAAACCATTATAGATATAAATTAAAAGATTTAAAAAAAACGCTCAACTTAGATAAGTTGAGCGTTTTTATATTTAAGCAATTTTTTTATAATTACTCTACACTAATAGGAAAGGTAACAGAGATATCTGTCTCTCCACCAGCATTTGTAATGTCTCCATCGCTTACTCCATCAGCAGATTTAACTGGCTCATGACGTAAAATAATAGTTAAACTTCCTGTGCCAGCATCACTAGTAGTTAATGTAAAGGCTAATCCTACAGGATTTCCATCAGCATCCATATCTAAATATGCGGTATTAACTAAGGAACTAGAAAAGAAAAATTGGTGCTCATCATCTTCTTCTTCAATCTCGGCAGTAATTGACTCTGCAGGATCTTCAGTTTCATTTAATAAATCTAAACTACCAGTATACGTTGTATTAGCTGCTAAGGCAGATGAAACAGTAATAACTGGAAGATCTGGTCCATCACCATCTAAATCTTGAGATGACAACGTTATTGTATTTCCAGCAGAAGTTAAAGTAGCATTTAAGGTTGTGATAATTTCCTCTTCATTAATTGGTAAAGGGTTTGCATCATCGTCACTAGAACAAGATGTAAACAGTATTGAAACTATTGCTATTGCTAATATTGATTTAAAATTTTTCATATGTTTTTATATTTTATATTATTGATTGTTTAATAATTTAATTGTATTTGAAGCATTACATTACGTCCAAGATCATCGGCAAAATATCTTAGTCTATTTAAATAATTTCTATATGAGGTATTTAAAACATTTTGTACACTTACACCAACATTTAAATTTGTTTTGTCACTTAATGCAAATGTTACATCACTATGTAAATGCAGAAGGTGGTAAGTTGGAGGAGGAGTACTTATATCTACAAGTACCGTTTCGTTAGTTGTTGGTATAAAGGTTTCAAAATTATTGTCTGGAAAATTGTTTTGGCGCAATACCAATTCACTTTCAATAGAAGCATTTAAATTATACCATTTTTCATTTTTATAATGCAAACTATTAATTGTTTTATTAGATGGCATATCAATTAATGGTCTATCTAATTTTTGATCATGACCTTTCAAAATAGAACTTCTATTTTTAAATGACCATGCATTTGTAAACATGTAATCTAACGAAAGATCAAGTCCTAATAAATACGCATTGGTTTGTTTATAACTCCATACAGGAAAAGCACCTCTTAAGGTTTGCTCTGTACCAGTAGGCTCAACATAAATAAAATCATTAATGTGATTATAAAACGTTTCTAAGTTTAAAGTTAATTTTTCCGTAGAAAAAAGATAAGAAAAAGCAAAACGATTAGACGTTTCTTGTTTTATTCTCAAATCTCCTAACTCAATTCTCGCAGCAGAGTGGTGTAAGCCATCGCTAAATAACTCTGATGGATTTGGTGCTCTGTTAGACAAACTATAATTAAATAATAAGGCATTATTTTCATTAACCTTATATGTCGTTCCTGTAGAAGCAGACACATTATGATATTCAAATTTAGGATTCACCAAGAGTTGTGTTCCTAAATCATCAATAACTAAATCTGCAAAATCGTTGTCATAGCCACGTTCTTCCCAACGCGATGTTTGATAGAATTTTTTAGCATTATAATAATTAAAATCATAACGTGCTCCAAAATCTAATCTTAGTTTTTCATTAATAGTTAAATCTACAACTGCATATACACCAACATCATATTTGTCGTAATCTGGTATAAGTCTACGAACTCCGGTATTTGGGTTTGCAAAATTATTTTGAAAGCTGGTTGTAACTCCTGCTTCATAAATATTACCATGATCACTATCTAATTTTAATGAAGTTTTTAAGCTATGTGTTTTTAATTCTAAATCTATGGCAGCCTTATCTCTATCATCTCCAACACGAATATCGTATTCAAAACGTTGATTGTTTTGAAAGTCATATTGTAAATCTAATCGTCCAAACTTTTTAAATCGTTTATAAAATTCGGCTTTATAAATTTGGTGAGTTACATCTTGTCTTGGTGCATTAATATCGTAGCTAAAGTCATCTATAATTAAAGGTTGTTGACTATTAATTGCAGTTACTAAATCTTCTACGTTACCAATATGAGATGATCTTAAAATGGCAATTTCGTTATTTAAATAGCTATAAAAAACATTAAATCCTTTTTCAAAAGTTTTAAAACCACCATTTAAAGAAAAGCTTATAGAGTTTAATCCTGTATTGGTGAGATTATAGTCTGGTGCTTTAAAATCTCCATACTTTTTAAATGTACCTTGACCAGAAACATACCAACCATCTTTGAAGGTTTTTGTTAGCTTGCTGGATAAACTTAAGCCTCTACCATTTGTTTGTGTGCTTGCAATTGTTTTACCAAACAATGAATCTTTTAAAAACACACGTTGCGGACTTAAAACAACAACTCCTCCAAGTGCATCACCACCAAAGGCTAAAGCTCCTGAGCCTTTAATGACAGATACGGTTTCTGCAGAATTAATATCAATATTAGGAGCATGTTCAATTCCCCATTCTTGATCTTGTAATCTAACACCATTGGTCATTACAATAATTCTACTACTATGTAAACCATTAATTACTGGTTTAACGATTGTATTGCCAGTATTTATAGAGTTTACACCACTTACTTGTTTTAAAGCATCACCCAAACTTTGAGAACTATAATTTTCTAAATCTTGAGATTTTAATAGCGTTTCTTGGCTAGAATTAGTCTGGGCTTTTAGAGAAGCACCCTTAACATTAACTTGTTCTAACTCTTCTACATGATGCTCTAAAGTAATATTGTAAATCGTATTACCTTTTACTTCAATATCTAAGGTTTTAGTTTCACAAGCTATATGAGAGACTGTTATATTATAAACACCGTCACAGAGATTTAGAAATTTATAATTTCCATTTAAATCTGTAATTGCATAAATATCTAGTGATTTTATATACAGTGAAGCGCCTATTATTTTGCTTCCGTCGTGAAAATCGTCAATCGTTCCATTAAGTTTAGAACTGCACTTTTGAGCCATTGCAATACCCGAAAAACAGATAGCAAATAGCATTACAAAAAACTTCATTTAGTTATTTTGTTTAATTAAAAATTGATAATGTGCGAGAATTAAGTTAATGAAGGTGGTCCTCTAAGAGAGTAAGATAAAGACCGATGATTATTTAAGTAATAATAATTAGAGATTATTATTTTATTAGGCGTCTTATTTATTTGATGCTCATTATAATTAATGATACTAATAAAATAATTGAAAGCTGTAAACTTATAAAGTTCACAGTGTAAATCTTTAGCATGAAAATGAGAATCTTTTTGGTCATCAATACAAATGTCATGATGATGCTCTTCAAAAATAAAGGTGGACTTAACAACAATAGGCATCAATAAAACTGCTATCACAAATAATGTGAATAGCCTTAATATATAATGTAAATTGTTATGCTGCATTAATCTAAAAATTTACCAAGACCAAAACGTCTAAGCATTTTCTTTTCAAAATTCCAGAAAAATTTAAATTGTCCAAATAGCCAACCAAATGTCACTAATAAAATTTGATAGAAAATGAGCCCAATGATAATAAATAATACCCAATAAAGAATAGGATTTAAGTTTTCTTTAGTAATTCCTATAGCTCTAATAATAGGTTTTCCAACTAACATTGAAGACGAACCTGTTACAGCAAAAACGATGAAAATTCTAATCATTTCCCATCTATAATCTACTATCCATTTATTTGATAGCTTTTTAAAAAGAAATAAGATAAATTTTAATAAGACTATAAATAGAATAATTGCCAGAATACCAGTTATGACTATATGGTAAGTTTTTGTAAAAACTAATGCAAGCTTAAAACTACTATAACCCAAACCTAGAATGCCAAGTAACGGAAATAGTAGTTGCCAGTTTTGTTGGATGTCCCAATTTTTTTTAAATGCCTTTAACATAGATTAATTTCTACGCAAAGATAAATTAAATTCTAGGAACAAAAGATGATAATCGTTGATTATAGGTTAATTGAAAGTATGTAAAATAATTAAATAGTTTATAATTAACGTCATAACCATAATCTATATTTTGATTATAATCTATTTGTAATTCATAAAGGTTTGGGTCATAGCGTTGTGGTTGATTTACTCTATTATTCCACTCTATAACCATAATCCTGTTTCTCGTTTCCATATATGATTGAGAATAGTAACCTTCTGGTCTTGCAATAGAAGCTAACCATGCATTAAATCCAGGTTCTATAATTATAATTTCATATTCTATATCATCATTTGATATTCTAACGATATCTTCTTCTGGAACATCTGATAACGTAGAGTTAGAATTAGATTGAGTAGTCCCACAACTTATTAAAAGAAGTGCTAAGATAAAAATGTAAGTGATCTGTTTCATTGTGCTATTTATGTTTTAAAGTTACAAAAATCATTCCGAAGCAATTAATGCTCAAAAGTCATTTTTATATTTATTTAATTCAAAGGTATTATGAACACGCGATGTAATAAAGCAGCAATGAGTGAAAACGTCTTGTCAATGAGTGAAGCCAATTTGTAGTAATAAAAAAAGCCAAACTTATGTTTGGCTTTTTAAATATATTGAGCTCAACTTTTATTTTCCAAAAAGACCACCAAGCAAACCGCCTAATCCGCCTTTTTTGTTAGCGCTTCCTAGTACCATACCAGCAACATCATCAATTACGCTACCATCTCCATCTGCATCTAGTATTTTTTCTAAAAAACTTTGTTCTTGTTGTGCAGAACTTCCTCCAAGTAAACCACCAAGTAAACCACCTAAATCACTAGAAGAGCTTACGTTGTTTTGTGATTTTTGTTTACCAATTACTCCCATTAAAATTGGCGCAGCAACTTTAAGAATATTAGCAACAGAACCCATATCTAAACCAGATTTTTCTCCTATAATTTTTTCTACACCTTGTCTTTTACTTCCAAGTACATGTCCTAAAATTTTATCTCCATCTTGCTTTACGTTATCATCAACACCACCACCAAATAAACCTCCTAGGTTATCTAATATGCTACCATCGTGTTTACCGTTAAGTGCACCCATTAATCCTTCTGCACCTTCTGGTGTAGAAGCATTTCTTTCCATAGCTTTCATTAACACTGGCAAAGCCATTGTTAAAACGCTACTGGTTTTGTTTTGATCTGTTCCAGTAGAACCAGATACACCACTTATAATGGTTTTACCAAGGTCACTGTTTAATAAGTCTAAAATTCCTGACATAATTTGTTTAAATAAGGTTAATAATTAGTAAGACTTCAATTTACAAAAAAAAGTCCTAACATTAAGTAGGACTCATTTTTTTGTATTAGGTCACATTTAATGACTAATTATTTTAAAATATCTATAATTTGCTCTGCTAATTCTGTACCAATTCTATCTTGGGCTTCATTGGTTGCTGCACCAGTATGAGGTGTTAATGATAATGCAGAGTTCATCAATAATTGAATTTCTGGTTTAGGTTCTTTTTCAAAAACATCTAAAGCTGCTCTAGATACCTTACCGCTTTCTATAGCCTTTACTAATGCTACTTCGTTAACGACACCACCACGAGCTGCATTTGCTATGATAACGCCATCTTTCATTTGCTTAAACTCTGCCTCGTCAATTACATAATTTTTTTGAGCAGGTACGTGTAATGTTAAAAAGTCTGATTGTTTTAAAACATCTTCTTTAGATATAGTTTTAATTTCGAAATTTACTTTTTGACCATCAAAGAAATCTAATTCTAAATTAACTTTTTCAATAAAAGGGTCAAAAGCAATAACTTTCATTCCTGCACCTAAAGCTACTTTAGCAGTTGCTTGTCCTATACGACCAAAACCTAATACACCAAGTGTTTTACCTTTTAGCTCTGTACCTTTAGCATAAGCTTTTTTAAGACCTTTAAAATTAGCGTCTCCTTCTAATGGCATATCGCGATTAGAATTATGTAAATAACGTGCCAAACCATAAAAGTGACCAAATACTAACTCTGCAACAGAGTGTGAGGATGCAGCTGGTGTATTTATAACTTTTAAACCTTTACTACGTGCATAATCTACATCTATATTATCCATACCAACACCACCGCGTCCAATAATTTTAAGGCTAGGGCAGTTATCTATAATATTTTTTCTAACTGTTGTTGCACTACGTACTAATAAAACAGTAATATTATTTTCGTTTATATAGTTTTCTAAT
Source organism: uncultured Psychroserpens sp. (assembly GCA_947488655.1). GTDB lineage: Bacteria > Bacteroidota > Bacteroidia > Flavobacteriales > Flavobacteriaceae > Psychroserpens. Next base: position 212,773 of record CANKZZ010000005.1, on the reverse strand, counting down.
TGCTCTTGAGCTACAGTTGTTGTAGATACCTCAAAACCTGCTTTTTCTAGAGCATCAATTCCGCTTTGTGATACTCCGTCGTTTGCTAATACTTTCATTAATACTTTTTTTTGTTTCTATAATTAAATAGAAACTTATTTATAATTCAATTTCTTTTAAATGGACAATTTGTTTTGATTTCATATTTCCGAAGAAATAATAAAAACGATTTTAAAATAGGTAGGATAGTTAAATTACATAATAAATACCACTACCATGCTTTTTTAGGCTTTACGCTCTAATTCACTCATGACATCTACTAATGTGCCAACACTCTCTAAAGATAATGCGTTGTACATTGATGCTCTATAGCCACCAACACTTCTATGTCCATTTAAACCGTTTATTCCTGCTTCATTTATCATGGTTTCGAAGGTTTCTTTTAAATCTTCGTTAGTTAAATTAAATGTAGCATTCATTGTAGAACGATCTGCCTTTGTTGCAAATCCCTTAAATAAAGGGTTTAAATCAATTTCAGAATAAATTAATTGTGCTTTTTTATCGTTTTCTTTTTCTATAGCAGCAATACCACCAAGATCTTTTAACCACTCTAAAGTTAACATAGATGTATATACTGCAAATACTGGAGGAGTGTTAAACATACTGCTTTTACCAATATGCACTTTATAGTCCATCATAGATGGTATTTTACGAGAAACCTTTCCTAATACGTCCTCTTTTACTACTACTAATGTTGTGCCTGCAGGACCCATATTTTTTTGAGCTCCAGCATAGATTAAATCAAATTTTGAAAAATCTAGGGTACGAGAAAAAATATCGCTACTCATATCACAAACCATTGGGATTGGTGAGTTTGGAAATTCTTTCATTTGCGTACCAAAAATCGTGTTGTTTGAAGTACAGTGAAAATAATCATAATCTGAAGGGATGTCATATCCTTTTGGGATATAATTATAGTTTGCATCTTTAGAAGAGGCTACTTCATAGACATCATCATATATTCTAGCCTCTTTAATTGCTTTGTCGCTCCAAGTACCTGTATTTAAGTAACCAGCACGTTTTTCTAGTAAATTTAAAGCAACCATTAAAAATTGAGTACTTGCTCCACCTTGTAAAAATAGAGCTTTGTAACCTTTTCCTTCTAGTCCTAATAACTCTAGTGCTAAGGCTCTAGCATTTTCCATAACATCAACAAAAGGCTTGCTTCTATGAGATATTTCTAATAATGATAAACCGTTATCAAAGTTAATGATGGCTTCAGATGCTTTTTGTAGAACGCTACCAGGCAAAATGCAAGGTCCAGCGCTAAAATTATGTCTTTTCATTGAGAAATTATTTTTCGTTTCTGTGTATACAGAACTCTTAATATTAGTTAATCTCTACAAAGGTGGTAAATTCTACAAAAAAATGTATTAAGAATATGATAATTTATTAACAGATTTTCAACGAAAACGCAATAGTGTCTACATTATCTGCATAATCCCATAAATTTGGTAATTGGGTTTGTCCAAATTTGATTTCGGTATCTAAAAATCCATTAGAAACAATACATTGTATAGCATCGCTTTTTATTTCTAAAGTCTTTTTTAAGTCATCTTTAGAAGTGTAATATTCATAAAATACCGTTGCAATAGGAGAGGAGAAACTCTCATCTTCTTTAATCATTAAAAAACCATTTTCTAACATATTAAATTGGCTCATTAAATATACTGCCTTGTTATAATCATAATTGTTAGCATACTTATTTTGGTGTATTATAGAATTCCAATGATACATTGCTTTAAAAAAGTCCTGAAAATCATAATTTTGAGGTACAAACAGTTTAGATACATTTCTACAGCCTAAACCATAGTATCTAAAAATGTCTTCAGATAATGCTATGAGTTCATTCTCGGTTTCATCTCCTGTTAGTATGGCTATAGAATTTCGGTTTTTTCTAATTACAGATGGTTTATTTCTAAAATAATACTCAAAATAACGTGCAGTATTATCGCTTCCTGTGGCAATGACTGCATCAAAATCTTTTAACTTTTCTTCGGAAAACGTTATTCGTTCTTTAAATCTTGGCTCTACATGCTCTAAATATTTGGCTATAAACGGAAGCAAATGTTTATCATTAGAAGATTGTTTCACCAATACCTTTTGTCCAGAAATTAAAACCGATAAAAAGTCGTGAAAACCAACTAGCGGTATATTGCCAGCCATAACTATAGCAATAGTTTTTAAATTTTCTCCATTAAAGTCATACTTGCTAGTCCATTTAGTAATATTATTATCTGTCAACTGTTTAGCCCAACCATTTAATGCAAATGTTACATTCTCTTGAGTAAACCAACCATTGTGCTCTTTAGCTAATTTTATTTGGTGCTTAAAGCCATCAAAAAATAAATCATTATGTTCTATATGTTCTTTTTTTTCAAATCCTTCCGAAGAAAACTGACTTAAAAAATCTCCTAATTTTACAAATGCGTTAATTCTTTGTTGTAAATCCATGTTGAGTTTGGTTATACGATGTTTTGGCTTTATTTTTGCAGTTGCAAATTTACGCAAATCAAAAAGAAATGAGCTAATTTAAAATAGATGAGTCTAATTGTAGTTTTTCTACAAATTACTCTTATTTTATATAGCGATATTAACAACAGAATAGAATTACTATGGCAATTATAATAACAGACGAATGTATTAACTGTGGCGCATGCGAACCAGAATGCCCTAATACAGCTATTTACGAAGGTGCTGATGATTGGAGATATAAAGACGGTACAAGTTTAGAGGGTAATGTCGTTTTACCTAATGGTAAGGCAGTAGATGCCGAAGACGCACAAGAACCAATTAGCGATGAAATCTATTACATTGTACCTGATAAATGTACAGAGTGTAAAGGATTTCATGAAGAACCACAATGTGCTGCAGTATGTCCTGTAGACTGTTGTGTGCCAGATGACGATCATGTGGAGACCGAAGAAGTTTTACTTGGTAAACAACGTTTTATGCATCCTGAAGATTAGTTAACCATAAAGTTAAATACTATAAAAAGTCCCAAGTGAAAGCTTGGGATTTTTTTTATATGCTAATTAATATTAAGATTGGGACGCGTTTGGTAATAATAAAATAGGTAGCAAAAGGAAAATTGTATTTGGTGATTATTCAAATCTTGAAACTCGATTAGAAGTTCTATCTGCCCTCTTTGCAAAGGTTTCAGCCTATTATGAAGCTGTAAATGAGAATCTAATAAGATTAACAATAAAGCATCTCGAGCTAGGATATAATCAAAACCAAGGTGCTTTGAGTATTTTAGATGAGCCACTTCTAGACTCTGTTTCAAGTTCTTCGCTAAACGATGCTACAAAAGAAACACTTATAAACAGAGTACATTCATCAAAAGAGGCAGTTATCAATTACATTTTCGACATTTAAATTCTCTCAAGACATCAATTAAATATGAGATTATAACTTGGTGTGGTTTTTTATTTTAACTATTACACTAATTAACTACATTTGCACTCGCAAAAAAGAGTTTTCCGGTTACTACGGAAATATCAAAATAAATTTACACGATGAAAGCTGGAATTGTAGGATTACCAAACGTAGGAAAATCAACCTTATTTAACTGTCTATCTAATGCCAAAGCGCAAAGTGCAAACTTTCCGTTTTGTACAATAGAACCTAATATTGGTGTTGTAAATGTGCCAGATCCAAGACTTCAAAAATTAGAAGAATTGGTTAATCCAGAGCGTGTAATACCAGCAACTGTAGAAATCGTAGATATCGCAGGATTGGTAAAAGGCGCAAGTAAAGGTGAAGGTTTAGGAAATCAGTTTTTAGGTAATATTCGTGAAACAGACGCGATTCTTCACGTATTACGTTGTTTTGATAACGATAATATTGTTCACGTAGATGGTAACGTAGATCCTATTAGAGACAAGGAAACCATTGATATGGAATTGCAGCTTAAAGATTTAGAGACTGTAGATAAAAAACTAGATAAAGTTAAACGTGCTGCAAAAACAGGAAATAAAGAAGCTCAAAAAGAAGAAGCAGTTTTATTAAAATTAAAAGCAGGTTTAGAAGCAGGGAAATCTGTAAGAGCACTAGAGTTTAGTCCTGAGGACCAAGAAGAATTTGTGAAGCCAGCACAATTAATTACCGCAAAGCCAGTAATGTATGTTTGTAATGTAGATGAAGATAGTGCGGTTTCTGGGAACGCTTATGTAGAGCAGGTTCGAGAAAACGTAAAAGACGAAAATGCAGAGGTTTTAGTCTTAGCAGTAGGTACAGAAGCAGATATTACAGAGTTAGACGATTTTGAAGAACGTCAAATGTTCTTAGCAGATATAGGATTGGACGAAGCAGGATCTGCAAAATTGATTCGTTCGGCTTATAAATTATTAAATCAGCAAACGTATTTCACTGCAGGTGTTAAAGAAGTTCGTGCATGGACAGTTAATGTTGGTGCAACAGGACCACAAGCAGCAGGAGTAATTCATACCGATTTTGAAAAAGGATTCATTAGAGCAGAAGTTATTGCTTATGAGGATTATGTTCAATTTGGTAGTGAAGCTAAAGTAAAAGAAGCTGGTAAAATGAGAGTAGAAGGTAAGAACTACATTGTTAAAGATGGAGATGTCATGCATTTCTTATTTAATGTGTAATCACTTAAAATGGTAATTCCATCAACTATATTTTGTCTCATTGGTTTGATAATAAGCAGCTTAAGAGAGTATGATATGATAGTATCACTACTAAATTCTTAAATGGCAATCATAAAAATCAAAACTCACATTTCCGCAGATATTCAAACCTGTTTTGATTTGTCTCGTAATATAGATTTCCATAAAATATCGATGGAGCAATCCAACGAGAAAGCCATTGCAGGCAAAACTTCGGGATTAATTGGTTTAGGAGAATGGGTAACTTGGGAAGCCAAACACTTTGGCATAAAACAACAACTCACTTCAAAAATTACTGAGTATGAGAGTCCGAATAAATTTGTTGACGAACAGGTAAAAGGTGCCTTTAAAAGTTTTAGGCATGAGCATGTGTTCATTTCCGAAGAAAGAAATAAAACCTTAATGATTGATATATTTCGATTTGAATCACCTTTTGGTATCTTCGGAAAAATTACCAATCAACTTTTTTTAAAACGTTACATGACCAATTTGTTAACGACCAGAAACAAGTTTTTGAAGCAAAAAGCTGAAGAATTAGCTCAAATTAGCTAAAACACTTGGGTTCTCAACAATATTAAAGACGTATTGTTAATTACTTTGTGTCATCACTATTTCATTTTTTACAGCGTTGTGTTATATTAGCGTTCTATCTAAATTTTTCATCCCTATATGTCGCAAGAAACCAAATATACCGAAGATAACATACGCTCGCTCGATTGGAAAGAACACATTAGAATGCGTCCTGGAATGTATATTGGTAAATTAGGTGATGGGTCTTCTCCAGATGATGGTATTTATATATTAGTTAAAGAAGTTCTTGATAACTCTATTGATGAATATGTCATGGGAGCAGGAAAGACGATAGAAATTTCCATACAAGGCAATAAAGTTATTGTTAGAGATTATGGTCGTGGTATACCTTTAGGTAAAGTTGTAGACGTGGTTTCTAAAATGAATACTGGTGGTAAGTATGATTCTCGTGCATTTAAAAAATCGGTAGGATTAAATGGAGTTGGTACCAAAGCAGTAAATGCTTTGTCTAATTATTTTAGAGTAGAATCTACTAGAGATGGTAAATCTGCATCTGCAGAGTTTGAGCAAGGAAACTTGATGAATCAAGAAATGCTTGATGATACTTCCAGACGAAAAGGTACCAAAGTATCTTTTATACCAGATGAAGCAATTTTTAAAAACTATAAATTTAGAAACGAGTATGTGTCTAAAATGCTTAAATACTATGTGTATTTAAATCCTGGACTAACTATAGTTTTTAATGGAGAAAAATTTTATAGCGAAAATGGACTTAAAGATTTATTAGCCGAAAATATTAATGAAACAGATAGACTCTATGACATTATCCACTTAAAAGGTGATGATATAGAGATTGCTTTAACTCATAGTAAAACGCAATATAGCGAAGAGTATCACAGTTTTGTAAATGGACAAAACACGACTCAAGGTGGTACGCATTTAGCAGCTTTTAGAGAGGCTATAGTAAAAACGGTTAGAGATTTTTACGGTAAAAATTATGAAGCTTCAGATATACGTAAATCCATTGTAACCGCTATTGCGATAAAAGTTATGGAACCTGTTTTTGAGAGTCAAACAAAAACAAAATTAGGCTCTACAGATATGGGAGGAGATTTGCCTACCGTAAGAACATATATTAATGACTTTTTAAAACGATACTTAGATAATTACTTACACAAAAACCCTGAAGCTGCAGAGAAATTACAACGTAAGATTTTACAAGCAGAACGTGAGCGTAAAGAATTATCTGGTATTAGAAAACTAGCAAAAGACAGAGCTAAAAAGGCAAGTCTTCATAATAAAAAATTGAGAGACTGTAGAGTTCATTTTGGAGATACAAAGAATGAACGAAATCTAGAGACTACATTATTTATAACAGAGGGTGACTCTGCATCTGGTAGTATTACAAAATCTAGAGATGTTAATACCCAAGCAGTGTTTAGTTTAAAGGGTAAGCCTTTAAACTGTTACGGTTTAAGTAAAAAAATTGTTTATGAAAATGAAGAATTTAATCTCCTGCAAGCTGCACTCAATATAGAAGAGTCATTAGAAGATTTACGATATAATAATGTTGTTATTGCTACCGATGCCGATGTTGATGGTATGCACATTAGATTATTGCTAATAACTTTCTTTCTTCAGTTTTTTCCCGAAGTTATAAAAGAAGGTCATTTGTATATTTTACAAACACCATTATTTAGAGTGCGAAATAAAAAGGAAACGATTTATTGTTACTCCGAAGAAGAAAGACGCGATGCAATAGAAAAATTAAAGCCAAAACCAGAGATTACTCGATTTAAAGGTCTTGGTGAAATCTCACCAGATGAGTTTGTGCATTTTATTGGTGAAGATATACGATTAGATCCTGTAATGTTAGATAAAGATATGTCTATAGAAGAATTGTTATCATTCTATATGGGAAAAAACACACCTACAAGACAAGAATTTATTATCAATAATTTAAAAGTAGAATTAGATATTATAGAAGAATAATGAGAACTAACAATTCAAGAGTTAAAAACACCATTATTTCTGTCTATTTTATTTTAATAGTTGCTGGAATAACGTTTTTAACAGTTTTTAAAACGTTTAGCGAGTCGTCTTCAAACCCTTTTATATTATTTATTTGTATCGCATTAGGTTTTGCAGCTTTATTTTTTATCGTTCATTTTGTTTCAAAATATTTTGAGTATGATAGCGATGGGTTAAAAGTTGTAGTTACCAATAGAGGTCTGTTGTTTTCTGATAAGTTTAATTATAGAGAGAAACAATTAGAATTTAATAAAGCAGATTTATATGCGTATAAATTTAAAAACTACATCTTTTATAAAGCACTCACATTTTATATAGAAGATAAAAGAGGTAAGAAGCAAAAAGAAACTTTTAATATTACTTTAGTTACAAGAAACAAGAGAAGATACATTAGACAATCATTGAGTAAAATGATTAAGAAAAATAAAAATATCTAAGAAATTAATGAGCGAAGATAATAACGATATAATAGACAATCAAGACGAGCCACAAGAAAGCATTACTCGAGTTACAGGGATGTACAAAGATTGGTTTCTTGATTATGCATCTTACGTAATTCTAGAGCGTGCAGTACCAGCAATAGAAGATGGTTTTAAACCAGTACAACGACGTATTATGCACTCAATGAAAGATTTAGATGATGGTCGTTATAATAAAGTAGCCAATATTGTAGGTCATACAATGCAGTATCATCCTCATGGAGATGCTAGTATTGCCGATGCTATGGTACAAATTGGACAAAAAGACTTATTAATTGATACTCAAGGTAACTGGGGAAATATATTAACTGGAGATAGAGCAGCAGCTGCTCGTTATATTGAAGCACGCATCTCTAAATTTGGTTTAGATGTGGTTTACAACCCTAAAATTACAGAGTGGCAATCTAGTTACGATGGTCGTCGTAAAGAGCCAGTTAATCTTCCTGTTATGTTTCCGCTTTTACTTGCTCAGGGAGGTGAGGGTATTGCAGTAGGGTTATCTACAAAAATTTTGCCTCATAATTTTATAGAGCTAATAGATGCTTCTATTAAACATCTTAATGGTAAACGTTTTACACTCTATCCAGATTTTCCAACTGCAGGTATTGCAGATATCTCAAATTACAATGATGGTTTAAGAGGTGGCAAGGTAAGAGTACGAGCAAAAATCTCTCAGTTAGATAAAAATACACTGGTTATTACCGAGATTCCGTTTGGTACAAACACATCGTCTTTAATTGACTCTATATTAAAGGCTAATGATAAAGGGAAAATAAAAATTAAGAAAATTGAAGATAATACAGCTGCAAATGTTGAAATCTTAATTCATTTACCAGGAGGGATTTCACCAGACAAAACTATAGATGCGTTATATGCTTTTACAAATTGTGAATCTTCAATTTCACCTTTAGGATGTGTAATTGAAGATAACAAACCCTTATTTGTTGGTGTCACAGAAATGTTAAGGCGCTCAACCGATAATACTGTTCAACTCTTAAAAAGCGAATTAGAAATTAAGCTTGGAGAATATGAAGAACAATGGCATTTTGCGTCTCTTGAGCGTATTTTTATAGAAAATAGAATATATAGAGATATTGAAGAAGAAGAAACTTGGGATGGTGTTATAAATGCTATTGACAAAGGTTTGCAGCCACATATAAAGCATTTAAAACGTAAAATTACTGTAGAAGATATTACGCGATTAACCGAAATAAGAATTAAGCGTATTTCTAAATTTGATATCGATAAAGCACAACAAAAAATTGATGCTCTAGAAGATCAAATTGCAGAGGTAAAACATCATTTAGCAAACTTAATTGCCTATGCAATTACTTATTTTGAACGACTTAAAAAAGAATATGGCGAAGGTCGTGAGCGTAAAACAGAGCTTAGAGCTTTTGAAGATGTCGATGCCACCAAAGTAATAATTAGAAACACAAAATTATATGTTAATAGAGCCGAAGGTTTTATAGGCACATCACTTAGAAGAGACGAGTACGTTTGTGATTGTAGTGATATTGATGATATCATCGTATTTACCAATGATGGTAAAATGATGGTTACTAAAGTAGATAGTAAAACTTTTATTGGCAAAGATATTATACATGTTGCAGTCTTTAAAAAGAAAGACAAACGTACTATTTACAATATGATTTATCGAGATGGATCTAAAGGCGCAACTTATGTTAAGAGGTTTGCAGTTACATCAATAACGAGAGATAAAGAATATGACTTAACTAATGGCACTAAAGGTTCTAAGCTATGGTATTTCTCTGCAAACCCTAATGGAGAAGCAGAGGTGATAACTATATTTTTACGTCAGGTTGGTAGTATTAAAAAATTAAAATGGGATTTAGATTTTGCCGAAGTTTTAATTAAAGGTAGAGCATCTAAAGGAAATAGAGTTACCAAGCATCCTGTTAAAAAGATAGAGCTTAAAGAGAAAGGTGTATCTACATTAAAACCTCGAAAAATCTGGTTTGATGATACTGTTCAACGTCTAAATGTAGATGAAAGAGGTGAATTAATAGGAGAATTTAGAGGAGAAGATCGCTTATTAATTATTACACAAGCAGGAAACGTAAAAACCATTTTGCCAGAATTAAGTACTCATTTTGATGATGATATGATTGTGTTAGAGAAATGGATTCCTAAAAAGCCTATTTCGGTTATTTACTATAATGGTGAAAAAGAAATGTATTACGTCAAACGTTTTTTAATAGAACATGAAGGACGTGAAGAATCTTTTATTTCTGAACATCCAAGTTCTCAATTAGAAATTGTGTCTACAGATTGGAAACCAATGGCAGAAATTGAGTATAAAAAAGAGAGAGGTAAAGATCGTAAGGACAATGAAACAGTAAATTTAGAAGAGTTTATATCTGTAAAAGGAATTTCGGCATTAGGCAATCAATTAACTAAAGAGAAAATAAATCAAGTGAGTTTATTAGAGCCATTACCTTATGAACCACCTAAAGAAGTACCTGCCGAAGACATTGAAGTTGTAGATGAAACAGTTGAAAATGCCGAAAACAGTTCTATTTCCGAAGAAAAGTCAAATATGTCAACTGAAGATAATGATGATGACGAGCCAGAAATTGACGAAAAAGGTCAGGCTACTTTATTTTAATCTAAAACTTCGGTCTGCATTAATTTAGCTATGTCTTGCAAAGCTTTAACATAGGAGCAACCCTCATAATGTGATTGTTCTATGAGATTGAGGGTAATGTTACTGCCTTTATTTATTGATTGACTCAAAATATTTTGTGTGCGATAGGCATTAAATAATTCATCATTTTTACCATGAATAACATAGGTAGGAATTTCAATTTTTGATGCAGTATAGCTTCCAGCAATGGGAATAGTAGCGCAAAAAACTTCGGGATATTTTTCGGCATACGCCCAGCTTGCAATCCCTCCATTACTATATCCTGTGATAATAATCTTTGTGTCATCAATAGGCCAATGTTTTTTAACGCTTTTAATGAGTTGTAGAAGTTTGCTTTCATTCTCGGCAGTAATCCAATGCAAGCCATCGTCTGAAGGTGCAATGATAATACCATTTAAAAATTCTAATGCAGGAAAAGCTAGACACTCACTATAATCTATATAGGCATTAGTGCCTCCAGCCCAATGTAATGCAATTATAAGAGGTATCTTTTGATGAGGTTGTATCTTTGGTACACTAATACTAACATCAATTGTTTGTTTGTTATTAAGTTTAAAGGTAGCATTTTGTCTACCCTCTATAACTTTATAGTGTTTTATTGATGAGGTTTTGTTTTGATTGAGAGATGTGGTTTGAGCATGTATTCCTAAGGAAAAACACATAAAAAACAGTATGCATTTTAAGATACTCATTTAGATTTTTTCTGCATTTTGTAATTCAGCATTTCAATAAATAATGAAAAAGCAATAGCAAAATACAAGTAACCCTTAGGTATAGCGCCAACTTTATTGCCAAAAAATTCGGTATGAGATAAATGCGCAGCTTCTGTAATAAGCATAAAACCAATTAAAATTAAAAATGCCAGACCAAGCATTTGTATACTTGGGTTTTTGTCTATAAATTTTCGTATTGGGTTAGCAAATCCAATCATTATAGCAATAGAAATAACGACTGCAATAATCATTAAAATTAAAGTGTAGTTATGGTTGGGATGTAAACCATTGGTCATACCTACTGCAGTAAGTATAGAGTCTACCGAAAATATAAAATCAATAATTAGTATTTGAACAATGGCATTAGATAACGTAGTAATCTTTTTACCCTTAACCTCGTTGGCATCATGCTCAGGATGACTAACTTTTTCTCTAATTTCAGACGTACTTTTATAAATTAAAAATAATCCACCTGCAAATAAAATAATGGCTTGCCAACTTATATGCAGTGTTAACCAGCTGTTTTCTAAATTATAAAAAGGCTCAGACAAACCAACCAAGAAAGAAACAAAAAATAGTAATATAATACGTTGTACCATAGCCAAAAGCAAACCTATATTAGTGGCTTTTCCTCTTTGGTTCTCTGGTAACTTATTGGCAGCTATAGATATAAAAACTATATTATCTATACCTAAAATAATCTCTAAAAACGTTAAAGTTAATAGAGCCATTATTGCTTCGCTAGTAAGTAGAAAGTCTAACATATTATTTTATTTTTTTGGCTACACCTTTTTCAATGCGCCTCTTTTTATAAGTGTCTTTTGCTGCTAATTGGTACTCAAAAGTGTAAGAATCTTTGGTTGTCGTTAAAATTTTAAAATGTATAGCCTTTTCCTCAGAGGCATTTTTTGGGTTTATTTTTTTTTGTATAAACTCACAATCATTAATCCAGCGTATAGATGCAGAGTCTACCTTGTTTTCAAAGAAATCTATATTTAAAGAATCTGTTCTAACAAACTTACCGGTTTTCTCAATGCCATCAATGGTATAATTAAATTCAAATACACCAGTTTTGTAATCTTCGCAGTTTCGCTCAGTTTCATAACAGCTAAAACATAATAGAGATAAGATAAGGAGTAGACCTTTTTGCATTTTTGTTGTTTTAAACAAAATTACGAAACAGTTTGTGATTAATGAGCTTTACGTATTTGAAAATTTTTAAAGTCTAACTACGACTGTTCAAAATTTTTAAAAGTACCATCCTTATAAAAAATTACAATACGCTCAATTTTTTTGTCTTCGGAAATTTGATCACTCAAAGTTTCAGAATTGGATTCAGGATTAGAAGTTAAATTTATTTTCACCTCAGGATTTTGAACAATTTTTGTGTCGGTAATTTGAGATGGAAAATTTCCTTTACCATTCATAAGCCAATATAATTCTACTTCCGGAAACGAAGAAAGTACCTTTAAAACAAAATCTAAACTTGGCTTATTTCTACCAGATAATATGTGAGAAATACTAGAACGTTGCACACCAATTTTTTCGGCAAATGACGAAGCAGATTCTCCATAGAAATCTATGACTTTTTGTAGTCGTTTAGTAAATTCTTCGTTGTTTATCATTGTAAACTGTAAAGTTTAATTTTGTAACGTTACAAATGTAAACATATTGTTTATAATATACTATGATTACTTAATAAAGATAATAAATTATTAAATTATTAATTTAAATAGTATAACTTAAAACACTGAAAATAAAATTCTTAAGTGTAAATTTTAATTTGTGCTGAATATTTTGCAATATCTGTTTCAAATCCTGTATCTATTTGTAAACAAAACCATGAATTTTACAATAGTAAACTCATAAAATGTGTTTACAATTGTAAATTATCAATTGTTTACCTTTGTCAATCTTAGATAAAAAAAATGCAAGTAAAAACACTAAAATCGCTTTTTGAAATTCATAAAGAAACTGCTCTTTTTGGACGTTACGTAAATGGAAAAAGTATAGCTCCTCTTCTTAAAGATTTGAGCAAAAATTTTAAAATTGAACAGGTAGGAATATCTGTAAATAGATTACCAATTCATACTATTGTTTTTGGTAAAGGCAAGAAAAAAATATTAATGTGGTCGCAAATGCATGGCAACGAAAGCACAACCACAAAAGCTATTTTTGATATGCTAAATGTATTTTATAGTAATGATTTAGCTGTTAAACATATTTTTGAACAATGCACTATTTGTATTATTCCTATTTTAAATCCAGATGGCGCAAAAATGTATACGCGATTAAATGCTAATAATATGGATTTAAATAGGGATGCTCAAGATTTAACTCAGCCAGAAAGTCTTGTGTTGCGTAAAGTTTTTAAAGAGTTTAAACCAGATTTTTGCTACAATTTACATGGACAGCGTACAATCTTTAGTGCAGGACGTGAAAATAAGTCTGCTACCATATCGTTCTTGGCTCCAGCGCAAGATGTTGATAGAAAAATTACAAAAACAAGACAAAAAGCAATGGAGGTAATTGTAGCAATGAATGAGAATTTGCAGCAACAAATACCAAATCAAGTAGGTATTTATGATGATGCATTTAATTTAAACTGTGTTGGAGATACGTTTCAAGTAGAAAATATTCCAACAATACTCTTTGAGGCTGGGCATTATGCAAATGATTATGATAGAGAAGTTGTAAGAGAATTCATTTTTCAATCATTATTAGTGTCTTTGAATTATGTAGCCACTAATACAGTCACTGGGCTGCATCATGAGTCCTATTTTAATATTCCTCAAAATGAAAAATTGTTTTATGACATCATTATACGAAACGCTAAAGGGTTAGATGTAGCAATACAATTTATAGAGAAGTTAGAGGGTGATGAGGTTGTATTTATGCCTAAAATTGAAAAAATTTCTAATTTGAGCGATTTTTATGCACATAGAGAGATTAATGCCAATGGTTATGAGGTCTTTAGTGTTGGTAACGCGGTGTTAAAAGTAGGTGACGAAATCGATTTCGTAGCGATAAATAATGAAAAATTAATGATTAAAGTGTGAAAAAATCAATTTTTAATGAGATATCTTTAAAGAAAATGCATTATTTTTGCTTTAAATTCAATAATAATTAAAAATGGCAAAATTCAAACTAGACGAAATTGATCATCAAATTTTAGATATGTTGATTGATAATACAAGAATTCCTTTTACTGATATAGCAAAAAAATTGGTAATTTCTGCAGGAACAGTTCATGTTAGAGTGAAGAAGATGGAAGAGGCAGGGATTATTAGAGGATCGTCGCTAACTTTAGATTACTTAAAGTTAGGGTATTCATTTATTGCTTACGTTGGTGTGTTTTTAAATAACACGTCTCAAACTAAATTTGTTTTAGAACGTATTCAAGAAATTCCTTATGTAACAGTTGCGCATATAACAACAGGTAAGTTTAATATATTTTGTAAAGTAAGGGCTAAAAACACTTCTCATGCAAAAGATATTATTTTCATGTTAGATGATATAGAGGGTATTTATAGAACAGAGACTATGATTAGTTTAGAAGAAAGTATTAACGATAAAAAACGTTTAATGCATACAATTTTTAATGAGTTGTAATTGTAATAACTAATAATAATTAACCCTTCATTGCAATAGTAATGAAGGGTTTTTTGTTATTTTTATTTTTTAAATATTTGATATGACAAAAGAAGATTTATCTATAGATGAGTATAATCCTTATTACCAGCAGTATATTCAAAAAGCGGGTGATGCAACAATTTTAAATGGATTACAAGAGAATGGAGATGCTACAATTGAGTTTTTAGAATCTATTCCAGAAGAAAAATTAGAATATCGTTATCAGGACAATAAATGGACCGTTAAAGAGATTATTCAGCATTTAATAGATACAGAGCGTGTTTTTACATATCGAGCAATGTGTATCGCTAGAAAGGATAAAACATTGCTTCCTGGTTATGATCAAGATGAGTACGCTGTAAATTCCGAAGCCAATAATCGTTCTATGATAAGTCTAATGAATGAATATAAAGCGGTAAGATTGGCAAGTATAATTTTGTTTGAAAGTTTTTCTGCGGAAATGTTGCCACGAATAGGTATTGCTAGTAATAGTAACTTATCGCCTCGTGCAGTAGCTTTTATTACTATTGGTCATGAAAATCATCATTGCGAAATTATAAAAGAAAGATATTTATAAAACAAAAACCGCCATTTCAATAGAAATGGCGGTTTTTGTTTTGCTTATTGCGTTATAAATTAGAATCTATATCTAACACCTAATGCAATATCAAAATCTAGGTCGTCTCTAAAATCTCCAAAACCTAATTCTGGTCTAGCGTCTAAGGATAATTGTAACGGGAAATCAAAATTATATTCTATACCAATATCTCCTGCTGCAAAAAAGAATGTTTCGCTATCATCATTTTTATCATTAAAAGGTCTGTCAAAACTATAGGATCCAACTCCACCACCAACACCAGCGTACCAATTAAAGGCGCCATCAAGTTGCCAAACCCATTGGTAAATACCAGCAAGCTTAAAGCCATCATAACCGTTTCCGCTTCTTAAGCCAAGGTCGATTTCAAGACGGTTATTGTCGCTTAATGCTCTTTGGTAAGAGATTTCTGCACCAAAACCATCACTGTCTCCTAATCTAAGTCCAATTGCATTTTCCGAAATGTCTTGCGCATAAGACACTGTTGTAAATCCTATTAATGCAACTGCTACTAAAAGTAATCTTTTCATAATCTAGAGTTTTAAATTTAAGTTATATTGTCAATGAATTTAACTGTGTAATTAATAACGACAAAATTATATTAAAATTGAATATTAAGATATATTTTTAAGACAAATTTATAGCGAATTCACTCAAATTATTGACTCATATCCTATGCTGCAAAACGTAAATAGCGAACTTAAAAACTTAGCGTCCAAACTGGCTGGTGAGTTGCATTTTGATGACTTAATGAGAACTTTGTACGCTACAGATGCTTCAGTATACAGGATGATGCCTTTGGCGGTTGCTTTGCCAAAAAATGCTAATGACATTAAATTGTTAATAGATTTTGCTAAAAAGCAAAAAACCTCGTTGATACCCAGAGCTGCGGGAACATCTCTTGCAGGGCAATGCGTTGGTAAAGGAGTGGTTGTGGATATGTCTAAATATTTTAATAAAATTATAGATGTAAATGAAAAGGAGCAAACAGTTACTGTACAGCCTGGAGTTGTAAGAGATGAGCTTAATAATTTTTTAAAACCATTTGGTTTGTTTTTTGGACCAAACACATCAACATCAAATAGGTGCATGATTGGTGGTATGGTTGGTAATAATTCATCTGGCACCACATCAATACAGTATGGTGTGACTCGTGATAAGGTTGTGGAGCTGCATACTATTTTGAGTGATGGTAGCAACGTGGTTTTTAAAGACATATCTCTGGAGGAGTTTGAGAAAAAAAAATCACTAAACACTTTAGAAGGTAAGGTTTATAAGTCTGTAGCTATGCAGTTGTCTTCTAAAGAAGTGCAAGAGCAAATTCGCATACATTTTCCAAAGAGTGAAATACATAGGAGAAACACTGGTTACGCTATTGATGAATTAATTAAGACCGAAGTTTTTTCCAAAGAAAAGAAACCTCTAAATCTTTGTAGTTTATTAACAGGAAGCGAAGGTACGCTAGCGTTTACGACTCAAATCACATTAAAACTAGATAAATTGCCTCCAAAGAATAGTGTTATGGTTGCTGCTCATTTTGATTCTATAGAAAAGTGTATGCAGGCTGTAAGTGTGGTTATGGAGCATAATTTATTTACTTGTGAGATGATGGATAAGACTATTTTAGATCTCACAAAGCACAATAAAACGCAACTTGAAAATCGAACATTTATTGATGGTGATCCAATTGCGATTTTAATTTGTGAACTAAGAAATGATAATCTTATAAACTTGAGTGATAGTGTTAATGATTTGATTACTTCATTAAAGACTTCAAGATTAAGTTATTCAAATTCTATACTTAAAGATAAGGATATTGATAAAGCAAATGAGTTAAGAAAAGCAGGATTAGGTCTTTTAGGAAACATGATTGGTGACGAAAAAACAGCAGCTTGTATTGAGGATACTGCTGTAGCATTAGATGATTTGTCTCATTACATTAAAGATTTTTCAAAGCTAATGGAGAGTTATAATCAAAAGCCTGTTTATTATGCTCACGCTGGCGCAGGAGAACTTCATTTAAGGCCAATTTTAAATTTAAAAAAGAAAAGTGATGTTGTTTTGTTTAGGCAAATAACTACTGATGTAGCGCATTTGGTGAAACGCTATCAAGGCTCCATGAGTGGAGAACATGGAGATGGTATTGTGCGTGCAGAATTTATACCATTGATGATTGGTAACGAAAATTATGAAATTTTAAAACAAATAAAATTTGTTTTCGATCCTAACAATATTTTTAATCCAGGTAAGATTGTTGAGGCATATGCCATGGATGAATCGCTGCGATATACTCCAGATAGAGAAGAGCCTCAAATTGAAACTATGCTCGATTTCTCTTCATCTATGGGTATTTTAAGAGAGGCAGAAAAATGTAACGGATCTGGAGATTGCCGAAAACTGCCAGAATTTGGCGGAACAATGTGTCCGAGTTATAGGGCAACAAGAGATGAAAAAGATACAACCAGAGCGAGAGCAAATGCGCTTAGGGAGTTTTTAACTACATCAAATAAACCAAATAAATTTAATCAAGAAGAGCTTAAGCAGGTGTTTGATTTGTGTTTAAGTTGTAAGGCTTGTGTGAGCGAATGTCCAAGCAGTGTAGATGTTGCAAGTTTAAAGGCGGAGTTTCAATACCAATATCAAAAGGAAAATGGAGTTTCATTGCGAACAAAATTATTTGCTTATAACAATAGGTTAAATGACTTAGGGAGTAAATTTCCTAGTATTGTTAATTTCATGTTTTCTAATAATATAACTGCTTCGTTATTAAAGAAAACATTTAAAATCGCAGATAAAAGAACGCTTCCATTAATTTCAAATAAAAGTTTAAATAAGGTGGTTCAAAATTCTGTAAATAAAAGTTTTATTAAAAATTATATAAAGGAAATTTACTTGTTTAATGATGAATTTACTAATCATTTAGACACCTCTATTGGTGAGGATGCAATTACACTTTTACAAGCGTTAAATTACAAAGTAACGATCGTTAAACATGCAGAGTCTGGACGTTCATTTATATCAAAAGGTTTGCTAAAACAGGCAAAAGAATTAGCAAATAGAAACGTAATTATTTTTAGTGATTTAATTTCTGAAACCACACCATTAATTGGTATAGAACCATCTGCTATTTTAACTTTTAAGGATGAGTATTTGAGGTTGGCAGATGATAAGTCTTCTGCAGATAAAATAGCAAAGTATACGTTTTTAATAGAAGAATTCATTCAGCAGGAAATACAGTTGGGCAACATTAAGTCTTCGCAATTTACTCATGAAGAAAAAATAATTAAGTTTCACGGTCACTGCCATCAAAAAGCATTGTTAAATCAGTCTTCCAGTTTTGCTGTTTTGAATTTACCTATAAATTATAGAGTTACCATTATAGCGAGTGGTTGTTGTGGGATGGCAGGAAGTTTTGGCTATGAAGAGGAGCATTATGAAGTGAGCATGCAAATTGGAGAGCAAACGTTATTTCCTGCGATTAGAAACTCAAATATAGAGGTTCAAATTTCGGCAAATGGCACCAGTTGCAGGCATCAAATTAAAGATGGGACTCAACGTGAAGCTTTACATCCTATTACCATCCTTAGTAGGGCTCTTATTTAGAGATTTAGATTTTTTTTTATGCTTTTGTTCTATTACAGTTACAGCAGCAATTAAATCTTTAACCTCCATTTCTTTTACATCGCTATCTGCGTAAAACGCCCTTAGTTTATCGTTATCATAATTATATAATTTCCAACGTTTAAATTGATATTCTAGGGCTGTAAAATTTTCTATCCAGTCTCCAGAGTTTAAATAAGTCGTTTTACCATGTCTGTTTTCAACGGTTTTCATCTTTGGTTGATGTATATGACCGCAAATAACATAATCGTATCCTTTTTCTATAGCTAAATCTGTAGCGACTTTTTCGAAATCATTAATATATTTAACAGCACCTTTTACGCTATTTTTTATTTTTTTTGAGAGCGAATATTTCTCTCTTCCCATCTTAACCAAAAACCAGTTAACTAAGCTATTGATACGTATGAGTAAGTCATAACCATATCCACCAAGTTTTGCTAACCATTTTGCATTTTGTATTGAGACATCAAATATATCTCCATGAAATATCCATGCTTTTTTGCCATCTATATCTAATACTTTTTTGTCTACAATGGAGATGTTACCAATAATCATATCGCTAAATTTACGTAACATCTCATCATGGTTACCAGTGATGTAAATTATCTCTACACCATCTGAAGCCATATCCATAATTTTTTTTATAACTCTTAAATGAGATTTAGGAAAATATCTCTTTTTAAATTGCCATATGTCTATAATGTCTCCATTTAAGACTAATTTTTTTGGAGAAATACTGTTAAGATAGGTTAGTAGCTGCTTGGCTTGACATCCATAAGTGCCTAGATGTACATCAGAGATAACTGCAATTTCTATTTTACGCTTTGTTTTCAAATGCTAAACTCAATTATACTGCAAATAAATAAATTCAATTTTAGATACTATAATTTTTGTAATTAACAAACAATCAGCAAATTGTTAAGTGATTGTTATGAGAATTTTCTAAGCAAATGTGCTGCTTTATGTAATTCTTTTTTTGTTTCTCTATTTTTAAAAGTACTTTTAGCGTAAAATCTTATTTTATGGCAGGAAATTCCTTTGGAAACATTTTTAAACTTACCACATTTGGTGAATCACATGGTGTGGCAATTGGAGGAATCATTGATGGTTGTCCTCCAGGGATTGAGTTAGATTTTGAAGCCATTCAAAACGAAATGAATAGGAGAAAACCTGGGCAATCTAATATTGTAACTCAACGTAAAGAACCAGATACGGTAGAATTTTTATCGGGTATTTTTGAAGGTAAAACTACAGGTACTCCAATTGGTTTTGTTATAAAAAATACCAATCAAAAATCTAAAGATTACTCGCATATTAAAGACATGTACAGACCTAGTCATGCAGATTATACGTATGATAAAAAATATGGCGTGCGAGATTATAGAGGAGGAGGACGAAGTTCTGCACGAGAAACTGCATCTAGAGTTGTGGCTGGAACTATAGCAAAACAATTTCTCAATTCTATAAAAATTAATGCGTACACATCATCTGTAGGAGACATATTTTTGGTAAAACCTTATCAAGATTTAGATTTTTCTAAGATTGAAAGTAATGCAGTACGTTGTCCTGATGAAGCTACTGCAGAGCAAATGATTACCAAAATAAAAGAAATCAAAAAAGAAGGCAATACAATTGGTGGCACCATAACTTGTGTGATTAAAAATGTACCTATAGGCTTAGGTGAGCCAGTTTTTGATAAACTTCATGCAGATTTAGGTAAGGCAATGTTATCAATTAACGCTGTTAAAGGATTTGAATATGGTAGTGGCTTTTGCGGAGCCAAAATGAAAGGTACAGAGCACAACGATTTATTTAATGAAGACGGTACAACAAAAACAAATCTCTCAGGTGGTATACAAGGTGGTATCTCAAACGGTATGGATATTTACTTTAGAGTAGCTTTTAAGCCTGTTGCAACGGTAATTCAAAAACAAGATGCACTTAATAACGCAGGAGAAATTGTAGAAATGCAAGGTAAAGGTAGACATGATCCTTGCGTTGTACCTAGAGCAATACCAATTGTAGAGGCAATGGCAGCCTTGGTTATAGCAGATTTTTATTTGCTTAATAAAATGTATAAATAATACTTTACAAATAAATTTTTCTTCGGAAAAATCTCCCTAAGACAAATAGCTTATGAAAAAACTAGCATTACACTGGAAAATTTTAATAGGAATGACACTTGGTATCATTTGGGCACTGTTATCTAGCTCAATGGGCTGGAGTCAATTTACCATAAATTGGATAGATCCTTTTGGTACAATCTTCATCAACCTTTTAAAATTGATTGCTGTACCACTAGTATTGTTTTCTATTATAAGTGGCGTTGCCAATATTGGTGATCCTGCAAGCTTAGGTAGAATGGGAGGGAAAACCTTAGGGATTTACTTGTTAACTACTATTATGGCAATTTCATTAGGCTTACTGCTTGTTAATGCTATAAAACCAGGTAAGTTAATAGATGAGCAGAGTAGAATAGATAACCGTATTAGTTATGAAATATGGGCAGATTCTCAAGGTTATGAAATTAAAGATGGTGTAAATTATTTAAAAGATCCAGCATTTTTTAAACGAGCGCAGGAAATTTCAGAATTATCTAATAGTGAGCTTAAAGAAGCAGCAGTAGCAGATAAAATGGAGAGCGTAAAGAATAAAAAAGAGAGCACACCTTTACAACCGTTAGTAGATATAGTGCCTAGCAACTTTTTTTATTCGTTGTCTAATAATGGATTGATGCTTCAAATTATATTTTTCGCAGTGTTTTTTGGTATTTGCTTATTATTTATTCCTTCAGAAAAATCTAAGCCTGTTTTAAATTTAGTTGATGGTGTAAATGAAGTCTTCCTCAAAATGGTAGATATTGTAATGCAGGCAGCTCCATTTTTTGTTTTCGCATTACTCGCTGGTGTAGTGTCAAAAATGGCAGGAGATGACATTGGTAAGGTTGTAGAAATTTTTAAAGGATTAAGTTGGTATTCTCTTACTGTTTTAGCTGGCTTGTTGTTAATGATTTTTGTAGTTTATCCAATAATATTAAAGCTATTTGTAAAGAAGATTCCTTATTCGGGCTTTTTTAAATCTATGGGTCCAGCACAAACATTAGCATTTTCTACCTCTAGTAGTGCTGCAACACTTCCAGTAACAATGGAATGTGTAGAACAAAATTTAGGTGTTAATAAAAAAGTAAGCAGTTTTGTATTGCCAATTGGAGCTACTGTAAATATGGATGGTACTAGTTTATATCAAGCTGTGGCAGTTATATTTCTTGCTCAAATGCATATGATAGATCTTACGATAGCGCAACAAGTAACTGTTGTTTTAACAGCTACATTGGCTTCTATAGGGTCTGCAGCTGTACCAAGTGCTGGTTTGGTAATGCTAATTATTGTTTTAGATTCTGTTGGTCTTAACCCAGCATGGATTGCAATCATTTTTCCTGTAGATAGAATATTAGACATGTTTAGAACCGTTGTTAATGTTACTGGAGATGCTACAGTTTGCTCAATAATAGCAGATGGAGAAAATATGCTAGATTATAAAGATGATAAAAATCCAACCGAAACATTTGATTTAGATTCATAACCAATTTTTTAAGTCATCAATTATTTATAAATTTATAGAAATCAACCAAAAATAATCAACTATGAATGTTTGTTTTATAATGTATCCTTGGGAAAATATAGATCCAGAAAACGATACAAGTCTCGCTTTAATTAAAGAATGTGTAAAACGAGGTCATGGTGTTGCGATGTGCTCACCTGCTAATTTAACCATTAGAGACAGTGTTACAAATGCATTTTGTATGGTAATTGGTCGCATGGATAAAGTACCATCATCTTTAAAAGCATTTTACAATAAAGCAAAATTAAGAGAAGAAATGTTACCGTTAGCTGGTTTTGACGCTATATTTTTTAGGGCAAATCCTCCATTGGATCCAATTATGTTGAATTTTTTAGATTCAGTAAAAGATGATGTTTTCATTATAAATTCGCTTCAAGGCATGCGAGAAGCTAACAATAAATTGTATACCGCAGCTTTTGGAGATGCACATAGTAATATAATACCAAATACTCATGTATCTAAAAACAAGGAGTATTTAGTACAGCAAATTAAAGAGTCTAAAGCAGATAAAATGATACTTAAACCTCTAAATGGTTTTGGTGGTTCTGGTGTTATATTAATAGAAAAATCTGCCATGAATAATATTAAATCATTACTTGACTTTTATATCACAAGTGGTGATGGATCATCTAATTACGTAATTTTACAAGATTATATAGAAGGAGCAGATCAAGGAGATGTTAGAATATTATTGTTAAATGGTGAGCCAGTAGGTGCAATGAAACGTGTACCAGGATCTGATGATCATCGCTCAAATGTGTCTGCAGGTGGTTCAATACAAAAGCATACCTTAACAAAAGTAGAAAAAGCTTTATGTAAACAAATTGGACCTAAATTAGTTAAAGATGGCCTGTACTTTGTTGGTATTGATGTGATTGGTGGTAAGCTAGTAGAAGTAAACGTAATGTCTCCAGGTGGTATAACTTATATTAATAAAGTATATAAATCTAAAGTTAAAGTTGAGGAGCGTGTAATTGATTTTCTAGAAAGCAAAGTTGTAGACCAGATGCAAGCGTTTGATAGACGTACACGTCTACGTAAAACAGTGCAAGATGCTTAATAATGGTCGATTAATTTCGCCAATTGTAACTTGTAGCTGGTTATTTAAGAATATCGAACTTAAGGGATTAATTATTTTAGATGCTAGAGAAAAAATAAGTGATGGTACATCATTGCAAGAGTACATACCGCAATCTAGATATTTTAATATTAAAGAAAATTTTAGCGATACAAAAAGTAAGTTTCCAAACACGTATCCAAGCTTAAAACAATTTCAAAATCAAGTTCAACAATTAGGTATCAATCATAATTCATTAATAATTGTATATGATGATAAAGGTGTGTATTGGAGTCCTAGAGTGTGGTGGTTATTTAAAAGTTTTGGTTACCATAATGTAGCTGTTTTAAATGGTGGACTCCCAAAATGGAAACAGTTAAATTACAAAACTGTTTCTACATTAAGTACTCCAAATTGGAGTGTTGGCAATTTCATAGCTAAGCATCAACCAAAGTTAATTACTTACTTTAATGATATTGCTGAAATATCAACTAAAGAAAATTATTTAATTTTAGATGCACGCTCTAGATCTAGATTTAATTGTGAAACTCCAGAGCCTCGAGCAGGTTTAAGGAGTGGTACAATTCCAAACTCAAAAAATTTACCATATATAGATTTATTAGATGGCTATTGTTTGAAATCAAAAGCAGACTTGAAAACTATTTTTGATACATATCAAATTGAAGATAAAAATTTAATCTTTACGTGTGGATCGGGAATTACTGCTTGCATAATAGCTTTAGCAGCATATAGTGTTAACTACAATAATATTTCTGTATATGATGGCTCATGGACAGAGTACGGAACTTTAACAAAGTAATTATGAAAAATAATAATTGGACAAAACAAGAATTAGTTGCTTACGTATTATTATATGTGGCTCATTCAGATCTAGAAGAAACAAGAAAAGAACGTAAGTATATTTTATCTCGAGTAGATATTGATACCTATATTCATATAAAAGAAGAGTTTGATAATGATAATGATTATCAAAGCTTAAATAAAATTATTGAAGGCGTTAAACATGAAGATACTTATAGTAATAATTTGGACGCTTTATTTGCAGATATCAAATTGATGGCTTTTGCAGATGAGGGCATGGACCAAATGGAGTTAGCCACTTATAACATGTTGAAAAAAATATTGAATTAAGTTATGCAGAAATTATCCATTACAGACATTATTGCCAAAATAAACAATGAAGAGATTTTTCATGCTGTTGCAGATGATTATTCATTAACTATAAAAATTGATAATTATGTGCATTACGCTTGTGCAGCTGTGCATGATGGTCATCAATTTAGAAAAGAGCTTTGGGCTAATTGTATACATACGGAGTATGAGCGCTGGTATGAAGAAGATCCAGAAACTAAACAAATGGTTCATTCACATCCAATTGTAATTGCAGGATGTGATTCTCGTTTTGAGTATGATTTAAATCGCGATCCTGAAAATGCAGTTTTTGAGACTGCTTGGGGAAAAGAATTATGGCATAAACCTCTATCACAAGAAATGATAAATAAAAGTTTAGCAAAGCATGCAAATTTTTATAAAGTTACGCATGCTTTAATTTCTAAGTTAGAAGAAAAATTTGGTGTAGCCATAGTTTATGATATGCATAGCTATAACTGGAAACGTTGGGATAGGGAAGTGCCAACATGGAATTTAGGCACCTCTAATGTTGATAATGATAGATTTGGAGACGATATAGAATTATGGAGACAAAGTTTGGAAGGAATCCAATTTCCGAAGCCAATAGCATCTACAGCATTAGTTAATGACACATTTCAAGGTAATGGATATTTTTTAAAATATATTACGCAAAACTTTAAAAACACCTTAGTTTTGGCAACCGAAATTGCTAAGGTATATTGTGATGAGTTGACACAGATTATTTTTCCCGAAATTGTATCTATCGTAGACAAAAAATTACAATTAAAATTACCCGAGCATGCCAAAGAATTTTATAAACGACATTCAACAAAATGACAAATAGTAAGTACCATATAGAATCAGATTTAATAACTAAAATTTGCGAGCAACTCACTAAAAATAAACCAGTAAACCAAGAGATACCAAATAGTGGTATTTTGCATATAGACAAAGTATTACCTTTTATTTGTGTATATCGTTTTAAAGACCCAGATTTTTATTTTTCTAGAGTACTAAAAACCCAAGCATCTTATCTTATCGTTGATGAACGCATAGATGTTTCTCATTTATTAGAGGCAATAAGACTGATAATGTCTAAACAATTTGGAACTTTTTTAGTTCTAGAATGTATGCCAGATACAAATTCTGGAAGCCATAAATTTCAAATTTCTTGTCCTAAGGAGAAAGCTCCAGGTACTATAAATGCCTTAAAAGAAGGGTTTACAGAGTTAAAAGATTTTTATCCAAATATTAGTATTAAGGTTAAAGATACTATAAATAGACATCCTGAACATTTACAACCACTTTTAAATGTTGAAAAATCTAAAAAGAAAGGAACCTTGGTTATTGGATTAACAATACCAGTTTTATATAAGAACAACGAAACGAATGAGTTGTTCTCATTGTTTTTTAGAAAATTTTATTCGGTTTTTTCAGAAACTATTAAACGTGCAGTTTTTGAGTTTATAAGAGTGCAAACCAAAGATAGTTTTGAAAACTTCTTAATGTTAGGGAAAACAAATATTGATGCTGTTACAATACAGGCAGATACCGAACTTGCAGAGATTAGTGAAGGTATGTCTTTTTTATTGAGAACAACACCAGTTAATAGTAACGAAGAGTGGATTAATTTTAAAGAGAATAAGTTTAAAAAAACACCAAATTTTAAATACAGATTAATAGCACTAGATCCTGAGCAAGAGAAAAGAAAATTATATAATATACCAATTGATCAGGTTGATGATCCTACCATAGCTTTTATTCTCCGCGGAAAACGTCTAGAAATAGAAAAGCAGTTAACCATGTTAGAAGAGCGTGGGACTAAAAATTTTAGATTTGTTGGCGAGAGTCTTTATGGTGTAATTAAGAAAAAATTACTGGCACAAGCCAAGCATATTTTAAAAACATACCCTAAGCGAGAGAACAAAAAAAGTCTAGAACGTTATAATTGTCATGAATTTGCAGCACATGCTCAAAAGGAGTTAGATTATTACAATACTAAATTTCCAGATTGTAATTTGTCTTTAGAAATTAGAGATGATGTGGCAGGTATAATGGTGTCTAAAACTAAACTGTTAATCAACAATGAAGTAAACTTAGATAAAGATCGTTGTGATGCTTTAATACAACACGAAATAGGTACGCATATATTAACATATTGTAACGGTAGAAGACAACCACTAAGGCAAATGTATGAAGGCTTTGAAGGTTATGATCAACTGCAAGAAGGTCTGGCGGTTATTGCAGAGTATTTGGTTGGTGGTTTAACAATAAATAGATTAAGATTATTGGCTGGTCGTGTAATTGCGGTAGAATCTATGGTAAATGGGTCAAGCTTTATAGAAACATTTGATTTACTTTGCGATAAGTACGGTTTTAGTAATCGTATTGCCTATTATATCTCTATGCGAGTTTACAGAGGAGGAGGTCTTACAAAAGATGCAGTTTATCTAGCAGGACTTATAGATTTAATGGATTACTTAAAACAAGGTGGAAATTTAGAAAATTTATACACTGGTAAATTTAATATTACACACATTGAATTAATTAACGAACTCGTTTACAGAGATGTACTAAAAAAACCTGAGCTACCACGTTTTCTCGAGCGCAAAAGTGTACAAAAACGTTTAAAGAAGCTAAGGGAAGGTATAGATATCACCCAATTAGTTAATTAAAAAACGTTACCATGAAAATAGCATTTATTATAAACGATCACAATACCGAAAAGTCAAATTACACAACACCTTTATTAGGTTACACTGCATACAAACGTGGTCATGATGTTTACTTCATTGGTGTAGGTGAGTTGTCTTATGCTTCTAAAGGACATCTGTCTGTGAGAGCTAAGACTATAAAAGACCAATCTTTTAAAAGTCAAGACACATTTTTTAAGGCAGTACAAAAAGAAGAGTTTACCACTGTATCATCTGAAAATTTAGATGTTTTGTTTTTAAGAAATAATCCTGCAGATGAAATCAATGAGCGAGACTGGGCTCAAAATGCAGCTTTTATTTTTGGTGAAATAGCTATGAGAAATGGTGTAATTGTTTTAAACCACCCAAATAGTCTGGCTGGTGCTGTTAATAAAATGTATTTTCAACATTTTCCTGAAATATTAAGACCAAAAACAGTAATCACAAGAGATCATCAAGAAGTTAAAGACTTTTTTGAAAAGCAAAAACGAAAAATGATTTTGAAACCTTTGCAAGGTTCTGGAGGTACTAATGTGTTTATGATGGATAAAAAAAATGAACATAACTTATCTCAAACTATTGATGCTATTTGTCGTGACGGTTTTGTAATTGCTCAAGAATATCTCACCGAAGCTAAAAATGGAGATACAAGGTTATTTTTATTAAATGGCTTACCATTACAGGTTGATGGCCAGTATGCTATGATGCAACGTGTCAATGCTTCTGGTGATATAAGGAGTAATATTCATGCTGGTGGTCGTCCAGAAAAAGCTAAAATGACAGATCAAATAATGGAGCTGGCAGATATTGTAAGACCAAAATTAGTGCAAGATGGTATGTTTTTAGTTGGTATTGATATTGTTGGTAACAAACTTATGGAGATCAACGTTTTTAGTCCAGGTGGTTTAAATGTGATGGGAGATATGTATGGTGTGGACTTTTCGGTTCCAGTAATTGAGGCTATAGAAAAAAAGGTTCATTATAAAGCGATGTACGATGACTATTTGTTTAATAGTAGATTAGCAACTTTATAATAAGAAAGCCTTAAAACTTTAGTATTCTATCAAACTTTTTAAGTTTGATACTCATTACATGTTAGACTAATACAGTTAATAAGAACTTGATACATTCCTAACTAACTGAAGTTAGGCTCAAGTTAAACATGTTGCTTTAAGGCTTTCGGTTTTAATTTTTACAAATTTACACGTTTGTATTTTGGGTATTTTACTGTGTATGAAAATTTATGAGTTTCTTTAACATTTGCATCCAATTTTAAAGTCCATTTTAAAATCCCCTTCTTATCATCGTAAATAGAATTACCCGTTTCTATATCGTCAATTTTTATATCTCTGTTTTGACTAATAGGAATGCGATCATATAATACCAAGTCAATTGCAGACGATTTGTTATTCTTTACTTCAATTTCATAATTCTTTGCAATAATCTTATTACTACCAATAAAGGCATTCCTTTTAAAATTTGTTGGTTGTGTTCGTTTTACTACAACATTTGGATCTACACCTAACGAGATTGTTAATTTCTCTGTCGTGCTTTGAGGGTTGATATTTGTTTTCCCAGAATAACTGCCCTCAAAATAGACGTTTGCTTCTGCAGGTAAGAGATTGTATTGTTCCCAATTTTCAATTTCCGCAGTTAAAAATACGTTCTCATTTAAAACAGGTGCTGAAAAATAAGAGTAGTTTGCTGGTACTTCATAATTTTCTATTTCAATTACCGTGACATCGTTATTATTTGGTATGGTGTGAAGTTTACTAATTTCAAAACGTGTATTTGTAATACCTTCCTCCATAAAATCACCATTAGAGGTAAAATTACCCTCTTTTGTAGAAATTAAAACAACTCCTCCAGCACCTCTGGTGCCATATAGTGCTGTAGCTTGTGCATTTTTAATTACCTGCATGTCCTTGATGTCACTTTGACTTAATGCGCTAAATTCATTTTGGCCAACAGGTAAACCATCAATTATAAATAAAGGCTCAACATCTTCATTAAGCGAATTACTGCCTCTAACGTTCACTCCTGCAGCTTGACCACGTATTTTGCTACTGGAAGTAGCTCCACTATAACCAGTTATAACCACTTCGTCTAAATCGTTTAAATCTTCTATCATAGTTACATTCATAATACTGGAGTGAATTGGCAAAGTTTCATTTTGCATACCAACAAATGAGTATTGTAAATCCTTACCATTTTGAGTTTTTATGGTGTAGTTGCCATCAAAATCTGTTTGAACACCATTAGTTGTCCCTTTTTCTATAACACTTACTCCTGGCAACGGTAAACCATCACTAGATGCAGTTACTACTCCAGTTACTGTTTTTACTAGTGGGTTGTACTTATAGTTATAACTTTTTGTTGCTCTACTATTGTCGTAGTTACTGTACTTACTTATAAAATTTAAATACTTAGGATCAATACTTGGCTTTATATTGTTTGTGTTTGGATCACTTGTAGACAGCGTTAATTTTACATTATTCCAATCGTTACCTGTATTTTGATAGACATGTGCTTTATAAGTTAATTGTAAAGGCTCATTAATTTTTTTTGCCTTAATATCATATATAGGAAACCAGCCAGCCTCACTAACATTATACTTAATGATTAAGTTTAGATCTGTTGTAATTTCTGTATTTAGCTTAATTTTAATTTCTCCAGTTTGGACTTTTTCGTCCACATTAAGCTCATTGAGTTGTTTTTTTAAATCTGAAATTTGAGCACTTAGATTATTTTTAGCATTTGTAGATTCTTGGATCTTCTCTTTAATCTCTGTAATTCTCGTTCTAAAATAGGTTGAAAATTTTTGAAGTTTCTCTAAGCTTACCACTTGAGTCGTATTGCCAAGAGATCTGTTTTGTTGAATGAGGTAAAGCTCTTCATTATAACCCATAATAATATTATCTTGGCTTATATACTGGTTATTTAATTTTTCAATTTGCGCTTTAATTGTTTCAACTTCTGAAGATGTATCTTGTTTTGATAAATAATTTATTCCAAAATTAACAGATAAAATCGACGCGTTTTTAAGTCCGGAAATTTGAATACTACTTTCTTCAATATTTGGTGAGAGTTTATTAAAAACAAATTCTCGTGTACCTTTTTCTAAAGTAATATTTGCAGAACGTTCAATTTGAGCACCACTAAGGTAAACTGTAACTTTTTTTAATGTGGTTGCTGTATTTTTAATATCGTCTTTGCCAGTACCAGCAAATGATATTAGCGAATTAAAAAATAGCAATAGCGTAATAAGTCTCATAGTATATTGGTTTTATTTTATGTAAACGTATAAGAATGTTACATGATTAAATACTTAGTATGAGTGAACCTAAGCTATGAATTAGTTAACCTATACTTTGAGTGAGTTTTGCAATTTTTTAAATGAATATATGCATCTTATAGATGTTTTTTGCACGTCATGTTGATTAAACATTTTTTTTTGGGTTTACAACGATATTATTGTGGTGCGAGGAGTAGTTAGGGTAAATTTACAGTATAAATAATGTGCTATTAATCAAAATATCATTAGATAATCCCTCTTTGATTAAAAATTATTTTATAGTTAAATTAAGTTTTAATTAGTTGTTAATTATTAAAGTCCTTTTTTCCCGAAAGGACTTTTTTTATGTCTAAATTTTACAAAAACTTAGATTTTAACTCTGGAGTTGGTATCATGCATGCTTCTTGTTTACCATACCATTTGTATCGATTTTTAGCTATATAATCATATACCCAATTTCTAATACTTACAGGAATAATATAAAATACAAACATCAAATTTCTAGGAAATCTTAGATGTTTCGCCACTTTTAAAGCAGCTGAAGACTTAACTGATAGTCCGTTTTCATTGGAGTAGAGAAGAATAGAATCTGTTTTTTCAGTATCTATATTGTATTTCTTAATAATTGTTTGACCAATTTCGCTCTGTAAAGGCGCAAACATGAACAAATTCTTTTTATCATGTTTAATAACATATTGAATGGAACTATTGCAAAGATTGCAAACACCATCAAAGAGAATTAATTGTTTGTTTTTTGGTAAGGATTCTATCACGTTACAAAGATAATATAACCCGTTATAATGTATTTAAAAATTGAGTTAAATCATCATCTTTGTTTAATTGTAATTTCTTTTTTAGCCTTAATTTGGATTTAAGCAGATTATCTAGTAGGACATTAGGCATTTAAGCAATTTCTTTTTCTGTGATATCTTCAGATAAAGTTTTTACTTTGTTGTTAAAATTGTGGTGCACTTCAGAGAAATAAGATTTAAATACTTCCCAGTCTTTATCTTTTGCGCTTTTGATTTAAGGCTGGTTACTTTTTAGCTTCCACCAACTCTAACTGCTCCATACTTACATTAGTAGTAAACATACCATAATTAACAACTGCTTTGTTTTTTTCTATTTTATCAATAGTCCCAACAGCACGACCATCATGCATTCTTACACGATCGCCTAACTTAAGAATTGGCTTAGGCTTCTCTACAGGTTTTGCTTTTATTTTAGCAGCTTTTTTCTTTTTACGAATAACATCTACTTTTTTCTCTGCCTCTTGTTTTATCTGCTTTTCTTTATGTTTTTCGGCTCTTTTTTGTTTCGCGGAAATTTTCTTGCGTTTAGAGTTTTCTATTTGAACCAACTTAAATAGCTCTGCCATTAACTCTCGCTTTTTCTTGTCTTCAAAATATTTCTCAGAAATATCGTTGACTTTTTGCCCTAAATAAATTAAGCGTTGATTAGAATCGTAAAGTTCTTGAAAACTCTCCAGTTTTTTTTGAACCTTTGCATTAACTTCTTCTAGCTTATCTGCTTCAGTTTGTTTTTTCTTCTCGTTTTCTTTAAGTGAACGCTCAGTCTTTTCTAATTTACTTCGTTCCTTTTGGAGTTTTGCAATAGTTGCATCAAACCTAACTTTACCACGTTCTATTTTCTTTTTTGCTCGATTTATAAGGCTATAAGGAATCCCGTTTTTTTGCGCAACCTCAAATGTAAATGAACTACCTGCTTGACCTAATGCCAATTTGAACATAGGCTCCAAACTTTTCTCATCAAACATCATATTTGCATTTTGCATAAACGGTAATTCGTTTGCTAAAACTTTAAGGTTGGAGTAGTGGGTGGTTATAATACCAAAGGCTTCTCGATGATAAAATTCTTCTAAAAACGTTTCGGCTAAAGCGCCTCCAAGTTCTGGATCAGATCCTGTACCAAATTCATCTATAAGAAATAGGGTGTTCTTGTTACATTTCCGAAGAAAAAAGTTCATTTGTTTTAAACGGTAACTATAGGTACTTAGGTGGTTTTCTATAGATTGATTATCTCCAATATCACTAATAATGCGGTCAAAAAGACATAGGCTACTTTTTTCATGAACAGGTATTAAGAGTCCGCTTTGTAGCATCACTTGCATTAAACCAATTGTTTTTAGCGTGATACTTTTTCCACCTGCATTAGGTCCAGAAATGACAATGATTCTATTTTCTGGATGTAATACGATTGACTGAGGATGTGTTTTCTTGCCTTCTAATTTATTAGATAAATAGAGCAAAGGATGATACGCATCTATGGCATTATATACCTTTTCATCATTTATAGTTGGTAGAATACCATTAATAGATTGTGCATGTTTTGCTTTGGCATAAATGACATCTAATTTTAGCAAAAACTCTTGATATTGGTTTAATAGCGTTGTATATGGACGTATGTACTCGGTTAAATTTCTAAGTATTTTGTCTATTTCTTCGCTTTCATCAAACTCTAAATTGTTAAGTTCTCTAGCATATTGAAATGTTTGTTCTGGCTGTATGTAAACGATGCTACCCGTTCTACTTCCACCCATAATACTACCTTTAACTTTACGTCTATACATTGCTTTTACTGCAAGTACTCGTTTGTTCTCTACGACAGATTCTCTTATGTCATCTAGATAGTCTAAATTATGGTATTGTGTGAGTGCAGCATTAAAACTAATATTAATTTTGCCTCGTATTGAGTTTATAGATTGACGTAATTGATACAACGTATCTGTAGCATTGTCTTTAATATCTCCAAAACGATCTATAATGGCATCAATCTCTGTAACGACATGAGAAACAACTTCTAGGTTTGTAGATGTTGTATGTAGCGTAGGGTAATATTCTTTAAACTTTTTTAAAAAATTGATTATATCGCTAATAGTTAGTGTAATAGAAGCAATTTTTTTAAAACTTTTAGTATCTAAATAAGAGTTTTCAATCCTTAATAACTTAATTTCTTTAGTAATAGGCTCAAAACCGTGATTAGGTATTCTATTATCATTATAAAATGAAGAAATATACTCATTTGTATAATCTAAAGATTTAAGCACATGCTCTCTAGTGCTTAATGGTTTGATTTTTAATGATTCTACACGACCTAAATCTGTGATACAAAGCTCTGACACTTGTTGTAAAACAGTGTAAAACTCTACATCTTGTAACGTCTTTTCGTGAATATTAATCATTAATAGCTGCCTCTCGTTGTTAAGGATTGCAAATGTACTTATTAAAGATGTAGTATTAAAATGTTTTAAAAGTCTGTAATTTGAAATTTAGGATAATTATAAGTTTTAGTTTAGTTCATTATTGCTAATTTAGAAACTTATATTTTAGATTACATGAACATAAATTTACATCCTAGTTGGGCAACAATACTTAAAAGCGAATTTGAGAAACCGTATTTTAAGGATTTGATGCAATTTGTAGATAACGAGTATTCTCAATACAAATGCTATCCAGAAAAATCACAAATTTTTTCTGCCTTTAATTTATGTACATTTGATGATGTGAAGGTTGTTATCATTGGACAAGATCCATATCATGGAGACGAACAAGCAAATGGATTATGTTTTTCGGTTGCAAATGGGATTGCTCACCCACCTTCATTGATAAACATTTTTAAAGAGATTGAAACAGATATAGGTAAAGGTTATCCAAAATCGGGTAATTTAGAGCACTTAGCGAGACAAGGTGTTTTGTTATTAAATGCGACACTAACAGTAAGAGCTCATCAAGCTGGTAGTCATCAAAAAAAAGGATGGGAAATATTTACAGATTTTGTGATACATCAAATTAGCCAAGAAAAAAAGGATATTGTTTTTTTACTTTGGGGAGGATTTGCAAAGAAAAAAGTTAAATTAATAGATACTAAAAAACATACCGTCTTAACCTCTGGTCATCCGTCGCCATTAAGCGCAAATAGAGGATATTGGTTTGGCAACAAACATTTTAGTAAAACAAATAAAATCTTAAATTCTACGAATAAAAAAGAAATTAAATGGTAATTATTTAGCTTCCTGTTGGAGCTAAATGGTTGACAGAGAGTTGCTCTGTTCTAATTTTAGGTGACTTGGATTTTATAACAAGATTTGATTCTTTTTGAACCTTTTTTGTGTTCTTGTTACAGCTAAAAATCAATAACAAAAAGTTTAATGCAACTAAAAAAGAAATCGCTAGAGTAATTGTTATTATCATATAAAAAATAATTTAAGTTAAGTTAGTTTATTAGATTTGGTAGTGCTAATGTAATTAAAAATTTGATAAATAGAAAGTTATAAAATAAAAACAGGTAAATTTACCTACTGTTTACAGCTATAAATCACTATTATTATAACATTTAAATAGATTTTTTTCCTACCTCTTAACTATAATATTTTTTTTACTAAGGTTTTATAATCTACTTTCTTAGGTATAATATCTAGACTTAATAGTTTCTCTTGTATCGTATTTATTGTGGTTTCATCAATTACCTCTTGAGACCACTCTGTTAATGACAACCATTCTTGAACATCTTCTAATTTTTGATCATACCTGTTTGCAATTGTTTTATCTATACTAGGGATTTCTTTAAACTCACTTGTGGTATTATTTATAATATTTAAGATGGTTTTTACATCTTCTAGATTTGTATCTAAAAAATCTTCTCTTACCGCAATTACAAAACAAGGCCAAGGTGTAGGGCAGTTGCTAATTCTTCTAAAAACGCCATCATCTACAATTGGTTTAGTGGTAAACTTCTCCCACATAAAATAATCTGCATCTCCATTGGTTAGACCTTCTACAGCTCCATCAAGATTTTTAATGACTTCAAAATTTAAATCTTTTTCTGTGTCCCAATTATGATTTTCGGCATTAATATATGCCATTAAGTGAGAACCAGAACCATATCGGCTAATAGCAGCTCTCGTACCTTTTAAATCATTTACTGTTTTAAATTGAGAATCATTTGCCACATGAATTCCCCAAATTAATGGAGATTGTACAAAGGTTTGTACTATTTTGGTTGGATTTCCATCTATAATATCTCTAATAACGCCTTCGGTAAGAATAACAGCCATGTCAATTTCTCCCTCTCTAAGCGCTTTGTTCATTGCACCTGTTCCTCCAAAATAATCTTTCCAGCGAAGATTTATATTTTCATCCTTGTATTCACCATTTTTTAAGGTTAGATACCAAGCGAGGTTAAAATGTTCAGGAACGCCTCCTATATTTATTTGTTTCAATGTTATTTGTCTTAAAATTAATCTTTGGCTACAATAGCGTCTAAAGTATATAAAATGAGTTTGTCAACTATATTTTTTGGATCATTGCTAAACTCTCCTGTTGCTCTATTTGCAATGATAGCATTCATAGATAAGGAGTTATGACCGAGTAAATTAGAAATACCATAAATTCCAGCAGTTTCCATTTCCAAATTGGTTATAGATTTACCATCATAGCTAAAATTTGCCAGTTTATCATTTAGGTTGTTATCCTGTATTGGTAAACGTAAAATTCGACCTTGCGGACCATAAAAACCAACATTAGTAGCAGTAAAACCAGTAACAGTTTTATTGCTAGATAGTTTTTTTAATAATTTATCGCTGCATTTTACAACGTATGGATCAGATTTTTTGTCAAACCAATTAGTTTGAGCTTTTAATGCTTCGGAAATTTCAAAATATTGCACATGTTCGCTGTCATAAAAATGCAGTAAACTATCAAATCCTGCAGCATATTCGCTAATTAAAAACGAATCGATAGGGATATCTTTTTGAATCGAACCAGAAGTTCCTATTCTAATAATATCAAGGGATGTTAATTTTGTTTTAATTTCTCTTTTCTCTAAATCTATATTGACTAAAGCATCTAACTCATTAAAAACAATATCAATGTTATCTGTGCCAATTCCTGTAGAAATTACCGTAATCTTTTTTCCTTTGTAGATGCCTGTTTGCGTATGAAATTCTCTTTTATGTGTCGTAAACTCTATGCTATCAAAATGTTTAGTAACACTAGGTACACGATCAGGATCACCAACAGTTATTATGGTGGATGCTATATGCTCTGGACGTAAATTTAAGTGATAAACACTACCGTCTGGATTTAATATTAATTCAGATGCTTTAATTGGCATTTATGATTGTTTTAATGAGTTTATTTTGTTTTTTATCGAATATATAATCTATAGCACGTACACCTCCAAAATAGATTGTATTATTCATCTCTGTTTGGTAGTTATGTTGATGTTCTAACGCTAAATGCCCTTTTCTATTTAAGGTCAAAGACTCTTCGGTTTCTGTAAAAAACATAGACAATAAATTTATAACACGCTCTAGTTGTAAATCTCCATAACCGTAATAGCCTTGATAATGAAGTGTATAGCCAACTAAATGACGTCGAGATGTTATTGTATTCTCTTTTACAAGATTTAGTATATTATATTCTAAAGTGCTAATACCACTACGCATATCAGGAAAACGTTTTATATGAGCCTTTAAACAATTACTCATATACTTAAATGATGAAGATCTTATAATTAACGGTTTTAGTAAGTTATGATCATTTCCGCAGTAAATTTTCCAAACATTTTTTGCCAATGAAATATCATCAACATTGAGTTTTACTCTATCATCGTAATGTGCTTGTAACTGTTTTGGTTTTAATTCTCCTAGGGCCTTTAAGCCTTTTTCTCCTTCAACACGACCACTACACACAAGATAAATAGGTAAGAATATTTTCTTTTGTTCTAGCAGGCTTATAACAGCAACCATATTAATATGACAAAATAAATCATATTCAAACCATAAAACTATCTCTGTAAAGTTTGAGATATTATCTAACTTTTTGAGTTCGCTAGTGATTTCTTTTTTACTTAATCTTATGTCATAAAATGACTTAAAAAAAGATTTTCTAGTGTTTATAAAAGCTTCAGATGCTACCTCTTCTACGGTTGGTCCCACGCAAAGTGTTTCTTGCCACGAAATCACATTTTCGTTTGTAACTATATCAAGTTGTAGGAGGTAATCTGTTAGGGCGTTTCCGTTGGTGATATGCAAAGTTGTTTTACTCATCCACCAACACGTTTTACATTAAACCCTTTATCTTTTAAAATTTGCATTATTTTGTCCCTATAATCTCCTTGTATGATGATTTTATCGTCTTTAAAACTACCACCAACACTAAGTTTTTGTTTAAGTTCTTTAGCCAATTTTTTAAAATCGTCGGTTGCACCAGTATAGCCTTCTAAGATAGTAATAGGTTTACCTTTACGCTTTTCGTACTTACAAATTATTGGGTCATCTTGTAACCAAATGTTCTTCTCTTTAGTTTCTTTTTCTTCGGAAACTTCTTTCTCCACATGATCTGGGAAAAGATTTTTTAATTGATCTTGTAAATCCATTATTTAAAGTCTTCAGTTCTAAGTCTTCAGTTTATCAGTAATGCGTTTGAGTAAAGCCAAACTGAATACTGCCAACTGCTAACTACTTTTTTAGTCCAAGTTCAATTAAACGTTCATTTAAGAACTCACCAGCTGTTATATCCTCATATTGCTTAGGATTGTTTTCATCTATACAACTCTCAAGCACGTCTAATTTCATTTCGCTAATTGGGTGCATAAAAAACGGAATAGAGTAACGAGACGTTCCCCATAATTCTCTTGGTGGATTAACAACTCTATGTATTGTAGATTTTAGTTTATTATTCGTGTGTCTTGATAACATATCGCCAACATTAATCATAAGCTCGTCTGGCTCTGCCATAGCGTCAATCCATTCGCCTTTATGATTTTGTACTTGAAGTCCACGTCCTTGCGCACCCATTAATAAGGTGATTAAATTGATATCACCATGAGCTGCTGCACGAACAGCATTTTCTGGCTCTTCAAGAATTGGTGGATAATGAATAGGTCTTAAAATAGAGTTACCATTATGTATGTAATTATCAAAATAATTTTCGTCCAAATCTAGATACAATGCAAGGGCACGTAATACGTACTTAGCTGTTTTTTCTAGCATTTGGTATGTTTCTTTACCAATTTTATTGAAATTATCAAGTTCTTTAACTGTAACGTTTTCAGGATATTCTTTAGCACGTTCTGGATCGTCTTCTACATATTGTCCAAAATGCCAAAATTCTTTTAAATCGCCTTCTTTTTTACCTTTAGCGCTTTCTTTTCCGAAGGAAATATAACCACGTTGACCTCCAATACCCTCAATTTCATAACTACGCTTGGTTTCTACGGGTAAATCGAAAAAATTCTTTACTTCACTATATAAATTGTCTACAAGTTTATCATCTAAAAAATGACCTTTTAAAGCAACAAAACCAATTTCTTCGTATGCTTTGCCTATTTCATCAATAAATTTTTGCTTTCTATTTGCATCTCCAGAAAGAAAATCCTGAAGGTTTACGCTTGGTATTCTATTCATTCTAAAATTGATTTAATTATACGTCAAGATAACAAAAATAACGAAAATTGTCCTAAAATCACAGATTTCACATAGACTTAAAAAAAACAGTGTTAGGCTCTATAACACTCAATTTTTATTTACATTTGATTTACAAACGTAATAATTCTAATAATGCTAACCTCAACCAAGAGTCTAATCGCCTACGATAAGAAAAATTTACAAGATAATACGCTTCTAGAACTTTATAAAAACATGCTAAAACCTCGCATGATAGAAGAGAAAATGCTCATTCTACTGCGTCAGGGAAAAATTTCTAAATGGTTTTCTGGAATTGGCCAAGAAGCGATTTCGGTTGGTGTTACAATGGCTTTAGATAATGATGAATATATCTTACCTATGCACAGAAATTTGGGTGTTTTTACAACACGCAAAATCCCATTACATCGTCTATTTAGTCAATGGCAAGGTAAGGCAAATGGGTTTACTAAAGGTAGAGATCGATCTTTCCATTTTGGTACGCAAGAATTTAATCTTGTTGGGATGATTTCACATTTAGGACCACAATTGGGTGTTGCAGATGGGATTGCATTAGCTAGCTTGTTAAAGAACAAGAAAGCAGTTACTGCAGTTTTTACAGGAGAAGGAGGTACAAGCGAAGGTGATTTTCATGAGGCATTAAATGTTGCTTCTGTTTGGCAACTGCCAGTTTTGTTTTGTATAGAAAATAATGGTTACGGATTGTCAACACCTACTAGCGAGCAGTATAACTGTAAGGACTTAGCAGATAGAGGTAAGGGTTATGGGATGGAGTCTTTTGTACTCGACGGAAATAATATACTTGAGGTTTATGTAAAGATTCAAAAATTAGCCGAAAGTATTCGTAAGCGTCCAAGACCAATTTTAATTGAGTTTAAAACCTTTAGGATGCGTGGTCATGAAGAGGCTAGTGGTACAAAATATGTACCTGAGAAATTGATGAAGGATTGGGCTAAAAAAGATCCAGTTGATAATTTTAGAGCTTATTTAATGGAGCAAAGGTTATTGACAGAGAAGGATGATATAAATCTTAGGGAGACCATTCTTGATGAGATTAACGAACATTTGCAATTAGCTTATGATGAAGAAGCTATAGTACCTAATATAGAAACCGAATTAAACGATATCTACAAAGATTTTGAATTTAAGGAGTCAACTCCAAGCCCAAAGACTGAAAGTTTAAGACTTATTGATGCTATTTCTCAAGGTTTAAAACAGTCTATGGAAAAACATAATGATTTGGTCATTATGGGACAAGATATTGCAGAGTATGGAGGTGTTTTTAAAATCACCGAAGGTTTTGTAAATGCGTTTGGAAAAGAACGTGTTAGAAATACACCAATTTGCGAATCTGCTATTGTAGAAACCGCAATGGGATTGTCAATAGCTGGTATGAAAGCTGTAATGGAAATGCAATTTGCAGATTTTGCAACTTCGGGCTTTAATCCTATAGTAAATTATTTAGCAAAATCGCATTATCGATGGAACCAACAAGCAGATGTAGTGATAAGAATGCCTTGTGGAGGAGGAGTAGCTGCAGGTCCATTTCATTCTCAAACAAATGAGGCTTGGTTTACAAAAACACCAGGTTTAAAAGTAGTTTACCCTGCATTTCCTTATGATGCAAAAGGTTTATTAGCCACAGCAATAGAAGATCCAAATCCTGTGCTATATTTTGAACATAAGGCTTTGTACAGAAGTATTAGACAAGAGGTGCCAATTAATTATTACACTATTCCTTTAGGAAAAGCAGCTTTACTTAGCGAAG
This sequence comes from uncultured Psychroserpens sp., assembly GCA_947488655.1. Classification (GTDB taxonomy): domain Bacteria; phylum Bacteroidota; class Bacteroidia; order Flavobacteriales; family Flavobacteriaceae; genus Psychroserpens. The sequence goes on along the minus strand of CANKZZ010000005.1, from coordinate 171,800 downwards.
GTAAAGACGTTACTATAATTACTTATGGTGCAGGAGTACATTGGGCTTTAGAGACATTAGAAAACAATCCAGATATTAATGCAGACCTTATAGATTTAAGAAGTTTACAGCCTTTAGATACTGATGCTATATATACATCTGTTAAAAAAACTGGTAGAGCAGTTGTATTACAAGAAGATTCACTTTTTGGAGGTATTGCCAGTGATATTTCTTCACTAATTATGGAAAACTGCTTTGAGCAATTAGACGCACCTGTAAGACGTGTAGCGAGTATGGAAACACCTATTCCTTTTATTGGACAGTTGGAAGAACAATACATGGCAAAGGGAAGATTTGAAGAGGCATTGATTGCCTTACTAGCTTATTAACTATCAATTTAACTTTAATAAGTTGAATGACTGAGTACGAAACAGACATAATTAATTATTCAAAAAAAATTGCATATGCTTCCTTCATTATTGGGAGTCTAATTTTCTTAGTATTCTTAATTTTGAACGTTGAAAGTATAGCTGCTTTTGGGTTTTTATTTGCCTTATTTGCAATTCTTGCAAATGGAATGACGCTAATACAATTGGTATTTCTATGGGTTTTGAGAAAAAGTAAAAGAGTGATATTTGGTAAGGTTATATTACTTGTTTTGGCTGATGTTCCTATTGCTTTGATTTTTATAAAAAATTCGAGATATGTTTATAATTATAGATTTGGTTTTTAAAATCAATAGAATAACTAAAGTCAAAACCGTAAATTAATAAAATGAACCCAAATAAAAACTCAAACAAATCCTTCCAATTCGCAATAATCACTATTGTGAGTGTTTTAATATTTGTGCTGTTTCAGTTTCTTGCTGCAAATAATAATATTTCCGAAGACATCTACACTTACGCAAGCAGTTTTATGTTATCTATAATTTTTGTGGCAGTAATAGCTGGTTTTATTTATAGTATAAAAGGGTTAAGGGAGCCAATTTCAGTAAAAAAAATAATTGGATTATGTGTTGCGTCTATTTTTACTTTAATCCTAATTGGTGTTGTTATAGCAAACGTCACAGATATTTATGATTTTTAACGTGCTAGTTTTAGTCCATTCAACTCATTGTATATTACGTTAAGATTGCATTTTCTTAGCTACAGCCTGAACTTCATCCAAAACTCTCAATAAATTACCACTCCATAATTGTTCGATTTCTTTTTCGGTGTATCCTCGTTTCACCAACTCTAAAGTGACATTAAAGGTTTCTGAAGCATCACTCCAGCCATCAACTCCGCCACCACCATCAAAATCGCTACTAATACCTACATGTTTGAGTCCAATTTTTTCGACCATATAATCTATATGATCTACAAAATCTGCAACATTTACCTTAGATGGAAAGTCCTCAATTTGTACTGCTTTTTCATCTGCTAGTTTTATAATCTTTGCTCTTATTTCATAAAACGCATCTTTTTCTTCTTTAGATAAGGTTTTCAGTTCACTCCAATCATACCATTTAGTATCTAGAGATGCTGCTATTTCTTCTCTAATCTCTCTGATTGCTTTATTTCTAATGTCATTTTTTTCGGTATTAGTATAGGTTTGAAAAGCCACAGTTTGTATAACACCTCCATTTTTTTTCATCCATTCTAATTGTTCATCATCTAAATTTCTACTATGATCACACAAGGCTCTAGCCGAAGAATGTGACGCTATAATTGGAGCTTCACTTAATTCGATCATTTGTTTCATAGATTCTTTTGAAGGATGTGACACATCTATCATCATCCCTAAACGGTTCATTTCTTTAATAACGTCTTTACCTAAATCGCTTAATCCATCGTGCAACCAATCATCGTTTTCTTCTCCTGTATTACTATCACATAATTGACTATGACCGTTATGAGATAATGACATATAACGTGCTCCCAAATTGTAAAATTTTTCGACATTAGAAATATCTGTCCCAACAGGATACCCATTTTCTATGCCTATCATGGCTACTTTTTTTCCTTCTGCGGAAATTCGCCTTACATCATCAGATGTGACAGCTAACTCAATTTGGTCTGGAGCAATGTCTTTTACCAATTTGTTAATGGCATTAAACTTAGACATAGCATTATCGTAAGCCTTTTTAAAACCTTCATCATTAAGAGAGTCTTGTCCAGTATAAACAATAAACCAAGCTACATCCAGTCCACCTGCATTCATTTTTGGTAAATTAACCTGAGACTCTAAATTTTGAGTATAGTTTATAGAGTCTGTAAAATTTTTCACATTTATGTCGCAGTGTGTGTCTAGCGTAATTACTCTTTCATGAATGGCTTTTGCACGTTCTACGAGCGCAATAGTATTAGCCTTATCAGAATTCATATCATGTGGTTTATTATCAAATTTACAAGATGTTACTAGGAGTAAAAAGCATAAAGCGATTGAGAAGGTTTTCATAAATTTTAAATTTCATTTTGATTGTGAAGTTACAAAATCTTATATTTAAAAATGAATTTCTCGCAAGCATTTCAGATAGTTATAGTGTTGGCATTCTTGGCTTTGCTTGGTTGCAAAAAAGAGGAGTTAAATCCTTATGAATGGAAAACGATAGAAGTTACAGCAACAGCATACAACTCTTTGGCGTATCAAACCAATTCAAATCCGCATATAACTGCATTTGGCGATAGTTTAAAACCAGGTCTTAAATATATTGCAGTGTCCAGAGATTTACTAAAAAAGGGTTTAGAGCATAACACTTTGGTAAAAGTAGATGGGTTAGAAGGTACCTATTTAGTAAAAGATAAAATGAATAGACGTTTTAGAAATAAAATTGATTTATACATGGGAACTGATGTTAAAGCTGCTAGAAAATGGGGCAGACGCAAAGTTAACATCAGTTATAGAGTTGAAATAAATAAAGATTCGATTAAAAATAAATAGCTAGTTGACATGGCTACGCAGTCAATATTCCACTTTTTATTTTTGAAATAGATTTCTGCTTTTGTAGTAATGACATTACTAACTAATTTTTAATTTCAGCTTCAGACAAAATAAAAGGGTAGGCCTTTTTTACCTCCTGAAGTTCTTCTTGAGTTAATTCATTAGAAGTTTTCTTAAAAACATCAAGTGCGTAGTCGCTTCTTAATTCATAATAGGCTTTTGTAATTTCATCTTGTACTCTAATGTAAAAATTATAAGATGTTTCATAGTCGTTAGCTAATGATACAACTGCTTTTTTTGGATTGTCTGATGATTCTTTATTAGCTAAACCTACACAATAATTACATGAGCCATCACCATTATTTGTCAAGAATTCTTTAGTGATGTCTTTAAGTTCGTCAATAGAAATAAGTTCATTTTCTAACAGTAATTCGTTGCTGGCATTGACTTTTATTTCTAGAATATTTCGCTGGTGAACAGGAATATCATTACAAATTGTATTTGGAGGACAAGGAGGTGGCAATATTCTATTTATTCCTTTGTCTTTGGGTATAACTGCGGTTACTAAGAAAAAAATAAGCAATAAAAATGCAATATCTGCCATAGATCCTGCATTAACTTCTGGGTAATCTCGTCTTGAACTTTTCATAATAGTGAGTGTTTAAATCCCAAATACTTTTCAGTAAAAAAGATGATTAATAATTCTAATCAAGTCACAAAAACGATACCATAATATTTTGTTAAAGCAAAAAGACCAGCGAACATATTGTTTGCTGGTCTTTTTTGATTTTATATTGAAATAGATTTCAATACCTATTGTTGATTGATGAATATTTTAATTATAACACTAACGTAACGTTTCTAAGTCATCGTTTGTTGTATGTGTTGTATTTATAATTCTAGTTAATGCCTTCATGGTAGATTGATTTTTTTGATTGATGAATGGATATATATTATCTATATCGTCTTTTTTGATTCCAAGTAAAAATTCTTGTTTCGGTATTGGTACTTGTAATTTGATTGCTGTTTAATGTTCTCATGATATTTTGATTTTAATTGATTGATGATAATTTTTTGACGCTAGATTAATTATCTATATCGTCTCTTTTTGTTCCAGGTATAAATCTTAGATTCACTTACTGTACTTGATAGTTGATTGGTGTTTAAAGTTCTCATAATAATTGATTTTAATGATTGATGTTATACTATAAAGACGAGGGTCATTAAGATTTGTTACAGTACTTTGTATTACATAGTAGTTATTTAACATATTTTAACATAAAAAGAGGGGTAGAACTTTTCAAATGTTGTGAACATTATGCCCAAATAACCTTATAATGAGTTAATTTTGTGAGAATTTTTTTTTCAGAAGCTATTAACTGTATGTCTCAAACCCTCGATTTAACATTAAATAAAGAGTCTAAAAAACGACTATATGACTATCAAATTGCCGATTTAAAGCGCATTTTTGAAGTCTTTGATGCAGCGCCTAATAATTATAATTTGTTATATCAATTACCAACAGGTGGTGGTAAAACTGTTATATTTTCTGAAATCGTTAGACAATACATTAAAAAGCATAAAAAGAAAGTAGTCATCTTAACGCATCGTATTGAGTTGTGTAAACAAACCTCAAAAGTGTTGCACAATTTTGGTGTTAATAATAAAATTATTAATAGTAAAGTTAAAGAGTTGCCAGACCAAGATCAATACGAATGTTTTGTGGCCATGGTAGAGACTTTAAATAATAGACTCAATGATGGTAAACTTAATTTAGAAGATATTGGGTTAGTAATTATAGATGAAGCCCATTATAATTCATTTAGAAAATTGTTTGGTTTTTTTGAAAATTGCTTCATTTTAGGCGTTACAGCAACACCTTTAAGTAGTAATATTAAATTACCTATGAAAGACAATTACAAAGAGTTAATTGTTGGAGATAATATTTCTACATTAATAAAAAATGGCTTTTTAGCCTCTGCGGAAATATATAACTACGACGTGGAGTTAAATACATTAAAAATTGGTATAAACGGAGATTACACTGTAAAATCATCTGAAGCTTTATACACTAACTCTGCTATGCAAGGCAAACTATTATTTGCCTATGAAGAGCTTTCTAAAGGAAAAAAGACACTTATATTTAACAACGGTATAAATACCTCAAAAGAAGTATACTATACTTTTAAGCGTGCAGGTTATGATGTACGTCATTTAGATAACACCTGTAGTAAACAAGAGCGAAAAGAAATACTAAAATGGTTTAAAAATACGCCAAACGGAATTTTAACTTCAGTAAGTATTTTAACTACGGGTTTTGATGAGCCAACAGTAGAGGCTATAATTCTAAATCGTGCGACCCGATCATTGACCTTATATTTCCAAATGATAGGGAGAGGATCGAGAATTAAAGGAGATAAAACTACATTTAAAGTTATAGACTTAGGAAATAATGCTATAAGATTTGGTCCTTGGAGTCAACCTGTAGATTGGCAACATATTTTTAAAAATCCAGATTTTTATTTAGAAAATTTGCGCAATGATGAAGATATAGAAAGAGAATTTGTCTATGCAATGCCAGACTCCCTAAAAAAGCGTTTTAAGAAAAATCCTAATGATGATTTTGATATTAAAAAAGAATATAAAAAAGTGACACGAGAAGGTCATAAATCAATGCAAGCTATAGAAAATAGCATAGCTCAACACTCTCAATTAGTTATCGCTAATAGTACAGATGTTTTTGAAGCTAGAGAGTTATCTAAACTGTTGCATGATGATATTTGTTACCGCATTAAACAATATTGTTATTGTATAATGAATAGCACAAAAAATTATAAAGAGTGGCTCTTAGAGGAGTATACACGTAAACTTCGTTTGAGTTTCAACGGAAAATTTTAACGTATTTTTTAAATAATTAAGATTTTAACACGTTACTTTTGAGATTATATGGTATTAGGTATAGTTTTTGAATATACCGTATCAAACATTCTAATGATGAAACATAAAATCATCTTACTGCTTTTTTCAATATTTGCTATACAAGTGTATGCGCAACCAGATACTAATGAGAAAAAATCAATAAAAATACCAGCAAAAGAAACCGAGAAAAAGGATACAACTCAAGTAAAATTAGACATAAAACCCAATTCTAAAATTGGGATTACCAAAACAAAAAAGAATATTGCAGGTATTACTATCCCTAAAGAAAAGAAAGTTTCTATAGCCAAACCGCAAAAAGAATTCTCAATGATAGATGATAATGGGTTGAGAAATCCTGGTGAGATGTTTGAGCAACGATTTAATAAAGTTGCTGTAGAGCAAGGTCTCAAAATTGAAACCATGGCAGATGTATTTTTAGGAGAAATTAAAAATAATGGAGCCTTTGTTAGAATCGTTTGTAGAGACCATGAGTATCCAGATGGTGACTTGGTACAAGTTAGGGTTAATGACGATATTATTGTACCTAGACTTTTATTAACTGGAGGCTACAAAGGTTTTAATGTAACTTTAATTCCTGGAAGTAATAAAATTGAATTTTTGGCTTTAAATCAAGGAGATTCTGGCCCAAATACTGCAGAGTTTATTGTGTATGATGATAATGGTAACCTTGTGTCTTCCAAAAAATGGAATCTTCTCACAGGTGTTAAGGCTACAATAATGGTTATTAAGGATGCTAATCCTATAACAGAGAAAAATCCTAATCAAAATTAAAGGTTTTCTAAATCTCTAGATAAGCTATTAAATAATTTAGCCTTAGCTTTTAAAAATTTATTTTGAACTTCAATGGCTTTTAATTGTGAGTCTATGAGGCTTTTTTCACGAGAATTTATTAAAAATAATGAGCTTTCGCCAAAACTGAATTTGCGCTCTTCTGCATTGAGCATTGTCGTATAATCTTTCACAATTTTGGTAATTAACTCGTTTTGAGTTTTAAATGATTCTAACTCTCTATAAAGCGATAATACTTTATTCTGAATAGTTATTTTTGCGTTGCTTATATCAAATTGAGTATCTTGAAGTTTATATTTAGCAAGTTTTAAATCACCGCGTTCTTTCCGAAGAAAAAGAGGAAAAGAAATACTAAATCCACCCTTAAATTGATTTGTATTAAATGATCTTGCGAGATCTGGATCCTGTGTTAAAAAATTGTACTGCACATCTATTTTTGGTAATAACTTATTTGCTTTGAGTTGCTTATCTACTTCTAATCCTTTGAATTTGTAGTTTAAAGACCTAAGTTTTGGATGCGTTTCTAGTACAAAATCTGTAAGTGGTATTCCAGCAATTTCTAGTACATTATCAACCGTTTCTTCAATTAATGAGTCTGGTATTACATTAGGTTGTATTTCTACCGGAATATTGTTGTCTAACCATAAAAATGTAGATAATTCTAACGAAGCTTTCATCAACTTTACATTAGATTGCTCTAATCCAAGTGCTCTGTTTTTAACAACAATACCTGCTTCGATAGAATCGATAGCAGCCTTGTCTCCATTTTCTACACTACGTTTTACACCATCAAACCTTATTTTAGAATTTTCTAAAAACTGGCTATAAATGAGAATTTCGTTATGAGCTTGTAACCAATTAAAATAGGCAAGAGAAGCATCGTATAATATTTGATTTATAAGTATTTCTCTATCTGCAGCGGTTTGCTCTATAAAATATTTTGCCTTTTTTAAATCTGCCATACGCTTATTAATAAAGAGGCCTTGACCTAAGGATGCAGAAATTCCTGCACTATATAAACCATCATCAGGAACAGTTGCTTGTGGGTTTAAAAATACACCTTCATTTTGCTCAAAATTTCCTTTGAGTTCTATACCATACCAAGTTGGGATTTTAAAAGTAGCATTAAGCTGGTCGTAGTATTCTAAGTTTTTAAATACTTTACGGTTATTATCTACTTCAATTTTTGGATCAAACGCACCACGAGCTTTCATTAAATTAGCCTGACCTATTTTAATAGTTAAATTGGCTTGCTTGGCTATAGGATGGTATTTTTTAACATAGCCTAAGTACTCACTAAAACTTAATATTATGGTATCTTGAGTTTGCGCAAAGGTTAAAGGTGCAATACTTATAAATAATAGTATTAAAAACGTTCTCATTTCTATTTGTCATTTTTGGTATTAGTGGCTCCAATTGGCTGATAGTAATTAGGAGGAAACCCATTTAAATTTCTCCACAATTCAAACCAAATAGGAACATCTTCTAAAAGTGCAATTGTTTTGGCTCCAGAGCCAACTCTAATAGCTTCTGGCCATTCGTAATCTGTTTCATCTGGAGCTAACAGGATTCTAAACTTTCCGTTAGGGCTAATAAAATTTTCTATGGCAACTACTTTTGCTCCATAAGTACCATAAGACACATTTGGCCAACCACTAAATACTATAGCTGGCCAACCATCAAATTGTACACGTACTTTTTCGTTAAGATGAATAAGTGGTAAATCTAAAGGGTTTACATAGGTTTCTACAGCCAGATCATAATTAGCTGGCATGATACCAACTAATTGTTGACCCTCTTTAAATGTCTCACCAATACCACCAACGATGGCTTTATTTATATAGCCATTTTGAGGTGCTTTTATATAATACATGGCATTACGCATTTCGTAATTGGTAAAATCACTTTCTAGTTTTGTTACTTGAGCTTCTGCATCATAGCCATTTGACTCTGCTGTAAACTTGTCGCTTTGAGCTTTTGAAATTTTGTCTGCATATTCTGCTCTCACACGATTTATTTCTACCATAGCATTAATAACTTCATTTTTTGAAGCTAAAAATTTGTTTTCCTGAGAGATTAATTTAGACTGTGATTCTTGATATTTAGAGCGTTTTTCTTCTAATTGGGTTAAAGATTTAAGACCTTCTTCATATAATTTTTCTGTAGCACCAACTTGTCGTTCGGCAATACCTAGATTAATTTTAACAGCTTCTAAATCAATACTATCACTCTTTACTTTTAATTTAGATTGTAGTAATTTGTTTTGCGCTTGTTCTAGTTTTAACTCACGTTCTCGACTTAACGCTCCGATTTGATTGTTAAGTGCATTAACTTTAGAGCCATATGATACTACAGAGGCTTCTTTTGCCTTTATTTGCTCACCTGTTCGGTTAACTAGGTTAGGATCAAAATATTCATTTTTTATTTCAGAAATAAATAAAATTGTATCACCCTTTTTTACAAAATCACCTTCTCTAACGTACCATTTTTCTATTCGTCCAGGAATTGGAGATTGAATAGTTTGTGGTCTTTGATCTGGTGTTAATGTAGTCACACTACCACGACTATTAATGTTTTGAGTCCATGGTAAAAACATAACTATGAAAACCACAATAGCAAATACTAATAGAAAGCGATTAAAATGTTTAAAATGTCTTTTATGAAACACCTTTTGTACCGATTTATAACTAGATAAATCAACTTTTTTATTCAATTTATTGTTAGAAATATTAAGCATGTTTATTAATTATTTAGTACGATTTTACCTTTTTCTAAATTGATGATTCTCTTACAGTATGTTTTCCATTTCATATTGTAACTCACTACTACAAGTGACCAAGGGTTATTAATATCTGTCAAATATTCCATAATACTTTGAGCCTCTTTTTCTTCAAATTGTTCTAATGGATCTTTTAGTAATAATAGTTTTGGATTTTTAAGAATACTTCGAGCTAAAACAATTTTTTTAGAGACTGTAGATGATAGTCTTTGACCTTCAGGATAAAGCATCGTATTTAAACCTCTTGCTTGAGATTTTACAAAATTTACAAGCTTTACTTTTTCTAGCACAAAATGTATATGATCATCAGTTATATTAGGATCTCCAAAAGTTAAATTCTCTCTAACTGTGCCTTCAAAAGGTGATTCTTCTGGTAGAGATTGACCAATATTGGCTCTATACTCATTTAATTTAATCCCTTGCAATGCCACATCATTTATGTACAATACACCAGATGTAGGTTGATTTATACCTGCAATTAATTTTAGTAATGTAGATTTTCCTGAGCCATGCGACCCATGAATCAAAATACGATCTTTAGGATTTATAGTAAAAGATACATCACTTATAATTGGTTTCATCATATCTGGCACCAAATAACTTAGACTATCTAATTCTACTAAAAATGTTTTATTAGTACTAATTTCTCCACCATCTTGAGTTTCTAATTCTTTGTCAACAACTTGTCCGAGTTTCTCAATAGATGTTAACACATCATAAAATGATTCTAGACCTAAGATTAATTTTTCTACAGAGTTAATAACCAATAAAATAATAATCTCTGCAGCTACAAATTGACCAATATTCATTTCTTGATTGAGTACTAAAAAACCTCCAATGACCAAAAGACCTGCGGTTACTAAGATTTTAAAGCCTATAAGCTTAATAAATTGCTGTACTAAAACTCTAAAATGACTCTCACGAGCATCTAGATAATTAGACACTAACTCATCATTTTTTTGAAGTGCCAAGCTTGTTCGTCCAGAGAGTTTAAAACTTAAAATAGAACGTGCTACCTCTTGTAGCCAGTGCGCTACTTTATATTTTTGCTTAGACTCATCTAAACTTGTATCTAAACCACGTTGTGCCGAAAACTTAAAAACAACATAAATTAAAAGTATAAGCAACATCCCGTAAATAATAAAAAATGGATGATAAAGAGAAAGTAGCATTAACCCAAAAATGATTTGTAATAGAGCAGCAGGAATATCTATTAATATCTTAGACAAACCTTTTTGTACAGTTAATGTATCAAAAAAACGATTAGCTAATTCTGGCGGATAATAATTGCGTAACTCGCTCATTTTTATCTTCGGAAAACGATAAGCAAATTCAAACGACGAACGTGTAAAAACCTTTTGCTGAACGTTTTCAATTATTCGCATTTGCATGAGTTGTAATACACCAACAAACGCAACACCAAGCGTTACCAAAATGACCAATACTATCCAAGAACTGCTTATTTGAGCACCTTGAAGTAGATTGATTATAGCTTGTATCCCTAAAGGAAGAGATAAATTTACAATACCAGCAAAAATAGCATAGTAAAAAACTTGTCTAATATCTTTTTTGTCTAATTTTAAAAGGCCAATGAGGCGTTGCCAAGACGTTAATACAGTTTTTGTCATTAGTTACTTTTTTAAAGCGTTAGTTACTAAATGTGTGAAATAATCAGATGGTTGAATTTTGTCATTACAATCTGTTAAAGATTTAAAATGATCTTTTAAAAAATGTTGGTGTAAAGCACCATCAATTACTGTACTTGCAAGACTATGCGGAAATTTGTAGGACGCATTAACTTCTATAATTATATCATGCAAGCGTGTTACTAAACGCTTGTAAATAGCGAAATAACCCTCTTTATTCTCTTCATCTACTTCTTTAGTTAAATACGATTTAGAATACTCATTAATTACCACACGACTTAGTGTAACTTCATCTATATGAGAGAAGGTAGAGTCAGACTCGATGGTTCTTGTTAATATGCTAATTGCCTTTTCTAGCTTTTTTGAAGCTTTAGATATATTGGTAGTAGAAAATACTAACTGATACTCTAACCAGCCCCAATACCACGAAGTTAAATAGAGTAGGAGTTTATGCTTACTATCAAAATACCTGTAAATAGAGCTTTCGTTGGAGCCTATTATAACCCCAAGTTTTTTAAACGTAAAACTATCAAATCCAATATCATCAATAAGTTTGATGCTATGCTCTATAATACGTTTGCCAAGATCTGAAGATTCTGGATCCTTTAAATAGATATTTTGATTGATTTCAATTTTTAAATTTGAAAGTAAAGTTTTCATTTTAATATAATTTACACGCAAAGATAATAGTAATACTATTAGGTATTGAAAAATTAACATTTATTAACTATATTTTTTAAGTACTTTGATAAATTAACAGAATAGCGTATCTTTGAGAATTGGCGGTAACACGTCTTTAATAATTAAAACAACAGAAAATAAAGAATGGCAAAGTCGCAACAGACATTTAGTAAAAGTGAAAAAGAAAAGAAACGTTTAAAAAAGCGCGAGGACAAACGTAAAAAAATGGAAGCGCGTAAGTTAGAAAAAGAAGAAAATGGAGGAGAAAGCATACCTTTTGCGTATGTAGACCAATTTGGAAATCTAACAGATACACCTCCAGATCCAGCAGATAAAGTAAAAGTTAAGGCAAAGAACATCGTGCTAGGTGTGCCTAAAAAAGAAGACATCGAAGAAGAAGAATACGACCCAATTAGAAAAGGTAAAGTATCATTCTTTGATCACTCTAAAGGTTTTGGTTTTATTATAGATACCGAAGATCAAGAAAAATACTTTTGCCACGTTAGTGGATTAATTGACGAAATTAACGAAAACGACAAAGTACAGTTTGAATTAGAAAAAGGGAATCGTGGTATGAATGCGGTTCGTGTAAAAGTTATTTAAACACTCCTTATTGAAAATTTTATCGTTATTAATAGTAATATTAGCATCAGCAAATTCTTTTGCTCAAAATATAGATTGTTCTAGTTTTAAAACAGGACACTTTAAATATTTGGATAAAAGTTATGCTGATTTGCTAACTATTAGAACAGATTCTTCACAAATAGATACATACAGTGAGACATCAAACTTTGAGGCTACAAGTCGTTTAAAGTGGTTGTCAAATTGTAGATACGAATTTGAATATTATAAAGTTAACGATGCTAAGTTTCAACCTTTAATTGGAACAAAATATACAATTCAAATTACTGCCATTAAAGGCGATACAATTGTTTGTAGAAAAGTAGTTAACAACAAATTACAAGTTAGCATGCAAATGGTTAAGATAAAGGATTTATAATCTCCTTTACGTCTCCCATTTTTAAATCGTCTAAAGTAATTTGTCCTACACGTACTCTTACTAATCTTAAAGTTGGAAAACCAACTACAGCAGTCATTTTACGTACCTGTCTAAATTTACCCTCGTTAATCGTTATAGAGATCCAAGAGGTTTTTCCATGTCGCTCATCCCTTATTTTTTTAACACGAGGCGGAAAAATTGGTGTGCTTTTAAGTTTAAACACCTGGCAAGGTTTGGTCAAGTAAATTTCGCTTTTATGACTAATATTAACACCATTTTGTAATTTAAATATGGCATCGTCTGTAATGTCTCCATCCACCTGCACATAATATTCTTTTTGGGTTTTAGAACTCGTTATTTCATAACTTACTTTACCATTTGTAGTGAGTAATAATAAACCTTCAGAGTCTTTATCTAATCTACCTATAGCCATTGTACCTTGAGGAAAATTATATAATTCTCCCAAGAAATTTTTATTAACTTCATGTTTGGCGTTGGTTTGAAATTGACTTAAATACCCATAAGGTTTAAAAAGCTTAAAATACCGATGTTGCATATTAATTATTGCCCTTTAAAATAGAGTAGACCAAATCTTTAGTAAGTTGCCTATCTTTTGCTTTTTCTCTAATGCTATCAAAAGTCATTCTAAAATCACAACCTGATTTATAATCGCTGCAGCCATATGCTGTTTTGCCTCTCATTACAGTTCCGTTTTTACATTTAGGACATTTAAGTTGATCATTTGACGTATCACTTTTTTTATCTTCGGAAATTTTAACCTTTCCTTTTTTTGCTTCTAAAACAAGTTTGTAATTATCATCAAAACGCAATAAACCTTCGGTTACTCCAGTTTCCGAAGTAAAACCTTTTAAATTTACTGTAGAGCCTTTTTGTAGCAATCTAATAAATTGTTTCTCAGATATTTTCTTTCCGTAGTTTTCAAAAGACATTACAAAATCACAACCAGATTTAAAGGCTGAGCAACCATAAGCAGATTTTCCTTTTAAAATATGACCATTTTTGCATTTTGGACAATTTTCCGAAGTAATACCTGCAGCTTTTTTTGTCTTCGTTTTTGCTTGTCGTTGTTTAACCACAGTTGCTTGTGAGATATTAGCACGATTGGTTTCACTACGCACTTCGTACACCAAGTCGTCAACCATTTTTTTCATGTTTTTGATGAAAAGGCTTGCACTATAATCTCCTTTTTCTATGTCTTTAAGTTGCTTTTCCCAAAGACCTGTGAGCTCTGCAGATTTCAATAATTCGTTTTGAATCGTATCAATAAGTGCAACACCTGTAACGGTTGGAAGCAATTGCTTTTTATTTCGTTTGATGTACTGTCGTTTAAATAAGGTCTCAATAATATTGGCACGTGTTGATGGTCTGCCAATACCGTTTTCTTTCATTAAATCGCGCAGTTCATCATCATCAACTTGTTTGCCTGCAGTTTCCATAGCACGTAGGAGTGAAGCTTCTGTAAATTGATTTGGTGGCTTCGTTTGTTTCTCTAAAAACGATGGTTCGTGAGGTCCTTTTTCGCCTTTTTCAAATTTTGGAAGTGTGTCTTTATCTGAAGTGTTTGAAGCTGGCGATTTTCCGAATTTAAATACAACCTTCCAACCATCTTTTAAAATTTCTTTTCCGGTGGTTTTAAAATTAACATCTGCAGCTTTACCAATTACAGTTGTGTTTGACACTTCACAATCTGGATAAAAGACCGCAATAAAGCGTTTTACAATAATGTCATAAACTTGTTGCTGGTTATACTGTAAATTAATTTCGATACCTGTTGGTATAATAGCGTGGTGATCTGTTACCTTTTTATCATTAAAAACTTTTGCAGACTTTTTAATTTTTTTACCTAATAATGGTTGTGTAATCTGAGTGTATTTTGAAAGTTTTGCTAAAATACCATGCACTTTAGGATAGACGTCATTTGGTAAAAAAGTGGTATCTACTCTAGGGTAGGTTACTACTTTTTGCTCATATAGTTTTTGTACTATCTTTAAGGTTTCATCTGCAGAAAATCCAAATTTGGTATTGCAATAGACCTGTAAACCTGTTAGGTCAAAAAGTTTTGGCGCATACTCTTTACCCTTCTTTTTTGTTATTGATACAATTTCAAAATCGTCTTCTTTAACTTTGTTAGCAAGAATTTCTCCATCTTCCATTTTGAGAAATCTACCATCTTCATATGCAAATAGTGTTTCTCTATACATAGTTTGGAGTTCCCAATAGGGTTGAGGCTTAAAATTTTCGATTTCTTTAAAACGATTTACAACCATTGCCAATGTTGGTGTTTGTACTCTACCTACAGAGAGTACTTGCTTGTAACCACCATGCTTTACGGTATATAATCGTGTTGCATTCATACCTAATAACCAATCTCCAATAGCACGAGAAAATCCTGCATAATATAAATTGTCATAATCTTTAGAGGATTTAAGATTTTGAAATCCCTCTTTAATGGCCTCTGTTGTAAGTGACGAAATCCATAAACGCTGAACTTTGCCTTTATAATTAGCTTGGTCTAAAACCCAACGTTGAATCAGTTCTCCCTCTGTACCAGCATCACCACAGTTAATCACTACATCTGCCTTGTCAAATAAAGATTTTACGATATTAAATTGCTTTTTAATACCAGAGTTATTTGTGACTTTGGTCTTAAATTTTTCTGGTAACATAGGAAGATTATTGAGATCCCAGCTTTTCCAATACGATTTATAATCATTTGGCTCCATCAATGTACAGAGATGACCAAACGTATAGGTTACTGCATAACCATTACCTTCATAGTAACCATCTCGTTTTGAATTGGCACCAAGAACTTGAGCGATTTCTCGCGCTACACTAGGCTTTTCGGCTATACAAACTTTCAAAATTTAAATTATTTTAGCGGATTAAAATTTTAGAAATGTAACTTTATATTCAATTGCAATTTTCGTTGTAATATTTAACGATTTCTTCTAGTCTAAATTGAGATCTTCGACCTTTTCTCATTTTTACACTTTTTCTAAAAGCATCTCGATCCAGCAACGCTATAAGTTTAGGACAATCTTTAAAATACTCTGCTATAATTCTATCTGAACTTTTACCTAAAGGTGTACCTGGATATATTTGTACGACATCTTCATTTTCTTTATCTACATAATATTTTAGGGCAGTGCCTCCAACCATACCTTGAGAATTTGTAGTACTAACTTCATCCATATAGAGATTTACTTTACCATCAATTAATTTGTAAACAAGCCTATTAGGTTGAAATGCTTCGTTGGTTTTTTTGTAATACCTCATTTGAAAACCTTCTATTTGTACTTTTTTCACCGTAGCAAATGTATATATGATGGCCTCTTTAGTGTCTTTATTTTCTTTAAATTTTAATTCGTGGTTATTTTTAATTTTAACTAACCCTTTTTTTAACGTTCCGTCTTTAAAGTATATGGTGCCATGTTCCTTTTGAGCATATACCAATATGGTTGAAAAAAATAATAAAATGACCAACGATATTTTCATAAATGCACTGTATTGTAAATTGCATTGCAAAATATGAAAATGTAAGTGTTTTTTGTAGCAGAATTATATAGAGTTATTAACTAGTTTATGTCTGGTTTTTGTAAAATGGATATTTAAAACTTATAGAAAAAAAATCACCGTCTTCAAAAACATGAATAAAATTTAATAGACTATAACCCCTTTTATTATCTTTTCTGAAATAAGAAGTGCCAATTCCTGTAAAGCCTATAACACCATTTTTTTAAAACTATGATTTCAACTCTATTATAGAAAAAATCGACTTGGCATAATCTATTTGATCATTAGCTTACAGCTTTCATTTAAAGATTATAAAAACAAGTAGTTTGTATATAATTTAAATTAAGAGCAACACTGAAGATTATATTCTAGAGGTTTTTATAATATTCAAAACTTTCTCTTATTAAATCATTTTCAACTAAACAATCAATTTTAGGTTGACCAATAGTGTTAAGTAAAACGAAATTGATATTGCCATGCTCATTTTTCTTATCGTATTTTAAAAGCTCTATGATAGCATCATAATCTGAAGTTTCAATGGATACGGGTTTATAAATGTTACTCAGCGATTGAGAAATATATTCTAGATCTTGTTTTGTTAGGTTTAACATTTCCGAAGAAATAAAACATTCTAAAATCATACCTATAGCAATAGCTTCGCCATGTAGTAATTCTACTTTTTCTGGTTGGCTTAAAAAATAAGATTCGATTGCATGACCTAAAGTATGTCCGAAATTGAGATGTTTACGCTCGTTTTTTTCAAAAGGATCTTTGGTAACAATAGTTTTCTTTATTTCTACAGACTCATGAATTAATGCATCTAAATCATTTAATGTAAGTTGAGATAAATTTGTTAGTTTATCAAAATAAGCTTTATCGACGATGAGACCATGTTTTAACATTTCGGCTAAACCAGATTTCATTTGATTTTGTGGTAAGGTATCTAAATAGGAGGTGTCAATAATAACCATATCACCTGAACTAATAACGCCTACTTGATTTTTAATTGCACCAAGATCTACACCAGTTTTTCCGCCAACAGAAGCATCAACCATGGCTAATAATGACGTTGGTATATTGATATACTTTATGCCTCGCTTAAAAGTACAAGCTACAAAGCCTCCAAGATCTGTAACAACTCCACCACCTAAATTAAGCATAAGACTCTTACGGTCTGCACCAAGATTTGATAGCGCATTCCATACACCTACACAAGTTTCTATGGTTTTGTATTGCTCACCAGCTTCTATTTCTATGACTTCAATTATAATACTTGTCTCTAATTGTGCCATAAATTTAGCCAAGCAATGATTATGTGTATTAGAATCTACAAGTATGAAAATCTTTGAAAACTGATGGTTTTCTATATAGTTATTAAGCTCTAAATATGCCTTTGCATTAAAATGCACCTTGTATGTTTTTGTTTCTATAGAATTCATGCCGAAAATTAGCAACTTTTAATAACATATTACCTACCGAATAATTATTTTTGTTATATATTTTTACTAAATGAATACAACCACTCTTTTTGATAATACAGAAGTTGCTTTTGCACTCAAAAATGACTCGCAGTTAGAACGCGCTTATTTTTTGTTTAAAATGATTTCTTACCAACCTATGGTACGTATAGGTACAGCAGCAACTAACTTTGCATTGAAAGCACATTTACCAGTAGAAGGCTTAATACGCTCTACGGTTTTTGATCACTTTTGTGGTGGAGTAAATGAGGAAGATTGTTTACCTGTTATTGATAATATGTATACTAAAGGTGTAAGCGCAGTTTTAGATTACTCTGTAGAGGGCAAAGAGGATGAGTCTACATTTGATGAGGCAAGAGATAAAATTCTTAAAATTATCAAATTTGCAGATGAAAAAGAAGCTATGCCAATTGTCGTGTTTAAACCAACTGGTTTTGGACGCTTTTATTTATATCAAAAACTAGGTGAAGGAAAAGCACTAACTGATAAAGAACAACAAGAATGGGAACGAATTGTCTCTCGTTTTGATGCAGTTTGTGCACTGGCAAAAGAGAAAGATGTAGAAGTTTTAATTGATGGAGAAGAGAGTTGGATGCAAGATGCAGCAGATGATCTTTGTGAAACTATGATGAGGAAGTATAATACTGAAAAACCTATAGTATATAATACCTTGCAAACTTATCGTTGGGACAGATTAGAGTATTTAAAAGCGATACATGAACGTGCAAAAGCTAATAATTTTAAAGTAGGTTTTAAGATCGTGCGTGGCGCATATATGGAAAAAGAACGAAATAGAGCAGAGGAGAAAGGGTATGATTCTCCAATATGTGAAAACAAATTGGCTACAGATAATAATTTTGATACCTGCATGAGTTATATTTTTAATAACTTAAATGATATTTCATTATTTATAGGCACGCATAATGAACAAAGTTGTTATTTAGCAATGCAAATGATGGCAGATTTAGGTATAGAAAAAACAGATAATAACGTTTGGTTTGGACAACTGTATGGTATGAGTGATCACATAAGTTATAATTTAGCAAAACAAGGCTATAATGTAGCTAAATATGTGCCATTTGGACCGGTAAAAGATGTTATGCCTTATTTAATTAGAAGAGCTGAAGAAAATACATCAGTGGCTGGACAAACAAGTAGAGAGCTTAACTTATTAAAAGCTGAAAAGAAACGTCGCAAAATTTAAGAGTATTATTAAAAAAAAAAATCTGCAATTTAATATTGCAGATTTTTTTTAATTTATTTCACTAAGCTTTTTAGCTTACCAAGCCAAGTTTTTTTAACACCAGGATTATTTCCATATCCATAGCCATAACCTTTCTTTTTAATACTACCGTTTAGTAACGTTACCATATTTGGTAGTCTTTTTTCTTCGTACATAGTTTGTGCGATATGCAATTGACGTTTGTCAATATTATTAGCGCTTACCACGTATATAAACAAATCTGCATGTTCACTTATTAAAAGCGTATCTGTAACTAGACCTACAGCTGCTGTATCTACAATGATATAGTCATATTCTTTCTTTACATTTTCAAAAAGATAGTTAACACGATCACTCATTAAAAGCTCTGCAGGATTTGGTGGTATTGTCCCAGATGGGATAACGTCTAAAAATGGATTTTCTGTAGAGTTTACAGTAACATCTTTAATCGATAAGCTTTTATCTGAAATAAAATCTGTAAGACCTTTTTTAGCAGTAATTTTTAAGTAATCATTAACTCTTGGAACACGAATATCTGTTTCAATCAATAAAACTTTTTGTTCTGAAAAAGAGAAAGAACTCGCTAAGTTAGTGGTTGTATGAGATTTTCCCTCTTGCGCTGTTGTTGATGTAACAAAAATAGTTTTAGAAGGTTTATCATTTTTTTGAAGCATAAAATCAATATTTGTTCTAATGATTCTAAATGCTTCAGCCTTTGGAGAATAATCTACCTTTTTAACTACTTGAAGTTTTCCTTCACCTTTTGGTATGTCGCCAATAAATGGAGCCTTTATAAGACGTAAAACATCATCTTTGGTATGTACTTTATTGTCTATTAAATCTCTAGCATATATAAGAGAAACTGGTATAAATAAACCAATAAGCATTGCTGCTAAGTATATTACTTTCTTCTTTGGCGATACAGGGTCATCATTTGTATAAGCTAAATCTATAACTTTTGCATTTGCAGTTGACATACCTAATGTAATTGCAGTTTCTTCGCGCTTCTCTAAAAGGTATAAGTATAAAGACTCCTTAATATCTTGTTGACGCTTAATGTCTCTAAACTGTCTTTCTTTAGTAGGAGCAGAGTAAATTTGTCCTCTTATTCTAGAATTCTCTCTATTTAAATTGTTAAGCGTAATTTCGTTAGAAGAAATAATATTATTAATACTTTGATCTAGGTTGCCTTTAAGTGCATTAATTTGATTGTTCAAATTAATTACAGTTGGGTTTTTATCGCTAGAGTTTTTTAGTATTCGGTCACGTTGTTGTACAAGAGCATTATAGTTTTTAGTTATTTCGCCAACATTACTATCTGTAAGACCAATATCTGCAGGTAACAAATCTGTATCACTATCATTATTTTTAAGACGTTCACTCATAAACTGTGCTAACTGTAATTGTGTGCTAGTTTGGTTTATTCTGCTACCAGTTTCTCTTTCGCTTTCTAAAAAAATATTTGATTGCGAGCCTAAAGCTGTAAGTCTGTTGTCTTTTTGAAGTTTTTCGGCAGTAAAATCTACTTGCTCTAATTCATTAGAGACAACGTTAAGTCTATTAGTAATAAACTCTGATGTTATTTCAACAATTTTCTCTTTGTCTTTAATAACATCTTCATTGTACTTTTCTATAACCTTATTTAGGATTAAGCGTGCTTTCTCCTTAATACTTTCATTAAGTGATAATTTAATGACATTAGACTTTTCTGTAGTACTAATTACAATTCCAGCTAGGTAAGATTCTACAACACTATGCACTGGTCTTATATTAACTTCTATAAAAGAATTAGGACTAGAGCCATAAGTACCTAAGTTAGGTGTAATTACAAATTCTCCATATGAGGTTTTTACTTTTTCACCAAAATTATGAGTTGATGTGTCACCATCTTTAAACTGAAATAACTCATTGGTATTTACTTTTGAAAGTTCATATTTTTGAGCCGAAAGTATTTTTATAAATAAAGACGTGTTGATATTTTCAACAACGGTATCACTCATAAAAAAATTGATGTTAACAGGTGGGTTTAAATAAACCTCTTCTTTTTTTACTTTACCAGTTACAAAATATCTTGTATTTAACTTAAGGTCTTTAACAACCTCAGTAATTATAGATCTAGATTTGATAACCTCTATCTCATCAATTACATTTGGTAACGTAGTATTTAAACCACCATTTTGTAAAGATGAAATCTCAGATAAGCTTCGAGAATTTTCATCTTCTTTGAGTTTTATTGTAGCATTTGCTTGGTATAAAAAAGTACTGTATCTAATTTTTATAAAAGCCACTGCTAGAGCTATAAATAAGCAAAGCAAAATGAGTTTCCATTTTGATAAGTACAACTCAACTAAATTAATTATTGAGTCTTTATTTGTAAGTGTATTTTGAGACATTGTATTAGTTTCTAAATATAAATATAGCTGCAATTGTAGCCAAAGTTGATATCGCCGAAATTAAAACACCTGTATTTGGGTTAAAGCTAGACGACTTAACTCTAGCATTATTTGGCTCAACATAAATTAAATCATTTTGAGAAAGATAATAAACTGGCGAATTAACAACGTTTATAGATGTTAAATCGTATTTGGCATATTTCTTTTTTCCATCGACTTCACGAACTAAAAACACGTTGTTTCGTTTTCCATATATAGTTAAATCTCCAGCTAATCCTAATGCTTGAGTTAATGAAATTCGTTCACCTTGTACAGTATAAGCTCCAGGTCTATTAACCTCACCTAAAACCGTGATTGTAAAGTTAATTAATCTAATATTTACAATAAATTCTTTTACATATACGCCAATTTTTTCTTTTAGCATAGCAGTTGCTTCAGCTCTTGTAAGGCCTCCCATTTTTACGGTTCCTAAAACAGGAAATTCAATATTTCCTTGTGGGTCTAATAAATAAGTTTGTCTTAAAACTGTTGGTTGATTTGCAGCTCCAGCATTTGTATTATAAGCAACAGCAGGAAGATTAAAAGCAGCAACAGACTCAGATACTTCGGCAGAAACATCAATAGTTAAAATATCATTTGGCTTATATACTATTTCATAAGTATTGTCTAATTCGCTTAAGCTTTGATCTGTTATAGGTTCATCTTGAAAATAAACTAAGTCTTTTCTAGTACCACACGATGATAAAAGTATCATACATGTTAAGATAACTATTGACTTTAATATGTAATTTAAATGTTGACGCATCATAGATAGAGTTTGATTTTATTATGCTTATTTTTTTGAGTCTAAAACCTCGTATTTTGAATTATTTGATATGTATTCTGGAATGATTTCTTTAATAAGAGCTACAATTTCTAAATTTTGTGATTTAGAGTTAGCAGCACATAAATTAGAAATCTTATCGCTAATAGTTAATATATCAATTTGTTTTGTTCTAGCAATCATTATTTTTTCATGATAGGTTGGTCTGGTATTTTCTCCATCAGCTAGTAACTCTTCGTAGATTTTTTCTCCAGGTCTTAATCCTGTAAATTTAATATCTATATCTTCTGGATATCTAAGTCCGGAGAGAATAATCATATTTTTTGCTAAGTCAAATATCTTTACAGACTCACCCATATCAAATACAAATATTTCACCACCATTACCCATTGTAGCAGCTTCTAATACAAGTTGACATGCTTCGGAAATCGTCATAAAATAACGCGTGATGTCTTTGTGAGTAACAGTTAGAGGTCCACCGTTTTCGATTTGTTTTTTAAATAATGGAATGACAGAACCATTTGAACCAAGCACATTTCCGAAGCGCGTAGTAATAAATTTAGTTTTGCCTTTTCCTTGTAAACAGTTTACGTATAACTCTGCTATACGTTTGGTTGCACCCATTACGTTAGTTGGGTTAACCGCTTTATCTGTAGATATAAGCACAAATTTATTGACACCATACTTTACAGATAAACTTGCCATATGACGTGTGCCTCCTATATTTACACTCACTGCCTCAAATGGATTATTTTCCATAAGCGGTACGTGCTTATAAGCAGCAGCATGAAATACCATATTTGGTTTATATTGCTGAAACAATTTTTCCATGCGTCTAAAATCTCTCACATCTGATACAATTGCTATGAAATTTTTAATTCCGCTTTGTACAAATTCTTGCTGTAATTCATAGAGAGGAGACTCTGCAGTATCAACAAGAATTAATTTTTTAAAGTTGTAATTGGTTGTTTTTCTGGCAATTTCACTACCAATAGAGCCTGCAGCACCAGTGATTAAAATAATTTGATTATCATATTCGTCTACAAGAGCTGGGTTGGTTATAGAAATTGGATCTCTACCGAGAAGGTCTTCTATATTTACTTCTTTAATTTGCCCAACGCTTAAATCTCCATCTATCCAGTTTTGAACAGGAGGTACAATTTTTACTTTTAGGCCAAGTTCAAAAAGAAGTCCTGATATTTGAAGTAATCTAGAAGAATCTATGTTTTGTACTGATATAATTACCTCTTCTATACCAAATTTCTGAACAAGTTCTGGTGTTATTTTGTCTAGGTTGTAGACTGCTAGTGTGTTAATTTTTTTACCAACTTTACTTTCATTATCATCAATAAAACCAATTACTTTATGACTGTTTGTTGGATCATTGGAAATAGCATCATAAGTAATCATACCTGCATTTCCTGCTCCAAAAATTAAAACTCGTTTTTGAGTTTTAAAGTCTTGCATTAACTTATTGTATACAGATTTTATAAAAAGCTTAGAGCCTACTAGAAAAAGAATATTAAGTAATAAATGAATATAAATTATAGAGCCAGAAATGTTAAAGATACTTTCATAGTTAAGTCTTCGGCTAAAAAAAGTAGAGACGATTAATATAGTAGCTAAAATATTAACACCTATAATGATGTTAATAACATCTTTAAAACCGGTAAATCTAACAACACCTTTGTACGAGCCAACTACAACAAAACTTATAAGTGCAGCTAAGAATACAAATGGTATTTGCTTAAACATGACAACCCAGTCGAAGCTTATAATAAAATTAAAACGAATTACATATGCAGCAATAAAAGTACAAGCGACAATGCTTAAGTCAAAAAGCATTACGAGCCACTTAGAAGCGTATTTATTCGATATGTCTTGCAGTAATTTTTTAATCATGCTCTAAAATACGTTTTTATTGCAGATGTTACTCTATCTAAATCCTGATTGGTTAAATTAGAACCACTAGGCAAACATAAGCCTTTTTCAAATAATTTGTCTGAAACACCATTGAGATATCTTGGCGCATCTTTAAAAACAGGTTGCTGGTGTAATGGTTTCCAAAGTGGTCTTGTTTCTATGTTTAACGCTTCTAAACTTATTCTAATACCTTCTCTAATCTCTTCCGAAGGTGTTAACATACACGATAGCCAACGATTAGAAAAATAGCCATCTGGCTCATCAACAAACTGTAGCTCATTTATGCTCTTAAAACTTTCTTTGTAAAAATCATAATTTGCTCTTCTCGCACTTACGCGATCATCTATCACTTCCATTTGGCCTCTGCCAATTCCAGCTAATACATTAGATAATCTATAATTATAGCCTATAGATGAATGTAAATATTCTACAGCCTTATCTCTTGCTTGTGTAGCTAAAAAAATAGCCTTTTCTTTAAATTTAATATTTTTAGTAACTAAAGCACCACCACCTGATGTAGTTATAATTTTATTCCCATTAAATGAGAGCGCAGCTATATCACCAAATGTCCCACATTTAATAGATTTGTAGGTGCTTCCTAAAGACTCTGCACTGTCTTCTAATATAGGTATGTTATAAGCTTTTGCAATTGCATGAACTTCGTCAACCTTATATGGCATACCATATAGATGTACAGAAATGATAGCTTTTGGTTTTTTTCCTTTTTTAATACGATCTTTAATTGCAATCTCTAGCTGCTCCGGACAAATATTCCAGGTATCCATTTCGCTATCAACAAATATAGGAGTAGCGCCTTGATATGCAATTGGATTTGCCGATGCTGAGAACGTTTTACTTTGACAAATAACTTCGTCTCCCAAACCAACATCTAATAAAATAAGACCTAAGTGTATAGCAGCTGTGCCAGAACTTAATGCAGCTACGTGACTATTTTCTTGTAAGTAATCTTGAATTGCGTTTTCGAAACCATTTACATGTGGACCTAATGGAGCAATCCAATTAGTTTCAAAGGCGTTATTAACATAAGATTGCTCTTTCCCGCTCATATGCGGAGATGACAACCAAATTTTTGATTCCATAGTTTATACGTTAAGTTTCGTACTATTCAATATTATTGTCTAGCGAGGGATTTTGGGACGAATTTAAAACTTATACTTTTAGGTCGAAGTTAAAATTCTGGATAAATATCCATCAATAACGTTTAACCTACCAAATAAACACGATAAAACACATTTTTTCACGTTGATATAATGATAATGTTTCATTAACCGGTTAAACTTCATAACCTGTATTTATGTTTTGTAATTATTGGAGAATTTTACTAAATCTTCTATAGATTTTGGAAGTTCGTACACCAAGATATCATCTTTATCTAAATTATCATCACAAAGTGCAATAGATGCTATATAACTATCATTTAAATTAAATGTATATACACTCATATAACTATAATTTTCTAATAATTTAGGATCTATATTATGCTGACCATCTAATGCTATTAGTTGAGGAAGGTCGTCGCTAATTCCAGTACCAATAGCTTTAACAATGGCTTCTTTTCTAGTCCATAATTTAAAAAATGAATGTGTTTTATAAGTAGAATGTAATACAGTATCAATTTCCAGATCACTGTAAATGTCTTTTAACATTTCAGTAAAATTAAAATCTGCATTTAAATACTCTACATCGATACCGACATTTTTATCATCTCGTACTAAAATGAGTGCATAATCATTAGCGTGAGTAACGTTAAAGCAAATAGATTGATTCGTAGTAAGATAAGGTTTTCTGTTGGTATCTATTTCAATATGAATATTAGTAATACTTAATCCTGCACGTTGGGCAAGTATGAATTTTAGTAAACTTCTAGTAATTATAAATTGGTTTCTATCTTTATCAAAATGATACTTTTTAGCGCGTAATTTTTCGGTATCATTTAAATAGTTGGTAAGTTTTGGCACCAACTTGTAATAGGAGGAGAGTTTGATCTTAAAGAGTTTATAATTAGATTTATCTATATGTATAGTATCAAAATTAGCGTTAATTACATTAATTGAGGCACAAAACAGTTTACTCATAACTGTTAGAATTATGATGGTCTAAAATGTGTTGAAGACTCGTTGCAAAATCATCTATATTTTCGGCTTCAAACATATCTACATGATTACCAGATACCATATGTTTACGAATACCTTTAAGTGCCATGTTTTTCCATCCTAAATATTTATGATCATGTACAAAATTAACTTCTTCTCTTGCTCTAAATAAATCTATAACAATATCTTGAGGAGTTATTGTGTAGTTTGACGTCGCAATGTTGTGATTTGCTGGTAATTTTGAAGAGACGTTAAACTGCATTTCATATTGCTTCTCCTTGCCATGTTTTAATCTCAGTTTAAGACCTTTTATTTGTAGTTTTATAAGTTCAACCCTTCTATTAAAATTCTTTTTACTACTAAACATGTTTAAAATAAGATAGCCCATTTTACCCGTTAAATATAGCGTAGATAAAAGCTTCTTTTTTAATGGTTTACTATGGTAGTACTCAGGAAAAACATAGGTATCAAATTGAGCGAGAATTTTCACCTCTTTACCTTGAGCTTTTAACTGTCTTGCCATTTCATAAGCTACAATTCCACCATATGAAAAACCTGCAAGCGCGTACGGTCCATCTGGATTAGATGCAACAATTTCTTTAATATAGTCTGCAGCCATTTCATCTATAGAACTATGAGGTTCGTCAATACCATTTAAACCTCTAGATTGTAAGCCATATACGGGTTGATTTTTGTCTAATCGTTGTGCTAATTCATTAAAAATTAAAACATGATGATTTGCACCATGCACTATATATAATGGAGGTTTTGAGCCTTCTGGTTTTAAGGGAACTAAAGAATCCCAAGTATAGAACTCACTATCCATAAAAGCAGCTAACTTTTTAATAGTAGAATGTTTTAACAATGCTACTAACGGTACTCTGTTACCAGTAGCCTTTTCTAATTTTGCCATTACTTTGACACCTACTAGTGAGTGGCCACCAATTTCAAAATAATCGCTGTTTACGTCTATTTTATCTAGATTGAGACATTCTTTCCAAATGTCTAAAATAATTTTCTCAGATGGAGTAGAAGCTTCAGTGAAAATTGATGTATTGGTTTGAGTTGAAGTTAAATTGTGTAATGCTTTGCGATCTATTTTACCATTTAGTGTTACTGGAAATTCTTTAAGCAAATTAAATTGCTGCGGAATCATATGAGCTGGAAGTTGTTCTTTTAAAGCAGTCTTCCAATTATTAATCTGGTTACTATTATCATTTTCTAATTCCGAAGAAATAATATGCACCATCAATTTATCGTCGTTGAGCAGTACAACCGATGCTTGTACTCCGTTTAAGGCATCTATGGCCTGTTCAATTTCACCAAGCTCAATACGTTGACCTCGAATTTTAACTTGATTGTCAATTCGTCCTAAACACTGTACATTTCCAGATGGTAATAATTTAGCTAAATCACCTGTTTTATAGAGATTCGTTTTGTGGTTAGTATTAAATTGATTTTCTATAAATTTTTCAGAAGTTAAATCTGGACGTTTCCAATACCCACATGCAACACCATCTCCTGCAATACAGAGTTCACCTACCATACCAGGAGCCACTAAATTATTTTGTTCGTTAACAATATATAATTGTGTATTAGCTACGGGTTTACCTATTGGTATTATAGTGTCTGTACTATTAATTTGTGTCATTGCAGACCAAATAGTAGTTTCAGTTGGTCCGTATAAATTCCAAAGTTGATTTACTCTTTTTAATATTTTCTTTGCTAATTCTAATGGTAATGCCTCACCTGTAGAAATGGCTCTTATGGGTAAATGTTCGTCCCAACCAGAATCTAATAGCATTTGCCAAGTTGCTGGTGTAGCTTGCATCATTGTAACAGCTTCGTTTGTCATTACATCTAAAAGCAAGCGTGTATCTTTAGCTGTTTCTTCGTTTGTTAACACAAGTTTTGCGCCTCTAAGTAAAGGTGCAAATAGCTCTGCCATAGCAATATCAAACGAAATTGTCGTAATAGATATTAAAGTGTCTGATTGCTCAATACCAGGCGTCTCTATGAAACTATATAAGAGGTTAACAAGGTTTTTATGAGTGATAGGAACACCTTTTGGTTTTCCTGTAGAACCAGATGTATATAGTAAATAAACAATATCATCTAGTTTTATATCTACGGAAATTGGCTGTATTGGAAACTGAGAAAGGTTTGAAAATAAATCATCCTGAATTAATACCTGAGCTTTTGTTGTTAATTTAGAACCAATCGAGGTGGTAGTAATTAAATATTGTGCACCCGAATCTTCTAACATATAATCTAATCGCTGAGTCGGATAATTTGGATCTAACGGTATATAGGCAGCACCACATTGCATAATTGCTCTCAACGTTACAATTAACTCAATAGATTTAGGTAAGCAAACACCGACGAAATTGCCATGTTGCAACCCTTTAGAAGTTAAGCTATGTGCTAATTGCTGTACTTGTTCTTCTAAAGCTTCATAAGAAATCGTACGCTCACCAAATTTTAAGGCTATTTGTTTAGATGATTGTTGTGCTTGAGCAGATAGTAACTCATTAAGGGGTTGTCTAGGGTAATCTTTAGACGTATCATTTAATAAACTATAAGTAGAGACATCTGCTTCTATAATTTTTGCAATCCTAACGTTTGGATTTTCAACTATTTTTTCTAAAATAGTTTTAAACTCATCCATCATCATGCTAATAGTTGAAGGTTTAAATAATTGAGTGTTAAAGGACCATTCTAAAACAAAATTTGTCTCTGTACCTGTTGCATTTAAGAAAATCTCAAAAGTTTCATAAGTTCTAGGGTTACTTAAGAGTTCGTAGTCTAAATCCTTAAAATTCACCCTATTAGTCATTCCCATATCTATGTTAAAAACAATTGGAACAAGTGGTACTCGAGATGGATCTCTTTTAATTTTTAACTTTTGTAGTAATTCTCCAAAACTTAATTGTTGATGGTCATAAGCATCAAATATTGATGATTTTCTACTTTTCAAATACGTGCTAAACGTATCATTGTTATCTAATTTACTTCGTAGCGGTAAGAGATTAACACAATGGCCAATTAATTGAGTTTTACCTGTTACAGATTGTCCTGCTGCAGGTAAACCTAGGGTAATATCATTTTGACCAGATTGTTTAAACAAGAAAATTTCAAACGCAGCCATTAACGTGGTGACAAAGCTAGATCCTGATTGTATACCAACCTTTTTTAACTTAGCTAAAACATCTTGGTTTATTTTAAAATCTAAACGCTCACTTTTATGAGTTCTTAATTCTGGTCTCGGAAAATCTGTAGGTAAAGTAAGCTCTGGAATAGATTCTTTATATTGATTTAGCCAAAATTTTTCGGTTTTAATATGCGCTTCACTACCAGTGTAGTTCTGTACGTCATCTGCGTAAGAACTAAAACTATTCACCGTAGGAAGGTCGTGGTTAGTGCCAGAAACATGAGCAGAGTATAAAGCACCTAATTCATATAAAATTGTTCCTAAGGACCATCCATCACAAACAATATGATGACCTGTAATAATTAAATGATGCTCATTATTTGAAAACTTTAAAAGTCCAAATTTAAATAATGGACCATTTAATAAATCAAAAATATGATTGGCATCATCTACAATATATTGAGATGCATATTGTTGTTTTTCTTCTAAAGATTTTTGAGTTAAATCAATTTGGTTAAGCGTTATAGAGGTCTCGTTTAGGATACTCATAAAGCGACCATCTGCACTAAAAACAGCTCTTAATGACTCATGTCTGTTTGCCATTTGAAAAACTGCATGATCTAATGCTTTAGTATCTAATTCGCCATTAAAAATCAATGTTATAGATTCATTGTAAGCTCTATTAGCATCATCACCACCTAATTTACAAGCAATCCATATTTCTGCTTGTGAAGCAGTAGTATGAATTACTTTTTCAATACTTGGTCCTGTAAAAGGATTAAAATCTATTGTAGTATTTAAAGTGGTGTTTTGTTTCATTAAGTGAAATTAAAAAAAATGTGTAATTAGTAACGCAATAATCTTTATGCTTTTCAATTTAAATATGTAATATTCCAAATACTATTTTATGACTTGCCTAATATATTGTCAGCTAAAACTTGGTAAGAAAACCGGGTGATTACCATAGAGATGATTTTTTTTAAACTCTTTATAAATCATTCCTGTTTTTTTTCACTACCGAGATTTTTCCGTTATTGACTAATTCTATAACTTCGGCTGCCATAGTATTTTATGTTTATAAATCAATTTGTATAAACTTGCCAACTTGTTCTGCGTCAGGAACAAACCATGCAGGATTTCCAAGTTTATCCATACCTAATCGCGCACCTTTAATTGGAGGTTGATTTAATTGATTAGTAAGTTTTTTTGAGGAGTTATTAGTTGAATTTATTTTTGAATCTGATCCAAAAAAGCTAGCTGAGATGAGCTCGTCAACACAGTCTTTAAATGTATTTATTAAACGTGTTAAATCATCTTCGGTATAAGCAGCAGTCATATAACATGGGAAACCATCCCAAACATGAATTCCTTTTTCTCTCATTAAAACAAATAGTAACTCTGCATAAGGTACATCTTCTAGCATTCTCAATTTCCATAATGATCGATAATGCATAATTTCCATTGGTAAATTATTAGATTTAAAGTAATCATTAATTTCTGAGGCAAACACATCAATTTTTCTAGCTAATTCATCCTGTAACGCTTCACCTTGCTCTTTCATATGTAATAATGATGCTTTACATGTGGCAAGTGCTAATGGATGACGTACAAATGTACCTGCAAAATAAGTAACACCAGCTTCTGGGAACGAGTCATCTCCATACTGCCAAAATCCGCCATCTAGCGAATCCATACACCATTTACTACCTACAATTGCACCTATAGAAATTCCTCCACCAATCACTTTTCCGTAGGTACCAATATCTGCTTTAATTCCAAAAAGTGCTTGAGCACCACCAGGATGCATTCTAAATCCTGTTATAATTTCATCAAAAATTAATACAGATTGAGATTGTTTAGTTATTTCTCTTACTTCTTTTAAAAATTCAATAGGTCTAAAATCTGGACGTCTACTTTGCACTGGTTCTACAAGTACTGCAGCAATTTCATGTGCTCTTTCTTTAATAATATTTAAACTTTCTTCGGTACCATAATCTAAAATCAACATATTTTGAACCGCTTCTGGTAAAATACCAGATGCTGCAGGAAACGATTTTAATTTTTTAGAACCTCTAACTAATACTTCATCATTAATACCATGGTATGATGTTGTAAAAGCTACAATTAGTGAGCGTCCTGTTACTGTTCTTGCTATACGCATAGCGCCTAAAACTGCTTCAGATCCTGTATTACATAATGCAGCTCGGTCTTGGTTTGTGAATTCGCAAAGTAACTCACACACCTCACCAGCTAAAGGATGTTGAGGACCAACCTCAAAACCATGTTCAACTTGTTCGTGTATAGCTTCTTTAATAAAATCGGGTTGGTGACCAAATAGACAAGCTCCAAAACTATTTAAAACATCTAAATATTCGTTACCATCAATATCCCATAAACGACTACCAGAAGATTTATCTACCACGATAGGATATACCAGCTCTTTGGTTAAAGGTTTAAATCCAGACACAACTCTTGGGTCTGACATATGAGCACGATGCTTTTGAGAATAAGCTTTGCTTCCAGCTGTTTTAGAATTATATCTCGAAATAAGATTATCTAAGAAATCTTTTTGATCGCTATTAAGCTCAGTAGATAGTTTTTCTATTCTAGGTGTTGCACCAAATGGTTTTTGGTGTTCTATTTTTTCTTCTTCAGAGAGTATTTCAGAAGTTTCATTTTTAGAATGAGTGGGAGCAGTTGCCATTACTGGCTTTGAATCAAGAGACGATGGAGTATGGGTTATAGTATTTCCATTGCCTTGCATTAATTCTATTTGTTTACCTAATAATTGTATTTGTTGAGCAATTAGATGTAATGCTGTATTTTGAGTTTCAGAATTTAAACTTTGAGAAACGGGATTTACTGCATTTACATTTTGCGTAGATACCTGAGTGTGATTTACCGTAGGTGCAGGAGCTAAAATCTCTTTAGGTAATGCCTTATCAAGATGCTCTGCCAATAGATTTGGAGATCCAAATTCATCATTTAATTGTCTAAATGAAATGGGTGTGTTAAACTCATTTTTTAAGTTTATAGCCATTTGAGTAAGAACAAGAGAATCTAAACCAAGCTCTAAAAAGCTTTGATTATATTCACTGTCTTTAATTTCAAAACCAGAGTTTTCTTCAATTATCTCTGCTATTTTATTAAGGATAATGGGCTTTCTCATAAACGTTGTATTGTCATTTGATATTGAGGCTTCAGGCAATTGCGCTGTAGCCATATTGTAATTATTTTGTGTAGTATTAATTATTGGCTCAGCTATAACTGGATCAATCCAACAGGGTTTGCGATCAAAAACATAAGATGGTAACCATACTTTTTGTTTAGATTGATTATTGTAAAATGAACTCCAATTAGGCTCTACACCATTAATCCATAAATCTCCTAATGCAGTTAAAACAGTATGATGAGCGGTTTCATTTTCTTTCGGAAATGTCAAACTAGAAATTGAAGCTATAGATTTTAAGCCTTGCTTTTGCATTGACAATGTGGTTAATGCACGTCCAGGACCAACTTCTAATAAAACAGGGTCGTCTAAACCTAAAACGGTTTCCATTGCTCCAGAAAAATTGACAGCTGCTCTTAAATGATTAGACCAGTAAGTAGCACTAGTAGCCTCATCATCTGTAAGCCATGTACCTGTTACTGTAGAGACTATAGGAAGTCGAGGTACATTAAGAGTTACTTTTTTAACTTCTGCTTCAAAAACATCAAGTACAGGATCCATCATTGTGGAATGAAACGCATGACTTGTTAATAATAATTTATTAGGGATTTTTTCCTGGTCTAGAGTTTTAACAAATGTTTCTACATCTGCGTCTGGTCCAGAAATGACTATTAATTTATCAGAGTTTATTGCAGCTATAGACAAGCTTGATGGTATTAAATTTTTAAGCTCATCAATTGTAGACCTTACCGATAACATGCTGCCACCTGGTAGTTCGCTAACTAATTTTCCTCGCATTGCAATTAAATGCAAGGCGTCTTTTAAATTCAAAACTCCTGCAAGATGAGCAGCCACAAATTCTCCAATACTATGTCCGCAGAGCAATGTTGGTTTAATATCCCAACTCATCCAAAGTTTGGCAAGTGCATATTCTATAACAAATAGTGCAGGTTGAGTAAACTTTGTATCCTTTAATTGATTTTCATTTTCTTCGGAATTAGTTTCAGGATAAATAATAGTTCTGATATCTATCTTTAAATCTGTTTTTAATAACTCAGCACATTCATCTACAGCGTCTTTAAAGACCTTTTCTTCTTTATAAAGAGATTTACCCATTTGAAGATATTGAGATCCTTGGCCTGGAAAAAGAAAAGCAAGTTCACTTGGTTCTAATTTAAGCTCCTTACTTTTAATTTGTTTATGATTTTTTGAAACTAGTACTTGTTGAGCTTCATTAGTATTGCTTGCTATAGTAAAACTTCTATGTGCAAAAGATGCTCTAGTATGATTTAAAGAATGAGCAACATCAACCAATGAAATATTAGATGATGAATTTAAAAATTCACCTAATACTTCCTGGTAGCCTTCTAAACTATTTGCTGATTTGGCAGACCAGGTTATAAGTTGTAATGGTCGTTCTATATCAGACTTATGTTGTTGATTTTGATATTCTTCGACGATGACATGTACGTTTGTGCCTCCAACACCAAAGGAGCTAATTCCTGCTTTTCTTGGGCTATCAGAACTCCAATTGTTTAATGTATTATTTACATAAAACGGACTCTCACTAAAATCTATTGACGGGTTAGGTTTTTCAAATCCCAATGATGGCGGAATTTGTTGATGCTTTAAAGCTAAAATAGTTTTAATAACACCTGCAACTCCTGCTGCTGCAGTAAGGTGTCCCATATTACTTTTAATAGAACCAATTGCACAATACTGGTTTTTATCTTGGTTCCCAAAAGCTAGTTTAAGGCCTTCAATTTCAATAGGATCTCCAACAGGTGTTGCGGTTCCGTGTGCTTCGATATAGCTAATTTCCGAAGCATTTATATCTGCGTCATATAAGGCATTAGCAATAGCTCCAGCCTGACCCTCTACGCTTGGTGCTGTGAAACTACCTTTGTCTCCACCATCATTATTTATACCAACGCCTTTAATAACACCATGTATAATATCTCCATCTTTTTTTGCATCCTCGAGACTCTTAAGTAATAACACACCTGCGCCATCACTAAATACGGTTCCTTTTGCATTTTCATCAAATGGTTTGCAATGACCATCTGGACTCATTATTGAGCCTTCTTGATACAAATGACCACTGTTAATTGGCGTTGTAATACTACTACCACCAGCTAAAGCCACACTACAGCGACCATCTCTAATTGCATTTGTAGCCTCTGCAATGGCAAGTAATGAGGTAGAACATGCAGCGTGTACTGCAATTGCAGGACCTTTTAGATTAAGATGATAAGCTGTTCTTGTTGCTATGTAATCTTTTTCGTTAATGGTACTTGCTTGAAAACTACCAATACGATCTAATACACTTTTATTAGTTAGTATATTATTTTTGTAATACGTATTCATTCCTGTACCAGCATAAACTCCAATTGTACCATCAAAATGAGCTGGTAGATGACCTGATTGCTCCAAGGCTTCCCAAGCTATTTCTAAAAATAAACGTTGTTGAGGATCCATAGCTTCTGCCACCTTTGGGTTGATGCCAAAAAAGGCTGCATCAAATGTTTTTACAGATGGCACAACACCTCTCGCGCTAACGTAAAGTGGATCTGTTTTATGTGTTTGAGATATACTAGGATCTAACTCTTCGGGTTTAAAAAAAGAAATGGTTTCTTTTCCGTTTTTTAAGACATCCCATAACTCTTGAATAGAATCTGCACCAGGAAACCGTCCAGCCATACCAATTATGGCAACATCTTGAGATGCATTAGCGTTTTTCTTAGTATTGTTTATATTAAGTTTTGTCTCTTTGTTAGGCTCTAAAAAACTAGATAATTCTATAATTGTTGGATGTTGATATAATTTTATTATAGGAATTTCATAATTATAATGTTGTCTTAAATTTGATACCGTTTTTTGGGCTAGGAGAGAAGTGCCTCCCATTTCAAAAAAATTATCTGATATTCCAATTTTTGGGATTCGTAATAAATCAGACCATATTTTGGCTATGTTTTTTTGAATCTTTGAAACTGGTTTTTTATATAAAGGAGCTGTATCTGGTCGCTTATACTCAGGAACAGGTAATGCTTTTTTGTTAACCTTTCCGCTTGATGTCTTCGGAAATTCTTCTAACCAAACATAATAGCTTGGTAGCATATAATTTGGAAGTATAGTACTTACTTGCTCTTTAAAATTAGAAACATCGGTAGAGCTATCATTAGATTGCAGGTAAGCAATTAATTGTGCTTGAGCAGATAATTGTGTGCTTGCAACAACAACCGCTTGCTTTACGTTTGGTAGTTTATTAAGTGCAATTTCTACTTCTCCAAGTTCTATTCTATGACCACTAATTTTAACTTGTTCATCTTCACGACCAAGAAACTCTATGTTACCGTCAGGTAAATAGCGTGCTATATCTCCAGTTCTATACATTCTAATAGCATTAGAATCTTTGAGTTTAAGGGTAGAAAATTTTTCTTTTGTTAAGTCTTCTTTGCCTAGATAACCTTCGGCTAAACACTGACCAGTAATACATAATTCTCCAGTTTCTCCCTTTGATACTATTTGTTGATTCTTATCTAAAATGTAAATAGTTGTATTGTCAATTGGTTTGCCAATATTTGGTAAAGCAGGCCAGTTTGTTGGATTACCATCTAATTTTAATTCTGTAACAACGTGACACTCGGTTGGTCCATATTGATTATAAAGGGTACAATTGTTAAGTCCTTCAAAAAATGAGCGTACTTGAGGTGTGATTTTTAATTGTTCTCCAGCAGTCATTATTTCTTGTAAACTAGAAGGAAATATATTGAAACTAACAGCAGTTTCTGCAAGAGCTTGCAAAGCCACAAATGGTAAAAACAGTCTATTTACAGCTTGGTCGTTTATAAGTTTTATAAGTGAAACAACATCTAACCTTTGCTCTTCATTTATTAAAACAAGTGTACCACCTGTACTTAAGGTGGTCATAATTTCTTGAAAAGAAACATCAAAACTTAGAGGAGCAAATTGTATTGTACGTGTTCCTTTTGAAGCTTTAGAATTTATATTTTGCCATTTAATGAGATTGGCAACAGCTTCTTGACCCATACATACGCCTTTTGGCTCTCCTGTAGAACCAGAAGTGTATAATATATAGGCTGAATTTTGAGACATTGCAACTTGCTTTTTTGAATTGAAAGCTGCTAAGTCATTATCATGATTTAAAATTTGCAGGTTTAATTCTCTGGCAATCTCAGTTTCTAAATCTGTAGTAAAGCAAAAATTAAGATTAGAATTTTTTATTATATTTTGAAGTCGATGCTTTGGGTAATTAAAATCTAATGGAAGGTATCCTTTACCTGATTTTAAAATAGCCAGCATAAATACTATTTGATCTATGCCACGAGTAGTTGGCAACCCAATGATATAATCATTATTTGCATGCTCTATAATTTTGCCATAAGCATGCGACACTTTTTCTTCTAATTGACTGTAGGTTACATGAGTATTATTTGAGATTAAACAGTCGTCATTGGGATACAATTTTGCTGCCTGCTCAAAAAATAAATATGTAAGATTGGATGTCTTCATTACTCAAAATAATTTACAATAAATATACTCAATTAGTAATGACTAAAAATCACTACAGTTTATAAAAGTTTAGACCCAGTTATCGTTTCTTTTATTGTTATAGTTAAAAATTTTGAGGGATTTTTTTGGGGCTTGCAAACTTAAGTATAATAAACATAAAGCTAATTTTTACACTCCTAAAAAAAATTAGTTATACGACCTTTTTTTCGGATGAAAATGATGGACCTTATGGATTCAAAAAAGACGTTTTTATTTATGAAATTTTAATTGTTTGAGCAATTAGTTATAATTAAATTAAAAAATTAGACATCAATGTGTTGTGCTTTGTAAATTCTAAGAATTATTTAATGATTTGATTAAATTTTTTAATATTTATATCTATTAATTATTAAAAGTTTTTTGCTCCAATAAAAGTTCTGGCGCTTCCACCTTGATCAAAGAAATTTTGTGATGAATGCCATAATTTAAATCCTGCGTTTTCAAAGAGAAAAGGGTAATTGTGCGAGAAAGACGGTTCATTACCGTAAAGTTGTGTTTCTTTAGTGGTTTTAAAATCATGATTCGAGGCATTGGGCTCAATTGCCACAAAGTATATTTTACCCAATTGACTAACATCTTTCAAGAAGTTTTGTAAATTTTGTTCTAGAAAATATTCTAATACACCTCTTGATGACACAAAGATGGTATTTGACTGCCCGTGTTTTTTAACCCAATCTACTGCATCAGCAGCTATGAACTCTAATTTTTGATTCTCTTTATATTTTATTTTGTTAATGTTTATTTGGTCTGGACTAAGATCTATACCGATAAAACGATTAACTTCTGGAAATTCTGAACTTAAATAATTTAGTGTGTCGCCATTACCTGTTCCAATTTCTACAAGGGTGTTAAATTGCTCTGGTTGATTTGATAATTCCTTTTTCAGCAAATCAAATAAAAATGTGCAGTTAGGTAAAAAGTCTGTTGTAAAAGTGTTTTCTCGCTCTTTAAAAAGTTCTATTGCGTCATTTTTAACCCAAAATTCACGATTTTTTGCAGCTACGGTTTTATGATCTTCAATAGTTTCGAGCTTTTGAACAAGCGCATAGCGCATTAACCTCTCAATTATATTTAAGTTAGCCTTGTTTTTGTGTATTAAAGTTATTCGATTTTCTGATAACTTTCTTGCTTTATTGGGTAATAAAAACACAAGAATGTTGCCTAATGTCTTAGCTGTACTTTTAATAATATTTGAGTTAACATTAGTGCTCATATAAGTTTATCTTAAATTAATTCTATTGGTTTTTGTAATGTTTTTGTTTGAGATTTTTAAGGTAAACAAAACTTAACATAATTACTAGATAAAGCACAGCAAAAGCTGTAAATGTATTGGCGCCTCCATTTGTTGGTGTAATAGGAAAAGATGCTAGAGTTAAATTCAACATATATTGTAAAAGTAAAACGCAAAGTCCGCTTTTAGTTTGATTATAGATAAAAGCGCACATGCCTGCAGTACCTAAGATATATATAAATAGTGAATAAATTGGAATTTTTGGGAAAACTCCTTCTCCAAGAAGTACTATAGGAATAAACCATAATGTCCAAAAGACAGCAACTATTAGCCCAGCGTAAAATGGTTTTGTAATTTTTGATAGTTCTCGAATACAATAGCTTACCCAAACGACTTCTCCTAAAAACGCCCAAAGCAGTAGCGCTATGAACCCTTTAAACGTTGTAAAGCGAATAGTAATGAATGAATTGTAATTAAGATTAAAATATAAACCTTTAATTGATAAAATAATAAGTGCTACAATTGGTCCTAAAACTAGGCATAGAAAATACCACTTAAAGTGGATTTTCCATTTTAGCATAGGTCTAAACAAATTAACAATTGCTTTATTGCCTTTTGTGATTTTTAATATGATTATTAGTAGTAGTATTAAAACGCAAAAACGACCAGTGTTATATACATAACTAGGCATAAAACCTTGTATTCTAGCATTAACGAAAAAAATGTTTATGAAAGGTCCTAGTACAAGAAATACCCAGACTTCATACTTTTTTAAAAATTCTATCATTTAAAGTTATCCATATATGGATTAGTTCTCGTTAATATTTCTACTTTGTAATATAACATTAGTTTGTACTTTGATACTCTTTTAATAATTCTTTCCAAATGTAAGAATTTTTATAATTACTCACGATATTCTGTCTCGATTTAGAGCGCATTAAATCGCATTGATCTGGGTTTTTAATAAAAAACATCATCGAGTCTAATAAGGCTGATACATCTTTAACAGGTATTATTAAACCGTTTTCTCTGTCTTTTATTATCTCATTGCACCCATTAATGTTTGTTACAATACTAGGTACTTGCATTGCTCCAGCTTGTAAGACTACATTTGGAAACCCTTCTCTATAACTAGGAAACACTAAAACATCTGAAATTGCAAAATATGGTCGAACATCTGGTTGATAACCAACCTGAATAATGTTTTTATTTTGTTTTAAAATAGTTTCGGTGTTTTTGAGTAATGGATCTAATTCATTTTCTCTCCAACCAACAAGAATGAGCTTAGCTTCATGATTTTTTGATAACTCATTAAAAGCAGAAACCAACTCATTTATTCCTTTATCTGTTACTAAACGACCAACGTAGACAAATGTAAATTGTTGATCTATATTTAATTCTTTTTTTAAACTTTTGAGCTGCTCGTTTGAGAATATAGATCTATTAAAATAATCAACATCAATACCATTACTGCTGCCTTTACCAATTACACTTAGCTTTTTCGCTGTTGTAAATTTTTCTTGTAGAATAATTTCTTTTAATCCGTTTGAGTTAGGAAATACCTTTGTTGCACATGTATACGTTATTTTCTCTACCACATTTAATAAAGTCCTCTTAGGTCCTGTAGCTACTAATAAAGGCATTCCTGCAACAGTATGAAAACGATGTTTAATTCCTGCTAATTTTGCAGCAATCATACCAATAATACCAGCCTTTGGCGTGTGAGTGTGCACAATATGCGGTTGTTCTTTTTTGAGAATTTTATAAAGTTTATATACTGCTATTAGGTCTTTAAGAGGAGAAATATTTCTGGTCATTTCTACAACTTCTGTTCTAATACCTTCATTTTCTCTAACATCATTTAGGGACTCACCATCACTAGATATACCAACAACTTCATAGTATTGATTTATATAACGAAGTTGTCCTTTAAGTAAACTCTTTAAGGAATCAGCAATGGTGGTGATTCTGATTATTTTTTGCATTTAAATGTTATTACAGAATAAGACTACTATTTGGTTGTTTCATTTTTATGCTTAAAACATAGTATTCTCATTATTTAAAATTCTTAAGAAGGATTATTAAAATCTTTTGAAAGACTAGTCATGGTTTGACTTTGAAAGCCATAACGTTCATTTAGGTTTTTGTAGGTTTTAAAGATGGTTTCTAAGTTTTTAAAATTTTCTTCAATGTTAGACCCAAAATTGTGTGGATGCCACCAAAGATGAAAAACTTCATCATTTTTAGCAGCATAAATCATTGCTTTTTTTATTCTTCTTAATTTAAGTGGCTCTAATATTTTAAGTTTAGAATTATAAGGTCTTAAAAAACGACTAGAAGGTATATTACAAATAATAGCATTTTTATTAATTTCTTTAAGCTTATAGGTATTACTTCCTGTAAGATTAAAATAAGCATCTAATGGTTTTAATGCTTTAAAAATTAAAAGATTACGATATTTTTTAGTGCTATGAATGTTATAGATAAAAGACTTTTCTTTTCCTCTAAAACTAGTAATACCATGCGTTTTACAAACCTCTAAATATGGTTTATCTATCTCATCATCAGGATTTATCTGGTTTTTAGGAAAAACAATACTTTTTAAATTAATATCTAATGGTTTAGCAATTGTTTTTGCTGCATAAATATCTGCATTAAACTGCTCAACAGTTTGCCCTATAGCATGACAGTAAAAATGAGAAAATGTGTGAGTACCAATTTCATGATTTCTGTTGTCTTTAATTTCTAATATTTTAGAAAGTGCATAATGAAATGGGTCATCTGCTTCACTTAATCCATTAGATTCTATTATTGAATAAGGATCTAGATTTTTGTTTTTATATGTTGGTTTATTTTGAGGGCTGTAGTTAAGAGTTTCATTTTTGTCTTTTGCAAAGAGTAAACCTACTGTAGCAAATGTAAGTTTAATATTATATGCGTCACTTAAAGCAATAAGCTTATCAATAACTAAACTTACGTTTTCTAAATTTTCACGATAATCATTGACAGATTTTTTATCAAAAACTCCCCAATGTATTTCATAATCTAATGAAATAACAAAATGTCCTGCCATTGCTTGATTTTTCTTTATTCAAAAGTAAATAAAATATTAGTTTGGGTCTCTGTATTCTGGAAAGTAATCTGAGTGCTTTTCTTTTTTAGATGTAGTTAACTCTGCATATAAATTTTCATTTACTACGTAATTCCATACGTGAAAATCAACTAATTGTTTTGAGAATGATAATTTAAAACGAAGTAAAGAGTCATTTTGACCACCGTAACCACCACCTAAGTTAAAATATTTATAGCCTTCTTGAGTTGCAAGAATGCGCATTTCGTCAATTAAAAGTTTAACTGATGCTATATCTAAATGTTCTTCTAAGCAACCAGAGATATGGTATTGTACTATATTATTGGTTTTAATAAACATTGCGCCTGCAATAATTTGGTCTGTACCATCTAAGGTTGCCAATAGTAAGTCTGTTTGTAATGTTTTACTTTCTAAAAACTTAAAGAAATAGTCTTGCTTAAAATAGTAAGAGCTTCTTGCTTCA
The DNA here is from genome assembly GCA_947488655.1 of uncultured Psychroserpens sp. Classification (GTDB taxonomy): domain Bacteria; phylum Bacteroidota; class Bacteroidia; order Flavobacteriales; family Flavobacteriaceae; genus Psychroserpens. Next base: position 129,900 of record CANKZZ010000005.1, on the reverse strand, counting down.
ACTCTATCCATGTTTTCATAATAAATCTTTATAAACTCTAGCAAATCTTCTTTTGAAGTTGCTTTTCTAACATTACAAAGGCGTCTGGATTTATTAATTTGCGTTTTTATTCTACGTTGGTAGCCTTGTCTTTGTAAATCTAAAGGTTTAGTGAGATCTATGTTAACTATACTCCCTACATGCTTTGTTTTACCAATATTTTTTAAAACTTGATGTTGCTTTTCAACAAAAGGATTTAATCTACTAAAAACAGATACCACATTTAGGTCATGTAAACATGCACTTAAAACCTGGGTGAACTTTTGATTGTCAAAATTTTCAGGAATATTTTTTGAAATTGGTCCTGCATACCCATATACCGAAGTTATATCTTTATAATTTGTATTAGGAATTTGTCTTAAAATAAAGGGTAAGCCAATTATAATATCATTTTCGGTATAAACTAATAGAAGCGATTCTTCATCATCTTTAATTGATAATTCATGGTAATCGTAAGTATGATAAAAATCATAGTTTACAATACTATCAAGAAATGAATCCCACTCTTTTTTGTTTCTAATTATTTGAATCATAATTTATGTCCCTAAGCACAAAATCAGTAAATCTAAAATTATTTGGTCGATTTTTTGAGCTTTAATTATTGGTTGATTTTTTTAAATTTCTACTACGATTTTTTAAGAATAACTTACAAATTTGAATACCTTTTAAAGTACTCAAATAAATATATCTCAAAGATAGAAATTTCAGTATCTTAACAAAAGATACTCGAGGTAATTAACAAAAAATATTAAACAAAGTATCTGTTAATTAGTGTTTTACGTTTGTTTTGGAGTGTGGATTTCAATAATTCTATCACATTTAGAAAATAATCTACCATGTTGATAATTATTGAATTTACTTACATCATTATTACCCTTTAACCATTCTATATATATAGCAGCAGTATTTATACCAGCTTCATGAGAAAATGGGTAACCACCTCCAAATCTTGGATTAAGTTCTAAGACATAAACTTTATCCTCTGTTACAAAAATATCACAATCTAAAGTACCAACATGTTTTAGGTGACTGGATATTTTTTCTCCTAATTTTTCGAAACGATCTTCAATTATAGAAATAGCTTTATCAGTTTCACCACAACGCATACTATATTTTTCTCGTACAAAAGACCCAAAATAATCGGCATTAAAATTATTTACGATATCCATACCGTATTCTTGACCATCTATTTTTTCTTGAATAAGAATTGCGTTGTCAATATCTTGATTACTTACAGTGTTTAATATTGATTTTTTTAATTTTATTTTTTGCAGTTTAAAAGCTAAATCTAACTCTTCTAACGTATCTGGAAAATCTATACCTATAGAAGCGCTTCCCCAACGAGGTTTTACAACTAGTGGGAAATTTAACTCTTTATTTTCAATAGCTTTTTTTGCATCTTCTAAGTTGGTATAGGTAAGAGGAGTGTCTATGCCTATACTTTTAATAAAATTAAATGTCTCTAATTTATCAAACGTTATATCAATAACTCTCTCGCTAGATACAATAACCTTTGCACCACAAGCTTCTAACTCTGCTTTATGTTTAGATAAAATAGGTAACTCTAAATCATTAAGAGAGATTACAGCATTTATATTATAGTCTGTAATTATTTTTTTAAGTTCATCTATATAGTTTTCGCTATAAATAGTAGGTACTAAAATAGCTTTATCTGCGTCTACCATAGCTGGAGCAGATAAACTCATATCTGCTGCATAAACTATCCCATTACCATCAAGCGCTTTCTTGAAATAGTTAATTAGATAATTGCGCCTTCCTGCGCATGTAAATAAAATATTTAAATTCATTTATTCATCTGTTTTAGTTCCTGTAAAATCTGGCATAATATCATTATCTACACTGTAAATGCCATCTTTTTTAAAGACCTTATAAATTGTTAAAAATAGAATTTTTAAATCTAGTAAAAATGACATGTTGTTAACATACCACACATCGTATTCAAATTTTTTGTCCCAGCTAATAGCATTTCTACCATTTACTTGAGCCCAACCAGTTATGCCTGGCTTTATATGGTGACGTTTTTTCTGTTCGTTATTATAAATTGGTAGGTATTTCATTAATAAAGGTCTTGGTCCAATTAAGCTCATATCGCCTTTGATGACATTTAATAGTTGAGGAATTTCATCTAAAGAATGTTTCCGAATAAAAATACCAGTTTTTGTTAACCGCTGTTGTGCAGGTAGTAAAACACCATGACTATCTGTTTTGTCATTCATGGTCTTAAATTTTATTATTTTAAAAATACGTTCATTTTTTCCAGGTCTTTCTTGGTAAAAAAATGCTTTTCCGTTGTTTTTAAACATTAAAATTAGCCATGTGATAGCAAAAAACGGAAACAATAGAAAGAATCCTATACCTGCAGAAAGTATATCAAAAAATGGTTTTATTATGTTTTTATATAACGACATTAATTTAGGCTTTTATAAAATTTTAAAAGTTCATTCCATACGAGATATTGATCGTAGCGCTCAATAATTTTAACTCTAGAATTAGCACTCATAACCTGTCTTTTTTCAGGATTATCTATCATGTACTGCATTGCTTTTTCTAATTCAATTTCATTTTTAACAGGTATAATTAAGCCATTAACATCGTTTTCTATCACTTCATTACATCCATTAATATTAGAGACAATGCAAGGTAACTCCATACAACTACATTGCAATACTACGTTAGGAAAACCTTCTCTATAACTAGGAAAAGTTAATACGTGTGACACTGCAACGTATGGTCTTATATCTTTTTTCATTCCTACTGCGAAGATATGCTTATTCTCTAAAATTAAAGCTTCGGTTTCTGGTAATATGGGATCTAAGTGATTTTCTTTAGAACCTACCAAAATTAACTTAACAGCATCGTTTCGTTTAGAAAGTTGATCAAATGCTTTAACTAATTCATTGATGCCTTTATCTTTAACAACTCTACCAATAAAAATAAAGACAGTATCCTCTGCATTAATACCAAGTTCATTTTTTATTTTTTCTTTTTTTTCTTCGGAAACCAAACTGGTATCATAATGCGCAGTATTAATGCCATTAGAGCTACCTTTTGAAATTACTAATAGCTTTTGAGGCTTACAATAATTGTTATCTATAACAATCTTTTCTAAACCATAGGAATTAGGTAAAATTTTAGTGGCACAGCTGTAAGTGAATTTTTCAACAACGTCTAATAGTCTACGTTTGTTTCCTGTAGTTTCTAAAAGTGGTAAGCCGGCAATAGTGTGTATACGATGAGGCACTTTTGCTAATTTTGCAGCTAGCATACCAAGCGTGCCAGCTTTTGGTGTATGCGTATGTACGATAAAGGGCTTTTCGGCCTTAAATAATTTATAAAGTTTATATGTGGCTTTTAAATCTTTAAAAGGTGTTATAGTTCTAGTCATTTCTACGACATGAGTTTCTATACCTTCATTTTGTCTAACCTCAGCTAAGGCATTACCATCTCCAGACACACCAAGAACATTGTAATGCGAACTCATAAATTGTAATTGTCCTTTTAAAAGCGTTCTTAAAGAGGAGGGAACCGTAGTTATACGAATTAGTTTTTTCATAGATCTAATTCTTTATTCTATTGTTTAAAGTTTCTAAAAAAGCTTCAATGCTTCTAGAATTAAGATAGTCGTCAAATATCTGTCTGTTTTTAGAAGTGTCATTATTTAAACAATTTTGCATTGCAATAGTTAGTGCTTGTTGGTTATGGGTCTCACAAGTATAAACGCCTTGTATATTTTCAATACCTCCTGCGCATAACGTGCTCACCACTTTTGTATTTTGTGACATCATTTGTAAAAGCACATTAGGAAAACCTTCAATACGAGAAGAAACTACACACATTTTTGCCTCCTTAAAATAGGCATACACATTATTTGTAAAACCAGGAAAAAGGACTTCATCTTCTAAATTAAGTGCTTTAATTTGAGTTTTATAATTTTCTAATTCTTCACCTTCACCCAATAAAATAAGTTTCAAATCCGGACAATTTGTTTTAAGTTTTGAAAATGATTCTATAAGTAAATCATAGCCTTTAAGCTCTATAAATCTACCTGCAGAAATAATGAACTCATTGGGTAAGTCTATATCTAATTTTAATTGTGAGAGTGATTGTGATACTTTTAAATCTATAGGATTTGGAATAACACAAATTTTTGTACGTTTTTCAATTTTTTCAAAATGATCAGCAAATTGCTTTTTCATTTCTTCCGTTTGACAGATTAATAAATCCATACTTCTATAACCTAAGTTTATAATAAACTTATAAATTTTAAGTTTTCTCCCTTTAAATCTTAAAAAGATTGACGTAGACTCTCTGGCAATAAAATATTTAGACCTTATTATGCCAAGTGATTTTAAAATACCTATAAGTCCATTTGCATATACTTGTGAACTAAAGGTGTAGTCGTACTTTTTAAATTTAAAAAGCATAATGAAGCAAAATTGTATTAAACCTAAAATTTCATGCTTTTTAGAAATAAACCTCAAATTTGTATGCTCACTAATATCATCCCATAACCCTCTCTCTTCATTTTTAAAGCCATAAACATCAACATCATCGTTTTTGTAATGAATAGCTATCATTTTAAGATAGTTTTCTGCTCCACCTAATGAATCTGTTGGTAGTACGATTAGAATTTTTTTCATTTTATCTACTACCTTTTTTAAGCATTAAATTTTCAAAAGCAGTTTCGTAGCGTTCTATTATGACAGTACTATTAAATTTCTTTATTACTGATTCTCTAATATCTATAGGTTCCCATTTTTGAGCCAAAGCTTTATGTATATAGGATAAATACTCTTGTTCATTTTCGGCTAAATAACCATTAACACCATGCTCAACTATATCTTGTGTGCCACCAGGAGCTCTAAATGCTATTATTGGAGTGCCAATAACACAGCTTTCTAAAAGCGCATTAGGAAATCCTTCTACAAAAGATCCTTGTAAAAATAAATCGCTTTGAGATAAATATTTAGATACATTATCTGTGTATTTTATATATCGTATTTTGTCTAAGATGTTTAAGTCTTTGGCTACTTCGGTAAGTGCATCTTCTTGATCTCCATCTCCAATAATAGTATATCTATATGGTATTTCTAATTTTGCTAAGATTTCTAAAACTCTTTTATGTCCTTTTTCTAAACTTAATCGACCAATTGTAATGAGTTGTTTTGTATCATCATTGTTTATTGGATTAGTTCTTAAAGGTAGATTACTAGAAATTGGATTATTAATGACACTTATTTTACTCTTAGAGACCTTATAGCGTTGCATTAAATTATCTGCCATTTCTTTAGATTGGCAAATTATAAGATCTAGATTTTTAAAATAATTTTTATATAAATTATAAAATTTAAATCCTTTATTTTCTACAAACTTGGATATAACACCACTTAAACTGGCCTCTCTGCCAACAAAAAGAGTTTTTCTAAAATACAATCTAAAAAGTGTAAGCATGTAATTGACATGACCAATTGAGCCTACTACAATATTAGGTTTTTGAGACGCAATCATTTTAAACAGCGGTTTTATAGCTTTAAGAAGTCTAGGTCTATTTAAATAATGAATTTCTATATTGTCAACCTTATAAATAGCATCCTTTTTGTGACCTAATATTACTAGAACACTTTCAAACTTAGACTTGTCTAAATTTTGTGACACAAAAGATATCACGCGTTCTGCACCACCAGCTTTTAAAGAAGGAAGCACAAAAAGCACTTTGATTCTATTTTTATTTGTAGACATTCTTAAACTATTGAGTAACCTTTTCCGTTTTTATTAAGCCATTGCTTTAATACTAAAAGATTCCAAATTAACGGATATCTATTGCGCTTACCAGACATGTGCTCATCTATCATAACTTTAACTTTTTTGCCATTGATTAAAGGGATGTCTTTAAGACTTTCTTCATTAAGTTCAGACAACACAAAATCTTTTAAATCTTCTCTAAACCAATTTGCAAAAGGCATAGTAAAGCCAGCTTTAGGTCTGTCAAAAATATGTTCGGGTACATAATCGTATAGCACTTCTTTAAGTAAACGCTTTTTATTAGAACCTTGCATTTTAAAATCTGTAGGTAAAGATCTTGCAAATTCTACCACACGATAATCTAAGAGAGGAGCTCTAACTTCTAGTGAATAGGCCATAGAGGCTCTATCTACTTTAGTGTTTATATCCCAATTGAGATAGGTTTTTAAATCAAAATCAGATACCCGTTCTAGTAATTCTTTATTTGTATGTCTTAAATATTTTTGTTCGTCAACATTATCATAATCATTAAAATCAAACCAAGATGAGTCTGTACTGGTCATTGCCATTAAGTAAGCATCGTTAATATCTTTAGCTTTTAAAACGTTAGATATAATTTTAAGTCTATGATTTGGTGCCATCTTTAAAATAGGTGACGCTATTTTACGTAAGGCGTAAGGAACTTTTAAAAGTTTATTACCATTAGTAATCCAATCGTATCTATGGTATCCTATAAAGCTTTCGTCACCAGCATCTCCAGATAGTGCAACGGTAACTTTTTTCTTAGTGTGTTTGGATAACAACATAGAAGGAATTGCAGATGAATCTGAAAAAGGTTCATCATAAAAATGAGAGAAGTTTTCAATAAGATCTATTCCTTCGTTATAGTTACATTCTATAACCTGATGTTCGGTTTTTAAATGGTCTGCAACTTGTTGAGCGTAAACACTCTCATCAAATCCTTTTTCATTGAATTTTACTGAAAACGTTTTTACTGTAGAGGTGGAAGTTTCGGTAGCTAATGCTGCTACTAAAGATGAGTCTACACCTCCAGAAAGAAAAACTCCAACAGGAACATCTGCAAAAAGACGTTTTTTGACTGCATCTTTTAATAAGGTGTCTAAATCTGCTTTGGCATCATCAAAAGAACCACTGTATTTGTTTTTTCCGTGGTAATCAATATCCCAATATTGTTTTATTTTTAAGTCTCCTGTATTAAGATCATAATTAAATGAATGTCCAGCTTTTAACTTATTTATCTCGTTAAAGATTGACATTGGATCTGGCACATTTCCCCAGGTAAGATAATAACCAATTGCTTTTTTAGAAATTGTGAGGTTATTATTATGTAATTGTATAGATGATAATTGGCTAGAAAATTCGAAATTTTTACCATTATGATAATAATAAAATGGCTTTTGTCCCAATCGATCTCTGGCTCCAAAGAAACACTGTTTTATTTCATCATAAATTACAAATGCAAACATACCGTTAAAGTGATTAACGCAGTCTTCTCCATACTCTAGGTAAGCAGCACATATAACTTCTGTATCTGATGTGGTGCGAAACGTGTATCCTTTTTGGTGTAATTCGTCTTTAAGTATTTGAAAGTTAAAGATCTCTCCATTAAAGGCAATATGAATTTTATCACTGTAGGTAAACGGTTGATCAGATCTAGGGTCTAAATCAATAATTGAAAGTCTATTGTGGCCTAAAGTGACGTGGTTTTGATTTTTATAAGTTTGCCAACCCATTTTGTCTGGACCTCTAAACGCTGTACGTTTAAGTTTGTCCTGTACTTGTTGTTCATTGTATTGTAGGGTTGTTCCGTATATTCCGCACATGGTATTCGATTTATTCTTGTTATTGGGTACTGAGTTCTTTATCAGGATTTTTACTATCTAATTTGGTATAAAGCCAAATAGTTAGAAATAATATTAATTCGTTATTAAAATAATTATGCATTGTAAGTAATATAGCTGTCAAAGATACAGCTAGTAGAAATTTATAAATGTAATCTCTAAATGTTTTTAGCGTTTCTTTAATTAAATAAATATAAATACCAATAAGTATAAAAAATGGTATAACGCCAGATTCTCCCAATACCATTAAGTATGTATTGTGTACACCTTGTTTGGTGTTATCTGCTCCACTAAAACTCTTATAACCATTACCAAAAATTGGGTTATTTAAAATGTCATCATAATACTTTGACCAACTTTCTAATCTATCATCCTTTGTTAATACCTGAGTTTTTACATCGTTTTGAAACAATCCTTCAATAAAGGCAAAACGTGTTGTATTTACTTGTAAAATAGCAGCGACACTTATGAGTAGTACTAATGCGCCAATACCTATACCTAATACTTGTATATTTTTTCTATCTCCATAAATAGATACTAACGTTGTTAATAACCACATTAAAAAGAAAAATCTTGAAAAGGTTAAAACACCAGCAAAAGTAAAAGCAAATAATAATATATATTTTGTCTTTATATCTTTAATTTGAAATGCCAAACAGTATCCTAGTAAACTAACAAAGGCAGCACCATTTGGGTTGAGATATAAACCGCTATAACGTCCATAACCACCACTAAAAACTATGGCATGTATTAAAATAGATGACGCACCAAGTAATAGAAAGTACGTTAATTCTTTATGGCTTGTATCTCTAGCAACCTCTGCGCCACATATAATAATGATTAAATACTTTACAAAGTCGTTTGCATAAAACTTATAACTCTCTACGTAGATTAAGCCAGAGATCATAAAATAAATTATACCTAAAATGATAAGCGGTAGGATGAATTTTCGCTTTTGAGCAATTAAATAATAGAGTAAAAGAAACGCATAAGTTGCAAAACTAGCTAGACTACCTATTGTACCACCATACACGAAAAGTACAAAGCTGTCAAATCCCCAAAGTAGAAGAATTAAAACTATATATTTTATAAGTTTCATGATAGTTTTTTAAATAGTTTTACAGGTAATGTCGACAAAAATAGGACAAAACAAGTAGTTTTTTTTAGTCTAGACAATTCATTCGTACTACGTTTTAATATTGCGTTTGATTTTATATACTGAAACGCATAATATCTATAAAATTTATATCTAATAATATCAAATACCGAAGTGTCTTTGAGTTCAATGATTGAGCTGTTGTAATAGACTTTTGCTCGTTTTTCTTTAGATGATTTTGTAGCAATGAGTCCGTCTTCAGAATAAAAATAAATACGGTGTGCTATATTTACACATAAGAAATCAAAGCTTCTGTTTATCTTATTCCAGGTATGGCTTTCTCCAATATGGCACTCACTACTTAAAATCATTTTATTTGCTTTTAAAACACTAGTTTTCCAGCAATGCCATTTTTCGCCATCAATATTGTGTTCTAATACTCGCTTTTTAAAATCTACTTGCCATTTGTCTTGCGGAAAATGATCTCCAATAATAGCTCCCTTTTCATTTTTAGTTAATGTCCATATTGCACCAATTTTTTTATCTTGATGCTCACTCCACAATCTATTTAAATCTGATAAAGTATAAGGTACAAAACTATCATCACTATCTGCAATGATGATATAATCTTCATTACATAAGTCTATCGCTACATTTACTGCATTAGATTTTCCTTTATTAATCTGTAATTTATGATATGTGATTTTAAAGTCTACAGTATTATTAATCCAATCATTTACTAATTGTGAGGTATTGTCACTACTACCATCATCAACAATAATCCATTCAAAATCTTTAAAGGTTTGTTGTATCAATGATTGATAAACTCTAGGTAAAGAATGTGCTCTATTATATGTAGGAGTTATAATACTAAACATACTCTCTATTAAGTTTTTTTATGTAAAAGTATAATATAATACTATTGACCATAGATACTAAAGACGTTGCAAGAGCTAATCCATAAACACCCATACTTTCTATAAGTATAAAATTAAAAATTACATTTAAGGTTAAACTAATTATGGATGTAAACACCATAAAATTGTTCTTATTAATAGCGGTTAAAAATTTAACCATTACTAATCCTACTACGTATGATGGTATTTGTAATAAATACATCTGTTGAATTTTTGATACAATAACGGTATCATCGCTAGTAAAAGCATTTCTTTCAAAAGTGAACCAAATTAGCGGAGACGATATTATAACTAATACAATTACCACTATACAGCTACCTATAATTAAATATTTAAGTATATGAAGTAGTTGTTTAAATGTAGCCTGTCTATTGTCTATAGCTTTTTTAGAAAAATAGGGTAGTAGTACATTACCTAACGCTACACCAACAATAGCTATAGTAAAGGATGGTATCTTAGTACCATAATTTAGAGCAGCAATTGACCCGATTACTAATTGGGCAGAAAAATATTGATCTATTAAAGGGTTAACTCCACTAAGTAGACTTGATGATAATTTAGCAGGTAATTGCTTAAATAATATTTTAATGTTAACAGATTTAAAGTCTGGTTTTTTTAGATTTAAAAGACCTCTTCTGCTGGCAATAATAGATAGAAATATAAAACTTGAGGCACTACCTATTAATGTGCCTAGTGCCAATACTAAATCTCCTAATTGTTCTTTAAAAAAAACAAGACAAATAATTATTGATATTGGTGTAAAAATAGATGATACAGATGAAAATCTAAATTCGTTATCAATAGTAAGAAGCCCACTAATCATGGAAGAGAATCCCCAAAATAAAATACAAGGCGCAACGAAATAAAATTGTTTTTTTATAAGTTCATAATATTGAGGAGTATGACCTTCAAAAAAAGTTTCTAAATAAACATCTGTAAATAAGATTGCAAAAATTAGAAATAATGTAGCTACACCTATGGTAATTATAAAGCTGGTACTTTGAAATGAACCAACATTATTATTAGTCTTTAATTCGCTTACATAATTAGGTATAAAAACACTATTAAAAGAGCCAAGAAAAACACCACTAATAAAACTAGGTACAAGGATAGCAATGTAGAAAGTATCTAATAATTCTGAAAGACCAAAACTATCTGCAATTACAATTTCTTTAAAAAAGCCCATGCCACTAACAAGTAAGGTGGTTAAACCTACAGTTATGACATTAAGTATTGTAGCATTTTTAAGTAAATTACTTATAAATGATTTTAAATCGAATTTTGAATTCAATTGTAGTTGTTTTGGTTAAGTTTATTTTAGATATTTTCTAATTGGCCATAATAGTACAAAGAAAAACTTTATAACTGATGAATCTATAGATGTTGTGTAGTTTTTTAGGTTGAAATTTAAATATTTAGAAATTCGAAGTAAAAAATATAAATTCTTAATAAAAAACATTGGAGCCTTTAACCAGTATGATTTTAAGAACCAATTGAAATTTGCTATATACTGAGTTGCATTTCCCAAAGCAGTTTTTTCAAAACCACTAGACGTAATTGATTCTCCCACACCAACATAATAAATTCTAAGTGGTTTATTTACATATTTTGTAATATAACCATGTAATGCTAACGTATTCCAAATGAGACCTTCTGGCATAAAACCATGAGATACAAATGCCTTAGGGTAGCTAATTTGCCTCAAAACATTAGTCTTTGTAAATCCCCATTTTTCGCCCAATACACGGTCTATCGCATATGATTTAAATGTATTGCTATAAAATGGTTGCTTAGGGTAAGCGTCTCCAATTTGTTGACCATGTTGATTTACACATAATGCTGTAACAGCACTAATTTGAGGTTTTAAATCTTGAGGTATGGCATTGTACTCGTTATTAAAAACCTCTAAAGCTTCATCTACACACTCATCATCGGCATCAAAGGTTAGAAAAAAATCACCATCAGCAAGATTAATAGCTTGCATAAAACATCCCATTTTATGCTTGTTTTTTTCATTATTGATGTAAGTAATTTTTATAGAAGATTTTTCAATAATAGCGGTAATCACCTCGTGAGAATTATCACTAGAGCCATCGTTAATAATCAACCATTCAAAATCTTTAAAAGTTTGTTTCGTTAAACAATTATATACACGCTCTATCGTATCTTCACAATTATAAATAGGTGTAAATACTGTAAATCTATGTGTAAATGATTTAGGTTGCTTTTCTTCAAATACAGGTAATAAATCTCTAAAGGTCATAATAGTTTTGTTATGAGATTATTCCATTGATTAGCTACATTGTTTATTTCAAAAGATTGAGCTGTTGAGTAAGCTTCTTTTCCGAAGGAAACTCGCAATGCGTCATTATTCATCAATTTTAATAGCCTAGCCTCTAATTGCTTTTGATTATCAACCTCTATTAAATAACCATTTTTAGAGTCATCTATAACCTCAGAGGGTCCAGTTGGACAATTTGTAGATACACAAGCCAACTCAAAATACATCGCTTCTACGAGAGCGTTAGGAAAACCTTCAGATTTTGATGTAAATGCAAAAATACTAGCAGCATTATAATAGGTTGAGATATCACTAACATTACCCGTAAATACAATAGATGATGATATATTTAACTCTTCTGCTAATGCTTTATATGATTCTAATAATTGACCATCGCCAACCAATATAAGTTTCCAATCATTAGCGTTCAAATTAGCAAAAGCTTTGATTAATAAATCTTGGGCTTTATTGCTATCTAGTCTACCCACATTTAAAATAATCTTTTTTCTTTCTTCGGAAATGTGCTTACGCAAACTTAAGTCTTCTGCTATAGGATTAGGTAAGATAAAAACCTGTTCTTTCTTTACAAATTGCGTATAGTAATCTTCAATAAGTTGAGATTGAACGACTAAAAAATTAGCCTTAGGGTAGGTAAATTTAACAAGCTTGTTCCAAAATGAATTATGAGTATATATATAAGGGTTACTTCTCTCAGATATGATACAAGGAATTTTTAACGCACGAGATGCAAGGACACTTAGCACATTAGAAGTGGTCATAAAGCTCAAAGCAATATCTATTTTCTGTTTCTTTAAATGACCCTTTATTTTTCTCATAAGTTTGAGATTATTAATTAAGGCGCCAAAAACATGTTTACTACTAGTAACCTTATCCACACAATATTTTAAATTAATAGTAGTGTCTAAAGCATAAAACGAAGGTTTATTTATTATAGTAATTATAGTGACGTTATAAGATTTAACAAAATGATTTGCCAAAGTAGTAACCACTCGTTCTGCACCACCAGAGTCTAAACTGTAAATTATAAAAGCAATATGTTTTTTTGTATTCAATGAGGTCAAAAATTTAAAAGTGTAAAAGTAGTTAAATTAATGAATCAACGATTTTCGGATTAACTATTCCTGTAAGAAAATACCATTAAACGTTAAATTTTGTAATTGGACGTCTTTTTTTTTAATTGACTCGTAACTAAATCATAGTTTTTAATTTAATAATCTTTAATTCTCTAGTTTTTACCCAAATAGACATTAAGAATCTCATTTTGTAAGAATATTATTTCTTTTTTTGGCATTATAACGAATAATTATGCTATAAAACGTCATTTTAACTTTTTATTATATAGATTGCTGTCATATTAGTAAGCCCCAAATATTAATAGCAAATGAAATCCCTAAATTTAACCTACCATAAATATGGTATGCTGTGCTTTAAGCCCAGAATCATATTTTTTCTGTTATGCATATCCACATTAGGATATGCCCAAAATTACCCAACACAAGAAAATGTTCTTTCGGTTGTTTGGGAGAATTTTAGCACTCCAACTGTAACACCTTCTTACTTAGAGCCTTTTACAGACCCTTTAACCGGTAATACTGTAACTAGAATTAGTGATGAGTCGGTTTTTGGATGCGATTGTTCTCAACTACGTCATATATATGCGAAAAAGCAAGCATGGAATTCTGACGGAACAAAAATCATGACAGGTGGCTGGCCAGCAAAAATAATTGACGGTAATACTTACGAGATTGTTTCTACAACCTACTGTCGGTCATTATGGAGTAATACAAACCCAGACATCACTTTTGATGCACATTCAAATCAACTTTTTAGAAGAAACATTGTAACTCAAGAAGAGGTTATATTAAAAACTTTTACAGGTTATAACACTGTTAGTATTGGAGAGGGAGAAGGTAATTTATCTACAGATGATAGGTATGTTGCATTGATAGCAACCAGCGGATCTCAAAAAACAATTTTAGTTTATGATATAGTTAATGATGAAATTATTGGTACCAAATCTGTAGGGACTGTTGATATAGACTGGGTATCTGTATCACAATCTGGAGAATATGTCGTTATGAGTGGTTACTCAGATGGAAGTGGTGCTAATCAAGGAATTAAAGCTTACGATAAATTCATGAATAATGAAATACATCTCTATAGTGGTAGACCACATGGTGATATAGGCTATGATGCACAAGGTAATGAGGTTTATATTGCTTATCAAGGTATAACTGGCTATAGTTTATCTTATGCTAGATTAGATAATGGCCAGAAGCAAGGTTTATTTCCTTTTACAGGTGTTACTGGTGATAGAGGATTATATGGCGGACATATAAGCGCAAGAAATATAGACCGTCCAGGTTGGGCTTATGTAAGCGATCAAGGTCACCCATCTGATGTTAATAGATATGAAGCTACAAGAGAAATTTTTGCTATAAAATTGGACGCATCACAAACTATTGAGCGTTTTGCAAAACATAATTCTAATTTAAATGTAGATAATTCTTATCGGCATCAAGCCCATGCAGTTCCTAATAGAGATGGTACAAAAGTAATTTTCGCAAGTAATTGGGATAGATCAAATTTAGAGAGTAATAGTAATGGTGTATTATGGGTAGTCGAGGTTCCTCAAACAGCAGGTAGTCAGGTTAATATTTCGACCAATGAGGACATATTATGTGAAGGAGGAAGTACCACATTAACTGCATCTGGTGCACTCACATATTTATGGAGTACTGGAGCAATAACGCCTAGCATAGAAATTGCACCAACAGAAACTACAACTTATACAGTAACTGGTGTACACTTAGATACCAGTATCACCCAAGATCAAATTACTATAACTGTAAATGAAAATCCTATTGCTAATGCAGGTGACGATATTGAAACATGTTTAGGTACAGAAGTTACCTTAACAGCATCAGGCGGATCATCTTACCTTTGGAGTACGGGAGAAACTTTAGCATCTATAAATGTTAATCCTAATACAACAACAACTTATACTGTAGAGGTTTTTGAAAATAATTGTTCTAGCGTAGATGAGGTTACCGTAACTGTTAATCAAATCCCTAATGTTGATGCAGGCGAAGATCAAACAATTTTTGTAGGAGAAACAGCTACTCTAACAGCTGTCGGAGCAGATTCATATATATGGAGTACAGGAGAAACAACCCAAACCATTACGGTAAATCCTATTTTAGATACATCGTATTCAGTTACAGGAATAACTAATAATTGTGAAAACATAGATTCCGTTACCGTTTTTTTGGTAGATGACAGTGTCAATGCTAACGCTGGAGCTGACACTGAGATTTGCCAAGGGGAATCTACAATATTGACAGCAACTGGAGGTACAACTTACCTCTGGAGTACAGGAGAAACTACAGCTTCTATAGAAGTGTCTCCAACCGAAATAACAACTTATACGGTTACTGTTTACAGCGCATCTGGAACTAATTTTGAAGACGATAGTGTTATAGTTACTGTAAACGAATTGCCAGAAACAAATGCAGGTAATGATGTTTCAATTATAGAAGGAGATTCTACGACGCTAACAGCAACAGGAGCAAATACATATTTATGGAGTACAGGAGAAACTACAGCAAACATAACAGTAAGCCCAACAAGTACTACTACGTATACTCTGACAGGATTTTCTAATGGATGCGAATTTATTGATGAGGTTATCGTTTCCGTAGAAACAGAAAATGTTAACGCCAACGCAGGAGCAGATGTATCAATTTGTAATGGAGAAAGCGCTACACTAACAGCTACTGGAGGAGCATCTTACCTTTGGAGTACAGGAGAAAACACAGCTAGTATAACCGTTAATCCTAACGAGACAACAACGTATACTGTGACCGCATTTAATCAGTCAGCAACTGCATCTAATGATGATCAAGTTACAGTAACTGTAAACGAGTTGCCAGAAACAAACGCTGGTAATGATGTTTCAATCTTAGAAGGAGATTCTACGACGCTTACAGCAACAGGAGCAGATACATATTTATGGAGTACAGGAGAAACCACAGCAAACATAATAGTAAGCCCAACAAGTACTACTACGTATACTGTAACAGGATTTTCTAATGATTGCGAATTTGTTGATGAGGTTATCGTTTCCGTAGAAACAGAAAATGTTAACGCTAACGCAGGCGCAGATGTAGCAATTTGTAATGGAGAAAGCACTACATTAACAGCTACTGGAGGAGCATCTTACCTCTGGAGTACAGGAGAAACCACAGCTAGTATAACCGTTAATCCTAACGAGACTACAACATATACTGTGACCGCATTTAATCAGTCAGCAACTGCATCTAATGATGATCAAGTTACAGTAACTGTAAACGAGTTGCCAGAAACAAACGCTGGAAATGATGTTTCAATCATAGAAGGAGATTCAACAACGCTAACAGCAACAGGAGCAGATACATATTTATGGAGTACAGGAGAAACTACAGCAAACATAATAGTAAGCCCAACAAGTACTACTGCGTATACTGTAACAGGATTTTCTAATGGATGCGAATTTATTGACGAGGTTATCGTTTCCGTAGAAACAGAAAATGTTAACGCCAACGCAGGAGCAGATGTGTCAATTTGTAATGGAGAAAGCACTACACTAACAGCTACAGGAGGAGCATCTTACCTTTGGAGTACAGGAGAAACCACAGCTAGTATAACCGTTAATCCTAACGAGACTACAATATATACTGTGACCGCATTTAATCAGGCAGCAACTGCTTCAAACGATGATCAAATTACAGTAACTGTAAACGAATTGCCAGAAACAAACGCTGGTAATGATGTTTCAATCTTAGAAGGAGATTCTACGACGCTTACAGCAACAGGAGCAGAAACATATTTATGGAGTACAGGAGAAACCACAGCAAACATAACAGTAAGCCCAACAAGTACAACTACGTATACTGTAACAGGATTTTCTAATGGATGCGAATTTGAAGATGAGGTTATCGTTTCCGTAGAAATAGAAAATGTTAACGCTAACGCAGGAGCAGATGTAGCAATTTGTAATGGAGAAAGTATTACACTAACAGCTACAGGAGGAGCATCTTACCTTTGGAGCACAGGAGAAACCACAGCTAGTATAACCGTTAATCCTAACGAAACTACAACGTATACTGTGACCGCATTTAACACAAATGGAAGTCAATCAAATAATGATAGTGTTACTGTAACTGTTAATGAAATTCCTACTGCAAATGCTGGAGATGATGTCGCTATTTGCTTCGGAAATGTAACAACTTTAACAGCATCTGGAGGTGCAACTTATCTTTGGAGCACTGGAGAAACTTCACAAAATATTACAGTTAATCCAGAGGTTACAACAACGTTTACTGTAGAAGTTTTTACGAATAATTGCTCTAGTATAGATGAAGTTGTCGTAAATGTTAACGCTTTACCAAATACGAATGCTGGAACTGATACCACAATTACCGAAGGTGATGTTACCACATTAACCGCAACTGGAGCAGAATCTTACCTATGGAGTACAGGTGAAACAACTGCAAGTATTTCTGTTAATCCAACTGTAACGACAACATACTCTGTAACAGGTGTTGCTAATGGCTGTGAGTCCATAGATGACGTAACAGTAATTGTTGAGCCTTTTGTATTTACAGCAAGTGCTGGAGCAAATCAAGTTATTTGTCAAGGTTATGAAACAACACTTACAGCAAGTGAAGGCGATAGTTATTTATGGAGTACTGGAGAAACAACACAGAGTATTACAGTAAATCCAACAAACACTCAAATATATACTGTAACCGTTTATCAAGGCAACTACCAAGCAGACGCAGAGGTAGAGGTAGGAGTTAATCCAAACCCTAACGTAGTAATTGCAAATGGTGATAATGTTATGATATTAGAAGGAGAATTTGTTACGCTTTCTGCATCTGGTGCAAATACTTATGCCTGGAATAATGGTGCAACGCAACCAAATATTGCGGTTAGCCCATCAATAACCACAACATATGAAGTTACAGGATTTATTAATAATTGTGAAGATACAAAGGCAGTAATTGTAAATGTATTTGAAACAGTCCAAGCAGATGCTGGTGAAGATTTAATTATTTGCAATGATGAGGTAGTAACATTAACAGCCAATGGAGGTGATGAGTATCTCTGGAGTAATGGAGAAACCACTCAAAGTATAGAAGTGTCTCCAGAACAAGATACTGAGTATTCAGTTTTAGTGTATAATGCATTAGATAGTGATGAGGACTCAGTAATAGTTTTTGTTGAAGAATGCAGTACTATTGAACCACCTATAGAAACTGATACTTTTGATTTTATGATATACCAAGATCCAATTCTAGACATATTAAAGGTTAGAATAGATGGATTAAAAGCTGTTACAGCAAAAGGATACTCTATATATGATTTAACAGGCAAAGTTTTATTTACTGAAAAGTTTAGAGCTGCCGATTTACAACAATTGTCTTATATGACAAGAGAGTTAGATGTATCTACTTTTTCTAGAGGAGTATATATAGTAAAATTAAACTATGATGAATCCAGTATAATAAAGAAAATCCCAATACGATAATAGTTAGTTGAATTGAAGTTGAAACCATTGTTGACAATAATAAAAGTTAACAATGGTTTTTTTTACTTTATAACTAGAGATTGAATTGTTGCGCTAGAATCACAATTCTTTACCCATAACTCTACATCTTTTTCCTCAAATTCACTTTCTAAGAGATAAGTTTTACAAGAGTCGGCTTTTGTGTCACTTTTAGAAAAGTTTACACTACTAGTTTTAATTAATTGAGATACAGCAAGAGTATCTAAACTGTAATTTTGCATAGCAATTTTAGTATCTTCAGAATAGAAACGCTCTTTTATAGAGATGTTTTTAATAGTTCTTGCATTTGGACCATATGCACAGGATGTTTTTTTTCCACCTAAAAAGAAGGCAAGTAAAATTAAACCTATTGAGAATCCTCCCAAATAGTAACCTATTCGATGTAGTAGTTTCATAATAAAAAAGTAAAGTAATTATCTAGAAGATTAACAAATTAAGATCGCTACAGTCTAAATCAAACCAATTAGCTACAGATTTGTTTGTTAAAATTCCGTGGTAAAAATACAACCCATTTTTTAAACCACGATCAAAACGTATAGCATTTTCTATACCACCATCTTCGGCAATTTTTAAAAGATAAGGTGTAAAGATATTACTTAGTGATACTGATGCAGATCGAGAATATCTTGCAGGAATATTTGGTACACAATAATGAGTTACACCGTTGTAGTCAAAGGTTGGTTTATCATGGTTAGTAATTTCGCTAGTTTCAAAACAACCACCCATATCAATACTAACATCTATAATTACAGATCCAGATTTCATGGTATTGACCATAGCTTCTGTAACAACTATTGGCGAACGGTTGTTACCACGTACAGCTCCAATTGCAACATCACAGCGTTTTAAGGCTTTTACTAAATTTTTTGGTTGTAAGGTTGAGGTATACAATGTACGTCCTAAATTAGATTGTACACAACGTAACTTTGTTATAGAACTATCAAAAATTTTAACATTTGCACCAAGCCCTATAGCAGATCTTGCTGCAAATTCGCCAACAGTTCCTGCACCAATTATAACAACTTCGGTTGGAGGAACTCCACTAATGTTTCCTAACATAAGACCGTTACCACCATTGACGTTTGATAATAATTCTGATGCAATTAAAATAGAAGCAGTTCCAGCAATTTCACTTAATGAGCGCACAGCAGGATAGGCACCATCTTCATCTTTAATAAATTCAAAAGCTAATGCTGTGATACGTTTTGACGCTAATGCTTTAAAATAATCTTTACTTTGAGTTTTTAATTGTAGTGCTGAAATTAATAATGTTTGTGGATTTATTAGTTTAATTTCGTCAATAGATGGTGGTTCAACTTTTAATAAAATAGGGCAGGAGAACACTTTAGCAGTGTCTCTTGTAACTTCTGCACCTGCTTCGCTATAAGCTTTATCTTTAAAATTTGCACCTTCACCAGCACCAGACTCAAACATAACGCGATGACCGTTAGACACTAATGCATGTACCGCATCTGGTGTTAAACATACTCGTTTCTCTTGAAAGTGTGTTTCTTTTGGTATGCCAATAAATAAATCACCTTTTTTTTTGTAAACTTCTAGAGTCTCTTCTTGAGGTAATAATTGGGCTTTTGTAAACGGAGATAATGATTCGCTCATTGAATTTTTAATTGGTAACTCAAATTACAAATAATTATTTGATTATGGGATATAACACGAGACCTGAAATTAAAAATACTGCTTAATAGTACCCCAAACACCTTTAGGCTTCATGGTAAACTCGTCTTCTAATTCTTGCATAGTTTTATCTGCATTATTTATTTTGTTAAACATTTTTGCTCTAATTAAATATATGGAAGGTATAACCAAAGCCATAATAGGTAGCATATATAATAATTGGAACTCATCTACATTCTTAGTATCTCCATTTATTGTACCAAAAATTTGAAAAATGTACATTACAATTGGTACTAAAAGTGCATGGTACCACCAATGTCTATTTGTGAAAAACCATATAGAAAGTAATAAGAGCGGAATAACTTTACCTGTAATTACCCACATAGCATATTGCGCATCTTCCCAAAATACACTATCATAAGTAAACAAAAAAGTGTCCCAAACCTTTTCGGCAGGAACACTTTCATGTAATGAAAATAATATAGGAGTAGATGCTATAATAACACCAATTATGCTACCAAATATAGCACTACTGCTAAGTTTAGTTTTCGAATTATGTGTTTTTGATAAGTTTTCTCTTCTTTTTTTCGATTTCGGTTTTAACTTGTCCATCAAGGTTGATTAAATCAGTTGCATGAGCAGTAAATAACATTCCACCGAAAATAGCAATAGCTAATAAGTACTTTTTAGTTTTCATAATATAAGGGATTAAATTAATTAATTACCCAAATATAGTAATGCTCTATATATTAAATAGTTAAAACGAGTGTTAAAAAACACTCAATAATCGCCTTTTAATTACGGTTTTTCCGTACTCTGTAACTATGATGCGGTATTTGGTTGTTAGTTATTTTTTAAAATTTTGCTGCTTTTTGCAGTTTTACTGGGTTAATATTTGGTTTCTGACTCAATTTAAGGGATCTTGAGTCTTCATTTTTATGAGAAATTTCTATAATATTTGTATCATCTGGCATTAAACTTTGAGCATTTTGAGGCCACTCTATTAATACCCAATTTGAGGTATACAAATAGTCTTCAAAACCAAAATTTAATGCTTCTTCTTCATCATTAATTCTGTACAAATCAAAATGATAAATAGATTCATTTCTTACCTTATAATCATTTACTATAGAAAAAGTTGGACTACTTACTTCATCATTACTACCCAATAACTTCACTAAAGACTTAATAAGTGTGGTTTTACCAGCACCCATTTCTCCATAAAAAAGTATAGTTTTAGAGGTGATATGGTCTAAAACTTGTTGAGCAACTGCATCAATATCCTTAATTTGATAATTTAGTTCCAATAATTTTACCATCTTATATTATTCAAACGTGTTTGTAGCCTTACTTAAAGTGCAATAATAATTAAAATAATTGATAAAAACTAGAAAATTATGTATTTCGTCGGATATATTTGCATTACATAGATTGCAACCCTATGGTCCTTAACTATGTAAAAATTAATAAACAAGGTTTTTTCAAGTAATAAATTCCTATTTATTTTGGATTCATAACTACGAAAGGAATAATCATTTCTTCTAATGATACACCTCCATGCTGGTAAGTGTTTCTATAATAACTTACATAATGATTATAGTTATTAGGATATGCTAAGAAATAATCACTTTTTGCAAAAATAAAAGAGCTACTCATTGTTAAAGCTGGCAAATGTATGGCTTTTGGATCTTTAGCCACTAACACTTCTCGCTCTTCATACGTTAAACTTCTACCGGTTTTATAACGTAGATTTAAACTAGTATCTCTGTCTCCAATAACCTTTGAAGGGTTTTTAACGTTTATTGTACCATGATCTGTTGTAAGAATTAATTTAAAACCTAGATTTTGAGCTTGTTGGATCATTTCTAATAATGGTGAGTTTTTAAACCAACTCACTGTGAGAGAGCGGTAAGCTTTATCATTAGAAGCTAATTCTTTAACTACATCCATTTCGGTCTTTGAGTGTGAGAGCATATCAACAAAGTTGTATACTATAACAGACAGATCATTATCTTTAAGTGTTTTAAAATTCTCAACAAGTTTTTTCCCTGCTCTTAAATTGGTGATTTTATGGTATGAGGTTTTTAAATTTTGTAAACCTAAACGCTTAAGTTGTCCTTGTAAAAACTCATCTTCATGTAAATTTTTTCCACCTTCATCTGTATCATTTTTCCAGAGATTTGGGTGAAGTTTTTCCATATCTAAAGGTGTTAACCCAGAGAAAATTGCATTTCTGGCATATTGTGTTGCGGTAGGTAAGATGCTGTAAAAAGGTTCTTCAGAGACCTTTTTATAATAATTGTTTACTATGGGCTCAAAAGCTTTCCATTGATCGTAACGTAAATTATCAATAACAATAAATAACGTTGGCTGGTCTTTACTTATCTCTGGTACTACTTTTTCTTTAAATAAATTGTGAGATAATGTTGGTGCATCTACCTTATGATCAAACCAATCTTCGTAGTTTTTTTCAATAAATTTTCCAAACTGTAAATTGGCTTCATTTTTTTGAGACTCTAAAATCTCGGTCATGCCAATATCTTCAATATCTTCTAATTGTAATTCCCAATAGATAAGTTTTTGGTAAAGATCGCTCCATTCTTCAAAAGAATTGACCATAGACATATCCATCGCAATTTTTCTAAACTCTTGCTGATAATTTGATGTTGTTTTTTCTGAAATGAGCCTCGAGTGATCTAAATTCTTTTTTAAACTCAATAAAATCTGATTTGGATTTACTGGCTTTATCAAATAATCGGCTATTTTATTACCAATAGCCTCTTCCATGATATATTCTTCTTCACTTTTAGTAATCATTACTACTGGAAGATTGGCTCGACGTTCTTTAATTTCGTGTAAAGTTTCTAATCCTGTAAGTCCAGGCATATTTTCATCTAAGAACACAATATCAAAATTAGTGTCGTCAATAATCTCAATAGCTTCTGTACCACTTTGACACGTTGTTACCTTGTATTGTTTTTGCTCTAAAAAGATGATATGTGGCTTTAAAAGATCGATTTCGTCGTCAACCCAAAGAATATTTATAGTGTTCATGTATATTTGTTTAAAATTAATGTAAAAGTGTAGTGTTTGAAAACAAGTAACAAACTTAAAATCTTTAACGACCCAATTTACGGATTTATTACTATTCCAAATTCGGAAATTTTCGATTTAATTGAGCATAAGTATTTTCAAAGATTGAGAAGAATTTCTCAAATGGGACTTTCATATCTTGTATATCCAGGAGCGCATCACACAAGATTTCATCATGCTATAGGTTGCATGTATTTAATGCAAAAAGCTGTGAATGTGCTTCGTTTTAAGGGTGTTGAGATTTCTGAAGGAGAAGAGCGTGCGCTCTATATTGCTATTTTATTGCATGATATTGGTCATGGTCCTTTTTCTCATGCTATGGAGCACAGCATTGTAAATGGTATTTCTCACGAAGAAATATCGATGCATTTTATGCAAAAACTAAATATAGAATTTAACGGAAGTTTAACGCTTGCCATTCAAATTTTTGAAGGTAAATATGACAGACCGTTTTTATGTGAGCTTATTTCTAGTCAATTTGATATGGATAGGGCAGATTATCTTAAACGTGATAGTTTTTATACAGGAGTTGCAGAAGGTAACATTAATAGCGAACGTTTGATTACCATGTTAAATGTTGTGGACGATCGTTTAGTTGTAGAAGAAAAAGGTATATATAGTGTAGAAAAGTTTTTAGTTGCCAGGCGTTTTATGTATTGGCAAGTATATCTTCATAAAACTGGTGTTGTTGCAGAGCAGTTATTAACACGCGTTTTAAAAAGAGCGAAAGAGTTATCTCGTCAAGGTGTAGTGTTACGAGCAAGTGACGCTTTATCGTTTTTTCTTCAAAATGAAATTACAAGTAAAAACTTTGATGAACATACATTAGAAACATTTTCTAGATTAGATGATACAGATATTGTATCTGCTATGAAAGATTGGCAATATCATGATGATTTTATTTTAAGTGAGCTTTGCACAATGATCATTAATAGAGATTTGTTAAAAATAAAACTTAAAAACAAACCTATTAAGCGTTCAACATTAGATAAGCATATAAATAAACTTGTAGAGAAATATAATATTTCTAAAAAAGATGCTGAGTACTTTGTCTTTATAGATGAAATTTCTAATCTGGCTTATCAGGCTAAAACTCAAAAAATTAAAATTTTACAAAAAACAGGTAAAATAGTTGATATTACTAAGGCTTCAGATCAATTTAATATCAAAGCATTATCTAAAGCTGTCACCAAATATTACATTTGTTACCCTAAAGTGTAACATGTTTTTTATAATTCTTTAAGCGCGATTTCTCTTTTAAAAGAGCAAACATTATATGTTTAGAATTTCCGAAGAAAAAAACATTCGTAGTTTTAATTAATTATGAATAGAGTTGGGAATTGATACGAGCAATACTATTACTTAATGTCAACCAATTTTATGAAACACAACCAACCTTTTATTTATACATTTTTCCTATTTTTGCGATAATGAACTTTACAGCACAACAAATAGCTGGAATTTTAGATGGCGAGATCGAAGGTAATCCTGAAGTTGAAGTTTCTAAACTTTCAAAAATTGAAGAAGGGACAGAAGGCTCTTTGACCTTTTTGGCAAACCCTAAGTATAATTCATTTATATATTCTACAAAGGCTTCTATTACTATAGTTAATAAAACCTTTACTCCAGAAAAAGATATTTCTACCACGCTTATAAAGGTTGATGATGCTTACCAGTCTTTTTCTAAGTTGTTGGAGTATTACAACCACATAAAACTTAATAAGCAAGGTATAGAACAGCCATCATTTATTGCAGACTCTGCAAAATTAGGCGACAATATTTATATTGGTGCTTTTAGTTATGTTAGTGATAATGTAATTTTAGGAGATAATGTTAAAATTTTTCCTAATGCTTATATAGGAGATAATGTAACTATTGGAGACAACTCGATTGTTTTTTCTGGAGCCAAAGTTTATTCAGATTGTATTATCGGTGAAAACTGTGTAATAAATTCTGGAGCTATAATTGGAGCAGATGGTTTTGGTTTTGTACCAGACGAAAAAGGTGAGTATAGTAAAATACCTCAAATAGGTAACGTGGTTATTGAAGATTATGTAGATATAGGAGCTGCTACAACTATTGATCGAGCTACTCTAGGCTCTACAATAATTAGAAAAGGTGTTAAATTAGATAATCAAATCCAAATAGCTCACAATGTTGAGATTGGCAAAAATACAGTAATAGCTGCACAAACAGGAGTTGCTGGATCTGCTAAAATTGGAGAAAATTGCCTTATTGGTGGCCAAGTAGGTATTGCTGGTCATATTACAATAGGTAACAATGTGAGAGTACAAGCACAGTCTGGTATTGGCAGGCACGTAAAAGATAATGAAGTATTGCAAGGATCTCCTTCGTTTACATTTGGAGACTGGAGCAAATCTTATGTGCATTTTAAAAATTTACCTAAGATTGTGAAGAGCATTAACGATTTAGAAAAAAAAATAAATGGCAATAATTAAAACAGAGATTAAACAAAAAACAATAAGAGAAAAAATATCTCTTACTGGTGTTGGATTGCATACAGGAAAGGATGTTGTTATAACATTTTGTCCTGCACCTGCAAATAATGGTTTTTCTTTTAAAAGGATTGATCTAGAAGGTTCACCTGTTATAGAAGCAGATGCTAATTATGTTACAAATACGCAACGCGGAACGTGTTTAGAGAAAAATGGTGTTACTATTCAAACTTCTGAACATGTACTCGCAGCATTAGTTGGGTTAGATGTAGATAATGCAATTATAGAACTTAATGCATCTGAGCCTCCAATAATGGATGGGTCGTCAAAGTTTTTTGTTGAAGCTATTGAAAAAGCAGGTATTGTTGAACAAGACGATTTTAGAGAAGAATATGTTGTAAACGATGTTGTTTCGTACTCAGATGAAGAGTCTGGTAGCGAGATTATTATAATGCCTTCAAAAGAATACCAGGTAACAACAATGGTAGATTTTGGCACAAAGGTGCTAGGTACACAAAATGCAACTTTAAATCATATTTGTGATTTTAAAGAAGATATCTCAGACTCAAGAACATTTAGTTTTTTACATGAGTTAGAAACCTTGTTAGAGCATGGTCTTATTAAAGGTGGAGATCTTAACAACGCCATAGTTTATGTAGATAAAGAATTATCTGCTCAAACCATGGAGAAACTTAAAGTAGCCTTTAATAAAGATTCTATTGCAATTAAACCTAATGGTATTTTAGATAATTTAACACTGCATCATCCTAACGAAGCTGCACGACATAAATTATTAGATGTTATAGGCGATTTGGCGCTAGTCGGCACTCGTATTAGAGGAAAAGTTATAGCCAATAAACCTGGTCATTTTATTAATACTCAATTCGCAAAAAAGTTATCAAAAATCATAAAAAATGAGCGTCGCAATAATGTGCCTCAAATAGATTTAAATCAAGAACCATTGATGGATATTATTCAAATAATGGAAATGTTGCCACATAGACAACCATTTCTATTATTGGATAAAGTTTTTGAATTATCAGACTCTCATGTAATTGGGATGAAAAATGTAACCATGAACGAAGAGTTCTTTAAAGGTCATTTTCCAGGAGCTCCTGTAATGCCAGGTGTTTTAATTGTTGAAGCTATGGCACAAACAGGAGGTATATTAGTTCTAAGTACTGTGCCTGATCCCGAAAATTATTTAACTTTTTTCATGAAAATTGATAAAGTGAAATTTAAGAAAAAGGTAGTGCCAGGAGATACACTTATTTTTAAGTGTGATTTAATAACACCAATACGTCGTGGTATTTGTCATATGCAAGGATATGCTTATGCTAACGGACATTTATGTGCAGAGGCAGAATTAATGGCACAGATATCTAAGGTTAAATAAATAATATTTGACGTATTTTTAACAAATCAATCAAATCAATATAATTCATTAAAAAAAGTAAAAGCAAAGCGCGTAGACTAATTAGTAAATATATTCTGTCAATATCTTAGCACATACATTTTAAAATGAAAACAATAAAGCGTATAAAATGAACCAACCTTTAGCATATGTACATCCTGGAGCAAAAATAGCAAAGAATGTAGTTATAGAGCCTTTTACAACTATTTACAGTAACGTGACCATTGGAGAAGGCACATGGATAGGAAGTAACGTTACCATAATGGAAGGTGCAAGAATTGGTAAAAACTGTAATATCTTTCCAGGTTCAGTAATTTCTGCAGTACCACAAGATTTAAAATATAATGATGAAGATACACTTACGGTAATAGGAGATAATGTTACTATAAGAGAGTGTGTTACAATTAACAGAGGTACTACAGATAAAATGAAAACAGTGATAGGAAATAACTGTTTAATAATGGCTTATTGTCACGTCGCACACGATTGTATAGTAGGTAATAATTGTATATTTTCAAATAACAGTACATTAGCAGGACATATTACAATAGGAGATTACGTAGTTTTAGCAGGTATGACAGCTGTACATCAGTTTGTATCTGTTGGTAACCATGCTTTTGTTACGGGAGGTTCGTTAGTTAGAAAAGACGTGCCACCTTACGTAAAAGCAGGTCGTGAGCCATTGTCTTACGTAGGTATTAATTCTGTAGGTTTACGTCGAAGAGGCTTTACGACAGAAAAAATTAGAGAAATCCAAGATATATATAGAATGTTATATCAAAAAAATTATAACAATACTCAGGCTTCAGATTTAATTGAGGCAGAGATGGAGGCAACTCCAGAGCGTGATGAAATTCTTCAGTTTATTAAGAATTCACATCGTGGAATTATGAAAGGATATTTTAAATCAAATTAATCTTTTTTCTTCGGAAAAGGATAACAAATAACAATATTGAAATTGAGTAAACATCTCAATATCAAAAACCTAATAATAAAAATAAAATGGCAAGTACTTCAGATATTAGAAACGGATTATGTATCAAATACAACAATGATATTTATAAAATCATTGAATTTTTACACGTTAAACCAGGTAAAGGTCCAGCTTTTGTTAGAACAAAAATGAAGAGTGTCACTAACGGTAAAGTGTTAGATAATACCTTTTCAGCAGGACATAAAATTGAAGATATTCGTGTAGAAACACACAAATTTCAGTTTTTATATCACGATGGTGAATTTTATCATTTCATGAATGAAGCTGATTATACACAAATACGATTATTAGAGACTGCATTAGATCGTCCAGATTTAATGAAAGAAGGAGAAGTCGTTACAATACAAATTAATACTGAAGATAACATGCCTCTATCTGTAGATATGCCTGCAACAGTAATTTTAGAAGTAACAGCTACAGAACCAGGTATAAAAGGTAATACAGCTACAAACGCAACTAAACCAGCTACTGTAGAAACAGGAGCAGAGGTAAATGTACCGTTATTTATCAATGAAGGGGATAAAATTAAAGTAGAAACAGATAAAGGAACTTACAAAGAACGCGTTAAAGAATAAATGAAGTTTCCAAAACTGCATACACTTAAAGAAATCGCCAACATTATTTCTACCGAATATGTTGGTGCAGATGATTTTCCGGTTTTTGGGATGAATGAGATTCATGTTGTAGAACCTGGAGATATTGTTTTTGTAGATCATCCAAAATATTATGATAAGGCGTTAGAAAGTGCTGCAACTATTGTTTTAATTAATAAAAAAGTTGACTGTCCAGACGGTAAAGCACTTTTAATAAGTGATGATCCTTTTAGGGATTTTAACAAGTTAACCCTTCATTTTAAACCTTTTGAGGCCTCTAATGATTCAATTGCCTCAACAGCAAAAATTGGGAAAAATACGGTAATCCAGCCTAATTCGTTTATTGGTAATAATGTAACTATTGGTGATAATTGTATTATTCATTCTAATGTTAGCATTTATGATGACGCTATTATAGGTAATAATGTAACCATACACTCAGGTACAGTATTAGGTGCCAGTGCATTTTATTATAAAAATAGACCAGAAGGTTACGATCAATTACAATCTGGTGGTCGCGTTATTATTAAAGATAATGTAGATATTGGAGCGCTATGTACTATAGATAGAGGTGTTACAGGAGATACAACAATTGGAGAGGGCTCCAAATTAGATAATCAAATTCAAATTGGGCATGATACTCTAATTGGTAAAAAGTGTTTAATAGCTTCTCAAACTGGTATTGCTGGTTGTGTTGTTGTTGAAGATGAAGTAACTATTTGGGGACAAGTTGGAGTAAAAAGCGGAATTACAATTGCAAAGGGAACTGTTCTTTATGCACAGTCAGGATTAGGACATTCTACAAAACCAAATGCTACTTATTTTGGTTCTCCAGCAATAGAAGCGAGAGATAAATTTAAGGAAATGGCTTATTTAAGACAGATTCCAGAAATATTAAAAAAATTAAAAAACAAATAGATGTCTGCAAAACAAATAGTTAAATCGTTTTATGATTTAGACTTAGTTAGAGATGAAGGTGTGCTAGACCATTATCATAAAGATTGTGAATTGAGATGGCACAGTAGTAAAGGGTTTACCAAATTAGATATTAATGGCTTAGAAAATATGCTAAATGATCTAAAAAAATCTTTTCATTCATTTAAGTCTAGATTAAGTCATTTACTAGTAGATGGTAATACTGTAACTGCGAGATATACAATTTATGTAACGTCAATAGAACGACCAGAAAAAGAAGATACTCTTGCTCATTTTATTACCATTTGGGAAGTTAAGGATGGTAAATTGTACAGAGGTTACGAAATGAGTCAATTGGCAGATGATAGTTATGAGAGTTTAAATTCTTATGCAGAAATTAAAGTTTAAAAAAGGTTTAAAAATCATAAGCAATATCTTATTTTTGTCATCAAATTCAGAAATATTATCTGATTAAAATATAAATAAATCAAAATTTCAAATAGCCATTATTTCTTACAAACGGTATATTTCCGAAGAAAAAGGCAATAAAACAAACACAAATGAGCGTTTTAGTTAATAAGGATTCAAAAATAATTGTTCAAGGTTTTACAGGTAGTGAAGGTACATTTCATGCAGGTCAAATGATTGAATATGGAACAAATGTTGTTGGTGGTGTTACTCCAGGAAAAGGAGGACAAACTCACTTAGATAGACCAGTTTTTAATACAGTTGCAGAAGCTGTTGAGAAAGTTGGAGCAGACACAACTATTATTTTTGTACCACCTGCATTTGCTGCAGATGCAATTATGGAGGCTGCAGATGCTGGTATCAAAGTAATTATAACAATTACTGAAGGTATTCCTGTTGCAGATATGATTAAAGCTTCAACATATATTAAAGGTAGAGATTGTAGATTAATTGGTCCTAACTGTCCTGGTGTTATTACTCCTGGTGAAGCTAAAGTTGGTATTATGCCAGGTTTTGTATTCAAAAAAGGTAACGTTGGTATTGTATCAAAATCTGGTACATTAACTTATGAAGCTGCAGATCAAGTGGTAAAACAAGGATTAGGAATTACTACTGCAATTGGTATTGGAGGAGATCCAATAATTGGTACAACAACTAAAGAAGCTGTTGAGTTATTAATAAATGACCCAGAAACAGAAGCTGTAGTAATGATAGGAGAAATTGGAGGTCAGTTAGAAGCAGATGCTGCAAACTGGTACAAAGCTAGCGGAAGCAAAAAACCAGTTATTGGTTTTATCGCTGGAGAAACTGCACCTGCAGGACGTACAATGGGTCATGCTGGAGCAATTGTAGGAGGTAGTGATGATACTGCACAAGCTAAAAAGAAAATTATGAGAGCTTGCGGTATTCACGTGGTTGATTCTCCTGCCGAAATTGGTAAAAAAGTAGCCGAAGTAATGAATAAATAAGGCTTTACTTGTTAAAATTAATATAAAACACATTCGTTATAATTCCGTTGACACTAACTTGTTAACGGAATTTTTTTATATAAACCAATTAACATAAATCAATCTAAATGAAACACCTTAAACTTATCATTTTGTTTTGCATAGTTGCTATGGCTTACAATTGTAAAACAGAAAACAACAACAAAGATGTTGCTTATGCTGTAGAGTCTAACAAAGATTCTAACGGTTTTTCTTATGAAGCAATATCTAACGATCCAACAGGTTTACGTTTATATACCTTAGACAATGGTCTAAAGGTATATTTAAGTAAAAATGAAGAAGAACCAAAAATTCAAACTTACATTGCTGTAAGAGCTGGTTCTAATTATGACCCGAAAGAATCAACAGGTTTAGCACATTACTTAGAGCACATGGTGTTTAAAGGAACCGATGAAATTGGGACTGCCGACTGGGAAAAGGAGAAAGCATATTTAGATCAAATTTCAGATTTATATGAGCAACATAGAGCAGAACAGGATCCTGCAAAAAAGTTAGAACTCTATAAAAAAATAGATGAAGTTTCTTTAGAAGCTTCAAACCATAGTATCGCTAACGAGTATGATAAAATGATGGCTTCACTTGGAGCAACAGGAACAAATGCCTACACTTGGTTTGAGCAAACGGTATACACAAATAAAATACCAGCTAATGAGTTAGACAAGTGGTTACATTTAGAAGGTGAGCGCTTTAGCCAATTGGTATTACGTTTATTTCATACAGAATTAGAAGCGGTTTTTGAAGAGTTTAATAGAGGTCAGGATAATGATTACCGTAAGCAATATGCAGCAATGTTAGAAGGCTTATTTCCTAATCATCCTTATGGTCAACAATCAACGATAGGTATTGCAGAGCATTTAAAAAATCCGTCTATGGTTGATATTCATAATTACTTTAATAAATACTATGTGCCAAATAATATGGCATTGGTTTTAGTAGGAGATATTAATTTTGATGACACAATTGAATCGGTTAATAATACCTTCGGAAAATTTGAAAAGAAAGAAGTCGTTCACCCAACATTACCAAAAGAAGAACCAATCACATCACCAGTTGTGAAAGAAGTGTTTGGTCCTACAGCAGAGAGTGTTTCTATAGCATTTAGAACCAAAGGTGCAGGAACCGAACAAGAAAAACTGGTTACAATGGCAGATATGATTCTAGCAAATGGTAACGCAGGATTGATAGATTTAAATCTTAACCAAAAACAGTTGGTACAATTTGCAGGATGTAATCCTCAAATTTTAAAAGAATATGGTTACCACACCTTTAATGGAGGACCAAAAGAGGGTCAAACTTTAGATGAAGTAAAAACATTATTATTAGCTCAAATAGAAAAATTAAAAAAGGGAG
Source organism: uncultured Psychroserpens sp. (assembly GCA_947488655.1). Lineage (GTDB taxonomy): Bacteria > Bacteroidota > Bacteroidia > Flavobacteriales > Flavobacteriaceae > Psychroserpens. The sequence goes on along the minus strand of CANKZZ010000005.1, from coordinate 97,386 downwards.
AGTTTGATGAATGGATGATGGATGCTGTTGTTAACGATTTAAAATTAACTCAAACTAGACAATATGAAAATAATTCTGCCTTGGCAGATATGTATGTTGAAGCCTTTATTAAAGACGAAAACTGGAAAAATAGAATTCAGTTTTTAGATGATTTAAAGAAAATAACCAAACAAGAATTGGTAGATTTTGCTAATTCGTTTTACAATGATAATTATGTAGTTACCTACAAGCGTCAAGGCGAAGATGACTCTATTGTAAAGGTGCAAAATCCAGGAATTACACCAGTAAATGTAAATAGAGAAATGAGTTCTCCATTTTTAACAAGTTTCAATAAAATGGAATCTAAACCATTACAGCCAAAATTTATTGACTATAAGGAAGAAATCAAGGAAACTACTTTAGATAATGGCATTACAGTAGCTCATATCACTAATGAAAATAATGACTTATTTGATATGAATATCATTTTTGATATGGGAAGTGATAACGATAAAAAATTAGGGCTTGCTGCTGGATACATGGAGTATTTAGGTACAGATAAGTATACTGCCGAAGAACTTAAAAAAGAATTCTACAAGTTAGGAGTAAGTTACTATGTAAGTGCAGGAGCAGAAACAACGTATGTTGGATTAAATGGCTTAAAAGAAAACTTGCCAAAAGGATTAGAGCTTTTAGAACACCTTTGGAATAATGCGATACCAGATCAAGAGGCTTATGACAAATATGTCGAATCTATTGTTAAAGATAGAGTAGATGGTAAGTCTCAAAAAGGAAATATACTTTGGAACGGTTTAATGAATTATGGAAAATATGGTGAGAATTCACGATTAAGAAACATCTTTCAAACTAAAGAATTAAAAGGTATGGATCCAGCTCAATTGGTAGATATTGTTAAAGAAATGAAAAACTTTGAGCAACGTATTTTTTACTACGGTAAAGATATCGATGCAGCTGTAACAGCTTTAAATACGAGTCATAACGTTTCCGAAGAATTAAAATCATATCCAGAAGCAATGGCTTACTTGGAAAAAGAAACTGGTGGTAATGTGTACTTTGTAGATTTTGATATGGTACAATCAGAAATGTTATTTTTAGCAAAAGGAGATCCATTTAAAGCAGAAAACATGGCAGCTTCTACGCTGTTTAACACTTATTTTGGTAGCGGATTATCGTCTATAGTTTTTCAAGAAATTAGAGAATCAAAATCATTAGCATATTCTGCATTTTCTAGTTATAGCAATGCGAGTAAAAAAGAAGATAATAACTACGTTATGGCTTATATGGGAACACAAGCTAATAAAATGCCACAGGCAGTAGACGCTATGATGGAGTTAATGACCAATATGCCTGAGGCAGAAGAGCAATTTAATGCAGCAAAAGAAGCAACATTAAAAAAATTGGCAGCGCAGCGCATCACAAAGTCAAATATCTTTTGGAACTATGAGAGACTTCAAAAATTAGGAATAGATAATGACAATAGAGAAGACATGTACAACACCATAAAAAATATGACTATGGATGATTTACGTGAATTTTTCAATACAAACATTAAAGGAGAAAATTATAATGTAATGGTAATTGGTAACAAAAAAGATATCGATTTCAAAGCATTAGAAAAATTAGGTAAAGTTCAAGAAATGGATATAGATTATTTATTTAACTATGAGCAGCCCAAAGAAGTTAAGATGTAATTATTAAAACTTTTCTTCGGAAATATTAAAACCAAAAAGCAGTTGCATTTATTTGTAACTGCTTTTTTTTTACAAAACAAGTCCAATACATACTAGAATAGGGAAATATCTAAATATTAGAAAAACATAGCGACAATTGAGCTCTCATTCAATCTAAACAATTGATTGCAAGATGATAAAAAGATAAAGTAATATACCAAATTTGGGAAAACGAAGCTTGATGCAGAGTTTATAAAATGGTTTTAAGTATTATAAATTGAATAATTTTTTAACTTGAGAATGTCGTTGCTGGTTCTCTCTTTTGACAATATAAAAGTGAATAAAAGAAAAAAGAAGAGCTTAAAAAGCTTATAAGATTTTAAGACGATTTTATACATTCTAAAACTTGTATTTCCTATATTTGACTACCAACTATTAAAAATTAAATAATGAAGCTATTAGAAGGAAAAACAGCAATCATAACAGGCGCAAGTAGAGGAATTGGAAAAGGAATTGCAGAGGTTTTTGCACAACATGGTGCCAATGTTGCATTTACATATAGCTCTTCGGTAGAAGCAGCAAATGAATTAGAAAAAGAACTTAACGCTTTAGGTGTTAAAGCAAAAGGTTACCAAAGTAATGCAGCTAATTTTGACGAATCTCAAAAACTTGCTGAAGATGTTTTAGCAGAGTTTGGGAGTATCGATATACTTGTCAATAACGCAGGAATCACCAAAGATAATCTACTCATGAGAATGGGAGAAAGCGATTTTGACAAAGTTATTGAAGTCAACTTAAAATCGGTTTTTAATATGACAAAAGCTGTACAGCGTACCATGTTAAAACAACGTAAAGGTTCTATTATTAATATGAGTTCTGTAGTAGGTGTAAAAGGTAACGCAGGACAAACCAACTACGCAGCATCAAAAGCTGGTATTATAGGGTTCTCTAAGTCTGTAGCTTTAGAATTAGGCTCAAGAAATATAAGAAGTAACGTGATTGCTCCAGGTTTTATAGAAACCGAAATGACAGCTAAATTAGATGAAGAAACCGTTAAAGGTTGGAGAAACGCAATTCCATTAAAACGTGGTGGTACTCCAGAAGATATTGCAAACGCTTGTGTATTTTTAGCAAGTGATATGAGTGCTTATGTCACAGGACAAACGTTGAATGTTGATGGTGGAATGTTGACTTAAAAAATTTCAATCATGCTTACTAACATCTGTCCAAAACTCCCAATGCGCAACAAGGCAATTACAAAAGCCTATTATTACAATTTAGGATTTGAACAATTAGGTAGTAAGGATTATGATGGTTATTTAATGCTCATAAAAGATAAAATAGAAATTCATTTTTTTGAGTTTAAAGATCTTGACCCAAAAGAAAATTATGGTCAAGTTTATATTAGAACAGATCATATAGAAGACATTTATAATTTCTGTAAAACACAACACATAAAAATTCATCCAAACGGAGATCTGGAAATCAAACCTTGGGACGTTAAAGAGTTTGCCTTATTAGATCCAGACAATAATTTATTGACTTTTGGAGAACAAGTAATTTTAAAATAAGTTAATAAATTTAATTAGTATAATATGAAAAACTTAGTAGTAGTAATTGCCTTTTTAATTAGTTCATCTCTTTTTGCTCAAGAATGGGTTAACTATAAAAATGAAGACTTAAAATTTAGTGTAGAATTTCCTGCAGAACCAAAAGTACAAGATCAAGAAGTACCTACAGCAATTGGTAATTTAACTATGAATATGTTTATGGTAGAGCAGGCAGCTAACGCCTCTGCTAAAAATTTAGTGTATATGGTAATTCATTCTGAGTATCCATTAGACCCAGAAGAAATTGATACAGACACAGCTCAGAATATGCTAGATGGCTCAGTAGATGGAGCTGTTAATAATGTAGGTGGAAAATTAATTTCTAATGAGAAAATCACTAAAGAAGGTGTGCCTGGGAGACAAGCAAAAATAGAAGTTCGAGGCTCTTATTTATATTTAAATATATTTTTAAAAGTTAATATATTGTATGCAGTACAAACTATATGTACTGAAGATGCAGACGGAAATTCAGATATTAAAAAGTTTTTGAACTCATTAAAACTTCAAGACTAAATTAAAACTCATTGTCTACAAAAATATTAGTATTAATATTATTAGCAGGGATTTTAGCGCTATTACTAGCGCTTTTTCAGTATGCTTATAAATCAAAGATTAAAGGTAAGCGTGCGTGGATTTTAACAACATTACGTTTTGTTACTTATTTCTCAATTTTTGTTTTACTCATTAACCCTAAATTTGATAGCGTTACCTATTATAACGAAAAACCTAATTTGGTAATTGCAGTAGATAATTCAGAGTCTATAAAATATTTAAATCAGTCCCAAAATACGTCAGCTTTTATAAAAACCTTAAAAGCAAATAAAGATTTAAACGAGAATTTTAATTTGGAGTTTTATCGCTTCGGAAAAGAGCTGTCTGCAACAGATTCGCTCACATTTGATGATAAGCAATCAAACCTTGCATTAGTTTTTGAACGTTTATCTGAAGTATATAACAACTCAATATCTCCAACGCTTATCATTTCCGACGGAAATCAAACCTACGGAAACGATTATGCCTATATGACTAAACGTTATAAGCAGTCTATTTTTCCTGTAATTTTGGGTGATACAACTACGTATACAGATATTAAAATTCAGCAATTAAATGTTAACCGTTATGCGTATTTAAAAAACAAGTTCCCAGTAGAAGTTATTGCAACTTATAATGGTAATGCTGCAGTGAATACGCAGTTAAAAGTCACAGCAGGTACAACAACTGTTTTTTCTAAACCTCTAACGTTTAGTAAATCTCAAACGTCACAAATTATAAACTTTACCTTGCCAGCAAATAGGGTAGGTGTAACAAGTTATAAAGCGCAAGTAGTGCCTTTAGATAATGAGAAAAATACGATTAATAACATTAAAAACTTTGCTGTAGAAGTTATAGACCAAAAAACCAATGTTGCCATTGTAACAGATATTTTACATCCAGATGTTGGTACACTTAAAAAATCGATAGAAAGTAATGAGCAGCGCAATGCAGATATTTTATCTACTATTGAGTTTCTTAACAAATCTGCAGATTACCAACTCGTAATTGTTTATCAGCCAACCAATAACTTTAGGGCTTTATTTAATGAAATAGATAAATTAAAACTCAATAAAATTGTTGTTGCTGGTACTAAAACTAATTGGTCGTTACTTAATCAATTACAAAGTAATTATAAACAAGAACAGACCAATCAAAGTGAAGAGTATCAACCAAGTTTAAATCAAAACTATGGTACATTTATAGTTGATAATTTAAATTTTGGCGAATTTCCGCCTTTAAAAGGAGCATTTGGAGAAACCTCTTTTACTGTTCCCTTTGAAACCATACTTTACAAAACGGTTAACGGTACACAACTTGATGAACCGCTTTTAGCTACTTTGGAAATTAATGAAAAACGAGAAGCATTAATTCTTGGAGAAGGTCTATGGAGGTGGAGAGCACAGGCTTACCTCAATGAAAACTCGTTTAATACATTTGATAACTTTATAGGTAAATTAGTACAGTATTTGAGTACTAACAAACGACGTACACGTTTAAATGTTAATTATGAGTCATTTTATAATGGTAATGACAATGTTAAAATTACAGCTCAGTTTTTTAATAAAAATTATGAATTTGAGACTAATGTGAATTTAAACATTACATTAAAAAATAAAGAGACAGACGCGGTAACTTCTTTTCCTTTTGTGCTTAAAAATTCTAATTATGAAGTCGATTTAAGTGGTCTTGAAGCTGGAGATTATACATTTACAGTTAAAGTTAACTCTGAGAATATCTCAAAATCTGGAGAGCTTAAAATATTAGATTATAATGTTGAGCAACAGTTTTTAAATGCTAATGTTGCAAAACTTCAAACGTTAGCAACAAATAGCGACGGAACCTCATATTTTATTGATAATGTAGCGACTATTGCTAATGATTTAATAAATGATTCTAGGTTCGCTACAATACAAAAAAGCACTAAAAAAGTCGTACCTTTGATAGACTGGAAATATCTTCTAGGACTCATCGCATTAAGTCTTGCTGCTGAGTGGTTCATTAGAAAATATAACGGACTTATTTAAAAAATAAAAAACTATGGAAAAATTACCTAAAAGTGCTGTCATTACACTTGTTATTATTGTAGGCGTATTAATATTACTGTTTAAATCTGCAGTCACAATAGATTCTGGTCATGCAGGTGTTGTTCATGAAACTCTAGGCGATGGTGTCGACCCAAAGGAAACTGCTCTCGGACCTGGATTTCATATCATTGCGCCTTGGAATCGTGTAATAGATTATGAAACACGTCAACAAGAAATGCCAGAAAAAATGTCTGTATTATCATCTAACGGTTTAGATATTAAATTAGACGCTTCTGTACTATACGAACCAGATTTTAAAAATTTAGGTCGTTTACACAATGAGAAAGGGCAAGAGTATAAGAGTAGAGTTTTGCAACCAGCAATTAGAAGTGCAGCGAGAAGTGTTGTGGGACGTTATACTCCAGAGCAGTTATATTCTTCAAAAAGAGATGCTATTCAAGATGAAATTTTAGAAGAAACTAAAAAAATTGTTGAGCCTCAATTTATTCAAATTAATGACATCTTAATTCGTGATGTGACCTTACCACCAACTATTAAGCAAGCTATTGAGCGTAAACTTAAGCAAGAGCAAGAATCTTTAGAGTATGAGTTTAGATTAGTAACTGCAGCAAAAGAAGCCGAAAAAGTAATTATAGAAGCCGAAGGTAAGGCTGAGTCAAATAGAATTTTAAGTGCCTCATTAACAGATAAAATTTTACAAGATAAAGGTATTGACGCAACTATGAAACTTGCAGAATCTCCTAATAGCAAAGTTATTGTTATAGGATCTGGAGATTCTGGATTACCTATTATCTTAGGCAATCAATAATAAAATAGTGAGGTTTTTTACAGTCATTTTTATATTATTTAGTATAGCTAGTGCAGCTCAAGAGAGTGATAAATATCACTATCTGGATTTTGTAGAAGCTTTTTATGATAATGAAAGTAAAAAACCGCTATACATATATGATACTATTAATGGTCATATCATTGATACCTTAACTAACAATAATAAAAACACCTATTACAAAATTGCAATTTTAGATAGTGAATATGGATGGTTTAAATTAAAAAATATTCAAAGACTTCCTGAGGATAGAAAAGATTTTGGATACGAAAATCATTGGGTTAAATCAAAAGACTTTCTCATTTTTGTTTCTAATTATGACGAGAACTATAAAGTATATTTATATGATTTGCCATCAAAAAAATCTAATAGAATTCATAAACTAGATGATTATCAGCTCACATCAATTATAGAAACTAGCGATCTCTGGGCAAAAGTTAGATTTAAAGTAGGTAAAAAAACACTCGAAGGTTGGCTACAGTTTAGAGACCAATGTGCTTATCCTTGGACAAATTGTATTAAATATAATTAATTATCAATTTTTATAAAAAATATTAATAATATCATAAAACGTGTTTCATAATTTGGAATTACGAATTAAAATTTGCAATCTTTGTTAAGACAAAAAAAACATGAATTTTATTTCTTTACATCATCATTTTCATTTTATCGCTCAAGCGAGGTGAAAGTGTATTGAATAAATTCAAAATATATTTTAAAAACCCGTTTGATATTTCAGATGGGTTTTTTGTTTTCAAAAAGGTCATTCTTTGTATCAAGCATAAAACAAAAGACACTCGCTTTCTCGAGAAAAACTATGAAAAAATTAAAAATTGCAGTACAAAAATCAGGACGACTTAATGAAGACTCTATGAGGATTCTAAAAGATATTGGGATTTCTATAGACAATGGTAAAGACCAACTTAAAGCGTCAGCAAACAATTTCCCACTAGAAGTTTTCTACCTTAGAAATGGTGACATTCCTCAATACTTAAAGGATGGAGTGGTAGATGCAGCTATCATTGGAGAAAATGTTTTAGTAGAAAAAGGCGATGGTATTTCAGTTATTGAAAAGCTAGGTTTTTCATCTTGTAAAGTCTCTATAGCAGTACCTAAATCGGTAAAATATAACAGTATTAAAGATTTAGAAGGTAAGCGTATTGCAACCTCGTATCCAAATACAGTTAATCAATTCTTGGAGAAAAATAAGGTCAATGCTAATTTGCACATCATTAATGGCTCTGTAGAAATTGCACCAAATATCGGGTTGGCAGATGCTATTGTTGATATTGTTTCAAGCGGAAGCACACTTTTTAAAAACGGATTAAAAGAGGTTGAAGTACTATTAAAATCGGAAGCTGTATTAGCAGTATCTCCTTTAATTTCTTCGGAAAATCAACAAATCTTAAATAAGATACAATTTAGATTACAATCTGTACTTCGAGGTAGACAAAGCAAATACGTATTGCTAAATGCTCCAAATGATAAATTAGAAACTATTGTAAGTATATTACCAGGAATGAATAGTCCAACGATTTTACCATTGGCTAAAGAAGGCTGGAGTTCTTTACACTCGGTAATTAATAAAAATGATTTTTGGGAAGTTATTGATGAACTTAAACAAAATGGAGCCGAAGGTATATTAGTTTGTCCAATTGAAAACATGGTATTATAATGAAAACGATAATAAATCCAAACCAAAAAGATTGGTTAGAACTTCTCAAAAGACCAACCCAAACCGTTGAAAATATTGAAAACACGGTAACCGAAATCTTTAATGATATTCAACGTCAAGGCGATAAAGCAGTTTCAAAATACACAGAGATGTTTGATGGCGCTCAATTAGAATCTATGATTGTGTCTTCGGCAGAAATTGAAAAAGCATCAAGCTTAGTGTCTTTAGAGTTAAAACAAGCCATTAAAACTGCAAAGAAAAATATAGAAACATTTCACGCTGCTCAAAAAACTAAACGTGTGTCTGTTCAAACCTCAAAAGGCATTGAATGCTGGCAAGAAAAACGTCCTATTCAAAAAGTAGGATTATACATTCCTGGAGGAACAGCACCATTGTTTTCAACAGTATTAATGCTAACAGTACCAGCAAATATTGCAGGATGTAAAGAAATTGTATTATGCTCTCCACCAAATAAAGAAGGTAACATTGCCAACGAAATTCTGTACACAGCACAATTGTGTGGTGTCACAAAAATCATAAAAGTTGGAGGTATCCAGGCAATTGCAGGATTAACTTTTGGTACAGAATCAATTCCGCAGGTTTATAAAATTTTCGGTCCAGGAAATCAGTATGTAACCGTAGCAAAGCAATTAGCAACAAAATATGGAGTTGCTATAGATATGCCTGCAGGACCTAGTGAGCTTTTAGTTGTTGCAGATGATACAGCAAATGCAAGTTATGTGGCTTCAGATTTGTTAAGTCAGGCAGAACATGGTGCAGATAGCCAAGTAATTCTTGTGTCTACATCAAAACAATTAATTGATAATGTTTCTGCGGAAATTGAACAGCAAATAAAACTATTGCCAAGAATGGAAATGGCTCAAAAAGCTATTAATAATTCTAAATTGATTTATGTTGAAAACGATGAAATAGCGTTAGATATGATCAATGAATATGCACCAGAGCATTTTATAATTTGCACTAGTAACGAAGATTACTACGTTGACAATATTGCGAATGCAGGATCTGTGTTTATTGGTAATTATACACCAGAAAGCGCTGGAGATTATGCGTCTGGAACCAATCATACGTTGCCAACTAATGGGTTTAGTAAAGCATATTCTGGAGTTAATTTAGATAGTTTCACTAAAAGCATCACATTTCAGAAAATAACAAAAGAGGGTATTTTAGATATTGGTAATACTATTGAGCTTATGGCAGACGCTGAAGGTTTACAAGCACATAAAAATGCTGTGACTTTGAGGCTGAACGATTTGAAATAGAAATGTCATGCTGAACTTGTTTTAGCATCACACACGAATAACCTAATGAGACACTGAAATAAATTCAGTGTGACGACAATGAAAACAAAATTCAACATAAACAATCTCATTCGTGAGAACATTAAAACCCTAAAACCATACTCATCAGCCAGAGATGAATATAAAGAGGTTTCAAGCGATATGGTGTTTTTAGATGCCAATGAAAACCCGTTTCAAAATGGAGTAAATCGTTATCCAGATCCGCAACAGAACAAAGTAAAAACGCAGCTATCAAAACTAAAAGGTATTCCTACTCAAAATATTTTACTTGGTAATGGTAGCGATGAAGTTTTAGATTTAATCTTTAGAGCATTTTGCGAACCAAATCAAGATAACATAATCACCTTACCACCAACTTATGGTATGTATGGTGTTTTAGCAAATATAAATGCGATAGAGAATATTGAAATAGCTTTAGAACATAATTTTCAACCCAATGTGGATAGCATTCTAAGTGTAGCAAATAAAAATACCAAAATGTTGTTTTTATGCTCGCCAAATAATCCAACAGCCAACAGTTTTGAGGCTAAGACTATTGAGAATTTAGTTACAAATTTTAACGGATTAGTAATTATTGACGAAGCCTATATAGATTTCTCAGAAGAAGCGTCTTGGCTTTCTAGATTAGATGAGTTTCCAAACTTAATAGTCACTCAAACTTTGTCAAAAGCTTATGGTATGGCAGGAATTCGTTTAGGAGTTTGTTATGCTTCCGCAGAAATAATATCAATACTAAACCGTATTAAACCACCATATAATATTAATGAGTTAACGCAACTAAAAGCTTTGAAGCGATTGACTAATCCGCAGGATGTTTCCGAAGAAATAAATAGAATTTTGGAACAACGTGATTGGCTCATTTCAGAATTAAATAAAATTGATGTTGTTGAGATTGTTTATCCGTCAGATGCTAATTTTATTTTAGCTAAAGTTGATGACGCATCTAAACGATATTCAGAATTGATTAACAAAGGCATTGTGGTAAGAAATAGAACAAACCAACCACTTTGTAATAATTGTTTGAGATTTACAGTGGGTTCACAAATGGAAAATATTAAACTAATTGCAGCTTTAAAAGCATTATAAAAGACTACGTTATTTTGAACACGTTTCAGAGTCATACAGAATGAGATGCTGAAATAAATTCAGCATGACAATAAACTAAAACAAGCATGAAAAGAGTACTATTTATAGATAGAGACGGAACCATCATTAAAGAACCAGCAGATGAGCAAATTGACTCGTTTGAAAAATTAGATTTCTATCCTAAAGTTTTCACATATTTAAGCAAAATTGCGAAAGAATTAGATTTTGAAATCGTAATGATAACCAACCAGGATGGCTTGGGTACTGCTGTTTATCCTGAAGATACATTTTGGCCAGTACATACTTTTGTTCTAAAAACGTTTGAAGCAGAAGGTGTCGTTTTTGAGGAGCAATTTATAGATAGAACCTTTGCAAAAGACAATGCGCCAACTAGAAAACCAAATACAGGATTATTGACTAAATATTTTTCTTCGGAATATGATTTGGAAAATTCTTTCGTAATTGGAGATCGGTTAACAGATATAGAATTGGCTAAAAACCTAGGCTCAAAAGGAATTTTTATAAACGATAATACCAATTTAGGAACCGATGAAATCACAGTAAAACGTGAAGCTTTAGATGAATTTATTGCTTTAGAAAGTAATGATTGGGAAGCCATTTATAAATTTCTAAAAACAGATGCAAGAACAGGGAGCATAGAAAGAAATACAAACGAAACAAAAATTAAAATAGATTTAAATCTCGATGGTACTGGTAAAAGTAACATTGATACAGGTATTGCCTTTTTTGATCATATGTTAGATCAAATTGCGCGTCATGGGCAACTAGATTTAGACCTAAAAGTAAATGGTGATTTAGAAGTAGATGAGCACCACACTATAGAAGATACTGCTATTGCTCTTGGAGAATTGTTTGCAACCACTTTAGGTAATAAATTAGGGATAGAGCGCTATGGATTCTCTTTACCAATGGATGATTGTTTTGCACAAGCAGCAATTGATTTTGGAGGAAGAAACTGGCTCGTTTGGGAAGCAGACTTTAAAAGAGAAATGATAGGTAAAATGCCAACCGAAATGTTTTATCATTTTTTTAAATCCTTCACTGATGGTGCAAAATGTAACTTAAATATTAAGGCAGAAGGTACCAATGAACATCACAAAATAGAAGCCATATTTAAAGCTTTTGCTAAGGCTATTAAAATGGCAGTAAAACAGGATGTTGAGAAAATGATTTTACCATCAACAAAAGGAATGCTATAATTTTTTGTCATTCAGAAGGAGGTACGATTGAAGAATCTATATTACAAGATGGGATTCTTCGCTTTGCTCTGAATGACAAAATCTAAAAAAAACTTTAATGAAACTAGTAATTATCGATTATGGAGCAGGAAACATCAAAAGTATTCAGTTTGCTTTTAAAAGATTAGGTATAGATGCCATTTTATCAAGTAATCCTGAGATTATTACATCTGCAGATCGCGTTATTTTTCCAGGTGTTGGAGAAGCCAGTTCTGCAATGAAAATGCTTAAAAAAAGTGGATTAGATAAACTTATTCCTACGTTAAAACAACCTGTTTTAGGGATTTGTTTAGGGATGCAATTAATGTGTAATTCTAGTGAAGAAGGCAATACCAAAGGCTTAGGGATTTTTAATGTAGATGTAAAACGGTTTTCAAGCGTAGTAAAAGTACCTCAAATGGGTTGGAACACTATAAATGAGTTAAAATCAAAGCTATTTGCAAACATAAAGGAAGGAGAATTCATGTACCTTGTTCATAGTTTTTATGCGGAAATGTGCCAGGAGGCAATTTCGTCTACACATTATCAATTAGACTATGCATCTGCACTTCAAAAAGATAATTTTTATGGTGTCCAGTTTCATCCAGAAAAGAGCAGTTTAGCTGGAGAACAGGTTTTGAAGAATTTTATAAATATTAAAAGTTAGATATAAGATAGTATTAGCTATCACCTCGAGCAAAATCGAGTAAAATTAGAAAGGTCTCGACTGCAATTGAGCAAACAAATAGATTAAAATATGAGAATAATACCAGCAATAGATATCATCGACGGAAAATGCGTAAGACTTACAAAAGGAGATTATAGTACCAAAAAAGTTTATAACGAGAATCCTGTAGAAGTCGCTAAAGCATTTGAAGGAGCAGGCATACAATATTTGCATGTTGTAGATTTGGATGGTGCTAAAGCCAAGCATATTGTTAATTATAAGGTTTTAGAACAAATCACCTCTAAAACAAGTTTAAAAATTGATTTTGGAGGCGGATTAAAATCTGATGAAGACTTACATATTGCATTTAATTCTGGAGCAAAGCAAATTACAGGAGGAAGTATAGCTGTAAAAGATGCTAACCTTTTTGAGAGTTGGATTAACAAATATGGAGGTACTAAAATTATATTAGGTGCAGATTGTAATAACGAAAAGATAGCAGTTAGTGGTTGGCAGGAAGAAAGTAATTTAGAGGTAATACCTTTTATAAATACTTATGAAAATAAAGGTGTAAAGTATGTTATCTGTACAGATATTGCTAAAGATGGTATGCTAGAAGGACCATCGTTTAATTTGTATAAACGTATTTTAAATGAATCTAAAGACATAAAATTAATTGCGTCTGGAGGTGTTACATCAATAGATGACTTAAATAAACTCGAAGATTTAGGTTGTGAAGGTGCAATTATTGGAAAAGCCATTTATGAAGGTCATATTAAACTAAGTGATTTAGAAACTAGACTTTAAATTATGTTAACTAAAAGAATCATACCATGTTTAGACATCAAAAACGGACGAACCGTTAAAGGTGTTAATTTTGTTGACTTGCGAGACGCAGGAGATCCTGTAGAACTTGCTAAGCAATATGCAAAATTGGGAGCAGACGAACTCGTGTTTTTAGATATTTCGGCAACATTAGAAGGTCGTAAAACCATGCATGATATGGTTTTAAAAGTAGCAGAGCACGTTAATATTCCGTTTACGGTTGGTGGTGGAATTTCATCTATAAAAGATGTTGACGATTTATTAAAATGCGGAGCAGACAAAATTTCTATCAACTCAAGTGCAGTAAAGCGTCCAGAATTAGTTAACGAATTGTCTAAAAAATTTGGAAGTCAGTGTGTGGTTGTTGCCATAGATGCCAAACAAATAGATGAGGAATGGATTGTTCATTTAGCAGGAGGAACGATACCAACTACACTTAATTTATTTAATTGGGCAAAAGAAGTAGAGCAAAGAGGCGCTGGAGAAATTTTGTTTACATCAATGAATAACGACGGAACCAAAGCTGGTTTTGCAAATGATGCTTTAGCAAAATTGTCAAAAACAGTCAATATTCCAATCATAGCTTCTGGAGGTGCAGGGAACGTGCAACACTTTGTAAATACATTTAAAGATGGTAAAGCAGATGCTGCTTTAGCAGCTAGTGTATTTCATTTTGGCGAGATTGCTATTTTAGATTTAAAGCGAGAATTGAGAGAAAATAATATTACAGTTAGAATATAATCAAAATCGATTTCCTCGAGCGCAGTCGAGAGGTGATATTTGAGGAGTAAAATAAAATAGAATCGACTGCGGTCGACCAGACAATACAAAAATATGAATATAGATTACGCAAAAAATAACGGATTAGTGCCAGCAATAGTTCAAGATGCTTTAACAAATAAGGTTTTAATGTTAGGGTATATGAATGATGAGTCTCTAAAAAAATCCATAGATACCAACTTAGTGACGTTTTTTAGTAGATCTAAGCAACGCTTATGGACCAAAGGAGAAGAAAGTGGTAACGTGCTCAATCTTGTTAGTATAAAATTAGATTGCGATAGCGATACTCTTTTAATTAAAGTAAACCCAAATGGTCCAACTTGTCATAAAGGTTCTGATACGTGTTGGAATGAAGATAACATACAAAGTTTTGGATTTCTTTCAGAATTAGAAACGGTTATAGAAAATAGAAAAAACAATGCTACAGAAGACACCTCTTACGTGGCTTCATTATTTGCAAAAGGTATTAATAAAATTGCTCAAAAAGTAGGAGAGGAGGCTGTAGAAGTTGTCATCGAAGCTAAAGACAATGATGATAAATTATTTTTAGATGAAAGTGCCGATTTGCTTTTTCATTACATGATATTATTACAAGCCAAAGGTTTTAAATTAAATGATGTTGTTAATGTTTTAAAGGCGAGAGAAAAATAACGGAAAGCCATCACAACTGTGATGGCTTTTTTTCTAATGACTTAAATAGAAAGTTTAATTACTCATTAGAACCACTGTAAGGTTTGGGTAATTTTCTTTTAATTCTTTTTCTAAACCAATAACGTGAGAAGCTCCAACAATAACTATATTCTTTTCTAAACCAGAGGCTAAAACTTGTGTTGCAATATTTTTTGCCATTCTCTGGTTGCGTTGGTTCCAGTAATTTTTACCATCTATACAACCTTGTGTCTCAACTTCTACGTAAGAAAAAGAACTCATTCTATGTAGGCGTTCTAAAGATTTACGCTTATTAACATGTTTTCCTAATCTGCGAAAAATAGCAGGTAACATAGCAGAGTTATAATCTTTTTTATTCAATTTTCTATTAATGGCATTATTACCATTCGTCTGTCCTTCTCTAGAGCATTGATTCCAAGCTTTATGGTATTCTCCATTAGTGCGTTGATCATCCATTGATGTTAGTAATTTAATGTTTTGTTCTAACGCTAATTTAAAGGTTAAGTCTCCATCTTCATGACGTGTTGGTTGTTTAGAACCATCAATTCCATGGGTTTTTATATAGGTGTAAAATTCGTAATTAGCGTTATCTCTATGGTAAGTAAAAGTTTTAATTAAGTAGTTTAAATCGTTATTAGTCATTTGATTAAACTCTTTTAAAAGTATATTATTAAACTTTAGAGTGTCTGGCTTAAATACTTTTTGAATAGAGTCTGATAATTGATAAAATACTTTATAACTATTAGACCATCCATTTTTAAGATATTCCCAACTTAAGGAGTCATTTCCTTTAGGACTCTCAACATAAATAGCATCAGGATTATATTTAATTGCATCTTTAAGCATAGGCTTGTAACTATGTTTTACAATTTTTGGTACAGTATGCATTGCACCAACAATATATATTTCTTGTTGCGTATTGTTTTGTGCGTTAGAGAATAAAATTCCGAAGAAAAAAAAGAGAATAAAAGTGGTTACAGTTTTCATAATGTTTGTGTTTTGTGGTTAAACTTTCTGAAAACAAATGTATAAGCTAAGTTGCTTTAAACTTAATAATAATGGGTGTTTGGGGCGAAATGCATCTAGTCTGTGGTAAAATGTAATTTGCTTTTTATATTATCTATGTAAGTTTTTGACACAGGTATCTCTAGACTTTGTGAAAGGGTTAAAAAATGCTTTCCTTTTTCGGTTTTCCAAGATTGAAAATGAAACGGATTGACAATAAAACTACGATGAGTTCTAAGAAATTGTGGGAACGTTTCTGAAACTTTAGAAAGTGTATTTCTAATTATACTTTTTTTAAGCGTAATCCCATCAAGATAAAAAACCTCTATATAATTATCTGATGACTGTATGCAAATTAAATCATCTTGCAATAACCGTAAGCTCTCATAATTACCTTCACCTTGTATTTCAATTTTTTGCTGTTCGAGTTTTTTGTTTTTGTATTTGCCAAAAGCATAACGACCAATTATTAAAATTGGTAAAATTGTTAAGAGTGCAGGTAATAGTATCGATTTTAAATGGTACCAAAAATCATAACGATTAGGATGCCAATCTACTATAATAATGAGATAGTAAAAACGAATAACAACGATAGAAAAAATGCTAAAAACTAATAGTAATGTAATTTCATTAATTAAAAACCATTGGGTAGAATTTCTTTTAAATAACCAATTCTGAAATGGTAAAACTAGCAAATATAATCCTGCTCCAATAACACCGTAACCAGGTAAATAAGTGAGTTTCTCTGTGGTATTAAGATCACTTACATCTAAGGGTTCTGTAAAAAATAAGAACATAAAAATCCATACAGCTAAACCTAAAGCGATAAGAAGATGATGTTTTATTGATGGATCAAAAGGATATTTTTTTGTCACAAGTAAATTTTATGCTTAAAAATATAACATCAATGAGAATTAGCAATAACAATGCGTTTAATTATTTTGTAAAAACTCATAAAATAGCGTTCTTGCTTACATGTTTAATAAACGTTATTACTATTTAATTAAAATTCAATATTTGGGTTATCGTTTTCATGGTTGGCAAAAGCAGCCAAAGTTAAAAACGGTACATTTAATGATTGATAGAACCTTTAATTTTATACTTGATGGTAAACCATTTAAAACCTTAGGTTCTGGACGTACAGATGCGATGGTCTCTGCAAATGAGAGTGCTTTTGAGCTATTTGTTTATGAGAAAATTGAAGATGAAACCGAGTTTTTAGCCTTATTTAATCATAATCTTCCGCAAGATATAAGGGCATTATCCATAGAAGAAGTTGAAGCAGAGTTTAATATAATACAACATTCTAAAATAAAAGAATATGTGTATTTGTTTACCTTCGGAAATAAATGCCATCCCTTTTGCGCACCGTTAATGACAACTATTCTTGACGATTTAGATATTGAAATCATGAAACAAGGCGCACAAGTATTTGAAGGTACTCATAACTTTAAACCGTATTGTTTTAGAGCCACAGATAAAGGTTTATACACGAGAACAGTTGAGAGTTGTAAATTGGTTGAAAACACATTATTTACTGCTAATTTCTTTCCGAAGAAAACCTACACACTTATTGTTAAAGGAAAAGGATTTGGACGTAACCAAATTAGACTTATGATGGGAACGCTCATAAAATTGGGTAGAGGAGATATAGATTTGGCTTATATTGAAAACTCCCTAAAACCAGAAAGCACCGAAGTGATGGATTACGTTGCACCAGCTTCTGGCCTAATATTACATAATGTGGAGTTTGAATAGCAAATTGCATAATCAATGTAATGATGTCACTTCTTACTTTATAACTCCTTTTTAATGCAACTTAAATAATTTCATAGCAAGGTAAATTGTTGTACTCAATTTTACCGTCTTATTTATTCTTATAATGAGCAATTAAAGATGTAACTATATTATAAATGAAGTGTACTTGTAAAATTAATGTAGTAAAGACTAAAATTAAATTTATAAAAGTTTCATTTGAAGGTGCTAAGAGTGTATTGATTTTAAAATATTTGTAGTAGACTAGAAAACTATAATAAACAACTACTGATACTAGACATGAAATTGTATGAAAACGTGTGAGATTAATATTTAAATTTATCTTTTGTTTAGAACATAACCAATACACACAACCCATTAAAAAATACAAGCTGGCAAAAAGGTAACCTATAACTCTTCTAGAGATTACGTAATACGTATCTTTAATATTAATAACAATATCGGTACTTATATTTAAGATGGAAATTTCACTTATTATAAATATGCTAAGTGCAGTTAGCCAAAAATAAATATGAGGATGAAATTTTTTCATTAAATCTTTAATCGCGAGGAAGCCATCACATCCTGAGCAGCATAATCACCTTCTAAAAATTTTAAATATCCTACAATAGCAATCATTGCAGCATTGTCTGTAGTATATTCAAACTTTGGTACATATGTTGTCCAGCCAAATTTTTGTTCACCATCTTTTAAGGCTTGCCTAATGCCTGAATTTGCAGAAACTCCACCACCAATAGCAATATGCTTTATACCTGTTTGTTTGGTGGCTAGTTTTAATTTGTCAATTAAAATTCCAATAATGGTATATTGTATAGAAGCACAAATATCATTTAAGTTGTCTTCAATAAATGCTGGATTTTCTTTAACCTGCTTTTGAATAAAATATAAGACTGCAGTTTTAAAGCCAGAAAAACTAAAGTTTAACCCTTCTACCTTAGGTTTGGTGAAAGTAAATGCTTTAGGATTTCCTAGTTTTGCACGTTTATCTATTTCTGGACCAGCAGGATAACCAAGGCCTAGAAGTTTGCCACTTTTATCAAAAGCTTCACCAACAGCGTCATCAATGGTTTCGCCAATAACGGTCATATCAAAATAAGAATCAACGTTTACAATTTGGGTATGTCCACCAGAAATCGTCATTGCCAAGAATGGAAAAGGTGGTTTTTTAAAATGTTCTTCTTCAATAAAATGCGCCAAAATATGCGCCTGCATATGATTAACATCTATTAAAGGAATATCTAAACCAAACGCTAAAGATTTTGCAAATGAAGTACCAACTAATAACGATCCCATCAAACCAGGACCTCGTGTAAAAGCGATTGCACTTAATTGAGATTTTAGAACGCCAGCTTTTTTAAGTGCTTGATCTACAACAGGAACTATGTTTTGTTGGTGCGCTCTCGAAGCAAGTTCTGGGACAACTCCACCATACTCTTCATGTATTTTTTGACTAGCAACAATGTTGCTTAAAATTTTACCGTTAAGCATTACAGCAGCAGCAGTATCATCACACGATGACTCTATAGCAAGAATATATATATTTTGTGAGGTCATTAATATAAATTAGGCACAATAATTGTTAATTTTGAGCTCAAAGTTATAACTTTCAAAGCGTATCAAAAAATTCCTTAAAATACTATCCAAAATTTTAGCAATTATTTTGCTATTATTCATCATTTTGGTGTTGATACTTTCTATTCCAGCAGTTCAAACAAGCTTAGGAAAATATGTAACTAAAAGAATTAATGATGATTTTGGTACAAATATAAATATAGGCAAAGTAGGCCTCCAGTTTAATGGAGATGTAGAGCTTAAAGAAATTTATATAGAAGATTACAAAAAGGATACATTAATTGCTATAAATGAGTTAAACACTTCAATACTTAATTATAGAAATATTATTGATGGCACTTTAAACTTTGGTGACATTGATATAATGAATTTAACATTTAATGTCAAAACTTACAAAGGAGAGTCTAATACAAATTTAGATGTCTTTGTAGCCAAATTTGATGAAGATAATCCCAGAACCGAAAAGAGTACATTTTTATTATCGTCTAGTGATGTTTCCATCTACGATGGGACTTTTAGACTTATAGATCAAAATAGAGAAACACAAAAAGTTTTAGAATTTTATGATCTTAATATAAATGCAACAAATTTTGTAATTGCAGGTAGCAATGTAGATGCTCGTATTAATACTCTTAATTTTAAAGACAGTCGTGGTGCCTATGTAAAAAATATGGTAACTAATTTTGAATACACTTTAGACCATATGAGTTTTAATGATTTGAGTATTAAAACTGAAAATTCTAATCTCGACGGAAATGTGCGTTTTGATTACAATCGAGAAGATTTTGGGGATTTTGAAAACAAGGTAAAAGTTACAGCAAACTTTATAGATTCGGAAGTTTTTCTAAACGACTTAAATACTTTTTATAATGAGTTTGGTAATAATCAAAAGGCAAAATTAGATGTAGAATTATCTGGTACGCTCAATGATTTAACTGCTAATAATTTAAAATTAAATGCCAGCGGAAGAAGTAAAATTTATGGCGATATTACTTTTAAAAACTTATTTAGCAGAGAGGTTGGAGACTTTTCTATGAATGGAAGATTTGATAACCTATCATCAAATTATTACGATTTAAGAGCTCTTTTACCTAATATACTAGGTGAGTCTATACCAACAGTGTTTTCTAAGCTTGGAGACTTTCGCATCATAGGTACAACGTTTATTACAGATACTACAATAGACGCAGATATTAATATTAATACAGATTTGGGTCTAATCGTGTCTGATATGAAAATGACACGTGTTGATGATATAGATAATGCAAGTTACATTGGTAATGTTGTTTTTGATGAGTTTGATTTAGGTGTGCTATTAAATGACCCAAAAGTAAAAACAACATCATTTAATCTAGATGTTGACGGAAAGGGATTTACATTAGATAATTTAAGTACTCAAGTAACTGGTCAAATTTTCACTTTAGATTATAATGATTATGATTATCAAGACATTGTGGTTTCAGGAAAATTAGGAAATCAAATCTTCAACGGTTTATTAGAGTCAAAAGATAAAAATTTCAAATTTCAGTTTGATGGATTGGCAGATTTATCAAAAGATGTAAATACTTTTGATTTTAATGCTAATGTAGAATATGCCAATTTAAAGGCTCTTAATTTTATAACACAAGACAGTATTTCGGTATTTAGAGGTAAGGTTACTACTTCTGTGAAGGGAGCGTCTATTGATGATGCTTTTGGTACTTTGAATTTTGAAAACACAACCTATATCAATGATAACGACGAGTATTACTTTAAAGATTTTAAAATAGAATCTAAATTTGAAAATGATAAACGTATACTTACTATAGATTCTCCAGATATCATTCAAGGTACTATGAGTGGTAATTTTAAATTTAGAGATATTGGTAAATTGGTTGAGAACTCGGTAGGAAGCATCTATACTAATTTTGTCCCTAATAATATTGAAACAGACCAATACGTAGAGTTTAATTTTAAAATCTATAATAAAATTGTAGAAGTATTTTATCACGATTTACAACTTGGACCTAATACCACTGTAAAGGGACGAATAGAGACCGATGAGAAACAATTTAACCTAACATTTAATTCTCCTCAAATAAAAATCCTTGATTATTTTGCAAATGACATTTCGGTATTAATAGATAACAGCAATCCATTATTTAATACGTATATTGAAATAGATACGCTTAGTACAAAGTATTACGATGTATCAAAATTTAGCTTAATTAACGTTACGCAACGAGACACTTTATTTATTAAATCTGAATTTAAAGGAGGAAAGCAAAACGCAGACGACTTTAATCTTAGTATGTTTTACACTATTGACGAAAGTAATAAATCTGTTATAGGTTTTAGAAAGTCTGAAGTGGTGTTTAAAGACAACAAATGGGTAATTAACGAAGATAAAAATAAACTCAACAAAATAACATTTACCAGAGATTTTAAAAACTTTGATATTAGTGAAATGGTCATGAATCATTTTGACGAACGTATTGAGCTCTCAGGAGAAATTGCAGGTAATAATTACAAAGATTTAAAGTTAGATTTTACAGATGTTGATTTAAAAAAAATAACACCAAGAATAGATAGTCTTTCTTTAGCAGGTCTTGTTAATGGTAAATTAGATATCCTACAAAAAGATGGCGTGTACTTACCTGTATCCAATGTGGTTATTAGTGACTTTAAGGCAAACGATTATGAGTTAGGAGAATTAACCGCAAGCGTAAAAGGAAATCAATCTGTTACCAGTTATACGGTAGATGTGGCTCTTAAAAATGATAATTTAAAATCTTTCGAGGCTAAGGGACTTATAGATTTAGATGCAAATCTTATAGACTTAAATGTCAAATTTGAAGAATTCTTATTAGACCCTTTAGATCCATTTGGAGAAGGTGTAATAACCAACATTAGAGGTTTGGTCACAGGTAGAGCTAAAGTTACAGGAAAACTTAGCGACCCACAATTTAATGGAGACTTACTGCTGGATAATGCAGGTTTGACTATACCTTATTTAAATGTTGATTATAGTTTTGATTTTGATTCTCAAGTAAAATTAGAATCACAACGATTTATTTTTCAAGAGGTAGAGATAACAGACTCTGAGTTTTTCTCAAAAGCAATTTTAAATGGTTTTATCTCTCATCAAAATTTTTCAGATTGGAAATTAGGTTTAGAAATAGATACAGATCGTTTATTAGTTTTAAATACAGACTCTACAGGAGAAGCCGAAGAGTTATATTACGGTACAGCATTTGTTAACGGTAAAGCTGACATCTCTGGACCAACCGATAATCTTAAAATAGAATTTAATGGTAGTACAGCTCAAGGTACTGTTTTTAAAATACCATTAAGCGATTTAGAGAGCTATGGAGATAACTCATATATTCATTTTTTAAGTCCAGAAGAAAAAGAAGCACGTTTAAGAGGTGAGGCAATTAATAATACAGAGGTTAAAGGTTTAGAATTAGAATTTAATCTTTTTGTAAACCCGTATGCAGATATCGAAATTGTAATTGATAAAAATTCTGGAAGTACCATTCAAGGTAAAGGAAATGGTAACTTATTATTTGATATTAATACCAATGGAAAATTTCAAATGTTTGGAGATTTTCAAATCGTTGAAGGAACCTATAATTTTGCTTATGGTGGTTTAATACAAAAAAAATTAACAGTACAGCCTAATGGTTATATACGTTGGGAAGGGGATCCTTTAAAAGCCGAAGTTGGATTAACCGCAATTTATGCCACACGAGCAAATCCGTCGGTTTTATTAGATGCACCAATTAATAGGAGTATTGATGTAGAGGTAGAAATTAATCTTTCGGGTCAGTTAGAGCAACCAGAACCTGATTTTACATTTAATTTCCCTAATGTAGAATCTACCATTAAATCAGAATTAGAATATAGGTTAGAAACTAAAGAGAGTAGAGAAAATCAGGCATTATTTTTACTCTCTACAAACTCTTTTGCTAGTGAAGTAAGTCTAGGTCAACAAGCTTACGGTACAATTTCAGATCGTGTAAATTCGCTGTTTAATAGTTTCCTTTCTAATGGCGACAGTAAATTACAGGTTAATTTTAATTATGAGGCAGGAGCGGTAACTACAGATTATCAAACTAATGATCAAATAGGACTAACTCTAAGTACAAAAATTAGCGACCGTGTACTTATAAATGGTAAAGTTGGTGTGCCTATAGGTGGAGTTAATCAAACTGTTATTGCTGGAGATGTGCAAATAGATGTACTATTAAATGATGATGGTACTTTAAAGGCAACGTTTTTTAATAGAGAAAATAGTATTAGAAATTTTGGTGAAGAAATTGGTTACACCCAAGGTGCTGGTTTAACTTACAATGTGGAGTTTGATACTTTTAAGGAATTTTTACAAATTATCTTTTCAGGAAAAAATAAAAAGAAAGAGAAGCCAGAAGAAGTGAAAAAGGAAAAAGATGAGGAGAAACTCACTCCAGATTTCATAAATATTAAACCTAAAAACGACTTAAAAAGCAATTAATATCTTCAATTTTTAACAAATTTAATATTATTTATTAACGAAAACGTTTGAGTTTTTGAAGTACTGTTAAATAAAGTCCAATTCCATTTTTATTATAGTTTTTGTTTACTAGCTTTACTTTTTGAAACATTAAAATATGTCAAGAAAGATAAAGAAAATAGGTGTATTTACCTCTGGAGGAGATTCTCCAGGAATGAATGCTGCAATTAGATCTGTAGTGAGAACGTGCTCATACCATAATATAGAATGTGTAGGAATCTACAGAGGCTATGAAGGTATGATTGAGGGCGATTTTAAATCTATGGATGCTCGTAGTGTTAAGGGAATCATCAATAAAGGAGGAACAGTACTAAAATCTGCTCGTTCTTTAGAATTTAAAACTGCCGAAGGAAGAAAAAAAGCCCATAAACATCTAGTTAATGCTAATATTGATGCCCTTGTTGCCATTGGTGGTGACGGTACGTTTAATGGAGCAATGGTTTTTAATAAAGAATTTGATTTTCCTGTAATGGGAATTCCTGGAACAATTGATAATGATATTTTTGGTACATCACATACACTAGGATACGATACTGCATTAAATACTGTAGTAGAAGCTATAGATAAAATTAGAGATACAGCAAGTTCACATAACAGATTATTTTTTGTAGAAGTTATGGGAAGAGATGCTGGTCATATTGCTTTAAATGTAGGAATTGGAGCAGGAGCTGAAGAAATTTTAATACCAGAAGAAGATTTAGGTTTAGAGCGATTATTAGAATCTTTACGTCGTAGTAAAAAATCTGGTAAATCATCAAGTATAGTTATTGTTGCTGAAGGTGATAAAATTGGTAAAAACGTTTTTGAGCTTAAAGATTATGTTGAAGAAAACATGATAGAGTACGATGTACGTGTATCTGTTTTAGGGCATATGCAACGTGGTGGTCCTCCTTCTTGTTTTGATCGTGTTCTTGCGAGTAGAATGGGAGTTAAGGCAGTAGAGTCTTTATTAGAAGGCGAAACAAACTTAATGGTTGGCTTATTAAATGATAAAATTGCAGTTACGCCATTGGATCAAGCAGTAAAAGGAAAATCGGAAATTAATATGGAGCTCTTAAGAGTCTCAGATATCATGTCTGTGTAATATTTCCGAAGAAAAAAAATAAAAATTAATAGTAACAAATAATAGAAAAATGTCAAATTTAAAATTAGGAATTAACGGTTTTGGTAGAATAGGTAGAATCGTATTTAGAGCAACAGTAAAACGTGATGATGTAGATGTAGTTGCAATTAACGACTTGTTAGATGTTGAGCATTTAGCATATTTATTAAAGTATGATTCTGTACACGGAGCTTTTGATGGTACAGTAGAAGTTAAAGATGGACATTTAGTTGTAGATGGGAAAACTGTACGTGTAACTGCAGAGAGAGATCCTAAAAATCTTAAGTGGGACGAAGTAGGAACAGATGTTGTTGCAGAGTGTACAGGTATTTTTACAACTTTAGAAACAGCAGATTACCATATCCAAGCAGGAGCAAAGAAAGTTGTTATTTCTGCACCGAGTAAAGATGCACCAATGTTTGTAATGGGTGTTAATGATAATGAATTAACTAGCGATCATAATATTGTATCTAATGCATCTTGTACAACAAACTGTTTAGCACCAATGGCTAAGATTGTTGATGATAACTTTGGTTTAGAAGAAGCTTTAATGACAACAATACATGCTACAACGTCTACACAATTAACTGTAGATGGACCATCTAAAAAGAATTATAGATTAGGTCGTTCGGCAATTGTAAACATCATTCCATCAAGTACTGGTGCAGCAAAAGCGGTAGGAAAAGTGATTCCTAAATTAAACGGAAAATTAACTGGTATGGCATTTCGTGTGCCAACAGCAGATGTATCTGTAGTTGATTTAACAGTTAGAACTAAAAACGAAACTACGTTAGAAGAAATTAAAGCAGCATTTAAAAAAGCCTCTGAAGGTGCAATGAGTGGTGTTGTTGGTTATACAGAAGATGCAGTTGTATCTCAAGATTTTGTGAGTGATGCACGTACAAGCATTTTTGATGCAGATGCATGTATTGAATTAAATTCAAAATTCTTTAAATTAGTATCATGGTATGATAATGAGTTTGGTTACTCTAATAAGCTAGTAGATTTAGCTCAAAAAGTAAACTCTTTATAAATAAATATTCATAATAAGTCTGTAGTTTCAAATCTACAGACTTATTTTTTATACATAGCTCATGATTTTAATTACAGATGGTGGTTCTACAAAATGCGATTGGATTGTTGTAGATAACAATGGCAAGCAACTACATGAAAAAATTCGTACAAAAGGACTTAATCCTGCTATTTTAAAAGATAAAAAATTAAAAAAAATTATTAGAAAAAGTGACGAGCTCATGTCTTTTAATCATGAAGTTACTCATGTGTTTTTCTATGGAGCAGGTTGTGGTACAGAAAACCCTAAATTAGTACTTACCACTATTCTAGAGTCTATTTTTATAAACGCGCAAATAGATGTGCAAGAAGATACGATGGCTGCAGTAAGAGCAACTATTAATAGAGATGACGAGGCAGCAGTAGTTTGTATAATGGGTACTGGTTCTAATTGTAGCTATTATGATGGTGAGAGATTACATCAACGAGTACTTTCGTTAGGTTATACTTTAATGGATGATGCCTCTGGTAATTACTTCGGAAAAGAGCTAATAAAAAACTATTATTACAATCAAATGCCAGAAGATATTAAAATAGCATTTGAAACTAAATTTAATTTAGAGGCAGATTATATAAAGTATAATTTATATAAACAACCCAACCCTAATGCGTATTTAGCAAATTTTGCAGAGTTTATGTTTTTAAATAAAGATTCTCTCTACGTAAAAAATCTTATAAAAAATGGGATAAGACAGTTTGCAACAAATATGATTTTTCAATATAAAGAAGAATTAAAAACCGTACCTGTTCATTTTGCTGGATCAATTGCATTTTATGCAGAAACCGAAATTAGAGAAATAGCAGATGAGTTAGGATTTAAAGTTGGAAATTTTGAGAGGAGACCAATTGAAGGCTTAGTAGAATACCACACAAAAAACTTATAATTAAGTTTAACATTTATAAATCAAAAAAGGCATTAGATATATCTAGTGCCTTTTTTTTTGGATGAAAGTGATTGGTTAGATAATTACTTTATCCATAACTTTGATATAGATAGTTTTGTAAACCAAATAAGTGCTGCTGCAACAATAATTATTGTTATTGGCATAATTTTGTTTACATTCTCAATTTCTATCATTAAATATACTTGCTGTATCGTTGCACAAATAAACGATACTATAAAAAGTAAATAAGCCCATTTTTTTCTAATTAAAAGGCCTATACAAGCCAGCGTACCTGCAAAAACAGCGACTGCAAATAGTGCGGTGTACCATGCAGGATGTTCGTAAAGAAATTCGGCTTGTTGATCTGGTGGTAATTGCGCAATCATATCATCTGTAATAAAGGCTTGACCCAAGTAGGCCATTACTCCCATACCATTCCAAATGAGTGCTAATACTGCAACAAGCCAATACCAAATTGGTGGCTTGTTAGTTAAAGAATTTGTCATTATAAATTGATTTTGGTTAGTTAATCGTTAACAATTTATAAAATAAAATGCTATAAAATGAAAAAACTCAACTCAATTTTATATTATTCATATAAAAACAAGTTGAGTTTTCACTCTTATGTTTTAGTGATTTTTAATCTTCAACTACATGTAGAATAGGTGTTTTGTTAACCCATTTTCCGTTTTTAGATTCACCTAAAATAAGAACATCTTTACTATGCTCATACTCTTTTATAGTACGCATCATTTGTTCTTTCGTATCTCTGTGTAGTTTAATTCCAGTATTTTTACCTTTATTTCTAATTTCTAAATAAAATCCGTCTCTAAATTTTATTGGTCTTGTTGGAGGTCTTCCCATGTATCTGTATTTGTATTTGTAGTAAAGCGCATATTAGTAAAAAAAAGAACAATATGCAAGTTGTTTAATAATAATTCAAATGTAAATGTTTTAAATACTGTGAAACAATGGATTATATAATAAATAGTAATTATAGTATTGATGTCTACTATAACAAAAAGTTTTTATACTTTTATCTTAACTAGAGTACACTTAAAAATGAAAGTTAAAAAGAAGAAAAAAATCTATAAAACATCTAATCTTCCTCCTGGTACAATTGCTTATAAAGGTAAAAAGCAATCTACAACTACAGCCATAGAAATTGTAAATTATTCTAAAGAAGATTATACAAGTTTAAATTCTAGTTCTGTTGAAGATGCATTCCATCTTAAGGGTAATGATCATGTTACTTGGATAAATATCAACGGATTAAACAATGTCAATGATATAGAAACTTTAGGTTTACATTATAAATTACATCCCTTAACTTTAGAAGATATAGTAAACACTAATCAACGACCAAAATTAGAAGAGTTTGAAAATTACATGCTTGTAGTTTTTAAAATGTTATTTATTAAAAATGATGACGAGATTCATTATGAACACTTAAGTTTAATTGTTGGAGAAGATTATGTGCTTACTTTTCAAGAGGCAGATGGAGATGTTTTTGATGATTTGCGAGAACGATTAAAGTCTGCAAAAGGAAGAATTCGTTCACAAGGATCTGATTATTTAATGTATTCTATCTTAGATGCAGTTGTAGATAATTATTTTACTGTAATAGAAGTTTTGGGTGATAAGGTCGAAGATTTAGAAGGTTTTCTATTTCAGTCAAAAGATGCAGATGATCGTACACCTGGTCAAATACAGCAATTAAAGCAAGAAATTTTGAGAATGCGCAGATCTATTTATCCGTTGCGAGAAGTAATAAGTCGTATGGAAAAAACAGATTGCGCTTTTATTGAAGAAAAAACACATAGCTATCTTAGAGATTTATACGATCATATTATACAAGTGAGTGAGTCTGTAGATTTATATCGAGAGATGATTTGGAGTTTAATGGATATGTATATGACAATTATTAGCAATAAAATGAATGAGATCATGAAGGTGCTAACAATCATTGCAACAATCTTTATTCCGCTAACCTTTATTGCTGGTATCTACGGAATGAACTTTAAAAATATGCCAGAGCTTAATTCAGATAATGGTTACTTCATTCTATTAGGCATCATGTTTATTCTTTTCATTTTTATGTTAATCTATTTTAGAAAAAAGCGTTGGCTTTAACATAATTTAAGTTAATCTAATCTTAAATAAGTTAAAGGCTGTTAAAGCACTTGACAAATTTTAAATAACCATTAGTTTATATAGTGTAATACATTATTAACACTAAAAAAAACATACAAAATGAGTTATTTAAATATAAGAGACGAAAAGTTAATACCAGTAGTAGTAGAGTTAAATTCGCTATTGGCTAATTACCATATATACTACCAAAAATTAAGAAATTTTCATTGGAATGTTTTAGGAGAAAACTTCTTTGACTTGCATAACAAGTTTGAGGAACTTTATACAGATGCTAGAACAAAAATTGATGAAATTGCAGAACGAATATTAACATTACGATATCATCCAATGAGTAAATTGTCTGATTATTTAGAAATTGCAGAAATAAAAGAAGTTTCTCCTTTGCAATCAGATAAAGAGATGGTACAAAACATCTTAAAAGATCATGGCATCTTATTACAACAATTAAGTAATGTGGTTGAAAAGGCAGACGAGGCTAAAGATGAAGGTACAATAGATTTAATTGGTGCTTACATTAGAGAGTTAGAGAAATCTAGCTGGATGCTTGATGCTTGGACAAAGAAAACTTCAGAAAAATTAAATCAAGAAATTATTGCATCATAATATTACAATATAACCTGCAATTTGATACACATCAAAATGTTTATGGTATGAGCAAAGTCATACTATACATTTTGATGTTCTTTGTTATAATACAATGGTTACCCTAAATAATCATATGTGAAAAAGAATACTAAAAAAATATAAATAATATGAACGATCAATTAAATACTGCATTTGGCAATCTAAAAGACAAACTCTTAGGTTGGTTTAATGCTATTATAGAAAATTTGCCAAATTTGGTTTTAGCCATTTTGGTATTTGTAGCTGCATTTTTTCTTGCTAGATATGTAAGTAAATTAGTAGAAAAATTAGTAGGTAAGCGTGTAGAGCAAAAGTCTATAAGTCTTGTAGTTTCTAGAATTGCGTCAGTTATAACTGTACTTGTAGGATTATTTCTGGCCTTAGGAATTTTAAACCTAAGCCAAGCATTAACATCACTATTAGCAGGAGCAGGTGTAATTGGGTTAGTTGTAGGTTTAGCATTACAAGGCACGTTATCTAATACAGTATCAGGTATTGTATTATCGTTTAGAAATAAAATACGAATAGGTAATTGGGTAGAAACCAGCGGATTTTCTGGTGAGGTTATGGATATAAATCTTAATACTTTTATTTTGAAAGAGGCCGACAATAATGTTGTTGTAATCCCAAACAAGATGATTTTAGAAAATCCTATTAAAAATTACTCCTTAACAACCAGAATGCGTGTTGCATTAGAGTGTGGAGTAGGTTATGAGTCTAATTTAGAAGATGTAGAAAAATTAACAAAAGAAACTATTGCAAATACATTTGATCAAGTTGAAAAAGCTGAAGATGTAGAATTTTATTATACCGAATTTGGCGATAGCTCAATTAACTATTTATGTCGTTTCTGGATTGATGCCGAAAGTATGTTAGAGAAGTTAAGAGCAAAAACTACTGCCATTATAGAAATAAAAAAGGCTTACGATAAAGCAAACATAAACATACCGTTTCCTATTAGGACATTGCAGTTTGACAATAAACTTTCTATTAACAATCCAAGTCAGGCAGAAAGCACGTTTTCAGATAATTAGATGAAGTAGTAAGCGAGATAATAAATATACTTAATAAGTATTATCTACTATTAAATTAATGCTATATTTGAGTAATTAATTTGAATAAATTAATAGATAACCAAAAAACTAAATAACATGAAAAAAGTAATTTTATCATTCGTATTTTTATTTACACTTGCAACTGTGTTTACAAGCTGTAGAGATGAGAAAACACCAGATGAAAAAGTTGAAGCAGCAATGGATGACGTTAAAGAAGATTTACAAGATGCTTCTGATGATGTACAAGATGCAGCAGAAGACTTAGAAAATGAAATAGAAGAAGCAGCAGAAGAAGTTGGAGATGATAACTAAATAGTAGTTATGTCCTCAATGCATTTTGATGTAGAAAAAGTCACGAGAAATCTCGTGACTTTTTTTGTACTTTTAATGTTTTAAAAACATAAACGATGGCAACTCCAAAATTCTCTAAAGACATTTTAGATTTTTTTAATAAATTAGAAAAAAACAATGATAGAGATTGGTTTAACGATCATAAAACCGAATTCAAAAAATTAGAAGCTAAGGCTAAAGAAGCGTATAATCTCATAAAAGAAAATCTTAATAAGCATGATGTCATAGAAGGTTTTAAGCTATTTAGAATTTATAGAGACGTAAGATTTTCAAAAAACAAACTACCTTATAAAACGCATTTTGGCGGTTCATTTAAAAGAAAAAAGCCCGAGTTAAGAGGTGGTTATTATCTTCATATCCAGCCTAATAATAAATCTTTTATAGCAACTGGTTTTTGGGAGCCAAATAAAGAAGACTTGCTAAGAATTAGACGAGAGTTTGAACAAGATGATAGTGAGATTAGGGCCATATTATCTCAAAAACAATTTCAATCTATTTGGGGACCTTTTGTTGGAGACGAATTAAAAACTGCGCCACGAGATTTTGATAAACAACACGCAGCAATAGATCTTATTAGAAAGAAACAATTCATCTTTGTTAAAAATTATACAGATGATGAAGTTATTAGCGATCAATTTATAGACGATGTATCTGCATCATTTAAAGCAATACGACCATTTTTTGATTATATGAGTGATGTTTTAACGACTAATTTAAATGGTGAGTCAACTATTTAATGTCCTTAATTAAATAGCTCGTATTATTAAAAGTTATGCGATCTCCAACCGTTTTATTTATTAAAAGTTCACCAATAGGAGAAGATTTAGAAATTATAAAATAGTTTTCATCGTCAATTTCAACCTTACCAATACTTACTGCCAAATAAAAGCTAGAGCTATCAGTCTTTACCAAACTTCCTAAAACCACATATTGATGCATTGTATTAGGATTAATAAGTTTAAGTAAATCTAACATCTTAGTAGCGTCACTAAGGTATTGCGCGTTTTTTTCTAAGTCGTTATATAATTTTCCATTACCAGAGTCATCTTCTTCATCACCTTTATCATTGCTGTCTAGAGAATCTTTAATAGTCTCTATTTCATCTTTATAATTGGCAATACGTTTGTTTACATGAGTAAAACAAGTGTCTAGGAGTTGAGATTTTATAGTGCTCATATTGCTTTAGCAAGAGGTTGACTAAATACTTGAATATTATTTACCAAACGTTCTTTTACAATGTTCATCATACGCTTATTTAAAGCCGAAGAGTTTTGTATATACATTTCATATTCTTCAACCGTAAATTGCCCAATAATCATACCTTTTATAGAGTTTCTAAATTTCATATCCTTATTAATACTTTGATCTATATATGCTAATTGCTTTGGCAATGCTAAATCATAAAATACATTTTTACGTTTAGATATATAGTTTTTAAAAACCATAATTAATAAATGATTTTGCATTTTTATTATTGGTCTCAATGTAGCATTTTGAAAGCACTCATCTGCACTCATTGTAGGGTTTACCTTAGCATTGGCAATGATAGGACGTATAGATTTTAGGTTTGTAGATCGATCATTCATAGCTTTAAATTTTATTAAATGTAGCAAGAATTTAAACCAGATGGTATCTCCAAATATTATGTTGTCAACGTTGTTATTAACAAATTATAATAGCCTATATATTTATAGCTTTTTCTAATTAGATATTAGTGCTTATAAAATGATAAACGCTTACTTTTATAATTCAATAAATTAATAACTAATTGTTTTTTTTATTGCTGAAATTTTAATTCATAACCTAAAGCAATCTTAAACAATACAATAATAGATTTTATGAGATTTCATACTAGAAAATGGGTAAAACCCGAAGACTTAAACCCTAATCAAACGCTATTTGGAGGTCAACTACTAGCATGGATAGATGAAGAGGCAGCATTATATACTATTATACAATTAGAGAATTCTAAGATTGTAACTAAATACATGTCTGAAATTAATTTCATGTCCTCTGCCAAACAAGGTGATATAATAGAAATTGGAATAGAAGTTCTTAAATTTGGTAAATCATCACTAACACTTAAATGCGAAGTGCGAAATAAAATGACTAGAGAAACCATTCTCACTGTAGATAACATTATTATGGTTAATTTGGGAGAAGATGGTAAACCGTCACCACATGGTAAAACACGTGTAGAATTTGTAAGAGATAGGTTAGAAGAGCTATAGTTATTCGCCTATTGCTGTATTAAGCTCATATATTTCTAAATCAAAATAAGGTACAGCTGCCAAAACGTGATCAAACAAATCACTCATAATATATTCATAGTTTTCCCAACGCTTATCGCTACTAAAGCAATAGATCTCTAAGGGTAACCCTTGAGGTGTTGGCGCTAATTGTCTCACCATAATAAACATATCTTTATTAACTGCACTATGCTGCTCTATGTAAGTTTGTAAGTATTTTCTAAAAACACCAAGATTGGTCATGTTACGACCATTTATTAATACAGATTTATCTATGTTTTTATCTGTGTTATAGCTGGTAATATCTTTTTCGCGTTGCGTAAGGTAAGCTGTAATTAACTCAATTCTTTTAAGTTTTTCAATATCATCATTAGCCAGGTACTTTATGCTTTTGGCTTTTAAAATAATAGATCGTTTGATACGTCTACCACCAGAAGAAGTCATACCTCTCCAGTTTTTAAATGAATCTGAAATTAGTGCATAAGTGGGAATATTGGTAATGGTCATATCAAAATTCTGCACCTGTACGGTAGATAAATTTATTTCTATTACATCACCATCGGCTCCATACTTTTCCATTGTTATCCAATCTCCAATACGAACACTATCATTAATTGCCACTTGTATACTTGCCACAAAACCTAATATAGTATCCTTAAAGATTAATAAAAGAATTGCAGATGCTGCTCCTAAAGTTGTGAAGAATTTTAAAAATGAAAGATTTATTAAAATAGCCAGAATAGATGCAATACCTACAATCCATATAAAAAGCATTGCAACTTGTATGTAACTATCTATAGGTTTATCTTTTAATCTTGGCAAGGTTTTAAAGTAAGACTCAAAAGTCTTTAACACACTGCGTATAATCCATATTGTTAAAACTATTGCAGCAACCTTGAGTAACATAATGATATAGGTCTCAAACTGAGGAAAATCATAAAAAACAACAGGAAATAACTTTATTGTTAAAAATAAAGGTACGAGATGGGCAATATTTCTTGGAGCTCTATGATTTACTAATAAATCGTCAAAGTTGGTTTTTGTTTGCTCAGAGAATTTTCCGAAGAAATTAATTAATAAACGCCTCGTTAGTTTATCTGCAATATAAATTATAATTAACAGTATAATTAATAACGAGAGCATGTTAAAATAAGTGGCAGATATCTCTGAAATGCCAATAGATACAAAGTAATCGTGAAAAAAACACTGGATTTTATCCATTACTTATTTGGTTTTAAATACTTCTTTTCAATATAAAATGTCCCAAACGGAATTAAGGATGCTGCGAGAACAATTAAAAGTGTTTTAGTATTCCATTTTAATTGTTGACCAACCATAATAGCTAATACAATATACACTAAAAATAAAACTCCGTGTGGCATACCTAATAGCTTAACAAACATTGGGTTGTCTGCTAAATATTTTATTGGTGTTGCTATAAATAATAATAAAATGTATGATACTCCTTCTAAAAGAGCTACAATTCTAAAGCTATTTAATAATGAAAGCATAGTGTGTAAAATTTATGCAAAAATAAATAGAATTTAACTGATAAACGTTAAAAAAGACCGTTGTTTCCAACGGTCTTTTCATGGATTAATTAACCAAGTTTAAAATAGGTTAAGTAATTAATTATTTGATGACATCATTGCAAAAAACTTGTCAATGTTTGGTAAAATCACGATACGTGTTCTACGGTTTGCTGCTCTGTTTTCATTAGTGTCATTTGTAGTTAAAGGTTTGTAGAAACTACGTCCAGCTGCAATTAATTGCTCTGGTGCAACATTATACTCATCTTGTAATTTTCTAACCACAGATGTTGCTCTCAAAACACTTAAGTCCCAGTTGTCTTTAACAGCTGTATTGTTTTTCATTAATTTATTATCTGTATGACCTTCTACCATTACGTCAAGGCTCTCTTCAGAATTGATAACATTTGCAATTTTTTGCAAAATATCGTTTGCTTTATTGCTTATCTTATAACTTCCAGAGTTAAATAACATTTTATCTGAAATTGAGATCATCACAACTGTTTCTTCTATATTAATTGCGATATCTTCATCTTCATCAATGTTTTCCATAGATGATTTTAAATTAAACTGCATTGCTAAATTCATAGAATCTTTTAAAGTCTTAGCTGTAGCCATATAAGCTGGCGGTACATTTTTTAAAGACTCACGCATTGCTGCTTTTTGATTTTCTGAAATAACAACACCATCTACAGATACTAACTTTGCGTTATTATCATCTGTTAATTCATTTATTTTAGAATTATAGCTATCAACTCGTTGTTGTATTTTCTCAAACTTAGACTCTAGTTCTTCTTTCTCAACTTTTGTTTTAGTGAGTTCACTTTTTAATTCACCATTGTCTTGCTCTAATGCTATGTATTTCTTTTTAGAGACACAAGCTGTAAAAAATATAGCTGATAATACTATTACTGAAATTCGTTTCATATTCATATTTAGTTTTTAAATTGGTTTACGTTTATATCTACGGTGTTAATTGTCTTACGGACTATCAACTGTTAAATTTGTGATTATTTTAAGAAAATTATTTTATCGATAATTTTATATAAATACCACATTAGCAAATAATTAAACGTTTAAAATGTTTTCATTTTATCTTTTCGTTTTTTGAGTTGTTTTGTTAGCTCATTAACGGTTTCTGAGATAGCATCTCTAAAATTATCATGAGAAGCTTCTGCAAATAAACGTGGTCCTGGAGCACTTAATCTTATGCTGCAAATCATTCCTGTTTCATCACTAGACGTGTTTTCTGTTTTAAAAAACACATCTGCTCGTATCACAAAATCAAAACGTTTAAAAATTGGTGTTAATTTTTCTTCGGTAAAAGCCTCTAAACTATCACTTGCTGTTACTCCGTTATATTCATAATTAATTGTCATAGTATTTTTTTTTAAGATTAATAATTAAGGTAAATTGATATTATAATATCCTAACTCAATTTTAGTATTGTAAAGCTAATCACTGTAGTATCTCTAGTGTAACCGTATTGTTATAATTATTGACGCATATGCGAGAAAGCCTAATGAAATCTTAAAAGTTATAGCTTACATATCTTTTATTGTCCCAAATAAATAAACGATTAACTCTAATCAATAAACTGTTGCATTCTTATAAAAGAGCCACTATATTTATATAACTAATATCTAATCAATTCATCATTTGGACTTACAAATAATTATAATATTTGCAATTATAGGGTGTTCAGTTTTATTATTTATAACTGAGTTTATGCCTATTGATAAAATTGCATTTTTTATTATTGTGGCATTAGTAGCATTTGGTTTAACAACTCCAGAAGAAGCTACTAGTGGATTTTCTAATCCAGCGACCATAACTGTGTTAATGTTAATGATTATTGCTATTGGTCTAGAAGATAATGGTGTTATTACTTTACTAAGTAATTCTATAAAACGTTTAAGTTTTTTACCGTTAATAGCCATGGTGCCTGTATTCATGATAATTTCGGCAACTATATCATCTTTTATTAGTACAACAGCAGTGGTAATTATCTTCTTAAAAATAATTGCACAACTCTCTGAAAAATACAATTTCTCAGCACCAAAATTATTAATGCCCATTTCGTTTGCAGGAATTTTGGGTGGAAGTTGTACTCTTATGGGAACTTCAACCAATTTATTAGTTAATTCGGTCGCCTCAAAATATGGTGTAGAGAAATTTAGCTTTTTTGAATTTTCTATGTATGGATTAATTTTGCTTGCAGTTGGTATTGTTTTTATGACTATTGCTAGTAGATGGTTGCCAAAGGGAGGAGGAGACAAATTGAGTACTTTTAGTGAGAGCTCAAATTTTTTATTTACACTCACTGTTAAACCAGATTCTAAATATGTTGGAGAAGCTTTTTCTCAAGTTCCTTTTTATAACAATCCTAATATTTCGGTATTAAAGCTTATTAGAGATAGTAATGTAAACACGACTCCTGGTAAAAACACGACGTTAAGAGCTGGAGATGAATTAGTGTTAGTGAGTGATATACAAGATTTTAATTTAATTTCAGAAGATGATTTTACACTCTCCTTAGAAAGTGATGAGATAGAAAACAACACAGTTATAGATAAAGATGTAAAGAATACCTTTGTAGAATTACTTATCTTACCAGGCTCTGAGATTATAGATAAAACCTTACAAGAAGTAAAATTTATTTTAAATAATATAGGCACTCCAATAGGTATACAGAAAAAAAAGATGCTAAATCTAGATGCTCATATTGCGTTACCAAAAGCAATTAAGAAATTAAATATTAAAGCAGGAGATCGTATTTTATTAAAATTAGATAAAGACAATCTCACAAAAATATACCAGTTTAAAAATGTTGTCGTCATGCGACAGCATGAAAGCGACTATAGTATCAATAGACCAAAGCAATTGTGGTGTATTGCAGTTTTAATTGGTGTAATCGTTTTAGCAGCAACAAATGTTTTATCTATTTTAGCAAGTACAATTGTAGGTGTTGGAGCTATGCTTTTTGCTAATTGTATAAATCTTACAAAAATATATAAGCGTGTCAATTGGCAAATTTTCTTCCTATTAGCAGGTATGATTCCTCTGGGAATTGCAATGGGTAACACAGGTACAGATGTTTGGATTTCTAAACAACTGTTAGGTCTACTGTATGGTCAAAATGGTACAGTTGTGCTTGGTGTTTTATTTGCTTTAACGATGATTATGAGTGGTTTTATTTCTAACAATGCAACAGCAGTTATTGTAACACCAATTGCAATTTCGTTAGCAGCAGGTTTAAATTTACCTGTAAAACCGTTTATTTTAGCTGTAATGTTTGGTGCAAATTTTAGCTTTTTTACACCAATGGGTTATCAAACTAATGCGCTTATTTATGGTACTGGAGTGTACCGCTTTAAACACTTTTTAATTATAGGTGGTACGCTCTCAATTATTTTATTAATCGTGGCAACAACAATTTTGTCCACACAATTAAATACTTAAATTAATTATGATACATGTAATGAAAATAGGGTCTTATATAGACAAACTTTATGAAAAATTAGAAGGTTGGAGCGAAGCTATTATTTTAAGGCTTCCAAATCTTGTACTCGCCATTTTAGTTATTGTTTTATTTTACTTCATTTCTAGAGGTGTAAAATCCTTATTACGAAAAATTTTAATAAAACGAATGAGCAATGCCTCTGTAAGACAAATTATAGTCAAATTGGTGTCTATAATAATTGTGCTTATTGGCTTTTTTATTGCTTTAGGCGTTCTTGATTTAGATAAAGCGTTAACCTCAATACTTGCTGGAGCAGGAGTTGTTGCCTTAGCTATTGGTTTAGCTTTACAAGGTACTTTAAACAATACTTTTTCGGGAGTGTTACTTTCGTTTTTACCAAGAATTAGAATAAATGATTATATAGAAACGTCAGATCATAGCGGATTTGTTGAAGAAATTTCTCTTCGGAATTTTGTTTTAAGAAGACCAGATAATCATATTGTAGTTATGCCAAACTCATTAATTATAGATGAGCCTTTTGTGAACTATTCTTTAACCGAAAGAAGTAGAATTACCGTAAACTGTGGCGTTGGTTACGAAACCAATTTAAGAGAAACCAAAGCTATGGTAGAAAAATTAATTGAAGAACATTTTCCGCAGCAACAAGGTGAGAATCTTCAATTTTATTGGACCGAGTTTGGTGATAGTTCTATTAACTTTATGGTACGCTTTCATATAGATTATACCAAAAAAAGTCAAATGTTTGATAAACAGAGTGAAGCTATAATGCTTATTAAAGAATTATTTGATGAACACAATATTAATATTCCGTTTCCAATTAGAACCTTACAAATGGATACACCAGTTAATATTAATACTAAATCTTAAATTACTTTGTGTTTTAATATTTCAGCAATTGAAATTATGAAACCTATTAATTATAAAAACGACATCTCACGATGTCGTTTTTTCTATTTTATAAATATTATATCGTCTATTTGTTTACTTATTG
Source organism: uncultured Psychroserpens sp. (assembly GCA_947488655.1). Taxonomy (GTDB): domain Bacteria; phylum Bacteroidota; class Bacteroidia; order Flavobacteriales; family Flavobacteriaceae; genus Psychroserpens. The sequence continues at coordinate 58,058 of CANKZZ010000005.1, read as the reverse complement.
CAAAGTATGTGATGTTAAAAGCATTAAAATTTTGTGAAAGTCTTAAAAACACAGAGTCGTTTTATTAATTTTAGGACTTAGACTAATAAAAACCATCTTATGAAGAAAAATTTACTATATGTTTTGGCACTTGCTTTAGCCTTGATACCACTGATAAACCAGGCTCAATCTAAAAGTAATAAACGTAAAAAGAAAAATAAAACAGAGGCAGTGCAGCCAAAAGCTGCATCTAAAAAGAATCAAGGTAAAATTAAGGCATATGACCAGGTTATCACTAAAGATGCGGTTACAGATGATGGGTTATTTAAAGTTCATAAAGTAGGAGAGAAGTACTTTTTTGAAATCCCTAACGAACATCTTGGAAAAGATATGCTCTTAGTGAGTAGAATTGCAAAATTACCAGCCAATTTAGGAGGCGGTTATATTAATGCAGGAACAAAAACTGGCGAACGACTTATTAGTTGGGAGCGTTTTGATACAAAGATTTTACTTAAAGAGCGCTCATACAATGCAGTAGCAGATGAGGAGTTGCCAATAAGTATATCTGTTAAATCTAATAATTACGAGCCAACTTTATTTGCATTTGATATTGCAGCGTTTAGTAAAGACTCTACTGCAGTTGTTGTAGATGTGACTAAATTTTATAGTACAGATGTAAAGGCTATTAGTGGTTTGCAAAGCAGTTTGAGAACATCATACAAGGTGAGAAACTTAGATCCCTCTAGAAGCTTTATTAATAAAATGAAAAGTTTCCCTCAAAATATTGAAGTTGTGCAAGATATGACTTATAACGCAACGCAACCTCCATCTGCGAGAGCTGCTCAAACTATAAGTTTACAAATGAATCAATCTATGATTTTATTGCCAGAAGAACCTATGCAACCTCGTTTTGCAGATGAGCGAGTAGGTTGGTTTTCTTTTAGTCAGGTAGATTATGGAAGCGAAAAGTTAAAAGCAGATCGTAAAACTTACATAAAAAGGTGGAAATTAGAACCTAAGGATCCAGAAGCTTATGCTAGAGGAGAATTGGTAGAACCGGTAAAACCTATTGTTTATTATTTAGATCCAGCCACACCTGAGAGTTTACGTAAATATATTAAAGAAGGTATTGAGCTTTGGCAAGGTCCTTTTGAAAGTGCAGGATTTAAAAATGCCATAATTGCTAAATATCCACCAACAAAAGAAGAAGATCCAGATTTTAGCCCAGAAGATGTAAGATATTCTGTAGTGAGATATGTTGCCAGCGAAACAAGAAATGCAATGGGACCTAGTGTTGCAGATCCTAGAAGTGGCGAAATTATAGAGAGTGATATTATTTGGTATCACAATCATCTACGCTCATATAGAAATCGTTATTTGTTAGAAACTGGAGCAGCTAATCCAGATGCAAGAACTCTAGACACTCCTGCCGAAGATATTGGAGAAATGATGAAAATGGTAATTGCACACGAGGTAGGTCATGCTTTAGGATTACCTCACAATATGAGTGCGAGTAAGGCCTATGATGTAGAAAATTATAGAAATGGTGCATTTACTCAAGAGTTCGGTATCGCATCTACTATTATGGACTATGCACGCTACAACTACATTGCGCAACCAGGAGATGAAAATATTAGATTTATTCGTCAAATTGGACCATATGATCATTATGCAATAAATTGGGGTTATAGAGCAATACCTGGAGCGTTTTCGGCAGATGCTGAAAGAACAACTCTAGATAATTGGATCATGGAGAAAGCAGGTGATCCTAAATATATCTTCGGAAAGCAAAGCAGTAGATTTGACCCTACTTCTCAAACTGAAGACATTGGTAATGATGCCATTAAAGCGTCTAATTATGCATTAAAGAATTTAAAATATGTAGCTCAAAATTTACCACAATGGACGAGTAGTCAAACCAATGATTATAATGATTTAGAAGAATTATATGGCGAGATGCTAGGCTGTTATAATAGGTATATTGGTCATGTATTAGGAAATGTAGGTGGTGTTGAAGAAAATTTAATAACTCCAAGTCAAGGAGGTATTGCATACCAAGCAGTACCTAAGTTAAAGCAACAACAATCTATGCAGTGGTTACATGATAATGCTTTTGAAACGCCACGTTGGCTTGTTGATAAAACTATGTTGCAAAATATAGATTACAATGGGTACACAGAGCGATTAAGACGTTTACAGAGTAGATATTTAAATGCACTTTTGAGTTTTGATAAATTAGGTCGTTTAATAGATCACGAAAGTATTGATGCAACAAATTATAGCGCATTATCAATGATGCAAGATTTACGAAAGGGTTTATTTGATGAAGCAAAAAGCACCAAAAATGTAGATGTATATCGTAGAAATTTGCAACGTGCTTATGTAGATCGTATGGCATTTTTAATGACATCAGATTTAGAGTCTAATAGAAGAGGCGATTACTATAGTGTATCACAATCTGATATTAGAGCATTAGTTCGTGGCGAATTAAATGTTTTAAAGCGTCAAGTTACTGCAGCAGGTAATAGACAAGTTAATACAGTTACTAAGTACCATTATAAAGATTTAGTGAAACGTATTGAAAATATTTTAGAACCAAATAATTAAAAATTTAAAGTAAGATAATAACCTAAACACCTTTTTTCCTTATGTTGAAAAGGTGTTTTTTATTGAAGCATCTATTGGCATTGATTATTATATTTACTTGTGTGATTTTATGAAGCTAATTATGATTTTAGAGTTAATCTTTTTAGAGCATTATACATTGCATTACAACGTCGATAATTATTTTAAGGAGTTATATAGAAAATGGTTAGAAGTCTTAAAGGAGTGACTTTATATTATGAAGATATTCAGTAAAATAAATATAAAAACAGATTATAATTTAATATGAAAAATAAAAAAGCAATTATTACAGGAGGAAGTAGAGGCTTGGGAAAAGCTACAGCAATTGCCTTTGCAAAGGAAGGTATAGACGTGGCTATAACAGGTAGAAATGAGCAGGACTTAAAAGCTACAGTTTTAGAATTAGAAAATTTTGGTATACAAGCAACCTATTCGGCTTTTGATGTAGGTAACTATAAAGAAGTTCAAACAGGAATTAAAAATATTATAGACACATTTGGCTCTATTGATATATTAGTAAATAATGCTGGTATAGCAGCTTTTGGTTCGTTTAATGACATGGAAGTTGACCAATGGAGTACAATTATCCAAACGAATCTTATGGGTATGTACTATGTCACTAAAGAGGTTTTACCGTACTTAATAAATCAAAATGAAGGCGATATAATTAATGTCTCATCAACAGCAGGTTTAAACGGAAATGCAAACACATCGGCTTATTCGGCATCAAAATTTGCTGTAATTGGTATGTCTGAATCTCTAATGAAAGAAGTACGTAAAAATAATATTAGAGTTTGCACATTAACGCCAAGTACTATAGCAACAGATATGTCTGTAGATTTAGGTATTGCTTCAAAAGAATCTGAAGATAGTGTATTACAACCAGAAGATTTTGCAGAATTAATTGTTGCTGGTTTAAAGTTACCAAGACGAGCAATGCTTAAAGGTGCGTCTTTATGGTCTACAAATCCATAATTAAGCGTACTTAATTTCGATTGAAATATGACAAGGTAAAATTTGAAAGCACTAATAATAAGTAGCATACAAGCTATTATTCAATTTCTATTTAATGACAAATCGATTATGAGAACTCATACATTACAGCACATTTCAGAATAAAATATCAAGCAGTTTTTAAAATAGATTAAAATTTTAAATTTATGAGTGGAGAAAAAGATTTAGACACATTACTAAAGTCAATGAAGCCTAAGCATAATTTGGGTGACTATGTTTTTTGTAAGACTCAAAATTTGGAAAAAATTAACTTGAGTCATATCATAATGACTTTTAAAGAAGACGAGAGTTTAACTATTATTGCAGAAAAGCATATCGCAGATCAACTCAATTTAGATTACTCTTACGTTGCTTCATGGATTACCTTAACGGTTCATTCTTCTCTGGAAGCAGTTGGGCTTACTGCTGCTTTTTCTAATGCATTATCAAAACATGGTATTAGCTGTAATGTGGTTGCAGCTTTTTATCACGACCATATTTTTGTCGATAAAAAAGATACAGAAAGAGCTATGGAAGTTTTAAATGAGTTTTCGAAATAAATTTTTATAATTAATAAATGAATTGGATATTTCTAATTATTGCAGGACTCTTTGAGGTGGCTTTTGCATTTTGTCTGGGAAAAGCTAAGGAGGCAACAGGAACCATTACAACGTATTGGTATATTGGCTTTTTGGTGTGTTTAGCTATTAGTATGCTTCTTCTCGTAAAAGCTACTCAACAATTACCAATTGGCACAGCTTATGCTGTTTGGACAGGTATTGGCGCTGTTGGAACCGTTTTAGTTGGCATTTTTATTTTTAAAGAGCCTGCAACCTTTTGGCGTTTATTTTTTATAACTACTTTAATTATTTCTATAGTGGGTTTAAAGGTAGTTTCTCATCAAACGCACTAAAATAATTTAAAATCATAATTAACTCTTTCTGTATATTAGAATGTTTTTTTTATAGTTATGAAAATTGACTCTAATTTTCTATTCTGTTTATATTTACTAAATTAGTTATATAATCACGCGAATAATTTTCTATAATTAACCAACAACATAATTAATGAAGTTTTTTAACACCAATCGATTACAATTATTAAAGGGCAATCGATTACAAAAATATATTATATATGCTATTGGAGAAATTATTTTGGTTGTTATCGGTATTCTCATTGCATTAGGAATTAACAATTGGAAAGCGAGAAAAGCCGAAGTAAATGAATTAAATAGAATCATCCAAGTGGTTCAAAATGATTTAAAAGATGACCTAGCAGAAACTACAGAAATTATTGAATTCTCAAGACCGACAAATAAATTGATAAGCAAAATATTGTATAGTGCTAAATTTCAAGATTCCATTAGAAGCTGTCAAGATTGTAGATATATAATGACTTCAGGTACGATTTCTAACTTTAGTAGGCAAGGATATGATATGCTGAGTAATTTTAATAAAGAAGCTAAGAATTTAAACCCTAAAGTAGATTCCATACTTGGTTTTTATAATAAATATGATAAAGAAGGATTTGTTTTTCAAAATAGTATCATACTTTCTGAAATTGTAGATAACATGAAATACCTTAGAGATAATTTTAGTTGGTACTCAGATTATTTTGTTGGTGGCTTATGTAATGAAGACTGTCTAGACTATTTTGATAGTAATGCTTATAGAAATCGTTTGACTTACTATGAAGCACTGTATTTTGATAATTACTTAACTATTATTATAGAGTACCAAACTGAAATTAAAAAATTAATTAAGCTATTAGAAGATAAAAAATCATGAAATTATTTCATAAAAAACGATTTCAAGTATTAAGAGGTACAAGATTAAGTAAATATTTAACCTATGCTTTTGGAGAAATTCTACTTGTAATCATTGGGATTCTCATTGCATTGGGTATCAATAATTGGAAAAATAACAGGCAATTAGTCAACATCAATAATGAGCTTACTCAAAAAGTAATCTTACAAATTGAAAAAGATATCTATAAAACTCAAGCATTTCAAAAGGATTTAGACACTATTCAAAACATCTATTTAAAAGGATTAGATCGCGAATATGATAGGTCAAAAGTTAAAAGTAATTCTATGGTAAGCACTTTGTTATATGATGTTTATGATTTGCCTTTAGATCAAACCGCAATTAATTTAATAGACAATGCAACACTAAACAACAGTGCACGATCTAAAGAACTCATTGCAGTGAGTAGTATGTATAAATTATATGCAAAGAATATTAATGATATTGAAAATATAATTTATGAAAAGTTAACTTCTAATTTATCTGAAATTTAAAAAACCGAAAATTGGTACGTTGAATTAATCACAGACTATAAATGTAAAGATGATTGCATTCGTTATTTAAGTAGTGATAAATTTAAATCTAAAATAGCGTCATTACGGTTTTTGTACGTTAATCTCTACGGAAACATTGTTTATGGATTTGAAAACGACTTAGTAGGTTACAAATCACGATTAGAACGTTTGTAATATAGGATGTATTTAAACTCAACCTTACATTTTCTATTATCTAAAGAATTTCCGAAGAAAAACATATTCTCAATCATTTCATCCGATTTAAGTATATTGTAGCCAATTAACCAAAAGAAAAATTATAAGGAATGAAATCATTGACGATACAAGAGATTAATAGTGTTGTAGAAGGGGAAGTTTTTGGCGAAACTACACAGCAAATTACGGGTTTAGAAACCATTAAAAATGCCAATAGTAGCCAAGCCACTTTTATAGGAAACCGCAAATTTGCAGCAATGTGGGCAGACTCTAATGCTGCTCTCGCTATTGTTAATGATAATCTAGATATAGAACCAGGAGAAAACCGTGTAATTATAAAGGTTAAAAATGCCGATTTAGCTATGGCTAAATTATTAGATGTTTTTGCTCCTAAAGCACCAAATTTTGAAACCGATATTCATCCTACTGCAACTATTGATATTACTGCAGTTATTGGAGAAGGAAGTAGGGTTGGAGCTGGCAGTTATATTGGTAAGGATGTGGTTTTGGGAAAAGGTGTTATTATATATCCTAACGTTACTATTTTAGACGAAACAACTATAGGCGATTATACAACGGTGTGGTCTGGCACTGTGATAAGAGAACGCTCTGTAATTGGTAGTCACTGTATTTTTCATACTAATGTGAGTATTGGAGCCGATGGGTTTGGGTATAGACCAAGTGATGATGGTAGAGGATTGGTTAAAATTCCGCATATTGGTAATGTGGTTATTGGTAACGCTGTAGAGATTGGTGCTAATAGTTGTGTTGACCGCGGAAAATTTAGTTCTACAATAATTGGCGATGGATGTAAGATTGATAATTTGGTACAGATTGCTCACAATTGTGTACTAGGTCGTTCTTGTATTATGGCAGGAAGTAGCGGATTAGCAGGCTCTGTAACACTTGGCGATGGTGTAATTATTGGCGGAAGCGCATCCATAAAAGATCATACAACCATACATTCTGGTGCTACAGTTGGTGCAGGATCTGGTGTGATGAATGACGTACCAGCAGGAAAAACTGTGTTAGGTTATCCTGCAGTAGACTCCAGAGAAATGCTAAAACAATGGGTAGCACTCAGAAAATTAGCACGCTAATTGATTCTTGGCATCATTGTTGAAATACACTTAGTATTAATAATAAATTATATTACAATTATGAGTAAAGGAACAGTAAAATTCTTCAACGATACCAAAGGTTTCGGATTTATAACAGAAGAAGGTTCAAACAACGAACATTTTGTTCACATTTCTGGATTAATCGATGAGATTCGCGAAGGTGATGAAGTAGAATTCGATCTTACAGAAGGAAAAAAAGGATTAAACGCAATTAACGTAAAAGTTATCTAATATACGCTTAACCAAAATTTTAAAAGCCTATCACATTGTGATGGGCTTTTTTTATGTTTTATAATTATAGTCGAGGTGATTTATAAATGATGTAAGGTCTATATTTGTCATAACTTACTATGTAATCTCAATGACACTATATATTTGTATTATATGAGTTTGATTACTATAGAGAGGTAATATAATCATGTGTTGAATAATTCTATTTTACATAATATAAATTATAGTACATTTTTAATAGTGGGTAATCCTGTGGATTATTCAATATGAAGACAACATTTAGTTATAAGTATGATGTTTGATAATAATCGTAAGCTATAATTATATACTAATGTTAAATACCATAGAATAATTCGTATAAAAAAGACCAACATTCGTTGCCAACGCTTTAACGAAAGCTTTTGGGTTTCATTCACTTGACAGCGCATTATAAAAGCTAACCTTTTGCTATGATTTAAAAATCGCTTATTCGACAAATATACGCAATAAAGAATTTTATGCGATTCTCGTCAACTGGCCACAAGAGCATAAAATTTAAAAAAAATAAAATTCCATGCACTTGTTATATTTAATCTACTAATTGAAGTTTTCTTTAAATGTTTCATTGTCTTTTGTCTTGAAACACTATTAATTTAAGATGTCTTGTAGATATTTAAAATTAATACCTAAAACAAAAATTCAAGGCTGCATATAATTTTGGAAACAATTAACGGTTCATTCGCTATATTTTAGGAAACATTGTAACTCGTCAAGATTGCTTTGAAATCTCTTGTATAAATAAAACTCTTAAGAAACTCTATTACTAAACCCCTAAAATATGGACGCTCATTTCTCCTATTGTTTTAGCCAAAATTTTATGAGGCCGATATTATTGCGATAAAATTTCTATTGCAATTGGACCATTAAAATTAAATGCTTTCTTGAATTTTATTCTAGAATTAAATCTTAATTCCTGTAAATCTGTACCTCTATTAAAATATATAGTTTCTCCAGTAACATCTTGTTTAATAAAGCCATATGAACTTTCTAGTTTCATAACACTACCTTCAAATATTTTTGGCTTACCATGTTCAATTACAGTACCTTGAACTTGTTTTTTTATTCTATAATCTAGAGGAACACCTTTTAGAAAATCAAAATATTCTTTATTTTCTTCTTCACCTAAAAGATATAGGATTCTAGCATAAAGAAATTGAGCTTCATATCTTTTATCTTTTTTTGTAAAAGACTTTCTTAAATAATGTTTTAAATCAACATAGTTCTCTGGCGTTTTAATCATTAATAACTTCGCATATTTAAAATTTAAGTCTCTATCATTTAGGTTATTATTAACTGACTCATGGAGCACTGTTAATGCATCATCTAAATTATCATTTTCTTGATAATAATTGGCTAGTCTAGAAGCCAAATATGGACTCTTTTTGTTTAAATCAAAAGCTGCTTTTAATGACTCTAAAGCTCTTGGTGTATTGTCTATCAACTGATTGAAATTAGATTCAGATTCAAGAATAAAACTTTCATTTGGATAGGTTTGAATTACTTTACTTATCATTTTTTCAAACTCTTGAATCTTTTGCTCTATCAATTCATTATTATCTTCTTCGAGAGCAATTTTTAATTCAACTAATAATATTTTTAAAAATGTATGATAAGCGTGTATCAAATTTTTATTTCGTTTATTCCCTAAAATATCATTGCAAATATCTTTTGCTGAAGTCAAATTTTTCTTAATAATAAGAGGATGAGATGATTTTTCGGCTTTCCTTAATAAGAATTCAGCTTTCGAATGGGCAATAAAAACATTATCAGGATCCAATTCATGTGCCTTAATTAATAATTCATCAGCTTTTTCTAAATTCCCTCCTCCTGCTCTCATTTCGAATATTGATTCTTGTTGCATAAGTGATGGATTTTCGCCTATGTTTTCAAAAGCAGCTTTATATATACCTCTAATTTTATTGACATCTTTAAAGGAATCCATTAATTTCTTTGCGTTAGTAAGTGCAATAAAAACTTGTCGATCACTATCGTAGTCAACATCAAGTTTAGAAATTACTTTAATATATTTTTGATATCTCGCTTCCTGATCTACTAATGCTTGCTCAAAAACTAATTCAGCAATATGCTGATGTCTTGTAGTAAAGACATAATCATTTATCACATAATTACGATGATGATAAACAACAGATTCTAACGGTTTAAATAATTTTTCTTTAAAATATGAAAAATTAATATTATGCAATCTTGATATATTACCAGCTCGAGTGTATGCTCCAATTCTATGAAACATACAAATTGTTAAATATAAACTTTGTGCTTCTTCACTTGGAATAGATTTGTATTCATCCATAACAATATCAGGAAAAGGTTTTCCAGCAGTTGCTTCATATAATGCTACTAATAGCTCACGACCCGATTTTTCAGATAATGCTTCTTTTTGCTTTTCAAGGCTTTTTCCTGTTAAGTAGCCTAAAGATTTATATTTTGACAATAAAGAAATTAAATCGTTAATTTCTTTATCCTTTAAATACCCTAAATTATATGACCTAGTAAGATATGGGTAAAGTCTTTCTCCTTCAATATTCCAAACATTTGTTCGTTCTGCTCCAATTATCGACAATGGAATTTTGTCTTTTTTTGCTTTGGATAATATATATTCTGCATCATCAACTTTTTCAGTAATATTATCTATGAATAGATATATCCTTTCTTTTACTAACTGATAAAGTTCTGATATTCTATTGTATTCTATTAAAATATCTGACTTATAATAAATACATAATTTTTCAAAAGAAACAGAAGCATCCCAAGCTAATCTGTGTAGCAAGACTGTCTTTCCTGAACCAGCATTACCATTAATAATAAATAATTCTTGATCAGTTAATCTATCTTCTTCATCAATAACAAAAACTTCTGATAATATTTTATCAGTTACATCTCTTTGAACATCATAATTTTTAATGATAGGGTCCCAACCTTCAAAATAACCTTTGTAAAAGACTTTAGGGTCAGTGTTTTCTTCAGCTAGATTTGGATGTATATATATAATATCTCTATCTAAAAACTCCATTAATCGATCAGATGGTTCTTTAGCTCCTGATTGGAATTTTTTCATAATTGGATGAGACACTTTGTCTCTAATTACACCACTTAATTTCCTTTCGTTTTCATCTATTTCATTACTTAAAGAATCCATAAACTCCTTAAAAGTCATTTTAATTGAAGATATCTTTTTCTGATCCCATAATCTCTGTTCTGCATCTGTAATACTTGGACCAACCATATATGATCTAGGTCTTGCATGTCCAAGTTTGTCTAGTTCTTTTAATGTATGTCTTATATCCAAATCAGCAAAACTAAACCCAACAAATAGTATCGGATACTCATAAGATTGTTCTTTTAATCTATCAAATAACCTATCTCTATTTTCACGATGTTCAACATATTGATCAGGTGTTAAAATTAGAGGTAATGTCTCATCACTTATATCGGTTATAGAACCATGAAGTTTATTATACATTATTGAATTAGGCAAATTCATTTTGTCTTTAACACGTTCTCCATTTTTAATAAAGGTGGCTAATATCTGCTGTCTTTCTTTTACTTTATCATAAGAGTCTTCAATAATTAAATCGTAATTTGTTGTAAAAATTGAATTCCATCGGTATAATGGAATACTCAAATGATGATCTCCTGGTTTAAATTCTTTAAATATATCAGCAATGAATTTTTGAACAGTTAATAAATCAAGTTCACTAATTGCCAATTCGGAAACATATTGCAAATCAGAATCTAAATATTCTTTACCCAAGAACTTTTCTGAAATTAAGTTCGCTAATTGTTTGCCTGTTGGTGGTTTGTCACCTTTTGGATGCTTTGAATCAAAAGCTGCTCCTGCTCCTAAAAATAATATTACGTTACCATCTTTTATCTGGTCTATTAATGCTTTTGGTATTTTAGTTTCGTTCATGAAATCCTATGTAAATTTTAATATTCAAGTAATTAGAAATTAGTAAAAAGGGAGAGTTTAAATCTACAAAATATTGTAGGAATTATTATGAGGGAAAACCGTAAAATAAACAAAGTTTTTAACATACATTCCCATTTCACACACATTACGCTTCCCTCCTACGTCGTCGCATAAAAAGTGTTCCATTACCTTTTTAAAGAAACTTTTGGAGTGAAATTTTTTGAAGAAACTGTAGTAAAACTTTCGCTTTTAACCAAAGCTCAAGTTACATAACGCAGAACATTATAGTACATTTGTATTTATACAAGTAGAATAGCGAATAGAAACTTTAGGATTTTATTTTACTTAGTTCAGTTATGATCCTTTACGTTCATATCGATAGGCAAATCGAATTTATGAGATTCACGAAAACTTATAAATACAAATAGAAATGAATGAGTAATTATGTAACAGCTATATTTAGCATATTTGAGTATTTGTGCGTTATATTTTTTTCTACGCGATTTTTCGGAGCATTTCTATTTTAAATTATTGTCCTCAAGTATGCTTCGCATTTCTCAGAGACTTGCCATAAGAGCTAAAAATTTCTCTTTCAGCCAAATTCCATACACTCATTAAATTTAATCTGCAGTTAGCAATTAAATTATACCTAATATTAGGTATTGAAATCTTCTTAAAATTAATGTTTCTTGATTATCTAAAACCAGTTACTTATGAAATATTTATTTTTTATCGGATTTTTATTCTGCACTACACTTATTTACTCTCAAGATACCTATAAGAGAACTTATTATATACCACAGAGTAAATTAAAACTTTTAAAAACAGAAAAGAAAGTGTCTTTTAAAGAGCTGACTCCAAAACAACAAGATTCAATTAGAGATACATTTAAGGGATTTAAAACTATTGAATATACAGTCTCAAAAACTATTAACGGAAAAAATGTTGAAGTAAAAAAAATAGACACCATCAATGATAGTTTCTTTGAGAAACAAAAATTTTTAATAACTGTAAATCCAGATAGAAATGAAGTTATAAAAGCTTTTGTAAAGTTTCCAGATGATAAAAATAAAATAATAATTAATCCTTTTATTAGTAAAAGGGATACACTTAACTCGACATATTTTATATCATTAAAAAATAGGCATAAAGAATGGCTGCCATTTACTGAATTTACTGTTTCATCTGTTACTATTCCTTTAAAATATAGATTTAAAGATAAGTCGAATGATATCGGAGAAGAATTCACAACTGCCATCAATCTAAATTTCTTATTAGGTTTTTCATATGGAAATTCAAGCTTTATGTATAGAGATAAAGTTGGAAATAAATCTAATACTTGGAAACTATCTGGTGGTGTAATTCTTGGCGCCTCAACTGTCGAATTAAATAATTCAAATACTTCAAATGCCGAAATACCTATTGAAAGCGGAAACACAATTAACCAAGGGCTATTCAGTTTTGGTTTTGGAGCAACTTATTCGTTCAACAAGCTAAATTTTGGTGTATTTTATGGTTGGGATTATAGTCTTGGTGACGCATCTAAAAAATGGAATTACAATAAACAACCGTGGTTAGGCATTGGAGTTGGATATTCATTGTTTAAAATTTGAGTTAAAACTTAGTTTCGGCAAGCATAACTAACCCAAATTAATTTAACTCCTCCATAATTTCGGCAAATAACTTGTAAGAGTGCACACGATCTTTAATATCATAAATATTGGTGACAGCAATAAGTTCATCAACTTGAGTATGTTCTATAAATGCTTTTACTTGGGCTTTAACAGTAGCTTTACTACCAATAAATGAATATTTAAGCATTTGATGCACTTGTGGGTTTTTTAATACCTGCTCCAAATCTGTAGTCATTTCGGTTGGTGGTTGCACTGCATCACGTTTGCCTGTAAATAACCCAACTATCATACGAATTAATGACGTAGATAAACGTCTAGCTTCTTCATCGGTATCTGCAATAATGATATTAACACCTGCAATTGTGTAGGGTTGTTGTAACTCTTTTGATGGTTTAAAATCTCTACGATAAATGCTTAACGCTTCGTGCAAATGGGTAGTCGCAAAATGACTGGCAAAAGCATATGGTAATCCTTTTTTTGCTGCTAAATGCGCACTATCTGTACTTGACCCTAACACAAAAATTGGTACCTCTACGCCTTCTGCCACTGTTGCACGCACTTTTGAAGTAGCATTATCAACAGAGAAATATTGCTGAATTTTTTCCAACTCACTAGGAAACAGTTGCGCAGCGTGCATAAAGTCAGACCTGATAGCCTGTGCAGTTTCTCGATCTGTTCCTGGTGCTCTACCTAAACCTAAATCAATACGATTAGGATATAAAGACCCTAAAGTACCAAATTGTTCGGCAATAATTAGCGGAGAGTGATTGGGTAACATAATTCCGCCAGAGCCAATACGTATGGTACTCGTGCCTTGCGCAACATAACCAATGAGTACAGATGTAGCTGTACTACCAATGTTTGATGAGTTATGATGTTCTGCTAACCAATAACGCGTATATCCAAAAGTTTCAGCTTTTTGTGCTAATTCTAAGGCATTATTATAGGTTTGTTTTAGCGTATGATTCTTAGAAACCAAGGCTAAATCTAAAATAGAATATAAAGTTTTTTTAATTTTCATATGGTGCAATCATTCATTATAAAATTGATTGTATATAGTCGCATTTATGTTCGTAAAATTACACTAAACGCTATAGTCTTAAAATATAAAACAATTATTAATACTTTAAATTTGCCAACTACAATACCTCGTTAAGACATTATAATAGTCGTATTTTTGCATTTAATTATAGTATTCAAAGCATAATACGTACGAGGTCATGATTATACCAAAATTACATTACATATCTCAAGGTAACTCTACCAAAGCACATTTAGATCATATCCAAAAAGCATGCTCTAGTGGTGCAGAGTTAGTGCAATTACGGTTAAAATCTGTTTCAGAAAAAAAGATTTTAAAAATTGCAAATGAAGCTCGTGAAATAACCTCTCATTTTCAAACCCGATTAATAATAAACGATTATTATAAAATTGCTAAAACAGTAAAAGCAGATGGTGTGCATTTGGGAAAGGATGATGTGTGCCCTACTCTAGCCAGAAAACATCTGTATTCTTGGCAAATGATTGGAGGTACAGCTAACACTTTACAAGATTGCGAGTTATTACTAGATAAACATGTTGATTATATTAGTTTAGGACCATTTAGAGAAACCAATACTAAAACTTATACAGGTACTGTTTTAGGTATAAATGGTTATAAAGCCATAACAGATATTTTAAAAACACCTACTCCTATTATTGGTGTTGGAGGTATTAAAACTTCAGATGTTGAACATATTTTAGAAACTGGTATTTCTGGACTGGCAGTTTCTGAGGCTATTACTCAAAATTTTGATTATATAAAAACCTTTAATCAATTACTAAACGCCTCCTCAACCGCAGAGCAACGTTATACTTTCTAGTAATCTCATATTAATTTTCTAATTTATCATTACTTATTACGCCTAGTTACAAATAGTAATTGTAAGCACCTTTAGTAATTAGTTTCAAACCATACAGCGTTGGCATAAAATAAACGTACCTTGCCAAAAACGAACTTTAGATACCATTCTTATCTAATCATATCATTATAAATTTTTCATTACATGGATTTTACAAGTCCCTTAGTTTACGGTATTCCATGTTTTTTGGGTTTTATAGCAATAGAGCTAACTTATAGTAAAACGCTAGATGATAAACAGCTGTATAAGTGGCGAGATTTTATATCTAGCATATCTTTAGGCGTAGGCTCTGTAATTATTGGAGCATTAATAAAAACTGCTACAGTGATATTGGTTTTTACTTTTGCTTACGAGCTTTTTAACCCTTTAGTAAATGGTGTTCGTACAAATATCATGGGTTGGGAGTCTTTTGGTTATGCATGGTATGTTTGGGTAATTTGTATGCTTTTAGACGATTATTCTTATTATTGGTTTCATAGACAAAACCATATGATTAGATTTTTATGGGCAGCACATATAGTTCATCACTCCTTAGATAATTTTAATTTAGGAACAGCTGTACGCAATGGTTGGTTCACAATTTTTTATAAACCTTTTTTCTACGTTTGGATTGTAATTATAGGCTTTCCGCCAGAAATGTTGGTCGTTTGCTTAGGTATTGAAGCATTATGGCAATTCCAACTACACACAAAATATATTAAAAGTTTAGGCGTTTTAGAGCGGTTTCTAAATACGCATACCATGCACCAGGTACATCACGCAAGTAATATTGAGTACATGGATAAAAACCATGGTGGTATTTTAAATGTGTTTGATCGCGTTTTTGGTACCTGGAAAGAACTAGACGATACCGTGAATATAAAGTATGGTGTCTCTCAACCACCAAACTCGTATAATCTATATGTTATTTTAACACACGAGTACAAAAACATTTGGCAAGATGTTGCCAAGTCAAAACAATGGTCTCATAAATTCATGTATATTTTTGGACCTCCTGGATGGAGCCATGATGGTAGTACTCTTACCATAAAACAAATTCGTTTAGCTATGTCGAAAGAGCATAGCTAAAACACTTCTAATTTTCCGCTTCATATCATGTATAATTATGTTTCCTACGGAAATTTTAATTATTCAAATACATCAACTGCTATAATGTCATTTTAGAGTTACAAGGAAGGAAGTGCTCCAATTTCCGAAGAAAATAGCACGTTTCAGCATATGCGTCAACATCATTTACATATAAGCAAACTATAACTTCTAAGCCACTGTATCTTAGTCATTATTAAACTAACAATTAAAAAATGAAAGATATGAATTTAGAAAACAAAACAATTATTATAACTGGTGCGTCAAGCGGAATAGGTGAATCTACAGCAAAAAAATTAGCTCAAAATGGTGCTAATGTCGTATTAATGGCAAGAAGTGAAGATAAACTTGTTTCACTTAAAGAGGCTATTGAAAAAGAAGGTGGTAAAGCATTGGTGGCAACAGGAGATGTTACAAAGAGCGAAGATTTTAAGCAAGTTGTTTCTAAAGCTGTTGATACCTATGGTAAGGTTGATGGCTTAATTAATAATGCTGGTTTAATGCCATTATCTTACGTAGAGAAATTAAAAACAGATGAATGGGATAAAATGGTTGATGTTAATATTAAAGGTGTGCTAAATGGTGTATCTGCGGTATTACCACAATTAAAAAAGCAAAATGGAGGAGATATTATTAATATTTCATCTATGGCTGCCAATAGATATTTTCCAGGAGGTGCAGTATACTGTGCAACAAAATCTGCAGTAAAAATGTTTAGTGAAGGTTTAAGACAAGAGTTAGCTCCAAAATATGGAATTAACGTGACGTCAATTGAGCCAGGTGCTGTAGATACAAATCTTACCAGTACAATTACAGATGACGACATTAAAGAAGAAATAAAGGAAATGCAAAAAATGACCACTTTGGAAAGTGAAGATATAGCTAACGCTATTTATTATGCATTATCTCAACCAGACCGAGTAAACATTAATGATGTATACATCGTGCCTAGTGAACAGAAATAAGAATTTAAAAAACAAATAAAACATATGGGAACTCAAACCAAACAAGATACATTTAAAACTACTAATCCTGCCAATGGTAAGTCTTTAGAGACTTATAAATATATGAGCAATGATGACGTAGAATCTGCAATACAAAAATCACAATCTGCTTTTTTAGATTGGAGGTTTAAATCTTTTGATGAACGTGGAGAAATCATTAAATCAATAGGTAAAGAACTTCAAAATTATAAAGCTGAGCTGTCGCAAATAATGACAGACGAAATGGGTAAATTACTCAAACAAAGTCATCAGGAAGTAGACTTATGCTCTGCAATTTGTGATTATTGTGCTGAAAATGCTGCCGAAAATTTAAAGAACGAAACTCGAGAACTTTCAAATGGAGGAAAAGGAATTATAACCTACTCTCCTATTGGGATTATTTATGGGATTCAGCCTTGGAATTATCCGTCATATCAAGTAATTAGATATGCAATTACAAATTTAATGGCAGGAAACAGTGTGTTACTTAAACACGCAGGTAACGTAACAGGAACCGCAAAATTGTTAGAATCTATATTTAAAGCAGCTGGATTACCAGAGGGTTTATTTACAGTTTTAGTGATTGAGCACGACCAGTCAGATGCCATTATAGAGCATAAACTTGTTAGAGGTGTTACATTAACAGGTAGCCCAGGAGCTGGTAGAATTATTGGTAAAAAAGCTGGAGAAGAACTTAAAAAAACAGTTTTAGAATTAGGAAGTAATGATGCTTATCTTATTCTTGAAGATGCAGATATTGATGTTGCAGTTAAAAAATCTGTGCAAGGACGAATTTATAATAACGGAGAGACGTGTATTGCTGCAAAACGATTTATCGCAGTTGCTCCTATTTACGACAAATTTAAAGAGGCCTTTGTAAAAGCAATGAGCGATTTAAAATTAGGTGATCCAAATGATGAAGATTCAGATTTAGGACCTATGGCTCGTAAAGATTTAAGAGAAGAATTGCATGAGCAAGTCACAGAGAGCGTAGATAAAGGTGCCGAAATATTATGTGGAGGAAAAATGAAAGATGGCGACGGTTATTATTATCCTGCAACTATTCTTGGTAATGTAAAACCTGGACAACCAGCTTATGATGATGAGCTTTTTGGACCTGTTGCATCCTTAATTAAAGCAGAAGATGAAGAAGATGCTATGAGAATTGCAAACGATAGTAAGTTTGGATTAGGTGGTGGAATCTTTTCTAAAGATGTAAAACGTGCTACAGAATTAGCCGAAAAACATTTTGATACAGGTATGGTCTTTATCAATTCATTTGGTCTGGCAGAACCTTCAATGCCATTTGGAGGTGTAAAAGACTCTGGATATGGAAGAGAACATGGTGGTTTTGGAATGAAAGAGTTTGTAAACACTAAAGCTATTTTAATTAGTAAAGATTAAGTATCTTTCTAAATACAAAGTAATAAACACCCAAGATTTTATCTTGGGTGTTTTTTTGTTTTAATCTTTTTTAATGATTATTTAATAGACTCTTGCTCATACTTAAAACTAAAAAAAAGTCAGCGTAATGCCGACTTTCTTTTCGTTGAGTATTTAGAGTTTTTTAATTATTTAGGCATTACAACGCTATCTATAGCATGTATTACACCATTAGATGCTGCAACGTCTGCCATAACTACAGTAGACATACCACCTTTAGCATCTGTTAATAGTACTTTGCCATCCTTTAAGCTTAATGTAATCTGTCCACCGTTTAAAGTATCTACAGTAAATTTTCCATTATTTTTTTTGATAGCCTCAATAACTGCTGCTGCCTCAAATTTTCCAGAAACAACGTGGTACGTTAAAATACCAGCTAATGTACTTTTATTCTCTGGTTTTAATAATGTTTCAACAGTTCCGTCTGGTAACTTTGCAAAAGCGTCATTTGTTGGAGCAAAAACTGTAAAAGGTCCTTTTCCGTTTAAAGCATCTACTAGATCTGCAGCTTTAACTGCTGCAACCAATGTAGTAAAACTCTCATTTGAAGCTGCTACACCTACGATTGTTGGTGTTTGTTGCTCATTTGACATTGCCATTTCTTTAGACGTTTCTTTAACTTCTGTGTCAACAGTAGTTTCTACGTTTTCTTTTTTTGTTTCTGCACAAGATGCAAATAATAAACCTGCTACTGCTAAGGCTGTGATTGATTTTAAAACTTTCATTTGTATATGATTTAAGTTAATTAATAATTAATTTTAAATCAAAGATACACGATAATAACTTTTGTTTAATAATATTAACAAAACATTAAACAAAATTATAATATTGACATTCAATAAATTAAATTTCAGAATAAAAAAAAGCATACCCAAATGAGTATGCCTTTAAAATAGATAGCTGTATGATCTATGCTTCTCCTCTTGCAGGATAATCTTTAGAAATTACAAAATCTAATGATTTCAATAAATCTTCAACTTTTGGTCTTGCAAAAGGCATTGTCTGTATAGACGATGCATATAAGGTTTGATCTGGTTTAATAATAAATACTCCAGGCTCAATAAAATGTTTTGGTTCATCTTTTATTCCTTCGGAAATGTAAAGACTCCATTTTCTAGCTTCTTCTATAGAAAAATTGTAACCTAAGGGTACATCATCTATATCCCAATCATCATAAGTTGCCTTAGCCACATCTTCATTATCTGAACTAATAGCAATTACATTTACACCTTTATCTATATAACCAGATAAATGTTCTTGTAACGTTTCTAAGTATGTTTTACAAACAGGACAGTGTTTACCACGATAGAAAACGACCATCGTAAAATGCTCTGGATTTTGATCGCTTAATTTCCATTTTGCTCCATTAACTAAGTCTATATGTATATCTGGTGTTTTTGTTCTCGGTTTAATCATAATATGTGTTTTTTTGTTATTAATAATATTTAACTAATAATACAATTGGCACTACGCTATGGTCTCTAATGCTTTACCAATTAAAGTGTCTCCTTTAATAATTTCAAAGGTTTCTTTATTGGCTGCGTCATCATGCAATGATCTCACTAAAGTTTGCGCAACATCTTCTCTTGTAATTTCTCCTTGCTCATTAAGAGATTTAGCTAATTTAATTTTGCCTTCTCCTGGGTTGTTAGTTAAACTTCCTGGCCTCACAATAGCATAATTTAAATTAGATGCCTTTAAATACTCATCTGCATTATGCTTTGCTTTTAAATAATCTTTAAGCTCATCACTTTTTTCTGGTTGGTCTGCTCCCATTGAGCTAAGCATTACAAATTTTTTGATATTCCATTTACTTGAGGCATCTACCATTTTTATTGCACCATCCTGGTCTACAGCTTCTACTTTTTTACCACCAGATCCTGCAGCAAAAATTACTTTGTCAATATCCTTGGTAGTATGAGATACATCTTGCTCTAAATCTCCCATTACGGTTTTAACATCGTGCGCTAAAAACTCAGCTTGTTGCTTTTCATTTCTTACCATGGCTACAGGCTCGAAATATTGTGAAGATTTTAATAATTGTACTATTTTTTTTCCTGTGGTACCTGTGGCACCTGCTACTAATATTTTTTCCATGTTGTTTTTTTTACAAGATGGATAATATCTAGAGCACTCTTTAATTGAGACCAATAAAATCTTGACTCAAATAGATTTTATGATTGATTTTAAGAATTATTTAACTGAAATTAAACTCGCGCGTTGGATATAAACTAACATTACCATTATTATCTTAATGATTATGTGTGTGTAATCGAATATAAATTTATTGGTTTTTAGTTTTCTCTAGAACCTTTTTAATGTGCTCACTATCCCAATGATTATCAAATTCTACAACACCTCTTTTAAAGTCTTCGTCTAAATACTTTTCTTGTTGCTCTAATTCTTGTTTAGCCTTAAAAATATAATCTTCTTCTCTTTTAGGTTCTGAGGCTAATCGCCTTAAACTATCCTCATCATATTTAATGAAATTTTCAACTTGCCTATTTAATGTATATTTTCTAAAACCCATCTTGCTCAATACATCTTTAGCAAGTTTTAATGACGTTTCTAAAGATTCGCGATAAATGTTTTCGTTACCTAGATTAAGCAGTTCATAAGCGTCGTAACGATTTTTAGTGCGTATCATTAATTCTACATGAGGATATTTTTCTTTTACTATTTTATTTATGGCCTTTGATACAGATAACCTATTTGTGGCACAAATAATTATTTTGGCTTCTGCAATGCCTGCAGCTTCTAAAAGATCGAGACGTGTGGCATCTCCATAGTAGACTTCAAATCCCATTTTCCGAAGAAAATCTACACGATTAGAATCAAAGTCTAATATTGTAGCTTCAACACCATGAGATCGTAAGAAACGACCAATTGTACTCCCAAAGTGACCAAAACCAACGAGAATTACTTTTTGCGATTTTGCAATATGATCCATTGGGCGTTTTATCGATTCTTTTGTGCCTATTTTAGGCAAAATAAATCGCTCATTTATAATACTAATTATAGGTGTTATCGACATGCTTAGTGCAGTAATTACTAACAGCATATCCATTTGGTCTTGTTCTAATATATTTAATCCAAAGGCAAATGATAATAAAACAAAAGCAAACTCTCCAATTTGTGCTAAACTAAAAGTGAGCAGTAATTTTTGGTCTAATTTTAATTTAAATATATGACCTGTTATAAATAGGACAATTCCTTTTAATGCAATTATTGCAATTAAAACACCTATAATAGTAAACGGACTTTTAGCAATTACAATAAAATTTATGGAAGCGCCAACTGCCATAAAAAATAAACCTAAAAGTAAATTTTTAAAAGGTTCTAGTGTGCTTTCTAATTCGTGCTTAAATTCGCTATTTGAGAGCACGACTCCACCCAAAAATGCTCCTAAAGCTGGACTTATACCTACATACTCCATAATAAATGAAATTCCGCAAACGATTAAAAAAGCTGCTGCAATTAATAGCTCTCTAACGTCTGTTTTAGCCACTTTTCTTAACATTGGTACTATTAAATAGCGACCAGCGACTATAACTAAACCAACCGAAAATAATATGGCTAAGGTTTGAAAACCAATTGGTAAGCTCTCTAATAAATTTGTTTGTTCGTCAATATTGCCAGACGTTATAGCCTCGTTAGGATTAGCTAGTAAAGGAATAAAACCGAGCATAAATATGACAATAATATCTTGAAATAATAATATGGCAAATGATGATGTGCCAAAGGTTGTCGTCATTAATCCTTTTTCTTTAATTGTTTGCATGGCAATTGCTGTAGATGATAAAGCCACTGCCATAGAAATAACTAAAGCTACTTTCCACTCAAAACCTATTAAAACAAAAAGTAAATATGATAATAGCATGGTGGCACCAACTTGTATTCCTCCCATACCAAATATAGCTTTACGCATATTCCAAAAGTTTTTTGGTTCAATTTCTAAACCAATTAGGAATAACATCATAACAACACCAAACTCTGCAAAATGCAAAATATCTTCACCTTCATTACCAATAAATCCTAAAACATAAGGTCCAATTAGAACTCCTGCTAACAAGTAACCTATGACAGAACTTAAACCGAGTCGCTTAGCTATAGACACACAAAAAATGGCACCAACGAGAAAAACAATAGCCTCAAAAAGTATACTTCCAGTCATAATTAAACAGATAAAATTTCTAAATCGTTAAGAAAAAAACAACTAGATAGCTGCGTTGCGTTAAAATCGCCCTGAAGTAAATCTATAAGCCTTTCGTATTGATTAGCGTAATTAAGAAGGTCTTCATTTGTTAATTGATATGTTCCCATTACTGCAAATGGTGGTAAATAGTTCATACCACAAAGTTTTGCTGTTTGCTCAAAAGGTCTCAAAAACTCATTAATAGTAAAAGTGTTATAGCCTTCACTACAGTACACTTCTCTCGAACCACCAGTTGTAATAACGTTAAAAATAGTTTTTTCATGTAATACTTTTCCGTTTGGTCCATAAGCCCAATTAAATTCTAAAACCAAATCTTTCCATTGTTTTAAAATTGCAGGACTACTATACCAGTAAAGAGGATGATGCCAAATGATTATATCATGCTGCATTAACAATTCTTGTTCGTGTTGCACATCAATATGAAAGTTGGGGTAATGCTCATATAAGTCATGAAATGTCACATGAGCCTTATCTTTTAATCTTTCTATTAAAGCTGCATTTACCTTAGATTTTTCGAACTTAGGATGTGCAAAAAGGATAAGTACTTTTTTCATTGGCTATTTTGATTGGTATTAAAAGCGCTAGTTGTTAATGATGGATTCTGTTAAAGTTAGTAATAATTTAATTTTATCGTCATTATATGCATCTGGATGTGCATTGTTGTAACTTCCTCTATCGTTGTCAAAATATGTGCCTGATTGGTTTTTGTGACGTTCTGACACTGCCAAGTCATAAAGAATGTCCACACCCTTTTCTGCAGGTGACCAATGTTGCCCATACGCTTCTTTGGCCATTTTTGTATTCAACAAAGAACCAGGATTTACAGCTATCGTTACTAAATTTGGATGATTTTTAGCAAAGTTGAACGACCACATAGTTAATGCCAATTTACTCTGTGCATAGCTTTCGCTATCATTTACAGTAGCATCTCCAGTTAAAACACTTTTTTGAACCGTAGATTGTGCTGCCGAACTTAAATTGATAATTCTGGCTTCTGAACCTAATTCCAACACAGAAATAATTTTCTCTGTTAAAACAAAAGGCGCCAAGTAATTCACTGCCATTCTTATATCTAATCCATCTTTAGTTTTGCTTGATGTGGTTTTGTAAATACCAGCATTATTTATGAGAATATCGAGTTTTTCAACGTCATTTTTAATTTGTTTAGCCATTTTTTTTACAGCATTGATATCTGAAAAATCAGCAACAAAACCTTTTATGTTCTTATTGTTTGAAGCGTCTTTTAATTCATTGATGACTGAATTTACTTTAGCTTCACTTCGACCGTGAATATAAACTTTGTGACCTTCTTTGGCTAATTTTAAAGCAGTAAGTTTTCCGATTCCGTCCGTACTTCCTGTTATTAATATGGTTATCATTTTTTTATTTTTTTTTGAAATGTCAGTTCGAAAAAAAGTTCTAAACACTATTTTTCTTAAAAATATCTTCTGAAGAAAAATCACTTGAACTGACGTTCCTAATTCATTTGTAATGTATTCTTTATTTTAAAATGGTGCAACGGTATCTTTTGGACTATCTGGTAGACTCCATCGTTGACGAGCTGTGACATTTGCTAATGCAATATCTTTGATGGTACTATCACTGCCTATATTACCATAGCTGCTTTGGTTTCCTCGTGGTATTTGCATCTGGTCTCCATATAACCAAACGACTAAATTACTACGTTGTCCACTGATAATTGGGTGTGTTGCGTGTGGTACATTACCTCTGTGAATGATGGCTTTACCAGGTTCGAACTTAGTTTGTACCGTTTTACCTGAAGCTTTATCATAGAAATCTACAATGGAACCTGTAAATGCTTCATCTGGTAAGTTAATGTTTATATTTAAGGTAGCTGATGAAGCATCTGTATGTGCATGCAGATCTTTGTCTTTATCAGGATTATATTGTATTGAAAATCCAAAAGTCTGATTATCGTAACCATAAGTTCCTAATAATAATCGTGCAATCGGACGCATATATCTGTCCATAATAGCATCATAAAATGCTTGAAAACTTGGTGCAGCCAAATGTCCTTCTGAGCGTGGATCTAACATCATTCCATAACGATTTAATTGAATTCCGTAAGGTGCACGTTTTGGAATTTCTGAATTTACAGCATCTTCTAGATACTTACGAAAATCGGCTAAACGTTCTAAATCAAAAAACTGTGTTTCATAAACACCAGGAATAATTTCTTCCCATAAATCGGCAACAGCAGTTTCGTTTTCTGGGTTTTCCCAAGCGTCGTTAATCGCTTTTCGTAATTTAGGATCAAGTAAACTTTCATCTGGTAGTAATAAATGGTCTTTGTTTTCTAGTTCCCACTCAGCCCAAGCAGCTTCTAATAATTTACGATTATCGTTCCAAAATTTTGAAACTGATGGGTCGCGTCTTAATGATAATTCTCTTGATGGTACTTCTAGAGCACGAGCTTCTGCAAGTGCATTTGTATTTGTTATTGTTTTCATGATATTTTTTTTAAAATTTTATGATTATTTAATACAAATTTAAAGCTAAACAGAAGCTAGTTTTTGGTATTAAAAAGGGTAGTTTTAGTAAAAAACAAGGTTTGAAAAATTGAGTGTTAAAAATTTACATCTGCGTATTTTGATACTCTGGAAGTGGCATCGGAATGAGCGTTAAGTCATCATCAATCATCTCTCTTATATCAATTTCTATAGCTCTAGATATGGTAGAAATTGGCACATCGTTACCCATACCTTCAAACGGATTTTCCGAAGTGTCGCCTACTCGTTCCATCGCAAAAAATATCCACGATATAATAACACTAAACGGAATGGATAACCACACAAAATGCTCAACAAGAAACCCAAAATACAGATTTGACACTCCTGAAGCTATTAATGATTGAGCAGTTAAATCAAACTGACGCATAAATCCGAAAGGCATAATCAGAATAAAAATCCATATGAAATAAGTATTTAAAGTGGCAAATTGTCTGGGATAAGGAAAGTTTTTAATGCGTTCTGCTTTTCCTTGTAAAGTAAATAATTCACCTATCACATTTTGAAATTCTACATGCCTAAAGTTATCAATCAATTCTGCTGAAGCTAATTGTGCAATGTGCTTAGACTGAAAATTTAATACAGCAGTTTGTTTATTTGTTTTTGAAAGTATCTTCGTCTTCTCATCTACAGGTAAATAGCCTTCTAACTCATCTGATAGCGAATTTTCGAATTCTGGCACCTTAATTTGTTTCATATGCTCTTGATCAGATTTATTTGTTTTAGCTGTTTCCCACGTTTTCTTTTGTCGTAGCGCATGCCTTAAGGCACTCATCCAGGCGACATGACGTAAAACCATTGCTTTTCTAATTTTAAAAAGTTCGGTTTCAGTTTTCGGGTCATCTGTATTTGTATTGGAAATAAAATCATTGACCATTGTTGTAAACCATCTTGATGCATTTACAATACCTCCATAAATTTTTCTGGCTTCCCACTGTCGGTCATAAGATGCATTGTTCTTAAATCCGGTAATAAATGCCAGTGCTGTACCTATTAAACCAATAGGTTGCCATGGTAAAGTGAGCCATTTAAAACCAGCGACTTCATAAAGTAAAACAGGGATTAATGCAGTTATAAAAAATACATAAATGTATCTTCTGGTCCATTTGAACACTACTGAAATTGGATATCTTGGTTTTGTGTACATTTTTATAGTATAATTTAGTAAATGAATTATTCTAAAAATGCCTCAGTGAAGAGGCATTTCAATTAATTGCTATCAATCAATGAATATGGATTTTGCGTGTAACGTGTCCATATACTCTTTAATTTTTATGATTTTTCCATCCAAAAATTGGAACAAAAAATGATACGGATTATTATACACTTTACCATTGGTCAAAGTTCCATAGGATATGAACTCAGCAGCGACTCTATCCTCTTCAGCAGTCCAACCTACGGGCTTTAATTTTAAACCTTTTGGCATCATTGCCTTTACGGTTGTCATTAACTCGCCAATAGCTTTTTTGTCCATTGTACCAGACATTGGCAACTCTCCTTTAATTCCCATGGCTTGCCAAACTATGCCATCATCTAAATATGTTAAGGCTTCTGTAACATTGGCTTTTGAGAATTGCTCAAAGAAATTGAGAATGGTCTGTTTATGTTGTTTCGTATTCATAATTATAATGTCTTTTTATAATTGAATTTCCTGTAGATCTATTAACATAGACTCCCAATTCTTTTGATTGTCATGGTCAAATTGAGCTCCATTTTCATCAGCAATTGTAAAACGCTTAATTGCTGGTGTTTTACTGGTTGCTTGAAATAACTGGTAAGCTTCTTCTTTTAAAGCCTCTTTAATTGGTAAATCGATAGAGGCATAAACTGCACGTTTACATGCTTCAATAGACTCTGCTGGGAATTTAGAGATACGTTCTGCTAACGCATCTACATAAGGTCCAATCTCATCAGCATCTAAAGCTTTATTGATGGTTCCGAATTTTTCAGCTTCGTCTGCATCCCAATCTCTTGCTCCCAAAATAATTTCTAATGCTTTGCCAAGTCCTGTTTGTCTTGCCATACGAGATGCTCCTCCTCCACAAGGTAAAATACCCATACCAACTTCCATTTGCATAAATTTGGCTTTGCCTCTTGCTGCAAATCGCATGTCTAATGCTAATGCCATTTCGTGTCCTCCACCTCGTGCAAAACCTTCAATTTTTGCGATGGTTGCTTGTGGCACATTGCTTAATCGTTCTAAAACCGATTGTAAGTCTAACAATTGTACTTCGTTTCTTGGTACAGCTTCTGTAGACATGTCTCTAAGTAAATTAGTATCGTAATGACAAACCCAATAGCCAGGATTTGATGATTGAAAAACGACCACATTTACACTTCTATCTCGCTCTAAACGTAAACACAAACTACTTAAGTCTGCTAACATTTCTTGTCCTTGTACGTTTACTGGTCCAAAGTTGATATCAACCGTTAAAATTGCTCCGTTTTGTTTTGCTGTAAATGTTTGAAAATTTTTGTAATCCATGATTTCTAATGTTTTAATTAATACTGTTTTATATTGTTGTGTTATAATTACAGTACAAACTTACTTTAGACATCAAGGCTTTTTTTGGTAGAAAACAATGTGTTATTAGTAAAAAACAAGGTTTGTAGAAAAAATCTAAGTTAAATTGGCTTTAAAGGCACTTAAACTGATGCCTTTATAGGTTTTAAATGTTTTATTTAAGTGGCTAGAATCTGTAAAACCAAGCTCTAAAGCTATTTCAGAATCTTGTGCATCTGTGTACTTTAATCGTGTTTCTACCAACTTTAATTTATAATTTATAATGTATTTTTTTAAAGACACGTCTGTATGTTTTTTAAAATACTCACTAATATAATTGTCTGCCATATGAAATTCATCAGCTAGGCTTTTGGTGCTTAATACTTCAGGATTGTAGATATTAGAGTGAATAAAGTTTATGATTTGCTGAATTTTTGAAGACTTTACCTCTTTGATAGTTTCAGCATTTATGTACTGAATATTTCTGGCTATTAAATGAAGAATTACAGATAAAGAATTTTGAATGATGAAAATATCATTGGATGGTTTATGTAGATATTCAGTAGTTACCATATTTACTAAAGTCACCAAATGTGTTCTGTCTGAAGCAGTTTCAAAATGCATTTCACGAAGTTGATGACTTTCGCTATTTAAAATTTCTTCGATTTTTCGAAACCAATCATTAACAGGAAGCGTTGCATTTTGTGAAGATGTATTTCTAAAAAAGCTCTTTAAAAATTTAATAGCTGCTACAGTTGTGGGTGTTTCAGCTTGTATAATATAAACATCATCAGGAATAAACACGAAAATACTATTGTCGGAATACCGTACCGTTTTACCGTTGATTTTTATGGTACCATCGCCTTTTTCGATATAAACAATTTCGAAAAAACGTATCGTTGTGTATTGACAAAACGTGAAAAATGTTTCGTCTTTATATTTCTGAATTACGATATTTTCGAGAATGGTTCTTGCCATTATTATTACTAAAATAGTGAATTTAAAATAGAAGAAGCCACAGTATGTCGTAGCTTCTCCTTGCTATTAATCATTATTTAGGGCTATTGATTAACATTGTTTATTCTGTTTTAGTCACTTCGAAATCACCATTAGTCCTCATATAAATAGCAACTTCCTTATCATCTTTTACAGTAATTGTGTGTGTGTAGCATCTTTTTTGGCTCCAAAATAACTTCCTGCTTCTAGTAAATTTATGTGCTTATTATCCTTCACTTGATGCGTTATAGTGCCTTTAATAACGATAGCTCTAAAATTATCACTAAGGTTTTTAATTTCACCTTTATAGCCAGCTGGTAATTTAACAAGTGTTGCGCGTAATTCTTCATCCTTATGATTTCCCCATAAAAACGCGGTTTCCACATTACTTTCATCAGTAACCCAAGTAATATCATTAGCATTTAACCAAACGAGATTGTTTTTATCTACATTAACTGGTCGTTCGCCATTATCAAAAGCTTCTTCAGTTGGTTTAACCAAATATGGACCTTCTTGGATTTCTATGTATGCCAAATTATCTTCAGCATCTGCAGCTGTAATATGAGCTTCGCCAGCTGGTTGAACCCAAAAAGAGCCTGCAGGCAACCATTGTTTTTCGGCATTTTCATCATCATTATGCAATAAACCTTTAATTACGACACCACGATATGTTACATTATGAATGTGTGGTGGTGAAGAAAACCCTTTATTAAATTTCACTAAGAATCCTGACGCTAACGTATCTGTTCGGTCACCCCAAAGTCGTCCAGCTGCTGGACTTTTGTCGCCACGTAATGGGTTTAACCAACCCCATTTTATACTTTGTGTAGTGACTACTTCGTTTTTAGTCTTAATAGAATCGGTTTTTGGAGTTTGTGCAACTGTGTTGGCACAAACTACCAATCCAATTATAAGTATATAAAATGTTTTCATTTTTTTATTATTTCCAAGTTACGATATCATCAAAAGCACGTCTCGATTTTGGAAATTCAGGATCTGCTTTTCTATAACCAAATGCAGCCATAAATGATAAACCGTATTTATCTGTATCTATTCCAAATTTATCTCTAAGCAAAGCTTCTGCTTGTTCTTGGTGGAAACCTTCAATCGGACAAGAATCAATTCCTGTTAATGCAGCAGCAGTCATCATATTTCCTAATGCAATATATGTTTGCTTAGATGACCAGTCGAACAATTTTTTATCGGTATCTAAATCGAAATCACGTTCTTGAAATTCTCTATAAAATTTAGAATACATTTCAATAACATCTTCTGGCATTTGCTTCACATCTTTAAGCATATGTTCTATATATGCTGCATCGTGCTTTACCATTGGAGCTTTCATGCTTAAGCCTAATATAAAATGGCTCGCAGTATCTAACTTTAAAGGCGCTCCCCAAGCTACAGGTTTTAAAAGCTCGCGTAATTCTTTGTCTTGTACAACAACAAAATGCCAAGGTTCAAAACCAAAAGAACTTGGTGATAAATTAGCTGTTTTTAAAATGAAGTGAATTTGATCATCTGTTAATGTTTTTGAAGCATCAAATTCTTTGGTGGCATGTCTGTAGTTAAAAGCGTTTAATATATCTTCTCTTGCAATGTTTGGTGTTTTCATTGTTAACGTTTTGAGATTAAAATAATTATACTATCAAAAGTATAGTGGCAAAAGTATTGGTAGTTTTAATTATATGCAATAACGGTCAAAAATGATAGTATATATTTTGATGCATAAATTTTGAATAATCGTAGTATTTATGCGTATTACTAGCATTTGTTAAATAAACTATAAAAAGTATAGTTGTATTATTAATGTTAGTATAATATCTTTGTAAAATAAAGGATAAAGTTTATGGATGTAGAGTATAAAAAAAGAGTAATACGATTTAACGATAAAGAATTTTCTTGCTCTACAAGTGTTGCTATGGAATTAATAGGTGGTAAATGGAAAAGCGTGATTCTCATATATCTTCTAAATGGAAAAAAACGCTATAATGAACTTTATAAACTAATTTCGACCATTACAGAACGAACGTTAAGTTTACAGTTGAAACAGCTAGAAAAGGATGGTTTGATAACACGAAAAGTATATACCAAGAAACCACCTTTAAAAGTAGAATATCAACTTACTCCTTTTGGAGAAACCTTAAGACCTGTATTACTTTCTATTGCTAATTGGGGAACTACCGTTGCAGAGGAAAAGGGTGAAATTATTGATTAAGAATTGATATTCTATTAAATACCATATTGATTCCTATTCCCTCTATTCCCTAATTTTATTTAACTATTAAGGATACAAACACTCCTAATCATGTAAATAACTATGCATATTATAAACCTTTGTTAAAAAAAAGAATGAACGTTCACTTTTATATATCTTTGTATAAGAATGAGTATAAAAATGGCAAAACTTCAAAAAAGTATAGATAAGAGAAATGCATTAATTAAAGCAACGATAGAGTTGGTTAATAATAATGGATTTCATGCAACACCAATGAGTAAAATAGCTAAAATGGCTAATGTCTCACCTGCTACTATTTACCTTTACTTTGAGAATAAGCAGGACTTAGTTAATCAAACATATATAGAAGTAAAAACAGAATATACAAAATATGCATTTGCCACTTATGAGCAAAGCATGAGTGTGGAGGCTGGTTTTAAATTAATATGGAATCGTATAGCAGATTTTAAATTAAAGGAATGCGAGCATGCCATGTTTTTAGCTCAATGTGATAATTCACCAATGATAGATGAAGATAGTAGAAATGAAGGCATAAAACACTTACAGCCACTACTCGACCTTTGGGCAAGAGGAAAAGCAGAAGGAATTATAAAACCATTATCAGATTATTTGTTGTATGCCTATGCTATTAATCCATTATCATTTTTAATGATAACTCAAAAACGTGGTGCTTTTAAACTAGACAAAACACATTTAGAAGAAGCTTATCAATCTGCTTGGAGTAGCATAAAAGTATGTGAATAATATGAAAAAAACAGCAATTATATTAGGTGCCTCTGGTTTAACTGGAGGTTTGGTACTTCAAAAATTACTTAATGATGATCGTTATGGAAGTATCAAATTATTTTCGCGATCAAAAATAGAAGGATTATCTAATAGAGTCACCCAATACATTTGCGATTTATTAGAATTAGAAAATTTTAAATCAAACTTCACAGCAGACGAAGTGTACTGCTGTATTGGTACTACCAAGTCTAAAACTCCCGATAAAGAACTATATAAGAAGATAGATTATGGGATTCCTGTTGCAGCAGCAAAATTAGCCAATGCTAATAATATCGACACTTTTCTGGTGGTTTCAGCATTAGGAGCCAATGCCAATAGTAGCGTATTTTACAATAAAACTAAAGGCGAAATGGAACGTGATGTTTTGCAACAGAGTATTAAAAATACTTTCATCTTTAGACCATCATTAATTGGAGGTGACCGAGAAGAACAACGTACGTTGGAAAAAATAGGGCTAACTATTTTAAAAATTATTGAACCACTATTTATAGGAAAATTAAAAAAATATAAAATTACTCAAGCTAATGATCTAGCACAGGCTATGATTAATTTGGCTAATACTACAAATTATAAAGAAGTGATAATTACTTCTAACGACATTAAAAGAATCACAAAAACCACTTAAACAAGATCATTAAATATGGAATTATTAGATAAATTAAATTGGAGATACGCTACAAAAGCAATGAATGGCGAAAAAGTAGCCGAAGAAAAAGTACAACGCATTTTAGAAGCTGCAAGACTTGCACCAACGTCTAGTGGTTTACAACCTTTCGAAATTTTTGTAATAAAAAATCAAGAGCTAAAAGAAAAAATTAAGCCTGTAGCTTGGAATCAATCTGTTATTACAGAGTGTTCTCACCTACTTGTTTTTGCTGCTTGGGATACATACACTGCAGATAGAATAAATTATATGTTTGATTTAACCAATGACATTCGTGGTTTTAAAAACGAAGGATGGGAAAATTACAGACAACAACTACTTAATTCATATCCGCAAAAAGATGCCGAAGAAAATTTCAATCATGCTGCCAAACAGGCTTATATAGCATTAGGTATGGCAATGGTTGCAGCTGCAAATGAAAAAGTAGATAGTACACCAATGGAAGGTTTTAGTGCAGATGCTGTAGATGAGATTTTAGGTTTACGAGAAAAAGGATTACGTAGTACCATGTTTTTAACATTAGGCTACAGAAAAGAAGATGAAGATTGGTTATCAGGTCTTGTAAAGGTTAGAAAACCTATGAAAGATTTAGTAACTGTAATAGAGTAAAACAAACAATTATGACAAAGACAATTTTATTAAAAAACAGACCAGAAGGAAAACCGAGTGTATCAAATTTTGAATTTGTGACTAATGATGCACCACTTACAATTTCCGAAGGAGAAATTTTATTAGAAACCGTTTACGTTTCTGTAGATCCTTATTTAAGAGGAAGAATGAGCGATGCAAAATCTTACGTACCGCCTTTTAAATTAGATGAACCTGTACATTCTGGTGTAGTAGCTAAAGTTTTAGAATCTAAAAACGAAAATTTCAAAGTTGGAGATCACGTTTCGGGTATGCTAAATTGGTCTACACAACAGGTGTCTGATGGTGAAGGTCTAAATAAAGTAGATCAAGAAAAAGCACCTTTAAGTACATATTTAGGTGTTTTAGGAATGACAGGTTTAACTGCGTATTTAGGTTTAACCGAAATAGGAAAACCTAAAGATGGAGAAACTATTGTAATCTCTGGCGCTGCTGGAGCTGTTGGAAGTGTAGTTGGACAAATCGCTAAAAATTTAGGCTTGCGTGTTATTGGTATTGCTGGTACAGACGCAAAAATCGATATGCTAAAAAGTAAATTTGATTTTGATGAAGGTATCAATTACAATACAACAAAAGACATGAAAGCTGCAATTGCAGAAGCTGCGCCAAATGGTGTGGATGTGTATTTTGATAATGTTGGAGGACCAATTTCTGATGCTGTATTATTTAGTATAAACAAATTTGCAAGAATTATAATTTGTGGTGCTATTTCGGTTTACAATAAGACCGAATTACCTAAGAGTTTAAGCGTTCAGCCATTTTTAGTAAAAAACAGCGCATTAATGCAAGGTTTTATTGTAAGTAATTATGCTGAAAAATTCCCTGAAACCATTCAAAAATTAGCTGGTTGGTTAGCAGAAGATAAATTAACATACACCGAAACTATCGTTGATGGTTTTGATAATATTCCTCAAGCTTTTATCGATTTATTCGATGGTAAAAACAAGGGAAAAATGGTAGTAAAAATATAACAACTTAGAAAGAAAAAGAAGATGAACAATTTTGATTTTAAAAATCCTACAAAAATTATTTTTGGAAAGGATACTATAAAAAAAGTAAAAGAAGAAATTCCTGCAGATGCTAAAGTATTATTGCTTTATGGTGGAGGAAGTATAAAGAAAAACGGAATTTACGACCAGGTAAAAACCGCTTTAACAGATGTTGATGTTACTGAGTTTGGAGGTATTCCTGCAAATCCTGAATATGCAACGCTAATGGAGGCTTTAAAAGTAATTAAAGACGAAAACATTACGTATTTATTAGCAGTTGGTGGTGGATCTGTAATTGACGGAACTAAGTTTTTATCTGCAGCAGCAGTTTACGAAGGCGATACACCTTGGGATATTTTAACCGAGAATATTAGAACCGAAAAAGGAATGCCTTTTGGTACCGTATTAACGTTACCTGCAACAGGTTCTGAAATGAATTCTGGTGCAGTTATTACACGAGAAGAAACAAAGGAAAAATTGGCAATGGGTGGACCAGGCTTATTTCCTGAGTTTTCAATCTTAGATCCGCAAGTAATTACTTCTATTCCAGAACGTCAATTAGCAAATGGTTTAACCGATGCTTTTACGCACGTTTTAGAGCAATACATGACGTATCCAATTGGAGCTTTATTACAAGACCGTTTTGCAGAAAGTATTATGCAAACTTTAATTGAAGTTGCACCAACGGTTTTAAAAGATCCTACAGATTTTAAAGCTGCATCTAACTTTATGTGGAGTTGCACAATGGCATTAAACGGTTTAATACAAAAAGGAGTGCCAACCGATTGGGCTGTACACGCAATGGGTCATGAGTTGACTGCCTTATTTGGAATAGATCACGCACGAACTTTAGCAGTAATTGCGCCAAGTCACTACAAGTTTAATTTTGAATCTAAAAAGGAAAAGTTAGCACAATATGCTGAACGTGTTTGGAATATAACTGAAGGTAGTACAGATGATAAAGCCTACGCTGCAATTGAAAAAACTGTTGCTTTTTTCCATGAATTAGGAATTGATACTAAGTTATCAGATTACACTGAGGATTACGAAGGAACAGCAGAAAAAATCTCTGAACGTTTTACCAAACGTGGTTGGACAAAGTTAGGAGAACACCAAAGCTTATCTCCAGACAAAGTAGAGAAAATTGTAAAAATGGCTTACTAAAATATAAGTATTTAGATGAAATCAATTAAAACTATAGCCTTAGCGCTAACCATTATTACAGCTTCAAGTTGTAAAGAC
Source organism: uncultured Psychroserpens sp. (assembly GCA_947488655.1). Classification (GTDB taxonomy): domain Bacteria; phylum Bacteroidota; class Bacteroidia; order Flavobacteriales; family Flavobacteriaceae; genus Psychroserpens. The sequence continues at coordinate 22,766 of CANKZZ010000005.1, read as the reverse complement.
AAAACGAACAATAAAACTTCTGAAAGCGTTTCAGAAGAAAAAATAGAAATTAAAAAAGAAAAAGATATGAACGTATTATTTGTATTAACATCTCACGACAAATTAGGAGATACAGGAGAAAAAACAGGATTTTGGGTTGAAGAATTTGCAAATCCGTATTATACATTATTAGATAAGGGCGTAAAAATTACTATTGCAACGCCAAATGGAGGTGCTGCACCAATAGATCCAAGAAGTGATTCACCAGATGCTGCAACAGATGCGACAAAGCGTTATGATAATGATGAAGAGACAAAAGCATTAATTGCTAATACTCATAAGTTATCAAATATGAATGCAGACGATTTTGATGCTGTGTTTTATCCAGGTGGTCATGGACCATTATGGGATTTAGCAAACGATGAAATATCAATTGCATTAATCGAGAAATTTAACAGTCAAGATAAACCTGTAGCATTTGTATGCCACGCTCCTGCTGCTTTAAAAGGCGTTAAAGGAACAGATGGAGAGCCATTAGTAAAAGGTAAAAAAGTTACAGGATTTACAAACTCTGAGGAAGATGCTGTAGGTTTAACAGACGTTGTACCATTTTTAGTGGAAGATATGCTAAACGAAAATGGAGGAATCTATTCTAAAAAAGAAGATTGGGCAGCTTACGCTATCAAAGATGGTAATTTAATTACTGGTCAAAATCCTGCATCGTCTGAGTTAGTTGCAGAAAAATTATTAGAAAGTTTAAAATAAATTTTTAAGCATTTTTATAAACTAAAAAAGGCTACTTAAACAAGTAGCCTTTTTTTTTTTAATCTATTTAGCGTTATGCAGGAACTTTAGCTGCAACCTCGCGTCTTTCCCAATATCTGTGATTAGCAATAGCATCTCTAAATGCTTTAGGCTTATCATTAATAAAGACTGCACCATCATCTTTGTAATCTTTTACGAAGGTGTTATCTATTAAATCTTCAGCTTCATCATCTGCTGCAATAGCTTTACAATGTTTAAAAGCCTCATTAATAAACTTAGTATACTTAGGTGTATCGATTAGTTTTTTAACAGATTTCTTTCCTCCAGGAATATAAACAGCATCAAATAATACACTCTCTGTTGTTGAAATTGCTGCGTCAACTTCATGTTCCATATCTTCGCTGCAAGTTATTGTTCCGCCATGAGGTGCAATTAATTTAACCATAGCACCTTCTTTCTCTAAAAGTGTTTTCATTTTCTTAAACGCTTTCATATCAAAACCATCAGATACTAAAGCTGCAATTTGTCGTGTTTCAACACTATTAAATTTTGTGTTTGCTTGACTTAAGGCATCATCCTTATCTAAATAATTTTTAACTTTAGTTGGTTGATGTTTCTTAACATCTGCATCTGCACCAATTGCTTGATTAATTGGTTCTTCTATTGTTTTTGGTATACTTAAACCTAAGTTTTTAGCAACAGTTTTAGCTAAGTCTTTATCAATTTTATTAATCAACCAAAGCATACGTTCTTTTAAATACTTCTGTGTACATTTTCCTAATTCAAAAGAATAAGCATCTGCAACATGTTCCTTTTCCCAATCTGCTAAACTTCTATAAAATAATGCTGGTTGAGAGAAATGATCGCTAAAGCTTTCACTTCTACCTCTAATTTTTTTGGCATCAATACGCTCCTCAAAATGAGTAAAACCTCCATTTGCCATTTTATTAAGATGAGGACATCCTCCCATAAGTGAATTTGGGAAATATGCTCCTCTCCCTTTTGGAATATCCATTTGCATTTGTCCATCACGCTGATTGTTATGAACATCTGTAATAGGTTTATTTATTGGGATTTGATGAAAGTTAGGTGTACCCAATCTAGATAATTGAGTATCTCGATATGAGAATAATCTACCTTGCAATAAGGGATCGTTAGTAAAATCTATACCAGGTACAATATGTCCTGGCAAGAATGCTACTTGCTCTGTCTCTGCAAAGAAGTTATCAGGATTTCTATTTAATACCATTTTACCAATAATTTCAACAGGTACCATTTCTTCAGGAATGAGCTTTGTTGGGTCTAGTAAATCAAAATCAAATTTGTGTTCATCTTTTTCTGGTACAACCTGTATTCCTAATTCCCATTCAGGAAAATGGCCAGCCTCAATAGCTTCCCATAAATCTCGTCTATGAAAATCTGCATCTGCTCCGTTTATTTTAACTGCTTCATCCCAAGTAACCGAGTGAACACCTAATTTTGGTTTCCAATGAAATTTTACAAAATGAGATTCATTCTTGTCATTAATTAATCTAAATGTATGAATTCCAAAACCTTCCATCATTCTTAAACTTCTAGGTATTGCTCTATCACTCATTGCCCATATGTGATTATGAAGTGTTTCGGTCGTATGCGATACAAAATCATAAAACGTATCATGAGCAGATGCTGCCTGAGGAATTTCATTATTAGGCTCTGGTTTTACCGAATGAATTAAATCGGGAAATTTCATGGCATCTTGAATAAAGAAGATAGGCATATTATTACCTACTAAATCCCAAGTACCTTCTTGAGTATAGAATTTTACTGCAAAGCCTCTAACGTCTCTCGCCAAATCTGGAGAGCCTTTAGAACCTGCAACTGTTGAGAATCTTACAAAGACAGGAGTTCTACGCTCAGTATCATTAAAAATTCCTGCTTTACTGTATTTTTTGATTTTTTTTGTTAATTCAAAATAGCCATGAGCACCACTACCTCTTGCGTGAACAATACGCTCAGGTATACGTTCGTGATCAAAATGGGTAATTTTTTCTCTTAATAAAAAATCTTCTAACAACGTTGCACCACGTTCTCCAGACTTTAAAGAATTATTTGTGTCATTAACTTTTAACCCTTGATTAGTAGTCATTGATTGATCATCGTAGTTTACTCGATTGATTTCAAGATCTTTTATTTTTTGAGTTTCAGGGTTTTTATCTTTAGATTTTTTCGCCATAATATTATAGTTTTTAAAATTAAATTTTAGTGCCTCTTTAAATTTAATTAAAAACGAATACCAAATAGAACTTTAAACCATACGAGGTAAACAAAATATTTATTACGTTAATAATTGTTTTCTATAAAAAGAATAGGGCATTTTATATGATTCTAATATTAAAAATCTGCGAAGAAAGTTAATGTCGTTCATGCAAATAAAAAAAGGTCGTCCTTATTGGACAACCTTTTTAATTAATACTATAGGGCTTCTATGATTAAGCAGTTTCAACAGTACGTTTAGACTGTCTATAGTTATACTTTGGGTAAATAGAGCGTTTTGCAAAACGATTGATTTTACCACTATTGACCATTTTGATATAAACTTGTTTAGTAACACCAAAATATTCATAGGTTGATCCATCAAGAAAAGTGATTTCTAATAACATCCCTTTATGTTGATAATCATCAATACCTACATTAGTAATTGTTTCTGTATAAGCTTCTAAGTTTGCAGCTTTAGTTTCTGGAGCCATGCTTACTAAAAAGTGGTAACCATCAATAATACTTCTACTTTGAATTTCTGCTTCTTCCTGTAATTCATGACCATCTTGAAATTTATCAGGATGCCACTCCTTTACTAAATTACGATACGATTTTTTTAATGCTTTTAAATCAATCTCGTTTTCTATTCCAAAAAGTTTCTTGTATTGTTTTATGCGTTTCATTTCAACTTGTGTTTGAGCGCGCGAAAGTACGTCCTATTTTTAAATGAATTACCATCAATCACTTAAAAATTTATAGAGAGTCGTTAGTATTGAGTAAGTAGTGCATACTGAGGACTAAACTAGGCTTATAATCACTACCAATCAATAGGAAAGTAATCCTTCAAGAACTTGCCACACCAATGTTTACCTGTATTTATGCCATCAATTAAAGGATCCATTACACGAGCTGCACCATCAACAATATCTAATGGTGGCTGGAAATCATGCACTTCAATTTTCTTTTTAGATAGTTCTGCTGGATCTTCATCGGTTACCCAACCTGTATCAACAGCATTCATGTAAATACCAGATTTAGCAAATGTTGCTGCAGATGTATGCGTTAACATATTTAGAGCTGCCTTTGCCATATTGGTATGTGGATGACGATCTTCCTTTTTAAATCTGTGAAACTTCCCTTCCATCGCAGACACATTAATAATATGTTTTTTGCCTGTATTTTCTTTCTTCATCAAATTTGATAAACGGTTACACAATACAAAAGGTGCAACAGCATTTACTAGCTGAACTTCAACCATTTCAGTCGTTTCAATTTCACCTAAGGTTAAACGCCAACTGTTTGTTTTTCTTAAATCTACTTGTTGTAAATCTGCATCTAATTCGCCTTCAGGAAATACTTCTTTAGCTTGTAAAGCATTATCAAAACTGTATGGAATTTGAGACAATTCCGCAGAAGAACGCAAACCAATTCCTGGCTCTGGACCATGCCACGTCACTGGCAACATATCGTTTTTAGCAGTTTTTGAAGTTGGTATGCTCAAATCTGTCAATTCCTGCAAGCAACTCACATGACTTTTCAATAAGGTTTGAGCTCTTTGTGGTAATTCTGAAATTGGCCTTTTCTCATTCTCCATTAAGTGAAAATAAAATCCAGAAGGTCTTCTAACCGTTTGAGCTGCATTATTGATTAAAATGTCTAATCTATCGTATTGCTGCTCTATATAATTACAAAAAATCTCTACACTTGGGATATGACGTAAATCTAACCCATGTATATGCAAACGGTCACTCCATTTACTATAATCATCTTCTTTAGAAAACCTAATTGCAGAATCTGCAGGAAATCGTGTCGTCGCAATAACTGTAGCTCCAGATCGCAATAACATCAACGTAATATGATACCCAATTTTTAATCTTGATCCTGTAATCACAGCAACTTGGTCTGTCAAATCTGTGGTTTGAAAACGTTTAGCATAATTTAAATCTCCACAATCTGTACACATCGTATCATAAAAATGATGCAATTTGGTGTATACGGTCTTGCACACGTAGCAATTTCTTGGCGATTCTAACTCTGGAGTGTCTTTTGGAGTTTGAGCTGGAGCCAATAATTTTGGAGCAGTAAAAATACTGGCTTCTCTAGCAGATCTAATACCAGTTGTTTTTCTAGCATGCTTATCTCGAGCAATCATCTTGCGTTTTATCGCTTTTTTTGCGTCTTTTTTACGACGCTTATGTTCCTCACGACTTGGTCTAGACAATTGACCAGCCACTTTAATAAGCGCTACTCTCTGGTCTTCTGGGAGTTCATAAAGCTGATTAGAATCTGCTAAAATCTTCTGTAAAGTTGAAATGCAAAATTCTATGTCATCATTTAAATTAGTCTCACTCATGTCAATTAAATCCTCATTTTTAAGTCGAGCGCAAGATACATAAGCTGTTTTAATTTGTATCCCTTTTTTTCTTCGGAAATTTTAAACCGTCAAAATATATTTGCTAAATTAAATTGTTGCTAACAGATTTTAGAGATGGCACATTTCAGAAATTATAACCATTAAAATATAACTTGAACTCCTAGCCTTCTCGTCTCAAAACCTCCAATGGAGAACTTCGCAAAACCGTTTGGATGTTGCTCAACCCAATGATAACCACCAATAAACTGATTCCTGGTAAAAACACTAAAAACGGAATCAATGATGGCACAAAAGGTTCCTTGAACACTAATAATGCTAAACATAAACTGCCAACTAAAGCCAATAAAATACCAACCAAACTACCAAGAACACCTAAAAAGAGATATTCTAAGGCAGAGATTTTTAAAATTTGTTTGTTTTGTGCACCAAGCGTTCTTAACAATACACTTTCTTTAATACGTTGATATTTACTTGTTCTAACAGATCCAATTAAAACTATAATTCCTGTGAGAATACTAAAAAATGCCATAAAATTGATAATCCAAGATACTTTATCCAAAATATCTTCAATGACAGTATAAACTTGTCGCAAGTCAATCACAGAAACATTTGGAAAATCAGAAACCAATTCTCGCTGTAATGTTGCAGATGTTTCTTCATTTGGTACTGCAGTAGTAATCACATTAAATTGTGGTGCTTGCTCTAAAACGCCTTTAGGGAAAAGTATCGTAAAGTTGGGTTTTAATTGAGTCCAATCTACTTGCCTTATGCTCCCAACTTTAGTATACATGAGTACACCTTGCACATTAAATACAATATCATCACCAACGTTTACTTTAGCATCTGATGCTAAATTATCGGATAAGGAGATAAGAATTGGAGCATCACCTTGTATTTCTGGAGTCCATTCACCTTCTATAATCTCTTCTGAAGTCGTGAGTGAGTCTCGATAGGTAGCTCTAAATTCATGACTCAAAACCCAACCTCTAACTTGTCGCGTTGAGTCTACACGCAGTGTATTTACCAATTGGTCTTTTATGCTGTGCATACGCATGGTCACAATAGGAATATTATCTAGAATAGGTAACTTTAAACTTTGTATGCGTTTTTCAACAGCATCTTTTTGCTTTGTTTGCACATCTAAAATGATGATGTTGGCAGCATCTGCAGTTTCTGCAACTTCGGTTTTTGATAGTAAAATATCCTTGGTGAAATATAAAGTACTTATTAAAAAAGTACCTAAACCAATAGCAACAACTAACACTACAGTTTGATTGTTAGGTCTAAATAAATTTAATAAACTTTGACGTGCTGCAAACCCAAATCGCTTTGGAAAAAATGTTCTAATACCTTTCATGCTTAACAAAGCAATTCCTGCTAAAATAGCGAAGGTTAAAAGGGTTCCTAAAACAAATCCAAGTGCATATACAATATTACCCAATAAGATATAAGAGAATAGTAGTAAGAAAATGATTATAGCACTACCAACAATGAGTTGTGCTCTTTTTGAGCTTTTTGACGAACTTTCACCAACTCTTAAAACTTCTAATGGTGAGACATACCATGTGTTAATGAGTGGTAATAAAGCAAATAAAACAGACATGAATAATCCTAAAAGTACACCTATTAGAACCGGTAGAAATGAAATACTAATCTCAACCGTAAATGGTAAAAATGATTTTAAGATATATGGAAATAACTCTTGTAGCGCAATCCCTAATAAAGAGCCTATTAAACCTCCAATAATTCCAATACCTGCAATTTGAATGAGGAAAATCAAGAAACTTTGTCGTCTCGTTGCTCCCATACATTTTAAAATAGCAATCGACTTTAATTTTTCCTTGATATAAATATGCACAGAACTTGCAATCCCAATACAACCCAACAATAAGGCAATAAATGCAGCTAAATTTAAAAACTTACCGACATTATCATATCTATTTCCTAAACGTTTACTTGTACTTGTATGTGTGTCTAAATCTGCATTTTCAAAATCCAACATCGGATCAATTTTATCATCAAATGCATCGAGATCAAAATCATTAGTGGTTTTATAAAAAAACTGATATTCTTTTCTGCTCCCAAATTGTAATAACTCTGTTTCGTCTATAAAACGATTAGGAATCACAATAGGTGGCGCCACAGAACTTGAAATGGCATTACTTCCAGGTATAGACTTTAAAGCACCAACAATAGGCAATGTGAGTTCTCCAATTTTTATAGAATCACCTACTTGATTATCAAATTGTAGTAATAAGGTTGCATCTACCAAAGCACCACCTAAATCTTGATAATTAGTTGCTGCTGATTTTGGTTCGGTATTCATTTGACCATAAAATGGAAAAGCACCTTCAATTCCTCGCACTTTAACCAGTTTTGCACCTCCATTTTTAGGAAACGCAATCATAGACACAAAGTTGACTTCGTGAGCATCAGGCTTAAGAGAATCTATAATAGCTTGAGCACGCTCAGTGGGTTCTTGTCTAGTATCAATGGTATAATCTGCACCCATCAATACTTTAGATTGACGCTGAATATTATCCTTAAGATTTGTACTAAATAATTGAATAGAAACCACAGCAGCAATCCCTAAAACAATAGAACTCATAAATAATAGTAGCCTGACTTTACTTGCTTTGGCATCTCGCCATGCCATTTTAAAGAGCCATTTTGTACTTGGATTCATAATCTTTAGAGCTCTAAATTAAAGTACAGCAGTACGTTGGTTAGTTAAAATTTGTCCGCCTTTTAAACGTAAGATTTGTTGTGTACGGTTTGCAAGGTCTAAATCGTGTGATATAATAACTAAGGTTGTACCTGCTTCTTTGTTAAGGTCAAATAAGAGTTTAATCACTTTTTCTCCAGTATCTTCATCTAAATTACCTGTAGGTTCATCTGCAAATAAAATAGATGGTTGGTTTGCAAAAGCTCTTGCCAAAGCCACACGTTGTTGCTCACCTCCTGAGAGTTGCGACGGATAATGATGCACGCGATCTGCCAATCCTACTTTTTCTAAAAGTACCAAACTACGTTCTTTAGCATCTTTTGCACCTTGTAATTCTAAAGGTACACTAACATTTTCTAATGCTGTAAGCGTTGGTAGTAATTGAAAATTTTGAAATATAAAACCAACTTCTTTATTTCGTAATTGTGCACGTTGGTCCTCGTTTAATTTACTTAAATCTTGTCCGCATAGTTCAACGCTACCAGCATTTGGCTCGTCTAAACCAGCACATAAACCAAGTAAAGTTGTTTTTCCGCTTCCTGATGGACCTACGATTGAAAATGTTTGTCCGCGATCTACATCAAAAGAGATGTCGTGCAAAACCGTTAATTCTTTGTTACCGCTAGAATATGTCTTTTCTAACCCAGTAATCTTTAATATCTTTGGTGTATTCATTCTAATATAATTGACAACGTATGTCTATGGCTCAAAATAATAAATTGATTACAAAGTTACCCACTTCAGTGGTACATAAATACTTAAAGTTTTGTTATTTTATATTAGGTTTTTTAATGTTTTCCTGCGGAAATGGGACAACGGAAAAAACAGATACTAAAAATCAAGATTCTGCAGACACCATCACAACACAGTCAACAGAAGTTGCTGCCAACAAAACCAAAACCATTTTATGTTTTGGAGATAGTATTACTGCAGGCTATGGTTTAGATGACACCAATGATGCTTTTCCTGCATTACTTCAGCAAAAAATCGATTCTTTAGGTGCTAATTATACAGTCGTTAATTCTGGATTAAGTGGCGAAACAACAGCAGGTGGTAAAGGTAGAATTGATTGGATTTTAAAACAAGACATCGCTATTTTTATATTAGAGCTTGGTGCTAATGATGGATTGCGTGGTGTCGCTTTATCTGAAACGCGTTCTAATTTACAAGCCATCATTGATGTTGTAAAGCAAAAAAGTGAAGACACGACAATTATTCTTGCTGGTATGGAATTACCGCCTAATATGGGACAAGATTACACTCAAGAATTTAGAAAGATGTATGCAGAATTGGCACAACAAAATCAATTAGAGTTTATTCCTTTTATTTTGAAAGATGTTGGTGGTATTGCAGAACTCAACCAAAGTGATGGCATTCATCCAACTGAAAAAGGTCATCAAATAGTTGCCAACACAGTTTGGGAGGTTTTGGAGCCTTTAGTTCTATAAATTAAAGTAAGATTATTTCCGAAGAAAAAAGTAATTCAATTGATTTAAAGAACCGTAATACGCACCTTCTTCTTTTTCAATCTACTATTATTTAATGTGCCTACCAATTGATCTGCAAGCGCAACAGGAACAGCAACAAAAGCACAATCTGGTTTGAGTTCAATAGTTCCTAATTGGTCTTTTTTTAATCCGCCTTGTTTAAAAAATAAACCAGCAATATCTCCTTTTGATATTTTATCTTTTCGTCCTCCGGAAATGAACAAAGTTTCCCAATATTGCTTTTTATGAGGTGCTTTACTCGAAATATCTATTGGATCTGTTTCTTTAATAAAGTCCGGTAATAATTGATCTTTCCATTTCAGAATATAAGACGTCCCTTTTGCATCAACTCTAGCAGTTCTACCGTTTCTATGAATGAATTCTTCCTCATGGATTGGCAATTCATAATGAATAATAAATTTCATTTCTGGAATATCAATACCTCTAGCAGCCAAATCTGTAGCAACTAATAATTGACAAGTGCCATTTCTAAATTTTATGAGTGCTCGCTCTCTATCTTTTTGCTCCATGCCTCCAGAAAAGCAGGCATGACTAATACGATTCTTATTCAAAAAATCACTCACTTGATTGATACTATCTCTAAAATTACAAAAGATAATGCCTGGTTGATTTCCAATATGCAAAACTAAATCTAGTAAGGTTGATAGTTTGTTTTTATCTGGAGAAATAACCAATTTAAGCGCTAACCTAGATTCATCTTTTTCACTCAAATAATCTATTATGAATGGCTTTTCTAATTCAACAAATTTAGGAACGTCAACTGCTTGAGTGGCAGATGTTAAAATACGTTTACTTAAATTAGGTAAATAATAGAGAATCGCTTTCATTTCTTCCTCAAAACCATTCTCTAAAGACTTATCAAACTCGTCTAATATGAGTGTTTTAATATGAGTTTTAGAAAAACGATCATTATCAAAATGGTCTAGAATTCTACCTGGAGTTCCTACTAAAATTGCAGGGTTATGTTTAAGCTCAATTTTATCTTTAGACATTGGTCTACCTCCATAAACCGCATTAACTTTATAACCAGAACCCATAGAACGAATGACTTGTTCAATTTGAATGGCTAATTCTCTAGAAGGCACTATGATTAAAGCTTGAATTTCTGAAGATTCAGGATCTAAGAGATCCAATAATGGTAATGCAAAAGCTAATGTTTTCCCTGTACCTGTTGGAGATAAAATTATAGTATTTGGACATGTTTCAATAATAGAAACAGCTTCCACTTGCATAGGATTCAAAGCTTCAATATTTAACTTTGATAGAATATCCTGCTGATTTTTTATATCATTTGCCATATCTTATTTCTTTTTAGCCTTTTTAGGTGTTTCCAGTTTTGAATTATCAGTACTGTTTTGTGCCAAATAATTCGCAAGGATTTTATCTACCAATTCCTCTTTTGTTAAATGATGAAAAATCGTTTTAATTTGAGATTTAAAATCTTCGGAAATGTCACGATTAGGCTTCGTTTTAAAAATTTTTCTAGCCCATAACAAACCATTGTTTTCTTCGATACTTTGAGCATCTGCTTTTTTAAATTCAGTAAACACCAAACCTAATTCGGCTTCAAATTCTGGAATGTCTTCTACTTCCTCTTTTTGAATCACACTTAATGACAAGCCCTTTGCTCCTGCTCGTGCTGTACGTCCGCTTCTATGAACATAAGCATCGTAAGTATCTGGTAGATGATAATTAACAACATATGCAACATCTTTTACGTCAATCCCACGAGCTGCCAAATCTGTAGCAACTAAAATATCAATATAGCCTTCTCTAAATTGTCCCATGATACGATCACGAATCCCTTGCGTTAAACTTCCATGAATGGCTCCAGATGAAAATTTATTGATGGCTAATTTTTTTGCTAATTTATTTACTGCTGCTTTGGTCTTGCAAAATATAATACCGCGTTCTCCATTTCTCGAATTTAAAAAATGTAGCAACACTTCTAATTTTTCTATAGGTTCTACAACGACATATTGATGATCTATACCTTGATGACCAAGAGTTACCATATCAGCCTCCAATTGGATGACATGTTTTGACATGTAATTTTGAACCAGTTGTTTTATAGCTCCAGACATCGTTGCTGTAAACAATAATGTTCGCCGAGCTTTTGGAATGCCTTTTATAATCGTATCCACTTCAGTTTTTAAAGCGGTAATCATTTCATCAGCTTCATCAAGCACTAAGTACTTTATACTTTTGATATCTATAGCACCTCGTTCTACCAAATCAACCAAACGTCCAGGAGTTGCTACAACGATATGTGTTGTGGTTTTTAAACGTTCAATTTGTGGTTTTATAGGAATTCCTCCACATACAGACGTGATAGAAATGTTTGGACTTTCCGAAGAAAAATCTATTAAATTGCTGTAAATCTGTTGACCTAATTCTCGTGTTGGCGCTAATATAAGAGCTTGTACACTATCATTGTCTAAATCTACTAACTGCAGTAATGGTAAGCCAAAAGCAGCAGTTTTTCCTGTACCAGTTTTTGCTAAAACAACTAAATCTTCTTTTTGTTTAAGAATAACAGGTATTGTTTTTTTCTGAATATCTGTAGGCGTAGAAATTTGCAATTTAATTAGACTATCTTGTATTTCTTGATTAATACCTAAATTAGAAAAGGATGTAGACATGATATATTTTTTGGCAAAGATAAACGTCTTTTATTGCAACACGTGTAGATTTTAAAGTAATATAGTTAATTGAATTAAAAAAGCTAAAAACGTCAATTATAATTGATAAAAAGCACATTTATTTTAAATATAAATATTTATCTTACACACCTAACCACTTACTATCAAACCACTCATTAATTTTAGACTAAAAATCACATACTTTAAAGTATTATGATATACACCGTTATTGATGTAGAAACTACTGGAAGGGGAAATCGTATGACAGAGATATCGATTTTTAAATACGATGGTACTACAGTAATAGATGAATTTACATCACTTGTTAATCCAGAGAGCGATATACCTATGCACATTACTGCTCTAACAGGTATTGATAATCAATTGGTATGCGATGCTCCGGTTTTTGCAGATATTGCTCAAGAGGTTCTTGATATAACAGTAGATTCTGTTTTTGTAGCTCACAACGTAAATTTTGATTATAATATCATTGCTGGAGAATTTAAACGATTGGGAATTGATTTCCGAAGAAAAAAATTATGCACTGTTAGATTATCTCGCAAGTTATTACCTGGACATAAATCTTACAGTTTGGGTAAATTATGTAAGGCGTTAAATATAGATTTAGTAGATAGACATAGAGCTCGAGGCGATGCAGAAGCTACTGTAATTTTATTTGAGTTATTACTAAAACAACCTGAAGCATTAGACGTTTTTAATGCGTTTATGAAGAAAAATTCTAGAGAAGCAACCTTACCACCTAATTTACCAAAAGAAACTTTTGAAGCCTTACCAAATGCTCCTGGTATTTATTTTTTTAAAGATAAAAAAGGTAAGATTATATATGTTGGTAAAGCAAAGGATATAAAAAAAAGAGTATTAAGTCATTTTTATAGTAAGACAAAAAAATCACTTAATATGGTTAGAGAAACTGGAGATATCGATTTTAAATTGTCTGGAAGCGAACTTATTGCTTTATTGATGGAAGATGCTGCAATAAAACATAATTTTCCTGTGTATAATAAAGTGGCCAAAAGAACAATACAGTCTTTCTCTATTTTTTCTTATGAGGATAGAAATGGTGTTTTACATCTTGCTATGAATAAAGGGAAATTAACTCCAAACCCGTTAATAACATTTTACAATACCAGAGATGTGAGGTTATATATGGAGAAAATTTGTGCTCAATATAATCTTTGTCCTAAATATTGTCATTTGCAAGAATCTGTATGGGAATGCTCTCATTATAACATTACAAATTGTAAAGGTATTTGTAAAGGTGAAGAATTAAGTGAAGATTATAACGAGCGTGTGCAGCAAGCAATAGAGTTTATAACAGGTGCTAAGCAAGAGTTTGTTTTAAAAGAAAAAGGTAGACATAGCAATGAAGAAGCATTTGTTTTAATAAAAGATAATGAATATTTAGGCTATGGTTTTATTGATAAAAGTGAACAAATAACACACTTAGATGATTTAAATGCATTTCTCATTCCGCAGAAAAATAATATAGATATTCAAAAAATTTTGAAACACAAATTGGTAGGAATCTAATCTAACAAATGTATATCTTCGCCCTTTAAAACTATAGCTTATAACGTGCAGCAAATTAAAGCTTACTTAGATCAAATTGCTAATATATCTGACTCAGACTGGAAATTTTTTATGTCTAAGTTACAGAGACGTGTTATTGCCAAAAAAACGGTTTTTTTAAAACTTAATGAGGTAGAAAATCATATTTCGTTTATAGAGTCTGGTGTTGTACGCTTATTTATACCTAAAGAAAATCCAGATAAAGAAATTACATTCGGTTTTAGTTTTAAAGATCAATTTATTAGTGCTTACGATTCTTTTTTAACACAAACTCCATCTGCTTATCAACTACAAGCATTAACAAATACAACTATTCTAAGTATTACTTATAAGGATTTGCAAGATGTCTATAACCATACTCAAATTGGTAATCTTATTGGTAGATTAACAGCAGAGCGTTTATTTTTAATCAAATCTAAACGCGAGCAAAATTTACTAAATCTAACTGCAGAAGAACGTTATCTTAAACTTTTTAAAGAACGACCAGAGTTGTTAAAAGATATACCGTTAAAATATATTAGTTCATATATTGGTATAACAGCTCAGGCTTTAAGCCGAATTAGAAAGCGCATATAACCTATTCATCAGGCTACTACTCTTTTTTATATTATTGATTTAAACCATTATTTTATTTATTTAAGAAAACCTTAGGCTTTTAATTGATTTAGGTTCATTGTTTGGCACGTATTGTGCATTTATCTTTGCAAAAAAAGGTTATGGTTATTGTTATTTTTGTCTTAGTGCTTTGGTATGGAGGCTTATTTTTTCAGTCGTTCTTTTTACACCGTTATGCAGCACATCAAGTTTTTACGATGTCTAAACCAATGGAGCGACTTACATTTATACTTACATGGATTTTTCAAGGCTCAAGTTATTTGAGCGCTTATGGATATGGAATAATGCATCGTATGCACCACGCTTATACAGATACAGAAAAAGATCCACACTCACCATCTCATGACGCTAATGTGTTTGCTATGATGTGGAAAACTAAAACAGTTTACCAGGATATCAATAAACAACGTATTGCAATAGATGAGCGTTTTACTAAAAATGTACCACAGTGGAAGGCTTTTGACGCCTTTGCTAGCTCTCGTTTTTCTCGTTTACTATGGATGTCTCTTTATGTACTGTTTTTTGCGATTTTTGCTACTGCTTGGTGGCAATGGTTGTTATTACCAATAACATTTTTAATGGCTCCAATACACGGTGTTATTATTAATTGGTTTGGTCACATTTATGGTTATGTCAATTTTAAAATGAAAAATACGAGTAAAAATCTATTTAGGTTTGATTTTTTAATGATGGGAGAAGGTTATCATAATAATCATCACAGACATGCTAGTAGAGCTAATTTTGGTTACAAATGGTACGAGATTGATGTAACTTATGTTATTATTAAAGTATTAGATTTTTTAGGATTAATTCATTTAAAACCTATACGCATTAAAAAATAATCTGTTCAAGGGTTTTGATCTTTTACATTCTACATTAAATACAAGCCAGTTATTAAGTTAAACTCAGGTTGCAACCTCACTAATACACTGTTAAATCTGTATTTTTTTATGCTTAAATTAATCACAATAGTTTTATTTGTGACTTAACAACATTCTTTTTGTTAGAGGTATTTCCTTTAATAACCATTAATTAAAGATCTAAAAGTTAGATTCTGGTACAGTATTAAAATTTATCTCTCACAGTTTTTGGGCACATATATTCCCACTCAATAAAAACAACCAAAAATCTTTGATTCTCTACCAACAATACATTGGTATTTTATAACGTTTATAATTTTTATATCTTCGGAAACTGAAAATTTAAAGTACTATCAAAAGTTATGAGATCTATTATTTTACTGTTTGCGTTTGCACTCTCTCTTAGTGTTTATGCGCAAAAAAAGCCAAACCTACCTGCAATTGATTTTTCAGAATTAAAGTTAAAAAGTGTTATTGAAGACTCAGTAAAATCTGAAATAGTTGTCCAAGAATATAATATTGAGCCTATAGATATAAAAGCTAATTATTGGGATCATACAGTTTACAATCCTTATAATGATGTAACTTTAGAGTTTCCGTTGCAAATTCAATTTAGAGACTCTACATACCACTCACCAATTGATAAAAATAAAGTGGTGACCTCACGATACGGTTGGCGAAGAGGACGAGCACATAAAGGAATTGATATAGATTTAGTTACAGGAGATAGTCTTTATACCATGTTTGACGGTATTGTTAGAATGTCTCGTTATAGTAGAGGTCATGGTAAAACTGTGGTTGTTAGACATTTTAACGGATTAGAAACCGTCTATGCGCACTTATCTGAATATGGGGTAAAAGAAAACGACACACTCACTAAAGGCCAATATATTGGTAAAGGTGGAGTGTCGGGCAATGCCAGAGGTAGCCACCTACATTTGGTAATAAATTACAATGGAGTGTCAATAAATCCAGAATATTTATTTGAGTTTAATGATGACAATAAAATAAGAGCAAACGAACTTTGGATTACCAAAAAATGGACAAGGCCTATTTATCATAACTCCAAAAAAGAAAGTCTCATAAAACCACTTCTTACCGAAGAAGAAGCATTAGCAAGTCTTGTAAAACAGAAATCTATTTACGTAGTTAAATCTGGTGATACATTATCTCGTATCTCAAAACGAAATAACGTTTCTATTACATCAATTTGCAATACAAACACAATAAAGCGTAATTCGGTATTAAAAATTGGTCAAAAATTAGTGATAGAAAAATAAGAGTAATGTATTAGTTAGATACAACTGTATTGTTAGAAAGTACAATATTCTTTTCGACCAATAATAGATTATCTTTTTCTACAGGTTTTAAAATACGAGTCGGATCTCCTTTTTTAGCAATTTTCTTGCGACATAGTCTTGTGAGTAGTGGATCTTCATCAAATAAAAACGACTCTAAATTATATGCAGGTTTTGAAGGTTCTTTAATAGTTGGAAATAATTGAGACAATTGGTTATAACGTCTATCATTACCTGGAACAAATGTATAAAACGTATATCGACCATTAGCATCTGTTTTTACCCAACCTCTATGGTGAGTATAACGTTTGTCATTATGATTTCTTAAATCAAAATCTCCATTCTCATCAGCTTGTTCAATATATAGTATGACATCTTTGGCAGGAGTTACACCGTCTTTTTGATAAATAATACCTGTTAATATAAGAGGTTTCTTTTTGGCTCTAAAATCTGCTATACTATCTACAGCACTTATGGTTTGAGCATTATAGTCATAGATGGGATGACGTTCTATGTAATCCTGTTTGTTTAATTCGGAAATGTTCGAAGTTTCTTGTGCTGTGACATTTAAAGTAAATCCAATGACACAGAAAAAAGTTGTTAGGGCTATTAATTTTTTCATGAGGTTAAGTATAAATTCTATCAAAAATGAATGATTTATAACTCAAACCCTTAAAAATCATACCAATGCACTATTTTTTGCGATAAACAGAAAAAGTGTGCAATTAATAACGATGAAATAACCACGAGTAGTTCATAAAATTTTTTAATATAATGTCAAACTCTAAAAATTTTTAAGTCATTTTTTGTGAAAATTTACACCTCTATTTTAAATGAAACCAAAAGAAAATCAAAAAGTATTTCGTCGAATAAAAATGCATTTAATCCACTAAATAAGCCTTTAAACTATGAAATTTGTATTTCATAGAGTAAAATAATTTGTAAAAAAAGCCAGAATTTAATTGTTTTTTTTAATTAATTGTATAGATTTGTTTAACCCAGATCTAAAAAAACTTTAAAATGAAAACAAAATCTACATTATGTATTGCCATTTTTTTTCTAATGGTAAGCTTAACTTTCGCTCAAAAAAAGGATAAAGAAATTACTATTATAAGTGGTAAAGTAAATATATCTAAATACCATAATTTTGATCAATTAGACAAAATGTCTAAAGGAGAACTACTTAAGTTATATGGTGAGCGTATACAAGTTATTGTAAACATTTTGCCAAATATAGCATTTGCAACAAAACCTGGTGTTACTATGGGATCTCTTGGGATACCTGAAACTAAAGAGAATAAAAAGGCATTAGAAGTTAATAGAGATGCCTCTGTTGAGTATTTTGATAGTACTATTGAGTTCCAGAAAAAAATATTACCATATTCTGATACGAGAGACTTAATCGCTGCCATATTATTTTATGAAGAAACATTAAAATCGTTGCACACTTATAACGATTTCAAAACCGACTAATTTATTATTTGTTTAGTTATATTTTATTTAAAGCTTTGGTAGAAATACCAAGGCTTTTTTTTATTATGATTTGAAATAATTATTTCTCATAAAAGGAGTAAAATGTTCAAATTCAGTATAAATATATGAATTAAACTATATTTATTTGTAAGAATAAACTTCAATATCATATATATTGATGTATTTCGTCGATATTATTTGCGTTTCATAAGGATATAAGCTATTTTTGGTTATATAATATTAGAGCCCACTAATCTTAAATAATTAACCTATTATGAAAAAAAATACTCTTATCGCACTAATGATATTGTTAGTGTCTGGCAACGTGGTTGCTCAGCAAGAAAAAGGAATTATAGGCTATAATAATTGGCTAAATCCATGGACTGAGTTTAAACCAAATAAAATTGAATACGGTAAGCCTACACAAATACTCTCTGGCAATATTACTAAAAACACCAAATTACTTAAACGAGATATATATCTTCTATTAGGAGATGTTTTTGTTACAGATAGTGTAACACTTACTATAGAACCTGGAACTGTAATTATTGGAGACTTTAAAACTAAAGGATCACTTACTATTAGTCGTGGTGCTTCAATCATTGCCGAAGGTACCTCAACAGATCCTATCATTTTTACTTCTAGCCGAAGTGTAAAAAAACCAGGAGATTGGGGAGGATTATTTATACTTGGTGATGCGCCAACAAACAATTTTGGTAATGAAGTTGCTCTAAACTATGGTTTAAAACCATCGGCAGCCCAAACATTAAGCTATGGAGGAAATAATCCAGATAGTAGCTCTGGTGTATTAAAATTTGTAAGAATTGAATTTGCAGGTAAACGAACAAAAGATTTTGGTTATTTCAATGCATTAACTCTTGCAGGCGTTGGCCAACAAACAATTATAGAAAATATAATGGTAAGTTACTGTGAAGGCGATTCATTTCATATTATGGGAGGAAAACTCATTTTAGACCAAATGGTTTCGTACAAATCTGCTGGTAACGATTATAAATTTAATAATGGAGCACAAGTTTGGATTGCCAACTCTTTAGCAATCAGATCTCCTTACGTATCTGGTTCAGATGTTTCTAGATCTATTTATGTTGCAGGTTATGATGTAAAAGATGATACAGATTTTAATAAAGAGCAAACCTTTATTGCAGCTGCAAATTTAACACTCATCAATCTAAGTTCAGATTTAAATAATGATATTAAAATGGGCTTAGTAAGCGAGGCTATTTACATTGGTGCAGACACCTCGTTTTCTTTAGATACTAGTGTAATTTCAGGATTTAATCCAGCTGTAATATTAGATGAAAACATAAATATTAATCAAGAAAATTTAACAAAGCTAAAATTTACAAGAACCTACTTTAATAATTGTAAAGGAAACATCTTTAGAAATGGATTTTCTAACAACGCAGATTTAGAAAACTGGTATGGTAGTAGAGCTTTTGATAATGTGTACTCTAAAGGTCCAGACTCTGAAACCTTTATTGCTGCAAACGATAAATCTAGACCAGATTTTAGACTAAGAATAAATAGAATTTTTGCTTCAAATGACTTAATTGATGATGAAGATGATGAAGATTAATTTAATATAATAACAAACTGCTTATAGAATACAAAATTACGCCCTAAACTAATGTATAACTCTAATCTCCTCACAAGACTCATCTTAGGACTCTGTGTTTTCCTATTTTTTTCTTCGGAAAAATTAAATGCACAAATCGTTATTGGCTCGCCCAATTTAGGATTTAGTCAGGCATGTGCGAGCAATACATTTAATAGCTATAGTACAACTTTTGTTTTTTCTCCAGAGAGTGGCTTAAATGCCTCAAATCAGTTTTCTATAGAATTGTCAGATGCAGATGGAGATTTCTCTACAGCAACTGTAATTTTTACATCAAATCCTGGCGAAGTAACCACATCGCCAGCCACACTTAATTTTTCTTTACCAACTACAACTGCTGGAGAAAACTATAGAATTAGAATAAAAAGTAGTGCTCCAGCAGCAACAAGCTCTGGTTCATCTAATTTTGCAGCATATTATAAAATACAAGACTCACCATTTTCTATAAATAATTTAGTTTCTAATGGTGCATATTGCTCTGGAGGTAATTATTTACTTACAATAGATAATCCTGGAACAGGAACAAATGATTCTCCATTAAACTACCCTACTCTAACCTATAAATGGTATAAGGAAACAGGACCAACTACTTCGGTTTTTGTAGCAGATGGCGCATCACTAACTGTTAATGAAGAAGGCACTTATTTTGTAGAAACAAATTATGGTACTTGTACCTCAAATTCTTTTTCTAATCGTGTTACCATTAGCGAAGTTATATCTGGAGATGCCAATGCAGGCATTTCATCTAGTTTAGGAAATCCTTTTTGTCCAGCAAATGGAGCTACCACTTTGAGTACTATTTCTGGTAATTCTTATCAATGGTTTAAGGATGGTAATATTATAGCAGATGAAACCTCACAAATGTTACAAACTACCGAGTCTGGTACTTATGCAGTTCAAGTAGATTTAGGAGACTGTATGGCTGCTGGTGAGATAGAACTTTTAAGTGAGTTGTTTGATGCAAATTTAAATGTTTCAGATATTGAAACTATAGAAGAAGGAGAATCTCTTTCAGTAACGGTTACTACAAATGCTGTTGGTCCCGTATTTGAATGGTATTTAGATAATAATGTAATTGCTAATGTTTCCGAAGATAATTACGAAGCAACACAATTTGGGGTTTATAAAGTTATAGTCACAGAAACTTCTGGTTGTACAGGTTCTCGAGAATTTGAGTTTGAAATAGAAGAGGCTTTTGATCCTTTTCCAGATGTAGAACAAATACCAAACGTTATTAGCCCAAATGGAGATGGCGTAAATGATACTTGGATGATACCAGTATTATACACACAAGGTACTAACACTAATGTTTTAATAATGAATAATACTGGTAAAGTAGTCTTGCAAACAGATAATTATGGCAATAACTGGCCAGAAAATGATTTAAATATAAACAGTGTGAATCAAGTATATTATTACGTGATAACAACAAGCAATAACGACACCAAAAAAGGGTCAATAACAGTAATTAAATAATATGAAAACACATCTTTTTGTTTTAATATTATCTCTCTGTACTATACAGTTATTCTATTCTCAAGAAGATGATGGAGTGGTTTCTCTTGATCTGCCAGTTAGAAACTCATTAACATTTAATCGTTTTGCTATTAACCCTACTTTTAGTTTTGTTAGAGAACAATCAAAATTTATTAGCTTTTCTAATAAACGAGAGTGGGTAGATTTTGAGAATGCACCTCTCACCTATTTAGGAAGTTATTCTGGAAGATTTGGAGAAAATATTGGTGCAGGTATTGGTGTGTTTCAACAAAACTATGGTGTTTTAACTACGTTTGGTGGTATTTTAAATTTTGCATATAACGCACAGTTACAAAGAGACAGCAATTTAACTTTTGGGCTTAATATTGGTGCTTATAAAAGTGGAGTAAATACAGGTAATGTTATTACCAATTTTGATGATCCTTCTTTACAAAACGTACCAGAAAACTTTTTGTTAACAATAAATCCAGGAATCAATTATGGTACAGGCTTTTTAGACTTTGGTATATCGATAAACAACCTTGCCTTATACAATTTTCAAACCTCTACTCTTATTGAAGATAACCCAAAGCAAAGTATACAAGCTCATGTTATGTACACAGGTTATATGATGACTAGTCGTGGCTTTTTTGATGAAAGTAAATTTTCGGGTTTACTAAGATCTGAGTTTCAAAAAGATGAAACTATATTGTCTGCAATAGCTATGTTAACTGTTCCAAAAGGTATTTGGGCACAAGTTGGTTATAATACACGATATGGAGTATCTGGCGGACTAGGTATTAATATTACATCGCAAATTGCATTAGAGTACAATTATGAAAAAGCCATTGGAGACCTATCCACCTTTGGTTCTTCACATGAGTTTACGTTGGCTTATAGATTTAAAAATAATGAACGATACGATTATAGTAGTGGTGACGAGGTGAGCGGTTTATTAAGTTCTAATAATAAGAAAAAACCAAAAATAGCTAAGATAACGACGCCTAAAAAAGTGGCACCTACTAATAATGCTTCGGAAAATGATAATGCTGCAAGTTTAGCTGTTAAAGAACAAAGAGCTAAAGAAGTAGCAGATGCTCAGGCAAAACTATTAGCTGAACAAAGAGCTAAAGAAGTAGCAGATGCTCAAGCAAAACTATTGGCAGAACAAAAAGCTAAAGCAGCAGCAGATGCTCAGGCAAAACTATTAGCAGATCAAAAAGCTAAAGCATCAGCAGATGCTCAGGCAAAAGTATTAGCAGAACAAAAAGCTAAAGCAGCAGCAGATGCTCAGGCAAAACTATTGGCAAAACAAAAAGCAAAAGAAGCAGCAGATGCTCAAGCAAAACTATTGGCAGAACAAAAAGCTAAAGAAGTAGCAGATGCTCAAGCAAAACTATTGGCAGAACAGAAAGCAAAAGAAGCAGCAGATGCTCAAGCAAAATTATTAGCAGAACAAAAAGCAAAAGAAGCAGCAGATGCTCAGGCAAAACTATTAGCAGAACAAAAGGCAAAAGAAGCAGCAGATGCTCAAGCAAAATTATTAGCAGAACAAAAAGCAAAAGAAGCAGCAGATGCTCAGGCAAA
>CANKZZ010000004.1 GCA_947488655.1 uncultured Psychroserpens sp. | reverse complement strand
TTTCTTTATTCCAAAGCTTTTTTAAACTATTTTTATTTTTATTCTGGAAACCCTTATAATGAAAGCTTTAGAACCTTGAAAATTATAAAAAGAAATCCCAAACTAAACCGAAACATGTAAATTCATTATAATGTTAGGATTATACATAACATATATTGTATGTAAATATTTAAGATACTATCTTTGTATGCTTAATTACATAGTTTACTATATATGATAGATATTACTTTGCCAGATGGCACTATTAAAACTTTTGAAGAAGGAGTAACTCCAATGGATGTTGCTAAAAGTATAAGTGAGGGATTTGCGAGAAATGTAATTTCAGCAAAATTCAATAAACAGACAATAGAAACTTCTACTCCATTATATAGTAATGGAGCATTAGTATTGTTTACTTGGTCTAATGATGAAGGTAAGAAAGCATTTTGGCATTCAACATCTCATATCTTAGCTCAAGCATTAGAAGAATTATATCCAGGTATAAAATTATCAATTGGACCAGCTATTGAAAATGGATATTATTATGATGTGGATTTAGGTGATTATACAATATCAGAAAAAGATTTCAAAACCATTGAAAATAAAATGCTTGAGATAGCAAGGGGAAAGTATGATTTTAAAATGCGAGATGTAACTAAGGATGAAGCATTATCTTTATATAAATCTCAAAATAATGAATATAAGGTAGAGTTAATTGAAAATCTAGAAGATGGTACTATCACATTTTGTGATCATTCAACATTTACCGATTTATGTCGTGGAGGACATATTCCAAACACTGGAATAATTAAAGCTATAAAAATCATGTCTGTAGCGGGAGCTTATTGGCGAGGTGATGAGAATAATAAACAATTGACTAGGATTTATGGTATCTCATTTCCGAAGCAAAAAGAATTAACTGAATACTTACACCTTTTAGAAGAGGCTAAGAAGCGTGATCATAGAAAATTAGGCAAAGAATTAGAATTATTTACATTTTCTCAAAAAGTTGGTCAAGGTCTTCCTTTATGGTTGCCTAAAGGTGCTGCATTAAGAGAGCGTTTAGAAAACTTTTTAAAAGCTGCGCAAAAAAAAGCAGGTTATGAAATGGTTGTTACACCACATATAGGACAAAAGGAGCTTTATGAAACATCTGGACACTATGCAAAATATGGAGAAGATAGTTTTCAACCTATAATGACTCCAAAGGAAGGTGAAGAATTTTTGCTAAAACCCATGAATTGTCCGCATCATTGTGAAATTTATAATAGTAAACAATGGTCTTATAAAGATTTGCCAAAACGTTTTGCTGAATTTGGTACTGTTTACAGATATGAGCAAAGTGGAGAATTACATGGTTTAACTCGTGTAAGAGGTTTTACTCAAGATGATGCTCATATTTTTTGTACACCAGACCAATTAGATAAAGAATTTAAAGATGTTATAGATCTAGTATTATATGTGTTTGGTTCTTTAGGATTCGAAAACTTTACAGCACAGGTCTCTTTAAGAGACCCAGAAAATCCAGATAAATACATTGGTAGCGATGAAAATTGGGAAAAAGCAGAAAAGGCCATATTGAATGCTGCTATAGATAAGGGACTTAATTATGTTGTAGAAACTGGTGAAGCTGCTTTTTATGGACCAAAATTAGATTTCATGGTAAAAGATGCGCTAGGAAGACAATGGCAATTAGGAACAATCCAAGTAGATTACACTTTGCCTGAACGTTTTGATTTAACTTATAAAGGCAGTGATAACGAGCTACACCGACCTATAATGATACATCGTGCTCCATTTGGAAGTATGGAACGTTTTATTGCAATTTTATTAGAACATACTGGAGGCAATTTCCCGTTATGGCTTATGCCTGAGCAGGTAATTATATTATCATTAAGCGAGAAATATGAAAAATACTCGGAAAAAGTTTTAAATTTGCTAGAAAATCACGAAATTCGCGCCCTCGTAGATAATAGAAATGAGACGATCGGAAAGAAAATTCGTGAAGCTGAAATGAACAAAATACCGTTTATGATTATTATTGGCGAGAATGAAGAGAATGAAAACAAAATCTCTGTGCGAAAACATGGAGGCGAAGATTTAGGCATGATTAGTGTAGATGAGTTTTCAGAAATCATTACAACCGAAGTGAATAAAACATTAAAAACGTTTAAATAAAAATTAGTTTAACTTAAATATATAAGCCATAGCAATACGTAGAAGACACAACTCTAAGAGAGTAGTAAAAGAAGATCAACACAAAATTAACTCTAAAATTAGAGCCGAGAAGATAAGACTTGTTGGCGATAATATTGAAGTAGGGATTTATGCAACAAAAGATGCATTAGCAATCGCAGATGAGCAAGGGCTAGATCTTGTTGAAATTTCACCAAAAGCTGATCCTCCTGTATGCAAGGTTATGGACTATAAAAAGTTTCTTTACGAACAAAAGAAACGAGATAAAGCTCTAAAATCTAAAGCAACAAAGGTAACAATCAAAGAAATTCGTTTTGGTCCTCAAACAGATGATCATGATTATGAATTTAAAAAGAAACATGCTGAGAAGTTTTTAAAAGACGGAGCAAAATTGAAAGCATTTGTGTTTTTCAAAGGACGATCAATAATATTTAAAGAACAAGGTCAAATCTTATTATTAAGATTAGCTCAAGATCTTGAAGAATTAGGTAAAGTTGAACAAATGCCAAGATTAGAAGGTAAGCGAATGACAATGTTCATAGCCCCAAAAAAAGTAAAATAAACTGAACTCGACGCTTCGAGTCAGTATTTAAAAATAATAAGCGAATCGTAAATAAAATAGGAAACAATGCCTAAAATGAAAACAAAATCTAGTGCTAAAAAGCGTTTTAAGCTTACAGGTACTGGTAAAATTAAAAGAAAGCATGCTTTTAAGAGTCACATCTTAACAAAGAAGTCTAAAAAGCGTAAGCTTAAATTAACTCATGATGCCTTAGTACATAAAGCAGATGAGAACAATATTAAAGTAATGTTACGTTTAAAGTAATTTTATTTTAATCGGTTAAAACAAATTTATAAACCCTGGAGTTAGGCAAAATTATTTAGCAAGTATCAAATTTAGATCGCCTACTACAAAAACAACAATTAAGAAATGCCAAGATCAGTAAATTCAGTAGCAAAAAGAGCCAGAAGAAAAAAGGTTCTTAAGCAAGCAAAAGGTTACTTCGGAAGACGTAAAAACGTTTGGACAGTAGCAAAAAACGCGGTTGACAAAGCGATGCAATACTCGTATAGAGACCGTAGAGTAAAAAAGAGAAATTTCCGTTCATTATGGATCATGCGTATTAACGCAGGAGCTAGACAGCATGGAATGAGCTATTCAAAATTTATGGGTAAACTCAAAGCTAATAATATCGAATTGAACCGTAAAGTTCTTGCAGATTTAGCTATGAATAATCCACAAGCTTTTGAAGCTATAGTAAACAAAGTAAAATAAGGCGTTTGCCTAATTAATAACATCAATTCGCTTATAGAAACCGATTCAGAAATGAATCGGTTTTTTTTATATCTAATTTTCCATTTACGTTTTAATTATCTTTTTTAAAGTTTAGAAATCATTTTCTTTTTTTTAACTAACTTACAATTCAATTAAAACTAATTAAATGAAACTTAGTTCACTCATTACAACCCTCCTCTTATTACTTACTACAAACACCTATAGCCAGGATAATAAAAATTTAGAAAAAGATAAACCTTGGGATGTATCTAATCCAAAAGGAGACTGGGATTTTAAAGCAATTAAATTATCTACTAATGAAGGTACATGGATGAATCTCGATGTAAGCCCAGATGGTAAATTTATTGTTTTTGACTTACTAGGAGATATTTATAAATTAAATATAAATGGTGGTGAAGCTCAAATTTTAAGAGAAGGACTTGCTTTTGAGGTACAACCAAGATTTAGTCCAGATGGAGAACACATTTCTTTTACCAGTGATGCTGGAGGCGGAGATAATATTTGGATAATGAAAAACGATGGTTCTAATGCAAAACAAATTACTAAAGAAAATTTTAGACTATTAAACAATGCTATATGGACGCCAGATGGTAAATATTTAATTGCAAGAAAACATTTTACCTCTAGTAGGTCACTTGGAGCTGGCGAAATGTGGATGTACCATAAAACCGGTGGAAGTGGTATACAACTCACCAAGAAGAAAAACGACCAACAAGATGTTAATGAACCAACGTTATCACCAGATGGAAAATACCTTTATTATAGTGAAGATGTGTATCCTGGTGGTTTTTTTCAA
This sequence comes from uncultured Psychroserpens sp., assembly GCA_947488655.1. Taxonomy (GTDB): domain Bacteria; phylum Bacteroidota; class Bacteroidia; order Flavobacteriales; family Flavobacteriaceae; genus Psychroserpens. Next base: position 562,169 of record CANKZZ010000004.1, on the reverse strand, counting down.
TATAATAAAGACCCTAATAGTCAAATATATGTTATCAATCGTTATGACATGGAAAGCGGAAAGATTGATAGAGTAACAGGTGGTCCTGGAGGTGCAGCGAGACCTCAAATTTCTAGAGATGGTAAAAAACTCGCATTTGTTAAAAGAGTTCGTACAAAATCTGTTTTATTTATTCATGATCTAGAGACTGGCGAAGAATGGCCAATATATGATCAGCTTAATAAAGATCAACAAGAGGCATGGGCAATTTTTGGTGTCTATACTAACTTCAATTGGATGCCAAATAATGAGGACATTGTGATATGGTCTGGAGGAAAAATCAACAAGATTAATATAAGTTCTCTAGACGTTTCTCAAATTCCATTTCAAGTTGATACTACTATTAAAATAGCTAAAGCTGTTGAATTTGAAACACCTGTAGCCCCAAATACTTTTGACGCCAAAGTAATTCGTCATGCTATAACTTCTCCTAATGGAAATTCTATTGTATTTAATGCTTTAGGTTATTTATACACACAAAAATTACCTAACGGAAAAGCAAAACGTCTAACCACTGGACTGGATTTTGAATTTGAACCTACCTTCTCTCCTGACGGAAAAACAATTACTTATGTAACATGGAACGACGAAAATCTAGGCGCAATATATTCAATTTCATCTACAGGTGGCATAGCAACAAAGTTATCTTCGGAAAAAGGCATCTATAGAAATCCGTCATATGCACATAATGGTAAACATATTGTTTATCGTAAAGAAGGTGGAAACAATGAGCAAGGCAGAACTTTTACAAAGAAAACGGGATTGTATCTCATGAATGCTGATGGCACTAATCCTAAACGCATCTCAAAAGAGGGAGATTATGCGATGTTCAATAAAGATAATACTAGAATTATTTACCAAAAGGGTGGTCAATTCTTTGGTGCTTTAACCAAAGAATTAAAAAGTGTAGATCTTAATGGTTATGACGAGCGTACTCTTGTGAAATCAAAACACGGAAACCGTCTCGTACCAAGTCCAGACGGTAATTGGATTGCGTTCATTCATTTACACAAAGTTTATATGGCTCCAATGCCTAAAGCTGGCCAAACCTTAGACTTAACAGATAAATCAAAATTTACACCCATAACCCAGTTATCAAAAGATGCGGGAATCAATTTGCATTGGTCAAAGGATAGTAAATCTATACATTGGACTCTAGGCAACATGTATTATTCAACTAAAGTTTCCGAAGAAATGAAACTTGTAGAGTCTGGGGTAAAAATAAACTTGGAAGTAAAAACGGATAAACCAAAAGGTAAAATTGCCTTAAAAGGTGCGCGAATTATAACCATGGAAGGAGATGAAGTTATTGAAAATGGAACAATTGTAATTAATAATAATAGAATTGAAGCCATTGGAGAGTCTACTAAAATTTCTATTCCTAAAGATGCGAAAGTTTATGACGTCACTGGCAAAACAATTATGCCTGGAATGGTAGATGCTCATGCTCATATTGGAGGTTTTAGATCTGGTTTAACAACTCAAAAGCACTGGCAGTTTTATGCCAATTTAGCGTATGGTGTGACTACTGCTCATGACCCATCTGCAAATACTGAAACTGTTTTTGCACTGTCTGAACTACAAAAAAACGGAACACTTGTAGGACCTCGCCTCTACTCTACCGGTTTTATCTTATACGGAGCCGATGGAGATTTTAAAGCGGTTATTAATAATCTTGAGGATGCTCGTTCGTCTATTAGAAGAACTAAAGCTTTTGGAGCATTGTCGGTTAAAAGTTATAATCAACCACGACGAGAACAACGACAACAAGTTTTACAAGCTGCTAGAGAGGAAGGAATATTTGTAGTTCCTGAAGGTGGATCTACATTTTATCACAATATTACGATGGTTATGGATGGACATACAGGTGTTGAGCATAATATACCAGTAGCTCCTGTTTATAAAGATGTATTAGAACTTTGGGGCAATAGTAATGTTGGTTATACACCTACATTAATCGTTAATTATGGAGGTATGAATGGCGAAATGTATTGGTATGAAAAAACCAATGTTTGGGAAAATGAAAAGCTTTTAAAATACACACCAAGATCTATAATTGATGCTCGTTCTAGACATCGTATTATGATTCCTGAAGAAGAATATAATAACGGTCATATATTGGTTTCTAAAACCACAAAAGTATTAAGTGATGCTGGTGTTAAAGTTAATCTTGGTGCGCATGGACAATTACAAGGTCTTGGTGCACATTGGGAGTTATGGTTACTACAACAAGGTGGTATGTCTAATCATGAAGCACTACAAGCTGCAACAATAAATGGTGCAAATTACATAGGTGCAGCTAATGATATTGGTTCTCTTAGAGAAGGTAAGTTGGCAGATTTAATCGTTATGGATAAAAATCCTTTAGAAAATATACGTAATTCTGAAAGTATTATTTACACTATGATTAATGGTAGAATGTATGATACAGAGACTATGAATGAAATTGGAAACGAGCCAAAAGAACGTACAGAATTCTATTGGGAAAATTCAAAATATAATCAAGCTTTCCCATGGCATGAAGAAACTCAAAGTTTCACCAGAGGAGCTTGTGGCTGCCATGTGGGTTCTCATTAATTATTAATAGCCATAATTTGTAATGTATCTCTTTTGCCTTTTAGCAAAATATTACCAATGTTTTTTGCACTATATTTTAATTTAAGATCTAGCATATTAAGGAGTTCTTCAGATATAAGTAAAGATTCGTCATGTTTATTACATTCGTCCTGTATTCTTGCGGTTGTATTTATGACATCGCCATGAAATGCTAATTCCTTTTTAACTGTACCAACTTGAGTTATTATTAATTCTCCTCCGTGAACACCTGCCTTAAAAAAAGGCTCTAACTTATATCTTTTGAGATAGTACTTTGATCGCCTTTTTAATTGTTTTGCGAAAGCAAAGTACAACTCTATACAATTATTGTTTTTTAATCCATTTTTAAGTTTCCAAGTTATGACTGCTTCATCTCCTACATACTGATAGATTTCTCCATCAAAACGAGATAGAATCTTTCCTAAATCAAAAAAACAATCTTGTAACAGTTTGCTATATTCTTTATGTCCTAGTTTTTCAGCTATTGTAGTAGATGATTTTAAATCTACAAACATAAAAATTCGCTCTTCTTCTGTTGGGTTTCTATATTTTCCAATTAATAAATTAAGTAATACACCTCTACCAAATTTCTCAAAAGATAATTTCAGAAATAAAAAAATAAAAGACGCTAGAAAAAAATAAGAGGCTGCAAGCCAGAATAAGGAGTTTTGTTTCCACCAACCTCGTTCATTTTGCAAATTAATGTCCATATCTATTTCTATAATCTCAATTATAAAGGTTAATGAAAATATTAATACAAGTAAATAGATTATAGTTTTTAATAGAATGGATAACCCTAAGTAAATATTCTTTGTAATAAATTTATTAAATATAAACTCTATTATGGCATATAATACTCCTACTAAGACTCCTAATATTACACCAAAATGAATCCACTCTGTAACTGGAACATTGTTTTTTGGATTCATAAATGAGATGCCTTGCTCCTCACCATGAGCAACAAATCTAATAAGGATAAAAATCGAAAATGCTAAAACCCAATAGATAATAGCGAAGAAAAGTTGTTTTACAAACTGTTTGAGGTTATACATGGATAAGTGGAGGTTATTTATTATCCATAATTTCGGCTACTGCACTTTTAAATTCTTGCCAATCTATAAGTTCGTCACCATCATTATCATAACCTTCAATAAGTTTAGATGACACTAAACCTCTTATAAAACCACTAATTTCGGCTTGTTTTAGCAAACTAACTATTTCACTTTTTGATAATTTACCATCTCCATTTTTATCAAAAAAAGCAAATGCATCTTGTGGAGAATCAAAGTGGTTAGTGATTACTATTTGTATTTTTTGTAATATTTTCTTTTTTGATGCCATGATGTGTTATTTAGGATTTAATAAAATTAAATAAAAAAAACCATTCAAAAATTTAAATGGTTTAATATAAAACTTAAGTCTTTTGCTTCTTCTTTTTAGCAGCAGGAAATAAAACATTATTAAGTATTAATCTGTATCCTGGAGATGTAGGATGCAAATCTAACTCGGTTTTAGGGTCACCAACTTTATGTGTATAATCTTCTGGATCATGACCACCATAAAACGTGAAAAATCCTTTTCCTTTAATACCATGAATATATTTTGCTTCACCATTAGTCTTATTTTCTCCTAAAATTAAAACATTAGATTTTATCTCTTCTCGTGTAAAAGATGTAGTTTGCCCCATAAATCCTTTAACTAAAGCAGTATGATTTTGGTTAAGCATAGCTGGTATTGGATCCCATTTAGCAGAGAATTCCATCAATGAGAAATAATCTGTTGTTTTAGGGATGCGTCGTTTTCTAGTCATATCTATTGAAGAAAACTCATATACATTAGGACTTCTTTCTAACAAATAGTCTTTAAATGCCATAGTTTTAGAATAATCAATTTTACTTTGGTATCCTGCGTCACTACCGTCTCCATCAAACATTGGCTCACATATATCAACACCATCTGCAGAGAGTGCAATATCAAAACTATCTGTTGCGCTACACATAGCAAACATAAATCCACCACCAATAACATACTCTCTAATTTTTTTTGCAACCGCTAATTTTTCTTGAGAAACTTTAGAGTATCCCAAGCTTGCTGCCAACTCCTCTGCCTCTTTTTTCTCTCTTATATACCAGGACGCAGAGCGATAAGCTCTATAAAACTTACCATACTGACCCGTAAAATCTTCATGATGCAAATGCAACCAATCATATAATAATAAAGCATCATTTAAAACTTCTTCATCATAAATGGTATCGTATGGTATTTCGGCATAAGTTAAAACCATAGTAACTGCATCGTCCCAAGGCTGTAAACCTTTTGGCGTATACACTGCAATTTTAGGCGCTTTTTCTAGAACAACTGCTTCCATATTTTGGGACGGACTGGCTATTAAATCTAAAATTTCTTCTGCTTTAGAATTAGAAATCACTTCAAAGCTAACACCTCTAATTTGGCATTCTCTTTGAATTTCTTCACTGTCAGGCAATAAAAACGCACCTCCTTTATAGTTTAAAAGCCATTTAACTTTTAATTGTTTTTCTAATGTCCAATAGGTTACTCCATAAGCTTTTAAATGGTTGTCCTGTCCTTCGGCATCCATAGGAATTAAAATATATGATGCATATGCCTGTATAGAAACAAGCAACACTACCAATAATATAATTGTCTTTTTCATAATTGAAATATACTCAAAAATTGTTCCCGAATTTTCTCCTTTAATATAGATTTAGTATTTCTTTAAGTCAATGCCATTTTTTGCAGTTCTACATAATATGGCAAACACTCTTCTAATAATTTTTCTAAATGCTTCGGAAATAGATCTTTTTTAGGTTTATACTCAGCAAATCCAGAAGATTTATGCACATTATTATACCAATATTTAGCCCAAACACCATCTTCTTCTCGTTGTGAAGGCGTCCATTGTAGCATATTTTTATCAAAAGGAATATCTATATGACAGCACAGTTGCTTTAAAACTCCTTCGGGATTTAATAAAACGTTTTTAGCATCTAAGACAACAAAATCAATATTGTTATTTTTAAAATCCTGAATTAATTCTACATGTAATTTATAACCCACATCATCTATAGTAGGATTTTTAATCACTTTATCAAAAGAAGGCAACATCTCTATTGGGTTTCTAGTCAATATAACATTGGTTAATCCTTTCATAAATGAACGATCTAAATCTAACAAATGATGTGTCATATTCTTGAAGAAAAGCACATCACTTTCCGTAGAATTAATCATCATGTCCACAACTTTTTCACCATCATTCTCCATCATAGATAATATATCGTCGGCTCCAGGATGATATTCTACAGCTTTAGAATTTCGCAAATAATAAGCATATAAAGGTTCATCAAAAACCTTGGTGTCATTACGCTGAGCAAAACTATACAATAATGCTGTAGAAATATTTCTAGGACCAGACCATACAGATATTCGTTTAATAGTTTTAGCCATTTGCAACCGCTTCATTAATGAGTTCGCTGTATAAATTACTCAGCTTCTTAGTCATATCGCCATAAGATTTTGTTCCAATTTCTCGTCCATCAATTTTGGTTACAGGAGTTAAACCTCCAAAAGTACCAGTTACAAAAGCTTCATCTGCACCATACACATCAAACAACGAAAAGTCTTTTTGATGGCACGTAATATTGTTTCGTTTACAAGCTTCAATCACTTTGGCTCTAGTAATCCCATTCATACAATATTGACCAGTTGATGTCCAAACTTCATCATTTTTTATAATGAAAAAATTTGTTGCATTACAAGTAGATACAAATCCGTTAACATCAAGCATAAGCGCTTCATCTGCTCCAGCTTCTATTGCTTGAATTAGTGCCTGAACTTCGTGTAATTTACTATGGCAATTCAATCTAGGGTCTAGATAATCTGGTGAGCCACGTCTTATTGTAGAGGTAAAAAGTGTAATTCCTTTTTCTTTACTTTCTTCGGAAGCTTTTTTATACTCAGGTATTATAACAATATTAGGTCCAGAAATGGTAAGTCTTGGGTCTTGGGAAGGTGTTTTTTTGATGCCTCGTGTGATCATAATCCTTACATGAACATGATCTGTCATATTATTTTGTTTAAGAACATCCCAAATAATATTAGTGAGTTCCTCTTTAGAAAATGGAAATTTCATCCCAACGGTTGCTGCAGATGTCCATAAACGATCTAAATGATCATTAAGAAATACGAGTACACCTTTATGCAAACGTAAGGCTTCCCAAATACCATCTCCTACAAGATAGCCACTATCAAATACTGATATTTTAGCATCTTCTCTGCGGAAATAGTCTCCATTAATATAGATTTTTATGTTTTTATTTCTCTCGTCTGCGACAGCATTATGTGTACCGTGAACCATATCTAAAAATTAATAATGATTTTAGAAAGATAAAAGATTTACATTAAAGATTTAGTTAAATATTAATGCTTTTGAATAAATAGCATCGTCATAAAGATGCATTAAGAAAGGCTAAATAAAACGTTATTTTTTTATAGATTTTATGGAACGTTCTGGACCAGAAAGTAAAGATGCAACAACTTTAGTTCCTGGAAATTGCTCAAGAATAATTTTAACAAATACTGTTATAGGTATCGCCATTATTAACCCTGGAATTCCCCAAATAAATCCCCAAAGCATCAACATAATTAACACAGCTATGACGTTTATAGAAAAAGATTTTCCCATAAAAATCGGTTCTAAAATGGCACCAAATAACACTTGTACTAAGGTTATAGAGAGAATGAAAAAGAATAAAGTACTTGTTGGATCTAATTCTACAAACGCAAAAATTGATAATAAAATAACGCAAATAAATGAGCCTACCATTTGAACGAAGTTGATTAAAAATCCAAATAAGCCCCAAAATATAGGAAAGCTCACATCAAAGTAAACGCAAGCCAAACCTGTAAATAATCCTGTAAGTGCACTTACTAAAAACTTAACCTTGATAAATGTGATTAAATCTCTCTCAATTTTCATGAATGCTTTTATTGACGTATGCTTTCTTTTTAAAATTGTATTGTTTAAAACCTGATGCATATTAATAGACTCAGATAACCATAGAATGGTAAAAAAGACAATCATTAAAATATTGGTTAGAAATTTTCTAACAAAATCAAAAGTAGATCCAATACTTTCTTTTGCAAAAAACTGAGCTAAAAAGTTACCATCTGGATTGTATTCCATACCAACTTTGTCTTGCATGTATAACATCAAATCATTGATTTTTACTTCTGCTTTAGCAAAAAAGCCTGTATCATTGGATAAAATTTGCTTACTTGACAGTTGTACCAGTTCGACACCAATAAAAACACCTAATCCAATAACTGCAACTACAATAATTATACTTAATAATCTTGGCACATTACGTCGTCCCAACCATCTCATTAATGGTAAAAACAATAATGCGATGAACATTGATGAAATCAATGGAATAAAAATAAATGATAAAATCTTAAGTAAATAAAATACAACAGGAACTACTATAAATAGCAGTAAAATATTAGTAGTACGTCTTTCTTCTAACATGAGGCGATGTTTGTTTCTTAATAGTAAGAGCAAATTTAGGGAGAAATGTTGTTATAATATCCTAAAAAATCTTAAAAAGGCACATCATTATCATCTTCCTCTGGTGTTCCAAAAGCATCTGAAGCAGATGGGAATTTATCTGGCGTAAACGTATCATCATTGGCAGCTGCATTCATTTTAGAATGGAACTCACCAAATGGTGTGTCAAAATCATCAAGGTTATCAAACTTACCTAAGTGACCAATAAACTTCAATCTAATATTTTCTAATCCACCATTTCTATGCTTGGCAACGATAAATTCTCCTTGACCTTCGGTTGGTGAGCGCTCATCATCGTCCCACTCATCAATTTTGTAGTATTCTGGTCTGTAGATGAAGGATACAATATCTGCATCTTGCTCAATAGCTCCAGATTCACGTAAATCTGAAAGTAACGGACGCTTACTTCCTCCACGAGTTTCCACAGCACGCGATAACTGTGATAAAGCAATTACTGGGATCGCCAATTCTTTTGCGAGAGCCTTAAGGTTTCGCGAGATAGTTGAAATCTCTTGTTCACGATTTCCTCCTTTTTGACTTCCACCTGCTGTCATTAATTGCAGGTAATCAATCATAATCATTTTAATTCCGTACTGTGAGGCTAGACGTCTTGCTTTTGCTCGTAAATCGAAAATAGATAACGATGGTGTATCATCAATAAATAGAGGTGCTTTTTCTAAAGTTTTCACCTTTACATTTAACTGCTCCCACTCGTGCTTTTCTAATTTTCCAGTTCTTAACTTTTCCGAAGAAAGATTAGTTTCCGAAGAAATTAAACGCGTAATCAATTGTACAGAGGACATCTCTAATGAGAAAAATGCTACCGGTATATTGCTATCTACCGCAATATTTCTTGCCATAGTTAGCGTTAAGGCTGTTTTACCCATACCAGGACGAGCTGCAATAATGATTAAATCACTAGGTTGCCATCCTGATGTTAGTTTGTCTAGTTTGGTAAAACCTGTTGGTATACCACTCATCCCTTCTTTATTAGAAATCTCTTCAATTTTCTTTTTTGCTTGGATTACTAAACTTTGTGCAGACTCTGTAGATTTTTTAACGTTACCTTGTGTTACCTCATACAGTTTAGCTTCGGCATTATCTAATAAATCAAAAACATCTTTAGTTTCATCATAAGCTTCTTCAATAATTTCGTTTGAAATTTTAATTAAACTTCTTTGAATATATTTTTGAAGTATTATACGTGCATGAAACTCTATGTGTGCAGAAGATGATACGCGTTGCGTTAAAGAAATTAGGTAAAAATCGCCACCAACTAAATCTAACTTGGCATCTTTTTTTAATTGACTAGAAACGGTTAATAAGTCAATAGGCTCACTGTTTTCAAATAATTTGAAAATAGCTTCAAAGATGTTTTTGTGGGCATCTTTATAAAAAGCCTCAGTACTTAAAATATCAATTACCTCATCTACACCTTTCTTATCAATCATCATGGCTCCCAGCACAACTTCTTCTAAATCAATAGCTTGAGGTGGTATTTTACCTTTTTCTAAGCTAATTATTGTGCTTTTATCTATTGGATATCCTTGTAATTGATTAGGTTGCTTCATAGGTGCGAAAGTAAATAAATTGTAAACTAATATTGGGTTTTAATAATTCTCAATCTTAACAGGTCATCAACAATTTAACTGTTAATAACTTGATTATATTGTTAATAGCGACAAAAAAAACCGAAACAAAAGGTTTCAGTTTTTTTAAGCCTATATTTTATAAGGATTAGCCTTTGTAAACTCCCATGTCTAAGTATTTTTCCATGCGTTGATTTACTAATTCTGTTGGTGATAAGTTTTTAAGCTCCTCATAATTTTTCTCAATTGCATTTTTTACAGCTAGAAAAGTTGCTCTTCTATCTGTATGTGCACCACCTAATGGTTCTTTTATAACTGCGTCAATTAATTTAAGACGCTTCATGTCTGGTGATGTTAGCTTTAAAGCTTCTGCTGCTTGTTCTTTATATTCCCAGCTTCTCCATAAAATAGATGAGCAAGACTCTGGTGAAATAACCGAGTACCATGTGTTTTCTAACATTAAAACTCTGTTACCCACACCTATACCTAAAGCTCCTCCAGATGCTCCTTCTCCAATAATAATAGTAATTATTGGCACTTTAAGGCGTGTCATTTCTAAAATATTTCTAGCAATGGCTTCTCCTTGTCCGCGTTCTTCGGCTTCCAATCCAGGATAGGCACCAGGTGTATCTATTAGTGTTACAACAGGAATACCAAACTTCTCGGCAGATTTCATTAAACGTAATGCTTTACGATAACCTTCTGGGTTAGACATCCCAAAGTTTCTATACTGACGTGTTTTTGTATTAAATCCCTTTTGTTGACCTATAAACATGTAAGATTGATCTCCAATTTTACCTAAACCACCAATCATCGCTTTATCATCTTTAACATTACGATCGCCATGTAGCTCTAAAAAAGTGTCTCCACACAACGCTTTTATGTGATCTAATGTGTATGGTCTATCTGGATGTCTTGACATTTGTACACGTTGCCATGCAGTCATGTTTTTATAAATCTCTTTTTTGGTTTCGAGTAACTTTTTCTCAATCTTTTTGCAAGTTTGCGTTACATCTACTTCACTCTCCTCACCAATAATTTGACATTTTTCTAATTGGTCTTGGAGTTCCTTTATGGGTAATTCAAAATCTAAATATTCCATAGAAATTTTGATTAGTTATTATTTGTCATTAGTTAGTTAATACAAATATAAAAACTTTATATCAGTTAGAGATTGAATGGCTTGAAAAGAATAATAGAATCAATTTTGTTTTCTTCGGAAATGAGCCTAATTAACTCATCGTCTATACATTAAAAAAATGATAGCTTTTTTTTATTTAGGTCTTTTAGATAATGCAACTTTACCTTTATAAGATTTATAGTTTTTAAGAATCCCATCTGCAATTACAGTGGTTAATATTAAAAAGGCACCATAATAAAATTGCGCACTCATAATTTCGGTTTCTGGAAATAAGATTAAGGCAAGAGCAATACCATATAGAGGTTCTAAATTATAAGTTAAAATTACTGTATAAGGACTTAGATGTCTCATTACATCAACAGAGCCAATAAAAGCGTATGCTGTACACACTGAGGCAAGGATAAAAAGATATACCCAATCTGAAATTGACAGCACAAAAAACTCTACAGAAAAACCACCTTTAAACAAGAGAATAAAAATTGATAAAAATAACACACCACTTATAAACTCATAAAATGAGATAACCGTAGCACGATGCGTTGCTATAAATTTCCCATTAATAACTGCAAACAATGTAGAAAATAATGCCGAAGAAATACCTAACAAAATGCCTGTGAGATATTTAATTTCACTTTGTGTAACTAGAAAAACGCCTAGTATGACGATCATTCCGAAGATAATTTCATACCATATAATTTTACGTTTGTAAATTAATGGTTCTATAAAAGAGGCAAAAAAAGCGCCTGTTGAGAACATTGCCAAAGTGATAGAAACGTTAGATTGTTTTATAGCTTCAAAAAAAGTAATCCAATGTAAAGCTATAATAATACCTGCTCCAAAAAATTTGAGTTTTGTCTTGGTAGACACCTTAATCTCTAACTTGATAAGTTTAATAAATAAATACATTAAAATACCCGCAATTAACATTCTATACCACACAATAGCAGATGAGTCTACGGTATCTAATTTTCTACCAATAATAGCAGTAAAACCAGCTATAAAAACTAGGAAATGTAAATGGAGATAATTTTTAAATTTAGCGTTTGGCATTGAATAGCAAATAAGCAGCAAGAACTCCAAAAACAATATTTGGTAGCCACACAGCTAAGATAGGAGAAAAGCTAGATTGTGATGCCATAACGCCAAAGACTTTATCAAAAAAGACAAAAACCATTGCTATCGTAATACCAAAGGCAAGATTAATACCCATACCACCACGACGTTTAATTGAGGATACTGATACAGCAATAATAGTTAATATAAAAACAGATGCTGGCAGGCTCCACTTTTTATATTTCACCACTTCATATCTACCAATATTTGAAGAGCCTCGTCTTTTTTCTTTTTCAATAAATTTTGTGAGTTCGTCGTATTGAAGGGTTTCTGCTATATATTCTTCTGGAGTTAAATCATCTGTATCAAATTCAAACTTCATATTTTTTCTACGAGCAGTTTCTATAATATCTTCATTAGCTCCAAAGGTTCTCTTGGTATAATTAAGCAGTCTATAAATAGAATCATTATTATCTATAGAGGCAGCTGTAATTTTATAAATTAACTCATTGCCCTCAAAATGCTCTAGAGTGAAGTTACTACCTCGTTTTGTAACAGGATTAAAATTACTTACATAAATATAGTCGTTATCATTAATTTGCCGATAAATATTGGTGGTTTGAGTAACGCCCGAGTTGTTTTTTAAATACTTATACTTAAACTCATTAAATCCCTTGCTTGCATTTGGGGCAAGGTATAATCCCATAACTAGTGCAAGGCATGCAATTATGGTAGCTCCTATCATATAAGGTCTCAAAAATCTCCAAAAGGAAACTCCAGAGCTTAAAAATGCAACAATCTCTGTGTTATTTGCTAGCTTAGAGGTAAACCATATAACAGATATAAATAAAAATATAGGATATAATAAATTGGCAAAATAAATTGTAAAATCTAAATAATATTGTGCTACAGCTCCAAATGGTACTTCTCTTTCTAAAATTTTACCAATTTTTTCTGCAAGATTTACTGTTATCCCAATAGGAATAAATAAGAGCAACATCATTAAAAATGTAAACAGATATCGTTTTAATATGTACCAATCTAGAATTTTCACCTATAATCTTTTATCCATTTGTTTAACCATTTTATCTTTCCATTCTCTAAAATCTCCTGCAATAATATGTTTTCTAGCTTCTCTTGTTAACCATAAATAAAAGCCAAGATTATGTATTGTAGCAATTTGCTTACCAAGCAACTCATTAACAGTAAATAAATGTCTTAAATATGCTTTACTATATTCGGTATCAACAAAAGTAATTGCCATTTCATCAATAGGAGAAAAATCATCTGCCCATTTGAGATTTTTAATATTTATAGAACCATGTGCTGTAAATAACATTCCGTTTCTTGCGTTACGCGTTGGCATTACACAATCAAACATATCTACTCCTAACGCAATATTCTCTAAAATATTTATAGGTGTGCCTACTCCCATTAAATATCTTGGTTTATCCCAAGGTAGTATTTCACAAACTACATCTGTCATCGCATACATTTCTTCTGCAGGTTCTCCAACCGATAATCCTCCAATCGCATTACCTTGAGCTCCAGCATTAGCAATATACTCTGCAGATTGCTGTCGCAAATCTTTATACGTACTTCCCTGCACTATTGGAAAAAAGGTTTGCTCATAATCATACTTAAAAGGTGTCTTATCTAAGTGCGTTAAGCAACGCTCTAACCAACGATGTGTCATATGCATTGATCGCTTGGCATAATTATAATCACAAGGGTAAGGTGTACATTCATCAAATGCCATAATGATATCTGCACCAATACTACGTTGAATTTCCATCACATTTTCTGGAGTAAACACATGGTAACTGCCATCTATATGAGATTTAAACTTTACGCCTTCTTCTTTAATTTTTCTATTAGCAGATAATGAATACACTTGGTAACCACCAGAGTCTGTCAAAATATTTCTATCCCAATTCATAAATTTATGCAGTCCACCAGCTTTCTCTAAAATAGGCGTTTGTGGTCTTAAAAATAAATGATAGGTATTGCCCAAAATAATATCTGGGTTGATATCATTTTTAAGTTCTCGTTGATGTACACCTTTTACAGATGCAACAGTACCAACAGGCATAAATATTGGTGTCTCAATTTTACCATGATCTGTTGTAATTACACCAGCTCTTGCTTTACTTTGAGGATCACTTGCTTTTAATTCAAAATTCATTAAACACTATATAATTGAATTGTATAATAAAGTTAGTAAATAAGGAAAAACCAAAAAATTGGCAAGTACAATTACTAAAGCTATATACATTATTTTATTATTTGCCTTTCTTCTCTTATGCACAATAGACAGTATAACTGGTATTATTAAAAAAAGTAAAAACACTAAACTTGTTTTTAAAACACCAGATCCTAAATTGGGTTGGATGCTTTTTTTTACAGCACTATATTCTCCAATATTTTCAAATTCTTTAAATTCAAGAATTTCATTAATATTAATAATAGTATGAGTAAGAAGATAAAGTCCAACTACTATTGCTAAAAACCCAAATATGTTCTTCTTAAAAAACTGCATTAGTGGGCAAAGATAATTATCTAGACGTATTATGCTCTTAAACATTTAATAAAATTATGCTTCGGAAACGTAAAAGCTAGTTTTCTCATTTCATTTAAATAAAAATTGTTAGCAACTGATTGAAATCGTTAATAAGTGCCTCGCCTCTATTTTTGATTCCCCTTTTGAAAACTTTATTTTTGATGCTTAAAATATTTACACATATTTATATGCCAAACACACAACAATTACAAGATTTAACAACCCAAGTTCGTAGAGATATTTTACGAATGGTTCATAAAGTAAACTCAGGTCATCCTGGAGGTTCATTAGGCTGTGCCGATTTTTTTGTAGCGCTCTACCAAGACATCATGGATAGAAAAGATACATTTAATATGGACGGAAAAGATGAAGACCTTTTCTTTCTTTCAAACGGTCATATTTCGCCAGTTTTTTATAGTGTATTGGCTAGATCTGGATACTTCCCTGTAGAAGAGCTCAATACATTTAGACTTATAAACTCTAGACTGCAAGGTCACCCAACAACACACGAAGGTTTACCTGGAGTACGTGTTGCATCTGGATCTTTAGGTCAAGGTTTTAGTGTTGCACTTGGTGCAGCACAAACTAAAAAACTAAATGGAGATAAACATTTAGTATATAGCTTACATGGTGATGGAGAATTACAAGAAGGTCAAAACTGGGAAGGTATAATGTATGCTGCTGGTAACAATGTTGACAATATAATTTCTACTATAGATTTAAACGGTCAACAAATAGATGGTGCTACAGATGTTGTATTACCAATGGGAAGTTTAAGAGCTAAATTTGAAGCCTTTGGCTGGACAGTTGTAGACATAGAACAAGGTAATGATATTGATGCTGTTTTAGAAGGAATGGCCAAAGCTAAATCACTAACAGGTCAAGGTAAACCTGTTTGCGTATTATTACAAACAATAATGGGTAACGGTGTCGATTTTATGATGCACACACATGCTTGGCATGGTAAAGCACCTAATGATGAGCAATTAGCAGAGGGTTTATCTCAAAATGCCGAAACACTTGGTGATTATTAAAACAACGTTTAATTAAACAAATATCCACTCACGTGGGCATTACTATGAAAACATATACAAACACAGGAAATAAAGATACACGTTCAGGCTTTGGAGCAGGATTAACAGAGTTAGGAAAAACCAATGAAAATGTCGTAGCACTTTGTGCAGATTTAATTGGCTCTTTAAAAATGGACGATTTTAAAAAAAATCATCCAGAGCGTTTTTTCCAAGTAGGAATTGCAGAAGCTAATATGATTGGTATGGCAGCAGGAATGACTATTGGTGGAAAAATTCCTTTTACAGGAACTTTTGCAAATTTTTCTACAGGTCGTGTTTACGATCAAATAAGACAAAGTGTTGCTTACTCAGATAAAAATGTAAAAATTTGTGCCTCTCACGCAGGATTAACACTTGGAGAAGATGGAGCAACTCATCAAATACTTGAAGACATTGGTTTAATGAAAATGCTACCAGGTATGACTGTAATTAATACTTGTGATTACAACCAAACTAAGGCAGCAACCATCGCAATTGCAGAGCATCATGGACCTGTTTACTTACGTTTTGGACGACCAAAAGTTGCAAACTTTACACCAGAAGACCAGACTTTTAAAATTGGTAAAGCCATACAACTTACAGAAGGTAGCGATGTAACAATTGTTGCAACAGGACACTTAGTATGGGAAGCTCTTGAAGCTGCCAAAACTTTAAATGAAAAAGGTATCTCTGCCGAAGTAATTAATATTCATACCATTAAACCTCTTGATGACCAAGCAATTATAGACTCAGTCTCAAAAACAGGTTGCGTTGTAACTGCCGAAGAGCATAATATTTTAGGTGGCTTAGGAGAAAGTGTAGCCAGAGTATTAGCACTACACAAGCCTACTCCTCAAGAATTTGTGGCAACACAAGATACGTTTGGAGAATCTGGTACACCAGAACAGTTAATGGAAAAATATGGCTTAAATGCTAACGCGATTATAAATGCTTCGGAAAAGGTTATTAAACGAAAATAATCTTTCTGTTTAAGTAAAATATTAAAATCTAGCTCTAAAAGGCTAGATTTTTTTGTTTGAGAAATCACTAATATTTGGCAAATTTCCGAAGAAAAAGAAAATATTTCTCGTTTGGCAACGTTTTTGATATTAAACATCCAAATCACAAAAAACGAATATTATGAGAAAATTAATTTTTAGCACGTTTTTATTAACGTTATTTTGTTTAAATGCTCAGGCACAAAACGGAAGTTCATTTGGTATTAAAGGTGGACTTAATTACAATGCAAATGGAGATTATTTTGAATCTATTGGCGAAAATGCACAAAACCCAGAGCGTAATGTAGGCTTTCATTTAGGTGTATTTGGTAAAATTGGTGACAAACTATATTTAAGACCCGAACTAATGTATACTAGCACAAAGAGTGATTATGATAGTGATGAGTTTACTATGAAAAAAATTGATGCACCTATACTTGTTGGCGCTAAAGTTATTGGACCAATAAGTGTTTTTGCTGGACCATCTTTTCAATACATTCTTGATACCGATTTTGAAGGTATTAATATAGATAATGTAGAGGATGATTTCTCGGTAGGATTAAATTTTGGTATTGGACTTAATTTTAATAAAATAGGTGTTGACCTTAGATATGAAAGAGGTTTTAGCGAAAATGAAGCTACTTTTATTGGTAATAATATTGGTGAAGGTGCTGTAAGTAGAATTGATACTCGACCAGATCAATTAATATTAAGTTTATCTATTGCATTATAATTAGTAATAGAATATTGCACACAAAAAAAGACGCTATTAAGCGTCTTTTTTTTATTCTTATTTGTTAGTTAATAGGTTAATTAACTATCTGTTTGATTACTTTCGGTTGAATCTGCATCTAAATAATTAGGTATCCCATCACCATCGGTATCATCATTGGTAGGGTCGCCATCGTTGTTTAAATCTTCGTTAATTGTTAATACACCGTCACCATCATCATCTGCATCAACATAATTTGGTATTTCATCACCATCGGTATCATCATCTGTGATATTTTCATTAGCATCAAGATCTTCTAAATGAGTAAAAACACCATCTTGGTCATGATCATTAGGCTCAGAGGCATACAATTCAAACTTAAATATTAAATTAGAATATTGTGGAATTCCTACTGGTGGAGCGTTAAAATACGCTAAACCAGATGGCAAAAACATTACACCAAGTCCATAATTACTATAACTTACTGTACCGTCTTCATTGATCACTGGCCCGCTTTCTGCAGTTTTAAAATCTTGTAATACATCTCTCCAACCTGGAATAACTCCTGTTAAATCTAAAACTGCTGGATTTACTGTACTGTCAAAAATATCATCATCTTGTAAAAACCCAGTGTAACTAATACTTACATCATCTGTAAAATTAGGTTTAGGTCCTCCAACTCCTGGATTTAGGTCTAATACGTAATATTCGTAATCTTGACTTTGAAAGGTAGCTGTATATAAAACAACGTCATTAATTAATAATTCGTTTGGGTTACCGTCACTATCTGTTGGCGATTCTGAAATTATTATATCATCTTTAGAATAATCTGCAGATGGGTCATTAAAGAAAGATTTATTATAGTAATGAGTTTCTAAATACCCAATTAGAGAATCACTATCAACAAGTTGTTGTTCTCCTCTATCTCTTGCAGGTACAATAACTGTATCTGGATCATCTGGAGTACAAGCTCCAAATGTTACAACCAAAATGAGAATCAATATGGTTATGTATTTGTATTTCATAATGATGAATTTTTCTTTAATTCAAAATTAATTTTGAATTGTTCAATATTGCTTATTTTTAAGGCGCAAGATACAATAATATAATACTTTTGCGCAATACAATTAACGTCAATTTCACAGTTTTAATATGCGAATAGATAAATATCTTTGGTGCACTAGATATTGCAAAACAAGAAGCATTGCAACAAACGCTTGTAAAAAAGGTCATGTAAAGGTCAATGGCCAGGTAGTTAAACCTAGTAGAGACGTTTATGCTACAGATAAAATTGAGTTTAGAAAAGACCAAATAAATTATCAATTAATAGTCAATGATCTTCCTGAGAGTCGCGTTGGCGCCAAAATAGTTAACTTATATGTAACAGATGTTACACCAAAAGAGGCTTTTGATGCTAAAGACTTATTAAAATATTCTAAAGATTATTATAGAAAAAAAGGTGCAGGAAGACCAACAAAAAAAGACAGAAGAGATATTGATGATTTTTATGACTCACCAGAAGAAGATAACTAAAAATTAACCCTTTATTGAGAAAACTCTTTTTTATCTTTGAATAAATCAAAATGTATGAGCCTTACTAAAGATATAATACTTAATCATCAAGAAATACAGCACAAAATTAAACGTATAGCTTATCAAATTTATGAGTGTAATGTTTATGAAGAGGAAATAATTTTAGCAGGTATAGAACATAACGGTTACATATTAGCTAAAAAACTAAAGCAAACTCTAGAAAAAATATCTGATGTAAAGCCTGTTCTTTGTAAGGTAACAATTGATAAAAAAAATCCGCTCTCAGAGGTCAAAACTTCATTAACTAAAGAGGAGTATGCTAATAAATCAATTGTTTTGGTTGATGATGTATTAAACTCTGGCAGCACATTAATATATGGTGTTAAACATTTTCTTGACGTACCATTAAAGCAATTTAAAACTGCTGTATTAGTCAATAGAAATCATAAAAAATATCCAGTAAAAGCAGATTTTAAGGGAATCTCTCTCTCTACATCATTGCAAGAGCATATAGAAATAGATTTTTCTAGTAAATCTCATCAAGCTTTTTTAAAATAGCTTTAAAATAAGATTATCTACAACTTCTTTAATAGTTAAACCATCTGTTTTTATTGTAAAAGATGATTGCTCATAAAACGGTGCTCTCTCAAATATATGTTTTCCTATAAATTCACTAAGCTCTTCTTTTGTGTTTAAATGAGAAATTAATGGTCTTTTATTTTTTTCTTCAAAGAGTCTATTTGATAAAGTAGGAATAGACGCCTTTAAATATATACTTAAAGAATTTTTAGACTCTAAAATTAAAGTATTGTTATTTCCATAACAGGGTGTACCACCTCCTAATGAAATAACAGTATTTTTTCTATTTAATAATTGATTTAAATATAAGTTTTCGATTTTTCTAAAATAAATTTCACCTTTTTTTTCAAAAATTGTTTTTATCGAATTTTCTTCATTTTTCTCAATGTAATCATCCAAATCTAAATAATCATAGTTTAAAATTTCAGCTAATTTACTGCCAATTACTGATTTACCAGATCCCATATACCCAACTAAAAATAGCGTCATAATATTATTCTAAATTAATTATTAAACACATAATTAATGTTTAAACAAAAAAACGAAAAAATATCTAAAAATAGGTTTGGAATATTAATTAATCGTTTTATATTTGCACCCTCGTTAGAGAAACTTATTGACTAGTTAGCTCAGTTGGCAGAGCATCTCCCTTTTAAGGAGAGGGTCCTGGGTTCGAGCCCCAGACTGGTCACAAAAAAAAAGAAGTTAAGCATTTGCTTAACTTTTTTTTTACCTTTATTGTAAAATCGCGCACGTGGCGGAATTGGTAGACGCGCCAGCTTGAGGGGTTGGTGGACATTAGTCCGTGGAAGTTCGAGTCTTCTCGTGCGCACTTTATAAACCCTTAACTACACCCAATAAATCTTCTATTAATTTAGTTAACTTCAATCTTAAAGCTTAATAAAATGTTAGAGTGTTAATTTTAACAATGAGAAGGCTTTCATATTTTAGTTACCTCCCAAATCAAAATCTTTACTTATTTGTTTTTTTTTAATTGTAAAATTTTAAATAGTAGTCATAATAATTTTAAAATGCTATTAATATTAGTTCAGTGTTAAAAAAAGATTATTTTTGTTTAACCTTTTTAAACTTATCATGAACAATATTAAAAGTACCTTTAGTATTAAAGATCTTGAAAACCTATCTGGAGTTAAAGCACATACTATTAGGATCTGGGAGAAACGTTACAAACTTCTTCAACCAGAAAGAACAGAAACTAACATTAGATATTATAGCCTAGCTAATCTTCAGAAGCTATTAAATATTAGTTATTTAAATAATAATGGTTATAAAATTTCAAAAATTGCTTCGTTAGATAGCTATGAAATACCAAAATTAGTAAAAGAAGTAGCTGAGAATGAACAAACCAATAATCACGTCATTGACACCTTTAAATTGTCAATGCTCAATTTTGATCAAAAACTCTTTTATGATACATATGAAAGCCTAATAAATGAGAAATCCTTTTTAGATGTCTTTTATCAAGATTTTATACCATTGCTATCACAAATTGGAATGCTATGGCAGACAGATACTATTACTCCTGCACATGAGCACTTTTTAACTTCATTGATTAAGCAAAAAATCTTAATTCAGACAGAAAAAATACAATCACAAAATGTCATAAATTCAGATAAGGTATTTGTTCTCTATTTACCAGACAATGAAGTTCATGAATTAGGTTTATTATTAATAAATTATCAATTAATAGCAACAGGATATACTTCAATATTTTTAGGTCAAAGTGTTCCATTAGATAGTCTCAAAGATTTACTCAATCATTATGATAATATTACTTTCATATCGTATTTTACTGTAAAACCAGAGAAAGAGCAAATAGATGATTATCTCAAAGAGTTTGATGATAAAATACTCACTAAAAAAACTATAAAACTTTGGGTATTAGGGAGAATGCTAAATGAAATAAACCTTAATAAACTACCAAAACAAATTTCTACATTTAAGTCTATAGAACATTTAGTTAAAAAAATATAAAAAAAATCATTTAAAAGTTATTTTTGTTTAACTTTTAATTAAATTTGTTAAACAATGAAAACTAGTATATCAATTATTGGCTCAGGTTTTTCTGCTCTTGCTGCATCATGTTATTTGGCGCAAGACGGTTACGATGTTACCATATTTGAAAAAAATGATAGTATTGGTGGGCGAGCTAGACAGCTTAAAAAGGATGGCTTTACCTTTGATATAGGTCCAACTTGGTATTGGATGCCAGATGTTTTTGAGCGATTTTTTTCAGACTTTAATAAAAAACCAGAAGACTATTACACTCTCGAGAAGCTAAATCCTGCTTACAGCGTTTACTTTGGAAAAAATGATTACATTACTATAGAAGATACGATACAAAAAATTTGTGTTGCTTTTGAAAAGGAAGAAAAAGGGAGCTCTAAAAAATTAATGAAATTTATTAATAACGCTCAAAACAATTATGACGTTGCTATAAAAGATTTAGTTTATAGACCTGGAGTATCGCCATTTGAGCTTGTTACTCCTGTAACTATAAAAAAGATAGGGCAATTTTTTAGCACCATTAAAAAAGATGTAAGAAAGGAATTTAAAAATGATAGACTAGCTATGATTTTAGAATTTCCAGTACTATTTCTTGGAGCAAAACCAGATAATACACCTTCTTTTTATAGTTTTATGAATTATGCCGATTTTGGTATAGGCACATTTCACCCTAAAAAAGGAATGTATCAAGTAATTTTAGCGATGGAAACCTTGGCTAAAAGTTTAGGCGTAAAAATTCTAACCAAAAACCCAATTGATAAAATTATCGTAGATAATGGCAAAGCAACGTCTTTAATAGCCAATGGTATTGAATATAAAAGTGACATTATTTTGAGTGGAGCAGATTATCACCATACAGAAAAATTACTAGATGCTCAATACGTACAATACACAGAAAAATATTGGGAAACTAAAACTTTTGCTCCATCATCTCTATTGTTTTACGTTGGATTTGATAAAAAATTAAAAAATGTAAATCATCACACCCTATTTTTTGATGTAGATTTTGATGTTCATGCAATAGATATTTATGATGATGCTAAGTGGCCAGAGAACCCTTTATTTTATGCAAGTTTTCCTTCTATTACAGATGCTAGTACAGCTCCAGATGGCAAAGAAGCTGGCATTTTTTTAATTCCTTTAGCTCCAGGTTTAGAAGACACTCCTGAGTTAAGAGAGTTATACTTTAATAAAATTGTTGATAGGTTTGAAAATCTAACCTCTCAAACGGTTAAAAAAAACATTATATTTAAAGAGTCCTTTTGTGTCAACGATTTTATAAATGACTATAATTCGTATAAAGGCAATGCTTACGGTTTAGCAAACACATTATTCCAAACTGCATTTTTAAGACCCAAATTAAAGAGTAAAAAAGTTAAAAATTTATATTTCACAGGACAATTAACGGTTCCAGGACCTGGAGTTCCGCCATCACTAATTTCGGGTAAACTAGTAGCAGAACTTATAAAAAAACACCACAGTAATTAATATGAAGTCAATTTTTGATTCTGTTTCCCACAAGTGCAGTAAGACTGTTACAAAGTCTTACAGTACTTCTTTTTCATTAGCAACAAAAATGTTGTCTGACTCAATACGTCAAGATATTTACAATATTTACGGGTTTGTAAGATTTGCAGATGAAATTGTTGATAGTTTTCATGACTATGATAAGCAACTCTTATTTAATAATTTTTCAAACGACTTAGAACTTTCATTAGAGCAAAAAATTAGCTTAAACCCAATTTTAAATGCCTTTCAAGAAACCTATCATAAATATAATATAGACAAACATCTGGTTGATGCCTTCATGAAAAGTATGCGTACAGATTTGCATAAAAGCACCTATTTAACCGATGATGAATATAAACAGTATATATATGGCTCTGCAGATGTTGTAGGTCTCATGTGCTTAAAGGTATTTGTAAAAGGAGATCATGAAAAGTACGAATCGTTAAAAGACTCGGCTATGAGTTTAGGGTCTGCGTTTCAAAAAGTAAACTTTTTAAGAGATTTAAAAGCAGATTTTGAAGATCTTAGTCGTACGTATTTTCCAAATACCGATTTAAATCACTTAGACGAAGCTTCTAAACAAGCCATCATTATAGATATAGAGAATGATTTTTCTAAAGGTCTTCAAGGTATAAAACGATTACCTATTGAAGCAAAATTTGGTGTATTTATGGCTTATAGATATTATAGCCAATTACTTAACAAATTAAAGAAAACACCAGCATTAGAGATCAAATCTACCAGAATTAGAGTACCTAACTATAAAAAGTTTGAGTTACTCACAAGAAGCTATGTTAAATATCAACTCAATTTAATGTAACCCTATGCAAGCAATTTATTGGATATTAATTTTTTTAGGTGTGTTTAGCACCATGGAGTTTATGGCTTGGTTTACTCACAAGTACGTCATGCATGGTTTTTTATGGAGTTTACATAAAGACCATCATCATAAAAATCACGATAGCTGGTTTGAGCGCAACGATGCCTTTTTTATATTTTATGCTATAGTAAGTATGATTTGTTTTTACCTATGGAGCTACGAAGATATGTGGTTTTGCCTACCTATTGCTCTTGGTATTATGGCATATGGAGCCACTTATTTTGTAGTTCATGACATTTTTATTCACCAACGTTTTAAGCTATTTAGAAATGCTAATAACTGGTATGCAAAAGGTGTAAGGCGTGCTCACAAAATTCATCACAAGCATTTAGGTAAAAACGAAGGCGAATGTTTTGGGATGCTTTTTGTACCTTTCAAATACTTCAAAAAATAGCCTTTACAGACTTTTATGACTCAGCATTCCGATTTCGATTTTATCATTATAGGAAATGGATTAGCAGGACTACAATTAGCTCTTAAGCTGGCTACAGATAAGCATTTTGATAAAAAAACGATTGCCTTAATTGACCCATCACAAAAGTCTACTAACGATAAAACATGGAGCTTCTGGGAGACAGAACCATCACAATGGGACGCAATTATACATCAATCTTGGACAAAAGCAACCGTAATTTCGTCAAAAAAAACTATTGATTTAAATCTCCATCCTTACAACTATAAAACTATACGCGCTTTAGATTTTTATACGGAAGCTAAAGCACAGCTCAAACAGAGAGACAATATTCAATTTATTTTAGAGAGCGTTAATTCGGTAATAGAAAAAGACAATGTAGTGGTTACAACCAATAGAAATTCGTACACAGCTTCTCACGTTTTTGATAGTAGAATTCCTGAAGACTTTTCTACACAAAATGATAATAGCATTTCTATAATTCAACACTTTAAAGGTTATATTATTAAAACAATAGATGATACTTTTGATAATAATAAAATAACCATGATGGATTATCGACTAAAAGACGGTAATCAAACCACATTTACCTACGTTTTACCTTTTTCAAAAAAAGAGGCATTAGTAGAATTTACATATTTTACAGAACATACGGTTGACGATCATGTTTACGACAAGTTCATTAAAACCTATATTAAAGAGTTTTTAAAAATAGACTCCTACTCTATTTTAGAAACTGAAACTGGTCAAATCCCAATGACCAATTATAATTTCTCGAAATTTAACACCAATAAAATCACAAAAATTGGTACAGGAGGTGGATGGGTA
The DNA here is from genome assembly GCA_947488655.1 of uncultured Psychroserpens sp. Classification (GTDB taxonomy): domain Bacteria; phylum Bacteroidota; class Bacteroidia; order Flavobacteriales; family Flavobacteriaceae; genus Psychroserpens. The sequence goes on along the minus strand of CANKZZ010000004.1, from coordinate 537,077 downwards.
AAAGGATCTACTGGTTATTCTTTTAAACATACCGAAAAGAAAGTTTCAATAATTATTGACAACTTAAAGTATGGACGAATACCTTCTCAAGGATTATTCCGAAGAAAATATAGGTTTTACGATAAAGTATTTTTAAAAGTGCTTAAAGATGAAAACCATAAAGGTGAATGGATTTTTGAGAGTTTCTATGCTAAAAACACTGTACAAACGATGTTCAGGTTTTTAGATGAAGAGTCTACATTTAGAGAAGAACTTAAAATTATGATGTCTTTATTTTCTTGGAGTTTTATTAAGGCTTTTTTTAAAACGCTTTAACTAACTCATCAATAGTCGCAGTCACTTTTTCACTATCCCAATCTGCAACTCCAGATTTATCTATCACAATCTCGCCTGTTTTACTAATAATAAATGTTCTTGGTATTGACGATACATTAAATTCTTGAGGATACTCTGTTAAAGGTTGATAGGCTGTAAACGCATAATTATTATGTGTAATAAATTCATACAGAACTTCAGTTTCTTCATTAGACACAAACAAAAAAACCACATCGTCATTAGATGTATACTTTTTATATAATTTGTCTAGACTTGGCATTTCGGCAATACAAGGTGGACACCACGTTGCCCAAAAATTAATAATAATCACTTTTCCTTCCGCAGAAGAAAAATCAAAGTTGTTTCCATTGATATCTTGTAATGTCCAGTCGTAGCTTGTGAGTTTTAATCTTTCCGAAGCATCAATTACGCTAGGTTTTACGATCATTGCTATACCTTTTTGTAAGAATACCTGAATGGGCTGTCTTGTTTGAGGTATGATTAATAATGCAATGATTATAAGTATTACAATGTTAGATAATTTAATATTTTTATGTTTTGACATTATTTTTAAAAATTAAGAAACGCATTGCCATAGTCGGTAATGCGTTTCAAATCTAACAACATAAACTCTAAATGTTGCTTTCTATATATTTAAATTTAATTTCTCGCTACTGTAATTGAGTTTGATAAATGAAATGTACCTGTAAGTTCATTTGCATTGGTTACAGTATTTATGTTTGTATCATTTTCATAGCGTAAATACCAAATTAAACAAGTGCCAACTCCTGCGCCATCAAAATCTACACCTTCAACTGCATCTAAAGTTGGTGGTGTGCCCAAAATCATACCTGTATCATCGGTAATTATCCAAGTAGAGTTTGTCCCAACTCTGTTATCTGGATTCTCAAATGCGATACCGCTAACCATATCTGGAGTGCCATCTACAGTAAATGAAAATGGACCTCCAATTAACGCATCTGCGTTTGGACCTCGTTCTACTCTAATGGAGTTTGATAAATTAAAAGTCCCTGTTAAATCATTTGCATTTGTTGCTGTATCAAGATTAGTATCATCTTCATAACGTAAATACCAAACTAAGCAAACGCCACGTCCTGCACCTTCAAAATTCACACCTTCTAACATTTCTAAAGTTGCTGGAGCACCAAGAATATTTAAATTAATATCTGTAATTACAAAAGTGCTGTTTGTACCTATTGCATTAGAATCTGTTGTGATACCACTCACAAAATCTGGTGTACCATCAAATACAAAATTAAATGGTCCTCCAGACAAAACACCAGCATTTGGTGCTCCTAACCTATTTACTGTAATCGAATTTGAGAGATCAAAAGAACCTGATAGGTCGTTTATATTTAATCCTACTTCTTTACCTAAAAGTCCATTTTCGTAACGCAAATACCATATTAAACACGTACCAACTCCTGCACCATCAAAATCTACACCTTGTAAAGCCTCGTTTGTTGGTGGTAAGCCTAAAATTGCTCCTTGCATATCTGTTACTACAAATGATCTATTTGTACCTATTGCATTTGAGTCTGTAGTTATTCCGCTTACAAAATCTGAATTTCCATCTACTATAAAAGTAAAAGGTCCTCCTGTAATTGTTCCTGCATTAGGAACGATTGGTGACACACTATCGTCATCATCACTGCATGACGTGGCAAAGACACTAAGTGCCAAAACTGCTAAAAACATTTTTTTAATCATCGCTTTTTAATTTTAAAATTCATATTTCAAAATTATCGCCTTAATGACTATTAAAATGTTAGCTATCTAACACTATGCAATTTTATTTAAAATTCTTATTTCTTTTCTATCAAAATTGAGGTAGTTCTCATCTTTTAATTCATTGAGAAGAATATTAAGAGTAGGTCTAGATGTACCAATTAAAGATGCTATATCTTTTTGAGTATATGGATGTTTTATGACATGGTCTCCTGTTTTGTCACAGTCATAACCATAATCTGTACAAAGCTCATCTAAAAACTCTACTAATCTTGTTTTGGTATCCTTAAATAATAACAACTGTAACCTACGCTCTAATTTTTTAAATTTAAAACCAATAAACTTGTACACTTTAAAGCTAAAAGTTTGATTGTCTCTCATTAAGTCATGCATTGTCGTAACACCAATTGGGCAAATAGAAGTGGTGTTATCTATAGATTGCGCAAACTCATCTCTTACGTTTTCTCCAAGAATAGCTTTTTCTCCAAACAACTCGCCTTTAGACAAAATAGCTTTTACTATTTCATCTCCATTTTCATTATAGTAGCCAATTTTAACTTTACCTTTTTCTATTAGATAGATTTTATTTGCTGCATCATCTTCAAAGTAGATATAATCTTTCTTTTTATAAGCATCAAAATCATGAACTTTTTTATAAGTTTTAAACTTGTGAGGACATAAAACTTTAAATAGGTTGACGTCATCAAAAAACCAAAGAGATTGCATTGAAGTGAGTTTTTCTTGTTAGATGGTTTTAGCAGTCGCCTAATAATCAATAACCTTACAAATAATGGCCATAAAAAAAGCCTTTGATTTCTCAAAGGCTTTTAATTATTTATTAAAAAATACTAAGCAGCATTTTCCTTTTTAATTAAATTTAAAGCAGAACCTTCATTATACCAGTCTATTTGAGGTTGATTATAAGTGTGATTTACTTTAATAGTATCTTTACTTCCATCTGCATGTACAATCTCAATTGTTAATTGCTTATCTGGTGCAAACTCATTTAAATCTAAGAAGTTAAATGTATCATCTTCTTGTATTAAATCATAATCACTTTCATTAGCAAATGTCAATCCTAACATACCTTGCTTTTTAAGGTTAGTTTCATGAATACGAGCAAATGATTTTACAATTACAGCAACAACACCTAAATGTCTAGGCTCCATTGCAGCATGCTCACGAGAAGAACCTTCTCCATAATTATGATCTCCAACTACTATTGAAGGAACACCTGCAGCTTTGTAAGCTCTGGCTGTATCTGGCACACCACCAAACTCTCCTGTTAATTGATTTTTAACAAAGTTTGTCTTTTTACCAAAGGCATTAACAGCTCCAATTAAACAGTTATTAGAGATATTGTCTAAATGACCTCTAAAACGCAACCATGGTCCAGCCATAGAAATATGGTCTGTTGTACATTTACCAAAAGCTTTAATTAGTAATTTTGCGCCAGAAATATCATTTCCTATAGGCTCAAAAGGTGTTAAAAGCTGTAATCTTTCAGAGTCTGAAGCTACAACAATATCTACACCACTACCATCTTCTTCTGGAGCTAAGTATCCATTATCATCTACAGCAAAACCTTTTGGTGGTAATTCCCATCCTGTTGGTTCGCTTAACATTACTTCTTCACCATTTTCATTGATGAGCTTATCTGTCATTGGATTAAAATCTAATCGTCCTGCAATAGCAATGGCAGCAGTAATTTCTGGAGACGCTACAAAAGCGTGCGTATTTGGATTTCCATCTGCACGTTTAGCAAAGTTTCTATTAAAAGAATGAACAATACTATTTTTAGGTGCATTTTTAGGATCTTCATAACGAGCCCATTGACCAATACACGGTCCACAAGCGTTAGTAAAAATCTTGGCATCTAATTTTTCAAAAATATCTAAAATTCCATCTCTTTCGGTGGTATATCTTACCATTTCAGATCCTGGATTAATACCTAATTCAGATTTCATCTTTAAACCTTTATCTAAAGCTTGTTGAGCTACAGATGAGGCACGAGATAAATCTTCGTATGACGAGTTAGTACAAGAACCAATTAATCCCCATTCTACTTTTAAAGGCCAATCGTTAGATTTAGCTTTTTCTGTCATAGTAGATCCAACTGCTGTTGACAAATCTGGAGTAAAAGGACCGTTTAATAACGGATTTAATTCAGTTAAGTTAATATCAATAACTTCATCAAAAAACTGCTCAGGATTTGCATATACTTCATCATCTCCTGTTAAGTAAGCTTTAACTGCATTTGCAGCATCTGCAACATCTGCTCTATCTGTAGCGCGTAAATAGCGCTCCATAGATTCATCGTAACCAAAGGTTGACGTTGTAGCTCCAATCTCTGCTCCCATATTACAAATTGTACCTTTACCAGTACAAGACATCCCTTGAGCTCCAGGTCCAAAATATTCTACAATAGCACCAGTTCCACCTTTTACAGTAAGAATATCGGCTACTTTTAAAATCACATCTTTTGGTGCAGTCCAACCAGATAAAGTTCCGGTTAATCTTACACCTATTAACTTCGGAAATTTCAACTCCCAAGCCATTCCTGCCATTACATCAACAGCATCTGCTCCTCCAACTCCAATAGCAACCATTCCTAATCCTCCTGCATTAACAGTATGAGAATCTGTTCCAATCATCATTCCACCAGGAAATGCATAATTTTCTAGAACTACTTGATGTATAATCCCTGCACCTGGTTTCCAAAATCCAATTCCGTATTTATTTGATACAGATTCTAAGAAATTAAAAACTTCATTACTGGTACTAATTGCATGTTGTAAATCTATAGATGCTCCGTTTTTTGCTTGAATTAAGTGATCGCAGTGTACCGTAGTTGGTACAGCTACTTTACTTTTTCCAGCTTGCATAAATTGCAATAATGCCATTTGAGCTGTTGCATCTTGACAAGCTACTCTATCTGGAGCAAAATCAACATAATCTTTACCTCTCGTAAATGCTTTAGTAGGATTTCCATCCCAAAGGTGAGAGTATAATATTTTTTCAGAAAGGGTTAATGGTTTACCAACAATATCACGAGCTGCATCTACACGCTCTGTCATGTTAGAATAAACCTTTTTTATCATGTCAATATCAAATGCCATATGTCTTATTTATAAGGTTGATTTTTATTTTTTTAGTGTAGCAAATTTACGAATTTTAAAGGAGATTTTAAAATACGTAACAAAAGTGAAAAAACTCTGCAGATACATCAATAAAAGCATCGTTTTATGTTATTATTTTATCAATTTAACAATTTTAATAGGTCTAAATTATAAAATTAACAACTATTCGTTATTTAAAATGATTCTTAATTTTGGCGTTATCTCGCAGATTAGTCGTTGGTTTCTCGAAAAACACATATAGTAGATAAGAACCTATTACTGTTATTATAAAATAAACTGAATGATAAATTATGAGATTTGGGTTTGATAAGCCTTCCGTAGGAAAAAAATATTTCATCAATTGCATTACTACCGAATAATGAATTAAATACATAGAATAAGAAATCAAACTGATAAAAGTAACGGGAACTAAAATTAATTTTGGTGCCGATTTTATTTGCGATAATAGTGGTAGTGTAAAAGCGATTGCGATAGAATTTATTGGTAAGTATAAAACATTCCAAAAAAACGGATGCGTTTCTATAAAAATGCGTTGAGTTGGAATCACAACATTAAGCCCTAAAAACAAAAGACCTCCAAACACAAAAAATAACAGCCTAAATCGTCTCCAAAAATTTGGTTTAATTAGAGAAAAACACGCAGCCAAAACTCCGTAATAAATCGCATCTATTCTATAAATAGTAACTGCTTTAAGATTCACATTCCAAAACATCATATCTGTTACCTGATGACTTATGTTATAATACACTTTAGTCATCAAGAAGAAAAGTATGATAAGACATGTTACAATACAAAACAGTCTAGATTTGTTGATTTTCAATTTCAGAAACATCACGAGATACAACAGTAAAGGTCCAATGATATAAGCAAATTCTTCAATTGGTAAGCTCCAAGATTCTCCAAAAAATAAAGGCATTTCCCATGAGAAGTTTTGCATAAAAATGAAATATTGCCATAAATTATCTGGCAAGCTAGTTCCTAAATATAGAGCTAAAAGCACATTGAAAACCAGTATTAAATAGTAATTAGGTAAAGTTCTAAACCAGCGTCTTACCCAGAAATAGGTGATTTGTTTTCTGGAAAATTCCGAAGAAACAAAAAGGTTGTAAATTAGTCTACCAATGAGAAAACCGCTTAAAACAAAAAAGATTTCTACACCAATTACTCCAGCAAGACTCATTAGGTCTGTGAGTACATTTTTAGATTGTGGAAAAATCCAAACCGCATGCGAGCAGACCACTAATAAAATAGCGACCGCACGCATAATATCGAGTCCAAAGATTCGTTTTTGATAATTAATCTGCATTTTTTTTATAAACGTGGTTTCATTACATTTGATTCTATATGAAAAGACGATCTAAATTTATACTAATTATTCTGGTTTTAATTCTTGGTGGTGGTTTTATTTATTTTAAATCTCTTAAGACACGACATAAAGAATTAATTAAATCTAAAGTATTGTACACTTTAGGCTTGGTAGATTCTGATTGGAAAACAGACTTAACCAATAATAGTGTAACCTTTACCTCACCAACTTTTGTTATTAGTAATATTTACAAATCTATGGAAGGTCCAAAGTCTGACCAATATGTTGTAATAGATGGCAGTAAAGAAGAGTTACTCTGGTTAACATCATTTAAAACAAATGCAGTATCAAGTGATGAAGCACGCATCATGTCTAATGACTTTGTATGCCATACCAATTTTGAATATCGAGATGCCGAACACTATAATAGATGGAATCTTACCGAACGTATTAACTCGCAATACCCTAGAATTACCTCTATTAGTAATGGTGTTGAAGCGTTTAACTTACCCGATGGTTTTGGTTTCCCTGTATTTTCTAACGAGCGTCTTTTTATTAACGCACAAGCTCTAAATCATAATATTACAGACTCTACATTTAATATAAAACATAAAATAAAAATTGGTTACACAAATAATAAGGAAAAATCATTAACTCCATTACAGCCAAAAACTGTGTTTATGATGTTTCCTTATGACCCACAAAACCCGTTTAAAGGTCCAACAGAGCAACTTCCAAATGCATGCATTCCTGTAGAAACTAAAAATCATTCGTATTTAGATAACGACGGAAATGCGCTTTCGGGACATTGGATTATTGCTCCAGGAAAATATAGTTACACCTATAATACTACTCACCAATTGCAAATTAAAGACAGTATTAGATTACATCAAATAACGTCTCATTTACATCCTTTTGCAGATCGTTTTAAACTCAAAGACAAAACTACAGGTGAAGTTATTTACGATTGTAAAAGTGAAAATTTTACAGATAAAATTGGGTTAAAAAATACACCATCATTTTCTAGCCAAAAAGGAATTTGGATGTATAATGATCATGTTTATGAAATGCTTTTAGAAGTTAACAATACTACTGCTACAGATCAAGAAATGATGGCAAGTATGGCTATTTTTTATTACGATCCTGAAATGGAAAATAAAATCAAAGAATTAAAACTATAGCTTTTGAAAATTAATTTGATTTTAGTTTTTCTAGTTGTATTAATGTCTTGCAGCAACAACACTTCAGAACTTCCTGTATTGAGTTTTAATTATATAGACGGAAATAAGGAACTCTACAAAATTGATAGCTTTGAATTTAAAAATCAGGAAGGAGAAACGATAACTGCATCATCTACGGAAGGAGTAGTTCATACCATGAATTTCTTCTTTACGAGTTGCCCTTCTATATGTCCGCCAATGCGAATCAAACAAAAAGAAATTGCTGATTATTTTTCCGAAGAAAAAAATTTCAAACAGTTTGCCATTTCTATAGATTATAAAAATGATAGCATTAATAAGCTTAAGAATTATGCAGAGCGTTATGATATTAATTCTAAACAAATTAATTTATTAAGAGCACCTTCCGAAGAAAAGCTTCAAGAGATTGCTAATTTGTTAAAAACAAATTTTAAACCTAATGAGGATGGAACTGATTTTTACCACTCTAGTTTTGTGGCGCTAATTGATAAAAACCAATATATAAGAGGGTTTTATAACATACTTATAGATGAGGAAATTGAACTTTTAACAGAAGATATCAAAAAATTATTAAACTAAAACCTATCTATTTCTATACATTTTAATAAGTGCTATAATCCCTACTATGAGAGCTAATAGTTTTAAAAATGTACCAAAGAGTAAAATTTCTGAGCCATAAGGCCAATGTTGAATTCTAAACATTATACCTGTAATATTTGCTCCAATACCTAAAAGGAGTATTATTGCTGCTGGTATAAGCTTTTTAAATTTCAATTAAAACAAGCTTTTTATAATTTGCTCATCACTTATACCTTCGGCTTCTGCCTTGTAGTTTTTAATAATTCTATGTCGTAGAATACCAGACGCTACTGCTTGCACATTCTCAATATCTGGTGAAAATTTACCATTAATTGCTGCGTGTGTTTTGGCAGCTAAAATTAGGTTTTGTGACGCTCTTGGTCCTGCTCCCCAATCTACAAACTCTGCAACAAGCTCTGACGCAGTTGATGCTTTTGGTCTTGTTTTACTCACCATTTTTACAGCATATTCAATTACATTATCTGCAACAGGAATACGACGAATTACGTTTTGAAAATCAATAATTTCTTGAGCTGTAAACAAGGCGTTTACCACTGCTTTATGATCTGAAGTTGTTGCTTTCACAACTTGCACTTCTTCTGCAAAAGATGGATATTCTAAATTGATAGCAAACATAAAACGGTCTAATTGCGCTTCTGGTAAAGGGTATGTTCCTTCTTGCTCAATTGGGTTTTGAGTCGCTAATACAAAATAAGGTAAGTTTAATTTATAATGATGCCCAGACACGGTTACCGCACGTTCTTGCATAGCTTCTAATAAAGCAGCTTGTGTTTTTGGAGGCGTACGGTTAATCTCATCTGCTAATATTATATTACCAAAGATTGGTCCTTTAATAAACTTAAATTGTCTGTTCTCGTCGAGAATTTCACTACCAAGAATATCACTAGGCATTAAATCTGGTGTAAACTGAATACGTTTAAAGTCTAAGCCTAATGCTTGTGCAATAGTGTTAACCATTAAGGTTTTTGCTAAACCAGGAACACCTATTAATAAAGAGTGACCACCAGAAAATATAGAAATTAAGATTTGATTTACAACCTCGTCTTGACCAACAATAACTTTGGCAACTTCTTTTTTTAGGGCATTATACTTTTTAACAAACTGTTCTATTGCAGCAACGTCAGACATATTATTCTTTTTCTGTTTTTAACCAATTACTTTTAAATTCACAACTTTTGTAGTCGTCATTAATTTTTACATAGGTATCAAAAATCTTCTCTTCTTGCCACTTTTCTATTTCATTAAATTGCTTCTCTTGTAGTGCCAAGGCTTTAATTTTAAGATAATCACGAGCAAAATCTGCTTCATGCTCATCAACTCTATCTGTAACGGTTAATATTTTAAATTTAATTGGGTTAATTCTATCTTGATCTTGTAATACCAAGCTAATTTCGTCATCTTTTAAATCCTGGATTTGACCATATAACTCTGGATCCATTTTGGTTAATTCTAAACTAGAATCTTGCGTGTAAGGATTAATTAATTGACCACCTTCAAATTTGGTTTCTTCTTCATCACTAAACTCGCGAGCTGCATCTGCAAAAGTTATATCTCCAGATTCAATTCGCTCTTTAACTTTAGTTATCTCTTCTTTTGCTGCTAATACTGCTTCATTAGTAACTTCTGGTCTTAATAAAATGTGTCTAACATCATACTCTTGACCTCTAATTTTTTCTAATAAAATAATGTGAAAACCAAAGTCTGTTTCAAAAGGTTCAGAAATTTCTCCTTCTTGTAAAGAAAAGGCAACATCACGAAACTCCTTTACCATTTGAGGACGTTTTCTATTAAGAGTGTACATTCCACCTTTAGATCTTGCTGCTTTATCATCAGAGTAAAAAACAGCTTTTGTAGTAAAGCTTGCTCCATTTTCTATAACATCGGCTTTAAACTCTTTTAACCTATCAATAACTGCTTGTTTTGCTTCTTCTGAAATTTCAGGTATTACCACAATTTGAGCTACTTTAAGTTCTGTTCCAAATGTTGGTAGAGAATCTTTTGGAATACTATTATAATATTCTCTTACCTCCTCTGGAGTTACTTCTACATCTTCTATTATTTTACGCTGCATGTCGCCAGCTAGTTTTGCGTTTTTGTTTATTTCAAACATTTCTTCTCGCAAACTTTGCTCGCTATCCTTATTATAAAATTCTAAAAGCTCTGCCATAGAACCTCCTTTTTGCTCTAAAAAGGCACTAATTTGCTGCTCTATATTAGAACGTATTTCTAATTCATTTACTGTAATACTATCTTGTATTGCATGGTGAGCGTACAATTTATCTTCTAGCAATTTTCCGAAGAGCTGACATCTAGAAATTTCTTTAATAGAAACTCCTCTAGCCTGTAACTGGATATACTCCTTATCTATATCTGAGTCTAATACCACAAAATCTCCAACAACAGCTGCAACACCATCTACTTTTTTACGACCCGAAGTGTTTGTAGTATCTCGTTGTTTTTTTGATGTATCAACTACATCCTCAATAATTTCTTGTGCCACAGTAATATTTGCTGCTAATAACGTAACAACAAATGCTGTAATTACCGACTTATTTATAGATTTCAAATTGTTTATTTTTAATTGCATCTTTAGTGATATCTTTTTTAAGTTGCTTAATCAACTCTAATTTTCTTTTATTAATTACAATTTGTTTAATTGTAGGTTTTACGTACTCTAAAGGTGCTAAATCGTTTTGAGAAAGCACGTCTTCAATTTGCATCAAATATAGGTCTAATGAATCTTTGAGTTGTACATAATTAGATTTTTTTAACAGTTCTTTTTTGTTTTCAGAATTTAGAACAGAAATTTTCTCGGTGATTTGTGAAGCCTTTATCCATATAGAATCATTAAGAGAGTAACTCTTAAATTGAACAGATATGGAGTCTAAAAAACGTTTATCTTCTTCATCAAAGCGCTTAAATCTCTTTTTTATATTATCTTCATTAATGGCGTTTTGAGGTATAGTTATATATCTAAACTTTACCAACTCTTCATTAAGTTTAAAAGTTTCTTGATTGGCCTCGTATACAGCTTGAGCTTGTGCACTATTTACAGAGGTATCTATACTTTTTGCAACCAATGCCTCTAAGTACACTTTAGTATATAGATCGTTTTTATATTGCTTAACTAGTTTGTCAAATTCGTTTTGTTTATCTTCATTTAGGTTTCTTACTGCACCATCTAAAAGTAATTCTTGCGTAGCCCAACGGTTAATAAAACTACTAACGATTTGTAAACTATCATTTGTAGGAGTTCCCTGGGCAATTAATCCATCTAAATCTTCTTGATAAAGATAATTATCACCAACCCTAGCCACAGGTATTCTATCGTCGGTTTCTTTAAAGAAATCACACGATATTACTATAAAAGCAAATAATATTAAAGAGAAGAATTGTCTCAACCTAATTGTTTAAAATTTGTTCTTTAACACGTTTTAATACCTCGTCATTAACTTTTACTTCAAAACGTTTACCAAGTGCATCTACCCAATTGTTTTCGATATAATTTTGGTAATCACTTATTACTTTACCTTTTGCCTCCTCCAAGGTTTTATTCTTTGCAGGCAAAAAATCATGTACTAATACTACATGATAAGCATCGTTATGCTCATAAATTTTTGAGACACCTTTTTTAAACTTAAAATCTTGTGGTAACGATTGGTTTCCTTCTTCAAAAGTATTTGCAGTTGAAATTACATTAAGATTATTATCCTTATTAGCATTAGTTAAAATATCTTCTACGGAAACGTCTTGCTTCAGTTTGTTTTGAACACTTTCTATTGTTTTTTGCGACGCAGACGTTAAAATAACAGCTTCTACTCTATCTTTCCAAACATAATTAGAGGTGCTATTTTTATAGAATTTTTCAAGACCAACGGTGTCCTTTACAGCTGCATTCCAAACTTCTTTTTCCATAAGCTCAAATAACAAAAGACCATCTCTATATTCTTTTAATACAAATGCAAATTCTTCGTTCTCAAATTCTAGATTATTTTCATGATATTTTAAAACTTGATCCTCTAAAAAGTCATCATACTCTGCATCTAAAAGCGTTTTATAATCTACCAGTCTATTATAATACTTACGTTGCGAAGCCATTAAGAAATCTGCAAAATCTTTATAAGTAATATTTTTATCTCTAATAGAAATTAAAACACCATCTTTTATATCCTCTGGAGTTTTCCAAGATTGCTTAAAAAACCCATCTGTTAAAATAGTTTCTATGTATGCTAAACCTTGCGATTTATGTTGCTTAATATCATATTTAGCAATAAGATTTTTTACTAAAGCAGAGTTTATCAATGCAGATCGCGAATCCTTTTTTACTCTATTTTGAAGTTCATTTTTAACTTCTTCAAAAGGTTGAACTCCTTTTTTATTAATTAACTTAACAATATGCCAACCGTAATCTGTTTTAAAGGGTTTTGAAATATCACCTTTATTTTCTAATGAAAAGGCAACATTTTCAAATTCTTTTGCACGAAGCTGTCCTCCTGTAAATGGAGATAACATACCACCTTTTTGAGACGAACTTTTATCATCTGAAAATTGTTTGGCTAAAGACTCAAATTTTTCTCCTTGACCTATTTTTTTATAGATTTGGTTAATGCGAGTCTCTGGGTCTACCGTACTATCTTTTTGTTTAACAGATACCATAATGTGGGCTACTGTTACTTCTCCTAATGATTTACGCTTTTCAAACACTTTAACTACATGATATCCAAATCGAGTTCTAAAAGGCATTGAGACTTCTCCAACTGGAGTATTAAATGCTGCTGTTTCAAATGGATACACCATTTTAAAACCTCCAAAATACCCAAGATCTTCGGCAAAAACATTTTTACCATCATGTACATCTTTTTGTACTGCCTCAAAACCTTCGGCAATTACACGCTCTCGTAACTTTAATACTTTATTATAAATTGCTAAGGTATCGTCTTTTACAGACTCATCAATACGAACCAAAATATGAGATGCTTTTACGTCATTTGTAGTGCGCTCATAAGCCTCTTTTACTAAAGCATCTGTTACCTTATTATCAGACATGTAATTTTTAGTAAGTTGGTTTTTGTAGTTATTAAATTCTCTTAAATACTTAGCATCCTCATCTAAACCAAGACGACGAGCCTCTTTTACTTTTAACTGGTAATTGATAAATAGCTCTAAATAAGCGTCTATATCTTTTTGACTCTCATCTTTTACGAGGTCTAAATTTTTGTTATACACTCTTACAAACTCTGAAGCCTTTATAGGATCTCCATCAACTGTAAATAATACATCATCGTTTTTTACTTGTGCTTGCACTAATACAGTAAAACAAAAACATACAACGGTTACTAATAATTTCATGTGCTATTATTTATTTAAATAGATGTAGTACATCCTTTATGCCAAAACTGGCTATAAGATAATTTTTAAAATGCAATTCTAGAATTGAATTAATGTATTCAATTTCAGCAAAAATAAGACAATTGTCATATAAAACAAATGGCTTTTAACAAACGTTAAGGTCATTGCATTTAGTATGGCAAATTAACATTTTAAAACACAACTTTAACCACTTAGCTAATATTATGGTTATTGACCTTTCAATCTCTTATTTATACTGAAAAAAATCTATCTTTAACCTTAGAATAATCCCTCTAAATTCAAAATGAAATATACTACAGAAATTAAGGTAGATGTCCCTTTAGATGAGTTTATCAAAAAGATGGACAATGTAGAGAATATGAAACATTGGCAACGTGGATTAGTTTCTGCAGAGCATGTCTCTGGAGACCTTGGTCAATTAGGTGCTAAAATGAAACTTACCTATCAATTTGGATCTCGTAAAATGGAGATTATAGAAACCATTACAAAACGTAATTTCCCAAATGAGTTTCATGCCAATTACACCATGAAAGCCATGCACAATGTGCAAAAAAACTATTTTGAAAAAACAAGTGATGGATTTACAAAATGGACTTGCGAAAGTGAATTTGTGCCTTTAACTTTTACCATGAGAGTAATGTTATTTTTTATGCCAAGAACTTTCCATAAACAAACATTAAAATATATGCAGGATTTTAAAAATTTTGCTCAAAACGGAACTTCAGTTACTCATGCGTAAATTAAAACTCATTTGGGATTTTAGAGGACCTGATGCTCACAAAATTGCAGAGCATCATGAAAAGCACCTTAAAGAATATATCGCTATAGAAAAAACAAATCTTAACATTACTGGTCATAGTCAAGTTACCAATCTACACAGTATTGCGTTTATGGTAGTTACAGATGATGAGATGAAACCAATTAGAGATGCCCTCAAACCTCATCGAGGCACACTGTATCAAGAATAAACCCATCATCTCTATTAATTACAGGCTAAATCTTCGTAATTACAGATAATATTTTTACATTTCACTACACTAATTTTTTACGATTTTCAAATTATATATTATGAAAAAACAAACGTTTTTATACGCGCTAGTCATTCTTGCTTTTAATTGTGCAGAGAACAAAAAAGAAGTTGCTACAACACCTAAGTATGTTGAAGAATCTCACTCTTATGCCAAACCTAATGAAGCGGTAATTAAACATTTAGATTTAGAAATCGATGTAGATTTTAAAACACAAATAATAGATGGTGAAGCCACTTTTACTATTGAAAATCATAATGCTTCGGAAATCGTCCTAGACACAAAATTTTTAGATATTATAAGCACAAAGTCAAACGATAAAGAGGTTTCATTTAAATTAGGAACATTTGATAAACAATTAGGTCAGGCTTTGAGTATTCCAATTTCCGAAGACACAAAACAAGTTACCATACAGTATAAAACTACTGCCAATAGTGAAGCTTTACAATGGTTGAGCCCTCAACAAACAGCAGATAAAACACATCCTTTTTTATTTACGCAAGGACAAGCTATTTTAACACGCAGTTGGATTCCTATTCAAGATAGTCCGCAAATTCGTATTACTTACAATGCAAAAGTAGTTGTGCCTAAAGAATTAATGGCAGTTATGAGTGCCGAAAATCCTAAAGAAAAAACAGCAGATGGGATTTATAATTTTACTATGAAACAACCCATTTCGCCTTACCTCATAGCACTAGCAATTGGAGATTTAGAATACAAACCTGTAAGCAACCGTACAGGAGTTTATGCCGAAAAATCTATGATAGACAAAGCACAAGCAGAGTTTATTGACATGGAGAAAATGGTTGTTGCTGCAGAGAATTTATATGGTAATTACGATTGGGATCAATTTGATGTTATTGTGTTACCTCCTAGTTTTCCGTTTGGTGGTATGGAAAATCCGCGTTTAACATTTGCAACGCCAACAGTTATTGCGGGAGACAAAAGTTTAACATCTTTAATTGCTCATGAATTAGCGCACTCTTGGTCTGGTAATTTAGTAACCAACGCTACTTGGGACGATTTTTGGCTCAATGAAGGGTTTACGGTTTATTTTGAAATTAGAATCATGGAAGCACTCTACGGAAAAGATAGAGCAAACATGATTGCACTAATTGGTAGGCAAGATTTGGAAGAAGAAGTTGAAAGTTTTAAAGATGATCCAAATATGACAAAACTCAAATTAGATTTGAGTGATAAAAACCCAGACGATGGGATGAACAGTATTGCTTACGACAAAGGATACTTGTTTTTAAGAACTTTAGAAGAAAAAGTTGGACGAGAGAAATTTGATGCATTTCTCAAAAACTATTTTAAGACCAATGCTTTTTCTACGGTAACTACTGAAGGTTTTGTAGACTATTTAAACAGTAATTTACTAGAGCCAAATAATATTACTTTTAATGTAAATGAATGGATTTACGAACCAGGAATTCCAGACAACCAATCTATCATTGTATCAAATAAATTTGATGATGCCAAAACGTTTTTAAAGGTGTTTTTAGAAACAAAATCTGTAGACACCTCAACAACAAACGATTGGACCACTCAAGAATGGGTTCATTTTATAAGAAATTTTCCTGAAACAATAACAACATATGATTTAAAGCGTCTAGATGATGCTTTCAATTTTACAAATGCCACAAATTCTCACATTGCAATGGTTTGGTATGAACAAGCTATACGTCATGATTATCATGGTAATGGTGTAGATCAAAAAATAGAAGATTTTCTAATACGTGTTGGTAGACGATGGTATGTTTCTACATTATTTAAAGCTTACAAAAAAGCAGATAAAGTAGATGAAGCCTTGGCTATTTACAAAAAATCTAGACCTAATTATCATAGCGTTACTGTTAATACAATAGATGAACTTTTGGGTTATAAAAATCAATAAACATCTTGGCAAAAAACACTTGTAAATTCGCCTAAAAATTTGGGAATTTTTTAAGATAAAATCACGAAACAAAAGCAATTTCTTAACTTAATAAAAAACCTAATTAATGTATCTTTGCAGTCTATTTTAAAGTATAAATTATGGAAGCAAATAAGATGCTAAATTATATAAAAGACGTTTTACAAAACATGCCTAACGATTGGATAAACTTAACAACCCATCGCTTAGATATTTACAATGAAGAATTAGCTAAAACTCAATTTATAGAGGAGTTTGATAAATTATTTCAGGTTAATAATGCCTCTGCAGCTTCTTTAAATGCATTACCAACTGCTTATGATTATATTAGATTAGGTCATCCATTATCATGTGTTTTAGAATGGGTAATTGCTAACTTAGAAGAGACAACATCAAAAAATGTGATTAGTTTCTCTTCTCAAACTGTACCTATTTTAGCAATTTTAAGAAAGAATTTATTTGAGAAAAAAAACACTCAAATTATCTACAAAAACACTTTACCATCGTCTTTTGATGCTGAAATTGTAAAACGTGTTTATGGTTATGAGTTTGAATTGAAAAAAGTTGACACTTTAGATCAAATTTCTAATTTTAATGGAAGTACGATTTATGTTTCAGAAAAAAACGAAATTTCTAAGAGTAGTAAAATCCAAAATATAGATTTTAGCCTTAATCTTTATTCTAATCTAGGGAGTGTTTTAATAATAAATAACCAAGCACAGGAAGATTACATTTCAGAAATACAACATGTAAGACGACGCGAGACTATTGCTATGACACCTATTAATTGTTTGCTAGCCTTAAATGCTTATGTCAAGCAATCTACTTTTAATATTCAAAATACTAAGCTCGAGACCAATAAAAATAGTGTATTAGAATTAATAACTAACATTACTGGCACCACTACAAAACCTCTAGTAGCCTCTAGCGGTTTGTCTATGCAATATGCCATAATGATGGGTCTAGTGCACGATGCTCAAGTAAATCACAAAGGAAAAGCTATAAAATTTATAGTTCCTCCTAACTGTTATGGTGGTACAAATGACCAAGCGAGGCGAGTTGCAGCCTGCATTGATAATGTAGAAGTAGTAGATTTACCAGTAGATGGTGAGAATGATATGGTAAGCAGTATTCATACTGTATTAGATGAAGTTGCAAAAGAAGACGCAGTACCTTACATTATTGCAGAAATCCCTACAAACCCAAGAGTAGAGGTTCCAAATTTAGGAGACCTTAGAGATGCTTTAAAAAAACCTCGTAAAACATCTAGTGGTGAAATTGCTGTAGATCCTGTATTTATTTTAGACCAAACGTTTTGTCCAAATACCTTATTTTTAGGAGAAAATGAAATTTTATCTACAGTTAGAGCTATTTCTTATGCTAGCGGATCTAAATTTCCTAGTGGTGGAAAATGTACTGCTGGCTATTGCGTTGCAAATAAAAAAGCGAAGGACTTAATGGATAAAATAGATTTACATTTAGAACTTTGTGATAACGAAGCTACAGCACTTCAATATGAGATATTAGCAGCTCAATTACCATCTATGAATCAAAGAATCAAAGATGCGTATCAAAACACTAGAGCGTTTGTAGATTATATTAAAGATAAATTACCAGAGGCTAAGATAAACTTTGTATCTCAAGAACTCGCACAACAAGGCTTTACACCATCTGTATTTTCGTTAGGATTACCAACGAAAGGAAATACTCCAGAAGAGAAAGAAGCCTATAAAAGAGACTTAAATCTTAGACTTATACATTTAATGATTACCGAAATTCCAAATGAGAGTAAGTATTGTGTAAGCTATGGCCAATTAAAAGGTTGCTATTGGACAATACCTGCAACATCTACTCAAGGTACAACTAAAGAAGGTGATAAAGATTATATTGTACGAGCATCATTATCTCCTAACTTAGATTTAGAACGTCATAAAGAAGTGTTTTCAAAATTTGTTGACAGTATTGAATGAAATTAAGTGGTTTAGTCATATTTTTAAATTAGACAAAAAATAATCGTAGCGTGGCTCCAATAAACAAAATTGGTATTTTAGGTATTGGAGCTATAGGTACAGTTATATCATCCTATTTGCAAAGAAATACATCCAACTCATTATTATTTTATAGCAGGTCAAAAAAAGACAAATTAACGCTAGTATCACCAGGATTTACAACAGATAGAGTAATAAATATAAATACAGATGTCAAATCTAAACAAAATTTAAATTGGCTAATTATTTGTTTAAAAGCTCATCAGTTTGACGAAGCAAAACATTGGTTTTCAAAATTAATTTCTACCAAAACTAAAGTGGTTGTTATACGTAATGGTCTATTATTAAAAGAACCCATTTTACCTTTTACTACCAATAGTAAAATTTTAGAATGTATCATAGATGCTCCAACACAACCAACTAAAAATGATGGATACCAAAATTTTAAAACACCTATAATAACAGTTGCTAAAAGCGTATTGGCTTCAATTTTCGAAATGCTTTTTAATGCTTCGGAAATTGAAATACTCCAAACTAATGATTTTAAAACTTCTAGTTGGGAAAAATTATGTGAAAGCGCTGCATTAGGTGGAATTCTATGCCTTAATAATGCAACGTGTAGCCTATTTCAGAATAAAAAATTTCAACAAGATTATTTGTGTCTTTTAGAAGAATGTATTTTGGTAGCCAAAGCAGATGGTGCTCAACTTCCCTCTTATTATAAAGAAAATATGCTCTCCAAACTTCTAACTTATCCTGATACAAAAGGTAGCTCTATGTTAACCGATATGCGACTTGGTAAACCCATAGAGTTTGAAGCCAAAAACGGAATTATCGCCAAACTAGGCAAGTACTATAATTTAAGTACGCCTTTAAACGACAATATTATAAATAAACTGTCATGATATAAAAAAAGCACAACAAAATGTTGTGCTCATTTTTTATAAAATATCTATTGACTATCTAGAATAGTTTGGTGCTTCTTTGGTAATAGTTACATCATGTGGGTGACTTTCATTAATACCAGAAGCTGTAATTTTAACAAAACGTCCAGTCTCTTTTAAAGTTGCAATGTCTTTTGCGCCACAGTATCCCATACCTGCTCTTAGTCCTCCTATAAATTGGTGTATACTCTCAAATAATTCTCCTTTGTAAGGTACACGACCAACAATACCTTCTGGGACTAATTTTTTAATATCGTCTTCTACATCTTGAAAATAACGATCTTTACTGCCTTGCTTCATTGCTTCTACAGAACCCATACCACGATAAGACTTAAACTTTCTGCCTTCGTAAATAATTGTTTCTCCAGGACTTTCTTTAGTTCCTGCTAATAATGAACCTAACATTACGCAATCTGCTCCAGCAGCTATGGCTTTTGGGATGTCACCAGTATATCTAATACCACCATCAGCAATTACTGGTACACCAGATCCTTTTATAGCAGCTGCTACTTCTAAAACTGCAGAAAACTGAGGAAATCCAACACCTGCAACAACTCTAGTGGTGCAAATTGATCCAGGACCAATACCAACTTTTACTGCATCTGCTCCTGCATCTACTAAATATTTTGCTGCTTCTGCTGTAGCTATATTACCTACTATAACTTCTAAGTTTGGAAATTTCTTTTTTATATCTTTTAAAACCATAACCACACCTTTAGTATGACCATGAGCAGTATCTATAATTACAGCGTCTACTCCTGCCCTAACCAAAGCACTTGCTCGATCTACAGCATCTCCTGTTACACCAATTGCTGCTGCAACTCTAAGTCTACCATAAGTATCCTTATTTGCATTAGGCTTTTGAGTTACTTTTGTAATATCTCTAAAGGTTATAAGTCCTACGAGTTTATTATTATCATCTACAATTAATAATTTTTCAATTTTATTTTGTTGTAGAATTTTCTCAGCATCTTTTAATGAAGTCCCTTCTCTAGCGGTAACTAAGTTTTGTGAAGTCATTACCTCAACAATAGGTCTATTATTTTCGTGCTCAAAACGCAAATCACGATTTGTAACAATACCTTTTAATAATCCTTCATCATCAACTATAGGAATACCACCAATACTGTGCTCTGCCATACTATTTTTAGCATCTGCAACAATAGCTGTTAATGGTAAAGTTACTGGATCTATAATCATACCGCTCTCTGCACGTTTTACTTTACGTACCTTTTCGGCTTGTTGCTCTATAGTCATGTTTTTGTGAAGTACACCTATACCTCCTTCTTGAGCAATAGCAATTGCCATTTTACTCTCTGTAACAGTATCCATAGCTGCAGAAACTACAGGTACGTTTATCGTAATGTTACGGGTAAATTTAGTTTGGATATTTACTTCTCTTGGTAGTACTTCTGAAAATGCTGGAACTAAGAGTACGTCGTCATAAGTTAGACCTTCTCCAACAATTTTGTTTTCGTGTGCTGTCATCTTGCAATTACAATTAATTGCAAGCAAATATACAATTTAAAAAAGACATTATAATAATAGAAAGTTAATTCTTAAGTGAAGATTAAGTTATCTAAATCCTAGGACAACGCTTACAATTAGATTTCCCAGATTTTTTATACTTTTTACAGCATTTAGATTTTTTAGTTACCTCACAGTACAAAACACATGAGGTAATAATAATTGGTACATTTTCAACTGATAAATCGTCTTGCATTATTTTAATTTATTCTAAATAAATACAAATTTACAAAAAAAAGACGCCTTTTCAGGAATCTTCTAAATGATAATTATCAACAATTATTTATTCGTTTGTATGGTTTGCTGCAATAGAGTTAATATCTCTATCAAAGAGATAATGACCAGATTTATCTGCTCCAATGATATTTAATTTATCTAGTAATGTTCTTGCCATTGCCTCTTCTTCTAATTGCTCTGTGACATACCACTGCATAAAATTGTGTACGTTATAGTCTTTTTGTTCTAAGCATTCAAAAATTACATGATTGATCTGTTCTGTGACAAACATTTCGCTTTCTAGAAATTTTTCAAAGAGCTCGTTAAGACTGCTATAAGAGTCTTTTGGTTTGTCTAGACCTGGTATTATGACATTACCGCCTCTTTCATTAACAAACTTTATAAGTTTACTCATGTGAACACGCTCTTCGTCAGACTGGCTATAAAAGAAACCTGAAACACCATTATAACCTTTAGCGTCTGCCCAAGATGCCATTGCCAAATATTGCAAAGACGCTTGAGCTTCGTATTTAATTTGATTATTTAATAATTTTTCAATTGTTGTATTCATAACGATTCCTGTTTTTACGAAGGTAATAAAGTTTTAAACGGTTACTATATATATTTAAAAATTAAGATTTTTAAGTTACTAATCTTTACAATCTTACTTGTAATGTTGCATAATAATTTCGAGGTGCTGAGGGTATTATACCTGGTCCTGGATAACCTGTTGCACGTCTTGTAAAATAAGTTTCGTCTAAGAGATTATTAATTCCTGTCTCTAATTTAAAACGTTTGTAGGTATATGATAAAGACACGTCTATTATGTCGTATTGTGGTATTTCACCAATAACACCACTAAGATTGGCTTCTTGAGAATTTGTAGCATCTGTAAACTGACGTCCTAAATATGAATATTGCACGTTAGCCATCAAATTTTTATAGCCAAAACGCAATCCTGTTTTGATATTTATATCTGGCACAAATTCAACGTCATTACCTACGACACCAGATTGCTGCGAGCTTGTATATTCCGAAGAAATAAATGATGCATTCACAAAATAATTGAGACTAAAATCGTTATTCATCTTAAGTATTTTTTTAAGATTAAAATCTACTAAGGATTCTATGCCAATAATTCTCGCATCTCCAACATTACCTCGCTCACTTATAACACGACCGTCGTTAAATGATTTTTGAATAAAACCGATTCTCCCATTATAAAATAAGGCAAATGCACCTAAATCATAAGAAAAAATGTTTTTATAATTACCTCTAAAGCCTATATCTGCAGTAAAACCATCTTCGTCTGTAATATCAGGATTTACAGCAAAAGCAGGATTATTTATATTAATATCTGAAAACGTTACCGATCTATAATTTTGTGAAACATTACCATAAATCTCTAATGCTGTAGATGGTTTGTAACTTAAGCCTAGACCAAATAAAAAGAAGTTTCGTTCAAAATCTCTATCGTCATTAACGGTCTCTTCAAAAATCACATTACCTGCTGCATCTGTATTTATACGTTTGAAAAAGCCTTCACTTTCCGTTTTTATGTATTCAAAACGAAACCCAGGAGTAACCGAGAATTTATCGTTTACATAGTAGATATTTTCCCCAAAAACAGCAACGTTTAAATTTGGGAAATCAAATTGAGACTGCGCCGGATAGTTAGGAAACTGCTCATTATAGAAATTAAAATCTGGACCACTTCCGTCAGAACCTGGACCTTGCTGTTCGTTATTATTTGCTTTGTAAAATTTAGACCCAATTAGGAATGTAGCTTCTTTTCCGAAGATATTATATTTACTTAAAAGTCGTGCTTCTGCACCATAATTTTTAAAATCGCCTTTGATTAAATCTCTCTCTGTATTTGGATCTACCTGATCTACACGATTAGTTCTAAAACCCAGAGCATCACGCGAGGCATTAAGACCAAAGGCATTAAAGGTGAAGTTTGTTTTTTCTGAAAATTTATGACTCAATTTAAAGTTATACAATAACCAATTTACCTTAAACCAGTTACGCGCTCTATTACTTTGAAAGGCATCGTCATTAAATTGATCATCTGTTAAACCACCACCTTGCTGCGCTAAATAATAAAGATGGGTAAACTCTCCTGCAATAGTGGTTTTATCATTAAACTTATAACCTATATGTGCAAATATATTTTTAGATTCGAACTGAGAGTTTGGTCTAAAACCATCGCCTTTTTTGTAATTAAAATACGTGTAATAACTCAACTTACCTTTTGTACCACTTAAACTTGTGAAATTGGTATACAAACCAAAGCTCCCAACAGTATTTCTTGTAATGAGCTCTATGGGTTTATCTGGGTTTGGTGCTTTTGTTTTAAAATTAATAAGTCCGCCAAATTGCGTTCCGTACTGTAATGAGGCAGCACCACGAATTACTTGTATCTCCTTTAAACCTTCGGCTGCTGGTGTGTAATAACTCTCAGGATAGCCCAAAACATCTGCACTAATATCATAACCATTTTGCCTGGTATTAAAATTGGCAGTTCGGTTTGGATCTAAACCACGACCTCCTATATTGAGTTGTAAACCAGCATCATCATTTTGATAAATATTTAATCCAGCAACCTGACTATAAATTTGCCTAGCGTTATTTGTTGCCAAATTGGCTAACGATTGGTCAACGAGAACAACTTCGGTCTTTTTTCCTGCATAGATAGCAGTTTCTTCTACATCTTTTAACCTGTTTAGCTCAAAAACTTTGGCACGTCTTGCGTTTATAATTATTTCTGAAAGGTCTTCTTGCAATGGATATAAAACAACATTTAAAAGCTTATCATTTTCTAGAGTTTCTTCTATTTCTAAAATTTCAAATTCTGAAATATAAAACACTAATGTAAGCTTGGTTTTTGTTGTAGAAAACTCATAGTACCCATTAGTATCTGAGGTCGTTAATAATCCTGAAACCTTATCAAAAACCTGAACATTTTTGACAATATTATTGGTATTTGCATTAGTAATATAACCAGACACCTTATTTTGTCCACTAATAGAAAGTGTTATTAAAAATAGTAAAACTAGTAACTTAAAATCCTTTAATTTCATCTTTAAATGGTAAAATCCAATGTTTGGGTTTAAATGATTCTTTTTCATTATACAAATCTACTTTGGGATCAATGTACTGTTGACTTAAACGACCGTTAAGTGCAACATAACTCTCTGCAAAAACTTGCACATTTTCATGCCCTTGAGCTTTAAAATGATCACCTAAATAATGAGCATATTCTAAAATAAAATCAGGCTGAAAGCTCATCTGTTTTTCTTGAAATGAGGTTAAAAAGTCTGTATTTTGTACGTAAAAGTACTGCCCAGTTTTAGAATTGGCAATTTTAAACGTAGTAAATCCTGCTTTTTCCATAAGCATTACTCGCCATGATAACCTATAGCCTTCCTCTGTCCAAAATAATTCGTTTTTATAAAAGGTATAGCGAAATGGGAATAAGATTTGAAACGCAAAAAATACAGCCAGTATTGGTGTTAAAACGTTTATATTAGAATATTTATAATGCTCTTTTGTGTGCGGTGTTTTTATTTTGCTGCGGAAAGGTTTTAGCAGCTTTTTAATAATGATAATTATTTTTTCGTGTACGCTAGCGTCAAAGAAAATTAAAGTAGCAACTATCATAATATATGGAAACATCCCTATTGAAAACAATACTCGTGTAAATACATGAAATATGACAACTAAAACAAATGCAAACTTGCGAGTACGTTTATATAATAACAAAAATGGAATGGCTAAATCATATAACATACCAGACCAACTCATTGCATAATGAAACCATTCTTGTTGCATAAGATTATTACCAAAAAATGGTAAATCATACTTAGAAGGCAACCAAATTTTCAATGGCATAGCTTTGAGCAACCAATCACTGTTTATTTTTGCAATTCCTGCGTAAAAGTAAACGATGCCTAATAGCAATTTTATACTATCTATTGTCCAGTTTGGAATTTGATTGTAACTTTTTTTCCTGATTACATTATCTAATGAGAATTTAGCATTTGCTGGCAAAAAAATCATTAAAAAACTTAATACACTAATAAAGTAATAGTGATTAAGGTATGTTGTTTTATCAATAAGTTCTATATATATAAAACTTAAAAAGAATGCTATTATAGCTAATCTATATTTAAAACCAAAGGCAACAAACAGCGCAGCTATTCCGCAGAAAAAAAAGAGTAGATAATTATAATTACCTAGAGATTTTACCCATTCAAAACCGTAATATTTAAAATGAAATGTTGGATCTATATATAGCTTTTCTATCCAACCATGATACCAAAATCTAACAATACTGTAAAACATCATGATACCAAAACCAATACGAAAAACTGCTAATGGTGCAGCATTTGTGGTCTTGTTAAGATATGTTTTAAATTTAAATGTCATTAATTACGTTTGAGGTACTAGTGGATTTAAAAAAAAAGATTCTTTAGCGATTTACACCACTAAAGAATCTTAATTATAATATGCTGTTATTACTAATCGCCATCTGCATCTACAAAATCTACACTTATATTCATGGCTTGTATCATATCTACTTTGAGTAAAACGACTGCTCTTTGTAACTCATCATAAGCTTCTAACATTTTAGAATTATCTGTTTCTACCTGTTGCGATAAGTTATTGTTAAGCACTTGAATTTTTGCTCTAGCAGTATTAAATTGATCATTTATTAACGCACTTAAATCGTCTCCTTCTCTAATGGTATTAAGATAGTTTAAATATGAACTAAAACTTTCTCCACTAACAGAGGCGTTGTAACCTACACCAAGAAAAAAGTTTTGTACTGCGTCTAAACCTTCTAAAGCTAATACTCTAGATGCTTCTTTATTGTAAAAAGCTTCTACCTTAGTATTTAAAGGTGTAGATGAGAATACACCTGCAGGAATACCAAACTTATTGGCACGTAACCCTTTTTCGTAATAAAATATAAAATCGTTAGTTAATTTATTTGTTGCACTAGTTGCTGTATTTGCTGTGCTATTAACAAAAACATCTCTATAATTTGATATCCAATCATTTAAGACAGTAGATGTTAAATTTTGCATTTGATCAATTAAATCTGACAAATATGCCTTATTAGCTTCAAAATTTGTAGCTGTTGTGTAGGCATTTAAAATTTGGGTATCATTCTCTGCCAAACCATATAACATATAATCTACTGCAGGAAAACCAACTGCATCATTATTGTTTACATTAGCCAAATCATAAGTACCAGTACTTATATTATTTTGAATATCGTCAACATTAGTTGGATAGATATTCATTTGAAAAGAATAATTAATTTCTTCTGCTTTACCAATGTTAAACATTTCTACATGTTGCCATACCTTATAAGCCTCTAACCAAGATATTCTTAAATCGTTTAAATTAGCTTGATTTGGTGTAGTAGTAAATGTGTTTTTAGCAGTGGTTAATGTGTTTAAATTTTCATTTAAATCTTGTAATGCAGGAATAATAATATTATCTGCCCAATTGGTTAACATTGCTTGACGATTAAAATCATCTGCAGTTGCGCTAGAACCACTACTATCATCTGAGCTACTGCAAGCTACTAACACTGCCATTGTAAATAAACTTAAAACAACTTTTTTCATCATTTTATATCTTCTTTTTGAGTTTGCAAAAATAAACAAGCAAATGCGTTCAACCTAACGAACGCATTTACTATTAGAGACTAATTATTAAATAATTAATTCGCAGCCTCAACTGTGAAGTTGAAACGTGCTGCAATTTCTTCAGAAATAGTATCTAAAGTTTCTGGTGTTACATCCCAAAACCCATTACCTTGAGATAGCTCTGCTATGTAAGCTGCTACTTCTGCATTAGTAAAATATGGTGTAGATGTATTTGGTTGTCTTGTAAATTGTAGGCTGTATATGAAACCGAAACCTTCAGACAATTGGTGAAATGCGCTAGCCATGTCACCTTCATTAATTTTTACTTTTCCTGCTTGTAAATAGTGTACTGCTCTTACTGCCGAAACTTTTGATAGATTTTCTTTTATGATTTGAGCTTGTGCATCTCTTAAATCGTAATCTTTTGCAACAATTGCTGCACGACCTAATTTAAATGCATTAAATACAGTTTGCGCTATACCTGCAAAATCCTCATCGTTTTCTAATCTATTTAAATAGTTATTTAAAAAACTATCTGCTCCTAATACTGGCATTGATGCATCTTCTTCTGCTCCATAAAGGTAACCAAAAGCTTCATCCCACTTATGCTCCATTGTAGTATAAGATTTTCCGTCTTCTACAACATCATTATTATTATTTTCTCTGTTAGAACCTTCATCTAAAACAGCTGGACTTAAGTAATTATTTAAGATTTGATCTGTCATTAAACCTCCAATTAATCCTTTAGAAACTACCTGGTTTAATTCAAAACCTTTACCGTTTATATAACGAATAGATCCACCTCCTGCTTGTTGTAATTGTCCTGCATTACCAGCAGATGCTGTAGCAGACCAATTAGGAAATACATTTGTAGCTTGATCTTCAATCCAAGAATCAAAATCTTCTTTAATAGTAGCAGCGAGAGTTGCATTTGATGAGAAATAATCTGTAGATGCAGCAACTTTAGATCTAATACTTTTATTTGATGCGTTTAAATCTGCATTAGAGAAATCTGTGTTACCCTCAACATGAGCGAACATACCATCTAATTGAGCTTCGGTATTTGTCTCATTCATTAAAGCAGAGGCCAATTCTTGAGCCATCGCTATTCTTGTAGTTTGTCCATTAAAATCTACGGTAGATTCACCATTTCTTTCAAAACTATAGGTTATTGGTGTTTCAATTTGTTGTAAATTATTTACATCATCATCATTTGAGCATGATGTAAATAAACTTGCTATTACACATAAACTTAGAGCTATTCTTTTCATTAAATCTTAATTATATTGTTTTTATTTAGACTTGTTACAAATAAAATCTGTAATTCGATTGCAAAAATAAAACACAGTTTTAAATTCTCAAAGTTTATTTAGATTAAATTTAAATAAAATTTATAGATGGCTATAAATCAAGAATTAATAACAGTCTGATTTTATTAAACCCATAGTCTCAAAAGTATTCAAACTAAGATTTAACTCAGACATAGTAATAGAATTTAAGACTTCTAAAACTTCTTTTTGCATAGTAAGAGATCCACAAATCATGATGATTCCCTTATTTTTAAGATGATTAGAAAACAACAGCGATTGCTCATCAATTAGATGTTGTACATAAACGCGATTACTATTTTCTTTAGAGTAAGCTATATTGCATGACGTAAGTTTGTCGTTTTGCATTGCCTCATTTATAATTCTCTTGTATAAATTAAATGACGCCTTAGTTCGCAAACCTAAAAATAGATGTAACTTATTTTGAGATAAATTATTTGATATCATCCCTAAAAATGGAGCAATACCAGCACCATTAGCAATTAAAATTACTGGTTTTGAGGTCTTCGGAAAATGAAAATCTTTATTATGCTCAACTGTTGCAGTTACTGCATCTCCTACTTTAAGTGCACTGAGAAAAGTAGAACATAATCCATTGTCATGTTTTTTTATACTTAAAACGACCTCATCACCAATTTTAGCTACCGAATATTGTCTAGCTGCTTCATTAATATCGGGTCTAAACGCTATTAAATCCCCAGATTGAAATTTAACATTCTTAATAGGTTTTAAACGCAAAACAAAAGTTTGATCGACATTTAAAATTGACGTACTCACGACTTTAAACTCACTAGTATTTTTAGATTTAGGATTTACAACAGGTTGCTTAATGTCTAGTTTTAAATCATTAACAACACTCCAATTATCCACCCAAGATTTAAATGCGCTAAATGATTGATTGTTAATTTTAAACAACTCTAATGATTGTTTAAAGTTGTCATTAGCATATAATAAAGCATCAACGTCTTCGGCATATTTACAATACTCAGGATATAACATAGAACCAAATCCTACAACAGTATAATTTATAATTTGAGTTTGTTTAATACCTTTTACTAAGTGTTTAAATTTTTTAGCGTTAATAGGTGCATCGCCTTCTCCATAAGTAGATGTAAAAACCACCACTTGTTTCGCATTTTTAAAGATGCTATACTTATTCATTTCTGCGATATACGCCTTTTTGCCTTGAGCAATTAGTGCGTCAAAAAACAAATTTGCAAAGTTTATGGTACTTCCTGTTTCTGATCCTACGAGAATTATAATTTCTGAAACATCTTTAGAAAACTTATTTTTTGCAATGCCACGTTTTTTCGTGCGTTTTAAAGTCATTGCGAAACCAGAATAAATAAAAAATAGTAATGCTAAACAGACGAAAAACAGCACAGCAGACCACAAAACACTACCTTGACCAGTGTGTAAAAACAAACTTAATTGCGACATTATTTTTACAAGAGGATACTCCTGCTCACTAACTATTGCTCCAGTATATTGATTAATTAATAGCTCCTTGTCCTTTAAGGTTACAAAAAAATAGTCTTCAATATCGTCGGAAAATGGAAATTCTAATCGCTTTATTTCTGAAATTTTTAAGGTGTTAAAAATCTCAAAGTCTGAAGTTGAAGTATGCGCTATTTCCGAAGAAAAATTATTAGAATAATTGTGATGTATTTTAGTTTCTGGTAATAACGAAAATTTTTCTAAAGACAAATAGACACCTGTTAAGGCTATAATTAATATAGGTATTAATAGCCATCTACCAAGAATAACATGGTAATATTGTTGTACATTTTCATTTACAACTTTAGAAAAATAGCGATGTAAACCACCTTGCCTTTTTATTATTAAAACTACACCCGAAAGTGCCATTAATATTAATAAAAAGGACACAAAACCTACAATGAAACGACCAGTAGACTTTAAAAATAATGAACGATGTAAATTGGTCGCAAAGCTAAAAATTGGGTCTTTTTCTATGAGTGCACCTACTTTTTCTCCCGTATTTGGATTAATATAAAAAGTATCGCTCTCTCCCTCTTTTGTAATTACAGACGCTATGATAAAATCATTCTCATCTGTCTCAATGGTAATGATTTCGTCATAGCGATTAGTTAAGTTTTTAATTGTTTTTGATACTGTAATATCAGTATCAAAACCGTATGGTTGCAACTGATTTGAAATGGGCTCAAAAGCCAAAATCATACCTGTTACAGAAGCTAAAACAATAAAAATAGAAGATATTAATGCCAAAATAAGATGGCTAAATCTCCAAATAGAAATGGTCATTCTTAATAGTTTTATTGAGGCATCATGCGTATATATCTAATAAAACCTTTGCCTTCAATTTTACTTTTTACATTTTGCGAAGTAAGATCAAACTCTACATCGCTTTTATAATATTCTTGATCTTCTACTGCAGATTCAAACCTAAGTTTGTAACCTTTATCCAGTTTGTCATCATCAATTTCTATAATATTAATAGCTCTTGCTCCTCCACTTATTGTTGCTCCTGTAATAGCATCAATATCTGTTCGTTTTTTTCCGTAGAAATCCCACCAAGACTCTACTGTATTGTACCACTCGTCATCGTCACCTTTTACATATAAGGTTTGTTCATAGTCTCCCTCTGGATTTATTAAAGAAATAACGATATAAGCACCTTCTCCTGTATAATTTGTCATTTGAATCATACATTTATACTTTGAAGATTGGGTTAATGATTTAAAAGACATTAATCCAAATACTAAGATTAAAAATGGTAGTGTAATGCGTAAATTTTTCATATTAATTGTGTGCTATTTTAAAAAGTCTATTGAAACATTATTAGTTATAAGTAACTCATTTTCTTGAGCCAAATCGTAAGCTGATTCATCAAAATCTGTTGTGATTGTTTTATCTGCACCTTGATTTACAAGAAATTTTAAAATTTCGGTATTTTTAGCTTTCATAGCTGCCAAAAGCAGTGCTGTATTACCTTCACTGTTTTTAGCGTTGATATCTTGTTTCATTTCTAATGCTAATTTTAATAACTCCAGACTATTTTTCTCTACACCAAAATGAAACCATGTAGCTCCGTTTTTTTGTACCGCAGATAAATTAACCTTATGACGCTTTAACAATGCTGACTTTTCTAAAAACTCTGATGTGTTCTTATTAGAGAATGAGTTGGCCAAGTAATACGCTAAATTATTACCTTGAGCATCTACAATAGTTGTATCATATCCTTTACTAATTAAAAAGGCTACAACATCTGGAGTATTATTACTTACAGCTAATGATAATGCCGATTGCCCTTTTTTATTAGTATCATCTATAGATTTAAGATTTGAAACTAAAAGTTTTACTATTTCTAAATCATTACGAGATGCTGCAAGCATTACAGCATTATTTCCTTTAAAATCTTTAATACTCGCATCTAATCCTTTTTCTAATAAATAATAAATTAATTCTGTATTCTTGCTTCTTGACGCAACAATATGTAATGGTGAGATACCTTCGTCATTAGAAATATTAAGATCTAACCCTAAACTTTCTAAATATTTGTAAACCTCTACTCCATTTGTAGCTCCTCTTGTACCATAGGCTGCAAATATATAGGCTTCGTTTGTGCCTTTCACACCTTTTTTAAGTAGTGCATTCATTAATTCTATATTACCAGTTTTCGCAACATAATTAAAAACACCGTTCCCATTATTGTCAACACTATTTATATCTAGACCTTTAGACTGGAAATAAGAAATTAACTTAAATTCTTTGTCAGTTGGAGCTGCTAATAATAATGCATTTGCTCCATCTGGATTTAAATCCGTTTCAAGATTTGCACCATGTGCTATACATAAATCATAAACCTCTGTATTTTGTTGACCAGATGATGCTGCAAAATTTATTATAGTATTTCCTTTGTCGTCTGTTAGATTAGTTTTTGCTCCTTCTTTTAATAAATAGTTCATAAAATCCACATTTCCCTTGTAAGCAGCCCAAAAAATATAAGTTCTACCGTCATGCGTTAGTTTATTGACATCGTTACCTTTTTTTGATTGTATATATTGGATAGTAGTATTTGGTGCGTCTTGTAAAATAGCATAAACTACAGCATCAAAGTTGTTACTATTGGCTTGCGCTATATCATGTCCTTGTTTAATTTTTAAATCTACATCTTCAATCGTAGGTTTTGAACTCCAATAATCTCTATTTAAAAATATATTGTCTTGCGAGTAGCCAAAGCCACTTATTAAAAGTGTAACTATTGCTATTAAAATTTTAATCTGTTTCATATTATTTTTTTACAAATGATTCTATAATATTATTAATTTGAGTTTCGTTAGTCATATCATCAGCAAACAAATGCTTATATAGTACTTTATTATCAACTTTAGTTTCTAATAATAAATCTTGTTGTCTATTATAAACTTCATCCCATTTATGTCTAACGGTTGCCCATTTCTCTTGATTTTCTTTCCACCAATTTGCAGCAGCTTCACATCTACTATTATCTACTTTAACGTAAGTATTATAACCTTTTTCCTTGGCTAACACAATATCATCTTTATCTGCTTCCCTTATTACTTTATCGTTGTCTTGATCATGCACCCAACCGTCTTTAGTTATTTCATGTCTATTTCCTCTAAGTGTAATATTATAATCGCTACGTTTTGTATATTCTCTTCTTGGTAATGGTGCTGTAGTTGTATTTTCCCAATAGCTTTTTCCATCAACATGAACCCAAGTTGACGATCCTTCATAGCGAGGACTATCATCTACTTGATAAACTTTTTGAGTCCATTGACCTTTAACGTCATTGGCATCTTTTTGCTTAGACAGCCATACGTTATCTCCATTAAACATATAAAAGTTTGTGTTTTCAAATAACCAATCTTGTCTCCAATGTTTAACAATGTGTGGTTGTGCAGGATTACCAACTTGTAATAAATGTTGTATAGAAATTTTATTATCCTCATCTACTATTAATTCTGCCCATTCTAAACCTTTATCTACTTTGGTCTTTGAAGGTTTATACAAGGAGTCTTGACTGTATGAAAATGTTTCGGCAAAATTAAAGGTCACCTCAAAGCAACCACACATCTTTTTGATGGCATTCTTATCTATTTCTTTCTTGTCTTGAGCATTTCCTGCTGTAGAAAATGTTAAAATTACGATGAGTAAACTGGCTATTTGTTTCATTTGAAAGCGTTTAATTATTGTGTTTTAAAAAAGTTTAAATTTCTCTATTCTTATTTAGATTGAATTAAAATAAGTATTTATATTTGCAGCAAATTTATCAAGAATGAGTCTAAATAAAAATAATTTCTGCATTTATTTTTCACTTTTTTTAGTCAGTTTTTCTTTCTCTCAGGAAACCAAGGAGATAGAAAATGATTCTACAAAAACAGAACAATTAGAAGAAATAGTTATCACAGGTCAATACAATCCGCAGTCTATAAAAAAATCGGTTCATAACGTAATTGTTATTAATAGAAAGCAAATAGACCAGCAAGCAGCAAATAATTTAGCCGATTTGCTAAACTTTAATCTTAATCTAAATGTTATACCTAACTCTCAAACAGGCAAATCAACAATCTCATTTTTTGGACTAGATGCTCAATACTTTAATATTCTAATAGACAATGTACCCTTAGTAAGTGATAATGGTTTAGGTAATAATATTGATTTAACGCAAGTAAACTTAGACAATGTTGAACGTATAGAGATTGTTGAAGGTGCAATGGGTGTTGAGTATGGAGCCAATGCAGTATCTGGTGTTATAAATATTATTACGAAAAAATCTATAGACAATGATTGGAAAATTCAAGCCTATTTACAAGAAGAAACTGTAAGCGATGAATACGAATGGTTTGATAAAGGCAGACACATACAATCTATAAACGTTTCTCATAATATTAATGATAAATGGTTTACTAAAATTGGATTTAACCGGAATGATTTTGCTGGTTTTTTTAATAACCGACAAGGAGAAAACTATTATCAAAATGATGGCCTTAGAGGTTATGAATGGTTACCAAAACATCAAATTGTTACAAATGCTTTAGCAAGATACAGTACCAATAAGTTTAGGTTATTCTACAAGTTTGAATATTTTAACGAACAATTAAATTTTTATGATGCTACAGTAAGAGCAAACATAAATACCCAAACACAAACCAGCAATCCATCTGCTACAGATAGAGTTTTTACTACACATAGATTTTTAAATAATCTACATATAGATGGTAGTTTAAACTCTGGCGCCAAGTATAATGTATCACTTTCCTATCAGCAACAAAAGCGAAATTTAAACGAGTTTAACTATTTTATTGTTACTAAAGAGCGAAGTAACGAAACCAATGACACTTATCAATCTAGCAAAGTTTTATTCTCAAAAGGCACGATTGGTAACCTCGTTAAAAGTGACATTTATAATTTTCAATTAGGGTACGAAGCAAGATATATTGAAGGATTTGATACGCAAGCCTCAGGTGATCAAACACAAATAGACAAAACCAACACTCAAAACAATATTGCTCTATTTGCTTCTTCGGAAATTAACCTATTCAAGAATTTTTCGCTTAGACCAGGAGTACGATACGAAAATAACTCTCTATTTGATTCTAAACTTTTAGGCTCATTAAGCGCCAGATATTTAATGTCTAAAGGATTTGAACTTCGTGCAAATATTGGTTCATCCTATAGAGTGCCCAATTTTGAAGAGTTGTACTACTACTTCGTAGATTCAAACCATGATGTTAGAGGTAATGAAAATCTTAATCCAGAAAATGGCTATTCGGCTTTTGTAAATCTAAAAAAACGAAGTTGGTTTAATAATATCTCATTATTAAATAATTTAAAATTAAGCTATATAGATTTATCAGATAAAATTGATTTAGCTATTGTAAACACTACTCCATTACAATATCAATATATCAATATAGATAGTTTTAAATTAATGGGAATTACACTAGATAATTCAATTAAAACCAATGGTTTTACATTCAACTTAGGAGCTACATATCAAGGTATTGCAAGAATTAATGAGAACGAAGTTAATGGTGAGGATGATTTTCTTTACAATTTTCAAATCAATACAAGTGCCTCATATTTCTATAAAAAATGGGACACCGCTTTTACTATGTTGCTTAAATATAACGGTGAGCAAGACAATTATATCGCTAACGGTACAGATGACCAAGGCAATTCTCTATTTACGAAAGCAACTACAGAGGCTTATAGCTGGTTAGATGCCTCTGTAAAAAAATCATTTCTAGAGAACACTTTAGAGCTCACCTTAGGAGGTAGAAATCTATTTAACATCACTAACGTAAATGTCAACAACGCAAGTGTTGGAGGCACTCACTCATCTAATAACAGTGCTCTTCTTTTGGGCTACGGACGATCTTATTACTTAAAACTATTATATAATTTAAATTTTTAAACACAATTATTATGACTAACAAATTTTTTAAACTCACATTATGTTTATGCCTTATAACTTTATCTAGTTGCACAACTGATGATGACAGTCCTCAAGGACCATTAAACATTACAATTGAAGGTGCTGCAGTAGCTCCAGAAGTTGGAGGTCCAAACCAACAAAATCAAGTTTATATAGATCTTAGCTCCAACACAACAACAAGCGTACAAAGAGATTCTTGGGATTTAGGATTTTATTCTGGAAACGATTTTAGAGTCGTTATTAATGGTTCTATAGCCATGGCAGCTGCAGAACTTTCTGTAACTAATATTGATGCCATTTCATCCTCAACTCAAGAAGTTATCGATTTACAACCTGTTGTAGCTGTTAGTACGTTTGACAATAGTAACCTAGCTTACGTTGATGGATTTGATGGCAACATTAATGATACTGCCATTGCACAAATATCTGATATTGATTCTGAAAACAACGTTTATTTAGTAAACCTAGGAAATGAAGTTGGTACAGATACTCCTGCAACAGGTGTTTCAGTAAATGGAGAAGAAAGAGGATGGTTAAAATTAAGAATACTAAAAGATGGCAACGATTATGTATTACAATATGCCAATTTGGATGATACAACGCACAATGAGGTAACAATTTCTAAAAGTGCCAATTATAATTTTACCTTCTTTAGTTTTAATACTCAATCTATTGTAAACGTTGAGCCTCTGGCTGAAAATTGGGATCTCAATTTTACTGTTTTTACAGATGAAGTTTTTGCTGGACCAGATAGTTATGGTGCTTATACTTATGCAGATTTTGTAGAAAGTAACAATCTTAAAAATGTAGGGATTTATATGATTGATACAAACGTTAATACAGAGTTTTCATATGATAATTTTACATTAATTGATGTAGATAATTTAAACTTTTCTATAGACCAACGTTCTATAGGAAGTTCTTGGAGAAATGGTGGTGGACCTGGCTCTGCACCTTCTCTCAAAGACAATGTATTTTACATAGTTAATGATACAGACGGTAATTTGTACAAATTAAAATTTCTAGCTTTAACTAATGCCGAAGGTGTTCGTGGATATCCAGAATTTGTATATAGCTTATTGCAATAAGCTCTAAATAAATACATGATTTAAAAAAACCCTTTCTAATTAGAAAGGGTTTTTTCTTTAATGATATTTGGTAAAAATCTTAGTTGCTTCGTTGTAAGAGCTCTCAAAACTCATAGCATTGAGATTGTTATGTTTTTCTGAAGTAAAATACGTTAATAGTTTTTCGGTAGGCATATTACCTGTAAGTTCATCTTTTGCCATTGGGCAACCTCCAAAACCTTGTATAGCTCCATCAAATCTTACGCATCCAGCTTTAAAAGCTGCATGCACTTTTTCATGCCATGTTGTTGGTGTGGTGTGCAAATGTGCTCCAAATTCTATATTTGAATACTGCGGAATAAGATTAGAAAATAAATAATCAATATTCTCAGGGTTTGAGCTTCCAATTGTATCACTTAGTGAGAGAATCTTTACTCCCATTTTGCTCAACCTTTCGGTCCATTCGCCAACAATATCAACATCCCAAGGGTCTCCATATGGATTTCCAAATCCCATTGAGATATAGACAACAACTTCTTTATTATGACGACTCGCAAGTTCTAGAATTTCAGAAAGCGTAACTACAGATTGCGCAATGGTTTTATGAGTATTACGCATTTGAAAATTTTCTGAAATAGAAAAAGGGTAACCTAAATAATCAATCTCTGGATGTTTACAAGCATCACTAGCTCCTCTTGTATTTGCTATGATTGCCAATAATTTACTTGTTGTAGTGCTTAAGTCTAATTTAGATAAAACTTCGGCAGTATCAACCAATTGTGGTATGGCTTTTGGCGATACAAAACTTCCAAAATCTATGGTGTCAAATCCAACTCTAAGCAAAGACTGGATGTATTGCACCTTTTTTTCTGTAGGAATAAAAGTTTTGATCCCTTGCATAGCGTCACGAGGACATTCTATTATTTTAATTGGTTTAGTCATCTTGTTCAAAGATAGCAATTATGCGTAAATGATTGATTTATTTTTCTGAAGTAAAAATTAAAATCGCAATACCTACAAAGACAATTATTTGTAGCCATTTTAGATATAATCCAATTTTTTTATTCTGTTTTATATATTCTGAAATAGAGCCAGCCAGAATAGCTATTGTCGAAAAAATTACTCCAGAAACTAACATAAATAATAAGCCTAAAGCATAAAACTGAACGACAGAACTTAGCGTATCACTAAAAAGAAATCCTGGAAAAAAAGCGAGAAAAAATATTGACACCTTAGGATTTAAAACATTCATTATAAACCCTTGTTTAAATAATTGTAAGACACTTTTCTTAGCAATATTATTACTATTTAAATTTAACTCAGAGCTAGATCTAAAGACTTTATATGCTAAAAACAACAGGTAAAGAGCTCCTAACAATTTTATGATAAAAAAGAGTGTATCACTCTCTTTTATTATTGCCGATACACCAAATGCTACAAGCGTTGTGTGCACCAAACATCCTGTCATTAAACCTGCTACAGTTGCTAATCCATATTTTTTACCATTAACGATGCTTTGCATTAAAACATAGATATTATCTGGTCCTGGAGACATTGCTAATACAGATGTTGCAATGATGAAAGATATAAGAAGGTCGTAATTCAATATGGTGTGTTTTCTTCAAAAATAGTTAAAAATAAGTGTAAGATTAAAACTGTGTTAACGACTTTAACGTATATAAATAAAACATTAGAGCTATGAAAAAAACTACGTTTAAAAAAATGATACATTTCTTTACGCTTTTTTTGTTTAGCGCTATAGGTTTTAGCCAGTCTACTGCAACTTATACCATCACATTTAATAGCGAGTGGAATGCTGAAAATCATAATAACAATAATACATTACCATCAAATGCGCATTACTCTAAACTAGTTGGAGCAGTTCATAATAGCGATGTATCCTATTGGCAAACTGGAGAGTTAGCTTCTACAGGATTAAAAAATATAGCTGAAATTGGCAACAATACTGCTTTTTTTAATCAAGTACAGAATAATATTAATGCTGGTAATACTCAACAATATATTGACGGTAGCAATTTAAACTCAGCAACTGGTTCTATTACCATTAGAATTATGGATATAAGTGAAAGCTATCCATTGTTAACTTTGGCGTCAATGATTGCTCCAAGTTCAGATTGGTTTGTAGGTGTTAATAATTTATCGTTAATTGATTCTAACGGAAATTGGAGAGACTCAATTACAATAGAGATGTTTGCATATGATGCAGGTACCGAAAATGATGAGATCGATTATTCATTTAATAATACGCTAACAAATCCACAACAAAATATTACCAGTAAAAATAATGTTGCTCCATTTAATAATGTGAGAATTGGCACTTTAACTGTAAGCTTAGACTCAACATTAGGGATTTCAAATAATAATGAAATAACAAAAGTAAGTATATATCCTAACCCTTCACGAGGTAAAATGACCATACAAACTTCTACTACCAATATTTTAGAAGAAGTTTTAGTTTATAATGTACTAGGCAAACAAGTTGCAAATTTTAAAAATCAAGAGTCTAGTGTAACCTCAAAAATAGATGTAACCCATTTAAATAAGGGTGTATATTTGGTCAGATTATTACTCGTAGATGGCTCTCAATCAACAAAAAAAGTAATTATTAATTAACATATAAAATGCATTTCATCTATTAAATTAGATGTTTTGTCGGGTTTTTATATCTTTACAAAAGTTACTTAACCCTAATTATACCTTTAAGCTATGAAGCTCATACCCCAAATTAAAGCATTTTCATGCTTAATGATGTTATTTTCTTTCTTGCAATTATCTGCACAAAATGAACCACAATGTGGTACAGTTACTACTTTAGAGACAGAACAATACTATAATAGTATACAAAATAAAGTGCAACAATTTGAACAGGAATTCTATCAAAAATCTTTACAACGATCGTCTACAGCAATTAGCTCTGTACCAGTAAAAGTTCATATTATTAGAACAGATGAAGGTTTGGGAGGTTTTACACCTCAAGAGATTGATGCAATTATTAATGATATGAATACGTATTATGAAAATGCATTTCTAGAATTTTTTCTCTGTGAAGCTATTAACTATATAGACGATACAGAGTATTATAATTTTTCTACAGATGAACAAGCTGCATTAACTAATGCCAATAATACAGATAATGTTATAAATATCTACTTTGCGAATTCTGTAAGTACAGCAGATGGTGGCGGACTTTGTGGTTACGCTTTTTTTCCTGGAGGACCAGAAATTATTATGATGGATAATACTTGTGCTGTTAATGGTAGCACAATGCCACATGAAATGGGTCACTTTTTTGGTTTATCTCATACTCATGGTAACACTAACGGAACTTTAACAACAGAATTAGTTGATGGATCAAACTGTGATACAGATGGGGATTTTATTTGTGATACTCCTGCAGATCCACAATTAGGATTTGGTAATGTTAACGGTTCATGTAATTATGTAGGTACAGAGACAGATGCCAATGGTGATGATTTTGTACCCAACCCATTAAACATCATGTCTTATTCTCGAAAATCTTGTCGTACAGAATTTTCAATGGGACAATATGCAAGAATATATGGCGTTTATCAAGCATCTAGATCTGTAATGGCATGTCCAACTTATAATGTAGATCTTACCGCAAACTTTACTAGAGATTGTGGTAATTCTATGACTGTAGATTTTATAGATAATAGTGTTGGTGCAACCTCATGGCAGTGGGATGTAGATGGAGACGATATAATAGATTACACAATACAAAATCCAACTCACACTTATACAGGAGAAGGCAAATATGACGTAACACTTACCATTTCTAATGGAACAGATGATTTAACTAAAGTGTATCAAGATTACATTACAGTTGGAGGAGAAACTATAAATACAACTCAAATTACATTAACTTTATTTACAGATGATTGGCCTGCCGAAACTTCTTGGGTATTTAGAGATAGTGCAGGTACTGCATTGTATACTAGTCCTGAGTATTTTGAAGGTATTAATGATTTCGCAACCTTTACAGAGACTTTTGATATTACTACAAACGAATGTTACACCTTTGAAATGATTGATAGTTATGGCGATGGTATATGTTGTTTCTCTGGTAATGGCTCTTATACACTAGAAACTCTAGAAGGCAATATAATTGTTACAGGTGGAGATTATGGCGATGGGGAAATTACATATTTAGCAAATGCTGTATTAAGCGTAGATGATTATTTTAAAACCAATGCTATCACAGTATATCCAAATCCAGCTAAAAATATTTTAAATATAAAGTTAGCTAATACTAATAATTTACCAGATGCTTATAATGTTTATAATATGCTAGGTCAATTAATAGTAAGTAAAAAAATTAATCAAATTAATGACCTAAGCATTCAAACAAATACGTTGAGCAAAGGTGTTTATTATATAGAAATTACCAAAGAGAATACGTCTAGTACGCTATCGTTTATTAAGAACTAATTCTTACGGAAATATTATAACTCACAAGCGAATTTCTATTAAATGGAATTCGCTTTTTTTAATATCTGCTTATTAATTTTTTTAATCAAACTTGGACCTTCATAAATAAACCCAGTATAAATTTGCACTAAGCTAGCTCCAGCATCTAATTTTTCTAATGCATCTTCTGCAGAATGTATACCTCCTACTCCAATGATAGGAAACGAATGATTGCTCTTCTCTGCCAGATATTTAATTACACGTGTTGATTTAGTTTTTATAGGTTGTCCACTTAATCCTCCATTTCCAATTTCGGTAAGTCGCTCATTAGAGGCTTTTAATCCTGATCTATCAATTGAAGTATTACTAGCTATAACTCCATCAAGGCTCGTTTCAGCAATAATTTCAATTATCTCATCTAGTTGTTGCTCATTTAAATCTGGAGCAATTTTTAAAACAATAGGTTTTTGGGTCTTAAATTTACTATTGGCATTTTGTACCGTAGAGATAAGTTCTAGCAAATAATCTTTATCGTTTAACTTGGCATGACTACCAACATTTGGACAACTCACATTAAGTACAAAATAATCTACATAAGGATGCAACCCATTAAAACATTCTATATAATCTTTAGTGTAATCTTCTGGCTTAGTATCTGTATTTTTACCAATATTACCACCAATAATAAGTTTGCCTTTATTCTTTTTTAATTGTGTAATTGCAGTTTCTAAACCTTCATTATTAAAACCCATACGGTTGATAATACCTTTATCATCCTTTAATCTAAATAAACGCTTTTTTGGATTTCCAACCTGGCCTTTTGGCGTTACTGTACCAATTTCTATAAACCCAAAACCAAAATTTGCTAATTCATTATATAAAACCGCATTTTTATCAAAACCCGCAGCAAGACCTACTGGATTTTTAAATTTTAAGCCAAATACTTCTCGTTCCAACGATTTATCTTTAACGAGATATAGTTTTCTAAATAAAGCTGAAAATCCTGGAATTCTAGACATATTTCTAATTAAAGAAAATGTAAAATAGTGAACTTTTTCTGGGTCAAAAGAAAATAATAATGGTCTTAGTAGAAGCTTGTACATTGAAAATCTTTTCTAATGCAAAAATAATATACATTTGAATATAATCGCTAACTTTAGGTTTATAAATTAGCCTGAAGTTTTTAGCACCAATTTTAATTAAACCTTTAAAAGAAAACAAATACACGTTATGATTTCAAAAGAAGACATCACAAAACGATTTATAAGCTACGTAACCGTTGATACAGAGTCTGATCCAGAAAGTGATACAACTCCAAGTACAGCAAAACAATGGGATTTAGCAAATGCATTAGTAGAAGAATTAAAAACGATTGGCATGAGCGATGTTTCTATAGACGAAAACGCATATATAATGGCAACATTACCAAGTAATGTAAACCATGACGTGCCAACAATTGGTTTTGTTTCACATTTTGATACCACTCCAGATTTTACTGGAGCCAATGTAAAACCACAAATTATTGAAAACTATGATGGAAAAGACATTGTTTTAAATGCGACCGAAAATATTATTTTGTCTCCAGATTATTTTGAAGATTTATTACTTTATAAAGGTCAAACACTAATTACTACAGATGGTACAACACTTCTAGGTGCAGATGATAAAGCAGGAATTACCGAAATTATTTCTGCAATGGAGTATCTCATCAATAACCCAGATATTAAACATGGTAACATTAGAGTTGGTTTTACACCTGACGAAGAAATTGGACGTGGTGCGCACAAATTTGATGTAGAAAAATTTGGAGCAGATTGGGCATATACGATGGATGGCAGTCAAATAGGCGAATTAGAATATGAAAACTTTAATGCTGCAGGTGCCAAGGTAAAAATTAAAGGTAAAATTGTGCATCCAGGTTATGCAAAAGGCAAAATGGTTAACTCCATGTATATTGCTACAGAGTTTATTAATTCACTACCTCGTTTAGAAACACCAGAACATACAGAAGGTTATCAAGGTTTTTTTCATCTCTATAGCATTGACGGTAAAGTAGAAGAAACTGTATTACAATATATTATTAGAGACCATGATATGGATCATTTTGAAGCAAGAAAAGAAGTTATGCAAAAACTTACAGATGCTATAAATGAACAATATGAAAGAGAGGTTATTACTATTGAT
Source organism: uncultured Psychroserpens sp. (assembly GCA_947488655.1). Lineage (GTDB taxonomy): Bacteria > Bacteroidota > Bacteroidia > Flavobacteriales > Flavobacteriaceae > Psychroserpens. The sequence continues at coordinate 493,645 of CANKZZ010000004.1, read as the reverse complement.
ATCAAAGATCAATACTTTAATATGAAAGAAAAGGTCGTACCAGTAATGCACATTGTTGATATTGCTGAAGAAGCTATGAAAGCATTACATATTGAACCTTTGATAAAACCAATTAGAGGAGGAACCGATGGTTCTCAATTAAGTTATATGGGATTACCATGTCCTAATATTTTTGCTGGTGGACATAATTTCCACGGAAGATATGAATACGTACCTGTAGAAAGTATGATCAAAGCCACTGAAGTGATTTGTAAAATCGCTGAGTTAACTGCGGAAAAGGCTTTAAAATAAGTAGTAAAAGTAACATGAAAAAAATAAATTCCGTAGAAGAATACATTGAGGTAAACGCTCATTTTGCAGAAGAGTTAAAAATACTTCGAGATATAATTATCTCTACTGAACTTGAAGAAACTATTAAATGGAGTGCTCCAGCTTATTGCTTAAATGGCAAGAATGTATTAGGTCTTGGTGCTTTTAAAAATCATTTCTGTATTTGGTTTCATAATGGAATCTTTTTGAATGATGAACATCAGCTACTTTATAATGCACAGGAAAACAAAACAAAAGCAATGCGTCAAATGCGTTTTGAATCTAAAAACGATATCAAAGAAGCAGCTGTTTTAAGTTATGTCAAAGAAGCTTTAGAAAATCAAAGATTAGGTAGAGAAATTAAACCTACAAAAACTACAAAAAAAGATGTTGTCATACCAGACTTGATAAAGGATGTTATAACCTCAAATACAGAATTTAAAACAGCGTTTAAAGCATTATCACCATCTTGTCAAAGGGAATATTGTAATTATATTATTGAAGCTAAACGAGATACTACAAAAATCTCTAGATTGGAAAAAATCAAACCAATGATTTTAAAAGGTAGCGGTTTACATGACAAGTATAAAAATTGTTAAGGCATATATATTTATGAAATATTAGACTTCAAAATACAAGTATAAAAAAACTCCGAAAATTAACTTTCGGAGTTTTTAATATATTAAAATGTAATAATCTTATTTTACTGTTGCTGGAGCGTTTAATTTTCGGCTAATTTCCATAGAAATAGCAGAACGTTCAAACTTAATCTTTCCTGCGAGTGTTTCGATTACACAGCTATTGTCTTTATCATTAAGATCTACAATTTTACCATGCATACCGCTTTTTGTTACTACTTTATCACCTCTTTTTAAGCTAGAAGCAAATGCTTTTTCTTGTTTTGCTTTTTTCATTTGTGGTGCAATCATAAAGAAATACACAACAGCAAACATGGCTACAAAAGGTAAGATATCTCCTATTCCCATAAATTATTTTCCTACAGGATTAATTGTTGTAGTACCTGCTTTTTTAGCTGGTGCATTAGGATCTGGCTCAACAAAAGCTTTGATTTTAACAACCTCAGAACCTTTTTCTGTATTTGTTGTTAATGTAATAGACTTTTGAACTTGGTTTGCTCCTTTACCATTAAATTTTACAGTAAACTCAGCAGACTCACCAGGAGCTAATGGGTTTCTATTCCAATCTGAAGGCACAGTACATCCACATGTACTTTTAATATTACTAACTACTAAAGGAGTTTTACCTGTATTAGTATATTTAAATTTTGTTTCAACAGGAGTACCATTTACGATAGTTCCAAAGTCATGCTCAGTTTCATCGAAAGAAATAACTGGAAAATCTCCAGCAGTTGCATCTCTCTCTGCAGCAGCTGCTACGTTATCAGAATTAATTTTGCTTGTTGCATCTTCTTTACAAGATGTAAAAGCTACTAAACATAATGCGCTAAACGCTAAAATTGCTTTTTTCATTGCTATAATTTTTAAATAATTTTTGATTCGAGAAGCCAAATGTAGTAATAATTTCATCTAATTAAAATTTTTAGGCCATTTTCAAACAAAACATTAACACTCTAATGTCAATAAAATATAAGGTTTACATTAAACCTCTACCTATTTTATTTAGATTGCCTTCTTCTTTATATTCTTTTACAATCTTATCTAAGATTCCATTAATAAAATTACTACTCTTTGGTGTAGAATATTCTTTTGCTATTTCTAAATACTCGTTTATAGTTACTTTTACTGGTATAGATGGAAATTTTTGAAATTCACAAATAGCCATTTGCATTAAAACAGTATCAATTTTAGTAATACGATCTGCATCCCAATTTTTTGTTTTAGAGCCTATTTCTGCATTAAACTTTGTTTGGTTTAACATTGTCTTTTTTAACAAATTAACTCCAAAATCTCTATCTTCTAAGTCTTTAAATAGTTTAGGTGTAAAGAATTTTCCGTCTGATGAGGCTTTTACCTTTTTTAAGATTTTGAGTGTCGCAGTATTAACTACAGGTAAATCATCTAACCAGGTAATACGTTTGTCTTCAAAGTAATCATACAATTTATCATTTGGCGCTATAACCTCAGTAAATAAATCTATTATAAACGTTTTATCCTCTTTAAACGTAGAAATCTTTGTAGACATGTAATCCTTATAAATATCACTTTTAAGAATGGATTTAAAGATAACATCGATGTATTCAAAATCTAAGTACCAAAGATTTTCCTTTTGATCTTCTATTAACTCTAATAAATTTTCATTAGAACTAAGAAGATTTAAAACCTCATTATTAATAAACTTAGAGTTTGGGTTTTTCTCCTCCTTGGTAGCTAATAATTTTTTTTGAGTCTTATCTAAAATATCTTTAGATTTATTATGAACTTCTATCAAAAGAGATAACTGTGCAATGAATAAATCATACATGCTATCTAGACTTTGCAGAAGAAACCTTTCGTTTACTTTTATATCGTCACTTTCTCCTCCAATTGAGGCATAAAGTGTTTGCATGACTTTAATACGAATATGTCGTCTATTTAACATGGTGGCAAAGAGCTATTAATTAATAAAAGCAAATTTGCATACTGCATTATTATTAATAACAGTAATCAAATTTGCTTTGCAAAAATACTATAATTTTGAAAGAAGCAAACTATTATAGTTTGTAATATTTTTATTTTTGTTGTTCTCTTTTTCTAGTTTCGATACGCTCTTTTGCAATACTCATTGCTGCAACATTTGTAGTAATGTTATTTGCTTTAGCACGATCTAGAATTTCTAACGTTGTATTGTAAATATTTTCTGTTTTACGTATGATTTCTTGACGATCATAATTTTCTAACTCAGCATATACATTAATTATACCTCCTGCATTAATTAAAAAATCTGGAGCATATAAAATGTTTTTTTCTTGTAACATTTTACCATGTTTTACTTCATCTGCCAATTGATTATTAGCTGCTCCAGCAATAATATCTGCACGTAATTTGTGTATGGTATCGTCATTAATTGTTGCGCCAAGAGCACAAGGTGCATAAATATCCATAGGTTCACTATAAATATCTTGCCCACCGTAAATGGTAACATCGTACTTAGCACGAACTTCTTCTAATCGTTCTTGGTTAATATCTGCTATGGTAACCTTAGCTCCTTCATTAGTTAGATGCTCTACAAGCGATTCTCCAACATGACCTATCCCTTGCACAAATACGTTTTTATCTTCTAAAATATCGCTTCCGTATCTAAAATTTGCTGCTGCTTTCATTCCCATAAAAACACCATAAGCTGTAATTGGAGAAGGGTTTCCAGCTCCACCTTTACTTTCAGAAATTCCTGTTACATAAGGCGTAACTTCTCTAACGATATCCATATCTGCAGTTGTCATACCTACATCTTCGGCAGTAATATATTTACCACTTAAAGAATGTACAAACTCACCAAATCTTCTCATAAGTTCTGGTGTTTTTTGAGTTTTTGCATCTCCAATAATTACCGCTTTTCCTCCTCCAAGGTTTAAGCCTGTAATTGCAGATTTAAATGTCATACCTCTAGATAATCTTAAGGCATCATTTAATGCTTCCCATTCGTTATTATAATTCCACATTCTGGTACCTCCAAGTGCAGGTCCTAAAACTGTGTTATGAATTCCAATTATTGCTTTTAAACCAGTATCTTTGTCGTTGCAAAAAACGATTTGCTCGTGATTATCAAAAGATAATTGACCAAAAACCGGATTTATTTTTGAGAGTTCTTTAGAACTTAAAACATCTGATGTCATTGTATGTAGATTAAAAATCTATTTATATTATGTGTAAAATAGCGAGCAAAAATAATCCAATATTAGAGTATTAACAAAAATATGAATACAAAATTATTAATTTGTTAATATTTAAGTTTTGAAATAGTTAATGAAAGAACTAAGACACATCAATAAATATTTTAAAAAGTACCGTTACAGATTACTTTTGGGTATATTAATAACAATAGGTGCTAAAATATTTGCATTATTTACACCAAGATACATTGGTAAAGCAATTACTACTATCTCTAAAAAACTAAATGGAGATATTACACTAGAAGTTTTTAAACAAGAACTTGCCTTAAATATTGCTTACCTTATTGGTGCTGCTATTATTGCGGGAATTTTTACTTTTTTAATGCGTCAAACAATTATAAATGTCTCTCGTTTTATTGAGTATGATTTAAAGAATGAAATCTACCAACAATATCAAAATTTGTCGTTAAATTTTTATAAAGCCAATAAAACTGGTGATTTAATGAATAGAATTAGTGAGGATGTTGGTAAAGTGAGAATGTACGCAGGTCCTGCAATTATGTACACCATTAATACAGTTACCCTTTTTATTGTTGCTTTAATATATATGATAAGTGTGGCTCCTAAACTTACATTATATACTGTTTTACCTTTACCATTATTATCTTTTATTATTTATAAATTAAGTAAAGTAATTAATAACCGTAGTAGAGTTGTACAAGAATATTTGTCGCATCTTTCGGCATATACACAAGAATCTTTTAGCGGAATTTCAGTAATTAAATCCTACGGAATTGAGCAAAGAAATTTTGACGAGTTTAATAAACTTTCAGAAGAAAGCAAACAAAAACAAATAGATTTAACTAAAGTTCAGGCGTTGTTTTTTCCTTCAATGATTTTACTCATTGGTGTAAGTAATATATTGGTAGCATACATTGGAGGTATGCAGTATATAAATGGCGAAATTAAAGAAATTGGTACTATTGCCGAGTTTCTTATCTATGTTAATATGCTAACTTGGCCAGTTGCTACAGTTGGTTGGGTTACAAATTTAGTACAACAAGCCGAAGCTTCTCAAAAACGTATTAATCAATTTTTAAAAGAAGAACCTGAAGTTAAAAATTTAAATCCTACGCCTAATACAATAAAAGGAAATATAGAATTTAAGGAGGTTACTTACATATATCCAGACACTAACATTAAAGCGCTTGATAAGATTAGTTTTTCTCTTAAACAAGGAGAAACTCTTGCTATTCTGGGTAAAACAGGCTCTGGAAAATCAACCATATTAGATTTAATTGGAAGACTTTATGATGTGCAAAAGGGTCAAATTTTAATTGATGGCACGCAAATTAATAAGGTGCATTTAAAAAGTTTGAGAGATCATATAGGTTATGTGCCTCAAGAAGCTTTTTTGTTTTCTGATACTATAGAAAACAATATTATGTTTGGTAAAGAAGATGCTACTGAAGAAGAAGTTATAAACGCTGCAAAAAATGCAGATGTCCATAAAAACATTAAGAATTTCACTAACGGTTATAAAACTAAGTTAGGAGAACGTGGTGTAACTCTTTCTGGAGGTCAAAAGCAACGTATATCTATCGCAAGAGCAATAATAAAAGCTCCAGAAATTTTATTGTTTGACGATTGTCTGTCTGCTGTAGATACAGAAACCGAAGAGAAAATTCTAAAAAGTTTACGTAAAATTTCAGAAGGTAAAACAACAATTATTGTAAGCCATCGTGTTTCATCAGCTAAAGATGCAGATAAAATTATAGTTTTAGAAGACGGGAAAATCTTACAAACAGGAAACCATGATACGCTCACAAGTACAGATGGTTACTACAAAGAGCTTTACATAAAGCAACTAAGCACAAAAGATTTATAGTTATTTGTTGCTTACTAATCTTTTTTTTTAGATTTTTGGTGGAACAATCAAATCAAATTTAAAAATTAGCTATGAGTGATCACGGAATGATGGAGAAAGAGGAAATTTTCTCAAAAGTATTAAGAGCAGGAAGAAGAACATACTTTTTTGATGTAAGAGCTACCAAAGCAGAAGATTATTATCTTACGATAACTGAAAGTAAAAAATTTACAAACGATGACGGATCGTTTCATTATAAAAAGCATAAAATCTACTTATATAAAGAAGACTTTTCAGAATTTAATGAGATTTTAAAAGAAATGACAGATTATATCATTGCCGAAAAAGGTGATGAAGTTATAAGTGAGCGTCACCAAAAAGATTTTAAAAAGGAAGATTACGCTACACCTGATGATGTAACAGAAGGTGGAGAATCTATTGGTAGCACTGATTCTGCCGAAAAATTTACAGATATAAATTTTGAAGATATATAAATATCTTTACTGTTAAATATACAAAACCGCTACTCATTGATTAGCGGTTTTTTTATTTTTATAGCATTACCATATTGTAATAATAACTAACAAACCAATCACTACATTTTATGAGACTATCTATTATCCTGTCTTTTTTATTGACTATTTGTGGTTTAACAGCTCAATCACAACAAGATTTATCATATTACTTATCTCAAAATACAACTTATGATACAAACATCCCAACTCCAGAGTCCGTCATAGGGCATCAAGTTGGTGAGTGGCACATTACACACGATAAATTAGTGTATTATATGCAAGCCCTAGCAAAATCTTCAAACAGGATTTCTATAGAAAACAGAGGTACAACTTATGAAGGTAGACCTCTACTCCTATTAACCATTACATCACCAGAAAACCAAAATAAGTTAGAGTCTATTAGAGAAACACATCTTGCTTCTACTAATGATAATACTGTAAATACTGGTGATATGCCAATTGTAGTTTATCAAGGATTTTCTATTCATGGTAATGAGGCAAGTGGTTCTAATGCAGCTATGTTAGCTGCATATCATCTTACTGCAGCTCAAGGCAATGAGATTAATGACCTTTTAAAAAACACCATAATATTATTTGACCCTTCACTAAATCCAGATGGTTTACAGCGTTTCGCCTATTGGGCAAATACAAATAAAAGTAAAAACCTAAATCCAGATCCTAACGACAGAGAATATGACGAGGTTTGGCCTGGAGGACGTACAAATCATTACTGGTTTGATATGAACCGAGATTGGTTACCTGTACAACTACCAGAGTCGCAAGCACGTATTGCAACGTTTCATAAATGGCTACCAAATATTTTAACAGATCATCACGAAATGGGAACTAATGCGAGTTTCTTTTTCCAACCAGGAATTCCGTCCAGAACACATCCACTAACACCAAAACTCAATCAAGAACTCACCAAAAACATTGGAAATTATCATGCAAAAGCTTTTGATAAAATTGGTTCATTATATTATACCGAAGAAAGTTTTGATGATTTTTACTACGGAAAAGGATCTACCTTTCCAGATATAAACGGTGGCATTGGTATCTTGTTTGAGCAAGCCAGTTCTCGCGGACATGTGCAAGAAAGCGATAATGGGATTTTAACATTTCCATTTACTATAAGAAATCAACTTACTGCAGCTTTGTCAACTTTAGAAGCTGCAAAAAACATGCGCGAAGAAATTTTACAATATCAGCATGATTTTTATAAAAATGCGAGAACAGAAGCAGCAAAAGAAAACGGAAAAGCCATAGTATTTGGTGATGAAAAAGATGCAGCAAAAACATTTCATCTAGCCGAAATTTTAAAACGTCAACACATAGAGTTTCATGAACTAAAGGCAGATTTTACGAGTAACGGAAAACGGTTTAAAAAAGGTAATGCGTTTATTATACCTAAAAACCAGAAAAACACACGTATGATAAATGCGATGTTTGAAAAGCGAACACAATTTCAAGACAGCCTATTTTATGATGTATCTGCTTGGACGTTCCCTTTAGCTTTTGGGTTAGATTATGCAGAAAATATATCTACCTCCAACGCAGGCGCAAAAGTTGAAAACTTGCAAATGAAAGCAGGCAACGTATCTGCAAAAAGCAACTATGCATATCTTATGGAGTGGCATGAGTATTACACACCAAAAGCCCTAAATACAATTTTAAAATCTGGCTTGAGAGCAAAAGTTGGCATGAAACAATTTAGCATTAATGGTAAAGATTATGATTATGGTACGATTTTAATTCCGGTTCAAAATCAAGATAAATCGGCAACAGAACTTTATACGTTATTACAGCAAATTTCCGAAGAAAGTCATGTTCAAATTGATGCTGTGAGCACTGGTTTAACGCAAGGTATCGATTTGGGAAGTAATCAATTTAGAGCTTTAAAACTACCAAAAGTTGCAATGATTGTTGGTGATGGCATAAGCCCTTATGATGCTGGAGAAATGTGGCATTTATTTGATCAACGTTATGATATGCAACTTACTAAACTAGATAACAACGCACTTAATTGGGCAAATTTAGAACGCTACAATACCATAATTTTACCAAGTGGACGCGTAGATGCTGGTGCAACTAAAAAACTTAAAGAATGGGTTCAAAAAGGAGGCACACTCATTGGTTATAGAAGTGCTTTAAACTGGTTAAAAAATAATGAGTTTGTTAAAATAGACTTTAAAAAAATGGAGCGTAAAGCTAAAGATATCACTTTTGAGCAGCGTGGAGATTATAGAGGTGCTCAATTTATTGGAGGTGCCATTTTTGAAGCTAATATTGATCGTTCACATCCTATAAGCTTTGGGTACAAAAATGATAAAATAGCATTATTTAGAAACAATACATTATTTATGTATCCAGATAAACAGAGCTATAATAACCCAATACAATATTCTCAAAATCCTTTAATGAGTGGTTATATTTCAAAACCTAATTTAGATAGTTTAGCTTTAACTGTACCATTTAAGGTTAAAAGCTTAGGAAGAGGAAATGTGGTTTTATTTACAGATAACACAAATTTTAGAGCCTTTTGGTATGGTACAAATAAATTGTTGATGAATGCAATCTTTTTTAGAGAGGAGATGTAAAAAACCGTTGTGATTGCTGGACACTTTTACTATTCTCTATAAATTATCAAGATTACTTATTTTAAAAATAAACACTTTAAAATTTTAATTTAGATGTCAAGCCTTATTATAATTTCACTGCTAGTAAAGCTAAAATAATGACACTTAAAAGGTAAAGCAAAGCCAATTTGGTGCTGCATAAAAAACCTATAATTAACATTGCAATTAAAATAAATAATGGCACCAAAGTTATGGCAATAGCAAATCTAAAAGTAGAGATAAATTCTATTTCTTTAATTTTAGGTTGTGCTATTTTTTTCCAGATTAAATATGGAGGTAATAAAAGAATAATCAATAAAATTTTAAAAAACGGTTTTAAAATAGTTTTAGATTTAGGTGTTGTCGGCAAGCAGTTTTCAAAATCGTTTGCAATACATTTATTTATAAGTTCTGGCTTGGTAAAATCTGCATTTAAACTTTCTAATTTTTTAAGTGTTTGTTCATAATTTTGGCTTTCGATATGTATAGTTAATTTCTCTAATTGTCTAGTAATTATAGTTTTTAATTCTAAAACACTTTGGTTTTTATTTCCTAATAATTGAGAATTTACAGGTATTGGTGTGCCAAAATTAATCATAGCTGTATCGCTAAATTTTGTGGCGTGCTCAAAATTTAATCCTACAGGTATTAATTCTATTTTAGTATCTGGATAGCGTTCTAAAGTTTCAAAAATAATTCGTGTAAAACCTTTACTCAATGGTCTAACTGTTCGTTTCAAATTATGACTACCCTCAGGAAAAATGACAATAGCATTTCCCTCATTTAGTAACTTAGCGCTTTTAGAAAACACACTGTTGTTTTTATTTAAATTGCCCCAACCATCTCTTATGCGATAAACTGGTAACATTTGTAAACTCATTAAAATCTTACTTACAATAGGTTTATTAAATACACCTGCTCGTGTTAAGAAATAAGAAAAACGACCATTTTTAGTCGCAATTAACAACGCATCTAATAAAGCATTTTGATGGTTTCCTAAAAAAATCACAGGTCCATTATTAGAAACGAGATTAGCATTTTTAATCTCTATTTTTTTAAAGTAAAAAAATAAACCTAGTTGTAAATAGGTTCTAACGCTAAATAACCAGATTTTTTTCAAGCAACAACAATTTTAGATGATTTACGACTCCAGTAAAACGACAGTAATAATCCAGATATAATATGCCAAATTCCCCAAAAGGCTGCCATTATTGCCATACCACCTAAACCGTTAAAAAAAGTAAAAATGAGTAGAAGCCCTAATCCAGAATTTTGAATCCCTGTTTCTATCGCAATTGTTTTTTGATTTTTAAATGATAATTTAAATCCTTTGGCTGTAAGAAACCCTAATAAAATAGCTAAAGCATTATGACAAATACCTATTATAAATACATAATGTATATAGTTATAAAACACATCTAAATTTTTAGAAAAAGCTATAACCACAATGGCTACAAAAACTAAAATTGAAATGGGTTTTAACAGCTTTGACAATCTAATTGCAAGATGACTACTTTTATGCCTTATTAGCATTCCTAAAAGCAATGGTATCCCTAAAATAAGCACTATTAACTTTACAATTTCAAAAGGCTGTAATTGCACATCTTTCAAAATTTGTGATGTCGGCTCATATAAACTTGCATACATATGAAAATTTAATGGTGTTATAAATATGGTTAGAATCGTACCAATAGCAGTGAGCGAAATAGATAAAGCGGTATTACCATTTGCTAAATGAGTCATAAAATTAGATATATTACCTCCAGGACATGCAGCTACCATTATCATACCTAAAGCAATACTTGGTAATGGTTCTATTATTATAATGAGTAAAAATGTAAGACATGGTAAAAAAATAAATTGCGCCAATAAACCCACATAAACTAGTTTCGGTTGTTTTATTAAAGATTTAAAGTCATTGACCGATATCCCTAAAGCAACACCAAACATCACTATTGCCAATGCAATATTTAATACCCATAAGCCACTGCTGTCAAAATTTATTTTTACACTATCTAATTGCTCCATAATTTATGATACAGCTAACCCATTTGTTACTTTAATTTCTGGATTTAATAAGATAACATCTTTACCATTAACCGCTCCCAATATTAAACATTCACTCATAAATGTGGCAATTTGTTTCTTCGGAAAATTGACAACCGCAACAATTTGTCTATTAATTAAATCTTCTTTTGTATACAAGCGTGTTATTTGAGCTGATGATTTTTTAATACCTAGCGTACCAAAATCTATAACAAGCTGATATGCTGGGTTTCGAGCTTTAGGAAAATCATGAACTTCAAGAATCGTTCCTACTCGCAAATCTACTTTTGCGAAGTCTTTAAAAGTTATTATATTATCCATGAACTAAAAGTATAAAAAAAATGGCACGTACAACTTCAAATATGCTTCCTTTAGGTACAAAGGCACCCGATTTTAAATTAGTAAATACTATTGATGACAGTTTGGTCTCTTTAGAAGAAGCAAAAGGTATAAAAGGTACTTTGGTTATGTTTATTTGTAATCACTGTCCCTTTGTAATACATGTAAACCCACAATTAACAAAATTAGCAAAAGATTATACCTCAAAAGGAATTAATTGCATTGCAATATCTAGTAATGATGTTGACAACTACCCACAAGATAGTCCAGAAAAAATGAAACAGCACGCTATAGATAATGATTACAAATTTCCTTATTTATACGATCAAACTCAAGAAGTAGCAAAAGCTTACAATGCTGCTTGTACCCCAGATTTTTTTGTATTTGATGCCGATTTAAAGTTGGTGTACAGAGGACAGTTAGACGACTCAAGACCTGGAAATGATATTGAATTGACAGGTAGTGATATTCGTCAAGCTTTTGACAATTTATTAGAAGGCAAACCTGTTCTTGAAACTCAAAAACCGAGCATTGGTTGTAATATTAAGTGGAAGTAAAATTTTGTGACAATATTTTAAGATATAGATAATCTAATTTTTAGGTCCCAATATTTGTTTAACTAATTCAAACTGTATATTCAATAAACGTCTCGTTATTTGAAATGTAGTTATCTTTAAATAATAAAATCCTGTCTGAATACACAGACAGGATTTTACCCCTAACTAAACTAAATTTTAAACCTTAATGTGTCCGCTTAACTACTACATTAAGATTACCTACTTATGATTAAGAAACTATAAAAAGTTTCTATCTGGTTTATATACGAGCGATTTAATGTATTTGGATTACGAAGTCTAAAAAAAATTTATATTTTTTTTGCCTCTTCCCAAAAAACGTCCATTTCTTCTAGGCTCATGGCAGATAAATCTTTTTTTAATTCTTTAGCCTTTTGTTCTAAATATTGAAATCGTTTTATGAATTTTTTATTTGTTCTCTCAAGAGCACTTTCTGGATCTACATTTAAAAAGCGCGCATAATTAATCATAGAGAATAATACATCTCCAAATTCACTCTCAATTTTATCTTGATTATTTGCGTCAACTTCGGCCTGAAGTTCTCCTAACTCTTCTTGTACTTTTTCAAAAACTTGGTGTGGCTCTTCCCAATCAAAACCTACTCCTGCTACTTTATCTTGTATTCTATTAGCCTTAACCATAGCTGGCAAACTTTTAGGCACACCTTCTAAAACACTCTTTTTTCCTTTGCCTTCTTTTAGTTTTATTTGCTCCCAATTACGTTTAACATCCTCCTCGTTCTCTACGGTTACATTTCCGTAGATATGTGGATGACGTGTTATTAATTTATCACAAATACTATTGCAAACATCTGCAATATCAAAGGCTTTTTTCTCGCTACCTATTTTAGAATAAAACACAATGTGCAGTAAAACGTCACCAAGTTCGTTTTTAATTTCTTGCAGATCGTTATCTAAAATAGCGTCTCCAAGTTCATAAACCTCTTCTATTGTTAAGTGTCGTAAAGATTCTAAGGTTTGCTTTTTATCCCAAGGACATTGCTCTCGCAACTCGTCCATGATGATAAGTAAACGTTCAAAAGCTTGTAATTGTTGAGTTTTATCTAACATAATAAGTATTTAAACTCAAAAATACGATGGTTTAGCTCAGTTAAGAATACTGAGCAACAATTTATATAAACAATCTATTAACGAAGTTATTCTTCTTCGTCTGCAGTGGCTTTTTTATCTTCGTCTAAAGCTGCAAGCATATCATGTTTTTGTAGTAAATTATACCATTGTACAATTTTTTTAATATCACTAGCGTACACACGATCTTCATCATAATCTGGTAATACTTCAAAGAAATATTCTTCTAATTTATCTTTAGAATCTTTATGACTAATAGAGGTTGGTTTAGAATCCTCTTTTGTTCTAATCTTTTTCAAAACTTCTCTAAGAGGTAATTCTTCTGTAAGTGTGTAAACAGCGATTTCGCTTAACACGCTTATATTACTGTGAATATTCACAGATACCTTTTTTTGGTCAATTAAAGATTCTACAACAAAACCACTACGTGTTTGAGTTACGATTTTATATAATCCTGGTTTTCCAGAAATTGAAAGTATTTTATCTAAAGTCATATTATATTTTAAGTATTAGCGCTTCTTTTTTTGTAATGGAAAACGCATTCTATAGTCTGCATTTATTTTTCCTTTGGAAATATTAGCTAATTTCCCTTTTATTAAACGCTTTTTTAATGATGATAGTTTATCTGTAAACAAAATGCCTTCAATATGATCATACTCATGTTGAACAACTCGTGCTATTAAACCATCATACACTTCGGTATGCGTTTTAAAATCCTCATCTTGATACTTGATAGTTACCTTAGGTTGTCTAAACACATCTTCTCTTACATCTGGAATACTTAAACAGCCTTCATTAAAAGCCCATTCATCTCCTTCTTCCTGTAAAATTTCTGCATTTATAAACGTACGTTGAAAGTTTTTAAGCTGCTCCTGCTCTTCTTTAGAATACTCATCATCCTCAGCAAAAGGCTCTGTATCTACTAGAAACAAACGTATAGGCAAACCTATTTGAGGTGCAGCTAATCCTACTCCAGAGGCACCATACATGGTGTCTTTCATATTTTGTATAAGTGCATCAAGATTAGGATAATCTTTTGTAATAGGTTCTGCTATTTTTCTTAAAACAGGGTCACCGTAAGCAACAACTGGTAATATCATTGTATTATAATTTTCGGGTGCAAAAATACGATTCTTTAGATAATTTAAGAATTTTTAAGATGCTTTTAAGACGGATTTTGCAAATAGCTTTGTAAAATAATAGTTGCACTAATTTCATCAATCAATGCTTTATCCTTACGTTGTTTTTTCTTGAGACCACTATCTATCATTGTTTGAAATGCCATTTTAGATGTAAAACGTTCGTCTACACGCTTAATAGGAATTTGCGGTATTTCTTTCTCTAACTTAACTAAAAATTTGGCGATTGACACTTCACTTTCAGAGGCTTCATAATTCATTTGTTTAGGCTCTCCAACAATAAATAATTCTACATTTTCTTCGGAAACGTACTGCTTTAAAAACACAATCAACTCTTTAGTTGCAACAGTTGTTAATCCAGAAGCAATAATTTGCAACTCGTCCGTCACAGCTATTCCTGTTCGTTTTGTACCAAAATCTAATGCTAATATTCTCGCCATAGGGCAAAGTTACCTTTATATTGTGAATAGATAAACAAAAAAACTCTTCTTTGTAAATTAAAGAAGAGTTTTAAAATAATCAACTATCAATTAAACTCATGAAATTGTTTACCCTCTACCTTAAACATTTCATGTTATATCTTTAAGACCCTATAGTTTTAAATAAGTCACATTTCCGAAGAAAAGATTTAAAAATTTTGAAATAAAAAAAAGCCTTTCCTGGGGCAAAGAAAGACTTTTTAGGGAATTGCTATTATATTTCTTAGGGATATAAGGCAATCGTTAATATGTTGTTAACTAATTCTTTAGACACAACTAATTCTCACAAGTCACAATTTTTATTTTTAAATAAGAAAACCCCTCCAAGGGATTGGAAGGGTTTTACAAAAATTAGCTATTAATTATTAAAGAATCCAAGTATCTGTTTAGGGAAAATACCTGGTAAATAATAATTCACAATTGTAAGACACCACTTTTTTTGATAGGTCACATTATTTTTTATTTTTTTATTTATTCTGAATTTACTCAACTAAATTATAGGTTTATCTTTGTGACATTAGCAAACAATAAAACACTATGAAACAACTACAAAATATTATAGAAAACGCGTGGAACGATAGATCTCTACTTACTGAGCAACTTACAATAGATAGTATAAGAAGCGTAATAGACTTATTAGATGAAGGTACATTAAGAGTAGCAGAACCAACAAAAGACGGATGGCAAGTTAATGAATGGGTAAAAAAAGCAGTTGTTTTATATTTCCCTATTCAAAAAATGGAAACATTAGAGGCTGGTATTTTTGAGTATCATGACAAAATTCCGTTAAAGCGAGATTATCAAAAAAGAGGCATTAGAGTGGTGCCAAATGCTGTTGCTCGTCATGGTGCCTATATTTCATCTGGTACTATTTTAATGCCAAGTTATGTAAATATTGGAGCTTATGTAGATGAAGGTACCATGGTAGATACTTGGGCTACAGTTGGTAGTTGTGCTCAAATTGGTAAAAATGTACATCTTTCTGGAGGTGTTGGTATTGGAGGTGTTTTAGAACCTTTACAAGCTGCTCCAGTTATTATTGAAGATGGCGCATTTATTGGTTCTCGTTGTATTGTTGTAGAAGGCGTACACGTAGAAAAAGAAGCTGTTTTAGGCGCTAATGTGGTATTAACAATGAGTACAAAAATTATTGATGTTACTGGTGACAAACCCGTAGAAATGAAAGGTAGAGTTCCTGCAAGATCTGTAGTAATTCCTGGTAGTTACACTAAGACCTTTGCTGCTGGAGAGTACAATGTACCTTGTGCTTTAATTATTGGTAAACGTAAAGAAAGTACAAACAAAAAAACATCGCTTAATGATGCTTTACGTGAGTACGACGTTGCTGTATAAATAGCTTGCAGTATTTATTTACAGCATTTAAAAATAAAATTTAAATAAATTGGCATTAGCGTTTTGAAAATCTTAATCATACAACAAAAAATGATTGGTGATGTGCTCACTACAAGCATCTTGTTTGAAGCGCTAAAAGCTGAACATCCTGATGCTGAGCTTCATTATGTGATTAATTCTCACACATATCCTGTGGTTGAGAATAACCCTTTTATTGATAAATTCTTATTTGTCACAAAAGAGATTGAAGAAAATAAGTCTGATTTTTTAAAATTTTTGAAATCGATAAAAAGAGAAAAGTATGATACTGTAATTGATGTGTACTCTAAGTTTTCGAGTAACTTGATGACAAAATTTTCGGGAGCAAAAATTAAAATCTCTAAGAAAAAATGGTACACATCACACTATTATACACACACGTTTAAGGAAGCCAAAACACCAAATACAAATGCTGGTTTAGCTGTTGAAAATAGGCTGCAACTATTACAGCCACTTTGTAATCATATACCTAATGCATTAAAACCAAAAGTATATTTAACTCCAAAAGAAATTGAAGATTCTAAACAGTTTTTAATAAAAGCTAATATAGATTTATCTCAACCGCTATTTATGATTAGTGTTTTGGGAAGTGGTGATAATAAAACCTATCCTTTACCACACATGGCAGATATTATTGATACAATTGTTGAAGAAACAAACGGACAAATTTTATTCAATTACATACCAAAACAAGCACACGAAGCAAAAACGGTTTATAATTTTTGTAAGGCAGAAACGAAAAAACACATCTATTTTGATGTCTTCGGAAAAAGTCTAAGAGAATTTCTAGCCATAACCCATCATTCCACTGCTTTGATTGGTAACGAAGGTGGTGCTGTAAATATGGCAAAAGCATTAGATAAACCAACGTTTACGATTTTCTCACCATGGATTTTAAAAGAAGCTTGGAATATGTTTGATAACGACACAACCAATGTGTCTATTCATTTAAAAGATGTAAAACCTGAATTATATGAAGGTAAATCTTTAAAAGAAATGAAAGGCGAAGTATTCTCTTTGTATGAATCTTTCCCTCCTAAGTTGATATTTCCGAAGTTAAAAACATATTTGAAACAATTTTAAAGTGTCTCTATCCCAAAAGGCGTTCTGGTCAATTTTTCTTGTTTTGTTGTCGCTCTAATTTTAAGATTTTTTTCAATCATTTCTGGTTTCACATAACCTCTTTCATGATCTAAATGCAAACAAATAGCACTATATCGTACTTGTTTTGCTTTAATACCTGCATTAAATAAACGCTCTCCCAATTCTCTGTCTTCGCCTCCATATTGCATACGCTCGTCATAACCATTGGCAGCAATAATATCTTTTTTGTAACCCGAAGCATTGTGACCATTCCAAGTGGCTGTGGTAGGTGTGAGCAAATTAAGTAGTTTTTGCTTTAACCCTTTAGACGTAATTTTATTGTTTTTAAAGGATGATTTCAGTCCGTGAGATTTTAACCAAGTAATATCAAAACAACGTTGTGTCTTTATATCTTCTTCGGAAATGAGCTCACTTATAGACATTGGCAATTTAAAGTAACCACCAGATAAAAAATAACCAGCCTCTCGCCTATTAATATGAACCTGCAAAAAATCTGCTCTCGCCATACAATCACCATCAGTATACACTAAATAATGACCTTTTGCAGCAACCGTAGCTTTATTAAGTATAATGGTTTTTTGAAAACCGTTGTCCTCGTGCCAAATGTGTTGAATGGGATAGCTCAACTCACTCTTCATAGCTTCAATTAGAGTTTTGGTTTCTAGTCCTGAGCCATCATCTGCAATAACAATCTCAAAATCTTTGAACGTTTGTTGCTCAAAACTCCACAATACTTTTTGTAACCAAGTTGGGCTATTATAAGTACTAATTATTATTGAGGTGTCTATAATTTTCATTGGTTCAAAAATAGTTATTTTTACGCATTAAACGTATTCTAGAATCTTTTTTGAAAACTAATAAAAGTAACATATCTGCACTTATGATTACCTTCAATGAAATAAAACACATTGAAGAGGTTATTAGTAATCTCACATTTGCCGAAGAAATTATAGTTGTTGATTCTTATAGTACAGATGGTACTTTTGAGAAATTATCAGAAATGCAAAACGTAAAGGTCATTTTACGCGAGTTTAAAAACTTTGCAGATCAACGTAATTATGCGATTGAACAAGCCAATTGTGAATGGATTTTCTTTATTGATGCAGATGAGCGTTTAACTCCAGAGTTACAAAATGAGATTGTAGAAACGGTTAATCAACCTAACGGAATTGAAGCATTCAAATTTCCGAGGAAATTTATGTTTAATGATAAAATGATGCGATTTAGTGGTTTACAAACAGACCAGGTATTTCGGTTATTCAAAAAAGGTGTCACTAAATATCGTGAAGATAAACTAGTACATGAACTCCTCGATTTTACTGGAGATTTTAAAGTTTTAAAACATGACATGTTGCATTATTCGTTTAGCGATTACGCAAGCTATAAACGAAAAACTGAACATTACGGATTATTAAAAGCTCAAGAATTACTAAAAAAAGGTAAACGACCAAAT
Source organism: uncultured Psychroserpens sp. (assembly GCA_947488655.1). Taxonomy (GTDB): domain Bacteria; phylum Bacteroidota; class Bacteroidia; order Flavobacteriales; family Flavobacteriaceae; genus Psychroserpens. The sequence continues at coordinate 474,934 of CANKZZ010000004.1, read as the reverse complement.
TGGTTTCATTTTTACATTAAACCTGCTTACAAATTTTTGACCAATTATATTTTTAGATTAGGTTTTTTAGATGGAAAAGAAGGTTACACCATTTGCACTCTTAATGCCTATGGTGTGTTTTACAGATATAAAGCACTAGAAAATTTACTTAGTACGTCGCCAAAATAATATTTTGTTTTTAAGACGTCTTTTTTTGTGGTATCGGTTTTGAAATTCTTCGGTATACGTCCACATGAGGTTAAAAATGTCTTCGTAATTTTCTCCAGAGCACTTCGCATATTCGTCACTCATTATCTCTACCATAAACTTGTAAGTCGTGAGTTTTGAAAAGTTTTTAATTCTAGTTTCAAAATCTAAGGGTTTAAACTCCATTCGGTTTAAATCTACCAAATAAAATTTATAGTCTTCTCCTACTTTTTTTATAAGTGTATTTCCTGGAGAATGATCTAGAAAGTGTACCTTTTTTTGATGTAGTTGATAGGTAAATCTTGTAAATGCTCTTAAAATTAATTCGTGATTAGGGTATTCAAAATCTGTAGTTAACTCACGATATGTTAAATCACAATCTAATTGCTCACTTATATAATAGCTTTTTTTAAATAGAAACGGAGTTTTAAATTCGTAGTAGGCTACAGGTTGTGGTGTACCAATATCTAAACTTTGAAGCCATTTTGCATACTCAAACGAGCGTTGTGCTTTACTTTTTCTAAAGAAACGATACGCTATTTGATTCACCAAATTAGGAATTCTAAACGATTTTACATTGAGCGTTTTATCATCTAACTTAAACAACTTTAACGAGTTACGATCTTGGTTACCAAAATCTTCGCCTTTGGTGTCATAATGCGTAATGATATCATTTAAATAAGCTTCGTTTTGCTTAAAATTATCGTGTATAGATTTGTTTTGAGTCATTAATTATATATACGCTTTTAGCACTTAAATTTATAGTCTTATCCAATCTTTTGACACGAGATCTCTCACATCATTATCAGAATTTAAAAACCAAGGTTTTGGTGCAACTACAATATTACCTTTTTTATTACTTAACCAAACTGCCCACCACGAAAAACTACTTGCAGACATAATAAAATGCTCGCAAGAAGACATTAATTGCAAGTCTTCTTTAAATTTAATTTTATCGGTTTGGTAGTCAATCACTGTGAAATCTTGGTCAAATTTCACGTTTTCTACACACCATTCTGGATCATCAGAAAACACAAAAAAGTGTGGTTTTTCAGTCTTCTTATCTATATGATGCGCTGCATTATAAAAATAATCTAAGCTAGAACTATTAAAAACATGATTATTCACATAATCACCACGTCTAATATGTACACAAACTGCATTTACAGAGGTGATTTTGTTATACAGTTGTTGTGCTTGTGTTGACAATGTATCTTTAAATTGAAAATCTTTCCGAAGTTCATTTTCCGCAGCTTCAAAATAAGATTCGCTTTGCCAATACCCAGAATATAAGGTATTGTCCTTAGGATTATTGATTAACCAATCTTCAACCGTAAAGGTTTTTTCTTTGTATCTTTTTATTCCGAAGAGCTTAATGCCTTTTAAAAATTGAGATATAAAATTAAGACCTAGCTTATCAAATTTTATCAATAGACCAGGTTTAACTAAAAAATTTGGTTCTAAATTAAATATATCTAATTGATAGTCACGATTTGTCACCATTGCTGTATCATAAGTTTTTAATAAACTTGTGAGATCTAATTTTAATGTGGTGTCTAATTGGTGTGCAATACGCTTTCCCAATGCATATTGAAACATTTGATTGCCTAAACCTCCACGCAATTTAACTATAATCATAATGCCTTTAAATATTTATCAATGCCATTGGCTGTCCAAGATAAGTGTTCATTAATGGTTTTTAACTCAATATCATTATTAAGTTCTAATCTGCTTTTAGATTTTTCTACATGAAAAACATGATACACAATACCTCTGTATCGCAATCTTCTAGATTTTAATCCAAAATTATGAAATCTAAGCGCGAGTTCAGAATCTTCTCTTCCCCAACCTTTAAAATCTTCATTATAACCATTTACTGCTATAAAATCTGATTTAAAATAAGAGGTGTTACAACCTCTAAACTTTTTTGAAAATTGGTGATTTGCTTTGTAAAAATTACTCAATAACGGACTATAAATAGCGCGTGTACGTTTTTTTATACCTTCGGAAAATGGCCCAAACACAACCTGTTGTTCTTTAAAAAGCGTATCTAGATGTGCTTTTTGTATGTTTACGCGACTACCGTAGAGATAGCAATTTTCCGAAGAAAATTGTAAATGATCTTTTATAAAATGAGAATGCATGATGCAATCTCCATCAACTTGAATGATGTATTCTCCTTGAGATTGCGCAATAGCTTTATTTAAAATAATAGATTTTGTGAACCCAACATCTTCGTGCCAAATATGACGTATTGGGATGCTTATGTCTTTAGAAATTTTAGTTATCAAAGTTTTTGTTTCTGGTGTAGAACCATCATCTGCAATAAGCACCTCGTCTGGCAAAACGATTTGATTTTTGAGACTTTTTAAAACCAAAGCTAAGGCTTCTGGCCAGTTATAAGTTGAAATAATTAATGATGATAATCGTTTTTTCATATTTAAAAATAAGACTCAAAATTAATTTTACTTCTTTTAAAAATCTTTAAAAACTTAAACCACTGTCCAAAATTCTTTTTTCTTAAAAAGGACCTTGACAATTTTAAATCGTCGCTGCTTTTTATATGATTTTTAATGTCGTTTAAATTCTGGGTTGGAAAATGTCCCAACTCTTTCCATATGGATGGGTCTAGATAAAACACATCTTTTATGGTGTCAAAATTTGTTGCATTAGCTTTTTTCCATTTATCAAAAAACTCTGAGTTTAGTTCTGCACTATGTCCCCAATTTTCAAATTTAAATTTTAATTCTTCTTCAGTTCTAGACAAGCATTCGTGAAGTAAAATATTATCTGTATAAATAACACGTTCTTTAGAGTTACGAGCATTTTTATAATTTGGGTAATTGGTGGCTAACATGACTTTTGTAGGCTGGTTTACATAGAGTAAACCTTCATCCAAGTACTTATAAATATTTATTAAAAAGCCAGCTATTTGAACTGGTTGCTTTTTAGGATTAGTTAAAAAATGATCATATTTTTTAAGTGTTTCAACAAATTTTCTAAAATCAATAAAAAACTCATCTGCGTCAATTTGAATGAGCCAATTGCCAAGTCCCATTTTTTGAGATAGCATATGACGTTCTCGAGTATCATTTTGTAATGTAGTTAATTCTGGGAGGTAAAAGTTATCTCTATAAATTTCTATTTTATTATCTACATCAAAGGTTTTTAACCACTCTATAAAACTATCGTCTATTTCAAATCTATTACCTTTCCATGTACGTTGTTTTTCATCTAAAGCCAAATAAATTTTATCAGACTCTTCATATACTGGAGGAATAGAATTTTTTAGTTTTTCATAATCATAAGACATTAAAAAACCTACTTGTATTTTCTTCATATCTATACATTGTATTAATACAATATTAATCATTTAAGAAAACTTAATCTCTCAAACCTTCATTTTTTTGATTAAATTTGCACAGCTTACAGCCTATGGATATATCTATTATAATTATAAATTTTAATTCTTCAAACTACACGATTAACTGTATAGAATCCATTTATAAATATACTAAAGATGTCAATTATGAAATAATTGTTGTTGACAATAAATCATCTGATGAAGATATAGAAAACCTTAGTGCTTTTTTAGAAGGTAAACCTATACTATGTTTAAAGAGCAAAGTGAACTTAGGCTTTGGAGGAGGTAATCATTATGGCTATCAATTCGCAAAAGGAAATCATTTTGCGTTTATTAATAATGATGCTGAATTAACTGAGAATTCACTGTTAAAATTGCTCACTTATAGTCATAAAAATAAAAATGCTGGTGTCATAGGTTTACACCAGGTAAACAAAGACAATGACCGTTTTAAATATAGCTACAGGCAATTTATTGATTTAAGATATCACCTTTTTAATCAAAAGAAACCTCATAAATACTATTCTAAAAAAACAAATAGTGATTTAACTAGTCCGTTTGAAGTTGACATAGTCTCTGGTGCCTTTATGTTTTTCAAAAAAGAAGCTTACGAGGTTGCTGGTGGTTTTGATCCAAACATTTTTTTGTTTTACGAAGAAATGGATATTTGCCTAAGATTAAAAAATGAAGGCTATCAAACTATATTTTACCCAGAATCTACGTTTATTCATTATATGGGTCAAAGTTCATCAAACGTTAAGATTAAAAATGAATTCACGATTTCCTATTTGTACGTGATACAAAAAAACTATAGCTACATCTATTATTTCATTTTAAGAATTATATTACTTTTAAAATATGGATTTAAATCAATTATAAAGCCTAAAAAGTACTTCTCTTCATTTAAAATTATTTTAAAAGGTGGAAACACTTTAGTTTACTCAATGAAACCCTAACAACATCTATAAAAAATGGATTACGAAAATAAACCAGATGCCTACTACAGCTTTCCTCGACCAGAAATGCTAGAATTATTACCTAAAACAGCTAAACGCGTTTTAGATGTTGGATGTGGACAAGGTACTTTTGCCTCTCAAATAAAAGCCTATAATGACGCTGAAGTTTGGGGAATTGAATACATGCCAAACGAAGGTGAAGTTGCAAAAAAGGTAATGGATAAAGTGTTTATTGGTGCTGTTGAAGATTACATTAATGAACTTCCAGATAACTATTTTGATGCCATATATTTTAATGATGTATTAGAACATTTGACATATCCTGATGATGTATTAAAAAAAATAAAACTAAAATTGGTAAAAAACGGACACATCATTAGCTCCATACCAAATATGAGAAATTTTAGAGTTTTGAAAATGCTGGTTTGGGATGGTAATTGGGATTATACAGATCATGGTGTGATGGATAAAACTCATTTACGTTGGTTTACAAAAAAGAGTATTAGAAAAATGTATGAAGATTTAGGTTACGAAGTTATTGTTCACAAAGGACTAAATCCAAGTAAATCATTGAAAACTATTCTTTATAATATCCCATTATTATTTAGGGCTAGCGATATTAAATTCATTCAATTTGCTACAGTAGCACGAAACGTGTAAATCAATGGACGAAATAATTCAAGAAGCATTAACAGTACTCAAACAAGGTGGCATCATACTCTACCCAACCGATACTGTTTGGGGTATTGGTTGCGATGCAACAAATTATGAAGCTGTAAAAAAAGTTTATAAGCTTAAACAACGAGATGATTCTAAGGCACTCATTTGTTTGGTAAATAATTATTCTATGCTAGAGAGACATGTAGATAATGTACCAAATATGGCATATACAATTCTTGACATTGCAGTAAAACCAACAACAATTATATATGATGATCCAGCAGGAGTTGCTGAGAATTTAATAGCAAATGATAACACTCTTGCAATACGAGTGGTGAAACATAAATTTTGCGAAAAACTAATTAGATATTTAAAAAAACCTCTCGTTTCTACCTCTGCAAATATTAGCACGAAACCAACACCAAAATCCTTTGAAGAAATAAGTGAAGAGATTTTAAAAGGTGTGGACTATGTCGTAAATTTGCAAAAAGAAAAAAGTCAAACTCAACCCTCTACAATTATCAAATTAAGTAATTCTGGAATGGTTAAAATTATACGAGAATAGACTTTTTTGCGCCAATAATAGAGGAAAGCAAATGTCGAATACAAATTTTAAACAAGCCCTAAAAAACGATATCTTTAAAATCATCTCAAAATCTGCTAAAGAAATTGGAGTTGATAGTTATGTTATAGGTGGTTTTGTTCGCGATTTTATTTTAAATCGTGGTGAGCATAAAGATATTGACATTGTGGCAATTGGTAGCGGTATTAAACTTGCGAAACAAGTTGCAAAAAATCTTCCTAATCACCCAAAAGTACAGGTTTTTAAAACTTACGGTACAGCAATGTTGGTCTACAATGACATGGATGTTGAGTTTGTTGGAGCTCGAAAAGAATCCTATAATGAAAACAGCAGAAATCCTGTTGTAGAAAATGGCACTTTACAAGACGACCAAAATCGTAGAGATTTCTCTATTAATGCCATGGCATTAAATTTAGATGACAATTACTTCGGAAATTTGCTAGACCCATTTAATGGTATCCAAGATTTAGAAGATAAGATTATTAGAACACCTCTAGATCCAGATATTACTTATAGCGATGACCCATTACGTATGATGCGTGCTATTCGTTTTGCAACACAACTCAACTTCACAATTGAAGACAAATCCTTAAAAGCTATTTCTCAAAACAACGACCGAATAAAAATTATTACTAACGAACGTATTGTTGTAGAACTCAATAAAATTCTCGAAAGTGATAAGCCATCTATTGGATTTTTACATTTAGAAAAAACTGGTCTACTTAAACACATTATGCCAGAGTTAACAGCTCTAAAAGGGATTGACGAAGTTGAAGGTCAAACACATAAAGACAATTTTTATCACACACTAGAAGTCGTAGATAATATTGCAAAAAATACAGATAATCTTTGGTTACGTTGGGCTGCTTTACTTCATGATATAGGAAAAGCGCCAACAAAAAAATTCAGCAAAAAAGTAGGTTGGACCTTTCATGCACACGAATTTGAAGGTGCAAAAATGGTTTACCATCTATTTAAAAGATTAAAAATGCCTTTGAATGATAAAATGAAATTTGTTCAAAAAATGGTATTTATGAGTTCTAGACCAATTGTATTAGCTCAAGATTTGGTAACAGATTCTGCTGTACGACGCTTAGTTTTTGATGCAGGAGATTACGTTGAAGATTTAATGATATTGTGTGAGGCAGATATTACCACTAAAAACCCTAAAAAGTTTAATAAATATCATAATAACTTTAAAATAGTAAGGCAAAAAATTGAAGAAGTAGAAGCTCGAGATCACGTTCGTAATTTTCAACCTCCAATATCTGGAGAAGAAATTATGACCACCTTTGGTTTAAAACCCTCTCGTGAAATTGGTCAAATAAAAGAAGTGATAAAGGAAGCAATTTTAGAAGGAGAAATCCCAAATGAATACGATGCTGCTTATCAATTAATGCTTAAAGAAGGTAAACGTTTAGGACTAAAAGTAAATGCGTAATTATGATTAAAATCATAAGAACAGATTCAAAAAATAAAGACTTTGGCAACTTAGTTAAAGAATTAGATGCGTATCTAAAAGTTACCGATGGTGATGAACACGATTTTTACAATCAATATAATAGCATAGATGTTTTAAACCATGTTGTCATGGCTTATAATAACGACACACCTGTTGGGTGTGGTGCTTTTAAAAAATTTAATGACACAAGCGTTGAAATAAAACGAATGTTTACCAAACCAGAAATGCGTGGCAGTGGAATAGCTTCAAATATTTTAAATGCCTTAGAGGTTTGGGCTAAAGAGTTAAACTATAAAACCTGTGTGTTAGAAACTGGTATTAGACAAAAAGAAGCGGTTTCATTTTATAAGAAAAATCAGTATCAAATCATACCAAACTACGGTCAATATATACATATGGATAATAGTTTATGTTTTGAAAAAGAAATATAAGTTACTCACTTTTATTAAAAATAGTTATGAAAAAAGACAATAAAAAAGTCATCTACTGGCTACTAACGGGTTGTATTCTAATTTTTATAATGGTAATAGTTGGTGGTATTACTAGACTAACCCATTCTGGTTTATCAATATCAAACTATAAGCTTATTTCTGGTACTATTCCGCCAATGAATGAAGTAGAATGGCAAGAGGCTTTTGAACTTTACAAACAATATCCTGAGTATCAAAAACTCAATAACCACTTTGATTTACAAGACTTTAAAGATATTTACTTTTGGGAATGGTTACATCGTGTATTAGGACGTTTTATTGGCTTGGTATTTATTATTCCATTTTTGTACTTTTTAATTAGAAAACAGCTTACAAAATCTACAATTAAAAAAAGTATTGTACTCTTAGTTTTAGGAGGTTTTCAAGGATTTCTAGGTTGGTATATGGTTAAAAGTGGTTTGGTAGATAATCCAGATGTAAGTCATTACCGTCTTGCTGCTCATTTAACTACTGCTTTTATTACGTTTGCTGTTACCTTTTGGGTGGCTTTAGATTTAATATTTCCGAAGAAAAAAACTATAGAAAAAGGTATAAGAAACTTTGTTAGAATAAGTTTAGTCGTATTAATTATACAAATAATCTATGGCGCTTTTGTTGCTGGTCTAGATGCTGGTTTTATTCATAATCATTGGCCAATGATGAGTGAAGGTAAATTTATGCACGAGACGGTCTATATAGAGCAACAACCTGTCTATAAAAACTTTTTAGAAGGTAAAAGTGGTGTACAGTTTGCACATAGAATAATCGCATACATTGTTGTGGCTTTTATAATTGGTATTTGGCTTAAAACCAGAAAATTAACTTTAACAAAATTTCAAAGTAATGGTGTTAATTTATTACTTTTAGGTGTAGCAATTCAATTTATTCTAGGTGTACTTACCATAATTTACGCAGTTCCTGTTTGGTTAGGTGTAACACATCAAATTGGTGCATTTTTATTGTTATCGGCAATGACATTTACCTTGCATCGCTTTAGTAAATAATCTAAAAAATAGTTTATTTTTGCATTATGATTTATAGATTTAGAGTCATCCTTGACAACGATACCGAAGACGATATTTTTAGAGATATCGAAATTAGAGAAACAGATTCTCTTGAAGATTTGCATAACGCAATAACGCAATCTTTTGGGTTTGATGGATTAGAAATGGCATCGTTTTATGTAAGTAACGAAGATTGGGACCAAGGCGAAGAAATATCTATGTTTGACGTAAGTGAAGGGCATAACGATGTAAGAACAATGGGCGAAACTGTTCTTAACACTATTGTTGACCAGTCACAAACTAAACTTATTTATATATATGACTTTTTGAGCATGTGGACGTTTCTTGTTGAGCTTGCCGAAATTGTTGAAGTTATTGAAGGTACAGATTACCCTAACCTTATGTTTGTACATGGGCAAATACCAGACTCAGCTCCAGAAAAAACTTTTGAAGCAGAAAATTTTGGTGATGATGACGATTTTAATGAGTTTGATGACGATATAGATGTTGATGATTATAGTGATCTCGATTTTGATGAGAATTGGAATTAAGCTGCTCTAAGCTATGATTGACTTTTGGTTCTATTTAAAAGAAGGTATCAATCACATTTTAGATCTTGATGGGTTAGATCATTTCTATTTTATCGTTTCCTTCTGTATTCTATTTTCATTTAAAGACTGGAAAAAAATTGTAGGATTAGTAACTGCATTTACCCTTGGTCATTGCATCACGTTGTTTCTTTCTGGATTAGAATTAATTTCTATAAATGCAAACACTGTAGAACTACTCATCCCTATTACTATTTTACTAAGTTGTTTAAATAATTTTTATTTTATTCTGAAGGATAAGCAAACCAAACAACAACTGGTTATTACTTATGTCATTTTGTTAGTTTTTGGACTCATCCACGGATTAGGATTCTCTAACTATATCAAAATGATGCTTTTTGATGGTGAATCTATCGTGTTACCACTTTTAGGATTTAATGTTGGGATAGAATTGGCGCAATTAGTTATTGTAACGGGATTGTTAGCAGTAATCTCAATACTTCAACTTGCAATGAAATCTTATATTAAATGGGTTAGATTTGGAATTAATGCAATTATTTTCTTGTTGGTTTTAAACATGATTTTTGGATAAGCCCAAACCTCATCAAGAAAATCCTTTCATATTAATATCATCGTAATTGCGTTTCACAAAACCAAGTGCATTTCTTAAAACGCTTCCCATATTTGTGCTTTTTCTAAATTCTAAATCTAAGGTGTAATTATAAATATGCTCTTTTAGTAACTCTATGTTTTTGGTATTTGAAAGCGTATCTGCTTCCATACAGTCTAGTAATTCTCCTATTCTATCTTGAAAACTTCGCATACGACGCACAATGATGGAGCGTTCTTCAATTTTATACTGATCTATAGATTCTTTTTGAATTTTCTCTCTCACCAGTTCCACCATTTTAAAGTTTTCCTTAAAAAATTGCGGTCTGTAGATGTTCAACTTTCCTTCGTAACACTGTTGATCAAAATCAATAGCTCTTATTTTAAATACAACATGATCAAAATCATGTGTTGGTGTAATCACATAATTATAAGAGCGCATATCACCCAAGAGCCTAATCATACAACGCTCATTAAATTTTACAAACTCTTTTGCTATTTGCGCTTTCTCTGCAGAGTTACAATCAGGCAACATCGTTTTAATAAATTCGTCGCCAGGAATTCCTGCAATATGCTCTTCTATAATAGTGTTTTTATACACTAAAAAATTTAGGTTATAAGGCGAGAGCATATGCTCTAATTCTAGCCCATAAACACGAGAAGCATCGGCTTTTTTAACATAGAAATAGGTATAATTATCATTAAGGATATTTCGTATTTTAATCCTAAAAGGCTTCGTATTACCAAACGTACAAAAATCTATAGCATCTACATTTAAATACTTAAAAATGGTTTCGTTTCCATCAGATATTAAATTAGAATACACACGCTTGAGACTCAAGTCTATCTCTTCTTTCTCAAACTCATTATAATATACACGAACCCAAAGCGTATCTTCGTCATTCTTATCATAAACCACAATAGAACCTTGAAATCGTAATAAATCGTCATAAAATATAGGCAATCTAAAATTTCTATTATACTCCTTTAAATAGGCATAAAGCCTATCACTAATAGGATAAGCTGGTTTCTTTTTTGATATTTTTAAATCGTCCATGTTTTTAATTGAGCTCTAATTTACAGTTTTCAAAATTACTTTGTAACAATAATCTCATTTGTTCGTCGTATTTATAATCAACCACTACAAGAAACTTTTTTTGTAGAAAAAAATCAATCAAATTTTGGAACCAATTTTAACCATTAATAATCTTACCAAAAAATTTGGCTACCTCACAGCAGTTAAAGATTTGTCTTTTACCATTAATAAAGGCAATGTTTACGGTATTTTAGGACCAAACGGAAGCGGTAAATCTACAACTCTAGGCATCGTATTAAACGTTGTCAATAAAACCGAAGGAAATTTTCATTGGTTTGATGGCAACACCTCAACACATGATGCACTAAAAAAAGTAGGTGCCATTATAGAGCGACCAAACTTTTACCCTTATATGACTGCAGAACAAAATTTAAAGTTGGTTTGTAGAATTAAAGGTGTTAGTCACAGTAAAATCAATGAAAAGTTAGAGGTCGTTGGACTTTTAGATCGTAAAGACCATAAATTTAGAACGTATTCATTAGGTATGAAACAGCGTTTGGCAATAGCATCGGCATTATTAAATGATCCTGAAATTTTAATTCTAGATGAGCCAACAAACGGTCTGGATCCTCAAGGGATTCATCAAATTAGAAAAATCATTAAAGATATTGCAAGCACTGGTACCACAATTTTACTAGCCTCTCACCTACTAGACGAGGTAGAAAAAGTGTGTACTCATGTTGTTGTTTTACGCAAAGGGGAAAAATTATATTCTGGTCGTGTAGACGAAATGATTTCTAGTCATGGCTTTTTTGAGCTTAAAGCAGAAAAGCATAACGAGCTTAAAACCTTGTTAGAGAATCATCCTTCCTTCGGAAATATAAAAGTTGAAGATCAGCTAATCACTGCATTTTTAAACGAACCTATGGATGCCACAACATTTAATACATTAATGTTTGAAAAAGGCATTGTTCTCTCTCATCTCGTTAAACGTAAAGAAAGTTTAGAAGAACAATTCTTGCAATTAACAGATAATACCGAAACTTAATCATCAACAAAAAACAGTCTGAACGTTTTATTACTACTTCAGAAAAATAAAATCAACCACCATGTTAAGATTACTACAACTAGAACTTCAAAAATTACTGCTCAACAGAGCTAGTAAGGTTCTCATATTTATATCATTTATTTTACCATTTTTTATAATCCTACTCTCTTCTATACGATTTAATGTCTTTAATTATTTCACTTTAGAAGTAGGACATTATGGTGTTTTTAATTTTCCAATTGTATGGCATATTATGACATTTTTTGCATCGTATTTTAAACTCTTTTTTGCTATTGTAGTCGTAAGCATGATTGGTAATGAGTATAGTAATAAAACTATTAAACAAAATTTAATTGACGGATTGAGTAAAAAGGAATTTATACTCTCAAAATTTTATACCATTATTTTCTTTTCGGCATTATCAACACTTTTAATATTTATCATTTGTATCATTACTGGATTATTTTATTCTAGTATAGATGAAGCGCATCTAATTTTTAGAGAAACAGAGTTTTTATTAGCCTATTTTATTAAACTGGTTGGCTTTTTTAGTTTATGTTTATTTTTGGGTGTATTAGTAAAACGTTCGGCTTTTGCGCTAGCATTCTTATTTGTTTTATTTCTTTTAGAATGGATTATTTATGGTGTATTAGCCTATAATATCGACGAAAGTACAGCTACAAAAATTCAGAATTTTTTCCCATTAAAATCGATTTACAAACTTATAGATCAACCTTTTCAACGTATTGCCATATCAAAAGCGCCAAATGGACAGGACTTTTTATATGACTTTGGTGTGCATTGGTACGAGTTTGCAATTGTTATAGCTTGGACTGCCTTATTTATCTTTTTATCGTATAGATTGCTTAAAAAGCGAGATTTGTAATATCTTAGTAACTTAGTGCTATGAAAAAGAACTAATTTGATTGCTTAAAATTTCCGAAGAAAAAAAGTAGGGATTTTATACGATTAACTGTTCTATGTATAGACTTTCTAAGCTAATTGCAATCATTACATGAAAAAGAAATCCCTCTTACTATTAGCAATGCTATTTTGTGTTGCCTACACTTTTGCACAACAAGAAGCGTCCTACTGGTATTTTGGACAAAACGCTGGATTACGATTTAACGCAGGAAACGGAACTGTTACTGCAATCACAAATGGACAGTTAAATACCTTAGAAGGCTGTACATCTATATCAGACACCAATGGTGAATTATTATTTTATTCAGATGGAAGAACCGTCTGGAATAAAGATCATAATCCAATGGCAAATGCTAGTGAAGCACTTGGTACTGGTTTAAAAGGTGATGATTCTAGTACGTCTTCTGGTTTAATTGTACCAAAACCACAAGATCCAGACTCTTATTATATTTTTACGGTAGATGAGCCTCATCATGATAATCCGTCGCCTCCAAATGGTAGTGATGACGGTATTAATAACGGTTTAATGTATTCTCTGGTAGACATTACTTTAGATGGTGGACTTGGAGATGTTGTTGATACAGAAAGAAATGTACCTTTAATTACCTACAACCCAGCAGATGCTCTTGAGGAACGTTTTAAATGCTCAGAAAAAATTACTGCAGTAAAAGCAGATGATTGCTCGTCTTTTTGGGTAATAACTCACTTTATAGATAAATATTATGCTTTTAAGGTGGACGTTAATGGTGTAGATACCACACCTGTAATATCAACTGTTGGACCAGAAGTGCCAATATCTGGATATAGAAGAAACGCGCTTGGTTACCTCAAAGCCTCACCAGATGGTTCTAAATTAGCAGTTGCTCATTTTGGATTTGCGACTACCGAAAATGGTAACTCTGGTGGTGGAGTGTATTTATTAGACTTTGATAATGACACAGGTATTGTATCTAACTCTGTTGAGTTATATAGTCCTAATGAAAATGATAGTCCTTATGGTATAGAATTTTCTTCGGAAAACAGAAAAGTATACGCTACTGTAAACGTAGGAGCTGTAGGCAATAACCAAGGTAGCCATCTTTTTCAATGGGATTTAGAAAGTACAGATATTGTAGGCTCACGAATTGATATTAATTTTTCAAATACGTTAACAGCAGGAGCTCTTCAATTAGGTTTGGATAAACGTATATATAGAGCACAGATGATATTTACAGATTTCCCAAATACTGGCAGTTCATTAGGTATAATAAACAATCCAGAAGCAATTGGTGGTGCAGTAAATTATGATATAAACGGAATTCTATTAGATGTTAATGGTGGTTTTCAAAACGTAAGTCGTATTGGTTTGCCTCCCTTTATACAATCTCTATTTAACTCACAAATTGATATTATACAAAATGGAATAAGTACAACTGAATTAAAACTTTGTACTGGTGACATGTATACGTTAATTGCCGAAGAAGTTCCTGGAGGCACATACACTTGGTTAAAAGATGATGTTGTTTTAGCAGAAACTACTTTTCAATTAGACATTGACGAACCTGGATTTTATGAAGTCTTTATAGAGCCAAATAATGGAGAATGTCCTATTGAAGGGGAAGCTGTCGTTGGTGTTTTTGACATCCCAACTGCAACACAACCTCAAAATTTGGTTAATTGTGATGCAACCCAAGTTTCGGTCTTTGACCTTACTACACAAGATTTAGATATTTTAGACACACAAGACCCTACACTTTACACTGTTCATTATTATACATCTCAAGAAGATGCAGATAATAATGATAATGAAATTATTGGAGATTTTACTTCCGAAGAAAACCCTCAAACCATTTTTGCTCGTGTAGATAATAACGATAATCCCAACTGCTACGCTACCACATCATTTACGCTCACTGTTTTTGTAACACCAGTAATTGCAACATTAGATGATATCACAGTTTGTGACACAGATTTTAGTGCAAATAGTATGGATGGTTTAACAACCATAACTTTAGATGAGATTAATGCAGGAATTTATGGTACACAAGATGCTACTCTTTACACTATAACGTATCATCCAACGCAACAAGATGCAGATGATAATACAGCAGCTTTTCCAAATACTTATACAAATACAACAGCTTATACTGAAGAAATATTTGTTAGAATAGAAAACAACGATAATACAAATTGTTACTCAACAGGTTCTTTTATATTAAATGTAAATGATGCACCAGAGGCTTTAGATGCTATACTCATTCAATGTGATGAAGATGGTATTCCAGAGGGTTTTACAACCTTTGACCTTAACCAAGCTTTTGATGATATTACTGGAGGAGCTTCTAATAGAACGATACAATTTTATGTCTCACTTGATGATTTAGAAAATGATGAAGATGAGCTCAATGCAAATGCGTTTGAGAATTATTTTAATCCGCATGTTATTTATGCTTTAGTAACCAATACAGATACAGGATGTACCAATATTGCAGAACTCACCTTACAAGCGAGTTCAACATCATCAAATAACACAAGTCTAGAGGTTTGCGATGATGATGGCACTGAAGATGGATTCGCAAACTTTAATCTCACGAGTGCTTTAGATGATATTCTCTTCGGAATTTCTCCTGATCTTGACGTTACCTTTTACGAAACCTATTTAGATGCTTTAATTGAAGATAATCCTTTAGGTAATAACTTTACAAATACCATAGCCTACAATCAAACCATATACGCTCGTGTTGAAAATATGAACGCTTGTTTTGGTATTAGCGAGATTGAACTTACGGTTTTTGAGTTACCTAATATTGTCATTCAAAAAGATGTATATTATTGTTTAAATACATTTCCGCAGACTATAACTTTAACAGGTGGTTTAATTGATGATACACCAAACAATTACTATTATGATTGGTCTACAGGCGAAGATGAATTTGAAATTGAAATTAACGAACCTGGAACTTATACAGTGAGAGTAACCTCAACAGATGGCTGCTTTAAAGACAGAACTATTAACGTACTAGCCTCAGACATTGCAACATTTACAGAAATTGAAGTAACAGATGCAACGTCTAATAATACCATTACGGTTTTTGTAACAGGAGATGGTATTTATGAATATGCTTTAGATAATCCCGAAGGTCCTTACCAAGAAAGTAATATTTTTGACAACGTAAGTTTTGGGTTTCATACTGTTTATGTGCGAGATATAGAAAATGATTGTGGTACAGTAGATGAAATCGTATCTGTTATTGGGTTTCCAAAATATTTTACACCAAATGGAGACACTTTTAATCCTACTTGGCAAGTCAAAGGGATTTCTAGCGATTTCCAACCAAACTCACAAATTTTTATTTTTGACCGTTACGGTAAGTTACTGGCAGAAGTAGATCCATTGGGACCAGGATGGGATGGTACATTTAATGGCTTTAATATGCCAGCAAGTGATTATTGGTTTGTGGTTACATTAGAAGATGGACGAGTGTTTAAAAGTCATTTTGCATTGGTACGCTAATATGATGTTGTAATAATTTAATTTTAATATTAATCGCCTCTCATGGAGTTTAAAAAAGCTGTACAAACTTTAATTATCCTTGTTTTTACTACAGCTTTGTATGCACAAGACATAGAATTATTTCAACAGTTTAATGGTCGATATGATTATACTGCTATTGGTAATACACTTAATCCTTTTGAGAATAATCTTAATAACTCGTTTTGCTTTCCTTTAGAGTCATCTAGTGCAGATTTAAATCTTGCAAGTACTGCAAATATTACTGCTGCCTATTTATATTGGGCTGGTTCTGGTAGTGGAGACACAACTGTTACTTTAAACGGACTTGAAGTTGAAGCAGATGCCACATATACGGTAGACTATATAGAGACTTTAGAAACGTTAACTTATTTCTCTTGTTATGCAGATATTACGAGTTTTATAATTTCTGAAGGAAATACTACTTATCAACTCTCAGATCTCGACATTACAGAAGCGTTAACTAACAGTACACGCTATTGCAGCAACCGAACAAATTTTGCAGGTTGGAGCATTTATATAGTCTATGAAGACCCTTCTCTACCGCTTAATCAAGTAAACTTATACCAAGGTTTAGAAATAATTAATAGAAATAATCAAGAAAAAATTATTGAGATTGATAATCTAAATGTTATTGATAATGAAGGCGCAAAAATTGGTTTTTTAGCTTGGGAAGGTGATAATAGTTTAAACTACGGAGAGAGTTTAACAATTAACGATAATGTTATTTCCAATCCGCCATTAAACGCTAGTGATAATGCTTTTAATGGTACAAATACATTTACAAACTCTACAACCTATTACAATTGTGATTTAGATGTCTACGATATACAAGATAATATAAATATTGGCGATACGAGTGCAACTATAAAATTAACAACGGGAGACATTGACGAAATTACTGGAGAGTTTAGAGCAGATTTAATTATTATAAATAATATTATTACGGTTTTAAACAGCCAGTTGCCAGATGCTACCATAACACTAGAGAATTATGAGGTTGATTGTGGAGATAGAACAGTCGTAGTAGATTACACTGTTTTTAATACAAATAGTACAGAGTTTTTACCTGCAAACACACCTATAGCATTTTACGCAGAAGGTACACTTGTAGCACAAGCCTTAACACAAAATGATATTGCTATTGGTGCTTCGGAAATTGGCACAATAACATTAATTTTACCAGATGGTATTGGTGATACAATATTATTAATACTTGTTGTAGATGATGATGGGACAGGAACAGGTACAGTTGCCGAAATTATAGAAATTAATAATAGAGATGAAGGCATTATAGAGCTGTTAGTATTACCACCTGTTCAACAATTACCAAATACTATTGCTTGTAATGAAGGCTTCAATAGTGCTACTTTTAATTTAATTGACATATTGTTAGCCTCACAAAACATATTGAGCGATGCTCTCTTTTATGAGTCTATAGAAGACTTACAAGCCAATGAAAATGAAATTACAAACCCAGAGAATTATACAAATAACAACAATCCACAACGCATTTTTGTTAAAGTTGAAAATGCACCTTGTTATGACATTTATGAGTTTGAGGTGTCTGTAGAGAATTGTCCACCTTATATTCCTGAGGGATTTTCTCCAAACAATGATGGTACTAACGATTCGTTTAACATACAAGGATTATATGATATTTTTGAAAATCATGATCTCAAAATTTATAATCGTTACGGAACTTTAATTTTTGAAGGCGATAATGATACAAAATGGTATGGACTCGTTAATAGAGGTTTGAATAATCATGGTAATATTGTACCTGTTGGCACGTATTTTTACATTTTAAATCCTAATGATGTTCAATATGAAATAATGATGGGTTGGGTATATGTAAATTATTAATAAGTCTCATTGTAAAAAAATTATTTAAAGTCTAAATGTTAAAGTTTTATGTATTTCGTCGTGTTTATTTGTATTTCATCTTAAATACATCTATTTTTCCACCTTATTAGTACATATATTACTAGTAACCCCAAATTTTTAAGTACTAAGCTATAACTTATCCGCTAACACATGACGTTTCTAAAAAAATCCCTCAACGCACTACTATGCTTGTTATGCTGCATCGTTAGCGCTCAACAAATTAGTATAAACGACTCATTTACAGAGCAACAACTTATAGAAAATAATCTTGCTCAAGGCTGCGTTGAAACTTCTAACATACAATCTTTAGTAAATGGTCAAACTAATGGTTTTGAAAGTTTTGCGTATTTTGAACGTGGTAATTCTAGTTTCCCATTTGAAAACGGAATAATGCTTTCTACCGGAAGTTCAACTTCTGGCGGAAACGAAGAAAATACTGCTGTTTTAAACGAAGGTCAATCTGATTGGGCAACAGATCCCGATCTGGAAACTGCCTTAGGAATCACGGGTACATTGAATGCAACATCAATAGAATTTGATTTTGCATCTGTAGCTAACCAGATACAATTTAACTATATACTAGCCTCTGAAGAGTATTTTGGAGATTTCCCTTGTAATTATTCCGATGGTTTTGCATTTTTAATTAAGGAAGCTGGTACTAATGACCCTTATGTAAATATTGCAGTTATTCCTGGTACTAACACACCTGTTAACACCAATACAATTCATGATGAAATTGTAGGCTTTTGTAGCGCTTCAAACGAAACTTATTTTGAGGGTTACAATATTGGAGACACTAATTATAATGGTCGTACCACTGTTATGACTGCTACTGCAGCTATAACACCCAATGTTACTTACCATATTAAATTAGTTATTGCAGATCAAACCGATAGAAATTATGATTCGGCAGTGTTTATAGAAGGTAATAGTTTTAATGCTACGGTAGATTTGGGTAACGACATTCAAACATGTGCAGATACTGTTACTTTAGATGGTAATATAGAAAACCCATTAGCAACTTATTCTTGGTTTTTAAATGATACCCTTATTCCTGGAGAGATTCAACCTACAATAAGCACATCGCAGTCTGGAAATTATCGTGTAGAAATTCTAATTCCCTTAGCAGGTTCAAATTGTTTAATTGAAGATGATATTAACGTTACTATAAGTTCTACACAAGCTGCATTACCAATCTCAGATTATGAATTGTGTGATGATGCAAGTGGTGATGAAATAGAAATTTTTGACTTATCTACAAAAGATGGAGACGTTATAGCATCTGTTCCTGCTTCTAGTTATACAATTTCATATCATTTAACTGCTCAAGATGCTCAGGATGGCTTAAATGCTGTGTCTGGCTCATTTCAGAATACATCAAACCCACAAACAATTTTTGTTAGAATTGTAGATACCATAAATGGATGCTTAGCGTTTCAAGATTTTGATTTGGTAGTAAATGCGTTACCTGTAATTACTCCTCCAACAATATTACTTACGTGTGATGATGAAACTGCAGATGGATTTACAACGATAGACTTATCTCAAAAAGATGAGGAAATCACTAATGGAAACTTAGATTTAATAGTTACATATCATAACACTCAAAACGAAGCAAATAATGGTATAAACGCTATACCATTACCATACGTTAACACCAACCCTAACGAGACTGTTTTTGTTAATGTAACCAACAGTAATACAGGCTGTTTTGTGACCACAACTTTAAACATAGAAGTATTAAATAATCCTGTAATAAATACAGATGAGCATTATATAGAAGCTTGTGATACAGACTTAGATGGCTTTGCAATTTTTGATTTAACATCAATTATTGATGACGTTCTAGAAGGTTTAACAGGAGTAACTGTTACTTTTCATGAAACGCAAGAGGATGCAGATTTAGGTGTTAATCCAATTGCAGACGATACAAACTATGCTAACATTAACGATAATGAACAAATTGTATACATACGCGTAGAAGATAGCACTACAGGTTGCGCAACGACAACTCCTATAGAAATACATACTAATTTATTACTTACTGCAACTAATATTAGAGATTTTACAGTTTGTGATGAAGGTAATGACAATCAAGAATCTTTTGATTTAATAGAGCTTACTGCCATGATTATTGGAGACCTTGAAGCTATAATGGATTATACCGAAATTACTATAGATTTTTATTTAACCGAAGAAGATAGAGATAATCAAACCAATCCCATTGATACTTCGGTACCGTTTGTTCCAACTACAAATCCTCAAATTTTATATATAACATTAACAAGTCCTGTATGTCAGGAAGTATCGCAAATAGAATTATCATTAAATCCAATCCAAGAATTTGATCCTATTGGTTCGCAAATTATATGTGATGAAGATCAAGATGGATTTACAGTAATAGATTTAAGTCAGTTTGATAGTCAAGTTACTAATAATTTAGATGATTTTACTGTAGTGTACTTTTCTACGGAAGAAGATGCAGATGCCAACACAAACTCGTTACCAACATTTTACACAAACATATCAAATCCAGAAACAGTTTTTGCAAGAATAACTTTTGGAGAGACAGGATGTGCAGATGTAAATAGCTTTGAGATTGAAGTGCTTCCAGCACCTATATCTACAGAGCCTTTAGATATTATAATTTGTGATGATGACCAAGATGGTATATCTAATATAAACTTAGATGCTAAAATTTCAGAAGTTGTAAATGATACTACAAATAGAGCAATTACATTTCATAACTCATTAAATGATGCCGAAAATGACGTTAACGCTATTACAATGACCTCTTCTTATCCTGCGGTTACAGAAACAATTTTTGTTAGAGTTACAAATACAAATACAGGTTGTCATACCACCCAAAATTTCGAGGTTATAGTAAATACTCTGCCAGATTTTGATGCTATTTCTAATTATAAAATTTGTGAGAATTCTAGCGATGACGTAGGTGATTTTATATTCTCAACTAAAGATTTAGAAGTTTTAAACGGTCAAACTGGTAAAACAGTAGCATATTTTTTAAATCAAAATGATGCAGAAGATAATACAAATGCCATAGATAAAAACGCAGCATATCAAAATACGAGTAATCCACAAACTATCTTTGTGCGTGTAGAGAATATTACAGATGAATCTTGTTATGGCACTTCATCTTTTACAATAGAAGTTGGGACAAACCCAGTTTTAAATGAACCAACAAATTGGTTTGTTTGTGATGATATTTCTAATAATGGTAGCGAAATATTTGACCTTAATATTAAGATTGATGAAATCTCTCAAGGTATAAGCGAACCATTAGACGTTACGTTTTATACATCACTTGATGATGCCGAAAATTTAACAAACGCTTTACCACTTCAGTATGAAAACACGGTAAATCCACAAACCATTTTTGCTGTAATAGATAATGGTACTATATGTAATTCTATAACAAGTTTCGAAGTAAACGTGATACAAGTACCAGAAGTAAACCTAGCGCAGCCTATAGAAATGTGTGATGACAATTACGATGGTGTTGTTGTATTTGACCTTACTCAAGCAGAATTTGATATTCTAGATGTAAGACATGATAATATAACAGTTACATATTTTGAAACCATGGATGATTTGGAAGCAGATACTCAAGCCATCTCAAACCCAAGTAATTATACTAATACATCAAATCCACAAACCGTTTTTATTAAAGTAAACAATACAATATCAAATTGTTATGCAGTTGTACCTTTAGAACTTATAGTTAATTTACCACCAGTAATTAACGATTTTCAAACTTATGAGATTTGTGATAACGAAAACAATAGTTTTAATTTAAATACTATCACATCTATACTTGTAGATGATACCACTAATAAAGAAATTATTTATTATGGTAATTTGGCAGATGCGCAAGCAATGGCAAACCCTTTAGATGCAGATTACACGTATCAAACTACAGATGATACTATCTATGCAAGAGTTGCATTTACAAACACATCATGTTTTACTATTTATGATTTTGATTTAGTTATAAATCCATTACCTATAGCAAATCAACCAAATAATTTAGAAGCATGTGATGATGATTTTGATGGCTTTTTAGTATTTGATTTAGCACAACAAAACCAGCAAATTTTAGGTAATCAAAATCAAAATAACTTTACGGTAACATACTATTTAGATCCAATTCTAGCAGAAAATGGAACAGATCATTTAGATACAAGTTATGAAGCTTTAACTGGAGACACCATTTATGCGAGAGTAGAAAATAATACAACAGGATGCTATAGTATAACATCTTTTATGACTGTAGTTTTTGAAAGACCTGTTTTAGATATTGGAGACCAAGTTATATGTTTAGATAACTTACCACTTATTGTAAGTGCAAATACAAATAATGCTGGAGACAGCTATCAATGGTCTACAAATGCAAGTTCACCAGAAATTGAAATTACTCAAGTAGGCACCTACTCTGTAACAGTAACTACTGCTAATGGTTGTGAAACCACTGAAGTATTTAACGTAATAGAATCTGAAGCTGCAACTATTGAAATTACAGAAACTGTAGATTTTTCAGACCCAAATAATATTACAGTAACTATAAGTGGTATTGGTAATTATCTATACCAATTAGATAATTTTCCTCCACAAGACACTGGTTATTTCGAGAATGTGAGTTTAGGATATCATACAATTACAATTATAGACCTTAATGGCTGTACAGAAGTTAGTAAAGAGATTGTAGTTATAGATGCACCAAAATTCTTTACACCAAATAACGATTCTTACTTTGATACTTGGCACATTACTGGAGTAGAAACCTTAACTGGTACCATGGTTTATATTTATGATCGTTATGGTAAATTACTAACTACATTAGATTCTCAATCTAGAGGATGGGATGGATATTATAATGGTAATTTGATGAGAGCTAGTGACTACTGGTTTGTTGCAGACGTTAAAAAAGGAAATATCGAATTTCAGGTGAAAGGTCATTTTTCTCTACGTTTGTAATATAATCTTAACATTTTTTAAGGTTTAAGAAATCTATCTATACGTATCTTTGCAATCGGTAAAATTGCAAATGAAAACGACCTTTAAAATCTTATGCTTTCTAAGTAGTATCTTGGCTTTTAGTCAAAATATAACTGTAGACAGTCAAACATTTTCTCCACAAGAATTAATAGAGAATATTCTTATAGATAGTGATTGTATTGATAATGTAAGTGTTACAAATTTTGTTGGTGGTAATTTTGGAGGTCAAGAACAAAGTTTTGGTTATTTTGATGCCACTGGTACAAGCTTTCCTTTTGAAACAGGAATAGTTATGAGTACAGGAAGATTATCTAATGTACCAGGACCAAATACAAGTCTTAGTGATGATGATGCTCCTAATTGGTCTGGAGATAATGATTTAGAAAATATCCTTAACGAAACTAATACAACCAACGCAACTATACTAGAATTTGACTTTACCTCCTCTGCTTCCGAAATTAGCTTTAGATATATTTTTGCTTCCGAAGAATATCAAGAAGGAAACCCAAATACTTGCAATTTTTCCGATTTATTTGGCTTTTTAATAAGACCTGCTGCTGGCAGTCAGTATACCAACATTGCATTGGTTCCTGGCACTCAAACTCCAGTTAAGGTGACTACAGTTCATCCTGAAATTCCTGGAGGATGCGAGGCTCAAAATGAAGATTATTTTGAAAGTTTTAATCCACCTGTTTCTCCAACTAATTTTGCTGGTCAAACTAAAATATTAACTGCTACAGCACAAGTAATGCCTAATGAAACCTATCATGTAAAATTAGTTATTGCCGATGAGCAAAATTTTAGATTTGATTCTGCAGTATTTCTTGAAGCTGGAAGCTTTAGACTCTCAACAGATTTAGGTCAAAACCGTCTTGTAAATAGTGGTAACGCGTTGTGTGGTGATGAGGTTTTAGAACTCTCAGCTTTTGAAGATGGTTTACCATCGTACGATTGGTTTAAAGATGGTATCCCTGTTTTATCTACTCCAAGTGGTTGTACAAATTGCGGTACTTATTTAGTAACAGAAGCTGGTACATATACTGTAGAGGTAGGATTAGATAATGGTTGTACCTATTATGGAGAAGTCGTCATAGAAAATGCAGAGAATCCAATCGTTTTTGATTCGGTTTTAATAGAGTGTGATCAAAACCAAGACGGACTAACATTTTACAATCTTTTTGATAGTAATGATGCTGTAACCAATAACGACTCCTCTATTTTTATTGCAGATTTTTTCTTGACTGAGGATGATGCAGAAAACGACAATAATGCTATAAGTGGCGCCAACAATTATGAAAATATTACGCCTTTTCAAACAGTTTATGCTCGTGTAGAAAACCAAGCTAATTGCTTTAGCATTGCAGAAGTAGAACTTCAAATTTCTAATAATACTGTCGTTATTCCACCTCTTGAGGTATGTGATGGCGATGAGGTAGATGGTTTTGCTAGTTTTAATTTAAATGATATTATTACATCTATAGCAAATCAAATACCAGAAGATGCGACTGTTACATTTTATGAAACTGAAATAGATGCGTTTACTGAAACTAATAATCTCCCTGGCACGTATGAGAATACAACTCCTAACTCACAAACTATTTTTGTAAAAGTAGAAAGTGATAACCAATGTTTTGCTGTCTCTACAGTACAATTAGAAGTGCTATACACTCCTGTTTTACTAAATGATGAAACTTTTATTTATTGTTTAAACAGTTTTCCAGAAACAATAACTTTGGTTGGTGGTGTAGTCAATGATGAGCCTAGTAACTATTATTATGAATGGTTGTTTAATGGCAATACTACAGAGGTAAATACAACTTTTAATGATATTAATGAGGTAGGAACTTATACAGTAATTGTTACAGACCCTAATGGATGTTCGTCTAGTAGAACATTAACTGTAGTCCCATCTAGTGACCCTGTTATAGAAGATATAATTATTACAGAAGGTACTTTTAACAATACTGTTACAATTATTGCCACTGGTAACGGAGAGTTTGAGTATGCTTTAGATAATGTAGATAGTGGTTATCAAACAGATAATGTATTCACAAATGTGACACCTGGTTTTCATACGGTTTTTGTTCGCGATACAAATGGTTGCGGATTTACAGAACAAGTAATATCGGTTCTAGGATTTCCTAAATACTTTACGCCAAATGGAGATCTTTTTCATGAGCGTTGGCAGGTTTATGGTGTAAACTCTCAATTTAACCAAGGGACAAATATCCAGATTTTTAATCGCTACGGAAAATTGCTTACTCAATTCTCAAATGAGAGTGCTGGTTGGGATGGCACTTTAAATGGCCAGGCGCTACCAAGCGACGATTATTGGTTTGTAGTTTCTCTCATTAATGGTAGAACTTTTAAAGGACATTTTGCCTTAAAGCGATAGGTTAGTCTTTCAATTACCTCTTTGTTTTAAGGATTTTTTAACTCTTAAATAGTGATTAGGTATAACTATGCTTAACTATGATTTTACAAAGTATATTACAGTTGTAAACAATACCAAAAATGGCGTTGTTATAATTTAAATGTTTAATAAAGAAACTTAGCGTTTTAAAAATCATCCACTTGTATTCTACGATTAATTCGATACTTAATTGCCAAATCAATGAGATTAATGGAGTAAAATAAAAGTGATTTTATTTAATTCATTAAAATTTCTTTGATATGAGTTAAACACACGTTGATTTGCCTTATTCTTATTCGTAACTTTGTTAAATGCGTTTCAAAGTAAAATCAGATTTTAAACCCACAGGAGATCAACCACAAGCTATTAAACAATTAGTTAATGGTATAGACTCTAAAGAAAAATATCAAACCTTGTTAGGTGTAACAGGTTCTGGTAAAACATTCACTGTTGCTAATGTTATTGAAGAGGTGCAAAAACCAACTTTGGTTTTAGCACATAATAAAACGTTAGCTGCTCAATTATATTCAGAATTTAAACAGTTTTTCCCTGAGAATGCAGTAGAGTATTTTGTGTCTTACTATGACTATTATCAGCCCGAAGCCTACATCCCAACCTCTGGAGTTTATATAGAAAAAGATTTATCTATAAATGAAGAAATTGAGAAGATGCGTTTAAGTACAACCTCTTCCCTATTATCTGGTCGTAGAGATGTGATTGTTGTCGCTTCAGTATCATGTTTATACGGTATTGGAAATCCTGTTGAATTTCAGAAAAATGTAATTTCATTAGAGGTCAATCAAGAAATTTCAAGAACCGAATTACTTCATAGCCTTGTGCAGAGCTTATACTCTAGAACAGAAGCAGACTTCAAGCATGGAAATTTCCGAATAAAAGGAGATACTGTAGATGTGTTTCCTAGTTATGCTGACGATGCGTTTAGAATTCACTTCTTTGGTGATGAGATTGAAGATATTGAGCAATTTAATATTCAAACTAATGAAGTCATAGAGCATTATGACAGACTTAATATTTATCCTGCAAATATGTTTGTGACATCTCCAGATGTGCTTCAAGGTGCTATTAGAGAAATACAAGATGATTTGGTAAAACAGCATGATTATTTTAAAGATATTGGTAAACATCTAGAAGCTAAAAGACTTAAAGAGCGTACAGAATTTGATTTAGAAATGATTAGAGAATTGGGTTATTGCTCTGGTATTGAGAATTACTCTCGTTATTTAGATGGTAGATTACCTGGCACAAGACCGTTTTGCTTATTAGATTATTTTCCAAATGATTATTTAATGGTAATTGATGAGAGTCATGTTACCATTTCTCAAGTACATGCCATGTATGGTGGAGATAGAAGTCGTAAAGAGAACTTGGTAGAATATGGCTTTAGATTACCTGCTGCTATGGATAATAGACCACTTAAGTTTGAAGAGTTTGAGGCTTTGCAAAACCAGGTGGTTTATGTAAGTGCAACTCCTGCAGATTATGAGTTACAAAAAACAGATGGTGTTTATGTAGAGCAGGTTATTAGACCTACAGGATTGTTAGATCCTATTATAGAAGTAAGACCTAGTTTAAATCAAATTGATGATTTAATAGAGGAAATACAATTACGAATAGAAAAAGATGAGCGTACGCTAGTTACAACCTTAACCAAACGTATGGCTGAGGAGTTAACAAAATATCTAGACCGTATTCAAATAAGATGTCGTTATATACATAGTGATGTAGATACTTTAGAGCGTGTAGAAATAATGCAAGATTTGAGAAAAGGTTTGTTTGACGTACTTGTAGGTGTTAATTTACTGCGAGAAGGCCTGGATTTACCGGAAGTGTCTCTGGTTGCTATTTTAGATGCAGATAAAGAAGGTTTTTTACGTTCTAATCGTTCATTAACACAAACTGTAGGTAGAGCTGCAAGAAACTTAAATGGTAGAGCCATAATGTATGCTGATAAAATTACAAATAGTATGCAAAAAACTATTGACGAGACAGAGTATAGACGAGAAAAGCAAATTGCATACAATACAAAATTTAATATCACACCTACAGCATTAAATAAGAGTTTAGATAGCGTATTGTCTAAAAACTCAGTGAGCACATATAGTTACGAATTAGAAGCTGCCAGAGCTGCTGAGCCTGAAAGCGAATATTTAACTAAAGGCGAATTAGAGAAAAAAATACGTGAGAAACGTAAATTGATGGAGCAGGCAGCCAAAGCATTAGATTTTATTATTGCTGCAAAATTGAGAGATGAGGTTAAGGGTTACCAAGAAAAACTCGAAAAACTAAAGGTCTAGAACTACCACATCATGAAAACTACCGACGCACCTATTATTGTAGAAGCCATTTTTGAACACTCAATAGAACGTGTGTGGAATGCTATCACTCAGGTAAAAGAAATGAGAATTTGGTTTTTTGATAATATTCCTGCTTTTGAGCCTAAAGTAGGTTTTAAAACAATGTTTAATGTTTCTACAAAAGACAGAGACTTTTTACATATATGGGAGATTATCCAAGTTATACCAAAGCAAAAAATAGTTTACCATTGGGCTTATGAAGGTTATAAAGGAAATGCTTTTGTAACCTTTGAGCTAGTTGAGCAAAACTTCCAAACAAAATTAATATTAACTAATTTAGTTATTGAAGATTTTCCAGACGACATTCCTGATTTTGAATGGAAAAGCTGCCAAGCTGGTTGGAATTATTTTATAAAAAATAGTTTGGCAACGCATCTAAATACTTAGTTATATTGTACTTTAAAGATATCTATTAAAAAATCTGGCGGTACCATTCTATTAGGAAAACTTTCCATTAAGTCTAAAACACGATTAATAGACTCGTGACTTAAACCCATTCTCAAACCAAAATTATGGAGTTTAACCAATTCTTTGCTAGAGATATTTTTATCGAGATTCATTAACAATACCAATCTATGAAACTGTACAATACGCTCACTGTGCGATTTTAAATGCACATAAGTTACTGGATGTTCAAATAAATAGTCAAAGTCATCTTTAGAAATTTCTAATTGCATAGCAATACTATACAAAAATTTATATTCAATAGATTTTATAGAATCGTCTGCTTGTGCAAATGCTATCATTTCAGATAACAAACTAAGCTTTTCAACGCGATTGATCATATTAGAGGGATTCATGATTTTTAGTTTTATAAATTTAATTAGATTGTTTTAGCAATGAGCCTGTATAAATCGTAGCTTATCGAAAAATTAATTGTCGTTCGTCGCACTTTTCCTACGTTTCTACTAAAATAATTTATAACTATTTGATTAACAGTATTTTAAAAACATTTAACCGTTCATCGATTTTCAGTCTTTTAAAAATCATTATCGATGAACTGCACATAAAGAATTTCTCAAAAATTATGTACTTTCGTTAACAACAATATTTTTATGAAATTTTTCATTATTATCTTTCTGTTTTTCCTTGGTGCATCAACAAATATGACTGCTCAAAGCACTGCTTCTAAACAAGTATCTACATTTAAAATTATAGCACCACAGTTTGATACAAACAAAACAATTTGGGTGTATTTACCTCAAACTTATCACACTTCAAAACAAAATTATCCTGTTATATATATGTTTGATGCTCAAAATCTCTTTGATGCCGAAACGTCTTACGTTGGAGAGTGGAAAGTTGATGAATATTTAGACTCATTAACCAATAAAGAAGTTATCGTCATTGGTATTGAGCATGGTAATGAGAAACGTTTGGATGAACTAACTCCATATCCTCATGAGAAACATGGAGGCGGACAAGGAGATGTATTTATGCAGTTTATAATAAACACCGTGAAACCACATGTAGATCTAAATTATAGAACGCAAGTAGACGCAGAGCATACTACAATATTTGGAGCATCTCTAGGCGGTTTAATGGCTTTTTATGCAACCATAAAATATCCAGACACATTTAGTAAAGCTGGTGTTTTCTCTCCTTCATTTTGGATAAGTAATAAAATATTTGAATTAACTTCTTCTTCGGAAATTCCTAAAACATCAAAATTTTTCTTTTTGGTTGGTAATAAGGAAGGAGGCACAATGGTGCCAGACCAAGAAAAAATGGTTAAGCTTTTATTAAGTAAAGGCGTATCTAAAGATAATATTGAACATATTATAATAGAAGGTGGCCAACATAATGAGAAACTTTGGAGCGAAAATTTCCCTAAAGCTTTTGATTGGCTGCTTAATTAAATATCAATAAAACTAAATCAACTAACGAACAAATCATTTAAATTTAACGCTCCATTTAGATTGAAGCTAATAGAAAAACCATTAACATGACAAATAACGACATATTTAAAAAATTAAGAGTTGCACATAAATTACGCGACGACGATATTATAAAAATTTTAGAACTCGTAGATTTTAGAATGACCAAAAGTGAGCTAAATGCTATGTTTAGACGAGAAGACCATCCAAATTATATGGAGTGTGGTGACCAGGTGTTACGAAATTTTCTCAATGCACTAATAATTCATTTACGAGGACCAATGCCTAAAAAAGGAGAAAAAAAGTAACACTTATAACTATTAATGGCTAGCGGATTTATTAATATAACAGATGAACTCTGTTTTGCTCCTAGATGGAGTTCTTATGACAATCTACTAAAAATAATAGTTAAGCATCTAGACTCAAATCCACTTAAATTAATATTCAAAGCTCATTATCCACATGAGGATATAGCCGAAGATTTAGATATGGGTTGGGGGTTTATTGACGGAAAAAATAATACAACCGTTGCGAGAAATTTAAACATCTAGAAACTCAATACTGAGCATATTGATATATTTTGGGATACAGTAACGTTGATAATTAATAATCTAAAAAACGAAGAACCATCTTTAATGAAAGACCATAATTTATTTTTATTTAAGCAGCTCAATAGTCTTAAAAACTTGACTACTGTAGATGCTCAAATAGATGCTACTTTAAAGCATAGAGATTGTTATTACAATAAAAAAGGTTCTCAATTATGAGAACCTTTTTTTAATGTATATGCTTTTAAAGTTTAACGCGTATTAACTTAATACTTGTTGAACTTTATCTGCTGCTTCTTGAAATTCGGTAGCACTCATTACTGCTAAACCAGAATCATCAATTAATTTTTTAGCAATATCTGCATTGGTACCTTGTAAACGTACAATAATTGGCACTTCAATATTACCCATGTTTTTATATGCATCAATAACACCTTGAGCAACACGATCACAACGTACAATCCCACCAAAGATATTTATCAAAATAGCTTTTACAGCAGGATCTCTTAAAATTAACTCAAAAGCAATTTCTACTCTTGCAGCATCTGCAGTACCACCAACATCTAAAAAGTTAGCTGGCTCACCACCTGCTTGTTTAATTAAATCCATAGTTGCCATTGCAAGACCTGCACCATTTACCATACAACCAACGTTACCGTCAAGATCTACATAGTTTAATCCATGCTCTCCTGCTTCTACTTCAATTGCATTTTCTTCACGTAAATCACGTAAAGCAGCTAAATCTTTATGTCTAAATAAAGCATTGTCATCTAACGATACTTTAGCATCAACTGCCATAATTTTATCATCACTTGTTTTTAATACTGGATTAATTTCAAATAATGAAGAATCAGATTTATCGTAAGCTGTATATAAAGCAGTAACAAATTTTGTCATGTCTTTAAAAGCTGCACCAGATAATCCTAAATTAAAAGCAATTTTACGAGCTTGAAACGGTAATATACCAGTTGAAGGATCTATTTCTTCATGAAAAATTAAATGTGGCGTTTCTTCAGCAACAGTTTCTATATCCATACCACCTTCTGTAGAATACATAATCATATTACGACCGTTAGCTCTATTTAAAAGAACAGACATGTAATACTCTTCTGGCTCAGAATCTCCGGGATAATACACATCTTCTGCAACTAAAACCTGGTGTACACGTTTACCTTCGGCAGATGTTTGAGGTGTTACCAAATCCATCCCAATAATTTGGTCTGCAATTGTTTTTACTTCATCAAGACTTTTAGCAAGTTTAACTCCACCACCTTTACCACGACCACCTGCGTGAACTTGTGCTTTAATTACGTGCCAACCTGTACCTGTATCTTCGGTTAATTTTTTAGCTGCTGCAACTGCCTCATCAGCATTTTGTGCAACAATACCACGTTGAATACGTACGCCAAAACTGCTTAATAATTCTTTTCCTTGATATTCGTGTAAATTCATTTGATTTTGAAATTTATGGTTTGTCTTCGGTTTAATCTCGATAGCTATCGGGACCGAAGTAATTTAATCATTGTATTGACCACAAAAATAAACATACTAAAGGTTTCTACCAATAGTTTTTATAATGAAGTATTTTAAACCTTTAATTTTTATTTAATTTTTAGTCTTTTAATCGTTTAATTACAGAAAATGCTTTGTCTACCAAGTGGTCTTCTACAACTATTGTAAATTCATTTGTGGTAGAAACTACTTCATAAAGCGTAATATTCTCCCATGCCAATCTTTTAAATATTTGATAATATAATCCTGCTATTTTAGAATTTCCGTCTGGCAAATAAATACTTATAGCACTTAATTTTTCTTGAAAACCAATTTGCGTTTCTTGCTTAAAAGCTTTTAACATACTTTCTTTTTGAGAAGTAGAGATAATAATATTACTCTCTAACATACCTCTTGTAAAAGCATAAAATATTTGAGGATTAGCACTTATTGTCTCTAAAATTTGAGAATGGCTCTTTATTAAGGTATTGGAGTTTTGAAACGTAAAATCACTTAAATTTGAGCGTACGGTTATATCTCCTAAAGCTTTAAACGTTTGTTTTAATCGTTTAGAGTTGTCTACATTAAGTGGTGGTTGGTAACGTCTAAGTGCCATCATGATTGCTCCTTCTTTAACTGGTTTACGAAGCATTTCTGAAATTGGCTGTTTCAAATCCTTAGCTAAGGCAGAAAAATTAATAATCTGTCTAGATAATCCTTCTTCTAAAAAAGGACTAGAAATTATAATGTCTTGAACGCAAGAGGCTATTGTTTTCAATTTGTTAACTATTTAACATTTTGTGTAAAATTAGCAATATTTTTTAATTTTTATGTTTTAATTGAAGATTACATATACTTTTGACGCTTAATTAAATTTTAAGACAAAGAGAAATGGAAAACAACACCTTATTAAAAATTGCAGCAACCTATGGTAGTCCGGTTTATGTTTATGACGCTGAAAAAATTAAATTTCAGTATAAACGTTTAACATCTGCTTTTGGTAAGGTCAAACAATTGAGGTTAAATTATGCTGTAAAAGCACTTTCTAATATTTCTGTTTTAAAACTATTTAATCAATTGGGTTCTGGTTTAGATACTGTTTCTATACAAGAAGTACAACTAGGACTTAAAGCTGGTTTTAAGCCAGATCAAATTATTTACACACCAAATGGTGTTTCACTTGCTGAAATTGAAAAAGCTGCAAAACTTGGCGTTCAAATTAATATAGACAACCTATCTATATTAGAACAATTTGGAACAAAACATCCCAAAGTACCAGTTTGTATAAGAATAAATCCACACGTTATGGCTGGTGGAAACACTAATATATCAGTAGGTCATATTGATAGTAAGTTTGGGATTTCTATTCATCAAATTCCGCACTTATTGAGAATCGTTGAGAACACAAAAATGAACATCAACGGTATTCATATGCACACAGGAAGTGATATTTTAGACATAGATGTATTTTTATACGCTAGCGAAATTCTTTTTGATACAGCTACAAACTTTAAAAATTTAGATTTTATTGATTTTGGCTCTGGTTTTAAAGTGCCTTATAAAACGGGAGATATAGAAACTAATATTGAAGAGTTAGGTTCAAAACTAACTAAACGCTTTAACGAATTTTGCAAATCTTATGGCAAAGAGTTAACGCTTGCTTTTGAGCCTGGAAAATTTCTTGTTAGTGAGGCTGGTTATTTTTTAACTAAAGTTAATGTTGTAAAACAAACTACTTCAACCGTTTTTGCTCAGGTAGATTCTGGATTTAATCATTTAATTAGACCTATGCTTTATGGGTCTCAACATGAGATTGCAAATATATCTAATCCTAAAGGGAGAGAACGCTTCTACTCTGTGGTAGGCTATATTTGTGAGACAGATACTTTTGCTAATAATAGGCGTATTTCAGAAATAAATGAAGATGATATTTTAGCATTTAAAAATGCTGGAGCATATTGTTACTCAATGGCTTCTAACTACAACTCTCGTTATCGTCCAGCAGAGGTTCTATGGCATAATAAAAAGGCACATCTCATTAGAAAAAGAGAAACTTTTGATGACATACTGCATAATCAAATAGAGATAGAATTATAAATAAAAACGCGAGATACATATCTTGCGTTTTTTTTAACAGCATATTTGCCAATTGCGTTTGAGTTAATAATTTATGGTTTCGTAGTTAGTTTCTAATAAAATACCAAGTATATTTATTTAAGTATTTACAACCTAATCTTTCTATGAAACAGATAAGTCCAAAAATTATTCGCCAAATTTTCATTCTACTATTAGTATTATTAATTGGTAGCATGATTTTTCGTGAAATGTTACCATATTTAAGTGGTGTTTTAGGCGCTATTACATTTTATATTTTGTTGAGAAAACTAATGATTAAGTTAGTTAAAAAATACAAATGGAAACCTGCTTTAGCAGCAATAACACTAATGGTGGCATCCTTTTTTGTTGTATTAATTCCCTTAACTGGTTCTGCTATAATGTTGGGTAATAAAATTGGAGAGACAGCGAATAATAGTGAGAAAGTTATAGAAGCTTTTAAACAACAAGTTAGTCGTATAGAAGCTCAAACTCATATGGACTTAAATTCTCAAATTGATACCGAATCTGTAACGTCATGGGTAACAGATAGTCTTCAAAACATGGTAGGCAGTACGTTTAATGTCTTTATCGCGATAGGACTTATGTATTTTATGCTTTATTTCATGCTCACCAACCGTAAAGCGCTACGTCAATCGTTACGAGATTATATACCAATGAATAATGAAAGTCTTAGCCAAATTGGTAGAGAGATACAAACCATGGTTAAATCTAATGCCATTGGGATTCCTTTGGTAGCTATAGCACAAGGTATTATTGCGTTAATTGGATTTTTAATTTTTGGTATTGAAGATCCTTTCTTTTGGTTTGTAATAGTTACCATTGGTTCTATGATTCCCTTTGTTGGAACACTTATAGGTATTTTACCAGTGTTTATCTTAACCTTATCCAGCGGACAAGATTTTAAAGCTTGGGGAATTTTAATTTACGGTATTATTGTAGTAGGCTCTACAGACAACCTTATAAGACTCTATGTACTGCAAAAACTAGATAACGTTCATCCATTAATTACATTAATTGGTGTAATTATTGGTGTACCATTATTTGGTTTTATTGGGTTAATTTTTGGTCCTTTACTTGTAAGTTTATTTATGGCATTAGTAAAAATCTATAAAGAAGAATATGGCAATGAAGGCTCTGGTGTAAATGATGAGCAATTATAAATAGTGTTAATTTAATTTTCAGTTTATGCTTTTCAAACAAAAACCAATTTAACTTTTTGTTGATTTTAGTGGAGAATTAACCCAGTATTTATCTATATCAATAGCTTTAGTATTAATTTTTGATTTTTTGAGTGACATAATTTTATTGACAAATATTAAATTGTCTGGTAGTGATTTGTCTTTAAAAACTTCTTGCACAAAATATTCTCTAAATTGATCTGCATCTATAAAGGACAGCTCATTTAATTGTCTTCCTGCCAAATCTGCAACATTTTTAATTTTATATTCTATACCATTAAGCGTTTTAAAATCATCTATCTCGGTTGGTGACAAATCTTCATCTAAAGTAACCTTAATTTGCTTTTTAGAAATCAACTCAACATTATCTATATTTAACCTGTCTTGGTTGTATTCAAATTTAAAACGTCGCTTTTTCCCTATCGTTTTAACATCTATTTCGTTACTAAAACTTATAAAAAAAGCATTTTCGGTACTATCAAACTTTGTGTCAATAATTTTAAAACTGTCACCACTTTTAGCTTTAAACGTATTGTAAAATGATACATAATTTAAATACATTTTATCACCTTTAGGTTTATACTCTACAGTTAGTGAGTAAAACGGTTTTGAATCTTTTATGTAATAACCATTATACTCTAATTTATGAATAGCAAAATTATCATAAGAGATATAAATTATGCCTTCTGCCCTATTTTTTGTTCCAGCAACTTCTTCTAAAGCATAAAATTTTATAACATAAATTGGTTCATCGTTTAGATAGGTTTTATCGGTAAGCCTAAATACATGATTATAAATAAAGTCCTCCTTAAAAACGTCTATAAATGAGAATGATTTTTTATCATTATTTCTTATCACATTATGAAGGTTTAACACACACAACTCATTGCCACCAAATCCCGAAATTGTCGCTTGCTCAATAAATTTTTGATTTTTATTATCATAAGCCTGAGCTAATGCAGGATCTTGAGGAAATTCCTTATTTTCTTTAAAACTGTATAAGGCTGCCTGATTATCTTTATAGAATATTTTATTGGTATTAAATCCAGCATCAAACTGCTCCATTATACCTTCGTTTAGGTTAAAATAACGTTTATTTAAAACTTGGTACTCTCTGTAATATCCAATATATGAATGTGGATTATTAGGATAATTTAAAGGTATATTAACTAAAGCTTTTTGTACTATATCTCTAGCTGGTATATAATTATTTTTTATAGCGGTAATGGTGATTGCTTCTAGTGATTCTATTTTAGGTTTTAACTTTATTACGTTAAGCTGATTATTTTTCAACGTGTTTACTTCAATTTCAATTGTTTCAAAACCAATACATGATATTATTATTACAGCATTATTAGTTGTGTAAGAAACGGGCAACCTAAAGCTCCCGTCGTCATCTGATATGACACCTACATTTCGGTTTTTAACTGCTATAGATGCAAAAACAACAGGTTCGCTAGTTTTGGCATCTATAATTTTACATAAGAGCTCTTTTGTATTTTGTGACACACAAAGCAATGGAAATAACATGAATAAATAAAATAGTGTCTTAGGTTGCATCACTCTCATTTACTATAAATTTTTATAAAAAATTAACCCATTTTTGTCTGTATCATAAATTCCAAACTCACGCGTTTTCCATGCTGTATCCTTTACAGTATTGTTATAAGGTAAAATTCCTTTAGTATCAAATTCTTGAAACAATGTATCAACCTTATCTACATAAATTTTAAGCAATAAACTCTCCATACCTTCTACCCAATCGTTCTCATTATGCCATTGTAAATGAAGTTCTATATTATCTCTAATAACACCAGCATACTGAGTTTTTTTTTCAACATCTCTAAATGACAAATTAAAACCTAAATTATCAACATAATAACTAATTGATTTAGATACATCTCTAACTGGTAAAACAGGATGTATTTGTTTTAAAATTGCTTTACTCATAATTACTGTTTTACAGTGCCTCTAAAATGATTAACTTTTGAGTTTATGGGATTTCCTGTAGCTCGCCTAAAAGATGCTAATTGTCCACAATGCCAAATGGCATCAGCTATTGGACCATTAATTTGATTCCAAAAAGGGATCTCAGTATCACCAAAAATGATTTTATATTGAGATATATCATCACTTAACCTTAAAATATCAGCAGCAGTTTTTAAATTTATTAATACCTGTTTACGTTTTTCATGATAAGTCAATGTAGACGAGTCTATTTTATCATTTGCTTTTTTTAAAGTAGAATTTACTATAACATAAGATAAATCTAAAATATGGTCAATAGTCTCTGCGCCAGTACGCACGTTTTCACTAGGCGAGTATGCTAAATCTTTTTCTGTTAAATTATGGCTAGACCAATAGAATCTAAAACCTAGCGCGTCTACCATACGTGCTGCTACTGTACCTGCAGTAAATTCTTGAGAATATGCTGGAAGCTCATAATACGGTAAAGTATCTTGCTTCATCTCCTGAGCATGTAATACTGCAGACATTAATAAAACAGTGGCTATGTAAAAATGCTTCATTTCAAATTGTGTTTAATTTACTAATGTAATGTCATCGTCGGTATTGGGAGTATTATCTTTTCCGAAGGAAAATAAAGTATAGCTCAACCCATCATTAGATAATTCGTAGTTGATTTCATTATTCCATTGATCTTTAGTCACATTTTTCAATAATGGATTGTTTCTAATAATGGTTTTTAGTTCTTTAGGATAAGCACCAATATCTTTTTTTTCTTTTTCTAATAAATCAACTATTTCTAAAAGTTGTTTTTCTGTTCTATTTTGTTGGAGATTAGGGAATTTAAAAATCATAAAAATAGTTGCCGAAAATAACATAATCAACAAATAAAGTACTCCCAACTTTTGTGAAGGGTACCACATTGTTTTCTTCGGAAGGTTGTGCGCTTTCTCGAATCTACGTCGTTTCCGCTTTTTAAACCAGAACTTAATATCAAGGTATAGTTCCAATATATAAGCCAACAATTCTGCAATTGCTCCTCCCAAAACAAATTAATCTTTTAATTCAAAATCGTTAGAAATCGTTTCTGTTCCATATTTATCCATTAGATAAATTAAAGCGGTCATGGATGCTGCGCCTAATTCTAACTCTCGTTTATTAACATGCTCAAAAGTATCATTGGCAGCATGATGATGATCAAAATAACGTTGTGAATCTGGTCTTAAACCTGCTAAAACTATGTTATCATCTTTTAATGGACCAATATCTGCGCCACTGTAACCTTCTTCAAAATAATGAATTAAGTAAGGCTTAAATAGTGCTCTCCAGCTTTGAATTTTGGCTAACATAGCCTCACTACAATCAAAACTAAACCCTCGAGGTGTAAATCCTCCAGAGTCACTTTCTAAAGCAAATACATGTTTTTCTTTATTTGATTTGGCAACCTCAGCATACTTTCTTCCGCCACGTAAACCGTTTTCTTCATTCATAAACAAAACTGCTCTTATGGTTCGTTTTGGTGTTATACCACTTACTTTTAACAAGCGTAACACATCCATAGATTGTACAACACCTGCACCATCATCATGAGAGCCATCACCTAAATCCCATGAATCTAAATGACCTCCAACGACTATAATTTCATTTGGAAACTCACTACCTGTGATTTCTCCAATAACATTATATGATTGAACATCTGCTAATTGTTTACAATTTTGACTAAAGAAGAAATTAATGTTTTTATTTAACGCAATCATACCGCTTAATAATTCGGCATCATTAGTACTAATTGCAGCAGACGGAATGCGTTGACTATTTGGTAAATCGCCATAACCCATGCTTCCTGTATGTGGATAATCATCCAATCTCAAATTTAATGATCTCACAATTGTGCCAACAGCTCCATACTTTGCAGCTTCAGCAGCTCCAGCATAACGCTCTACAGAGCAACCTCCATAAGCTTCAAAAGTGTTTATTAAATCGGCTTGCATTGGTCTATTGATAAATACTATTTTACCTTCTACCTTTTCTCGACCTAGAGTTTTAATATCTTCATAGGTTCCTACTTCAATGATTTTAGCTTTTAATCCGCCAACTGGTGTAGCGACAGAGCCTCCAAGCGCACAAATATTAACATTTGTGGTGACTCCTGGCGAGGTTTCAATATAGGCAAACTCTGGTGCACCTCTAACCCATCGTGGTACCATTACTGGTTGCAACCATACTTTATCTAATCCTAATTTTTCTAATTCTTCTTTAGTATAGTTTACTGCTTTTTCAGCATTTAGAGAACCCGATAATCGTCCTCCAATTTGATTAGATAAGTGATCTAACCATTGGTAACTCATACCATTTTTTAAAGAGTTTGAATAAATTTTTTTGAGATTATCAGCATCATTTTGTGCCGAAAATTGAAATGTCGCTATTAAAAATGCAACAACAATAAAGTGCTTCATAGTACCTTTGTTTTCTTTGAAGCTTAAAGATACTATTTTAAATATACTGTGTTTAAAAAGAAAACTTAAAAATTATTCGTTTTCTAATTCCTGTCTATAAAGATGTAAGTTAGCTTTTATATCATCATCAAGTTCTGGTTCTTTAATATCCTTATAAGTCTTTAAAGTATCTAGTAAAACTTTTGCTAATATATATCTGGCTGTAGGTTTATCATCTGCTGGTATTGCATACCATGGTGCGTGCTCTTTAGAGGTTCTATTTAAAGCATCTTCATAACATTCTTGATATTTATCCCAAAGTTTACGCTCTTTTAGGTCTCCAGGAGAAAATTTCCAGTTTTTATCTTTTTTATCTAGACGTCTTAATAATCTATTCTTTTGTTCATCTTTAGATAAGTGCAAGAAAAATTTAAATATAATTGTACCATTATCTGCAATATGCTTTTCAAAATCATTTATTTGATCAAAACGCTTATCCCAAAATTCATCATTAATATCACTAAGTGTATTTACATTAGGTAAATTTTCACCTAAAATATATTGAGGGTGCACACGAGTAACCAAAACATTTTCATAATGAGTTCTATTAAAAACACCAAATTTTCCACGAGCTGGTAACGCTATATAGTGTCTCCATAAATAATCGTGATTTAGCTCTAACTCTGTAGGTACCTTAAAACTATGTACGACAACTCCACGAGCATTAAGTTCTTTAAAAACCTCACGTATTAAACTGTCTTTACCTGCTGTATCCATACCTTGAATACAAATTAATGCTGCATATTTTCCATGAGCATACATTGCATTTTGAATTTTAGCGAGATCTTTACAAACGTCCTCTAATTCATCTTCAATAGTATCTTTATCTGCATCTAAATTATACGTCGTAGATAAACTAGCTATTTTTACAGGCTTGGTGATTTTAAAATCGTTAATATTAATGTCTTTTTTCATGATACATTTATTTAGATGCAAACAGCTTTACGTCATTTTCACTTACTTCTTTTTCTCCTAAAATAATTAATCGTTCTACAACATTTCTTAACTCTCTTATATTACCTGTCCAATCGTAATCTTGAAGTAATTTTATAGCTTTATTAGAGAACTCCTTTTTAGCTGTACCTTGTTCTTCGGAAATTTTAGTAGAAAAGTGTTTTATTAACAACGGAATATCTTCTCGTCTATCATTTAAAGCAGGCACCTTTATTAAAATAACTGCTAATCTATGGTATAAATCTTCTCTAAATCTGCCTGCAGCAATTTCTTCTTTTAGATTTTTGTTAGTTGCTGCAACAACTCGCACATCAACCTTTATATCTTTATCATTTCCAACACGTTGTATACGACTTTCTTGTAAAGCACGTAATACTTTAGCCTGCGCAGATAAACTCATATCTCCAATTTCGTCTAGAAAAATTGTACCACCATTAGCTGCTTCAAATTTACCAGCTCTATCTTTTACAGCACTGGTAAAAGCACCTTTAACATGACCAAATAATTCGCTTTCTATTAACTCTGCTGGTATTGCAGCACAGTTAACTTCTATTAATGGACCTTTAGAACGTTCGCTTTTTTGATGTAACCAATGTGCTACCAACTCTTTCCCTGTACCATTTGGTCCAGTAATTAAAACTCTGGCATCTGTAGCAGAAACTTTTTCTATCATATCTTTAATATGAGAAATCGCATCACTATCACCAATCATCTCATACTTTTTGCTCACTTTCTTTTTGAGCATTTTATTTTCAACAACCAATACTTTGGTATCTAACGCAATTCTAACGGTATTGAGTAATCTATTTAAATCTGGTGGTTTAGAAATATAATCAAAAGATCCCAAACGCATTGTATTTACAGCAGTATCCAAATCTCCATGACCCGAAATCATAACCATTGGTATTTCTGGTTTAATTTTCTTAACTGCTTCTAACACCTCAACACCATCCATTTTAGGCATTTTAATATCACAAAGCACCAAGTCAAAATCTTCTTTCTTAATTTTTTCTATACCTGCTAAACCATCTTCTGCCTCATCAACTTCATATGCATCATTTTCTTCAGATAGTATTTTTACTAATACTCTTCTAATTGCTGCCTCGTCTTCTATTACTAAAATCTTTGCCATTTTTATATCTTAACTTTAAAACCTGTTCTTAAATAGAATGCATTTACATCGTCTAATTTAAAAACTTCATCTCTATTTTCATCACGTAATGCATTATTTAATCGTAATGTGTAACCTGTATACAAATATCCCACCAAATATTTTGAAAACGTATATTCGTAACCTAATCCACCTACAGCAACTGATAATGATATATCTTCTATTTGTTTGCCTAATACCATTTGTGGTCTTTGTAAATGTGCAAAATAACCATCTAAACCAATAAATGCTTGAACAGAATGTTTAGCATCAATAAAATGCTTAACATTAGACTTAGGAATACCTAAAGCAAAAGACCAATCCTCATTAACTCGTCTATAGTAGCTCACAAAAGGAAGCGGAAATGGTACACCTGTAGTTGCATTGTAGGTTAAACCTAAAATTAAGCGATACGGTCGTTTTAGACTTTCGCTCTTAGTTCTATCAATTATGGCAAACAAACCTCCATTTATAAAAATATCATCTGAAGTGATTTTCTCTGTTAAAGTAGACGCTATTCTTGGATTAAGCTTAAAACCTAATCGCCATTTCTCATTAGCTTTAAAAGTATAACCTATATTAAGATCAATAATATTAATTGTTTCTAAAAGCGTATTATCAAATGGATAGTCATCTTCGAGGTTTAAAATTACACGATTATACTCTGCACCAACTATTAAATAACAATCCTCTTTAGTTTTAATAGGATAATTAAATAATGCGCGTAATCTAGTATATTGATCTTCTGAGTTACTCTTGGGTATAAATGAATATTCTAGTCTTGCTATATCTGTAAGCTGAGCACTTGCAAATTGCGAAATAAAACACAAAACAAAAACACTCCACAACTTATTATATTTAGACATATATTCTTTTTTATTTTTCGGTTTTTTGGATAATATGAATATCTCTCTGCGGAAATGGGATGGAGACATTATTCTCTCTAAACAATTTATCTATCTCAAAACGTATATCACTCTTAGGAAATTGTGCTTTAAAACTATCGGCTAGAGTAAATACCAATTTAAAGTTTAGTGAACTATCTCCAAAATTTGTAAAAACTACAGTTGGCTCTGGTGTGCTAATCACATCTGGATGTGTACTCGCTGCTTGTAATAATAATTTTTTAACTAATTGCACATCACTACCATAGGCTACACCTACCTCTACGTTTTCTCTTGTTGTAGTTCCGTTTTGTGTCCAGTTATATAAACTGTTGGTTAAATATAAATGGTTTGGTATAATTAATACTTTATTATCTATAGTTACTGCTCGTGTGGTTCTTAATTTAATTTCTTCAACACGTCCTACTTTACCTTCAATTTCAATAATATCTCCAACATGTACAGATTGGTCAATTAAAATAAAAACACCCGAAATAATATCTTGAAATAAAGTTTGAAGTGCTAAACCAATACCAATCATTAATGCTGCAGATGCAGCAAATACTGCGGTCACATTAACACCTACACTATGCAATGTAATTAAAAGAATTATTACATAGATTAACCATCTAAAATACCCAAAAACAACATTAAATTTACCCTTATCATCTGGTGGCAAATTTCTTGTGATAATCTTTAAAACAAGTCTAAGAATTAATGTGGTAATAAAAATTACAGTAATAACCACTAAAACATCAAAAATAGATATCGTAATATCTTTACTAACATCTATGTGTTGACTCATAAAAGATTTGAGAGATTCCCATGCAGAACTCTCTGTAATAGTTTCTTCTAATTTAGATAAATCTTGTCTCATCACTAATATTTAATCCATTTGTAAAGCTCTTTATAACTCGGCTTTTTACCATACATTAAAATCCCTACTCTATATATTTTTGCTGCAAACCATACAGTAAATATGAAAGTACAAACTAATATAGCAAATGATAAAACCTGCTGCCAAATTGGAACACC
Source organism: uncultured Psychroserpens sp. (assembly GCA_947488655.1). Classification (GTDB taxonomy): domain Bacteria; phylum Bacteroidota; class Bacteroidia; order Flavobacteriales; family Flavobacteriaceae; genus Psychroserpens. The sequence goes on along the minus strand of CANKZZ010000004.1, from coordinate 431,187 downwards.
AAAAGGTATTCTCATTAGCATTACAACTGGCGATGTAAATGGCACAAAAGAGAACACAGTTGAAACTGTACCATGAGGATCTTCTATTACCGTAAAAATACCAACATAAACTGCTAAAATTAAAGGCATTAAAATTGGCATCATAAACTGCTGCGTATCTGTCTCATTATCAACTGCTGCACCAACTGCTGCATATAATGAACTGTATAATAAATATCCTCCAATAAAAAAGAATAGAAATGCAATAACTAAATTAGCTATAGGTAAATTAAAAAACGATTGTAATCCCAATTGAAACTCATTTGCAATATCTGGATTTTGCATCGCTTGATTCATCATATCCTGTTGAGGAGATTGCATCTCTGTTAGACTAATACCAAGAATTGCAGAGGCTACTAACATTAGCACGCTTCCTAAAACCACCCAAATTGCAAATTGTGTAATCCCAGCTAATGAGGTACCTATAATTTTACCCATCATTAATTGAATGGGTTTTACAGATGAAATTATTACTTCAATAATTCTACTTGTTTTTTCTTCGATAACACTTCGCATTATCATGTTTCCGTAGATAATAATAAACATAAACAGTAAATATCCTGCTGCTCCTCCAAAGGCCAACTTTAAATAACTATCTATTTTAGAAGTTTTCTCTCCTGTAAACGTTTCTTGTGCTATTGTTATATTGGTTTTAGAGGCTTCTATTTGCTCAATATCAACACCGTTATTAATGAGTTTAGTGTCTTCTAATTTCTTTTCTATCTTTTCTTCCAGGCTGTTCATGATACCTATAGAAGGTGACTCGTCTGAGAAAAATTGAACACCTGATAAAACACTAGTTGTATCGTTACTTTTTACAATATATAACAAGCCAAAATCTTCTTTAGCTTTAGTTAGCTCTTTTGCAGTCTCTAAACTAGTATCACTAGTCAAAAGTGTATAGGTGGTATGCTCTGTATTTTTAAAAATATCACTTAAAACACCTGTTTCATCGAGAACTGCAATTGTACGTTCTTTATCATTATTTAATTGTGATAAATAGCCAACTACTGCAAATAGAGCGACCATAATTAACGGACTAACAAACGTCATAATGATGAAAGATTTGTTCTTAACCTTTGTAAGATACTCTCTCTTTATAATGAGTGGTAAATGGTTCATTTTAGTTGTTCTTTACTGTTTGAATAAATATATCACTTGCGCTTGGTATAACCTCTACAAAGTGATGCACTTCGGCTTTTGATGTTAAAAATGATAATAAATCGTTTGATGTGTCTGATGCATTAAGCTTAATATTAAGTTTAACATCATCATTAAGGTTTCTAAAGGTTGCTGGCAACACCTCAAATTTATCTTTTATAGCATTTGTTACTGCCTCTATTGTATCGGTTTGTAAACCAACTTCAAACGTATTGGTTTTGTATTGACGCTTGATATCTGTTAATTTACCGTCTAATACTTTGTTAGATTTATGAATCAAAGCAATATGATCACAAAGCTCTTCTACAGACTCCATACGGTGAGTTGAAAAAATAACTGTTGCACCTTCGTCTCTAAGTTGAAGAATTTCGTCTTTAATTAAGTTGGCATTAATGGGATCAAAACCAGAAAAAGGCTCATCAAAAATTAAAAGTTTTGGCTGGTGTAAAACAGTTACAATAAACTGTATTTTTTGTGCCTGACCCTTACTTAATTCTTGTATTTTCTTATTCCACCAATCTCCTATTTCTAACTTATCAAACCAATATTTTAAACGTTCTTTAGCCTCGTTTTTTGATAAACCTTTAAGTTGAGCTAGATATAACGCTTGCTCACCAACTTTCATAGATTTATACAATCCTCGCTCTTCTGGTAAATAACCAATATTTTGTATGTGTTCTGGTTTTAAAAGCTCTCCATCTAACAAAACGCGTCCTGTATCTGGCATTGTAATTTGATTTACAATTCTAATAAGAGTTGTTTTCCCAGCTCCATTTGGGCCTAGCAACCCAAATATACTTCCTTTAGGAACTGAAATAGATACATCGTTGAGTGCTTTAAAATTTCCGAAGTTTTTAGATACTGAATCAGCAACTAGTAGGTCATTCATAAGTTGTGTTAAAATAGTTTGATTTTGTAGCAGTAAAGATAAAAATGTTAACGACGTAAAGTATGCTTATTTGTTTAATTTTTTAACTGTAAGTATATTATGTAATATAAACTAAAGGAAGTCATTAACTGTGCTCAACACAAATTAGATTTAAAACAAAACCCACCCTCAAAATCAATTAAGGATGGGAAAAAATTGCTATGAAAAAGAAAAATTATCACTAATTTATAATTAGTGATAAATCAAATATAGTGTTTTTTATTAAAAATTGTCTTTTTATGAAAACATATCTTTTACTTTTTCAAAAAACGATTTATCAGTGCTTTCTGGCTTTGGATCAAAGTGCTCATCATTTTTCATACTTTCAAAAAACTGTTTTTGTTCTTTGTTTAATGTTTTAGGCGTCCAGACGTTTACATGTACCAGTAAATCTCCACTGCCATAACCATTTATACTAGGTATTCCCTTACCACGTAATCTTAAAATTTTACCAGACTGCACACCTGCATCTACCTTAATTCTAACTTTACCAGTAACTGTATCAATTTCTTTAGAGGTACCAAGAACAGCATCTGGTAGACTTACATATAAATCATAATGTAAATTATCACCTTCTCGTTTTAATGTCTCGTGTTCTTTCTCTTCAATAACAACTAATAAATCTCCAGAGATACCATTACCTGGTGCTTCATTACCTTTTCCTGTTACTTTAAGTTGCATTGAGTCTACCACTCCTGCAGGTATTTTAACAGAAACAGTTTCTTCTTTTACCTTTAAACCTTGACCATCTGCATCTGCTGGTTTTTTATCTATACTCTGTCCTGCTCCTCCACAAGTTGGACAAGCCGATGCGGTTTGCATACGACCTAAAATAGTGTTTGTAACTCTAGTAACCTGTCCTTGTCCATTACAAGTTGCACACGTTTTATAAGTTGTACCTGGCGCTTGTACTTTACGTTTTACCTTTATTTTTTTCTCAACACCATTTGCTATTTCTTCTAAGGTTAAAGACACTCTAATTCTTAAATTACTGCCTTTAACACGTCTTTGGCCTCCACCAAAACCGCCTCCAAAACCAGAGAAACCGCCTCCACCAAAAATATCACCAAACTGGCTGAATATGTCATCCATATTCATACCACCTCCTCCACCAAATCCACCAGAACCATCAAAGGCTTGGTGACCAAATTGGTCGTAACGTGCTTTTTTGTCGGCATTACTTAAAACCTCATAAGCTTCTGCTGCTTCTTTAAATTTTGCTTCTGCTTCTGAGTCATCTGGATTTTTATCTGGATGATATTTAATTGCCATTTTACGGTAGGCTTTCTTAATTTCTGCAGTAGTTGCACTTTTAGTAACACCTAATATTTCGTAATAATCTCTTTTTGCCATGCTTGTTTAATTAACCTTTTTCCGAAGAAAAGAGTTTTAATATTTAATTATTGCCCTATAACTACTTTAGGAAAACGAATTACTTTCTCTCCCAACTTATAACCTTTTTCTACAACGTCTATAATTTTTCCTTTTAAATCATCTGTTGGAGCAGGTATTTGAGTTATTGCTTCGTGATCATCTGCGTTGAATGTATCACCTTGAGCTACTTCTATTTTTGATAAACCTTTTTTCTCTAAGGTTGACAAAAGTTTATTGTAAATTAATAAAACACCTTTTCTTAATTCTTCGGCTTCTTTGTCGTCTTCAATATGTAGCAAAGCACGTTCAAAATCATCTAAAACTGGTAACATTGACAGCAATACGTCTTCACTCGCAGTTTTAAATAAGTCTATACGTTCTTTTGTAGTTCGCCTTTTGTAGTTTTCAAATTCGGCAAAAAGACGCATAAATTTGTCTTTTTCTTTTGCCAAATCGTCTTTAAGCTGCTCTTCTACTGTTAATTCTTGTGTTTGAGATTCGTTAACAGCCTCATTTATATCGTCTTGAACCTGAGGTTCATCTACGGTTTGATTTTTATCTTTTTTACTCATTTTTTGGATTATTTTATAAATCTTCGATTTAAAGATGGCAAAAGTACTGCCATTATTATTAAAATGTCAAAATGTCACCAAAATATTTTCTTCGGAATTGCAGAACCCTTATGCAATGCTTATTTTTGTTTCAATTAAACCTATAAAACAAACCATAATATGAAAACGAAATTTTTAAAACTTTCAATGATTTTAGTAGTTGCCATAGTTTTTACAAGTTGCAAAGATAAAGCTGCCGAAGCTAATACGAGTGATGCTGAAGCTGCTGCTGTTAGTGAAAGTACTTCTCAAAAATATACCGCTAATATTGGAGAGTCTACAATTGAGTGGAAAGGTTTTAAACCAACAGGTACACATAATGGTACCATTAGTTTAGATAGTGGTGTTTTTAAAACAGATGATGGAAAATTACAAAGTGGTACTTTTTTAATAGACATGACATCTATTACAGTATTAGACCTTAAAGATGATGGTAAAACAAGTTTAGAATCTCATTTAAAAGGTACTGTAGAGGGTAAAGAAAATCACTTTTTTGATACAACAAAATTTCCAAGTGCTGCATTTGAAATCACTGGAACAGAGGCTTTAGCTGCTGGTAAAACAAGATTATCTGGAAACTTAGCTATAAAGGGTCAAAAACATAATATTTCTTTTCCTGTAACTATTACTAACACAGATGACATGATGACTATAGAGAGTGATGCATTTACAATTGATAGAACAAAATGGGGAGTTAATTATGGATCTAAATCTGTATTTGATGACTTAGGTGATAAATTTGTTAACGACGACATAGAATTAAAAATTTTAGTGAAAGCTATAAAGTCATAGATTGATAGCTAACTAACGGTAACTTAATTGTTACACAATCTCTAAAGCATTCACATAGCGTGAATGCTTTTTTTTTATTTTAATCTTAATTGTCATTATGTTGTAAAACCCATAGCTCTACTTCTTCTAAGTCTCTCCAATGTTGATCTCTTTTTGTTTTAGCAGAGGCTGCTTTAACTTGCTTTTTATGACAACTAATTAGTTTAAACCTATCTCCATTATCTAATTCTTTTTCTATAGGATTAACGTTTGTCATCTTTGTAATTTGAGCTAAATTAGAAAAGATAAGTACTATTTGACCGTTTGGTAATAATCGCTTTTTAGCATGATGAAAAAAGTCTTCAAATAATGTTTCGTTGTAATACATTGCCTTATCTAAATTTTCAAGAGTTCTAGTCTCTGGTAACCATGGAGGATTAAAAACAATGAGCTCTGTTTGTTTAGACCATTTACCAAACAAATTTGCACAATCGAGTTCTATTTTTCGAGATAACTTTGTGTCGCTCATAGATTCTTGCAATCCAAAAATTGCATTTGGATTAATATCTGTTGCAAAAACTTTTTGAAATTTATGATTTATCATTTGTAACGATAATACACCACAACCAATACCGACATCTATAGCAGTCTTTTTGGGACCTTTATAATAGTTTAAAAAATTCTCGAAAAGAATTAAATGTTCAAATCGTGTTGGGAAATATGTGCCATAATATGGTTTAATTTTATTTCTAATTACTGGTAAAGCAATACCTTTTTCAAACCACTGCCAAGCACTATTTAACCCTTGTATTTGAGGAAATGTTAACATGAAACGACCGTTATCTGGATACAATTTTGAAAGCCACCCAATGTGTGGAGATTTTTTAGCACTAAGTTGATGATCTACAATTTCTAAGAGAATTAAATTAGATAGTTTTTGATATTTATCCCGATTGGCTTGTTGCTCTTTAAATGATAAATTAAGCACTTTTGAATTACATTCTTTTTGCAACTCTGCCAATAATTGTAGACCATCGTTAAAAAACTCATTAATTAGTATAAATTCTCCATTTTGTAAAGCTTTTATAGTAGACTTTATATTAGAGTTTTGTTGATATGTATTAAGTTGTTTACCAGCTATGATAGGTGTTGGTTTATTTAGGTCTTTCGCAGTAATCATGTGTGGTCTCCTTTTTTGATAAGGTAGACAAACCTTAATGCCTAAAACTATATTTATGATTTAATATTTAAAATAAATAGTCGAACTTCGTTTTAATTTTTAATACTCCAAAACGTTATTCAAACTACAGAAATTCATATTGTACCACAATTACTATCTCCTATTCGAATTCAAGAATATGGAGTAGGTGTTTTTAATGCAGCGTTAACAAAATCGGCTCTCAAAAAAGCACTTAAAAAAAATTACATTAAAGTTGACGATGTAGTTGCGACAACAGCTACTTACATCAATGGTGGAGAGTGTATTACGCTTACCATTCCGAAAGAAATTATTCCGAAGAAAAAATTAATACTTCAATTAGATGTTTTATTTGAGGATGATTACCTAGCAGTTATTCATAAACCTGCTGGTATTTTGGTAAGTGGCAATAGTTTTAAGACCATTACAAATGCGCTTGTTAGAAATATTAAAAAAAGTAATCTTCCTGATGCTACCAAACCTCAGCCTGTGCATCGTTTAGATTTTGCAACTACAGGTGTTTTATTGGTTGGTAAAACTCAAAGTAGCATTAGAGATTTAAATAAATTATTTGAAGATAAGGCAATTAAAAAAACCTATTATGCAATTACTATTGGCCAAATGAAACCTCAAGGCACAATAGTTTTAGATATAGACGAAAAAGCATCACAATCTAGCTTTACACGTTGTAATGAAACATCATCAAAACGATTTGGCACACTTAATTTGGTACAATTAGTGCCTCAAACTGGTCGTAGACATCAGTTACGCAAGCATCTTTCATATATTGGAAACCCTATTTTGGGCGATAAAGACTATGGCATTGAACCACTAATTTTAAAAGGCAAGGGATTATATCTACATGCGTATTCTTTAGCATTTAAACATCCTTTTACAGACCAAGACGTACTCATAAAAAGTGAACTACCTCAACGATTTAAAAAGATTTTTAACTCCAATAAATAAAACAATTAAGGCTATTTTTAAGTTCTTTTATTTGAAATACATTAGGTAAATTAAATTACCAATACCAACTACACCAGTTAAGCAGCCTAAAATAAAATCCATTTTGGTTGCCACAAAAGAAAGTTTATGCTCTATTTTACTAGCTACAGTTGCATACAACGCATATAAAGAAAATGAACCTGCTGTAGAGCCAATAGAGAAATACAAACTATTTATTAATGAATACTCAAAATACTCTAACCCTATTAAAAATGAAATTGTAGTAAAGTAAAATGGTATTGCAAAGGTGTTTAGTAAAGACATCATAATACCATGTAAATAAGCTTTAGACTTATCTATTTTTACTTTTTTTATCTTTTTATCTGCGGAAAAATATAATCTAAAGAAATTTATAGATAACAGTATTAAGATACCTGTACCTATTTTTTGAATAGTTACAATGTACTCTGAATTTTTCATTAATATACTCGATAAATAAGCACCAATATTTGCTTGAAAAAAGAGTACTGTAGCAAAACCACCAATGAGATATAATGCAGATTTTTTACCGCTTTTTAGACTAAACTTAACAACAGTTAAATTTAAAAAACTAGGTGTAATACTGCCAGTTGCAGCTATTACAAAACCCAAAAGCACGCAAGTAAAAAAAATCATAATTTAGTTTAAGCCACAAATAAACGATTAATAGAGCCAATGCATTACTCCAAATGATGATTAATTTGGCTCTAATAGTTTTTTTGTTAATCAATTTTTAACTGAAATTATTTTAAAGCATCTAAAGGATTACAAATAATAATTCGACTTTAACATTGATACGCCAATCATAACCTACTAAAGATTTATGATAAAAACTTACAAATTATCTAGTTGGTTATCTGTCCCATCTTCACTAATTGTCCAAAAGAAACCTATGAAGAAAAATTGATCTGCTGCTGGTCTTAAAGTGCGTCTTGCAAAATTACCGTTAACATCTGGCGTATTTGCGTACTGATAACCATTAACATTCTTAAAAGCAAACGCATTGTTTACAGATAAATAAAGTATTTTTTGAGGCGAAATTAAATACGCCCAATTTAGACTTACACTATTATAACTTTTTGTCATTTCTCCCAAAAATGTACTGGTATTTGGATTTGTATAAGGTCGTCCAGATGCATACGTGTAGCTAAAGCCTAATTGACTTTTCCAGTCTTCGATAAAATATTTAGCAACTGCAGAAAAATTGTGAGTGTTTGCAAAATTGGGTTGTGCTTTTGTTGGGTAATTTCTATAATCTCTCTCTGTATCTAAATAGGAGTAACTCAACCAATAATCTACGTTTTTTACACTTTTATTGTCTCTCCAAAAAACATCTAAACCTTGTGCAAAACCAGAGCCTGAATTAGAATAATTACTATCAAAATTCTCGAAATCTGTGTCAAATTTCACTAAATCATTATATTCTTTTCTATAAAGCTCTGCACGAAATAGACGACCATTATTTACATATTGATAATTTAAAATATAATGATAGGTATTTTGAGATTTCACAGTTGAATCAAATTTTAAAATACTACTAGGTGCGTTTTGATAAAAACTACCATACGCTAAAGACAATTGACCATTTGCAGACGTTTTATAGGCAATTGAAATTCTTGGTGCTATTTTTAATTCATTAGATAATTTATAATCATCTGCTCTTACTCCTACTTTGGCTGCAAAGTTTTTACTTAAAATAATATCAGACTCTACAAAAAACGCCGAATTATTACTAGTATAACCATAGCCTATAGGTGAAACATTATTTGAAGAAAATCCCTCGTTAAATTTAGTGGCAAAATGCTCTGCTCCAAAATAAAGTTTAAACCTACTATTAAAACGTTTTTTTAGCTTTAGCTTAAGGTGCGCTGAGTTTTCATCATCTTCAATATTGTTATCTACAAACGAAAAATCTGTCTTAGCAATTGTGTAACTCAAACCTGTATTTAAAGACCAACCTTTACCTAAAACACCTTGATATGATGTATTTGCGTAAAAGTTTTTATTATTTAGTTTAAATCGTACGCCTTGATCATCGTTAATATCTTCTTGTATTAAATCAAATTTAGAGGTATCAAATGCTGCATAAAACTTTAGCATTCCGTTATTAAATTTTTGTCTAAAAACTGCTTCGCCCTGAGCTCCTTCAAAAGGTGATTGCCAATCATTACGGTCTGGAAACAAAGCATTATAAGGTGCTAAATTAATATATGATGCATTGACACTTAATGAGGTTTTATCCCATTTCTCGGTACGACCTAAAGAACCACCAACAGTCATTATTCCTATTTCGGTTTTTTCTTGGTCTGGCTCATCAATAGTATTTAGTAGCAATACACTTGAAAGTGCGTTACCATATTCTGCAGAGTATCCACCTGTAGAAAACGTAATTCCGTCAAAAAGAAATGGCGAGTAACGCCCTCGAGTTGGGACATTATTTGGCGTTGGAGAATATGGAGTAAATACCCGAATGCCATCTATAAAAATTTGAGTTTCGTTAGCATCTCCTCCTCGTACAAAAAGCCTTCCATCTTCTGACACAGTAGAAGTTCCTGGCAAGGTTTGTAAGGCTCCAACAAAATCACCTAAAGCACTCGCTGTTGTTACAACATCTAACGGTTTTAAAACAGAGACCTTGCTATTATCACTTGCTTCAAAAGTTCCTGCCGAAATTACCACAGCATCTAAAGACTCCATATCTTCTCGTAGAGTAATTTTTAAATTTTTAAGTGTAGAAACTTCTGCCGAAATTGTTTTAGACTCATAAGACAAAAAGGAAATAATTAAACTTTGCATGCCTAATTCAGTAGTTGTAAATGTGAAATTCCCTTGATCATCTGTTGTTGCTCCATCATAGGTTCCGTCTAGGTAAACATTTGCTCCAAAAACGGGTAGGTTTTTGGTATCGGTAACTTTACCAGAGATTGTAGTTTGCGCAATAGTCATTGATGAGATGAAAATTGCAATAAGTGTGATTAATTTTTGCATGGTTGATGATTTATATAGTGCGTTTTTGATTGATAAGTCAAAGATGAACATCAACTGGTGTTAAATAAATTCTATGTGACCCAATTGTTAAAAATCAATACCGAAATGCATATTTTTGAGAAACTCAATTAAAAATGCTAACTACTTTAGAAAAGAAATTTTGTTTTATTTATAGTTTAATTGTCCTAATCGAATTGATTTCTGGCTCAATAGACGCTTTATCTATTTTATACTATGTTTTTAAACCTGCAATTGTAATATCGTTGTTGATTTTCTTTTTTCTGAAATGTAAATCAATCAATAAATCATTACGTTTATTAATTATTTTGGCCTTATGGTTTTCTCTCGCTGGAGATATCCTACTTATGTTTGTAGACAAGTCTCCAAACTATTTTTTATTTGGTTTGGTTGCTTTTTTACTAGCGCATATTATGTATGTAATTGCATTTTTAAAACATAGAAACAAAGCGCTGAGTGCCTATTGGTTTATGGCGCTTTTAATGGTTTTTGCTGCTAGTCTATTTTATATTATACAAGATGGTTTAAAAGAAATGCTCGTTCCTGTCATCATCTATATGCTGGTCATTTTATGCATGTCTGCAACTGCTTATTTGCGAAAAGGCACTGTATCTAAACTAAGTTATACTTTGGTATTTATAGGTGCACTATTCTTTTTATTGTCTGATAGTATTTTGGCACTAAATAAGTTTTATGAATCATTACCTTTTTCAAATATTAGCATTATGCTTACATATGCAATTGCTCAGTTTTTAATCATTTTAGGAATTGTGAAGCTAGACCAAGCTGTGCGTTAAGGATGGAAACGACATCCTTTTGTTTTTACAAAAGATATAGTGTACAGCCTGACCAAACGAAGCTTAAGCGTAGGTTGGGAACGCCCAAAAACTATTATTTTTTAAATGGTCTAATAATTAAGCGTGCTGCTTTATCAAAATTGATGTAATTATACGTCCAGTTAAAAAAGACAATTACTCTATTTCTAAAACCTACCAGAGACATTAAATGGATAAACATCCAAACAAACCAAGCAAAGAAACCGCCAAATTTATAATGTTTTAAATCTACAACAGCTTTGTTACGACCTATGGTAGCCATAGAGCCTTTATCATTATATACAAAAGGTTTTGGCGACTGCTTTTTAATGATTTTTATTAAATTTTCGCCTAACAGTTTACCTTGTTGTATTGCTGGCTGGGCAACTTGAGGGTGACCTTTAGGAAATTCTTCGGTACTCATAGAAGCTATATCTCCAACAGCAAAAATATTGTCGTAACCTGCTATTTGATTAAAACGATTTACTTTGTAACGATTTGCTTTTTCTATTAAAGAATCTGCCTTAAGCCCTAAAATTGGAGCACCTGTAACGCCTGCAGCCCAGATTAGGGTTTCGGTATATAAGGTTAAGTCTGTATTAGTTGTAACAAGCTTACCGTCATAATTTTTTACAATGACATTAGTGTGTACATGTACGCCAAGTTCTTTAAGAAATAACTGTGCTTTTTTTGAAGCGTGCTCACTCATTGGAGGTAACAACCTATCTGCTCCTTCAAGCAAATGAATTTGCATATCGCTACTATTTAAATCTTTATAATCTTTTGGTAAAATGTTATTTTTTAATTCTGCAATAGCTCCTGCTAATTCTACACCTGTTGGTCCTCCTCCAACGATAACAAAATTTAAATAGGTTTGTCTTACATCTTCGGAATTAGCAATTGCTGCTTTTTCAAAATTTTGTAGTATTAAGCTCCTAATATTTAATGCCTGCGGAATACTCTTCATAGGCATACTGTTATTTTGTATGGCTTGGTTACCAAAAAAATTGGTTTTAGTACCTGTTGCAATTACTAAATAATCATAATTAAGATTTCCTATACTTGTAGAAATTTCATTTTTTGAGGCATCAATATGTTTTACTTCGGCAAACCTGAAAAATGAATTTTTATGCTTTTTTATTACTTTTCTAAGTGGATAAGCTATAGAGTCTGGTTCTAAACCAGAACTAGAAACTTGATATAATAATGGTTGAAATGTATGGTAATTATGTTTGTCTATTAAAACAACTTGCAAGTCTTTATTGGCTAATGATTTTACCAAATTAACACCTGCAAATCCACCTCCTATAATAACAACTCTTGGATACTTTGTTTGCGGAATATTCATATTAAATGTCACTTAAAATGTGATACTCAAAGATACAAATAATGCCACTTAAAATTTTAATTTTAAATTAATGCTTATTAAGTTGTAACATTTTAAATATTAATACTACCAATAAGTAACTAACTAATCAAAAATTTGAATAAAGAACTCGAAAATAGTTTTGTAGAATTACTTGAGAAGCATCAAAACATTGTGCACAAAGTATGTAGATTATATACCAATAATCAAGATGCTCATAATGATTTGTTTCAAGAGATAACTATACAATTATGGAAGGCATATCCAAAATTTAGAGGAGATGCAAAGTTTAGCACTTGGATGTATCGTGTGGGATTAAATACTGCAATTACATTATATAGAAAGTCTAAGCGCACCATAAAAACACAAGAGTTTGAGCTTGTTTCTTTTAAAATTAAATCTGAAGATTATGATGATACTGAAGAACAACAACTTAAATTATTGTACAAAGCAGTGCATCAACTAAATGATATTGAAAAGGCGTTAGTCTTTTTGTATTTGGAAGATAAAAACTATAGCGAGATTAGTGAAACCCTTGGTATAAGCGAAGTTAATGCTCGTGTGAAGATGAACAGGGTAAAGAAAAAATTAAGAACAATATTAAATCCGTGATACGATGGATGAATTAGAATTATTAAAAAAAGATTGGCAAGCCAATAGTGCGCGAGAAGATCAAAAGATTTCTAGCAAAGATATATACCCGATGATGCAAAAAAAGTCATCATCTATTGTAAAAACGCTTTTTTACATTAGTATTGCCGAACTACTATTTTGGATTATCCTTAATAGTTATCCTTATTTTGCATCTGCTGAATATCGTGCAGAGTTAACCGCAATGTATGGTGGTAACAGCATGATACTTCTTGCAATTACGGTGTTTAGTTATGCCATAATTTTAACCTTTGTGTATCTATTGTACAAAACTTATCGAACCATCACAGTGACCGATAATGCTAAAAAATTAATGGGTAAAATTTTAAAAACGAGAAAAATCATAAAGTATTATGTGATTTACAATCTGGTAATGGCATTTTTATCCATCTCATTTGGCTTGTATTATTCGGTATATAATAATCCAGAAATTGCGCCTCAATTTGCTAAGTTTAATGATAAGCAAATGTTTGTTGCCACAGTACTGATGGTATTATTTACTGGAATCTTTGTTCTTGTTTTTTGGGTATTTTATCGTCTTATCTATGGTATATTATTAAGACGTCTTAATAGAAATTACAAGGAACTTAAAAAATTAGAAGTATAAAATATGAAGCCTGTTATATTCCATATTGAAAATAAAGAAATTGAATTTGAAGTTAATGTAATGGGTCGCGAGACTTTAACTGTTAACGGATATCAAATTTCTAAAAAATGGTCATTTCCTGGCGTAAAGCATCATTTTGTACTGGATGTGTATGGTAAAACAGAGCCTTTTTATATTGCTACAAAACAAGCCTTTTCTACAGGAGTAATTACAGTACAGCTGTACCATAATAATGTACTTATAGATGAAGGGTTGATAGAATTTAACTTACCTATTATTAGTGATTTAAATAACAAAACTGATAATGGTATGTTTACTACAGGATTAATATTTGTAGTCTTCTCGATGGTTTTTGACTGGTCCAAGATTTTCTTATTTATAGGCTTGATATTTTTATTTAGTTCATTTTATGATGAAACTAATAAAAAGAAAGCTTCAAAAAAATCTAATGAGTTTAATCCTGATGAGTAGCTTAATAAACAATGGAATTGATTGCCGAAATACTTTATTATCCTATTGGCTGGTTCTATTTGTGGATTAGATATCGTAACAAAGAAAAAATTACATCTATTCTTGATAAAAATTATGATGGTAGCTATCACACTACAGGAGCACAAATAGTATTATCTACATTTGCCAAACTATTTTTTGTACTCTTATTACTAATGTTATTAGTTGTAATAGCTCGTGCTCTTTATGAGATGGTCGCCTAAAAGGTCTTAACTACATAATTTTATTTAAGTAAGCACTTGCATAATCTACCAGTCTCTCAACTCACGATTTAATCGCTCTTTTTCTTCCAGCACCTCTTGAGGAATAACTTTTAAAAAAGAAGGATGCTGCTCAATTGCATATTCTATTTTTTCAACAATATCTGCAATAGACTCATTCTCATAATCTATTTGTAAAGGCTCTTTAACTTCAAAAGTTTGGTATACATTTTTCTTTTTTACACGTAATCCTTTTTTATCAAATGATCGTCTAAAGCCATCTATAACTATTGGCACAACAATAGGTTTATATTGCTTTATAATGTGAGCTGTACCTTTTCTAATAGGTTTAAAAGGTGTAGTTGTACCTTGAGGAAATGTCACAACCCAACCATCATCTAAAGCTGTTTTTATACTTGTAATATCACTCATTTTAACTTGACGATTAACATCTTTACCTTCAGACCTCCAGGTACGCTCTATGCTAATAGATCCTGTATAAGCAAATATTTTTGGGATTATACCAGATTTCATAGTTTCTTTTGCAGCCACATAGTACATGTTTAACTTGGGATTCCATAAATAACCAACATTTTTGATATTATCTAATCGACCACTTAGACTTGCATTAAACACATGAAACATAGAAATTACGTCTGCGAAATATGTTTGATGATTTGAGATAAAAAGCACATTAGTGTCTGGAAGGTTTTTTATAATTTCAGAACCTTCAATCTGTAACTCATTAAAACCTCTAAACCTACGATGAGTAAGTGCTCCCAAGATTCTAATTAGCCACTTCTTTACAAATAATATATGCCCAAAAGGGTTTCTTTTAAATAATCCCATTCATTTTATTTTTTTTTGAACTTATGTTAAGTTTTCTATCTGTTATAAAAACGAGATAAATACATTAAGCTAAAAACAAACTTACAAAAAACAATATCTTATAGTACCATTTTTAACAAGTCTTTTAGTTCACTAAGCATCATAGCTGTTGCTCCCCAAACCACATGACCATTAAGAGTAAATGCAGGAACCTCTAACTCTATTCTCATTGAGGTCATTACTTTTACTTGTGTAGTACTATTATCATCCAGAAAATGAGATAATGACACTTCTATCAAATCTTCGACTTCTTCATCTTGCTTTATAAATTGTGGCGTTTGCTCGGTGACACCTAAATAAGGTGAGACTGTAAAGTTACTTGGTGGTATATATAATTTTGTCATTGCCTTTAAGACTTTAACATCTGTTATTGGCACACCAACCTCTTCGTAGCTCTCTCTTAAAGCTGTATACTCTAAATTAGGATCTTCTTCCTCAAACTTTCCGCCAGGAAATCCAACTTGGGCAGAGTGCACACCTTTATAGGTTTTTCTTAAAATTAATATTAAGTAGGTTTCTCCTTTTGTATTTGGGTAAAATAATGCCATTACACCAGCCTGTCTGGCAGTTTTCATTTTTGCTTTATTTTCATCTATAAGAGATTCTCTAAAAGGAGGAGACATTTTAAATTGGGAGTCTTCTCCTGGAAGATTTAGATTTTTTATTTTTGAAGCAGATTTTATGAACGTATCAAAATTCATTCCTTATGAGACTTTTTTTTGTAATTGTATTGTGTGTATTGACTTTTAATTGTGAAGATAAACAATCTCAAAAGAAAACACCTACACAAACTATAGATTCTACTATGGTTAAAAAACAGGTTGATCCTGAAGTGACCGATACAATTTCCGAAGAAAAAAAAGAGGACTTTTTGTTGACAGATGAAAATGCGATGGAGTTTTTCTTGCAATATGACAAAGAGCATAAAGAGAATAAGGTACGCATTGTCACAGATTTTGGAAACATTGATATTGAGTTATTTGAAGAGACAAAATTCCATCGTTCTAACTTTATTTATCTCGCAAAAAAAGGCTATTTTAATGATACACAGTTTTATAGAGTTATAGAAAATTACATTATTCAAGGTGGTAGCACAGACAATCGTGAAGTAATGAAAAAACGACGTTATATAGGCAAATACCTATTACCAACAGACACAAAACATGGTTTTCATCATGATCGTGGTGTTATTTCTATGCCAAGTAGCGATATAGAAAATCCTTATAAATTAGCTTCTCCTTATGAGTTTTTTATCATGCTTAAAGATGTGCACGAACTGGATGGCGATTATACGATCTTCGGAAAAGTAACCAGCGGTTTAGATGTGGCTGATAAAATTGCAAATGTAGAGACTGATGATGCAGATTGGCCTCTTAAAAATGTTTATATACGTCGTGTAGAAATTTTAGATTAATTCTATTTAGGGTTTACTTACACAACTATACTGCTTGTTTTTTTCTATTGTCATTATTAATTAATACAAGTTAAACAATTAGTTTTAAGTTGTTTTTACAGTCTACAAAAACCTCATACTTGTAGTCTAATAAATTAACAATTTTACAACGGTTTTCTTTACCAATTTTAGTACCTTGAAACTTACTAATTTAAGACTAAAAATTTCATGATTTCAAAATCTATTAAAGCTGTATTTGTATGCAGCATTGTCCTGTTTTCTAGTTGCAATGACGATAAAATTTCCGAAGAAAAAACAGTTATGAACGATACAGATAATGTGTTATTACAAGAATGGAAAGGGCCATATCAAGGTCTTCCTGCGTTTGATAAAATGAATGTTGCCGATGTAAAAGAAGCTGTAGAAACTGGCATGGAAATGGGCCTCAAAGACATTGAAGCTATTGCAAACACTACCGAAGCTCCTACTTTTGAAAACACTATAGTACCTTTAGAAGCCTCTGCCAAAAAACTTAATGATGTATTTACTTACTACGGTATTTTAAGTAGCAATATGTCATCTCCAGAGTTTAGAGATATACAAAAGGATTTGGCGCCTAAATTATCAGATTACAGTTCAAAAATTTCGCAAAATGAGGCTTTATTTATGCGCGTAAAGGCGGTTTATGACGCCTCTTTAAAAAACCCGTTACCAGATGATCAACAACGTGTGGTAGATTTAACTTATAAAGGTTTTGAGATGAATGGTGCTAATCTTTCTGCAGAAAAGAAGAAGCGCTATGCAGCTATTAACAAAGAACTCTCATCTTTATATACAGATTTCTCAAACAATGTGTTGCATGACGAAGAAAATTATGTCACTTACTTAAATAAAAACCAACTAGGTGGTCTGTCTGATGCATTTATAAAGTCTGCTGCAAAAATTGCTACAGATAAAGGACAAGATGGAAAATATGCGATTACAAATACACGTTCATCAATGGATCCTTTTTTAACATACTCTACAGAGCGCGACCTTAGAAAAATAGTATGGACTAATTACTACTCTCGTGGAGATAATAACGATGAGTTTGATAACAACGAGATTATTGCCAAAATTTTAAAACTTCGTAAAGAGCGTGTTGGCCTTATGGGTTATGATAATTATGCGCAATGGAGATTGCAGGATCGTATGGCAAAAACTCCAGAAAATGCTATGGATTTAATGATGGCTGTATGGCCTGCTGCAATTGCAAGAGTTGATGAAGAGGTTGCAGATATGCAAGCGGTAGCAAATGCAAATGGAGATTCTATTAAGATTGAGCCTTGGGATTATCGCTTTTATGCTGAAAAAGTACGTCAGAAAAAATATGATCTAGATAGCGACGAGGTAAAACAATATTTACAATTAGATAAATTAACAGATGCGATGTTTTACGTTGCAGGACGTTTATTTAACTATAAATTTACACCAGTAGAAGATGGCAAAGTGCCTGTTTTTCATGAGGATGTAAAGGTTTGGGAAGTAACAGACAAAGATTCTGGCAAACACATTGGGCTATGGTATTTAGACCCTTATGCTCGCAAAGGTAAACGCTCTGGAGCTTGGGCTACAACATATAGAAGCTATACCTCTTATCAAGGAGAAACTAATGTTCTAGCTTCTAACAATTCTAATTTTGTAAAGCCTGCACCAGGAGAATCTGTTTTAGTGTCATGGGATGATGCAACAACGTTTTTTCATGAGTTTGGGCATGCTTTACATTTCTTTTCTAGCAATGTAAAATACCCTACTTTAAATGGTGGTGTTAGAGATTACACAGAGTTTCAATCTCAATTGTTAGAGCGTTGGTTGTCTACAGATGAAGTGATTAATCAATTTTTAGTTCATCACGAAACGGGAGAACCAATACCAGCAAGTTTAGTAGAAAAAATTAAAAAGGCATCAACCTTTAATCAAGGATTTGGCACGACAGAATATCTTGCATCTGCTTTAATTGATATGAAATTACACTTAGCAGATCCTGCAAATATTGACGTTGATAAATTTGAACGCGAAACTTTGCAAGAACTAAACATGCCAAAAGAATTACCAATGCGTCATAGAACACCACATTTTGGTCATGTATTTTCTGGAGAAGGATATGCTACTGCCTATTACGGTTACATGTGGGCAGATGTATTAACTAGTGATGCTGCCGAGGCATTTAAAGAAGCACCAGATGGATTTTATGATGCCGAAATTGCAGAAAAGTTAGTAAAATATTTATTTGCTCCAAGAAACTCAATGGATCCTGCCGAAGCTTATAAACTATTTAGAGGTAGAGATGCAAAAATAGAAGCGTTAATGAAGGATAGAGGTTTTCCTGTACCTACAGAATAAGTATTAAAAACTTTAATCATGAGACTAATATTAAGGATAGTATTTCTTCTATCGATATCGTTTAATTTTGCTCAAAGCACAATGAGCGAGACACAGCAAGATACCTTATACTATCCTAAATATCCTGATGGTTTATATGCTAGTAAAACAGATTTTATAAATAAAACACCAAGTAGCGTCGACAGTATTTATCCTGTTAGGATTTATAAGGTTGAAAGAATTCCAGATGCGGAGCTCGTTCATAATTGCTTTTTCTTTTCACATAAAACACGAAGTAGAATTAGAAATACATTTGCTGTATCTTATAAAGGTCAATTATTTATAAATATTAAAGCCATTCTCAAAAATAGAAATAAAGAGGATCGAGCTCAAAGATCGTCTCATCAAAACTCATTTGTAAGAGTTATTATGGGTGGTGATAATTATTTATATACAGAAGCAGAGTTAGGAAACCGGTGGGCTTTAGGTGCAACAGGAAGCCTTGGTCCTGCTGGCAATGTCTTAGCACAAGATATGGTTTATGGCAAAGGAATTGTTTGGGACTATGAAAATTTAGAGTTTAATATTTTTAAATCCTGTAAAGATTTTAATGCGTTTATAACTGATAAAAACACCGATTATATTTTAGAATGCGAAAGTAACAAACCGCATTATCTTACTGTAAGAAACGCTATTAATGCGATAAAGTAGTAACAAATTATTTTTTCTTACTGCTGAAATATTAAAATGTACACACTAAATCTATGAAAAATATAAGTATTGCATTGGTACTATTATTTAGTTTATCATTGTTTGCACAAGCAGATAGAGGCTCTAAATTAAAAGTAAATGATAAGGCTGCAAATTTTACAGTACAAATGCTAGATGGCGACTCCTTAACCTTATCAAAATTAAAAGGTAAAGTAGTATTAATAAATTTTTGGGCAACATGGTGTGGACCTTGCATGGCTGAGTTTAAAGAAATACCAAAAGAAATATTAGAACGTTTTAAAGACGAAGATTTTGTGTTTATTCCAATTTCAAGAGGAGAAAACAGATTTTTGGTTGAACAAAAGATGATAAGTCTTAAAGAAAAAGGAATAAATTTTAATGTGGGATTAGATCCTACAAAATCTATTTGGGATGAATATGCGACTAGGTATATTCCTAAAAATTATCTAATAGATAAAGATGGTATCATACAATATATTTCTACTGGTTATTCTCAAAATAGTATGCAAACTCTTATTGAAGAAATTAAAAAATTATTATAAAAAAAACTTGAGACTTCTAGTAACAAAAGCTCCTAAGAGTAGTTAAAGCACACACTTAATTTTTACACCTATTATTTAATTCCTAGCCTTTTATAATTGTTGGACTAGCTTCTCAATTCTAAACACTATAGTTCTTTTTATAATAAGACCTTTTAGCAGGTTATAAAACTATTCATGGTCGTTCTTATACAAACTGGGCAAGCTAATCTTAAACTTAACTGCAATCAATCGTATTACAATCACGATGATAATAGCAATAACAAAGATTAAATTGGTATCTGCCATAAATTTCCGTAGTAAAAAATAGGCTAAACCTCCTACAATACAAGCAGTTGCATACACTTCTTTTCTAAAAATTACTGGTATCTCATTACACAAAATATCTCTAATAACACCTCCAAAACATGCGGTCATTGTGCCAAGCGAAATACATATAATTGGATGTAATCCTGCCACTAATGCTTTTTCTATACCAACTACTGTATATAATCCTATACCAATAGTATCAAACAAAAAGAGTGAAGTACGTAGATAGTTTATTTTTTTCCGAAGTAAAATTGCAAAAACTGTTGCTCCAAAAATAACATACACATAAGTCATGTTGGTCATCCACGATACTGGATGAATACCTATCATAACATCACGTAATGTACCTCCTCCTACTGCTGTAACAAAGGCAATAATGAGTACACCAAAAGGATCCATTTTTTTATTTAGTGCAACCAAAACGCCAGAAATTGCAAAGGCTACGGTTCCTAAAATGTCGATAACTTGAAAAAACATAAGGCGTTATTTTGGTTACAAAGGTAGTTTGTGTATTTGGTAAAACAATAGTGTTGATTAACTATTTGTATGTTTTAAAATGTCTTAGAAACGACAGTACCTTGTGTGTAAAAATTATAATCTTTTAAAATGGTATCTATAAACTCCATATCGCTACCATTAAAATCTTTAATTTCTACCACTTGTACAATTTTAGTTCGCAACTTTATGAGTGTTTCGTAATCTCTCGCAGCTTTTGCTCTTACAAAGGTTTCTTTAATGATACGTGCATCATTATCAGACAATTTAATTACATTAGGATATGTTGGTTTATAACTATCATCTAACTCTTCTAAAATTGTATGACTAATATTTACATTGTTTTTTAGAGTAATTACAGATGTTCCTGCGGTCATGTCACCTAATCGCTGACTCTTTTTACTTGTAACTATGGTTATTAATGCAATTATACCAGACATGATATTTAAATCTACAATTCTCATAAACCAACGTATTAAATAATCTCCAATACCTGCTTGGTAACCGTCAATTTTTACTACTTGTATCTTCATGATTCTTTTACCAATAGTTTGCCCTCTTAAGAAAGATTCTAAAACTAAAGTATAAAACATAACAGGCAGCAAAAAGGTCATGTAAATGGCAGTTTGCGACCATCCATCCATATCTTCAATAGCTTCATTCCACTCAAATAAATTAAACACAATTTGAAAGGCTACAACGATATAAGCAATCTTTATAACCCAATCAATTATGTAAGCTAAAATACGTTCACCAACACTTGCTGCGATGAAATTTATATTAACGTTTTGTGTCGTATTTATTTGTAACTCTACCATTAATTGCTTTAATTTGAATTCGTATGAGAGAAGTTGCTTTTATTAAACAAAATAAAGAAAAATGGCTAAATTTTGAAAAAGCTATTTTTGGGAAAACCCTAAAAAACCCAGATGAATTAGCATCGCTTTACATTCAATTAGTAAATGATCTCTCTTATGCTCAAACTTACTATCCCAAAAGTAAAACAATTCTTTATTTAAACAACCTAGCAGCCAAAGCTTTTCAAAAAATTTATAGAACTAAACGCGAAGACACTAATAGATTTGTACATTTTTGGAAGACCGAAGTCCCTTTAATTGTGCACGAATATAGACGTTACGTGTACTATGCATTTATTTTATTTTTAAGTTTTGTAGCCATTGGTGCTTTATCTGCTGCCTTTGACGACTCTTTTGTGAGATTAATTTTAGGCGATGGTTATGTAAATATGAGCTTAGAAAATATAGAAGCTGGAGATCCTGTTGCTGTATATAAAAGTGGTAGTACTTGGGGAAGTGCAATTGGTATAACTATAAACAATATTAGAGTTGGCATAAACTCTTTCGTACTTGGCGTATTTGGCGGTTTAGGCACTGCTTATTATATGTTGGTTAATGGTATTATGGTTGGCGCATTTCAATATTTTTTCTATCAAGAAGGTGTGCTTTGGGAGAGTGTACGTGGTATTTGGATTCATGGCTCAATGGAAATTTTCGCAATAATTATAGAAGGTGCTGCAGGTTTAATATTAGGAGCTAGTATTCTATTTCCAAAAACATACTCTAGAATGATCTCCTTTAAAATGGGTGTAAAAAACGGAGTAAAAATCCTAATAAGTACCTTCCCTTTTACAATTGCTGCTGGTTTTCTAGAAGGTTATGTTACACGACATTCTAATATTATGCCTAATTGGTTATCTGTAGGTATAATTTTAGTGACACTAAGTCTCATTTCTTTTTACTATTTAATTTACCCTTTTATAATAAACAAAAAACTCAAAAACCTACATGCAGTTATATAAATCTAGAAGCTTTGGTGAGTACTTTCAAGACACGTTTGCGTTTTTAAAACAAAATGGTAAACACTTGTTTAAGCACTTTTTTATAATCAATGGTATTTTTTTATTAATACTAATTGTGATAGGTTACTTTTTTAGTAAATTTTATACCGAAATCATATTTGGAGGTATGATGACAGGCAATTCAAATGCCATTGACCAATACATGAATCAAAACTCTGGTGTTTTTATTTTACTCGTTTTAGTATTTATAATTGTAGGTTTAGTTGCTGCAACAATATCTTACTCGTACGTTCCTATTTACTTAAAATTATATATTGATCGAGAAGGTAAAAACTTTACTGCATCAGATATAATTAATGCCTACAAAGCCAATATTGGTAAAATATTTGTGTTTTTATTATTTGGTATTCTTGTAGCCATACCATTAATCATTGGCGCTGGACTTATCATGTTTATCCTAGCTATTACCATTATTGGTATTCTTGGGATGCCTTTAGTCATTGGAGCAATGAGCTTATTTTATCAAGGGTCTCTCATGGAGTATCTAGACGGTAAGCGTAGCATTGGATCTAGTTTTGGTTATGCCTGGACGATGATAAGTTCAAAATTTTGGGCAGCAATAGGCTGCGTTGGTTTGTTTTATTTAATGAGTTATATAGCTCAAAATGTAATAGCACTTATACCCTATATTTTTGGAATGGTAAACTTATTTACAGAACTAGAAACCAACACAACACCAGAGCCAATGGCAATTCAAAAAACCATGACCGTGATGATGCTTGCCATTTTTCTCTTAACATTTTTAGTAAGTACAATCTTAAATGTTATTGTGCAACTTAATCAAGGTGTAGTGTATTACAGCTTAAAAGAAGATAATGAAAATGTCAACACTAAGAGTGATATTGATTTAATTGGATCTGGTGAGTAAATCACATATTTTACATATCGTCCTTCTATTCTTCGGAATTTTTTCTCAAGTTAACGCTACAAGTTTAGACGTAAATACGCGATCGCAATCTTTACAAGACGATGTGTATGTAGATACAACTCCTATACAAAAACGAGAATTTGAGAATATTAAAGATAAATATGACGGTAACGAATTTATCTATGAACGTACTGTAGAAAACTCTGGATGGTGGACTCGTTTTAAACAATGGTTATCAGATTTTTTTAAAGATTTATTCAATTTTAATAGCGATGCCAGAGCTTCAGAATTTACAGATATAGCATTACAAATATTTTACGTAGTCATATTTCTTCTCGTGGTATTTTTCATAGTTAAAGCCATAATAAATAAAGAAGGCAATTGGATCTTCGGAAAATCTAGCGATAAGTCAATAATCCCTATTACAGATATTGAGAATAATATTTATGAAACCGATTTTAAAACACTAATCGCAGATGCTGAAAGAAATAACAACTACAGACTTTCCATTAGATATTATTATTTATGGCTTTTAAAAACACTGTCTCAAGCAGAAGTTATCGAATATGATGTAGAAAAAACAAATAGTGATTATTATCTAGAAATAGAAAACAAAGACACGAAAGAAGAATTTTCATATACATCATACCTCTATAATTATATTTGGTATGGTGAGTTTGATATTGATAATACACAGTTTGAAAAAGCTAAAAAAGCATTTACTCAATTTTTAAATAAAGTTAAGAAATGAGTAAAACACTAAGAATATATATTGGGCTTTTAATATTATTATTTATTGGCATTATTGCCATAGAATTCTCAACACCACCTCCTGTAAACTGGCAAAAAACATTTAATGAGACTCATAAAACACCACATGGAACATATGTTTTCTTTGAAGAGCTGCCTAATTTATTCCCAGAAAGTAAGATAGAAGAAATTAAGGTAACACCTTACGAGTATTTTGATGATTATTATGTTTGGGAAGATAGTACCTACTTAGTGAGTGGCACCTATGTTATAATTGATGCCTACCCAAATCTAGACAGTTCATCTGCACAAGAATTGTTAGATTTTGCTTCTCATGGCAATGATGTTTTTATGTCTAGCAGCTATTTTCCAAATCGTTTAATAGACTCACTTGGATTTAATACTCAAAATGAATATAGTTTTAAGGGTAAAGCAGAGTTTTCATTCTCAAACCCAGTATTTAAAAACGATTCTATTTCAGTAGAAAAAGGATTAAGCAATATTTATTTTTCTGAAATTGATACATTAAGATCAACCGTTCTAGGATATCAAAAATTTAAAGATAGTACCTATACTAATTATATAAAAGTACCATGGGGAAATGGCAATTTCTATTTGCATCTACAACCCATCGCATTTACTAATTATCATTTACTTAAAAAAGATAATCAAAAATATGCAGCCAGTGTAATATCTTATCTTGGTGATGATACCATCTATTTTGATTCTAGAAATAAATCAAGAAAAAATTTAGGCAACTCACCAATGCGTTTCATTTTAAGTCAGCCACCATTACGATGGGCTTGGTACCTAGCTTTAATTACAACGCTTTTATTTATGATTTTTAACGCCAAAAGGCGACAACGAATTGTTAACATTAGAGAGCCTTTAAAAAACACCACAGTAGATTTTACTAAAACAATTGGTAATTTGTATTATGAGACAAAGGACCACGACAATTTAATAGAGAAAAAAATCACATATTTTTTAGAATATATAAGACGCGTCTATTATTTAGACACACAAATTTTAGATGAGAAATTTGTGAAAAATCTATCTTTAAAATCTGGAAAAAACCAAGATGACATTAAAGAATTAATTAATTTAATTGCCTTTTTAAAAGCAAAATCGTTTTGTAATGAGGCCGATTTATTACGATTAAATAACGCTATAGAAGATTTTTATACCACATAAATTATGGAACATTTAGACGAGAATAACAACGAAGAGTTAAACAAAAATACAGATCAATTTGATGAGTCTCTGCTAGGAGATCCTAACGCAGCGCAATCTATAGAGCCTATTCAAAATGAAGATGCTCAAGCAAGTGATCTTAGTTTTACCAACCGCATAGATTTAAGTGAACTACAAGAAGGTATTACACTTATTAAAGACGAAATAAGCAAAGTTATTGTAGGTCAAAAAGGCATGATAGATATGCTCATCGCATCTATTTTAGCAAATGGTCACTCGTTAATTGAAGGTGTTCCAGGAGTTGCAAAAACAATCTCTGCTAAGTTGTTAGCAAAATCATTAGATGTTGGTTTTAGTAGAATACAGTTTACTCCAGATTTAATGCCTAGTGATATTTTAGGAACATCTGTATTTAACATGAAAAACTCTGAGTTTGATTTTAAACAAGGTCCTATTTTCTCTAATATGATTCTTATTGATGAAATTAATAGAGCTCCTGCCAAAACGCAAGCAGCACTATTTGAAGTGATGGAAGAACGTCAAGTTACCATAGACGGTAATAAATATAAAATGGAACTACCTTTTATTGTTTTAGCAACTCAAAACCCAGTTGAGCAAGAAGGTACATATCGATTACCAGAAGCTCAATTAGATAGATTTTTATTTAAAATAGATATCGATTATCCTAACATAGATGAGGAAGTAGAAATTTTAAATAGAGAACAAAATTTACAAGGCAAAGGTAAGACAGACCAAGTAACTGCTCATTTAAGCGCAGATAAGATTATTAAATTTCAAGGATTGGTAGAACAAATTAAAATAGAAGCTCATTTAATAAAATATATTGCAGATATGATTGTGAATACTCGTAATAATCCGTTTTTATATTTAGGTGCTTCACCAAGAGCATCTATTGCCATATTAAAAGCTAGTAAAGCATTTGCAGCAATGAGCGGACGAGACTTTGTAACACCAGAAGATATTAAACGCTCTGCGATACCTGTATTGCAGCATCGTGTCATCGTTACGCCAGAACGTGAAATGGAAGGTGTAACTACAAAACAAATTATTAAACAAATTATTGAAGCAGTAGAAATACCGAGATAAATTTAAATTAACGTATGGACTTAACGTTGCACTGTAAATTATGCGATCATAAAATCTTAGATTTTAAGACTGGTACACTTTGTGGTTTAACCAATAAGAAACCAGATTTTCAAAATAAGTGTGGTGTTATTACTATGCAGGATAATTTTGAAGAGCAAATAAAAGTTGTAAATATTGAGCATGATTCTGTTTTAAAAACAAGAACGGATACTTATGGTCATCTAATTATGTATGGAATTCTTGCAATAGCTATAGTTTTAGCAGGATTTTTGTTAGGAAAATATATATTAGAAAAAGGTGTGTTTTCAACTGTACCAATAATCATTATGACAGTTGGACTTGCAGTTTTAGGTATTGCATTTGCTCCACTAAACTTGTACAACACTAAAATAAAAATAGCTAGAAAAAAGAAAAACACCTTAGACAATCTGTGTAAAATGTATGGTTATAAATACACAATAGATATAACACATTTAAAAGATAGTCTGGGAAATGTTTTTTTTGACACCGATTTAAAAATTAGAAGAACCAATAATGCAATTAACTAAAACGCTTATCTATTAATTGTGATTTGTAAAATTTGAAAACGAGTATCACGACCTAAAAGATTTAAAACAAAAAAATAACTTAATAGCTTAAAATTGAAACGAATAAAACCATTTTTTCTCCAAAACAGATTCTTCTATGCTTGCATAGCCATTATGGTTTTGTTTGTTTTGAGCTTTATTTTCCCTAGAGGTTTTACCATCGTCAAATTGCTTGTACTATTATTACTTGCATTAACAATTCTTGATACTATTATTTTATTTGCAGCAAAAAACGGTGTTAAAGGCAAACGTAATTTGCCAGAAAAATTTTCTAACGGAGACGAGAATCCCGTAAATCTCGTCATCAATAATTACTATACTTTCAATGTCAACATAACTATTATTGATGAGATACCAGAGCAATTTCAGGTTAGAGATTTTAGTATTAAAAGAAAGTTAGATGCTTCTAGTACTTCAGAAATAGAATATAAATTACGTCCTGTAGATCGTGGTGAGTATCACTTCGGAAAATTGAATATTTATGTAACTTCGGTTTTTGGTTTAATATCGAGACGTTTTACTTCCGAAGATAATGCTATGGTACCAACCTACCCTAGTTTTATGCAATTACGAAAATATGACTTGATAGCCATTAGTAATAATTTGCATCAATACGGTATTAAAAAGATTCGTAAAATTGGTCATACTATGGAGTTTGAGCAAATTAAAGATTATGTATTAGGTGATGATTTACGTACCATAAATTGGAAAGCTACTGCAAAACGAAACCAGTTAATGGTTAATCAATTTCAGGATGAAAAATCGCAACCAGTCTACTCTATTATAGATAAAGGTCGCGTTATGAAAATGCCTTTTGATGGATTAACCCTTTTAGACTATGCTATAAATGCCTCTCTAGTTATCTCAAATGTAGCATTAAAAAAACAAGATAAAGCTGGTATTTTAGCGTTCTCAAAAAAAGTAGAAAATATAGTTGTTGCAGAGCGTCGTACCTCACAAATGAACCTCATTTTAGAAACACTCTACAATGTAAGTACAGATTATTTTGAAAGTGATTATAGTAGACTTTATGCAGATGTAAAGCGAAATATCACACAGCGTAGTTTGATGCTTTTATATACCAATTTTGAAACATTAGATAGTTTACACAGGCAATTACCATACTTAAAAGGCATTGCTAAAAATCATTTGCTCGTCGTAATTTTCTTTAAAAACACAGAGCTTAACAATCTTATCACTGAGAAGGCAGAAACGGTACAACAAGCTTACGATAAAGTTATTGCCGAGAAGTTTGCTTTTGAAAAACGACTCATCGTTAACGAACTTCAAAAATATGGTATTCAATCCATTTTAACCTCTCCTCAAGATTTAACTATAGACACCATTAACAAGTATTTAGAAATAAAAGCAAGAGGCCTATTATAATGGACCTAAACAATTTGCTAGTCCATAATTGTGCGCTGGTTATTTTTAGTTATTGTACAGCTCCTTCCTGGTCTTTTAGGATTAAATACTAAGTTTATTAAATTCATTTTTAATTTAATGGCGCTAAAAAAGGTTATATTACACCTTAATACTGAAGTACAAACCCATGAAATTAAATTTACTGTCGTGTGATGCACAAAGACCAGATAAAAGAGCGATAGCGTTATGTATTGCCGAAATTTCAAATCATAATAGCTTACTATCTAATGAGCTTACAAATATTCTCTTAGAAGGTGATGCTGTAGATATTAATGTAGATGATAAAAACTCTGCAACTGCTTTGAGAGCACTAAGAAAACTAAATATAGATTACGAGATAATTGAATAATTGAATTTTAGATAAAAATTGAAACTGTTAAAGCTATAAAACTTCGTAAAGCATAGTAAGTATCACACCTTTATTATTCTCTAACTCTATATGAGACAATCTCTTTTTTGATTTAATTTTAAAATTAAATGGAGACACTAAGAGATCTAATCCACTCTGTTTTTTTAATCTGGTTCCTTGGCCAGAAATGATATCCTCATTTGGTATAAAGTTACCATTTGGCACATGCTCTGTTATAATAAGATATTTATATGAAGATAATTTATTTACTATATTTTGTACTTCTGTATTAGATAGATGTTGTAATACTTGTCTCAAAATTGCACAATCGCCTTGAGGTAAATTATCGGTTGCAAGATCTAGACATTTAAAATCAAGATTATCTGCTTTAAATTGTATTTTATTGTAAGCAATCAATGGCTCTACAATATCTACTGCAATATATTTTTTTGAGTATGACACTAAGTTTTTGCCAATATTAAAATCGCCACATCCTAAATCACATATTACAAGTGGTTTTTTAAATGAAGTTAAAAAAGCTGTTACAGCATCCAAATAAGGAGTTATAATATGAGTATCATGAGAACCTTCTCCTGAGTAAAAAGACGTATTATTTTCTCCCCAAAGCTTCATGGTGTACACCTGCTCCATTGCTGCTTTAGTTGGCCATGGCTTTTTTAACATTTTACCCTCATTTTTATGCGTTGTCATTATCATATTTTTATGATACGTCCCCAAATTAAATATTTAGAAATCATATTGTAAAACTAATAAACTCTATAAACATAAAAGTTATAACATTGTATCTTTAAGTAGCTAATCAAAACATCTTTGCAATAATCCATCCCATAGTAGGCATTACAGCACCTATTTAAGGTCATTTTGATGATGAGCAATACACCAAATTAAACAGTATATAGGTTTTAAATAGTTAAACGTGTAATATTTATACAATTCATCCATAAGAAATTACAGTTGAGTCATATCAATTTCATAATTGTGAGGTTTAGATAGATATTTGAAACATCAATAACAAACAAACCATTAAAACAATATATTATGAAAACTCTATTAGTATGTATCGCCTTAACCATTTCAACTTTAGGATTCTCTCAAGAATCAAAAGGTCAAACCGTAACAGTAACCGTAGAAAATGCAAAAAGTGACGATGGCAAAATCGTATTTGCTCTAAACACGAAAGACACGTTTATGATTGCAGAACCTATACAAAGTGGTACTGCCGAAATTAAAGACGGTAAGGCAACCATAACCTTTAAAGATGTTAAACCTGGTGACTATGCAATTATGGCATTACATGATTTAAACGGAAATTTAAGAATGGATTTTGATGCCAACAGAATGCCAACCGAGTCCTACGGTACATCAAATAATCCAAGAAGTTTTGGACCTCCAGTCTATGAGGACTCTAAATTTGTAGTAGCAAATGAAAACGTAGAGTTATCTATTAGATTTTAAATACAACACACATCAATCAAATCAAAAAAACCCTTTAAGTTTATACTTAAAGGGTTTTTAATATATATTTTTTTCTCTTCGGAAATTTATACACTCTCACCTAACCAGGCTTTCATCATCCAAACCGTTTTTTCTTGTTCGGTAATAAAATCACTCATCATTGCATTAGTTCCTTCATCATTAGCATCACCAGAGTCGTCTAAAATTTGACGTTCTAGTTTTAATAATTCAGAAAGTGAATCTACTATAAGCTGTACCGCTTTTTCATCTACCGAAATATTTTTCCCAACTGGTACTTTTGCAGCTTTAGAATAATCTTCAAATGTATGCAGAGGTGTTGCACCTAAGGTTAAAATACGCTCTGCTATTTCATCGACTTTTAAATTTGCATCTGTATATAATTCTTCAAATTTTGGATGTAAATCAAAAAAGCGTTTTCCTTTAATATTCCAATGAATACCTCTTAAATTTTGATAATAAATTTGAAAATTTGCTAAGAGCACATTTAAATCATTAGCAATTTCTTTTGTCTTTTTGGTCTCTAAACCTATACTATTAATTGTCATAACTTATCTTTTATATATATTACTTATCTTTTATTTATATTACAAATTTAGGTTAGATTTAAGACAATTTATTATAGTTTTTATGAATAGTTTTAATATCTTTATAGTCTAAATCAATAACGATGACTATCACTCAATTAAAATATGTACTCGCCATTGCTGAGCATAAAAATTTCACCAAAGCAGCAGAAAAATGTTTTGTTACTCAACCTACATTAAGTACTCAAATACAAAAATTAGAAGACCAATTAGATATTCAAATATTTGATAGAAGTAAAAAACCTATTGAATTAACAGATGTTGGACGCAAAATTGTGCAACAAGCTAAAAATATTGTAGACGAGTCTGACCGTATACAAGATATAGTAGATCAACAAAAAGGATTTATTGGTGGAGAGTTTAGAATAGGAATTATACCAACCGTTATGCCAACTCTTTTACCAATGTTTCTTAAAAATTTCATTAAGAAATACCCAAAAGTTCAACTTAAAATAGAAGAGTTAACTACCGAAGAAATCATAACCCGTATAATGGATGGTCACTTGGATGCTGCTATAGCTGCAACTCCATTAGAACATGACAGTATAAAAGAACGCGTATTATATTTTGAACCTTTTGTAGGTTATATACCAAATGATCACAGATTAAAAAATAAGAAAAAAATTGACGTTGCAGATTTAGATTTAAATGACATGTTACTTTTAGAAGATGGACATTGTTTTAGAGATGGTGTTATAAACCTTTGTAAGGTATTTAAAACTACCGAAAACGAACAATTTCAACTAGAAAGTGGTAGTATAGAAACCTTGGTCAAATTATCTAATGAAGGATTAGGCATGACGCTTCTACCCTATTTAAATACTTTAGATTTAAATGAGAAAATGTCTTCTATGTTACATCATTTTAATGATCCATCTCCTGCGAGAGAAGTGAGTATTATATATCACAAGAATGAATTAAAAATGCAAATTATAGATGCTTTACACAATGTGATTTCTGGAGTTATTCGTGGTGCTATTGCGTTTCAAAATGTAGAGATTATT
This sequence comes from uncultured Psychroserpens sp., assembly GCA_947488655.1. Lineage (GTDB taxonomy): Bacteria > Bacteroidota > Bacteroidia > Flavobacteriales > Flavobacteriaceae > Psychroserpens. The sequence continues at coordinate 399,005 of CANKZZ010000004.1, read as the reverse complement.
AGTCCGTTGCCAAAATAACTTTCAACTTACATGTTTTGTAGTTGGCACATTTCAGAAAAAAAAGAAAAAAATATCGCAGTTATGATATTATCTCACAACTGCGATTTTTAATTTAAACTCAAAAAAAGATTTTTAAAAAGCGTACTGTAAACCTAAAGTGATGGTCTCTTTTTGTTTTAATTGTACACCTTCTACTTTTTGTAGTAAAGGTGTTGCAAACTCAAAACCAAAACGCATATTTTTTAAAGTTCCTTTTGGGACATAAAGATTAAATCCTAACCCAGAATTAATGTAGGTTCCACCAGAGTTTCTAGTATCTGCTGTAATTACCATCATCGGATTTAAATCTGGATTTGCACCATCAATCTCGTCAACTATTAACCCTTCTAAACGTGCAGAAAAACTAAGCCAATCTGTTGCTTTAAAAGCAGCCCAATTGCTGAAGCTATAACGATTTCCGAGGGAATAATTATTATCATTGTCTCCAAAACGAATAACACCTTTTAACTGTGACCCAAAAGAAAATGCGTCACATTGCGCCAAATAAGTTAACCCTAATTCTGAATCATAAGTGCCACTTCCAATTTGCATAGGATAAGGTAAAACAACCTCATTGCCCATAGACGCAGGTGTTTCATCTTTATTATCTATAGTGCCTGTAGGTAGCGAAAACCCAATTTGACCATGTAATTGTTGACGGTTTTTATTGAAAAACTTATAGAGCATTGCCAATTTTAAATCACCAAACCCAGACGACTCTGTTGTAAATGTGCCACCACTTCCTGTTAGGTGATCCATTTCCATCGTTGTATAATTTGTCATTGCCATCAAAGTAATTTTGTTGCTTGGCGCATACATAAATCCTATCATATGCATATGCATTGGCATTTTTGTTGGAGTTACCATATATTCTCCTCCATTAGGCATTAATACATTGGCAAATTCTTCGTTATTACTTCCACGCTTGAGCTCTTCCATATTCATAGACATTAATCGGTATGAAAACATAAACTCTCCTTTACCGTGTGTATGATCTCCCATTACAGAAATTGGAGCATGGCCATCTGGTCTATTACCTGTCCATTTTATAGAATCTTTTATTGTGTTTTGTGCGCACACGAGCGTGCTTGCCATTAAAATAATGGCATAAATTAGTTTGTTCATTTTGTTGATTTTAAATGAATTTATTTTTAATGATTGAAATATTAAGACGAGAAAACGTCTTAGTTCTAAAAATTAACTCATTAAACGTGGAGGATGAAAAAGTTCATCTATAAAAGGAGTTGTTTTTGAAGTATTTAAAAACCATTTTTTCTGCGGAAAAGTAACCAACATCATTAAATGGCTTTCTAATTTATAAGTCTGTAAATATAACGGATAGAATGCATCAACAATTACATTTATTGCTGATTCCTCATTATTGTAAATTTTGGTTTGAGTGACTTGAAGTTGTTTTGCTAAATGACATTTACCATTACATTGAAGTTCTGGTTTTTCTTTATTTACACAATATGTTTCTATGATATAATCAAGATTTAATTGGTAATAAAGAACCTGACCAACAAAATACATTGGCCTAAACGCGAAAGCAGTTAATAGTATGAAAAGGAATAACTTTTTCAGAATTTATAACTTTTGGTAAAGGTACAATGTCTAGAAAAAATTAAGAACTATTAATTCAAAAAAAAAGCGACTCGAGAGTCGCTTTTTTTTTTATGATTTTAATAAGATTAAACATTGATTTAAATCTGGGTTCTGTAAAATTAAAGATTTGATGTAAATCTTTAGCTCTTCAATTTCATACGGTAATAATCTTTGAAGTGCTTTTTGTAATTCTTTACAAAACAATGTGCTGTCAAAACTGACTTTACTAAGTACAGTTTTAGTGTACTCAAACATTGCTCTTGCCATTATTTTTTTAGTTTTAGGTTAAATAAAAGTAGATATGTTATATAGGCTTTGTTTTAAATATTACTTTATAAATGTAGTAAAAAATATGCTTAAAAATAAGCTGTGAACAAAAGTTTAACAGAAAAAGGTCTAAAAAATTTTACTTTTTAGACCTTTTAATAATTGATTAATTATGCAATTAATTTATAATTACCTTTTGGGTAGAAACGTAATTTCCATTAACCATTCTCACAACGTAAACACCTGTTGCTATGCTTTTAACATCAATAGTGTTTACTCCTGGATTAAGTTGACCTTTAGAAACAATACCTCCTACAACATTATACATAACATAATTATAAGAGTCTCTACTGTTAGGTATTTTAATGTTTAAGTTATCTTCTAATACAGGATTAGGAAAAATAACTGGTACCTCATTATCTGAAACCGTTAATTCATTAACACCAAGTGTATTGTTGTTAATACTAATTTCCCAAAGCCCACGACCATAGGTCGCAGCAACTAATTTATCTACTGTGTAGTTAATTTCGATATCGCTAATATTAACATTAGGCAAGCCTTGACCAAGTTTTTCCCAGTTACCAGTACCTACTTTAAAATAAGCTCCAATTTCTGTACCTGCGAAAAGTATCTCGTTAGCACCTTGGTTTTGTTTTAAAATCACTTGTGTCATTTTTACATTTGGCAATCCAGCCGAAATGTTTGTCCAAGAGCTTCCACCATTTGTTGATTTAAATACTTTAGATCCATCAACATAACCTCCAACGGTTGCATAAATAGTATTGCTATTGTTTTGGTCTAAGGATAGTGAATTTAATTTTGCACTAGCTTCTGGCTCTGAAACATCTGACCAAGCTACACCATCATTACTAGACTTTTTAGCTCCATTAGCTCCAATAACCAATAAGTTATCACCATGTGTTTCTATATACGATATTTGTCCTGCACCAGAGTTTAGATTAGACCAAGTTTCACCTTTATCTGTCGTTTTATAAACTTCAGCAAAACCACCATACAAAGTAGTAGACGTGGTTGTATTCATTTTTAATGTCCATACAAATGGTGCTCCAGTTGTAGGCGTTGTTAAATCTAATGCAGCATCGTAAGTTGGATAACCATTATCGGTTCTACTTAAAGCTCCATTTTGTGCGCCTAGATAACGAATTTGAGGATTATTATAATCTATAGCAGTACAAGTACCATCACCAGCTAAGGCAGAAACCCATTGTAACGTACCATTTTTCATTTCTAAACTATAACCATCATTATCTTGATTACCAATTAATTTATGGTCTTCACTAAGTGGTGAAATCGCTACAGAATATATTTGAGTTACGATTACACCATCTGAAATATAACTAACAGTTGGTTTTTCATCTGCAATACCTGAGTAGTTAAAATAAATCAATCCACCATCATTCACTGCCCAAAAATCATAATTAGAACCTGGTTGTGCTCCCATTTCATGAATATCTGCATGACCATAAGAACCTTCTGAAGTATTATCTTGCCAGGAGTTATTTAAGGTTGTATACCAAATACCACCATTATTATCTGAGTTAATAGCATCTACTCCTGCACTAATGATTAAACCATTTTTTACAGCTATAGCTTGATTATAGGTGCCTTGAGAGTTGTAATTTGTTGTAGGAATTCCAAGAGCAGTTAGAGATGGTGAAGATGCTGCTGGATTATAAGTAAATACTTGTCCAGCTTCGTTTTGTACATAAAAAATACCGGTTGCAGCATCAGATGTTGATGCATGTCTGGTATAATTAGACCCTTCAATTAATAACTGAATCCAATTTTCACCATTATCCGAAGAAAACAATAAACCTCCCCAACTATCACAAGCCATTATATTTGACCCGTTTCTATGAAACTTTCCAATTGCAGCATCGTTATATTCGTGTGCATATTTATTTGTCCATGTTGCGCCACCATCAGTTGTTTTTTTTATGTATTTATTTGTACCAACTATAACCGTGTTTGCATTTATAACTATCAAATTTGATGTTGATTCTTGTTCATCTAAATTAAAAGACAAACTTGTTGATTGGTATGTTTCTCCAAAATCTGTAGATTTTAAAACACCTATAGATTTTATATGTCCACCATCATAATCTCCAGTTGAAACATATATGGTTCCTGGATTATTAGCATCATCTGAGTGACTATTAAGATCTGTGACACCTATACCTGCGATTTGATCTAATTTAGGCAACCAAGTTGATCCGTTGTCTGTCGATTTCCAAATCCCACCATCTGGCGCAGTTACAAATAATACACTTTGCGACTCAGGTACTTTATTAAATTTTTTATAACTAGTTAGCCTACCCATTTGTGGTGCATTTGGATAGCCATTAGCATCTGGCACTGTTTGTGGACCAACGTTTGACCACGTTTGAAGGCTTTGAGAAGATCTACCTAAAGACGTATTAGCATCAAAATTTAATGATCCATCAGCATTAATTAAGCCTGCATTATAATATCCTAATAACTCATTTGGAAAATTTCCATCTAAATCTACACGGTCTTTCCAATAGAATGCCCAGCGCTCAAATTGTTTAATCTTTTTAATATCTGTTTTTGATGTACTTCTTTTTAAAGGTGCAAGTTCCTGCCTCATTTGATTAACAACATCAAAATAATTGCTACCTTTTTTTAAAGGCGCATTTTTGTAATCTATGGTTTGCGAATACATAAACATAGAAAACAAGCATAAAGTAAAAGTGTAAAGTTTTTTCATGATTAAAATTTTTTATAAAATAAATAGCAGTTGTAAATATCCACAAAGTCTCAATTTTACTGTAAAATTGGACTACGCATCTACTACGCAAACCTGAAAATTTATTTTTTAGAAAGAATTTGAACCGAATTTTGAAAATCCAGTCATGAAAATTTCAACTTAGAACTTTATCTCAACTAGGCCATTTTTGAAATTGTTTTAAAATAATTAAGATTCTTTAAATGTGATTTGAAGATATTCTGCTAAACTAATTTGATTAGAGTCGATATTTAATTTTTTAGCAATTCTATAGCGTTTACTTTCTACAGACCTAATTGAAACATTAAGAAAGCTAGCTATTTCTTTATTTTTAAAACCAGTGTATATATAATAACATATGATAATTTCAGAATCGTTTAACTCTGGGTGAAGCTCCTTTATTCTTGCAAAAAACTCAACATTTAGCTCATTAATTAAATCTAAATGACTTTCTCCATTTGTAAGTTCGGTAGTAGATTTAAGATGAATATCTTTATAAAGTTCTTTAATGTTTTTACGTAACTCCAAAGGTTCTGTTACTGTAGAAATTACTTTTACCTCATCTTTTACTTTTAAAATATACTGCTCTAAACCTACAACTTTTACTTTTAGCTTTTCATTGCTTGATTTTAAATGATGTGAGTTTTTCTCTCTGCTAACGTAGCCTTCAATGGTTTTTTTAACTTTATTATAATTAATAATTACTAATAATAGAAAGACCAATAGTATGCAGGAAATTATAATTGCCAAATTTCTATTTAGCACCTTTTTATTAGACTCGCTTTCTAAAAGATTTTCAGATTGTTCTAGAGATTTATTAATTTTTAAACTTGCTGTTACATTCTTATCTAATAATTCTGTTTGAAAGAGTGCTAGAGAATCGACATATTGTGCTTTTTTGCTTAAATCTCCAATTTGGTTATAATAATCTGCAAATACTTTGAAATAAAGTTCTATATCACTATTACCCATTGCGTATCTCTGCTGTTCAGCTTGTTTTAAATAATGGCGAGTAGAATCCAAAGCTTTCGTTTCGAGATGATAATAGGCTATACAAGTGTTTAATGAAACTTTATGCAGATCTAATAGATGTTTTGATATGGTTGTATCTTGTTTTAAAGACTTAATGCGTTTAAAATATTTATGTGAATTGTTCAAATCTTCTTGATGTATGTAATTTGAACTTAACATGAATAAGGCATACATATGATAATAACCATCATCTTTAATATTCTCATATTTGGGAAGGTGCTGTAATATTAGGTCGTTACTTTTATCATAATTTTCCTGATACATTTCAATGTAAGCATACATTTGCTCAACTTCGACAAGGCCATTTTGGTTATTTGCTTTTTTAAAATACAGTTCTGCGTCTTTTAGATAATCAAAGGCTGTTGAGTCTTTACTTTTGCTAATAAAATACGTGTTATAGAACAATTCTAAAGAGGCTAATCCAGCTACATCATTGTTCTTTTCAACTTTAGCATATTTAAGAGCCATGAGAAAGTTTTGAAAAATCTCGGCTCTATTATTCAATCTATCGCTAATAAAGCCTCTTAATTTATAATATTCTGCAAGATTTCCATTAATATTTAGTTCTACAGGTTGTGGAATGGAGTCTAAATATGCTGTTGCCAATTTAGGTTGATCATCATATGTGTTTTTGGCAGAATCTAAATATTTTGAATACATATTTAGATCTTGTTTCTGAGCATTTATAGTTAAATTAAATATTATAATTAAAATTGATAAAACTATTTTCATATGGCTGGTAGAGGGCTAATAAAATATTTAAGTAAAGATATGATTCTTGACATACTTTATCTAGTAAAACTAAAAAAGGCTATGTTATCAACAAAGCCTTTTACACATATTATTTAGTCCAAAATTATAAACTAATCTACTTCTTAACCACCTTTATGGTCTCTATTTGAGAATTTGATTCTAGTTTTAAAAAGTAAATTCCAGATTCGAGAGGACTCATGTCTAATTGTTTTAAAGATTTATTGAAACTTGAGTTAGATATGATTCTTCCGTTAATATCATAAAGTGTTGTTTGTTCTATTACAGCATCACTTTCAATTGTTAAAATATCATTTACTGGATTTGGATATGCAATCGTTTTAATCTGGTTTAAATCTAAAACACTTAAATTATCTTCGGCTATTTCTGTAGTGTAAGTATTAGTAATTATTGGAGCATTAAAATCGAAATAAATTTCTGCTAGATTTGAAAAATCATCTCCAAGCACCAAGCTTTCTAAAGTTTTAATTTTATAAAATACGTAACCATCATTTGTTGCATCATCAAAAGGTAGATTAATATTTTCAAAAATAAACTCAACTTCGTTTTGCTCATTTATTCTTGTATAATAATCGTGACTTCCATTAATAGGCACTAATGTATTTATATCAAATTTTGAATCATCTATTGTGTTTTTCACAACGACATTCGTGGCATTAGCAGTACCGAGATTTTCAAAACGAATTAAGTAATGCACGTACTCACCTACTCTTTCTGGAGCAATGGTTTCACCTTCTAAACATGTGATATCGTTTGGATCAAAAGAATTAACGACAATTTGCTTTAAGCCGAAATCGTTATTATTTGGAGTTTCGTCATCTTGTAAAGGATAAATTATAGCTTCAAAATTAAGCTCATCTCCAGAATCTAGAGGGAAATCAATATCTGTAGGTGTGTTTAAAGTAAATGTTGTTAGAATCTCTCTAGTCTCAAAAGGTAACAAATCTACATAATCCCAAGACAAGATAGAATTGGTAACTGATGTTTCCGAAGGTATTGCATCTACATACTCCATATAATCACTATCAAAACTGTAATTAAATGTAACATTTCCAGATAACATAGTAGTTCCTATATTACGATATAAGAGTTTATATTGTGAATCAAAACCTGGTCTAGCGTCTGTTATTGGCACAATAAAAATCTCTAAGTCATTGTGAACACCATTTGGAGTAACACAAAAATTTTGGTTGTAAGGACTAACGTCTACTGGGAAGTTAACTACTAAATTTGAGGGATTAATATTATAGTAATTTATGTTTTCAAATAGTGGTGTAATAGAATGCAAACCATCTTGAACCGCTACTGAATATCCTCCAGTTTCATCTGAGATTATTGTGGCTTCAATAGTTCCATTGGTAATATGATAATTCATATTAGGAAAAGGTAAATCTGTTATTTCACATCCATCATTATCCATATCATTATTATTTATACCCTCAACCGTATAGTATCGCCCTCCAGGCACAAATGAACAGTAATAATTAGCAATACAATTGGTCATTTCAAATTCTATCAACTTACTATTGACATAATCTTCTTCTTCATTATCAACACAAATATATACTAGATTTGGTAAGTCAGTAAACGTTAGATTATTAATAATTTGTCCATTTTTAAGATTTAGAGATGTCAAGCTTGGATCATTATTAATGATTAAATTATTCATCAAAACAGTACTTAAATCCAATTCGTTTAATTGAGAATCAAATATGTACAATGTAGATAGAGAAACGCTTTCCAAATCCAAGCTACTTAAAGCATTTCCAGCTAAATTTAGAAGACCCAAATCTACACCATTCAGTACGAATTGATTTAATTGATTATTATTAAGTTTAATTGAAGATGCGGTTTCTAAGCTCGATAAATCAATGGAATCTAATTGATTATTGGTTACAGAAATTTCAGTAGCGTTAACTAAATTACTCAAATTAAGACTTGTTAGTTGATTGTTATTGAGATAAACACCTCCAGTTGTCAGGCTGCTTAAATCTATTGAATTGAGATTATCGTTGTCTGTATTTACGAAAACACCACCATTAATTAGAGAAGGCAAGCTAATACTTTGAATATCTCCAGCAATAGTAATACCTGCATCTTCAAGACTTGGTAAATTCACTTCTGCCGAATCATAGGTTAAAGTTATATCACCATCAACTTCTACGAGAGCATCTAAATTAACATCCATAGTTTCGACCGAATTACCAATCACAATTCTTTCAACAGATGATACTAAGTTTTGCAGATTAATAGTCGTTAAACTTGAACCTTGAATACTAATCTCATCTGATGATGTAAAGTAGAAATCATTGGAGATAACATTCCCCAAATTTAAATCTGTAATTGTTGTGTTATATCTAAAATACAAACCGTGTATTGTAGTTAGGTTACTAAGATCAATACTCCCTAAGTTATTATAAGAAATTTGTAATAATTGATTAACATTTGTTAGACTAGAAAGGTCTATACTAATAGGCTGTCCTGCATTATTATAGGTTATAAATAAATAAGAATTTACAGATTGTAGACTACTCAAATCAAGGTCTGTTAATAAATTACTCGATGTACCATTTTGACTAAAGTTAAGAGACCTACCTACTGATTCCAGATTATTAATGTCTATAGTTTCAAGCTGAGGATTGCTATTACAATAGACGTTACCTGTGCCAACTACAAATTGACTTAAATCAATACTTAATAAATTATTGTTTTCTGAGATCTCAATATCTCCAATTTGGGTTATAAAATCAAGATTGAGATTTATAACATTAGAGTTGATACATCTAAACTCATTAAGATTAGAAAACTCAGAAAGCCCATCAAGAATAGTTGCATTACAGTTTTGATTAATTTCTAATAAAAATACTGCTTGAGCTTCAGATACTTGTATTTCTCCATCATTATTAGAATCTACATCACTATCTAAATAGCTATCATTATCTAAATCTGCACAAATTTCATTAACAAGATAATTTTTGAATTCTAAATCTGTAAATGTAATTGTTTGAGATTGTGATAATTGAAAAGAAAAAACTAAAAAAAGAAGTGTGTAGAAATATTTCATATTTTAAATTTAGAATAGTATTAGTATGTAACAAACATATGAACTTCATTCAAATCTTACTATTTAATTTGAATAAGCACATAATATTTTTGGTTATTTGCATTATCAATAAAGGAATTGTAGCTATCAAAATCGATTATCACCATCCAGAATATCGCCCAATCCTCCAAGTATACTGCCTTCTCCTTTACTATTTCCGCCTTTTGGTAATGATGCCAGAACACGTCCTGCTAATCTACTAAATGGCAACGATTGTATATAGACAACTCCAGGTCCTTGTAATTTTGCGTAAAATAAACCTTCTCCACCAAACACCGTATTTTTAATACCTCCAATAAATTCTATATCGTAATCTACGCTTTGAGTAAAGCCAATTATACAACCTGTATCTACTCTAATCGTTTCTCCTGCTTGTAAAACTTTTCTTGCTGTAGTACCTCCTGCATGAACAAATGCCATACCATCTCCTTCTAACTTTTGCATAATAAACCCTTCTCCTCCAAAAAGGCCACGTCCCAATTTTTTAGAAAACTCAATACCAACACTTACACCCTTTGCTGCACACAAGAAAGCATCTTTTTGACAAATAAATTTTCCGTTATACTCGGTTAAATCTATTGGGATAATTTTTCCTGGATAAGGTGATGCAAATGAAACATTACGTTTACCTGTAAGGTTATTATAAAAAGCAGTCATAAATAGGTTTTCACCTGTGAGAATACGCTTGCCTGCGCCTAATATTTTTCCGAAGAAACCAGTATCTTTTTGAGAACCGTCACCAAAGATGGTTTCCATTTTTATACCATCGTCCATCATCATAAAGCTACCAGCTTCTGCGATAACGCCTTCTTGCGGATCGAGTTCTATCTCGACATACTGCATTTCTTCTCCGTAAATTCTGTAATCTATTTCGTGTGATGTCATTTTTTGATTGTTTATTTATTGATTAACTATATGTTGAATGATTTATGTATTTGTTACATAGTATTATAAAAATAACCAAAATAAACTCTAATCAAAAAATCAATAACTAAATGACAACTAAGACTTTACCTTAAGTGTCCACTCAAAATTAAAATTTGAAACTTGCGCGCCATCTTTATTAACTCCTTTAGAATTTAGCCAAACGGTTTGTCCTTCTCCTGTAGCTATTGCCTTGGTGATAGCATCATCTACCTTAAGACCTTCGTCGCAAGTAAAGGTAATCCTACCAGTTGCTTTTTTTGTAAACGTTGCATTATTTGTAGCTACGAGCATAGAAATTTTTTGACCGCTAGATTTTGCTTTAGACATAACTAAAACTCCTGTAGATAACTCTGCAGCCATACCTTGTACTGCCCAAAACATAGAATTAAAAGGATTTTGATTAAGCCATCTATGCTTTACAGATGCAACACAGGTTGTATCACTAATAAATTTTGCGCGTACTCCACAAAAAAAGGCAGATGGTAGTTTAAATAATAAAAAGGTATTGAGTTTACTCGGAGAAACGTTCATAGATACTAGATATTTAGGCTAAAATATTGAAAATAATTGGAACTACAATTTGTTAATATTATGTTAAATTTAAGTACTATGCGTAACATAATACCTTTTTAAAGACATATATTTGTATAAGAAATTACTATATGCTTTTTCATCATGACAACAAATCACCAAAAAAACATCGCAACTTTTATTCACTTATCAACCTTTAGTAGGTTTCTAATTCCGTTAGGAAATTTTATAGGTCCTATTATTTTATGGGTTATGAATAAAGATAAGTCTCCTTTTGTAGACACCCACGGTAAACAAGCCATTAATTTTCAAATAAGCATTTTGTTATACGCTTTAATTATAGGGACGTTGACAATACCGTTTTTCATATTTAAAGTTTTTAACGGTTTAGACTTTATTGATTTTCATGGGTTTCATGATTTTCATGTCTCTATAAATGAGCCTTCACCTCTATTATTAATATCTGGAGGCATTCTAGGATTTCTTGCAGTTGTAGGTTTTATTTTAGAGCTCATATTTATTGTTGTTGCTAGCTTAAAAGCCAGGGATGGAGAACTTTATGAATACCCATTAACTATAAAATTTTTAAAATAATATAAAGCGACTTAATCAATTGCTATTTAATTAACCATCAATCAAAAAATGAACAGTTTATTAAAATTTAATCTCATTGAAGTATGAAGATAGAAAACACAAAAGCACAAATGCGAAAAGGTGTATTAGAATACTGCATTTTATCAGTATTAAAAGATGATGATGCTTATGTAGCAGAAATCTTAAACACACTAAAAGACGCAAAACTGCTTGTGGTAGAAGGAACAATTTACCCTCTTCTCACAAGGCTTAAAAATGCTGGATTGCTCAATTATCGTTGGGAAGAATCCACATCTGGACCACCAAGAAAGTATTATGGTCTTACAGAGACAGGACAATTGTTTTTAAAAGAATTAACAACTACCTGGAACGAATTACAAAACGCAGTTAATATAGTAACAAGACAAAAAAACACAAAATAATGAATAAAACAGTCAACATAAATTTAGCAGGTATATTCTTTCATATAGATGAAGATGCTTACCTAAAATTGCAACGCTATCTTGAGGCTATAAAACGTTCATTTACAGACTCTCAAGGTCGATCTGAAATTATATCAGATATAGAAGCACGTATCGCAGAATTATTTAATGAACGCGTACAAAACGACAAACAAGTAATTGGTAATAAAGAAGTTGATGATGTAATTGCTATTATGGGTCAACCAGAAGATTATCTTGTTGATGATGAAATCTTTGAAGACGAGCCTCAACAACGTAGCTATTCTCATAAAACAACTTCTAAGTCTAAAAAACTTTATAGAGATACAGACAACTCATATGTAGGTGGTGTATCATCAGGTTTAGGTCATTACTTTGGTATAGACGCTTTATGGGTACGTTTAATCTGGGTGTTACTAATATTTGGTGCAGGTACAGGTGTATTGCTTTATATTTTACTTTGGATTTTTGTGCCAGAAGCAGTAACAACGTCTGAAAAACTTCAAATGAAAGGAGAGCAAGTAAACATCTCTAACATTGAAAAAAAAATCAAGGACGGTTTTGATAGCGTATCAAATGCAGTACAAAATGTAGATTTTAAAAAACATGGCGATAAAATAAAAGAAGGCATTGATAATGTTAGCGACTCTATTTCCGAAGGTGTAAAAAAGGCAGATTTCCCACGTCAAAGCGAACGTATTAAATCATCATCTAGCTCATTTTTTGAAGCTATTGGTAATGTATTTATGTTCTTTTTGAAACTGTTTGCTAAATTCTTTGGTTTAATTATAATGTTTGTGGGAGCCATAACAATCATTTCATTACTTATTAGTTTATTAAGTGTTGGTATGATGGATAATGTTAATTTACCAGGAGTTAACCTCTTTGATGTCACAGATGCCACAGCAATGCCTGTTTGGTTAATGTCTATTTTGCTATTCTTTTTCTTTGGTATTATTGCGTTTTTTGTATTCTATCTAGGATTAAAAATATTAATCTCTAATATGAAGTCTATTGGTAAAACCGCTAAGTATACTTTATTAGGATTATGGATTATATCTTTTATAACCTTAGCAATAACGTTTGCAAAATTTGGTCTTAGTTACAAAGAAGAAGGATCGTTTATTAAGACCGAAAAATTAGCATCAATTACAGCAAGCGACACCTTAACTATAAGGATGACAAATAATGATCTAATTACTAGCAGCTATTCTAGACGATACCACAACTTTAAAACTGCATACAATGAAAATGATGAAAAGATACTTTACAATCAAGCCATTAGACTCATAGTTAGATCAACAAAAGACAGTATTGCAAAAATTAGAATTGAGCGTAGTGCAAGAGGTGTAGACTTTGATAATGCCAAAAACAGAGCTCAAAACATACGTTACAATTACAAAATTGTAAATAAAGAGTTACTGTTAGATAATTATTTAACTATACCTCTTAATGAGAATAGAAAAGACCAAAAAATTACAGTGACCTTGTATTTACCAGAAGGCACTATACTTTACGCAGACCAAAACACGTATCATTATCATAGTAACGATTATTACTACAATGACATATTAGATCATAATATGGAGGAGCGTTATCTTAAAATTATAAGTAATGGTGTAGAGTGTTTAGATTGCCCAGAAGAAGACGAGTTTAAAACCGAAGTTAATTTAGAAGATAACGACCAAAGCAGCTTAATAATTAATGAAAATGGTATACAAGCTAAAACTGAGGTTAACAAAATTCAAATAGACGATAATGGTATACAAGCAAACTCAGAAACTATTAAAGTAAATATAGGCGAAGAAGGTATTGAGATAACTACTCAAGACGACGATAATTAACAACTCAAACCAATCAATCAACGGTTCAGGTATTTAAAATTTAACTAACCAACCATTTTTTAAATATTTGAACCATCATCAATCAAAAAATGAAACAGTTAATTTTCTTTATTTTATTTTTCTTCGGAATAGGACTCTCCCTCAACGCACAGTCAGAGTCTTATTCCGAAGTATATAAAATTTTAAAAGCCAATGATAGTCTATTATTTGATCGTGCTTTTAATAAATGTGAGACGCAATATCTAGACCAATTTATTGCTAACGATTTTGAGTTTTACCATGATCTAGCTGGAGTTTTAAATAGTAAGCAACAATTTATCAATACCATGAGAGAAGGTATATGCAAACCTAATAGAACTACAAGATCTACTCGAGAACTTGTTAACGAAAGCTTAGAAATTTTTATACTAAAAAACAATGGGAAAATTTATGGTGCATTACAAAACGGAGTTCATAAATTTTTTGAAACCACCAATAATAAAACTATAGAAGGCAGCACTGCTAAGTTTTCTCATCTATGGATTTTAGAAAACAACAAATGGTTTTTAAAGCGTGTTATTAGCTTTGATCATCACACGAAATAAACAAACAATCAATCAATTTAAACAACCAATCATGACAACACTAACAAAAATTACAATTGCAGTATTAATGAGTTTAATGCTGTTTTCTTGCGACTTTGACATTAATTTTAATTCAACAGGTGTCACAGGTACTGGTAATGTATCTACAATAGATAGAACATTAGAAGAAGATTTTACTCAAATTGAAGTAAGCAGAGGCTTAGACGTTTATCTTACCCAAAGCGAGTCTAAATCATTAAAAGTACAAGCAGATGAGAATTTACACGACATTATTATTACCGAAATTGAAAACGGAGTTCTAAAAATTTATGCCGAAGAAAACATTAGAAAATCTGAATCTAAAAAAATAATGTTAAATGTTAAAGACCTAGAATCTATTAGTGTTACAAGTGGTAGTGATGTTTACTCTACCAACACTTTATTAGCAGACACTATAAAGCTGAGCACTACGAGTGGAGCAGATTTGGAGATAGAGTTAGATGCACAATCTACTACATTATCATCTACAAGTGGAAGCGATATTAAAGTTAGAGGTACTACAAATATTTTAAGCGCATCTGCTACAAGTGGCAGTGATATAGATGCTCAACACCTTATTTCACAATCTTGCACAGCATCTGTAACAAGTGGTGCTGACATTGCAGTGCATGCTAAAGAAAAACTTACTGCTAGCGCAACTAGTGGTGGAGATATTAAGTACTACGGAAATCCTAAAAACGAAAGCATTAGTGATGCTGTTTCTGGTAATATCAAAAAACAATAAAACACTTAAAACCAACCAATTACTTGTTTTTTATAAAACCATTTCAAACTCAAATCAAGTTTGGGATGGTTTTTGTTTTATATTTGTTATAACTTAATAAATAATAATGAAAAACATTACTTTACTTTTATTACTTGTTTTTGGTTTTGGTAGCAATAATTTTGCCCAAGAATTAGAAAAAATTAAAGGTGATAGAAATTTAACGATAGAACAAACTTACATAGATGGGTTTAAAAAAATCGTTGTAGGAGAAGATTTTGCTGTAGAGCTTTTTTATAACAAAAAACCATCGGTAGAAATTGAAACAGATAGTAACTTACACGAGTATATTAATATAAGTGTAGTAGATAGCGTACTTACCATTACAACTACGCGTGAGATTCGCTCTAAAAAACTTAATATTAAAGTAAATTATGGCGATAAATTCTCTGATATTGAAGTCAAAGATTATGGAGAAATACGCTCCTTGACCTCATTAGAGTTAGGTAATGCTACTTTAAAAACAAGTGGATCTTCTAGGGCTTACTTAAATATTAAAGCAACGACTTTTAACTTTGAGAGCACCGAGAAAACAAAAGTTAAACTAAATATTACTGCTCCAAAAGTTAACGTGCAAATAAGTGACAATACTAAAATGGATGCCTTAATAAATGCAACAGAGGTAAAAATGGATTTGTACCAACGTGCTAGTGCAGATATAGAAGGTACCATTACAAATCTCAATTTAAGAGCAGATAACAACTCTCAATTTAATGGTAAGAACTTTACAACGAAAACATGTACTGTTCTTGCAGAATTAGATAGTGATGTTTATGTAGAAGTTACAGATACCCTTACAATAGATGCTTCTGGAGCTAGTGAAATTTATCTCTTCGGAAATCCAAAAATTACTATTAATACCTTTACAGGTACAGTAAAGCTGCAAAAGAAAGAAAAGTAGATTTAGGAAGTTACTAAAAACAATCTTAGTACTATAAAACAAACAAAAAATCCGAAGTTTATAACTTCGGATTTTTTTATTATCTGTGTTTAATACTATACTTAGTAAACTGGAGTAGAAACTTCAAAATCCGACTCCTTTGCTGCTAAATAACGTTCGGCATCTAAAGCTGCCATACAACCCGTTCCTGCTGCAGTTACAGCTTGACGATATACATGATCTGCTGCATCACCAGATACAAAAACACCCTCTATATTCGTTTTAGCAGTTCCTGGTGTGTTAATAATATAACCAGTTGCATCGAGATTTAAAAACCCTTTAAAGATATCTGTATTAGGTTTATGTCCTATGGCAACAAAAAATCCTGTTGCAGGAATTTCAAAGGTCTCTTTAGTTTGGTTATTAAAAGCTCTAACACCTGTAACAACTTGTCCATCACCTAAAACCTCCTCAGTTTCAGTATTAAAAAGTATTTCTATATTCTCGGTATTTTTAACTCTTGCAGCCATAATTTTTGAAGCTCTAAACTCATCTCTACGCACTAACATAGTTACTTTTTTACAAAGTTTAGATAAATAATGAGCCTCTTCACAAGCACTATCTCCTGCTCCAACAATAACAACTTCTTGATTTCTGTAAAAGAATCCATCACAAACAGCGCAAGCCGAAACGCCTCCACCTAGTTTAAGATACTTTTGCTCGCTATCTAAACCTAAATACTTGGCAGATGCTCCAGTAGAAATAATCACAGTTTTACAATGAATTTCTTTAGTCTCGTTTACCCAAACCTTATGCGTATCTCCAGAGAAATCTACCTTAGTTACCCAACCATCACGAATATCTGTACCAAAACGAGCTGCTTGATTTTGTAATTCTATCATCATTGCTGGACCAGTAATACCATCTGGATATCCTGGAAAATTCTCAACATCATTAGTGGTTGTTAATTGTCCACCAGGTTGTGTACCTTGATATAATACAGGCTCCATATTTGCTCTAGCAGCATAGATAGCTGCGGTATAACCAGCAGGTCCAGAACCTATGATTAGACATTTTACTTTTTCTATTGTATCAGACATATTTTTAGTTTCTATTTAATATAACAAAAGTAGGATTTTTGATGAAAACCTTACGTCAAAGTTATTAACAGTTGCTATATAATTATAACACTTTTCTATACCTAACTTCATCAATAGAGTTAATCATTGTATAGTATGAGTTAAGTCAAAATGGCGTTTAAAATTAATTTAGTGGAAACAAAATTGTTAGAATGGGAACTATTGCAAAACATAAAAATATGAATAAGATATATTATAGCTCAACATCGTCTATAGGAAAGCAAACACTAGGTTATTTAAAAGCATCACTTAAAGATTTATTAGACATTGATATTACAAAGACTAAAGTTACAGGTACACAGTGGAAAGAACTTGCAGAGCATCTAAATATTAAAATTGGAGACTTTGTAGATGAAAACACTTATGCCGAAACTAATGATATTTCTAACGCTAATCTAGATGAGACAGATTGGATTAAAGTATTAAACAACACTCCAGAAGTGCTCAAGTACCCAGTTGTTATTTTAGGTAAATCGTATCATCACATTAAAAATCCATCTGATGTTGAAAAGCTGTTAGAACCTAATAGTAAGGGATTAGACGAAAAGAATTCAATATAAAGCACCAAAATATGTTAGCTATGTCTTAAATTTATCATTCCTAATTTAAATTTAAGATTTATGGCTAATACCATCAATATAGATTGTCTAAAAATGCAAGAGATTATTTTATCACTCTCTGAGCAGTTAGATATAGACTACACAAATGATGGTGATGATTACTGTATAGATTTAGATAAAAAGTTTAGTAGAGGTTACATTAGAGGTATTCAATTTTCCCATGGTTTATCTGTGATAGAAATAGATATGTTATCTAATAAAAAAATAAAAATAGAGTTTGTTAAACAAGACATAAACTCTTTATATTTATTATTTAACGTAGACTCTGTACTTCTTCACCATACTGAAGAGGATGGTAAAGATCAAAATATTAGTAAACTACAGTATTGTATGTTTTCTAACGATATTACAAATACTCACCGCATTACAATTCAAAAAAACAAACATTCCAGTTTCTTTATTATTTTAATTAACAGAAAGGAATTTGAGGAGAAACTTATGACTATTTCAAGTGGGTTTTCTAATGAGTTAGAGCTTATTTTTAAAGATGTTAATGGAGTTAATCTTATAGATCATACAGAGTATTTCTCATTAGAAATTGCTCAATTTATTGAAGAGTTTAGACAATGTGAATTAGAAGAGTTTATGAAACCCATCTATCTTGAAGGTAAGGCTTATGAAATTTTAACTTCTCAATTGCAAACTTTTAATGATGGAGGTAATGCAAAGAACAAAACCTTATTACGAAAAGCTACAATAGATAAAATTGAAAGTGCTGTACAAATTATTAAAGAAGAATTAGATGTTAATATTAATGTGTATTCTTTAGCTAAACGTGTTGGTCTTAATCAAAATACGCTTCAAAATGGATTTAAAAATCTATTTAAAACGTCTGTAAATGAGTATATTAAAAATTTACGTTTAGATAAGGCAAAGCTTTTAATCGAAAACTCAGAATTAAACATCACAGAAATTACTTATAAAATTGGTATAAACAGTCGTAGTTACTTCTCAAAACTGTTTAAAGCCAAATTTAATATCTCTCCAAGCGAGTATATAGCTAATGTTAGAGGGAAAGAAAACAAATCTGCTTAAGTATTGACTATCAAATAGTTAAATTTTTTAATTATAAAAATTGATTGGTTTTTAATCCAATAACAACTCAATTGTGTTATACAATGTTTCAATACTGCTAAACATTTTTTAACAAATAAACTTCATTTGTAATTCCGCTATTAATTACAACAACTAACTAAGTTTTACGCTATTAATCATTTTTAAAGAATTTACTTAGTATGAAGTTTTCTGAAATATCTAATTCTCAAGAGTCATCTATGCATGAGCAGCACGATGTTATGACAAAAAGTGTCATCGAGCAGCAAAATTTGCCATACTCAAACTCTTTTTTAAAGGCCATTAAAAAATCTATACCATTAAAAACTGCCAATTCTAAAAATGGTATTAATAAGTTTTTAGTAGATAGTAGTTCTAACAGTGGGCAAATTGACTTTATAACCTTTCAAGATAATATAGAGGTAACTAATCTTGATGTTTATTTTACTAAGGATGTGGTAATTAATATTTCCGAAGATAAAAGTAAACTCTATTTTTTATACATGTTAGAAGGTGTGAGCTATCATAGTTTTAATAATTCTAACAATCACTCAAGAATTGATGAGCTAAGAACTGTAGCTTTTGCTGTTGCTGAGACAAACAGTAGCAAACTTATAATTAGAAAAGACAAACCTTATAAGGCTAATATTATAGCTATTGACAAAGCATTTTATGTCAAAAACTTTGCCCCAAATTTTAACGTAGAAGATGATAGGATAAATAGTATTAATCAAATATTTGACGCGCTAAATGAAGAATTATTACAGTCTTCTTTAAATTTAAATATTACTAAGGAGATGAGATTAATTAACAATGAGTTAAGTCTTAATTGTTTAACCTCAACCTTAAAATTACAGAGTAGATATCAAATTATTTTGTCGCAACATATAGAGAATTTATATGCCGAGACGTGTAGTAAAAAAAGTTTTAAGAATGTATCTCGAGCAGAAATTCAAAAAATTAGAGTCATAACCAATCATATTATTGAAAACCCTGGTTTAAATCATTCTCAGGAGACATTGTGCTCACAGTTTTATATTTCGCAATCTAAATTACAATATTGTTTTAAAACTATACACAAGTCAACAGTTTCTAATTTTACAAGAAATGTAAGATTAGAACGTGCGGAAGAATTATTATCTACCTCAGATTTAAACGTTTCTGAAATAGTTTTCACCGTAGGGTTTACCAGTAGAAGTTATTTTAGTAAAATATTTAAACATAAGTATAATTGCAACCCAACAGAATATCGAGCTAAATTTAACAAATCTTGGACGTCTTAATCTTTTGAAGATTTAGTACCTTCTTCTTTTTCTATATCTTCTTTTTGCTCTTCTACCTCATCTTTTTTGTAAATGAGTTCATGATCTTGTTTGAGACCTACGATTAAAATGATGTTAGTAACAGTGTTATATAACATTAATATTACAACTACCATTGCTCCACTTAATACAGATGACATAAATAGCGTAATCCAATAAATAATACTAAACCAACCTGTTGGTACCTCATTTGACTCGGTTATTGGAATATTAAATAACTGAAACATTATAAGCGTAACAATAAATAGTATAGTATCAATCTTTGCGATATTTAGAACCTCTATATAATGACTATCTTTTAGTTTAGATTTCGTACCAGAGCTAATACCCAATAATGTTAATAGCAATGCCAATATCGTTGCAGAGGCTAACACGATGGTATTACAGAGCATATTTATACCAGATAAGGAAGCTTCTAGCAAGTTTTTTGCCTCGTACCCAGAAATATTACCTAATAAAAATACACCTGTCGTTATTATGCAAAAGGTAATTAAACCTCCATAAATAGCTCTCTTGTTGTTTATTAAAAATGTTTTCATGAGTTATAAGTTAATTATTAGATATAAAAAAAGCCTCATTATTGAGGCTTTTTCTTTAATATTTTTAAATTAATCTACTGCATCTTCTACATCATCTGCAACATCTTCTACAGCGTCTTCAACTTTATCTCCAGTTGTCTCTCTACAGCTTGTAAAAACTGTTGAAATTGTAAATAATACTAAAAATAGTTTTGCTAATTTTTTCATAATTGATAATTGATTTAATAATTGGTTAATTTATTTTTTAATAACTCCTTTTAATAAAGATAGTATAAATAACACTATAAAAATAAAGAAGATAATTTTTGCTATTCCTGCCGATGCTCCTGCGATTCCTCCAAATCCTAGAACTGCAGCAATAATTGCTATTATAATAAATATGATTGTCCAACGTAACATAATTTTTGGTTTTAAGTGGTTAATGACTAAACTGATTATCAATCTAGTACATAACAAATATCACTATAAACTACCTAATTACTTATCTCATATACTGTTAACATTAACTTATTTACTAATCTCTAGAGACTTTCATAATTGTATTATATTGATCACTGTTTACAATACGCTTAAAAATTTTAGTATTGTTATAAAAATCTTCTTTAATGGGATGAGATAGAAACTCATAGCGCTCGTGCGTTTTAATTAAAGATTGTAAATCTTTAAAATCGAGTTCTGGATCTAACCACTTTTCATGATCTTTCTTTTTAAAAATTAAGGGTTTTTGTTTTCCTAAATTAGGTATACTATTAAATGTATAACCAATATTAGTAACTAAAAGAGAACAAGTTAAAAAGCCATCATTAACTATATTATAAATACCAGCAATACAAAATGGCTTATGATTTTTTAGGTGTACATGAAATGTTTGTAGTTTACCGTTAATTAATTTTGAGGTAAAAAACCCATTGACGACAATTAAGCAACGTCTCTCGTCTTGAGATTTAGAATAAATGCCTTGCTTTAAATTTACATCATCAATATTGGTATTTAATGTATTTGTATAGCCTTGAAACGTCTCCCACTCCTCCTCATAATCTTGAGGTAATAATCCCCAAATAGCAAAATCTACACGACTAGAATTTTCTGCAGTAATAATAGGTAAATTAGATTCTTCTAACCCATTGATAATTGCTTTTGGCTCATACAAATGTGGATATTTAAAAACAGTTTTAAATTCTTTCTCAATATCTTTTAGCTTACAAGTATTAGATAATTTGTAAAACATTTTTTTATTTAAAGTAAACAAAATTTGCACCTTTCGATTGACTCATAACATATAAAAACGTCTGTTATAGAAAAAGACACCTAAAAGGTGCCTTTATCTTAAAAATTATGCGCTATTAATTATCTTAAATCTTCTAATGTTTTAATATTAGATAGCCCGTTCTCAATTCTGCTTTTTTGATTAGCAAGAATTGATTGTGTTGATGATGGTAAACTAGTTTCGTTTAAAACATCAGCATACTCATCAATAGAAGCTTTTTCTCCTCTAATTGCTTCTTCTAACATTGATTCTTCATCATCTGCCGAGAATAAAGATTTTACGTCCATCCAAGCTCTATGCATGGTTCCTGTAACGCTTCCTCCTTTATCAACTTCTTGATTAAAGGCTCTTAACTCGGTTTTGAGTTCATGACCAAAGTCATAACGTTCTTGTGCTTTTTGGTTGAAATACGATTTTAATGCAGAATGCTCAACATTCTCTGCTGCTTTTTTAAATCCTTTTTCAGCATCATATGTTTTTTCTAATAAATCGTTTAATTTTTTTCCAACTTCTTCTGTGTAAGTACTCATTTTCATCTATTTTAAATTATACGATAGTTTATTTATTGATGTCCATCGCTTTGCATCATAGTTAATTTGTTAACTTTAATTTTAATTTGTTAACTTTAATTATACTACTAAATTACATCTAATAAGTAGTGTTAATTACTTCTATTAGTTCAAGTTTTAACTCAATCCAAACGTTAGTAAAACTTTAACTAAATTACGGGTTTATAGCTTTTTATAAGCTCTAAAACCGAGCTCTCTGTAGGTGTTAAATGTGTAGAAATTATTGGTGAAGTTTCTATGGTAGTAAAGATATCATGTAGTGTATCATTTTCATAAGATGATACAATTATCGGGTGCACATAATATTTTCTGCACACATTTCTCGTATTACCAAGCGCATGAGCTGTTGCGTCAAAAGCAGATAATAGATTGTCTTTAATTTGTTTTTCTGAAATTGGCCTATCGTAAGTCATCAACGTTTCAAAAAATATGACGCTTGCAGACCATGTTCTAAAATCTTTGGCAGTAAAAGATTTACCAGTTATATCTTTTAGATAGTCGTTTACCATTGTACTATCAATATGATGCTTCTCACCAAATTTATCATAAAATTGAAATAACTCCCAACCCGGAAGCTCTTCACATTTACTCACTAGATTAACCAGTTTTTTATTTCTAAGTGTAATACTGTGTGCTTTACCTTTTTTTCCAACAAATTCAAATTTAAGTCGATCTTTAAATAAATGCACGTGCTTATTTCTAAGCGTGGTTAAACCGTATGTTTTATTTTTTTTAGCGTAATGTTCGTTTCCAATCCTAATATGAGTTTCCTCCATTAACTTAATAACTAAAGCCAAGACTTTAGTCTTGGTCCAATCTTTTTGAATAATATCTTTTTCGACTTGATTTCTTATATCTATTAACGCAGTACCAAACTCTGCCATTTTAAAAAACTTAGTTTGGTTTTTTATTTTATTCCATACTGGATGATAACGATACTGCTTTCTATTTTTTGCATCTCTACCTGTAGCTTGGAGATGACCATTTGGAAGTTCTGAGATTTTAACATTATTCCACGCTGGCGGAATAACCAACGAGTTTATTCTCTCTAATTGATTGGTTAAAGAAATCGTTTTACCATTATTAATATATGTAAAACGCTCTCCTTTTCTCTTTCTTTCTATAGATAATTGATGAGCATTAACATACACCAAATCTAGCTTTTCAATGGCAGCTTCTGGATTGCTATCAATTTTTTTAAGTAATGATGCTGTTAATCTCTGCGCCATTTTTATCTATGAGATGACATGTAAGAATTATAACTTTTTGCTAATTCTATTTTTTGATTATCGGTTAATACCTTACCAGATAACTGAAAAAATTTATGCTCTTCATCTTCTAAATGATGTTCTACTTTATGTTTTAAATCTTTTGCAATTTTTAACCAGGCAGATGAGTCGTAGTCTGTCTCTTCTAATTTCTCTACCAATTCATCAATTTCATGATGCTCTGCAATACCATGACGCGCTTTGTCTTGCATCAAATCAGAGTCTATTAACGGTTTATAGTAATGACGCTCTTCTGCGTCTGCATGTATCTTTAATTCTTGTTTTAATTTTTCAAAAAGTTCGTCACGTTGTTTTGTGTCGCCTGAGGTTTTAACAAGTTGATCTAATAAATCTCTTTGGATGTCGTGATCTTCTCTTATTGCTTCAAATATATTCATAGTGTGTAGTGTTTTTTAAAATTTCTGTTAAAAAACCTCAGTGATTATATCACTGAGGCTATCTAACCAATCAACTTATCATCTAATCATCAGTTAAATGACAACACCATAAAATTAATACTTAACACTAAAGTTATAGTGCTGTATCTATAGATATGTTAACGCAAATAAAAAACTCAGTAATTTTAGAAATTACTGAGTCTTACTAACTAACCTACTTCATTAGAAATGAAGTATACTACCGTAACAAATGTATCTTTCATTTGTTTTAAAAGAGTGCTCAATTAATAATTGTTTTAACTTTATTGCCAAAATCGACTCATTATAAATTTAAATATTAACATTTAAGAGTATTTTAGACTTAAATTTGTGTTTTGCTCGTATAATCTATACTAGCATTAGTTAATAAATTACATTGATATGATTGAGATTGAAATAGTTGCAGATGGTCCCAAAGATACTTTGCGTCAAATACAAGAAGTGTTAGGTGGCAATCTAAACGAAACATCTAATGAGTACAAACTTGTTTTTGAAAATGAATATGCAAAAGGTTCAATTCAATACCTTCCTTTTGATTGGGGAGTTAATTTACTAAGTTTTGATATTACATTTTCACAAGACGTAATTTTAAAAATAAAAGCAAATGATTTTAATCCGTTACGTTTTATCTATAGCTATAACGGAGACTTTAAACATAGATTTGGTATCAATAATGAAGAGAAATTAGTAGAACAGTTTCATTCACTAATATATACTAATAAGACTGGTGGTTATAATTATATCCATTTTCCGAAGGAAAAAAAATTAGAAATTATAAGCATTCAAATTGTTAGAAAGAATTTTTTAAAGAAGAGAACAACAAATGTATCTTCTTTAAACAATCGTTTACACGAAGTTTTTGTAGATACAGATCACGAGAACCGTTTTGCTCATTATGGTGCCTTAAATTTACGAATGTCTGATTATATCAAAAAACTTAAAAAGATTAAGTCTAAAGGTATGGTTCGTATTTTAAAAATAGAATCTATATTATACGATATACTCTCATTGCATATAGAACAGCATAATAAGTTTCAAAGAGGTGTACAGTTACCAACCACTTTATCTAAAACAGAATTGAAACATATTAGAAAATTTGGTACAAAAATTATAAAAGATCCTTCTTTTAATTATTCATTAGAGCAATTATCTGCAGAGACTGGATTATCTCAGGCTAAATTACAAGAAGGATTTAAATTTTTGTATAAAAGAACGGTTACCGAATTTGTTAGACACATTAGACTAGAAGCTGCTAGAGAACTAATGAGAAGTGCAGATTTAAATGTATCACAAGTAGTTTATAGTATTGGTTTTACAAGCCGAAGCTATTTTTCTAAAATTTTTAAAGAGAAATATGGCATCACGCCAAACGCCTATAGAAAAAATGCATTAAACAATTTAATGACAGAGGTTTCTGCTGCCTAACAACTAAACAAAAAAAACCTCAGCCAAAAGACTGAGGTTCACACTAAAACGTGATCATTATTACAATGAATTATTTTTTATAAATAACCTTATAATCACCTTCTATTTTAGATTTTAAAGCTTCCATATTTTTAACATATGTGTGTTGTGTATTAAAAACTCTATCTGGTCTTTCTCCAACAATAAAATGCTTTACATTTAAATCTCTAGCTTTCAAAGTAATTTGATCTGAGACTCTCATTTTTTTATCTCCAATTGTTTGGTCTGTAGCCATTAATTCAGAAATCACATATAAATTATTGTTACTTGCCCAAATTTCTTTGATACTAATTTCGTGCTCATTATCAGTAACTTCAGCTTCAATAACAATACTGCGCTCTTCTCTTTCTGTATCATCATTATCATCTGGCATTTCTACATCAATAAATGGCACCTCAACTTCTTCTTCTTCCATCACAATTACCACCTTGGGTACTGAAACAGTTTTAGTTGTAGTTCCTACATTAACATCTGCCCAATCTACATCAAATGTAGGTAATTGACCAGATTCTGCATCGACATCTACATCAACAGATGGTAACTCAGCTTCTTTTTTTTGGTCTACATTACAATTAAATAATAATGCAGCCATTGCTACGGTTAGGGTAATAGTTCTAATTTTCATAACTTATAATTGGTTTTAATTTTCATTCAAGAGTAATTATTACTCTCATTATTCTTTATGCAATATACAGTAGGAAATCGCTTTAAGTTTGCTCAATCAATTTAGACATTGCCTTATTTGATAAAAGAAAAAATGTCTCGATAAATTCGAGACATTTTTATATTTTAATTTAAACTTACTTTCTACGTAACTGCTTTTTTAACCAGCATTAGTGATCCAATTTTAAAGACATATTTAAAGGCTGTTTGTAACCAGTTAGCTGGTTTTAAACTTTCTGCATATTCTCCCTTTATTCCTTTTAATTCTTCAAAAGCTATTTGTCGCTCAAGATTTAGCCTCTTAAGATCAAATTCTATTTCACTAAATGACTTATATTGTTTCATAATTATTGGTCAAAAAATTTATCGGATACAGATGTAATAACTTTAATATCAATTTTTCCTCTTATTAAATAAACTATAATTGATAGTATTAAATAGATAACACCCACTATTAAATAACCCATAGCCAGATTTTCTAATTCATGTCCTATCGCAATAGCTGCAGAAACAGAAATAAATATTAAAGCTAACACAATTAACCCTCCTATTATACAAGCTTTTGTTACTAAACTTAAGGATAATGCTAGTTGCTGAAACACCTTTAACTTAAAGTACTCTTTTGACGTTTGAGCGTACTTCTCGGCGGTTTCTGTAGCCTTGTTTGTAGTTTCGTTTAAAGATTCAAAAACAGTCATCTATTATGAAGTTTTTTGCAATTTCTTATTCTTAGCTTTAAGCTCTGCTAGTTTTTTTTCTAAAGTAGAGATAACGTCATCTGCCTTATGGCTTGCATCGGTTACAATACTGTCTACCTTTTCATCTAAGGTTTGCTTTTGTGCACCAACAGTAGTTACAACTCTGTCTTTTAAATCAGTTGCACCTGCAGCTACTCTATCTTTTAAATCAACAGCTGTACTTGCTAATCTATCTTTTTGTAATTGAGCTTCATCTGCTATTCTCTGTCTTGTATTAACACCTTTATCTGGTGCAAATAAAATTCCTAAAGTTGCTCCTATAGCTGTACCTGCTAAAATTCCTATAATTGTATTACTTTCTTTTCCCATGATTTTATTGTTTTATTTGTTAAATGATTTATTCAAATATCACACAATACTACTAATTGAGTTGACGCTATAGATATAAATATTGACTTAAACCAAATTTTTATAAACGTTAATAGTTTTACTTAATGAGTTAAATCAAATTTGACAATCTCCTTAATTTTATAAATAAAAAAATGTCCAAGATAGAAACTATAAATCCTTACAATAATCAACATATAAAAACTTACACCTTATACTCTACCCAAGAAGTAAATGATGCGGTTACATCGGCAAATAAAACATTTGATTCATGGCAACTACTCAGCGTTAAAAAAAGAGCTAAATTGCTAGACAAGGTTGCTAATATACTACATCAAAAAATTGATAGTTATAGCCAACTTATTACAGATGAAATGGGTAAGCCAATCTCAGAAAGTAAGGCTGAAATTGAAAAGTGTATTTTACTTTGTGATTTTTATAAGAAAAATGCAGATCTACTTTTAGCAGATGAGCTTATAGAAACTGAAGCACACGAAACTTTTATTAGTTATGATCCTTTAGGAGTTATTTTGGCTGTAATGCCATGGAATTATCCATTTTGGCAGGTTATGAGATTTGCAATTCCCACTTTAACAGCTGGCAATACTGCATTACTAAAGCACGCTTCTAATGTTACTGGATGTGCCTTGGCAATACAAAATATATTTGTAGAGGCTGGTTATCCTGATGGTTGCTTTCAAACCTTATTAGCAGATCATGATCAAATTGAGAAAATTATTGAAAATGATGTTATCAAAGCAGTATCCCTAACAGGGAGTGAAAAAGCAGGAATTAAAATCGCTGAAATTTCTGGTAAAAATTTAAAAAAGACAGTTTTAGAATTGGGTGGTAATAATGCATGCATTATTTTAAACGATGCAAATTTAGACATCCATTTAGATACAATAGTAAAGGCCAGAATGCAAAATACAGGACAAAGCTGTATTGCTGCAAAACGTTTTATAATAGAAGAAGGAATCTACGATGAATTTTTGAAAAGATTTACAGAAAAAGTAGCAGCTTTAAAAGTTAGCGATCCTTCTAATACAAATTGTGAAGTTGGAGTTATGGCTAGAGAAGATTTAGCAGATACGCTTAAAAAACAAGTTGAAAATTCATTAGAGAAAGGAGCTCATCTTCACTTCGGAAATGAGAATAATAAAACCTATTATCAACCAACAATATTAACTAACGTTAAACCAGGTATGCCAGTCTTTGATGAAGAAACCTTTGGCCCAGTAGCCTCAATTATTAAGGTGAAAGACAAAGAAGAAGCTTATCAAATGGCGTCTAATTCAAGGTTTGGTCTTGGTACGATGATTTTCACTAAAAATATAGAAGATGCTAAGAAACACATATTAAAAATTGAAGATGGTTCATTTTTTATAAATGAAATGGTAAAATCAGACCCAAGATTACCTTTTGGAGGAACTAAAGCATCTGGTTACGGTAGAGAATTATCTAGAGAAGGAATTCTAGAATTTGTAAATAAAAAAACAGTATATATTAATAAATAAAACTCAATAATTATGAAATTTATAAAAGACGAAGAAGAAAAAACAAGAGATTACATTTTACAAAAAGATGAAACAACAAAAAAAACATCCACATTTGTTATAGTCGTATTAATTCTACTTGTAGTAGCAGTTGTGGTTTCAGGAGTGTTTTTCTTAAACAATTAAGTTTAAGTCAATTCCGAGTGATTACTCGTGGTTTTTTCGTAAATTTAAGATAATTCACGCCATAAAAATTCTTATTATGAAAACTCCAATGTTATCACTACTTATTATGATGTCAATTTTTTCCTGTAAGGAAACACCTAATACTAAACTAGAAGAAACTTCATCAACCTCTATTACCAACAATAATATTAATCCTCTTGAAGGCGCATGGGAGCTCGTAGGTTATTATAATTATAAAGATAATAAAGTAATAGACTCCTTTAATACATCTAAAGGCTATAGACAAGTTAAAATGTATACACATAATAAAGTTATGTGGAGCAAATATGTGCCTTCAGACACGACAGAATGGTTTGGCTATGGAGAATATACAGTCAACGACTCAGAATTAATAGAAATTCTTGAGTATGGATCTGAAATGATGAGTAAAATCATTCAAGAAAAGAAAGAGTTTAGACATGAATTAATAATTGAAGGCGATTCTTTTAGCCAGATAGAAATTGACGATGAAGGGAACAGGATTTACGCAGAAAATTACAAACGACTAGATTAAAAAAAAGCCTAACTTTTGATAAAGTTAGGCTTAAAGTCGGGGTGGCAGGATTCGAACCTGCGGCCTCCACGTCCCAAACGTGGCGCGATAACCGGGCTACGCTACACCCCGAATTGGTTATAAAATTTTTAGGAATAATTTGCGGAGAGACAGGGATTCGAACCCTGGGTACCTATTTCTAGGTACGACGATTTAGCAAACCGCTCCTTTCGGCCACTCAGGCACCTCTCCGTTAATTATATGAACTTTGCATTGTATCTCAAATGCGGATGCAAATGTAAGTTTTCATTAGCAACAACACAACTATTTTTTTATTTTTTTCTACATAAATTTATTCTGGATACTCAATTCGTAAATGAAAGATGTTTGCTAGCTTAGTTTTAAGCACTTTCTTAATGGATTGAATTTCTTTAAATGTAATATTTGCGTTTAAAAATTGACCATCTTCCATTTGTTTATCAATAATTGATTCTACAAATTTATCGATTTTTGTAGATGTAGGCTCTTTTAAACTTTTTGATGCAGCTTCTACGCTATCACACATCATTAAAATGGCTGTTTCCTTACTGTATGGTTGTGGTCCTGGATATCTAAAATCCTCTTCATTGGTTTCATCATCAAATTCTTTTTCTTTTCGGTAGAAATAGTAAACCAAACTTGTTCCATGATGGGTTCTAATAAAATCTATCACTCGATCAGGTAAATTATTTTTCTTAGCAATTTCAATTCCGTCTAAAGTATGGTCAATAATTATTTTGGCACTCTCTCGTGGAGAGAGCTCATCGTGCGGATTAATACCTGTTGCCTGATTTTCGGTAAAATATGTTGGATTCTTCATTTTACCAATATCATGATAGAGAGCTCCTACCCTTATTAACATTGCGTTAGCACCAATCTCATTTGCAGATGCCTCTGCTAAATTGGCCACATTTAATGAGTGATGAAATGTGCCTGGAGCCTTATTAGACAACTCTTTTAAAAGCTTTGTATTAGTATCTGAGAGTTCTAATAGAGAAACATCTGACACCAAGCCAAACAATTTTTCATAAATATAAATTAAGGGTTGCACAAATAATGTGGCTAATCCACATAATACAAACAAACCAAAAGTTGAAGGATCTAGACTTGTTACGTTACCTTCTTGAATAACAAAAAAGGCAAAGTACGCTATGATATAGATGAGTGTTATTTGACCTACCGAAATAAATAAGTTTGCACGCTTATATAACTCAGATACTGTTAGAATTGTTACAATACCTGCGATAATTTGTAAAAACATATATTCATAACTATTAGGCACAATAAAGCCTAAAAGTAATACTGTTAATACGTGTGCAAATAAACCTAATCTTGCATCAAAAAAGGCTTTTAAAACCAAAGGAAGAATGCACAATGGAACTACGTATACGTACTTAGAATTATAATTAATGACCAAAGTGGTTAACAATATCATTAATAAAATATTAAAAAAGATAAAAGTTACTTTCGTATTGTCTAAAAAGACTTCCATTCTATATTTCCGAAGAAATAATAAAAGCATCAATAATGCTAACGCTACAAGTAGAGCATATGCAAAAATGATTAAATTATAATTAGAATCATTCCATACCTGCGACTCATATTCTGCCTCTAATGATTTTAAAATTTCAAATTTATTACCCTCTACTATTTCTCCTTTAGATATAATAAGTGTTCCTTTTTCGATACTCCCTCTAACGCTAGAAATTGCAGCAAATTTTTCATCTAATGCATTTTGTGTTAATGAAGAATTTAGTTTTAAATTAGGTTTTATTATATCAAAAAACAGAGAGACAAATGTTGCTTCAAATTGCGACAAACCATTAACACTCAGTTCATTTTCAATTACACTTCTAAAACCATCTAGTTTAGTGAGATTTGAAAATTGTGTTTCGGCAAATTGTGTTTGTTTATCTAATAAGATTACATTTTTTGTTTCGTCATAATCATACTCTTCATCTAACACTCCAAATTCATAAATATCCCTAATTGCAGATTCTCCAACTTTAAAAAGACCTCTATTATTATTTATTATACTATCTGCAAAGGATGATTTAAATTTCTCTGAATAGGCTTTAAAAACCGATGGTTTTATCGTTTTATCAATATCAAAGTAAACCGCACTTCTCTCTGACGCTTCAAGTTTTTCTAAGTTTATTTCTTCTGAAGTTTTTTTAATAGCAAAATCAAATGGAGCAAGAAGACTTTCAGATTGCCATGGTTTCTCCTTATCAAAATCATATCTAAATTTCCCACTTTTCGGAAATAAATAAACTATTAAAAACGTCGTACTTAAAAATAAAAGCACCTTATATAAAAGTGCATGATTACGATACCATCTATTTATTAAATCATTCATTATAAAATGTTTAAGCCCTACATGTTAGTGAAAAAGCTTCTCAACTGAGTGCTTATGCTTTCAAAAGTAAGAAAATATAATAGAACTGATGTTATTAGTTCTAAGCTACTATTTAATTAAAAAATGATTAATTTTGTTTCTTTAAAATAAATAAAATTTAAAATGAGTAAAGAGGTCGTAATAGTATCAACAGCAAGAACTCCAATTGGAAGTTTTTTAGGTTCATTATCAACAATTCCTGCTCCAAGACTTGGAGCTATAGCCATAAAGGGAGCTTTAGATAAAATTAATCTAAAACCAGACATGGTTGATGAAGTTTTGATGGGTAATGTTGTCCAAGCAGGAACTGGACAAGCACCTGCAAGGCAAGCAGCAATTTACGCTGGTATTCCTGATACTGTACCTTGTACAACTATTAATAAAGTATGTGCTTCTGGTATGAAAGCTGTTATGCAAGCTGCTCAATCTATTGCGCTTGGTGATGCTCAAATTGTTATTGCTGGTGGGATGGAAAACATGAGTTTAATACCACATTATTTACACGCTAGAACCGGTACTAAATTTGGACCAGCAACATTAATTGATGGCATGCAAAAGGATGGCTTGGTAGATGCTTATGACCAGAATGCGATGGGTGTTTGTGCAGATGCTTGTGCTACAGAATATGAATTCTCTAGAGAAGATCAAGATAATTATGCAATTCAATCTTACAAAAGATCTGCTGCAGCCTGGGAAGCAGGAAAATTTGATGATGAAGTTGTACCTGTAGAAGTTCCTCAGCGTCGAGGTGAACCAATAGTTGTATCTAAGGATGAAGAGTTTAGCAACGTTAAAATGGAAAAAATTCCTGCACTAAGACCTGCTTTTACAAAAGATGGTACTGTAACTGCTGCTAATGCATCTACAATTAATGATGGAGCTGGAGCCATAATACTTATGAGTAAAGAGAAAGCTGAAGAATTAGGTTTAACTCCTTTAGCTACAATAAAAAGTTATGCTGATGCTGCTCAAGAGCCTAAATGGTTTACAACTGCACCAGCCAAAGCGCTGCCAAAAGCTTTAGATAAAGCTGGCTTATCTTTAAATGATGTTGATTATTTTGAATTTAATGAGGCATTTGCTGTTGTAGGTTTAGCCAATATGAAAATATTAGGCTTAAATGATAGCAACGTTAATGTTAATGGTGGTGCTGTTTCATTGGGTCATCCTTTAGGATGTTCTGGTGTTAGAATTATCATCACTTTATTAAGTGTTTTACAACAAAATAATGCTAATGTTGGTGCTGCTGCAATTTGTAATGGTGGTGGTGGTGCATCTGCAATGGTTATAAAACGTAATTAATAAGGTATAAATGCAATACGGAATTTGTAATCTAAGCATTGTGCCTCTTAGGGCTGAACCTAGTGATCCTACAGAGCTCGTGTCTCAAATACTTTATGGAGAAATTTTTAAAGTATTAGAACAACGTAAGTCGTGGAGCAAAATTAGATTGGCTTTTGATAAATATGAAGGTTGGATAGATAATAAACAATATCTAGAAATTACAGAGGACGATTACAAAAACATTAAAAGTCAAGATCATAAATTATCTTTAGATTTAATTGAGTATGTGCAGGACAAAACTAATAATTTATACACAATACCTATTGGGTCTTCATTAAATGGATTAGAATTATTGAACCATACTTTTGACGGTAATTTTACGACTACAAAAAAAGATAAAACTAATTTAATTACTACTGCTTTTACATTTTTAAATGCACCTTATCTTTGGGGAGGAAAAACACCTTTTGGTATAGACTGTTCTGGATTTACACAAATGGTGTACAAACTTAATGGCTATCATATTTTAAGAGATGCTTCACAACAAGCTACTCAAGGACAAGCTTTAAGTTTTATTGAGGAGAGTGAGCCTGGAGATTTAGCCTTTTTTGATAATCAAGATGGTCAAATTGTACACGTAGGAATTATTATGGAAGACAACTATATAATTCATGCTCACGGTCAAGTGAGAATAGATAGGTTAGATCACTCGGGCATTTATAATGCAGATAAGCGTATGCACACTCATAAGTTAAGAGTTATAAAAAAAATTATATAAAAAAAGGCGATTAGAAATTCTAATCGCCTTTTTACTAATATATTTTGCTTTTTAATTTCCAGCTTCGAGTTCTTCAACTCTAGCTTTCATCGCTTTATATTTTTCTGTTTGACCACTTCCTCTATAAATATTCATAAGAGTTTGTGCTGCTTGCACATTTTTAGGCTTTAACTTTAAAGTCGTTTCTAAATAAGGAATTGCAGATTCAAATATTTTTGTTCTTTCTGCTCTTAACTCATCATAACGCTTATTATCTGCGCTAGAATTTCCAAGAGAATTCATTTCTTCAACTATAGAGCTCTCTTCTGCTAATATTAATACAGCGATGTTATTGTAAGCATCAGAGTATGATGGATCTAATTCAATAGCTTTGTCATAATATTTCATTGCAGCTTCTTTTTCTCCAGCTTCGGCAGCAATTACACCTAAATTATACTGTAACTCAGGATTTTTAGGATCTTTAAGAGTCGCTTCTTTCATTAATTCTGAAAAACGATCTTTATTACCCATTTTGAGTTGAACATTAGCTTCAGAAATTAATAATCCTAAATCATCTGGATTTTGCTCTCTAGCTAATTTCATTGCTTCTATAGCTTTTTCGTTATCACCATTACTTAAATGTATTAAGGCAATGTTTTTAACAATTTCGGCAGATTTAGACTCAGTTTTAGTGTCTTTTGGCGCTGTATGAGTACCTGCTCTAACAGATATATCTCTTAATGACTTGTTATCAAAAGTTTCTACTTCACCAGACTCTTTATTAACAGCTGTATACTCTACTCCTATACCTTTAAAACCTAAATCTCTAAGTTCTTCATAATACTTTAAAGATGTTTTATAGTCTTGACCAGATACTGCTGTTGAAGCTGCATAATATAGATATATTGTATCTTTTGGAGACATACGGTAGGCTTTGTCAAATCCTACAGATGATGCTGCATAATCTTTACTCTGTATAGCTGCGTTAGCTTTTGTTAGAAAGTTATTAAGCATTTGAGATTTTAAGTCTTCTATAGTAGAACTATATTTACCTTTAGATGACCCTTCTACTTTTTGTACCATATTAAAACTTTCAATAGCTTGGTCCATTTCTGTGCTTGAACCTGAACCACCTGCATATAAAGCCTGCCCTTTAAGAAAATAAAACTTAGCTTTTAATTTGTCGTCTGCATTTGCTATTAAAGGTTCTGCAGTTTGAATTGCCGATTTAGCATCTGCAAAATTTCCTGATTTGATTGCCTTTTCAGCTGTTTTAAGCTCGCTCTTTTGTGCAAAAGAAATCGTACTTACTAACAGTGCAAGAGCAACAATAAATTGTTTTTTCATTATTAGTTATTTTTAGTGTTTATGTAATTATTCTTCTTCGTTAGAATCAAGAGTTGTGCCATCTTTATTAATGTCCTGATTATCAGCATCATCAATATCAAGTGCCTCTTCCTCTTCTTCTTTCATTACTTTAGCTACTGCTGCAATAGAGTCACTACCTTTAAGATTAATAAGTTTTACACCTTGTGTAGCTCTACCCATTACTCTCAAATCTGCAACTGCCATTCTAATAGCAATACCCGATTTATTTATAATCATTAAATCATCGTCATCTGTTACTGTCTTAATTGCAACTAAATGACCCGTTTTTTCTGTAACAGAAATTGTTTTTACACCTTTTCCGCCACGATTTGTAATTCTATAAATCGCTTCTCCATCTTCTGGATCATCTATATAGCTTCGTTTTCCGTAGCCATTTTCAGAAACTACCAAAACAGATTCTTCTTGTGGATTTTCAACAGCAATCATACCAACTACTTCATCTGTTTCATTAGCTAATCTAATTCCTCTAACACCAGAAGCATTTCTACCCATTGGTCTAGTTTTTTCTTCTTCAAATCTAATTGCTTTACCAGATTTTAATGCTAACATTACTTGGCTGTTACCAGTAGTTAATTTTGCTTCTAGTAATTCATCATCTTCTTTTATAGTTATGGCATTAATACCATTGGTACGAGGTCTAGAGTATTGTTCTAATGACGTTTTCTTAACCTGACCTTTTTTGGTTGCCATTATAACATAATGACTATTAATATACGCTTCATCTTTTAAATCTTGAGTACAAATGAAAGCCATCACTTTATCATCTTGCTCAATATTTATTAAATTTTGAATTGCTCTACCTTTTGAAGTCTTACTACCCTCTGGGATCTCGTAAACACGCATCCAGAAACATTTTCCTTTTTGTGTGAAAAATAACATGTATTGGTGGTTTGTCCCAACAAATAAATGTTCTAAGAAATCTTCATTACGAGTTGTTGAGGCTTTTTGCCCAACACCTCCTCTATTTTGAGTTTTATATTCTGTAAGTGATGTTCTTTTAATATATCCTGCATGAGAGATTGTAATTACTACTTGCTCATCTGGTATCATATCTTCTATGCTTAAGTCTCCTCCAGCATATTCGATTAATGATCGACGCTCATCTCCATATTTTTCTTTGATTACCAAAAGTTCTTCTTTAATAATCTCATAACGACGATCAACCTTATCAAGAATATCTTTTAAATCTTCAATGGTTTTCATCAACTCATCATACTCATTACGCAATTTATCTTGCTCTAATCCTGTAAGTTGACGTAATCGCATCTCTACGATGGCTTTAGCTTGTATCTCTGATAGCTTAAAGCGCTCAATTAATTTAGCTCTTGCTTCATCTGCATTTGCAGATGCTCTAATAATTGCAATAACTTCATCAATATTATCTGAGGCTATAATTAAACCTTCTAAGATGTGTGCTCTTTCTTCCGCTTTGCGTAATTCATATTTAGTACGTCTTACAACAACATCATGTCTATGCTCTACAAAATGATGAATCATTTCTTTAAGATTCAACAATTGTGGGCGACCTTTTACTAAAGCAATGTTGTTAACGCTAAATGAAGATTGTAATGCAGTATACTTATACAACATATTTAATACAATGTTAGGTATTGCATCGCGCTTTAAAACGTAAACAATACGCATACCATTTCTATCAGACTCATCTCTAATAAGAGAAATGCCTTCAATCTTTTTATCGTTAACTAAATCGGCAGTTTTTTTAATCATGTCTGCCTTATTGACTTGGTAAGGAATTTCGGTAACAACTATACTTTCTCTTCCTTGTACTTCTTCGATTCTTGCTTTTCCACGAATGACAATTCGTCCTCGTCCTGTTTTAAATGCTTCACGAACACCATCATAGCCATAGATTGTTCCTCCCGTTGGAAAATCTGGAGCTTTAACATGCTGTATTAATTCATCTATCTCAATATCATTATTATCAATATAGGCTACAGTACCATCAATAACTTCAGATAAGTTATGAGGAGGCATGTTTGTAGCCATACCTACTGCAATACCAGAGGCACCATTAACAAGTAATCCTGGTATTCTAGTTGGCAGGACAGTTGGTTCTTGTAATGTGTCATCAAAATTTAATTTATGATCTACAGTTTCTTTATCAATATCTGCGAGCATTTCTTCAGATATTTTTTTCATTCTAGCTTCAGTATAACGCATTGCTGCAGGACTGTCACCATCTATAGAACCAAAGTTTCCTTGACCATCAACTAGCATGTAACGTAAACTCCATTCTTGAGCCATACGCACCATAGCATCATAGACAGATGTATCTCCATGAGGGTGATACTTACCTAGAACTTCTCCAACTATTCTTGCTGATTTTTTATGAGCAGTATTTGACCTAACACCAAGTTCATGCATCCCATAAAGTACACGTCTGTGAACTGGTTTTAAACCATCTCTCACATCTGGTAACGCACGTGACACAATGACCGACATTGAATAATCAATGTAGGCAGATTTCATTTCATCCTCAATGTTGATAGGGATCAATTTCTCTCCTTCTTCCATATATTATATAAATTAGATTTTTGTAGGTTTTCAAATCAGGCTAAGATAAGGATTTCTGTAGTGTTTATGCGTCTTTTTCAATCTAAATTTAGAACTATTTATTAACAAATTTTAGTCAAATTTTTAATAAGTCTTTTGTTAAAAACTTTGAATTTGTAAAGTTTTTTTACTCTATTAGTAGCATGCCTTTATTTAAGGTATAGTTTTTGCCTTTTTATAGGTAGATTTTATTATTTTTAATGCAGAAAGAGATTACTATGGATGATAATTTTTCCCCAAGAGTTAAAGATGTAATTGCATATAGCAAAGAAGAAGCATTGCGATTAGGTCACGATTTTATTGGTACAGAACATTTAATGTTAGGCCTTCTTCGCGATGGTAATGGCAAAGCTATAGACATTTTAAATGCGTTGGACGTAGACTTAAACCACCTTAGAAGAAAGGTTGAGATTTTAAGTCCTGCTAACCCAAACATTACAGTGTCCTCTAACGAAAAAAAGAATTTACACCTCACTAGACAAGCAGAGCGTGCTTTAAAAACAACTTTTTTAGAAGCTAAGTTGTTTCAAAGTACATCTATAAACACTGCTCATTTATTATTGTGTATTTTAAGAAATGAAAATGACCCAACTACAAAACTTTTAAATAAGTTGAAGATAGATTATGATAATGTAAAAGAACAATTCAAATTTATGATTACAAACGATGATGATTATTTAGAAATCCCAAGAAGCGAATCATTCTCTGATGACGAACCTAATCAAGAAGATGACTCTAAAGAAAACCCGTTTGGGCAATCTACAGGCAAATCAACAAAAAAATCTAAAACACCTGTTTTAGATAATTTTGGTAGAGACCTTACTGTCATGGCAGAAGAAGGCAAACTAGACCCTGTTGTTGGTAGAGAGAAAGAAATACAACGTGTGTCACAAATTTTGAGTAGACGTAAAAAAAATAATCCGTTATTAATAGGAGAACCTGGTGTTGGTAAATCTGCAATTGCAGAAGGCTTAGCATTGCGTATTGTTAAACGAAAAGTATCAAGAATACTTTTTAACAAACGTGTTGTAACATTAGATCTTGCTAGCCTCGTTGCAGGTACAAAGTACCGTGGTCAATTTGAAGAGCGCATGAAAGCGGTCATGAACGAGCTTGAGAAAAATGACGACATAATTCTTTTTATTGATGAAATTCATACCATTGTAGGTGCAGGTGGAGCTACTGGGAGCTTAGATGCTTCTAATATGTTTAAACCAGCATTGGCAAGAGGAGAAATACAATGTATTGGTGCTACTACGTTAGATGAATACAGACAGTATATAGAAAAAGATGGTGCATTAGAGCGTCGTTTCCAAAAGGTAATTGTAGAGCCTACTACGGTAGAAGAGACTATAGAAATATTAAATAATATAAAAGGTAAATACGAGGAGCATCACAATGTTGATTATACAGATGAAGCTATAGAAGCTTGTGTAAAATTAACTAATAGATATATGACTGAGCGTTTTTTACCAGATAAAGCTATCGATGCCTTGGATGAAGCAGGCTCTCGCGTTCATATTACTAATATAGACGTACCTAAACAAATTTTAGAGTTAGAACAAAAATTAGAAGAGGTAAAAGAAACTAAAAATTCTGTTGTGAAAAAACAGAAATATGAAGAGGCTGCTAAATTAAGAGATGATGAAAAGCGCTTAGAAAAAGAATTAGCAATTGCTCAAGAGAAATGGGAAGAAGAAACAAAGCAGCATAAAGAAATCGTAACAGAAGATAATGTTGCCGATGTGGTTTCTATGATGACAGGAATCCCTGTAAATAGAATTGCCCAGACCGAGAGTAATAAACTTGTAGAATTGCCAGAACTCATTAAAGGTAAGGTTATTGGACAAGATGATGCAGTTGCTAAAGTCGTAAAAGCCATACAACGTAATCGTGCTGGACTTAAAGATCCTAATAAGCCAATTGGTTCATTTATATTTTTAGGTCAAACAGGAGTAGGTAAAACACAATTAGCAAAAGTGCTAGCTAGAGAATTATTTGATAGTGAAGAAGCATTAGTTAGAATAGATATGAGTGAATACATGGAAAAATTCGCAATCTCTAGATTAATTGGAGCACCTCCAGGTTACGTAGGTTATGAAGAAGGTGGACAACTTACAGAAAAGGTTAGACGCAAACCTTATGCAGTAATTTTATTAGATGAAATAGAAAAGGCTCATCCAGATGTTTTTAATATGCTTTTACAAGTTTTAGATGATGGTTATTTAACAGATAGTCTTGGTCGTAAAATAGATTTTAGAAACACAATAATTATCATGACTTCAAATATTGGAGCCAGAAAATTAAAAGATTTTGGACAAGGCGTTGGTTTTGGTACAGCTGCAAGATCTGCTCAAATAAATGATAACACTAAGAGTATTATAGAAAACGCTCTTAAAAAAGCATTTGCTCCAGAGTTTTTAAATAGAATTGACGACGTAATGGTCTTTAATGCTCTAGAAAGAGAAGATATTAATAAAATTATTGATATCGAATTAGCGCAGCTTATAACAAGAATTAAAGATTTAGGATATCAACTTAAGCTTAGTAAAAAAGCAAAAGATTATATAGCCGAAAAAGGATTTGATAAGGATTATGGTGCACGACCATTAAAAAGAGCTATTCAAAAATACATAGAAGATGCTCTTGCTGAAGAAATCATTAACTCTCAATTACAAGAAGGAGATACTATACATATGGATTTAGACAGCAAGTTAGATGAGTTAACAATTAAGATAATTAAACCTGAAACGAAGACAGAATCTTAATTAAATATTTAAATAATAAAAAAGCCTCTTAATATTAAGAGGCTTTTTTTGTTCTTACAACTAATGTTTACTAACTTTAAAAGATGACAGATAAATTAACACTAGACTTTTGCGATGTTCATATCTATGAAAACTACATGGTAGTTACTATAAAAACTGGTGTCAATATTACCATAACTCATAACAAAGTACTTACAAATATTGCCAACACTTATTTTAGCAATAAACAGTTTGTATATATAACGCATAGAGTAAATTCATACTCAGTGGATCCTGCAGTGTATAAAGAAGTTGCTAAAGTTAAAAACTTATCGGGTTTTTGTGTGGTTTCACAAAACTATATGGCAAAAAGTACAGCTCAAATAGAAAAGCTATTTTTAGACAAACCTTTCGAAATTTTTGATATGCTCCCAGAAGCTATCACTTGGGCAAATAGTATACTTTAGTTAAAACACTTTCTACTGAAATATTAAAACTCACCTATTTTTATCATTTTAAAATGGTAAGGGCAATCTACATGTAAGAGAAATATCACAACAGTAGAACTCAAAACTGTAGCTCTTATAAGTATAATAAATTTTATGTGAGGCTCATTTCCAAAGAAAAAAAAATAAAAAAAAGGCAGCTATAAAATAGCTGCCTTTAATATTACCCTTAGGGATTATCCCTAATTATTTATCAATTACTTTTTACCAGAAGAAACAATCTTCTTAGTAACAGATCCTTGACTAGTAGTTAACTTCACATAGAACATTTGGCTTGAATATCTTGTTAAATCGAATGTTGATTTACTATTAGATCCAGTAACATAATTCTTGTTAGTTTCACTAAAGACTTGTAAACCTTTAGTATCAAATAACTCAATAGTTACATCTGTATCAAACTCAAAAGAGTAAGCAATGTTTACTTCATTATCAAAAGGCACTGGATAAGCAGTAAAGTCGATTTTTACATCCTCAGTACTTACTTGATCTCTAGATCCAACAGTGAAAGCAAAGTTTGCATTAGAAGCTCTAAAAGTATTATCAGCAATTGTAGACCAAGTATACTCAACAGTACAATCTTCAGATACATTACCACACTCATCTTCTACAGAGAATGTACGAGAAAGATTATAGTTTAATGTAGCACTAAATTGTGCACACTCTAATGTAAACGCTTTGTTATGTCCATCTTCGCTATAGAATACCCATGAATCATCACATGATGGTGGGTTGATTCCTAGTATTCCTCCAAAACCTACATTCTCTCCATCTCTTTGAATATCATAGTCAAAATACTCTTCGTTGTAAACTAATTCAAATGTACCATAACTTGGTAATGTATTACCACTAAGATCTGTAACATATCCTTGAGAAAAATCTGGTCCTTCACCGAAAGTTAAGATATATCCTTCTTCAAAAATGAATCTAAATTCACTTCCTGTTTGGATAAAATCACCTTCAGATACTGAAGAAGCCTCGGTATATATAGAAGTTGAACCATCACCATCATCATCTGTGTATAAAACAGAATCAACAAAATTAGTTGGTGCATCATCTACTAGTCCAAAGTCTTCACCCTCAGGACAATCTAGTACTGGTGCTTCATCTGTACAAGCAGCTTCACAAGCAACATTAACGTCGAATGAGAATCCAGCTACAGAACCATCACTTGCAAATCTAACAAACACAGATTGCTGAGTCGTTGTTACAGATATTCCACTTAAGTCTCCACTAAATGTACCTAATAAGGTTGCACTGTCATCAAGACCATCGTATACTCTAATAGGATCATAGAAACTTTCAGTTACACCACTAAAGTCTAACGTCAATGGATCTGCTGTACTAGATGTAAATGTCCACTCTAACAGTTCATTATTAGAATAGTTATTCACCTCGATAGTTTCACCTGGTCCACCGCAATCTACGATAGTTCCAAGATCATCTCCACAGTCAACAGATAGCTCATAAGCTCCTGTTCTTGGTCCAGTAAAACTACTTACGAATCCAGATACGAAGATGTTGTAATCTTGTCCTTCAACAGTTTCAACTTCAATAGTTGAGTGAAGAGAACTATGAGTACAACCTGCGTCATCATTATTAGCAACACAAGTTACACCACAATCAGAATACGCACTTAAATACGTGTCATACGTTGTGTTTTCACTACATGTAGAGAATACCACTGTATCACCTGTACCAACAAATGTGTACCATTCACCGATAGCGGTTGGTTGAGATATACAATCTTGCCCATCAAGAGCTTGTGCACCATCAATAGATGTATCTCCAGTTACAACATCACCACAAGCAAGCTCGTCAGCAAAGTCACAAACTGATAATACTTCACACGCTACAGTTAACATGTACTCTCCAGTATTACCACCAAATCCTGAAACATAAACGTAGTAATCTACACCTACTTCAGATATGAATGATACTTCAGATTGTAAGCTTCCTGTATCGTCATTTCCACCTACACATACTAATGCATCACATGATCCTTCAAAGACGCCTAATTTAGTGTCATAATCAGATCCAAATGTATCAGCAGTCACATCAAGGATATCACCTGTACCTTCTAATACGTACCATACACCTGGTGATGTATTCAAGTTCGTATCACAAGATGGTAAGTCAGATTCTTGACTTGCATAGTCTGTTGATCCCATTACAGAATCTCCACATGCAATTGGTGTCGCATCTTCACAAGAATCATTTTCAGGAGTTAACACTGTAGTCCATGTATATGTTACGTCACATGATGCTGTGTTATCACAACCATCATTAGCAGTAAATGTACGTACTAGAGTATGGTTTTCAACAGTGTCTCCACCACCTTCAAAACGAAGATTGTCAATAGAAAACGCATTGTTACTTGGTCCTGTTGCGATCAATTCAATTCGATCAAAACCAGCGGCACTTTCAAGCCCAAAGAATTCAAAAGTAGTACCACTAGAAACTAAAGTTTCAGTTCCCATTACCGTATTATTTAATAGACATCTAACGGTAATCTCTAGAGCATCTTCTCCTGAACTATTCGTTCTAGCCATAAATGCAAACCTATTTTGAGTCTCTGTGAAATCAATAAATACTGGTTTACCAACTTGTTCAACAGCATCATAATTATTTAATGCATATGGACTGCTTGGAGTACCACTCGGTGATAACGCTTGAGGTTCTTCTATATCGGTTGAACTAAATGCAACACCTAATGATATATATTGATTTGCAATTACTTCTCCTGAAGAAAGATCATCAAAATCAATTAACTCTTCATTACCACTAAAGTCCGTTGCACTAGTCAACAGTCTATTCTCATAGTTGCCACCTTCAACAATCACAGATGATAAATTATCTGAGAAATCTTGAGTTTGACCATCAGCTTGACAGTTATCAGTGTATGGTGCTTTATCAGCAAAACCACTTGGTGTTTCTGTAACAACACCATAGTCTTCGCCTTCTGGGCATTCAACTATAGGCGCAGTATCATCAACGATGATAAATGTACATACAAATGGCTGAGATACATTCTCACAGTTATCTTCAACTTCAAAAGTTACAGTAAGAGTGGTAGAACAATCTGTTCTATCTTCTCCTTTATCTGTTACTCTATAAGTTAATTCGCTTAAATCTGCACAGTTGTCTGTAAAGCATGGTACTAACGTACCGTTCATTTGAGCGATTGTTAAACCAGCAACTGACCAAGAGTTATCATCTGCAGAAATTTCATCTCCTATTTCTAAAGAGATAGAAGCATCTGCTGGACAAATTGCACCCATTTCAGTTCCTATAATCATCACTTCATTATCGCACTCACCTGTTGGTTGAGGAGCTGAGTTATCACCACCTTGGTAATTAACTTTAACTAAAGCAGACATGTTTCCACAGTCATCTTTAGCTGAATACTCAAATACT
The DNA here is from genome assembly GCA_947488655.1 of uncultured Psychroserpens sp. GTDB lineage: Bacteria > Bacteroidota > Bacteroidia > Flavobacteriales > Flavobacteriaceae > Psychroserpens. The sequence continues at coordinate 354,071 of CANKZZ010000004.1, read as the reverse complement.
CTTATCCACTCACAGTCTGTACCAAAGGTTTTCTCAATCTTAGTTACAGTTACTACACTACAATTATCTGTAAATAGTGCTGCAATTTCTTCTTCACTAGGTTCTTCTAGATCAGAATCAATACATAAGTCTAAAGAATTTTGACCCATTGGTAATTCTCCTTCTAATACTGGAGCCATAGTATCTGCTCCACTATTTACGATTACGATATTATCTGCAAAGTTATCACATGCGTCAACAACAGTATACTCATAAGTAGCTGTCCAACCACAATCATCTCCAGTAATTACTGGTTCTAAAGGAGTAATAACAACTGTACCACAATTATCTGTATAAGCTTCATTAAGTGCATCTAAAGATGGCGCACCTGGATTTTCACTTAAACATTGTAAACCTGTAACACCTTCTGGTAATGTTCCTGTTAATTCAGGAGCAGACTGATCTCCACCATTGTAGAATATTTTTACTGGATTAGCAAAGTTTCCACAATCATCTTGGATTTCATATCTGTACATTACAGCCCAGCTACAATCATCTTCCTGAGGAGCACTTACCGTTTTAGTAACATTTACGTTACCACAGTTATCTGCAAATAAAGCAGCGATTTCAGCTTCTGAAGGTCCTTCTGGACGGTTTTCAAAACATAAGTCTAAATTAGACTCTCCTTGAGGTAACTCACCTACTAATACTGGTGCAGTTTCATCAATTACTGTAATTACTTGCGTAGCAGTAATTGTTCTTTCACAATCATCAGTAAACGTAAAGTTTACATTAAAAGTACCACAGCTTCCATCAAATGGCTCTGCTTCACCTTGTACTGATCCTGAAATTTCACATGCTTCAGTTCCGTTATTTGTATATGATAAAAACTCTGGCACATAGGTTGCTAAATCTTCACATGCAATTGATGCAGCTTCGATTTCATCAAACATCGCCATTGGTGCTGGCTCAACTGTAATAGTTTGAACAGCCTCAATTGTTCTTTCACAATCATCTGTAAACGTATAGTTTACTGTGATAGATCCACCACACTCAGTATAATCTGGTGTTGCTTCACCTTCTACAGACCCTGCTATTAAACAAGCATCATTTAATGCTCCGTTTGTATAACCTAATGATCCTGCTTCAAAAGAATTAGCTTCTTCACATGAGATTGTCATGTCTTCTACAGCGTCAAACGTTGCCATTGGTGCTGGCTCAACTGTAACTGTAATCTTAGCTGTGATTGTTCTCTCACAATCATCTGTAAATGTCCAATCTACTGTGATAGTTCCACCACACTCAGTATAATCTGGTGTTGCTTCGCCTTCTACAGATCCTGCTATTAAACAAGCATCATTTAATGCTCCGTTTGTATAACTTAATGAACCTGCTTCGAATGTTCCTGCTTCATCACATGAAATTGTCATGTCTTCTACAGCGTCAAACGCTGCCATTGGTGCTGGCTCAACTGTAATAGTTTGAACAGCTTCAATTGTTCTTTCACAATCATCTGTAAACGTATAGTTTACTGTGATAGTTCCACCACACTCAGTATAATCTGGTGTTGCTTCTCCTTCTACAGATCCTGCTATTAAACAAGCATCATTTAATGCTCCATTTGTATAACCTAATGATCCTGCTTCGAATGTTCCTGCTTCATCACATGAGATTGTCATGTCTTCTACAGCGTCAAACGTTGCTATTGGTGCTGGCTCAACTGTAACTGTAATTTTAGCTGTGATTGTTCTCTCACAATCATCTGTAAATGTCCAATCTACTGTGATAGTTCCACCACACTCAGTATAATCTGGTGTTGCTTCACCTTCTACAGATCCTGCTATTAAACAAGCATCATTTAATGCTCCGTTTGTATAGCTTAAAGAACCTGCTTCGAATGATCCTGCTTCATCACATGAAATTGTCATGTCATCTACAGCGTCAAACGTTGCCATTGGTGCTGGCTCAACTGTAATAGTTTGAACAGCCTCAATTGTTCTTTCACAATCATCTGTAAACGTATAGTTTACTGTGATAGTTCCACCACACTCAGTATAATCTGGTGTTGCTTCACCTTCTACAGATCCTGCTATTAAACAAGCATCATTTAATGCTCCGTTTGTATAACCTAATGATCCTGCTTCGAATGTTCCTGCTTCATCACATGAGATTGTCATGTCTTCTACAGCGTCAAACGTTGCTATTGGTGCTGGCTCTACTGTAACTGTAATTTTAGCTGTGATTGTTCTCTCACAATCATCTGTAAATGTCCAGTCTACTGTGATAGTTCCACCACACTCAGTATAATCTGGTGTTGCTTCCCCTTCTACAGATCCTGCTATTAAACAAGCATCATTTAATGCTCCGTTTGTATAGCTTAAAGAACCTGCTTCGAATGTTCCTGCTTCATCACATGAAATTGTCATGTCTTCTACAGCGTCAAACGTTGCCATTGGTGCTGGCTCAACTGTAATAGTTTGAACAGCCTCAATTGTTCTCTCACAATCATCGGTAAACGTATAGTTTACTGTGATAGTTCCACCACACTCAGTATAATCTGGTGTTGCTTCACCTTCTACAGATCCAGCTATTAAACAAGCATCATTTAATGCTCCGTTTGTATAACCTAATGATCCTGCTTCGAATGATCCTGCTTCGTCACATGAGATTGTCATGTCTTCTACAGCGTCAAACGTTGCTATTGGTGCTGGCTCAACTGTAACTGTAATTTTAGCTGTGATTGTTCTCTCACAATCATCTGTAAATGTCCAATCTACTGTGATAGTTCCACCACACTCAGTATAATCTGGTGTTGCTTCACCTTCTACAGATCCTGCTATTAAACAAGCATCATTTAATGCTCCATTTGTATAGCTTAAAGAACCTGCTTCGAATGATCCTGCTTCGTCACATGAGATTGTCATGTCTTCTACAGCGTCAAACGTTGCCATTGGTGCTGGCTCAACTGTAATCGTTTGAACAGCCTCAATTGTTCTTTCACAATCATCTGTATACGTATAGTTTACTGTGATAGTTCCACCACACTCAGTATAATCTGGTGTTGCTTCGCCTTCTACAGATCCTGCGATTAAACAAGCATCATTTAATGCTCCGTTTGTATAACTTAAAGAACCTGCTTCGAATGATCCTGCTTCGTCACATGAGATTGTCATGTCTTCTACAGCGTCAAACGTTGCTATTGGTGCTGGCTCAACTGTAATAGTTTGAACAGCCTCAATTGTTCTTTCACAATCATCTGTAAACGTATAGTTTACTGTGATAGTTCCACCACACTCAGTATAATCTGGTGTTGCTTCACCTTCTACAGATCCTGCTATTAAACAAGCCTCATTTAATGCTCCGTTTGTATAGTTTAATGATCCTGCTTCGAATGATCCTGCTTCATCACATGAGATAGTCATGTCCTCTACAGCTTCAAATTCTGCCATTAATGCAGGTGATACTGTAATTGTTTTTCTAACAGTGATTGTTCTTTCACAGTCATCTGTAAATGTCCAATCTACATAAAGTGTTCCTCCACATTCTGTGTAGTCACCACTTAACTCTCCTGCAACTGACCCTTCTATCAAGCAAGCATCATTTAATGCTCCATTTGAATATCCTAAAGGATTAACCTCATATTGATTAGCCAACTCACAAGAAATTGTAATGTTTTGAACATCGTCAAACGTTGCCATTGGTGCTGGCTCAACTGTAATAGTTTGAACAGCCTCAATTGTTCTTTCACAATCATCTGTAAACGTATAGTTTACTGTGATAGTTCCACCACACTCAGTATAATCTGGTGTTGCTTCGCCTTCTACAGATCCTACTATTAAACAAGCTTCATTTGATGCTCCATTTGTATAACCTAATGATCCTGCTTCGAATGATCCTGCTTCGTCACATGAGATTGTCATGTCTTCTACAGCGTCAAACGTTGCCATTGGTGCTGGATTCACTTTAATTTGCACTCTCTCTGTAATTGTTCTTTCACAATCATCAGTATAAGTCCAGTCTATAAATAATAATCCTCCACACTCAGTGTATTCACCACTTAATTCACCAGTCACAGAACCTGCTATTAAGCAAGCCTCATCTGCAGCTCCATTTGTGTAAGTTAATGAACCTGGTGTAATTAAACCAGCTTCTTCACATGTTACTGTTATATTTTCAATAGCGTCAAATGTTGCCATTGGTGCTGGCTCAACTGTAATCGTTTGAACAGCATCAATTGTTCTTTCACAATCATCTGTATACGTATAGTTTACTGTGATAGTTCCACCACACTCAGTATAATCTGGGGTTGCTTCTCCTTCTACAGATCCTGCTATTAAACAAGCATCATTTAATGCTCCGTTTGTATAACCTAATAATCCTGCTTCAAATGATCCTGCTTCATCACATGAAATTGTCATGTCTTCTAAAGCATCAAAAGTTGCCATTGGTGCTGGTTCAACTGTTATAACTTGCTTAGCAGTGATTGTTCTTTGGCAGTCATCTGTATATGTATAATCTACTGTGATAGTTCCACCACACTCAGTATAATCTGGTGTTGCTTCCCCTTCTACAGATCCTGCTATTAAACAAGCATCATTTAATGCTCCATTTGTATAGCTTAAAGAACCTGCTTCAAATGTTCCTGCTTCATCACATGAGATTGTCATGTCTTCTACAGCGTCAAACGTTGCCATTGGTGCTGGCTCAACTGTAATCGTTTGAACAGCCTCAATTGTTCTTTCACAATCATCTGTATACGTATAGTTTACTGTGATAGTTCCACCACACTCAGTATAATCTGGTGTTGCTTCTCCTTCTACAGATCCTGCTATTAAACAAGCTTCGTTTAAAGCTCCATTTGTATAACCTAATAATCCTGCTTCGAACGATCCTGCTTCATCACATGAGATTGTCATATCGTCTACAGCGTCAAACGTTGCCATTGGTGCTGGCTCAACTGTAACTGTAATCTTAGCTGTGATTGTTCTCTCACAATCATCTGTATATGTATAGTCTACTGTGATAGTTCCACCACACTCAGTATAATCTGGTGTTGCTTCTCCTTCTACAGATCCTGCTATTAAACAAGCCTCATTTAATGCTCCATTTGTATAGTTTAAAGAACCTGCTTCGAATGTTCCTGCTTCATCACATGAAATTGTCATGTCTTCTACAGCGTCAAACGTCGCCATTGGTGCTGGCTCAACTGTAATAGTTTGAACAGCCTCAATTGTTCTTTCACAATCATCTGTATATGTATAGTTTACTGTAATAGTTCCACCACACTCAGTATAATCTGGTATTGCTTCACCTTCTACAGATCCTGCTATTAAACAAGCATCATTTAATGCTCCATTTGTATAACCTAATGATCCTGCTTCAAATGATCCTGCTTCGTCACATGAGATTGTCATGTCTTCTACAGCGTCAAACGTCGCCATTGGCGCTGGCTCAACTGTAATAGTTTGAACAGCCTCAATTGTTCTTTCACAATCATCTGTATATGTATAGTTTACTGTAATAGTTCCACCACACTCAGTATAATCTGGTGTTGCTTCTCCTTCTACAGATCCTGCTATTAAACAAGCATCATTTAATGCTCCATTTGTATAGCTTAAAGAACCTGCTTCGAATGATCCTGCTTCGTCACATGAGATTGTCATGTCTTCTAAAGCATCAAAAGTTGCCATTGGTGCTGGTTCAACTGTTATAACTTGCTTAGCAGTGATTGTTCTTTGACAATCATCTGTGAATGTATAATCTACTGTGATAGTTCCGCCACACTCAGTATAATCTGGTGTTGCTTCCCCTTCTACAGATCCTGCTATTAAACAAGCCTCATTTAATGCTCCATTTGTATAGCTTAAAGAACCTGCTTCGAATGATCCTGCTTCATCACATGAGATTGTCATGTCTTCTAAAGCGTCAAACGCTGCCATTGGTGCTGGCTCAACTGTAATCGTTTGAACAGCCTCAATAGTTCTTTCACAATCATCTGTATATGTATAGTTTACTGTGATAGTCCCACCACACTCAGTATAATCTGGTGTTGCTTCCCCTTCTACAAATCCTGCTATTAAACAAGCATCATTTAATGCTCCATTAGTATAACTTAATGAACCTGCTTCGAATGATCCTGCTTCATCACATGAAATTGTCATGTCTTCTACAGCATTAAATGCTGCTACTGGTGCTGGCGCAACTGTAAATGTTATTTTCTTATTAATTGTTCTTTCACAATCATCTGTAAATACATAATCTACATATAAGAATCCACCACAAACTGTATAATCATTTGTAACTTCACCTTCAACTGATCCTGCGATTAAACAAGCATCACTTGAAGCTCCATTAGTATAAGATAATGAATCTGCAACAAAAGTTGCTGCGTCGTCACAAGATAAATCTCCACCTTCAATTCCATCAAACACAGCTACTGGAGCTGGATCTACTGTAATTACAAATGGACCTGCACTTAATGGTCGATCACAAGAATCAACACCATTATAAGTAACAGTTATTGTACCACCACATGCTGTAAATTGCGCATCTACCTCTGCTTCGATAGAACCAGAAACTGAACATGCTCCTTGAGAAACACCGTTACTATATGTAACATCAGATGCTAAAAAAGATGCAGCCTCATCACAAGTGATATTTGACGGTAAAACTGGTGCTTCAACAACAGCTTCTGGTGTAGGTAACACTGTAATTATCTGTTCTTGACTAGTTGTTCTACCACAATCATCTGTTGCAGAATAAGTTCTAACAATTACTCCACCCAAACATGCTCCATCTAATCCACTAGTGTCATCACTAGAAATAATTGAAATTTTAGATGAACAGTTATCTGTAGCAAAAACTTCTCCTTTAACTGGAAAAGGAACTTCATCAATACAATCTACTGTTACATCACCAGGAACACCTGATAAAACAGGAGCTTCTATATCTCCTCCTCTGTAATCTATAACTATTGGTTCAGCAAAATTACCACAGTCATCTTGAATAATGTATGTATATTGCGCTGCCCACTTACAATCGCTTCCTTTTGATGTCGATTGTTTTTCAACATTCACATTTCCGCAGTTATCAGTAAATAATGCAGCAATATCTTCAACAGTTGGTCCTTGAGCTTTATCTGAAAAACATAAGTTTAATCCAACCTCACCCGTTGGTACAACTGCTCCTTTATTTAATTGAGGTGCTCGGATATCACCTCCACTATATGAAATATCAATAGCAGATGCCATGTTACCACAAGCGTCTGTTATATTATATTGATAATTAACAGACCATTCGCAATCACTACCAGTTGGTGTCCCAGACTTAGTAACAATAACATCACTACAGTTGTCTGTAAATAAAGCAGCGATTTCTGCAGCAGATGGACCAGCTGGAATGCTATCAAAACATAAATTTAAGTTTTGATCACCTACTGGTATTTCTGCACCATCATTTAAGACAGGCGCACTGTTATCTCCTCCAAAATAATCAATTTTGAAAGTTTCATCTAAATCACCACATTTAATGTAGTAAGTGATTACAGATGTCCAGTTACAGTCGTCTCCATCTTGGACAATAACTTTTTCAACTTCAGGAGTTAAATCTCCACATTCATCCGCGTACAAAAGGGCTACTTCTGCTTCAGAAAATCCACTAGGAGCGTCTGATAGACAACCACTAATAAATGTACTTCTTGAGGATTGTTGTGCAATCACTGAACTCACACTAAACGCAAAAAGCATGAAAAAGGCCATAGCCTTCATGCTAGTAAATTGTTTAGTCTTAAGATCAATGCTACAACACGATAAGTTCGTGATAGATTGCCAAATTTTGGCGCGTCTACCACTTCGAGTAAAATTGCTCATAAACATAACATTTGGTTTTAAATTAAAATTATTTTAACATTTATAATGACAATACAAGTATTGTCAGCAAAAACGTAAATACAAGATTTACGTGTAAGCTTAAAATTTAATCTTGATATACTGAATAAACAGAATACCAATTAGAATGAAATCATTCTAAATCAATAAATGCTAATAATCAATTGTTGTGCTATCAAACAATTTTGCGGTAAGAATAACAGGATAATTTGCTATTAATTTAACCTGTTATTAAGTTAGAAATAATTAAATTTTACCTCTACTTGAAATCAAAAATAAATCATAATATGCTGGTAGCCAAATAAATTTGTCGTTTTTTTTAAGAATAAACCGTTGAACATTTTTTTTTGCATTTAGTCGAAAAGTATCTCATTTTCAATGTAAAATTCACCGATGAAATGCTGGGTTTGTTTCATCAATTTATAAAAGACCTTATCTTCTGCTACAAATTGAACCTCAGACCTATAACTCTCTAAAAAAGAATTTATAAATGGCGAAGAATTTAGTGGTTTTCTAAAGTATAATGCTTGCGATGCGTTGAGTAATTCTATAGCTAAAACTTTCTCAACATTATCTACTACTTTAAAACATTGTGTAGCTGCGTTTGCACCCATACTCACATGATCTTCTTGACCGTTACTGGATACTATACTGTCAACGCTCGCAGGAGTTGCAAGTTGTTTATTGGCACTTACAATACTTGCTGCAGTATATTGTGGAATCATAAAACCAGAGTTAAGTCCTGGGTTATCAACTAAAAATGCAGGTAATCCTCGAGTACCAGAAATTAATTGATAAGTTCTTCTTTCTGAAATACTTCCTAACTCTGCCATAGCAATTTTTAAAAAATCTAATGCTAAAGCTAATGGCTGACCATGAAAATTACCTCCAGAAATTATTTCATCTTCTCCAACAAATATGTTTGGATTATCTGTAACTGCGTTTATTTCTGTCTTAAATGTTTTATGTACAAAGTCTAAAGTATCTTTAGTCGCACCATGCACCTGAGGCATACATCTAAACGAGTAAGGATCTTGTACGTGAACTTTATCCTGGTTTATCAATTCACTACCCTCGAGAAACAATCTCACACGCTCTGCAGTTTTTAATTGACCATTATGTGGTCTAACTAAGTGTACTAATTCGTTAAAAGGTTCTATTCTGCCATCAAAAGCATCTAATGAAGTGCTTCCAATTAAATCTGCAAAATATGAAAGCTTATAAGATTTTAAAAGTAAATGAATACCATAGGCGCTCATAAACTGAGTTCCGTTTAACAACGCTAATCCTTCTTTAGACTTTAATTCTATAGAGTCCCAATTAAACGTTTTTAAAATTACTTTAGAGTCATGAACCTCTCCTTTATACATTACTTCGCCCTCTGCAATTAAGGGTAACGCTAAATGAGCCAATGGTGCTAAATCACCAGAAGCACCCAACGAACCTTGTGTGTAGATTATTGGTAAAATATCGTTATTGTAGAAATCTATAAGCCTTTGCACTGTTTTTAATTGCACACCACTATGACCATAACTCAAGGATTGAATTTTAAGCAATAGCATTAGTTTAACAATTTGTGCAGGTACACGTTCACCTATACCACAAGCATGAGATTTAACTAAATTTTCTTGTAATTTGGTAAGTTTATCTTTAGAAATCTTAACATCACATAATGATCCAAATCCTGTATTTATGCCATAAATGGGAAGATCTTCATTTTTTATTTTTTCGTCTAAATAGTTTCGGCAAGCCTCTATTTTTTTTATAGCTTCTTGTGATAATTCTATTTTTTTATTCTGAAATAGGATATCGCCAACTGTAGATAATTCTAAAATTTCCGAAGATATAAAATGCGTCATTGTCATAATTAGGTTTTACGGTTATAAAATTCTGAATAACATCTCGACTATGCAACAAATGTTAATAATTAATAAAATTTGGCTCTAAAAATTTCATTAACTGTATTTTTGATGAACTAAAACAATATAACATTATGAATAAATTAATTATCGCTTTGATGTCGCTATCAATTTTATCGTGCAATCAAGAAGCCAAAGTTGACTATGCTGTTATCTCTGGAAAAATTGAAAACACTAAAATTAAAAATGCGATTATTAGCAATGATGATTTTAAAACCGAAATAACAATTAATGATGACGGTTCTTTTACAGACACCCTTCATATACCCGAAAATGGTTTTTATAAAATGTCATTAGGTAGAGAATATACAACTATTCATTTAGGGCATGAAGATAATTTAGCTATCTCACTAGATGCAAGTAAATTTGACGAAACGATAACCTACTCAGGAGAAGGCGCAGTAAAAAACAACTATTTAGCAGCCAAAACTTTAAATAATGGCAAAGCTACTGCAAACGCTGTTGCGTTTTACTCCTTGGAGGAAGACCTGTTTAAAGCCAAAATTGCAGAAATTAAAAGCACAAATGAAGCTCTACTCAACGATTTAAATGATGCTGATAAATTATTTATTTCTGCGGAAAAACAAAATCTAGTTTATGATAATTATGCAATGATTAATAATTATGTCCAAAGACATAGTGTTTACACTAAGCAAGAAGATTTTGAAGTTTCTGAAGATTTTATACCAAAAGAATTAAAAGAAATCACCTTTGATGATTCTCAGGCTTATAAAAATTCGTCTTCTTATAAAAGATTAGCTTTTGATGACGTCTTAACTAAGTTATTTGACGAATTAGGTGACGACATTACTACTGTTACTCCAGATAATTTAAAAAGAGTGGCAGATATACAAATACCTGCTTTAAAAAATGACGTTATTGATTATTTATCAAGCTTTTTAGTTTCTCCTGGTAATGAAAATATGGAAGCGATTTATAATTTTTTTAAAAACAACTCTACTAATGAGGATACCATAAATAGTTTAACCGAAACTTTTGAAAAAAACAAAAACTTAATTAAAGGTAAACCATCGCCTCAATTTGTTAATTATGAAAATCATAAAGGAGGAGAGTTATCTCTTACAGATTTGAAAGGAAAATATGTATATGTTGATGTATGGGCAACATGGTGCGGACCATGTATTAGAGAAATCCCTTCTCTTAAGGAAGTTGAAAAACAATTTCATAATGAAAATATAGAATTTGTTAGCACCTCTATAGACCAAGCAAAAGACCATGACAAATGGGTGAGTATGGTTAAAGATAAAGATTTAGGTGGTGTGCAATTGATGGCTGATAAGGATTGGTCATCTAAGTTTGTGAAAGACTATGCAATTCAAGGAATTCCAAGATTTATTTTAATAGATCCAAATGGAAATATTGTTAGTGCAGATGCTCCTAGACCATCAGACCCTAAATTAGTAGAATTATTAGAAAAAGAACTTAAAATACAACCATAAGTACTTTTTAATTATCATAAAAAAACCACCTCAAATGAAGTGGTTTTTTATTTTTAATTCATGATAACTTTTATCACTTTTTATCGTCAGTTTTTTGCTCCTTACTTTGAGGTTGCTCTGGCTGCTTAAATAGATCAATGTAAGCTTCTCCTAAAGCATCAATAATATGACTTGCTGTTAGACTTTGATAGCCTAAATCTTCAATTGCAATATCTGCAGCTTTACCATGTAAATAAATACCAAAAACAGTCGCTGCTAGCGCTTCATAACCTTGCGATATTAATCCCGTAATCACTCCTGTTAAAACATCGCCAGTACCTGCAGTTGCCATTCCTGGATTACCAGTAGTATTGACATATAATTTATCTTCAAAAACAGTAATAGTATTTGCGCCTTTAATTACAATTATTACATTATACTTTTTAGATAATTTTTTTGCTTTTTCTAACTTCTCAAAATCGTTATCCCATTTACCAACTAAACGTTCCAACTCCTTAGGATGTGGTGTTAGCACAGAGTGCTTAGGCAATAATTTTAATAATGCTTTTTTTTGAGATAAAATATTAAGTCCATCTGCATCAATAACTAAGGGTATTTTATTTTCTTTTAAAAACACCTCAAAAGCTTTGATCGTTTTTTCATCTGTACCTACTCCAATACCTAAACCAATAACTGTTGGCTCAATATCATAATCTATTTTAGAAATTATAGTAGCACTCTCATCGGTTACAACCATACCCTCAGGAAATGCAGTTTGAATAATTTGATATCCACACTTTGGCACGAATGAAGTGACAAGGCCAGCTCCAATAGAAAGCGTTGCTCTACTTGTTAGCAAAACAGAGCCTATTTTCCCGTAACTACCTCCAATAATTAAACTGTGACCATAATCACCTTTATGGGCAAATTTCTCTCTAGGTTTGTATATAGGCAGTACTTCATTTTTACCTATAATCTCACTACTAGTTTCTGTTGTAAATAAAAACTCTCGATCAATCCCGATATCTATAACTTCCCATTGTGTAGAAAATTTAGCTGTATCTGGAAGAAAAAATATCAATTTTGGGGATTGAAAACTAAGTGTATAATTAGCCCAAACAACACCATTTTCATCTTCTATAACTTTATCTGTATAAACTCCAGACGGTACATCTATAGCTAAAGTAAATGCTTCACTCTTTTTAAAATGCTGAAATAGTATCTTAACCCAATCATTAATTGGTCTATTTAAACCAATGCCAAAAACCGCATCAACGATGATATCATCTTTATGAATTTCAGGAAAATCAGCCTCACAAGCAAGCATGTCTGGCCACTTTTTAGTCGTCTGTTTTATTAAATCATAATTAATCAAAAAATCTTTAGTTCGCTTATCACTACAATTAACAACATATGTTTTAACATTGTAACCATGTGTGATTAAATGTCTCGCAACAACTAGACCATCTCCTCCATTATTTCCAATACCACAAAACACATGTATTGGCACCTGGGCGCCTTGCATACGCACATGTAACCAATTAAAAATTTGAATTCCTGCACGCTCCATTAATTCTGTGGAGGTTATATTCTGTTTTTTTGCTGTGAGCAAATCACCTTCATAAATCTGTTCTTTTGAAAATATCTTCATGTTTAAAATGTAATATTAGTTGCAAAATCTTCAGTATTAATAGCTAATATGAAGAAATCTTGAATTAATTCTTATTAAAATGAAAAATGTGCAAAACACCTTTCTAAATTTTTTTATTCCTGTAAAAATAATACATTTGACATGTATAGGCTTATAAAATGACAAACCTAAATCAATTTTTTTTTCAAATTAGTATCGTAATTTGTTTTGCGATTACTTTTACTATGATTACCCTTTGGGGTTATTAATTCTATATCTTCAACACCACAACGTTTTTTTATTAAAAAACAAAACAACACCATAAATCTCACATAAAAATCTTAAAATGAATGTTTTAAAATTTGGCGGAACATCTGTAGGGTCTGCAAAAAACATAAATAAAGTCATTTCAATACTCGAAAATTATTCAAATAATAATCGTGTTATTTGTGTGGTTTCAGCAGTTGGAGGCATAACAGATAAATTATTAAAAGCTGCAGAATTAGCACAAGCAAAAGACCGAGACTATATTTCAGAATTTGATATCATTTCTAAAAAGCATAATGATATTATAAAGGAATTAATCCCTTCGGAAAACACAGAGGTTTCAACACATTTAACTGATAAATTACAAGAGTTAAAAAATCTGTTAGATGGCATCTTTTTGATCAATGAATTATCACCAAAAACATCTGATAAATTAGTGAGTTTTGGTGAACTTTTGTCTTCTTTTATTATAGCCGAAACTATGAAAAGTAGAGGCATAAATTGTGAAAGAAAAAATAGTCAAGAATTGATTGTCACCAACTCTAATTTTACTAAAGCAGAAGTTCAATACCAACAGACCAATACGAATATAAAAAGTTACTTTCAAGAAGCTAAACAACAAATCACAATTCTCCCAGGATTTATATCTAAATCAACAAATAACGAAATAACCACCTTAGGTCGAGGAGGTTCTGATTTTACAGCAGCTATAGTTGCAGCTGCTCTGCATGTAGATTCTTTAGAAATCTGGACAGATGTAAGTGGTATGTATACGACTAATCCTAAATTGGTAAAACAAGCATTTCCAATTCAAAATTTATCGTACCAAGAAGCTATGGAATTATCTCATTTTGGAGCTAAAGTTTTGTATCCGCCTACAGTACAACCTGTATTGGATTTAAACATTCCAATTCATATAAAAAACACCTTAGAGCCAGAAGCTACAGGTACTAAAATTTCGAATGATATTGTTGAAGATTCTACAACTCCTGTTAAAGGAATTTCTAATATAAATAACATTGCTTTATTAACGTTACAAGGTAATGGAATGGTTGGAATTCCTGGGTTTTCTAAACGTCTATTTGAGACCTTAGCACAAGAGAAAATTAATATCATATTTATCACCCAAGCTTCTTCAGAACATTCTATTTGTTTTGGTATTGATGATAAAGATTCTCAACTCGCAAAAACAGCAATTGACACTAGTTTTGAAAATGAAATTTCATTACACAAAATTGATCCTATAATTGTAGAAACAGATTTATCAATTATTGCTTTGGTAGGTGATAGTATGAAAAGTCACCAAGGTATTAGCGGAAAAATGTTTAGTACATTAGGTAAAAACAATATTAATATAAGAGCAATAGCACAAGGTGCTTCAGAACGTAATATTTCAGCAGTGATTGTAGAAAAAGATGTCAAAAAAGCTCTAAACACATTACATGAGCGATTTTTTGAAGATAAAAACAAACAACTTAATGTGTTTATAACAGGTGTTGGTAATGTTGGAGAACATTTGGTAGATCAAATACATCAGCAAAAAAAATACCTAAAAGAACAATTAAAACTCAATATAAAAGTAGTTGGTTTATCCAATTCTAGAACCATGATTTTTAATGATTCTGGATTAAATTTAAAAGACTGGAAACAACAATTACCATCTGGGGAAAAAGCATCTCTAGAAGGTTTTTTAGAACGTGCCAAATCATTTAATTTACGCAATAGTATTTTTGTTGATGTAACTGCAAATGAACAGGTTTCTAAATTATATGGCGACTATTTAAAACACAGTATTGCGGTTGTTGCCTGTAACAAAATTGCGTGTTCAAGTACTTTTAAAAACTACAGCGAACTTAAACATTTATCACTTAAATATAACGCTCCGTTTTTGTTTGAGACCAATGTTGGCGCAGGATTACCAGTTATTGACACACTTAATAATTTAATTGCTTCTGGAGATAAAGTCACGTCTATTCAAGCTGTATTATCTGGTAGTTTGAATTTTGTATTTAATAATTTTGATGACTCAACTAAGTTTCACGACGTAGTCAAACAAGCACAAAAAGAAGGCTACACAGAACCAGATCCTAGAATTGATTTGAGTGGTGTTGACGTGGCTAGAAAAATTCTAATTTTAGCTCGAGAAAGCGGAACCAAAATGAATCTCGAAGACATAGAAAATGAGTCATTTTTAACCAAAGCTAATTTGGAGAGCGACTCTGTAGATGATTTTTATAACACTTTAATTGATGAAGAAGCTCATTTTCAAAAGTTATACGCTTCAGCAAAATCTAATGATTGTCAGTTAAAATATGTCGCAGAGTTTAACAATGGTAAAGCAAAAGTCGGTTTAAAAGAAATCCCTCAAGGTCATCCATTTTACAACCTAGAAGGAAAAGATAATATCGTCATGTTTTATACACAACGTTATCCAGAACAGCCTATGATAATTAAAGGCGCAGGAGCTGGTGCAGAAGTTACTGCTTCAGGATTATTTGCAGACATTATTCGTGTAAGTAATAAATAAAAAATAAGCAGTGAGTAGTATTTAATTTGCAGTATTCACTCAAATAAAACCATAGTTAATACAAGATTAATTTTCTTCGGAAAATTTAAAACTAAAAAATTTCGCATTTGCGGAAGATTAAGATATGAACGAGATAAAAATTTTCTCTCCAGCAACAGTTGCTAATGTTTCTTGCGGATTTGATGTTTTAGGGTTTTGCCTTGACACTATTGGAGATGAAATGATCATTAAAAAAACTAATAAAAAAGGAATTCATATCACTAAAATCGAAGGTTACGATTTACCATATGAAGCCCAAAAAAATGTTGCTGGCGTTTCTGCGCTTGCAATGTTAGAAGATGCTAAACCCGATTTTGGTTTCGAAATCGAAATCTTCAAAAACATAAAACCAGGAAGTGGTGTTGGCAGCAGCTCAGCAAGTGCAGTTGGTAGTGTTTTTGGGATGAATGAGCTTTTAGGAAAACCTTACAATAAAACGCAACTCACAAATTTCGCGATGAAAGGCGAAGCTTTAGCAAGCCAGTGTGAACATGCCGATAATATTGCTCCTGCAATTTTTGGCGGATTCACATTAGTAAAATCGATTGCACCTCTTGAGGTCTTACAATTACCAACACCAAAAAATTTATTTGCTGTAATTATTCATCCTCAAATAGAAATAAAAACATCCGAATCTAGAGCAATCCTTCCGAAGAAAATAGATTTAAAAGATGCTATTACCCAATGGTCAAATGTTGGGAGTTTGGTGCATGCATTACACACCAATGATTATGAATTATTGAGTAAATCATTGACAGATGTCGTTGTAGAACCTTTTCGCAGCCAATTGATTCCACATTTTGGAGACGTTAGAAATGCTGCTCTTGAGAATGGCGCTTTAGGTTGTGGAATTTCGGGATCTGGACCATCAATTTTTAGTTTATGCTTTGGCAATGAGAATGCTCAAAATGTTGCTAAAGCCATTAGAAATGTATATTCAAAAACAGAAATTCCTTTTGAAGTTTACGTTTCAAAAATTAACACAGAAGGGATTAAAATTCTAAATACTAACGCGTAGTTATTACACAGAGTTCCGCAGAGAAGCATAGAGTTTCACTAAGGAATTTGACATTAAATATTAACAATGAAATATTATAGTTTAAATAGAAAAGCTCCAGATACAACTTTCGAGAATGCGGTTATTAAAGGACTTGCACCTGATAGTGGTTTATACTTTCCCGAAGAAATAAATCCTTTACCAAAGTCATTTTTTGAGGATATCGATAACAAATCATATCCCGAAATTGCGTTTGAGGCTATTAAACAATTTGTAAGTCCAGAAATTCCTGAAGACATTTTAAAAACGATTATTGAAGAAACATTGTCGTTTGATTTTCCGGTTGTAAAATTGGATGATAATATTTCAACATTAGAGTTATTTCATGGTCCAACGATGGCTTTCAAAGATGTTGGCGCACGTTTTATGGCGAGATGCTTGGGCTATTTTAACAAAAACAATACTAACGAGGTTACCGTTTTAGTGGCAACTTCTGGAGACACAGGAGGTGCAGTTGCTAACGGATTTCTTGGTGTAAAAGGTGTAAATGTTGTGATTTTATATCCTTCTGGGAAAGTGAGTGATATTCAAGAAAAACAACTCACAACACTTGGTCAAAATATTACTGCTTTAGAGGTTGATGGTGTTTTTGATGATTGTCAAGACATGGTTAAAAAAGCATTTTTAGACGAGTCAATTACTAGTAAAATGCAATTAACGTCTGCCAATTCTATCAATGTGGCTCGCTGGTTACCGCAATTATTTTATTTCATGTTTGCATATAAGCAATTGCATAAGCATCAAGATGAGATTGTGTTTTCTATTCCGAGTGGTAACTTCGGAAATATCTGCGCAGGAATGGTAGCGCAGCAATTAGGCCTACCTGTAAAACATTTTATTGCGTCAAATAATGCTAATAATGTGGTCACTGAATATCTAAAAACAGAACATTACAATCCAAAACCATCTGTCGCAACCATTAGTAATGCCATGGATGTTGGAAATCCAAGTAATTTTATTCGTATTCAAGAAATCTACAAAAACGATTTTGATCAATTACGAGCTAATTTATCATCTTACAGCTATACAGATCAAGAGACAAGACAAGCGCTTTTAGATATTTACAAATCATACAATTACGTAGCAGATCCTCATGGAGCTGTTGGATATTTAGGTTGTAAAGACTATTTAAAAACCAACTCAAATGCTCATTGTGTATTTTTAGAAACTGCACATCCAACTAAGTTTTTAGATGTGGTTGAAGATGTTATTGAGACTAAAGTTGAATTGCCATCACAAATTAAGGCAGTTATGGATAAGGAGAAAGTGGCTTTGCAAATTTCAAGTTATGAAGAATTAAAATCATTTTTATTGAATACTACCAAATAGGTTTCAGTCTTAAAAAAACCTAACTATATGTTCGCCAAAACATTGTAAAATTTGATTAAAATCCATTGAAAATATCTACAATATTTTTGAATTCCATCAAGATTATCAAAAAAATTATTAGAAAAAATCTGACAAAATATTGAGTTTCAACACTTTTTGTCGTATTTTTACGCTTTTAAACGATATTATATATAATTTCTTACAACTTAATATTTGCTTTGAAAATTTAGAATTGACTAATAAATTTCAAAAACGTCATCAATAAAACAATATTTTATATATAGATATACAATACTAAACTATATACCTATGAAGATTAAAATCCTCTCAATCCTAACGCTTATTTTTACTCTTGTAGCAAACGCACAAATTTACCATGGTACATTAGAAGAAGATTCTAAAGGTCATTTTAAAGGCGACATATCTGTTTCTAATTTAATGAATAAAAACTCTATAAGAAGTGCTGATAAAACTGGTTTATTAAAAGAATATACTCTTAGAGTAAATGTTTGGGACTATCTGGGAGAACCTATGGAAATGTATGCTTTTCAATGGAAAAGAAACAATTACTTTGAAATTCGTGTAGGAAATGATATGAGAAGTATTTCTCTAGAAGACCTTAAGGAATATCCAGACCTTGTAAAGCGTTTTAAAGATTTAAGACCAACCAAAGTGGATATTGGAATCGCTGGTAGAGCTGGAGATGGTTCAACAAAAAACACTACTAACCATTACAAAGTAGGATTGGTAGATGTACCAGAAGAAATTGTTCCTGTAGAAATGCATTTTACATATACCGTTACAGATGTTGACCTGCTCATTGCTAAAGAAGGTGAGTTTAGAGAACCTAAGATTGCTGGCAGTCCACCAACATGGAACGAATTTTTCAATTGGTCGTATAATGACCCAAGTATTGGGCCTGCCATTCAATTTAATATATCTGAGGCCAGCTTTAAAAGATTATCTGAAACAGAACAAAAAAAGCGTATTAAACAAATCAAGGATGCTTGGAAGCAAATCAAAAAGATGCAAATGCAACTCAGCATAAAAACATTAGAATGGCCAGAACTGGAAATGATAGACATCATAAAAACCTACGATCGCTATAAAAACAAGAAGAAAGAGCTAAGCCCTCAAGAAAAAATTGAGGCAGAGTTAGCTAAAGTACAACGGACCAAAGAATACACAAATGGTGATGAATGGGGAGAATTGCCTGAGTTGGTTGAGCCTAATTTAATGGTAAAATATAATCAAGACACACAAAGATATATTATTGGTTATGCCAATACTGATATTGTTCTTTATGAAGCCAAACGTGATATAGATATATTCACTATTAAAAGTGATACTGAAACAGATGATAATAATTGCAATTGTAATATTAGTGCATTACCATATTTCCGAACATACGATTCCAGTAAAAAATTAAATGATTATCAATTAATTGATGAAAATGGAAAAATAATCATAGAAGGCTATTTTCATTTCATAAAATATTACGAGCCTGGCAATATACTAAAACTTAGAAGAGGAGACAATTGGAGTTGGGGTGAAAATCAATTTAAATATACCGCAAGTGGAAATAGATATATTCTAGTTAAATATTCAAATCCCAAACAAATAAAAAAATATTATACTGAAGATCAAAGAGTTCATTATGATAAAGATTACTACTACAGGACAGAGGTTTCAACAACCACCTTCATTTATGATGAAAATTTTAACTTAATCGAGGAGTTTAACGCAAAAAATTTACTTAAATGATTTTTAAAAGATTTTTAATTGCTATATTTTTATTTATTTCATTTTTCACAGTTTTAGCCCAAACCCCAAAACAAGATTTTGAAAAGGCAGAAGAGTTTTACAAAACCGCAAACTACAGTGAAGCCATAAGCTTTACAGAAAATGCTAAAAAAAACTTAGGCAAAACAAACCCTAAAATTGAGGCAATGCTTTTTATGGCATACTTTAATAATGAAGAGTACCTAAAAGCAAAAGTTGCTTATGAGACTTTGAGAAAATTAGTATCAAACGATGTTGAAAACTCAGATGCTTTTAAACTATACAAGAGCACTAATGAGCAATTAGATATAAAACTTGCAGAACTAGAAACTGCTTTTGAAGAAGAGCAGAATAAAACACCTCCTCCCCTTTTTACTGAGGCACAGTATGCAAGTAAAAACCAATATAAACAAGAACGTATTGAAAAGACAAATGAGAAAATCCAAAATCGTATGGCAGAAGAAGATCTCTACAATAGAGCCATTAAAAACCCTTCGTCAAGCACATACAAAGAATTTTTAAATTCATATCCCAAAAGTGATTATGTCAATGAAATACAAGCATTATTAGTTATTCAAGAAGAAGAAGAATTATGGTCTTATGCCATAAGCGAAGACACAGTAAAATCATACTATGAATATCTTAATGATTATCCAAAAGGTAAATATGAAACTACTGCAACATCCCAAATAAAGATTTTAGATAAGAAAGCGTATGAGAACGCTATCAATATAGGCTCCCAAGAATCATTAAACTATTATTTGAATAATTACAAAAAAGGAGCATATAGAGAACAGGTAAAATTTAAATTAGCCGAAAAAATAGAATATGACATTTATATCTATGCCAAAACAAATAATTACATAGAAAATTACGAAAACTACATTAATAAATATCCATACGGTAAATATGCAACCGAAGTAAACCAAATCATAAGAAACAGTTATTTCAAATTTGCAAATCAAGCCTATAAAGACAAAGACTATACAAAGGCAATTTCAAATTATTCAAAATATGTACAAAATTATCCTAATGGAGAAGATATTGAAGATGCCCAAAAAGGTTTAAAAAAAGCCACAAAAAAATCAAGACAAGTATCATCAAGTTATTTTGGGTTCACTTATGAAAATGAAAATAAATACGGTATTACGCTAGGGCGTTTAAACAAAGATAAAATAGGTCTTTATACAAATTTAAGAGTATCACCAGAAGTCTTAGAACTCAAGTACAAAGAACCAGAACTAGTGTTAACCGAAGACCAAATACCAGAGGGCGAAAAAATTGCTGTAGCAAGCTTAAGTGTTGGTTTTTCTTATCCTATTTACTATCCCGTATGGATATATGCTGGTGGTGGCATAAATTTTAAGGAGCGTTTTAACAATAACGACAATGAAAATGTTAATGACTATTACGCTCTAGAGGGCGAAGACCATTTAGCGTTTTATCCTGAAGCTGGTCTAAAAGTAAGAATAGGTAAAAGCATTACCATAATTGGTGGCGTTGTTTACTTAAGAGATGAAATTTTATACAAAATCGGTATCGGCTTTTAAATAATAATGAGCTGTTATGCATTATTAAGCATGATATAATTAGAGTTAAATTAAATCCTCTACTCCAAATCTAAAAAATCTAAAAACTAAATTAAAAGTTAAAAACTAGTTTAATACTAAACGATTGTTTAGATTTGTATTGAAATTAAAATTAATGGCTAGAAAAAAAGAATATATTGAAAATGAAGTTATCGAAAAAGCTATGAATTTATTCTGGCGAAACGGTTATGAGTCAACATCAATGAAAATGCTTGAAAAAGAAATGGGCATTAACAAGTTCTCTATATACTCTAGCTTTGGTAGTAAACATGGTGTTTTTATCGAAAGTTTAAAAAGCTATAAAAGTAAAGTAAGATCTATTTTTGAAACCTTTAAAAACTCTAATAATGGTGTAGAAGACATTAAAGATTTTTTTTACAACTCTGTAGAAATCTGTAATGTTAGTGGAAATCAAAAAGGGTGTTTGTTTACCAATACTTACAACGAGTTTTCTGTCAAAGAAGATATTATCGTGAATAATCAAATGAATGATTTTATGGGTAATCTAAAAGAATTATTCATAGAAAAATTAAAAACCGATCCTACAAAGGATGAAGCTACCATTTTAAGACAAGCTAATTATTTATTACTTGCCAAACATGGTTTAGCATCTGCCACTAGAGTTAATAGCCAAGAAGAAATTAAAGATTACATTGAAATGACCTTTAAAAATCTATAAAGATTTTTTTTAACTAATAACTAAACAATTGTTTAGTTTAAATTGAACATTAAATATTAAAATTATGACAACATTAAAAATTCACGACCTTGATTCTGCTCCAGAAGAGAGCAAAACATTATTAAACCAATCTATGAAAGCGTATGGAATGATTCCAGGATTACATGGTGTTCTAGCAGGTGCACCAAATATCTTAGAAGCCTACCAAACTCTGCATAAATTATTTACAGAATCATCATTTAATAATGATGAGCTAACAGTAGTATGGCAAACAATTAATGTAGAGCACGAATGTCATTATTGCGTGCCTGCACATACAGGTATTGCTAATATGATGAAGGTAGATCCTGCTATTACAGAGGCATTAAGAAATAAAACCAAAATGCCAAACGAGAAACTACAAGCGCTGCACAACTTTACGCTTAAAGTAACGCAAAATCGAGGACATGTTTCTCAAGAGGACTTAAACGAGTTTTACAATGCTGGTTATGAAGAAAGACAAGTACTAGAAATTATTTTAGGACTATCTCAAAAAGTAATTAGTAATTACACAAATCAT
Organism: uncultured Psychroserpens sp.; assembly: GCA_947488655.1. Taxonomy (GTDB): domain Bacteria; phylum Bacteroidota; class Bacteroidia; order Flavobacteriales; family Flavobacteriaceae; genus Psychroserpens. Next base: position 331,390 of record CANKZZ010000004.1, on the reverse strand, counting down.
ATTGCTAATACACCAGTAGATAGTGCTTTTGAAAAATTTGCATGGCAATCTCAAACTGCATAAAACAATTATTATAGTAAAGCTTATATAAAGTTTATAAGCTTTACTATTATAAAGAATATTTGGTGATTCTATACATTAATCGTAATATTGCAATAAACAAATGAATTAAAAAAAATGGGATTAGCAAAAACCGAAATGTTTACCGACCTTCAAAATGAAATAGCCTTATTTGCTAAAGTCTTTGGTCATCCTGCAAGAGTAGCAATTTTACAACACCTTTTTAAAATAAACAATTGTATTTGTGGAGATTTGGTAAATGAAATTGGCTTAGCTCAACCCACGATATCTCAACATTTAAAAGAATTAAAACATCTAGGTTTAATAAAAGGAAATGTTGAAGGAACTAGCGTATGCTATTGCATTGACACGGTAAATTGGACTAAAATGAAAGAGGTTATGTCACAATTTTTAAATCAGGACCTTAATAAATCAGAATGTTGCTAAATCTTATAATGTATAATCACAGTAAATAATTTTATGAAACTATCTCAAGTAAAACAAGCGCTCAATAACTTAGAAACGATATCATTTAAACTTCCAAATGGAGAATTAGTACCAAATCACTTCCATGTTACAGAGGTTGGTAAAATCACAAAACACTTTATAGATTGTGGTGGTACCGTAAGAAAAGAAGAGGTTGTAAATTTTCAACTTTGGAATGCTAATGATTATGACCATAGATTGCATCCAGAAAAATTATTAAATATTATTGAACTTTCTGAAAATGTTTTGGGTATTGAAGATTTAGAAATTGAAGTAGAATATCAAGCAGATACTATTGGAAAATTTGGTCTAGATTTTGACGAAACTCACTTTCTATTGACCTCTAAACAAACTGATTGTTTGGCAAAAGATCAATGCGGAATTCCTGCAGCAAAACCAAAACTAGAACTATCTAAAATATCGTCTAAAAATACATGTGCGCCAGGTAGTGGTTGTTGCTAATAAAATTTAATGAGATAATGATTACACAACCAACACTTTATAATACAATAGAGACTTTAATCAATAAGTTAAATCCTGCAACAATTTCAAATAATAGAAAAGCAATTTTAGATCCTTTGGCAGAATTTATTCAATCAAAAGTTTCTAAAAACGAAGTCGCACGTATTAATTTTATTTGCACTCATAACTCAAGAAGAAGTCATTTATCTCAAGTTTGGGCACAAACGTTGGCTTATCATTTTAATATTAAAAATGTATTTTGTTATTCTGGCGGAACAGAGGCTACTGCACTTTTTCCAACAGTTGCTCAAACCCTTAAAAATTCTGGTTTTGAAGTTAAGACGATTTCCGAAGGAAAAAATCCTATTTACAGCATAAAATATGCAGCTAACGCGCATCCTATCATAGGCTTTTCTAAGAAATTTGATGATGATTTTAACCCAAAATCTGGGTTTGCTGCAGTTATGACTTGTGACTCTGCGTATGAAGCTTGTCCTCTTGTATTTGGATCAGAAAAGAAATTTCCCATCATGTTTGAAGACCCAAAAGTATTTGACAATACACCTCAACAAATAGAAAAATATAACGAAAGAAGCTTACAAATTGCAACCGAGTTATATTATATTTTTTCTAAAATTAATATAAAATTAAACTAACAAATTATTAAAAGCTAACCTTAATGTCAAACTTAGCATTGTAATAATTTATAACATTATGCATAGTCTATTTTAGACTTTAAATCAAAAACATAAAGTATGAATAAATATATTATTTTCTCAATTTTTATTAGTGCTGCACTCTTTATTGGTTGCGCTGAAGAATCTAAAAAAAGCAAAAATACAACTACTACGGTTGAGCAAAAAGATAGCTTTCCCAACTTTCAAAATAAAGCCCATGAGTTGGTATATCAAATGACCCAAAAAGTTGGTGATTATAGTAAATTGGCTAATAAAAAAGATGTAATCTATACTTACACTTACAAAACTCCAGATGGCAAAACAGACGTCTCTACAGAGAAGTACATCTTTAACGATGAGTTATCATATGGCGCTTACAGTAAACACGAAAGAACCCTTAAAAATCTGAAGGGACTCGTAGAGCAAGGTTATGATGGCAAAGAGTATTGGTTAAAAAATGAAGGCCAAATTATTACAGATACTACTGCTTTAAAAAGAGTTGCTTTTAATAGACCAACAAATTATTATTGGTTTACTATGATGCAAAAATTATTAGATCCGGGTTTGCAATATGAATATATAAAAGAGCAAAAACTAGATACTAAAATATATGACATTGTAAAAGTAACTTTTGAGTCTAAGGATGACACACCAAAAGATATTTATCAATTATATATAAACAGAGACACCAAATTGGTAGATCAATTTCTTTTTACGGTAATGGATTTTGGGAGAACAGAGCCAATGCTAATGAAAATGGAATATGAAAATATTGATGGCATTTTAATACCAACAAAACGTCGCTATAAAAGTTCTAATTGGGAGGCAGAAGAAACTAAAGACGAATGGATACTTGTAAACTGGACAGATATAAAGTTTGATAACAACTTAAAACCAACCGATTTTAAAAAATAAGGATAGAACTATTTTCTAACATTTTTTCTTCGGAAAAACAGAATTAGAATCACAAATCTCAATTACAATTAACGTCAACTTAAGTAATAATTACCCACTTGAGTTAACGTCAATTGTTTTGAGATTTTATTATTATTATTATTATTATTATTATTATTATTATTATTTAAAGTAAAAGTCTAAGATGTTATTTAAGCCCTAGGTTTTATTGAAAAAGTTAATCTAAACTCGGCAACTCCAATCTATTCAAAACACTCTTTTCTTTCATTAATTTTTCAATTTCCGAAGCAGTTCGAGGAGCTTCTGCAGATAGATTTACAGGTCCGTTTTCTGTAATTAAAATATCATCTTCAATTCTTACAGCAATACCATGCCATTTAGGGTCGCAATCGCTACCAATTGGGATGTAAATACCAGGTTCAACCGTTATTACCATGTTAGCTTGTAATTGTCCGTAAGTACCAGGATCATGAACGTCTAAACCAATATGATGCGACGTACCATGCGGGAAATACTGTCTTGCTTCGGTAGTATTTTTAGCAATACCCAAATCTATTAAACCTTGGTAAACTACTTTTCTTGCAGCAGTATCAGGAGATTGCATCGTATTACCAATAACCGTAGCTTTTATGCCAGCTTCTTGTGCTTTATATACAATGTCATAAATAGCTTTTTGTTCTTTTGTAAACTTCCCATTTGCAGGTATAGTTCGAGTAACATCAGCAGTATAACCATGATACTCTGCACCAAGATCCATCAATACAAGATCGTTTTCTACTTTCATCTTAGTATTTTCTATATAATGTAAAACGCAACCATTATTACCTGCTCCTACTATACTTGGGTAACCTTCGTACTCACTACCATACGTTTTGTAAATAAACTCGTGTACACCTTGCACTTCGGTTTCAGACATTCCAGGGTGCATAGCTTTCATAATTTCGCGTTGTCCCATCGCAGATATTCTTACTGCTTTTTTTAGTAATAGCAGTTCTTCTTCTGTTTTTACTTCTCGTAAACCAGCCATTAAACGAGATAAAGTTCTCGTATCCTTTTTTACCGTTACTGTTTCTACTTTAGAATCGCTATCAACCTCTACATCATTAGTCGTATTGGTTATTGTAAAACTATTATCATATTGTATTTGAGTTTTAAACGATTGTATTAAATCATACAAATCTGCAGTATTTCTTGTATCTCGATAATCATCTCTAAAATCTTCGTACATCACCTTATCAAAAGATGCGAAATCTATTCCTGAGTTTTTAAAATCACTACCATTATAAGCCTGGTCAAAACCCAGTTCTGTCTTTGCTCCTTCTACTCCAAGTCTACGACCCGTCCATTGCTCTGCTTGCGCATTTCGTTGTTGCACGTAGAGTTTTTCGTTATAGGGTTTTCCTTCGGAAACGTTCTGACTTTCAGAAAATATCACTAAAACAGCATGCGGTTCTTTATAACCTGTTAAATAATAAAAATTTGGATCTTGATGATATACATAGTCTACATCATTAGCACGATTTCTCACCGGATTAGCAAAAAACACAGCAACACTATTTGCTGGCATATTTGCTCTTAAAGCATCGCGACGTTCTTTATGAAATTCTTTGCTTAAATAATCTTTTGGCGTACCACTTTGCGCCATACTTCCGAAGAAAAAAAATAATGAAAAAATGAGTGTTATTGAGAGCTTCATAAGTTATAATGTTTAAACATTGAAAATAAAGAAATATCTCATCCTTCCGAAGAAATAAAAATAAAATTAACAAAGTTTTAATCTGTTTTTAAACTAAAACTCCACCTTAAGAACAATTATTTTTCGATACATTTGTGTCTTATTAAGTACAAAAATTAAATTATTTCTCGATGAAAAATACAGCTTTAACAGCAACTCACGAAGCACTTGGTGCTAAAATGGTTCCTTTTGCAGGATATAATATGCCAGTGCAATATGATGGTGTCAATGTAGAACATGAAGCAGTAAGAACAGGTGTTGGTGTTTTTGATGTGTCTCATATGGGAGAATTTTTGATAGAAGGTCCTCACGCCTTAGAACTAATTCAAAAAGTGAGTAGTAATGATGCAACAAAATTAACAATTGGTAAAGCGCAGTATAGCTGTTTACCTAATGATGATGGAGGTATTGTAGACGACCTCATCATTTATAAAATTAAAGATGAATCTTATCTTTTGGTTGTTAATGCAAGTAATATTGAAAAAGATTGGCAATGGATTTCGTCTAAAAATGACGTTGGCGCTACTATGAGAGATTTAAGTGAAGACTACTCTTTATTAGCAATCCAAGGACCAAAAGCTGTTGAGGCGATGCAAGCTCTATCTAGTCATGATCTTGCAGATATTAAATTTTATAATTTTGTTGTTGGAGATTTTGCTGGCATTGAGCATGTCATCATTTCGGCTACGGGTTATACTGGAAGCGGTGGATTTGAAATTTATTGTAAAAACAATGAGGTTAAACAAATTTGGGATAAAGTAATTGAGGCAGGTGCTAAACCAATTGGTTTAGCTGCACGAGATACGCTACGTCTAGAAATGGGTTATTGTCTCTACGGAAATGATATAAACGACACCACCTCTCCTATTGAAGCTGGTTTAGGATGGATTACTAAATTTTCTAAATCTTTTACAAACTCTGATGCTTTAGAGGATGAGAAACGTCGTGGTCCAGAACGTAAATTAGTTGCCTTTGAGATTGACGAGCGTGGTATACCTCGTCAAGGTTACGACATTGTAGACTCTAATGGTAAAACTATTGGAGAAGTAACCTCTGGTACCATGTCACCAAGTTTAGGTAAAGGTATTGGTCTAGGTTATGTGCCTACAATATTTACAGAGGTTGGCAGTAAAATTAATATTCAAATAAGAAAAAACGCAGTACCTGCTACCGTTGTAAAACTACCTTTTTATAAAGGTTAATAAAATATGCAAGACTATCAAAGCATTATAAATGACATTTATAATAAACTCAGCAATAAAGAAGATAAGGGTAAAGTAGCATCATACATCCCAGAACTTAAAAATGTTGACAAAAATGCATTTGGTATACATCTTCAAGTTGTTGGAGATAAGAGTTATGGTGTTGGTCAATACGATCAAAAATTTTCAATACAAAGTATTTCTAAAGTTTTAACCTTAGCAAAAGCTATTGCTATAGAAGGTCATAATCTTTGGGAACGTGTGGATGTAGAACCATCAGGAAATCCTTTTAATCACTTATCATTATTAGAGCAAGAAAATGGTATTCCTAGAAATCCACTCATAAACACTGGAGCTCTGGTTATTGCAGATATTTTGGTATCACAATTAGATAACCCTAAAGAGGATTTTTTAAATTTTGTTAGACAATTGGCCAATGATGACAGTATAATCTACAATGAAAAAGTAGCAAAATCTGAGAAAGAAACAGGTTATAGAAATTATGCTGGAGCTAATCTTTTAAAATCGTTTGGAAACCTTAAAAATGATGTTGACGAAGTTTTAGATTTTTATTTCCACCAATGTGCTTTAGAAATGACGTGTGAGCAATTAACCAAAACCTTTTACGTTTTTGCAAACAAAGGAGCTTGTATGTTAGAAAAAGTACATCTTAAAAAAAGTCATACCAAACGTATTAATGCAATAATGTTAACCTGCGGATTTTATGATGAAGCTGGAGAATTTGCCTTTGAGGTAGGCTTACCTGGCAAAAGTGGTGTTGGTGGTGGCATAGTGGCTCTATTACCAAAAGAGTTTGTGATTTCTGTATGGTCACCTGGCCTAAACCCTAAGGGAAATTCAAAATTGGGAATGCAAGCATTAGAGATTTTTACTACCAAAACCAATTTATCTATTTTCTAAATTAAAAAATTGCCATAATCTACAATGAAAACGTATAATAGCAAACATCGTATCTTAATATTAGGTGCAAGTGGTTTTTTAGGTAATGCCATTTACAAAGAGCTATTAGGTTATTTTAAAACTTTTGGCACTTACAGAGTATCAAAAAAAATATACGAAGACAACCATCAGTTTTTTCAATACAATGTAGAAGAAGATGATGTGTACGAAATTTTAGAGGCTACAAAACCTACTATTATAATTTCTTGTTTAAGAGGAGATTTTAGAGCTCAAACCATAGCTCATCAACATATTGCAGAGTACCTTTTTGATCATGACAGCAAACTCATTTTCTTATCATCTGCCAATGTTTTTGATGCCTATAGCAAATACCCTAGTTACGAGTTTGACAAAACTCTAAGTGGAAGTGTATATGGACATTTCAAAATAAAAATTGAAAATATGCTATTGCGCTTACCAAAGAAAAAAGTAGCAATTATTAGATTACCTATGGTATTAGGATCTCAATCTCCTAGACTTAAAGAAATAAGGCAGCATTTACAAGATAAAACTGCCATAGAGATTTTCCCTAATATTATCATGAATGTTACTACAGACACTAAAGTAACACAACAAATTCATTACATTATAAATCAAAATAAGTCTGGTATATTTCATCTTGGAAGTACAGATTTAGTACATCACGATGATTATTTTAAAGACATTGTAAAGCAAATATCTTCAAAAAATGGCGTTATTTATAAACACGTTTATACAACAAATGAAGATCGTTATTTAGCAGTATTACCAAAATTTAATAAACTCCCAAAACACTTAGAAATTACCAGTACAGAGGTTTTAGAGGACTTAACGAAATAACACTTTAAAGTAAAAACCAATCTGTTTGTCTTTTTTAATAGTTTGTAACTACAAATACCTTTATTTTCAAGCAAAAATATGCTACATTTAAGTAAAGAAAAAGTTATGGATTTATTAAGCGATGAAAATATAGAAAAACGATTACTACGATTTCCTGATTGGGAATATAAAAATAACGCGCTACACGCAGAGTTTGAGTTTGACAATTTTAAAGACTGCTTTAGTGCTATGAGTAGAATTGCATTTGAGTGTGAAGCTCAAAACCACCACCCAAAATGGACAAACACCTACAATGTTCTTAAAATTTCATTGTCCACGCATGATGCAAACGGTGTTACAGAAAAAGATTTTAAACTAGCAGATGCCATAGAAGCCATAGTTGAGGTAGAAGACTAAAATGATTCAATTTTTGGCATAAATAGACTTAAACATCCTTTTTTAAAACCTCTATGCATAAAAACGCAAGTACAATTTTATTATATTTTATCGTCTCTTACTTTGGCTATAGCCAAGAAAAAACAGTCTTTTGCGACCAGTTAGACGCATTAAAAATGGTAGTTAAAACTAACCATTACCAACCTAAAATTGTAGACGATAGTTTATCTACTCACGTATTTGATTTGTTTTTAAATAGCATCGATGAAGATAAGAGATTACTCACAAAAGAAGATGTCAAACAATTTGAGAAAGATCGTTTCTCGCTAGATAATTATATAGACAATAACGATTGTTCATTTATAGATAAATACGCTAAAGTTCTTAACCAACGTATAGAAAACTCTAAGATTATAATTTCTAATTTAGAGTTTGAAACTTTTGACTATACTGGTAAGGATACACTGCGTTTTAAACCAGAATCGCAATTCATTTATTTTAAAAATGATGAGGCCATTAAACGCTACTGGAGCAAACGTCTACGCTATAATATTTTATATACGCTCATAGAAAACGACTCCGTTCTAGACCATTTACAAAAAGAGTTTAAATCTCTAGAAAGCGAATTAAAACCTAAACTCATACAAAAAGAGATTTGTAAGTTAGAAACACTCCAAAACAGGTTAGGTAGCGTTGATAATTTTGTAAAAGAATCATTTTTAAATGCTTACTTAAATTATCATGACCCTAATTCCTCTTTTTTTAATGCTTCGGAAAAGGAAATATTTGAGAATTCTCTATCTAATGATCAATTATCATTTGGCATAATAACAACAAAAAATGATAATGGAGATATAATTATTGTGCACATAACTCCAGGAAGTGCAGCTTTTAATAATGGTAATTTTGAAGTTAATGATATTATAAAATCATTAAGCACAACTACAAAAACGCTAGAAACTTATTGTATTTCTAACCAAGATGTTATGGCTTTTACAAGCAATCAAGAGCATAACACAATTACGTTTAAAATAAAAAAACAAAATGGTGCTCTTAAAACTATTGAACTCACCAAAACCAAAACCAAAACAGAAGAAAATACAGTAACAGGTTTTATTATAGACCAAAAATCTAAAGTAGGCTATATAAGTATTGCAAGTTTCTATTCAGATTTAGAATCGCCTAATGGTCTCGGTTTAGCAAATGATGTTGCTAAAGAACTTTACAAACTTCAAAAAGAAAATATAGAAGGCTTAATTATAGACCTTCGTTTTAATGGTGGTGGTTCTATGAAAGAAGCTGCAGATCTTTCGGGTATGTTTATAAATAGAGGTCCTTTATCCATTTTGAGATATAATAATGGTGAGACATTTACAATTAAGGATGTAAATAGAGGTGCTTTATTTACCAAACCAATAGTTATTTTAGTAAACAATTATAGCGCTTCAGCATCTGAGTTTTTTGCAGCCTCCATGCAAGATTATAATAGAGCAGTCGTAGTTGGATCTACAACACATGGCAAAGCTTCTGCTCAGGTAATTTTACCTCTAGACGCAAATGAAACTTTAGGGTTCTCAAAGCTTACAGTAGAGAAGTTTTATCGTGTCACAGGAAAGAGTCATCAAGCACAAGGTGTGGTTCCAGATATCATACTGCCTAACCTCTACGACGGTTTTAATACTCAAGAAGAATTCACAGCCTATGCACTAGAAAATGACTCGATTGCTGGCATTAAAAACTATCCTAAATTAAAACCGCTTCCTATTGAGCAATTAAAAAAGTATAGTATATCCAGAGTACAAAATAATTCTAATTTTAACTCTGTAAAAAAGCTAAACCAATTAATTATAAAAAACCATTTTGAATTAGACACAGAGTATCTTCTTACCCTCAATAATGTTTATAATGAGATGTCATCGTATAAAGCGCAATGGGAAACAATCAATGCTCCTTTAGAAAATCACATCTCAAATTTTACAATTAAAAATACAGCTTACACTAACGAGGTCATTAGCTATAACGAAGACAAAAAAACTATTAATAAAAGTATATTAAAAGATTTAACAAACGATATTTATGTAGAAGAGGCACAAGCCATTCTGCAAGATTTACTTAATTTAATCCCTCTAAATTAATCATGAAAATAATTACCTCTACACTAACACTACTGTTACTATTTGTAGCGACATCAATCACTGCACAAAATTTTAATAATGCTTCAGAATATTTAGATTTCGTTGCCGAAGAGCAGCAGGAAATCACAAAAAATATGTGGAAATACACTAAAGCAGTTGCTCACAGCAAAAGCGCTAGAAGTATAGATGGCAAACGCAAAAAATTACTTAAAACTATAGATCAGGCTATAGCTAAAATCACAAAAGCTGACGGTTTTGGAGATGACGATTATAAAGCAAAAGTGCTTAAACATATGACTTTTAACAAAAACTTACTAAATCATGATTATGCAAAAATCATTGATATGAAGGAAGTTGCAGAACAGTCATATGATGCTATGGAAGCTTACATTCTGGCTCAAGAAATGGCAGATCAAAAAATGGAAGAATCGCAACAAGAATACGAAAAAAACTTTTATGAGTATGCTGCTAAGCATGACATTGAAATTATTGAGAGCGAATCAGATTTAGGTAAAAAAATGAACATCTCAAATCAAGTTTTTGAGCATTATCACGATATGTATCTCACCTATTTTAAAGTGTATATTAATGAAATTTACCTAATGGAAGCCATAGAAAAAAATGACGTTAGCGCTATACAACAAAATGCTAATGCACTCGTGGCAGCTGCCAAAGAAGGCTTAGAAATTTTAAAATCTAAATCTGCCTATAAAAAAGATCAATCTATTATTAATGCTACAAAAAAAGCGTTTGATTTTTTTATAGACGAGGGAGAAAATCAAATACCAAAAATAACCGAGTTTTTAATTGTTAATGAAGACTTTACAAAAATAAAAGCCACATTAGAGCAAACGCCAGAGCGTAAACGCACAAAAGATCAAATAGACAATTACAATAAAAAGGTAAAAGAGGTTAATAAAGGCGCAAACACTTATAATAAAATAAATGCAGAGCTTAACTCTAAACGCCAAAATGCAATTAATGGTTTAAACAATGCTAATGCAAACTTTCTGTCTAAGCATATCCCTAACGATTAATAATACCTCCAAAAATATGCTAGAGACAAGTATTGTCAATTCCATATAATTTCAATAATTTTGACTCTAATTACAACTACTAAAAAATAACAGCAATGGGAAGAGCTTTTGAATTTCGTAAAGCAAGAAAAATGAAACGATGGTCTGCAATGAGTAAAGCCTTTACTCGTATTGGTAAAGACATTGTTATGGCAGTAAAAGAAGGTGGACCAGATCCAGATTCTAATTCTCGTTTACGTGCGGTAATTCAAAATGCTAAGGCTGTAAATATGCCTAAAGATAATGTAGAGCGTGCCATAAAGAAAGCTAGCGAAAAAGATCAAGGCGACTATAAAGAAGTTATTTTTGAAGGTTACGCACAGCATGGTATTGCAGTACTTATAGAAACTGCAACAGATAATAATACACGTACTGTAGCTAATGTAAGGTCTTATTTCAATAAAACCGATGGTAGCTTGGGCACTTCAGGATCTGTTGTATTTATGTTTGATCATACTTGTAATTTTAAAATTAAAGGAGAAGATTTAAATCTAGAAGACTTAGAATTAGAACTTATAGATTTTGGTGTAGAAGAAATTTTTGAAGATACAGATGAAGACGCAGAAGGGAATGAAGTTACTAGCATTATGATTTATGCGCCTTTTGAAAGCTTTGGTAATATCCAATCTTACCTAGAAACTAATAATATAGAAATAATATCTTCTGGTTTTGAACGCATACCACAGGTTACTAAAGCCTTAACGCCAGAACAAGCACAAGACGTAGAAAAACTACTTGAAAAATTAGAAGAAGATGATGATGTACAAAATGTATATCATACAATGGAAGAATCTACAGAGGAGTAGTTTTTGCTAGAATCTTAATTTGTCATTCAGAAGGATCGAGATAACTATCGGGAGACTGAAGAATCTCTTATCAAATCTTAGATTGTTCGCTATGCTCTAAATGATAGAAAACTCAAGAATTCTTAGCCTCAATCCATTTACTCATATACTTCGTGCTTTGCATTGTATGATGTTGTAATAATTGACCAATAAAATTTTGTTGTCTATGCTCTGTCAACGTTTTAGACAGCTGAGCTAGACGTAAAGAAAACTCATCTTCAAAATGAGACTTAGAAAATTGCTGGTCTAAAATTTCAAATCCATATGCTTGTTGTTGCCTCCAAGTAGAAACATCTGTATATAATTTTATGGAATGATTGATAAATTCCTGAGCAGTATCACAAACAAAATCCTTATTAACATCATCTACAATCCCTTCTACTCCAATACTTGTAGAGACATAAGGTGTTCCGTTTTGCATAGCATCAAAAAGTTTACCTTTTAATCCTGCGCCAAACCTAATTGGTGCTAATAATACTTTGGCGCTTTTCATAACCTCATTAACATCTTCTGCAAAGCCTTTAATTAAAAAACCGTCTTTTTCATTATGTAGTTGAGTTACTTTTTGCGACGCATACGACCCGTAATTGTGTAATTCTGCGTGTGGCAGTTTGGTTCTAATACCTTTCCAAATTGTTTCTTTTAGATAGAGTAATGCATTGTAATTAGGCTCATGAAGAAAATTACCAATAGAAATAAAATGAGCTCGTTCTTCAAAATTAGGAAACCCTTCTTTTTTTTCTTCGGAAATTGGCTCCAAAAGAAACGGTAGATACAGTAATAGAGAACGTTCTATATCAAACGTATCTTGAAGCAGGCTCATTTCGGCAGAAGAAATTATTAAACTTAAATCGCATCGATAAATACTCGCAATTTCTCTTTTTGTTGTATCGTTTAATAAATATTCTTTGCTTAATTCAACTTGTGATTTAAACGCTTGTTGTCTAGCTCGTCTTAAAAAGTGTAAATCTTCTGTGTCTAAAATTTTTAAAGCGTTTGGACATTGTGTAGTAACTCGCCAACCAAATTGCTCTTCTGTTGTAAAACGATCAAAAACGACTACATTAGGATTTAGATTTGTAACAAAATCATCAAAATTAGAATTGTTGAGTTCTATGGTTTCTCTTTTCACTCCAATGGTAGTCACGTCAAAAGCATTATCGCTCTTAGCACATGCACTTGCAAAGGTAACCTCGTAATTTTGAGATTGAAAAAAGATGATTAATTGCAACATTCTGCTTCCTGCTGCAGAGCTTTTTGGCTCTGGCCAGACAAAGCCTATAATTAATAATTTTTGTATCAAAAGAAGCTTATTCTGTTTTTAATTGTGCTTGGTATTTTGCTCTTACCTCATTTCCCCAAGCAACAACTGCTGCAATTTGCTCATCTGTAAGGTTAGCATCACCATGCGTGTATGTATAAGACTCTAAAGGCATCTTCTTTTCTTCTACTTCCTCGACAAGCTCATGTATTTTATGTTCTTTACGCTTTAAGTTATAACTATCCCAAGCCGAAATATTAAAATGCTCCTTACCTTCTTCTACATGGTCTGCCAGCCAATAATTTACAGGAGTAATTTTATTATACCAAGGATAAGCAGTTACATCACTATGGCAATCATAACACGTGTTTTCTAGAATAGTTTTAACATCACTTGGCGGATTTGTCTCTGCAATAAATGCATCTACTGTTGCAATATCTCCTTCATTTCTATCTGGTCCAAAAAATTGCATAATTATAAATACAATTAACAAGGCTACTAATATTTTTTTTAGAATTTTCATATCTTTAATTTTACGTATTGAGTATGTGATAAAAGTAAAAAAATCAATTTGACTACCGAAGAACTTTATAAAGAATTAAACTACGTTAATCACTCACGAGAAAAACGCATGCATTATGCAAACCTGGTAATTAACAATCCTGATTTAATTCCTAAATTAATGACCATACTTTTTATGGTTGATGATAAAATTTCTTGCAGAGCAGCTTGGGTTTTTGAGTTCATGTGTGGCGAAAACCTAGAGGCTTGCATACCATATTTAGATCAATTTACAGAAAACATGCATCGTGTACATTTAGATCCTGCTGTTAGACCTGTTGCTAAAGTTTGCGAGTACTTAGCATATGCTTATTATGGCAATGAAGAAACGCTTATAAAAGCTGCATTGCTACCTAAACATAAAGAAAAAATTGTAGAAGCTTGCTTTGATTGGATGATAAACGACGAGAAAGTAGCTCCAAAAGCCTACAGCATGACTACATTATTTCTCTTCGGAAAAGATATAGACTGGATTTACCCAGAGTTAAAAATTATTTTAGAGCGTGACTTCTCAACACAAAGCGCAGCTTTTAAAGCTAGAGCCCGACATATTCTAAAGAAAATTAATAAGCAAAAATCATAGTTAGAGCCTAGTTAATAGAGAATCATATGTTATCTTTGGTCTCTTAATTAACGGGACAAAACACACACAACCAATGTCAATAACATCATTAAATGCCATCTCTCCTATTGATGGTCGCTATAGAAGTAAAGTTAATAATCTTGCACCTTATTTTTCTGAAGAAGCTCTTATAAAGTATAGAGTCCTTGTAGAGATCGAATATTTTATTGCGCTTTGCGAGGCAGATTTACCACAGTTAGCAGGAGTAGATAAAACAGTTTTTGATGATTTAAGAGCAATTTACACAACTTTTTCTTCGGAAGATGCACAAGCTATAAAAGACATTGAAGCTATTACCAATCATGATGTAAAAGCTGTTGAGTATTTTATAAAAGAAAAATTTGATACGTTAAAATTAGAAAAGTATAAAGAGTTTATTCATTTTGGATTAACCTCTCAAGACATTAATAATACAGCCATCCCACTAAGTATTAAAGAGGCTATCAACGATGTCTATGTACCAGAATATCTAGAAGTGCTTAATAAGCTAAAACAACTTGCTGAGGATTGGAAAGATATCCCAATGTTAGCCAGAACACATGGTCAACCTGCATCACCTACGCGCTTGGGTAAAGAAATAGAAGTTTTTGTTGTACGTTTAGAAGAACAGTTTAATTTATTAAATGACGTGCCAAGTGCTGCAAAATTTGGTGGAGCAACTGGTAATTTCAATGCACATAAAGTAGCATATCCTAAAATAGACTGGAAAGCTTTCGGAACAAAATTTGTTCAAGAAAAATTAGGCTTACAGCACTCATTCCCTACAACTCAAATTGAGCATTACGATCATATAGCAGCTTTATTTGATGCCATGAAACGTATCAATACCATTCTTATCGATTTAGATCGCGATGTTTGGACGTATGTCTCTATGGACTATTTTAAACAGAAAATTAAAAAAGGTGAAGTTGGTAGTAGTGCAATGCCTCACAAAGTAAATCCTATAGATTTTGAAAACTCTGAAGGTAACTTAGGCATAGCAAATGCTATTTTTGAGCATCTGTCTGCAAAATTGCCTATTTCTAGATTACAACGTGATTTAACAGATAGTACTGTTCTTAGAAACGTTGGTGTACCTTTTGGTCATACAATTATTGGATTTAAATCTACATTAAAAGGACTTAATAAATTATTACTTAACGAGCCTAAATTTGCTCAAGACTTAGAAAATAATTGGGCTGTAGTTGCAGAAGCTATACAAACTATTTTACGTCGTGAGGCGTATCCTAATCCTTATGAAGCATTAAAAGGCTTAACAAGAACTAATGATACGATTAACGAACATTCAATTTCTCAATTTATTGATACTTTAGATGTTTCTCAAGCTATTAAAACAGAATTAAAAGCTATTAACCCAAGTAATTATACAGGAATATAATGTTATGAAAATGCCTTCAAAAAATACAATAACCCTTTTATGCTCAGGGCTTATTTTTGTTGCTTTTTTAATTTTTGGCATTTTAGATATACTAGACTACTTTGTGGTTAAAATCATACTGTTTTCTTCATTTGCTATATTGGCATTTTATTTATTAAGTATTGTATTTAAGAATAGTAAAACCGAAAAAGATTCTATCTCTTAAACAGCTATTTTCTACCTAAAACTGCTTAAAAAAAAACCACTTCAAGTGGTCAGACCTGAAGTGGCAATTAACATTTAAATCAATATATTATATTGGTTTAAATCGAGAAGTCGTATAACAACTTCCCAGTGTGATAAGCCATAAGCTTAATTAAAAAATCCTGAGAATTTTTCTAATGGAGAATTCTCAATATCTGTGTTTTGCAGTACTTTAGCTAATTCTGCAATTTTATTAAAATTCATATCATCTCCTAAAACTCTTATAACGCCAAATCCTGAAGTTTCTGAATTTCCGAAGAGAATAAACTCCTCAACATCTTCTCCGTCTGCGATACACTTTATAACAAATTTCCCATCGGTAGAATTACCTCCACGCATTAATTCTTCATACTTAGGGTCTTTAAGTATTGCTTTTACTTTAGCATACTCAATATCCATTTGTTCTTTATTACTTTCGTCTAAGACAAAAACAATTAAACTCAATTTTTCTATAGACTCATAAGCTTCTAACTGCTCTTTGGTAAGTGCTTCTTCATCTATATCTAAAATACTAATTGGTACATCTAGAGAGGTAAAACCTGGAGCCAATTCATTGTCTACGTAATACGTTTGCAATGTTAAATCTTGGTTGCAACTTTGTAAAGTCACAACCAAAATTAACATAGTGATTATTGATTTGATTGATGTGTTCATATTAGTTCTTTTTACCAACTTTTTCTAAATTCTTACCTCCTGGCACATTCATTTTACTTGTAATTTTAGAAATTTCTCTCAAATCTATATCACCTGTGATAGATACCACAACAGTTTCAAACTCACGTTTTTCGCCATTAATGACTACGCTCTTTTCTTTTGTAAGTTCTCCTAGCCCACTAATAAGCATAAATAATTCTTTAACGTGGTTCTCATCTTTTCCTTCTTTTACATAAAACTTTACCGTTTGATCACCATCTTTAAAACGCATTAATTCACTTAAGTTTGTTTTATTAATATGGTTTTCGGCATCTGCTTTCATGTTTTTAGAAATCGTAGAATTACCTGTGCTTAAAATCTTTACACTTTGTATTTTCTTTACCATCTCCATAAATTTCTGCGCATCTGGATCATCTAAATCAATGTCTATGGTAGCAAGCATGCTAAACATTTTTGAGTTAATAACTCCTGAGCTTACATCTTTCATATCCTCATATTTGTCAAACATACTTTGACCATAAGAGAGAGCACTTGTTAATGCTATTGCGATTACTAATATTAACTTCTTCATAATTTTTAGTTTTAGTATTTTACTTGTTTTGTTTTTAATTTTGTTTTTTCTTTTTTGATTTAAAAATCTTGTTGGTTGCTTTAGAAAACTCTGTAACATGTTCAAATTTCTCTGCTCCCAGTGATAATTTATTAGACATTAAGCCAATCGCTGCCATATTGCTTTCTCCTTGTTCAAATTTTGAACCTACAAGGTCAAAAACTTCTACAGCTTGGTTGTATGCTGTTTGCTGTTCTACTGTGAGATCATCAAATGTCTTTTTGTCTTCACCAAATTGGGTGGTAAAAATCCCTAACGAGAGTACTAATAATGCTGCGACAGAAATCCATTGATAGATGTAACTCTTTTTAGTTTTTAACGGAACGTCTTTTGTATATAAATCCTCTTGTTTTGTTGTGTTAAAGTATTGAAACATGGTTTTGTACGACTCCAAATGTGGTGCAACCTCATCTTGAGCAAAATACGCTTTAAGCTGCTGCTCTTCTTTAATGGTGGTCTCACCATTGTCGTACTTTTCCAGTAATTTTTCTATACTATTTAATACCATAGCGATGTGTATTAGTTAATTTTTCTCTTATTGTTTTTCTAGCTCTAGATAATGCAACTCTAATTGCTGTAGGATTCATGTCTACTACTTTTGCAATCTCATCAAAGTCATACTCTTCTATATCTCTAAGCTGTAATATTATTTTTTGTTGCTCAGGTAACTCTTCAATTATTTTAGACACCCAATCCACACTATCTCGTGCTTCAACTTGCTTTTCTAAAGAGGTGTTTTTCTCTTCGTAATTACTATGAACTATTTTCAAATTTTGTGCCTGTTTTGATTTTAAACGATCTAAACAAAAATTCTTTGTCATGGTCATAGAAAAAGCTTCAACATTTTTGTATTCACTTATTTTCTGTTTATTCCTCCACAATTTCATCAAAATCTCTTGCGTTGCATCTTCTGCTTCTTCACGAGAAACTAGAAGTCTTTTTGCTAAACGAAAGACTTTATCCTTAAAAGGCAATACTAATTTTGTAAAATCAGTTTGTGTCATTTGTGGTTTGTTAGTTAGAAAACGAGTGATTAATTCCGCTTCTTATTATTACGACGAGTATGTATCAGTTTTGTTACACGATATTTTTTAATTTACAATAATGTAAGTAAATTTAGAGTTTACTAGACTAACTTAGTAATAAAGGTTGAAAAGGAAAATTAATCTAAAATTTCAGAATAAAGTAGAACAATGCTATGATCTCTTTTTTTCTTCGGAAATTTTAAAACACAAAAATTACATATGAAACTATTAAAATTTAGTTTACTATTCATTTTAACACTGTCATTGACAAGTTGTTTTGAAGATAGAGATGATAACGTTATTGGAGTTAATGAAATAAACGATTTTGTTTGGAAAGGCATGAATGCAGTGTATCTTTATAAAGATGATGTACCAGATTTAGCAAATGATCGGTTTACTACCAATGAGGAGTATGGCACGTATTTAAATAGCTTTTCTGCGCCAGAAGATTTATTTGAAAGTCTAATTTTTAATAGATCAACTGTTGATCGTTTTAGTATTATTTTACCTAATTATATAGCATTTGAGCAACAATTGGCTGGGACTTCAATAAGTAACGGTTTAGAATTTAACCTCTATTTAAAACCAGGTAGTGAAACCGAAGTTTTTGGAATTATTAGATTAGTACTTAACAATAGTGTTGCTAGTAATTTAGGATTGCAACGTGGTCAAATTTTTGATGCGGTAGATGGCGTGCCACTAAATACTAGTAACTTAAACAGTTTATTAGGTCAAGACGTTTATACACTCAATTTTGCAACTTATGATGATAATGGTACAGACACTGTAGATGATGACACCATAGTTTCTACATCATTGAGCCAAGAACTTGCCAAACAAACATATACAGAAAACCCTGTGCACCAAGCAACAGTTATTGATGTTAATGGCGAAAATGTTGGGTATTTAGTTTATAATGCATTTAATAGAAACTTTAACAATGAGTTAAATGCAGCGTTTGCGCAATTTCAAGCAAGTAATGTGCAACATTTAGTTTTAGATTTAAGATACAATTCAGGAGGCTCTGTATTAACTGCCTCTTATTTAGGAAGTATGATTACTGGACAATTTACAGGAGACGTGTATTCTAAATTAGTTTACAATAATGATTTACAAGAGTTTAATAACAATTTTAATTTTGTAAATAGTTTTGATGGTAATGGTATAAACAGTTTAAATTTAGATAAGGTTTATGTATTAACAACAAGTAGATCTGCATCTGCAAGCGAACTAGTTATAAATAGTTTGAGCTCATATATAAATGTCGTGCAAATTGGAGACTTTACAACTGGTAAAACGCAGGCATCGGTTACAATTTATGATTCTCCAGATTTATCAGCTAGCGATATAAACCCAAATCATACATACGCTATGCAACCTTTAGTGGCTAATTCTATAAATGTAAATGACGAGGCTGTTCCCGGAAATGGATTAGCACCAGATATCACTGTAATTGAATCTCCAAGAAACTTTGGTACTTTAGGTGATGTTAACGAACCTCTTTTAGCAGCAGCACTTGCAGATATACAAGGGTTAGGACGCATTGGTCAACAAGACCGTTTAGAATTTAAAGCAGTAAAAAAAGATATTAATTTAAAACCTTTTGAAGAAGGCATGTATATTGATACAGATGATATCTTTATTAATAAGATAGAATTTAATTAGTTTAAATTTTAAGATAAAAAAAGCCACTCTCTCGAGTGGCTTTTTCAATTATAAACTTAAAGTAAACCCTATATTAATATTTCGTCCCTTGGTTGTATAACCAAATAACTCTCTATACTCTTCGTTTAAAATATTACTAACATTTGCAAATAGCATTAACTTATTTTCAACAAGCTTATGACTTATGTAAAAATCTAATAAACTGTAAGATTCTAACATCACTGTCTCACTCGCAAAAGTGTTGCTGTTAAAGAATGAATCATTACGATCATCATTAAATTGATAACTCAAACTCATAAAGGTAGCATCACAAATTTGGTAATTTAATGTTGCATTTACTTTTAACTCAGGAATTCTAAGATTTAAATCTTCATCTACTTTAGTGTAAGTACCGTTAGCTCTTAGTTGTAACGCTTTTGTTAGAGCCACATCTGCAACGACTTCAATACCACTAGCTGTAAAATCTTCTTCTATGTTATTATACTGAAATTGGAAACTTCCTAAATCTACAAAGTCAACAAAATTTTCTTCTAAACGATTAAAATAAACAACACTTACGGTTGCTTTATCCTTAATTTTTACCTCTGCTCCTACTTCTATGGTACGATTCTCTTCTGGTTGCAAATCAACATTTCCGAAGGAAGGTTCAAATAATTGATATAATGAAGGTGCAATAAATGATGTACTGTAACTTGCTAAACCTTTAATGTAGCCAAAATTGACATCTTTTTTAAACGACGGATTAAAACTATACACCAAATGGCTACCATACTCGCTATGATTATTTAAACGCAAACCTGCATTAAGACTTAACCCTGAGTCTGAGATGTAAACCACATTTGCATAAGGATCTACAATATCAAAATTACCTTCTTGAGAACTTATATCTTGAGCAAATTCGCTTTGTCCAAATGGTATAGAATACGATTCGATTTCATTTTTTTGCGCATTTACACCCAATACTGTGTAAAATTTATCATTAAAATTATAACGATTAAATAGGTCACCTACAAAACTACGTGCTAAGAAACGAGTTGGAAAACTAGATTTAATCTCGCGCTCAACATCGTTGTAAGCTACATTTAAAGTTACACTACCATTTTTATAGCTATACTCTGGAGCAATACCCACTCTGTATTGGTCTGTGATAGATTCATTATCTGCATCTGCAAATCCAAAACCATCATCAAACTCTGCTTTAAACTTATCAAAACTTGCATAGGCATTAAATGTAAATGCCTTAGAAAAATTATAGCCTAATCTTACATTTCCGTTTTGAGCATTAAACGCATCAGCCTCTTCGCCTACTGCAATTGCAGATAAACCATCTGTAAATTGATGACCAAAACTTGCTAAATAATTAAATTTCTCTACAGTACCATTAATAGATACACTATTTACAAAATTCTCAACTGCATAATCATTTTCGTACTGATTTTGATTAGTACCCAACGTACTTTTTAAATTAATAGCAAAAGCGTCTTTTGAGGCTTTTTTAAGTTTTATATTAATTACAGCACTAGCAGCTCCTGTACCGTAAAGTGTACTTGCTGCTCCTTTTAAAATCTCAATACTTTCTACTTGATCTGCATTAAGTAAACGTAAATCGTAAGTACTCGCAATTTGAGAAGCATCTGTAACAGCAATGCCATCTATAAGTATTAAAACTTGACGATTTCTACTACCTCGAATAAAATAGCTCAGGTTTTGTCCTGCATTACTTTTTACACCGTTAATCTCAATACCTGCAGTATTATTAATAATCTCTGCAATAGATTTTCCTTGTAAATTTTGAAGTTCTTTTTGAGTAATTTTGGTAATTACCTTACCAGAGTTTTCTCGTTTTAAATTAAATCTAGAATCTGTAACGACTACCTCTTCTAACTGCTCTACCTTTAAAGAGTCTGCTGCTTGTTGGGCAAAACCCAATACTGATATACTAGAAGCTAGTACACCAAAAAAAATTGTTTTTGTGTTCATTTTAATTTTAAAATAATCGGAATAGCATGAAAATCTCATACCAAAACTTTTATCCCGAAAGTTTGACTTATTAGTTTGAATTTGGCAGGTCTCCTGACTTGCGTCTTGTTATTGGTCTTCCCAAAAGATAAACTTCCAGTGACATTGAAGGTAATAACAAGCTTTCTAGCTTACAGTTGCGGGAACAGTTCTGGAATTGAAAATAATTATCTCACCAGATTCCCTTTTAATTGACTTTATCGCAACTCTAAATAAATTTAGAATCTCATCATGCATTTATACTCATGATTAGCGAGTAAGTCAAACCAAAATTCGCTGCGAAAGTAAACATTTTGTTTAATGATTTATCCAAATCTTTAAATAATCTTACTTTTGATGAAAAATAAAAACAATTGAAACATTTATTATTACTCCTAGTTATTTGTGTAACTCTATCTTGTAAAGAAGATAAAGGGTTATCTAGAACGTTACCACCATTAGAAACAGAAACACCTAATGCAGAATTTCAAAATTTAAAATATGCCAAAGGTTTTACAGTTACCAATGCTAACAATCATAAAATACTAACAATAAATAGCCCTTGGCCAAAGAGTGAAAAAGTTTATAAATATGTATTAATTTCTGCAGAAGAAGCTGCAAAAACCACATTTATGAAAGACGCCTATGATGGTATTTTAATTACTCCAATTAAAAAACTAGTGGCAACTTCTACCACTCATATTCCTGCACTAGAACTCTTAGGTGTTGATGAAACCTTGGTTGGATTTCCTGGCACAGATTATATTTCTTCGGAAAAAACAAGAACTCGTATAGATAATGGAGATATAAGAGAGTTAGGAAAAAATGAAGGTATAAACACCGAAGTTTTATTAGAATTGCGTCCAGATATTGTTGTTGCATTTGGAGTAGATGGCACGAATAAAAGTATGGAAACCATCCAAAAAGCTAGAATACCAGTACTATATAATGGAGATTGGGTTGAAACATCGCCTTTAGCAAAAGCAGAGTGGATTAAGTTTTTTGGATTACTTTATAGCAAAGAAAAAGAAGCAGACTCTATTTTTAATCAAATCGAAAAAGATTATCTCGATGCTAAAAAAATTGCTTTAAGTGCTACGACTCGCCCAACAGTTTTATGTGGTGCTATGTATAAAGATGTATGGTATTTACCAAATGGCACAAGCGCAGAAGCTCAGTTTTTAAATGATGCCAACGCAAATTACTTATGGAGCGATACAAAAGAAAAAGGTAGCATTGCACTAAGTTTTGAAGCTGTTTTTGATAAAGCTAAAACTACAGATTTGTGGTTGAGTCCATCTTATTACACAAGTTACGAAGCCTTAGAGAAATCAAATTCTCATTACACGCAATTTAGCGCCTTTCAAAATAAAAAGATATTTACATTTTCTAACACTACAGGTAAATCTGGAGGTGTAACTTATTATGAATTAGGAATGGCACGACCAGATTTGGTTCTCAAGGATATAATAAAAATTTGTCATCCAGAATTATTACCAGATTATGAAACGACGTTTTTTAAACCTTTAAAATTAAAAGAATAAAACAGATTAATGTCATATAGAGTAAAGCAAAGAATCTCAAACTTCTAATTTTAAAAAAGGAGACAACCCATTGCCCTTAATGACAAAAAATATTATGAACACTAAACACACATATACATTTATCATCTTAGCAATAATCTTATTGCTTTGCTTTGTTATGAATATTAGTTTAGGGTCTGTGAGTATTCCTTTTTCCGAAGTTATTGCAAGTGTTTTTGGAAATTCAAACAACGAATCTTGGCAATATATCATTTTAGACTATAGATTACCAAAGGCATTTACTGCTATTTTGGTAGGTTCTGGTTTAGGTATTTCTGGTTTATTAATGCAAACCTTATTTCGAAATCCTTTAGCTGGACCTTTTGTTTTAGGGATTAGCTCTGGCGCAAGTTTAGGTGTAGCTTTAGTAATTTTAGGTTCTGGTTTATTTGGAGGTATTTTTGCAAGTTTGCTAATAACTAAATGGAGTATTGTAATTGCTGCAAGTTTAGGCAGTTTTCTAGTTTTATTAGCAGTATTACTTGTATCCTCAAAAATGAGAGACACAATGGCAATTTTAATTATTGGTCTCATGTTTGGTAGCATTACAGCAGCTGTTGTAAGTGTGCTTTCCTATTTTAGTTCAGCAGAGCAATTACAGCAATATATATTTTGGGGCTTTGGAAGTTTAGGAAATCTCTCGTGGAATGAATTGTTTATTTTCTTCTTAATTTATCTCTTCGGAATTTTACTCGCCATCTACTCAATTAAAGCCTTAAACACATTTTTATTAGGTGAAAACTACGCTAAAAGCTTAGGTTTAAATGTAAAAACCAGCAGATTTATAATTATTATTGCTACCAGTTTATTAGCTGGAACTATAACAGCTTTTGCTGGACCTATTGCGTTTATTGGGTTGGCAATACCTCACATGACAAGACAGATTTTTAATACTTCTAATCATAAACTATTATTACCAGCTGTATTTTTATTTGGTGCTATTGTGATGCTTATTTGTGATAGTATTGCACAATTACCATCTAGTGATTATACACTGCCTATAAATGCGATAACGTCATTAATTGGTGCTCCTGTAGTGATTTGGTTACTAGTAAGACAACGTAAAATGGTATTTTAATGACAGAAAAAATTAAACATACTATTTTAAAAACTAAACAACTTTCTATAGGCTATAAAACCAAGAAAGGAACATCTGTTATCGCAGATAACATCAATTTAGATCTCAAGCAAGGAGAACTCATTGGTCTTGTTGGTGCCAATGGGATAGGTAAATCAACATTACTTAGAACCCTAAGTGCAATTCAAAAACCATTAAATGGTGTTATAGAAATAAATAATAATACGCTAGAAAATTACGCTGCTTTAGATTTAGCAAAAACTATGAGTTTGGTGCTGACTGAGCAACTTATGGCTAAAAACCTTTCGGTTTATGAATTGGTGGCTTTAGGCAGACAGCCATATACTAATTGGGTTGGCAACTTATCTGAGAAAGATATTTCCGCAGTAAAAAAAGCTATAGAGCAAACTAACTTAACCAATTTAAAACATCGTAAGTGTTTTGAATTAAGTGATGGTCAACTACAAAAAGTAATGATTGCTCGTGCGCTTGCTCAAGATACAGATTTGATTATTTTAGATGAGCCGACAACCCATTTAGACATGTATCACAAAGCCTATATTTTAAAATTGCTTCAAAAATTAGCTCAAGAAACTAATAAAACCATTTTATTTTCATCTCATGAGATTGATTTAGCCATTCAATTGTGCGATACAATGATTGTAATGACCAAAGATAAAGTTGTATCAAATTCGCCATGTCATTTGATTGAGCAAGGTGTTTTTGAGACCCTATTCCCAAAAGATCTAATTGGTTTTGATAAAAACACTGGTAGTTTTAGGGTTAAAAAATAATAGGATTACCTCTTACCAAGTTTGTAAAAAATCTATTGCATTTATATAGTTTCTTCACTTCGCTCTAAATAACAAAATACCTATCTTTGAGTAAATTTCTATTCTTTTTATGAACGACAATCTCATTCTCATTTTAGCAATCCTAGTTTCGGCAGCAATTGGTGCATATTTAGGTATGCTTTTTATTAAGCTGAAAAGTAAAAGTGAACAAAGTACATTAGAAGAGCGTAACTCTAATTTAGCTCTACAAATAGATGAACTTAAGACATATCATCATACTGAGAATGAGAAACAAAACCATTATTTTAATACAAAATTAGGAGAACTTAATGATACTATTTCTAAAATTGAAATAGATCGTGAGGCTATAAGACAGGAAAAAGATTTTTTGAATACCGAATTAGCGCGACGTAATACAGAGTATGATAATTTACAGAAATTAAATTTAAAACGAGACGAAGAAATAGAAGCTAGACAAGAGCAACTTAGAAAAGATTTTGAGCTTTTAGCAACTAAAATTCTTGATGAAAAATCTGAAAAGTTTACGCTTCAAAACAAAGAGAACATAAAGAATATTTTAAATCCGTTACAAGAAAAAATACAGCTATTTGAGAAAAAAGTAGATGATACGCAAAAGGAAAGTATTTCTATGCACTCGTCATTAAAAGAGCAATTACTTGGTTTAAAAGATTTAAATCAGCAAATGACCAAAGAGGCTACAAATTTGACTAAAGCTCTAAAAGGTGATAGTAAAATGCAAGGTAATTGGGGCGAATTAGTATTAGAGCGCGTTTTAGAAAAATCTGGTTTAGAGAAAGACAGAGAATATTACGTACAACAAAGTTTTACATTACCAGATGGCTCTCGTGTATTACCAGATGTGGTTTTACATTTACCAAATAATAAAAAAATGATAATTGATAGTAAGGTATCATTAACAGATTATGAACGGTTTGTAAATGCAGATGATGAGCAACGACCTCTATTTTTAAAAGCTCATATTAACTCTATTAGAAAACATGTAGATCAACTTTCAGAAAA
This sequence comes from uncultured Psychroserpens sp., assembly GCA_947488655.1. Taxonomy (GTDB): domain Bacteria; phylum Bacteroidota; class Bacteroidia; order Flavobacteriales; family Flavobacteriaceae; genus Psychroserpens. The sequence goes on along the minus strand of CANKZZ010000004.1, from coordinate 305,130 downwards.
AAATTATCAAGATTTATATGATATTGAGTCTCCAGATTTTGTTCTACTTTTTATACCTATAGAACCAGCTTTTGCTGTAGCCATAAATGAAGATAATGCATTATATAATAAAGCTTTCGAGAAAAATATTGTTATCGTAACACCTTCTACATTGTTAGCCACTTTACGTACTATTGATACTATGTGGAACAATGAAAAACAACAACGTAATGCTATAGAAATTGCAAGACAAGCTGGTGCTTTGTATGATAAATTTGAAGGGTTAGTTAAAGATTTAACAGGTGTTGGCAAAAAGATTGACGATGCTAAAAAAGACTACTCGTCTGCAATGAATAAATTAGTTGAAGGTCGAGGAAATTTAATAACGAGTGTAGAGAAACTAAAAAAAATGGGAGCTAAAGCAAAAAAATCTTTACCAGAGTCTATAATTAAAAGAGCCAAGGATAAAGAATAACAGTACATACATTAACACACCTTTTTCTGTTAGAAAATTGTAACAATTTTAAATACATAACAATGAAAAAAATATTAAGTTTTCTAATTATAGGTTTTATAGCCCTACTTGGCATTTATTATGCTGTCATCTACTTTGTGCCTTACAGTGAAGGTTATCGCTCTGGAGAGCTTATAAAGTTTAGTAACAAAGGGGTAATTATTAAAACTTGGGAAGGAGAAATAAGCCAAGGCATATCTGGAGCTCAAATTTTTTCTTTTTCAGTATTAGATAAAGACAAACAAGTTATTGAAGATTTAAAGAATTTTCAAGGCGAGTATGTTAAACTAACATATACAGAGCGTTTTGGCACGTTTTTCTGGTTAGGAGATTCTAAATATTTCATTACGAAAGTAGATAAAGAGTCTTCGCCTCATTTTAGAAATTAAGAGCATGAATTATAAAACGATAGATTCTTCGAGAATTAGCATTTCAGAATTAATGCAACCATCACATTCTAATTTTGGTGGTAAAATTCATGGTGGTTATATTTTAAATCTCATGGATCAAATCGCATTTGCTTGTGCATCTAAACACTCAAAGACCTATTGCGTAACAGCATCTGTAGATACGGTTGATTTTTTAAATCCTATAGAAATTGGAGAACTCGTTACCATGAAAGCTTCTATAAATTATGTGGGTCGCACCTCTATGGTAGTTGGTATTAGAGTGGAAGCCGAAAATATTAGAACTGGTCAGGTTAAACACTGTAACTCTTCCTATTTTACAATGGTTGCTAAAGATGAAATGGGTAATTCGGCTGAAGTACCTGGTTTGATAGTTAACGATAAAACCGAAGTTAAACGCTTTTTAAAAGCCATTAAAAGAATGGATACAAAAAGATCTAGAAAAACTGAGTTTGAACGCTCTGATTTTTCTCATACTGACTATTTAGACGACCTTAAAAAATACAGAGTTAGAATTGAGCTTCCAGAACTTTAGATGACACTCTACTACGTATATTGAATGCGCAGTTCGAAATTTCATAATTATAGGTTATAAAAAAACCATCTCTAAGAGATGGTTTTTTAATTAATATCTATTGTTTAATAAATCGTTTAGTTTGAGTGACATCTTCGCTTGATACTCGCACAATATATACTCCTGTATTCCATTTACCTACATTTATAGTAAAAGTTTGTAAGCTACCTACTTCTTTTTCTAATACTTTTTTGCCTAAAATATCAAAAACTCTAACTGTAGCATTCTCAATATTATTTGGAATAGTAATATTTAAATTTGTATAAGCAGGATTGGGAGAAATATTAAACTTATTAATGTTATCAAATCCATTAGCACCTAATAAAGTGTCCCAAAAGGCTACTCCAGTATCATTAGCTCCACCAATAAATTCATAAGGTGCAGAAACGTTTATAAATGTACCTGCTGTCCAGAAACCATTTTGGACCGCTTGGGATTCTCTACCATTGCCTCCACTTCCCCATTGAGTAAAATCGATCATATTTGCAGCTGAACCAAAATTACCTGTTGGTAAATATAAGCCCATATCGGCAGCATCGTCTATTGCGGTTCCGCCAGACAGTGCAACCGTTACATCAACCGTAGCATTAGGCATAAGGTTGAGTAATCCATTAGTAACTGTCATATTACTTAAAGTTCCATATTTAAATTTTGAACAAAGCCTATAACTAGAAATGTCTATGGCAGTTGCTCCAAAATTTTTAATTTGAATGCGCTCAGTAGCAGGATCAACTTCAGTTATTCTCAACTGAGCATTTGTATTTTGGACCGTAAATCCAAAATAAATCATAATTATAAGGCAATAGATTGTGTATTTTTTTCTCATAATTCTAAGATTTAAGGTGTATTTTATCTTACAATTTAGTGATTTTTTTACAAATTTTTATATTCGATATAAATAAAAACCCATTAATGAGTATTAATGGGTTTTAACTTTAAGTTATTTTATGTACTTATTGCTTTACAAATCTCTTGGTAAACGTTTGATTATTTGTAGAAATTCTAACGAGATATACACCAGAATTCCATCTAGAGACATCAATTGATGAGTTTAAACGTTTTATACTATTATTATACACTTTTTTCCCTAATACATCATAAACTGTAACTGTCGCATTATCGAAGTTTTGAGTTAAATTAATATTTAATTTTGACGATGCAGGATTAGGAGAAATTTCAAAACTACTTTGTTTATTTAAATCTTGTGTACTTAATGTAGTTGCTGCTGTAATATTATCTAAATTAATTGTAGATATTATTTGATCAGCATTTAGCCATGTTGGACTATTGCTACTTAAAATTCTCATAGTGTTAACTGCAGCTAAAGCATCACTTATACTAACAGCGCTCGAACCACCAACAGCTGTAAAATCTGATGCTGAAATAGGTATAGTAACTGCTTGCCAACCTGAACCTGCAACTACGTTTACTGCATTTGTTGTGCAAATACGTTTACCGTTTGGTCCTTGAAATGCGATTCGTAAATTTACATCTGTTGTTTCTACTCTAACATCAAATTTAATTGCAATAATCCCTTCACTAGTGTAGTTTGATGACCAATTTGACGAAGCATTGAAAATAATCATTTTACTGCCTGCTCCTCCTGTATCTGGAGGTGTAGACGTATAAGTTAAATAATTATCATTGACTCCATCTGGACCACCTGATGCTACATTTGATGGAGGCGAAACCGCACCTGCAGGATTTCCTATAATCCAGTTTTGAGTAGTTCCATCCTCAAAATCGTTTACTTGTCCTGCAGCTACTTGAGAAATAGCTAATGCAGATGTAAACAACATTGATAAAAAAAGTAATTTTATTTTCATAGTTTATATTTTTCTTCTGAAATCTATTTAGCTTATTACATACAGTATAGCAAAAATGATTCCGTTTTTAATCACAATTAAATTTTTAGCTAAATTAACTATATTAATATATAGTTAACGCCATTATTTAAAATAAAAAAAAGCTACAAAACACAGTTTGTAGCTTTTTTTTTATTGCGTAAGAAAATGTTTATTGCTTTACAAATCTCTTCATTAATACAGAATTTTCAGAAGAAATTTTAATTATATATAATCCAGTATTCCACTTAGAAATATCAAACGAAGTGGTTAATGCATTAATTTTTCTATTTAAAACTTTTTTACCTAAAACGTCATAAATTTCAACACTAACATCATTATTAAATGCTCCCAACTCTAAAGTGAAACTATTTTTAGCTGGATTAGGTGAAATTTTAAAATCATTAGTTACAACAGATTCTTCGCTAAGTGTTAAAGCTTGCATCGTAATACCTCTATTGTTTCCATGCCATACTAAAGGATCATTATCAAATCTAGCTATTGCCCAAACCAAATCAATTGATGTAGCGCTTGCTGAAAAGACATAGTCATTAGGATTACCAGTATTATTTAATCTCGTTGCAACTACTGTTCTAACGGTTGTAGGTTCATCTAATGTATTAGAAACTGTTACCCAGTCACGCTCTCCTTCTCTATCTTCGGTAGGCGTAATACCAGTTGCGTCTTGTCCTTCTGGCTGACCTTCAAAACCATAAAATCTATCTGTAACTGAAGTGCCATCAAAGATAACAACATCTCCACCAGAGGTCATACTTTGAACTCCAAATCCTACACCAAACCATCTTGTATCTGGTCCAATCATAGTTAATGTTGTTGTGGTCGCGTCTACATCTATTTGCACAGAATAAGTTATGCCAGAATTATTGGCAAAGTTCATCATACCTGTGGTATAGCTTTGACTAAAAGCCATGTTAAAGTATAAAATACCAATTAAGGCTAAAGTAATTTTGTTCATAATTATTATTTTTTATTAATAAGAGCTATTATGGATTCATTATTAGTCATAGCTGCATAATTTTTTGCTGAATTTCCTCTTTTATCTTTAAAATCGACATCTGCTTCAGCATCCATAAGCAATTTAATTAGTTTTTCATTTCTAAAAATAATAGCATAATGTAATGGTGTTGTCCCATTAACATCTGCTAAATTTGGATTTGCATCTAACTGCAATAAACGCTCAACAATTATTGGTCTATTTTTATAAACAGCAGCCATTAATGGTGTGCCATAGTTACTATTACCATCTACATCTTTCACTTTTGTTGCTAAATACAAAGCAACTTCGGTATTACCTTTATAACAAGATAGTGTTAGAGGAACATATCCTTCTTTATTTGCCACATTAATTGTGTCTGCATTTATAGCCATCAAAGCTTTTACTTCGTCAATAGTACCACTTCGTGCTACATCAAAAATATCTTTTTGAGCAAAAGTAAATGATGTTGCTAACAGGCAACTAATTAGACAGAATTGTTTGATATTCAAAATAATAGGTTATAGTAACAAATTGCTAAATTAATAAATAAAAAAGTTTTTTAAAGCGTCATTTAACGAATAAATAGGTTATTTGCTCAAATACATTTTACGTCTAGAGTATAAATTATAGAATTCGTCATCTTTTAAACTATCTATAAATAAAATACTTTCTCCAGTACTTTTCATTTCTGGACCTAGTTGTTTATTCACATTTGGAAATTTGTTAAAAGAAAAAACAGGTTGTTTTATAGCGTAACCTTCTAATTTTGGATTAAACTCAAAATCTGTAACTTTCTTTTCTCCCAACATAACCTTAGTTGCATAATTTACATAAGGTTCTCCATAGGCCTTGGCAATAAAAGGTACTGTACGAGATGCTCTTGGGTTAGCTTCTATGATATAAACCATATCATCTTTTATAGCAAATTGAATATTTATTAAACCTACCGTATTTAAAGCCAACGCGATTTTTTTGGTATGATCTTTTATTTGCTGCATCACAAACTCGCCTAAATTAAAAGGAGGCAATGTTGCATTACTATCTCCTGAGTGAATACCACACGGTTCAATATGCTCCATAATACCAATAATGTATACGTTTTCACCGTCACATATAGCATCAGCTTCTGCCTCAATAGCTCCATCAAGATAGTGGTCTAAAAGTAATTGATTGCCTGGCATTCGTCTTAATAAATCAACAACATGCTCTTCTAGCTCTTGTTTATTAATTACGATTTTCATTCCTTGTCCTCCAAGTACGTAAGATGGTCTTACCAATATTGGAAAATCTAAAACATCTGCAATGGCAGCAGCTTCATCTGCAGTTGTTGCGATATCAAATTGCGGATAAGGAATATTATTTTCTTTTAAAAGATTAGAGAATAAGCCTCTATCTTCGGCTAGATCTAAAGATTGATAAGTGGTACCTAAAATTTTAATTCCGTAGCGATCTAATTTTTCGGCTAATTTTAAAGCAGTTTGTCCTCCTAATTGAACAATGACACCTTCAGGCTTCTCATGACGAATAATATCATAAATATGTTCCCAGAATACGGGTTCGAAATATAACTTATCTGCGATGTCAAAATCTGTAGATACTGTTTCTGGATTACAATTAATCATGATGGTTTCATAACCACACTCTGCAGCTGCTAAGACACCATGTACACAACAATAATCAAACTCGATACCTTGACCAATTCTATTAGGACCAGATCCTAAAACAATTATCTTCTTTTTGTCTGAGACTACGCTTTCATTGGCTGGAAAAATTTTTCCATCAGCAGTTTCTACCTCGTTTTCAAACGTAGAGTAATAGTAAGGCGTTTGCGCTTTAAATTCCGCAGCACATGTATCTACTAATTTATATACTCTATTAATTTTTAATTCATCCCTTTTATTATATACTTGACTTTCTAAGCACTTGAGCATATGAGCAATTTGTCTGTCTCCATATCCTTTTTGCTTTGCTTCTAATAATAAATCTCTTTCTATTGTGTCTATTGTAAATGTCGAAATTTCTTTTTCTAGATAATATAGTTCTTCATATTGCTTTAGAAACCACATATCTATTTTAGTGATTTCATGAATTCTACTTAAAGGAATTCCCATTTGTATAGCATCGTAAATCGCAAATACACGATCCCAACTTGCAAAAGTAAGCTTATCTAAAATTTGCTGATAATCTTTATACCCTTTACCATCTGCTCCTAAACCATTTCTTTTTATTTCAAGAGATTGTGTTGCTTTATGCAATGCTTCTTGAAAAGAACGACCAATAGCCATTACTTCACCTACTGCTTTCATTTGCAGACCTAAAGTTCTATCTGACCCTTCAAATTTATCAAAATTCCAACGTGGTATTTTTACCACTACGTAATCTAACGTTGGTTCAAACAACGCAGATGTAGATCCTGTAATTTGATTATTTAATTCATCTAAGGTATAACCTGTAGCTAGTTTAGCTGCAACTTTTGCAATAGGATAACCCGTAGCTTTACTTGCCAATGCAGATGATCGTGATACACGAGGATTAATTTCTATAGCTATGATATCTTCTTTCTCATCTGGACTTACTGCAAATTGCACATTACATCCTCCTGCAAAATCACCTATACTACGCATCATATGAATTGCCATATCACGCATTTTTTGAAATGTTTTATCAGATAATGTCATTGCTGGAGCTACAGTAATTGAATCTCCAGTATGAATACCCATAGGATCCATATTTTCAATGGTACAAATAATAACGACATTGTCGTTTGAATCTCTAAGCAACTCTAATTCATATTCTTTCCAACCAATTAAGGCTTTATCAATCATAACCTCATGAATTGGAGAAATTTCTAATCCGCGAGTTAACAATTCATCAAAATCTTCTTCTTTATGAACTATAGCAGCACCATCACCACCCAAAGTAAAAGATGCTCTAATTACTAATGGAAACCCAAACTCTTGAGCAATCTCCTTTCCTTTTAAATAAGACGTAGCAGTAGCTTGAGGTGCCATTGGAATACCAATTTTAAGCATAAGTTCTCTAAACTTCTCTCTATCTTCGGTAATATTAATAGCATCAATATCTACACCAATAATATCTACATCAAAATCGCTCCAAATTCCTTTTTCATCTGCTTGAATACAAAGATTCAATGCAGTTTGTCCACCCATTGTTGGTAAAACAGCATCAATTTGAGGATGCTCTTTTAAAATTTTTATAAGTGACTTTGTTGTTAATGGTAACAGATACACATGGTCGGCCATTGTGGGATCTGTCATAATTGTTGCAGGATTAGAATTGATTAGTATGGTTTCTATTCCATCTTCACGAAGTGAGCGAAGTGCTTGCGTTCCAGAATAATCAAATTCACAGGCTTGACCAATAACTATAGGTCCTGAGCCAATAATAAGGATAGATTTTAATTTGCTGTTCTTTGGCATTTTTGTGTTTTTAAAAGTTCAAAAATAGGTAACTTATAGGTACAAAAAAAGGCGTTACACCTAAGTAACACCTTTATTATATTAACAATTGTTAATCATTATCTTTTATGTCTAGTTTCAGATGATACAGACAATTTCTTTCTTCCTTTAGCTCTTCTACGTGCTAAAACTTTTCTTCCGTTTACAGAAGCCATTCTTTCTCTAAATCCGTGCTTATTTCTTCTCTTTCTTTTTGACGGTTGAAACGTTCTTTTTGGCATTGTCGTATATTTTTAAAAAACTTTAATTCTTTTTTCTGGTTTTGAACTATTCTCAAAACTGCGTGCAAATATACAAAGAGTTTTTACTTTGCCAAACCTAAATTTAAAATTATTTTCTATTATTTATATCCTTTAGTATACTAGTTACAAATTCACAAAAAATTAGTTTCTTTGTAAACCGAAAAATCACAATATAAATGAAGTCTCTTCTTACTAGTATTTTAGTTGTTTTTATAATAGCTACAAATATAATAAATGCACAAACTAGCTTAGCTTATAACTTGGAGATTGGTGATCAATTTAAAGTCTTTCAAGTCGCTACTCAAGATATAGTTCAGGATATGAATGGACAAAAACATGAAATGAAAAATCTATTAGAAGGAGATTTTACATTTATTGTTGAAGAAGTTAATGACAGTTTATATGGAATTAAATTTAAGTTTGATCGTTTTAAAATGGTCTCAACTTCAAATTTAATTGGTGAAATTATGAATGTAAATACTCAAGATAGTATTACAGACGATAATATTGAAGGTAAAATCTTTGCGCAATTGGTAAAGGTAGATTTATATATGACTATGTATAAAACTGGTAAAATTAAATCTATTGAAGGTTCTAATGAACTTATTTCTAACATGGTAAATGCAGTAGGTGATCTAGACGAGTTTACTAAAGAGGTCATGAAAGAATCTATGAAGGGTGAGTTTAGTAATGAAAGTCTATCAAAAAGTTTTGAGCAAATGACCTACATTTACCCTAATAAATTGGTAAACATTGGAGATACTTGGGAGAATAAGTTTGAAGGAGATTTATCAACCAATAACATATGGACTTTAGAAGGCATTACAAAGGATGATATAACTATAACAGGTAACAGTACGGTTCTATTTACTAATAAGGATGCTGATATAGAAATGAACCTTGAAGGAGATATGACTTCTAATTTAACCACATCAAAAAAAACGGGTTTTGTAAAAACCATGTCTACATTATCTAAAGTTAAAGGGAACTCAATCATGCGTAACATGAATAATACTAAAGTACCTACAACAATTACATCTAACGTTACATATAAAATAGAAAAGCATGTTCAATAAAAATATAAAACTTGTTATAGCAGGATTAATTATAGCGTATGCTATTTACGAATTTACCGAAGGTTACATTGGTAATGGTATAATGTATATTTTACTATCATTAATTTTTATTTTCTTATACTTTAAAAATGAGTTTATTTTACTAGCATTTTTAAAGCTTAGAAAACAAGATTTTGAAGGTGCTAAAAATTGGTTAAATAAAATTAAAAACCCACCTGGAGCACTTGTAAAAAAGCAGGAAGGATATTATAATTATCTTCATGGTGTTATGGTTTCTCAAACCAACATGAGTGAAGCCGAGAAATACTTTAAAAAAGCATTAAGTCTTGGTCTTTCTATGGATCATGATGTAGCCATGGCAAAGTTAAATCTTGCTGGTATTGCTTTTAGCAAACGAAGAGTAATTGAGGCTAAACAACTATTAAACGAAGCTCAAAAATTAGACAAAAGAGGGATTTTAACAGAGCAAATTAAGATGATGAAAGATGGTATGAAAAAGTCTCAAGGCCCTAAGCAACACTACGGTAATCGTAACATGCGAAGACGATAATATCGTTTTGCATCGTTCATTTTATCGATTTATTGTTCACTTCGCATTCATTTCTCTAGTAAATAGAGCTTTTTAACGAGTTTTTTAAGCCCTCCCGACTAATCAGTCTACATTTGCTGTATAGTTAATAACAAATAATAAAACATGAGGGTATATATTACTATACTAATGTTAGGTTGTATGTTTTTAGCGTTCCCTCAACAGCAAAAAACTTACTTTGATTCACAGATTGCCCAACATTTAAAAGCTTACAAAGCGAAATCAGAAATTGCCATACAAAATGGTGATAATGAGCGCGCAGAGTTTCTTTTTGATTCACTTTTTGAAAATCATTTAAAATTTAGTCATGTTAGAGATGTGTCTCTTAACAAAGTTAAAGGTGGTACACTAAAAACTGCATCTATTGATAAGCCTTTTTTACTTATTACTAAATCGTCTTGGGAGATTATTAAGGATGAAGAGGTTAATGAGATCAATAGAATGTCTAAAATGTATAAAGGTCAAGTAGATATCGTTATTTTATTTTGGGATTCTAAAGATAAAGCCAAAGCAAATTCTAAAAATTACAATTCTAATGTAATTGTTACTTATGTAGATGAAAGAGATAATAACGCTAATCACATTATAAAACCGTTTAAGCATTCTTTTGGAGCTCCTGCGTGTTTCTTTATTTCCGAAGAAAAACAACTTTTAAAAATTGATAAGAAATTTACAATCTCTAATGCCAATAACAGGTCTGAAGTAGCATTTAACGTTATGCATGAAAAGATTAAATGGATGCTTTTTAATGATGAGCCAACAAATGAAGGTATCATTTCTACATTAGAATAACTATAATAAAGGTGCCCAAAGTCTACTAAAAGATTCTTGGAGTTTACAAAATTTAGACCGTTCTATCCAACGCTCATATTCTATTTGTTCGCAATTTTCTAAATCGTCTAAAAATATATTTTTTAATTCTATACTTTTCTCTTTATGGTAGATGAGTGCATTGATTTCGAAATTAATGTTAAAGCTACGATTATCCATATTACATGTTCCTATGGTACTAAACATATCATCTACAACCATTGTTTTTGCATGTATAAAGCCTTTAGTATATAAAAACACATCAACTCCTGCTTCTAACAATGGTTCTAAATAAGATGCGGTTGCTCGCTCTGCTATTAATGAATCGGCTTTTTTAGGTATAATAAGTTTAACATCAACGCCAATTCTTGAAGCAATTTGCAGAGCTGTTACAATTTGATCATTTGGAATAAAATAAGGAGTGGTTAGATAAATATATTTTTCGGCATTATTTATAGCAGTTAATATAGCTTCCATAATATTAGCCCAATCTGTATCTGGACCACTTGCTGCAATTTGTACTGGAATTTCGTAATCACACTCTATCTCTGGAAAATATTCTTTTTTAATTTCTATTTCTTGCTCGGTAACAAAATCCCAGGTTGTTAAAAAATGAAATTGTAATACTTTAACTGCCTCTCCATGAATTCTCAAATGTGTATCTCTCCAATAACGAGCGTCATCGCCATAATTTACATAGCTATCAGATATATTAATACCTCCAACATATCCTATTTCTCCATCAATAATTGCAATTTTTCTATGATTTCTATAGTTAGATTTACCTGTAAGACTAGAAAACCAAACTGGCATAAATGGATGGTGCTCAATACCGCTCTCATTCATTTTACGTTTCATTTTAGCTGATAACTTACTTCCTACATCATCATATGTCATTTTAACTTCTAGACCCTCTTTAGCTTTTGAGCATAGAATATCTAAAAACTCAGTTCCTATATTATCATCCTTTAAGACATAATACTCAATATGAATATAGTTTTTAGCATTTTTTAAATCTTGAAAAAGTCGTTCAAATTTCAACTTTCCGTTTACTAGAAAATCAATTTTATTTTTGAGTGTTACGGGAGATTTTTCACTTGCCTTTAAAAGCTTTACAAGTTTTATCTTATCATCTAAAGCAACATTTAATTTTTCTAAATCTCTCTCTTTAATTCGCAGATTTTTTCCAACAGATTTTATGACACTTGTATTAGAAATATCCTTTCTATTAAAAAGCTTAGTTTTTCTATACTCTTGTCCAAACATATAATAAACAAAGAGCCCAAAAAACGGAACAAAGACTAAAACCATTATATAGGAAATGGTTTTTGTTGGATTAATATTTTTAAGTAAAATAGTAATAACTGCTCCTAAAGCCAAAAGATAATTTATGACAATTAAGATAACCCACGTATTACTTGTTACATAATCAATCATTAAGGTTTTGTTGAGTAATAACCCTCTTTAGGAATTTCTATAGTATACTTTTTTCTAGAAGCATTATTAAGCTTTGGCTCTCTTAACCAAGGGTTGTGAATTTTTAGTATTTTATAATTAATACCATAACGCTCAGCAAACTTTGTAAAATCTGTAACTGCAGTATCAACCTCAACTTTATAAGTAGGAATTGGTTTGTACAAATCTTGAGTTGTAAAATTAAAACCGTACTTTTTTGGATGGCTTAAAATTTCTTTTAAAGCAACAATTCTAAAAAGGTATCGACCAGTTTCTTCCCCTAAAAGTAAATCATAGTAGCTATCTACTGCTTGATCTTTTAAACGATTAGAAACACCTGCATTTCCAGCATTGTAAGCTGCAGCAGCCAGCGTCCATGATCCTAAATTTTCTTTCGATTTTAATAAATACTTACAAGCTACCTCTGTAGCCATTTCTAAATGGTAGCGTTCATCTACGTTACTATTTATTTCTAAACCATTTTCTCGACCTGTTGCAGGCATAATTTGCCATACACCTCTAGCTCCTGCAGGAGAGACAGCATTTGTTAAACCGCTTTCTATCACTGCTAGATATTTAAAATCTTCTGGAATACCATTTTTCTTTAATATAGGCTCAATAATAGGAAAATACTTTTCGGCACGTTTAAACATTAACAAGCCATTAGATTGCCAATAGGTATTTACCAATAACTCTCTGTCCATTCTCTCCAAAATATCTGGATCACTTAATGGCATTTCTTCTCCTGCAAAATCTAAATGATCTGGTACAGATAATGCATAAACGTTATAATCATTTATTAATTTTGGTGTCTCTACCACTTCATTATCAGATACAGGTGTATCTTTTTCATCAACCTGATCAGACTGCACTGCGAAAATAAATAGTCCAGAAACGCATACTAAACCTATAGCAGCTAATATATTTTTTATAATTGTCATAATCTTTTTATTTAGGGCTAGCCATTAATTGACTGCATTTCAAATGTATAAAATTTAATGATGGCTTTCAAGCTAGTCCAAAATTAGTTTTGGTAAATTTTCGTTAAACCATTTATACTTATTTATAATCATAATGTGTGTACCACCTTTTAAAATTATACAATTGCCAACGCACGAATGTGGAAAAACTGCATCCTTATCTCCATGAATATAAATAGCGTTTTTATTAATAGAATCTTGATTCCATTCTATAACATTTTCTATTGCCCAATCTAAGTACTGCTTATCGCTTACCGAAAGATATTTTTTATACAACTCTATGCGTTTAGTAATGGTCTCTCCAAAAGCATATTTTGCCAAAAAATCTATATTAGCTACCAATTGTGTTGGCAATAATTTATAAGCTTTTGTGTATTTCATTACCTTCATGCGCTTTGGTAATTCGTGCATAGATTTAACACTAGACACAACAAACAACTTTCTTAAAGCCATATGTTTACTCATTTCCTGCACTAAAATACCACCAAATGAAACACCTAATAACACTACATTATCATGCTTAATATTTAAAATCATTCGCTTTGCGTAAGACTCTAATGATTCTTTTTTCTTCGGAATTATCCACTCTAGCCAATGCAACTCAAATTGATGCTCTGGCAATTTAATGTGCTCAAAAATTGTAGGATTTGCTGCCAAACCTGGCATAAGGTAAACATGTATAATTTCTTGTTGCATAAGCATCTAAATTATCGCCTTTTTAGTATCTATGATATTTTTCGTAAATTTGTACTACAAAACTATATAAAAGTATAGTTCCACCCTACCGACCATTGAATTAAATACAAAATTATTATGATTGATGCTGCTGAATTAACAGACAACGAATTCTTGCGACAGTTTGAACTTAAAGTAGAAGGGGAACTTGCAATAATTGAGTACTCTAGCCAAGATCGAAAAATATTTTTAACTAAGCTTATCATCCCAGAGTGTGTCACCGACGAAAATTTTGAAGAAGATTTTTTAACCTTAGTGTTTGATCACATTGCCGAAAGCAATTTGAGCGTTGTACCCACAAGTCCTGAAATAGCGAAGTTTATTAGACGACATAGAAAATACAAAAAAATGCTTCCTGTAGGCATTAGAATATAGATCATAAAAAAATCCGAAACACTATCGTTTCGGATTTTTTTGTCGCTATTAATCACAAGTTCAATTCCCACTTGTAATGTCTTATTCCAAAAAAGCAATCACACTTTTATGGTTTTTATTTCTGACACTTTTTATGCATTGTAACACCAACACTTTGGTTAAAAGTTATTGAACGTTGCTTATGATAAAAAGTAAGTTAATACTACAAGTACTACGACAGATATAAGTAATTTTTTCATTTTATTTATTGATTCAATTTTTAAAATCGCGCAAATGTAATCTAAGAATTATAGTGTGCAAATTTTATTTTCATTCTTAAGTAATAAAACGTTGTAACAACATATTTAGACGTTAAAATGATAAAAATTCCGAAGAAAAAAACTTCGCAATTATTTAATTAGAGTAAGTTATTGCTTAGTATAAGTTAAGACTATGTCTCGTGTTTCTATTACTGTAGTGAAGTCTTCATTAAAAATTTGAATTTCATCATTAAGTGTAATGCTAAAAGTATCGTTTACAATTGTAAATTGGCTATCATTAAATTGAAACGTGTTTGCATTTAATTGACTAAACTCTGTTGCAAAACCAATAACACCTTGAGCACATTCTACGTTAAATGTATACGTGTTATCTATTTGAGATTTTGAAATATTTAGTGTGGGATTATAGGTATCATTAGACGACACCACACTTGTGGTTTCAAATGTTAAAACCTCGTTATTTGCACAAGCGATCTCATGTAATAAATTAAGATTACTGGTACCATCTTTATTAATATCAAAAGAAGAACCTATATTATAATTGGTTAATTTCCATTCTCCAATTACTCGAGATTGGTTGACTGTTTCTTCTTTAGCACAAGAATTTAAAATAACAAGACTGGTAAAAAGTATGAGGGAAACTTTAGTTAACATAATAGATTAATAATTTGGTAAACAAAGATAATTGATATTTAATTGCTTGCTAAAAAGTTAGAGAAGATTAACATATAACGTTTTAAAACTGTAATTGTTATACTGTTATTTATACGGTTATTGCTTCTTCAAAATTAAAACGTACTAAACCATCGTTATCAATTTCTGTCAATTCTACGTTTTGAAGAGTGTTTACCAATTCTGGATTCCAAGGAGATTTTACTTTGATATAATTTTCTGTAAAACCATGTATGTAACCTTCTTTATTTTCGCCTTCAAAGAGTACAACTCTTGAGCTTCCTATTTGACTTTCATAAAATGCTCGCCTCTTTTTCACAGAGAGTCCTCTTAACATTTTACTACGTTTAGCTCTAACCTTTTTGGGCACAACACCTTCTAATGTTGCTGCAACAGTATTGTCTCGTTCAGAATAGGTGAAGACATGCAAATACGATATCTCCAATTCATTTAAAAAATTATAGGTTTCTAAAAACAACTCATCTGTTTCTCCAGGGAAACCTACAATAACATCTACACCAATGCATGCATGTGGCATAACTTGCTTTATTTTTTTAACACGATCTACATACAATTCTTTCATGTAACGACGACGCATTAATTTAAGCATTTGGTTTGTACCACTTTGTAAAGGAATATGAAAGTGAGGTACAAACGCATCACTTTTTGATACAAATTCTATAGTTTCGTTTTTAAGCAAATTAGGTTCTATAGACGAGATTCTCAATCGCTCTATACCATCTACTTTATCTAAAGCTTGTACCAGCTCGTAAAAGGTATGCTCGTGTTTTTTGTTACCAAACTCTCCTTTTCCGTAATCACCAATATTAACTCCTGTGAGTACGATTTCTTTTATATTTTTTGCTGAAATTGCTCTGGCATTTTCAAGTACATTTTCTAAAGTATCGCTTCTAGAAATCCCTCTGGCTAATGGTATTGTGCAATAGGTACATTTATAATCACAACCATCTTGCACTTTTAAAAAGGCTCGTGTACGGTCACCTATAGAATAACTCCCAACATAAAAATCTGCCTCTTCTATTTCACAACTATGTACTTCTCCCATATCATTTTTTGAGAGGTCGTTGAGATAATCTGTTATTTTAAACTTCTCTGTCGCACCCAAAACTAAATCTACGCCATCAACATCTGCCAACTCTTGTGGTTTAAGTTGTGCATAACATCCTACTGCTGCAACAAAGGCTTCTGGGTTTACTTTTTGGGCTTGTTTTACAATAGATTTAAAACGTTTGTCTGCATTTTCTGTAACAGAGCATGTATTAATAACATAAATATCTGCTTTTTCTTTAAAGTCAACGCGCTCAAAACCTTCCGAAGAAAAATTACGTGCAATTGTAGACGTTTCAGAAAAATTGAGTTTGCAACCCAAGGTGTAAAATGCGACTTTTTTATCCATTAAATCTGTTTAGAATTTCTGTAGGCTCAGAAATCTATTATATTTACTTGTTTCTAATTTAGAGTTGGCAAATTTACGCAATACTTAAAGATTTCGCAATCAATTATCCATCTCTACGTTTTAAAATCAATAATTTGTAAATGTATGTCGCAAGCCCAAGCTAGAATTAAAGAGGTTATTTCGTTTCTTAATAACAAAGATACGGTTCTTGGTTATCGTAAACTCATGGACTGCGTTATTGATACTCAAGATTTAGATTTATACCGAGAGGTTATTGCTTTAACCGATTGGAAAGAGCAATTCCCTGAGAAAGAAGAAGAGTTAATTGAGCGATGTCTTACTATTTTAGAACGGGTTGCAAAAATTCCAATTTTAGAATACAACACTAAAAACCCAGTGGTTATTGGTAGCGATTTAATTAAAAGTTATGGTTATAATAGATTTAAGCTTGGGCCAATTTCTGTAAAAATTCATAAAGGTGAAGTTTATGGTTTGGTAGGAGAAAATGGTAACGGTAAAACAACACTACTGCGTGTTTTAGCTAAGGAGATTAAATATAATGAAGGTTCACTCGATTTTAATTTTGACACACCTTACAGCTCAGAATATGATCTAAGAACCAATTTGGTATATATCCCACAACGCACGCAAAAATGGTATGGTAGTTTAAAAGACAATCTCAAATTTGTGTTATCTAATTACGGTATTGCACCAGAGGAAAATGAAACAAGAGTATTAATGATGATTGCTCGTTTTGGGCTATGGAATTACAAACACCTTAAATGGAGTGAGTTATCATCTGGTTACAAAATGAGATTTGAATTAGCTAGAACTTTGCTACGCCAACCAGAATTGTTATTGCTAGATGAGCCCTTAGCAAATTTAGATGTTTTAGCACAACAGGTAATTTTAGAGGATTTAAAATCAATGTGTAACTCTATAAATAACCCAATTGCACTTATTTTAAGTTCACAGCAATTATATGAGGTTGAGAAAATCTCTGATAAAGTTATTTATTTAAAAGATGGACAGTATAAAGATAATAAACAGGTAGTTGCAGATGAAGATAACCAACTTATTGTAGAAATAGATTGTGAGGCCAAACGTGATGAACTCTTAAGTATATTTAAAAATTTGCATATAGAAAAGCTTATCTATAATGGTGGTATTTATGTAGCTTACTTTAATGAGAGCACTTCATTTTCATCTGTATTAGAATCGCTAGGTAAACACAAAGTAGATGTGACCTATACTAGAAATATTACTAAATCTACAAGACGATTCTTCGTTTCTTAATCTCGCGTCAAAATGAAAAAATTTATATATAAAACCAATCAATTTTTACTTGAGCGCTACCCTACAATATGGAATACCAAATTGGTTTGGATGTTATCAATTGCTCTAATACTACATCTTTTATTTTTTGTATTTGGTTTATTTACACTTGTAAATCCCATAATGTTACAAGAGCGCTTTGTAGAACAAATATTCTTTGAGAATGGCTCTATTTTTTTATCAATAGTTCTATCAATTTTGCTCTTAGTAGCATGGCTCATTTTCATGTTTAAAAATAATGCGTTTAAAAACTTTTATCCTACAACACGTATAAAGTTGTTTGGGCAATTTCTATCTTATTTATTAATAATATTTAGTTGTACAACCTTTTATATATCATATCAATATGGCTTAAAAACTTATATTGGTTCTACTTATTCTGATGCACAGGTTAATAAAGAAATCGAAATTGCTAACGATGCAGCTTTATTTTTATCTGAAAACCTTAAAGACTATACCCTTAACAAACGTAGATTTCCAAAACCATTCTATAATTTGTATTGCGAGACCAATGCTAAATTTATAGATTTTGAAAAACCACATCTTACTTTTGAAGATGACAATTATCAATATTATTCTCTTCGCCAAGTAGAAACACCACTCGACGATCCATATAATGCTAGTGTAGAAGTTAGATCTAGAGATGACAACGATAGTCTTTCTACTAATACTGGTTATGTTTACAGCGAGACTTTAGACTCTACAAGAATTTATTTTTTTAAGGATACAGTTGTAAATATGCAGTCATTTATTAAAACTGCAAAACCTAGTTATTACAATTTTTCTTCTACATTTTTTGTATCTACCAATGACACTTTAAAAGACGATAACTATAGATACGATTATAATTATGATGAGTATTTAGATTACGATTATAACTATAATTACAACACATCTTTTTTTATAAGGCATCAATTAAGAAATAAACGTAATTATGAACTCTTAAAACGTAATGATAAAGACGAAATTGAACAACTACTAGAAGACTTTCTTAAATTCTCAAATAATTATAAAATTGATCACAATCTAACAGCAAATGAGTGGTTAGATTTAGTGTACCATCCTAATAATTTTGAAGTCAAAAACTTTATTAGAGACACCAAAAAAAGCAAATATGCTTACGATAGTCCAATAGCTGTAGACAGAACAAAAACCGAAGAGTTTTATTACAACCACCTCACAAACTATCATTATCAAAACAGTGCACTGCGTAATGTTTTTGAAAATATAGAAAGTATCAAAGCCAGTGACCCGTTAGAAGGTATACACATTTTTATATGGCTAGCGTTTATGATAGCAACCATCATTTTTATTTTTAGAACTACAGGACTTAAGCACCTTTTATTTAGTATAATTACTGTTGGAGTTCTCGCCCTAACCATATCTCTGTTTACTGCATTAATTTTTTATATGATTAACAGTAATGAAGATTTAGGGCTTTACTTTGTAGCCTATTTTACGTTAGCGTTAGCTACATTAATTTTAATAATCCCAATTGCCTTTTATAAAAAGATTAAAAAACTAATTGTATCAATTTGCTTAAATATTTCAATAGTAGGGTTTCCATTATATCTATTGCTAATTATTTCAATAATAAGCATGCATCAAAGAGACATTTGTGATAATGATATTAATTATTATAAAACCTATTATAAATGCGATACCCTATTTGATCTCTTTGAGTTTGGTTGGAGTTGGGTTTTATTTTTCTGCGGAATATTATTTATATACTTATACACTAACGTTATTAAAAACTGGAAATCATTACCCGAAGGATAATCTATGAACAACCTTTTTAAATACATACTCTTATTGCTTTTGGTAGTAAATATTTTTTCCTGCGGAAATGAAACAACTACCCAAAAAGAGCATCTTGTTTTTAGATACAACGAACATAAAAATATAGGCTCGTTAGATCCTGCGTTTGCAAAAGATAATGCAGATAATTGGGCAATTAACCAACTATTTAACGGTTTGGTACAAATGGATGAAGATCTCAATGTACAACCTTGCATTGCAAAAGATTGGACGATTTCTGATGACGCACTCACCTACTCGTTTACGTTGCGTAATGATGTAAAATTCCATAAGCATAAACGCTTCGGAAAAGACTCGACAAGAACCGTTATAGCATCTGATGTGGTGTATAGTTTTAATAGATTATTAGATAAACAAATAGCATCACCAGGACGTTGGACACTCAATAAAGTAGACACATTTAAAGCTGTAAACGATACTTTGTTTCAAATAAAGCTTACACAGCCCTTTCCTGCATTTTTAGGGTTATTAACAATGAAATATTGCTCTGTAGTGCCAAAAGAAATTGTAGAGCATTATAATAATGATTTTAGAGCAAACCCAATAGGTACAGGACCATTTCAGTTTAAACGATGGGAAGAAAATTTGAAGCTCGTTTTCCGAAGAAATAAAAATTATTTTGAAACTGATGAAACCGGTGAAAAGCTACCATATTTAGAGGCAGTAGCCATTACTTTTTTACCAGACAAGCAGAGTGAGTTTTTGCAATTTGCCCAAGGTAACATAGACTTTGTTTCTGGCTTAGACGCCTCCTACAAAGATGAAATTCTTACTGCTACAGGAAACCTTCGTGAGCAATATGCTAGCGATGTAAATATGATTAGAGGTCCATACCTTAACACAGAGTATTTAGGTTTTTATATGGAATCTCAAGTATTAGAAATGCAATCGAACCTTTTACGACAAGCCATTAATTATGGGTTTGATAAACAAAAAATGATGACCTATTTACGTAATGGTATTGGAATTCCAGCTTATGGTGGTTTTATCCCAAAGGGACTTCCTGGATATAATGAATCAATAGGTTTTACATTTGAGCCAGAGAAAGCAAAACAATTAGTGCAACAATTTAAAGCAGAGACAGGAATTTCTAATCCAGAAATAACCATCACAACAACAAGTAATTATTTAAGTTTTTGTGAATACATACAGCGTGAGCTTCAAAAAATTGGTATTATGGTAAACGTAGATGTTATACCTGCTGCTACATTAAAGGATGCTAAAGCTAATGGAAAACTAGATATGTTTAGAGCAAGTTGGGTTGCAGATTATCCTGATGCCGAAAACTATTTATCTCTGTATTCTAGCAAAAATTTTGCACCTAATGGTCCAAATTACACGCATTTTAAGAGTGAACAATTTGATAGATGGTACCAAGAAGCATTTACTATTGTAGACACAAAGCAACGAGAGGCAATGTATACTAAAATGGATAGCTTATTAATGTCTAAAGCACCAGTGGTTACACTATTTTATGATGAAGTTGTTCGCTTTACTAGAAAAAATGTGAGTGGTTTAGGAATTAATCCTATTAATATGCTGGATTTAAAACGCGTAAAAAAGACTACTCTAGAGTAAAAAAATAAATATCATCTTCTCCTTTACCTTTTGGTCGTCTAGAAGAAAAATAACCATTTGTGCCATCGTCGTTTATGATATAACAAAAATCGTCACTTCTACTATTTATAGGTGGTGGTAAGTTAATTGGCTCAGTCGTTTCTGGGTCTCCATTAAGGTCATAGCTATAAATATCTAAACCTCCTTTTCCTCCAACACGATCTGATGCAAAGTATAGAATGTTATCATTGCTCACAAAAGGAAACATGTCCTTTCTAGGCGAATTAATTTTTTTTCCTAAGTTTTCTACCTCACCATATTCTCCATTACCAAGAATTTTTACTTTAAACAAATCGGTTTGACCATGCGCTCCATCTGCATTAGACGTAAAATACATTGTTGATCCATCTGGACTTAATGTAGCATGACCATAATTATAATTAGGTTTGCAAAATGGTAGTGGTTCAAAATTTGTCCAACCGCGACCTTCTATATATTCTCCCCTTTGGATATTTAAATTAATAGACTTTAATTTTCTTTTGTAAGATTTACCACGTTTCATAAAGTTAGTTGTAATGTACATGTACTTGCCATCTTTACTAAAACCAGCGCTTGAGGTATTAAATACAAATTTCTCTGACTTATTAAACTGTTTAGGGTTTATAATCTCACCGTCACTAGTCATTTCTCCTTCAAACATGGTAAAGATTAAACGTTTGTCATTATCACGTCTTGCTTTATTTCTATTATCTAACATGTAAGATGTGTAATAGACTTTGTCTCCTTTATAAAAAACTACACCATATTGACTTTTATCGTCGTTAAGCTCAAGATTTTTTATTGAATAGGTTTGGGCAAACCCAAAATTTAATGCCAATAATAAGGTGATAAGGCTAATAAACTTCATGTTTTTATATTTTAAAATTAACTTTTTCTCCATTTTTTTGTCTCCTCAAAAACGTGCTCTAATATCTTTTTATCTACTTCTGTAAACTCTATATCTCTACGTTTCATAACAACCTCAGCTACTTCAAACGCTTTTTTAGTTAGATATGTTGTAAAGCCTGAGTTTCCTCCCCAAGAAAAACTTGACACAAAATTTCTTGGAAATCCACTGCCAAAGATATTTGCACTAACTCCAACAACTGTACCAGTATTAAACATGGTGTTAATTCCGCATTTACTATGATCTCCCATCATGAGCCCACAAAATTGTAGTCCTGTTTTTGCAAAACCTTCGGTATCATAATCCCAAAGTCGTACTTCGGCATAATTATTTTTAAGATTAGAATTATTTGTATCTGCTCCAAGGTTACACCATTCTCCTAATACAGAGTTTCCTAAAAAGCCATCGTGACCCTTATTAGAATACCCAAAAATCACAGAGTTATTAACTTCTCCTCCAACTTTACTATGAGGTCCAACGGTAGTTGGTCCATAAATTTTAGCACCTAATTTTACGGTTGCATGTTCACAAAGCGCAAATGGACCTCTAATTAAACTACCTTCCATAACCTCTGCATCTTTACCTATATAAATTGGACCAGAGCTGGCATTTAAGGTTGCAAATTCTAAAGTAGCACCTTCTTCTATAAATATGTGTTCTGCACCTATAATGTTACACGAACTTGGTATAGGCTGTGATTGTCTGTCTTGGGTAAGAAAATCAAAATCTGCCTTAATTGCATCACCATTAAAGGTAAAAATATCCCAAGTATGTTCTATTTTTAAGACATCTTCGTTATACTCAATAGCTTCGTAAGTATCAAAATTTATTTCTTCTTGAGATTCTTTAGCATAAAATGCTATAACATCTTCTCCCGAAAAAATTGCTTGATTTGCTCCTAAGTCTTTAATTAAATGAACCAATGTTGCATTTGGTAAATACGATGCATTTATCATCACATTTTCTTCTAACTCTACCATCGGATATTTTTCAGAGAGATAATCTTCTGTAATTGTCGTAATTGTAGATCCCAAATGATTTTCCCATTTTTCTCTTATGGTAAGTATCCCAACTCTAATATCGGCAACTGGTCTCGTAAAAGTAAATGGCAAAAGGTTATTTCGTGAAGGACCATCAAATAGAATATAATTCATAATAAAATAAGACGTTAGTAATTAGAAGTTAGAAGAGTCTCCCTCAAACTTATAAATTAAATTATACATCAAAAATAGATTAATTATAGACAACAAAAAAGCCTTCGAGAAAAATCCTGAAGGCTTTGTATCTATTATAAATCTAAGCTTATTTCTTAAACTTAGCGTATTTGTTTTTGAACTTATCAATACGACCTGCTGTATCTACTAATTTAGATTTACCAGTGTAAAAAGGGTGAGATGTTCTAGAAATTTCCAATTTAACCACTGGATATTCAACACCATCAACTTCAATTGTTTCACTTGTCTCAGCAGTAGATTTAGTTAAAAACACGTC
Organism: uncultured Psychroserpens sp.; assembly: GCA_947488655.1. GTDB lineage: Bacteria > Bacteroidota > Bacteroidia > Flavobacteriales > Flavobacteriaceae > Psychroserpens. The sequence continues at coordinate 281,578 of CANKZZ010000004.1, read as the reverse complement.
TTCGTTAGACATATCTTTAAATGCTACTAATCTATAATTTTCTGGATGTATTCCTTTTCTCATCTCTTTTAACTTTAAAATTCCTTACTATTTTGGAGGTGCAAATTTAAGTAATTTTTGTAAATTACCAATAAATTATTTCTTTTTTTATTCCGAAGAAAAATGTAACGTTTTAAAACAAATATATACTAACCAATTATATTAACTAAATAATCAACTAAAATTATGGAAACACAAAAAATGTCTACAGGTAAATTTGGTATGAATTATGGCATCATATTGGGTGTTGTAATGATTGCTTTATCAGTAATTGGCTATGTAACTGGTCAAACTTTAGAAGGTGCACAATGGCCACAATACACTTACTATATTATTTTCCCTGTTATAATTTTTTATGCTATAAGTAAATACAAAGCTCATAATGCAAATTCTTTATCATTGGGTGAAGCTATTAAAGTAGGAGTTATAATTGCAATAATTAGTGCTATAGTTTACATTATTTATGGTATGATTTTTAATTATATCATAGATCCTGAATTTATGGGACAAATGAAAGAAGTTGTTAGAGATAAGATGCTTGAAAATCCTAATTTTACCGAAGATCAAGTAGACCAACAAATGGTATGGGTAGAAAAAATGATGAGTCCATTAATTGGCTCTGCATTTTGGATTGCTGGTAGTGCGTTTTTTGGACTTATCTGGTCTTTAATTGGCGGATTAGTGATGAAAAGCAAATAATCTATAGAGCTTAAATAATTTCAGTATTTTTGAAGTATTAAATTTTCAAAAGCACTAAATGAATATATCAGTAGTCATACCACTACTTAACGAACAAGACTCATTAACAGAATTACACGATTGGATTGCAAAAGTCATGCAATCCAATCGTTTTTCGTATGAAATCATTTTTATTGATGATGGTAGTACAGACGATTCTTGGTCAATTATAATGTCTCTTTCTCAAAAAGATGATAACGTAAAAGGAATTCGTTTTCTTAAAAATTTTGGTAAATCTCAAGCGTTGCATGCAGGTTTCGCAAAAGCCGAAGGAGATGTTGTCATTACAATGGATGCCGATTTACAAGACAATCCTGAAGAAATCCCAGAACTCTACAACATGATTGTAGTTGATAAATTTGATTTAGTTTCTGGCTGGAAAAAGAAGCGATACGATTCGGTAATTTCCAAAAACTTACCTTCAAAACTATTTAATTGGGCAGCAAGACGCACCTCTGGCGTAAAGCTTAACGACTTTAATTGTGGTCTTAAAGCCTACAACAATAATGTGGTTAAAAATATAGATGTTAATGGCGAAATGCATCGATACATACCTGTACTTGCAAAAAATGCAGGATTTACTAAAATTGGTGAGAAAGTTGTACAACATCAGGCTAGAAAATATGGAGTAACTAAATTTGGAATGGATCGTTTTATAAACGGTTTCTTAGATTTAATTACGATTTGGTTTCTGTCCCGTTTTGGCAAAAGACCAATGCACTTATTTGGCGCTTTAGGCGTTCTTATGCTTGCTGTAGGACTTGTATTTGCAATGTATCTTGGAATAGACAAATTATTTTTAAATCAAACAGGGCGATTAATTACTGAGCGTCCGCAATTCTATATTGCATTAACAACTATGATTTTAGGATCTCAGTTCTTTGTAGCTGGATTTTTAGGAGAACTTATTTTACGCTCCAAACGAAATAGTAGTCGCTATTTAATTAAGCAAGAACTTAATTTTTAAAAACCAACGTATTAAATACTTGCTGAGCTCTTCAAAATTATTGAATTACGTATTTTTACATTAATAAACATATCAAATGACACACATAGAACCACAATTACTAGAACGCGTAAACTCTTGGTTAACACCAACTTTTGATCAAGACACTCAAAATAAAATAAAAGATTTAATTGCTAACAACACCAAAGATCTTAATGAGAGTTTTTATAAAGACCTTGAGTTTGGAACTGGCGGAATGCGTGGCATTATGGGAGTTGGGACCAACCGAATTAACAAATACACATTAGGAAAAAATACGCAAGGCTTAAGCAATTATATGAAAGCTCAATTTCCTTCGGAAACTTTAAAAGTTGCCATTGCGTACGATTGTAGACACAATAGTAAATCATTAGCAAAAGTGGTTGCCAATGTGTTTTCTGCTAACGATATACAAGTTTACTTATTTGAAGACTTACGTCCTACTCCAGAACTATCATTTGCTCTAAAACATCTTAATTGCCATTGTGGTATTGTTTTAACAGCATCTCATAATCCGCCAGAGTATAATGGATATAAAGTGTATTGGCAAGATGGCGGACAGTTAGTACCACCTCAAGATGCAGAAATTATTGCAGAGATAAACAGTCTAGCCTACGATGAAATAAAATTTGAAGCCAACGAGGATAAAATTAAATATATAGGTAAAGAAGTTGATGATGTTTTTATTGATCAATCTGTAAAAAACGGGAGTTTTGATACCTCAAAAGCAGCTAGAGAAAATCTTAATGTTGTTTTTACATCATTACATGGCACGTCTATTACCGCTATACCAGAAACCTTAAGGCGAGCAGGCTATACTAATGTTAGTATAGTTGAAGAGCAACGTGAGCCAAATGGAGATTTCCCAACGGTAGTATCGCCAAATCCAGAAGAACCAGAAGCATTAAAATTGGCTATAGAATTAGCCAACAAAGTAGATGGTGATATTGTTATTGGTACAGATCCAGATTGTGATCGTCTAGGAGTCGTTGTTAGAAACTTAGAAGGCCACTTAGTAATTCTTAATGGTAATCAAACCATGTTATTAATGACAGATTTCCTGTTAAAACAATGGAAAAAAGCCAATAAAATTAATGGCAATCAATTTATTGGATCTACAATTGTTTCTACTCCAATGATGTCTGTTTTAGCTAAGGCATATAATGTAGAATGCAAAATAGGTTTAACAGGATTTAAGTGGATTGCTAAAATGATTAAAGATTTTCCTACTATGGATTTCATTGGTGGTGGAGAAGAAAGTTTTGGATTTATGGTTGGCGACTTTGTTAGAGATAAAGATGCTGTCACCTCTACCCTTTTAGCCTGCGAAATTGCAGCTCAAGCAAAAGCCAATAACAAAACAATGTATGAATCTTTAATTGATTTATATGTTGAGCATGGATTTTATAAAGAACGTCTCGTATCAATAACTAAAAAAGGTATTGAAGGCGCTCAAGAAATTAAACAAATGATGATTGATGCTCGTGAGAATCCTTTAAAAGAAGTTAATGGCTCTAAAGTGGTTAAAGTTGAAGATTATCAATTATCTATAGAGAAAGACGTTATCAATAATACCAATAAAACCATAGACATCCCAAAATCTAATGTATTAATCTATTATACAGAGGATGGAACAAAAATAGCACTAAGACCGAGTGGTACAGAACCAAAAATAAAGTTTTACATTAGTGTAAATACAACGCTAGACAATGTGTCAGCATTTAAAGCTACGGAACAAAAATTGGAAGATCGTATCGATGCTATCCTTAAGGATATGAAACTCAATTAATGAATTATATAAAAAAACTTTTAAGATTTATAGTTCCCTATAAACGCTTTGCAATATTAAATATAATTTGCAATGTCTTCTATGCTCTGTTTGGCACGCTAGCCATGGTATCATTAATGCCAATGATTAACATCTTATTTAATGAGACTAAAAAAGAATACATTGAGCCAGAGTTTTTAGGGTTTGGAGATTATTTTTCAAAAGATAAAATAGTAGATTACTTCAATTTTTTTGTTACCAATAAATTAGAAGTAGATGGTCCCAAGGCAACATTAACCTTTATGATTATCATAATAATATCTCTTTTTTTACTTAAAAATTTATTCAATTACTTAGGACTCTATTACATCACATTTTTACGTAATGGAGTTTTAAAGGATCTTAGGAATGAAATTTATGAAAAGACGCTAAGACTCCCAATATCATTCTTTTCAGAGAAAAAGAAAGGAGACATTATTGCAAGAATTTCTGGAGATGTAAATGAAGTACAAACCTCTCTATTATCAATTCTAGAACTCATTGTAAAAGAGCCATTGACCATTCTATTTGCAATAATAGCGATGTTTTTAACCAGTGTAAAACTCACCATATTTGTGTTTTTATTTATACCAGTATCTGGATTTGTAATATCTGCAATTGGCAAAAAATTAAAAAAACATTCGGAAAACGTTCAAAGTGAGCAAGGAGTATTTTTATCTACTTTAGAAGAAACCCTTGGCGGTTTAAAAGTTATTAAAGGCTTTAATGCAGAGTCTAGTTTTATTTCAAAATTTAAAAACTCTACTCAACGATTTTTTGGATTTTCAAACCAATTGATAAATCGTCAAAATTTAGCATCACCAACAAGTGAGTTTTTAGGTATTGTAACCATTGCAACCCTACTCTGGTATGGTGGTAGCATGGTATTAATAGACAAAACTCTTTCTGGAGGAGCTTTTATAGGTTTTATGGCTCTAGCCTATCAAATTTTAACACCTGCAAAAGCAATAAGTAAAGCTTCCTACAGTGTTAAAAGAGGTAATGCAGCAGCAGATCGTGTACTAGAAATTATAGAAACAAAAAGTAGCTTAGAAGATACCAACGATGCTATAATTAAATCAGATTTTACTTCGGAAATTGGCATTAACAACATTTCATTTAAATATGAAGATGATTTGGTCTTAAAAAACTTTTCTATAAAAGTACCTAAAGGAAAAAGTGTTGCACTTGTTGGACAATCTGGTAGCGGTAAATCAACTATAGCCAACCTCGTTACTCGTTTTTACGACGTTAATGAAGGACATATTGCTATAGATGGTCAAGACATAAGGTCACTAACCAAGCACTCGTTACGTAGCTTAATGGGATTAGTCACACAAGACTCTATTCTCTTTAATGATACAGTAAAAAACAATATTCTCATTGGAAAGGAAAATGCCACAGACGAGGAAATCGTTGAAGCTTTACAAATTGCCAATGCATGGGAATTTGTAAAAGATTTACCTAAAGGCATTGAAACAAATATTGGAGATTCTGGAGGCAAACTTTCTGGCGGTCAACAACAACGTTTAAGTATTGCAAGAGCAGTTCTTAAAAATCCACCAATAATGATTTTAGATGAAGCTACATCTGCACTTGATACAGAAAGCGAACGCTTAGTTCAAGATGCATTAGAAAAGATGATGAAAAATAGAACATCTATAATCATAGCACACCGTTTATCTACCATTCAAAATGCAGATGAAATTATTGTAATGCATAAAGGTGAAATTGCAGAGCAAGGCACTCATAATGAACTTATAATAAAAAATGGTATCTATAAAAAGTTAGTAGATATGCAAAGTTTTGAATAAATAGATATTTTCCGAAGTAATAATTATTAAATAGAAAAGGATGCTCCGTTAGGTCGCATCCTTTTCAGTTTATTGTCATCATTTGGGGACAATGACAATATTTAAGTAGGTAAGGCTTTGACAAACATATATTAAATAACACTATAAAACAAGAAAAATTTGCATTTCATCGTTATTAATATACACTTTATCGATTAAATTTTACTTAATTAATTGTATATCAAATACTTATAATTTATATTTTTTTTCATTAAACTTTCTGTAAATTGTTGAGTCTAAATTAAAAACGTTTTATTGAACAACGAACAACTTTTAATACAACGCCTCAAGCAGCCAAACACAAAAGATCTTGCTTATAAAGAGTTACTTATACTTTATAAGGAGCGTTTATATTGGCATATTCGTCATATTGTGAAATCTCACGATGATGCAGATGATGTTTTGCAAAACACCTTTATTAAAGTGTATAAAAACATTCAAAACTTTAAAGAAGATAGTAAATTATTTTCATGGATGTATCGTATTGCCACTAACGAATCACTCACGCATCTCTCTAAAAATGCAAAGCGCATTAATTTTTCTTCGGAAGAATTGCAGCAACAATCTATCACAAATTTAAAAGCAGATGTTTATTTTGAAGGTGACGATATACAATTAAAATTGCAACAAGCCATTGCGACTTTACCAGAGAAACAACAACTTGTTTTTAATATGAGATATTTTGAAGATATTAAATACAAAGACATGTCAGATATATTAGATACTACAGAAGGTGCACTCAAAGCCTCCTACCATATAGCTGTAAAAAAAATTGAAGCATTTTTAACTCAAGATTAAACCAATGACCAAATATTTAGTCTTATAACTATGAAACAGAAAAAATTAGACCATATTAACACCTCAGGATTTAAAGTTCCTAAGGATTACTTTTCTCAAGTAGAAGAGCAAATTCTTGGTGAAGTACGTCTAAAAGATAAAGTTAATTCATCTGGCTTTAATGTTCCTGACGCTTATTTTAATACTTTAGATAATAAAATAATTTCTAACGTTACTAAACAACAAGAGACAAAAGTAATTCCATTGTTTAAACGTAGAAATATAGCGTATGCTTTAACAATTGCAGCTTCTATAATTTTAATGTTTAATGTATTTTACAACACTAATGATGAACTAACATTTAGCTCTATAGACACTGCTTCGATTGAAGATTATTTAGTAGATGAAAATTACACAAGTTATGATTTATCTGAGTTATTAACTTATGAAGAACTTAGCAAAGATAATTTTATAGATAATAGAATTTCCCAAGATCAACTAGAAGACTATTTATTAAATAGTTCTAATCTAGAAGATTTTTTAATAGAATAAACTCATGAAAAAAATAATTTTAACCCTATTTGTTTGTGCACTAACCTTTACTGGTTACTCACAAGATAAAGATAAACGAGAACGCATAAAAGCTTTAAAAGTGGCTTTTCTAACAGAGCGACTAGAACTTAGCGAGACTGAGGCTCAAAAATTTTGGCCTATCTATAATGCTTACGAAAAAGAAAAAGATATGCTTCGTCATACTGCCAGAGAGAAACGACACAATCTAAAATTAGAATCTCTAACTGAAGCTGAAGCAAAAAAAGCACTTATAGATTATTTAGCTTTTGAAGAAGAACAACAAAACCTAAAAACAGATTTAATAGAGAGTCTACTTACAGCTATACCTGCAAAAAAGATTATAGCGCTTAAAGTTGCCGAAGATGAATTTAAAAGGCAAATGCTTGATGAGTTTCAAAAGCGTAAAGACAAGTATAAAAAGAGTAAGAATTAAAAAAAAAAGAAGCCTAATGGCTTCTTTTTTTATTTAGTCCTTAAATGTAAGTTTTGCTATCCTTTTACTTCCTGCAGCATAAGCGACACTATCATTTAAAAATCTAATCGTGTAAAAACCTTCGTCACTTAAATGAGTCCAAGAATCACCAGCATCGTTTGAATAATCAATACCCTTAAAGCCTATCGCAACTAATTTTTGCGCATTTGAGTTAGGGATATATTGTACACAACTTCTATATCCTGGAGATTGGTTTTCCGCGACAAGCTGCCACGTTTTACCACCATCTTTGGTTCTTATCTTATTAGCAGTACTATCTGCTGGTTTTGTATAATCTCCTCCAATACCAAAGCCATTATTCTCGTCATAAAAATCTATAGAATAGATACCTTCGGTGTCTTTATTTTTAACTATTGGTGTATTTACAGTTGTCCATGTAACTCCCTTATCATCTGAATAGTAAATTCTTCCTGTTGTGGTGGCAACCCAAGTTTTGTTGCCTACAATTGCAATATTAGTATCACTTGCTGCAAAAGCTCCTTCTCCTTCAATACCTTTTGGTAATTGGTCGCAAGTTAATTTTGTCCATGTTTTACCTCCATCTCTTGTAATGATTACAGATAAACAGCCATCTGTACTATCACCTATCGCGATACCTTCATCGTCGTTCCAAAATTCCATAGAGTCGTAGAAAGCTTTTGGATGGTTTTCTCTATAAACTATAGGCCAAATCGAATCATTGGCAACAGTAAACATTGCTGCTGGACTACCAATAGCTAATGCAAAAAATTGCTTCTTCGTTTTTGCAACCGATCTAAAGTTAGGCACAGAATCTTTAGAATAATTAAAATCATAGAAAATTTGACATTCTAAGGTTTCTGTATTAGTATAATCTAAGCTTAAATATTTAGATGTAAAAATAAAACCAACCTTACCATTTGAAGTCGCAAAAATACCTGTTCCTGCTTGGTCAACTTCTAAAGCTCTCACATTTAAAGTAGAATCCTGCATTAAAATTTCAATGTCTAGTTTAGGAATCTTTTTAACCGTAGGTTCGTATTTAAACTTATTAACTCTAAATAATCCACAACTTCCTAATCCAATTATAATAATTGGGCCTAATACTAAAACCAAGAGTCTTCTCATGTAATTACAATTTTAGTAAAAATAGAAAAGCTTCGTGACATAATCACGAAGCTTTGAAGATTAACAAATAACTAATCAACCAATACAATATGTTAATCTTCTTTTTGTAATGTTTTTATATCTGCTATTAATTGTTGCACAGCAGTTTTATTTAAACCGTTATAAATACCTCTAATATGTCTTTTCTTATCAATGAGTACAAAGTTTTCGGTATGTAGAAAATCGTCTTCGGTTTTAATTTCGCCTAAATCTTCTTCAGCAAAATAAGATTGCCTACCTAAATCATAAATTTGTTTTCTGTCTCCTGTTACTAAATGCCACTTATCACTAATAACCTCTTTATTATCTGCATACTGTTTTAAAGCAGCAACAGAGTCTGTCTCTGGAGTTACCGAGTGCGACAATAACAAAACCTCATTATCATCTAAAAACTCATCTTGTAGCACCTTCATATTAGCGGTCATCTTAGGGCAAATTCCAGGACAAGTTGTAAAGAAAAAATCGGCAACATAAATTTTATTTTCAAATGTTTTTTCTGTAACGGTTTCTCCTAGTTGATTTGTTAGACTAAATGATGGGATTTTATGAAAACTATTAACATCATTAGATTCTCCAACTAACCAATTTGGTGTAAATGAAGCCTCAGCATAATACGGTAATGTATCTACTCGACTGGATTTTTCTTTTTTTGTTGCCTCATTGCAAGACGCCAAAACTAAAACCATTAAACAACTAATTATTCTGTACAATTTCATCTTCTAATTGAAAGCATAGACTAGCACGTTTTAATCCAAAAATGCGTCCGTTTTTTGCTTCGTAGTTATTATAAATTTTTCCGTTTTCTCTCCAGGCTTTTTGCATCCCTTCTTCTTTACCATTTAAAATATTCATTTCTTTAAAAATGTTTCCAGATTTATACCATTGTTTTTGCACACCGTTTACAATACCTTTATCATAGTTTGCAATAGATCGCAAATTCCCATTACTCCACCATGATTTTGCAGTGCCTTGTTGAAGCCCATTTTGATATGTTGCTTCAAAACTTAATGTTCCATCTGGAAACCATTTTTTATAAAGTCCGTGACGTTTTCCATTTTTATATTCTATAGTTTCAGCCTTTACCATTTCAGAATAAAAAACTTGTGAAACACCTGTAAAGGGTTGATTATTATGATACATCAACCCTAAATTTGGTTTTAACTCTAACGCACTCTTATTTGCTGTTATATAATCTGTTGTACTTATGGCAACTTCTGCAAGTGCCATAGGTTTTTGCGTTTCTTTTTTACAAGAAACAATTATTAACAGACATATACTTAAAGCTGTTTTATTGAATATTACTTGGAGTTCCTTGATAGTCACCTGGAAATAAAATATAGTATTGATTTAAATATAATTCGTTTTGAATATGGTAGTGATATTCTGATTCGCCTTCACTATGCTGTGTTGTACTTGTATGTCCTCCAGATGCATCCAAATTTGTAGGATAATCGTTGGTGGAGTTACATTGTCTCCCGTAGAGAAAAAATCCGTCTGCAATAATCCCAATGAGATTTTCATCATCATTAGACCATGCTTTTGGCTCTAAGTGATAATGATAACTTTGCGGACCAGTGTGCGCTGCAGTATAATCTAAAGATCCAACTGCATTGTCTAAAGGCACGTTTGGTCCTTCTTCATCATTATAAATTACAGACCCTGAAATTGAAATTCCTATAGCACCTAGTCCTGTTGATGTAGAATTTGCAGCTAATTGAGGATTTGCAGACACTGTTAATGAATATGAACCATTAAAATCATCAATATTTCCTGGTGCCATTTGATCATATGATGTTACCGTTGGTTCTACCCATAGTGGATGGTTAGAGTCTGAAACAGTTGTCATTGTATTACCATTAGGACCAGTTATGGATCTAGAGACTGTATTAGACCAGTATGGTGAGGTATGATTTGGTAAACCGTTAGTTTCTATAACCACATTTGTACCACTTAACATAATATCTGTATTATCAACATCAAATTCTGCAAAGGCTAAATGCAGCGTTGATGGAGTAGTTTCATCACTTGTTGTAAAACTGAATGTAGAGGTGGTCTCTCCTCCATTGCCATCTTGTGCTATTACTGTACCAGAATAAGTTGTTGATGTACTTAGTGCAGAAAATGTATAGTTTTGAACCGATAAATTACTTGCCACTTCAGCGTCTTCTAAATTAACATTGTAAGTAACGGTATCGCCATCTGCATCTGTTGCTTGCGTCCAGTTTATCGTTGCTCCTGTCGCTGCTGTTGCACTTACCGTAACTGAGAATGTAGATGGAGCTTGATTATCTGTGTTTATGTTTCCATTACTAGAGTCATCATCACTTGAACAAGCATAGAACGCTGTAGACAATGATAAGATGACTAAAAATAGTTTAAAATAATTTTTCATTTTTTATTGTTTGTATTAGTTTGTGTTATATCTATAGATGCGGTTTTAAAAAATAACTTGCGCATTATTTAAAATTAATTTCGCCTTCTAGTGTTTTGACCTTGCGGTTTTGGCATATTTTTTAATTCTTCTTTAGTTAGATAGCCATCATTATTAGCGTCAACTTTTAAAAAATTTTCTGCTAATGGTCCTTTAACTTCTTTAGGTGATAATTTACCATCGTTATTCTCATCCATTCGCTCAAATAGTTGATCAACAGTTGGACGTCCTTCTTGTGCTCCTCCAGGTTGACCTTGCTGATCTCTTGGAGGACCTTTAAGCTCTTCTTGAGAAACTTCTCCCATGAGACAACGACTTACATAAGGAAACTCTGCGGTTACTAAATACATGTATTTTCCGTTTAATGTAATTCCGTTACATTCATCTAAATCTCCAGAACCCTCTACAAATTCAAAATCTGAAGTGAAGGTACCATCATGATGGCCTCCAACCGAAACATCAATAGAATGATGTGGATTGTCATAAGTACAGTCTTCACCTTCTCTATCTCCATTAACAGCTATAAAACTAGGTTTATATTTACCACTTTTTGAGTAATACATAGGGAAACCATCATGAGCAAAACCAATATGAACTAAATCTTCTCCAGTATCAAATTTTTCAATTACAGATGTTGGTGTACCATGATAATGATACGCTCCTGTTGGCTGTACATGTGCATGATTAAAATCTAAGCCTAAATCTATGAGATCTTGTAATGCTTCTACCCTATAATTTTCTCCAGTATCACAAACTACAACCTCAGCAGTGCCTGGTTCAAATTTAATACCGTTTAGGGCAACTCCTGGCTCTCTAACCCATTGCGCTTGTCCTGTATATTTAGGAGTTACAGGAAACGTATAGGTTTTATTTTGAGCTGAAATAGTATTGGGATTACCTGAGTTAGGAAAATCTCCAGTTTTATGATTAGGCAACGCATTAGTTACCATTGTTCTCGTATCTCCATTTAAGGTTACCGTTGTTTGAGTCTCATAATTACTATCATTTAAAGTATATGATCCAAAATAATCATTATGACTATGCGAACTTTCGCCATCATGAGAATGCTCTGTATTACCTTTGTGAGTGTTACAACTTAAGACTAATAATAAAGCTGTAAAACCGATGACTTGTGTTACGTTTTTCATGATTTATTTATACGTACTAGTTTAATTTTTTCGTTTACCTTTTTTCTTATTCCTTTTTGAGTAAAATGCTTTTAATTCTTCTAAATCGAGCTCATTATCTTTATTGAGATCTATGTTTTCAAACTCTTTTAAAAGTTGTCGCTTATTTTTTGCTGCAACTTCTAACTCATTTAATGTACCATCACCATTATCATCTACTTGCTTAATAATTTTTTCTGCGGAAATTTCTTTCGGTTTTCTATTTTTTAATGAAGCATCTAGCTCTTCATAATCAATAAAACCATCTGTATTAGCATCAATTTCGTCAAAATCTTCTGAAATTTTTCCGCGTTTATCCTGTGACGCTTCGTCCTTATCAATTTTGTTATCATTATTTGTATCTAATAATTCCATAATTTTTGAAGCACTTGGTGTTTCTCTTTGAGATCTATCTTGTCCACCTCTTCCTCCTTGTCCACCTCTTGGAGATCCTTGTGCAAAAAGACCAAAGCATAGTAACATTGAAAAAATTGTGATTGACATTTTTAAGTTTGTATTTTTCATTTGTTTTGTATTTAATCTTTAGATGTGATATTGTTTAAAAACTTGCTGTTTGTTATTTAATTTTTTAATGCAACACAGCTAACCACCTAACTCTTTGTTAAGTTTTATAGCCATAATTTGTGTTTTCTCTTTCAAACTTTTAGCAATTTCTAATTGATTTTCGGTTTGTAAAAGTCTATCTACCAAAGCATTTTGGTAATCTCGACTATTTAACAACTCCTCATAATTTGATTCTTCTAAAATGTTTTGAATTCTTTTATATTCTAAATCACGATCTGAAAGAATATCAATTAATGACACATGTTTTTCTATTGCTGGTTGCAATCTATTAATTACAATATTTTTAATTTTTGTTTCTTGAGTTGCAAAATTGTCTAATTCATTAGGATAAGATGCTATCAAATCTTTTAACAGTACACTTTCTATAAATTCAAACTTGTTTGTGCTGTTAATAGAATTTATTGCTCCATTATGCAATTGTACTGGTTTATAATTAACGTTAACTATTCCTTCTCTAATTTTATCGGTAAATTCCTCTGGCTTCAAACCGATACTTTTTATAGTTGTTCGTATGGTTTTTAAGTTACTAGTGTAATTAGTTATTGAAGAGTCTAAAACTTTCGAGTTTGCATCTAACTCTTGTATTAAGGTTTGGTATATTTTTAACTCAACTATTTTATTTTTTCTAATTTCATTTAAACTATTAATCTTCCAAGCAATTAAAATCCCAATCACAATTAATACAATTTCACCAAAAGCATACATACAATAGCTTTTAGTTTTTCCTGAAGCTAATAATGTTCTTCTAATTTTTCTGAATATTTTCATACCTAACAACATTTAGAGTATTTGACACTTCTAGGCTTACTTAAAAAGCTTCGCAATCGCTCACGAAGCCTTTTAACACTAACTAATCAAAAAAACTTTTTCTATTTAATTCAAATAATCACTTACTGCAGCTGCACGAGAGACCACATGTGAGTTCAATTCGTTTACTGCAATTTGAAATTCTGAACTGTTATTTAAAAAGGTATAACCAGTAATTTCAGAGGTTGCATAAGGCTCAATTAAAGATGAATATGTTGCATATAAAGACTGTATTGTATTGACATTAAATGCATCATCAACCACGTCTTGAACATAAAAATCATATTGTGTTTTGTATACTTCATCTTCATACATATGTTCTATTAATGGCCATTCTGATGCAGATAACCCAGAAAAGTCTAATGGTAACGAACCACCTCTTTTGCCAAGTTGTAATGCTTCGTTATTATCCCATGGGATCCAGGTTAACTTACTCGTTTCTGGATTATTATATAGAAAATAATTATGTGTCATTTTACCATAGGTGTCCCAATTTTGAATTACTGTGTTCACTGCCAAATATTTTAAAAACACATCTGTATCAAAAACAGCATCTAAACTTGTTCTCCAAGTTGCAGCATCTGTTATTCTTGTTTCGTCATTAATAACTGCTAATAAATTAGACACATCACTAAAATCTGCCTTATCTTCGTTCGTTTTCTTAACGTATTCATCTTCATCATAAGTACCTGCTGCAAAACTTGCTGCATCGCCATCTGGTTTGTATAAATTACCATCGTCACTTGAAAACTGCTCATCTATTACTGTATCATCAACTTCTTCTACTAGAGTATATAAACCAAAATATTGAGGTCCATCACCATGATCTACATATAATGTATAAAAAGCAGTATGAGAAACTGCTAATCCTGCATTTCTAAATACATCTGTAGCTACTTTTTCGCGTAACATCGATTTGTCATCAAAATTATTTTTAAGACTTAGTTTTTTAAAACCGTAAAAACGCTGATTATCTATTTGAGGATAATCATCTTCAAACTCATCAAAATCTAATTTAAATGATAGTTTTAAGATGCCATTTTGCCAACTAGTTTGTAAACTAGAATTCCCTTTAAAACGAACACCTACTCTATACCATTCTACTCCATTATAGAATACTTCTGCAGGCACAAAAATTGGATTTTCGTCAGTTTCTGTCAATCCGCCAGGTTGTCCACCAACTCCAAATGCTCCATAAAGATCAGTCATATCATCTAGCATATTTTGCCAACGTGCTTCAGTTATTACGATATCGAGTCTTTTTACTGCATTATCTTCAAAGACCTCATCAAAATTTGGATCTGCATCTTTACTGTGTGTTTCTGTAGTCCAATCTGTAGCTTCAAAGTCTGAATCATCAAATTCTTCTGTTTCTTCCTCAGTGAGGATAATATCATCATCATTAGTACACGCATTAAAAGTTAATAATGATGTGCCAAAAACAAGCACGATGAAAAAAGTATTGATGTTATTTTTAATTAATTTCATGTTGAGATTTTTATTTTAATAATTACTGTCATGCGTGGATTTTTAATCTTAAAACTTTTGGTAATTAAAAGCTTCATGATGTCTCACGAAGCCTTTAAAAAACCAAACTATTAACCAAACAATCAAATTTTATTTATTTCTTTTTTTACGTTCTGGTTTTGGTGCATCTTTTAATTCTTTTTCTGAAATAAAGCCATCTTCATTTGTGTCTATCTCAGTAAAACTATCTTTTAGAGGTCCTTTAACTTCATCCTTTGCAAGTTTACCGTCTTCGTTTTTATCCATTTCTTTTAATAACTGCTCAAAAGTTGGAGGTTCTTTTCTTTCTTGACGACCTTGCTGTCCAAAAGAATAATTTGACATAAATAGTCCTAAGCCAAATACTAATACTACTGTTTTTAATGTGTTACTTTTCATCTTCTTAAATTTTATGTTATATACTTTTAGATGACATACTATTAAATAACTTGTGTCGCCTTTTGTTAAATAAAACACAAAAAAAAGCCTTCAAAAATGAAGGCTTTTTTTTAAAATATTTAAAGATGTTACTCTGGTTTATGAGGTTTCTCAGGCCTATCTGGTCTATCAAATTTTCTTGCATCTATTAATATGGCAGAAAATTTTTCTTTTTGTTCCTCATCACACAATTCGTAGATACTTCTCAATCTAGAAAACATTTCTCGTTCTTTTTGAAAGTCTTTATTAGAAATTCTGGTAATCAAACTATCAACTTCAGCTTGATTTACAGAGTTTGCTGTAATTTTTTTAAATAAGTCATCTTTTATAGACTTTACATTGTCTCCAAGACTTCTCATTTTTTTATGATGTTTAGCCTCTAGTATTTCAAACTCTTTTAATTGAGCTTCATTAAAATCTAATTGCTTAGCTATAAAGTTTCTAGGCCTTATTGAGTCATCATGATTTGGTTTACCTAAATAATTAAACAGAAAAAATCCATTCATTATAATAAGTACGATTAACAATAAATAAAGTATATTATTTTTTTTCATAATTAAAGATTAAATAATGAAGACTCTTCACTAGAAATTAAACCATAATTTTGCGCAAAACTAGAAATCGATTGATTATAATTTGTGTTTTGTATCTCCTTTATGGCATAAATATTTAAAAACAAAACACCTGCTAATGTTGCTAATTGTAGTTTAGGATTAAACCAACTCCAAGCACTCTTTTTAACTTCTTTTTCAGCAAATAAACGCTGTAATGTTTTGTCCTTAAAAAAAGGAGATACGTTAGGTTTTATAATAGTATTAGCACTATCTAAAACTAAATCAACCTTTTTAGTTATATTTTTATTTGTTTCCATATTATACTTTTAGATGCAAAAACTTTAAAAAACTTGCATCAGTTCTCATTTTTATAAAAATTTTCTAGTAAACTCTGTAAATTCTTTTTAGACCTAAACATTAATGACTCAACAGATGATACACTTTTCTCTATGATCTCACTAATTTCTTGGTAACTCTTTCCATCTACTTTATGTAGTGTAAAAACAATTCTTTGTGACTCTGGTAATTGATTTATAGCATAAAACAAGGTTTCACTAGTTTCTTTATTTTCTAAAATTATACCAGGATGACTCATTTCAGTAAAGTAATTAGTTTTATCAATTGCAAAGTTATTTCCTGATAAGGATTGTAAAAATGCAAAGCGCTTTTTTGTATTTCGTTTTCTAATAAATTCTAAACATTTATTAGTTGCAATTTTATAAATCCATGTTGATAATGATGAATTCTCTTTAAAGCCTTTAATAGATTTAAAGACTTCTACAAAAACCTCTTGAGCAATATCTTCTGCATCTTCCCTATTAGGCACAAATGAAATGCAGGTTGCAAAAACCTTTTGCTCATAATCATCTAACAGCTTACTATAAGCTGCCCTAGTTTGATTTTTTAATTGCTCTATAAATACAGTTTCGGTCAAAAAAAGTTGGTTATCTAATGCTTAATTATTTTTAGATGTGATTTAAAATAAAAACTTGCGCCAATTTTTAATTTAATTTCAGAATATAACAATTTAAGAGTCTACAATATATCAACTTTTAATGTACCTTTGCATGCCTAATTTTTTATAATGCGTTTACACAGAAATTTATGCTTTGCAGTCGTTGATGGATTAACTTTAATCCTTAACGAAGGTAAGTATGCAGATAAAGTAATACAACAACTTTTAAAGCGCGACAAGCGTTGGGGAAGTCGCGATCGCGGTTTTGTTGCAGAAACCACTTACGATATTGTAAGATGGAAACGTTTATATACTGAGATTGCCGAAGTAAAAGCTCCTTATGACAGAGATAACATCTGGCGTATATTTGCAGTTTGGGCTACTTTAAGAGGTATTAAATTACCAGATTGGGGTTATTTTGATAAAACACCTGTAAGAAAAATTAAAGGTCGTTTTGATGAATTATCAAAAATTAGAAAATTTAAAGAGTCTATTCCTGATTGGTTAGACGAGGTAGGTGTTAAAGAATTAGGAGAGTCTGTCTGGACTAAAGAAATCGCTGCTCTTAATGAACAAGCAGATGTGATTTTAAGAGTAAACACTCTCAATACAACTAAAGAAAAATTACAATCACTTCTATTTGATGATGGTATAGAAACCGAAAGCATTAAAGGTTACCCAAATGCACTTAAACTTGTAGAAAGAGCAAATGTGTTTCAAACAGAATCTTTTAAAAATGGTTTTTTTGAAGTACAAGACGCATCCTCTCAACTCGTTGCAGAATTTCTCGATGTGAAACCAGGTATGAGAGTTGTAGATACTTGCGCTGGTGCTGGCGGAAAAGCATTACACATTGCCTCATTAATGGAAAATAAAGGGCAAGTTATAGCTTTAGATATTTATGCCAATAAATTGCACGAACTAAAACGTAGAGCAAAACGTAATGGCGCTTTTAATATCGAAACAAGACCAATAGAATCTACTAAAGTCGTTAAGAAATTATATGACAAAGCAGATCGTGTTTTAATAGATGCTCCATGCTCTGGATTAGGTGTTTTACGTCGTAATCCTGATGCAAAATGGAAATTACAACCAGAGTTTATTGAAAATATAAAGACCACTCAACAAGAAATCTTACAACAATATTCTAGAATTGTTAAAGCTGGTGGTAAATTAGTCTACGCAACATGCTCTATCCTACCGTCTGAGAACAAAGCACAAGTTGATACTTTTTTAACATCTGAAATGGGAAAAGATTTTACCTTTGTAAAAGATAAGAGCATTTTATCCCACCAAACAGGATACGATGGGTTTTACATGGCATTACTTGAAAAGAAAAAATAATACACAAATTACATGAAACAATTTTACACATTATTATTTGCACTGGTAACCTCAATTGCCTTTGCGCAATTAACACCTCCTGCAGACTTACAATCTTACTACGGAACAGAAATTAACACTACAGGTCTTGCTTTAAAAAGCGAGTTAATAGATTTAACTATAAATAATCACACCAATTTTTTATCATATGGTGAAGTTTGGGATGCATCAAGAATTACAGACGAAGATCCAGACAACCCAAATAATGTACTATTAATTTATGGTTATGACAATCCACCTTTAGATGGAGATGTTACTACAGATCGCTCTAGAGGTAAATTTGACAATGGAGGAAACGTTGGAGATTGGAACAGAGAACACGTTTACCCTAGATCTTTAGGAAACCCAAACCTTGGCTCTTCGGGTCCAGGATCAGACGCTCAAATGTTGAGACCAAGTGATGTACAAAGAAATGGTGCTCGTGGTAACCAAAGATTTGCAGATAAAAGTCCAGGTCAATACATAAATGGAGAGTCTGGAGACGCTAATGGTGGTTGGTATCCAGGTAACGAATGGAAAGGAGATTGTGCACGTATTATAATGTATATGTATTTACATTATGGCGATCAATGTTTACCATCTGTAGTTGGTATAGGTAGTAGTGCTGCTACGCCAGATGAAATGATCGATCTATTCTTACAATGGAATGCAGAAGATCCAGTTTCAGCTATAGAAATTGCTCGTAATGATTATCATGGCAATGCCAGCAACACATATGCACAAGGAAACAGAAACCCTTTTATAGACAACCCATATTTAGCGACGTTAATTTGGGGAGGACCAGATGCACAAGACAGATGGGAAAGTCTCTCTGTTGATGAGTTTGAGACCGTAGAAACAGTTAAAATGTTCCCTAACCCAGTTAATGGAGACGAAGTAACAATTCTTTCGAATCAAAATTTAGCTGTAGAGGTTTATGATATTTTAGGTAAAAAAGTAAAGATTCAAAACATTTCAGCCAACCAAACTAAAGTCAATATTTCAGGATTATCAAAAGGTATTTATTTAGTAAGACTTAATTCTGAAAACGGAAGCATTACAAAAAAGTTGATAAAGCAATAAGCATTTAACAACCTTTAAAAAAGAGCAATTCTACAAACTAACAAGTTTAAATGTAGAATTGCTCTTTTTTTTTATAGTTAATAAAGCGTGAATAACTATAAAATTTCAGCAATAATAAGCCCTTAAAATTTATCTAAAAAGTGTAAATTTGAGCTTTCAAAAATAAACCTAAATACGATATAATGATTCATTTCTTCGGAAACCAAAACAGCAATGTATATGCTGTTCAAGCAACAAAAGAATTATCAACCGAGACCATAGCAAAATTAACATGGCTTTTTGGTAACCAATCAAAACTAGAACAAGCATCACTCGATGCTTTTTTTGTTGGCCCTCGTGCAGCAATGATAACTCCATGGAGTACTAATGCAGTTGAGATTACACAAAATATGGGTATCGATGGGATTATTCGTATAGAAGCGTTTCAAAACTGTACAGAAGATTTTAAAGGATTTGACCCAATGATTTCAGAAAAATACAATGGTCTAAATCAAAACTCTTTTACTATAGATATTCAACCAAGAGAAATACTTGACATAGAAGATATTTCGGCATATAACCAACAAGAAGGTTTAGCGCTTAACGATGAAGAAATAGAATATTTAAAAGGTGTTGCAAAAAAAATAGGAAGACCATTAACAGACTCTGAAGTTTTTGGATTTTCACAAGTAAATAGTGAGCATTGTCGTCATAAAATCTTTAATGGCACATTTGTAATAGATGGAGAAGAAAAGCCAGTTTCTCTTTTTAAAATGATAAAAGAAACGTCTAAACAACATCCTAATGATATTGTATCGGCTTACAAAGATAACGTTGCTTTTATAAAAGGACCTAAAGTAGCACAGTTTGCACCAAAGCGTGCAGATATACCAGCCTATTATACCACAAAAGAATTTGAATCTGTAATTTCACTAAAAGCAGAGACACATAATTTTCCAACCACTGTAGAACCTTTTAATGGAGCAGCAACAGGATCTGGAGGAGAAATTAGAGATAGACTTGCTGGTGGTAAGGGTTCTTTACCCTTGGCAGGAACAGCGGTTTACATGACATCATATTCTCGCTTAGAAGATAACCGTCCATGGGAGCAAAAATTTGAAGCCAGAGATTGGTTATACCAAACACCAATGGATATTTTAATAAAAGCTTCTAATGGTGCATCAGATTTTGGAAACAAATTTGGGCAACCTTTAATAACAGGTTCGGTTTTAACCTTTGAGCACGAAGAAAACGCATCATCGAGTACTGCAAAAGCAAGACGATTAGGTTATGATAAAGTTATCATGCAAGCTGGTGGTATAGGTTATGGTAAAGCAGACCAAGCTTTAAAAGACACACCAAAAATAGGTGATAAAATTGTAATACTTGGTGGAGAAAATTATAGAATTGGTATGGGTGGAGCTGCAGTTTCTAGTGCAGATACAGGAGAGTTTTCTTCTGGTATTGAACTAAATGCTGTACAGCGATCTAATCCCGAAATGCAAAAACGTGCTGCAAATGCTATTCGTGGTATGGTAGAGAGCGATGAAAATTTTATTGTTTCTATACATGATCATGGTGCAGGAGGACATTTAAATTGTCTTTCAGAATTAGTAGAAGACACAGGAGGTAAAATAGATTTAGATAAACTCCCTGTTGGAGACCCTACATTATCTGCCAAAGAAATTATTGGTAATGAGTCCCAAGAAAGAATGGGATTAGTAATAGCCGACAAACACATAGATACGTTACAAAAAATTGCAGAAAGAGAACGTTCTCCTATATACACAGTAGGTGATGTAACTGGCAATAATAGATTTACTTTTGAGTCTCAATCTAAAGGTGATAAACCTATGGATTTAGCATTAGAAGACATGTTTGGTAGTTCTCCAAAAACTATTTTAACCGACAACACTGTAGAACGAAACTATAAAAACCCAAGATATAAAACTAAAAATTTAGATATTTACTTAAAGCAAGTTTTACAATTAGAAGCTGTAGCATGTAAAGATTGGCTCACAAATAAAGTAGATCGTTGTGTTGGTGGAAAAGTTGCTAAGCAACAATGTGTTGGCTCATTACAAATACCATTAAACAATGTTGGTGTAATGGCATTAGATTATCATGGTAAAGAGGGTATTGCAACATCAATTGGTCACTCACCCATATCAGGTCTAATACAACCAAAAGCAGGAAGTAGAAATTCAATTACAGAAGCGTTAACAAACATAATTTGGGCACCATTAAAAGATAATTTAAAGTCTGTGTCGCTATCTGCAAACTGGATGTGGCCTTGTAAAAATGAAGGTGAAGATGCAAGATTATATGAGGCTGTTAAAGCTATTTCAGAATTTTCTATAGATTTAGGCATCAATGTACCAACAGGTAAAGATTCATTGTCAATGAAACAAAAATATCCTGATGGCGATGTTATTTCTCCTGGTACTGTCATCATTTCGGCAGCTGCAAATTGCAACGAAATCACAAAAGTTGTAGAGCCTGTTTTACAACAAACCGATAATGCTATTTACTATATTAATATATCTCAAGATGAATTTAAATTAGGAGGTAGCTCATTTAACCAGTCTCTAAACACTATAGGTAATGAGGCTCCAGATGTAAAAAATGCAGCTTTTGTTAAAAACGTTTTTAACACTATACAAGAATTAATTAAGGCTGATAAAATCTTGGCAGGACATGATGTAGCCTCTGGTGGTTTAATTACTACTCTATTAGAAATGTGTTTTGCTGAAAGAGATTTAGGTGCAAATTTTGATTTGTCGCAACTCAATGAAGAAGATTCTATAAAACTATTATTTGCTGAAAACGCAGGTATAGTTTTTCAAGCAGATATTTCAGCAGAAAGTAGTTTAACAGATAATAATATAGAGTTTTATAAAATTGGGTCTGTTAACAGTACAGAGAATGTTACCATTAAAAATAATGACGATGACTTTTCATTTAATGTTTCTGAAATGAGAGACATTTGGTACAAAACGTCTTTTTTATTAGATCAAAAACAAACTGCAAATGGGTTAGCTAAAGCTAGATTTGAAAATTTTGCTAAGCAACCACTAGTTTATAAATTTCCGAAGAACTTTAAAGGAAAACTTCCAAAAATAGACAAGAGTCAATCTAGACCTAAAGCTGCTATTTTAAGAGAAAAAGGCTCAAACTCAGAGCGCGAAATGGCTAATGCTATGTATTTAGCTGGTTTTGATGTTAAAGATGTACACATGACAGATTTAATTTCTGGTCGTGAAACTCTTGAAGATATTAAGTTTTTGGGAGCAGTTGGTGGCTTCTCTAATAGCGATGTATTAGGCTCTGCCAAAGGTTGGGCTGGCGCAATTAAGTATAATGAAAACGCTAATAAAGCAATTAAAAACTTTTTTGAGAGAGAAGATACTTTATCTGTAGGTATTTGCAATGGTTGCCAGTTATTTATGGAGTTAGAACTCATTAATCCAGAGCATGATGAGCATGGAAAAATGTTACATAATGATTCTAAAAAACATGAGAGCGCATTTACATCTGTGGTCATACAAGAAAATAACTCGGTCATGCTTTCAAATTTAAAAGATGCCACTTTAGGTGTTTGGATTAGCCATGGTGAAGGAAAATTTAACCTTCCAAAAGATGAAAATACATATAATATTGTAGCCAAATATGGTTATGAAAATTATCCATCAAATCCTAATGGCTCAGACTATAACACTGCAATGATGTGTGACAAAACTGGACGTCATCTTGTTATGATGCCACATATTGAACGTTCAACTTTTCAATGGAATTGGGCAAACTATCCTGCTAATAGAAAAGATGAAGTTTCGCCATGGATAGATGCTTTTGTAAATGCGAGACTTTGGGTAGAAAACAATTAAACAAATCAAAGCAATTAGCATTATTTTAGATTTTTTAGGACTTATTTTCTTATTTTCGTAAAATTCCTTAATAAAATTTGCTAATTATATATATGTCAAAAGTAACACGCCTTTTTGATTTTCCGTACTACCAGCTTAATAATAAGCCTAATGCATCTGCATTAGTAACAAAATACGATGGTGAGTGGACACCAACATCTACTCAAGAATATGTTGATAAAGCTAACGCAATGAGTCGAGCACTCTTAAAACTTGGCATACAAAAAGACGATAAAATAGCTGTTATTTCATCTACCAATAGAACAGAATGGAATATTATGGATATTGGTATCCTACAATTAGGAGCACAAAATATACCAATATATCCTACTATTTGCGCAGAAGATTACGAGTATGTTTTAAATCATAGTGAATCTATATACTGTTTTGTATCTGATGTTGAAGTTTTAGAAAAAGTTAGAAAAGTACAAGCAAATACGAGTATAAAAGAAGTTTATTCATTTAATCGTATTGAGGGTTGTAAGCATTATTCTGAATTATTAGAACTTGGTAAGGACCAAAGCAATCAACCCGAAGTAGAAGCGCGTAAAGATGCTGTAAAACCAGAAGATTTAGCTACTATAATTTATACATCTGGTACAACAGGAAGACCAAAAGGTGTAATGCTATCTCATTGGAATATTACAAGTAATGCCTTAGACAGCTCACCAAGAGTGCCATTGGTAGAAGGAGAAAATAGAGTTTTAAGCTTCTTACCAATTTGCCATATTTTTGAGCGTGTATTAATTTATGTGTACCAATATGCAGGTACATCTATATATTATGCCGAAGGCATTGATAAAATTGGTGAAAATGCTAAAGAAGTAAAACCTAACTTAATGAGTGTTGTGCCTCGTCTATTAGAAAAAGTATTTGATAAAATAATGCTTAAAGGCGAAGACTTAACAGGTATAAAAAAAGGCTTGTTTTTTTGGGCAGTGAGATTAGGAGAACAATGGGAACCTTATGGAGCCAATGGAGCATGGTATGAGTTTAAGCTAAAAATTGCTAACAAACTTATTTTTAGCAAGTGGAGAGAAGCTTTAGGTGGCAACTTAGGCACCATGGTATCTGGTAGTGCTGCATTACAACCAAGACTTGCCAGAGTTTTTGGAGCTGCAAAAATGAGAGTTATGGAAGGTTACGGACTTACCGAAACCTCTCCTGTTGTAACTGTAGGTTTATATGCCGATAACATGTATAAAGTAGGTACAGTTGGAAAAGCTATTGACAATGTAGAAATAAAAATTGCAGACGATGGTGAACTCCTTATAAAAGGGCCAAATGTTATGATGGGTTATTATAAAGATCCAGAAAAAACTGCTAGTGTAATGACAGGAGACTATTTTCATACTGGAGATAAAGGAGAAGTTGATGCCGAAGGGTTTTTAAAAATTACTGGTCGTAAAAAAGAAATGTTTAAAACGTCGGGTGGTAAATATGTAATCCCTCCATTATTAGAAAACGATATGAAACAATCGCTTTTCATAGAACAAATTATGGTAGTAGGGGAAGGCGAAAAGATGCCAGCTGCTATTATACAACCTAATTTCGAATTTATTAGAGATTGGATAAAATTAAAAGGTCATGATATTGGCACCACAGATGCCGAAATAGCAAATTCAGAAATCATAGTAAATCGTATTCAAAAAGAAGTAGATAAGTATAATAAACACTTCGGAAAATGGGAACAAATTAAACGTTTTGAACTCACTCCAGAAGTTTGGTCTGTAGATGGAGGACACCTTACTCCTACCATGAAAATGAAGCGTAATATAATTAAAGCCAAATACGAAGTGCTTTATGAAAAGATATATCGTCCATAAAAACATACACAAAAGAGAACCTTATTTAAGGTTCTTTTTTTTGACATCTACTCAAGCATAAAATTATATTAATTTATTATGCACGCATAGTATTTTTTATTATCTTTGACTTCTATCAGGATTAACATGAAAGATAAAACCATTGATTACGTGCTTAGAACCACTTGGTTAGCTGTAAACAAAATGTATAATGAAGAGGCTCTTAAATTTGAGTCAACAATGGCAACAGGCTTTGCTTTATTAAGTATTGATCCAGAAAATGGTACGCCTTCTACATCCTTAGGACCTAAAATGGGCATGGAAGCTACTAGTCTTTCTAGGACGCTTAAAACAATGGAAGAGAAAGGTTTGATTATTAGAAAGCCAAATCCAGAAGATGGACGTGGTGTCTTAATTTTTTTGACTGAGTTTGGTAGAGAAAAGAGAGAGTATTCTAAAGAAAAAGTACTAACCTTTAATAATAGTATTAAAGCTAATGTCACAGAAGATGAATTATTAAACTTCTATAAAGTAGCCGAAGTTATAAACAATATGATTTCAAACAAGAAAATTTACAACCAAAAAGAACACACCTTAAAATAAGATGAGCAAACGTAGAATTAAAAAAATAGCCATTATAGGCTCAGGTATTATGGGTAGCGGTATCGCTTGTCATTTTGCCAACATTGGTGTAGATGTTTTATTATTAGACATCGTACCTAGAGAACTTAACGCTAAAGAAAAAGCTAAAGGCTTAACTTTAGAAGATAAAGTCGTAAGAAATAGATTAGTAAATGATGCCTTAACAGCATCTATAAAATCTAAACCTGCACCACTCTATCATCCATCATTTGCAAACCGCATTTCTACAGGAAACTTAGAAGATGATATTGCAAAAGTTGCCGATGTAGATTGGATCATGGAAGTAGTGGTTGAAAGACTAGATATAAAACAACAAGTTTTTGAAAAACTAGAAAAATATAGAACACCAGGAACGTTAATTACTTCAAACACCTCTGGTATTCCTATTAAATTTATGAGTGAAGGTCGAAGTGAAGATTTTCAAAAGCACTTCTGCGGTACGCACTTCTTTAATCCTGCTCGCTACCTTAAATTATTTGAAATTATACCAGGACCAAAAACTGATGCTTCTGTATTAGAGTTTTTAAATGGTTATGGTGAGCAATTTTTAGGAAAGACTTCTGTAATTGCTAAAGATACACCTGCTTTTATTGGAAATAGAATAGGGATTTTTAGTATTCAAAGTTTATTTCACGCAGTAAAAGATTTAGATCTTACTATTGAAGAAGTTGATAAATTATCAGGACCAGTAATTGGTCGTCCAAAATCGGCAACCTTCCGTACGGTTGATGTTGTTGGTTTAGACACTTTAGTTCATGTTGCAAACGGAATTAGAGAAAACTGCCCAAATGACGAACGATTAGAACTTTTTGAATTACCAGATTTCATCAACACAATGATGGAGAACAATTGGTTAGGAAGTAAAACAGGTCAAGGATTTTATAAAAAGAATGTTTCGTCAGATGGTAAAAAAGAAATTTTATCTCTAGACTTAAACACTCTAGAATATCGCACTGCTAAACGTGCAAAATTTGCCACTTTAGAACTCACTAAAACTATAGATAAAGTAGCAGATCGTTTTAAAGTATTAGTTAAAGGTAAAGATAAAGCTGGTGAATTCTATAGAAAGAGTTTTTCTGCATTATTTGCATACGTATCAAACCGTATACCTGAAATCACAGATGACCTTTATAAGATTGATGATGCTATGAAAGCTGGATTTGGATGGGAACATGGACCTTTTCAAATTTGGGACGCAATTGGTGTAGAAAAAGGAATAGAAATGATGAAGGCAGAAGGTTTAACTCCTGCTGATTGGGTTCAAGATATGCTTCAATCTGGTAGCGATAGCTTCTACTCTATTAAAGATGGAGCAACTTATGCTTACGATATTCCGAAGAAAACACAAGAAAAAATACCTGGACAAGACAGTTTTATCATTTTAGACAATATTAGAAAAACGTCTGAAGTATTCAAAAACTCTGGCGTTGTTGTTGAAGATTTAGGAGATGGAATCCTTAATGTAGAGTTCCAATCTAAAATGAACACCATTGGAGGTGATGTGCTTGCAGGTTTAAATAAAGCAATTGATTTAGCCGAAAAAGATTTTGCAGGATTAGTGGTTGGTAACCAAGCAGCTAACTTCTCGGTTGGTGCAAACATTGGTATGATTTTTATGATGGCTGCCGAGCAAGAGTATGATGAGCTTAATATGGCTATCAAATACTTCCAGGATACTATGATGCGTATGCGTTACTCTGCAATTCCAACCGTTGCTGCACCTCATGGTATGGCATTAGGAGGTGGATGTGAGCTATCAATGCACGCAGATAAAGTTGTTGCAGCAGCAGAAACTTATATTGGACTTGTAGAGTTTGGTGTTGGTGTGATTCCTGGTGGTGGTGGTTCTAAAGAAATGGCTTTAAGAGCATCAGACACATTTAGAAAAGGTGATGTGCAATTAAACACATTACAAGACTATTTTTTAACCATTGGTATGGCAAAAGTAGCAACATCTGCTTATGAAGCTTTCGATTTAGGTATTCTTCAAAAAGGAAAAGATGTTGTGGTTGTTAATAAAGATCGTCAAATAGCAGTTGCAAAACAACACGCTAAACTAATGGCAGATATGGGTTATACACAACCAGTAAAACGTACAGATGTAAAAGTACTTGGTAAACAAGCGTTAGGTATGTTTATGGTTGGAACAGATTCTATGAAAGACTCTAACTACATATCTGAACACGATATGAAAATTGCTAATAAATTAGCTTATGTAATGGCTGGTGGAGATTTATCTGAACCAACTTTAGTTAGTGAACAATATTTATTGGATTTAGAGCGTGAAGCTTTTTTAAGTTTATGTACAGAACGTAAAACTTTAGAACGTATTCAGCACATGTTAACCAAAGGTAAACCTTTAAGAAACTAATAAAAATGAAAACAGCATATATAGTAAAAGCATATAGAACCGCAGTTGGCAAAGCTCCAAAAGGTGTGTTCCGTTTTAAAAGAACAGATGAATTGGCAGCAGAAACCATCAAATATATGATGAATGAATTGCCAGGTTTAGACCCAAAGCGAATTGATGATGTTATTGTGGGTAACGCAATGCCAGAAGGTTCTCAAGGATTAAATATGGCACGATTAATTTCTTTAATGGGATTAGAAGTAATTGATGTTCCTGGTGTAACTGTAAACCGTTTTTGCTCATCTGGAGTAGAGACTATCGGTATGGCTACTGCAAAAATTCAAGCTGGTATGGCAGATTGTATTATAGCAGGTGGTGCAGAGAGCATGAGTAGTGTGCCAATGACTGGTTTTAAACCAGAATTAAATTATGATGCCATTGTAAAAAATGGTCATGAAGATTATTATTGGGGAATGGGAAATACTGCTGAGGCAGTTGCAAAACAATTTAATGTTTCTCGAGAAGATCAAGATGAATTTGCGTACAACTCTCATATGAAAGCATTAAGAGCGCAGGCAGAAAATCGTTTTCAAGATCAAATAGTACCAATTGAAGTTGAACAAACTTATGTTGATGCTAACGGAAAGAAAGCAACAAAATGTTATACGGTAACTAAAGATGAAGGTCCTAGAGCAGGAACAAGTAAAGAAGCTTTAGCAAAATTACGAGCAGTATTTGCTGCTGGAGGAAGTGTAACAGCAGGTAACTCATCGCAAATGAGTGATGGTGCAGCTTTTGTAATGGTTATGAGTGAAGACATGGTTAAAGAGCTAGGTTTAGAACCAATTGCAAGAATGGTAAACTATGCTGCTGCAGGTGTTGAGCCTCGTATTATGGGTATTGGACCAGTAAAAGCAATTCCAAAAGCATTAAAACAAGCAGGATTAAAACAAGACGATTTAGCTTTAATTGAGTTAAATGAAGCTTTTGCTTCGCAATCTTTAGCTGTAATTAGAGAACTAAATCTTAATCCAGATATAATTAACGTAAATGGTGGTGCAATTGCATTGGGTCACCCATTAGGATGTACAGGAGCAAAATTATCTGTACAACTATTTGACGAAATGCGTAAGCAAGACATGACAGGTAAATATGGTGCAGTTACCATGTGTGTTGGAACAGGTCAAGGTGCTTGCGGAATATTCGAATTTTTAAACTAATTAAAGAACTTAATACAATACTATAAAATGGCAGATTTAGAAAAAGATATCCTTCGTGGAGGTCAATTCTTAGTAAAAGAAACAAATTGTGATGATGTGTTTACTCCTGAAGATTTTTCAGAAGAGCAAGCAATGATGAAAGATTCTGTAATGGAATTTAATGATCGTGAAATTATTCCTCATAAAGCACGTTTTGAAGCTAAAGATTATGCATTAACTGAAGACGTTATGCGTAAAGCTGGAGACATGGGATTTTTAAGTGTTTCTGTTCCTGAAGCTTATGGCGGAATGGGAATGGGCTTTGTTTCTACATGTTTAACATGTGACTATATTTCATCTGGTACTGGTTCTTTTAGTACAGCTTTTGGTGCGCATACAGGTATTGGTACGATGCCAATTACTCTATATGGTACAGAAGCACAAAAGCAAAAATATGTACCAAAATTAGCTTCTGGCGAGTGGTTTGGAGCTTATTGTTTAACAGAGCCTGGAGCAGGTTCTGATGCTAACTCTGGTAAAACTACTGCTGAACTATCGGCAGATGGTAAGTCTTATAAAATTAACGGACAAAAAATGTGGATTTCAAATGCAGGTTTCTGTAGTTTGATGATTGTTTTTGCTCGTATTGAAGATGATAAAAATATTACAGGTTTTATCGTAGAATACGATGGAGAAAATCCTAATGGAATTACTTTAGGAGAAGAAGAGCACAAATTAGGAATTAGAGCTAGTTCTACACGTCAGGTATTTTTTAATGATACAGTTGTACCAGTAGAAAATATGTTAGCTGGTCGTGGTGAAGGTTTTAAAATTGCTATGAACGCATTAAATGTTGGTCGTATAAAACTAGCTGCTGCATGTTTAGATTCTCAACGTAGAATCTTAACTACTGCTGTTAATTATGCTAACGAACGTAAACAGTTTAAAACTCCTATTGCAAACTTTGGAGCTATAAAAACCAAATTAGCCGAAATGGCTGCAAGTGCATATGCTGGTGAGTCTGCCACATATAGAGCTGCAAAAAATATCGAAGACAGAATTGCAATTAGAGAAGCTGCAGGTAACACGCATCAAGAAGCAGAGCTTAAAGGTGTAGAAGAATATGCTATTGAATGTTCTATCTTAAAAGTAGCTGTTTCAGAAGATGTTCAAAACTGTGCTGATGAGGGTATCCAGATTTTTGGTGGTATGGGATTCTCTGAAGAAACACCAATGGAAGCTGCTTGGAGAGATGCGCGAATTGCTCGTATTTATGAAGGTACTAACGAAATTAATAGAATGTTAGCTGTTGGCATGCTTGTTAAAAAGGCGATGAAAGGTCATGTTGACTTATTAGGTCCTGCACAAGCAGTACAAGAAGAATTAATGGGAATACCATCTTTTGATACTCCAGATTATTCTGAATTATTTTCAGAAGAAAAACAAATGATTGCAAAACTTAAGAAAACATTTTTAATGGTTGCAGGTGGAGCAGTTCAAAAATTTGGACCTAAGCTAGAAGAACATCAACAATTATTAATTGCTGCTGCAGATATTTTAATTGAAATCTACATGGCAGAATCTGCAATTTTAAGAACAGAGAAAAATGTTAAACGCACTAGCGAAAAAGAGCAATCTGCTCAAATTGCTATGGCTAAATTATATTTATATCACGCAGTTGATATCGTAGAAGAAAAAGGAAAAGAAAGTATTATTTCTTTTGCTGAAGGTGACGAGCAACGAATGATGTTAATGGGTCTTAAGCGTTTTACAAAATATACAAACTATCCAGATATTGTAGACTTACGTATTGAGATAGCTGAAAAAGTTAAAGCAGAGAATAAATACTGCTTTTAGTTTAGTTTAGTTGACTATTAAAAAGCCAATTCTGCCAATATATATTGGATTTGAATTGGTTTTTTTTATGCCAATAAGTTTTTTAAACTAAAAAGCTAATAATTTTAACTCTATCAAGTAAATTCTTAAAAATCATAAATTATTATAATTATCTTAGAAGACCCTTAGATAATTTAATAAACAATCAACTATACATTATAACGAAGTTATACTATACTCATCAAATAACGACTTCATATGTTATTTGACTGTTGACCAATTATTAAAAATTCTAAACTATTTTCTAACTATTATAATATATTATGCTTAATTACATACAAGAAACACCAAAAGACCAAAAAGGAGAAATTGATATTAATACAACTAGTATTGTTGAAAAATTAGATACATGGCTAGATGGTTTTATAAAAAACTTACCAAATATATTAGTTGGTATTTTAGTTTTTGTAGCCATGATTTACATATCTAGATGGATAGGTAAAAGTATTAAGAAACTATTAGAAAAGAGAGGTAGACCCAATTTTGGTGAAATCTTAGGAGGTTTTCTAAGATGGGCATTAACCATTGTTGGTTTAATGTTGAGTTTAACAATTATTTCTCCAAATTTAAGTCCTGCCGATTTAATTGCTGGTCTTGGTGTAAGTTCTGTTGCAATTGGTTTTGCATTTAAAGACATTCTACAAAATTGGCTCGCAGGAATTCTAATATTAATGCGTCAGCCATTTGAAATTGGTGATCAAATCATAGTTAACAACTTTGAAGGAACAGTTGAGCGCATTCAAACGCGAGCAACTATTATAAGACAATATGATGGACAAAGAATTGTTGTGCCAAATAGCGAAATATATACCAACTCAGTTAAAGTAATTACTGCTAATGAACTCATACGTTCACAATACGATATTGGTTTAGGTTACGATCAAGATAGAGATAAAGCGTTTAAAATTTTAAAGGAAACAATAGAAAACACATCAGGAGTTAGCAAAGATAAACCAGTTGATGTTTTACCTTGGGACCAGGCAGATAGCTGGTTAACAGTTAGAGTTAGATGGTGGACAGAGAGCGAGCGTGCTAATGTCGTTAAAGTCTTTTCTAGCGTGATTTTAAATACTCAAAATGCAATGGATGATGCTGGTATAGACTTACCATTTCCTACTAATATCGAAATTCAAAATGCTCATGATCACAAAGAAGCTAAAGAAATGATGAAACTCAAAAAAAACAGTGAAGAAGAATAAAATTTATAATTAATACCATTATAGCTAAACCAACTCAAGGTTTAGCTTTTTTTATTTTTATAACCTTCGGAAACAAGAAACTATTCAAACTATTAACATTTATTTTCAATTCTTGCTCGTTTATATATTACTAATTTAGTATAATCTATTTTCTAAAGATAGCACTATTGTATAAGCGCAAAACGCAATACAATACTATATTAAAGATTTAGAATTTAACCTGAGTAAAGCAAAAAAACTACTATTTAATTTCTCTTATATCTAACAAACTTTCAAAGATTGAAGTCGCTATTTTAATTTGTTGATTGTCATCAATAAGCACTGCTCTATCACTTTCGTTTGTTAGAAAACCTAATTCTAATAGTACACCAGGTACAGTTGTATTTTTTGTAATATAAAAATTTGCGGTCTTAACGCCTCGACTCGTAAAATTATCTAATTGATTTTCAATTAAAATTTCAGCATAAATTAAACTCTTATCATGATGCACATTATCTATATCATAATAAGCTTCTATACCTTTAATTGCTTTGTTTGAACTCGCATTAGTATGTAAACTTAAAAATAGATCTGGATTTCTATTATTTATTAAGGCTACGCGAGACCTTAAACTTAAAAACTCGTCATGACTCCTAGTGAGAATTATTTCAACTTTATCATTACTAAAAGTTTCTAAAATATTAGAAATTTGCAGTACAATTTGTTTTTCTTCTCTACTCGCGCTCAAATTGCCAGAGTCATTACCACCATGAGCAGCATCTATGACCACGACTAATGGCTCTTTATTTAAATCTCTGTAAGTACAACTAAAAATAAAAATACATGAAAAAATAAGTAAGGCAGTAGAAATTTTTAAAGTTCGTTTTAATAATGATGATTTTGATTGATGTAGCATAATAATTCTATTTTTGATTTGAATGAAATTAAATCCGCTGGTTAGAGGAACACGGTATTCCTTATATCCTGCATTTATAATGGTTTGCGAGTAGTCTTCAAGATTAAAACCTGATTTAACTGTGAGACTATCTGCTATAAATTCATGATTTTGAATCATTACCCTTTTATACAACCATACAAATGGATTAAACCAGAAAAAGCAAAGTATCAATTCAATAAATATAACATCTATAGTATGTAAATCTTTACTATGAATTTGCTCATGCTTTATTACACTTTTGAGATAGTGCTCGTCATTTAAATTTTGAGAATTAATAAATAAATAATTAAAAAAGCTTGATGCGTTCTTTAAGTCTTTAGTCTCAATTATCTTGAAACGCTCTATACGAGAAGAACTTTGAGTAGTAAGTTTTAATAAATGAATTAAATTTTTTGAAAATCTTGAAAGGAAGCCTATTGACAGGATTACATATATAGACCACAGTAAGTCATTTACAGTAAATTTTGTTGATGTCGTCTCCTCTATAGCTATAAAATTTTCAATGTCATCAATATCACTATTTTCTTCGGAAATTTGCAATGAAATTTTAGTTATGCTTGGTAAAGGTTTAAAAGTATTAAACTCTAATAATGGAGCTAGCAAACAAAGTGATAAGCTTACTATTAAATAAAAGCGATTAAACTGAAAGGTCTTTTGACGTCTAAGAAGAAAAAAATAAAGCAAGAACGAACATCCTAAACTTATAAAAGTATAAAATATGTAATCTATCATTTATTGCCTTTTATTATTAATTTTTTCTTGTAGTAATTGTTGTAATTCTTCTAATTCTTGAATTGATAAATCTGCATTTTTAGTAAAAAACGAAGCAAATTGAGATTTAGAATCGTTAAAAAAATGCGTAATCATACCGTTTACTTGTTTTGAAAAGTAATCGTTTTTCTTAAGCACTGGATAATATTGCTTATCTCTACCCAACCTGTTAAAACTAATATAATCTTTATCGCACATACGTTTTAATAGTGTAGAGATAGTAGTATAGGCAGGCTTAGGCTCAGGAAATTGCTCAACGATATCCTTCATGAAAGCTTTTTTAAGCGTCCATAAATATTTCATGATTTGTAATTCGGTTTTATTTAATTGTTTTATATCCACAAATATAGTTTTAATACTACAAATGTAGTAATAAAAAATTAACATGCAAATCAATCTTAAAATTTCTATCTTTCAAGAAACAATTTGTTATGCGTTATTTTTTATTATTTTTTTGTTTTCTTCCATTAGCATTATTTGCTCAAAATAATCCAGAAATTTTCCTTTTTGATATCACATCTAATGCATCTCAAATTGAAATTAAAAATTTAAAAAACCTTTCTAATAATGATGGTTACGACAATCAACCTTCATTTTATGATAGTCAAACTATCATATTTTCGTCTACAAGAAATGATCAAACTGATATAGCAAAATATGATTTAAATAGCGACACAATTACCTATTTAAGTGATACCAAAGGTGGCGAATACACACCTTTAAAATTTCCGAAGAAAAAAGATATATCTGCAGTACGATTAGATCTTGATGGTAAACAACGTTTATATCGTTACAATATAGATATAGGAGAATCTAACGAGCTTATTAAAGATATGGTCGTTGCTTACTACACTTGGTTTAATGAACACATAATTGTATCTGCAGTAATTGAGGGTGACCAACTTAATTTATATCGTACCAATATAAGTACTGGTGAGAGTAAAAAAATGGCTAATAACGTGGGTCGCTCTTTTCATAAAATTCCTGGTACGGGATTGGTTAGTTTTATTTCTAAAGACAACCAAAAACAATGGCAAATTAAGTCGTTAAATCCTATTACGGGTAAAATAAGACTAATTGCTAATACACTTACAAATGTAGAAGATATATGCTGGCTCAATAAAAACAATCTGCTGTCTAGTGATGGTAGCACGCTCTACAAACTTACTTTAAAGGTAGATAATAATTGGAAAAAAGTAATTGATCTTTATCAAGAAGGTGTTTTAAAGATTTCGCGCTTAGCAACAAATGAAAACGGTAGTAAATTGGTAATTACAGGAGAAATTAAATCTGTTCCTAAAAAGGAAGAACCTAAATTAGATCCTAACAGACCTATAAGTGAAGAAGAAGCTGCTCTTGTTGTTGACAAGCATATTGAACCATATAATACAAAACAGCTTAACGAATTTCTCATCACATTTAATGAAGGTGTTACGGTTAGGTTTTTTCCAGATGATATATTATATGAAGGTAAGACCAAACTTCAAGAAACTTACAAGAAAATTTTTGACGAGCACGATAAATTAAATATTAAAGTATTAAATAGAATTACCTTTAAAAATTTTGTCATTGATGAGGAGTTAGCAATTATTAATAACATAACTCGACGACAGGCTACTATTTATGAAACAGATAGAAACGGTATAAATGCCATGACATTTTTATCTACTTCTACAATTACAGAAAACCCAGAGACCGTAATTAATAATCAATTAGAAAAGTATAATGAAAGAGATATAAAAGCTTTTACAAATACATATGCCAAAAATGTAAAAGTATACACGTTTCCTAATACGTTAACTATAGATGGAAGGTCTGCATTGAAAAAAAGCTATGATTCTTTTTTTAAAAATACACCAGATTTAAATGCTGAAATAGTAAATAGAATAATCCTTGGCAATATGATTATAGATAAAGAAAAAGTTACCATTAATGGAGAATTTTTTTATGCGATTGCAATCTATGAAGTTGAAAATGGATTAATTACCAAAGTGACATTTATTCAATAAAATGATATGAAATATATAATAACCCTTTTACTTTTATTAAGCCTGAATATAAATGCTCAAACCGAAAAGAATACGAATTTAAACGATTCTTTAGCTCCAAAACTAGAAAATATTAAATGGATTGCTGGTAATTGGAAAGGTGAAGCTTTTGGTGGTATAACCGAAGAAAACTGGAGCGAACCTTCTGGTGGTTCTATGATGGCTACATTTAAATTAATAAATGATGGTGAAGTTTCTTTTTATGAAATAGAAATAATTAGAGAGATAGAGAATTCTCTAGTACTTCAATTAAAACATTTTGATAATGATTTAAAAGGATGGGAGTCTAGAAATGAAACTGTAGATTTTCCTCTAAAAAAAATAACGCCAACTCAAGTTATCTTTGAAGGAATGAGTTTTGAGAAAATTAGTGAAAACGAAATGAATATTTATGTTGATATCAAAAATGAGGAAGGCAATATTGAAATAGTTAAGTTTAATTACAAAAAGGAAATCAATAACACCAAACCTACAAAACAACTTATTAACGTAGACAAAGCTAATATTAAACCTACAATTGATGGAAAAGCAGATGAGACCATTTGGCCCACTGTACAATGGTTACCTTTAGATCAATTATGGCTGGGTAATACTTACACAAAAGAAGACTTTTTTGGGAGATATAAATTAACATATACTAATAATGCACTTTATCTTTTAGCCGAAATACATGACGACATCCTTATAGATAATAACAAGGACCCTTTAGTAAATTGGTGGGATGATGATTGTCTAGAAATTTTTATAGACCAAGATAATAGTGGTGGCGAGCATCAATACAATCACAATGCCTTTGCCTATCATATTGCATTAGATGGTAATGTTGTTGATATGTCTACTAATAAAGAAGGTAAATTATATAATTCTCATGTAGAATCTAAGCGTATAACACATGGTAATATTTCTATTTGGGAAGTAAAAATTTCTTTATATGATGACACTTACCAAGATGATAAAAATAATAAACCTACAGCGCTAAAACCTGGTCAATTAATTGGTTTTGCTTTAGCATATTGTGATAATGACAGCAGTCAAACACGAGAAAACTTTATTGGATCTGTACAAGTAGATGGAGAAGATAAAAATCAAGGCTGGATTGATGCTAATATTTTTGCAACTTTAAAATTAAAAAATTAAACCACTATGAAATACATATTCACACTAGTAATTTTTATTTTCAGTTATTCTATAACTGCTCAGACCAATCAAAAAATATATGATATTATAGAAGATGTATCTGAAGAAAGACTTAGACAAGATGTTAAAACACTCACAGAGTTTGGTACCAGAAATACTTTTAGCGATACCATTAGTAATACTAGAGGAATTGGAGCTGCAAGACGATGGATTAAAAACGAATTCGAAACCATCTCTAAAAATTGCAATAATTGTTTAGATGTGTTTTACCAAAAAGATTTTGTTACCAAAGAAGGCAATCGTCGTGTACCACATGATGCGTGGATAGTTAATGTTGTTGCAATCCAAAAAGGAACAAAATACCCTAATCGCTATATCATTATGAGTGGAGATATAGACTCTCGAGCTAGTGATACTATGGATTTTACAACAGATGCTCCAGGAGCAAATGATAACGCATCTGGTATGGCTGGAGCTATTGAAGCTGCTAGAGTATTGTCTAAATATAAATTTGAAAGTAGTATTATCTACGTTGGTCTCTCTGGAGAAGAACAAGGTTTATTTGGTGGAGCAGGATTAGCAAAATATGCTCAAGATCAAGGTTGGGACATCATTGGAATTTTAAATAATGATATGATAGGAAATATTGAAGGTGTAGATGGAGTTATTGATAATAGAACATTTAGAATTTTTTCTGAACCTGTACCAGCTAACGAGACCGAACAACAACGACGAGCTAGACGCTTTTATGGTGGTGAAGTAGACGGAGTTTCTCGTCAATTAGCACGTTACGTTCATAAAACCGTAAAAACCTATATGCCAGAGATGAACCCAATGATGGTGTATCGCTTAGACCGTTTTGGTCGTGGAGGGCACCATAGACCTTTTAATGATTTAGGGTTTGCAGGAATTAGAATTATGGAAGCTCATGAAAACTATACGCAACAACACCAAGACATAAGAACAGAAAATGGTATTGATTATGGAGATACCTTTGAGCACGTTAATTTTGACTATGCTAAAAAGTTAACTGCAGTAAATGCTATTAATATGGCTAGTTTAGCTTCTGCTCCTCCTGCTCCATCTACA
This sequence comes from uncultured Psychroserpens sp., assembly GCA_947488655.1. Taxonomy (GTDB): domain Bacteria; phylum Bacteroidota; class Bacteroidia; order Flavobacteriales; family Flavobacteriaceae; genus Psychroserpens. The sequence continues at coordinate 243,326 of CANKZZ010000004.1, read as the reverse complement.
GTTGCTATAGGTGGTATTGTTGAACCATCTGTAAAATTAAAATGGAATGCAGTTGATGGTGCAAAGGGCTACAAAATTTATTGGAGAGATACTACATCTCCAACATGGGATTATAGTAGATATGTTGGTGATGTTACTCAATTTACTTTAGAAGGAATTGTTATAGATAATTTTTACTTCGGAATTGCTGCAGTTGATGAAGAAGGTTTTGAAAGTGTTATCGTATTTCCTAACGAAATCATGAGGTAATAAAAGCTATGAGCTATTTATTAAATAAAAAAAGACCGCTATAAAGCGGTCTTTTTAATTGACATAAATAAACTAACTAATTAACTAAAACTTTCTTTGAAGTAAAACCATTTTTAGTATTTACTATAACAATATAAGTACCTGTACTCATAGAATTTGTGTTAATACTAACCGTATTATCTGTATTTGATTTATTAGACTTATAAACAGATTGTCCTAAAAGTGAATACACATTAATGTCTTCGATTTTTAAATTCGCTGTATTTATAACTTCTATACTTTTTGTAGCATAATCAAAACGAATATCTAATTGATTTTCATTTGCTTGAAACTCTGTAGTACTTAAAGTTTCTGGTTGAGAGAATACAATTTCAAATCTATTTAAATACACACCTGCATTTAAGTACACTTCAAATGAACCTTCTTTTAAACTATGGTACTCACCTGTTTGATTGTCAAATACAAATATTTTCATTGTATTTGGTATGTTCTCTATTTTATGAATAGATATAGTGTTATATCCATTAGTATCGGTATGTAATCCAATAGGAATAATAGTTTCTTCATCAAACTCATTAATTCCTTGATCTGTATATTTACCAGAATTAATTAACCAATACATATCGTCTGATTGTACATTATCAATTTCTATATCAAAGTCAGAATCATAACCTGCAGTTGCAGACTCATCTGCTAAAACAAACAATTCTCTTTCATAAGTACCAGCCGAATTTAGCTTTAAACTAATCTTCATTCTTTGATCTGATTCTTCAGCTGTAGTTGATGGGTTAGTTGCAAATAAACATGTGGTACTCAATATTAAAATAAAAGTTACCGATGATAATTTGTTAATCGTGTTAAGTAAAAATCTTTCCATAGTTTTCATATTTGTAGGTTTAATGATGACGAGCATCATTGCTTAGTTAAATTCTCTTTTTGTAAAATGTTAATTGTGCTTCGTAAGACTTAAGTCTTTAAACACTTGAGGGAGAATACTTTGCTTATGAAAAGTATTGTGGATTAATTTTGTATTGACATTATATTATGAAATTTAAATGGATAATAAATTTCAAAAGCTTAGAGCCTAATATTTAATTGTAAATACTACAATATCAATACATTTCCAAAGGTAAATCCAAAGTACACTTGATAGATTATAAACTCGCCAATTTGCATTAGATACTCGTTTAAGAGAACAAAAAGGTTAATAATCTCGTTAATGTGCACACTATTTATTTACAAGATATACGTCTCACAAACAGCCTATTATCAATATAAAAGCTCTTTTTAAGTCTTTTTTAAACTAGTACATATTTTGTGCAAATAAAAAACGTAATAAACACAAAAAGGCTACCTCGAAGAGGCAGCCTTTTTTGCTGACATAATTTAAAAAACTAACTAATTAACTATAACTTTCTTTGAGATCTTTCCTTTATTGGTTTTTACATTTACTACATAAACTCCTGCACTAAATAATTTTGTATCTAATCGTAGTTCATCTACAGTAGTTAAATCGTTAGACTCAATTATACTTTGGCCTAGTAATGTTATCACTTCGTAACCTTCAATACTTAAATTTTGAGGATTTAATATGGCTATTTGCTTTTTATCTTTATCATAAAGAATGTTTAAAATATCTGTTTCTAAGTCGGTAGTTTCAACACTTAAAGTATCTTCATTATTAAATACCACTCTAAAACGTTCCAAATGAAGACCTGCTGCTGCAGTAAAACTATAATCACCTTCTTTTAGATTATGAAATACACCTAATTCTATATCATGAAGAAAAATATCCATTGTATTTGGTATATTTTCTAACTTATCTATTGAAATTGTATTAGATCCACCAGATGATGTATGCACGCCTAACGGTAATACTGTTTCAATATTAAGTGCGTTAACACCTTGTATTACATATTTACCATCTTCTATTAACCAATACATATCATCTGCTTGATTATCATATAACTCTGCATCATAACCCCAATCATAGCCCATTGTAGCATCTTCATCTGCAGTAACCAATATTTTTCTTGTGTAAGTACTAACCGAATTAAATTTTAATCCAATTTTCATACGTGTATCGCCTTCTTCATCAGTATCCTCAGCACCTGATGTTGTACTATCATTTCTCATAAAAGTTGATGAGTTATTGGCTTCAGACATAAAAATACGTTGGCTATTCTTAAATCTAATTGTACCAGTATTTTCTCCTACAACAAAAAATCCTTGACTCACTGGTATATATCGTCCTGGCAACTTTGTGCCAATAAGTGTACTTTGATCAACATCAGGATCTGGTGTACCAAAAGCAGCTGCTGGTACTGCTCCAGATAAATTGTATGTTGCATAACCACCTTGATATTCTGCCAACACATGAGATCCTCCTCCCCAATGTTCCCAAAAATATAAGGTACCTGTAGTATTACCTCCTCCTTCTATTGTTGGAGCATTATCTAGAATAAATGCATGAGCATCTATTGCAGAAGCATAAGGATTACCAATTAAATAATCATTTCCTGCGGTAAGAGGCAGTGTTATGTCACCATTATTAGGTTTTCCTCTTAATGTGTAATTTTGTTCTAAGCCTACATTACCAGCAGTATTTGTAACACCTTTCATTGTGAATCCTTCACCTGGTTTTAAACTTCCAGTACTTCTTACATGTTGCCAAGCAGAATAGGTGTCATCTGGTTGATTGGCAAATTTCCAAATCCAATAATCTGCTATAGTAATTGGATTACCTGCACTACCATTATAACTATTTGTTACGAAATTTATATTTTGTGCTACATTTGGATTTGTACCATCTTTAAAAACTGCATTTATAGCATAGTTTGTATTATTAGAAGTCGTACTTGTTTGCCCAACAGGCGAAGACCAATAATTATAGGTAAACATATCTCTTGTACCTTGCTGGTCTTTTTCTAATGAGCCTGAACTAGAAACCTTTAAATCACTTCCTTCTTCTTGTATTAGTTGAGATTCTCCTTGTAAATCGAGTTTACCATCTAAACTTAAATAATGAGTTATCGTTAAACCATTACCTGTTTTGGATGTATTATTACCTTCTAAAGTAATTTTATTGGCATCAACAAACAGACCTAATAACTTCCTGTTTTTAGAAGTAATATTATTATTGTTCATTGTTAAATTATGTGACGTTTGTACAATATTCCAATCTACAGATATCGAAGAGTTAACCAAAGATTTTGCTCCAGGTAAGGTTTGAATATTACCATTTGACCAAGACGATTTAGTATCCCAATTTCCGTTTTGAGAAGACTTATAAGGTAATGGTGCAGTTTGTGTATCAATAGCACTATTTGGTGTATTGTATAATCTACCATTTACAGATGTAAAAGATGATTTATTAAACAAACAATTACCTCTTACATGCGAAAACGGAAGATATAACTCTAGACTACTCCAAGGTAAAGTAGCAATATCATTGTTAGTAGGTGTTATATTTCTTTTTTCAAAAAATGCTCCTACTACTTTATTAGATTTATTTTCAACTTCTTGATTCATTGTAAATCTAAGTTGAGACTCAGTTAAATCTGTATTCCAAATACGAACCTCATCAATATCTCCATTAAAAAATCTACCAGGAGTATTTCCAGATGCACCAACTAACAATCGATTATTACTCGAACCTGGTTGTGCTTTAATAGCATTTTTGGCTTCAACGCCATCTATATATAAATAAGCTCGTACACCATTATAGCTAACAGCAACATGATGCCATTCATTTACCGGTATAATTGTAGATGTATTAATAGTTTGATAGAATCCTAAACTCGTTCTCCAGGTTGCAACTAATCTACCAACAGAGTTTATTTTAAAATCAAAACCTTGAGAGTTATTATTATTTCTCTTAGATACTATCGAACGATCTCCAGAAGTAGCATCTCTTTTTATCCATGCTGAAATTGTAAAACCTGAAGAATTGATATTAAAATTATCACCTAAGTCTACATAAGTTGATGATCCATCAAAATTAAAATGATACGAATCATCCATCTCTTGTAATTTAGCTAGCGTAAAATACTCTCCATCTTCTAAATTAAGATTGGTAAACGTCATGGTTTTTGTACTTGAATTATAAGTACCAGTAACATTTTTATAATTCGTTAAGTTACTATTGTCTGATATTATCATTTCTAAATCACTACTTCCAGAAAGATTCCATTGACTTAAGTCAAAATCTAATCTAATAGAACCTACATCATTTGTACTTTTTCTTGCTTTCCAAACTCTGTTAATTGTACTATTCACACGCTCAGGCACTCCAGAGGTTTTAAATTGAATATTAGCTCCATTGTTTCCAACGAGTAAATAACTTCTATCATTAGCTATAGAATTAGATTCATCCTGCATAGTTAAAACAGACGTTTCTTTAGTAATTTCGGCTACGTGTACACTTTTAGATTTAAGTTGTAATAATCCTGAATTATCATCTCTAGCAATACCAAAGACATTATAACCAAATCCAGCATTACTAGATCCTGTCCACGCATGAGAGTTATTAGATAGAATGTAATCATTACTGGTTCCAGAGTATCCAAAAGTAGTTGTATGATTTGGTGAGTTTTCCCATTTATAATACTCATCATTATAACCTAAGGTTATTCCATATTTTATGGCCATATAAGTCTCAACTCGTTGTCTTTCTAGAGCAGTCAAAGCTCTATCATAAACGATAATTTCGGCAACATTACCTTGTAATAAATTACCAACATTAGTGTTATTAGAATTTCTTCGAGCTCCAATAGTCACATCCATATTAGTAGTTTGTCCAGTACCAAAACCAGCATCACCATCTGTATAAGTTGTTAATGGGTCTAAATAACCATTAACGTATTTTTTTATTTTACCTGTAGCTTCATTAGGGTCATTAGCCATAGACGCACCAGAAATATCTACAACTAAAGATGAAATTTTTGGATCATTTCTAGCATGTGTTATTCCGTAGTTAATCCCACTATCTGGGTGACTTTGACCTGTACCAGATGTTCGCCCTAAAGTATAATGCACTACACGATCTCTATCGCCTAGCCATAATTGGTAACTTCTAGAACTACTTGTTGCTCGAGAAAGTATGGTACCTGCTCCACTTTGATCTGTTAAAAAAGCAGCAAAAATTGACATACTAGAAGGATTAGAAATACCTGCTGCTGGAGAAGGTGTTACATCTAGACCTGTACCAGTAACAGCTGCTAAAGGTATCTTCATATACTCACCACCACTTCTAGTAAATTTTAATGCAGGATTAAAGTTAATAGCGTTATTAACGTATCTAGGACCTTTTCCATCTAGTCCATCTTCTACATAAAAAGCATTTGGAGAATTATCTAACCAGCTTGAAACCTTTTGGTTATTAACAGTCGTACTTGTACCAGATCCTGCCTTCATCCACAATTCTAAACTGTTGGGTACGTTACCAGGAGATGTAGAAGCTGCTGCTGCAGGAGCTTCTTGAGCAAACACTGCAATAGTGTTAAACAAAAAGATGATAATTAATACAAGTAATTTTGCAATAGTAGGTCTTCCAAAATTGTTAGTAGCTTTCATAATAGTAGTTTTAATGATGTGTCGGCATCATAGGTTTAGTAAATTCCCTTACTTTGTTTTTTAAAAAATGCTATTCAAATGTTATGCCTTTACTAACAATTGTCAGTAAAGCATAATGAGGGAAAATACTTCGCTATTACGAAAAGTATTTTTTGGATTAATTAGATATTGAGAAAATAATATGAAAGCTTACTTACCAGTTGGTAAAACGAAATTAAGCTATAAAATTCTTGGAATTCTGAAAATTCAGAACTAAGGAATGAGATAACATAACATTGCAGATATTTCTGCTTCTAAGTAGGTAAATTTGTTTCATAGGCTTGGGGCCAAATATTTAATTGTAAAAAAATCACAATTTCAATAACGACGTAAATGTAGATTAGTTTTAACAACAAACAAAGAAATTATCGATTAAATGTATTAAATATTCGACGAAATACACTAAAATGTTAAAATTTCAGATTAAATGAATAGATTTTAAAACTATTTTTGTTAAAACATATTGCTAGCATATGACCATTTTAGATTTTAAAAAGGTCACAAATAAAATCAAATTATTATGGAATTATATTTTAAAACAGCAAAAGAATGGAGACAGTGGCTTAAAAATAATCATAAAAACACCCATGGCATCTATCTCATTTTTTACAAAATTGAAAATGAAGAAGCGTCTATGACATGGGAAGAAGCTGTAAAAGTAGCATTATGTTATGGATGGATTGATTCTACCGTTAAAAGTTTAGGTAAGGGTAAACGCAGGCAATATTTCTGCCCAAGAAAACCTAAAAGCGTTTGGAGTGCGCTTAATAAAAAGCATATTAAAGAATTAATTAAAAACAACTTGATGCACGAAAGCGGACTTCAATCTATTAAAATTGCAAGAGAAAACGGTAGCTGGGCAGCTTTAGATAATGTAGAAAAAGGTATAATACCATTAAATTTACAGCAAGCCTTTAACAAAAATGCAAATGCATTTAAAAACTTTAATAACTTTGCGCCTTCTTACAAAAAAGGTTACCTCTACTGGCTGGAGCAAGCCAAAAGAGAAGAAACGAAACAAAAAAGAATCGCAGAGATTATTAAACTCTGCGATGCTAATATTAAAAGTAGAAATACTTGGTAATTATATACCACTTATATAACTACCGTAAGGATCTTTAAATTGAATTCCCTCTGTAAAACGATATTTACTTAATTGCTTAAACTCAACGAGTGCCCAAAGCACAAATTCTTTAACAAAATAACTATCTTCTTTAGATAACTTAGGTTGGTATTCTCCCAGTAAATCATCTAAAGGTGTTACTGCATCCAACAAATTCATATATTCTTTATCCCTTAAATCATCTAGAATTTCAAAAGCATCTTGCTGGTTAAAAAACCAAGATATAATATCATCATAAGGTGTTTCATCAGTATCTTTTTTCAATTTTTCTATCTTCGGAAAAAACTCTGGAAACAAACTTTTAACTGCTTCACCAATTAAGTTATACGCTACCATTGCTGCACCTTCCTGCTCGCCTTCATAAACTAATTCAACCTTACCTGTTATTGAAGGAATAATGCCAACAAAGTCACTCAACCTTAGCATCGTTTTATCATCACCAACCATTAGAGCGCGACGCTCTGCTGTACTCAATAAATTCTCTAAAGCAGTTATACTTAGTCTGGCACTTACTCCACTTTTAGCATCAACATATTCACTTTCTCTAGCTTCAAATACAATTTGCTCTAATAAATCTCTTGCCAAATCTGGAACTATTACCGTGTCTTTTTGACTCACAACTACTTTGGCCTCTTGCTCTGTAATTAATCTAGCAGTTTCAATATCAACAGGGTAATGGGTTAAAATTTGACTTCCAATTCTGTCTTTTAATGGTGTAACAATACTACCTCTATTGGTATAATCTTCTGGATTTGCAGTAAAAATAAACTGAACATCTAAAGGCAGCCTCAATTTAAAACCTCTAATTTGAATGTCTCCTTCTTGTAGAATATTAAAAAGTGCAACTTGTATTCTTGCTTGTAAATCTGGTAACTCATTGATAACAAAAATGCAACGATTTGCTCTTGGTATCATTCCGTAGTGAATCACACGATCATCTGCATAACTCAATTTTAAATTGGCTGCTTTTATAGGGTCTACATCTCCAATAAGATCTGCAACAGTTACATCTGGAGTTGCTAGTTTTTCGGCAAAGCGTTCACTTCTATGCAACCAAGCAATTGGAGTATCATCGCCTTTTTCAGAAATTAATTCAGAAGCAAAACGAGATATTGGATTTAAAGGATCATCGTTAATTTCAGATCCTGCAACATATGGAATATGCTCATCCAACAAATTTAACATCAATCGTGCTAATCTCGTCTTTGCTTGTCCGCGAAGTCCCAATAAATTTATATTGTGTCTCGATAAAATAGCACGTTCTAATTCTGGTATCACAGTATTTTCATAACCATGAACACCTTCAAAAGCGGTTTCTTTATTTTTTATTTTCTCAATCAAATTATCACGCAATTCATCTTTTATAGATTTGCTTTGATAACCTGCTTTTTTTAACTCTCCTAAAGTTTTTATAGTTTCTATTTTCATATTCATATTATGCTTTTGGCTATTAGCCTTTTGCCTTTAGCTCTTACTCTTACTCTTATAATTAATATAATTTAAAATAGTTACAGCTAGTGGCTTAAGTTTTTTCTATCCTCTAATTCTTTTTTTTCTATTTGTTTCATAATCTTCAAAAATCATTTCACCTAAACCTTTTAATCCTGTGTAAAATGCTTTGCCTTGATTGGCTCTTGTAAACTCTTCTACAAATTGCATAAGATATCTATCTTGGGCAATCATAAATGTAGTGATTGGGATGTGTAATTTTCTAGCCTGACCTGCCATTGCATAACATTTATTAGTTATGTAGGGATTAAGACCATTACTATCTTTATAATATTGACCATCTGGCAATTTTAAGCAACTCGGTTTACCATCTGTAATCATAAAAATTTGCTTATTTGTATTACGTTTTCTTCTCAACAAATCCATCGCTAATTGTAAACCTGCAACTGTATTTGTATGATATGGTCCTACTTTAAGGTATGGTAAATCTTTGATTTCTATTTGCCAAGAGTCATTACCAAAAACAATAATATCTAACGTATCTTTTGGGTAACGTGTTGTGATTAATTCTGCTAAAGCCATTGCCACTCGCTTTGCAGGTGTAATTCTATCTTCGCCATATAATATCATACTGTGACTAATATCTATCATTAGTACAGTACTCATTTGGGATTTATGTAAAGTTTCTTCTACAACCAGGTCATCTTCAGTAATATTAAAGTCTCCAATACCATGATTTATTTGCGCATTTCGCAAACTTTCGGTCATTGATACTTTATCTAAAGCATCACCAAATTGGTAGTTTCTAAAATCTCCAGTGTGCTCATCTCCTATTCCTGGACTTTTACTCTTATGATTACCTTGACCGCTGCGTTTTATTTTTCCGAAGATATGCTCCAACGCTTGCTGTCTAATAGCGCGTTCGGTTTTAGCAGTAATTGCCATACCACCTTGACCATCTGGATCTATTTCTTCTTTAATATATCCTTTCTTTTTGAGGTCTTCTATAAAATCGTCTATTGTATATTCTGCAGTAGTTAACTCATACTCTTTATCCAACTCTCTAAGCCAGGAAATAGCTTCATCAAAATCTCCAGAGGTGTGGGTTATTAACTCTTTAAAGATTTCAAAAAGTTTATCAAAAGGAGATTGGTTAGGCGCTTCGTAAGGTTTAAAAACGAAGCCTTTTTTAAAATTTTTATCATTTATCATAGCACTATAAAAATACGACAATTTTAATTTGGAATAAAAGCATTAACAACAATTTTACATATCCTTCGATAAGATTATTTATCTTTAAAGCAATCAAACCAATTACAAATGAAAAAATCAATTTTCTTGATGCTTTTCTTAGCATCATTTTCTCTTATTGCACAAGATATTTCTTTAAACCTTCTAAAAAACATGAAGCCTCGAAACATAGGTCCTGGCGGAATGTCAGGTCGTGTAACAGCTATTGATGTTGTGCATAATAACACAGATGTTATGTATGTAGGAACTGCTTCTGGTGGTCTTTGGAAAAGTGAATCTGGTGGTATTAAATGGTCGCCAATTTTTGACAATGAGCTTACTGCTTCTATTGGTGCTGTTGCTATACAACAATCAAATCCAAGTGTGATTTGGGTTGGTACTGGAGAAGGAAACCCAAGAAATAGTTTAAACGGTGGTTATGGTATTTACAAATCTTTGGATGGTGGCAAAAGTTGGCAATCTATGGGATTGGAAAACACGAGACACATACATCGTGTAATTATTGACCCAACAAATCCAGATGTGGTCTATGTTGGCGCTATTGGTTCTCCTTGGGGAGAACACCCAGAACGTGGTGTTTTTAAAACCGTTGATGGTGGTAAAACCTGGAATAAAATTTTATTTGCAAATAATAAAACTGGTGTTGCAGATTTAGTGATGGACCCAACAAACCCTAATAAGTTAATTGCTGCAATGTGGGAGCATAAAAGAGACCCATGGTTTTTTAACTCAGGAGGCGAAGGCTCTGGCTTACACATCACACATGATGGAGGTAAAACTTGGAAAAAAATCACCGATAAAGAAGGGTTTCCAAAAGGGAATTTAGGTCGAATTGGTGTAGCAATTGCTCCAAATAAACCAAACATAATTTACGCTCTAGTTGAAGCCAAGAAAAATGCACTGTACAAAAGTGAAGATGGTGGTTTTTCGTGGACTATGATAAACAAGAAAAATGATATTGGTAACAGACCATTTTATTACTCTGAAATTTACGTAGATCCTCAAAACGAAAATCGAGTGTATTCTATTTACACGTATGTAAATGTATCTGAAGACGGAGGAAAAAACTTTAAACAACTTATGCCTGCTTATGGTGTAGACAATGGTGTACATCCAGATCATCATGCCTGGTGGATACACCCAACCGATGATAGTTTTATGATAGATGGCAATGATGGTGGTATGAATATTACACATGATGGCGGAACATCCTGGCGTTTCATTGGAAATTTACCTGTTGCGCAATTTTATCATATTAATGTAGATAACGAGATACCGTATAACGTATATGGAGGCATGCAAGACAATGGGTCTTGGAGAGGACCTGCTTATGTTTGGAAAACTCAAGGCATTCGTAATAGTTACTGGCAAGAAATTAGTTTTGGAGATGGATTTGATGTTGTACCAGATCGAGATGATTCTCGCTATGGTTGGTCAATGAGTCAACAAGGTTTTGTGAGTCGATACGATTGGCAAACTGGTAATAATTACTCGGTAAAACCTACACATCCCGACCCAAATGTAGATTTACGATTTAATTGGAACTCTGCTATAAATATAGATCCGTTTGATAATAATACGTTGTACTTCGGAAGTCAATTTGTTCACAAATCAACAGATAAAGGAGATACCTGGACAGTCATCTCTCCAGATTTAACAACTAACAATCCCGAAAAACAAAAGCAGTCTGAAAGTGGTGGTCTTACTTTGGATGCCACAGGTGCAGAAAATCACACAACAATATTAGTAATTGAGCCTTCTCCTTTAGAAAAAGATATGCTATGGGTAGGTACAGATGATGGTAAAGTACATTACTCAACAAATGGTGGTGACACATGGAGTGATGTTACTAATAATTTAAAGGGACTTCCTTCTGGTAGTTGGATTGCTCAAATAAAAGCTTCAAACAAAAATAAGGGAGAAGCGTTGTTAGTGGCTAATGATTACAGACGATTTAATTATACACCTTATGCCTATAGAACTACCAATTATGGTAAATCCTGGTCGCGTATTGTAGACGCACAAGATGTAGAAAGTTACACTTTATCTATTATAGAAGATCCTATTGAAAAAAACCTTATGTTTTTAGGAACAGACGATGGGTTATACATTTCTTTTGACGCAGGAAATAAATGGACAAAGTGGACTAATGGATTCCCAACTGTTTCGGTTAAAGATTTAGTGATACACCCAAGAGAGCATGATTTAGTCATTGGTACATTTGGACGTGCTGCTTGGGTTTTAGATGATCTAAGACCATTACGCGCTATTGCACAAAACAAAGAAGTTATAAATAAAAAGCTAGAATTGTTTGAACCTCCTACAGCGTATCAAGCAGCTTATCAACAACCAACAGGTAGTCGTTTTGGAGCAGATGCCATGTACCATGGAGAAAACAGAGGTTATGGAGCTAGGCTTTCATATTTTGTAAAAATCGATGATGCTAAAAGTTCTAAGAAAGAAGAAGAGCAATTAGATGATAAAAATGATGATAGTGATACTGTTTCCGAAGAAAAAGAAAAAGCAATTAAATGGGATTCTATTCATCTAAAAATATATGATGGTGATCGTTTAATTAGAACTTTAAAGCAAAAAGCTCCAGACTCAACTGGTGTGTACAAATGGACTTGGTTTATGGATGAAGCAGGAGTTGATTATCCATCAAAACGTATTAGAAAACGTACTAATGAGCGAGGTGGTGTTTCTGTAAAACCTGGTAATTATAAATTGGTGATGAGTTTTGGTGATGTAGTTGCTGAAGAAATGATAAGTGTTAAAACAGATCCTCGAGTTGATGTTTCTATGGATAATATTAATCAGGTTTATGAGGCATCTAAACAATTAGAGGACATGCAACAAACTGCTGCAGATGCTGTTAAACAGCTCGTAGAAAGTAAAACAATTGCTAGTGATTATGAATCTCTACTTAAAAAATTAGATGAGAAAAAATACAAAGATGAGATTAAAGCCTCTAAAGAAATTATTAAAAACATTGACAGCATTGTAGATACATTTTTAGGTAAAGAAGATAAACGCCAAGGTATTACCAGAAATCCTGACGTTACGGTTATGCAAAGATTAGGTCAAGCCAGACAATATGTTGGTTCTAGACAAAATGGTATTACCTCAACAGAGACAACTCTAGTTAAAAATGCAAAAGATGCTTTGGAGAAAGTTCTCAATGAAGTTAATACGTTTTTTAGTGACGACTGGAAGCCATATCAAACTAAAATGGAAACATTACAAATGAATCTATTTAAAGATATTAAGACATTTAAATTAAATTAACCAAAACCAATCATTATGCAAACAAAACTTTTAGGATTATGCTTAGCAATTTTAATGTTTTCTTGTAAAGAAGACACTAAAGAAAATGCTATAGCAAAACGAGACATTAAGCAATACTCCATTGAGCAGTTTATGGATAATGAAGCTGTAGCAGGCGGAAGTTTTTCTGCAGATAACAGTAAATTATTAGTCTCTAGCAACAGGTCTGGTATTTATAACGTTTATAGTATACCTACAAAAGGTGGCGAAATGACAGCCATAACGTCATCTGATAGTACATCAATCTTCGCAGAATCTTATTTTCCAAATGATGATAGAATGTTATTAAGTGCAGATGGTAATGGTGATGAAATAGACCATTTATTTGTAAGAGATTTAGACGGTAATATTTCAGATATTACTTCAGAGACAGGTGCTAAGGCAAGTTTTTATGGCTGGTCTAACGACGATAAATACTTGTATTTTGGATCTAATAAGAGAGACCCAAGATATTTTGATGTTTATAAAATGTCTATTGATGATTTTTCTTCGGAAATGATCTATAAAGATGAAAGTGGTCTTACGTTTTCTGGCATGTCTAACGACGAGAATTATTTTGCGCTCACCAAATCTCTAAACACCAACGATAGTGATTTATCGCTATATAACGTTACAACTAAAGAGATGACAAAAATCAATGAGAATTTAAGCGCTAATTCTTCACAAGATTTTTCAAAAGATAATTCGACATTTTATTATACGACAGATGATGGTGCTGAATTTTCATACTTAATGTCTTATAATTTAGAAACTAAAGAAAAGAAAAAAGTAGCCGAAAAGTCTTGGGATATTATGGGTGCAGGTTTTACTCAAGATGGAAAATACATGGTTGTATACGTTAATGAAGACGGTAAAAATGCAATAGAAGTTTTAGATTCTAAAACTATGGAGCCTATTACGCTACCTAACTTTGGAGATAAAAGCATTACAAGTGTTGGTTTTAGTAGCGACGAAAAATGGATGCGTATGTATGTTGGTGGTTCAAATTCTCCAAGTGATTTGTATACTTACAATTTTGATACACAAGAGCAATATAAACTCACAAATGTACTCAACGAAGAAATTAATCCAGAAGATTTAGTCACTGCAAAAGTAGTACGATATAAATCTTTTGATGGTACAGAGATTCCTGCAATATATTATTTACCAAAGCAAGCTTCAAAAGACAATAAAGTTCCTGCTATGGTTTGGGTTCATGGTGGACCAGGAGGTCAAACTCGCCAAGGATTTAGCTCTCTAATACAGTATATGGTTAATCATGGTTACGCTGTTTTGGCAGTAAATAATCGTGGTAGTAGTGGCTACGGAAAAACGTTTTACAAAATGGATGATCTTAACCATGGAGAAAAGGATTTGCAAGATTGTGTAGAAGGTAAAAACTGGCTAGCAGAACAAACCGAAATTGATGGTGATAAAATTGGTATTATTGGTGGATCTTATGGTGGATACATGACGATGGCTGCTTTAACATATACTCCAGAAGAGTTTGATGTGGGTGTAAATTTATTTGGAGTAACTAATTGGATGCGTACATTAAAGAGCATTCCACCATATTGGGAATCATTTAGAGAATCGTTGTACCTAGAATTGGGTGATCCTTTTTCGGCAGATTCTATTCGATTAAAGCGAATTTCACCTTTATTTCATACAGATAAAGTGACCAAACCTTTAATTGTTTTACAAGGCGCACAAGATCCTAGAGTTTTACAAGTAGAGAGTGATGAGATTGTTGCTGGAGTTAGAAAAAACGGTGTACCTGTAGAGTATGTTTTATTTGAAGATGAAGGCCATGGTTTTGTAAAAAAAGAAAACCAAATAGAATCTTACAGCAGAATTTTAAAGTTTTTAGATAAACATCTTAAAAAGGAGAACGCTCCTCTTGATGGAGATACAGAAAGTACTGAAATTGAGGTTGAAGAAACCAATTAACAGTTTTAATTTAAAATTAAGCATATAAAAGCTTGAGCAATATGCTCAGGCTTTTTTTTAATTAAATTAATGCTAGCGTATGATTATAAATGTTTTAAAAGTGATCAAAAGCCAGATTGCAAGGTTAGCAACATCTACATTACGAAAGCTTCAGTAAATAAACCAATTACTAATAGATTTCTAATTTAAATATATAATTGATTAATTTTCTTACGTACTAAATAATCAGTATATTTCAACATATAAAACACATTAAACATAAACCAATGAAAAAATCAATTTTATACATTTCAATTTTAACTTTAGGCTTGAGTTTCTCTTGCAAATCTGACAAGAAAGAAATGCCTAATGATGCAGATACAGAAACTACTGTTACTGAAACAGAAGAAAAAGTACAAACTAATACAACTGCTAAAGAAAGACCAGCATATTATGATGAAACTAAAAAAGTTACATTAAGTCTGGATCCTAAAAGCAATAGTGGTGTTAAAGGTAATGTTGTTTTTAAACAAGAAAAAGGTATCGTAAGCATGGTAGCGGTTTTAAGCGGTTTAACAGAAGGAGAGCATGCTATACATATTCATGAAAAGGCAGATTGCTCGTCTAATGACGGAAAATCGTCTGGTGGTCATTGGAACCCAACAGCTCAACAACATGGTAAATGGGGAGATGCAGCAGGTTATCATAAAGGAGATATAGGTAACTTTAGTGCTAATGCTAAAGGGCAAGCAACTATTTCAAAAATCACAGATGAATGGTGCATAGGATGTGGAGATGATTCTAAAGATATTTTAGGTAAAGCAGTAATTGTACATGAAGGTGTTGATGATTTTACATCTCAACCATCTGGAGCTGCAGGCACTCGAGTAAGTTGTGGTGGTATTATTCAATAACATCATTATTTTTTACAATAACATCATTATTTAATTTTGTAACATCCTATATTACAAGATTAACTATCGAAATTTAAGTATCATGGAATTAGATTTATTAGTCTCCAATTTTAAAAACAAAGACGAAAAAGCTTTTGAGAAGCTTTACAATATGTATAGCGACAGCATGCATGGGGTTATTTTTAATATTGTAAGAGATCATGAAATAGCAGAAGAAGTTATGCAAGATGTTTTTATAAAAGCATGGCATAAAGCAGATTCATATAATGCTAGTAAAGGACGTTTTTTTACTTGGATACTTAACATTGCTCGAAACGCTGCAATTGATAAAACAAGATCTAAAGCTTATAAAAATTCTAATAAAAACCTTAATGCCGAATTTTTCGTAGATATTCTTGAAACCAGTGAAAATCTTAATGACAAGATGGACACTATAGGAATTGGCAAGTACGTAAAAGCACTTGGTGAAAAATGTAAAAAAATTATTGAGTATTTATACTTTAAAGGTTATACCCAAAAAGAAACCTCAGAAGAATTAGATATACCAATAGGAACAATCAAAACTAGAAATAGAAATTGCATCAAAGATTTGAGAGCAATGGTATTAGAATAATATGGATTTACAAGCATACATAGACTCAGGAGTACTAGAACTATTTGTTGCAGGTCAATTAACAGACCAAGAAAACAAAGAGGTTCAAGAGCTTATGCTTAAACATCCTGAAGTTTTGCAAGAGGTACTGCAAATAGAAAGTGCAGTAATTAAATTATCATCTGCAATGTCTCCAGGTAATAACAAACATTTGTTACAACTTATAAAGGACAAATTGCATTTAGGTGGTAAAGACGTAAAAGTAGTCTCTATAGAAAAAGCCAAATATAATTGGTTAACTTATACAGGATGGGCTGCAGCATTGATAGTTGGTGCAGGACTTTTATGGACTATGAACCAAAATAAACAGTTAGAAGTTCAAGTATCTGACGCTGAAATAGAAAAAGCTTATTTAGAAGTACAAATCGAAGAAGCAAAAACCGATTTAGCAGTTAAGCAGAATTTACTAAATGTATTAAGAGATAGAGATATAATCTCAGTACCTCTAGGAGGTCAAGGCGATTTTGCTAATAGCTATGCAAAAGTGTATTGGAATAAGTCTGATAATTCAATCTACCTAGACGCACAAGGCTTACCTAATGCGCCAGAAGGTAAAGTGTGGCAAGTATGGTCGTTAACTCTCAACCCGTTAACTCCAACGAGCTTAGGTACAATTGACAATTTTAATGACGACGATAATAAGATTTTTAATATCGCAAATGCAAATGAAAGTCAAGCCTTTGGTATCACTTTAGAACCAGCAGGTGGTAGTGAAACTCCTACAATGGAGCAACTTCATACATTAGGTGTGGTATCACAACCATAACATAAATTTTTTTAATTCTGAAAAACGCTAAACTTAAGTTTGGCGTTTTTTTTATCTTAGAGTGAAAAAATCTTAAAAGCGCTTTGTAACTTTTAGATTAAATTAAACTCTAATATTTAGTAACAGATAATTGTTATAATAATTTTTAACTTTACTTTTGCTATCTTATTAAATTTATGACCAAACAAGAAATTATCAACCGAAATAATATTCAGTTTAGAGGTAAGGGTGAAAAAATCATGCTTTTAGCTCATGGATTTGGGTGTGACCAGGATATGTGGCGATTCATCACTCCTGCATTTGAGGAAGATTATAAAATAGTACTTTTTGATTATGTTGGTTGTGGTAAATCAGATTTTTCGGCTTATAACGTTGAGCGCTACTCAGTTTTGCAAGGCTATACACAAGATTTATTAGAAATTTGCTCGGTTCTCCAACTTCATGATATTCTTTTTATTGGTCATAGTGTAAGCTCAATGATTGGAGCTCTGGCTGCTATAGAGCAACCAGATTTATTTAGTAAAATGATTTTTATTGGTCCTTCGGCTAAATATATTAATGATTTAGATTATGAAGGAGGTTTTTCACAACAAGACCTTGAAGAGCTACTTGCGGTTATGGATAATAACTATCTAGGTTGGGCTAACTTTTTAGCTCCATTAGTTATGAGAAACGAAGACAAGCCAGAATTAGCCGAAGAACTTGAAGAGAGTTTTTGCTCAACAGATCCTGTCATTACACGTAAATTTGCCGAAGTTACCTTCTTCTCTGATAATCGTGATGATCTCGCTAATATTACTCAACCTTGTTTAATAATGCAATGTTCGGATGATGCAATAGCTCCTGATGAAGTAGGATTGTTTGTCCATAAACAAATAAAAAACAGTACGTTTAAAAAAATGAAAGCTACTGGTCATTGCCCGCATTTAAGTCATCCCGAAGAAACAATTGAGCTGATACAGAAATTTTTAATACAGCCAGACTATTAAACCTGAATCCTCACATCAAAACCATTGGGAAAGCCTCTATAACTCTACACCGTGTTTTCTTTTTTCATTTTCTGAAACTGGAATTATAAATTCTATGAATCTTACGATGCAGACTAAGCTCGGTCTACAACCCAGTGAAGTTATTGGATGTCAGTTTGAAAATTTGTTAACAATTGGGAGCAAAATATTTTATCAAACGCACTTTTATCCGCTCATAAAAATGCAAAACTCCGCTAACGAAATCTATCTAATCTTTAAAGGTACAGATAGACGAATTCCGGTTTTGCTAAATGTAGAAATCAATCGTTCGGGTTCTAGTGTTGAATTGATTTGCTCAGCTATGGAAATAACCAATAGAAATCGCTATGAAAAAGAATTAATTGATGCGAAAAAATCGGCCGAAAAAGCGTTATCTGAAAATGTTGGACTTAAAAAAGCTAAAGATGATTTGGTGTTAAACAAGCAGCTTTTAGAATCTCAACTTCGCAATCTTAAATCTCTTAAAGAGCAACAACAAGAAATTTTTAAGTTAATTGCTCACGATTTTCAAGAGCCTTTACGCAAAACTGTATTTTATAGTAATTATATTTTAAATAAAAACGTTGGATTACCAACTACGGTTGTTAATCAATTAGAAAAGATTAAAACGTTTACCTCTAAAATGAGAAGTATGCTACTTACTCTACTCCGTTTTAAAGAATTAGAAGAATTAGAACTTGAGTATAGTAGTATAGATTTAAATGAAATTATAGAACAAGCCACTATAGATTTAGATTTGCATAACGATAAATCAGTAGTTATTTCTTATCCTAAAAGTTACCCTCAATTTTATGCAGATAAAAAGATGATTACGCGATTATTTACAGAATTGTTGATTAATTCTCAAAATGATCAAAATCCAGACAATAGTAAATTAAACATTGAAATTTCAGCAATTGAAACGATTAAAAATAGTTTTTTCGTTGTTACTGATACTTACAAATACGATAAGTTTGTAAAAATCACTTATACCTATAACGGATTAGGATTTAATAGTAAAATATTTGAAATTGTAAACATTTCGGTAGAATTAAATAAGGTTAATCTTGGACTCGCCTATTGTAAAGAGATTGTTGAAAAACACTCAGGGTCTATTAAAGCAAAATCTGTTCCTGGAGAAGGTTTATACTATACTATATTACTTCCAATTCATAAACCTACCAAACCTCTATTACACTAATTTTTAACCAGATTTTAATTTATACGCAGCTCATTTGTATAAACATTAAAATGAAAAGTATAATTTTTTTATTCTGAAAAAAGCTAAACTTAAGTTTGACTTTTTTTTTACTTAGACTTAAAAGTTTTATAACTGCCATAGTTATGATTTGAAATGAGTTAATTATTTAATTCATTCGATTACTCATCAAACTACAACCTTTCTACATTTGGTTTCAATCAATTTACTTCTATGATAAAACTTAATGATTTAGTTATGCAGTTTCAAAATAAAGATGAAAAAGCATTTGAGAAATTGTATCACATGTATTCAAAAAGTATTCATGGTATATTATTTAATATTGTTAAAGATCAATCAATAGCAGATGAGCTAGTTCAAGATACCTTCATGAAAGCCTGGAAAAACGCCAAAACATATTCAGCAGAAAAAGGTCGTTTTTATACTTGGATTTTAAATATTGCTCGTAACACAGCTATCGATAAATTAAGATCAAAATCATTTAAAAACACAAAACGAAACTTTAGTCCAGATTGGTTTGAAAATATGATTACGAGTCATGATGATATGGAAGAAAGCACTAACTCTATTGGCATTACTAAATTTTTACCAAAATTATCTGTAAAACGATGTGAAATAATTAATTTATTATTTATAGAAGGTTTTACTCAAAAAGAAGCTTCAAAGCATTTAAACATACCAATTGGTACAGTAAAGACAAGGAGTAGAAATGGCATTTTACAATTGAGACAAATGGTCTTATAAAATTCCATCAAATTGTTTACATTATATAAGACTTCCCAAACTTATATTTAGTTTGACAAAAGTTTTAAATTGTTTTAAATCTACTTCAAATATTATTATTCAAATCTAAATAGATCCCAAAAAGAAAGCACCCACTCACAAACTAGAAGTAGATGCTTTCAACTAACAAAAAAACTCTAAAAATACCATGTCTCCACATGGTAAGTTTTAAATACCAATCAATCAATTTTATATGTTAGCGTTTACTAATAATCCCCTCACAGGTTATTAATAAATTTTTTAAAATTTATAACTAATACTACCTTTTATAAAAAAAGGAGTTCCTGGTGTAAAATGAATCTCTTCAACAGATTGTACCTCATTTTGCAAACGAGATTCTGTGGCAAATTGAGTTTCATTCCATTCTACATCAAACATGTTTTCTATAATTAAACCTAGAGTGATATTGCTAAAGGTGTAATTAGCATTAAAATCTGTCACAAAATATCCATCTGCCACCAAACTATTATCTTCATTTGCTGGTCTATCATCTATATAACGGTATCTAATACCGCCAGAGAAACCATTAAGATTGTTTACAGATAATCCTCCAGCCATTGTAAAATCTGGAGCTAATGGTATAAAATCTTCACCATCAACAGCTTCTAAGCTTCTTGCTTTTGTATATGTTGCATCTGTATCTAAATACAACCAATCATTTACTTGATAACGTAAACCTAAATCTACTCCAAAACGTTCTGTTTTGCCACTAGGCTCTACAATACCTGCATCACCAACGTACACAAATTCTTGCTCTAAAAACAAATACCACAATGCAGTATTAACTACTAATTTTTTGGTTGGTTTGTAAATAGACCCTAAGTCTAAACCGTATGCTCTTGGTAAAATATCTTCACCCATATTATTTACAACCACTCGTGTATCATTAGAGTGAAATCCAATTCCTGATTTTAAAAACAACTGTAAATTATCTTTTGCATTGTAAAAGAAATTTAATTTTGGACTAACGATTGTCTTTGTTTCAGACTGTAAAGTATATTCGGTTTGTAATTTATCTGTATATAAAAACTTATAATAATCTAGACGTAACGCTGGAGCTATTTTTAAGTTTCCAATTTCAAAAGTTGCATTAACAAATGCATCTACATTTGTTTGGTTAATGTCTCCTAATTGTATATTCTCTAATGTGGTTTGTCTATTTAATGTTCTTGACAACTCTATATCATCAACAATATCATGTCTAAAACCTAATCCACTAGTTAACGTAAACTCTGTACTACCCAAAAAGGTCGTATGCTCTAAAGTTGTATTTACACCAAAAATTTGTCTGTCTTCTTTTTGTCTTATTTGATCTCCATTTATAGGATCTTCTAAGAAAAATGTAAAGTTAGAGTACAACTCAAAAGCATAATGTGAATAAAACGCATTGGTTTTAAAAGTTGTTTTGTCTGATATGCGTTTGCTAAACTCTGCATTAAAATTTGTACGTTCTGTTTCTCCACCTTCGGTATCATCAATAGCGCCAAAACGAGTAATGTTGCCATTATCAACTTCTCTTTGTGGGATTTGACCTGAGGCATCCCATCGACTTGTAAAATGAGAAGCTGTTAATGTTAATTTATCATTCTCTGGTGAGAAGGTTACATATTTTGCGAAGATATTAAGACGATTAAAATTTTGTGGTGATTCAAAAGGTCCATCGGTTGCTATATACTCTGTAGCAATATATGCGTTTTGATTTTTTGTGTTTTCTAAGAGATTAAACATTCCTAGTGTTCGTATGGAATTAAAATCTCCTACAGACATTGAAATTTGACTATCTCTTAAATAATCTTTAGTAGAAAAATCTACATAACCAGCAGTATTAAAATCGCCTTGTTGAGCATAGTATGGCCCTTTTCCGAAGTTAATTTTATTGACCGTTTCTGGTATTAAAAAATGTAAATCACTATATCCTTGACCGTGTGCGTGAGATACCATATTTACTGGCATACCGTCTACAGAGATAGAAACATCTGTACCATGATCTACATCAAAACCTCGCAAAAATAATTGCTCTGCTTTACCTCCTCCTGCATGTTGACCAATTATTAAACCAGGAACTTTACGCAATACTTCTTGTGACGAATTTACAGGATTAGTGTTTATATCTAATCTAGTTATCGTACTTAAAGCGTTAAGTTCTTCTGTTATAGTCATCTCTTCTAATTGGAAGGTTTTTTCTTCTAATATTATAATAAGGTTGGTCTTAAAATTTTCTGGTTGCAATACCATAATTTTATTTTGATAACCCAACAAACCTATTCTTAAAGTGTCTCCAATATTATTATTCTCAATTATAAACTCACCATTTTCTGAAGAGTGAGAGTGACTTTGAGAATTTATATTATATATATAAGCAGCCTCTAAGGGTTGATCTATTTCATTAATAATTTGACCTTTTACTTTTTGAGCGTAGGCACTACTCGACAATGCTGCTATTAAAAGCAGGATAATTTTTTCAATATGTGTCATGATGATAGTGGCTTTTACAGTTGATTAATTTTATCTTCCATAGTTGGCCCTAACTCATAAAGACTCGCCATTAATTCCTTTTTTAAGGGTTTTAACTCTTCTGTTTTTCCTGCAGCTTTGTAAATTTCGGCTACATGATATAAAGTTGCTGGCTCATAAGTTTTATCTATAATATGTTGGTCTACAATATTTACAGCCTCTTTAAGATTGCCATTTTTAAAATAAACCCAAGCCAGTAAATCATACGATTGTGGTGTTGGCCTATTCTCTACCTCGAGCTTTGCAATTTGTAATGCTTCTTGCGTATTTATATTTTCGTCTGTATATAAAAGCACATTATATTTATTATACATATCTCCATAGGCTTTATTTTGCATAGCAGATTTGTATAATTCTATTTGCTCTTTGCGCATAGACTCATCACCTTTAAAATCTGCAATTTCAGATTTTAATAAATAATAATCTGGAGCTTTATATGCATTGGTAACGGTATTTAAAATTCTTAAGGCTTCATCAGGATTTTTCTCATGAGAGTAAACTATCCAGGCTATTCCTTTTTTTGCGTACGCATCATTAGGATCTAGCTCTAATGCTTTTAAAAAGTGATTATATGATTTTTCTATTTCGCCTGCATGACCATAAAAATCTGCTATATTAGTATACGACCATTGCTTTAGTCCCTTTAAATTAGACGACTCTGCAATTGCCATTGCTTTTTCCATATATTTTATTGCAGCATCTAAATTTCCTTTATGATCACTCCATTTTGATAAACGAATGAGATAATCAAAATCTCCAAAATTTTCAAATTTGTTTAGGTATGCTTGTGCTTCGTTATAATTACCTAATTCTAGGTGCACATCAAATAGCATTTTTTGGGTCTCGCTTAAATTTTCTTTTAATGCTTCGGCTTTTTCTAATAACTCTAAAGCTTCTTTAAATTTGTGTTGCGAGATATAATTGTAAGCTAAACTTTTTAAATACGAAGGGTTTTCGTAACGGGTGGTCTCATTGACTTTTAAAAGTTCGGTTTCTGCTTTTTTTAGATACTCAACTTCTCCTGTTGCAGTAAAATAAGCTGTGTAAGTAGATGCCAGTTTACTATGATACCCATATTGTCCTGGCGATTTTTCTAATTTTTCAGACCAAAAGACTTCGTTTTCTTTAGCACGATTGAGAGTTTCATTATCTGTCATTGCCAAATACGCATTATAGTCGTTTGTATCTGTGATATTGTTATTAGTAGTTTGTGAGCAATTCGTAAATAGAACTACTGCTAATACTGTAAGAAAGAATGTGTATCTAGAGTTCATATTAAAGTAATTTGAGTGAGTGTTTGAAGAGTTTTTTAAAAAATAAATTCTGAAATGGGCTTGTTAGCAGCCCATTTCAGAATTAAAAATTATTAGTGAGGTGATGCTAAGTAAGGAAAAGATGATAAAAATGGTTTATCATTTCCGTCTACGTTATCATCTGATAATCCTGGCTTTTCAGTCCCATCAGGTCCACCAAAGATTAATAATAACTCAGTTGAAATTACATCATCGGCTAATGCACGACCTGTTAATACGTTAGTACCATCAAAAAATGTAGTAGTACCTGTTAACGACACTGTTAAAACATCTGTAGCTAAAGCTGTTGTAAACTGCTCTGCTGTAAATGTTAAAGCATTGGTTGTATAATCTGGGTTTAACGCTAAAAGTCTATCTTGAAATTTAGATTGAAACGCAGCACCTTGGTTAGAAGGTAACGTTGTGTTAAACGCATTTTTATCTGCCATAGTTACAAAAACTGTATTTATAGCTGGTCTACCCATTTGATCTTCTTGGGCATAAGTACCTGTAAAGTTAGGTCCTGTTGGTCCTGTTGGTGTGTTATCATCGTCATTACTACAGTTGTATGCTGAAAATGATACTAGCAAAGCAATTGCTGCTATTTTTATATTATTGAATTTCATGTTCTTTATGTTTTTAATATTTTAATTTATTTTTCTTCTGAAATTTGAAGAATCTATTTATTGTTTTCTTTTAGATTCTACCCAGATATTAACTGAATCTCCAGAACCTACCATTGATTTAGGTAATTCTACTACGATAGACATTACATTTGTACCTGCAAAACTATCTGTTCCTGGATCGTTGAAAGAATTGATTCCATTATCTGGAGTTAAGATATCTCCATAACGAAAGAAATCCATAAAGAAAGGATCATCTCTTGGTCCAGCAAAAAAGCTCATACCATTATTGGTTTCTACAATTGCACTAGATCCATAAGCAGTAATATCAACATTATTTTGTGTTGCTGTATCTGCTAAGATTGTACTGTTTAAACCTGCTTGAGATGGAGCAGCTGGTCCAAAGAAATACATTTTACCATCTCTTGGTGTAGCTTGAATAACAAGGTCTGCAACTGCATCTCCATTATTATCAATGTTAAACTCTACTAATACGTTTTCATCAAAAGATGCTGCACCAGTATCTCCAGGACTAATTAATCCTTGTACGTTTGCAACAAACACAATGTTGTCATTGTCTTCTTCACTTTGAAAAGCGTAAATGTCTGTGATATCACTTGTACCACCAGCAACTGCAGGAGCATCAATATGATCTGCTGCGATTGCGAAAAAGCCAGCAATTGTTAAAACTGCAGCTCCAATTAAAATTTTAGATTTTTTCATAATACTATTTTTGAGATTTTTGTTAATTATTTATTGTCTCTATTCTACATACGAGAAAATGACGATAGCGGTTTTATTTTATTTTTGATATTTATTAAAAACAACTAATTATTGAAAGAAAAAAGTAACTTTACAGCGTCTTAAAAAACAATTAAATGAACCCATCTACAAGTGGTTGGATAGAAAAATTCTGTTCTCAGTTATTAAAAAACGGAATACCTTTTAACGACTATAACTCACTGTATAACAACTTAAAACAGTTTGGTTTTATTTATGGAGTTAATATTAATGTTACCAATAATATTGAAAAAATTCATAAATACTCTGAAGATGAATTGGCCAAAGTAAACCTCATGACAGGTTTATTTCATATTTATTATTTTAATAAAAAAACTTTCTCTACTAAGGCTTTTATAAAAGATCTTTTAACCTTTTATAAAACTTTAGAAGTATCAGATCTTTCAATGTGGGACAAGCTTTTTATAGGCAAAACTGATGGCTCGCTTTTAGAGCGTCTATTACATGATCGCATTCAAATAGATGATAATTTATTAACCAGAAATTTTAATAAGTCTATTACCAACTCTTTACTCTTTGTAGATGTTTTAGCTTTTGAGGCTTATTTAAGAGATGAGAAAGATCCAAAATCTTACGCTGCGCATTTAGAGAGTATCATCGTTGGTACATTATATAAATCTCTAAACTCCAAAAGTAAGATTACAGATTACGATAAAGAGATTATAAATATTATAGAATCGTCTGCTTCTTATATGGACGATGATGATATTGATACAGAGGACTTAATTTATGATATAGATTATGATATTAATCTGCATGAGAAAAAATACTTACTCGATTTAATGTGTCTTTCTGTTTGGGATGATGAAATTTTAGAACGATCTGAATATCAATTTTTAAAACAACTAACAAAACGAATAGAGCTAGATGTAAGTGAAATACAAGATTCTATTTTATCGGTATCTCAATTTCATATAGAACATAAAAAAGAGGTATTGCTATTTCAGCAAAGCAACCCTTTATCAAATTTTTATGAAAACTCATCACAACTAGTAAATAAATTAATTAGACGAAATAGCAAACGTTTAATAAAAGAAATGCGTCAAAGTAAAGATTTAATGTTACTAATAACAAAATCTACACATACAGACCTTACAAAAGATGAGCAAAAGCGAATGCAAGCGCAACTTCTAGATACCTTAAAAGCCATACCAAGTTTAGCCATTTTTATGCTACCTGGAGGTGCTATTTTATTACCGTTATTTGCTAAGCTAATTCCTAATTTACTGCCATCTGCTTTTGATGATAATCGTATTGATGAGTAGACTTTTTTTTTAAAGTATTATTGTAACAAATTGACGTTAGAATTAACTTATAAGTAGAATACTATTATAATGGATTTAATTAATTACTACAACATATTTAATATTGAAGATACAGCAGATTTAAACAGTATTAAAAAAGCGTTTAGAAAAGAAATTGCCATTTATCATCCAGACAATAACTCAACTGATGATGCAAAAGTTCAATTTAATGCATTGGTTGAAGGTTTTCATATACTATCTAATCCAGAAAGACGCAATGCGTATGATAAAATGTTGGGTTCTTCAAAAACCGATAAACTTGTTATTATCGATGAACCAATAGAGCAGTTTCAATATAAAGAATGGAAACACGAATCTAAGAAAAAGGCAGATTCCTATAGCCAGTACTCTGTTGCAAAGCTATTAGCTCAGGATGTCTTTATTGAAGCTGGTTTGCAAGGTTTATTTTCAATAGACGGAAATATACTAGAAGGTTTAGGAGACGCTCTAGGTGATGCATTTGATGTTTTTTAAGCTTAAGACAACCACTCTTTAAAATCCTTAACTCGCTCTCTTGCAACGATTACATCTTGCTCATTAAAATTATCTAGTTTTATTTGAAGTCTAGAGTTTGTGTAACTCACCATATCATTAATGGCATTTACATTGATATAAAATTTCCTGTTAATTCTAAAAAATTTATGTGGTTCTAACTCGCTCTCTAATTGCTCTAGAGTTGTGTCTAATAAATAATTTCTTCGGTCTTTGGTATAAGCGTAAGTACCTTTATTCTCACTATAAAAGCATTCTATATCATCTATGTTTATAAGTCTTAGATGTTGACCAACCTTAACAGAAAATCGTTTTTTATATTCTCTTTCAATAGGATTTACCAATAACTTTTTAATGTCGTCAAAATCTAAGGTAACAGACTCTTGCTTAGGTGCACGCTCTTTATATTTAGAAACTGCCTTAGCCAAATCATCTTCGTCTATAGGTTTTAATAAATAATCTATGCTGTTTAATTTAAAAGCTTGTAACGCATACTCATCATAGGCTGTTGTAAATATTACAGCAGATTTAATATCTATTGTATCAAAAATTTCAAACGATAAACCATCACTAAGCTGTATGTCTAAAAAAATTAAATCTGGATGAGCATTATTTTGAAACCAATCTATAGACTCCTCTACAGAGTGTAACATTGTTTCTGCTTCCATATCTAAGGCAGTTAACATACGTTGTAAACGTCTTGCCGATGGTTTTTCATCTTCTATAATTATTACATTCATTTAATTATATTTTTTTGACATTAAGTTATTATCTCTTACTATAAACAGGTTTTATTCTAAATCTTTAGTTTTTTAGAATGACTTACTCCCAACGTTGATCTTCTTTATCCATAAACTCTCTTATTTTCTTTTCTTCCCAGTTTTTACCAAAGATTATATTTGGTAAAAACACAGAGGCTCCATGTGCTAATAATCCAATTCCCCAAAATGAAAAAGTTATAAAATTACGCCATTGAAAGTAACTTTCTCCTTCATCTAAATTTTGAAAATTAATATATACAAATACTAGATTTATTAAAACATAAATTAAAGCATGCGTGTAAAAACCTTTTATTTGTTTTACTCTTTTTGCTGCGAGTTGATAACGCTCTTTGTGTGAAAATTCGTTTTTATCCATTATTCCCAGTATTTTTCATCTTTATCCATTAATTCTTTAATTTTTCGTTGTTCCCAGTTTTTTCCGAAGAAAAAATTAGGACCATATACGCCAACAAAATGAAAGAAAAGACCAATTCCCCAAAATATTGCTGTTGACCATGTACCAAAGCTAAAGAGCCCTACACCGTTACTTGTTATTACGATTATAATAAAAATATTAATAATTATGTATGAGGCTAAATGCCAGTAAAATCCCATAATGGCTTTCACTTTTTTTTGAGCTCTTAAATATGCTTCTTCCTTTTCCCAAGCTTTTTGAGGGTTACTATTTCCGTAGGGTTCTATATTACTTCTCATGATTATTTGAGTTTAATTCCAACGTTGATTTTCTTCTTCTTCTCGCATAAATTTTTCAATCTTACGTTTTTCCCAGCTATTTCCTAATACGCCATCGTTAACATATACTTTGTAAGCATGAAAAGCTAGTCCCATTCCCCATCCTAACATCGGGAACCAGAACCATTGTATGGTATTTGGTGTATAACGAAACCAGATAAATATTAAAAAAGGTATTACAATACAGTAAGATATTAAGCTATAATAAAATTCTTTCATGTCTTCTACACGTTTGCGTGCTCTAACATATCTATCGTCAAATTGTGTTTTTGGTTCTATTGCTCTCATTGTTGATACTTGTTTAGTAAGCATTGGTATTGCTACTGCAAAACTGTTTGCTTGTTGATTGATTGATACTGTTTTATTTGATAATAATTTATAGCGTTGTTTGATGTTTTCTAATCCAACTCCACTGCTCTTTTTTACTATTTGTTTTGGTTGGAGATTGTTTTCTACAATTAACATTCCGCCATTTTCATAAATTTTAATGTGTAATGGTTTATTACTTGTAACCATATTATGTTTTACAGCATTTTCTAATAATAACTGTAAGGATAATGGTACTACTTTACTTTCTGGATTTGTAGCTTGATCTGGGATTTCAAAAATTATGCTGTCTTCAAATCGCATTTTTAACAGCGACATATATGTTCTTGCAAAATTTAACTCTTCATCTACAGGTATTAAATCTTTGTTTTTTTGTTCGAGTACATAACGATATACTTTAGATAAAGAGGTTGTAAACTTTTGTGCATTTTGTGGGTTTTCTTCTATTAAGCTTGTTAATACATTTAAGCTGTTAAATAAAAAGTGAGGATCTAATTGATTTTTTAAGGCATCAAACTTAGCGCTTGCAGTACCTGCTATTACTTTTTGTTCTTTAATTTTATTTTTTTGATACTTATTGTAAAAAAATATAACATGAAAAACAGTAACTATAGTTAACGTGATCCAGAGCCCAAATGTGTAGCCTTGCCAGGTTTCATTTTTAAAAAAGTTTTCAAAAGTATTACCGTATAATAAAACCGATGTAGCTGCTCTTAAAAGAAATAAGCCAATTAAAGTTATTATTGTAGAACAAAAAATACCTATTAATATACGTTTTAGAGATTCTCCTTTTTGCCATGTACGACGCTCCATATAATCAAATAAGGCCATATTTGAGTAACCAAGTACAAAGGCATACAACTGGTAAAACCCAAAATCAATTAGAAAATCATTAACTGTTTTAAAATTGAAGCCTCCAGAAAACAGATTGCCTACAAGAAACACAATGCATCCAATAATAAAAGTTATAATGATATTTTTAGCTGATTTTGACATATTATATTATTCTTTACAAGATTTAGAAACCTCTTTAGCTCTCTCTATTCCCCAGTTTGGATGTAAATTGCTTTCTGGTTTAAAGGTAGCAAAAAGTTCTATTGATTTTTCTATCTCTGCGCAAAACGGTTTGGTGTCTTGACCAAAGTATCTAGCGCTTCCCATGGCCCAATCTGCTTTATTAAAAGCTACTCTAGGATTATTAGGAGCAAGTTTATATGCTTTATTATAAAGTTCTGTTATTTTGCCAGCGTACTTCATTCCATAAACAGCTCCGTCAAAAGCTACCCAATTGGTTAAAATTTGAGCTTGCATAACAAGAATTTCTGGATTATCCTTACTAATTGCTAATGCACTATTTATGTGCTCTTGTGCTTTTTCTAACTGTGCTTTTAAAACTTTTTCATCTTTCTCATTCCAACTTTTTAAACTATTAATTTGAGCGATGTAATAATGAGGAAGCCATTCGTTAGTCTCTGCATTTGATATACGCTCAAACATATTTTCTGCTTCGTCTGTTTTATTGTCTTGCCAAAGTGCAAAAGCTTTTTGCATACCTTTTTCGTAGTTGGTTTGTGCAGAAGTAACTCCCGAAACCAAAATAATTGCGATAAGTATAATTTTTCTCATAATGTTATAGTGTTATAGTTTTTGTTATTGATTTATCTTTTACTTCAAATTTAGCATCGTCCCACTTTGGTGGACCCATTAAGCCTCTCGCATTGTTGGAGCATCCATAATCTTCTTTTGGGATGCCAAGAAAATTGCTGTCTAATTTTTTGTTGTCGTTTTCATCATGAAACATAGAAATAGCATAAACTCCTTTTGGGATGTCTTTGAAAGTAACTTCACAACTATTACCTGTAATTTTTGTCATGATTGATTTTAAACCTGTGTTTAAAAAAGCTCCTTCTGAGTCATATACTGCAACATAAACTTTTCCTTTGTTACTCTCAAGATTTTTAATTTTAACTGTAACATCTTGTCCAGTTGATATTTGCGCATTTAGCAATTGACTAAATAATAAGAAGATAAAAATTTTGACTATTGTGCTCATGATATTTTTTTTTATGCTGAAATGTTATCAGCTTGATTGATGTGACAAATATCTAACAGACGTCTAGATTTTTAAAAAGAGAGTAACCGAACTGTAATTTCTTTATGACGAATTGTATAAAAATTAAAGAATTAAGTAACTAATTACATCAAATAGCTACTAACCTATGTACGATTTAAGATTTATTCTAACACAAAAACCAATACCATGAAAAAATTAGCTTTACTCACTTTAGGTTTTCTTATCACCTTCTCTATTAACGCACAAGATAAACGTCTTAAAAACATAGATAAAGAATTAAATAAAATTCTAGAATCTACTCAAGCTGCAGGTTTTGCAGTAGCAGTTGTAGAAGGTGACAAAGTCATTTATGCAAAAGGATTTGGTTTTAGAGATTATGAAAACAAAGTTCCTGTAGATGCTAACACGCTTTTTGCCATTGGTTCTTCTACTAAGGCATTTACCTCTTCTATATTAGGATTGTTAAGAGCCGATGACAAATTATCTTTTGATGACCATCCTAAAAAATACATTCCAGAATTAGAATTCTATAATGATGATATGAATAACAACATTATTATAAAAGATTTGATGAGACATAGTACTGGTTTACCTCGTCATGATGGTTCATGGTATTATTTTCCTTCTCATGACAAGGATAGCCTACTTATGCGTTTAAAATATCAAGAACCATTTACTGGGATACGTCAACAATGGTTTTATAATAACTTTGGATTTTTAGCGCAAGGCGTTATTGCAGAGCGTATAACTGGCAAAAGCTGGGAAGACAACCTAAAAGAGCTCTTTTTTACACCTTTAGAAATGACCAGAACGAATGCTACAATTGCCGAAATGAAATTGGCAAGCAATGCATCTTATGGCTATGAAGTAAAAAATGATATCATTAAAAAAATGGACTATTATGATATTGCTGGAATGTCTCCTGCAGGAAGTATTAATAGTAGTGTAAATGATATGTCTAAATGGTTAATAACCTGGGTTAATGATGGGAAATATAAAGGCGAAGAAATTATTCCAGAGAGCTATATCAATGAAGCTATGAGTTCACAAATGGTTGTTGGTGCTAATATTCCTGATGACAAGTTTCCAGACATACATTTTGCAAATTATGGTTATGGTTGGTTTTTACAATCATATAAAGGTCATTATCGTGTAGACCATGGTGGAAACATTGATGGATTCTCTGCTAATGTAGCATTTTTTCCAAGTGACAATATTGGTATTGTAGTATTAGCCAACCAAAATGGTTCTCCAGTACCATCGTTAGTTAGAAATACACTTGCCGATAGAATGATTGGTGAAGAACGTACAGATTGGATTGGGCGTTATGAAGAAAACAAAGAAAAAGGGAAGAAATCTCAAAAAGAAGTTGAGGAAAACTCTGAAACCTCATTTGTAAAAAACACTAAACCGTCACATATCAATTTAGATTATACAGGTTCTTATGCTAATGAAGCTTATGGCAACTTTAAAATTTATGTAGAAAATGACTCATTATTTTCTAAACTTAATAATGACAAAATGTATTTGCACCATTATCATTATGATGTTTATGAACTTATTGAAGTTTATGGAGGCAAAGTAGATACTACTCAATATGGTAAATCTGTAAAAGCATCATTTATTACAAATGAAGCTGGTGACATTTCTGGAGCAGAAATAAAGATAGAACCTGCAGTTAAGGCAATTATGTTTAAACGTACACCAAACACTATTGACGTAGACCCTAAAACTTTAGACTTGTATACAGGCTCTTATGATATCTCAGGTACAGAAATAAAAGTATATACAAAAAAAGATGTATTGTACTTATTTGTAAAAGGGCAACCAGAATATGAGCAAATCGCTACTTCAAAACATAAATTTTCTTTTAAAGCATTAGAAGGATTTAAAATTGAATTTTTAGAATCTGAAGACGGTAAAATTAATGAGGTAAAAATGATCCAGCCTAATGGGACATTTATCGCAAAGCGAAAAGAATAAAACATTGTAAAATATAAGAAGCACTCTAATAGAGTGCTTTTTTTTTTAATCTTCAACTTCCACCAAAATGTCATTTGTTGCCCACTGGACAGCTTCTATTAAATTATTAAAACGTTTAATTTTTTTAGTAAAAAATAAGTTTTCTATAACGGTATTTAATAAACTACCATTTGTATAACCAACAACACCATAACCACGAAGACTATAACTGTGTCTAAAAAACTTTATCCAGTCATTAGGCATTACAGAGTATGAATGTATACGATGAGAAATATAAATTAAATCTCCTCCATAGGTTCCTAAAAATCCTGTAACATCATTAACAACTAGGCTTGCATGATGATCCCAAGTAAATGTAACTCCCTCGTTTATTTCTGATACGATATAACCATCAAAAACAAAAACGTTACCAAAGTCATAATTAAATTCTTTAAGTAAGGTATCAATTAAAGGTGTGTTTTTTATACTATTCATAATTTGAATTTAAAAAAATTATAACGACTAACCCTCTAAATACATAAAAAATCGATGAAATACATATGTAATAAGATAATTCTTACATACAATGCTTATATAATATTTGAGTATTTTTAATCGTTAAAATGAAAGGGGTTAGCTATTATGAAAAAAGTGTTTCTGGTTGTCACAGTTTTATTTACAATTTTTGCTGCATTCTATGGTGCTATACATCTCTTTGGTAGGTATATTTATAATACGCAATCTTGTGAGCTTTTTAATATTGATAACATTGAATTAAGAACTGGTGTAAACATCCCAGAAATTACGTCTTCAGATTGTGATTGCCACAATAACCATAAAGAGGCCAAATTTATTATTAATAAGCAAGAGGTAGATTTAGAAAATTACGTCTCTAAAAACAATTTTAGATTAGTACATGACTTATATGTTAAAGAAAATGATAATGAGAATTCGACTTATAGAGTAACGTTAAATAAACAAACTGCAGAGTTAATTATAAATTTAACTTATAAATCTAATTAGGCGGTAAGATAAAATCTACTATTATAGTTGAGACAAAACTTTATCATTAGCCCATTGTATTGCTGTATCTAAAGAATTAAATCTAATAATCTTTTTATTAAAAAACAGATTTTCTATTGCGGTATTAAGTGTGCTTACCTGAGAATAACCTACTACACCATATCCTTTTAAATTATAGCTATACTTAAAAAACTGTAACCAGTCGGTAGGTTTACCTGCGTATGAATTTATACGATGTGATATATAAATTAAATGTTCTCCATTGGTATCTAAAAAATCACATACATCAATTGTCATCACTTTCATATGATCTTCCCATGTAACTGTAACCCCTTCATTAATCTCTGAAACAACAAACCCATCAAACACAAAAAATGACCCAAAATCGTAATTAAACTCTTTTAGTACATCAACATAATAAGGAGTCTGTCTAATGCTTACCATAAACACTTAAATTATAAATAGGTCTTTTAAATATAATAATTTAAAAGGAGATTTTAAAGGAAAATACTGACATAATAAACAATATATCAATCATTTAACACTTACCTAACATTATATATAAACAAAAAAAAGCACCAGTTTTAATTGGTGCTTTTTAAGACTATTTATTTACTGAGATACAATATAGTATCTAAGATTTTTATAATCGGTTATATCTCTATTTTACGTCCATTAATTCTACGTCAAATACTAATGTAGCGTCTGGTGGTATAACTCCTCCTGCTCCTGCAGATCCATATCCTAAGTCACTTGGTATTACTAAACGTGCTTTATCTCCTACATTTAAAAGACAAATACCTTCATCCCAACCAGCAATAACTTGTCCTACTCCTACTTGAAAATCTAATGGTGCATTTCTTTTGTACGAAGAATCAAACACAGTACCATCTGCTAATTGACCTTTATAATGTACTGAAACCATTTTACCTTTTTCGGCAGCTTTACCGTTACCTTTTTGTATAATTTGGTAACGCAAACCACTCTCTGTCTCATCAAAACCAGAAGCTAACTTATCTAATTCTGCTCTTGCAGCTTCACGCTCTGCAGCTATTCTTTTTTCTCTAGAACCTTCAAATGTTCTAAAAGCTTCTACAGCATTAAATTGCTCTGCAGCTTCACCAACCCTAACAATTTCTAAAGTTTTAATTTCATCGCCTTGAGCAATAGCGTCAACGACATCTTGTCCTTCTATCACATTTCCGAAGACAGTATGCTTATTATCTAACCAATCTGTTGCGATGTGAGTAATAAAAAACTGACTACCGTTTGTCCCTGGTCCTGCATTTGCCATTGACAATACACCTGGTCCGCTGTGCTTTAAATCTGGATGAAATTCATCGTCAAACTTGTAACCTGGATTTCCCGTACCTGTGCCTTGAGGGCAACCTCCTTGAATCATAAAATCTGGAATAACTCTGTGAAATTTTAATCCATCATAATAAGGAGTTCCTTGAGGTTTCACTTCATTTTCTAAATTTCCTTCAGCTAATGCTACGAAATTACCTACTGTTCCTGGTGTTTTCTCAAATTCTAAAGCGACTAAAATTTCGCCTTTTGTTGTGTTAAATTTTGCGTATAAACCGTCTTGCATTTTCATGATTTTTAATGAACTGCAAAGATAATAAACTAAGTTAAAAGTTATGAGCAATGCCTTATAAGTTTTTATTCTGAATTTTATTAGTTTTGAAAAAAATTAAATTAATCTATGGGAATTTTTGGTGGTTTTGGAAAGAAACGAATAAAAGAAGACGCAGTTGATGATAATTATATTGAAACCATATTAGCTCATAGTGAAAATGAACCTCTTGGTATCTCTAATCAAAATGTAATTTACGCTGGTTATAATGAGCTAGGTGGCTATTATTATTTTCAAACCTATATTATAGGAACTTTGAAAATGAAAATAAAAACTGGTGCTAAACTACTAATAGAAGGTCAAAATTACACTTTAGATTTAAAATCTGATATGGATGAAATAGAATCTGATCAAATTGATGATTTTATTAAAGGCTATGTCACCAGAATTGATTTTGAAATTGAAAAAGAAGCTGTTGAAAATATTAAACGTTCTACTATAAAGCAATTGGTCTTAACTTATAAAAAGGAGAAAATAGTTTTCACTAAATATGTAAGTGATGAGGAAGAATAACGCATTTACAATTATAACAAATACGCTTACTAAGACAATATAGTTATTGATAAAAATATTGCCTCTGCGCTTTATTTAATTAATACATATTTCTTTATCTATCTTAAAAAGTTAGTGAAACGAAATTAGTATGTAATACTTTTTAAAATTTTACATCTATTTAAAAACCAATTAATTAGCCACTTCACTAATAAATTTTATACGATAGAGACGTAACTCTTCGTCATCATAATCGCCATCAAACTCTTCTATAGCATCATCTATTTTATCGGTTTCAGACTCCATAAAATAGTCATGAATTTCTTCTTGTTGATCTTCATCTAAAATTTCATCTAACCAATAATTAATATTTAATTTGGTGCCAGAATATACGATTGCCTCCATTTCTTTAATAAAATCTGCCATAGACATCCCTTTACTAGATGAAATATCTGTAAGTGGCAATTTTCTGTCTACATTTTGTATTATGTATAATTTAATGGCAGAATTTGATCCTGTACTTTTTACTACAAAATCATCTGGTCTTTCGATGTCGTTATCTTCTACATACTGTGAGATTAAGGCAACAAAATCTTTACCATATTTTTTTGCTTTACCTTCTCCTACACCATGAACATTACCTAACTCTTCTAAAGTTATTGGATATTTAAGAGCCATATCTTCTAATGAAGGATCTTGAAAAATCACAAATGGTGGTACACCTAAAGATTTAGCATTACGTTTTCTTAAATCTTTAAGCATTTTCATTAAAGTCTCATCTGCTACAGCTCCTGCGCCTTTGGCTGCTGTAACTATACCATCATCTGCTGTCTCATCAAAGACGTGATCTTCTGCCATCATGAAAGATTGTGGTAACTTTAAATAGTCGTGGCCAGCTTCAGGAATTCTTAAAACACCATAAGTTTCTATATCCTTTTTAAGAAATCCAGCAACAAGTATTTGACGAATTAATGCCATCCAATAACGTTTGCCTTTATGTTTCCCTATTCCGAAGAAAGGAAAAGTATCTGTTTTATGTGAAGAAATTAAGGCGTTAGTTTCTCCCACCAAAACTTGAACTAAATCTTTGGCTTTATATTTTTCGTTAGTTTTATCAACCGTCTCTAATACAATTATAACATCATCCTTTGCTTCATTTTGCTTTTTAGGAAAACGAACGTTATCATCCATATCACCACCTTCTCCTGTAGCATTGTCAAATTCTTCTCCAAAATAATGTAATATAAATTTACGTCGAGACACAGATGTTTCTGCAAATGCAACTACTTCTTGAAGTAAAGCGTGACCAATTTCTTGCTCTGCCACTGGCTTTCCAGACATGAATTTTTCTAACTTCTCAATATCTTTATAAGCGTAATATGCAAGACAATGACCTTCTCCTCCATCTCTACCTGCACGACCAGTTTCTTGATAATAACTTTCTATACTTTTAGGTATATCATGATGAATCACAAATCTAACATCTGGCTTGTCAATTCCCATACCAAATGCTATTGTAGCTACAACAACATCGCAATCTTCCATCAAAAACATGTCCTGATGTTTAACTCTTGTTTTGGGATCTAAACCTGCATGATATGGTACTGCCTTTACACCATTAACTTGTAAAACTTGGGCCAGCTCTTCTACTCTTTTTCTACTTAAACAGTAAACGATACCAGATTTTCCTTCATTCTTTTTTACAAACCGAATAATATCTGCATCTACATTTTTGGTTTTAGGTCGTATTTCATAATATAAATTAGGTCTATTAAATGAAGCTTTAAATGTTGTAGCATTTTGAATATCTAAACTCTTTAAGATATCTTCTTGAACTTTTGGAGTTGCTGTTGCTGTTAAACCTATAATAGGTATATTATCTCCAATGCGCTTAATTATATGACGAAGATTTCTATACTCTGGTCTAAAATCGTGTCCCCATTCGCTAATACAATGAGCTTCATCAACTGCCATAAAAGAAATTGTTACTGTACGTAAAAACTCTACGTGCTCTTCTTTTGTAAGAGACTCTGGAGCAACATATAGCAGTTTGGTAACACCATTTACGATGTCTTCTTTGACCTGTTTGACTTCTGTTTTATTAAGTGAAGAGTTTAGAACATGGGCAACGCCATCATGATCTGAAATACCTCTAATAGCATCTACTTGATTCTTCATTAGCGCAATAAGTGGCGACACTATTATTGCTGTTCCTTCTGATATTAATGCTGGAAGTTGATAACATAACGATTTCCCTCCACCTGTTGGCATAATAACAAATACATCCTCACCTGCCACAACACTTTTAATTACGCTCTCTTGCAGTCCTTTAAACTGAGAAAAACCAAAGTATTGTTTAAGTGCAGAATGTATATCAATTTTTGTTGTACTCATTAATCCCTATTAGTATTTTTGATACATTTGCATAAACCTAAAGATAACAATTTCTTTATACCCATCAAACTCAAAAAAAATTAATTTTGAACAGTATTCAATCTATCCTTAATACAGCAAGAAAGACAATTGATTTAGAGCGTGATGCTATAGCAAATTTAAGTCAGCTTTTAACTAATGATTTTGCTAATGCTGTATCACTAATCTATAATTCTAAAGGACGTGTTATCATTACTGGTATTGGTAAGAGTGCTATAATTGCTAATAAAATTGTAGCGACGCTAAACTCTACTGGTACACCTGCTGTATTTATGCATGCAGCTGATGCGATACATGGTGATTTGGGCTTAATTTTAGAAGATGATGTTGTTATTTGTATTTCTAAAAGCGGAAATACACCAGAAATAAAAGTGCTTGTTCCTCTAATTAAAAACGCAAAAAATAAGATGATTGCTATAACTGGCAATGATAAATCATTTTTAGCGCAACAAGCAGATTATATTTTAAATACTTATGTTGAACAAGAGGCTTGCCCTAATAATTTGGCTCCAACAACCAGTACGACTGCACAATTAGTTATTGGAGATGCTCTAGCTGTATGTTTATTAGAACTTCGTGGATTTTCGAGTAAGGATTTTGCAAAATATCATCCAGGTGGTGCATTAGGTAAACGTTTGTATTTGCGTGTAAGCGATTTATCTTCTGTAAACCAAAAACCAAGAGTAGAACTTCATACAACTGCTAAGCAAGTAATTGTAGAGATTTCAGAAAAAATGCTTGGTGTCACTGCAGTAGTTGATAATAATAAAATTGCAGGTATTATAACTGATGGAGATTTAAGACGAATGCTCACAAAAAGTGATGCATTTATTCATCTTACAGCAAAAGATATTATGAGTAGTAATCCTAAACGAATTGATGAAGATGCTATGGCAATTGATGCTATGGAGCTTATGGAAACACATGGTATTTCTCAATTATTAGTTGAAAAAAATGGTGAGTATGCTGGTGTAATTCATATTCATGATTTAATAAAAGAAGGTATTATATAATGGCAAAGACAAATACCGAAGAGATGTCGTTTCTAGACCATCTCGAAGACTTAAGATGGCATTTAATTAGAATTACTTTATCTATACTTATATGTGCTACCGTTGCATTTATTTTTAGTAAATGGATATTTAAATATGTTATATTTGCACCAAAACAAATGGACTTCCCTACTTATAAATGGCTTTGTCAAGCATCGCAATTTATAGGTATTAATGACACTACTTTTTGTGCTACCGAGTTTCCTTTTAAAATTCAAAGTTTAGAAATGTCGGCCCAATTTAGTGCAGATATCTGGACCTCTATTTATGCTGGTTTTATTATTGCTTTTCCTTATGTTATTTACCAGTTTTGGAGTTTTATAAGTCCTGGTTTACATTCTAGTGAGCGAAAATACTCTAGAGGTTTTATAATAATTACTTCGTTACTCTTTTTCTTAGGAGTGCTTTTTGGTTATTATATAGTAACGCCTTTGTCTATTAACTTTTTAGCCAATTATAGTGTTAGTCCAGATATTGTAAACCAATTTCAAATTAGCTCTTATATAGCGTTAATTAGGTCATCATCATTAGCGTCTGGTTTTGTATTTGAGTTGCCAATAATAATTTATTTCTTAACTAAAATAGGTTTAGTTACACCGCAGTTAATGAAAAAATACAGAAAATTTGCATTAGTAATTGTTTTAATTTTATCTGCAGTTATTACACCTCCAGATTTAGCGAGTCAAGTAATTGTTGCTATCCCAATATTAATTTTATATCAAGTAAGTATATATATTTCTAAAGTTGTTGTTAGAAATCAAACTAAAAAAGAAAAGAAAACCCATGTCTGATATTGTAAATGAATTTAATGCCTATCGTTCTAAAATGAACGATGCCATACTTGCAGATAATAATAAAATTATCAAACGTATTTTTAACTTAGATACTAACGCTTTTACTGAAGGTGCTTTAGACAAAAAAACCAAAGAATTACTAGGTCTAGTTGCATCAACTGTTTTAAGATGTGATGATTGTGTAAAATACCATTTAGAGTCTAGCCACCAAGCTGGTTTAAATAAAGAAGAGGTTGTAGAAGCTTTGAGTATTGCTACCTTAGTTGGTGGCACAATTGTAATACCGCATTTGCGTAAAGCTTATGAGTATTGGGATGCATTAGAAACTGCCGACCGTTAAACTTATAATAAACTAAAAAGCAATTGTTAATGAAATTGCTATTTTAGCGATTATAACCTCATTTATGAAAATACTCAGAGCCGAAAATTTAATGAAGTCCTATAACGGACGAAAAGTAGTGAAGGATGTTTCTCTAGAAGTTAAACAAGGAGAAATTGTCGGATTATTAGGCCCAAATGGTGCTGGTAAAACAACATCATTTTACATGATTGTTGGACTCATAAAGCCTAATGGTGGCAATATTTTTCTAGAAGGTGATAATATTACCAATTTTCCAATGTATAAACGTGCCCAAAATGGTATTGGGTATTTGGCTCAAGAAGCTTCGGTATTTAGAAAATTAAGTATTGAAGATAATATTTTGAGCGTATTGCAAATGACAAAATTGAGTAAGAAGGAGCAACAAGCTAAAATGGAATCGTTAATTGATGAATTTAGTTTGGGCCATATTAGAAAAAGCAGAGGTGATTTATTATCTGGTGGAGAACGTCGTCGTACAGAGATTGCTCGTGCGCTTGCCACAGATCCAGATTTTATTTTATTAGATGAGCCTTTTGCTGGTGTAGATCCAGTTGCTGTTGAGGATATTCAACGTATTATTGCCCAGCTCACAAAAAAGAATATAGGTATTCTTATTACAGATCACAATGTACAAGAAACTTTAGCTATTACAGATAGAACTTATTTGATGTTTGAAGGTAGCATTCTAAAAGCTGGAAAACCAGAAGAACTAGCTAGTGATGAAATGGTACGTAAAGTGTATTTAGGACAGAACTTTGAGTTGCGTAAGAAAAAATTGAATTTCGAAGCGGTTCAAAAAGATATAGAATAATAAAATTTATCGATTGTTAACATAATTTAATATGTTGGTGGTAAACTCCAATACTTTATATTATTCTGCCTTTGTTGGTGTTTTCCACCAACAATTATTTTAAAATTAAATTGACTAACCTCTACGTCTCTCCAACAACACCATCATCATAAAACCTAAAATGATACGCTCGTCATCATCATTATCTATTGGCTTGAGTTTAGAGAGTTTAAATTTTCTTCCGAAGAAAGAAGGTTCCTTTTTTAATTGACATACAGCTTGACCTTTCAAATCGCTTACTGTATAACTTGGATTGAATAAATAACCTGTTAAACCACCTAGTATAGGTATTTGACCTAAAACTGAATCTAAGACTTTTACCCAAGCGTTATCTTCTCTAATATGATATTGCAATTTTTGGTGTTGGTCTATGAGTTCGTAATGTGCTTTCCAAATAGAAGCCCAACCTTTTCTTGCTATTTTACCAAGTTCTTTACCGTTAGCATCTTTAAAACTATATGCTGCTGAGAAATCTATCCATTTATCTGCTGCTATAGTATGTGTTAAATTGGTTTTATTAGTATTATCATAAATATTAATGGCCTCTTTAAGCTTAAACATTTTTTGTCTCACATAAGCCACTGTTCTACCACTGGCATCTTTTGCTGTAAAGTCGTTAGATAATGTCGTAACATTAAAAGTAAAGTGTATTGGGTAGTTTAAATCTTTCATGAGTTTGGCTTAAGCATTATCACTTTTAGTTGTTGCATTTATGTTATTGCTTTCTTGCTCAGCAATCAACTTTTTTTG
Source organism: uncultured Psychroserpens sp. (assembly GCA_947488655.1). Taxonomy (GTDB): domain Bacteria; phylum Bacteroidota; class Bacteroidia; order Flavobacteriales; family Flavobacteriaceae; genus Psychroserpens. The sequence continues at coordinate 200,768 of CANKZZ010000004.1, read as the reverse complement.
ATAGCGACCTTGCACAATATCTACAATAACTAAAACCACAATCACAAAATAGAATGTTGTTTTACTCATTGGAACAATCTCATTTCCGAAGATTTTAAGATGCGCTAAGTGACCACCTTCTGTCACTAACATTATACCTACAATAAATAAAATAAATAAACCAAGTACTTCATACATTCTGTTTTTTGCTAAAAATGTAGAGATTTTATCGGCTAATAATAGCATTAATAATCCGCTTAATACAATCGCAATTGCCATTACAATAAATGCAGTTGTAGAATTCTCAATCTCGCTTGTTAAACCAATAGCTGCAAGAATTGAGTCAAAAGAGAAAACCAAATTCATTATAACAATGCTAGTAATTACTGCGTTTGCAGTCTTTCTACTTTTACCGTCGCCATCAACTTCTTCATGCAAATCTACTTTACCAATCATATGCCAAATTTCTTTAATTGCTGTATAAATGATAAAACCACCACCTGCTAATACAATTAGGCTATGACCATTAAAGGCAAATTCTAGCACATCTTCCATATTACCTGTTAGCCAAGAGAAAGGTTCTTGAAAATATCCAATAACACGCACCAAAACAAAGAGTAAAACAATTCTTAACACTATAGCAATTAAAATCCCAACTTTACGAACGCGCTTTTGGTCCTCAACGGGAGCTTTTTTAGATTCTAAAGAAATATAAAGGAGGTTATCAAATCCTAAAACAGCTTGTAAAAGCACAAGCATTAATAGTGTAAAAATGACTTCTAACATGTTTTTTTTTATTTTTTAATTAAGGATAATAGAATGTATAGTAAAATTATTAATGGTATTGCCATAAAGTGAAAAATGGCTAATAAAGCTGCTGTAGCAATAATAAGTGCGTACCTAAACTTATTATTAGCAAAACTGTAATCTTTAAACTTTAAGGCAAATAGTTTAATTTTTGAATTCAACAAATAACAACTCAATATGGTAAGCGCAATTAAAAACCATTGGTTTAATATGAGATTGGTTGCAAAGCTACTATTCTGAAATTCTATAATTAGAGGTAATGATATAATTAATAAAGTATTGGCAGGCGTTGGTAACCCTTTAAAATACGTTTGTTGATCTTCATCTAAATTAAATTTTGCTAAACGATAGCAGGAAGCTAACGTGATAAAAAGACCAATTAAAGCAAGCCAAGAAATATGAATAGACCAAGTTGAATTTGTTGCCCAATCATTGAGTGTTTCAATTTCTGGAGAATTAGTACTAATAGAAATTAATTTAAACATCACAATTCCTGGTACTAAACCACTAGTTACCATATCTGCAAGAGAATCTAATTGAACTCCCAAAGGGCTTTGTACATTCAATTTCCTAGCTAAAAGACCATCAAAAAAGTCAAAGAAAATACCTAAGAAAACAAATAATGCTGTAGCTACAAAATTATTATGCACTGCAAATATTACTGCTATGCTTCCGCAGAACAAATTGAGTAAGGTTACTAAGTTTGGGATATACTTTTTTATAGACATAAATAACATTTGTGTAAAAATAGCAAACTATTAACGACTAACATAAAAGTAGTACAATATCTAAGCATATTTGCAGTTTAATAGATGGAAAATATTGTGCATCTTTGTAAAAAAATTTTTGCTATTGAAAAAATATCTATTCATTGCTACCACATTAATAACCTTATTGTGCGCTGGTCAAACTAAATATTCTAATGAATTTTTGAATATTGGTGTAGATGCAGCTGCACTTGGCATGAGTAATAGTGTAAGTTCTCATACTGCAGATGTTAACTCTGGGTATTGGAATCCTGCTGGTCTTGTTAATATAGAAGACAGCCAATTAGCACTTTTGCACTCTAGCTATTTTGCCAATATTGCCAACTACAACTATATTGCCTTTGCAAAACCTCTAGATGATAGGAGTGCTATTGCATTATCTCTTATTAGATTTGGAGTTGATGATATTTTAGATACCACACAATTAATAGACGACCAAGGAAACATCAACTATGATCGCGTTAGCCTATTCTCAACTGCAGATTATGCTTTAACGTTTTCATATGCTAGAAAATTACCTTTAGACGGTTTGAGTTATGGTGTAAATGCCAAGGTTGTAAGGCGTATTATTGGTGATTTTGCTAATTCTTGGGGATTTGGTCTCGATGCAGGAATTCAATTTGAAAGTAAAAACGACTGGAAATTTGGCATCATGGCAAGAGATATCACAACTACATTTAATGCCTGGTCGTTTGATGATGATAAATTAGCCGATATACAAAATGCAATAGAAGGTCAAAATCAAACAGTACCAGAAAGTACAGAGCTAACTATCCCTAAATTACAAATTGGGATGTCTAAAAAGTTCATCTTTCATTATGATTATTCTCTATTAGCATCATTTGATTTAAATGTTAGATTTGAACAAAATAACGACATTATATCTTCATCCTTTGCCAGTTTTAATCCTGCTTTAGGGTTTGAATTTGGTTATACAGACTTAGTATTTTTGAGAGCTGGAGCTGGTAATTTTCAAAATGAATTACAATTAGATAATTCAGAAAATTTAACTTTCCAACCTAGTTTAGGGTTAGGATTTAAATATAGAGGCATTCAAATAGATTATGCTTTTACAGATATTGGCGATCAAAGTGCAGCTTTATACTCCAATGTCTTTTCTTTAAAACTTGATTTAAGTATCTTTAGATAGTGAACAAATTTTTACTCGCATTACTTTCAGGAATTATTTTAGCATTAGGTTGGCCAACCTATGGTTTTCCACTTTTATTATTTTTTGCATTTGTACCCTTATTACTAGCTGAGCGACACGTACGTATTTCTAACCCAAAACGTAAGGGATTGCTGGTGTTTGGACTGTCATATATCACTTTCTTAATCTGGAATATATTTACTACAAGCTGGTTACGTTATGCCGATTTATTTGGTGCAAGTTTTGCTGTTTTTGTAAACTCAGCGTTAATGGCACTTATTTTTTTGATATATCATAAATATGCCAAAAGACAATCAATTCATAGGTCCTTATTATTTCTAGTAGTACTTTGGATTAGTTTTGAAAAACTACATTTAGGATGGGAGTTCTCCTGGCCTTGGCTTAATCTTGGCAATGGTTTTTCAGAATATATTAGTTGGATACAGTGGTACGAATACACAGGTACCTTTGGAGGCACGCTTTGGGTTTGGATTTTGAATGCAGTTATCTACAAAGGTGTTTTAACGTATCAGGATGAAAAATCTAAACAAGATTTAACATCTTTACTTCTGAAATGTGCTGCACTCATAATTTTACCTATTCTTATTTCCTTCGGAATATTTAGTACATATTCACATGAAGGCGAAACGGTGAATGTTATTGCTTTGCAACCTAATATTGATCCCTATTCGGAAAAATATAATATGACTAATTTAAAGTTTGCAGAGCTATTTTTTGAATTGTCAAATACAAAAATCACAGACTCTACAGATTTTGTTATTGCTCCCGAAACCTTTTTAGCAGAAAGTACAAGACTTACACAGTTTAATAATTCGTTATTAAAAAATAGGTTTGATCAATATGTAAGTAAGCATCCTAATGTAAATCTACTAACAGGTATTTCTTTTTACGACTTATTTAATGATGAGAGTAAAATAAGAAAAGAAACTAATATTTATAAATACACACCAAATACTTGGTATGATGATTACAACTCTGCGCTTTTAATAAATAGCTCGTCATCACTACAACAATACAATAAATCAAAGTTAGTGGTTGGTGTAGAAAATTTTCCATATCAAGATGTTTTAAAACCTTTAATTGGAGATTTCATGATAGATCTTGGAGGTACGGTTTCAATGAAGACAACGCAAAATTATAGAACCGTCTTTACCTCATCAAACTCAAAATTTAAAGCAGCTCCTATAATTTGTTATGAATCTGATTATGGTGAGTTTGTAACTGGTTACGTTAGAAACGAAGCTAATTTTTTGGCTATTATTACAAATGATGCTTGGTGGAACGAAACTCAAGGTCATAAACAACATTTAAGTTATGCCAAATTGAGAGCTGTAGAAACAAGACGAGATATTGTAAGGAGTGCTAATACAGGTATCTCTGCAATTATAAATGCTAAAGGAGAAATAACAAGTAGCCTTGCATATGGAGAAAAAGGTGCGTTATCTGGTCAACTCATCACTAATGATAAGATTACTTTCTATGTAATGGCAGGAGATTACATCGCCAGAATTAGCATTTTTATTTTAATTTTTGTTGGTTTGATTGGATTTTTCCGAAGAAAAAAAGAAAAGTTTTAATTGTAAGCAAAGTTGCTATTGACCTCTGTAGTACAAAATTGTACTCAAGGTTTTAACCACAATGTTAATATCTAAAAACACACTTCTGTGTTTGATATAATACAAATCATATTGGAGTTTAGTCAAGCTATCATCAACAGATGATCCATAACGCGTATTTACCTGAGCCCAACCTGTGAGTCCTGGTTTAACTATATGTCTGGTTTCATAAAATGGGATGATTCTAGAAAGTTCATTCACAAAAAATGGACGCTCAGGTCGTGGTCCAATAATGCTCATATCTCCTTTTAACACGTTAATAAATTGTGGGATTTCGTCTATGCGAGAGCGTCTTAGAAATTTACCAAACTTAGTAATTCTCACATCATTTTTTTGAGCCCATTTTGCACCACCAGTTTCGGCATTTACAATCATGCTACGAAGCTTTACAATTTGAAAAAGCTTACCATTTTGACCTACACGTTCTTGAAAATAAAAAAGTGGTCCTCTGTTTGCTAGTACGTTTCCTATGGTAATAAATGGCAAAATCATAACACCAAATAATAAACCTATCACAGAAAATAAAATATCAAAAGTTCTATGAAAAAACAGGTATAACGTATTTTGATTACTGCGACTAAACGGGAAATATTTATAAAAGTCTTTACCTACAAATTGAATAGGTACGCGAGATGTAATCTCTTCAAAAACTTGCGTGTACTCTCTAATAATGAACCCTTGATCTAAGAGTGAGATTAAATCATGATAAATCTCTGGTGTTATCGTTTCAGAATTATAACTAGCTACAAGAATTTCAGAGATTTTTTCATCTCTAATAACTTGAAGTAGGTCATGAGACTCGAACTCCTTTAAACCTTTAAATTTTATTGGAGATTCTGCTTCGGTTTCAGAATTTATAAAACCTACAATTTTATAGTTTGGATCTGCCTGATTTAATGGTTTTATAATATTTTCTATATTAGAAATTTCGCCAACAAGTAATACTTTTTTATAAAATCGAGGTGTAGATATGAATGTAACATACAAACATCTCCATAAAAAAATCATCACAATTATGCAGACATAAAAATATATGATTTGAAGGCGCTGCTCTGGAAGAAATGGTGTTAATACTGGAGTTAACAGATAAAAAAGCACTGTTGTAGAAACAGTTAGAACAATATTTCTAAATGTAACATCTAATTTACTAGCTTTTTGTAAATCGTAAATCTCGAAAATAGTCCCAAAAACAGTGATATAAATAGCTAATACCACTAAATAAACTACGCTATCTTGATTCACCTTTAAATAGCTGTAATTGAAACAATTTTGCAAAATATACAAACCTAAAATTACACCACATATATCTATTATACGAAGTAGTATTTTACGTTCAGATATTTCAAAATGTATGTCTTTTTTTCGGTTCATTATTTAGGCAGGCTCATTTGTAAATATAACAAGTTATAATAAATTTTAAGCATTATGTTACTCTAAGATATTGATCCATTTTTTTTTGACTATTTCCCAATTGTATTCTTCTGCTTGCAGCCTTGCGTTTTTAATAATATTCTCTCGCATTAAATTATCTGTCATTAATGCAGTTATTGCTAAGGTCATAGCTTTTTCGCTATTAGGCTCTACTAGTATACCATTTATAGTATTGGCTATTAAATAAGGCAAACCTCCTACATTTGTTGATACAACTGGTAATCCTAAGGCCATAGCCTCAATTACACTAACTGGCATATTATCAAAATTGGTTGTATTTATAAAAATGTTGTAATGTTTTGCGAGATCAATCCAGTCCTTTTTACTTAATTTTCCTGTTATTTTTACATCTACATTTAATTTTAAGGCTAAATCGGTAATAGCTTTAAGCGTACCATCAACATCTGGACCTACCATACAAAGTTGAGCTTCTGGATATTGCTCTTTTAATAACTTTAATACCTTAATCGCTAATTGAGGGTTATAAATTTTTGAGAATGACCTCACCCAAAGCAATTTTGGAATCTCAAATACACTTTTATTTAAAGAATAATTTTCAATTTCTAAGGTATTGGGTATGTGAATGATGTTATGAAAACCTTTTTCTTCAAAAGCCTTCTTTAAGTATAAAGATGGTGCTACATTATACAAGGAGTTATTAAAAATATACTTACTCTTTTTAACACTGTTTTTTAGACGTTTTGGCAAATCTCCACCATGTAAAATAGGTATATATGGTAATTTTAACACATTACACATACCAGCAACCATCCAGGCAAAGTAAAAATTTTGAGTACTATAAGTATCAATTAAAACCACATCAACTTTTTTAGAATAGACTATACAAGCTCTAATCATATCTAATAACCTTAACACTTTATTAGATTGAGATGACGCATAGTAAACACTAAACCCTTCCTTTTCTAATAATGGTCCCAAAATTTGAATCCCAGATAAGTTAGACTTGCTGTTCTTTAAGTTGTTTCCTATGTATAGGATGTTTTTCATTAACGACATTTAATAATGCGAGTGCATAGATAAAAGCTGGTGCAGCTATACGCATGGATGAGTGATTTATAGTTGCAAACCAAAATGCTAAAAAAGCAAAGAAGTAATAATTTTTTCTATTTCTGCTTCTTAAATCAAGTGGTTTAAAAATTAAAATGACCAATATCATTATACCTAACATTCCGTGTTCGGCTAAGGTTCTACTTATTTCATTATGAGAGGTAACACCTTGTCCTTCTAATTCAATTCGTCTATCTTTTGCTCTACTAGATCCAATACCTAAAAACGGGTTTGAAATAAAACCATCTATTTCTTCAAGAAATAATTGTTTACGTCCAGTGGTATAATCTTCTTTTTGAATCCCTTTTGAATTTTGATTGGCATAACGTTTCTCAGTTAATCCACGACTTTGGCTTGAGCTAACCATCCATGCTAAAACCAATGCTGTGCTAAAGAGAACGAAAACACCTAAAACTTGATTTTTAGCTTTAGATTTTGCTTGAATGTAGTAATAAAATAAAAATATAAGAATACATAAAACACCAACGATAACTCCTCCTCTACTTAAGGTTACAACAGCTCGATAAGACACAAATATTAATAATAGTGTATTTAAAACTCTAACACCTATTGTTCTAGAGTTTATAAATAGTCTAACACCTAGTATAAACATACCAAGTCCTAAAACAGTAGCAACTTGATTAGATCCAAATCCTCCTGCTGCTTCTCTATTAGATGCTGTATTACTCAATACATCACGTAAATCTGGAGCATAAAAATAAACATAAGCTGTATGCGTTAAAATGGGAAGGAGCATATATAACAAGATCTGGGACATTTGTTTATAGGTCACTTTCTTATTATAACAAAACAAAGCTGCTAAGCCTAGGCATATTGGTCCACTCAATACAAAAGCAATATTTGTTCTAAAATTAGCATCAAAGCTCAATGTTGTTGACGCAACAAATATTGATGGTATAAGCAGCATTAAATAAATAAAATAGGGATAGCCTTTGCCAGAGATCCCTTTGTAAAACATACCCATAATAATAAAAACTATTACCAGATATTTACCAGCTTCATAGGATATAGCTCCTCTGGTAGTTCTCAAAAAAACTTCTGCACCAACAAAATAGGCACAAGCCTTTAAGATTTCGAAGGTTTTTTGTTTATCACCAACTAAAATAATTCGATAAACAAAAAACAATAATGCACAGGCAAAATAGATTTTTGCAAGACTTTCATTTAAATAAATTAAAAGTCCAATTGCAATATGAAAAACCACAGCTGTTACGTATGTAATATTGGTTTTCACTAATTATAGTATGGTTTTATAAGTTATTGTCGTTTACTATTCCAAATTTAACAATGTTAGATACAAAATATAATTTGGAGCAATATTTAATTAAATATTTTTTTATAATCACTCAAAGGAAAGCGATAATAATAACTTTTTCCAACAAGAAAAATTGCAAAGTGTGTAATAAAAACAGGAATATGAGGCCTAGTTCGTTTTAAAAAGGCATCATACGTTTTATTAGAATAGTTGCAAATTAAAAAAGGTACTGTATCTGGATGCAAATAATTTTTGATAATATTTTTTTCATCTATTTTTTTTGAAGAATTAAATGTTTCAAAATAAACTTCATTTGGATCTGGAAAAAAATCATAAATCTCTAGTACTGATAATGGTTCTGTTTTATTATTCGCATAGAAAAACAAACTATAAGAGACATCTATTAGTATCCATTTATTTAACGTGTTAGAATAAAATTCATTAAAAGAATGTCCGCCATAATCATTACTAAATGGCGCTCTAGTATTTCCCCACTCTCTAACTTGTATATTATTTATAACACAAAAGTTATTAAAAACCTGTGCCATATCACTACAGACGCCACCTTTACCAGATAGCATAATTTTTAGTGCCTCATCTGATGGCTCACTTAATCCTGGTCCTCCTTTTATATTGTTTTGTAACCAAACACTTAACTGTTTGACGAGATCTACATCATTATTTGGTTTTCCATCTTTAAAAATAATGTCATTTACTTCATTAAAATAATGTGGAATATCCTTAATATGATTTTTAGCATTATAAGATTGCTCTTTAATATCCTCAATATTTGAATTTTTAGACAGCAGTTTAAAACGTGCTATATATAACCATGGATGTCGTTTAAAAACCCAAGATATTTTCTTTAAAATCATTTACAATACGTCGTTTAATAGCAACTGCTAAATGTAATTTTTTTTTTGCTGTTAGACCAAATAATATATATTATCTAATAACAGTCATAAAAAAAGGCAAAAATTAAGTGAGTTAATCAATTAACTCTAAGGAGACGTCCCTCAACTATTTCCTTAATAATTCTTGCTCTATTCGTTTATTATAATATGTGTAGGTAAATTTTTTCAGTTCTTGATTTTGGGCTTGGATCATCTTAGAATACTGAATATTAGACAAATTTAACATTTTTTTAATTTTATCAGTAAGATTCGCTAATGTTATTGGATAGAACAGAAAACCGTTTATCTCATTTTTGACATAATTCTCAATTGATGAAATATTAGATACTATTGGTAAACACCCATAATTCATAGCTTCGGCTATTACTTTAGGAAAACCTTCTGATGCAGATGGCAATACAATAGCATGTGATTTCTTATAAATATTATGTACTTCTTTACGAGATAAAAAACCATGAAAAATAAAACTCAATCCACTTTTCATGGCTAATTCCTGATACGCATTTTTTTCTTTGCCATCTCCAACTATATGTATAGTTTCCAATTTTGATTTATCACTCTTATCTAAATTAGATAATGTTTTAATTAATAAATCAATACCTTTCTCGTGTTCTAATCTACCTACAAAACACAAATTTATTGCTGTATTTTCAATAGACTTGATTGACATTATTTTTTTTCCTTCGGAAATTTCTTCTTCAGTTAAACATGGATTTTCAAAAGTTAAACATTGCTTTTGTTGATTTTCCCATTTACCATTAATAGTAACTTTTCTATGTTGTCTCTTTAATAACCAACGTTGAAAACTATAAGCTACAGGTGCGTTTTGTTGTTTCCAATTTCCTGCATACTTAAACCACCCATCTTTTGAACTAAACATGATTAAATAAGGTATCATAAATACACCTATTCCTGTTGGAGCTCTAAACTGAAAATAATCTGATTGTTGTAGAGCCTTATTTACAGTTTTAATTACTTGAGGCCCTTTCCAAATAACCGCAAGTTTATCACTAATATTTGGTCCACCTAATGCAGGTAAAGCAGAGAACTGAATTTTATTTGAAGTATAAGGCAAAGCACTCAATGGTGGCTCTGCATCATATAACATCGCAACGTGAATAATCGCATCAAAAACCTCAACTAAGTGATTAATTTCTGTAACTGTAGACCCTAATCCTACAATGTTTCCTTGTGGAGTTCTATAATGCTCTGTATGTGATATTATTGTAAGTGTACTCATGTCATTAACCTCATATAGTCTTTAACAATATTTGACCAATCATGATGTTTTGCCCATTGCTTAGCTTCAACTTGATAGGTTTTTTTATGAGTTATAATTTGCTCCAAGGCATTGATAAATTGTGTTGCATTATGATAGTCAATTAATTCTCCAGACTTGTTAACCTTTATAGCATCTTCGATACCACATCCTTTTGAACCTATTGCTGGAACTCCTAATGCATTTGCTTCTAAAATGGCAATACCAAACCCTTCTACATCTCCTGTTTTATCTTCGGAACTTAACATTACAAACACATCGGTTTTACTCAACATGCTTTTTAAATGTTGCGCATCTACGCTCCCATGAAATGTAATATAATTGCTAACATCTAAATGCTTTGCTTCTTGCATAAAAGCATCTGCTTGAGTAGGTATACCAATACAATGATAATGCAACTGAGGGAATTTTTTAATTAACTCAGGTAATTGCTTAATGACATTTAATTGACCTTTTCTTTCGCTTACTCGTCCTACTGTGGTTAATACAGGTTGACCTTGCAACTCAACTTCTGTATTGTGAGAGGCTTGCCAATCTTGCAAATTTATTCCGTTAGGTATTACTTCAATAGTTTTATTTAGGTGAGCTACTAAAGCTTTTGTATAGTTAGATACTGCAACAATTTTGTTAAACTGTTTAAGTGCTGAGTCTATAGATTTCCGAAGAAAGAATGATTTAAAATTAACTTCTGTACCATGAATTACTGCTATTGTTGGTATAGTTCTAAACATACTTAAAAAGCCGACATTCCAAAGTGAAAATTTTCCAGTAGCTATAATAAAGGATGCCTTTTTAATTTTATTACGCGTTAGTAAAACACGATTAATATACATTTTAAATCTAAAATCTTGTCGTTTAATTCTCGTAACATTAAATGGTAATTGTTTATCAAATATCTCTTCTTCTTTACCTGTTTGAGAACGTTGATCTGCCAAAACATGTATGTCAAAATCTTGTTGTGACAAATGTAATGCTAAATTATAGGCATGATTTCCTATACCTCCTGGCTGTGGCGGAAACTCTGAAGTAACGATTACTATATGTTGCTTATTTACGCTCACTCTAGTGGTTTAATTAGTGGACCTTGCTTGATTTTTTTACTGGCAAGACTCCATGATTTTAGTACTTGATAAATTACTAATGGCAATAGCAAAACACTTATTAATACACCTAACAGCAGTAAGGGTTTGTTTTTTTTAAATTGATATGGCAATATAGATAATGGTACTGTACGTAACAATGCTAATTTTGATGGTTTATTACCAAAATACCGTCTAAAAAAATATAAAACACTAGGTATTGGCCTAGGTGAGAAAAAATTAGAGGGTCTAAAAGCGTCCCAACTTCCCATTTCTCGCAATCCGCCTTCTCCAGCTTTTACATCAATACATGATGCCTTAGGGTTTGATATACTCTTTATATCTGCCAAATAAAGACGTAAGCCAAACTCTCCATCTCCCATTCTTTGCTTTTCGAATTGACGATCAAATAATTTAACTTTTTTGAATACCTCTTTATAAAGCATTGCATTGCCAGTTGCAAATTGTGAGGCTACTGCAAAAAATGAGCGCTCTTTAGGGATTTGACCTCCTTTGGGATAAAATACACCTGCAGAAACCTGGGCATTAAAAAAATCTAAGCATTTTAAATGTGATGAAATCCAATCTGGTTGAACTCGCACATCATCTTCTGATAGTGCTATAAATGTTCCGTTTGCATTTCTTATAGCATTATTTCTGGCTAGCCAAAGTGCTTTTTCTTCTTGATGAATTAGCTTTATATCTAAATTAAAATCGTTGTAAAATTCTGACAAAAATGGGACGGATTGATCTACAACGATAACTTCAAAATTTGAGTAATCTTGTTTTTCTAAGTCTCTTAAAACATCTTTTAAATAGCTATAACGATTTAAAGTTGGTATAATAACACTTACTTTAAGACCGTCTTCTATTAAACTAGATTTAAAGGCGTTATACTTTTTATTGTAAATAGAAATATTACTAATTTGAGTTCTTTTTACATGTCTGGTATTGTAATATTCTCTAATTTCGGTTATAGGATTTTTAAGTGATAGTAACCTAATAACGACTACATAAAACACCCAAACATTATTAAAATATTTTCTAATAAAATGATAATTATCTCTTATAGATACCTCTTTAATCTCAGAGTAGGTAGTAACATCACCAATGTAACCCTTTTGAACAGCTTGCCATGATAAATCATAATTAGTAGCCATATCTGAACTAAATGTGTTATCAATTTCTAATTGATCAAGTAACTCTTTGGGTAAATTTTCAACTACAGGAAAAACTGATTTTCCAGTTGAAGTAAATAACTGAAAATAATTTGTAGGCTGAAGATATTTTAGAAATTTAAATAGCATTATGTAATATCACTTCTCTAGAGGTTAGCATAATTAGGTTGCGAAGATTGTTATTTTTGATTTAAAATTACAGCTTTCACTTGATTATAAATAATATCCTTTTCAAAAGTGTGCTCATACATGGTTTTGAAATCATTAAAATGTTCTCCTTCATCATTAATATGCAGCATTAATTTGTTTACTAATTCATCAACCGAATGAGGATTAAAACTAAAATCCTCAATAGAGAATTTTTGTGGATTTATAAATCCTAAAGCTCCAAACGAATTAGATACTAAAACTGGTTTGCCTAACGCAATTGCTTCTATAAACACCAAACCAAATGCTTCATGAAAACTTGGTAATATTATTACATCCATTGCTTTATAAAAACTAGTCATTTCATCAACATTAAGTAACCCCAAAAAAATAACGTCTTCTTCCAAATTTAAAGATTGCACTAATTGTTTGAGCTGAGGTTTATAAGGACCATCACCAGCAATAAATAGTTTAATAGATAGATTTGTGTTTTTTTTCAACTCATTTAATGCCTTTATTGCTAAGGTTTGATTTTTATCATCTACCAAACGTCCTGGACAACCCAAACAATACCCATCAAAATTATATTGAGAATTAATTTTTTTAGAACTTGACTTATAACTAGCAATATTAGTCCAGAATGGAATAGAAGTAATACGACTTTTAGGTACTTTATAAACCGTATGAATCTCAGCTTCTAATTGTTTGGAGTTTGCTATAACCGAGTCTGCTCTATTTAGATAGTACGTTTTGTTTTTAATTTTAAAAAGATTTGGCTTAGTGTGACCAAATGCGGTATGAAACCATGCAATATTATGAGAAACACCTAGTAAACGACCAAATAAAACAGCAGGATTTATATAGCTAAAGTTTGATATGATTACATCTGGACGAACTTTATTAATGATTTTATAAATATGATAATAGTTTGAAAATAAACTACCTCTCTTTTCGCCAAACACTTTAACACCATCTTGTTCAAAATAATTTTTTTTATGTTTTAGATAGAAATTATATACTTCAAAATTATCGTTATGTAATCTAGCAGATAATTCTTGATAGAATTCTGACAGTAAACCTTTGTTGTAAGTAAAAAGTATTAAGATTTTCAAAAGGTATAACACGCATTAATGAATTTGCAATATAGAAAATTCAAAGTATTCATAGATAATAAGCAACTTTAAAATCGTAAGTCGATTTTAACCATTCTAATGTCGATTTGAGCAATTATTTTCTTTAAGGCATGAGAAAATTAATCAGTTTTATTATAATTTATTAAAATGATATTGATTTTTAATTTAAATTGGGTAACAAAACAATTTTAATTGAAAAGAGCTATTAGGAAGATATCAAGAAAGTTTGGTTTTGATATTATCAAATTTAAAGAAAATGAAATGGGCGTTTATCCATTTTATGATATGGCTAAATTTGTTAATTCTACAAATCCTTTATTTTTAGATGTTGGAGCAAATGTTGGTCAAACGGTTAAAGATTTTAAAGAAGTATTTAAAGACTGTACTATTCATGCTTTTGAGCCTAGTCCTGATACGTTTAAAATTCTAAAAAACAATACTTCAAATATTAAGGATTTACACTTATGGAATTTAGGTGTAGGTGCCTCAAATGGAGAATTGTTATTAAACGAGTACAAACACTCAAACACAAATTCTTTTTTGGATATTCACGATGACGATCCTAGTAGTTTTATAAAGAAAACATCTGTAAAAACAACTACAATTGATTCTTTCTCTAAAACCAATGGCATTAAAAAAATTGACGTGCTAAAAATTGATACAGAGGGATTTGAATTAGAAGTTTTTAAAGGCTCAAAGAAGTCTTTCGCAGAAGAGAAAGTTGGACTACTATTTTTTGAAGCCCGTTTTGTCAATGGGCATAAAGACATGCCTAAATTTACTGAACTTTGGGATTATGTCATAAAAAAAGATTTTGAGTTAGTATCGATTTACCCATTGGTGCACAGAAAAAAGATGGGAATTTATACCAATATTTTATTTAAACATAAAAACTATTAAATCAAATAGTTATTATTTACCGATACTATTTAAAAATTCAAAATCACGGTTAGTGGCATAATCATTCTCATAATATTTTAAAAATCTATGGTAACCATTAATTGCCAACTCATCTCTAAAACTGTTATCTACAATTAGCTTTTCTAGTTTATTAGCCAAATCTTTAGAATTACCTGTTTCAAACAGTAATCCACTTTCTTCTGGTATAATTATTTCCTTAATTCCTGTATTATTCGCTCCTATAACACAAGTTGCAACACTCATGGCTTCTATAACCGTAAATCCAAATGCTTCAGAATTACTTGGTATTATAGTACAGTAAGATGTTTTATATGCTTCTAATACCTCACTCTTACTTTTCTCACCTAAAAATTTAATATTATTTGCCACTCCTAAAACAGTTGTTAGCTCAATTAATTCATCTAAAATAGAACCATCACCAATTATAGATAATTGCATATCAGGAAATGTTTTTAAAACCTGTGCGAAAGATTGTATTAAAACATCAATACCCTTACTACGATGTAATCGTCCTACATATAAAAAATTATTTTTAGAAGTATGTATATGGTCTAATGTATCACTATAATCTTTAACCGAATTTGGTAATACAGTCACCTTTGCCTCAGGAATTCTAAAAAAACTAACCACATCATCTTTAGTCGCCTGAGAATTGGTAATTATATGAGTTGCTAAGCTATAAATTTTAGATTTTCTAATTACTTTATATCGCGTCTGTGCATATTGCGAGCTTAAAGTCCTAATCCAGGCAATACGAATCTTAACACGAAAAATCCAACCAGCTATTAAGTATAAATTAACAAAACCAAACATAGAGATGAGCATACTTGGTTTATATGTTCTCATCAACTTACACAAAAACCAAAAATTTTGCCACGAAGTCGTTTTACGTGATGGCCATTTTAAAACTGTTATAGAATCGTCTAAACTCACATTTGTTTTACGAATTTTGTGTGTTATAACAACCACTTTAAATTCTTCTGCTAGCTTATTACTTAATACGACATAATAATCCGAAGTTGAATTATTCATTATATTAAAAGAAATAAAGCAGGTATTCATATATAAATTTTTATATCTTCTCTATTTGAGATTAATTACGATAAAAATCAAGAAACTCTCCTTCTTGTTTTTTTAAGTTAAAATGCTCTTTAACTCTATTTATAGCTGCTTCCTGCATACTTGTTTTTTGATCATTAGTTAAATATAACAGTTTTTCAATAGTGTTTGCTAATAAAGAAGGTTTTCGTTTTGGTATAACGAAACCAGTTTCACCATCCTTTACATTTTCTGCTAATCCTTCAGCATTACTCACAACGCAAAGCAAACCCATTGCCTGAGCTTCTAAAACCGCATTGCAAAATCCTTCTTGTATGCTATATTGCAAATAAACATCGCTAGATTGCATATATTGTCTAACTGCCTCAGGAGATTGTTTCCCTACAAAATTAATATAATCACTAACATCTAACTGGTAGGCTGCAAAGCGCAAACGCTCTAATTCCTCACCAATACCAATAATTGTATATTCAAAATCAATATCTTTTTTCTTTAAAAGGGCCATAGCCTCTAATGAATATTCTAATCCTTTTTTCCAATGTAATCGCGCTACCGTTAAAATTTTCAATGTATCACGCTTCTTACTTACAGCACTAGACTTAAAAAAAGTAGTATTTATAGCTGGTGTAATTACTAAAACACGATTATCCTTAATACCATTGGTAATTAAATCTTGCTTCATCTCTTGTGAAAGCACGTGGTATTGGACATCCTTTTGAAACAATATTTTATAGTAGTCATTTCTTTTTAATGGTGACAAGTACAAATCAAAACCTCTAAAACTCACAGCCATTTTTGCACCCATTGCCTTTGCTAAATTCTCTTTGCCAACTGCTACGGTACCAAACCCAAAATGCAACCAATCTAATTGCTTAGAAATAATAAATTGATTAAAAATTAAATTTTTAAAACACGCTTTTATTCCCTTACCATCTTTTCTATCTAAACTGTATAATTTTTTACTTCGGAAATATGACACAAACAAAACTTGTAAAAGCGCCTTAAAAATCAGTACACTTTTTGAAAAAAAACCTGAATTAAATTGTGGAGACACAACAACCTCACATGGTAAATTTTCGAGCGTTTTGGGTGGATATAAAACAAATAAAACAACCTCAAACCCATTTTCTTGTAAACCTTTAATTTTACTTCGAAAAAAAGTTTCAGAATAACCAGGAACAGATAATAAAACCAATCCTATACGCTGCATATTTCTATTTGTTTAAACTCATTTTAATCCGTTTCTAATTTAAAACCTGGTGATACAAATCTATCATTCCCGACGTCATTGAATCTTCATTATGTTGTGCTAATATTTTCTTCTTAGCACGTTCTATAATCTCTCCTTTTTGCTCTAAAGTTAGTGTTGCAATTGTATTGATTGCATTGGCAATAGCTTTAGAATCTCTTATAGGCACTAAAAAACCATTTTTAGTATCTACTATAACCTCATCCATGCCACCACAAGTAGTACTCAAAACCAAAGTACCTAAAGCCATTGCTTCTAATACAACATTTGCAATACCTTCTTCGACACTAGGCAGCAAGAGCACATCTGCATGTAGCATATAATCCTTAACTGCACTAAAAGTTTGTTTGTCTAATAAACACACCTCATTTTGTAACTCTAAATCCTTTACTTGATACAATAACTCCATGTCATTTGTAGCACCTATTATTGTATACTTAAATTTAAAACCTGCCTGTTTTAAAAGTTTACACGCATCTAGTGCATAAGTGTACCCTTTTTTCCAATGCGATCTACCAACCGATAAGATTTGTAACTCGTTATCAGCACTTGTCTCTAATGCTGCTTGTTTACTTTTAGATTGTATATAGCTACTAGATTCTAGTTTAGGCAAACCACTGTAAACCACTTTAATCTTATCTAACGCAGCTCCATATTTGGCGGTTTCTTTCGCAATAGCATGTGAAACAGCATGAAAACCATCTACTTGAGGAAAATGATTTTTATACATTTTTGCCAACTCTAAATCGGCTATGGGAGAATAATTAATATGTGCACCTCTTAAACTTAAAACGAGCTTCATACCAAAATCTCTAACCCAAATCCAATCTTTTATACCTTTAGCCCATTGAACGTGAAACACATCTGGTGTATGCCATAAAACAGGATAAAACTTAGCTTTACTTGCCAAACCTTGTTTATGATGCTCTCTTAAAAAATAATCTAATCGCTTTTTATCTTTCGGTTTAAAAAAAAATAATAGACAACTATATTTTATTAGAGACCACAGTTTAGAGATTTTATTATTGAAATAGCCATAAGTTTTAACCTTACCATCATATTTCACATTATGCTTAATATTACCAAACAAAAGTACCTCAACATTAGATTTTGACACACCGTCAATTAAGCGTTCAATAAACGTTGTGCTAGGAATTTCTCCAGAATAAATTGCTATACGTAATGGTTTTTTCAAAGTTTAGTTTAAACAATAAAGTTATAAATCTTTTTTACTATTCAGGTACGATAGCTCCTAAATATAAAGTTCTTTTCGAGCGTGGAAAACCGACAATGTTAACAACATACTAACCGCATGAGAATAATAAACAGCGTCTTCATTTTTAAATTTACTGTATATAAAATGTCTAACCTCTAGTGGTACAAATTTATCTAATTGAGGATTGTCAATTATATATGATTGTAGTTTTGAATCATTATTTTCTCCTAGAAATTGTAATTCCCAGTTGCGTTGTATAAAGTCGTTTGATGAAGACAAGCGTTTTAGTTTATTAAAAATGCGATAGGGTAAATTCCAGGGTACTTTATTATAGTGATAATTATACAAATTAAAGGGACGATTATCTTGCCAAGTTATTTTTGCAATTGACGCCATTCTCATTTTAATATATGCAATCTGTATTTGTCTACCAGCTAAATATTTTTCTGGGACAGTGCAAATAAATTCGCACATTCTCTTATCATAGTAAGGGAGAGTTATAGGTCTCACATTTTCAAAAACCGAAAGATTAACACTTGTCCATCTAGGTGCCCAATACTTACTTTTAAATGCTCTTATTTGTGCATTTGCATTTTCTGGGATATTTATAGACTTCAATAAATCTCGAATTCTATCTTGTAAATAATTTAAAAAATCTCCTTCTAATTCCCAAACTCCCCAAACTTTATTAGCAAGTTCTAAACCGCCTTTTTTTATTATTTTTTTAAGGATCACAGCCACTTGCTGGTCAAAGTCTAAATCGTTTGATACTCTCATATCATCAAACAAAACATCTCCCCAATGTCCTAACGAAAAAACGTCTCCCATATTAGCATAGGCATCTTTAAAAGCCATTTGTCTTGGGTGTGTAAATTCAGAATAACATTGATTAATATCTGCTAAGTTTTCAATGACATCCCACAAATACCCATTAGGCACTTTTAACTCTTTAAACTCAAAACCACATGTCTTGGCAATTTGTTTACTATACCATGTTTCGTCATGTCCTCCTGTAAACGCGTAGCTGTAAGATTTTACAGGTATTCCCAATTGATATAAGGCAACAGCCTGTGTTCTACTATCTAAACCTCCAGAAAGAGGCAAAATAACATCTTTATTATGTGTTTGCTCTTTTATTATAGTTTCAAATAAATTTGCAAACTCTGTTACTATTTGGCTAAAAGGTCTTTCTATAGGCGAATAGTGCCAATCGAAATAAGTTTTTTCAGAAACTATCTTCGTAGAGTTTTCATCTAGAACATAGTTTGTTGCTGGCTTTAAGGTTTTTAAACCTTTATAGTATGTATCAGTATCTAAAAAAAAACCTGTAGCCATAAAGATGCTAATCGCCTTATAGTCTAATTCTCTAGGCTCACCAACAAACTGTTGCTTAATTGGAATAACATCTGTAGTAACTTTCATTGTTCTATTTACTGCTTAACTAGTTTCAAATATAAGTCTTCGTGCCTCTTAATGAAAGTCTCTATAGAAAAATGTTTTGTGCAGTATTCTCGAAGTTGAGAACCCAATTTTACGCGTTCTTCTTGAGACATATTATATATCCACTCAATTTTTGAAGCTAAAGCATCTTCATGATTTAATAAAAATAATAACTCAGGAAAATCTTTGAGAACATAAGCTATACCAGGAATATTAGAACCTAAAACAGGCAACCTCATTGCCATTGCTTCTACCAAAGCCATAGGCATACCTTCTTTTTTGCTTGAGATAATATACAAATTAGCCTGAGCCAATAAAGGTCTCACATCTAAGTGCTTGCCTAAAAAACTTACATGATTCTCTAGTTTTAAATTTTTAACCAAATCTTGTAAATCTCTTACGTAGTTATTTCGCATATCTCCTACAATATCTAATTGTATTGGTAAATGTTTAATTAAATAGATGGCTTTTAAGAGCATCTCAATATTTTTGACAGGCACCAAATTAGCCACAGTAATTATCTTAAAAACAGAGGTATTATTTTCTTTACTGAAATGTCCACTATCATAATACTTTGTATCTAAACCAAACGGAATAAGCTCTTGTGTTTTTTTCTTCGGAAAAAAGGCCTTCATTTCGGTATTAACCGTGATAATAAAAGCACTTAAATAGCTTTTAATCGTCCAGTGCTTATTGCCCCAATTCATTGCCTTTTTTGTATATACAAACGGAATTCTTGCTATTTTACAAGACAAAGCTTCTGTCCAATCGCTATTATAATTCCAAGAATGAACCACATCTATTTGCTGAGATCTTAAAAATTTTCTAAATGGACGTGTACGAGATAATAAGCTATGATAAGGCCTTAATGGAGCAGTAAATTTTAAGGTATAAATCGGAATACCTAATGATTTAATTTCTTCAAAGAAATATCCTCCACTATGATAACACACTATAGAAACTTTAAATAGATCTTTATCTAATTGATTTACTAAATCATAAACTATTTTACCACTACCAGCAGTATCAAAATTAGGAATAGTATAAAGTATATGAAGTTTTCTTGGCATTTTTTATAAAATCTAAATCTACAATTAAAAACTAAATTGTATTTGAATCTAAATGTTTTGGTTTAAAAAAGTATCTATTAATTTTCATATACTGTTTACCAGTTAACATACTGTTTTTATATAGCCATAAACTGGTAGAGCCAATTACATATTGGTTATAATTGATATATTTTTTGCTAAGAAATAACTTTAAATTTTTATGTACCAATTTAGAATGTAATTTACTTCCTGATCTTTTATAATATTTTGCACATAAAAAATAGTAACCAGAAATTAAAGTGAGTTGTTTTTGACTTAATAGACTTTTGTCCAATAATTTAGAGACAAACATATAAACTGCTTTACATACTGGCTCAACAAAATTAGTTCTTTTGCTGATAGGTAGGGTTTTGTAGTAAAAATCTATAGGATTGTTAATTACAGCAAAATTTGTACTTTGTTGCAAAGCCCTAATAGTTAACTCAATATCTTGTAATCTAGGTAAATTAGGATTAAAACGACCTACCTTTTCAAAAAAAGAACGATTCCATAAAACACATGTTGTTTGCCATAAAAATTTTGCTGCAAGAAAATTGTCTAAATAGTTAATATGGGTAGCTTTAATTTTAATGTTTTCTTCATTTTCATTAATAACACAATAATTTATAAATACTGTAAAATCCTCGACATCTATATTTCTATTAGCAACAAAATCTTTTGTTATTTTATCATCTGCATCTAAAAATACCAACGTATCGCTTTGAGCTAAATTTGCGCCTAAATTTCTACAAAAAGATGCATTTGTTTTGTCTTTATTAAGATGGAGTTGCACTTTACTATCTTTTAAACTGTCAAACCAAGTTTGCAATTTTTGTTGAATGTCTATAGGCGATTTATCATCTACTATAACCCAATCCCATGTAGAAAGTGTTTGCCCTTTTAAATAGGTATATATCTGTTTTAAACCTTCTAAATCATTAAAATGTGGTGTAATAATGCTTAAAGACATGTATTTTTCTTTTTCAATTTTATATTAATTTATGGTGAATAGCCCATTTTTGCCAAGCATATACATGCCATAAACCCCAAACATCTACTGTTGGTTTATCATTAAAAAAATCATCGATTAATATTTTTAAGTATTTTATATCTATATGCTCTGCACCATAAAAAGGTGTTTCTAAAATAGTAGAAACGAAATCTGTTTTGAGATCGTTTTTTAGCCAAGAACTAATTGGCACAGAAAATCCCTTTTTTTCTTTGTTTACTATTTCCTCTGGAATAAAATCATAAAGACTGTTTTTAAGCAACACTTTGGTTTCATCATGATGCATTGTAAAACCAGATTTAATTGTATTACTAAAGGCTATCATTTCTTTATCTAAAAAAGGCACCCTAACCTCTAAGCTATGAGCCATACTCATTAAGTCTACTTTTTTTAATACGCGTTGCAGGTGTGCATAAAATTCATTTTTTTTAAGATACTGCAAAATTTCTGGTTTTTTAAGTGGCCCATCATAAATGTAAGACTCATAAACCGATTTTGTAAAATTAGTCTTTGGCATAAAACTATTCAGGCCACTAAAATGTACCTGCTTATTTAAAATCCAATCTTCAAAACGAGTATTCATTTGAACTCCCCAAGGTAATTGTTGCTTTAATCTTCTCAATACAGGTAATATAATCTTACGAGACCAAAGTGGTAAATTAAACCAATAAGCTTGCTTTAAAGATGCTCTAAAACGTGGATAACCCCAAAATAGCTCATCACCTCCATCACCAGACAACATTACAGTTGCAAACTCTCTCGCTTTTTGGCAAATGACATAAGTTGGTATAGAACTATAATCACCAAAAGGTTCTGGCATAGCTTTAAAATGAGTATCAATTACAGCCAGCAAATCTGCCTCTTTAACTGTAGCTGTTTCGTGATTTAAGTCTAATATAGAAGCATAGGCTTTTGCATCTGTTCGTTCGTCAAATTTACCATGTCCATCTACTCCAAAAGTGAACGCTTTAATAGAAGGTTGCTCTTGCTTTGCAAATGCCGAAATTAATGAACTATCATAACCAGAACTTAAAAAGGTACCCAAATGTACATCGGCTTGCAATTGTCCTTTAATTACGTCTCGCATACGTTGGTTAAACGCTTCTTTTGTATTTACATCTGTATCTACGTGTTGCTCATCTACGCTCCAGATGTAATACTTTTCTTTTTTTAAAATTTGCTTTAAATTAAAGTCCCAAACAACTAACTCACCGGGTTCTACTTGATAAATGTCATCAAAAACAGTATCTGGTGCATGCATATAACCTAGACCAAAAAAACTTTTCATAGCATCTGGTCTTAGTTTTTTATGTGTAAATAAGGGGTGCTTAAATACCTGGTCAAATTGAGAAGAAAAAATTACCTGTTGGTTTTTACAACCATAATATAGAGGCTTTATGCCTGAAAAATCACGAATTAATGTGAGTTGTTTTAAAACAGTATCCCAAATAGAAATTGCAAACATTCCATTAAGTTGTTTAGCTATTTCTGAGATAGAATCATGATCTAATAAATGAACAAGAACCTCAGCATCTGATGTAGAACGTAAACTTGATGCATGAATACAGTATTTATCTTGTAATTTTTTATAATTATAAATTTCACCATTAAAAACTAATGCATAACGACCTGAAGGACTTAAAATTGGTTGTTTTCCATTTGTGGACACATCGAGTATTGCTAATCTATTAAACCCTAATTGGCATATCTCATCTTGCCAAAAACCTTGTTGATCTGGACCACGTTGATTGCTTAAATCCAATAAAGTTTTAAAAGCAGCAGGTTCTAATAACGAAGTAGAAATTTCACCTAAAAAACCACACATAGACTAGCACTTTAATTTACTGCAATATAAAATTTTCTGTTGCTATATCTATTTTTTTATATCTCTAATTTTAAGGAAACATCTCTAACAAAGGATTTAAATTTAAGTTTTTAATCTGCAGAATTTAAATTATTAGGTATGATCAAAGTTTGTTTCATTTTTTTATTTTAGTTTAGCTAGTACTTTATACTGAAGATATATTATAAATGCTATTTAACTCTATTGATTTTGCTATTTACCTGCCAATAGTATTTATAATTTACTGGTTATTAAACCATAAAAACCTCAAAGCTCAAAATACGTTTTTAGTAATTGCCAGTTATATTTTTTATGGTTGGTGGGATTGGCGTTTTTTGAGTTTGATACTATTTAGCACCTTAGTAGATTTTATATTAGGACAGCTTTTAGCCAAAGAAAATAGCACAAACAAAAGAAAATTATTTCTATGGTTAAGTGTTTTGACAAATTTAGGACTCTTAGGCTTTTTTAAATATTATAACTTTTTTTTAGATAATTTTACACACGCCTTTTCATGGCTAGGAACCCCTATATCTGGCAGAAGTTTAAATATAATTTTACCCGTTGGTATAAGTTTTTACACGTTTCAAACCTTAAGTTATACTATAGACATCTATCGTAAACAATTACAACCTACTAAAGATTTTATTGCTTTTGCTGCTTTTGTAAGCTTTTTTCCGCAATTGGTCGCTGGACCTATTGAACGTGCTACGAATTTATTACCTCAGTTTAATAAACAGAGAGTATTTAATTATACTAAAGCAATAGATGGACTAAGACAAATACTTTGGGGCTTATTTAAAAAAGTAGTTATAGCAGATAATTGTGCTGTGTTTGTTAATACTATTTTTAACAATCATCAAGACCATACTGGAAGCACATTAATATTAGGTGCTATATTTTTCGCGTTTCAAATTTATGGAGACTTCTCTGGGTATTCAGATATTGCAATTGGCACCTCTAGATTATTTGGCTTCGACCTCAAACAAAATTTTGCTTTTCCGTATTTTTCCAGAGACATTGCAGAGTTTTGGAGACGTTGGCATATTTCTCTATCTACATGGTTTAGAGACTACCTTTACATACCTTTAGGAGGCTCTAGAGGTACAAAAATTGAGCAAATTAGAAATGTATTTATTATATTTTTAGTAAGTGGTTTTTGGCATGGTGCAAATTGGACTTTTATAATTTGGGGAGCATTAAATGCTTTATATTTTATGCCTTTAATGATCACAAATAGCAATAGACATCATATTAATATTGTCGCTCCTAATAGTAAGTTACCAACATTAAAAGCATTAAGTAAAATTCTATTAACTTTTAGTTTAACGACACTCGCCTGGGTGTTTTTTAGAGCCGAAAATGTAACTCATGCTATTCAATATCTTTCTGGCATATTTAGTACCTCATTATTCTCGATACCACAGGTTACACCCACTTATTTAATTCTACTCATTCTATTATTCATAACAATAGAATGGCTTGGAAGACGCAATCAACATGCTTTAGAAACTTTATTTTTTAAATCGAAAAGACCTTTTAGATTAACTTTCTATTACACGCTTATCATACTCATATTTTGGTTTAGTAAAAACGAACAGACTTTTATTTACTTTCAATTTTAAGCTATATTATAATTAATTAATAGAATTTGTTGTTTTAAACTTTATGTCATTAAGCAACACTTTGGTAAATAATTGGTTCTCATTTACGTGATGAGAATCCTTTAACCACTTCTCGTAATTTTTGTCATAATATTTACCTTCATAGCTATAATCTAAATAAAAGACGTCCGTAAAATCATTAGATGTTTTCTTAAAAATGGACTTAATTTCTGTAATATCTTTTTGATATTTGCTATACGTTTCATCCTCTGGAGCTGTAAAAAGTATTAATTCTATATCATTATTAACACACATTCTTACTAAAGAGTGATAATCTTTTAAAAGTTGTGAATCTATACCTGCAATATGATTTGGAAAAACATTCTCTAATTTTTTAAGATCAAACTTATAGTTTATAGTATTTGGTGAATAATCCTTTACAAATCTATCTGCATAAGACATTTCTAATCTTGTATTATCTGCTTTGGGCTTTAATGATATTGTTTTTTTAAAAGCCCTTTTAATACCATCTCCCATCTCATCTTTATAATCAAAGTAATTTTTCCAGAGATAAGGATCTTTTATAAAAAGTTCTCCAACGATATTATGCAAGTGGGTTCTTTCTGTATTGAAAGTAAACCAAGAAACTTCTAACAACACCTTTTTTGGTGTTATAGAGCAATGGTTTAAGTAAGCTTCTAAAGTTAATTTTGACACAGAAATATTTGCAGATGAATACCCTAAAACCGCTACTTTATTTTCGTTGTTTTCTTGTAGTATGTTTTTATCAATAGCTGATAAAAGCTTACTATTACCTAAGGCAATTATATGCATATCTTTTTCTTGAAATGCTGTATTAAAATCTTTGTAATAATATGAGGAAGAAGGGAGAAATTGATGTTTTTGTTTTAAATAAATTGATAAAATCACAATTACCATAAATAATGGAATGAAAAACTGAGTGACTTTAACAATATATTTTTTCATTAGGAAATTAGGCTATTACATTTCTTATATATTGAAAGCAACTGTTTAGTAAGCATCTTATTATCATAATTATCCACTACAAAGCCACGACCATTTTTACCAAATTCAATCTTTTTATTTGGGTTTAATATGAATTGTTGAATAGCGTTAACAAAACCATCTATATTATTTTCTTTAACAACAAATCCGCTTTTATTTGGCAAAATTCCATATTTAATACCACCAACATCACTAACAATTACAGGAAGACTCATTGCTTGTGCTTCTTGCACTACAAGTCCCTGTGTTTCCGCACGTCCTGTAGATTGATCATGCCTTCCTGGAAATAAAAAAACGTCTGCCTGCTCAAGTCTTAATTTCACGTCGTCTTGAGATTGTTTTCCGTAGAAAAAAACAATATCAGAAAGTTTATTTTTTTGCACATATGATTGTAGCTGCTCTTCCATGGGTCCATCTCCAATTAAATGTAATCGAGCATTAAGATGACCTAAATCTCTTAACTTTTGAATTGTTAAAATCGCCAAATCAGGACCTTTTAAAGCTATTAATTTTCCGCAGAAAATAACATCAAAAAACGCGCTTTCGTTCTTTGTGCTATTTTTTTGAAAATAAGTTGTATCTAATCCAACCGGTAAAATATAGCAAGGCTTATTCTCTATATTTAATGGCTTTAGAATATTTTCTAAATATGGTGTATTTACAGTAAAGGCATCGGCTTGTTGAAATAAATGATAGTAACGCTTTGTATAACTTGAAAATTTCTCTGGAGACAAATCATAACCATGAAAGGTATTAATAAGTTTTGTAGATTTTGGGATAATACCAATGGCTTTTAATTTTGCAATTCGGTTCCCATTCATCCCAAAATGAGCGTGTATTAAATTAATATTGTTTGATACTAAAAACCACTGTGATTCATAAAAGAGATTAAGCGTATAGGCTTGCTTACCATATTTAAAAAAATTGAGAGTTTTAAAAAGTAAGTTCCATTTTATTTTAGTAAAATTTTTAAAGCTCCATTTAAATAGTAAAAGCAACCTTTTTAATTTAGATTCTGGAGGTTTTATATAATAATTTACTTTACTTAATAAGTCATGCTTTGATAAACTATTATGTATTAATGCATTATTAACTTTGACATAAGCGTATAAATCAATCTTTACTCCAGCATCTAATAATCCATTTATTTGATTTACAATAAAAGTTTCGGATACCGTTGGAAAGTACTTGACTACGAAGGCAATATGATTAGTTGATTTACTCAATAAAATTATAGCGTTGTAAAAGTGAATTGACTTAATTTTTTGGCAACCACTCTTTTATTATTTGTAAGTTATTTTTATATGTTGAATAATTATATAGTTTATAATTTACAGTCTTAAAGTATTTTTTTGAAATTTCTTTTTTCTCAAAATCTCCAAAAACCAAGTTTCTTATTTTAATGGCATAATATAAAGGTCCAACTTTAAACACCTCTTTTTTAAAGTCTGAAGATGTACGTACTTGACCTTTTAAGAGGTCTTGATAAGGCCATAATATATGATTTGCATACACCATCGCTTTTCGCAAACGTGATAAATACCCTAGGTTTAATCTACCTGACGTCATAAAATGTTTAAAATATAAACGTTCATCGTACCAAATTTTGTACCCTAGTAAACGTAAGGCGAAACTATACTCTGTATCTCCTCCAGAACTCAAACTATCCCCTTTTCTGCAACTTAATAAATGATTAAACCCTAATGTTTTTAATTGTAACCAATGAGATTTACGTAACACCATGCCTGCACCATATAAGCAACCTTTTTTATGTGTAATATCGCCACTTTGTTTACCTTGTTTAGAGACTGCATAATACTTTGCGTAGGTATCAAACCAGTTTGGTTTTTTAGACTCAAAAACTGCATCACACCATCCACCTAAGGCTCCAATTTTGCTATCATTATTCATAATATCATAGGCAGTTTGGATATAAATATCACATAACCAGTTATCATCATCACAAACTAATATATACTCGTATTGTGCTTTGTCATAACCTAAATCCTGAGCATAAGATTTACCTGGAATTGGCTGCTCAAAAGAACGATAACTTATGCTTGATACTCCATGGGTTGCCCACCAATTATCTGCAAAATCTTTAGTGCCATCTGTAGATGCGTTATCAACAAAAATAATCTCGCATGGTATTTTTAATTGCTGAGCTGCTAAATGCTTGAAAGTATCTTCTAATCTATTTTTACCATTATATGTACAAAGTACAATTGAGACGCCTTTAACCATTTTTTATATTTTTTAGAGCAACTCTCGTTTGAATATAAAAGTATATGTGCTTTATAAGTAACTTTTTAACTTCAATTTTGTTTTTTAAAAACAAGGCTTTATGTATATCTAAAGTTTTAATATCTTTATTTTTAGTATAAATATAAGTAATAGATTGCTTCACCTTTTTTAGTAGTGATACCGTTGTAAATTTGGTGTTTTTAAATGTATCTAAATATATACTAAGCACAAAGTTAGACCAATACATAGAGGTTCTTAATTTTAACAAATAGTCCCAATGCATTCTAGACTCAGGCATAAAATGGTAAAAAAATAATTTTTCACTAAACATTATTGGGACGTCAATTAATTTTAAACCATAAATAAACTCCACATCTCCACCACTAGATAATTGTTTCCCTTTTCTATCTGTAAGAATATTTTTAAATCCTCTTGATTTTAGTTTTTGAATAGCACTTTTACGCAATGCTAATCCTGCTCCATAAATAAATTGATTCGCTTTATCTAATAAACCTGTTGCTGGCACTGGTTTACCAACTGCGAAATTACCTGCAAAAACATCAAACCACTCTGGTTTATCTGCTTCAAAAACAGCTTCACTCCAACCTCCTAAAGCTCCAATTTTCGAATTTTCATTAAATGTGGCGTATACGATTTGAACATAATCTTTATGCAACCAATTATCATCATCACAAAATAAAAAAGCATCATATTTAGCTACAGACATACCTTTTTCTCTAGCAAACGATAAACCAGGATTAGTTTCATCTACGATATGCATTATAACTGGTTCTCCTAATTGTTTCCAAATAGAACTGGCACTCTCTACAGTATTATCTGAAGAGTTATTATTTACTAAAATAATTTCCCATGGTATAGAATTAGACACCTCTTGAGCTGCCAAATAACTTAATGTTTTGGGTAATCTATTTGCACTATTATAACAACAAAGTATAACACTAATACCATTTACTTTTTTGTCCATCTATCTTTAAAACTTTTAATTTGCGAAGCATTGTAAAACGTAGTTAAGTATTTTGAATTATAGATAGTATCTAATTTAGCTACAGGTACATCTAGAAGTTTTTTTACCTTTTTATTTAATGCGCCAGACGCTCTTGATGACGTAACATTTTCTTGATGTAATGCATACTCTCCAGGACCTATAAATGCATTCATAGCGTCATTAAACACCGTATTTAATTGCTCTAATTGTATAAGAAGTATTGGTGTATTCTTAGCATCATAAATTTGATAGCCTTTATTTGCGTCAAAATTTTCATTTAATATATCTAAACCCGTAAACTCTACAAAATCGGTCTCAAACCAATTTTGAGAATATGTAAAATCATTAGTATTTAAATAATCAAGAATACTATTTGCAGTAACCTTTGTAATATCATCTACTTCAAAGATATGTTGCCAAGTTTGAAAAACTCCCGAAATATCTCTGGCAATTGGATCTCTTGTAAGCGTAATGATTTTAACATTCCACTGTTTTTTCTTTAATAGCTTAAATATTCTATCTGCATTATTTAAGTTATTTTGAAAAATTTTATGGTCGTTTTTAAATTTATTTAACCATGTATCTCCTAAAAAATGTACATGATGAATTTCTTTGTAAGGAAATTTCTTTTTTAATGAATTATAAACTGAAGATGATCCAACCTTACTCAAGGTGTATACTAAGATTAAATCTTTATCTGTGCCAAATCTAGTATAGTATTGTTTAAGAAAAAAGCGATACAGGTGCTTAAGTCGTGTTAAAAAAAGTTTTTTCCCTTGCATATAAAGCTAAAGTGTAATTTATTCTTATTACAAACATAAACCATTAGCGCTAAAATATTAGCGTAATTAGAAAACAAATTTTTAAAGTATAAATGCTATTATTCTATTTATTTTAATGCCATTAGAACTTGGTGTATTGTAGTAAAAACTATTTTAAATAATTTAATTATCCTATAGTTATTATTCTTTCAAAACATTTTCAATTACACCTACAAATTCATCAATAGGATCTTGATTTATTAACCTATTAAGATGGTCTCGAGACGCGACACCAATAGCCTCCCAGTTTTCTCGATGCGCCCAAGCTCTCTCTAAAGCAGCATCTATATCGTTAAACGTATAACTATTAGCTATAAAACCTGTTTTACCATCAACAACCAAACGTTTGGCATCACCAACCGAAGTACTTATTACCATTCGGCCAAAAGACATAGCTTCCAACATGGCTAAAGATTGACCTTCCATACGAGAAGGCAGGATACAAACCATATTTTGTGACCAAATTTTAGTCTTATCTGCTTCATAGCCCATGAAGAACACTTGTTTTTCTAAACCATGCGTTTTTACTAAGCGTTCTAGCAAAATTTTATTTACTCCACCTCCATACAATTGCAATTGTACTGGGCGAGATTTCCATTTCGTTTGGCCAAGAACTGTTAAAAGTAAATCTTGTCCTTTATGAAATGTTTTTAAATTGGCAACGCACGCTAAAGTGTACTTATCTTTTGCTCCAGTGTACGGTACAAATGCTTGATTATAATTAAATGGATTATTTACATATTGTATATTTTTTAAAGTTACACCAAGCATACGCTGAGTAAGCTCTGCATTATCACCATTTAAGAAGCAAACTAATTTAGCACCTTGATAACTCTTAAGTAAGCTTTCTAATACCAGATCTGTAACCATTCTTAAATCTGTGGCCAATTGCACTAAGAGTATATAGGGAACACCTTTATGCTGTAACTCTTTAGTATAGTTAGGTAAATTACGATTCATACTATCACTCAAAGAAATAATAGCCAAATCATAATCATTTAAATCTGTTATGTTTTTATAAGTGTTATTATAAAACTTTTGCTTAGCACCACTTAACTTATTAACTACACGACTAATTATATTGTTTTTAGATTTTGATGTTCTAAAATACAATTGTATACCAGCTTGAGACATATCATCCCAAGCCAAAGGACGTTGATCCCAATATTTAACTAAAGCATTAACCCTTTGATTTTTTGCCAAAACCTTAGCAGTTTCACTCCATAAAATCTCACTGCCTCCCCAAGAAGCACCTTCATTATCTGATATAAATAGTAGCTTTTTAATAATTATTGTGTGTTAGTTTAAATTTTAATTTATAATACATAAACTTAATATGATGATTTAAAGCCTTTAAAAAATCTTTAGATTCTAGATTAAGTTTATAGAGTCTCTTATGTACTTTTAAATGCTTTTTATAAAGCAAAAGATTATATTTTTCTTCAAACAAGAGTTCTTTTTTTATCGTCTTAACAAACAATAAATGTCCCTTAAAAGCATTTCTAAAGGCTTTACTGTTTTCATATAAATTACCGTGAATTCCTTTAGCATGTATTCGATACGTACCCATGACATCTGGTAATACAGCGCATAATTTACCGCTATTTTTTAAGACAATTAGTAAAATTGCCCAATCGCCAAAATTCATCTTACAAAACCATTTAGGAAAATCAGTATCTAATTTTAAGTACTCACTTTTAATTAATAAAGAACACGTTGGAGTTCTATTGTTAATAATATAATTATCTAAATTATAAACTAACAACTTTGACTTACCTGGTTTAATTTCAACTAAATTATTAAAAGTATTTAATTCGTTTACATTATGAGCACATATCGCATACTCACTATTCTGTTCTAAAAAATCAACTTGTTTTTGGAGTTTAAGTGGGTCTGTCCAATAATCATCACCATCTAATAACGCAATATATTTACCATTACAGTTCTTTAAAATATTGTAAAAATTATAAAGTCTACCTTTTGCTTCTCTATTAATACTGTATAAGTCTCCTTTTTTTCGGTTTAGTAAATTAAAGGTGATTTGAGAATTGGTATTTTGTTTGATTACCTTTTCTATGATTTCAATTGAATTATCGGTAGAAAAATCATCTCCAATTACGACTTCAAAATCAAAATTAGTTTTTTGATTAATAATACTCTGTAATGCTTCTTCTATAAACAAACCATGGTTATAACATTGTAATCTAACACTAAGCATCATACTTTTAAAGTTTTTAGTTGACATACTAAAGTTATTTTAACCGTATTAGCCTTATTAACAGCTGTAATGCTTTGGTTATATGAAAATAATTAAATGTCATTAGTTAGACAATGGTTTTTTTAAATGGTTATGATAAAAGCTTTAAAACACTTATGACGTATTTAGTGTAAGTCTTTTTTACATCTTTACTATTTACAAATTTAGCATATTTAATAGCTGTTTTAAAATCTAAATTTCGCATTGCCATTTTAGTTAACACCAAAGATCTGCGCTCTTTAACAGCTCTCTCTTCTATATCAAATTTATTCTTACCAAATGCATTCCAATAGGTAGCATGATTTATTCTATTAACAAACTCATTTCTAAATGGTTTATAATCTACTCTATTTTTACTGGTAATACTATTGTCATGTATTCTATAAAATCCCATTGGTTTAGCATAAAAACGACATTTACCTTTAAAGGATAACCGAGTAAATAATGGCCAATCACCAACTAAAAAGTAATTTAATTCGCTAAGACATTCTTTAAAACCGATGTTTCTAAGCATAACAATAGAAGTAACAAATGGATTTTGTTGAATTAAATCTGAAGTTAAATAATCAACATAATTTTGCTCTGTACTTCTCACCAATTTTTCTGTTTCTTCAACATCTATCACCTGACGTGCGTTGTGACCAATTACAGCAAAATCTGGGTTGTTTTCTAAAAAATCTACTTGTGTTTGAAGTTTTGAAGCATCACTCCAATAATCATCTCCATCTAAGAGTGCAATATATCGTCCTTGACAATTATTTAAAATATCATAAAAATTGTAAAGTCGTCCTTTGGCTTTTCTATTTATACTATATAATTCTCCTTGTTTTCTATCGAGTAAATTAAACGTAATTTTAGTATTGGTATTTTCTTTAATTACTCTTTTAATAATTTCTAAGGTATTATCTGTAGAGAAATCATCTCCTATCACCACCTCAAAATCAAAATTAGTATTTTGGGCAATTATACTTTGCAATGCTTTTTCAATAAACAACCCATGATTATAACACTGCAACCTTATGCTAAGTATCATAACCAAATAGTTTTAAAGATTTTTCGGCTAAGACGTTAAACTCTTTAATTTCAGTAGCATTTAATTTTTCTTTGTAAATACCAATATTACTTTTATCTAAAGGCTTTAATGTTTTAAGTTTCCAAGCTAGAGTCTCTTTAGGTTCTATTTGTTTTAAGGCATTTTCTTTGTAAAACTCTAACATTTTATCTTCAAATTTTAAATTGAAATGATCTAAAATTTCAGATAATACCTCTTTCGGATGCTTTAATAAATTTTCATATTTAATAAAAATATAGTTTGTGTTATCTCTATAAAAATTAAAAATATTAAGATTGTTTTCATGCCATTGCGTTGCAATATCCTGAATAGAATAAGGCAAGTTTGGTTTGTACTTATAATCACTTGATATTTTGTTAATCTCACGATAAGATTGTACAATATCTCTACCATCTCTTACTAAATGAATAACATAACTATTAGGTATTACCTCACCTAATTCTAATAAATGGTTGATATAATAATTGTTTTTATCTCCAATTAATGCTGGCGACTTAACTTGATTTTTTGCATAGCTAAGATATACACATTGCGCCAATGTTACATAATTTTCAGGTTGTTTGTTTTTAATTACGTCAATTATAGTTTGATTTTTAATCTGCCAAGTTTCAAATTTTCTAGATGATTGTACATCTTCAACAAACTGCTCAATGTCCTTGTCATTTAAATTCTCTACACTCCATAATCTATACTTTGGCTCTAACCACAATAAAAAACCACACTCTGGAGGTACCGTTATTTGAGAATGACTATTTAACATTAATCGCAATAAACTCGAACCCGATCTTGGGTTTGCTAATATAAAAAAGTGGTCTACAATCATATATTTTTGGTTATAATATCTACGATACGTAAAATATCCTGGTTTTCTAAACCAACGTATAGAGGTAAACAAATAATACGTTTACTAATAGATTCTGAAACAGGCATTACTTCTCCATCTGTATAATCTAAAGTATTTAAGGAAGGATAAAAATAACGTCTCGGAAATATTGAAGCATCTTCTAAAGCTTGCATTATTTTTAATAATTGAGTTTCAGTTTTAAAAATAATAGGATAATAACTATAATTCCATTCTGTATCCTTTCTTATTTTAAGTCTTTGAATAGGCAAATCTTTTAACGCACTTTCATACGTTTCTACGACCTTTTGACGCTCACCTAATATAGTTTCCATATATGGCAATACAGAAAGTCCCATGGCTGCCTGAGGTTCACTCATTTTGGCATTAATACCTAAACCACGAAACACATCTGGACCATCATGCCCAAAATTATGATGTAAATACATTTGTCTAAACAAATTCTCTTTACAAAATAAGGCACCACCTTCTCCTGTATGAAACAACTTCGTTGCATGAAAACTACAGGTGCTAACGTCACCATAGTTAAACAAAGATGATCCTTTATACGTTACGCCAAAGCAATGTGCAGCGTCGTAAATAACTTTTAAATTATGTTTTACTGCTATTGCTTCTATAGCTTCTACATGACAAGGGTTTCCAAAAACATGCGTTGCAAGAATAGCTTTAGTTTTTGGCGTAATTGCTGCTTCAATCTTTGCTTCGTCAATAGTTAAATAATCTGGATCAATATCTACAAAAACAGGCGTACAGCCTTCCCAAACAATACTACTTGTTGTGGCCACATAACTAAAAGGAGTCGTTATAATTTCTCCCTCTAATTTTAAAGCTTTGATCGCTATTTGTAATGGTAAGGTACCATTTGTCATAGCAATGATGTTATTTGACCCTAAATAATCTTGTAATTTTTTTTCGAGTTCTTTTAACAAAACACCTCTATTGGTCATCCAACCTGTATCCCATGCTAATTTTAAAATAGCTTGATATTCGGCTTGAGGCGGTAAAAATGTTCTAGTGACGTTGATTCTCAAAGCTAATTAGTTTTAATTAATCAAATATAAGAGAACTAATTCTTTAATAGAATTAGATCATATTAATTTGAATGTAAATAAAGTTATAATTCATCCGTTAATTATCGAAATCTTAAATAAAATTCTAACTGTTAATAGCTTCAGAATCTAGCAAAAACGAAGTCCACATTTGCTTATCATGTTCTACTCTCAGGGTAATTGCCTTATGTATTTTGTAATAAAAATTAAATGAAGGTTTTTCCGAAGCATTTAATGTAATATTATACACACCTTTAGATAGATATATATTTTTAATATTGAATGAAAAATTAATATCTGTATTTTTTTGAATGTCTATTAACTCTTGACTTTCGGGATATATCTCTGCAACAGCACGTTGCTCTTTATCGTAAATTACCAATGAAATAAATGGCTTTTTGGTTAAACTAATATTTTTTAGATTTAAATTTAATTCAATAGATTCTCCCCATTTTACATTATAAATATTATTTTCAGAAATCACACCATCTACGGAAGCATTAATAAAGTTTAATGAATTATCTGTAAATACAACATCTGAATCTTCACCTGTTAAAAACGTATTATAGTATAAATCAATTCCTTTAGAAACGTTCTCTCCAATAAATACTGGCTTACCGCTTTCCATTAAAATCACTGTACTGCATATTCGTGAAATCATGGGCATATTGTGGCTCACAAATATTACAGCGGTTCTTGGTAAAATCGTATCTATAGTTTTAAAACATTTAAGTATAAAACCTAAATCTCCTACAGCCAATACCTCATCTATGATTAAAACGTCTGGTTCCATTTGAGCAGCAACTGCAAAGCCTAAACGCACTTTCATACCAGAACTATAATGTTGAACTGGCATATCAATAAATTCTTCTAATTCTGCAAAAGATATTATTTCGTCTAATTTACCATCTATCTCTTTGCGTGTAAATCCTAAAATAGCACCATTGTTGTATATATTCTCTCTACCGCTAAGTATGGGATTAAATCCTGCACCTAGTTCTATTAGAGCACCTACTCGACCTTTAATAGTAACTTTACCTATATCTGGATTAATTAAACCATTTAAAATTTTAAGAAGTGTGGATTTACCTGCACCATTATGACCAATTAAACCTAAACATTCTCCTCGCCTTAGTTCAAAATTTATATCTTTTACTGCCCAAAACTCTTTAGAGCGTAACTCACTTACTTCATTAGAACCTCTTACACCACTAATCAAATCTTTTATACCATACCAAAGACTCGTTTTTAAATCTTTACAAAACTTCTTGCTAAGGCCTTCTACCTTTACAAGTACTTCGTTATCTGATTTTATAGGTTTGTTTTGAGACATGAATTTTAAACTTTTTCTATACTAAATTTATGAGTTATAACCTTCTTATATATAATATTTACTGTCGTTGTTTTTATCAACTATCAATTTAATTATTTCAACAATTTTTAAGCACTTAATCTCTCTACTATAATTGGTATAGAAATTCGATAAATAATTAATCCTAAGAACAATAGAGGCAAGCAAACAAGAATGACTCCAAAGAAATAATTAATATGTTCTGGACTAAATCCAACGACCAAATCTCTTGCTGTTAAAACAATTGGTGTAATGGGATTATACAACATTAAAGTATGCATAATTCCTGTTTTTGGTATTGCATATACAACAGGAGTCACGTACATTAAAAACTGTAACCCAAACGTTATAATTTTACCTATATCTTTATAAAGTAAACCTAATGGTGTAACAAATAAACCTAAAGTAGTACCAAACAGTACAGCTCCTAAAATAGCTAAAGGAAATAATAATATACTCCAATGAAAACCTACACCATAAATAAATACAAATAAAACTAGTAAGATTATTTTAATAAAACTATCAAAAAGTAATTTGTAAACACCAGACACTAAAAGTGCCTCTTTAGGGAAATTGATTTTTGTTAAAATACCTCTGGCTGCATTTGTACTTTGCAAAGGAGAATTTATAGCAGCAACTACAATAGACCAAATTAAGGTCCCTGAAAAGGCATATACAGGATAAGGGATTCCAGTATCAGATAATGCAATTGTACCACTACTATTTAAAACAATCCATACTATTGCAGTAGCTAATGGCATAATAAATGCCCATACTATCCCTAAATAAGATTGTCTATACTGAGCTTTTATATCGCGCTCTGCAAGTTGTCTTGCTAAAAAACGAGAATGATACATATCACTTAAACTCGCTTTTAAAAGTGCACCAAATTTTATTGTTCGTTTTTTTTGGTAAATACGAGTTTCTAGAGCCATAGATAGTTGCAAATATTTAGGAATATACTCCCTTGATATTGGTTGTAGCGAATATAAACAATGACAACTAAATAACGAAAATTTAAAAAACTAAAAATTCTCGTATTAGCAATAAATAGATTAAGTAACCATTTATGTATATAACTGTTATTAATTATGCTCCTTACTTTTATTTGAAATTTAATTTTGAAACTCAAAACAGTACTAAAAGCAAAAATGCTTAAATAAAATATTTAAGCATTTTTTTACTGTACTGTTAAGCACCTTTTATTTTACTCTCCTTTAAAATAATCCCAAGTTATTTTTAGACCTTCTCTAACTGTATACATTGGTTTATATCCTAATAAAGAATTAGCTTTATCTATATTAGCTAAAGAGTCTCTAACATCTCCTTGCCTGTTAGGTCCATAAATAGCGTCTACTTTAGAATTTGCAGCATTTTTGAGTGAATTCCATAAATAATTAATAGTTATACGCTCTCCACATGCAATGTTAAAAACTTGATTTTTAGCTTTTTCCGAAGCAAAGAAACCTTTAACATTTGCTTGTATAACGTTATCTATATATGTAAAATCTCTAGTTTGCTCACCATCTCCATTTATTTTAGGAGATTTATCATCTTTTAAGGCTTGCATAAATAAAGGAATAACCGCTGCATAAGCTCCATCTGGACTTTGCTTAGGACCAAATACATTAAAATATCTAAAACCTATGACATCTGTATCGTATGTTTTACCAAAGACATCTGCATAAAGTTCGTTTACATATTTTGTAACTGCATAAGGAGATAAAGGATTCCCTATATTATCTTCTACTTTTGGTAATGCTTTACTATCTCCATATGTAGAGCTTGATGCTGCATAGACCATACGTTTTACTGTAGATGAGTCTTTTAAAGCAATCATCATGTTTAAAAATCCAGAAATATTTACCGCATTGGTTGTAGCAGGATCATTTATAGATCTTGGTACAGAACCTAAAGCTGCTTGATGAGATACATAATCTATATCTTTCATCGCATCTTTACAAGTTTGTAAATCTCTAATGTCTCCTTCTATAAGTTCAAAAGCTGGATTAGAATGAAACTCTGTTAAATTGTACCTGTGACCATTTGAAAAATCGTCTAAAACACGTACTTTTTTTGCGTTATATTTTAAAAGATATTCTACAAGGTTAGAACCTATAAAACCTCCTCCTCCAGTTACTAAAAATGATAACTGACTTAAATCTTGATTGTGATATTTATTTTCGTACATTATAATCTGGCGTCAACGGTGTCTATTGGTAGTAATGATTTAACGTCAAAAATAACGCCAATTTCCGATTTCAATTTTTGGATATCTATTTTTAAGAATTCGTTATGAGATACTGCTAAAACAATAGCGTCATAATTTGATTTTAATTGAGATTCTTGTTCTAATAAATCAAAACCATACTCATGTTTAACTTCATCTTTGGAAGCCCAAGGATCATAAACATCTACATTAACGTTGTACGTCTCAAACTCTTCGATGATATCAATCACTCTAGAGTTTCTTATATCTGGACAGTTTTCTTTAAATGTAATACCTAAAACAAGCACGTTAGAATCTTTAATTCTAGCGCCTTTTTTAATCATCATTTTAACTGTCTCTTGTGCTACATAACCACCCATACTATCGTTCATCTTACGTCCTGCAAGAATAATCTCTGGGTTATAACCAGATTCTATAGCTTTTTGAGCTAAATAGTAAGGGTCTACACCAATACAATGTCCTCCTACTAAACCAGGAGAAAATTTAATAAAGTTCCATTTTGTACCTGCAGCTTCTAAAACAGCTTTAGTATCTATATCTAATAATCTAAATATTTTAGATAATTCATTAACAAAGGCTATGTTTATATCTCTTTGAGAATTCTCTATTACCTTTGCTGCCTCTGCAACTTTTATTGAAGGTGCACAATGAGTACCAGCAGTAATTATTGATTTATAAAGATCATCAACTTCTTTAGCAATTTCTGGAGTTGAGCCAGAAGTTACCTTTAATATTTTTGTCACTGTATGCAGTTTATCACCTGGATTAATACGCTCTGGTGAATATCCAGCATAAAAATCTTCATTGAATTTTAATCCAGAATTCTTTTCTAAGATTGGCACACAAATATCTTCTGTTGCACCAGGATATACTGTAGACTCATAAATAACAATATCGCCTTGCTTTAATACCTTTGCTACACTCTCACTTGCTTTAATAAGAGGAGTAAACACTGGTCTTTTAAGCTCATCGGTTGGAGTTGGTACAGTAACTATGTAAACGTTAGAATTAGCAGTATGATTTGTATCATTTGTAATAAAAAGTCCCGTTTTTGCATTTGGGTCGTTTGTAAGTACAGATTTTAAATGATCGTCTTCAACTTCTAACGTGTTATCCACGCCATTATTAAGTTCTTTTATTCGTTTTTCATTAATATCAAATCCTATGACCATGTATTTTTTAGCAAATTCTACAGCTAATGGTAATCCCACATATCCTAGGCCTAGGATGGTAATTTTTTTATCGATATTCATTTTCAGTTAAGTATAGATTTAGTAATAAAGTTCAAATCTAAATAAAAACTCCAATTTTGCACGTATTTTTTATTGATTTCAACCTTATCTACCCAAATAATCGTTCTATTGTATTTTTCTGGGTCAATTTGTCTAGACAAAACTATTTCTTCGTTTTTATATTTTAAAGTAGCTGGACCTGTAATTCCTGGTTTTACTCTTAAGATAATCCTATCTTCACCTTGTAATTCATCTGCAAAACCTCTAACATCTGGTCTTGGTCCTACAAAACTCATATCGCCTATAATAACGTTGAAAAGCTGAGGTAGCTCATCAAGTTTGGTGTTTCTAAAAAATCGACCTAATCGTGTTGCGCTTTTATTGAGATGGCCTAAATTATGCTGTTCTTCTTTAAGTGTTCTTAACTTATAAATTTTAAAAAGTCTACCATGTTGCCCTACCCTTAATTGAGAAAAGACACCATATTTTTTTGTATCTATGGTTGCTATTGTAACCAATAAAAATATGGGTACAATACATATTGGAAGTAAAACCAACGAAAGAAATAGATCAAATACACGTTTCCAAAAAAGTTGTTTTTTAGAAATCAATTTAAATGCGTTTTACGAAATTCTTAATTTTCTTAAAAATAGATTCTTTATCTTTTTCATGATATGCATTACCATAAACACCATAACCGTAGCCATAACCGTAGCCATAACCATAACCGTAATTATGATTTGTTTTATGCTTGTAGAAGTTTAACACAAAACTAATATTCTTCACCTCTCCAGTTCTGTATTTTGCGTTAATTAGAGCTAACATTCCTTTTTTGGTGTAATCTAAACGCACCATAAATATTGTAGCATCTGCATATTGTGTCAATTCTAATGCATCAGTAACCAAACCTAAAGGTGGTGTATCTAAAACAATCATATCATAATCCTGTCTTAATCGTTCTATCAAAGTTTTCATTTGATCACTCATTAATAATTCCGACGGGTTTGGTGGTACTGGACCAGAAGGTACAATATCTAAATTTTCAATTTGAGTCTTGTATTTAACTTCTTCAAAAGTACTTTCTTCTATAAGATAGTTTACAACACCTTTATCGTTATCTATATTAAAGTCTCCAAATATTTTAGGCTTACGTAAATCCAGCCCTAACAAGATAGTCTTTTTACCAGATAAGGCATAAACCGTTGCCATATTAATAGAGCAAAATGTTTTACCCTCACCACTTACAGAGGATGTTACCATAAGAGTTTTACCCTCACTTTTACCTTGCTTTTTGTATAAAAATTGTAAACTAGACCTTATCGACCTAAAAGACTCTGCTACAGCAGATTTAGGCTTTTCGAAAACAATTAAATTATTTTTATAATTGTATTTACCAATTAATCCTAAAATAGGAATTTTTGATAATTGCTCAACCTCATCAGATCCATGAATAGTATTATCTAATAAAAACAATCCAAAGATTAAAAACATTGGCACAAAGAACCCCATCATTAAAGCCATCATATAATTTAAAGACTTATTAGGACCTATACGTCCTCCTCCAATATCTTTAGCTTCATCAATTACTGTAATGTCCGAAATATTTGCAGCCTTAACAATCGCTGCTTCACTACGCTTTACCATATAGATGTCGTAAGCCTCTTGGCTCACATCTAATTTTCTTTGAATTTTAAGATACTCTTGTTGATCCTCTGGCAAACCAATAAGTTTAGCCTCTAGATTTGCAATATTTCTATTTATGGTTAGCAACTGTATACCTATTGTTTTCTTGGTTGCCCTAATAGTTTCTAATAATACATTTTTCTCTGCATCAATACGTCTGTCTATATCTTTAAATAAATCAGACCCTTCTTTAGTTGTATATTCTAAATTTTGACGCTCTGCAGCTAATGAAATTATTTTTGATACACTCGATAAAATATTATTTTCTTGAATACCTACAGATGTTGGAGCTGCAATTTCAGTATAATTAGTTTTAGTGTTTAGGTAATTTTCTAAATTATCTAAATAGGCAAGTTTAGCATTTTCTTGCTCTTTTGTAATATCGTAACCTCTTAATTGTTCAGAAATTTGCGTGATTTCTTCGGAAACATCAAACACCTTATTCTGTTTTCTGAAGCTATTCATTTCATCACCAAAATCTTTAAGCTTTATATTAACAGCAGCAAGACTACTATCAATAAATTTAATAGTATTTGTAGCATATAAATTTTTACGCTCTAACTCTGAAATACTTAAAATTGCCGAAGTTGCATTTAAGTAATCTACAATTTTATCTTTATTGTTTCCTGCCAGTTGCAGTTTTAAAACAGATGAAGATGCTTGTGCAGCTGGAGCAATTATAATATTATTTTTATACTCATTTACTATACCATCAAAGTTTGAAAATCGAACAAAATATTCAGACAGAGGTTTAACAGATAAGTTTGGCTTAAAAACCAACCTACCGTTTAAAAATGGCAGGTTAATAACATCTCCACTTCTATAAGTTTTTTTAAATACACCAACTGGCACATTTACTTTTTTAACAGATTGATTAGCATATATTTGAGCAGATTGTCTACCGCCTTCAAACTGTGTAAAGACTTCAAATTCATTATTGTTTAAAAACCTAAACCCTATAGGATAACCTATAACTTGAGGTTTAGTTTTATCTAGAATAAATTCAAAAGGCGCTTTTTTATAAATATTCTCTTTTCGGTATTTACCTTCTTCGAGATAATCCATATAAAATTGAAGAGAATCAACTACCTTTTCATTATGAGTTCTGGTTTTAATAGCTGTAATGATTTTACCTACTTTTCCAGATACGCCTCCCCAATTAAATGAAATACTAGTATTTGCGGTAAAAAATGGGTTTTGATCGTTCTCTACAGAAATTAAAGAATCTAACTTATACACATTTTGCTTACGCACATTTATATAGTAAGCTACCAATAAAGCAAGTCCAACAGATAACAAAACAAATTTCCAAAGGTTTAATATTTTAAATAAATAGCCTCTAAAATCAAAACTTACACGACCAGACTCTCCAGAGTCATAGTCTTCATGAGTATCTTGTGCCATAATTTATAATCTTGTAAATAATAATATTGTCGTTGTAATTAACGACACTACTGTAGCGATTGTTCCTAACGTTTGTACAGCTGTTGTTCCTGTTCCTAGTGATTTTTGTTTTAAAGGCCTTACATAAATAATGTCATTTGGCTGTATATAGTAATAAGGCGAATTCATGACATTAACATTGGTTAAATCAATACTATGTATTTTTTGTCCTTGTGGGTATTGTCTAATAATCTGTACTTCTTTTTTGTTACCAGTTACAGGAATTTCGCCTACATTAGCAATAGCCTCAAAAATATTAACACGATCTTGAAACAACGTAATTGTACCTGGAGAACCAACTTCTCCATTGGCTGTAAATCGCAATCCAGATAATTTAACAGTAATAAAAATATTTGCAGTCTCTTTAAACTGGTCTTCTAAAAGCTTTTTCTTTAGTTCATTTTCTATTTCTTCGGCTGTAAAACCTAAAACATTAATTTTACCTAAAGATGGTATTCTAATATTACCATGAATATCTACTGTAAACCCATCAAAATAAGACCGCTCTGCGCTAGATGCATTTAGATTATCATCTCCTACCGGATTAAAAATAACTGCATTCTCTTGATCTAAAACTTTAATTCTAATGTTAAGGATATCATTAATTTGAACACGATAAGGTTTCAACTGTTCTACCATTACTTGTGTGGTATCTATAGCAGTTGATTTATTTTGAAGGTATATAGTATCTTTATGTGGTATACAAGAAGTTGATAACACACATAATAACAATCCTGTAAGCAATAATAGTTTATTCATTAAAAATGGTGCTTGTTGCTTCACAAATATAGCTTATCACTATTAATATCAAAACTATTAGTCGTTTTTTTGAGTAATATCGCTTTCTTTGTAAAAAATATAACATTGAACTACTTAACAGTTGAAAACATA
The DNA here is from genome assembly GCA_947488655.1 of uncultured Psychroserpens sp. GTDB lineage: Bacteria > Bacteroidota > Bacteroidia > Flavobacteriales > Flavobacteriaceae > Psychroserpens. The sequence continues at coordinate 156,327 of CANKZZ010000004.1, read as the reverse complement.
TCAAAATCGTATGGCGAATTAGAGCTCTTTAGAGACCTTTCATTCAGCATACATAAAGATGATAAAATAGCCTTTGTAGCTAAAAACGGAAGCGGTAAAACCTCAATTCTAAATATCCTATCTGGAACAGATGCTCCAGACTCTGGACAAATTGTAATGAGAAATGGTTTACGAATTTCATTTTTATCTCAAGACCCAAAATTTGATCCTAAATTAACAATTAATGACACCATTTTTAATTCGGAATCACCTCAACTAAAAATTATAGAGAATTACGAGAAAGCATTACAAAATCCAGAAGACAGTGAAGCTTACCAAAAAGCTTTTGAGCAAATGGAAATTCATAACGCTTGGGAATTTGAATTGCAGTTTAAACAAATTTTATCTCAGCTAAATCTCAACAACCTAAATCAAAAGATTAGTACAATGTCTGGCGGACAAATAAAACGTCTTGCCTTAGCTCAAGCCTTAATTAGCAATCCAGATTTATTGGTGCTAGATGAGCCAACCAACCATTTAGATTTAGAAATGATAGAGTGGTTAGAGCAATATTTTGCAAAAGCTCAGTTTACCTTATTTATGGTAACACACGACCGGTACTTTCTAGAACGTGTATGTAACGAAATTATAGAGTTAGATCATGGCAAAATGTACACCTACAAAGGTAATTACAGCTATTATTTAGAAAATAAAGAATCTAGAATTGCACAAGAGCAAGTAGAAACTGGTAAAGCCAAACAACTCTTTAAAAAAGAGCTTGAGTGGATGCGTCGTCAACCTAAAGCGAGAACTACAAAATCTAAATCACGTATAGATGATTTTACAGATATAAAAAAGCGAGCGCACCAACGTAGAAATGACCATAAAATTGAGTTAGAAATCAATATGGAGCGTTTAGGTAGCAAAATTGTAGAGTTTCATAACGTCTCAAAATCTTTTGACGATTTAGTAATACTAAAAGATTTTGAATACACCTTTAAACGTGGCGAGCGTATTGGTATAATTGGTAAAAATGGTACTGGTAAATCTACATTTTTAAATATGCTAACAGATACCTTAGAGCCAGACTCTGGTAAAGTTATTGTTGGAGAAACAGTTAAATTTGGTTACTATACACAAGGTGGTATTAAAGTTAAAGAGGGTCAAAAAGTAATTGATGTTATTAAAGAGTTTGGAGAATATATTCCACTTACAAAAGGACGTCAAATTAGCGCAAAGCAATTACTGGAGCGTTTCTTATTTGACGGAAAGAAACAACATGATTACGTAGAAAAACTAAGTGGTGGTGAGCAAAAACGATTGTATTTATGTACCGTACTAATTCAAAACCCTAATTTTTTAATACTCGATGAGCCAACAAACGATTTAGATATTGTTACTTTAAATATTCTTGAAGATTTCTTGCTAGATTTCCCAGGTTGCTTACTTGTTGTATCTCACGACAGGTATTTTATGGATAAAATTGTAGATCACCTTTTCGTTTTTAAAGGTCAAGGAGAAGTTCAAGATTTTCCTGGTAATTATACAGATTATCGCGAGTACGAGGCATCTACACCTCCTAAAGAAAAAATTGAAACTCCAGCTTCTATTGCTTCGGAAAATCAACAAGAACAAAACAAAGCCGATAAATTAACGTACAACGAGCAAAAAGAATATAAAAATTTAGAAAGCAAAATAAGAGCCTTAGAACTGGATAAAAAAGCACTAGAAGAAAAATTTTTAGATGCCACCTTGTCTCAAGATAAAATCACCCAATTATCTCAAAAGCTACAAACAATCATTGATGATATAGAAACCAAAGAAACACGATGGTTTGAATTAGCAGAAAAATTAGGACTTTAGTTATTGGCTACTAAAAATTTTAAACGTGTTTCAAATTTTACAATACATAAAATTTTTATTTAAATCTACAAATCAGCATGGTGTACACTCTCCATTTGTTTATGATTTAGTAACCAAATGTTTTTATGACAAAACAATATACCCTGAGTATATGTTACTTAAAAAGTATAGAGCGCTGCTGTTTAAAAATAAAACTAATATTACTATTAAAGATTTTGGATCAGGCTCAAGAGTATTTAACTCTAATGAGAGATTAGTTAAAGCCATTGCAAAAAACTCGGGTACAACCACAAAACGAGCTCAACTTTTATTCCGTTTGGTTAACTATTTTAATGCAAAAAACACGCTAGAGCTTGGTACATCTTTAGGCTTGGCTACACAAGCAATGGCACTTGGCAACCCAAAAGGTAATGTTGTAACTATAGAAGGTTGTCCAAATATCTCAAAATTTACAGCCAGGCAACTTTCCGAAGAAAATATTAATAATGTTAACATTAAAACTGGTGCATTTGAGTCTATTTTACCAAAATTAGATGCTACTATTTATGATATTATTTTTTTTGACGGAAATCATAACAAACAAGCAACCATTAGTTATTTTAAAACACTCATCAATAAATCTCACAACGATACTATTTTGATTTTTGATGATATTTACTGGTCTAAAGACATGTTACAAGCTTGGGAGTTTATAAAAACGCATCCAAAAGTTACCGTAACGGTAGACACATTTTTTTGGGGTTTTGTGAGCTTTAGAAAAGAGCAGGCCAAAGAAAATTTCTACATTAGAGTGTAACATCATTAACGATTTAGCGTCATATTAAGTATATTGCATTAACACTTCAAAAAACAGGTAAATCTTTATGAGCAACGTTATTGAAATTAGAAATATCATTCGTGATTTTCAATTAGGTCAAGAAACCGTTCACGTTTTAAAAGGCATTGATTTAGACATAGAGCTTGGTGATTATGTCGCTATTATGGGACCATCTGGTTCTGGTAAATCTACGCTCATGAATCTTTTAGGTTGTTTAGACACACCAACTGCAGGATCTTACGTATTAAACGGTAAAGATGTAAGCCAGATGAGTGATGACGATTTAGCCGAAATTAGAAACACCGAAATTGGCTTCGTTTTTCAAACCTTTAATCTTTTACCAAGAACAACTGCTCTAGATAATGTAGCATTACCAATGGTTTATGCAGGAAAATCTAAAGCAGAGCGCACCAAACGTGCCGAAGAAGTTTTAACCGAAGTTGGTCTCGCAGACCGTATGGACCATAGGCCAAACCAACTCTCTGGTGGTCAACGTCAACGTGTGGCTGTAGGTCGCGCATTGGTTAATAAGCCTTCTATAATTTTGGCAGATGAGCCTACAGGAAACTTAGACTCTAAAACTGGTCATGAAATCATGGCTCTTTTTGACGAAATACATAAAGCTGGTAATACTGTTATTATGGTAACTCACGAAGAAGATATCGCTGCACATGCAAGACGTGTAATTAGATTACGTGATGGTTTGGTAGAGAGTGATACCTTAAATTAATTCACAGTATATAGTTATCAGTTTGCCTTAATTATATTTAGAATTAAATAGATTTTATAATCATGCTTTATATAATATGTATTCTAGCTTTTTTCTTCATTTTTTTGAAAATTATATTTAAAAGAAATGAGCGACTTCGAGATCAAAGAAATAAAAATTCAATATTCAGTAAACGACGGTTTAAGAGGTAACTACTTTGTATGTATTTTTGTCTCTAAGAATCAATCCACGCCTTATTAAAAAGGATGAGAATAAATAAATCGTTTTATTTTGAAATCACACTGGAGTAAACGTTTCGCCTTTGTGTCTCTACGAGAAAAACTTATCTTCGTACTTCAAACTACAAGCTTCTAACTTTTACACCATGAAAATATATACAAAAACAGGAGACAAAGGCACAACCGCATTATTTGGTGGCACCAGAGTTCCTAAACATCATATTAGAATTGATAGCTACGGAACCGTTGATGAACTCAATTCTCATTTAGGTCTAATTAGAGACCAGGAGATTAATAACCATTATAAAGATGTATTGATTGACATACAAGACCGTTTATTTACTGTTGGTGCCATTTTAGCTACAGATCCTGAAAAGGCAACTCTTAAAAATGGAAAAGACAGACTTAATATTCCTAAAATTTCCGAAGAAGATATTGAGCAGTTAGAACAAGAAATGGATAAAATGAACGAGTCCTTACCTCAAATGACGCACTTTGTGTTACCAGGAGGACATCAAACAGTGTCATTCTGTCACATAGCACGCTGTGTTTGCAGACGTGCCGAACGTTTAGCAAGTGCTTTAAATGAATTAGAACCTTTTCAGCCTGAAAGTTTAAAGTACCTCAACCGACTTTCTGACTATCTATTTGTATTGGCACGAAAGTTGTCTTATGACTTACAAGCCGATGAAGTAAAATGGATTCCTAAAAAAGAATCATAAACATAACACTTTGCGAACCTAAATTATAGTTCTATTTGGCTTAAAATCAGTAAAAAACATAAGTTCTTTAAAATTTTTATTTAATTAATTCACTTTTTTCTTGACTTTCTGAACTATAATTTTATTTTTGCAGAAATTTAAAACGCACAACACATGTATTGGACATTAGAATTAGCATCTTATTTAAGTGATGCGCCTTGGCCAGCAACTAAAGATGAATTAATTGACTACGCTATTAGAACAGGAGCTCCTTTGGAAGTTGTTGAAAATCTACAAGCGATAGAAGACGAAGGCGACTCTTACGATTCAATTGAAGAAATCTGGTCTGATTATCCAACAGATGAAGATTATCTCTGGAACGAAGATGAATATTAAGTAATTTGTATTTCAAGTTACATTAATTGTAAATAAAAGTTAAAAAGTCTCATAATGAGGCTTTTTTTGTGCTCTAATCTTTCAAAAAAACTAACACAAATCATATCTTTGAAATCTAACAATTTTGAAGATGCGAGATTGTCTATAAAACACATAATTTGTGTCAATCTAATTTTGGCTAAGATTCTCAAATACATGGTTTACTAAAATCATGAGAGTCTAAAATAAATTAGGAATGACAAATTAAAAGTCTATTTAGATGATTTCATTAAAATAAATAAACACCAATGAGTTTTTTAAATTCAGTATTAAAAGTATTTGTAGGAGACAAGTCTAAACAAGATGTTAAGGCACTCTCTCCTATCGTAGATCAAGTAAAAGCATTTGAAAGTGCCTTAGAAAAATTATCTCATGATGAGTTAAGAGAAAAAACTGCAGAGTTTAAGGCAAAGATTGCACAAGCTCGCAAACCGCTTCAAGACAACATAGACAAATTAACAAAGGATGCTGAGGCAACAGAAGATATTGATGCCAGAGAAGATATTTATGTAGAAATAGATAAAATTAAAGATGATATCTACTCTGTTACTGAGGATGTTTTAACAGACATCATGGCCGAAGCTTTTGCAGTTGTAAAAGAAACAGCAAAACGTTTTGTTCATAATACACAAATCCCTGTAACAGCAAACGAGTTTGACCGTTTAATCTCAGGAGAAAATGATTATGTAACTCTAGATGGTGACCAAGCTATCTGGTCTAATTCTTGGGATGCTGCAGGTAAACCAATTACTTGGGACATGATACATTATGATGTACAGTTAATTGGTGGTGCTGCTATGCATCAAGGTAAAATTGCAGAGATGCAAACAGGAGAAGGTAAAACCTTAGTGGCAACACTTCCTGTTTATTTAAATGCATTAGCTGGTAAAGGTGTACACTTAGTAACGGTAAACGATTATTTAGCAAAACGAGATAGTGCCTGGATGGCGCCAATTTTTCAGTTTCATGGTATGAGTATTGATTGTATAGATTACCATCAACCAAACTCTGAAGCGCGACGTAAAGCTTATAAAGCAGATATTACTTATGGTACAAATAACGAATTTGGTTTTGATTACCTAAGAGATAATATGGCACATTCGCCAGATGATTTGGTACAACGTCCTCACCATTTTGCTATAGTAGATGAGGTAGATTCTGTACTTGTAGATGATGCCAGAACACCTTTAATTATATCTGGACCAATACCTCAAGGCGATCGTCATGAGTTTACAGAGTTAAAACCAAAGGTTGAAGATCTTGCTAATATTCAAAGAAAAGAATTAGTAGGTGTTTTAGCAGAAGCAAAAAAGCTTATTGCCGAAGGTGACACTAAAGAAGGTGGTTTCTTATTATTAAGAGCCTATAGAGGAATCCCAAAAAATAAAGCATTAATTAAATTTTTGTCTGAAGATGGTATAAAAACCTTATTACAAAAGACCGAGAATTTTTACATGCAAGACAATAACAGAGAGATGCCAAAAGTTGATGCAGAGCTCTACTACGTTATTGAAGAAAAAAATAATCAAGTTGAATTAACAGATAAGGGTGTTGAATATATCTCCGGAAAAGATAACCCAGATTTCTTCGTCATGCCAGAAATTGGTATGGAAATCTCAAAGATTGAGGCTAAAGGCTTAACTAAAGAAGAAGAGGCTGAAGCTAAAGAAGAATTATTTAGAGACTTCGGTATTAAATCTGAGCGTATCCACACACTCAACCAATTATTAAAAGCTTACGCATTATTTGAAAAAGACACACAATACGTTGTGATGGATAATAAAGTAATGATTGTAGATGAGCAAACAGGTCGTATTATGGATGGTCGTCGTTATAGTGACGGACTTCACCAAGCGATTGAAGCTAAAGAGAATGTAAAAATTGAAGACGCTACACAAACCTTTGCTACTGTAACCTTACAAAACTATTTTAGAATGTACCGTAAACTGTCTGGTATGACAGGTACTGCGGTAACAGAGGCTGGAGAATTTTGGGAAATCTATAAATTAGATGTTGTAGAAATTCCTACAAACAGACCAATTGCCAGAGATGATAGACAAGATTTAGTTTATAAAACTAAGCGAGAAAAATACAATGCAGTTGTAGATGAAGTAACAAAATTATCTCAAGCAGGACGTCCAGTATTAATTGGTACTACCTCTGTAGATATATCTGAGTTATTAGGTAAAATTTTAGCGCAACGTAAAGTACCACACAACGTATTAAACGCGAAGCAACATAAAAGAGAGGCTGAGATTGTTGATGAAGCAGGACGATCTGGACAAGTTACGATTGCCACCAATATGGCAGGACGTGGTACAGATATTAAACTTTCTGAAGAAGTAAAAGCTGCAGGCGGTTTAGCTATTATTGGTACAGAGCGTCATGACTCTAGACGTGTCGATAGACAGTTAAGAGGTCGTGCTGGTCGTCAAGGAGATGTTGGTAGCTCACAGTTTTATGTGTCTCTAGAAGATAATTTAATGCGTCTTTTTGGTAGTGAGCGTATTGCCAAAATGATGGATAAAATGGGATTACAAGAAGGTGAAGTCATTCAACACTCTATGATTTCAAAATCTATTGAGCGTGCACAGAAAAAGGTTGAAGAAAACCAATTTGGAGTTCGTAAGCGTTTATTAGAGTATGATGATGTTATGAATGCTCAACGTGAGGTTGTTTATAAACGTCGTCGTCATGCATTAGAAGGCGATCGTCTTAGAGTAGATTTGGCTAACATGATTTATGACACTGCTGAAGGTATCGCAGAGTCTAATAAAGCTGCCGAAGATTTTAAGAATTTTGAATTTGAATTAATTAGATATTTCTCTATGAGTTCTCCAATTTCTGAAGCAGAATTTGGAAAGCTTAACGTGCAAGATGTTGCTGGTAAAGTATATAAAGCTGCCTTTGAGCATTACAGAACCAAAATGGCTCGTAATGCAGAATTAGCCTTCCCAGTGATTGAGAATGTGTACATGAATCAGAGAGACAAATACAAACGTATAGTTGTACCTTTTACAGATGGTGTTAAAAACTTACAAGTTGTTACAGATCTGGAAAAAGCTTACGAAACTAAGGGTACACAGTTAATTAACGATTTTGAAAAAAATATTACGTTAGCCATTGTTGATGATGCTTGGAAAACGCATTTGCGTAAAATGGATGAGCTTAAGCAATCTGTGCAATTAGCGGTACACGAGCAAAAAGATCCTTTATTAATTTATAAGTTTGAAGCTTTTGAGTTATTTAAAGAAATGATTGACCAGGTTAATAAAGATGTAATTTCATTTTTATTTAAAGGAGAATTGCCTCAAGAAACTCAAAATACAATACAAGAAGCAAAAGAGCGCAAACAAGAAAAACTACAAACGCAAAAAGAAGAGATTCCTAATATGGATGAACGTGCTGCGCAAAGTAGAGCTGTAGGATCTGGAGCGTCTCGTCAACAACAAGAAGTTGTAGAAACGGTTGTACGTGATAAACCAAAAATTGGTCGTAATGATCGTGTTACGATTAAACATGTTATGAGTGGTGAGAATAAAACCGTAAAATACAAACAAGCAGAACCTTTAATTGCCAAAGGCGAATGGGTTTTAATTGAGGAGTAGTTGGTAGGTAAATGACGTTCGATAGCTTATTTAGCTATAAAATTTCAGACTGTCATTTACAGCGTAGCTACAAATCTCATATACATATAATTTGTCGTAAATGAAACGACATTTAAAAATCCCGAACTTACGTTTGGGATTTTTTTGTTTGAAATATACGTAGAACTACGTAATGACAATACAATAAAAAACGAGTAACTTCGTCTAACGACTGATATAAGTCATTAGAACGGACTTATATTATAAAAGTAGTGTGTCATTTGAAGAATGATTGAGAAAACTAAAAACATATTGAATAAAAAACACCTTTTGATTATTGGAAAATCTAAAATCGAAAGGCAGAATTTTATTAATGACTTAATTGTAGGTTTGAATTTTGAAGGGTTTCGATTTCCTTCAAATATGAAACTATTTGATGAGTATTGTGATTTTATAAAAAAAGAAAAGCTTTATGAACCTTGGTACAAAGCCAAAAGTTATAATTTAAATCAAATTTTGGATTTTCATTGGGACTGGGTTTCTGAAAGTAATTCGCTCATCATTATGGAAGAATTTGAGCAGATGGAAGAAAGCTGGCGAATAGAATTGTTAAGAATCTATTTAAACGAGATTGAAAACAGAAAAAAAGGCGAAAAGAAAATCCATTTGATTATTTCTCAAGAAAGTGAAAATGGACTAACTGAAAAGCTTTCTAAGGTTATTGATGTCAGAGAAAATGAAAGAAGAACTGAAAAACAAATTGTCGAGCAAAATTTGGAAATAATAGATATTTCGGAATAAAAAAATGAACACACAACAACATGTTTAATTAACTGCTTGTTTTAGCTTACTTACGAACATTCCTGCGGAATGTTCTATCTGTGATTTATTTGCTAACTTACTCGCTTAACCACGCAACTAACCATACACAAAACCGTTAGACGAAGCCCTCAAATCCATTCATAATTCAATTTTCAATATTTTTCATTACCTTCATTCCAACTAACTAATTCCACACGCTCATGAAAAATGTTTTAGCAACCATTGTCGGTTTTATTGCAGCTTCATTAACTGTTTACGTATTTGAATCTTTAATAGGCCATAATCTTTTTCCATTACCAGAAGGTGCCAACCCAATGGATATGGAGTGGATAAAAAATAACATGGACCAAATCCCAACTGGTGCAAAAGTTATGGTAGTTATTGGTCATTTTATGGGTATTGTAGTAGGTATGTTTGTTGCTGGTTTAATTTCTAAAACCAGTATGGTACCAGCTTATATTGTTGGTGGTTTAATGTTGGCAGCAACTATTTTTAATATCGCTATGTTACCAAAAGAATTATGGTTTAGTATTAGCGATATATTGCTGGCTATTGCTGGTTTATTACTTGGTAAGAGTTTGGCTAAACGACAGTTGAGGGTTTAAATAAATTGCTGCATAGGCAGGAATCTAAAAAGCGCTATTTTGATAGACTTTTACGATAAATTCCTCTATTATAATCCTTTTATTGGGAGGAAATTCACTTTTCTCACAAGAGGAGGAGAACCTAATTATTGCATTTTACTCTAATCGCAACATCAACTCAGGATCTAAACAATTAGTTTTATAAAACTCCAAATCCTTTTTTGAGCACACACCTGGATAATCGCCAACAAAATCTTGTATATCAACAATAATTTGAAAATGTAAATGTGGTGCATAATCGCCATTTACACTAGCATCTCCCAAAGTTGCAATTTGCGCTCCTTTTTTAAAGGTTTGCCCCTTACTTAAATCTTGTAGAGATTCTAAACTTAAGTGACCGTAGAGTGTGTAAAAATCAACACCTTCAATAGTGTGTTTTAGAATAATTGTTGGTCCGTAATCTCCAAAATTGGTGTTATTTTTAAAACTATGAACCTCTGCATCCAAGGGTGTATAAATCGGAGTTTTGGCAGCGAGCCAAAGATCGAGACCTAAATGAATGTTACGTTCAGTTTCGGGATTTGTGTCTTTAAAATAAGTGCTTCTTTGGTATATGTTTCGGGTTTCGAGATATCCACCAAAGGCTACTTTAGCACCATGTTTCTTTTTATGGTTATTGATGTAATGTTCTAAAGTTTCCGAAGAAGACACGTTAATATCTGTAAGGTCTTGATTAGATTTTGATAGGTCTAAAGCAACGTAATCGTTGTGTGTAAAAGATGGTTCTAAAACCCATGTTTTGGGTAATGACAACAACAAGTTTTCTAGCGTTTTATTCATAACGCTAAGTTAGGCTTAAAAACTAAAAATTAAAACCTAAAATTATGCATTTATGATTTTGACAATTCATTTTCTAAAGCTTCTGCCTTTTCATTTGCATAGATTAAACTGTCATCCATTTTAAAACATTTTTTAAAATTAGCTAAGGCTTGTAATGAGTCGCCTTGCATTAATAATGCGTCTCCATAACTGTCATAAACATTTGCAGATTGCGGATACTCACTCATATTTAATTTAAAAACTTTAGTGGCTGCATCTACCCTGTTTTCATTAAGTAATAAGTAACCTAATTGATTTATATCGCTTTCGCTAACACGATAATTAATCGTATCTGTTTTTACATCATGATACATTGAAATGGCATCATCTACATTGGTTTTATACAGTTGTTTCGCCATAGCTTTGTAGACGCTTTTCTTTGGCATTTCAAAATCTTCTCCTGCTCTTATACGTCTTACATTATTATAAATAGAGCCAAAATTTAATCCAGAATCGTTAGTTAAAATAACAAAGCCACTTTTTGCATCGACCTCATTATGTAAAAAAGTACTAAAACCAACCCAACCACCAGAATGGTTGATTACTCTTGGCTCTCCAGGATTGTACTCTAAAAACCACCCAAAACCGTAACCTACATATTCGCCATCATTGGTTTGCCCAGACTCCCAAGCTTCATCTAAATACGCTTTTGGTATAATGGTATGATTGGCTAAAGCCATATTCCATTTATAAAGGTCTTCTACTGTAGAAAAAATACCACCATCACCTCTTACATCATTAACAATATCATAATCATTTGCCACCAAATCTTGTTGATTGAGTGCCAAATTATATCCAAAAACGCGATTTGGCATATTTGCATCTGCACCTAATTTATATTTGTACAAGGTTGTATTTTTCATCCCAATTGGGTCTGTTATGTGTTCTTTTAGAAAGTCTCTAAAATGTTGACCAGATACTTTTTCTACAATTGTTGCGAGCACCAAATAGCCTGTATTGCTATAGTCCCATTTTTCTCCTGGATTAAAATCTAACTCAGGATTAACACGATAAAATACTTCTAAAATTTCATCATTACCCAAAATATATTGTTTGGTAGAATCTTCTTTTACAAAATGATTTGCAATCACACGTTCATAATCTGTTAGCCCAGAAATATGATATAATAATTGACGTACCGTAATATTATCATACGGGAAATCGGTTAAAATTGTATTTACTTTTTGATCATACTCCAATTTACCTGCTTCTTTTAATTTCATAATCGCCATGCCTGTAAACTGTTTACTTACTGATGCTAATCGAAATTGAGAGTCTATATCTAAAGAATCTATTGGGTTAATAGAACGTAAGCCATTACTACTTTTAAAAACTACGTTACCATTCTCGTAAACAAGAATATTACCTGTCGCAATACCTTGAGATTTCATGGTATTTACATAATTAGAATAGGTGTTAATTGTGTCTTGAGACACATTGTTTTTAGATTCATTTTTACAAGAAAAAAAGCATGCCGAAAAAAGACACACTGCTAATAGTTGATTAAATAACCTCATTTTGTTTGATAAATTGTAGTTGTTTTCTATAAAGATATATGTTTTAATTAATTGTTACAGCCATACATTAAATGTTTTTATTTTTTTTCTAAAAATATGGTAACACCTTAAAAATCAAGTGATAAAAAATATTAAAATTTTTTAAAGTGATTAAAAAAAAGCGCGTTAAATAATAAAATTACTCCTTTAAAGCTACTTCGCTAAATTTAGCATTGATAACTATGGTTTTACCAGACTTTTTAGAATTAGGATAATTATTAATAGATTGTTGTGTGGTTATTTCATTATTTAATCGCGATCTATTGCCTTTAAAATACATACTATAATCTACTGTATTGTTTGGTAATTTAATTACTGCCTCACTGTTTTCTAATATAATATTAAGATTAGTAAAACTATCATTTATATTAGAAATTGATAAGTCTCCAAAACTACCATCTATGATGGCAGTTCCGGTTAGATTATCTATATACATATTTGACGAGTTACTATTTAATCTCAAACTAGTAACAGTATTAAGTTGCGCATCTTCAACGTATTTTAAATTAAGTTCTCCATCACTCCACGTAGAAATTTGAACAGGAGAATAAGACACACTAATGGAAGTATCACTTCCATTAATGTGATTTGCTACCAACACAGCGTGAGATATATTGGCCTTTAAATTATTAATTACCGACGAAAGTTTTAACTCACCATGTCTTACATTCATATTTAACTTAGCATCTTTAGGCATTTTTATTTTAATAGTACGCTTTACATCATTACCATGAGAATCAAAACGATTTGATATATGCGCACGACGTTTCTCTAGAGCTTCTTGTCTTTTCTCATGAGCTTCATGCCTTTTCTCAAGAGACTTTTCCATTTGTTGTTGGTGTCTCACGATCATTTTCTCTTGAGCTTCATGTCTTTTCTCCATTGCTTTTGCTCGTGCCTCCATTTGTTTCCCATAACGTTCTCCCCAAGCTTCCATCTTTTTTGACCACTCACCGTCAAAACGTTTACCAAATTCTTCTCCCCAAGCTTCCATTTTTTTACCGTATTCATCACCAAATTGTTTTCCAAATTTTTCTCCCCAATCTTCCATTCGTTTTTCATACGACGTAAAATCAACCTTAGCCATTTGTCTTCCCCAATTTTTCATGGATTCTCTAACATTTTTTGGAAAATCTTTACTCCATTTTTCTAAATACGCTTCTTTATCTTTTTTATAAGCCTCTGTATCAAAACTCACATTGGTAATACCATTAGGTAACTCTGGCAGCTCTGGCATTTCTGGAGCTTCTGGTACTTGTAATCGTGCAATTTCTGGCAACTCAGGTAACTCTGGCATTTCAGGCATTTCGGGAATATCACCCAAATCTAAATCGCCCAAAAGCTCTAAAGCTTCTAGCGCTTCTAATGACTCCAATCCTTCTATATCACCAGAGAAACTCCATGAACCATGTGAGCCATCTGAGGTGATTTTTACACGACTTCCTGAGCCTTCTACTTTTAAATTCCATGATTTTAAAGCAGCTTCCAAATCTTCTTTAGATAATTTTTCGCCTTCAATATAAGCTTCAACTTCTATGGTGTTTTTATTCCAAGTATCAATTTCTAATTGCACATAACTTGTGTTTAAATCGATTTCTACATCTTTTGTAACATCAACTTTCTTTGAGACTTTAGTCAACTTTTGTTGTGCCGAAACGCTTATAGCGAAACAGAAAAACAGTAGCGTTAATAATTTATATATTTTCATTGTGATTGTTTTTTTTATGCTGAAATGTGATTCATTCAGACTATTTAGTTATGCTTTAATTTCACCTTCTTCTGAAGTGTTTAAATCGTTTAATTGCTCTTTTAAGCGGTACAATAAATTAAGTCTTAATTTTAAATTATCTATTAAAGCACTTACGGTTAATTCATTTGGTCCATGCGCAGTTAATTCTACTGAGAGACGCTTGTACTCTTGGTTTAACTCTGCAAGTCTCACCACATAACCGTCAAATAATTCTTTATTTTGTGGTGTTTGCTTTACTTTAGATAATTCTAAATTAATATTTGCCAAATAGTAATCTTCTACCTTTTTAAAATCTGGAGAAATATCTCCCAGCGATTTTAATTGATCATCTTTAGACGGGTTTTCTGTCTCGACGATTTCCGTAGAAATAGGCGTTGAATTTTTAAAGAATTTTGAAGCTCCAAATCCTAATCCTATTAAAACTACAATACCTGCAGCAATTTGTAACACACTGAATCGTTTTTTGATTGCTATTTCTACTGGCAAGGCCTCATCCAATTTTTCGAGAAAACGTGCTTGGTGACCATCGCTCATTTTTAAGTGCGAATCCTTTTGTTCTTCTTCAAATAATTTTCTAATATCTCGTGCCATTTTTTATGGGTGTTAACTGTTCTTTTAATTTAGACTTTCCTCTTGAGAGTTGCGTTCTCGAAGCGACTTCTGTTATGTTTAGAATTTTAGAAATCTCTTGGTGATCGTACCCTTCAACTAAATACAGCATGACGACGTAACGGTATTTATCTGGCAATTCTTGTATTGCCAACTTAATCTCGTCTAGCGTTATTGTATCTTCTACTAACCATTCGTTTTCATAATTATCATCGACGACTTTGAGGTGCACCTCATCTAATTCTTGCAAATGTTGCTTCTTAGATTTTAGACAATCAATACATTTATTAATAACGATACGTTTTAACCAAGCTCCAAAAGTGACCTCTGCTTTATACTGATTGAGCTTTGCAAATGCTTTAATAAAGGCTTCTTGTACGATATCTTCAGCTTCCATAGAATCCTTTACAAACCGCATGGCAACTGCAAACATACCATCACAATATTGATTGTATAGTTTTAATTGCGCAGTACGATTATTCTGCTTGCATTGTTCAATAATGTCAATTTGAAGTGTCTTCAAATCTGTTTTGGTTTGGTTACGCAACAAATAGATTAATGACATCTTTTTGTTACTAGTTCATTATAAAGACGACACAAAAAATGGAGTGTTGCAAAAAAATTTAAATTTTTATTAAAATTGATAAGAAATTTACACAAAATAGCGTTAAGTATAGATGTAGCATTTCAATTTCAATTATATTTGAAACTTGTTATTTACAATTAAATCTTACTATTTCTATGTTTTTAAAACGCCTACTTATATTTTTATCTGTTGTTGCTCTTGGGCTTTTTCTTTATTCTACGTTTGTTGAGAATATTTTTTCGCCACGACTGAGTCCTAAAGATACTGTAGAATTTAAATTAAATGACCTTAAGTTAGAAGTCTTCTATAATAGACCTTCTAAAAAAGGACGTGACGTTTTTGGAGCATTGGTCCCTTTTAATAAGGTATGGAGAACTGGAGCAAATGAGGCAACAACGTTTGAGTCTAACAAAGATTTAATGATTAAAGGTATTTTTTTACCAAAAGGAAAATATACGTTATGGACCGTACCAAAAGACTCTACGTGGAATGTTATGTTTAATAAAAAACAGTATGATTGGGGAGTTGATGAAGAAATGCAACCTATGTGGGACCCAAATCATGACTTGTTAGAAATTGATGTACCCGTAGAAAAATTAGATACTACAGTTGAGCAATTTACCATTGCTTTTGATAATTCTACAGACAATCTACATCTAACAATGGCTTGGGATAATACAAAAATTGCTGTACCTTTAAAAGTCATTAAAGACCAAAAATAAAGGCATTTTGTCTAAAAAATCTAAATCATCTGCATTACAAGAAACCGATGGTGTATCGCAATTTGATATTACCAACGCCTCTTCTATTAAAAACATCCAAGATAAACGCAGAGCAAAGCTTGATACAAAAGTTTTAGTTGCTGAAATTTTAAAGGGTAACATTACTGCCTTAAGCAGAGCCATTACGCTAGTTGAGAGTTCTAATCCTAAGCATTTAAAACAAGCTAATGATGTAATAAAACAATGCTTACCACATGCAAACAAATCTATAAGAGTTGGAATTACTGGTGTAC
This sequence comes from uncultured Psychroserpens sp., assembly GCA_947488655.1. Lineage (GTDB taxonomy): Bacteria > Bacteroidota > Bacteroidia > Flavobacteriales > Flavobacteriaceae > Psychroserpens. The sequence goes on along the minus strand of CANKZZ010000004.1, from coordinate 140,196 downwards.
CTGGTGTTGGTAAAAGTACGTTTATTGAGGCTTTTGGTTTGCACCTCACATCAATTGGTAAAAAAGTTGCTGTATTAGCTGTAGACCCAAGCAGTAGTTTAAGTAAAGGCAGCATTTTAGGTGATAAAACCCGAATGGAAGATTTGGTAAAAGACGACAATGCTTTTATAAGACCGTCTCCTTCAGGCACGTCTCTTGGTGGTGTGGCTAGAAAAACTAGGGAATCTATAATTTTGTGCGAAGCTGCAGGTTTTGATACAATTGTTATAGAAACTGTTGGTGTAGGACAAAGTGAAACTGCGGTTCATAGTATGGTAGATTTCTTTTTACTCCTAAAAATTGCAGGTGCTGGTGACGAACTTCAAGGGATAAAACGAGGCATCATTGAAATGGCAGATGCTATTGCAATTAATAAAGCCGATGGAGAGAATTTAAAAGCAGCTAAATTGGCTAAGGTAGAATTTAATAGAGCTTTGCACTTGTATCCTCAAAAAGAGTCTGAGTGGCAGCCAAAAGTAAGTTTATGTAGCGCATTGCATAGAGAAGGTATTGATGACTTATGGTTACATATTTCAGAATATATAAAACATACCAAAGCAAATACCTATTTTCAAAATAACCGTACCAATCAAAATAAGTTTTGGTTGCTACAAACTATTGAAGACCGATTAAAGTCTGATTTTTTCAATCAATCTAAAATAAAGGAAGCCTTAAAAATACAATTACAATTAATTGAAGAAGGAAAAACAACTCCTTTTGTGGCTGCAGAGCATTTACTAAACCTTAATGACTAACCGAAAAATTTTATATATAACACTCATATTAAGTTTATTGTTTTTATCAATTTCGCTTTATATGAATATAAAATTATATATAGATTACTCAAATAGTAGTGGGAAATCACGAGCTCTTTTTGGTATTAAAGAGGCCATTAATTTTAGCTACAGAAAATTTATAGTAATATATCCTGCAATAGCTATTGTCATAACACTATTTAAAGCTCGCTATGAAGAATTTAAATCTATTGCTATTACAATTATACTTATCTCAATAATGACAATATATACTTCGCTTTTTAGCGTTTGGAAACTTTATATTTAGAAGTTAGCCTTATACCATTCTACCTGCTTTTTCACTGCGTCTAACAAGGTAGTTTGAGGATTATAGTTAAGTAATTTTCTTGCTTTATCAATATTTGCCTTTGTACGAGATTGATCTCCTGGACGTTTAGGGATTATATTTAATTGTATAGACTTACCTAAAATTTGTTCTACTGCTTCTATACCCTCTTTGGTAGTATGTTCAACTTCTGTTCCTAAATTAATGATTTCACCATTTACTTTAGATTCATTACCTATTACACTTACTACTCCATCTACAATGTCACCAACATACGTAAAGCTACGCAGATGTTTATCGCTTCCTTCAAATAAAGGGAATGCCTCACCTTTTAACCCTAAATCTATCAATTTAGTGTACATTTTCTCAGGACGTTCTCGTGGACCTATTACAGAATATAATCTTAAGGAGCAAGCCATAATGTGTTGCTCTCTACTTTTTTGAAGCACTAACTGCTCTGCTGCCAACTTAGTAACTCCATAGTGAGACGCTGGTTTTGGAGCAATACTTTCTGGAAATGTTGCTTCTAATCCATAAATCGATGATGTACCAATGTTGACAAACAATTTTAAATCATTACACTGCAATGCAAAATCAACTAAATTTTTTGTGGCTATGATATTATTCTCAAAATAATCTTCAAATGTAGAAGTTTGCGAAATTCCTGGCTGCGCTGCATAATGAAAGATGTAGTTAATATCATTTGGCAACACTTTAGCCAAATCGTTATCTCTAAGATCTTTTTTTATAATCTCAATACCGTTTTCTAATAAAGATTTAGCGTTAAGATTCTTTAATTTTAAACTATAATAATCATTAAAATTATCTAAACCAATAACATCATGACCTAAACTTTTTAAACGTTCGGCAGTATGTGAACCAATAAAACCAGCAGCTCCAGTAACAAGTACTCTCATATAAAAATTTTGATTTAGCAAATTAACAATTTTAAAATCAAACTAGATGAACAAGAAGCGTTTTAAAACAATATTTTTGTGATGTAAACCCTTTTTTAAATGAATTACAGATTTACAATTATTGTACCTATCTACAATGAAGCAGATAATATAGAACGTTTAGAAAAGGAACTCATTGCTTTTACAACGTCTAGTCAAACATCTACCAAAATACTTTTTATTAATGATGGCTCTACAGATAGTAGCCAAATTTTAATTGAAACCGTCTGTGACAAATACTCAAATTGCGATTACATTTTATTATCAAAAAACCAAGGATTAAGTACAGCTTTAAAAGCTGGCTTTGATAGTGTTACTACTGAATTGGTTGGTTATATAGATGCAGATTTGCAAACAACTCCACATGATTTTCATTTACTCTTAGAGCATATTAATCATTATGATTTAGTAACTGGAGTACGCCAAAATAGAAAAGATAGCTTTGTTAAAAAGGTATCATCAACCGTTGCTAATTATGCGCGACGTTTATTTACACAAGATGGCATGGACGATACAGGATGTCCTTTAAAAGTTCTTAAAACAAAAAATGCCAAATGTATACCAATGTTTAAAGGATTGCACCGCTTTTTACCAGCTATGATTTTATTGCAGGATGGAAGCGTAAAACAAATTCCTGTGCAACATTTTGCTAGAATTGCAGGCACATCTAAATATGGGCTTACCAAACGATTATTCTCACCTTTAATTGATTGTTTTGCTTATTTATGGATGAAAAAGAAAACTATTAATTATAAGATAAAGAAACAAAGCTCAGATGATGTTATCTAAGTTTAAAACGAGATTGCAGGTATTTATCTAATTTGTAAAACATAAATCCAGACAATCCTCCAAATATAAGTCCCGAAACTACGTCTAAAGGATAATGCGCTCCTACATAAATTCTACTATAACCCATTAAAATAGACCATACAATTAATAGAGGCAAAATAAATTTATGCTTACTTCTTAAAATGAGTCCGACAAAAATTGCTAACGACATTGAATTACTGGAGTGACCAGAGAAATAACCATATAAACCACCACATGATGATCTAACTAAACGCATAACTTCTGCCACACCATCCTCGTGGCAAGGTCTAAAACGTTCAAAACCATGTTTAAAAAGATTAGTAATTTGGTCTGTAAAGGTTATCATTAATGCTATAGTAACTAGGGTAAGCACAAACATTTTAGAATTTAACTTTTTATACATTAAATAACCCAGTAGCGCATAAAATGGTATCCAATGCAATTTTGCAGTATAGGTGAGCCAAAAAGCGTCCCAAAACACATTACCTAAGCCATTAAGGTATATAAATAACTCTTTATCGTATTCTATTAATTGTTCTATCATTAGTCATCGTATCGTGAAACTTCTCTATCGTAAAAATCAGTTGCAGCCTTAATTAAATTTTCGGCTTCAGCTTCAATTTCCTTTTGGTCATGTTCATCAAACTCTTCAAACCACTCCACTTCATCATCTTCTAGATTAATAATAAATCTAGGAAAATCTGTATGAATAACATATATCGCATTTGGATGATCTGTATTATCTCCGAGAATGAATTTTGGTAGTTCCATGTTTTAATTTAAACGTTAGTATTTGACAAAATTAACTTTTTCGTTAGATAATTAAACCTTATAAACAATAAAATCGCAGCTGTGGTTAATCCTGCTAATAATCCCAGCCAAATGCCAAAACTACCATAAGCATCTTCTTTTCCGAAGAAAAAACTAATAGGGAAACCAACAACCCAATAAGATATAAAGGTAATAATAGTAGGTATTTTAACATCCTGCAAGCCTCTTAGTGCTCCTAAAACCACAACTTGTATACCGTCACTTATTTGAAATATAGCTGCTGCAATCATTAATTTTGCTGCAATTGAGACAACCTCTGTATTATCAATGAGATTTTTGGTATCATCATAGTCTACATATAACTTAGGCAACCATTCATGAAATATAAAGAAAAAAGTTGCAAAGCAAACCGATAATAATGTAGCTAGTAAAAATAAAGAAAACGCAATACGTCTAAGTTCTAAAAATTGACCTAATCCTTTTTGATTACCAACTCTAATCATTGATGCCACACTTAATCCCATTGCCACCATAAAAGTCATAGACGACAAGTTTAAAGCTATTTGGTTTGCAGCTTGCGGATTTTTACCTAACAAACCACTTAACCATATTGCTGCAGTAAAAATGGCAACTTCAAAGAACATTTGCATAGCACTAGGAGCTCCTAGATTAATTAATTTTTTAATCATTAATTTATCTAAAACAAAAAATTTAATTTTTGTTACAAATGCTTTTGATTTCTCTTTCTTTTTCAAAAGCCACCATAAGTGAGCTACCATAACCACTCTAGAAATTAAAGTACCGTAAGCTGCACCAACGATTCCTAACTCTGGAAAACCAAATTTCCCAAATATGAGCACATAATTTAAGGCTACATTAATAATATTAGCCAAAATTGTAGCATACATGGGATATCTTGTCATAGACAAGCCATCACTAAATTGCTTAAAGGCTTGAAAAACTATTAAGGGTATCAATGAAAAGGCAACGAGAGTTAGATAAGGTAATGCTAATTCTACAACCTCTACAGGTTGCTTCATAAAGTATAATAATGGTTTAGCAAATAATACCATTAAAAAAAGTAAAACGCCTAAGATAGTACACAAAAATAAACCATGCTTAAATGCCGATTTACCTTCATTAAATTTATTAGAAGCGTCGGCCTCTGCAACCAGAGGTGTAATTGCTGTAGAAAAGCCAATACCAATAGACATTGCTATAAACATAAAGCTATTTCCTAAAGATACAGCAGCCAACTCAGCAGTACCCATTTGACCTACCATTACATTATCTACAAAACTCACAAAGGTATGACCCAACATGCCTAAGATAACTGGAGCAGCCAACTTAAAGTTGTAACTAAATTCTTTAGTGTATTGTGATAAAATCAAAAGTTAAGTCTTTAAAATGCAAATTTAAATTAATAGAACTTGCTAGCATATAACTTCATGTAATATTACTGAAACAAAAATTCAATTGTTTGATTATTAAAAAGTTATAAACTAAAGTTGTTAATAAGTTGAGCACTTTATCGATAAACATTTTTAAGTAAACCCTTACTTTTATCCTTATAAATACCTTATTGTAGTAGGTTAGGTATTTGGGGTAGAAACTTTTTTAGCTATTATTTTAGAGGGATTTAAAAATTTTATTGTTAAAAAACGTTTCAAGCAAAAAGAGGCTTTGTCCTCTTTTTGTTTTTTTATAACTTTATACGTCTTCCTAACCATTCTCTAAACTTATATAACGTTGGTATAGGATCTTTTAAAAAAGTCTTCGCCTCTGTGTTATTTAATACATATTTTCTTCGGAAAATAAATAACGGATTACGCTTAATAGATTTTAACACACCTTTAAATCTCATGTGGTGTATAGCTTCAAAACCATCGTTTGACACTTCTTGGTTTAAAGCCAGTTGAATAACTTTATGAGGGAAATTTACACCAGCAAACATAGAGCCCTCTACACTACCCCAAAAACGAGCATTTATTTCTATAAGTTTATAGTTTTTAGCTTTAAGATCGTATCTCATATCCAGATGTGCAATCCCAGACCAATTAAGTTTAGCCATAGCTAACTTTGCAACTTGTAATACCTCATCATTTTGCAAAAAATCAAAAGCCAATTGAGGTGCAAATGCATTATGCCCATTTAAATTACCTTTTTGAATTGTATGATTAAGTACTTTACCATTTAAACATAAAACGCTACAATCTATATCATAACCCTCAATATATTCTTGCACAAATAATGGTTGATTACTATTAACGAGAAGCTCATCAAGCCTTTCTCTAGCACTTATTTTTTTAATACCATCTCCACCTTTTAGACTTAAAGGTTTTATTAAAACCGGAAAGTTAATTTGCGATATGCACGCTTGCTCATCATTATTTGAGGTAATAAAAAAAGAATTAGGATGAGGAATATCGTATGACTTAGAAAACTCACTTAATGCCTTTTTATCTATAGCAGTCTCAAAATCTCTTAACAGTGGTAAAGGAATTATTTTTGCTGTAGACAAAATTTGATTGCCATACTTAATATAAAATAAACTCTCTTGTTCTGCAATTGGTAATATAACCGAAATGTTATGTTTATCTATTTCGGTATTTATAATTTTAACCCAAGACTCATCATCTGGTCTCTCATAAAACTTGTAGTAAGAAGTATATTTTGAAAATTTTGTTGCTGTACGCTTTTTATTTGATAAGACAAAAACATGATAACCCTCAATTTGTGCCAAGCATTGTAATACAGACAATGCCCAAGTACTGTTACCATCTGTAATTAAAATGTTTTGACTTCTCGTCATGAATTATTTGGGTCAACATTAATAGCTCTCAAATATAGCATTTTAGATACTAATTTGTTGTGCTTTTTTTTGAGCCGATTTAAATTCTGAAATCATATCTTCGACAATTTGAGCGGTTGGTTTAATATCATGAATTAAACCTGCAATTTGTCCAATTTCTAATTCGCCATCCTCTAAATCTCCCTCAAACATACCACGTTTAGCTCTAGCTCGACCTAACAACAATTTTAATTCTTCTACTGTAGGTGATTTTTTATAAAGTTCTTGCAGGTCATTAAAAAACTTATTTTTAATCAATCTTACAGGAGCTAATTCTTTTAAAGTTAATTGAGTATCTCCTTCTTTTGCATCTACAACAACATTTTTGAAAGCCTCATGTGCCGAAGACTCAGTACTTGCAACAAAACGACTTCCAACCTGTACAGCATCTGCGCCTAATAACATAACTGCTAACATGGCTTGGCCAGTTGCAATTCCTCCAGCTGCAATTAATGGTACTTCGAGATGCTCTCTTACCATAGGTATTAAGGTTAACGTCGTAGTTTCCTCTCTACCATTATGACCACCTGCTTCAAAACCTTCGGCCACAACAGCATCAACTCCTGCCTCTTGAGCTTTTAAAGCAAACTTTACACTACTTACAACATGAACAACTGTAATACCTCTCTCCTTTAGCCAAGGCGTCCAGGTTTTTGGATTTCCTGCGGAAGTAAAAACAATTTTTACACCTTCTTCTACAATAATATTCATAATCTCTTCAATGTTAGGATATAACATTGGTACATTAACACCAAATGGTTTTTGGGTAGCATCTTTGCACTTTTTTATATGCTCTCTTAACACATCTGGATACATAGATCCTGCTCCAATTAAACCTAAGGCTCCTGCATTACTAGCTGCAGACGCTAATTTCCAACCACTATTCCAAATCATACCTGCTTGTATAATTGGATATTTAATTTTAAATAATTGTGTTATTGTATTTGTCATTTACGATTTAATAAGTTTAAATGTTTTTGAAGCTTCACCAGATTGAAAAGTCATAATATACAAACCAGATGCCATTGATGATATATCTAATTGGCTTGACGAGTCTGTTATATCCTGCTCTAATACAAACTTTCCTAACACATCAAAAATTCTTAATGTAGTTATGTTAGATGCTGTTGGTATTTGAATATTTATTATACTGCTTCCAGGATTAGGAAAAACTTTAAATTCAAAGAACTCTTCCTCTTGCAATGACAATCCTATATCTAATGCTAATTGAAGATCAGGAATACCATAACCAATAAAGAAATCTGGCGTAGTAAATTGAGATGCAGACATACGTACATAATCTTTGATTTCTTCATTGGTAGCATCTGGTAGTGCTTGCCACAAAGAGGCAATACCACCAGCCATAATTGGAGAACTAAAAGATGTACCATTATTATTTATAATCGTATTAGTGTCATCTATTACAACAGATCCTGCTCCTTGGGCAGCAACATCTGGCTTTTGAGTGACTTGAGTAGTACTACCTTGCGAGCTAAAACTTGCGTAATCGCCATCGGCATTTACAGCTGCTATACTTAATACACCTGTTGCATCTGCTGGAGCTCCAACTCCACTTGCGCCTGAGTTTCCTGCAGAGGTAACTACCAAAATCCCTTTCTCGTTTGCAATATTTGCACCTCTTGTTATAAAGGTTGTACTTCCATTAAGATCTTCATCTGCATGTGTATAATTAGGGTTTTGGTACGTTTTGTATCCTAACGATGAATTAATTATATGTACACCTAAACTATCACTTCTCTCAGCAGCTTCTACCCAATAGGCTTCTTCAACAGGTGTTTCGCTCGCTACATCTTCGGTTAAAAATAAATAGTAAGATGCATCTGGAGCAGTACCTACAAATTGGTCTTGTACAAAACCAGCCATATCGCTCAATACTTTTGTACCATGGTCATTGCCTGTAAAAGCATGAACATTTGCATCACGTCTCACAAAATCGTAACCTCCTAATAAATCGCCATTATCTCTTAAACGCTGAAAAGCTCCCATTGTGTCCACGTTGGGAAATCCAGAATCTAAGACAGCAACAATTATACCTTCTCCTGTATAATCTTGTAGGTGTAAAGCATCTGCATTAATCATTTCTACTTGATTTTGTGTGCTTCCGTAGTTAAAAACCACCTCATTATTTTCTATAGCAAATTTATCTTGTACAATAGAAACTCTAGACATATTTAAACTTTTGTCTGCAAAATCAACTGCTTCTACAAATGCAAAATCTGTAACTAAAGCATTTATATCATCTTCACTACCTCTCACATAAACCGCATTTAGCCATTTAGATTTTGCAAAAACAGTAATACCAGTTTCTGGAGCTTTAAGCATAGAAATGTACGTTTCATTTACAGGAACATCGCGCTCATCTATAGCAATACCATATGCGTTTTTTCTATTGATTGCTTCTTGGGTAAGTATGGTTATTGGATTATCAATTGAGGCTTGTACATTCTCCTTTTGATTAAAATAAACCCATGCATCTTCTTGTTGAGCATATATAGTAAACTGAATGCATATTAGACTAAAAAGTAGGACTTTTTTCATGTGTTGATATTTAATATTATTAACAGTCTCATGGAAATTGCTATAATTTACTTTAAGTAACAAAGCTTTAGCATGATAGTGTTATTGCAATCGTGTTTAATTAAAAAGGTAGTCGTTTTTAATTAATAAACATTAAAAGTAATCGTTTAATTACTCTATTGCAATTTATGAAATTACTCCCGAACCTACTAATTCATCTTCCAGATACCAAGCTACAAATTGACCTTCGGTTATGGCAGATTGCGGGTTTTCAAATTCTACGAAAAGCCCATTCTCTACTTTGTAAAGTGTCGCATTTTCTAAATCCTGACGATAACGAATTCTTGCTTTAACCTGCATTGTCTCTTCATTTTTTAATGTTAAATCTTCTCGTATCCAATGTAACTCTTCATTGGTAACAAAAAGAGCTCTTTTAAAAAGTCCTGGGTGTTTTTTACCTTGACCTGTATAAATAACATTATCGTCTACATCTGTATCTATCACAAAGAGTGGTTCTACAGTACCACCAACTGCAAGACCTTTACGCTGACCTTTAGTAAAATAATGTGCACCTTGATGTTTACCTACAATTTTACCGTCGGAAATATTATAATTTATCTTATGAGTTAAATTCTTTAATTCGTCGGCTTTATTTTCAAATTTTAAACTTTCAGCTTTATAAAAATCTGCATCACTTGAAATTTCTACAATAACACCTTCTTTAGGTTTTAATTTTTGCTGCAAAAACTCAGGTAATCTTACTTTGCCAATAAAACAGAGACCTTGAGAATCTTTTTTATCTGCTGTAACCAAATCTAGTTTTGTTGCTATTTCTCTAACTTCTGGCTTTGTTAATTCGCCTATAGGAAAAAGTGCTTTTGATAATTGGTCTTGAGATAATTGACATAAAAAATAGGATTGATCCTTATTAGTATCTACACCTGCCAGTAAGTGATAAGTTTCTTTTGAAGTACCATCTATTACATTTACAACAGATGAAATTGATTTTCTACAGTAATGACCAGTTGCCACATAATCTGCTCCAAGATCTAAAGCGATTTTCATAAAGACATCAAACTTAATTTCTCTATTACAAAGTACATCTGGATTGGGAGTTCTACCCTTTTGATATTCGTCAAACATATAATCAACAATACGCTCTTTGTACTGTTCACTTAAATCTACTGTTTGAAAAGGTATGCCAAGTTTATCTGCAACCAACATGGCGTCGTTGCTGTCATCTAACCATGGACACTCATCAGAAATGGTTACAGAGTCGTCATGCCAGTTTTTCATAAACAGGCCAATAACTTCATAGCCTTGCTCCTTTAATAAATAAGCTGCAACGCTAGAATCTACTCCTCCTGAAAGACCGACAATTACTCTTTTCATCTAATTATAATTAATGATTATTTGGCAAGATGTTACATTACATAACAGCTAGAAATTTTTTTAATATTAATGACGCTATAACAAGGTGCAAAATTAAGAAATAAAAATAGCAACATAAGTTATGTTGCTATTATAATTAACTATGTTATATATATGTTTTACCTATTGTTTAATAGGGTTTTTACTTTTTTTGGTATGATCTTTAGTTTCTACAAGTTTACCGTTTTTGTAATATTTCCAAATACCGTGTTTTAAATCTTTTCTATATGTACCTTCTGCCTCTAAATTTCCGTTGGTATCATAATATTTGCATTCGCCATTAAGTTCGTCGTTTAGATACGTGAACTCCTTTAAAATTTTTCCGTTTTTAGCATACCATGTTGATATACCATTGAGTAGTCCATTTTTATAATTTGCTTTTTCGGCAGTTGTACCGTCGGGATAAAATACTAGTTTCTCGCCTTCTAGTTTACCATTTTCATTGTAAAACTCTGTAGCCATTACAGCATCACTTTTATTGTGATAATACACCCATTTTCCGCTGTAAAGCTTCCCTTTCATTTGACCTTCACTAATCAATTTTCCTTTTGATGATAAGAATTTAACATCGGCATTTTCATTGTTAAGGTTAAAAACCTTAGTAGCACTTAAAACGCTAGTTCCTCTGTTAAGTGTATAGAATTTAAATGTGCCTATTTCTTTACCATGATCAAACTGACCTTCATATCGCAATTGCTTGGTCTTATCAAAGTACTTTTTCCAAACACCGTGCCTCTTACCATCTTTATCAAATTGATTTATAGACTCTTGAGCATAAGAATTAATACTAGATACTGTTAAAATTAATATAAAAATATAGTGCTTCATAATGTTTTGTTCAATCTTTTATTAAGTTTGTTAAACAAAATAAATTCTAGATAAATAATAATAAATAACAAAAACTCAAAAAAATGAAAATTATTTCAAAAACATTCAAATTTCTACCGTTATTTTTATTTACAATTGTTATTACCTCGTGTTATAATGATGATGATAATACAATAACCGATCCAACTCCACAATTAAACATTGTAGAAACTGCTACTGCAACACCAGACTTATCTACTTTAGTAGCAGCTTTACAAGCTGCCGATGGTGACTTAATAAGCATATTAAATGGTAATGGACCATTTACTGTACTCGCACCAACTAACGAAGCATTTGTTACTTTTTTAAGTGCTAACGGTTTTAATAGCCTTGATGACGTACCAACAGATGTTTTAGCTCAAGTATTACTAAACCATGTAATTTCGGCAGATTTAACCTCATCAGATCTTGCTGGTTTGGATTCTGGATACACAAGAACAAATGCCTCAGGTGCTGGCGGAAACACGATGAGTATCTATTTTAACACCAGTAGTGGTGTAAGATTTAATGATGCAGCTAATGTTATCACTGCAGATATTGATGCTAGTAATGGTACTGTACATATTATTGATGCAGTTATTGGCTTACCAAATGTAGTAGATCATGCAACAAATAACCCAAATTTTACATCTTTAGCTGGTGTATTAGCTAGTGAAAATTTAGTAACAACGTTACAAGGTGATGGACCTTTTACAATCTTAGCTCCAACAAATAATGCATTTGCAGATTTCACAAATCCAAATTCTAACGAGTTATCTAACATATTATTAAATCATGTTTTAGCTGGTGTAGTTACCTCTGCAGATTTAGTAGGATTAGGAAATAACTATTCTAACACGCTAGCAACTGGTCCTGGAGACAACCCATTAAGTTTATATTTTAACACAGATAATGGTGTTCGTTTTAATGGTGTAGCCAATGTAGCTACAGCAGATATTATAGGAACAAATGGAATCATACATGCAGTAGATGCGGTAATAGATATACCAACAGTAGTTACATTTGCAACTGCAGATCCAAATTTTTCTACGCTCGTTACTGCTTTAACAGATTTAACTCCTTCTACAGATTTTGTTGCAACTTTATCAACACCTAATGGTACTAGTCCTGCTCCTTTTACAGTATTTGCGCCAATTAATGATGCTTTTGATGCCTTGGATGCAATACCTGCCGAAGATGTATTAACACAAGTTTTACTACATCATGTTTTAGGAGATGCTAATGTTACTTCTGGAGATTTAACAGACGGAATTTCTCCAACCATGTTAAACGGTCAAGCTATCACAATTAACTTACCAGGTACAGGAGATAATATTGCAGACGTAACTGATGCAGCAGGAAATACAGATATTGGTGTTATTGTCGTAGATGTACAAGCTGGTAATGGAGTAATACATGCCATAAACAAAGTGATGTTACCTGCAAATGACTAATAAATTCTTAAGCTCAATACAAATTGATTAATAGCTTCTAACACATTGTATTGTGTTTAATTGTAAAGCCTTTAGATTTTAAATCTAAAGGCTTTTTAAATGCTTTCAAATAATTCAATTTATATACATAGTTATTTTTTCTTCGGAAATGTAAAAGTGCCAGAAATATTTGCAGTATAGAATTTAAGGACATACTGTATATGTTATTTTAGTTTTTACTTAAAATTTATCGAGACATTGTAGTATTTCAATTTCCGAAGTAATAGAAATAAAAAAAAGCCTTTAGTCAAACTAAAGGCTCTTTATTGTAACATAAAATATTACTTTTTACGTTTTTGTTGGGCTTGCTTTTGTTGCTCTGCTTGCTCCATCATATCAGCCATTTTCTTTTGAAACTTATTTTGTTTCTTCGGCTTTGTTTTATTCACTTGTATTTGTGCATGAATTTTATCTTCATCAAGAATATAATTCTTAATTACAAGCATAATACCAATACTAATAAGGTTAGAGATAAAGTAATATAAACTTAATCCTGACGCATATTGGTTAAAGAAAACAAGCATTAAAATTGGTGAGAAGTAAATCATATACTTCATCATTTTACCCATATCTGGCATACCTTCTTGCGTTGGTTGTGAAGCCATTTGTTGACCTGTTGTCATTTTCATATAAAAGAAAATAGCAATAGCAGCCAATATTGGAAACAAACTTACATGGTCTCCATACAATGGAATATTAAATGGCAACTCTGCTATAACATCATATGACGATAAATCATCTGCCCAAAGAAAGCTTTTTTGACGTAATGCAAATGCTGTTGGAAAAAACATAAACAACGCATAAAACACTGGTAATTGAATTAATCCTGGCAGACAACCTGCTAACGGACTTGCGCCTGCTTTATTTTGAAGCGCCATTGTTTCTTGTTGCGCTTTCATTTTATTGTCTTTATGCTTCTCTCTAATAGCATCTAACTCTGGCTTTAAAACCTTCATTTTTGCTTGTGATAAGAACTGCTTATATTGTACAAAAGACATGACTAATTTTATTAAAATTGTCATTACAATAATCGCTATACCATAAGGTAAAAATCCACTTAAGAAACCAAATAGCGGTATAAATAAAAATTTATTAATCCATCCAAAAATTCCCCAACCAAAAGGGATACTCTCTTCTAAATTATGATCATACTCTTTTAATACCTTACTATCTGTAGGTCCAAAATATAGTTTATAATTATTAGCAGCTTCACCATTTGTAAAGGTCAATGGTAATTTTGATGCAAATTGCTTTGTATATACAGTATCAATCTCTTCATCTTCAACTAAATCTACAGTAGAAATTCTAGCATTTTTAATTGGATTTTCTGCTACAAGAATGGTACTAAAAAAATGTTGTCGGTATGATAACCAACGTGCATCTTCTAAAACCTCTTCATCTTCTCCATTTTGAGCAAGCTTATCTATCTTTTCGCCCTCATACATATATGTTAGTCGTGTGTAACGATTTTCATAAGTTATACTCTGGTCATGACGATATGCTTTTAATTGCCAATCTAAATCTATAGTTTGAGAACTATTTATTACGTTGTTTAAACCTTGAGATATAATAGAGAAATCTATCATATAATCATTTGGTTTTAACTCATAACGGTACTCTAAAAATTGATTTTGAGATGCTTTAAACTTCATTGAAACTACAGTATTAGCTCCATTTTTGCTTACTGTTGGCTCAAAAAATTGTTCGTTTGTGTTAAGTATTCTATTATCTGCAGTAGGAAGTGTAATATTAAAAGACTCATTTCCATCTTGTATTAATGCAATAGGAACAGAGTCATAATCTACAAATTGACTTAATATAACTTCAGATAGAAAACCACCTCTATTACTAAATTTTAAATCAAAAACATCTGTAGTTACAGTTGTATAATTTTCTTTTGCAGATGGTAAGGTAGATGAGTATGCAAAAGATCCCAATTTATTTTTTAATTCTTCAATTTTTAAAGAATCTCCAGGTTGTGGTGCTGTAAAATCTTGTGCAGTAACAACTTTTGTATCTTTAGTTTGCTTTGCGTTAGCTTTTTTATCAGCTTCAATTTGTGCTTGCTTTTCTTGTTCTGCTAATTCCTCTGGTGTGGGTTGATTTTTCCACATCATGAAGAGTAAAATGGCGAAGATAAGAATGAATCCTATAATCGATTTAACGTCGAATTTTTTTTCTTCCATGGTATATATAAAAAATTTCTCTGATTGGTTTGAGAGAATGTTAGGCTTTAATCAAAAAGCTTTCCATTATTGTTTCTGTGCCATACTGACACTTTTATTGTTTGTTTTATAATTTAATGCTGCTTTAACAAAGGATACAAATAAAGGGTGTGGATTAGACACAGTACTCTTATACTCAGGATGATACTGTACACCTACAAACCAATTATGTGTTGGTATTTCTATTATTTCTACTAAACCTGTTTCTGGATTTAAACCTGTAGCTTTCATCCCAGCAGCTTCTATGCGTTGCTTATAATCGTTATTAAACTCAAAACGATGTCTGTGTCTTTCTTTAATATCTGTTGTTTGATAAATATCTTTAGCCAAACTACCATCTATTAATTTACAATCCCAAGCCCCAAGTCTCATTGTACCACCTTTATCTGTTATAGATTTTTGTGATTCCATAAGGTTTATTACAGGCTCAAGAGTGTTTTCATCCATTTCGGTAGAATTTGCAGTAGCTAATCCTAATACGTTTCTAGCGTATTCAATAACCGCCATTTGCATACCTAAACAAATACCTAAAAACGGTATATTTTGTTCACGTACAAATCTTACAGCTTCTATTTTACCCTCTATACCTCGCTCTCCAAAACCAGGAGCTACTAAGACACCATGTAAATGTTTGAGCTTTTCCGCAGCATTTGTCTCATTTAAAAATTCTGAATGTATAGATTCTATATTTACCTTAACTTCATTCTCTGCTCCTGCATGAATAAAAGCTTCTAAAATAGATTTGTAAGAATCTTGTAGCTCTACATATTTACCAATTAAACCAATTGTAACTTCACCTGTTGGGTTTTTATGACGTGATAAAAACTGATTCCATTGCGTTAAATCTGGCTCTGTACTTGTTAAGTCTAATTTTTTTAAGACTACAGTATCCAAACCTTGCTCTAACATTAAATTTGGAACGTCATAAATTGTAGAAGCATCAATAGATTGAATTACTGCTTCGGGACGTACATTACAAAATTTTGCTAGTTTGTCTCTTAATTCTGTTGGGAGTTCATGCTCTGTACGACATACTAAAATATCTGCCATTACACCACTCTCCATTAATGTTTTTACACTGTGTTGCGTAGGCTTTGTCTTTAATTCTCCTGCTGCAGATAGATAAGGCACTAAGGTTAAATGAATAACTATAGCATTATTTTCTCCTAAATCCCATTTTAATTGTCTAACTGCTTCTATGTATGGTAATGACTCTATATCACCTACAGTGCCTCCAATTTCGGTAATTACAATATCGTAATCTCCAGAGTTTCCTAAAATTTGAACACGGTGTTTAATTTCATCAGTAATATGAGGTATTACTTGTACCGTTTTACCTAAAAACTCGCCACGACGTTCTTTTTCTATCACACTTTGATAGATACGACCCGTTGTTACGTTGTTAGACTGACTTGTTGGCACATTTAAAAAACGCTCATAATGACCTAAATCTAAATCTGTTTCTGCTCCATCATCTGTAACATAACATTCGCCATGTTCATACGGATTTAAAGTTCCTGGATCTACGTTAATGTAAGGGTCTAATTTTTGAATTGTGGTCCTGTAACCTTGAGCCTGTAGAAGCTTAGCCAAAGAGGCTGCGATGATACCTTTTCCTAAAGAAGAAGTAACACCTCCAGTTACAAAGATGTATTTTGTGGTAGTTGTCATGATGCGCTGTTAAACGCAGGCAAATTTACAAAATTTAAATAGTTAATGAAGCATTGTTTTTACGTTTGTTTTTAATACCGAAATGAGCCTGATTCGAAAGAAGTTATTTTGATTTGAATTTATTAATGAAATAGTCGAACTTCGTTATCATACATAAGAAATACGAATTATTTGAAACATATACTCACGATATTATTAATCACATCTACGTTACTTCCTAAACAAGAAACATCACTCAATAATTGGATACAGAGCTTTGTAAAGGATATGAAAGAGTTAAATGACCTTAAAAAATATAGCAGCAAACCTATTTCTCCTACAGTGGACGTTAACTTTTTACTTGTAGAATCTGTAAAAGATATAACGGTAAATAAAGACAGTTTTACTTTACTTGTTAATCATGGCAATGGTACTTACTGCACGCAGTTGACGTTTAAATATACTTCGATTGATGGACAATATTATTTAATCTTCTCTGAGGTACATAAAAAAGTAATTTTAAGTCGAGAGAATTTGTTTATAAATCCTTGGACTGAGAAAATCAATATTTGCAATTAGTGCTATCATTTTCTATTTCTTATTAAACTTATCTTTGAATTTACCATTCACGATGTGTTTAGAATAATTTGTATCTATTACCAAAACATCTTTAAACATTGCTTTGATAATCAAAAAGCATATAATACCTAGCGTAATACCTATTGAAATTTCGAACATAATATGAGGTTTGGATTAATACTACAAACTTCAGCAGATTATCGGTTAATCATGTACTTTATCCGACAACAAGTTAACTCAAATGGTATTTTTAACACTTTAAGTTGTTATTTACCTAGGATATCGCTTTTGTATATCTCTAATTAAATACTCTAAACCATTTAATTTCAACTCGTAAACTTGAGTTAACATATCTCCTAATTTTCCTTTTGGAAATCCCTTGTTATGATACCAAACCACATAATATTCTGGCAAATCAATAAGGTAACGACCTTCATATTTACCAAAAGGCATTTTTGTATGAGCAAGTTTTATGAGAAAATTCTTGTCTGGTTGGACCATCTTATTTTGAGCGGTAGGCTTTATACTTGTCTAATTCTGTCTTTACAAATTTAGACCATATAATTTGCTGCTCTGCATTTATAGAGTTATTACTTTGAGTATCGTATGCACTTTGCATAATTGCCAGATTTTTATTGGCTTGTTCGTGTAAATCTCTAAGTTCTTGTTTAATATTTTGAGATACCGTAAGTCTAGAGATATAATATCGTAATTGTCTTACGTGGAGCTCGGTTATATCAAAATGAAGCTGTTCATGTGCTAAGATATGGCTATTGCCTTTATCTTTAAGATACCATGACTTTTCTGGATAGAAATGAGCATGAGCTGTAGCATTAAAATCAACATACTCACCGTTGGATTGACTTACAGAAAATGAAAATGTAATACCAGATGCTGTAACTGCTACTGCATCTGTATTGTGCTGAACTGCTCCTTTAAAATCTGCCCATGTTAATTTTTTACTATCACTCCATGTTATCGTAACCTCATCATTTGGCGCGAGTTTTAAAAAAAAGAAAAAGACAATTAATAATCGAGGTAACATGAGTTTAACATTAGTTCCAATTAAAAGAGACATCCTTTTGGATATCTGGATGTAAACTGTAATGTACAGGACAGGTATTTGCAGTATGCTCTAAAATTTTACGTGTCTTAGAATCTGCCTTAAAAGGAAAATTAATTATGACTTCTATTTTAGAAATACGTCTAGGATTGCTAGCCATTGTTTTAGTTACATGAGCAGTTGTCCCATTCATGTCCACGTTCATTTCATTAGCTTTAATACCCATAACGGTAATCATACAACTTGCTAATCCTGTAGCAACAGTATCTGTAGGTGAAAACGCTTCTCCTTTACCATTATTGTCTACAGGCGCATCTGTAATAAATGTATTGTTAGATTTTACATGAACACTTTCTGTTCTTAGATTACCTAAATATGTTACTTTTGACGTCATTTATTTTGCTTCTACTATAATTAAATTATCATATTTTACCACATATACAGCTTCATTATAAAAGCCTCCAAACATCTTTTTAGTGTATCTAAATTTGTTCTCTACATACTCTGTCTCAACATCGCTATTAGATGCTTTATATAAATCATCTTCACTTGCTAAACGTAATAATAAATCTAATGTTAGGTCAAAACCTCGTACAGCATACTTATTTGGGCTTACATTATATTCTCGTCTATATGCTTTTATAAATGCATTACGAGATGAGCCAATATCGGCAGTTTTATTTACAGACGGATAATGAAACTTTAAATTAGATAAATGATAATTAGAAATCTCTCTACCATCAAATGCTTTGTTTTTATCGGTTGTCATTAAAATAATTTCTTTACCGTTAGAAATTAAGCCATTAATAATACTAATTACATTTGATGCCAAACCTTCATTGTCTGTTTCTAAAAACACGATGTTTTTTCCATTTTTAAAAATATATTCTAAATCGGTTTGATACACAAAATAAGCTTCTTGATTTTTTTTATTCTTTCTAGAATATATTTGTTGTGCATCTGGAAATTGAGCTTTTAATTTATCACTAATACGCTTATGCTTTGAGTCTGAAATAATAATGGTGTGCCTTGGCAACGAATCTGACTTTACAAAATTGATTATCGTATCTTCTAATAACTCACTTGATGGAACACTTTGAAAAACATTATCATATAAATTTACTGGCATAGAAAAAGGCGATATCACAGGTATATTATCACGCTTTAAATCTGATGCTACACGATCTAAATTTTTTGGCATTAATGGACCAATAACAGCATCATAATTAGAAAAATCATTTTGATTTAAAATATTAGAAATCTGTGTAGATTGATTTCTAGTATCAAAAACTTTTAAATGTGTAGAAATACCTAAACGTTTTGCAGAGTCAATAGCCATTAATGCTCCAGCATGAAAATCTAGCGAAATGGATAACATTGCATCTTTTCGTATTGCTTTCTTAGCTTCTTGTACTGAGTCTACGTCAATTCTATTTGTACGATAAGGCAGCATTAAAGCTATCTTTTTTGCACTTAAGTTTTTAAGATTACTTGATAAATTAGTGTTTTCTATATCTTTTACGTTAGTAGCAACTTTAACATCTGCTGGCACTTTTAATACCATACCTAATTTAAGACCACTTTCTTTTAATCCTGGATTTAAAGACTCTAATTGTTTTTGGTTAACACCTAATTTTCTTTCAAGAGCCATAAAGCCTTCACTCTTTAAAACGGTGTAATAACTAAAACTCTCTTCAACTAATTTCTCCTCCTTATTACTAATATTTGGAACATTTACTTGCTGACCTGGTTGCAGTACTTCGCCTAAATTTGGATTTAAAGCTTCTAATTGAGGTACAGTTATCCCAAATTTATAAGCGACTCTCCACTTACCTTCTTTTGGTAACACTGTATATTTTTTTATTGTATTATTTAAGGATACCTGACTAACAATAGTTTTAAATTTAGGAATCTGAATTTTATCACCTTTACGCAAATTTTCAGAATACAGTCTAGTGTTGTACTTCTTGATATCTTCTATCTCAACATTATATTTTTTAGAAATACTATATAACGTCTCCTTACGTTTCACCTTATGCTTTCTAAAGCTTACAGCCTCTTTAACAGGTTCTTGTATTGGGTCATTTTTTACACGAGTTGTTGGTATAATAAGAGTCATATCTGGACGCAACGTAGTTTTTGCATCAGGATTAAGCGCATAAATATCAAAAGGGGTAACTAAATATTGTTTAGCAATACTTTCAATGGTTTCGCCTTGTTTAACCTTATGTGTTTTATAGTCTTGAGCAAATGTAGAAATGCTACAAAATATAATGGCAGCTATTAATAAGAGTTTTTTCATCTAATAAAATTTATGTACTATCTCCTTTTCTTCGGAAATTTTAGTTGTTTACAACCATTTAACTTTTCAATTTATAACTTCTCATACAAATGAGCAATACCAACTGCAAACTGAATATCGTATAAAAACTCTATTCCCACTCAATCGTAGCTGGTGGTTTAGAGCTAATATCATACACCACTCTGTTTACGCCTTTAACTTTATTTATAATTTCGTTAGAGGTTTTTTGTAAAAACTCATAAGGTAGATTAACCCAATCTGCGGTCATTCCATCTGTGCTTTCTACTGCTCTAAGCGCAACACATTTTTCGTAGGTTCTCTCATCTCCCATAACACCTACACTATTTACAGGTAATAACATGGCTCCTGCTTGCCATACTTTATCGTATAAATTCCAAGATTTTAAATTATTGATAAAAACAGCATCAACCTCTTGTAAGATACGCACTTTTTCAGCAGTAATATCACCCAAAATTCTAATGGCCAATCCAGGACCAGGAAATGGATGACGACCCAAAATATTAGGATCCATACCCATAGATTTACCAACACGTCTAACCTCATCCTTAAATAAAGCTTTAAGAGGCTCAACTACTTTAAGTTTCATAAAATCTGGTAATCCACCAACATTATGATGACTCTTAATTGTTGCACTTGGTCCTCCTGTTGCAGATACACTTTCTATCACATCTGGATATATTGTACCTTGCGCTAACCATTTTACATCTTCAATTTCATTTGCCTCATCATCAAAAACTTCTATAAACACACGACCTATGGCTTTACGCTTTAACTCAGGATCGCTTACATCTTTCAAAGCATCCAAAAAGCGTGCCGAAGCATCTACACCTTTTACGTTAAGACCCATCCCTTCATATTGTTCTAAAACACTTGAGTATTCATCTTTTCGCAGTAAACCGTTATTTACGAAAATACAGTACAGATTTTTACCTATGGCTTTGTGCAATAAAATTGCAGCAACAGATGAATCTACACCTCCAGACAATCCTAAAACGACTTTATCGTCACCTAATTGTGTTTGCAGTGCTTCTACGGTTTCTTCAACGAAAGATTGAGGTGTCCAATCCTGCTCAACTTCTGCAATATGCACTAAAAAATTTTGAAGTAATTGCCTTCCATCTGTAGAGTGGTACACTTCTGGATGAAACTGAATGGCGTAGGTGGTTTCGCCTTCAATTTTAAAAGCTGCATTCTCTACATCATGCGTACTAGCTAATAACACACCATTTGTTGGTAATTGCTTAATAGTATCACTATGACTCATCCATACTTGACTCCCTTTAGAGATACCTGTAAAGAAATCTTCATCTTGTTTTACAAAACTTAAATTTGCTCGTCCGTATTCTCTGGTACTTGACTCTTCTACTTTTCCTCCCGAAAAATGTGCTAAATATTGAGCACCATAACAAACAGCTAGCATTGGTTTTTTACCTCTTATTTGAGAGAGGTCTGGATGTAAAACATCTTCTCCTCTAACCGAGTTTGGGCTACCAGAAAGTATGACCGCTTTAAAACTCTCTGAGTCTACTGGAACTTTATTAAATGGGTGTATTTCGCAATAGATATTTAACTCTCTAACGCGACGTGCAATAAGCTGAGTGTATTGCGAACCGAAATCTAAAATAAGGACTTTGTTGTGTTGCATGTGCAAAAGTAATAATTGCATCTAAAATTAAAACTACAAAGCAACAATTTTTACATTAAATTGTTAACACCAAAAACTCACCTTTTAAAGGTTCTAAATTTTCTATCAACTTCGGAAGAATTGTCTCTCCATACTCCAAATAGAATTCCGAAAAATTCATGTTTCGTTCTTGCAGACTTTGACGAGGAAACAACTCATCTTGTAAAAGTGTTACACGCTCTAAATAATCGCTAAGTTTTCGTTTTTGTGCTCTAAGTAACCTACTTTCTAAATGTTCTAAACCATTAATTTGCTTTTTTTCTTGCGCTTTTACCGCTCCAACAAATGATTTATCAGTTTGCTTTGCAAGTTGATGCAAGGCTTTAAACTGTTGTTGTAAATGTATTTTTTGAGATGTGAAATCTATATCTATATCAGAAATTTGCTTAGTAACTTTAGTTCTTAATTCGTTTTGCTTTAAAAACAAATCGTCAATAGATACATTAAGTTTTTCTAGTTTTTCTTTTTGCTTATCTGTTATTAGCACCACAGAGTTTCTCAACAACAACATAGGAAACACTACCTTTTGCGCTTCAAAATTAGATTTGAGTTGCAGCCAATAGGCCAATTCTCCTCCACCTCCAATATAACAGAGATTAGGCAAAATGACTTCTTGAAACAATGGTCTCATAATTACATTTGGCGAAAAATTTTGAGGCGCTTCATTAATATGCTTAATTAAACTGGCTTTATCCCATTTTAAATTCACATTTAAGACGGTATACATCCCGTCTATTTCAACAATGCGTTCTCTTACACCTTTTTTGATGTAGAACAAGTTGATTTCTCTTGGATTTACTTGAATTTTATAATTTTCGGATAAAGTATTAAGATTATTATTAGCCTCATTAACCTTTACAAAAGAAGTTTGATTAACCAACTCATCTTCTATATAAGGCACAAATAAACGCTTTAAATCTGCATCATTTCCATCAACAATAACTAAACCGTATTCTTTAAATAGCTCATTAACCAAATAACGCATGGCAGCTGTTAAATTACCATGATCAATATATGCGCTTTTAAATAATTGCTTTAGTTGTTGTGCATTAGTAGTTTTATTTAATTGACTCGCAAAAGCTTCAAAAACAAAATCTAAACCATCAAGCTCTAATTCTCCAACTGCTCCAGAGGCTTCACGATTCCATTGTACTTTTTGACCTTTAAAATTAAAATAATTGATTTCTTCAAAATCGTGATCTTCGGTAGCCATCCAATATATTGGCACAAAATCTTGATTTGGAAATTCAGCTTTTAATTGTTTACACAAATTAATGGTAGAAATAATTTTATAGAAAAAATAAAGTGGTCCTGTAAACAAATTGAGTTGATGACCAGTAGTAATTGTAAATGTATTATCGTTGCTTAATAAATTAATATTATGCTGAGTTGCTTCGGAAATATCAACTAACTCATATTGATTTTTTAATGATTGAACTAAAACCTGTCTCGTTTCCGAAGAATATGAACTCTGCTTCTCTTCTATTTGAGCTTTAAAATTCTCGAGCTTAGGGAAACGATTATAAAACGATTTTAACTCGGAAGTTTCATCTAGATAATCGCAAATTAAAGAAGAGAAATAGTTGGTTTCTCTAAACGGAATATAGTGTGTTGGCATAGTTTCAATTCAATTCGTTGGTAAAGATAATGTACTAAACTTTTTTTGAGTCCTAAATTTTAGTTAATTGATAAGGTCTTTAATATATTTACTAAATATCAATTAACACCTATTTTCATTTATGTATAAGTCATTTGCTGTCATCTTCACATTTTTATGTTCTGTCTCAATTTTTGCTCAAAACCTACAATCACCTTCGGCTTTTTTAGGTTATGATATTGGCACTAAATTTTCTAGACATCACCGAGTTGTTGATTATTTTGAGCATGTAGAAAGCCAATTTCCGCAGCAAGTAAAATTAGAGCAATATGGTGTAACGAATGAGAGACGACCTTTAATGCTAGCCTATTTGTCTTCCGAAGAAAACATGAAAAATCTTGAACAAATTCGAGAAAATAATCTCAAAAATGCAGGCGTTTTAAATGGTACATCAACAACAAATGATATTGCCATCGTGTGGCTCAGTTATAATGTACATGGTAATGAAGCATCGAGTACCGAAGCAGCTATGTTGACCATTTACAAATTGCTTACCGAAAATGCAGATTATTTAAAAAATACGGTTGTCATTATTGACCCTTGTATAAATCCAGATGGTCGTGATCGTTACGTTAATTGGTATAATGAAACTGCGAGTGTGCCTTATGATATAGACCAGCAAGCTAGCGAGCATAGTGAGCCTTGGCCTGGAGGACGACCAAACCATTATCTATTTGATTTAAATAGAGATTGGGCTTGGGCTACGCAAGTAGAATCTCAAGCACGATTAAAAGTCTATAACAAATGGTTACCTCATATTCATGTAGATTTTCATGAGCAAGGCATAAATGAGCCTTATTATTTTGCTCCTGCTGCAGAGCCTTTTCACGAAATTATTAGCGATTGGCAACGTGATTTCCAAACACAAATTGGTAAAAACCACGCCAAATATTTTGATGCCGAAGGTTGGTTATATTTTACTCGAGAGCGATTTGATTTGCTGTACCCTAGTTATGGAGACACGTACCCAACGTATATGGGAGCAATTGGCATGACGTATGAGCAAGGTGGTCATGGACGTGCAGGTTTAGGAATTTTAAATGACGAAGGTGATGAGCTAACTTTGGTTGACAGACTAACACATCATACAGTATCGGGATTATCTACGGTAGAAATTGCATCACAAAATGCTCAAAAATTAAATACCGAGTTTGGTAAGTATTTTGATAATTCTAAATTGATTTATAAAAGTTACGTGTTGCAAGGAAATATAGACAAAATAGAAAGTTTAACGCAACTTCTAGACAAGCATGAAATTACTTATGGTTACGCTCAAAACGGAAAAGTAACTGGCTACAATTACTCAAACTCTAAACAAGGTCAATTAAACACAAGTTCTAAGGATTTGGTGGTAAGTACAAACCAACCAAAAGGAAAAATGGTGAAAGTATTATTTGAGCCTAATACTAAATTGAGCGATTCTTTAACTTATGATATTACTGCTTGGAGTGTTCCTTATGCTTATGGTTTAGATGCTGTAGCTTCTAAGAGCAATGTTAATACGGTTGATAAAACAACTACAAAATATACATTAGAACAACCTAATGCTAATGCAACTGGTTATGTTTTAAAATGGAATAGCATGCAAGATGCTCAATTTTTAGCAGATCTTTTAAAGCAAGGCATCAAAGTTAGATTTACAGAGAAACCCTTCACTGCTCAAGGTGAAACTTATAAACGTGGTTCATTAATTATAGTTAGAGGTGATAATAAAAAAGTAGATAATTTTGATGATAAAGTATCAAAAACTGCAATGATCTATAAGCGAGCACCAAAGGCTCTACTTTCTGGTTTCTCAACCTCTGGACCAGATTTTGGCTCACCAGATATTAAATTAGTCAATGCGCCAAAAATTGCTATGCTTTCTGGAGATTACACGTCCTCATTAAGCTATGGTGAGTTATGGCACTTCTTTGAGCAGCAGCTGCACTATCATGTAACATCAATAAATACCAAAGATTTATCTCGAAGCAACTTATCAAAATTTAATGTTTTGATTATGCCAAATGGCTATTATGGTGGTTTCTTAAATGATAAATTGACCGAAAAAATTAAAACGTGGGTTCAAGCTGGAGGAAAACTCATCGCTATAGATGGCGCTTTAAATAGTTTTGCTGGCAAAGATGGTTTTGGACTAAAGAGAAATAGTAATGAAGATATTTCCGAAGAAAAAAATCTAACCATTGCCTATGCAGACAGAGAGCGAGATTACACAAAAAATTTAATTACAGGTGCTATTTTTAAAACAGATGTAGACCATACGCATCCTATGGCTTATGGCTATGATAACAGCTATTTTACATTAAAATTGGGTAGTTCATCTTATAGTCTTTTAGAGAAGGGTTATAATGTGGCATATCTTGGTGACAACCCTAAAAATGTATCTGGTTACGCAGGTCAACAAGCACTCAAAAAACTTAATAACTCATTAATTTTTGGCGAGCAACGTATGGGAAGCGGAAGCGTAATTTACATGGTAGACAACGTAATGTTTAGAAGCTTTTGGGAAAACGGAAAACTGTTTTTTGTGAATTCTATCTTTTTTGTAAATAATAATTTAGTAGAACTATAATTTTTTTACTTCGGAAATTTTAAAACTTTAAACCCATAGCTTTTATTAAAATAATGCGTTGCTTGCCTATAAAAATGAGAATCTTAATATTAATAATAGCGCTGCTAATTTCCAATTTTTTAAGTGCTCAAGACCAACCAAAAAAGCATATCTCTTATCATGAAAATGGTGCTATTGAAGTTATTGAATATGAATTAAATGGCAATACAACTGGTATTAGAAAAGAATTTCATGACAACGGAAAACTAAAAGAAATAAGGCACTATAAAGACGGTAGACCAATAGGAGAATGCAAAGTATATTATTACGATGGTCAATTAAAAAGTGTCGAATATTTTGAAGATAAGCCAAACAGCAGTCTAGTAAATATTGGTGAACGTAGAGAGTATCATCCCAACGGACAATTGAAACTCATTGAGCAATTTGGACCCAACGGTACTTTTAATGGACCATTTATATCTTATCATAAAAACGGACAAATAAATAGAAAAGGATCTTATAAAAACGACACGCTTCATGGTATATGGAAATCCTATTACCCAGATGGCTCCTTATGGAGTAGAGAAAAATTTAAAAATGGCTACTCGGTAGGTACTCATAAAATCTTTTACCAAAACGGAGCGCTCAAAGAAAGATATCATTATAAGTATAAAGATATTCCATATGGCACGTGGTACACATATACTGAGAACGGTACACTTTTAAGCAAAGAAATTCATAAAAATGGCACTGTTATTAAATAATATATTGATTTACAGTACTTAATATTCCTTTTCAAGCACCTTTAATATCAAGGTTTCACATTAAATTGACACTTTTTTTACATTCTATTTAATGCTTTTATTAAGTATGCACTCTATATTTGATTAATCATTAATCTAAATAAAATTTAATCATGAGAAAGACCACATCTATTTTATACTGTAAATTAATCTTCTCAAATATGATTTTTATTAGTTTACTAAGCTGTCATTCTAATTGCAAAGTTGACGCTGTCCTTACCGCAAGTACAGAAAATATAGCTGTAACGAATTCTAATATAGAACCTATTACCAAACACTTAATTCCAGATTTATATTTTGGCATTGATTCTCGAGGTGCAGCAATTAAAAAAACAGATATTGATAAAGCCACCTCTATTTATGACTTTTTAAATGAAGGAGAGCAAAAACAAATTGAGCAAATAAATTTCACTGAAATTGTTATCATTAACAATGGTAGACCAACAGAAAAGCGTGAGTTAGGTAGAAATGCAAAACTTACAGCAGCACAAATTAAGCTGCTTAGATCGTCGCCTCTCTTTACACAATTCTCAATTAAAACTAATTTTAATGCAAAACATAGCGAAACAGGTGTATTAGAAGAGCGCTTTTTTAATCCTCATTTAATTATTGTACCAGCAAAGCAGGCATCATATATTAACGGTGAAAAAGCCTTAATTAATTACCTTAGAGAAAGCAGTAAAGAAAACATGACTGTTATTAAAGACAATAAACTTAATGCAGTTATGATATACTTTACGGTTACAAAACAAGGCACAATTACTAATGTTTATATAGAGCAGATGATAACTGGTTATCCATCAATAGATCAAAAATTTGTAGAGCTTATTAAAAATTTACCTGGTAAATGGTCTCCTGCTAAAAATGTCAAAGGCGAACTAATTGACCAAGAACTCGTGTTTACTTTTGGACCAAAAGATGGTTGCTAATCTAGTTTTACAAGGCTTGTTTTACCAGAGACTCGTGCATAAAACCTTCGATACTATCCTTTACTTTTAAGTGAAACCAACTGTTGGTTTTACCAAGAATTTTTACTGGACTATCTCGATTTACATCTATAATTTTAGCATTCTTAACACCTGCACCAACCCTAAGTTCATTTACTTTTAAACGTGTTATAGCATTCTTAAAAAAAGTAGTTTCTTTAATCTCAATAGGTTTGTTTTGTTTAACAAATGGCAATGGATCAACCGCTCCAACTCGTGTGTAAATACCAAAATGTAAATGCGGACTTGTAGTGATTGCATTACCAGTATTACCAACAAAACCTAAAGTATCTCCTATTTTAACACGATCGCTTCCCTCAACTGCAATACTATCTAAATGTGCATAATATAAAGATTGTCCAAAAATCCCATCGCGTAACCAAACTTGCTTACCACCTAATCCTTGATTACCAGTTTTAGAAATGTACCCATTTGTTGAGGCAATCACTGGTGTACCACGCTTAGCAAAAATATCAATTCCCTTATGTGTACGAGAACCTCCACCTCTTTGTGCTCCCCAAAAACTTTGTATAGCTGAGTTAGATTTACCACTTACAGGAAACTCTAAAGAGGGCTCAGTATATAATTGCATTGCAAACTTATTAGTAGCCTCTGAATGAGTTAAAATAACCAGTTTATAAAACCCATTTTTAGTAACATCAAACTCTAAACTATTAGTGTTAGGTACATTTGAAATTACAGGCTTTTT
The DNA here is from genome assembly GCA_947488655.1 of uncultured Psychroserpens sp. Classification (GTDB taxonomy): domain Bacteria; phylum Bacteroidota; class Bacteroidia; order Flavobacteriales; family Flavobacteriaceae; genus Psychroserpens. Next base: position 111,151 of record CANKZZ010000004.1, on the reverse strand, counting down.
TGACACGATAGAATCATTTATAAATGCAAACACATCTATTGCTAATTGCAAACTATCTGGCTTAACTGGTGATACAATTTTAAAACGCTCTCCTTGATTTAATGCAATCGTATATGAGAGAATAGAGAAATTTGAAGAATCAGATTGAGAGGTCACAACAGCTGGTAACTCTAATTGCAAGTTATTAGCTTTTGATTTAGCATAATTATCTAAATACTTATTATAAATGCTATCATTAGTATTAAAATCTCGTTCTAAAATTTCTCTAGCTGAAGGATTCGTAATCGCATCTGTCACTTTTTGTACCTGCTTGCAAGATGCCAGAATTAATAAAGGAAAAAGGAATAACTTATACTTAAAACTCATGACTTATGTAATGCATAAATTGTACCAAGCTAAATCTGACTTTAGTAAAAGTTTTGTTAACATTAAATGATAACATATTGGATTTCTATGAATTAAATAATTGATTTTGAATTTTAAAAAAACTAACTTCGTTTACCTGCGGATATCAATAATAAAAAAAAGTGATATCCAAGGTATTACAAACAATACCTCCGAACTCACTCATACTCGGAATTTCCGAATATTACGAAACTGAATAATATACTTACTAAACTCGGAGTTTTACTCAGATGCGGAATTTCACTTTTTCGGAATTTACACTAGGTTTATCGAATTTGACAATAAATTTTCGAACATGAAAATAAAAGCTTAAATAACTCATTGTTAATAAAATATAAGAACTTGTTTGATTGATTAAAATTTGAATGTTAAGAACACCTAATTTTGTAAAAAATAAAATTATGAAAAAAGGATTTTTTACTTACTACTTTTCTTCTCTCATTCTTCATCTTAGTGATACTGGTTTGTTAAATAAGATAGAAGCGGAATCTATTATCGAGGATTTCTTTAAAGGTCAAGATATTTTTGAGTTTTTAAGCGAAAACAAACGGAAATCGATCAAAGATGCATTTGAAGAAAACACTAATCGGATAATAAATTCAAAATATTTCGGATTAACATAGTTGAGTAATATTGTACTTACTCTACTCTGTCGGTAAAGTGTGTAACACCGTGTATAATTCATCGCTCGTTCTGTGTGTACTCGGAAAATCCTACGGATTCTCCTCTTGTTCGGTTTCTTTTATTAACTTAGTTCTTGCCAACGCGACAAATCATACACGAACACGTTACCTGCAAGCCAAAAACTATGACGCAAACAGAATTTAAAAAAAAATTAGCCGACACAGAAAATACAGAATGGTATAATTCTGTTCAAATTAATCTGAATTATATTCATCTAAATTTGAATTTTGAATTTAAAGGCTTTGGACATGCTCATAAGTTTATAAATCAACAATTTAAAGGATGGGAAAAACTAACTAAAAACCATCAAGGCTTACCAAATGAATTACTTAAATCAATAAAGCACTTTGAATACATAGAAAGCCAATTAATTAATTTTATTGACAACTACAAATCGCAGGGAAACGAAATTAGTTTGAATAGTTTCTTTAATAGCACAAAAAACCAAATAGAAAGTAGTACAGGCACAAATTTCACTTATGATAGTCCTGAGGTCGAATTCTTAATCGATGTACATATCAAGCATAAGAAGTCTTTCGCTAGTGCATTTTGTTATGTGACGGGAAACCTAAATCAAAATATAAACAACATTGATAATTTTACTGGATATTTATTAGCTTATGAATTTACGTTAAAAGATTCAACTTCAATTACCGAGAGAATAAACAAAGAAAAATCTTCGCTTGCCAGTTTAAGAACAAAATTTGAAAATAGTCTTCCTGAATTGGAAAGTGAGTTGGTACAACATTTAAAAGAAGGAAATCAGAAATATGAAGAATATTCACAAGCAATAGATAATTTTCGGGAAGATAAAGAAAAGACTTATTCAGATTGGTTTATAAATACCAAAGGAGGGTTTGAGGATTTTAGCACAAAATCCGACAAAAGACTTGAGGAACTCGAAAACACTTATCAGGAAAAATTAAAACTTGAAGAACCTGCAAAGTATTGGTCGGATAGAGCTAAAAAACTAAAAAAGCAAGGTTGGATTGCTTTAGGAGTTTTAATTGCACTTATACTTATAGTCGTATTCTCATTAGGAAAACTACTTTGGGCTACACCAGAACAGATTTATGAATCGTTTTTTAATGGAGATAAAAGCGCAGCAATAAGGTGGTCGATAATATATATAACATTTATTTCATTTATGGCTTTTGCTTTAAAAGCAGTTACAAAGGTTATGTTTAGTTCTTTTCATTTGGCACGTGACTGTGAAGAAAGACATACTCTAACTTACTTCTATTTGTCATTGTTAAAAGATTCGGCGGTTGACAAAGAAGATAAAAAATTGATTATGCAGGCTTTATTCAGTAGAGCAGAAACAGGACTTTTAAAAGATGATTCGTCACCAACAATGCCGACGAATGATATTGTTGGGAAATTTTTCAAGTAAATAGAAATGCCAGTAGCTAACACCGTGTATAAGCAATTGCTAGTCTGTGTGTACTCGGAAAATCCTACGGATTTTCCTCTGGTTCGTTTTCTTATACTAATTTAGTCCTAGCCAACGCAACTAACCATACACAAACACGTTAAACGAACCACCTAAATTCTAGAGCATTACCACGATACTACTCTTATCTACAATTAGGATAAAACCACCTCAGCATACAAATCAAAATCCTCAGCTTCAGTTACTTTTACCGTCGCAAATTCACCTGTTTTTAGATAAGTAGATGTAGCATCAATTAATACTTCATTATCAACATCTGGAGAATCAAACTCTGTACGACCTATAAAGTAATTACCTTCTTTTCTATCAATAACGACTTTAAATGTTTGTCCGATTTTTTGCTGATTCAATTCCCAAGAAATTTGAGATTGAATTTCCATAATCTGGTTTGCTCTATCAATTTTTACATCTTCAGGCACATCATCTTCTAGATTATAAGCGTGCGTATTTTCTTCGTGCGAGTAAGTAAAACAACCCATACGCTCAAAACGCATATCTTTTACCCATTGCTTTAAGGTTTGAAAATCTTCTTCTGTTTCTCCAGGATAACCAACAATTAAAGTTGTTCTAATAGTCATTTCTGGCACCTTAGCTCTAAACTCTTTAAGAAGTTTTGTTGTCTTTTCTTGAGTTGTACCACGACGCATACTTTTTAAAATAGAATCGCTTATATGTTGTAGAGGAATATCTAAATAATTACAAATCTTTGGTTCTCGATTCATTATATCTAATACATCCATCGGGAAACCCGTAGGAAACGCATAATGTAATCTAATCCACTCAATACCCTCAACTTTCACAAGATGCTCAAGCAATTCGGCAAGGTTACGTTTTTTGTATAAATCTAATCCGTAATACGTTAAATCTTGAGCAATTAATATTAATTCTTTAACACCATTTGCTGCTAATTTTTCGGCTTCGGTAACAAGGTTTTCAATAGGTGTACTTTTATGTTTTCCTCTCATTAAAGGGATGGCACAAAAACTACAAGGCCTATCACAACCTTCGGCAATTTTTAAATAGGCATAATTTTTAGGTGTGGTCGTTAAACGTTCACCAATTAACTCATGCTTATAATCTGCACCTAAAGCTTTTAGTAATTGTGGTAATTCTGTCGTACCAAAATACTCATCAACATTAGGTATCTCTTTTTGCAAATCTGGCTTATAACGCTCACTCAAACATCCAGTAACAAAAACTTTATCAACTTCTCCAGCCTCTTTTTTCTGCATGAATTCTAAAATAGTATTCACGCTCTCTTCCTTAGCATTATTTATAAAACCACAGGTATTAATAACTACAACATTGCCTTCTTCTTCATGCACTACATCCTTTCCGCTGGCTTTTAATTGTCCCATCAACACTTCACTATCATACACATTCTTGCTACATCCAAGAGTGATGACATTGATTTTATTTTTCTTAAGTGATTTAGTTCTCATAGTAAAATTTCAGTTGGCAAAGATACACAATGATTTGTGATAAATCGTTAAACCTTTTTTAACTTTAATAGTCTAAGATTAAAACCATTGTATGAAATCTCTACAACTAACTTTTGTAATTGTTAGTCTATTGCTTTTTTTAGATTGCACTACAGCAGACGACACTACTCAAATTAATGACCCTCAACCTACCGAAAGTATATATTTTCCTCCTATCTCTTCGGAAATTTGGGACACCAAGTCTATGTCTGATTTAGGATGGAATGAAACCAACTTACAACCACTTTTAGATTTTCTTGAAGAAAAGAATACCAAAGGTTTTATCATGCTTCACAACGGAAAAATCGTAGTTGAACATTATATGAATGGTCATACTGCAACATCGCCTTGGTATTGGGCTAGCGCAGGAAAAACTTTAACTACTGCAACAACTGGTATTGCACAAGATGAAGGCTTGTTAAATATTAATGATAAAGTCTCTGATTATCTAGGAACAGGATGGACGAGTACTTCATTAGAAAAAGAAAATTTAATCACTAATAAGAGTTTATTATCCATGACCTCTGGATTAGACGACACTTTAGGTGAAGATATTTCAGCAGAAAACCTTCAATATATTGCAGATGCTGGAGAACGTTGGGCATATCATGGTGTATTTCTAAAACTGCAAGATGTGGTTTCTAGCGCAAGTAATCAATCCTGGAATTCATATTTTAACACCAAACTTAAAGATCCAATTGGGATGAGTGGTTCTTGGATACCTTTTGGAGATTTAAATGTGTATTGGAGTACCACGAGAAGTATGGCACGTTTTGGACTACTAACTCTTGCTAATGGTACGTGGGAAAACATCCAAATAGTATCTCAAAATTTTATAAACGAATCTACCAACACCTCTCAATCCATAAACCAAGCTTATGGTTATTTATGGTGGTTAAATGGAAAATCCAGTTATCATTTACCACAATCACAAATTGAGTTTCAAGGAGAACTTATACCAAATGCACCAAATGATATGTTTTGCGCTTTGGGTAGAGATGACCAAAAAATTTATGTAGTGCCAAGTAAAAAACTCGTTATTATTAGAATGGGAGAGTCTGCAGATACAACAAATTTTGCCTTATCATCGTTTGACAATGATCTTTGGGAAAAAATTAATTTGGTAATAAATTAATTATAATTTTTAGGCGCTACTCTCATTTTTGATGCTTGCTCATACACGTATGCCCAATTTAATAATGATGTTTCTAAAAATGGTTTACTTATAAATGTCAACCCTTTTGGCACACCTTCTTTTGTATATCCCATAGGCACTGTAATTGCAGGATATTCGGCCACTGCTGCATGACCAGCATGATAGTTATTAATAGATAAAATACCGTCGAGATTATGGGCTGTCATAGGTTTATCGAAGAAACGTAATCCGTTAGTTTTTAAAGTGTTTTTTATTTCATCAAACTCTTCTTTTGTAGCTGTATCATTTGCTACACCTTGAAATAAGGCTTGACCATAAGGCATCACATTTAAGCTGTCTTTTGCATTAAATGACATAATATCTTCAATAGATGTATAGCCTAGATTCTTATTTCCGTAGTTATTAAGATAGGTTACCAAATCTGTTTTCATATCTAGATTGAGTAATCTTAAAAATCCTGGTAACGGAATTTCAGTAGCTTCAATTTCTATTATTTCTGCGCCTTTGCTCTTCAAAACTTCAACAGCATTAGCATATAGACTATCTTTTAATAAGCTTTTAAATGCTCCAAAACGTTTACTTTTTAATGACGACTGTTTAAAACTTGCATCTGTATAATGTCTAACTAACGGATCATAAAATGACTTCTCGTCTAGTGCATCTTCACCAACTAAGGCGTCTAAAAGAATAGCGTTGTCTATCACATTTTTGGTCATTGGTCCAGCAGTATCCAAAGTTGAAGAAATAGGAACAATACCACTACGACTCACCAAACCAATTGTTGGCTTTAGACCTACCACTGAATTTTGGCTTGCAGGAGACAAAATTGAACCAGACGTTTCACTACCAATTGCTGCAGCACAAAAGTTAGCAGAAACCGCAACACCACTTCCTGAACTAGAACCTCCTGTATCAATAGTTTTACGACCATAAGGATTTAAGGTTTGTCCGCCAATTGCAGAGTAACCACTTGGGCAGTCACCACAGAAAAAATAAGCCCATTCGCTTAAATTGGCTTTTCCTAAAATAAGTGCGCCTTTAGATTTTAATTGTTTAACAATAAACGCATCATTTGTAGTATTATCTTTTAGAGCTACAGCACCTGCAGTTGTAGGCATTCCTGAAACATTGATATTGTCTTTTAGTAAAATAGGCATCCCAAAAACTGGATGTTTCAACATTTTATTTAATAACTCTTTATCTTTTTGTTTCGCCTCTGCAATTACATCTGGATTGAGTGATATTACAGAGTTTAAAGACAACTCGTTCTCTCTATCAAATTGTCTTATGCGGTATAAATAAAATTTGGTAAGTTGCTCATAAGATAGTTTACGCGTGTTAATGTGTTTTTGAATTGTGAGAATGTCTTGATCTAAAATTAATGGTTTTAAACTAGTATAGATTACCTCAGTAAAATCATTTAGGTCATCGTTAAATGGTTTCCATAGCTCAGTATTTGAAATATATTTAGAATCTAAGACTTTAAATTCTCTAAAATCTTTTGTTGAGATCGCGCTTAAATCGTTAGTAGTCTCAACATCATTAGTAGTGTTTTCTTTTGATTTTTTTTCTTCGGAAGGTTTGCAGCTTACTACACATAAAAGTAAGCACAATAGAATTAGGTATCGCATGATTCGAATTTCTAATAAAAATAAGTAAAATTAGTCTTAATATCTAATTAATACTAAACCCTAGTTTTGGCTGGCATAAGGACTAAAACTTTGAATGAACAGATAAATTTGACTTTGATATATAAAAAAACCAACAATAAAAATTAGAAGACTTACAGTGACAATGGCGTTGAACTGTTTTAAAATTAGACTCCTAACACAGTACGACAGAATACCTAAAAAAAGAGGTACTATAACATATAACGGAAAACTAATATAATCAATTAAATAGCTAGGAATTAAAGGATTTCGTTCTTGAAAATATATAACTAGGTAATTCCAAATGAAGCTTATCAATATATGAAGTGAAACTAAAATATTGACAATCGACAAAATTTTTATAATCTGATCTTCTTTTTTAGTTTCGATTTTCATCTAAATTCTCAATTATGAGATTCTGTCTTACTTAGGAATTGGTTATTTAAAGAAACTATCTACAAACTCATATTTATTAAAAACCTGTAAATCTCTAATATTTTATATTGATTGACAGGTTTTGTAAGCTGAAATTTAATTTTGTAATTCCAATGTTATTATAAAATCTCCAGTATAAGTTTCTATCTCTCCAGCTTGATTGAAGTACCTCCAATCTAAATTATGACCTAAACCATAAGTTTCTATTATTTTAAATCGTGTTGTTATTGTTTGATTGTCATCACTAATTACCGTGTTTATCAGGAATGGTTCTACACCTTCAATAAATCTGATGTTTGGTCTTTGGAAGATATAGGGTATAGTAGGTCGTGCAGGACTTGTAATAGTAGAATATTGTTCTCCATTCACTATACCAAAAATTGGATGAGCACCCATAGGGTAATAAGCTGTACTATCAGTTACAAATTTCATAAGCTGATTACTTATATAATTAGGGTCAGCACATTCTAAAAGTAAGTTAGTACTAAATACGCCATCTCCATTTAAATCCATATTGCTTTCAACCTTATAGGCAACAATTTGATAAGTTTTTCCTTCAAGAGTAAATGGTTCGTTCGTCTCATTGTCTTCGCTACATGCAAAAAGCATGATTGCTAATAATGAGTAAATAATAGATTTTTTCATAATTTTTTTTTAAAAATTAAATAAACTAATAATAAATATCCTAGATAAAATGATTATTTAAAAAATGAATCTACAAACTCATATTTATTAAAAACCTGTAAATCTCTAATATTTTATATTGATTAACAGGTTTTGTAAGCTGAAATTTAATTTTGTAATTCCAATGTTAATATAAAATTACCTTCATAAGTTTCTACCTCTCCCATTTCATTGATAAAAACACCAGCGAATTCGTCATTATTAAAATCATATAAATCATTTGGATTGTATGATGTAACAATGGTGTTACCATTATTCATAAACTCTCCATTTAATATTACATCTCCATTAGTAAAGGTTACATTAGTTTCACTTAACCGATAAGGTAAAGATGTACTAGAAAGGGCTGCAGTACCAGAAATTTGCTCTCCATCTACTACATTAAAATAAGGCCAATCATACCAAGGATAATAAGCTGTTCCATCTTCGAGAAAGCGCATTCGCAGTTGTGATAAAAGTGCACTTTGAAAAGGTTCTAATTCAGAGAGTAAGTCAGTACTAAAAATACCATCTCCATTTAAATCCATATTGGATTCTACCTCAAAGGCAATGACTTGATAAACCCTGTTTTCAAGAGTGAACGTTTCGTTGTCATCATCAGAATCACAAGAACAAAGAAGAATAAGTGACAGAAATAATAATAAATTTTTCATAGTTTTTTTATTTAAACTACAACAAAAAAGCCACTGCACAAAATAATATGATATCAAATCCAATAGGCACGAAGGCAAAAACGCATCAAAACAAATTGTTTTGATGCGTTTATTTATATAACTCTCAAGTAATAAATTACTTTTTTTTAGTTAAAAAAGCTATCCACAAACTCATATTTATTAAAAACTTGTAAATCTTCAATGCCTTCTCCTACACCTATATATTTAACTGGAATTTTAAATTGATCACTAATTCCAATAACAACACCACCTTTTGCAGTACCATCAAGTTTGGTAACAGCTAATGTTGTTACTTCTGTAGCTGCTGTAAATTGTTTAGCTTGTTCAAATGCATTTTGACCTGTAGAACCATCTAAAACCAGTAATACATCATGAGGTGCATCACCAACAACCTTTTGCATAACGCGTTTTACTTTAGTTAACTCATTCATTAAGTTAATCTTATTGTGTAAACGTCCAGCTGTATCAATTATAATAACATCTGCGTCTTGATTAACTCCAGATTGTAATGCATCAAATGCTACACTTGCTGGATCGCTGCCCATTTCTTGACGTATCATTGGCACATCAACACGGTCTGCCCAAACTTGCAGTTGATCTATTGCTGCTGCTCTAAAAGTATCTGCTGCTCCCAAGACCACTTTAAGGCCTTTCTTTTTAAATTGATAGGCTAACTTACCTATTGTTGTCGTTTTCCCAACTCCATTTACACCAACAACCATAAGCACATAAGGTGTTTTCGTACCATTAGCTTGTTTTGGCAGTTCTGGGATAACATACTCTGTTTCTTCCCCAGAGTTAGTCTCAGATAATAATCCTGCTATTTCTTCTCTTAAAATTTTATTTAGTTCTGAGGTACCTAAGTATTTATCTTTTGATACGCGTGCTTCTATGCGGTCAATAACTTTTAATGTTGTATTTACACCAACATCACTAGACACTAAAATTTCTTCTAAATTATCTAATACGTCGTCATCAACTTTAGATTTACCCGCAACTGCTTTATTTAATTTAGAGAAAAACGATGTTTTCGATTTCTCTAACCCTTTGTCTAGGGTTTCTTTTTTTTCCGAAGAAAATATTTTTTTGAAAAAACTCATTTTATTATTAAGTTATTTTTTATTGAGCTGGTAAAATAAATTGATGCATTACCCCTTTACCGCTTCAAAATACAAAGCAATTTCCTTGCCTTAAAAAATTACTGCTATAATGGCAGTAAATCACTCAAATATAGACATAAAAAAACTGCTTTCAAATATGAAAGCAGTTCGTACTAAACATTAAATGTTTAATTTATTTTTTGTTTAAAAAATCATTAACAAACTCTGGCGCCATCACTGACTCCACAAACATGTAAGCTCCCGTTTTTGGTGATTTTACCATTTTGATTGCTTTTGTTAGTCTCTTAGATCCTGTTTGTAATGATGCTACTGATTTCTTTGCCATGACTCTATAATTTTATAAGTACTTTGAAATTTTCTTGCGAAAAATTCTAATTATTTAATTTCTTTGTGAACTGTCATACGCTTTAAAATTGGATTAAATTTCTTAATCTCCATTCTATCTGGCGTATTTTTTTTATTTTTTGTAGTAATGTAACGAGACGTTCCTGGTTGTCCAGACTCTTTGTGCTCTGTACATTCTAATATAACCTGTATTCTATTTCCTTTTTTTGCCATTGTACGTGTATTTAACGCGTGATGCTATTATTTTAAAAATCCTTTAGATTTAGCTTCTTTAATTGCAGCAGAAATACCAATCTTATTGATTGTTTTTAACGCTGAAGTTGATACTTTTAAAGTTACCCACTCTTCTTGTTCTGGAATATAGAAACGCTTCTTGATTAAATTAGCATTAAATTTACGCTTTGTTTTATTCATTGCGTGAGATACGTTGTTTCCAACCATCGCTTTCTTTCCAGTAAGTTCACAAACTCTTGACATTTCTTTCTAACTTTATATGATGTTATACTGTGCCTATTCTCAAATACCTTCAAATAGATATTTTTAAACAGGGTGCAAATTTAATAAAACTTTGTAATACAGGCAAACTAAAAGTGTTACTTTTTTAAAATTTCTTTTTGTAACATTTCAAAGGCTTTATTTGCTGCTTTATTGATGACTTTAACACGATGGTTACCAAAACTAAATTTTTGAGAATATATTTCGTTTTTTGTAGCAACTGCAATATAGACTATTCCTAAATCTTCGGTAGTATCATCTTTTGTTGGTCCTGCGTTACCTGTTGTGGCAATTGCAAAATCTGTTTTAAATAATTGTAATACGTTTTTTGCCATTGCCTCTGCGACCTCTCCACTGACCACAGAATGTTTATCTATAATATCTTCAGAAACTTTAAGCACATTAACCTTTGCTTCTTTTGTATAACTTACAATGCTTCCTTTAAAGTATTTTGATGCGCCTGGGTTTGTAGTGAAACGTTGAGCTATTAAGCCTCCTGTACAACTTTCGGCAGTAGCGACCGTTCTATTTTGCAAGGTTAGATGTTTTCCTATTACAGCTTCTATTGATAAGTCTTCTTCAAAACCTGCAAATATATCTGCTATTTGTGGCAGCAATAATTGCGTTTGTTTTTCCATTTCCGAAGAAATAATAGTTTTATTGTCACCTTTTGCAGACAGTCTTAACCTTACGCGACCTAAACTTGGTAAATAGGCTAATTTGATGAAATCTGGTAATTGATTTTCAAATTCTTCTATTCGTTCGGCTAACGCACTTTCTCCCAAACCATAGGTTAAAAAGGTTGTGTGCTGAATAAACGGAAATTTAAATTGTGCTCTTAGTTTTGGTATAACCTCATCATCTATAAGCGCCTTCATCTCATAAGGCACACCTGGTAAAGCTATAAAAACAGTGTTGTTTTTTTCTAACCACATACCTGGAGCACTCCCATACTTGTTCATAAGTATTTTGGCTTTTGTAGGCACCAAAGCTTGGTCTAGATTGACTTGCATAATTGGTTTCTTAACGAAAACTTCCCATAGATGCTCGATATTTTTTCTTACTGAAATATCTTCTTTTAAAGTATCATTAAAATAATGTGCAATTGTAGTTTTTGTAATATCGTCTTTTGTTGGTCCTAAACCACCTGTAATAATTACAATATCTGCATTAGCTTCTGCCTCTGTAAAAGCTTTTAATATGTGAGCTCTATCATCTTGTACAGATGTAATTTGATATACCGATACACCAATTTTATTTAATTGTTTGGCTATAAATGCGGAGTTTGAATCAACGATTTGACCAATGAGAATTTCATCACCAATGGTAATTATTTCTGCTTGCATTATATATTGAAGTCTTCTTTTATCTCTGCAGTAGCATTCTCTACTGCGGTAAGTACTAATTCTAGTTGTTTGGAGCAATCTTCTCCAACTTTTTCAAATTTTCCCCAATCTTGTACCACGATAAGATCCTGTAATACTCCAAGCTCAAATAAATCTATGGTAGGTTTCATTTTATGAGCAGCTTGATATGTCTCATGATAATCAACAGCTGCGACTGCTTTTTTGAGTCTCTCAGCATCTTCTGGTACTTCTTCTAAAAACGCTTCGGCAAGCGCTTTAACAAAGTCCATATCATTGTCTGCTAATTCTTTAACTCGGTTTAATTTGTAATGTTGTTCCATTATTTAACTGTAATTGAAAACAATTGTTTGTCTTCTATAAATCCTTTTAATCTATCATTGGCAAAAACTTTGCCAACTCCTGCAGGCGTACCCGTAAATATAATATCTCCAATCTTTAAAGTAAAATATTTTGAGACATATTCTATAATTTCGTCAATTTTCCAGAGCATCAGGCTTGTATTTCCTTTTTGAACCAACTCATCGTTTTTTAATAAACTAAAATTGAGGTTATTTAAATCATCAAAATTTTTCTTGTTGAGCCACTCACCAATTACTGCTGCACCATCAAATGCTTTAGCTTTTTCCCATGGCAATCCTTTTGCTTTAAGCTGAGCTTGCAAATCTCGTGCAGTGAAATCGATTCCTAATCCTATGTCATCATAATATTTATGAGCAAATTTTTTAGCAATATGCTTTCCTACTTTATTGATTTTCACCAACATCTCTACTTCATGATGTACATCATTAGAAAAATCTGGTATAAAAAAAGGTTGCTTCTTTAATAATATAGACGTGTCTGGTTTTAAAAACACAACTGGGTCTGTTGGTTTTTCATTTTCTAATTCATTAATATGGTCTGTGTAGTTTCGACCTATGCAGATTAGTTTCATAGATTAGGTATTAGGTTTTACAGGTTGACAATTAGCTTAATTTATTATTAAAAGCTCTCAACTTAATCGCGGTTAATACCTTTTTTGTGTACAAAGGAAAATCTGCATTTAATAACCAACCAAAGTATCCTGGCTCTTTATCTAAAACCTCAGTAACTAATTTACCTTTATGCTTACCAAAAGAAAAGCACTCGTTGCCTTCTTTATTATAAATAATAAACCCAGCAAAATCTGCAAATTTCTTACGAGTACTAAAATCTGCTAAAAACTTAGCATCATTTTCTAAGCTTTCATATTTGTCTAGCTGCGCTTTTAAAACTTCGTAAGTTGCTAAAGTATCTGCCTCTGCACTGTGTGCATTTTCTAAGCTTTTATTGCAATAAAATTGATAAGCTGCGCTTAGCGTACGCTGTTCCATCTTATGAAAAATTGTTTGCACATCAATAGACTGGGTGTTTTTCATATCAAAATCAACATCTGCACGTAACATTTCTTCTGCCAGAACAGGAATATCAAAACGGTTAGAATTAAAACCTCCTAAATCACAATCTTTTATCATTTGATATACTTCTTTCGAAATATCTTTAAAAGTTGGTGCGTCTGCAATATCTTCATTAGAAATTCCATGAACCAATGTAACTTCTGGCGGAATTGGTATTGTAGGGTTTACACGCTTTGTATAAGTTTCTTCTTTACCATCAGGATAGACCTTTAAAATAGAGATTTCAACAATTCTATCATTTGTTATATTAATTCCTGTTGTTTCTAAGTCGAAAAAACAGATGGGTTTTGTAAGATTAAGTTGCATTATTTATAATTGATGTTTTTACAAATATACTTTTAAATTTGATTAATTTTGTTCAATAATTACTCTTGTTAATGCGCATTATAACTGTATTTCTTTTTTGCTTGGTATTACACCAAACCTGCTATTCTCAAATGAGCTCAAATCCTCATGTAAAATTAGTTGAGAAAAAGAATGGTAAACGGTTACAACTTTTTGCTAAAAACACTGATACTATACCATATATTGTCTTTTTACGAGTAACCACAACAGATTTTAGAAGAACGAGTAAGCGTCCTATACTAAAAGAAATTCCTGCTCAATCTGAGGTACTCCTTAAAACACTAATTCTTCTTGAGGGCAAAGATGGAGACTATAACCCAACCTTTATAGTAAATGAAGTAACAACCAATTTATCTATTACAAAAAGCACCGAGAATTTTGATATTAAAATTAACGAAGCAAAACTAGATACTAAGGTTTTACTTTTTACAACGACATCATGTAATTTGTGTGAAGAGGCATTAATTATATTAGACGAAAATGCATTTAATTTTGAAGATTTTAATATAACCGTTAATAACGACGCTTTAGTTCTTTTGAAAAAAGAATTAGGTGAAAATAATTTAGAGAGCGTTACATATCCTGCTTTAAAAATTGATGACAACCTTTATTATAATATTAAATCACGACAGGAATTTATTGATATTTTGAAAGAACATTTTAAGTAATACTTCCTTCTTAATACAAAAAAAGCACAGTTAAATAACTGTGCTTTTTTATTACTATATATAAATAGTACTAGATTTCTATTTTTATTATATCTCTCGTTTAGAATCCCAAGCTTCTAAATAATCTTTAACAGCTTTAACAAATTGACCTCCAAGCGCTCCATTAACAACACGATGATCATAAGAGTGTGATAAGAACATTCTATAACGAATACCTATAAAATCTCCCTCGGGAGTTTCTACAACTGCAGGTACTTTTCTAATGGCACCAAGAGCTAAAATTCCAACTTGTGGTTGGTTAATTATTGGTGTTCCCATAATACTTCCGAAGGTACCAACATTTGTAACTGTATAGGTACCACCAGCAATATCATCTGGTTTTAATTTATTATCCCTAGCACGACCAGCCAAATCATTGACTTTTTTGGTCATACCAACTAAGTTTAACTGATCTGCATCTTTAATTACAGGTACTATTAAGTTACCATCTGGCAAGGCTGCTGCCATACCCAAATTGATATGCTTTTTCTTTACAATGGTATCACCTTGTAATGAAATATTCATCATTGGGAAATCGCGTAATGCTTTTGCAACTGCCTCCATAAATATTGGTGTAAAAGTTAAGTTTTCTCCTTCTCTTTTAAAGAAATCATCTTTAACCTTTTTTCTCCAGTTCCAAATCTTAGTAACATCTGCTTCAATAAAACTCTGCACATGTGCTGCTGTTTGAACAGACTGTACCATATGATGAGAGATTAATTTACCCATTCTGGTCATTTCTACAATCTCATCGTCTCCACTTGCAACTACAGGAGCAGTTTCTTTTGCTTTATCAACAATTTTTGCTGGCGCTACATCTGCCTTTGGTGCTTGTTGTACTTCTTCTTTATCTTTAACAGGTTGGGTGCCTCTATTCTCAATATATGCGAGGATATCATTTTTAGTAACACGACCTTCTTTACCTGAGCCAGATATACTATCTAATTCGGTTTGAGAAATCCCTTCTTGTTTTGCAATATTTCTAACTAACGGTGAGTAAAAACGATCATCAGAACTTACCACAGGTGCTGTAGCTTCTTTTGCTGCAACAACCGTTTGAGCTACTTCTGCAGCTGCAACAGGTGTAGGTGCTTCATCTTTAACATCTTGAGTTTTTGGAGTTTCTACTATACCTCCTGCTTCTCCTTCAGTTTCTATTATCGCAATAGTTTGTCCTACTTGCACAATATCATCTACCTCAAATAGTTTTTCTACCAAAACACCATCTACTTCACTTGGCACTTCACTATCTACTTTATCTGTAGCAATTTCAAAAACTGCTTCGTCTGCTTCTATTGTATCGCCAACATTCTTCAACCAAGATGTTATTGTTGCTTCTGCAACACTCTCTCCCATTTTCGGAAGCTTTAGTTCAAATTTTGCCATATCTGTAATCTAGGGTGTCTAATTTGTTATTTGAATGCAAAATTAATTAAAAAACCACACATTTGTTGCGATTATTTCAATTAATTATCATCAAAAGAAATAACTGATCCTCTACTCGTAGAGCTGTTACTTCCGATGATAAAGTTAGAATTTTTTGGTAGAATCTTAAAGGTCGCAGTACAATTTTTAGGTGTATTGGAAATGATCTCGATGATTGACTTAAAACTTAAGTAGTTATTATCTAGTATATACTCGGTATGATCAGTATAAAATTCCATTTTTGATTGCAAGCTTAATGGATATTTTACTGCCTCTTGTAAACGTAAATTCTTTTCCGAAGAAATTAATACATAATAACAAGTATTAGACTCATACTCTGATGTTTTTTGGAAGGCTGCTCCTAATTTTACACCAAACCAAACGAGTGCATCAAATACAAAATTAGATTTAAAATGTTTATTATAGAAAATTTGCATTGCGCCATAAAACCGCTTAGCGTAGACCTTGTCTTTTAAAGTACTTTCCCCTTTATAATGAATGGCAGTGGTTTTTCCAAAATACATATTATCATAACCAGCCTGACTAATTTTATATGATAAATCTATGTCTTCACCATACATAAAATAGTCTTCATCAAATCCATTTACTTTGTCGTACACAGTTTTTTTAAGACACATAAAAGCACCAACAAAAACGGGTGCTAATCCCGTAGATTTCTCACTAATATGATTTGCATAATACGCTTTTGTTAATCCCAATATTTTTTTAATTGCAACACCAGGTGTGGGAATATTACGTTTGCTTTCTGGTAAAAATCGTCCTTGACCATCCACTAATCTGCATCCCACAATACCTAGATTTTTTTTCTCTTCGGAAAACTTAAGGAGCAATTCAAATGTGTCTTCTGCAACGACTGTATCGGGATTTAAAATACAGAGATACTCTCCTTTTGCTTGTTTAACTGCTATATTATTTCCTTTTGAAAATCCGTAGTTTTTAGAATTCTCTATTAATTTCACCTCGGGAAATTGGCGTTTCACCATCTCACAACTATCATCTTTAGACATATTGTCAATAACGATGATTTCAGAATCTATATGAACTAATGCTGCCTGAACACTTTTAATACAAAGCTCCAAAAAATGGCGCACATTATAATTTAGTATGATGACAGATAGTTTCAAAAATTATTAAGATTTTAAAGATGCTTCAAACGGAATTCTATTTATAATACTTCTGCCAAGTGTAACTTCATCTGTATATTCTAGCTCATTACCTACCGAGATGCCTCGAGCAATGGTAGACGTTTTTACATCATAATCTTGTATTTGCTTATAGATATAAAAGTTAGTTGTATCACCTTCCATAGTAGATCCAAGAGCAAAAATTAGCTCGGTAATTGTACCTAACTTAACTTTTTCTACTAAAGAATGAATGTTTAATTCATTAGGACCAACACCATCCATAGGTGATATCTTTCCGCCTAAAACATGATACAAACCTTTAAACGAGCTTGTGTTTTCTATTGCCATAACATCTCGTATGTCCTCTACAACGCAAACTATGTTATTTTTGCGATTTGGGTTTGAGCATATTTCACAAATATCGGTATCACTAATATTATGACAGCTTTTACAAAATTTAATTTCACTACGCATCGTATTTAGGGCTGCGGTAAAATTAAGGGTTTGCTCCTTTGGCTGGCGTAACATATGCAAAACTAAACGCAATGCGGTTCGTTTACCAATACCTGGTAATTGCGACATTTCATTAACTGCGTTTTCTAATAATTTAGAAGAAAATTCCATATCTGCGAATTTACAATTTGTATAGCAATAATAAATATGTTTAAATAAAAAACCACCATTACAAGAGTAATAGTGGTTTTGTTAAGTATATAAAATATGCTATTCTATAATTAATTTTTTAGTAACTGATCCTTGAAGATTATTAATTTTCACAAAATAAAGTCCTGTAGAATAATTAGAAACATCAATTGCTGTTGGCTCAGAAATATTGATGTTTTTAGTAAAGTACATGAGTTTACCTAAAGCATCAAAAATTCTAACAGAAACCAAATCGCTTTTATCCCAATTAATTGTTACATTATTTTTAGCTGGATTAGGATATAACTCAAACGTTTCTAATGCAAATTCATCTACACTAAGCGTAGCATCAAAAACATCTGAAGCCCAAAGACCACGACCATAAGTTCCTGCATAAATTTTATTATTTGCAGTATTAACTTCTAATTCACTAATATAAACATTTGGTAAACCATTGCTAAAATGTTGCCATTCTGTAAATGTATCATCTATATAATACACGCCATAATCCATACCAAGATATAAACCGTTTTCTCCATTGTCATGCCAAGCTAAAGCTAATGCGCTAAAATCTGGCAAATTAAGTTTATAAGACGTCCAGCTACCACCACCATTTGTAGAAACATATACACGTTGATTACCTGTTGTAGCAATAGCCACTCTGTTTGGATTTGTTGGATGTATAGCTATTGAGTTTACAGACCCTGAAAAACCTCCCGAAAGTAGAGTCCAGTTATCTACCGTACCTACAAATGTATTTCTATATAAATTTGAGCCTCTTGCTGCAAATTGATAGTTACTACTAGATGGCGCTATCTTAAGGTGATTAAGGTTACCTCCAAAATTTTGAGATACGCTTGTCCAAGTATTACCACCATTTGTAGATTTATATACCTCATCATATCCAGTATAAACTACATTAGGCGTAATTGGGTCTTGTTCAAAAGGCGTAACCCAGTTACCAGATTTATTCTCTGGTCTACTTAAACCAGATATATTTAATCCACCATTAGATGACTTATATAGTGATCCATTTTGTGATGTTCCATAAATAATATTCGTATTATTTTTATCAACAAAACCTTCCATACCATCAGCACCAATCCAATCTGTCCAATCACCATTGCCATCCATAATAGAAGAGCCATTATCTTGAGAACCACCTGTTACAATAACAGGATCTGTTTGGCTAATTCCAATTTTATAAAATTGACGAATACCCATTCCATTAGTTAAATCTTTATAATAGTTGCTATTTACAACTGTAGGATTATCTGCTACATAAAGACCACCATCACTACCAACATAAAGCTTATATCCGTCTGTCGCATTTCCTACAAATTCTAACAAATCTATATCTGCATGACAATACCCAATGTTTTGACTACTTGCTCCTCCAGGAGTCCATTGAGAAGTGATTGAAAATGATACGCCTCCATTTGTTGATCTCCAAGAATTAACACCTGCAATATGCACATCATTTACATCTAAAGGATTTATAGCTATATCCATATCTCTTGGTGCTTGACCAACTCCTGCGTCATCAACGTCTTCAGAATCTGAACTATAACCAAAATAATTTTTTCCTGCGTGATCTAATTGAACAAAAGTAGATGAATTTACAGATTTATAGAGTGCTCCAAAAGCACCTCCAGCAGCCTCTAATACGTATATTACTTCAGGATCATCTGCCGAAACTCCAATCATTTTTGGCCCAAACGAGAAACTTCCATTTACAGCAAAAGTATTTCCTCCATCTGTAGATACATAAAATGAAGATCCTGATGCGTAAACAACATTAGTATCTCCTGGTTTAAACTCAACGTCATAACCCGTACCAATATTAGATACAATCTCAGACCAATTTGTACCTGCATCTGTAGATTTAAAAATCCCACCCGACTGTACAGAGCAATACATTTTATTAGTATTTGTAGGATCTATTAAGATTTTATTTACGTTACCAACTCCTGTATCTGCAAGGATATTCCAAGTAGAACCACTATCTGTTGAAATAAAAATAGTACCACTTGTTGAACCCCAATAATAGGTAGTATTAATTGTTGGGTGTATTGTTAAAGCAGAAACATTAAGATTTGATAAATTGTCTGTTAAAACTGTCCAACTTAAGCCACCATCTGTAGATCTCCAAACACCTCCTGTGTTTGCTCCTGCAATTATATGATCTGGATTAGCTGGCTCTACAGCAACAGAGGTTATACGTCCTACACCTGGATTCCAACCGCTAGTTGCATTCCATGAAGTTGGTCCTAATTGTTCCCAAGAACCTACAGTAGTTCTAGATAATGCTGTATTTTCGTTTAGGTAATTATTGTAATTTTCTAACTCTGTAAAATAGAAATCTGGTGATGGTAACATCCCATTTTCATCCATATGTCTTAAGGCTTGGTATTCCCATCTTTTGTAGGGTTTATATCCTTTTCCACGCTCTGTACCAACAATAGCAAAATGTGCTTCGGCTGCTGTTTGAATGTCTTGTACTGTGTGCGTTCCTTCTGAAATCATCTGTTTATAATCCTGAGAGGACATAAATGAAACAGATAATAAAAATGTTAGTAGTAGGTAATAATTTTTCATTTTCGATACAAATTAATTTAGTTTAATTATAATAAAAAATTTCTAATGCCAATCTACCATAGAGAAAAGCGCATAATTTCTTAGAAATTACTTATCATTGTTCACAATTTTTTTACTAAAGTAAGATAATTGGATTAAAAATCTGTTAAAACATTCAATATGTCGACGAACGCCATCATTTTACTCATTTTAGCCTATTTTGGTGTATTAATTTTAATTTCTTATTTCACTGGTAAATCATCAGGCAATACAGCTTTTTTTAAAGCAAACAAACAATCGCCTTGGTACGTTGTAGCATTTGGTATGATTGGTGCTTCGCTTTCTGGAGTAACTTTTATATCTGTGCCAGGATGGATTGAAGCTTCGCAGTTTAGCTACATGCAGGTTGTATTGGGCTATATAATTGGTTATTTGGTTATTGGCACAGTTTTACTCCCATTATATTATAGGTTAAACTTAACATCAATATACACGTATTTAGAAACGAGGTTTGGAGATTACACCTATAAAACAGGCGCTTCTTTCTTTTTAATTTCTAGAATTATTGGTGCTAGTTTTAGATTATTTCTTGTAGCCAATGTGTTGCAAATTATTTTATTTGACGATTTAGGAGTTAGCTTTTGGCAGACTGTAACCATTACTGTTTTATTAATTTGGCTTTATACATTTAAATCTGGTATTAAAACAATAGTTTGGACAGACACTTTACAAACATTATTTATGCTTATAGCAGTTGGTGTTGGTATTTATTTTGTTAGTGATTCTCTTAACATAGAAGGTGGTAACATCTTAACTTTTGTTCTAGACAGCGATCTCTCAAAAGTTTTCTTTTTTGAAGATTACAAATCTGCAAATTACTTCTGGAAACAGTTTATATCTGGTGCTTTTATAGCAATTGTAATGACGGGATTAGATCAAGATATGATGCAAAAAAACTTAACATGCAGGAGCTTAAAAGATGCTCAAAAAAACATGTTTTGGTTTACTATTGTGCTTACAGTTGTAAATTTTGTGTTTTTAAGTTTAGGACTTTTACTTACTATCTATGCACAACAAAATGGCATTGATGCACATAAAGACGATCTGTTTCCTATACTTGCCAAAAATCATTTAGGTGCAACAGTTTTTGTGTTTTTCTTACTGGGTTTAATTGCTGCAGCATATAGTAGTGCAGATAGTGCATTGACATCACTAACCACATCTTTTAGTATAGATATACTGGATATAGAAAAAAAATATTCCGAAGAAAAACAAGTGGCTATTAGAAAAAAGATTCATATCGCAATTTCTGTAGTACTCATCTTAGTTATTGTCGCATTTAAATATATTATACAGGATGAGAGTGTAATTCAAAAACTCTTTGTATTTGCAGGATATACTTATGGACCACTACTAGGTTTATACGCTTTTGGATTATTTACAAAATGGAATGTAAAGGATAAAATGGTACCAATAATTGCAATTTTATCTCCAATACTCTCATATATTATAAGTGTTAATAGTTTAAAGTGGTTTGGATTTGAATTTGGTTTCTTTATCCTAATTTTAAATGGTTTTCTAACCTTTTTGGGCTTAATATTGATTCGTAGACAATAAGACTAAAGTACAAGCCTCTTCAAAATAAATACCTTCTTGTTTTAAGAGATTTTGAAACTCAGAATTTTCGGTACCAGGATTAAAAATAATACGCTGTGGCTTTAGCTTTATTATATAATCATAATACTCAACTTGTCTCTGCGGATTAAGGTATAATGTAACTGTGTCTATATCTGTGTAAGGCATTAAACTAATATCTATTTCTACACCAGAAACTTCTCCCTTTCTCAAACCAAAAGCAACAACTTCATGGTTATAACTTCTCAACCTTTTAATCGCAATATTAGAATAACGTTGTGTATTTAATGATGCTCCTATTACTAATGTCTTTTTACTCATATTGTCTTCTTTATTACAAAAATAAAACTCTTTAGAAAGATAAATCTTTAAATGTTAAAACCATGTTAAGTAGTGTTAAAAGAAGTAACAATATAAAGTTGTCATCGTCTATTATTTAACAATCATTTTATTTTTCATCTAATCAATCAAAAAAATCAATCAACAATGAAATCATTTACACAATTGTGCATTTGTCTATTTACAATCTTCGCCTTTGCACAACCTCCAAAATTAGAATTAAGAGACGGTCAAGTTTCAGGTAGAGTTATAGACGCAAGCTTAAATGAACCGCTTCCCTATGTAAACATCGTTATTAAGGATATTGCCAATACAACTATTACAGGTGGTATTACCAAAGAGGATGGTACTTTTGAAATAGACAAAATACCCGAAGGTAAAATTATAGTCTCTATTCAATACATAGGTTACACAACCATATCCAAAACCATAAATATGGGTGAGGACAGTTACAAAATTAACCTTGGCGACATTAGACTAGAAGAAGACATTGCGAGCTTAGACGAAGTTACCGTAGTTGCCGAAATCACAACAATTCAACAAAAAGTTGATAGAAAAGTCATTAACGTAGGTAAAGATTTAACAACTGCTGGTGCAACTGCTAGCGATATAATGAATAATCTTCCATCTGTAAACGTAGATCAGCAAACAGGTAATATTAGTCTTCGTGGTAACGAGAATGTTCGTGTAATGGTAGATGGCAAATTGTCTAATGTGCCAATTGCACAGTTATTACGTCAAATCCCTTCTACTTCAATAAAGCAAATTGAACTTATTACAAATCCTTCAGCTAAATACAATCCCGAAGGTATGAGTGGTATCATTAATATTATTTTACATAAAAACACATCTATAGGTTTTAATGGTAATATTAATTTAGGCTTAACTAAAGAAATTAATGCAAAATTTAATAGCTCTATCGATATGAATTATCGTAATGGGAAATTTAATTTCTACGGAAATTACGGTAATAATATTGGTAACAATGCAAATTATGGTAGTATTGAGCGTTTAGACAACCAATCTATTCAAACCTTTAATTTTTTAAATAATAATAAATCACATCTCTATAAAGTTGGTGTAGATTTTTATATGAATGATAATAATACAGTATCCTTTTTTACTAATCAAAATTTATTTACAGGTTTAGGAAGTGGAGACGTAGGCATTCAATACATAGATGAACCTCTCCAGTTGCAAACATTTTTTAATGATATTGATAATACCGTAGAGCAGTACAATGGCGTTTATAATCATAAATTAAAAAAGGAAGGCGAAAAAATAGACTTAGAAGTAGATTACAGTGTTTTTGCCCAAGATGAAATTGCAAATTTCAATTTTACTAATATTCCGTTTCCTCCTAATTATATAGATAATGTAGATACTAACAGAGATCAAACAACTATTAATTTAGACTATGTGAATCCCTTATCTGATAAAGCAAAATTAGAAATTGGTGCAGAAGCGCGTTTGTTTGACACTAATATAGATTACAACTCTACAGGCTTATCTGTGAACGAAAACCAAGATTCAACACCTAATAATGGTGATGAATTTATTCCAACTCCTGCTACCGATTTTAGCTACAAAAGAGACATTTATTCCTTGTATGTCACTTATGGCAAGACATTTGAAAAATTTAGCTACCAAATTGGCGCACGTGCAGAAACTGTTTCAGAAGATGCTTCTGCCATACGACAATTAGAAAACACAAGTGAAACAACACCTTTTGAGAATGACTATTTTCAAATATATCCATCTGCTTTTGTAACCTATACGCCTAGTGATAAAAATTCATATCAAATGAGTTTTAGTCGTCGTGTAGATCGTCCAGGATTGCAGCAAGTAAATCCAATTAGAGAATGGAGTACACCTTTAATTTCTTCCTTCGGAAATACGAATCTACAACCACAGTTCACAAATTCAATAGAAGTTAATTACACCAGAAAATTTGAAAACGGAACCTTAACTGGAGGCGTATTTTATAGATTAGTAGAAGACGAAATTAATAGAGCTGTATTTATTGACCGATTAGATCTCAATAAAAACATATTAACTTACGATAACTTTGAAAACACTACAGCTTTTGGTATTGAGATAAGCAGTAATTATCGACCAACAAAATGGTGGAGTTTAAATGGAAGTTTCGATTTATTCGCAAGACAGCAAAAAGGTATAGCAGAAGTACTAACTGCTCCTACAGATATTGCTACTGTAGATGACATACAACGCTCTACCGTAGAAGTTGATAATGTGGTTTACAACTTTAGATTGTTCAATAATTTTAAAGTAACCAAAAAATTGAGTCTATCCTTATTTACGATGTATAGAGGAGAAGAAAAAGGTCTGCAATTTAATCGTAAGCCAATGTTTATGGTTAACACAGGTCTTAGATATAGCTTCTTAGAAGACGACAGAGCCACATTTAGTTTTAATTACAGTGACATCTTAAACACAATGAAATTTGAGTTTGATGGCGATAGACCAACACCACAAGTTGGACAATTTAACTGGGAATCTAACACATGGAATATTGGCTTATCCTACCGTTTTGGAGGCGGAAAATACAGAGCCTTACAACGTAAAAACAGAGATGACAATGAAAAATCTGGAAGCGGAGGATTTATATAAAATCTCAAAGACAATTTGGTAACCTACATATAATAGTTGATGGTTAGTGTTAAGTGTACGGTTATCAAATAAGAAAACCCAAAACGTAAGTTTTGGGTTTTTATTTATAAATAAATGTTAATCTAGCTAGCAACTGTAATTTGCTTGATTTAATAACGACCAAACCAGCAACATAATAATTGGTTTATTAAATTTAATCTTTTAATATACAGTAAATTAAATGATTAATAGTTAGAAAAATCCGTAGTAAAAGCTACGGATTTTTTTTATACACCATAATTTAAAACTATCAACTTTGTTAATTGATAGTTAAAAATGTTAACGAATGAAATAAAAAGCAAATTTGAGCGTCTTAAGATTGTGATAAGTTTTAAAGCTAATCAATTTAACAGACTACAATTTAATGGTTATAGTTTTAGTGTTTTGTTAATTGGTTAATAGCAGAAAAATCCCAAAGTTTAATCTTTGGGATTTTTTGTTTTAGATCGTCGCAATGTTAAATAGAGCTGCATAATTAAAAAAGCCTGTATAGATATATTGAGAATTGTTAATACTATACCAACCCAAGTCTCCCGAGCATAAAACGGTAAATCTCGTCCAAATATGTTAATTGGCATACTCAAAAAATAAAGTAATGAACTCGTAACAGTACTTATCTTAATTCCTAGAAAGACTGTACCTTCCGAAGAAAAGAAATAGTTCCCAAGACCTAATAAGATTTCAAATATTAGGAGGAGAAAGAATAGTTTTATAAACAGCTTAATTGATGCCTTCATTTTTGGTGACTATATCATATTAGATATTGTTTACCAATAAGCTTGCAAGCCTATCATCTAGGTTTTCTCACTACACTTAAGTTTTATAATTGCGACTACGAGATTCCTACCTGCGCAGGAATTGGTGTTACCATTTAATAATCACACTTCCCCAAGTAAAACCACTACCAAAAGCAGCCAATACAACTGTATCACCTTCTTTTATTTTACCTTCTTCCCAAGCTTCAGTTAAAGCGATTGGAATAGAGGCAGCAGTCGTATTACCATATTTTTGGATGTTATTAAAAACCTGGTCGTCATCTAATTTAAACTTGCGTTGTATAAATTGAGCGATTCGTAAATTGGCTTGATGCGGTATCAACATATCAATATCATCAACCTCAAGATTGTTTTTCATTAGACCTTCCATAATCACTTCACTAAAACGAACTACTGCATTTTTAAATACAAATTGTCCATTCATGTGCGGAAAATAACTTTCGTCATTAGGGTCGTTATCTGCAATAATATCATTTACCCAACGCTTTCCCATCCCAGGAGCAACAAGCACCAATTCTTCGGCATGCTCACCTTGAGAGTGTAAATGTGTAGATAGAATACCTTTGCTCGTATCTTCTTCTCTTGTTAAAACAGCTGCTCCTGCTCCATCTCCAAAAATAACGGTAACTCCTCGTCCACGCGTTGTTTTATCTAATCCGTGAGAATGCAGCTCACTACCAATAACTAGAATGTTTTTATACATACCAGTTTTGATAAAATTATCTGCTACAGACAATGCATACACAAAGCCAGAGCATTGGTTACGTACGTCTAAAGCTCCAACCGTTTTAATATCTAATGCATGTTGCACTTGCACGCCTGGACCAGGAAAATACATATCTGGACTCAAGGTGGCAAAAATGATAAAATCTATATCGTCTTTATCAATACCTGCGCGTTCTATTGCAATTTTTGCTGCTTTTACTCCCATCCCAGAGGTGGTATCATCAGATCCTGCAATTGCCCAACGACGTTCTTTTATACCAGTACGCTCTTGTATCCATTCGTCATTAGTATCCATCATTTTGGATAAATCATCATTGGTCACCACATTATCAGGAACGTAATGTCCCAAACCTATAATTTTGGAATTGTACATAAAAACTTGTTTTTGTTTCCATGAAAATGGAAAACTCATTATACTTTAAATAAGTTATGCAATTTAACTATTTAAGCACGAAGATTTTTGAAACTCAAACGCATTCGTTATGCATGCATAGTATTCTATTATCTTCGGAAATTGGAATAAATAACATCCTGTTTTTAAATAAAAAGTCAAAATATGGAGGTTTCACATTTCCGAAGTTAAAATTGTGTCAGTTTGTCACCTTATTAGCATTGGTACTTTTTTTGTCTAGTCTATTATGTAATAAAAAATTAACATTAATACAGTTCTTGCCATTGCAGGAATGACAAATAATTTATATCATGACAAAAGGAAACATTAATGTATCGGTAGAAAACATCTTCCCACTCATTAAAAAATTCTTGTACAGCGATCACGAAATATTTTTACGTGAGTTAATAAGTAATGCAACCGATGCTACACTTAAATTAAAGCACCTAACGAGTATTGGCGAATCTAAAAGCGAATACGGTAACCCAGTAATTGAGGTTAAAATTGATAAGGAAGGTAAAAAACTTCATATTATTGATCAAGGTTTAGGTATGACAGCCGAAGAGGTTGAAAAGTACATTAATCAAGTTGCATTTTCTGGAGCTGAGGAGTTTTTAGATAAATACAAAGACTCTGCAAAAGACTCTGGTATTATTGGACATTTTGGTCTTGGTTTTTACTCTGCCTTTATGGTTGCAGAAAAAGTAGAGATTATTACTAAGTCTCATAAAGATGAGCCTGCTGCTCATTGGACCTGTGATGGATCACCAGAATTTACATTAGAAGCATCTGATAAAACCACAAGAGGTACCGAAATTGTACTTCATATTGCTGAAGATTCTACAGAGTTTTTAGAAGAAGCTCGTATTAGAGAGTTGTTATTAAAGTATAATAAATTTATGCCTGTACCAATTAAATTTGGTACAAAAGAGGTTAACGATCCAGACTTTACACCTGCAACAACTACAGATGAAGACGGTAAAGAAACTACTGAGCCACACAAACAGATTACTGTAGATAACATCATTAACAATCCTAATCCTGCTTGGACAAAACAACCAACAGAATTAGAAGGTGATGATTATAAAAATTTCTATAGAGAACTGTATCCAATGCAGTTTGAGGAGCCTTTATTTAATATTCATTTAAATGTAGATTATCCGTTTAATTTAACTGGGATTTTATATTTCCCTAAGATGACCAATGATTTAAATGTACAAAAAGATAAAATCCAATTGTACCAAAATCAAGTATATGTTACCGATAATGTAGAAGGTATTGTACCAGAATTTTTAACAATGTTAAGAGGTGTTATTGATTCTCCAGACATACCGTTAAACGTGTCACGTTCTTACTTACAAGCTGATGGTGCTGTGAAGAAAATCTCTTCATACATTACACGTAAAGTTGCAGATAAGTTAAAATCACTCTTTAATTCTAATAGAGAAGATTTTGAAGCTAAATGGGACGACATCAAAATTGTTATTGAATATGGAATGCTCTCTGAAGACAAGTTCTTTGAAAAAGCAGATGCTTTTGCATTGTATCCAACAGTAGATGGTAAATTCTACACGTATGACGAATTATTTAACAAAATAAAGGCAAACCAAACCGATAAAGATGGTAAGCTTGTAATCTTGTATGCATCGAATAAAGATGCGCAACACTCATATATTGAGTCTGCAAAAGCTAAAGGTTATGAAGTATTACTTTTAGATTCTCCTATTGTATCTCATTTGATTCAAAAATTAGAAACATCTAAAGAAAATATTTCTTTTGCACGTGTAGATGGAGATCATATTAACAACTTAATTAAAAAGGACGATACTGCGATTTCTAAATTAACTGAAGAAGAAAATACTGCATTAGAAACCCTATTAAAAGAGGTAATACCTCAAGAAAAATTCTCTGTACAGTTAGAAGCAAGTGATAGTGATGCAAGCCCATTTATTATTACACAGCCAGAATTTATGCGTCGTATGAAAGAGATGCAACAAACTGGTGGTGGCGGAATGAATATGTTTGGTAATATGCCAGAGATGTACAATCTAATCGTTAACACGAACTCTGAATTGGTTTCTGAAATTTTAAACACCAAAACCAAGAAAAAACAAGAACGTTTAATTACGCAAAGTTTAGACTTGGCTCGTTTATCTCAAGGTTTATTAAAAGGTGAAGAACTCACTAATTTCATTAAACGCAGTTATGAGATGATAAAGTAATTTTTTTAAACATTAGATGTTTAAGATTTAAAAACCACTTCGATTACGAAGTGGTTTTTTTTATATCAAAGCCTCTTTTATTTATGGTATCTTTACTAAGATAAATTTAATTTTAAAAACATAAAAAGATGAACATTACACTACAACAAGCCCAACAAGTTATAGACGCTGCGATTAAAAAATCTCAAGAATTGGGTACAAAAATGGATATTGCAGTAATGGACTCTGGTGTTAATTTAACTGCCTTTGCCAGAGAAGATGGTGCCTGGTTGGGCTCAATTGATATTGCTATGAAAAAAGCGCGAACTGCACGTTTTTTTAATATGGATACTGGTACAATAGGGTCGTTATCACAACCTGGTGGTGCCTTATTTAATATAGAACATTCTAATGATGGATTAATTTCTTTTCCTGGTGGTGTTTGTATTAAAAATGCAAATGGAGACATTATTGGAGCTATTGGTGTAAGCGGTAGTAGTGTAGAAGATGACCACGCAGTAGCTTCGGCAGGAGCAGCAGCTTTGTAATTAATTAAAATATTAATTTCTAAAACCATCTAGAAATCTCTAGATGGTCCTTTTATTGGTTATATAATGTTATATTTGTAAGAATTATACCCTAAATCTATAACACTTATGCTTAAAAAATTACCTTTCATCGTATTTATTGGATTATTTTCAATAGTGCTACAAGCCCAAACTATCACAGAATTTTCAACTGGTTATTCCTCTCCTGAAGGGATTGCTGTAGATTCAAATAACAATGTTTTTGTTTCTGAACTTTTCACAGGAAACATTTACGAATTAGATGCATCCGGAACGCAAACTTTATTTGCTACTACCGGTTTTAGAGCTCATGATATTGCTTTTGATAATAACGGTAATTTGTTTGTTGCAGAACCTTTTAATGGAAAGATACTAATCGTAGATACTGCAGGAACTGTAAGCGATTATATTACTATTTTTGGCACATCACCTTACGGTTTAGATTTTAAGGATGACTTACTTTATTATGCTTCGGAGAATGATGCTAATGTAGTTAGAATTAATGCTAACCTTACAACAACTGTTTTAGCTACTGGATTCTTTACTCCAGAAGGTATCGCTTTTGATTCTAATGGAGATTTGTTTTTGGCTGACAGAAATGACAGAATTTTATACAAAATAACACCAACAGGAACTAAGACAACAATAACTAGTAATATAAACAATATTAGAGGCGTTGCTGTGGCACCAAATGATGACGTTTATTTCACGTATTACAATACATTTCCTGAGGAAAATAAAATTATAAAATATGAGGCTGCTACAGGTGTGATTTCAGATTTTGTAACTACTAATTTAGATCAACCGAGATCTATTACTATAGATAACTTAGGTAATATGTATGTTGTTAATGGAGGAAGCGGTAACATTGTTAAAATTTATGACGATGCTTTATTACCATCTTCAGATCCTACAATAGTAAATATTCCTGATGCTAATTTTAAAGCTGCACTTTTAAATAGTACAACGATTAATTCAAATGGAGATACTGACATACAATTCACAGAAGCTGAAGCTTTTACATTTGGCATCAATGTAACTAACTTAAACATATCAGATTTAACTGGTATCGAAGCTTTTACAGAGATATCTTCTTTAAGCTGCTCTAATAACCAACTAACATCCTTAGATGTATCTGCAAACACAAATTTAACTCAACTACTTTGTACAGATAATAATTTAACTCAACTAGACACTACTAATAATATAAATTTGACAACTTTATCCTGTTCGCGTAATGATATTACAAGCTTGGATCTCTCAACAAATACAATGCTTACTCAATTATCTGCTCAAACTAATCAGTTAACAGAATTAGATCTTACAAATAATACCTTGTTGACATTTATAAGCATTCATAATAACGATATTAATGATATTGATCTTTCTTTTAATACAGTCTTAAATTCCCTAAGGATTAATGATAATGATTTAACAATTTTAGATCTATCTAACAACCTTCAATTGTCAGTTTTGGATTGTACACAAAACGACTTACAAAGTATCGATCTAGCAGCCAATACTAATTTAACAGAACTTATTGCAAGTAACAATCCAGATGTTAGCACTATAGACTTAACTGCTAATACCTTACTTGAGAAACTCGAGCTTCAAAGTGTTAACTTGTTGACCGTATTAGATTTATCTAACAATACAGCTCTTGTAAACTTATTATGCTCTTCTACTGCTTTAACAAGTGTTGACTTAAGAAACGGAAACAATATTAATATGACTAATTTCTCTATTTTAAACGCGTTTAATTTAACGTGTATATTTGTAGATGATAAAAACTATAGTATTGCAAATTGGACAAATCCAAATCCAGGAACTACAAATTTTGTAGACACTGAAGCTGAATGTAATGATGCTACTTTAATGATAAGCGATGTTGAAACAAATCGTTTTAAATTATTTCCTAATCCAGTTGAGAACCTTTTAAATATTGAGACTAATTCTCCTTTTAAAAGTTTTTATATCTATGACTTACAAGGAAAACAGTTACTTGAATCTACAAATACGTCAATAGATGTTAGAAGTTTATCAAAAGGGATTTACCTAATTAAAGTGATAGAAAACCAAAATAAGATTACTTACCAACGGTTCTTAAAAAAATAAATTATAACCTAAAATAAATTCAAAACCACTTTGTGAATTCAAAGTGGTTTTTTATTGTCTTTTTCTTCGGAAACAATGCCAAATAAGACTTGAAAACATGCTAAAAAAACATTAAACAATTCGCTTATATTTGCCACAAGCACAAACTATGAGTTTTACACTTTTATCTTCGCCTTTACAAGGGTTTACCGATTTCCGATTTAGGAATGCACAGCAAAAATATTTTGGTGGTATCGACACTTATTATGCACCTTACATTCGTCTTAATGGAAAGCTCAAAGTAAAATCTTCATACGAGCGCGATTTATTACCAGAAAATAATACAACGCTCGAAGTCATACCACAAGTCATCACCAATGACGCTGAGGAGTTTTTATTTGTTGCCAAATATGTACAACAATTTGGATATAAAGAACTCAACTGGAATTTAGGTTGCCCTTACCCAATGGTGACCAATCGAGGTATGGGATCTGGATTAATTTGTGACCCAAATAAAATTGACAACATTTTACATCGTGCACACAATGAAACTGATATTTTGGTGTCCATGAAAATGAGAATGGGTTATGAGAACAGTGAAGAAATTTTACACACCTTCCCTATTTTAGATAAATATCCTTTAAAAAATGTAGCGATTCATGCTCGTATTGGGAAGCAATTGTATAAAGGTGGTGTTGATTTAGAAGCGTTTCAAAAATGTTTAGATGTCGCAAAACATAAGCTCTACTACAATGGCGATATTACCACGGTTACTCAGTTTAAAAAGATGCAAGAACGTTTCCCGAGTATTGATCATTTTATGATTGGTCGTGGGTTGATTGCAGATCCGTTTTTACCAAGTATGATAAAAAACGACACGACAGTATACCCTAAAAACCGTTGGGAATTATTTGAGGCGTTTCACAACGAAATTTATGAACAGTACGATGCTGCGCTCTCTGGACCTACACCAATAAAAATGAAAATGCTTGGTTTTTGGGAGTATTTTTCTCAGTCGTTCTCAAATCCGCAAAAAACATATAAAAAGATTAAAAAAGCGACTAACCCAATTAAATATAGACAGGCAGTCAAAGAGATTTTAAATAATGAATAAAATAATATCTACAGAGTTATAAAATTTTTGACAATCATGTTTTGATTTTATTTTTAACCAAATCGTATATTCTTTAAGATTTTTCTTGTTAATTATTACCAATCATCTAATATCTAAAGAAAAACCAAAAGCTTAAAGTCTCTATTTAAAGGTTTTACGTATATTAAAAGGACTAATAGTTTGCAATGTCTAAATCAATATATAACATAAGCCAGATTTTTAAAAATTTTTCATTTTCCGAAGAAAAAATAAAAGTTATTGAGTCTTTATTTACGTTAAAACAGTACAACAAAGGCACTCAACTTTTAAATGCTAATGACGAAGGAGATGTACAGTTTTACGTGGTTAAGGGTTGTCTAAGACTCTATCATACAGATGATTTAGGCAAAGACCATACTGTACAATTTGGTATTGCAGATTGGTGGATGAGTGATTGTACTGCTTTTTTTACTGAAACGAAAGCTATTATGAACATAGAGGCAATAAAAGATACTGTAGTATATGAAATGTCTAGACAAAATAGAGATTATCTCTATGAACATATCCCTGAAATTGAAACCTATTTTAGACAAAAATTAGAGTTAGCTTTTGCAGCTTTTCAAAGACGTATTATTGCAAATTTATCTCAAAATGCATCTGATCGTTATCTCAATTTTATAACCACTTATCCAGATATTGAAAAATGTGTAAAAAACTATCATATTGCTTCTTATCTAGGTATCACTACAGAAAGTTTGAGCCGAATTAGAAAAGACCTATCAAAACAGTAAAAATTTTCTTACTTTTTTGATAGTTACAGATTAAAGTCTGTTTTAATAGATTAACACCAAATATCCAGGTAAGTTATTTCTATTTCTTACCATACATCAACCTTAGAAATAAATAATCAACTTAATTTTGCAAAAGGTAACTCATAATCCCTATGGTTAATTAATAGTTAATTAAGCGCATGTTTAAATTACATGCGCTTTTTTTTTACTAAGTTTTTTGGCTATTTAAGGTTTGAAAATGATTTTGACCCTTCATAATAAGTTATAAAGTGTCTAAAGGACTTTTAACATTAGATGTAGAACTTTTAGAGACATGAGTATAGATTTGGGTGGTTTTGATGCTGTGATGCCCTAATAGTTGTTGAATAAAACGTAAATCTGCTCCACTTTCTAACAAATGAGTTGCATAACTATGGCGTAAACCGTGGATACCTATTTGTTTTCTTATTTTAGCTTTTTTCATGGCTCGTTTAAAGACTGCTTGTACGCTTCTCGTGCTGTAGGCTCCGTCATACTGACCTTCAAAAAGCCAATCTTTTGGTCTATAATTTTTATAGTAGGTTCTCAATGACTCGAGAACGCTTTCTGGTAAGTTTACATATCTATCTTTTTTTCCTTTGGCTGACGTAATGAGTACTTGCATCCTGTCACTGTCTATATGATGAATTTTAATTTTCACGATTTCGCTTACGCGTAAACCCATACCATAGCATAGTTTTAAAATTAATAAATGTTTTTCGTTATTTACCTGGCTAAATAGTCGTTTAATTTCTGCTTTACTTAACATTTTAGGTAATGTTGCAGGTGTTTTTGGTCTTGGGATATCGAAAAACATTTTGGGCTCATGCAGTACTTTTTCGAAGTAAAACTTTACAGCATTTATTTTACCGTTCATTTTACTTTCTTTCATATTTAACGTTTTTACGCAGTACAGAAAATAATCTTTTAGTCTCTTTTGAGATAGATCATCTACTGGATGATGTTTTAATATCAATAGAAGATGAGAAAATTCTGCCAGATACATACGCATTGTATTTGGGCTGTATGCCTTCAAATCTAATTGCTCTTTAAATTTTTGAAATGCAACTTTATTATTTGAATGTATTTGATAATATAATTTTGAATAGGAAGAATCTTCCATTAGGTTTAAAGCAGATCTTATAGTTGTTAGATCTGGTAAATACCATTGTCTCATCGTAGTACTCCATCTTGCCGATGGAAAACGTCTTTTTAAATCATTTTTAAGTTTTTGATTAAAAGGAAAATGGATCCATATAACTTTTTTATTTCTAAGCGTACCTAGTAAAATATTGTAATTTTTTAAATCCATTTATATATGCGCATATTAAATATCAAATTTTGTTCAATTTAATAAAAAAAATCTAATGATACTTAATATACGCACATATAATTATTTAGTTACTAGAGCTATAGATTGAATTTCGAGATGATTTAAATTTTATTATCTTTGATTACATTTATATGTATATAAATGTGTTAGCACCAATATGAACAAACAACTATGAGTACAATTTCAAGATGGATTTTACCTTGCTACCATACTGATAGTGAACACTCAACTGAACCGATTAAAATTGACCTAACCGACAATTTAAAACTGATTCTTTCCAACGAAGTATGGAATCGGAAATTTGAATATGGTTTTACTGGTGGTTTAAAAAATACAGATATTAATGACATTAAAAGTGCTTCAGTATTTATATTCCCTCGATTTATTTCTGGAATGGTTAATGAGAACAGAATTCCTGAATTAATTGAAAAACATTGTGGGAAATTACCCGAATATTTAAAAATTGAAAATTATAAGAAATGGTCTTATAATATGGGGTTTTCAATCATAGAAGTTGAATATAAAAAACCACTTAAAACCATTCCAATAAAAAAAGATTTTGATGGTTATATGCCAAACTGGAATGAAGATTTTTTAAATGCTTATCATAGGCATTTTGCAGTTTTAAAGGAACTTAAATTTTTCTTTCTTGCAGGTTTACATTTATCATTCCCAACAACCTCAATAGTTATTAGAGATGATAATCCGATAAGTGATGGCTTTTTTCAAATAAGTTCTGGAAAAAGAAAATATGCGACTTTAAAAGCGAGTAGTTCATTTATGCACGAAGTTTTAATTGAAAAGAAGAAGCTAAACAATCTAATTGGAAACTTAAATGGACTTGCTACTAAATGGCATTTTAATTTA
Source organism: uncultured Psychroserpens sp. (assembly GCA_947488655.1). GTDB lineage: Bacteria > Bacteroidota > Bacteroidia > Flavobacteriales > Flavobacteriaceae > Psychroserpens. The sequence goes on along the minus strand of CANKZZ010000004.1, from coordinate 75,428 downwards.
TGGCCAATTAAAAGATACTTAACAGCAGTTGAAAGTTATCAAATTTCAATGGATAACTTGCTTGACTTATTGTATTCATTAGAAGGTCTGTTTAGCAAAAACACATCTTCTGACTTCATAAAAATGACTTGTGTTTTGAGTATAACAAGAAATAAAAAAGACGCAAAAGTTTTAAAAGAGATTTTAGATGTTGGTTTTAAAATACGTAATGATATTGCTCACGGAGAAAGGTCTTATGATTTATATGACATAGTTAAAATTGGTGGAAAAGAAAAGTTAGCTCAAGATATATATTGGAAAATCAAAGTTATTGTCGCACAAATGATAATTCTTGCAACTTCAAAACTAATGACAAATCCTGAAATGAGAAATTTGAAGTTTAATGATGATGACTTTCTAGAATTAATTTATAAAAAATAACCCTCGAAATTAAATGGATACAAGAATACTATTAGCAATAGTAGCATTGATTTTAGGATTGCTATATTTTGCATTGCCAAAAATCTATAATTACTATTTAAAAAGACCAAAATTAGTAGTGGATATAGAGCCAAACAAAGGAATCACAAGTTTCCAAAAGTTTATAAGACATTCTTCTAAAAACCCAGTTGGAGTTCCAGTAAACACACCTGAAGGAATTAGTATTTACGAATTTGAATGGAAATTTGACTTGATTATTAGAAACAATTCAGAGGTTAATGCTTTCAACATTAAAATGTGCCAACGTAAGAATTCCGATTATTTAAATTTCAAAAAAAATATTAATCCCAACAAAGCACTAAAAGCACACGAGGAAGAAACTATTCCTTTTATATTTAGTAAAGTTGTTGAAACAAAACATAAAGATAGAGAAAGTCATTTTCCCAAAAGACCATCTGAATTTAAAGACCTTATGTTATTGTTGGAATATGAGAACGAATATGGACAAAAATTTTATAGTAGATATTATTTTAATACCGACAAAACAGATTTTAAAAAAACATCCAAAACGGAATTAAAATACTGGTGCTAACACCGTGTATAATTCATTGCTAGTACTCGCCTACTTACGAAAATCCTCGCGGATTTTCTATTCGGTTTGTATTTGCTAAATTAGTTGCTGAAACACGCAACGAAATCATACACAAACACGTTACCTGTAAGCCAAGAACAATAATTAGAATCAAAATAAATGATAGAAAAAAACATAGGATTTATTAAACAAATAATTGAAGAAGGTATTCCAGTTCATAAATTTTTAGGACTAAAATTATTGGAACTTGAAAAAGGGTTTGTAAAAGTTAAAGTTCCCTTTAGAGATGAAATTGTTGGAGATATGAGAACAAACAGGTGGCACGGAGGAATTATTGCTACAATAATGGACTCTGTTGGTGGTATTGCAGGAAGCACTCACTTTACGTCATTGGAAGATAAATTAGTAACTATTGATTTAAGAATAGATTATTTAAAAGGTGCTGAAGCATCTGAAATAATTGTGGAAGGTAAAATAGTTAGGTTAGGTAATAGAATACTTGTAACGAAAATGAAAGCCTTTCAGAATGATGAATTAATTGCAGAAGGAAAAGGCGTATATAATTTCATACGAATTAACAAATCAACGGAAAAATAGGAACTGAAACAAAATAGCCTACAGGTAACAAAGTGTAAAAATAATAAGGGTTTTAGTGCTTATCCCAAAGTGAAGTGCATTTTACAAAGTCCGCAAAATTTACAATTTTGCATGTCTATTAATTAAAGAAAAAATTGCAAATTTGGCTAAGTGATAAATTGAAAGTTCAGTCCTTCGAAATCCCTTACTATTCTTACACAAACCGTTGTATGCAAGTTTGAAAACCATTTAGGATGATAAGAAGAATAATCTTAATCTTATTTTTAATTAATTTCTCGAAAAGCAATTCACAAATAATTGCAAAGAAAATTGGTGATATAAAAATTACAGAAATTGGTTATTCTATAAACGAAAAAAATAAGAGAAAAAAGATAAGTAAATCAGAATTTTATTTTGATAATTCAGGAAATATTCTTGAAGCAATATCATATGGAAGGCATCACTATAATAAATTAAATGTAGTTGGAACAATTAATCAATTTTACTACAAAGATGGCAAACTAGTAATGTCAAAAAAATATAAATCGAGTTGTAAATCTTGTGAGTTTTATAGTTTATATACAAAATATGATTATGATTTTAACGATAGATTAATAGTGGAGAATAAATATTATGAAGAAGATGATTCTTTATCTGCATCGATTAAATATATCCATACTCAAAATACAAAAGAAACTCATCAAGATACTTCAACTTACCTTCAAGAAGTTTACGATTCCGAAAATAAAATTATTGAATTAAATCAAAGATTTGAAGACACAAAAAAAATAAGATGGCAATATCTTTATGATTATATTGATAATTGCAGAATTGGGAATTTTCAAACCTACTATGAAGATGGAGACCAGAATAGTAAAAAAGAAATTTATTGTTATGACTCAGAAAAAAGACTAATATCAAAAGAAATTATCTCGAATTATAAAACAAAAATTGAATATTCATATTCGGATAAAGGTTTTGTTAATGAGGTAAAAGAATTCCAATGCTTTGATGAAAGTGATAATTATGAATTAAAATATATCATAAAGTTTAAGATTAAACTTAGAATAGATAAATCAAAAATTGAAATTCTTAAAAAAATTAATGCAGAACTTATTGGAGAATAAACCAGCATACAACAACGTGTAAAGTTCATTGCTTCTTTTTTTTGTACTTGGAATATTTTAGACAAAAACATCAGTGGTTTTGGTTTCTTTTATTAATTTTAAGCAAACCAACGCAACGAAACCTTACACATACACGTTAGCAACCATATGCATTATCACTATTACATTATTAATAATGCGGAGACAACAGACAAACAAGGTCTTACTCCTGGAGTGTTTATTGTCCAAACTGAGCCAACAATTCCATTAAATATAACAGATGGAGAAGGTCCATTCTCATCCATGCTCAGTTTAAAACGCAATTCCAATATTCTAAAAAATCTAAGGAGAACAAACTCGGCTAGGGCTCAAAAAATTATTCTTGATAAAAATATAATTAAATCGGAAAGAATAATGCTTACTCCAAAAGGAATGGTGTTTAGTCAAGATATAGTGGATATGTTTATTCATGCAACAATAGGTCGAGTGATAAAGGGAAAAGTAACTGGTGTTCATTTCTATGATAAGAACAAAGTGAAATTGTTGAAAATACTCCGAGAAAATACGGAAACTGGAGTTTTCGAAGCCGAAATTGAATTCTTAAACCCACGAACTCGAAAATGGATAAAAAAAACTGCTCCGAGTACTTTCTTTCCACGTAATTGGAATATGAGTCTTCTAATACAATATTGCAAGCTCGCCTACGAGAGTATAGAAAAGGAACAACCAAAAAACGGAAAAATTATATCGAAAACGAATTACAATATCAAAGTTGAAATGTATTTTAAGGATGGAGTAATTAAAACATTATATCCTCTTTTATAAATTAATCAAACGGTAGCTAACAACGTGTATAATCAATTGCTAGTCTGTGTGTACTCGGAAAATCCTACGGATTTTCCTCTGATTCGTTTTCTTTTAGTAACTTAGTTCCTGCCAACACAACTAATCATACACAACACGTTGTGCATAATACTGAGCAAGTGAGATGAATACAGATAAGGAAATAATTGACAAGCTTTTTGATGCTTGGTTTCATTCTAAACATAAATTAATTGAATTTGATGCTTCTTTTCCTGACGACAAAGAAAGTGAAGAATTAAAAGAAGAATTGCTACCTGACTTTTGTGATACATTGATTGAGTTTTACTGGAACCATTTCTTTATTACAATCGCCAAACTTTTGGATCCATATACTCAAGGACAAAACAAGAATCTAAGTTTATTTACTTTGTCTGACCTTTTAAAGAAGAGCGACAAAATTGAATGGGAAAATGTTCTAAAAAAAACGGAAGAGTTAAAAACAAAATTCTTGCCTGTTATAAAATACAGGAGAAAAAATTTAGCTCATTTTGATTTCGACTACACTATTGGAAATACGGAATTTGGAACTTCAACTCACATAGACGAAATAAATTACTTTTTTGACAAAATGTTGGAACTAATAAATCTGACTTATGAACCTCTTGGATTTGACATAAGAGTTCCTGCAATTATTGGAAGAGTAGGATTTAAAGGTGGAAACGAATTTAACCGAATATTATCTGAATATAAAAAGTACTATGCACAACAAAGTATATAAAAAATCGCTAGTTTTCCCCTAAGCCAAAGTTAGTTGCTCGTTTGCTAGCTTCTGATTTTCCTTCGGAAAATCCTCGCACACAAACACGCAACTTTTCATATACGTAACCGTTACCACACATTTGAAGAAACATATGAGAAACAATTTAATTTTCGCTTTTTTAACATTATTTGCATTTCAATTAAACGCTCAATCTCTTGACGAAAAAATTGAAAACCTATTAGAATTAGATGGAACTATTAGTAATATCGAAACACTAATTACTCAAACTATCGAATACCAGAAACAAAGTAACTCTGGAATTTCAGATAATTATTGGGAATCATTGGAAAAAAAGGTTCGTGAAAAATCTCTCGATGAACTTAAAACAATAGTAACACCTATATATTCTAAACACTATACAGAAACGGAAATTGATAATCTTATAACTTTCTTCAATTCAAAAACGGGAAAGTTAATTACAGAAAAACAACCGATTATTTTAGAGGAATTAAACTTACCATTGATGCAATGGTCACAAAATTTAGGTTCTTACGTGATTGAGGAAATTGAGAATAAAGGAAAAAAGGAATCAAATCCAGACGAAATAGAAAAATTTAGGATTGAGTTTAAGTCTAAATATGGATTACAAATACTTAATTTGAATGAACTCAAAATAGATCAAGAAAACAACATTGGTGATCTATTAGTTGACTTTGGTAAATCGGACGGAAAAAAAGATCTCACTAAAATTATTCGAATTAAAAACAATTCAAATAAAGAAATCACGTTTAATAAACCAACTTTTTTAATCGATGATGATATTTCATTTGATTGGGGTAAAAAGCCAATAAAAGTTGGAGAGATCAGAGAATTAAAAATAATCCTAAACGCACAACATGCAGAAGGTGGGAAATATTCTTTCATTAGTTTAAACCCAAGTGAAGGAAACAACATTCCTATTGGAATCAAATATAATGTTCCACATAAAGAATTAAGTTTCAAAGTTTCAAAAACTAAATTGAAATTTATAGAACTAAAACAAGATTTATCAGCTCCTTACTTATTTGTAATTAAGAACACAGGTGAAAAGCAATTTTATATTTCTAATATTGAAATCGATAAAAAAATTGCTTATTTGAATTATAGTAAAGAAACTATTGAATCTAACCAAGAAATCGAAATTAGAGTTGTTATTTCCAAAGACTTAATGGAAAAACATAAAATTAAGGATTTGAAATTGAATTTAAAAGTAGATTTAAAAAAAGGAGAAAGAGATAGATTTCTAGGTTTTGCAAATGAAACAATCGAATTAAAAATAGAATAAAAAACGTGTGGTAACACCGTGTATAATTAATTGCTGGTTTTGTGTGTACTCGGAAAATCCTACGGATTTTCCTCTGGTTCGGTTTCTTTTATTAACTTAGTTCTTGCCAACGCAACTAACCATACACGAACACGTTGCCCACAATTTGAGAAAAATCGAGTACATACTATATTCAGAGCCAATTCAAGAAGAATGGAATTATACAGAACTTTATAAAAAAGCGACTGAAGTTAATGCTTTGTTTAAAGTTGATAAGTATAATAATGAACTGATATTATCTAAAGTAACTGACGATTTGATAATTGCAACGATTGATTCACATATTGAGGAAATAGAACCGCAAAATTATTATGACCAAATTGTTCCATTAGATGGCGGACTTCGTATTGAAAAGAATAATCTGATAATTGAACACCAATGTTGTAGCGAATTAAACGACTATCAGAATTGGAAAAAAATTATCACGGAAAAGTCAAAAAAATGGAAAGAAATATGGATAGGGCATCCATCAGTCTTTTACCGTAACAAAGGAAACGAAATTGAATTTTCTGAATATTATGATGATACACCTAAAGACGCAGAAATAAAAACAAAAATGACATTTAACGAAGCGGAATTTATAAACGAATTGAACATAGCAAATTCGGAATTAGAAGAATTTAAACAAAAAGTTTATCGAATCGTAGAAAATGGGAATTATGAAAATAAAGAAGTGCTTAAAAAAGCATTAATCGAATAAAAACTGTGGGCAACAACGTGTATAATTCATTGCTAGTACTAGCCTACTTACGAAAATCCTCGCGGATTTTCTATTTGGTTTGTATTTGCTAAATTAGTTGCTGAAACACGCAACGAAATCATACACAAACACGTTACCCAACATTTAACAACAACCGAAAATGGGATTTAAAATTGGACTTTCTTTATTTATGCTTTTCGGATTTTTCTTTTTTAGAAAAGTCGGACCAATACTTACTGGAAGATTAAAAGACTTTCACGTCAAAAATGAAACAGGATTGGTTGAAAAAGCACCTGTAATTTTTAAAATTTTCACAGTGTTTTTTAAAATTGCATCGATAATGTGCTTAATCTATATTGTTATGATTTGGACTGGTTTTGTTACAATACCGAATGAATAATGTTTTGGAAAAGAAAGAAAAATAGAACGATTGAATTTAAGTGCTCTGAATGTGGAAAAGTCCATTCGGAATGGCCTGCTTTAGCGTTTAAATCGCCTGCGAATTACGATTTCCTTTCCGACCAAGAAAAGTCTGAACTTGGAAAATTAGAATCGGACTTTTGCGAAATTCATTACGAAGACCAAATTGACCGTTTTATAAGAGCAACACTTACGCAAAAAGTAAAAGACGCTTGTGAAACTTTGGAATACGGACTTTGGGTATCATTAAGCGAAAAAAGTTATTTAGCCTATAAAGAAAATTACAATAATCCGAATCACGAAACTGGATATTTTGGTTGGTTATGTAGCAATGTTCCTGAATATGGAGATACATCTTCAATTCCTTGCGATGTAATAACAAAAAGTGGAAATGAAAGACCTGAAATTTTTCCTCACAAAGATTTTGAACATCCATTTGTTAGAGATTATTATGACGGAATTTTAAAAACAGAAGCGGAAAATAGAATAAATGAAATGATAAAAAACGTTGGGTAACAATGTGTATAATTCATTGCTAGTTATAGCCTACTTACGAAAGTCCTCGCGGACTTTCTATCTGTGATTTATTTGCTAAATTAGTTGCTCAAACACGCAACGAAATCATACACTAGACCGTTGGGCGTAATTTGAAGGAAAAACAGAAAGGTTAGCAAAATAATTATATATTGGGATTCTAAAAAAACTTGAATAAAATATGAATTGGCACGAAGACTTACCAGAATTTTGTCCACCTGATGATGTGTTTGATCCTAATGGAGATGAATATTATAGACTTTGTAAAGACAATCCTGCTGTAAGTTCTGATTTTTGTTCTCAGAAAAGTGAGAATTCTACAAGAAAATTTGCTGGAATTTCAGAATGTATTTTATCCTCTGTTTCAATTTGGAACGATAAAAATAAATGTTTAGCTCAAAAGAAATATCCAACTCAAAAAAATAAGAGATTAGGAAAAATTATACTAAATCCAAATGATGGTAAAATAAAGAATACCTTTAAACCAAATCATTTTTCTTGGTGGAGAAGCGAAAGTTTTGATTTTAATTCAGCAATTGTAATCTAAAATGAAACGTAAATTATTAATCGACCGAATTCTCGTTTATAACGATTTTCCAGAGCTATTTTTAGCTTTGGATAATTCGGGAACAAAATATTTATGTCTTCTAACAACTATCTCAAACGATGATTACAGATATCATTGTGTTGCTGTTTCACAAAATAGATTATACAAGTTTTTAAATGGTAAAACGGATTTGAGATATATTTTCTTAAACCCTGAATTACCTGAGTGGTGGGAAACCAAGGATACAAGTGAAAAAGAATTTGAAATTAAATTTTTTACAAACTCAGGTTTAGAAGAGGAGTTTCTACCTGAGGAAGATTGTTTTTTTATAGAGGAACAAAATGAGGATGTTATTCGAGAAGAGGTAGTTGAAAATAATAACGTTGTTGTTCATTTATCGTTATCAGATGATGAAAACAAAAAAAGTATTCCAATTGATGATTTAGGAGATTTTGCAAAACTTTATCAGTCATTGGTAGAAAATGCATATAAAAAATCAATTCTTTCTTCAGAATTAGATTTAAAACGAAGTTATATAACTCAAGCTAATTATCAATTAAATGCATTTGCATCTTCGCCAGGTTCATTCGTATTACATTTAAAGTCCAATTCAAATAAAGATCTTTTTGGAAATAGTTTAATCGAAGAAGGACTCAGAAGAATAGACGATATAATTTCAAATCCCGAAAATGAAAAAGAACTTATCGAAGCATTAAGATCAGTCAAAGGACATACAATAAGTAATTATCAAAAAATACTCGACAAAGTAATAAGCGAAGATATTACATTCAAATATAAGTGGTTATCACCAAATTCGCCAGTAATTCACACTCGCACAATTAACCAAAATTATGCGAGAAAAGTTAAAGATATTTTAAATCAAAAAGAAGAACTTGTAGAGGAAATTAAAGAGTTTATAGGCTTTGTTAAACAAGCAGATGTGGAAAGGGGAAGTTGGCGTATTACCAATGAGGAAGATAATAAAGACTATACTGGAGAATCTCAAGGTCACTTATTAGATGGAATAACCCTTGAAACGGTTAGATATAAATTTATTTGTGAAGAATTTATTGAATCTATGAAAGTAACAGAAAAAGAAAAAGTGAAATATAGATTAAAATTCGTGAACAGAGCGGAATAAAAAACTACGCCCAACAACGTGTATAATTAATTGCTTTGGTCGTTGCCTATTTGGAAAATTCCTTCGGAATTTTCTCGCGTTCGTTTTTGTTTACTAAATTAGTTGCTGAAACACGCAACTAACCATACACAACAACGTTGTGGCACATATGAGAGCAGGTACATTATTCATATTTTAACAATGATTTTTAATTCAATAAATGGCCAAGATTTGAATGGAAAATGGATACTAAAAGAAATCGATTCTGGGAATGACAAAAAAGGTTATCCTGGATTTCAATTATTAGAAATTAATGGTTCAATTGCGGAATTTTACACAGATTTCTCGCTCGAAAAGCAAGCACCAAACCTTAAAGTTTTAGAAGACGAAATATTGACTTCTAAAAACGGGAAATTTGCCCAGTATAAAGTGGTTAATAATAATTATTTGAAATTATTTATCGACGGAAAAGCAAATGGAAAAGATGCTGTTTTTGAATGTGACTTTTACCGACTTGAACCGACAATCACAACGCTGAAAAAAGAAGATATTGAAAAACTGACTTTCGTACTGACTGAAAATGGACGAGAATCGGAATTTGAATTTAATAAAGAGCTTTGGGACAAAGAAACTTTAAAACTATTTAAGAGAAAAGAAGGCGAAAAGAAAATAATTGAAAAAATTGACTCGACCTTTTTTGTTTCAATGTACTTTGATGGAAAAAGAAATGTTTCTATACCAATTAAAGAAGTTTCAACTGAATTATTAAAGCTATATGCAATTCCGAGTGGACCAATGGAAATGATAGCGTACCGAAAAGAATAAAATACGTGCCACAACACCGTGTATAATTAATTGCTTTGGCAAGTGCTTATCTGGAAAATTCCTTCGGAATTTTCTCTGGTTCGTATTTGTTTACTAAATTAGTTGCTTAACGACGCAACTAACCATACACAAAAACGTTACCCAACATTTGGCCAAACCATTGAAAACATTGCTTAAAAATATAAATTGGACTAAAAAAAGCGGAATCCTGATTATCGGAATTTGTTTAAGTGCAATGCTTTTAAAATATTTGGTTCAACCTTACAGAGGAACTTGGATTTATCAATATGGAAATTTAATCTTCTTGTTTGTTTTCTACGGTGGAATTTTATGGTCGTTAATAAACACAATACTTTTGGTTTCAAAACATAAAACCGAATTGAAAAACAATCTGATTTGGATTTTTTTAAGTGCAATTCCATTTTTATATATTGGAATTATGATAGCAATCTCAATGACTAAAACATACTAATCGAATGAAATATAAAAATCTGATTTTTGGACTTTTGATTTCTTTCCTGTTAACCTCTTGTGATTGTTGGGTAATAATTGACGGAGAAATAATTGATTCGCAAACTAAAGAACCTATAGAAAAAGTAAGATTAGAATTCTTAAATATTGAAAGCACTGAAATAATAAATTCTACTGTCGCATCGCAAGAAGTTAATCGAATTTTCTCAACTGATTCAATCGGAATATTTTTTATGCGTTCTAACAATTACGGATTTTGCCCAAATATTGAACCTAAAATTAAAATTTGGAAAGAAGGATATAAGACAAAGGAATTTATTGTAACAGAAGAAATTTCAAGAAATGAATTAGTAATTGAACTGGAAAAAGAATAAAAACGTTGGGTAACAACGTATAAAATTAATTGCTTGGTACGAGCCTGCTTACGAAAATCCTCGCGGATTTTCTATTCGGTTTGTATTTGCTAAATTCGTTGCTAAACCACGCAACTAATCTTATACAAAACCGTTGTGGTTAATTTAAGAATGAACAGTCAATTAAAACAAATATCAGAGAAAGCCATTGAATTAGCTGATTTTGAGTTTACTCAAGAGCAGACAGAAAACAAATGGCTAGGAACTAAACCAGCATCAGAAACTGAAATAAAATTGACCGAAAAAAGACTCGGAATTAAATTACCAACTGACTACAAAGAATTTCTTCGAATTACAAATGGATTTTCAGCTCCAAATGATATAGAACCAACTTTTGAACAAATTGAACAAATTGATTATCTTAAAAACATAGATAGCTTCTTAATTGAAGTTTGGAATGAGGATGGAATTGCTGATATTGGAAAACAATTAGAACGGAGTATTTTAATTGCAGGAATTTCAGAAGAGCAATATTTTCTGCTAATTCCTCCCAAAACGGATTCTGAAAATTGGAATTATTGGAAGTTTTCTTCTTGGCAACCAGGAGAAGTTAAATTTAATGATTTAAGGCATTATTTAAATGACGCATTGGAATTTATAAATGAATGTATCGAATCTGAATAAAAAACTAACCACAACAACGTGTATACCTAATTGCTTGTTTTGTGTGTACTCGGAAAATCCTACGGATTTTCCTCTGGTAAGTTTTCTTTTACTAACTTAGTTCTTGCCAACGCAACTAACCATACACGAACACGTTGTAAAGCATTTGAGGAAAAAATGGAAAGTCTATTTAAAAAATTAAAGTTAATTGATTCCTTGGTGTTTGAATATGATATTGAACCAAAAGAATTTCAGAAAAGAATCAAACTGATTGTTGATGAAGAAACACCTATTTTATTAGACGAATTATATCGTTCAAAAAAAATATTTTGCGGAAAAGTAGGAGATAATAAATTCACTTTGAGAAAAAAAAGAAAGTTTATGAATCTGAATATTCAATCGTCTAATGCTGTTGGAATAATAAGTGTGGAAAATCAGAAAACCAAACTAAACGTGAAAATTTTCGGATATGATGAAATCTCAACACTTGCGATAATAATTGGACCAATATTCTTTTTGATATTATTTTCTGTAATCATAATAAAAGAAGCTTATCCTGCATTAATATTGTTTGTTCCAATAGCAACATTGATATTGATTTTCCCATATTACACTATGAAAAAAAATATGAAAATATTCCGAAATGAGTTAAATGAGAATTTGAAATTTAAATAAAAAACGTTTTACAACACCGTGTATAATTCATTGCTAGTTAAAGCTTACTTACGAAAGTCCTCGCGGACTTTCTATCTGTGATTTATTTGCTAACTTTAGTGCTTAAACACGCAACGAAATCATACACAAACACGTTGTAACCAATTTAAGAAAAACCTCGAAATTGAAATTTGAAACCATCATAAAGACCATTTCTTTGACTTCATATTCTCTCATAATTCTAATGGGACAAATGATTGGAATTCCATTTATCATATGGCTATTTTGGACAAGTTTTGAATTTGGAAATAATGACCAAATTTTTGCAATTATTGGATTAATTGGACTTATTTCGTTTTTTACGAAACATTTTAAAAGGAAAATTTTTAGAATCCTGATTTTTGGGCTAATGCTAACACCATTAATTAGACGTTTAACAGAAATACCAATTGAAAAGTTTAACTATTTGGCGTTTCAGATACCTTTAATTATTTTCATTACAACCTTTGCGATTTTGATTTTCAAACCTAAAATTAAATGAAACGCATACTTTTCGCAATCGGAATAATTTTAATTATTGGAATTTCAGTATTGCGATGTAATATTCCTATGACAAAAAATAGTGTAGTTGGAATTTATGTAAATACTAATTACGGAAATGAACCTTGCTGTGTGGAATCACCTCACAAAGCAGACACGCTGAATTTAAAATCTGACGGAACATTTAAGAGCGGATTTTATGGAAATGGAACTTATGAAGTTAGTTACGGAATACTAACAACCGAAATTGACTGGACTTACGAATATGAATTCGGACAAGCTGGACATAGTACATATTTCAGCAATAAAGTTTTTGAAAAGCCGAAAATTATATTGAATTACGACTTGAATCATTATTATGAAAAAGTGGAGTGAAAAACTGGTTACAACAACGTGTATAATTAATTGCTAGTACTAGCCTACTTAAGAAAATCCTCGCGGATTTTCTATTCAGTTTGTATTTGCTAAATTAGTTGCTTAAACACGCAACGAAATCATACACAAAACCGTTAGCAAACAGTTGACCAAAAAATGAAAACAGGAACAATATCGATAATAATAGCTCTAATTGGAATTTTATTTGTGATTTGGTTTAACATTCAAACATCGGAATTATTCCTAACTGAATTATCAAAAATGCAAAGCGATTCGGATTTAAGCCCTACAATAGTTACAAGTGGAAAATTGAATAAATTAATCGCAATAGGAATTGGATTACTCGGACTTTTACTCGGAATCAAATCTGTACGGAATAGAAATCGAATTGGAATAGTTGGAATATTTCTTTCGATTTTTTTAATCGTTTTGACTTTTATACCGATTTGGGAATATATACTTTCTGATTCTGCTCTTGATATAAATTTTAGGAATTAAAAACCGATTTGCTAACACCGTGTATAATTAATTGCTTGGTCACTGCCGACTTACGAACATTCCTGCGGAATATTCTATCTGTGATTTATTTGCTAAATTAGTTGCTTAACCACGCAACTAACCATACACAACAACGTTACCTGTAATTATGACAAAAATCTCTCTTAAGATATTATCTCTGTTTCTAATATTTACTGCTTTATCATGTAAAAAAGAAATTGAAACATTGATAGAAACTGATTACAAAGTAATCGAATTCGAATACGGATTTGATAATTATATGAACAATTTTAGATCTGAATCTGATCCGTTTATCATTAAGGAAAGAAACATTGTAATTATTAATACAAATAAAGATGGAATGGTAACAATTGAGGATAATTTTGTTGAAGACAGTTTAATTACTACGGAACTTCTAAAATATATAATTCCAAGTCCTGAAAACGAAAAAATGCCAATTACCATTGAAAAAGAATTTGAGCTTTCTGGAAAATTGATAGTTAATAAAAACTTGATTATTCTGGCTAAGTTTAATGAAAAATTGGAGTATGAAAAGTATCGCAATATTAGAAAAAGTATTTATTCCGCATACAATAAAGCTCGAAATGAGTTTTCAATAAAGAAATTTGATAAGAACCTAATGGAATTAATAAATTCGTCTGAAGAAGATGATATTACAAAATGGAGAGAAATTAGACAAGCAATTCCAATTCAATACACAGAAATAGTGCAATAAAATAACTACAGGTAACAACGTGTATATTTAATTGCTAGTTCTGTGTGTACTCGGAAAATCCTACGGATTTTCCTCTGGTTCGTTTTCTTTTACTAATTTAGACCTAGCCAACGCAACTAACCATACACGAACACGTTAGCTGTAATTTTAAAAAAATAGTGCTAAAAGAAACTTTCATAGAACTTTTGTCAAACTATACAGACAGTGATAGTCTGAAAAGCGAACTATGGAGTGAAATTGAAAAAAACTATTCAAGTAAAAAAAGACATTATCATACTTTACAGCACCTTGACAATTTACTTATTCAATTAACTAATGTTAAAAGTGAAATACAGGACTGGGAAACCATCCTATTCACACTCTTTTATCACGACATAATTTACAATTCTATAAAATCAGACAATGAAGAAAAAAGTGTTGAACTAGCCGAAAGGCGTATGAAACAAATTTCCGTTTCTAATGAAACAATAGAACTATGTAAAAAACAAATTTTAGCCACCAAATCACACATAAAATCAACAAACGGTGATACAAACTATTTTATAGATGCCGACCTTTCTGTATTAGGTCAAAATTGGGAAACATATTCAATTTATTACAAAAACGTTAGAAAGGAATATTCAATATATCCTAGCTTAGTTTACAATCCTGGACGGAAAAAAGTACTAAATCATTTCTTGTCAATGGAAAGAATATTCAAAACGAACTTTTTTTATAACAAGTTTGAAACACAAGCCAAAAAGAACTTAAAACAAGAAATTGAATCGCTTTGATAAAATCGAAAATTGAAATACAAAATATACTGCCAGATACAAACTCTACTTGTTTTGTTATTCCAGCTCTTTTATCTAAAAAAGAATGTGCGGAACTATTAGATACCCGAATTAAAAACTCATTTAAAAAAGCCATTTCAAATTATCCAACTTATTACAGAAACAACGAAAGGTTTGTAATGGATAATGATGATTTAGCTAAGAAACTTTTTGAAAAAGTAAAACCATATATACCAGAAACAATCAAAATAAATTCAACTATTCAATCCGAAAATGGAGTTTGGCTTTTAAAAGAATTGAATAATAGACTTAGATATTGTAAATATTCTGCTAACCAATATTTTCATAGACATCTCGATGGAGTTCATTATCGAAATGAAACAACACAATCTAAGTTGACGTTCATGATTTATTTGAATAGTGCAACTGAATTTAAAGGTGGACGAACCTTATTTTTCAAAACAAAAGAAACGGATGAAATTTGGGCTTCATACATTCCAAAGCAAGGAGACCTTATTATTTTTGACCATAATATTTGGCACGAAGGAGAAACCTTAACTCAAGGCGAAAAATTTGTTTTAAGAAGTGATATTCTATATTCAAAAGAATTAACAAAACAAATACAAGAGCCTTTTTCTGGTCATTTAGGATACATCTGGTCAATACTCAAATTTGATAATAATACGATTCTTAGTGGAGGAAGAGACAAAGAAATAAAATCTTGGAATATCTCTGGCAAACAAACACATTCATTGAACGGACATCAAAACTCAATTTTGTGTATTAAGAAAATAAGTGATGATATTTTTATTTCAGGTTCTAGAGACCGCAAAATATTAGTTTGGAAAAACTTCAAAACTATAAACAGCATAGAAATTCATTCTGCAATTGTACTTTCGCTTTGCCCTTTAGATAATTATACTTTTGCTTCGAGTAGTGGAGACAATACTGTCAAAATATCAAACCTAAAAGGAGAAGTTTTACAAACATTTAAAGAACATACTAATTGGGTTTGGCAAGTCATTAAATTAGACCAAGACATTATTGCATCAGGTTCTGAAGATGGAACAATTAAAATTTGGAATTTAAAGACAGAAAAATCAATAAAAACATTTTTTGAAGACTGTTCAATTATTAGCCTTAGCTTCAAAAGGTTAACACGAAAACTAATTAGTGGAAATTTAAAAGGGGAAATTTCAATTCGAACTTTGTCTAAAGATTATAATCAAGTAGAATTTAAAACATTTAAAGCTCATTCGGGAATAATTAGAACAATTAAGTTTATAAATAATTATCAGTTTGCAACAGGTGGAGAAGATAACAAAGTAAAAATATGGAATCTAGATGGTAAACTGATTTCGGAATTTGCACATCAAAACTTTGTCCAATCCATTGAAGTATTGGATAATAAAACAATAATAAGTGCTTCTTATGACGGAACAATTAAAACTTGGCAAATAAAAACAACAGCTAACAACGTGTATAGTTAATTACTACAGCAGGCTAAGACGAAGATCTTTGCATACTTTTTACTATATTGTTACTGCGGAAAAATAATCGCGTACTTGACCGTAACAAACCATACACGTACACGTTGTGCTTCATTATCAGAAACCACTAACCAATGATAAAATTCTTTAGGAAAATTAGACAAAAACTACTAACTGAAAATAAACTCAGTAATTATTTCATTTATGCTATTGGAGAAGTTATTCTTGTTGTAATTGGTATTCTTATTGCCTTGCAATTAAATAATCTTAATGATATAAGAAAAGACAAAGTTGATGAAAAGAAATACCTTGCTAGAATACAATTAGATATTAAACAGGACTTAGCAGAATTAGAAAGGCTTTTTCAAGGGGATACTATTCGATTAGATTCTTATACTTATTTGGGACGTTATTTGCAATCAGATTCAATACCTGAAGACCCTACTTTATTACTCTCAAAGTCAGGTAATGCTTTTGGAATCCATTGGTTTGAAGGTAAAAATATAGTTTTTGATGACATGAAATCGTCTGGCAAAACAGGACTCATTACTTCAGATTCTTTAAGAAATAGTATTCAATATTACTACAGATTATTTGATGAAGTCATAAAAGAAGAGAGCGTACACAATAATTCCATCTTAAAATATAATGATAATATTTATCCTTTATTCGCAACAGGTTCTGGATCAGACCTTGGGATGCCAGAAAGGTGGAAAGAAAATTCGAATGAAAAATCATTTTATAATTTTTATAATTCCCTGATAAACCTAGATGAAGACCAAAAAAAAATAATTTCAGATAATTTTGGCTTGACAAAAGCTAACATTTTACTGAATCATAAAGTGCGATTGTTACTACACAAAGAAGGACTAAAGACGATTAAGGCTATTGATGCTTATTTAAAACAAGAAAAATAACGAAAGCACAACAACGTGTATAATTAATTGCTTTGGCAAGTGCTTATTTGGAAAATTCCTTCGGAATTTTCTCGCGTTCGTTTTTGTTTACTAAATTAGTTGCTTAACCACGCAACTAACCATACACAAAACCGTTGTAGCACATTTGAGAAAAATCACGAATTGAAAAGAAAAACAGGAATTTTAATATTAATAATCGGAATTTTAATCGTCTCAAAATTCTGGATTGGAATCTATACTCACGACGAGTTTGGTGGAAAAAATCTTTTTATTAAGCACAGACCGATTTGGAAAACGTTTTTCTATTCACCAAGAGGAATGAGTGATTTAAAATTATCTCAAATGTCCACTGAAAAACAAAATGAACAAAAACTGTTCGATGAATTTGTTTTAGAAAATCAAACAATCGAATAAAATGGAAATTAAATATTGCTGGAGATGTAAAATGGAAATTCCAATGTTGGATAAAGAAGAGTTTACAATCGCTTCCGAATTATACTCAAACGGATTTAAAATAGCAAAAGCGGATAGAAAAGAGAGATTTAAAGAATTATTGGAATACTATAATAATTTGACTGGATTTGGAGAAACTGAACCGAATGCAATTATGCATCACTCACTTGAACAAATCGGACCTGATTGTGAAAATTGCGGAAAACCATATAGAACACCAAAAGCAAAACTGTGTGCGAATTGCGGAAATAAAAGAAAAGTTGAGTAATAAAAACGTGCTACAACACCGTGTATAATTAATTGCTAGGTCACTGCCGACTTACGAACATTCCTGCGGAATATTCTATCTGTAATTTATTTGCTAAATTAGTTGCCTAACCACGCAACTAACCATACACAAACACGTTAGGGTACATTTGAGAAAAGCGACATGAAGAAACGAATAATTAAATATGTACTGATTTTAATATCTCTATTTGCTGTCTATTATATTTATGATTTTGTGACAAAAATTTCAAACAAAAACGAAGGACTTTTTGGACATTCTAAAAGTAGAGAAAATGCAATAAATAATGGATTTACAGTTGTTGACTTTAAACCTAGTAAAGACACGTTAACATTAATTAACGGTCGAAAAATAGTAATTAAAAAAGTTTGGTCTGAAGTTTCTTGGACTTATCACAATGGAAAACCACAAATTGCGGATGAATATGGACATACTTTATGTTTAGAATTTAGCGGAAAACAAGATGATTTTGTGTTTACTTTTAGCTTATTGGATAAGAAAAACCAACAGTTTACCAACGGAATTGGAGATTCTATCTGTCATCTAAAACCGAAAAAACTCTATGATTTTATAGATACTGTTCTTCGAGAAAAAAATCCTAAAAAAAATGTGGGCTGGAAAAATGGTTTAGTAACGGACACAATCCGAATGACAAAAACTGAAATAAAAAACGTACCCTAACACCGTGTATAGTCAATTGCTTGGTCTGCGTGTACTCAGAAAATCCTACGGATTTTCCTCAGGTTCGTTTTCTTTTGTTAACTTAGTTCTTGCCATCGCAACTAACCATACACGAACACGTTGTACACAATATTGACCCGTCCTGAATAAAGGCTACATAATTTTAAACATTATGTACAAAAATGACAAAGTAATTAGACGTTACAGCGAACCTTTCAAATTAAAAATTTTAGCCGAACTTACAACCGGAAAACACACAAAGAGCGAACTATGTAAACTCTACTCTATTGCGCCTACAACCGTTAATGAGTGGATTAAAAAGTACAATCGTAAAGACTTAATGAACACCAGAGTAAAAGTGGAAACAAAAGACGAAATATCTAGAATTAAAGCGCTTCAAAAAGAGATTGAACAGCTTAAGAAACTACTCTTAAAAAAAGATCTCGATGCTATGGTATTGGATTCTTACCTTGAAGTAGCTGCGGAAGATTTAGGTTACAAATCTGTTGCTGAACTAAAAAAAAAGCTAAGTATAAAGCCTTAATCAAAGCCAAAGAGAAATCTAAGGGATTTGCTTCTTTAACAACTATAACCCATTGTTTTGGACTTAAACGTGATGCTTATTATAAGTACAAATCTAGAGCTGACAAACGTTTAAAACTGGAACAACAGATTATTGAAATAGTACACAAAAGACGCAGATCCCTTCCTAGAGAAGGTGTGCGAAAACTCAAAGTATCACTAGATAATGAGTTTACCAAAGCCAGTCTTAAAGTCGGCAGAGACACTTTGTTCAACATTCTTAGAAAACACAAAATGCTAACACTCAGAAAGAAATACAGTAGCAGAACCACTAACTCATACCATCGTTTTTATAAGTACAACAATATTATAAAAGACTTGGAAGTGACTAGACCAAACCAAGTTTGGGTGTCAGACATAACCTATATCAGAACCCTAAAAGGATTTTGTTATCTAGCGCTGATTACAGACATGTATTCTCGTAAAATAGTTGGTTATGACATAAGTGATAGCCTAGAGCTCAAAGGATGCGTCAGAGCGCTTAATAAAGCTATATATCAAGCTAAAGACATTAAACAACTTATTCATCATTCTGATAGAGGTATACAATATTGTAGCAATCAATACACACAAATTCTTAAGAGAAAAAAGATTGGAATCAGTATGACACAAGAAAATCATTGCTACGAAAATGCAATGGCTGAGCGTGTAAACGGTATCTTAAAAGATGAATTCTATTTGGACCAAACCTTTACTGACGTGGCTCACGCTAAAAGAGCAACAAAAAATGCAATTAATTTATACAACAAAATAAGATTACATTTATCTTTAGACTATAAAACACCAAATATGGTATATTTAAAAACAGCGTAAATTCAATTTTAACCTGTAGCCATATTTCAGGACAAGACATATGATAAAAACAACAATCTTCATATTATTAACATTGATTTTTAATTCAGTAATTGGACAAAATATGAACGGAAAATGGATTCTTAAAGACGTTAATTCAGGAAATGAAAAAAAAGGATATCCAGGTTTTCAACTTCTTGAAATTAGCAACGACAATGTTGATGTATACACAGATTTTACTCTTAAAGAAAAAGCAACAACATTAAAAATGGACAATGGAAACTTTTTGAACCATAACAATGAGAAAACCTCGAAATACGAAATCGTTAGTGAGACTCACATAAAGTGGTTTATTGAAGGAAAGTCAAATGACAAAGACGCTATTTTTGAATGTGACTTTTATCGACTTGAACCGACAATCACAACGCTGAAAAAAGAAGATATTGAAAAAATGACTTTCGTGCTGACTGAAAACGGACGAGAATCGGAATTTGAATTTAATAAAGAGCTTTGGGATAAAGAAAGATTGGAACAGTTTAAGAGAAAAGAAGGAGAGAAAAAAATGATTGAACAGATTGACTCAACGTTTTTTGTCTCTATGTATTTAAATGGAAAAAGAAATGGTTCAATTCCAATCAAAGAAGTTACGTCGGAATTTTTAAAACTATATTTAATTCCAACTGTACCAATGGAAAAGATAGCATACAGAAAAGAATAAAAAACGCACCACAATAACGTATATAATCAATTGCTGGTTCTGTGTGAACTCGGAAAATCCTACGGATTTCCCTCTGGTTCGTTTTCTTTTACTAACTTGGTTCTAGTCAACGCCACTAATCATACACAAAACCGTTGTATGTAAATAAAACAAACACCTGAAAATGAAATTTGCGACTATAATTCTCAATATTTTTTTACTTAGTATTTCAATTAAAGAATATCGAATATTTAATAACTTTAAAGATGGCCTCGAAATAGAATCAAAATATTCACTCTATTATAAACAGAAGCTAGACTCGATCATACCAAATAATAAAAATTTTAATTTATTGATTAGAGGCAACAAAAATTATGATATAGTCTTAACTACTATAAAAAAGGAGGATTATGAAAATGCAAGACAAATACAAAATCAATTATTAGATAAAACTATAATTCCTTCTCAGGTTAATATAACTGAATCCTGTTATACTGTCAAAACACCAATTAAAACTATTAAAGCTTGTTTAGAAGATGATGAACAACTTCTTAGTTTATCTTATAGCGGTTTCATAAAAAAAATAAATAGTTGTGTTATTTATGAGAATTGGTTTGAGTCAAGTACTACAAACTTATTAATAAACTTAGAAAATGGCTCAACATCGTATATAACTGGCGACGAGCTCATTTTTTCCCCAAATTTAAAGTTCATTTATAGCTACGCTAATGATGGAATTGATTTCGCAGGTATTTCTTTGCATCAAATAATAGACAAAAAAGCTCAACCAATTCTTATTACCGATTACGACATAGAAGAAAAATATAAATTTGATTTTAGTTCTTTTGGTAAAGTATATTGGGTCTCAGATAGTAGTTTCTATGCTAGTAATGGTAAAGAATATTATAAATTTAAAATTCAAGATAAACGAATTACTTATAGTAATGAGCTTAGAGAAAACATTATAAATTCTGAAAATAATAAGTTTATAATTAAGGTTGATAGACTAAAAGATGGCTCAATAAGATATACATCTTGGAATAAACCAAAAACGAAAATAGATGCACCAAGTTTGGTTCTGTATGATGGAGAGATTGAACAACAAACCAAATATGGTTCTGGTTTTGATTATCAATTTCAAAATGGAGAGTTTCTCTATGTGATAGAACATATTATCGAAACGACAAGCGCTAAACGTTTGATGCTGAGAATCTATGAAAATTCTAACGAAATTCTTTATACCAGTTTAACAGATTTAGTTAATAAAAAATAAAACTACATACAACACCGTATAAAATTTATTGCCTGATTATCGACTAATTGGAAAAATTGTCAAACGAATTTGTGAATATCATAAAAAAGAAAGTTGGTTTATGGAGTTTGAAAAAGAATTCGAAATAAAACTTTTTTTAGATGGAGAATTGGACTTAATCTATAATGTTGAGATATTATAACAAAAACTACCTACAACAACGTGTATATTTAATTGCTAGTTCTGTGTCTACTCGGAAAATCCTACGGATTTTTCTCTAGTTCGTTTTCTTTTGCTAACTTAGTTCTAGCCAACGTAACAAACCACACACGAACACGTTGGCAACAAGCTGAAAAATGAATAAAAACTTGAAGTTCAAATTAATTGTCATTATTTCCATTTGCTGGATTTTTAAATCAAATGCACAGATTACCTTAACACATAATGTCGGCAATACACCAATAGACACTGGGATGTTCTCTTGTGAAGGCGATGAAACCTGGATGCGTATTTTCGATCTTGCCAATTTTGGTATTGGTCCTAATGAGGAATTTGCCATTACCTCAGGGCAAATAGCTTTTTCAGAATCCTATTCTGGTGCTAATCTGCAATTTCGTTTTTATCGTGTTGGTCCAGATTTTCCAAATTACCCTTTTTCCTTATACCCTACGACCTTACTCGGTACACGTGGTATTGGTGAGGCGCCCACCATTACTGGTGCGCCTGAGATTGTGCAAACCGATTTTGACGAACCGGTTATTATCCCAGCAGGTACTGAAAAAATACTGGTAGCTGTAGAAAAGTACTGGGGCATCTACGATGACGAATCTTCCGTAGTTAGGATTGCTGGCACGCAAGAGGATAATGATGTGTCGTATTACTACGGTTGTGATGAAAGCTATAGTCTTATACCCACCACAGATCTGCCCAACAACCCACAGCCAAATGCCAACTTCTTTATTAATGTTACTGGTGAAGCTTATGATGTGTTTAGAAATGGCCCAGTGACAAGATTATCACATAATACTTGTGGTGAAATTTTAAAGACTAATATTTTCTCTTGCTCATCCTCTTATTTGTACTGGTCGAGAACCTTTACTTTGGCAAACTTCGGGATATCAACGAATGAGGAGTATGTGATTACAAAAGGTCAGGTGGCCATGAGTGGTGTGGGATGGTTACCAGAAATAAACTTTAGAATTTACGAAATAGACGAGAATTTCCCAGCATCGTTCTCGGAAGACAATTTAATAGGGAGTAGTCAGTATCAGCAACTCAGTCCTGCTATTACCGATCACCCAGAAGTCATTGAAGTGGAATTTGATACACCTATTACGGTTCCTGCTGGTGTGGAACGTATTCTAGTCGAGGTGCATAAAGGGATTGTTTATGGTGATGCCCTCGCCTTTGTAGGTGGCACAACAATAGATAATGATGTCTCTTGGCAACGTGGCTGTATCGTTAACGCCACACCCGTTAACGGCTTTGTAACAGCAACAGATATGGGTTATCCTAACTCTAACTTTTATATCAACGTTACGGGTAATGTCAACCATGTTAGCAATACCTATGGGATTTCGGTGACCAATATTTGCTCTGAGTTTTTAAAGGAATTTAGCATAGAAAGTAATCCTAATATCAGTTCGGTACTATGGGATTTTGGAGATCCGGCTTCTGGCCCAGATAATACCTCTAATGATTTATCACCATATCATGATTTTACAGTGGATGACACCTATACCATAACAGCAACTGTGACATCCTTAGATGGCAGTGTTGAAGTGCTCACAGAAACTATAGAGGTAAATGAACCACCAAATGCCTATGGCATTAATAATATTTATGCATGTGAAGATACCTTAAATTCTGGTATTTCCTCATCCTTTGATGTCACCACCATTGAGAATCAAGTTCTTGGCGGTCAATCGGGTAAAATAGTAACCTATATAGATGGTAGTGGTAACACCTATGATACTTTGCCTAATCCGTTTACCAATACGGTTAGTGGACTAGAAACCATTACAGTGCGTGTGGCCAATGAAAATAATCCGTGTTGTGTTTCAGAAACCACCTTCGATGTCATCACCTACCCTTTACCAGAGTTACAGCCCGTGCCTGCATTAGTCAGTTGCGACGAAGGTTTTAATGGATTTTCACAATTTGATCTCTCTAGTTTACCGTATACTATTCTAAATGGGCAACCGGACTTAACACTAGAACTTTTTGATAGCAGTAACAACCATATTGCAATTAATGATTATGACAACTTTGCGAATGTGGTGGCCAATCAAGATTATGTAACAGCACGCGCAACCAATACCACCACAAATTGTGTTTCTGAAATTACCATCGATCTTTTTGTAAGTGACAATCCACAGGCTAATGCGCTATTACTTATTAACGGTTGCGATGATAATAATGACGGGATCTCAGAATATTTTGATACCTCAACGGTGGAAAGCCAAGTTTTGAATGGCCAAACCGGAATGACCGTAAGTTATTTTGATGCCTACGGCAACCCTTTACCAAGTCCATTGCCAAACCCTTATACCAATAGCACACCATTTAGTGAAACCATAACGGTAAGAGTCACCAATACCGTTTCAACCTGTTATGCAGAAACGACCTTGGAGTTTCAATCGGTAAATCAACCAAATATCAATCAACCTAATAATTTGTATGCCTGTGATACCGGTAATGGCTTTGCGCAATTTGACACCTCAAATATTGAGCAACAGCTCATTGGTAACCAAACTGGTTTGACCATAAGCTATTCTGATGCCAACTACAATGCGTTGACCAGTCCTTTGCCGACAGTATTTGAGAATACCGAACCTTACTTACAAACCATAGGCGTCCGTGTTGAGGATAGTGCAAATCCATTGTGCTATTCAGAAACGTCGTTTGATTTAATCGTTAATGAATTACCAGTAATTATATTGGAGGAGCAATACTTCGTCTGTAATTTGGAGCCTTCAATTATATTAAATATTGCTTCTGGTTATGATACTTATAACTGGGTATTTGAGGATGGTACTTCAATATCTAATATGAGCAGCGCAGAAATTATAGAAGAAGGCAATTATGAAGTTACCGTTACCGAAATAAGCAATGGAATAACCTGTGAAGCCTCATTTAATTTTAGTCTTATTCGCTCTGTCTTACCAGAAATACAACAAGTAAACTATGGAGAATTAGGAAATAATTATATTGAAATAATTGCTACAGGCGATGGTAACTTTGAATACTCAATTGATGGTATAAATTATCAAGACAGTAATTATTTCTCAAATATTCAAGGAGGAATATATACAGTATTTGTAAGAGATAAAGATGGATGTGGAGAAGATTCAGACGAAGTTGTTATAATTGACTATCCAAAATTCTTTACACCAAATAATGACGGATATAATGATGTCTGGCAGATAAAAGGAATCAGTAAATTTCCAAGTTCAAAAATATTAATTTTTGACAGATATGGTAAACTGTTAACCCAATTGACATCAAGTGATATAGGATGGACTGGTCTTTACAATGGTAAACAAATGATGTCAAATGATTATTGGTTTACAGCATACCTTGGTAATGGTCAAACTTTTTCCGGGCATTTCTCATTGAAAAAATAAAAAGCCCGTTGCCAACATTGTATAAAAATAATAGCGGTTTAATCGCTAGGACGAAAGTGAAATATATAAATCAAACGACAGTAACATACCGAAAAGTAAGTGTTTAAAATCCACAACTAACCATACACGAACACGTTACAGCACATATGCCTACACAACGAACTTTACTCCTGTTTTCAATAATTCTGATTTTATTCGGTTGCGAAAAAAAACAATCTGAACTGGAATTTGAGCAGTCTGTTGTTTATGAAATATTTCCTGCTTTAATGGATTCTTTACATTTTGACCTTAGAATAAAACCACCACGTCCACCAAGACCTGTTTTTAATGAAAAAGGACAAATTATTGGAACTGACACAACTGGTATAGGAAAAGTATTAGCGGATTATAAAAAAAGAAAAGCGGAACTAAAAACTGACTCTGTTAAGTTGGTTATCGCAATTAATGATTCTGTTTATACTCTCAAAAAAAAGAAGGTAATGAATTATTAAAACATTATTCTGAACTGAATTTAAGTCTCGACACAACTGATTTAACAACTAAATATAAAATTGAACTGAAAAAGCTAATAGCAGACCAGAAACTGAAATTTAAATATTTATCTGAATTCCCAAAAGGTAGTGCTATTTGGAAAAAAGAATACGATTTTCATTTAAGCGGAACTACAAGTTTATCAAGAATACAATTCGATTCAACCAAATCTTTTGGAATTTTAAGAAGTGGAATGGGTTGTGGAAAATTATGTGGAACTGGAGTAAGAGTTTTTATCCGAAAGGTTAATGAAAAATGGATAATTGATGAAATTATAGTGACTGAAATATCATAAAAATACGTGCTGTAACAACGTGAATAATTCATTGCTAGTACTCGCCCACTTAGAAATTCCTTCGGAATTTCCTCTAGCTTGTATTTGTTTACTAAATTAGTTGCTTAAACATAAACTAGCCATACACGAAAACGTTGTAAACAAGCTAAACAAACCTCTGAACTTCATAAAGAATCTCTTCGGAAAACAAAAAAATAATGATGTCGTAAATTTTATTGTGGCTACCGTAAATGATAAAATTATGCCTATTGACAGAGGAGAAATTTATGAAGACCCATTAGAGAAATTACTAAAAGCAAACGGAATTGGAGAAGTAACAGCTAGTGGAAATGTAATAACAGGAAAAGGGATAGACAAAGCACCTCCTACAAAACGTCCAGAACTCATGTTAGATGTCAACGTGCTTAAACAATATATTGGCACGTATGAAATTCAACCAGGTTTTAATATTGCAGTAAGCGTTAAAGACAATAAAATATATGGACAAGCTACAGGTCAAAGGTGAATTTGAATTATTTGCTGAAGAAAAAGACAAATTCTTTTTAAAAGTGGTTGCTGCAGATCTGCACTTTTATAGAAATGCAGAAGGCATAGTTGAAAGTTTAACTTTATTTCAAGGCGGACAAGAAATGCCTGGAAAGAAGGTAGATTAGTGTTTTAAGATAACACAGTAAACAAGGCTATCTAAAAGTGTTTTAAGGTCATTCAGAGCGATAGCGAAAAATCTCAATGTATTACTATTTGGCATTATAGATTCTTTATATGCATATAGAAGACAATTTTTTAGACAGCCAATTTTTATGGTCAATAGAGACTATAAATTAGTTTGCGTTTTTCGTAATATCTCCCTTGTAAATAATGATTTTTAAAATTACCTTATAGCCTTGCTGTTAGCAACTATAAAAGCGCTTAAAATTTTCACAATTTAAATGAGCGAATTTAGATGTTCTTCGGAAATATAAAACACACATAAATCATCTTATAATTCATAAAAAATGAAAATTAAAAAGGTTCTTGTTGCCAATCGAGGAGAAATTGCAATACGTGTATTACGTGCTTGTACAGAGTTAAATTTAGCCACTGTAGCAATTTACACTTATGAAGATCGCTATTCTCAACATAGAAACAAAGCTGATGAATCCTATCAAATTGGAGAGAACAACCAACCTTTAAAACCGTATTTGGATATTGCGCAAATTATAGATTTGGCAAAATCTAAAAACGTAGATGCCATTCATCCTGGTTATGGGTTTTTATCTGAAAACTCAGAATTTGCCAGACAGTGTGCTGCAAATGGAATTATTTTTGTGGGACCAAAACCTGAAGTTATGGATGCTTTAGGTGATAAAATTACAGCAAAAAAAGTAGCTGTTAAATGTAAGGTTCCCATTATTGAAAGCAATAAAAAGAAACTATCTTCACTCAAAATAGCATTATCAGAAGCTGCAACTATTGGCTATCCACTAATGCTTAAAGCTGCTTCTGGAGGAGGTGGTCGTGGCATGCGAATTATTAGAAAAGATGAAGATTTAGAACATAATTTTGATTCTGCTAGAAATGAAGCCTTAAATGCGTTTGGTGATGACACCATGTTTTTAGAAAAATATGTAGAGAACCCAAAACATATTGAAGTTCAAATTGTAGCAGATAACCACGGAAACATAAGACATTTACATGAACGTGATTGCTCTGTGCAACGTCGTCATCAAAAAGTAGTAGAGATTGCACCTTCGCATAATGTGAGTACCGAAGTTAAAAACAACTTATACAAATATGCGGTTGCTATTGCTACAGAAGTTGGCTATAACAATATTGGAACCGTAGAATTTTTAGTAGATCCAGAAGATAACATATATTTCATAGAAGTTAATCCAAGAATTCAAGTAGAACATACAGTTACCGAAATGGTAACAGGTATTGACTTGGTAAAGACGCAAATTTTTGTTGCTGGTGGTTATACATTAGATAGTAAACAAATTAAAATTTTTGGTCAAGACTCTATTGCTACCTATGGTTTTGCACTACAATGTCGTTTAACTACAGAGGATCCTGCAAATAATTTCACACCAGATTACGGTAATATCACAACTTACAGAAGTGCCTCAGGAATGGGAATTCGATTAGATGCAGGAAGTATTTATCAAGGTTATAATGTGAGTCCGTTTTTTGATTCTATGCTCGTAAAAGTCTCTTCTCATGGAAGAACTTTAGATGGAGCAACTCGTAAAATGGTGCGTGCTTTAAAAGAATTTAGAATTCGTGGTGTTAAGACCAATATCCATTTTTTACAAAATGTGATCCAGCACGACACCTTTAAAGAAGGAAAAGTAACAGTTAATTTTATTCAGAATACGCCTGCATTATTTGACATAAAACTTCCGCAGGACAGAACCTCTAAAGTGGTTAATTTTTTAGCTGAAGTGATTGTAAATGGAAATTCTGATGTTAAAAATATTGACAAGACTAAAGTATTTAGAAATGCAAAGGTTCCAAAGTTTAGTCTTTCCGAAGCACACCCAAAAGGCACAAAAGATCTGCTTACAGAACTAGGTCCTGAGAAATTTTGCGCTTGGTTAAAAGATGAGAAGAAAATTCATTTTACAGATACCACAATGCGAGATGCACATCAATCGTTGTTAGCAACACGTATGCGAACATTTGATATGATGAATGTTGCTGAGAGTTTTGCAAAAAACCATCCCAACACCTTTAGTATGGAAGTTTGGGGAGGCGCAACTTTTGATGTCTGTTTAAGGTTCTTGCATGAAAGTCCGTGGACACGTTTAAGAGAATTGCGAAAAGCAGTCCCAAATATATTATTCCAAATGTTGCTGAGAGGTTCAAATGGCGTTGGTTATAAAGCCTATCCTGATAATCTCATCGAAAAATTTGTAGAGAAATCTTGGGAAAATGGTGTGGATGTTTTTAGAATTTTTGATTCCTTAAATTGGGTTAAAGCTATGGAACCAAGCATCAATTATGTACGTGATAAAACTGGAGGTATTGCAGAAGCAGCTTTAAGTTATACAGGAGACATTCTAGATGTTAATGAGACCAAATACAACCTCAAATATTACACGCAACTCGCCAAAGATTTAGAAAATGCTGGTGCACACATGATTTGTATCAAAGATATGGCAGGATTGTTAAAACCTTATGCTGCTACAGAGTTGGTGACTGCATTGAAGGCTACTGTAAACATACCAATTCATTTACACACGCATGATACGTCGTCGTTACAAAGTGCCACCTATTTAAAAGCTATTGAAGCTGGTGTTGATGTTGTTGATGTAGCATTGAGTGGCTTGTCTGGTTTAACATCGCAACCTAATTTTAATGCAATTGTTGAGATGATGAAAAATCAGCCACGAGCTCATGAGTTTGATATGACAAAGCTGAATGCGTTTTCTAATTTCTGGGAAGATACTCGCGAGCTGTATTATCCATTTGAGTCTGGACTTAAAGCAGGAACTGCAGAGGTTTTTGAACATGAAATTCCTGGCGGACAATATTCAAATTTGCGTCCGCAAGCCACTGCATTAGGTTTAGGAGATCGTTTTGATGAGGTCAAAAAAATGTATGCTGATGTAAATAAACTCTTCGGAAATTTGATAAAAGTGACACCTAGTTCTAAAGTTGTTGGAGATATGGCAATTTTTATGGTGACCAATAATTTTACTACTGAAGATGTTATGGAGCGTGGAAAGGATATGTCTTTTCCAGATTCGGTAATAAGTTTCTTTATGGGAGATTTAGGGCAACCAACTGGCGGATTTCCGAAGAAATTACAGAAAATAATTCTGAAAAACAGAAAACCATATACCAATAGACCAAACGCACATTTACAACCTATAGATTTTGATTTAGAATTTAAAGCCTTTACAAAAAAGTTTCAAAAAGGCTTTACGCGTCCAATAGAAATGGAAGATTTTCTATCATACACCTTATACCCAAAAGTATTTGAGCAAGCACATGAAAATTATAAATTGTATGGCAACTTAACTTTAGTACCTACAAAGAATTTTT
Organism: uncultured Psychroserpens sp.; assembly: GCA_947488655.1. Classification (GTDB taxonomy): domain Bacteria; phylum Bacteroidota; class Bacteroidia; order Flavobacteriales; family Flavobacteriaceae; genus Psychroserpens. The sequence continues at coordinate 44,970 of CANKZZ010000004.1, read as the reverse complement.
TCTACGGAATGAAGCTTGGCGAAGAAATCCTTATAGAATTAGAACCTGGAAAAACAGTAATTATCAAACTCCTTTCTATTGGAATTCCTGATGATAAAGGTATGAGAACTGTGTTTTTTAAGGTAAATGGTGAAAACAGATTTGTGGACGTTTTAGACACGACTTTAAATCTTAAACTAGAAATCAACACTAAAATAGATCCAGCAGATGCCAATCAAATTGGAGCACCTTTACAAGGATCACTTTATAAAGTTTTGGTTAAAAAAGGACAAGAGGTTAAAGAAAATGACCCGCTTTTTATTATTGAAGCCATGAAAATGGAAACCACTGTGACTGCCTCTAAAGCTGGAAAAATAAAAACCATATCACTAAAAGAAGGTTCTATGGTAAAACAGGATGATTTGATTGTGACGCTACAATAGGGTGCTACAAAAACCATGTTGACGCTGTTTATTTCCTCGGAAATGTAACGGTTAAAGTTGATGAAGTTTCAGATAGAAAAACATACTAATGATTACTAAAAGTAAAAATGAATTATATTGACTTTATAATTGGTGCATTACTTGTAAATGCGATGCCTCATCTTATTTTCGGACTAACAAAAACTCATTTTCTTGGCCTATTTGGCTATAGTTCAAAAGGTAATATTGGCTATGCAATACTTCAGTTTATGATTTGTATTGTTTTATTCTGTTACAAATATGGATATGAAGCATTATTAAATAATGGCTATTTAATTGGAGGACTTACTGTGCTTATCCTGTATTTTATTTTTGGAAAATTTTTGGTGAGGTTTTATGGAAAAATAGAGAATATTTAGAACCGATAAGCCCCTTTTTTATACTGAGGTAAATAATATATATTTACGGGATAACAGTAGCACAAATATTAATATATCCTGATTTATTTACGGGATATTAGTAATTAATATTTGTTGTGTTACAAGTTAGCTGTCATTAAATCAAACCCTAACTATAAATCATGATTTGAGAACATTTGCAAGAATCGGGCATTTCCACAATAATACGCTTTTGAAAATTTCCATTGACTCATTTCTTAAATTTGAAACACTTAAAATTGAGAGCGATTTATTAATAAATAATGGACATTTTGAACACGATAGATTTACAATCGACAATGAACAAGAAAAAATTCAGGATTTAGAATTTTTACTTTTAAAAGAGTCAATCAAAGTTGTTGTTTTTTTAGGAGCATTCTTAGAATCATATTTTTTTGAATTATCTGCCATAATATTCGGACAAAAACACACAAAAACCATATTGATAAACTTGATTTATCGAGTAAATTAATTCTTATTCCTAGATTAATAACAGGAAAAGAAATTGATAAAAGTTTACATTTTTGTGGAGAAATAAAAAACCTTATACATTGTAGAAATAAAACCATTTATAATAAAACTAAAGATTCAACCGAATTTTGTAAGAATGTAAAAGCTGAAAAATATGATCCAAAAGCGTTGTATGAAGAATTTAGTCTAATAGAATTTCTTATCTATATAAAAACATTATTTAGAGAACTTGACAAAATAGACCCAAAGGGATTTCATTCATTAAGAATTAACTCTAATATGAAAAGAATAAAAAATAAATTGAAAAAAATAACGCCACACAATACCGTATATAATTTATTACTGGCTTCTTGCCTACTAACGTAAATCCTCGCGGATTATCTATTCGGTTTTTATTTGCTAACTTAGTACATGCCAACGCAATAAGCCATAAACAAAACCGCTGTGCGTCATTTTAAACCATACTAATCAACTGAATATCTATCATTGATGAAAATTAAACTATTTAGAATATTAATACTAGCTTTACTTCTATCACATCTATCTTGTAATACTAAAGTTAAAGAGAACGCTAACCTTGAAAGTCAATTAAATGACTTGATTGAAAACTTCGACGGTAATGCTCATTTATACGCAGAAAATCTTACAACTGGACAAGTCATAGATATTGAAGCTAATAGTATTCATAATGCTGCAAGTGAAGCAAAACTTTACATTTTACTTACTTATGCCGAACAAGTTACCAATAACACTTTAGACCCAACTAGCCTAGTAACACTAACAGAAGAAGACAAAGTTTTAGGATCTGGTGTGTTGCGTTTTGAATATCCTGGCAATCAAGTTTCATTATCATTTGTTGCATATTTAATGATGTCTATTTCTGATAATGTTGCAACTAATATATTATTGAGAGAAGTTGGAGGAATAGAAGCGGTCGACAAATTTTTGAAAAAAGTTGGTATTATTGACACCGAAGTAAAAGGAGAAGTTTTTAAAGGGGAATGGATTTCAACTTCGGCAAAGTCATTGGCAACTGCAGCTCAAATATTAGCTCGTCCAGAAAAATATGGCTATTCTAAAAAAGCAGCTGATTTATGCAAAAGCATTATGCTAAAACATTATGAAGATAATGGACTTGCTCGTCACTTGCCATGGAGCCCATTTGTTGAAGAAGTCACGACTATGAAAGCATTCGGGAAATACAAACCAATATATGCTGGAATAGAATTGTACGGAAAAGCAGGATACACACCAGGATACCGAGGAGATGTTGCCTATATAAAAACATCCCAAAGTGAATATATTATCGGACTAAAATGTACAAATGTAGATGATTCAAAACCGCTTAATTCCACGAATGCAGGATTTGAATTTTCAGCAGAAATTGGTAGACTTTTTTATGATTATTGGGGCAAAGATGAGATAGACAAAAGAGAATAAAACAAACGCACAATACGGTATATAATTTATCGCTGTTCTCACCTACTATTAGAAATCCTCGCAGATTTACTATTCGGTTTTTATTTACTAAATTAGGTGCTCAACCACACAACTAATCATAAACAAACACCTTATACCTCATGTCCAGAAACCGCTAACCAATGATAACGTATGAAAACTTAAAGTTTTCAGGCGACCTAAAACTATTTGATGATTTAAAATTATGTCACTCTATATCTGAAACAGATTAAAGGTTTAATGAGATAAAAACAGTTGAATCATTTGATAAAAAAGGAGTACAATCATATTATGAAATTTTTTTGATTCCTAATGTTAGTTTTTGGGATATGAACACGAATTCAAAAAGTTATGCTGAGGTAACCTATTTCCAAACATGGTTTTAGCGCGAAAGGTAACTCTACGACAAAATAGAGATGAATATCAAAAATCAATCAAATCCTTAACGACGCTAAAAAATACTCTTTACCTATTACTAAATGTTAATTAGAAAATAACGAAAGCACATTAAAAATGATTAATCATCCAATGATAGTTTTTTCGTAATTTCACTACATGCAAATCATCTCTACCAACATCGCCAAACCAACCACCTTCATCTGGAACGGAAAAGAAGAAACAACAGGAATTTATAAAAAACCGGTTAATACGCCTATTTTCCTCGGAAATGAAACAGTAAAAGACGATGAAGTCTCAGACAGAAAACATCATGGAGGCGAGTTTAAAGCGTGTTACTTGTTTTCGGAAGATCATTATCCATATTGGAAAAACCTCTACCCTAACCTAGATTGGACCTACGGAATGTTAGGCGAAAACCTTACCATAAAAGGCTTAGACGAAAAAGAACTAAACATTGGCGATATTTACAAAGTTGGTAACGCTTTAGTTCAAATCACACAACCTAGAGAGCCTTGCTATAAGTTTGCTATGAAATTTAACTCTACAAATGTGTTGCAAGAATTTATTGCTCATGGCTATCCAGGCACTTACGTTAGAGTTTTAAAAGAAGGCACTGTAAAAAATGGTGATACATTTGAGTTGGTTGAAAAAGCACTACAAAGCATTTCCATATTTCAGTTTTTTGAACTTTTATATGCTTCGGAAAAGAATAAACTTCACATTAAAGCTATAATTGACAATGAGTGCATTCCGAAGAAAAAAAGAGACAATTTAAAACGTTTTCTGTAAAAACCAATGACAATGAAATCATCAACATTATTAATAAATGGAGCTCAAATTGATAAATCAAAATTGCTACAACTACTCAAAAACAAATCTAAATTACATGCAATAAAACGTCTTCGTGAAGATGCTAGAATAAGTTTAAAAGAATCTAAAGAAATTATAGAGGCTTTAGAAATCAACCCAGATTTTCAACCTAATGACAACGTTTTAACAGCTACTGCAATAGAGTTTGAGGCGAGACAACCAAAACCTAGAAGAGGTAGTCACATTATTAAGGAAAACGCGTCGAGATCAAAAAACATGATTATTGTACTTCTCGTGCTAGTAATTAGCATCTTATTATACTTTGTAACTATAAAATAAGTGTTACTATTTAGATTACCTTTGTATCAAAATATATTGCATGTCATTTAAAGACTTAAAACTCAACAAACCTATTTTAAGAGCAGTTGCCGAAGCTGGTTACGATAATCCAACATTAGTACAAGAGCAAACGATTCCGTTTGTTTTAGAACGTAGAGATGTGATTACCTCAGCACAAACAGGAACTGGTAAAACAGCAGCTTTTGCATTACCAATTTTACAGTTGTTGTATGACAAACAGGCTGCACCTAAAAAAGGAAAGAAAATTAAAGCGTTAGTTATTAGTCCTACGCGAGAATTAGCAATACAAATCAACAAAAACTTTGTAACCTACGCGTCTCATACAGATTTAACATCTGCTGTAGTGTATGGTGGCACATCTATAGAACCACAAAAAGATATTCTTAAAAAGGGTGTTGATATTTTAGTGGCAACGCCTGGACGACTACTCGATCTTCATAAACAAGATTTGTTAAATTTAGATTATATAGAAACGTTAGTTCTTGATGAGGCAGATTTAATGCTAGACATGGGATTTATTGATGACGTTAAAAAAGTTGAACGCTTGTGTCCAGACACAAAGCAAACGCTTCTGTTTTCGGCAACGATGCCTTTTAAGGTTGAGCAATTAGCTAATTCCATTTTAAAAAACCCAGAACGTATTGAGGTGACACCTACATCTTCCGCAGCAAAAAATGTGAGTCAGGTGTTGTATTATGTTCCGAAGAAAAGTAAAATAGAATTGTGTTTACACGTTTTAAGAAATACAATTAAAGGTAATATCTTAATTTTTAGACGCACAAAATTTGGTGTAGATAAATTACATGACACACTTATAAATAATGGCTTTACTGCAGAGCGTTTACATGGAGATCGTTCTCAAAACGAACGTCAAAATGCGTTAGCAGATTTTAAACGTGGTAAAGTAAATATCCTTATTGCTACAGATGTTGCTGCTCGTGGTATTGATATTATAGACTTAGATGCTGTGGTAAATTTTGATTTACCTAACGTACCAGAAACGTATGTTCATAGAATTGGTAGAACTGGTCGTGCTGGTGAGTTTGGAAAATCTTATTCGTTTTGCTCTGCAGATGAGAAACCATATGTAAAAGCTATACAACAGTTAATTAATGTTCAAATTCCTGTTGAAGATAAACATCCTTACCCTTTAGATATGAACGCAAAACCTGTAGTTCATAAAAAACAAGGAAGCAAGTATAAAAAAGGTCGTAAAGGTGAAGGTTCTAAAAAGAAAAAGAAACGTTGGTATTAAATAAGCTAGAAATCGGAAAACCCAAGACCAAAGTCAAAAAAATCCATTAGTAACTAACTAATGGATTTTTTTTATGAGTTACTCAAACTTCATTTCGAAAAGCAAGTAGTGTTCTATTCCAAATTTTTCTCCCCATTGTTCTATAGAATCTCCTGAGGTTCCCACTTCGCACCATGATTTAGATCCATCTTCTCTTTCGTAAGGCAAAATATAAGCTAGAAAATAAAATTTCTCATGGTATCCAATTGGTAAGTTACTCTCGTCTGCGAGATTGCGTAAACTATAATCTTCAGAGCCTGTCGCTTCATAATCTTTGGTTACACTAAATCTTGGAAACTTAAACTTTACTCTTAAATTATTATCTGTATGTCTGGCAATAATTTTTATACTAAGTATAGAGTCATTAATCGTTTCAAATTGTTTAATACCAAGGTTTTTACTATTAAGTACTATGGTGTCTCTAAGGACTTTTCCGTTCCAAATTTCTTTTACAGTGATGTAATAACTTTTCCCTTTGAGATCTTTTCCTGAGAAATCGACTTTCATGTAATCAATACTTTGAAAGCTCAATAAATCATTGATTTCTGGATTATCAGACCCATAATCTGTTTTCATTTTTAAGTCTGAAGTCGCATTGAAATCTACTTCATTTTTTTGCGCGTTTAATGTGCTAAAGCAAATGAATGCTACAGCCAAAACAATTAAATTCTTCATGATTTTTAGTTTTTAGAAGGTGTGAATGTATCGTTGTAATTGTAAATGATACCATGAATGATATCAAAATTTATAGCTCCAGAGAAATGGCCTTCGCCTTTTGCTTTTCGTTCCATCATATTAAACTTTTCACCTCTACTTGTAGGCTGCATGTTTACTTCAAACTTTTTGCCATGCATACTTTTGGTGTTATTTCCCATGACTTTCATACTAAAATCGTTGTCTTTAGGATAGAATAAATGAATTTTAGAATATTCTGAAAACAGATCAAAGCGTTTAAAATCTGAGTTCCAATTATAGAAAAAGTACTCACTGTTAAAATCTGTAATGGAAACTTTCTCTTTGAGCTCACCTATTTGAATTTTAGAAAACTCAGACGTTATTTTCACATTTTGTAAACTTCCAATCAAACCTTTAGAAATATTGTTAAAATCATAACTACCACCAACAATGCCTTCTGCTCTTAAATTGGCATTTTCAATTTTAAAAAGATTGTACTCATTTATAAGTTGTTTTGCATAAAAGTAACCTCGTTTTAAAACCACTGAGACTTCGTTCATACTATCATCACGTAAAGTAATTTGAGCATCTTTACCATTTATTTTGAGTTTTAAATATGGCGGAATTTTAATCACAAATTGACTTCTCAAGATTTTGATATTTCCCTTTCTTACATTTTTTAATTTTCCGTCTTCGTCCTTTGTTTTAAATCGGTCATTAAAATATTTAAATGGTGCTTTAATTTTTCCGAAGTTATTATAACGTATTTCATCAATAATAGAATCTTTAGATTTTCTAACTATACTATCAGTTGCTTTTTGTGAACCATCATAATCTAAAACCAAACCGTTTGGAGAATCATAAGCGTACGTTACAGTTGATATTTGAGTCACACTATTAGAAACGAGCGTAATATGATTATCAAACTTTGTCGCTTTTACTTTAATATTTTCTAGTTTTTCTTCGATGTCTTTTTTTGAATAGCCATCAAATTCTAGGGTGTAATCAAAATGTACTTTTCCATCTGTAGAAGTCTCTATAGAAACTGTTGTGTTTTCTAAATTAAAAATTGCAGTTGTATTTTTATCTGCGGAAAATTGCTCAGAATACACTGTCTCTCTCTGTGCAAAAACAGATAGTGATGTGATGAGCATCAATAGGCTGATTTTAAATGTTAATCGTTTCATACTGCTCGTTTTTTTGATTTAAAACCTTGATGTGTTCTTGGATATCTTTTAATAGTTGCAATCTGGTTTGGAGATTTTCAACTAGAGATTCTATGACTGATATATTATTGTTATCTTCCTTAAACTGAAGTGAGATTTCTTTATAATCGCGAGTTAAGTCATCTAACTTGTCTTTATAACGCTCTACTAATTTTTCATCATTGGCAACCGTTAAAAAGCGTTGCCACTCCAAATCTATACTTGCTAAGTATTCTTTTTCTATACGTTCAATCTGAGTTTCTATTGATGGTTCTTCAACAATTTGTTTTGAAGTATTATCAAGGGTTGTAAACAGTGCAACTGTTAATGCAACAAACAAGGTGATAATGGCTGCAATTTTAATTAAATAGTTAGTATTTAATTTAGATTCTCGTCTTGGCCTGGAGGCTTTTAGTTGATCGTAAAACTCTTGTCTGTGATTATCTGGCAATTGTTTTCCAGATGTGTCAATCAAATTAGCGTCTGTATCCCGAAATAAATCTCTAATATCTTGCTTCATTATAGTGTGTTTTTAAAAGTTCGCGAAGTTTTAATTTACCGCGTCTTAAATGTGTTCTTGATGTTTTCGTCGGAATCTCTAATATGCTAGAGATTTCTTCATGATCATAGCCTTCAATCAAATAGAGTTGAACAACAATTTTATATTTATTATCTAATGTCTCTATAGCATCGATAATTTGTTGTTTAGATATTTCCGAAGAAAATGTCCAATCATTATCATCTTCTATATTAAGATTTGCAACCTCTGTTTCAGCAAATTTTAGTCGTTTCTTTTTTAGTTGATCAATACAATGGTTAATGACAATTTTTTTTAACCACGATCCAAAAGTGAATTCTGGTTGGTAACTTTCTAGTTTTGCAAATGCTTTAATAAAACTTTCTTGCATCGCATCTTTTGCATCTTCATCACATAAATATCTACACGAAATTTGAAACATCGCACCACAGTATGCGTCATAAATTTGCATCATGGCTTTTTCATCTCCTTTTTTACAACGTTCTATTAAAAGGTTGTGGTTGTTTGACATTCGGTTTTGGTTAGTTTACATTATCAATAACGAAAGAAAAACGTTAGGGTTTCAAAATTGTTGATTTTTTTTTAAAAATGAGACTTCAATATATTGTTTACAGTTTAAAGCACTCATTATAGTGCTTTTTTTATTTACATAAACTTAATTGTATCTTTATTGCATATGTAAAATTTTGCCCCAAAATGAAATACACGATTACAACTACCTATTTATTCCTTTTTCTATTAACATTAAGTACCAACGCACAAACTAAAATTATTGATGCAGAAACTAAATACCCAGTTTCGTATGCAACGATATCTTTTGGTGATGGTCAAGGATTATTTGCAGATGATGACGGACTTTTTATTTTCACCAAAAAGTTATATAAAGATGTAGATTCACTTTTTATTTCTTCTCTTGGCTATAAAAGCCTGGCATTAGCAACTACCAATTTACCCAAGACAATTGAAATGCAAGCAGATATAAATAAATTAGATGAAGTCATTGTTACTGCCAAAATAGATAGAAAATTTAAAGAAGAAACTATAAAACCTTATCTAGACGATGATTATTACAAATGTTGGCTGCCAACTATAGAGAGTGAAATTGCTGTGTTTTTCCCTAACGGAAATGATAAACTTAAAAAAATTACAACTGTTTTATTTCCCTTTGCGCTAGAATCAAGAGATTGGAAAAAGCGCAAACGTGCCAATGCTGATAAGCGAAAATTCTCTACCTTATTCAAAGTTAAATTTTACAAAAACAATAATGGTTTACCAGGTGATGTCATGACTTATACAAATATTGTTTTTAGAGCTACAGAAAAAAATGGAGATAAATTTGAACTTGATGTATCTGAGCATGATTTGTTTATCCCTAAAGATGGTTTTTTTGTCTCACTGCAAGTTTTAGGCTATACAGATGCTAACGGAAAATTACTACCCAATAAAAAATATAAGGAGATTAAAGGCAGAAGCGGAATGGTTAAAATACCAACCAATTTTAGACCTCTATTACCTTTTACAGATGAAATAGATGCTCATAATACATTTATTAAACGCGTGTTTATTAGCGGAAATAGATGGGTTCAATTTAAAAAAGGAAATGGGATAGAATCTAGTCTTTTAAAAACCAACCTCAACAATTATGGTGTTGGGATTAATTTTAACGAATATAGAGATGAGTAATGACTATTCCATATTTAGAAGATTTTCAAATATTGAGCAAGCACTTGAATTAAAAGACATACTCAATACTAATGAAATAGACAGCATAATAGATGACAACTCACCTCCTGTTGACGTAACCTTTGGTGTTGGTAGCTCATTACAAGATACAATTGAGGTTAGAATTAAACAAACTGATTTTGAAAAAGCAGAATTAATTTTAGAAAAAGAAGCTGAAGAGCAACTTAATAATATAGACCCAGATTATTATCTCTTTGATTTTACTAATGAAGAGCTTTATGATTTACTCCTAAAAGCTGACGAATGGAACAAATTTGATTATTCACTGGCTCAAAAAATATTAAAAGAGAGAGGAAAATCTGTTGATAAGGACCTTTTAGATTCACTTAAAAAACAGCGTTTAGATGATTTATCTCAACCAGAAGGTAACCAAAAACCATGGATAGCTGTTGGATATATATTTGCCTTATTAGGTGGATTTTTAGGATTGATAATTGGTTATTTCTTATGGACTTCTAAAAAGACATTACCTAACGGACAAAAAGTATATTCTTATTCTGCAAATGATCGCAAACAAGGCAAGTACATCTTTATTTTCTCTATTATTATATTTCCTATCACCCTATTAATGAGAATAGTAATATAATTTTTATTATATTGAAACTATATAATTAGGAGTTAGATAGTTTCAATATAAAACCATAAACACAATGTCAAAAACACTAACACTTATTGCGTTTTTATTCACGACGTTTTATGCAACTGCACAATTTACCCAAAACAAAGACAAACAAATAGTCATAGGCACTGTAGACTCATTGTTTTCTAATACTCTAAATGAACAGCGAGAAATTTGGGTTCATGTACCAGAAAACATGGATATTAATCAAAAGTATCCAGTAATCTATTTATTAGACGGAACCTCACAATTTTTTACAGCTACAGGTATTTTAAAACGTCTAGAAAAATGGAACATACCTGAGTCAATCATTATTGGTATTTCTAATACAGATAGAACAAGAGATTTCACACCTTCAAAAGTAGAGTTTCAACGTGGTCAAGAATCTTTATCCTCTGGAGGAGCTGCTAATTTTCTAACTTTTATTTCTACCGAATTACAACCTTATTTAAAAAGTAAGTATCCTATTGACGACATGAGCACTATCATTGGTCATTCTACTGGTGGACTTTTTGTACTGTATGCCTACACCAATCATCCTGAAATGTTTGATAACTATCTAGCTATTGACCCAAGTCTTTGGTGGGACAAAGAAAAACTCTTAAATGAATCTAAAGAGCTTTTAAAAACAACAACTCGTCAAAACAAATATCTAAATATTGCAGTTGCTAATAGTACAGGTATTGATACCGTAAGTATCAGAAAAATGAAATCTGAACCAACCGAAATGCTTAGAGCAAACCTTAAATTTCATGATTTGTTAGTAAAAAACAAGAATCATTTAAACTTTACGTGGAATTATTATAAAAACGAAGACCATGGAAGTGTCGTGATCCCAGGAATGTATGATGGTTTAAGAGCTTTGTTTTCATGGTATCCATTTCCAGAACGCTGGCGATTTAACACACCTAAAGCATATACTGCAAAAGAATTAACTGAGCCTTTCTTTATTCATTATAAAGAATTAAGCAAGCGTTTTAAACGTGAGGTTAAACCAGAATGGCAATTTATTAATGATGTAGGATTTCATATACTATCCTCATTTAACGCTCCAAAAAGGGCACAAGCTTATTTAGAAATGAATATTAAATTCTATCCTGAAGAGTCTAGAACCTATGTGGCACTAGGAGATTTTTATTTACAAACAAAAAACAAACAAGAAGCCATATCGTATTTTAAGAGAGCTATAGAAATTGACGGTAATGAAGATGCTAAAGTAAAATTAGATGCATTAACAAAGGGTAATTAATTTTTATAGTACAAAACCTTTTACTAAAATGCTAATAAAGCCTGTGTCTTTAATTTTACGATAAATTCAATCATCAAAAACATAAAACATCCTATCAACGCAAGGTTTTCAAAACACATGATATAAAATAGTATTAACACATACATTTAGATTTTTAGCAAAATTACCCTTAATTTAGAGTAGAAAAAAAACTATAATCTCAAACGACATGAATTTTTAAAATATGGCATTTATAGATTATTATAAAGTTTTAGGCATTGATAAAAGTGCTTCTAGTACAGATATCAAAAAGGCTTATCGTAAACTAGCAAGAAAGTATCACCCAGATTTAAACCCTAACGATAAAGAAGCTGAGTTAAAATTTAAGCAAATCAATGAAGCCAATGAGGTTCTAAGCAACGCTGAAAATCGTAAGAAGTACGATAGCTATGGAGAGAACTGGAAAGACGGTGAAGCCTACGAAAAAACGAGACAGCAACAACGTAAGTCTCAACAGCAATATCAAGGTGGTCAAGGTTTTGATGGATTTGAAGGATTTGGTAGTGGTGATTCTTCCGATTTTTTTGAGTCGATGTTTGGTGGTGGCTTTTCCAATCGTGGTGGAAACACCAAGTTTAGAGGTCAAGATTTTAATGCCACATTGCAATTAAATTTAAGTGATGTCTTTACAACACAAAAGCAAGTACTTACCGTAAATGGAAAAAATATAAGGTTAACCATTCCTGCTGGTGTTACTAACGGTCAAATCATAAAAATTAGAGGCAAAGGAGGACAAGGGGTTAATGGAGGTCCTACTGGAGACTTACTAATTGAATTTAATATCTTAAATAATACCACTTTTAAACGTGATGCTCAAAACCTCTACAAAACTGTAGATTTAGATTTATACAAAGCGGTATTAGGAGGAGATATTATGGTTGACACTTTTGATGGTAAGGTCAAACTTAATGTAAAACCATCTACGCAAAACCAAACCCAAATTAAATTGAAAGGAAAAGGATTTCCGGTTTATAAAAAAGAAGGTGTGTTTGGAGATTTATATATCACTTACAATGTAAAACTTCCAAATAAACTCAGTGACAAAGAAAAAGAACTTTTTGAAGAACTCGCAAAACTACAATGATTATGAAGGAAGAAAATTATATATCATTACCAGATTTATGCATGCATTACCAGATAGAAATGTCTTTCTTTAATGACTTACAATCTCATGGACTCCTTGAAGTTATTACAGTAGAAAAAACATATTGCATTCTCGAAGATCATGTAGCTAATGTAGAAAAAATGGTACGCTTACATAAAGATCTAAATTTAAACTACGAAGGCATTGATACGGTTTTTAATCTGCTTGAAAAAATTGAAAATTTAAAATTAGAATTGAATTTAACAAGAAACAAATTACGCAAATACGAAGATATTTGAGCCTATCGTTATGGCGTAGAATTAGAAACCTGCAACACTTTACCATTGTAATATTTATTACCATTATGTGCAAAATCTTGTATATATTCTGCCATTTCTAAAGCTGTAGTAGGCGCTTGATACTCTGGGAATGCCTCTTTAAGCATTTCGGTTTGCACTGCACCTAAGGCTAAGACATTAAATTGTGGTCCAGTTTCTTTGTACTCTTCTGCAAGCAACTCTGTAAGCGTAATAACTGCACCTTTACTAGAACTATAAGCTGCTAGACCCGGAAATTTCATACTACCTTGGATTCCACCCATGGAGCTTATCGTTACCACATGACCATCACTTTTCATAAATGGCAATACAATTCTAGTCATTTCAGCAACACCAAAAACGTTAGTTTCATACACTTTAGAGAAATCTTTAAATGTTGTATCAGCAAATGGTTTGTTAAGTAACATTCCTGCATTATTAATTAAAACATCTACATGTTTCCATTCATCTTCAATAAAAGCTACTACTTTTTTATAATCATTTTCTTCGCATAAATCAAAGGCAAATGATGATATATTATCAAACTGAAGATTATTAACTGGCTGCGCATTTCTTGATAATGCTAACACATTATGACCTTGATTTGCAAATAAATGTACGAGCTCAAACCCAATACCACGACTCGTTCCTGTAATGATAATATTTTTACTCTTCATTTAAAACAACTTCATTAGTAGGTGCATTCATCATTCCTTCTAATGCAGGAATCATTTTATTCATAAAACTAGTCATGTGCTCATAATTCATTTTATCTGCTTCGTCATCTACATGATGATAATAATCAAAATTTGTAAAATCAAATGTAGAAATAGCATGAGCTGGGATTCCTAACTCCTTAAAAAACGGAAAGTTATCTGATCTAAAAAACAATTTGTATTCTTCTGCCTTCGGAAAAAAGCCAACCACTTCTTCTCCAGCATATTTATTTAACGTTGGCGCAAAATTAGAGCGATTATATCCACTCATATAAGCCATAGGTTTACCATCTGCTCTAGGCACTCCAATCATTTCAAAATTTATCATTGTATAGGCTTTAATTCCTTCTTTTTTAAATCTTTCGGCTAAATGGCTTGACCCTTTAAGACCCATTTCTTCAGCAGAATATAAGGTAATTAAAATACTACGTTTATTGGTTTTTGTTTTAGCAAAATACCGTCCAAACTCCATTGCTGCGATAGTACCAGAAGCATCATCATTAGCGCCATTTGCTATTATATCTCCATCTACTTCTTTACCTTGACCAATGTGATCATAATGTCCTCCAAGAATGATATATTCATTTTTTAATTGTGGATCATTACCTTCTATAACACCTACTATATTAAAACCCTTTATTGGTGTAGGTGTTTCACCTGGTTTTGCTGCTCTTTCATTAATAAACTCAAAATGATCTCTATAATCTGTAAAAAAAGGTTTAATACCGTTTTCCTTTAAGTAGTTTTCTATATAAACTGCAGCCTTCTCAATGCCAGGAGTTCCTGTTGCTCTACCGTTTAATTCATCTGAAGCTAAAAACTCCATACTCTTTTGAATAGAATTTTGTGAAATAGTGACATTTTCTGCATCTGCCATCATAGCCTTTGCTGCATTACCATCTTTACCTGCCTTACCATCTGCACCTTTTTGTTTTGCATTACAAGAGCTTATAAGCAGTGCTACTAGTAGAATTGAAATTATGTTTTTCATATAAATATATATTTTTAGACCTTTTAATACAGGTCTCAAATTATTTGAGTTTAAATATAAAAAAATCCTGACTTGAAATATTATCAAATCAGGATTATATTAATTAGATGCTGTAATAAATACAGTATAACCTTTAGATAGTATTAAACTAACATCGTTATAGGATTTTCGATATATCCCTTTAAAGTTTGTAAAAATTGTGCTCCTGTAGCACCATCTACTGTTCTATGATCACAAGCCAATGTTAATTTCATTGTATTACCTGCCACTACTTGTCCGTTTTTAACAACTGGTTTAGATACAATTGCACCAACAGATAAGATTGCAGAGTTTGGCTGATTGATAATAGACGTGAAACTTTCTATACCAAACATTCCTAAGTTAGATATAGTAAACGTACTACCTTCCATCTCATCTAAAGCTAATTTTTTATTCCTAGCTTTTCCTGCATACTCTTTAACAGCTGCACCTATTTGCGGTAAACTTTGCTCGTTAGCAAATTTTACAACTGGCACTAATAGACCATCTGGTACAGCAACTGCTACACCAATATGTACGTGATTATTGAGTTGCATTCTATCATCAAACCATTGAGAGTTAACCTGCGGATGTGCTTTTAAAGCAAGTGCACAAGCTTTTACAATCATATCGTTATAAGATATTTTGGTATCTGGCAGAGAATTATACTGTGCTCTAAAAGCCATAGCGTTTTCCATATCAAACTCCACATTTAAATAATAATGTGGTGCTGTAAATTTAGATTTTGCTAAGTTTTTTGCAATCGCTTTACGCATGTTAGAATTTGGTACCTCATCAAAATCCTCTTGTCCAGTTGGTACAAATTTACCAACTTGAGCGCCTGCTTGAGCAGGTGTGTAATTTTCTATATCGCGTTTTACAATACGTCCATTTTCTCCACTTCCAGTAACCTGAGATAAATTAACACCTTTCTCTTCTGCCATTTTTTTAGCTAAAGGAGATGCATGAATTCTACCAGATGAATTTGTTGAAACTGCAGGTTTAGACGTTTTAGTTTCTTTTTTAGTCTCTTCTTTTGGAGCTTTGTTAGAAGTCGTTTCTTTCTTTTCTTCTTTCTTAGGTTCTTCTTTAGTTTCTGTACTTTTAGAAGCTTTAGAAGATGAGTTTGCAGTTTTAAAGTTTTTTGCAACGTTAGAGATATCTGTTCCTTCTGGACCTATAATTGCTAAAAGTGAATCTACTTTGGCAGATTCTCCTTCATCTATTCCTATTTCTAAAAGCGTACCTGATTGAAAAGATTCAAACTCCATTGTAGCTTTATCTGTTTCAATTTCTGCTAGAATATCTCCTTCTTCTACTTTATCACCAACTTTCTTTAACCAAGAAGCCACAGTACCTTCTTCCATCGTGTCACTTAAACGAGGCATCGTTACAACTATGACACCTTCTGGCAATTGATCGTCACTTGCTGTTTCATCTTCTTTCTCTTCGGAAGATGAATTAGCTTCACTCTGGCTATTATCTTCCTTTTCTTCTTCTTTATCTTCTTCATTATCTTCGGAAGTCTCAGTCTCTGAGTCTTGTGCTTTAGCTTCCGAAGCATTATCATCTAAATATTGAGAAATATCTTCACCTTCTTCTCCAATGATTGCTAAAAGTGTATCTACCTTTGCGGTTTCTCCCTCTGCAATGCCTATATGTAGTAACGTACCTTCGTTGAAAGATTCAAACTCCATTGTTGCCTTGTCAGTTTCAATTTCTGCAAGAATGTCTCCTTCTTCGATCTTGTCACCAACTTTTTTTAACCAAGTAGCAACCGTTCCTTCTTCCATCGTATCGCTCAAACGAGGCATGTTAATTATTTCTGCCATAGCTTATAATTTGTGTTGAATAAATGGATAATCTTCTTGTTCGTAAACGACATCGTACATCACATTTTTCTCAGGATATGGAGAATCTTCTGCAAATTTCTCACACTCTGCGACTAATGCTTTAACGCGTTTATCAATAACTTTTATATCTGCCTCTGAGGCATAATTATTTTCAAGAATAATATCTTTAACTTGAGTAATAGGATCTATTTTTTTGTACTCTGCAACTTCATCTTTGGTTCTGTAGTGTTGAGCATCACTCATAGAATGACCTCTATAACGGTACGTTTTAACTTCTAAAAAAGTTGGTCCTCCTCCAGATCTAGCTCTGGTGATTGCTTCATCAAAAGCCTCTGCTACTTTAATTGGGTTCATCCCATCAACTGGTCCACATGGCATTTCATAACCTAAACCTAGTTTCCAAATATCTGTATGGTTTGCTGTACGTTCTACAGAGGTTCCCATTGCGTAACCATTGTTTTCACAAACAAAGACTACTGGCAAATTCCATAACATTGCTAAATTAAATGTTTCGTGCAGTGAGCCTTGACGTGCTGCACCATCTCCAAAACAACAAATTGTTACACCATCTACATCGTGATACTTGTCTCCAAAAGCAATTCCTGCTCCTAGTGGAATTTGTCCTCCTACAATACCATGACCACCATAAAAACGATGTTCTTTAGAGAAAATATGCATAGATCCACCTAAACCTTGAGAAGTCCCTGTTGCTTTACCATATAACTCTGCCATAACGCGTTTAGGATCTACTCCCATACCAATTGGCTGAACGTGATTTCTATACGCAGTAATCATTTTATCTTTTGTCAAATCCATAGCATGAAGTGCTCCTGCTAAAACTGCTTCCTGACCATTATATAAGTGAAGAAATCCTCTTACTTTTTGTTGAATATAAACTGCAGCTAGCTTGTCTTCAAACTTTCTCCAGAACAACATGTCTTCATACCATTTAAGGTAAACCTCTTTTGTGATTTTTTGCATATAGTTTATTATTTATGTCTAAAATAATACTCAAGTTTTAAAGTCTCTTGAGATATCACTAGCATGATTTTAATTTTAGATAAAATCAAGCCACTAACAAAAGTAACACTTTAGTTAGTAATGAAAAAACCGAAAAACGTAATTTTATTACGAAATCGTTATAGAAAACTTTTATCAAAGCCTAAAGGCAATAAAATTGCAAGAGATTTTGATTTTACAACCTTGCCTGAGGTTCCCATAAAATAGATTTCTATAGGTGCTTCTTGTTTGACCTCGTACTCTGAAATTGCTTGCCTACACGCACCACAAGGTGGAATTGGAGAATTGGTAGGTTGCTTTTGAGAGCCTGCTGTTAAAGCCATTGTTACAATTTTTGCATTTGGATATTTTGAGCCTGCATAATAGATTGCTGTGCGCTCTGCGCACAAACCTGAAGGATATGATGCATTTTCTTGATTATTACCAGTAATAATCTCTCCATTATCTAATAGAATTGCTGCGCCTACTAAAAATTTTGAATATGGTGCATATGCCTTAAGTCTGGCATCTATTGCTTGATCCATTAAAGATGCCACATCTTTAGGAAGCTCATTGTAGTCTTCATAAACAGTAAGGGTAGATTCTATTTTTATATCTCTCATCAAAAACGTGTTTAGCCAAAAAAACTATTGCTGTAATAACAATAGTTTTTTTTATTTGAATTTTATGATTTATTAATACTCATCATATTCTCCATCTCCAAAATTAAATGTTAAAGAAAAACGTAAAGTATTTTCTAAAGGGCTTTGAATTTTTGATGCCGAAAACAAGTATGATAAATCTATATTTATTGTTGTGTATTTAAATCCTGCGCCAAGTGCAAAGAATTTACGTGCACCTTTATCATCGCTCTCGTTAAAATAACCTGCTCTAAAAGCAAATGATTCTTGGTAAAGATACTCTGCTCCTAATGCCCATGTAAACTCTTTTAGCTCTTCGCTAAAACCACCTGGAGCATCTCCAAATGATTGAAAAACTCCTGATAAGAAGCTAACATTATTATCTTGACCTCCTGTAATGATGGTTGGTTCATTTTCGTCAATATCTGCTGTTGAAGCGTCATCAGACGTTTGTTCTCCATCTCCATTAGTATCAACAAAACCAAATAATGGAGGTGTTGGCACCAATAATTTAGTTACCTCTGCAGTTACAGATAATGTATTATACTCGTCAAAAATAAAATCAAACCCACCTCCTAATCTAAGGTTTGTAGGTAAAAAGTTTTCACGACCTCCATCATCATATTTAATTTTTGGACCTAAATTTTGAATTGCAAAACCTAAACGTGTTCTACCATTAAAACTATCATAAGCTTCTTCTTCACTTTGATAGAAACCAGAAATATCCACTCCAAAAGAGCCAGCTGCGCTAGCATTTGCATCTACTGCTTGTATTCTTAAATCTGAACGTAAATATCTTAAAGCTACTGCCATAGAAAATTGGTCTGCTAAACGTAAAGAGTAAGATGCATCTACCGTAAACTCATTAGGCTTTTCAATTAAAGGCTCCGAGAATTCATCTGGACGAATTTCTATTTCACCTAATCCAAAATATTTAAAACTAACACCAAAGGCACTTCTATCATCTATTCTATTAAAATAGGTTAGATATGCAATTGATATATCATTTACTAATTTACTTAGGTATGGTGTATAACTTACTGCTATTCCTGATTTTGCCTCAGAGAATGTGTATTTAGCAGCATTCCATTGTTGCGAATAAGCATCTACTGATGTTGCTACTCCTATATCTCCCATACCTGCAGATCTTGCATCTGGTGCAATGAGCATAAAAGGAACTCCTGTTGTAATAACTGTAGATTGGTTTGGAAATGTTATTGTTGCTCCTTCTTCTTGCGCGTATATGTTTTGTAGTGCAATAAGAGAAACTAAGGCTAAAATGTACTTTTTCATATGTGAATTTGTGTTTATATTAAGGTATTGCTACTTATAATATATTAGGCAAATATAATTTATTATTATAGTATGACAAGTTTTTCAATTTTTTCAACTTGTTTATTTAAACGTTCAGATCTCACTTTTAGTTTATAAACGTAGACTCCTTTACCAATTTTATCACCAAAATCATCTCTACCATCCCAAACAATATCTTTAGAAAGTGAGCTAGTTACTTTACCTCCTCCTGAGGTTTGACCATTTAAAGTTCTTACTAATTTTCCTGAAACTGTAAAGATTTGTACTGAAACGTCTAAAACATCTGAACTATTGTGATTAAACCAAAATTCGGTATAATCTATAAATGGATTTGGATAATTTAATACATTATCTATAACTAATTCTTCATCTTTATCTCTTACATTAAATTCTATTTGAGCAATTGAAGAATTGTTATAAACATCCCATGCTTTAAAGGTTAAAGTGTGTAAACCTGGTTCTAAATCCCTAAAAGGATAGCTAAGTTTACCATTTGTGAAATCATCAACACTTGCCTCGTAGTAATCATTTAAAATAAAAGGATTGGTTTCGTCTCCATCAATAATTGCTGTTATGTCATGCCCAATTCCGCTTGCGGTATTGATACCGTTATCATCTTGCAACTTTGCTATGAGTACTGGCTGCTCGTTTGTTATACCTCCAGACACAAAGTTTTCATCATTCATAAAAAGATTAATAACAGGACCTATATTATCTTCTTCGGCATTTTCATTGATACCTCCAACTTGTATATCAAAGCTGTATCCTGCTTTATCATCTAAAATATTATCTTGTTTAGAATAAAACCCAACTTTTCCTTGTCCTATTGGTATACCGATATCTCTTGGCACAACAAATTCAAATTCAAACTCGCCATTAGTCACTGTTGCCTGACCTCTAAACATAGTTTCTCCCAGTGTTTTAAAATCTAAGATAATTAACTCGCCTGTACTATCTGTAATACCATCGTTTCCTAATGTTTGTCTTTCTATTTCTTTATCCATTACTGTGGCAGTTACTATACCATTATAATTAGATAAAAAGTTGCCAGAAGTATCATAGACTTGTCCAGACATTTTAACGCGATCTAAAGCTTTAAGTGGCTCGGTTTGCTCAGCTACAGGTACATCGTTTACTTTTGTTAATCTAATTTCGGGTTTTGCAATGGCTAATTTTAATGCTGGATCTCCAATAGAAAAAACTAACGATTTTTGATTAATACCAGCTACAGACGGATCATTTTTTGTTAACCTTAAAGCTTCTGCAATTGATGGGTAATCGTTAGATCCGTAGTTAAATAAATACTCTGCAAATTGCTCATTAACTGTTACTCCAACCGTTACAAATATTTGTCTAGTAGTGGTAATCAAACCTATGGCTCCACCCTCTTTGTTCCAATACGTAAATTCTCCAGCAGTTTGTCTTTGCGGATTATCAAACTTGGTATACTCGCAAGTTATCGTGATAAATAAATTAAACTTACAAAGGTTTCTAATTTCTTGAGCATCGACTTTTGTGAATATACGCTCTGAGGCTAAACCATCTTCACCACCATGACCAAAATAATTTACTACAATAGCTCCAACATCTAACGCATTTTTTATTGCGTCATTTACTGCAGGATATCGTTCTCCACTAGCAGATGATTGTTGTTGAAATGCATCTGTATGAATTTTTGTTACATTTATAAAAGGCTTTTGTGCGGTAATTTCATTTGAAATCTCATCTGTAGTAGACTCTAAAATAATTTCCCAATCTTTATCAACGTCATCAGAGATGTAAACTACATTATTTCTCCAGCTACCAAATGCTTCTTCTCCATAATATCCTTCGATTTTGTCTACTAATTCTTTTGCACGCTGAGGCGTATCTGCTAAAATTCGACCAACAGCGATATCTAATAATTCTGATTGTCCCATTTCTCCTTCATTTTCGTCCATCATTCCGTAGAAATCATCAGAAATAAACGAGGAAACCAAACTAAAACTCTCATTAGAGTTCCAAGTAGGAACTACGTTTGTATTGTTAGAAACTCTGTTTTTATAATCATACGACGCATCTCCAAATAAACATAGATATTTTAATCGGTTACTTGGTTCACTTGCATTTTGATATACATACTGCACCATATTTCTAATTGCTGCAACATCTTGCTTACCTGACCCAAACTCATGATAAATTTCGTTTAATGTAATTACCTTTACATTTAAACCATACTGGTCTCTATTTATTTGAGCAAGCCTCTCTGCTTGTGAGATATAATTATTGTTAGATATAATTATATAGTCTAAATCTTGAAATTCTCCTTGATTATTTAAAAATACTGTGCCTTTAATATTTTGATTTGCTACACTTGTGTTAGAATCTCTTAGAGGCTGATAATAATCTGCTGTAGTTACGGTTATGTATTTTTTTTCTGAACCTGCAATATCTTTAAATATTAGATTAGCGTTTTGATCTGAATTGATGACTGCTTGTACATTATATTTATCTGTAATATCCCAAACTTCTTGTATGTTAGTTGCATTACCTAAAGTGTATTGCACTATCCCTGAGTTTAAAGCAACTTCTTCATTTTTAAATACAAACTGAGTCCCAGCAAAAACCAACTCTCTTGTTGCCTCAATAGATACATAATCTAAATACCCAAAAGTAGATGGGTTACCGTTATTATTGTAAATTAATTTTACATCAACATCTGGAGCTGGAAGTGTTATATCATTTTGATAAGATCCTGGAGATGCAAGTATGGGGTCATCTACAATTGAAAAACCAATTGTACCTTCTAAGTTACCATTAACTACGACTTGCATATTACTTGCAGTTGATTCACTTACTCCTGCTGCGAGCACTCTAATTTTTGCTGGTACGGTTGACACCATATTTGGGAAACTGAAATTAAATTCTTTTTCGTTCTCCACATCAAAGCGCTCACCAAACCAGCGCCTTCCAATTTTTCCTAAATTGTTCTCATCTACTTCATGAAACTGATAATCTTGAAATGTTGTGATTTCTAAAGAAGGTTCATCATCTGGTTGATTTAATGGAGTTATACGTTTTCCGAAGTCTCCCTGAGTCGTTATATAGTAATATGATTTGTCTGCGTATAAATTAACATTAGTATCACTCTCCTGGTTATACTCATTAACACCTTCGGCATAAAACAATATGTAATCACTATCATTAAAAACACCGTCTTCTCCTCCTACAAATCTAATTGCATTTTCTATTAGGTCATTTGGAGCTGGTTCATTATTTGCTAACGGAAGCATTGCACCACCATTACCATAAAGTTTTATAGATCTTGGGTCTACATTTGTATTTACACCCATTGAGTTTAAAAAACCCTTTGTTAAAATATAGACTCCAGATTTTTCGACATAAAACCGGTTCCATTGACCAGTACTTAAAACAGAATTAACAATCTCTTGATTATCTAAACTAGATCTATTAAGAGATGGTCCATATTGATAACTAACGGTGAATGACGTTATTTTTTTATATATACCTCTATCATTAATGATTGGTGTAATTTCTAAATAAGCCGATACATTATCTCTATCTATAGCATTTTTAAAAGTTATTTTTGGTGTAGTTGGTATTGTTGATAATGGTAAATCTCTTAACTCTGTTGCAGTAATAGTTGCATATGATACTTGACTCAACTCAACAGAATTTTCATCTACAAAGGTAGATTCATCCCAGAGTGCAAAAAATGTAATTCCGTCTTTATAAGTGAAGTTAAAATGACTTTTATCAAAACTAGGTATTACAATTTTAGAATTATCGGTTTCTAAAGTTGTTTGACCAGACCATTTGATATCAAATTGCTTTTGCTGAGCAGAACTTATATAAGTGATAAATAATAAGGATAATAGTAAATATTTTTTCATAGTTAATTAACGTCTATAAAGTCGTGATATTATTTAGTCAAAAATTTTTATTCAAAATTACAACAATAATTGATTTATTCGTTCGTTATTAAAGACAAAATACATCGATAAACTGATCAAAAATCCGTTGTTGTGTATAAAAAAAGGGATGAAATGCAGTTTTTTTTGCATGATTTTAGCAAAAAGTATTGTATGTTTACCTTTAATTACTATATTGCGTCTCTAAAATAAATTAGCTTACTTAAAAGTATGGATATGAAAAACGTCTTAAATTTAAGGATATTATTAGCCCTAGTGGTATCTTTAACAATTGTTAGTTGTAGTAGAAACTCTTCAAAAAATACGTCGAGAGCTACAGGTTGGAAAATCAACGATAAAAACGGTGGTTTCCAGTACAATGATAAATTCCAAGAACAAGAAACTGCTCCAGGATTAGTATTTGTAGAAGGTGGTACTTTTACAATGGGTAAAGTACAAGATGATGTGATGCATGATTGGAACAATTCTCCAAATCAGCAACATATTCAATCTTTTTATATGGACGAAAGTGAGGTTACAAATAAAATGTATACCGAATACTTAGATTGGATCAAGAGAACTTATCCGCCAGAAGATGAAAACTTTAGACTAATTTATCAAGGTGCATTACCTGATACATTAGTATGGAGAAATCGTTTAGGTTATGCCGAAATGATGACTGAAAATTATTTACGTCACCCAGGTTATGGAGAGTATCCTGTTGTTGGTGTAAGTTGGATTCAAGCTGTTGAATTTGCAAGCTGGAGAACAGATAGAGTTGCTGAAATGAAATTACAAGAGGCAGGCTATTTAGAAAGAGATACTCATTTAACATCTGCAGCAGATAGCAACTTTAATGTTGATACATACATTAATGCTCCAACTCAAACTTATGGAGGTAATGATTCTATTATAAACCCTTCAAAATCTAGAAGAAGAGTACAAACAACTGCAGCTGGAGATACAATTAACCAATATGCTCGTAGAGAGTCTGGTTTAATTTCACCAGACTACAGACTTCCAACGGAAGCAGAATGGGAATACGCTGCACTTGGTATGAGTGAGCTGAGAAATTTTAACGTTTATAGAGGACGTAAGAAATACCCATGGGATGGTCAATATACTAGATCTGGTAAGCGTAAAACAAAAGGTGATCAACTAGCCAATTTTAAACAAGGAAAAGGTGATTATGGTGGTATTGCTGGATGGTCTGATGATGGTGCTGATATTACTGCACAAGTAATGTCATACGAACCAAATGACTATGGTATTTATGATATGGCAGGTAATGTTGCTGAGTGGGTTTATGATGTATACAGACCTATCGTAGATGATGAGTTTAATGACTTTAACTATGTAAGAGGTAATGTATATTACAAAAATGCAATTAACGAAGATGGTACTGTAAAGGTTATCACTCCAGATGAAATTGTATATGATACTTTAAGCAATGGTAGAATTGTAGCTAGAAACCTTCCAGGTGAAATTGCTAGAGTTGCTGTTGATGAAGATGAAACATATTTAAGAACAAACTTTGATAAAAGCGATAATAGAAACTTTAGAGATGGAGATACAAGATCTTCTCGTCTATATGCTGAAAGCTTTGACGAAGATGTAGATGATGAGAATAGTACAACAAGTAAAATGTACAACTCACCTAAACATAACGTACAAAGAGACTCATTAGGTAACCTTATTAAGGAGTATGACACTTCTAACCAAAGAACGTCTTTAATTAATGATGAAGTAAGAGTTTATAAAGGTGGATCTTGGAGAGATAGAGCGTACTGGATTGACCCAGCACAACGTAGATATTTCCCACAAGATATGGCGACAGACTATATTGGATTTAGATGTGCAATGTCTAGAGTTGGTTCTAAATCTCAAGGAACTAAGAAAAGAAATTAATACTTTTTAGAAACATATAATTAAAGTCCTAATCATTAAGATTAGGACTTTTTTTTTTACATTTATTCTATGACTATAGAAACTCTCCACGAACATTTTCTAGACTGTAAAACAGTGAGTACAGATACTAGAAAAATATCTAAAAACTGTATGTTTTTTGCTCTCAAAGGCGATAATTTTAATGGAAACAAATTTGCTAAAGATGCCTTAAGTAATGGTGCTGCCTTTGTAATTATTGACGAGCCCGAATATAAATTAAACGATAAATACATCGTTGTTAAGGATGTATTGCGTACCCTACAAGACTTAGCAGTTTTTCATCGTAAATTTCTAAATATCCCGATTATATCACTAACGGGTAGTAATGGTAAAACAACAACAAAGGAGCTTGTTAACGTTGTACTATCAAAAAAATATAAAACAACAGCAACCATAGGTAATCTTAACAATCACATAGGCGTACCACTAACGCTATTAAGTATGGATGAAACCACAGAGATTGGTATTGTTGAAATGGGAGCAAATCACCAAAAAGAAATAGAATTTCTATGCACTCTAGCCCTACCAAATTATGGTTTAATAACAAATTTTGGCAAAGCACACTTAGAAGGATTTGGCGGTTTTGAAGGCGTAATAAAAGGCAAATCAGAATTATATCAATATTTAAAATCTAATAACGAAACAATTTTTATAAATAAAAATGATGAATTACAACTTAGGCAAGCAGGTGATTATGACAATATCATTCTATTTGGCAGCCAAAGTAAGTTGTTAGATTCTCAACCTTACATATCTCTAATTTATCAAACCAAAGTAATTAATACGCAACTTACTG
This sequence comes from uncultured Psychroserpens sp., assembly GCA_947488655.1. Taxonomy (GTDB): domain Bacteria; phylum Bacteroidota; class Bacteroidia; order Flavobacteriales; family Flavobacteriaceae; genus Psychroserpens. The sequence continues at coordinate 18,685 of CANKZZ010000004.1, read as the reverse complement.
GCACATATAATTATAATAATGTGTCTGTGGCAATAGCTTTAGGAGAATATTTTAAAGTAGATACATCAGATATAATAACCGCAATAGAAAGTTATATACCGTCTAATAATCGTTCTCAAATTATAAATCAAAATGGCCACCAAATAATTTTAGATGCTTATAACGCAAATCCGAGCAGTATGGTTGCTGCTTTATCAAATTTTGAAAAATTAAATCAAGAAAATAAGGTTACTATTCTTGGAGACATGTTTGAGTTAGGAGATACTGCACAATTAGAACATCAAAATATTTCTAATCTTGTGAGCAAGTTACATTTTGAAAAGGCCATTTTTGTAGGTGAAAATTTTTATAATATTAAAACAAAAGATCAAAATAGTCATTACTTTAAATCATTTAATGACTTTTACAATGACTTCGGAAATTTTAATTTTAACCACCAATCGTTCTTGATTAAAGGGTCACGAGGCATGGCATTAGAGCGCATATTAGATTTGATATAAAATTAACATCGTTTAAAATTCATAAAAAAATAATTATAAATGAAAACCCATATTTTCTCTCTACTTTTTTTACTAAGTACAATATTTACTTCGGCACAAATTGGTAATATACCAACAGGATCTTACTATTCAGAAGATGAAGGGATGGGATTTTATTTCCATGTTGATGACAATAATGAATTTAGATTATCATTGGCTAGCGGTAAAATCACCTCAGATTCTATTTCTAATTTGGAAATAAAAAAACAAAAAACTTTGGTATTTGGAGTCAAATTCACAAAGACTAATACAAGTGAAGATTCTCTAACTATCAAGTTTTCAAAAAATTTTAAGAGTTATTATTTAGATAGAATTTTTTTTGGGACCAAAAATAATTTAGATGAAACAGCAAATTTTGAAAAAGGCTCATCTTTAAAAAATTCAGTTTACCCAAATGATAATGAACCCTCATTTAAAATCTCTAGAGAAAAATACCTATTAATCCTAGAAGAAAATTACAATACAAACAGTAATATTCTTCATGAATACGAAATACCTAAATCTGTCTCTGAAATTGAAATAACCTACCGTCCATCTCAAAGGCGTGAGAACAAATTACATGCTGTTTATAATGCAGAAAAACAAATAGTAACTATTAACGAAGTTGGGAGGAATAATCCTCTAACTTTCTATAAAGATTTTGATGAATATTTAGAAGGATTTAAAAATCCAACAGCTGTCTCTAAAGATGTTGTTTGGAGAAACGAAGAAAAAGTAAAACCTATTGAGTCTTATTACAACTCGCCTTATACCTTTAAATTAAAAACATTTGATAGCTACAAAAATGCATTACAAACTGCAAAAAATGACAATAAATTACTTTTAACATTCTTTCTCCCTAATGGTGATTTGAATGAACAAAATTATAAGACGTTTGCAAAAAACTATGAAGAAAAGCTATCTAATATTATGTATGATAGTTATAAATCTAAAAATGATAAATTTCATATGTATTTACTGCAATCAGAGGATAAAGACATCATCAACAACCTTGCCTTAAATGAAAACGAATTGATTGTTTTAGATGGAAATGAATTTATTATCTACAGACGTAAAGCGACTATTGCAGATTTGAGTAAAGAAATAATAGACCAAGTAACTTCATATGCTAGAAATGATTTTGATGATATGTTTCTTATGAAACAAATAGATGACGCAGTACAATCTAAAACATTTAACGCAATTAAAACTCAAAGAATTTTCTCAGATCTTACAAATATTACAGCTTATGATTTCTTTTCTGGTCATGAAAGTGTACAAGAGAAATCGTATAGAGAAGAAGATTATATAAAAAACAATAGTAGTTACTATAAATTGCAATCTAATCTAAATCAAGTGAATCAACTATATGATAATCTTATCGATTTTCATAATAATGATACAACTGTTGATTTTCAATTTGCAAGTATTATATCAAAAACATTAGTGTCTCATTTTAAGGGATTGTTATATAAAAATTTTCAACCTCAACCTTTTGAATCAGACTTAAAATCTATAGATTATCTTCTAAAGTTTAAAAATGAGATAGAAAATTATAAACCTACATCAGATGAAGATTATAGTAAAGGATATGACTTTTATAATTTAAGTTATACCATCACTTCATTTTTAAATCGAATTGCAAATCACGCAAATGACGATTTTCTTAAAAAAATTAAACTTAGATATAAAGCTTTAAAAACTGATAACAACGAATATCTACTATTTTTAAAAAAGTTTATTCCTGAAGACTATCTAAACGAATACAAAGACTATTACAATAGTAATAAACTTCATAACGATAAAAATATTATTGTTCGATTAGATGAAATGTATGAAGAAAATAATAGTAATAAACCGTGGGATATTTATAAAAGCAGTATAGCAAATGAAGCCAACGAAGCTGCATGGGTAGTAGTTGAAAAGATTACGGATAAAAAATTACTTAAAGAAGCATTAAAATGGTCTAAAACCTCATTAGATATTAAACCAGATAACGCATATTATCTAGATACTTATGCACAGCTACTCTACAAAAATGGGGATAAAAAATTAGCTATAGAGCATCAAACTAAAGCGGTAGAAATAATCTCTAAAAATTTAAAAGTTTATAGTACTTCCTTATTAAATACAACTAAGAATGTGCTCATTAAGATGAAGGATGGTACTTATTAAATTATTAACCTGTCAAAAAATCAATATAGAGCCTACATTTTAGACTGGATTACAAGCAATAATAACATACATATTATGAAAAATAAAAATCCCAACTTATAACTTTATAAATTAGGATTGTAGTAAAAGTGGGTCATACTGGATTCGAACCAGTGACTTCCACGTTGTCGACGTGACACTCTAAACCAACTGAGTTAATAACCCATTACAATATAAAACAAAAAAAGTCCACATTTCTGTGGACTTTTGTGGGCAATGAGGGATTCGAACCCCCGACCCCCTCGGTGTAAACGAGGTGCTCTGAACCAACTGAGCTAATTGCCCTAATAATTGGACTGCAAATATAGTCTAGATTTTTAATTACCAAAAGCTTTTTTGAAAAAAAATAAAAATAATTTTTAATGTCTCTCATTACCAAAAAAATAAGGTTATTTGTTGAGTTAAAACTTATTTTAATATTTTTATAAATAATTATTTTTTACTTTGAAATACATCTCTTTTATTGATCAATTAGGCCTAGATATTAATGAGTTAGCTCAAATTGATACTAATGGCATAATTAAACTCCAAAAACAACTTAAAGCTAAAGCAATGTTGGGAGATGCAAATAATCTTGGAGATATTTCTAATTTAATAGATGATCTCAAAGATGAATCTATTCTCAAACATCATGTTTTTATAGAAAAACACGATTGGTTAAAACAAATAATTTCTGGTAATTATCAAAATGTAAGGCAAAGTGATATTACTGTAGATGAATCATATATTTCAAACCTTGAAGATTTAAAATATTTTCTATCACCTTTTTTAAAAGAAAACTTAAAGGTCTTCTTATCTGAAACGCTAAGCAAAGGTAAGTATGTACTTCTACTTAAGGTTTTAAGTCATAATTATCTGTTTTCCGAAGAAAACAACCAGCTCATTATAAACTTTTTTAAATCTCGTTTAAATTATGCAAGTGTTTATTTAAGAGAAGGTAGATTAAAACATAAAGAATTTCCTGTTGGTTTTATAACTAACAAAGTTTTTATTAACTGTTTAAATGAATATCCTGATTGTTTTAATACAGATATGCAAGAACTCAACTCTGAAGTTATTGATATTTACAACTCAAATCGTAGAAACACCAATAATCAAGAGTTTAGATTTGCTGCCAAAGCTATGGTTGCTTTTTCAATTTTAGACACATCTAATGTCTTTTTAAAAGAAACCCTAGTATCTAATGCAGAGATAGCTAGGCAGTACTCATACCCATCTAAATCTAGCCGAAAAACAGGTTCTGGTTTTGGAGGGTGGAGTGTTTTTGTGATAATAATGATTGTAATTAGAGTAATTTTTTGGGTAGGTAAAAGCTCTAACAATAGTTATGAATATGACTATATAAGAAGTAGTGATTATAATTCGAGTCCTGTATATAATGATGAAATACAACAAATGATTGATAGCATTCAACGCTCTGGTTCAACCGATGATACTTTTACTATTGATGACGATTTAATTGAGGCTCTCGATATAGAAGAAACCATAGCAGAGCACTCCTATAATAAAACCACATCAACCAATAGATATAAATTAGCAGACCACACAAAATTTATTTACACCCTAAAAAGAAAAGTGGAGCGCAAAACTAGTGATGAGATTTTAGGTATGGATTTAATACCTTTTTCAAACCCTTATCAAACTACTTTTGATGATTTACCTTATGATGAAAGTAACCAAGACAATACATATCTCAAAATCACAAATAAAAGCAAAAAAGATCTAATTGTATTTAGACTAACAAATGGTATAGATCAATCTATATACATCCCAAAAGGCGAGCGAGTATCTATTAAAACAATACAAAACGACTCGTTATTATTTTATACTGGAACCGATTTTGCCTCTACAAGATTTTCGCATTTTAAAAGAGATACCGACTTATCTAATTTGTATAAAATCACAAATTACGATACCACAGTACAAAAGGAAATTATAATTTACCCATTTGAAGATGTTATCTCAAAAGTAAAAAGTAGCTCTTCAAACAAAATAATTATAGATACAGTACGAGGAGAAACCATAAAAACCAATAAAATTAAGCTTAAGCAATTAAGTATAAATAAAATTTATACAGATTGGTACAATAAAAAATATAGAAATTAGCCTAAACCAGTTTTGCTATCATCTTTAAATTTCTTTTGTTTTTCCTTCTCATAATCGGGTAATAGAGATGATAATCCGTACACAATGTGACGTAAAGATTTGTAATCCTGTTTTTCTAAAGCTTCATCACCTTGTTTAATTAATCTATCTGCCTTACGCTGGTTATCGTAATCTGTAACAAATTTCATATGTAAAAAATATGTTATAAAATTCTCATCACTAGATTGAATTATGGAGTCATACAATTCATCCAATTCTTTAATTTTAGAACGTATTAAATATTTATTACCTGAGTTAATTACCTCACGCTCATTTTTGATAATTCTAGTATATTTTTCTTGAAAACGTTCATTCTCCTCTTTGTTTAATTGGTATTCTAAATTGTCTTTAGTTTCGTTATAGCTCTCAATTTCATGAGCAATTAACTTATTACGAGTTAAATCATCAAAGTCTTGAATAAGTTTTCGTTTTCTATCATCTAATTGAAATTTTGCATCAGATACATCATCATCATTAATTAGAGATGCAGCAATTTGAGTTTCTATTAAACCTACTCGTATACGCTCTAATTGATGAGAATACTCAAAATTTTCTTCGGAAATATTAGTTCTAATCAACTCCTCAACATCTCCAAGAACTGTATTTATTTCCATATTAATCTTGTTGATGCTTATAGCTCTTTCAGATTCACTAAAGACATTTTTAAATTCTTGATCACAAGATTGCAAAAAGACGTTAATTTTTAAATCGCGAGACTCTGTTACCTCAATTTCGATTTCAATATCTGTACCTTTAATCAGGTCTTCTTCAAGATCTTTTCCGAAGATTTCAATATAACCAATACTCAAGCCAGAACTTGGGAGTCCTTTAGATTTCCCTTCAATAATATTAATAATTATATTAGATTTAGATTGCCTAAGTATTGTTTTAGACGCTGTTTTATATATTTTCTTTTTAAGTGGTAAAATACTTCCTTTGGCAAACACGAGGTCTAATCGCGTTGTTGATGCATCTATATCATCAACTTCCATACAAATATCGTTTGGTAATGGCTGACCTTGTACATTATAGCTTCCTTGATTAATAGCTACAGTATCTATAACCGTTAAAACGTCTAAAGCCTCATTTAATAATTGAATTTTAAAAGGGTTTAAGCGACCTTCAAGAAGTGGCACAAACTCAGAAAACGTATTATCCTCTAATATTTTAACACCAGAGTCATAACCACCATCCTTTCTCATAATCCTGTAACTTTTAGCATTGCCAGAATTAATCTTACATGTTATTAACTCTTCTAAATCTCTCGTATTTTGTTCATAAAACAACTTAAAATCTACAACGTCTAATTGAGTTTTTTGAGTTGCAACGTCTTCAACATCAAATATCGTTGCAGGTTTAGATCCTGCAAAATAAGCAGCTCCATGTGCCACAGCCGATGTAGGGTCTATGCTAGAATCTACTTCTACTCCTATTGCTTGCGTAATACGTTTCTTTATTAACGGTACATAAGTAGTACCTCCAATTAAAATTATACGATTTATTTGAGAATTTAAGAGCTGATTGTTTTTTATAACATCTTTAATAAAAACTATAGTCTGTTCTACTTTGGTAGCAATTAAATCTTCAAATTGTTCTCGTTTAATAACCAATTGCTCATAGAAATTTTCGCCATTAATATCAATATCTAATTCTATTTCTGTTTCTTCATAAATAGATAGTTCTTTCTTTGCTTCTTCCGAAATTTTAAGCAATTCAAAATATAGCCCTTTAAATGACGTTGTTTTAGACTTTAAATCTTTCCAAAGATTAGTAAGTGATAATTTATCTTCTATAAACGGAACAACTAAATGCTCAACAATGAGGTTATCAAAATCAGCTCCTCCTAAATAATTATCACCTAAATTATCTGTAACCTTTAATTCTCTATCATTAACCTCTACTAGAGCCACATCAAATGTTCCGCCTCCAAAATCATAAACTATCCAGTTTTGCTTATCTGTTACTTCAATATTAGTTGTATTTGCAAACGCCAAGCAAGCTGCAATTGGCTCTTGTAATAAAACGACTTCTTTAAAACCAGCCAGATAACCTGCTTTTTTTGTAGCGTTAGATTGTATTGTATCAAAAGATGCAGGAATTGTAATAACTACAGAGTCTAATACATCATCGTCATTAACAAAGTTTTTAAGTTCTTTTAGAATTAAAGAAGACAACTCAATAGGAGACATTTCTTTATCAATGGATGGCACATAATAAGTGTCTTGAGTACCCATTTTTCGTTTAAAAAGCATGCAAATATTTTCGGCATCTTTTTCGAGATAATCTAGTGCTTTGTCTCCAATTACTATTCTATTTCCACGAAAAGCAATACAAGAAGGCAAGGTTTGTTTTAAACCTAAAGGATTGTTGTAAATTTTAATATTTCCGTCGTCATATTTAGCAATAAGACTATTAGTCGTTCCTAAATCTATGGCAAAATTTATAGTTTTCATTTGAGGCTATTCTACAATTACAATTCCTTTTTGAAGGAGTTTCGTTTCGTTATTTTCAATTTGGTAAATGACAGGTTTTAAGACTTTAGTAATTTTAGATTTTCTACTTAAATCGCCAAGTATGTTAGCTTCAACATCTGTCATTTCATTGCGGTAGGTTTGACCTAACGGAATAACGATTTGAAAACCCATTGCCTCAAATTCATGATAAATACGATCTAAATATCGTGTAGCGCTATCATTATTTTCTTTTTTTAATTTAGAGTCTAGGGCAAAAATTTGATTGATAATCTCTGTCATTGTAAAAATTTAAACTGAAATCTAAATATACAATTTTTTAGAGTTTACACGACCTCTGCAACTACAAAAGTACTGCCACCTACATAGATTAAATCGTTAAGTTTGGCTGCACTTTTAGCTTCATCTAATGCCTTTGTGACAGATTGATAACTGTCTCCTTTAAATCCAGATGACTTAAATTTAAGTTTTAAAATTTCGGCATCTAAGCCTCTAGGCACATTAGGTTTACAAAAATAATACCTAGCTTTTTTTGGTAATAATGGCAAAATAGAATCTACATCTTTATCGTTTACCACACCAAAAACAATATGAAGATTATTGTAATTTTCTTGAGCCAATTGTTTAACTATATAAGAGAGTCCCTCTTTATTGTGTGCAGTATCACAAATGATTTTTGGTTGTGTCTGTAAAACTTGCCATCGTCCTTTTAAGCCAGTATTTTTAACTACATTTTGTAATCCTGTCTTAATATGTTCTTCGGAAATTTTAAAACTTTTATCATTTAAAACTTTTAAAGCGTTAACCGCTGTTTTGATATTATGCTTTTGATAATTACCCTTTAAATCGCTGGTATAATAAGATTTAATTTGATCTGCAAAATAAATTACCGAAGTATTAGCTTTAGCAATATCTAAAAACACACTTTTAGTTTCTTCTTGTGTTTCTCCAATAATAACGGGAATATTAGATTTTATAATTCCTGCCTTTTCTCTTGCGATAGCATCGTAGGTTGATCCTAAAAACTGAGTATGATCAAACCCAATATTGGTGATTACTGAAACTTCTGGAGTAATAATATTTGTAGAATCTAATCGACCACCAAGACCAACTTCAATCACAGCAATATCTACATTTTGTTTTGCAAAATAGTCGAAAGCCATACCAACAGTCATTTCAAAAAATGACAAATGTTGTTTCTCCAAAAAATTTTGGTTCTTCTCAATAAAATCTATGACAAATTGTTTACCAACTTCTTTACCATTAATTTTAATACGCTCTCTAAAATCTTTTAAATGTGGTGATGTATATAAACCAACTTTATAACCAGCTTCTTGTAATACAGAAGCCAACATGTGGCTTGTAGAACCTTTACCATTGGTTCCTGCAACATGAATACTTTTGAATTTATGTTCGGGATTTTTTAAATGATTGGCTAAAAGAATCGTATTAGATAAATCTTTTTTAAAAGCAGTTTTACCTTGATTTTGATACATAGGCAACTGCTTAAACATCCAGTTTACTGTATCTTGGTAATTCATTTTAATTGGTAGGAGAAAAATTAACGACCACTTTACCAAATTGTCTTGCAGGTGCTTTAGAATTTGCTGGCCATTTGTAAGACATCGCTATTTTTTTTGCTTGTTCTTTCAAACAAGAAGTTGCATTATTACTTCCTCTTACTCCTGGTGTTGCTTCAATAACTTTACCGCTTCTATCAACAACAATATCAACCATAATCTTACCATATTGATTTTCACAGCCATCATATAATTTGAATGAGGGTTTTCCACGTCCATTTAAACCATAACCAACTCCACCATTTCCAGATCCTGGAGTACCATTATAAGGTGCGTAAGGACTACCATCTAATTGCCCTTCATCTCCTGAACCATCACCAGGTCCTTCTCCTCCATTTGCTGGTCCATCGGCATTTTTAACACCTCCAATTAGAGCATCGAGTTTATCCTTTTTATCTTGTTCTTCTTTGGCTTTTTTAGCTTCGGCTTCTTTACGTAATTTTTCATTACGTTCTGCATCTGCTTTTGCCTTAGCGTCAGCTTTAGCCTTTGCTTCTTTTGCTTTTTTAATTGCTATGGCTTCTGCAGATTCGTTGGTCATTACATCTTCTGCTTTACTACTTGCTTCAGTAGGTTTCGTAACTTCTTCAACCCTTTCAGCTTGCCTTTCTTCTTTTACAACTTCTTCGTTTACTATAGATTTTACAGGTTGAGTTGGTTGAATTTTTCCAGAACCAACTTCAGAATTACCAAAATTCACAGCAACACCATATTCTTCTGGCGGATCCATATAAGTACTTCCCATAACAAATAACAGCAATACTAGAATTACTGCTATCAATGCAGTAATCTTAGCTGAATTTTGTTCATGTTTGGTTTCTAAATACTTCATCTGTTTAATTTATACAGTAATCTATGCAAGATCTATTCCGAAGAAAAAAAAATTAGGTTTTTAATTACCTGGCTTAACTGCCAAAATAACTTTAAATTTATTTCTATTGGCAATATCCATTACCTTAACCACATTTTCTACAGGTACAGATTTTTCTGCGCGCAATACAATAATTGGTTCATCTTTTGTTGATAGTAAAGAGATTAATTCGTTTTCTAACACACTCTCTCCTACTCGATTTTGATCAATGTAATAGGTCAAATCTTTTTTTATACTCACAGCAACAGATTTCTTATTTTCGGTTTTACCACTTGCTGTTGGTAGTAAAATATCTATCGCATTAGTAGTTACTAATGTTGAAGCTATCATAAAAAATATCAATAACAAGAACACAATATCTGTCATTGACGACATATTGAACTCAGGTGTTACTTTATTTCTTCCTCTTAAATTCATTAAATAGGCTCGTTTAAGTGATCTAAAAACTCTAGAGAGTTTGCTTCCATTTGATACACAACTTTATCTGTTTTAACAACAAGATGATTGTAAGCCATATAACCTACGATACCTACAATAAGTCCTGCAACCGTTGTTGTCATTGCTGTATATAGACCACTTGCCAATACATCCATTTGTATAGTACCACCTGCATTTGCAAGTTCAAAAATTGCTAAAATCATACCAACTACGGTACCAAGAAACCCAATCATTGGCGCAACACCAGAGATCGTTGCCAAAATACTTACGTTTTTCTCTAAACCATAAATTTCTAATCTACCAGCGTTTTCAATAGCTGTATTTATATCTTCTAATGGTTTACCTATACGCGTAATACCTTTATTAATAAGTCTAGAAACTGGTGTGTTAACTTGTGCACATAACATTTGTGCCGAATCAATTTTACCATTACTTACATGATCTTTTATTTGATTCATGAAGTTAGAATCTATTTGAGAAGCTGCTTTGATAGCAAATAAACGCTCAAAATAAATATAGATTGCAAATATTAACATCACAAATAAAATAGCGATGATTATTTGACCTGCAAAGCCACCACTACTAATAAGCTCAATGATAGATAATGTTTTTTCTACTGGTTCTCCATCTGTTAAGACTTCTGCTCCATCCTGAATATTACTTTGTAATATCATATTTTAAAAATTGAAAATTAATTTTTACTGTATTTATAACGTTTGTTTTTTACTGAAAGTATATAACTAGAAAATTGTTCTAGTAAACATAAATACTACAGCTCCTGCTAAGAACCCTATTAATGCCAACCAAGATATTTTCTTTAAGTACCAGAAAAAGTCAATTTTTTCCATTCCCATAGCAACAACTCCTGCAGCAGAACCAATGATTAACATACTTCCTCCAGTTCCTGCTGAGTAAGCTATGAAATGCCATAGTTCGTTATCTGTTGGCTCGGTAAACATACCTAAACTAGCAGCAACTAATGGTACATTATCAATTACAGCAGATCCTACTCCTAATAGCAATACCACTAAATCTGAAACTCCACCATGATGTAGCTCTGTACCTAACATTGGCATGGTATCTTGAAGAGTACCAGCAAATCCGAATAAAATACCTAGCGATTCTAATGCTGCAACTGCCATTAATATTCCAAGGAAAAATAAAATACTAGGTAATTCAATCTTAGATAAAGAATGATGTACTGGACTATGATGAGCGTGTGCATCACTCTCTTCAGAATCATGACTAGAAATACTAAACTTAGAGTTACTATATATCTCTGCAAAGATGGCAACAATACCAAGTGCTAGCATCATACCAACATATGGAGGCAAATGAGTTACTGTTTTAAAAATTGGTACAGATACAATACCACCTAAACCTAAATAAAGCATTGTAGAGCTAAATTTACTTTTAGGTTTATCTTGTACATCCTCTGTGCTTTGATCTAAATTACCTTTAAATGCTGGCATAAATGAAGCAATTAAATAAGGTACTAACATACAAATTAGTGATGGTAAAAACAGGTATACAAATAAATGACCTGTAGTTACTTTTTTACCAATCCACAACATAGTTGTAGTAACATCTCCAATTGGAGACCATGCACCTCCAGCATTTGCTGCAATGATAATTAAACCTGCATACCATATACGTACGTTTCTATCATTAACTAATTTTTGTAGTATAGAAATTAAAACTATTGTTGCTGTTAAATTATCAATAATGGCAGATAAGAAAAATGCTAAGAACCCAAAAATCCAGAGTATTTTCTTTTTACTTTTAGTTTTTATAAAGCTTTTTATCGTTGAGAAACCATCAAAATAATCTATAATCTCAACAATTGTCATTGCTCCCAAGAGGAAAACTAAAATCTCTGCAGTTTTACCTAAGTGATGGAGTAAAGTTTCTTCCATCCAGTGCATTTTGCTCTCATGACCAAGATCTGCAAAGCCTTCTACTAACCCATGATTTGCTGAGTCAAACCATTGTGGAAAAGAATCGATACCTAATGAAATCAATGCCCAACTTATAGCCATCATAACTAAAGCAGGGATTAATTTATCAATTTTTATACTGTGTTCTACAGTTATGGCTAAGTAGCCTAAAACAAATACTAATATTATTATTGTTTCCATAGGGTTGGGATTATATTAATTGTGTTAATGCAATTTCAAAAGCAGTAGCGCTAATACCGGTTTTGGATTGGTTTTTATCGTAAACTTTTTTAATAGCTTTATTTATTATTTCTGAAGTATCATTAAAAATAGCTTCGTCGGTCATTTGTACCTTTCTTTCCATGAAATAGGCAAACACTCTTGCCATACCACAGTTAGAAATAAAATCTGGTATAAGACTAACTTTATTATCTGTATGCTCCATAATGCTTCCGAAGAAAATTTCTTTATCTGCAAATGGTACGTTAGCACCACATGAAATTACTTCTAGACCTGTATGTATCATTTGATCAATTTGATCTTGCGTAATCAATCTCGAGGCTGCACATGGTGCAAAAATCTCGGTTTCTAGAGACCAGATTTTTTCGTTCATTTCTGAAAAAGGAATGAGCTGGTCGCTTACCAATGTATTGCCAGATTTGTTTAAATATAAATTTGTAATTTCTTCGAAAGAAAATCCATCTTCATTAATTAAACCTCCAACAATATCAATAATACCAACTACTTTTGCTCCCATTTGAGACAAGTAAAATGCTGCAGCTGCACCTACATTACCAAAACCTTGTACAATAGCACGTTTACCAATGATTGAATCTCCATGCACATCATAAAAGTGTTTTGCAGCTTCTGCAACACCAAAACCAGTAATCATATCTGCTACTGTATATTTTTTTGAAACACTTGGAGAGTATTTTGGGTTTTCTATAACCTTTATAACACCGTGTCTTAATTGACCAATACGGTTAATTTTATCTGCTATAGTTGGTTTAAAATGACCTTCAAAAACACCTTCTTGAGGATGCCAAACACCACTCTCTTCGGTAATTGGAATAACCTCGTGAATTTCATCGACATTTAAATCTCCTCCAGTACCATAATAACTTTTTAATAATGGAGAAACTGCTTTATACCAACGTTCTAAAACGCCTTTTTTTCTTGGATCTTTGGGGTCAAAATTAATACCAGATTTTGCACCTCCAATTGCTGGACCAGAAACTGTAAATTTAACTTCCATGGTTTTTGCCAGAGATAAAACCTCATTCATATCAAGGCCTTTTCGCATTCTAGTTCCTCCTCCAGCTGCTCCTCCACGTAGGGAGTTTATAACTGTCCAACCTTCGGCTTCTGTTTCTGGATCTTTCCAATTAAAAATAATTTCGGGTGTTTTGTCTTCGTATTTTTGTAGTAAATCTTTCATTTATATACTTTGAATCGTTGTTAACTTTATAGAATTTGTATAGTAAATAAAAGAGTAGTTAAAGTTGATTCATTTAAGATTTTTTTTATTTTCTGTTAGTTCTAACAAATATAAAAAACTAAAAATCGCTTTGTATAAATTTTATAATATTTTTATGGATTAAATATTACTCCAGACGAATGGTCAAAATCTGCTCCAGTAACACTTGCCAAGCAATTGACTTCTCCATTTAGCTTTAAAACACCTAAAAGTGCAAAAATTAGAGCCTCTTTATATTCAATAATTTTTATAGAAGGTTTAATTAATTCAAACTTATTATGAAACCTAATACGCTCCAATAAAAAATCGTTGAATGTCCCTCCACCTGTAAATAAAACTCTAGAATTGGGCTCAATAGCTTTAGAGATTTGAATTGCAATGTGCTCAATAAACGTTCTTAAAATGTTTTCTTCGGAAAGATTAAAAACTTCTAAAACAGGAAACACATGCAAGTCTACCCATTCTAAGCCTAAAGATTTTGGAGGTTGATCTTTGTAATAATCTAAATTATTTAGCTGGTTTAATAAATTAGAATTAACTATTCCAGATTTTGCAATCGCTCCACCTTTATCATAATCGAATCCCTTTTTTTTGGCATAACGATTCATTACTATATTTACCGGACAAATATCATATGCAATTCTTGATCGATTTATTTCGGAAGAAATATTTGCAAAACCACCTAAATTAATACAATAATCAAACTGAGAAAATAATAACCGATCTCCAATAGGAACTAGAGGTGCACCTTGACCGTTTAACGCAACATCTTGAGTTCTAAAATCACAAACAACAGTATTATTAACTAGAGTTGCCAATTGCGGTAAATTTCCTATTTGGTATGTAAGTTTTTGTTCTGGTTGGTGTAATGCTGTATGTCCATGTGAACAAATGGCATCAAGTTTTGTTAGTTGATTTTTCCGAAGAAAAACATTTATAACCTGTGCTAAGTATACAGTATACTCTTGATCTATTGATTTAAGAGTTTGTAAATCAAAATTAACTAAGTTGGCTAAAGTGTTTTTCCAGTATTGGGTATATGAAATTGTCTCTGCTTCATGAATTTCAAAAGACCATTTATTGTTAAAACTAAACGAAATATGTGCGAGATCAATACCGTCTAACGAGGTACCAGACATTATACCGACAATATTATAAGTTGATTTTGTCATATTCTGTAAAAATAACTATAACGATTGAAATTTTCCTAATAAAGACTTACCTTTGCAATCATTTTTTATCAATTCAATAATATAATTAAACTATGGATTTTAGCTTAACTGAAGAACATATCATGATACGCGATGCAGCTCGTGATTTTGCTCAAACCGAATTACTTCCTGGCGTTATAGAACGCGATAATGCTCAAACTTTTCCTGAAGAACTTGTTCGCAAAATGGGTGACCTTGGTTTTATGGGAATTATGGTAGATCCTAAATACGGTGGAAGCGGAATGGATGCTATTTCATATGTTCTAATTATGGAAGAATTATCTAAGATTGACGCTTCTGCATCTGTAATGGTTTCTGTTAATAACTCTTTGGTATGCTATGGTTTAGAAGCATATGGTACTGAAGAACAAAAGCAAAAATACTTGACAAAATTAGCAACCGGTCAATGTATTGGTGCATTTTGTTTAAGTGAGCCTGAAGCTGGTAGTGATGCAACATCTCAAGCAACAACCGCGATTGATAAAGGAGATCATTATGTGATAAACGGTACAAAAAACTGGATTACAAATGGTGGTAGAGCCGAGGTATATCTAGTTATAGCCCAAACAGATAGAGATAAAGGTCATAGAGGTATAAATGCTTTTATTGTAGAAAAGGGGATGGATGGTTTTGATATAGGACCAAAAGAAGATAAATTGGGAATAAGAGGTAGTGATACTCATACATTACAATTTAATGATGTAAAAGTGCCTAAAGAAAATAGAATTGGAGATGATGGTTTTGGTTTTAAATTTGCGATGAAAACTCTTTCGGGCGGACGTATTGGTATTGCTGCACAAGCATTAGGTATTGCTTCTGGTGCTTATGAATTAGCTTTAAAATATTCTAAAGAACGTAAAGCTTTTGGAACCGAAATTTGTAACCACCAAGCTATAGCGTTTAAATTAGCAGATATGTACACAGAGATAGAAGCTGCGCGTATGCTCGTAATGAAGGCTGCGTGGGACAAAGATCAAGGTAACAACTACGATATGTCTAGTGCAATGGCAAAGCTATATGCTAGTAAAGTTGCAATGGAACAAACGGTAGAAGCGGTTCAAATACATGGTGGAAATGGTTTTGTAAAAGACTATCATGTTGAACGTTTAATGCGTGATGCAAAAATTACACAAATTTATGAGGGTACTTCGGAAATTCAAAAAATTGTAATTTCTAGAGGTGTAATTAAAGGATAATAATAGTTTTTACATAAAAAAAAGGCTTTAAAATTTATTTTAAAGCCTTTTTTATGTTGAAAGATGATCTAAGACCAATCTTAATTCTCCATAAGTATATTTATCGTCAATTTGATGTTTTAAATCTGATAGATTATCAAACTTATATTTTGGAATGGATTCTTTTAATTCATTAAAATGCTCTTGAGACATCAAATCTGTAATTTTAATCTCTCCAGAGGGTAAATAGTTAGCCAGATGACTTATAATGGTATTTATATTAAGTTCTCTTATTTTTGCTATCTCTTCAATAGTCTTACCTAATTGAAAAAAATTTAGAGATTCCTTTTTTGTATCTCCTTTTTTTCGCTTCGGTTTCTCAGGTTCAAACATCTCGGTGCTCAAAGTAGTGTCTATATCATTTTCTTCACAATACAAACGTATAACTTCAATAATTTCGGCACCATACTTTTCAATTCTAGTCTTACCCATACCATGAATTTGTTTTAAATCATCTTTTGAAATTGGCAGTAACTCACACATTGCATATAAAGCCTTCTGAGTAAAGATTTGATAATGAATTAAATCTTCCCTTTGTGCAATTGTATTTCTTAACTCGCGAAGTAGTTCAAAAAGTTCAACGTTAGCTGTACCATCAATTACTGATTTTCTAGGTTTCTTAGGAGCATCCTTAACTAAAAATACGGATTGAGCTCTCAATTCAAGAAATTTGATAGAATTGAAACCAGCTTTTAATTCATTAAAATAAAGTAGTTTTGTGGATAGTATTTGATCAAATGAGTCTAATTGCTTTGTTAAATCATCTTCTATTGATTTGTTATCTGTTGAAAAGCTAAAAGTTTTGTATGTAGCTTCAATGATTGATTCCGTTTGATTACTAAAATAATAAATTGCTTCTTTAAAACGATTCTGGATTACGGTATCTTCTTCTGGTAGTAGTTGTTGGTTAGCTAATTCTTTAAGCTGAGTACTGAATCCATTAGCAACTTTTAGTAATTCTGTCACAGTAGTTTTAATGGTGATTAACGGAATTTCAACAACTCCTTCAATACTTCCTTTATTTTTATAATAAATGTCTAAAATTCTATTTACTGGATATAAAAATTTATAAAAATCAAATAATTCCGAAATTAAAGTAAGTTGAAATTGAGACTTAGAGTTAAATAACATCAATTCATTAGGTTGATTTTCTTTTGAATAATTATTAAAGTCAATTACATTTAAGTCACTAATAATTTGATTAGACTCAATTTTATTCTTAAGAACTAAACCTTCTAAACTTTTACATCTACTGAGCGCGACATAAGTTTGCCCATGAGCAAATGCACCCTGAGCGTCAATGATAGCTTTTTCAAAGGTTAAACCTTGACTTTTGTGGATAGTTATTGACCAAGCTAAACGCAATGGTATCTGAGAGAACGATCCTATCTTTTTTTCAACGATTTCCTTAGATTCTGGATTAATATTGTAATTTATATTCTCCCATAGCGCAGGAGTAACAATAATATTATAATTATCATCTGGACATTTAACAATAATTTCATCTTTATCCAATAATATGATCCTACCAATTTTACCATTATAATATTGTTTATCTATAGATGAATCATTTTTAATAAACATTACTTGTGCACCAACCTTTAATTCAAGATCAAATTTATTTGGAAATATATGTTCAGGAAATTTCCCGTCTATTATGGCAGAATAAATAAATGTTTTGGATTTCAACTTATCTAACTCATCATTATTTACTCGTTCTGCCTTGTTATTATGGGTAGTTAAATAAACATATCCCTCATTCTCATTAGGACTAAAGTCAGGAATATATTGTTTATTTAGTTCCTTTGCTGAAGAAACTGATAGAGAATCAGTTCTAATTTCGTTTAAAATATTAATAAATATAGGATTATCTTGTCTATAGATATGATGCAGTTCTACTGTAATAGCATTGCACTTAGCATATGCAACACTACTAAAAAAAAAAGCGGTTTTATAATAAGGTTTTAATAGATCCCATTCGTTAACATTTACCACTGGAGAGAGTTGCTGTAAATCACCAATCATCAAAACCTGAACACCTCCAAATACCAGATCTTTATTTCTAAAACGTCTTAAGGTTTTATCAATCGCGTCTAATAAATCAGCGCGAACCATACTTATCTCATCTATAACAAGTAAGTCCAAAGATCGTATTATATTTATCTTAATCTTACTAAATTTTCTTTTAAAATTAAATGATGATTGTAAATCTGCAGTAGGTAATATAGGACCAAAAGGTAATTGAAAAAAAGAATGAATAGTTACCCCTTTAGCATTTATAGCAGCTACGCCTGTCGGAGCAATGACTACCATTCTCTTTGAAGATTTCATTTTTAAACTATGTAAAAAAGTAGTTTTACCAGTTCCTGCCTTACCAGTTAAGAAAACATTTCTATCTGTATTGTTTACAAAATCCCAAGCTAAATTTATATCCTTATTATCCATGATAAAATAGTCAATCCTAAGTATGTGAAGATAAAAAAAGGTCACATAAAAAAATAAAATAAAGAAAAAAAAATCCTCAACAAAATAAATTGTTGAGGATTCAAAAAAGGCGACGACCTACTCTCCCACAAATGCAGTACCAT
>CANKZZ010000003.1 GCA_947488655.1 uncultured Psychroserpens sp. | reverse complement strand
GAAGCAGCAGATGCTCAAGCAAAATTATTAGCAGAACAAAAAGCAAAAGAAGCAGCAGATGCTCAGGCAAAACTATTGGCAGAACAAAAAGCTAAAGAAGCATCAGACGCTCAAGCAAAACTATTAGCAGAACAAAAAGCTAAAGAAGAAGCAGACGCTCAGGTAAAACTATTGGCAGAACAAAAAGCTAAAGAAGCATTAATTACTAACTCTCAAGATGATATCAGCAGAGCAATGTATGAGATTAGCCAAGATGCTGAAGAGTCTAAAATAGCTCAAACGAAATTATTACAAGATTTTGATGCTATCATTGAAATTAAAAATGAAGACCTAAAAGATTTAAAAGAAGAAAATGACCTTAGTGAACAAGGGATTGCTGTTGGTCCAAAACCATTTAAGAGTATTACAGAAGAAAATAACAAACTAGAATTAATAAAATCACAACTCGACCAAGTAATAAGCGATAGAAGTGATAAAATTAAGGAGTTAAAAAAATTATATAAAGACAAGTTTAAAGCAGACACCATTACCAATGACGAAGTTTATCTCTATTACCAAAAGGCTCTAAAACGATTAGAAGCAGAACAGTTAAAAGCAACTCAAGCACGAGCAAATCTAGAGATAAAATTAGAAGAAATTAAAATTGCTACAGAGTTTGAAAGAAGACGTCGTATCAAAAAAGCTGCATTTGATAATGAAGAAGAACGTTATTCTCAAGATAGAGCTGCATTACTACGCATAAAGCAATCCACAACATTAACTGAAACCCCAATTTCAAGTAATGCGTTTGATTTTGGAGAACAACAAAGTGATAACATCCAAATTTTAGAAAACGTTCAAAATGTAGAAAATGGATATTACTTGGTGTTAGCTGTACACACAGACGTAAGTAAGAGAAACGATTTTGTTACTAAGGTTGTAGCGTCGGGACGTTCAAATGTAGATTTTTTCTATGACGTAAACACTAGTAAATATTATATCTATTATGACAAATTTGAAAGTGTCGAAGACGCAAATCGAGCATTAGAATCAAAAGGTAATCGACCATACAATAAAAATCTATCTCTGGTGAAAATAGAGAATTAAATATAATAATAAGGCCTTATCTCTTTATTGACACTGCCCTTGTTGATACAGAGATAACTAAAAAATTAGCATCATGAAAAAACCTACTTTTTCAAAATTAATAATCATCATTTCATTATTATGTATTGGCCTGCAATCTTTTGCTCAAAATTACGAACCCTTTACACCTCGATTTAACGAAGATTTAAAAGGTGATATCGTATTAATTGGTAATAATATTTTAGGACCAAATAATAACGCATTTAATGACAATACAGTCTATAATCATAATGTTGATATGCAATATATCGACATTGATAGTGACGGTTCTACCTTTAGTTCATCTAGTGCAGATTTAGATATCCCTAATCCTAATTGTTATAGAATTATTTATGCAGGTCTTTATTGGGGAGCTGTTAATCCGGGAGCAGAAACAATTACTGATGTAAAACTTAAAGGGCCTTCTGGAGGCTACAATGATATTACTGGAACTATTATATATGATGCAAATGGTACAACAGTAGATGGAGGCGATAGTTTTTCTTATGCATGCTTTGCTGATGTTACAGATATTGTTACAAGCTTTGGTTCTGGAGCAGATTTAGGAACTTATACGGTAGCCAATGTGTCTTCTGCAGTTGGAGAAACAGCTAATTTTAATCCGTACAATGGTACTGGTCAATCGGCTGGTTGGTCTTTATTTATTGTCTATGAAGATCCTACCCTTCCTGGTAAGTCAATTACAAGTTTTGACGGTTTTAGTGCTATAAGTGTTGCAGGTAATAATACACAATTAGATATTCCTGTTGATGGATTTAGAACAGTGCCTGCACCTGCTCCTGTAAGAGCAAATTTTGCATTCGCAACTTTAGAAGGCGACAGTCCAATTTTAGGTGACCGTTTGCGATTAAATGGTGTGAGTTTATCAACTGTAGATCGTCCTGTCGCAAACTTCTTTAATAGTTCGGTAACACAATTAGATGCGACTCCTGTAGATAATAGAGTTCCTAATAGTACAAACACATTAGGATTTGATACTGGAGTTATGGCTATTCCTAATCCAGGAAATGCTGTGATAGCTAATGATGCAACAGCAGCATCAATAAGATTAGAGACAAGTGGAGATACTTATTTTCCTTATTTCTTTGCATTTGCTGTAGATATTATAGAGCCTAATATTGTTCTAACTAAAATTGTAGAGGATGATGCTGGAAATGATATTGGCGGACAAACAGTTGGTCTTGGTTCTTCATTAAATTATGTTATCGGTTTTCAAAACACTGGTAACGATAATGCTACCAATTTTCAAATTAGAGATATTCTTCCTATTAATATAATATATAATCACCCTACGGATTTAGTATTGCCTCCAGGTGTAACAGTTGTAAGTTATAATGAAACTACTCGTGAGTTAATTTTAGCTATAGATAACTCGCTTGTTGAAGAGAATGATCCTGTTTATGAAATTCGTATAGAAGTACAAGTTGTAGATGAGTGTAATCAGCTTGCAGATGCATGCTCCAATATTATTAATAATCAAGCGTACGCTACCTATAACGGATTTTATAATCCTACATTTCAAATTACAGATGACCCAAGTTTAAATAGTAATACAGGTTGTTTATTATCTCCACAAGCTACTAATTTTTTAGCTGATTTAGACTGTCAGTTTACCGAAAATCTTATTCTTTGCGGTAACACTTTAGACATTACAGCAGCAAATGGTTATGATTCTTATTCTTGGTCTACAAGTTCAACAGGAACTCCTGTTATAGGAACTGGTCAAACAATAACAGTAACAGATACTGGTACGTATTATTCTTTTAATACAGCTGTGGCACCTTGTCAATCTATTGTACAAGAATATGTTGTGCAACTTTTTGGAGGTGATATAGAAAATCCAGTAATTCCGTATGCAGACGAAGTAGTTACTTGTCCTAATGATGGTAAATTATTACCTAATATATTTCTATGTGGTGCTAACGATTCTAGAGATATACAAACAAATATAGCTGGCGCATCTTCCATTATATGGGAAAAATTAGACGAGTCTAGTTGTGATGCTGTTTTAGATACAGATTGTGCCAACGAAGATGATTCTTGTACTTGGAATGAGGTTGCCAACGGTCCTAACTTTTTAGTCGATACTTCTGGTCAATACAGACTTACTATTAATTATGAAGGTGGATGTTTTGTTCAATTTTATTTCAATGTCTATCAAAACGTTCTAAACCCAAGTGTAATAGCAACAGATATTATTTGTACAACTTTAGGTAGTATAACAGTTTTGGATGTGCCTTCTGGTTATGAGTTTAGTTTAGATGGTACAACTTATCAAACAAGTAATGTGTTTTCAATTGATACTGCAGGAACTTATACCGTATATGTTAGACAAATTGGTGTACCTACTAACCCATGTGTATTTAGTGTGCATGACGTATTAATTAGAGATAGAGATTTTACAGTGTCTTCTACCATCTTACAACCCTTGTGTTATGGAGATAAAGGAAGTATTCAATTAGCTGCAAATGATGTAGACCCTCAATACACATTTACATTAAGTGAAAGTGGAACATTGGTAAATAGTGTTGGTCCAATTTTAGAAAACACATATATTTTTGAGAATCTAAATCCAGGAACTTATACTGCTACTGTAGAGACTGAAAATGGTTGTATTTATTCCGAAGAAATTGAAATTATTGAACCACCATTATTAACAGTAACAGCAGCAATTACAATACCACTTACTTGTGAAGAAGGTGAAATTACTGCATATCCTGTTGGTGGTACACCTCCTTACTTTTATTTTGTAAATGGATCATCAGATTTTCAAACGGTTCCAGAAATAGTGGTTTCTACTGCAGGAGTTTATGATATACTTGTTGTTGATTCTAACAATTGTAGTGCTGAAACAACAATAACAGTTGAAGCTATTGATCAACCAGAATTTACAATAGACACTACAGATATTGCTTGTGGTGGTTCTGGAGATACGGGTTCTATTTCGATAAATGTAACTGCTACAAACGGAAATTCATTGTCTTACAGTATAGATGGAGGTACAACGTTTGTAAACTCACCAGTCTTTACTGGACTTATTGCGGGAGATTATAATGTTATTGTAGCTTACTCAATAGGAGCTTCAGATTGCGAAACTGTTGCTCAAACAGTAACTATATTAGAAGCAAATGCAATTTCTGGTACAGCAGAATTAACTGCTCCTTTTACATGTACATCTAATGGAACAATTACAGTAACAACGGTTACAGGTGGAGATGCACCTTATACGTATAGTATTGATGGTGTTAATTACCAAAACAGTAATGAATTTTCGGGTTTAACCGCAGGAGCTTATACTATTTCTATTAAAGATGCTAATGATTGTACGGTAATTTCAAATGAGATTATTGTTGAAGCTTTAAATCCACCTACAGATTTAGAATTTGATATTGCACCAGTAACTTGTCCTTCAAATACAACCACAGTTACAATTACAAATACAGTTGGTGGAACAGGTCTTTTAGAATATCAAATTATTGCTCCTGCTGCAAGTGCAACAGCTTATCAAACAACAACTAGTTTTGCTGGTTTAGAACCTGGAACATATACATTTCAAGTTAGGGATGAAAACGATTGTGAGTATACAGAGTCAATTACAATAGACCCAATTCCAGCACCAACAGTCAATGTTGTATTAACCTCTGGGTTAGATTGTACAGCAACTCCAGATGCCATGTTTACAGGAGATATTACTGGAACTGCACCATTTACTTATGCAGTTTCATTTAATGGCAGTACATATACAAATTTAGGAACTACAGGTACACCATTTACCTATAACACCTCTTCGGCAGGTGATTATCAATTTCAAATTACAGATGCAAATGGATGTATTGCAGAATCAAGTACTATAACTGTAAATCCTATCACACCTCCAGCATTGAGTTTGGTTGTAGAATCACAGCCAATTTTATGTAATGGAGATCAAAACGGAGCTTTAGATATCACAATTGATGATACAGTAGGAACTCCTCCATTTATTATTAATGTAAATAACGATACAACTAGTACAGATTATGGCACACAAACCTCTGGTTTAACAGCGGGAACATATACTGTAACTATTACAGATGCTAATTTATGTTTTACTTCGGAAACCATAATTATTAACCAACCAGATCCAATTGTTATAGATTATGATACGGTAGACATAACTTGTACTGCAGGTGGTATATCTCAAGGATCTGTAATAATAAACTCAGTTACAGGAGGTACAGCGCCTTATAATTATTTTGTAACCGGAAGTAATGGTTACGCAGAAACGGAACTTAATGCAACTGGTTCTACCTCTGTAAGTTTTGATGTGGTAGATTTTGGACTCTATGAAATTAATGTAGTTGACGCTAACGGATGTTCTATTTTAACTCAAGACGTTTTAGTTGCCTCTCCTCCTACTGATTTAGATATCAATATTACGACTACAGTAGATTGTTCTTCAGGTGGAGAAGCTGTTGTAAGTATTGGATCTTCTCTTGGTAGTTCTGGTCCTTTTCATTTTGCAATTTATGAAGGACCCACAACTGTCTATCCAGATCCTGTTGGTTCTTGGATACCAGAAGATGCAACTGGAAGTCAATCTGCAACATTTACTGGCTTGATACCTGGTGTCACCTATACTTTTATCGTATATGACGAGTCTACACTATGTAGTTATTATGAACCTGCAACTGCACCAATACCAACAAATTCGTCACTTACTTTAAGTGCTGTAAGTTCTAATAATATAACCTGTACAGGAAGTGATGATGGTAACGTCTCATTTACAATTAACAGTGTGTATGGATCTAATGTTGATGTTAGTTACGAAGTATTTGATGCATTGTCTTTACAATCTACAGGGATTTCTGGAAGTGGAACAGTTACAGCCAATGGAAATTTAACTGTCTCTAATTTAGGACCACTACCTTTTGGAAATTATTTCGTAGCCATTACAGAAACTACAGGTGTAAATGCTGGATGTGGAGTGGTTACCACTGCATTTAATATTACAGAATCTGCTTTTTTACTAGAATTACAAACATCTGTAGATCAAAATGCAAATTGTAACGCCAACTCAGGAGTGATTAGTGCTATTGCTCAAAATGGAACTGCACCTTATCAATATCAAATTACAACAACAGCTACTGCTCCTTTAGATACTGACGCCAATTGGGAATCAGCTAGTACATTTAATAGAGATGCAGGAAATTATTATGTTCATGTTATTGATGCTTATGGTTGTATCGTATCAAGTCCTGTGGTTATTTTACCTATGGATGATCAACCTAATATTTCCGCAGTAATTAATACAACATGTGATATTGAAAATGGTAATTATGAAATTGATGTTACTTTAGATTCACCAGGTATTGCACCTTATAGCTTTAGTATTGATGGTGGAGCGTTTCAAACACAATCTGCACCATTTACAATTTCTAATCTATTTTCTGGTACGCATACTATAGAAATTCAAGATGCTAACGGTTGCGGAAACTCAGTAACTGTTGATATTTTAGCACCTTTAGAAATTACACCTACAATTTCGGCATCTGCAACGTGTAACGATGATGATGGAGAAATAACAATTACTGGGTCTGGTGGTTCTGGAACGTTTACATATAGTATTAGTCCAAATCCAGCCTCAATAACAGAAACTAGCGGAATATTTTCTGGGGTACCTTCAGGCGTTTACACTGTTACTATTACAGATACAGTGACATCATGTACAAAGGATGTGACGGTGTCTTTACAAGCTGCAACACCTCCAACATTTACAACAAACTCAACTTCTGTCACTTGTTTTGGAGACAATACTGGTGCTTTTGAAATCAATGTGAACGGATATTCTGGAGCCTATAGTTATGAAGTTTTTGATAATACGTCAACATCAGTTTTTGGTGTTGTAAATGCCAATACCTCAACCAATCCATTAACAGTTACAGGTATGACCGCTGGAAGTTTTACGGTTGTAATCACCGAAACTGATAGTCCGTTTTGTGATGCAAGTGCAAATGTTGTTATTTCATCTCCTTCTGAAGCTTTAATTTTAAATGTTTCAGAAACATCTAATGTTTCTTGTGATAATAACCAAGGTACAATTACTGCAATCGCATCAGGTGGTTGGGGAGATTATCAATATGAATTAACAGGTGATGCAACAGTTGGGTATTCTCCTAACGGATCATTCTCAAACTTGGCTGCAGGCACATACACTGTTAATGTTATAGATGCCGAAGGCTGTATAGCTTCCGAAGTTATAACACTTATAGAACCTTCTCCAATAGATGCTACTTTTACTTCAAATGTTTCAACATTGGCTTGTTTTGGAGATCAAAATGCAACAATCACAGTAACAAATGTAACAGGTGGTCAAGGTGTAGATTATATTTATACATTGAATTCTGCAACATCAACATCTGGACCTCAAACGTCAAATGTATTTACAGATTTAGGAGTTGGTACTTATACGATTTTAGTAAGTGATGGGAATGAATGTTCTCTTTTATCTTCGGAAATTGTAATAACCGAACCAACACCAATTACAGCAAATTTAGTCGTAACCACAACACAAACTTGTGATGTAGAATCTACGATTACATTAAGTGCTTCTGGTGGTACAGGTACTTATCAATATAGTAACAGCGAGAATTTCTCAACGGTTTTAGGATTTTTTACCAACTCTACAACATTTTCTGTTCCTGTTGGCACTTATCAATATTATGTTAGAGATGCTAATGGTTGTGTTGCCAATGTATCAAATGACATAACAATAGATCCATTATTAGATTTGACTATTAATTTAATGAGCATGAATCCTACGATTAATTGTGCAGGTGATAACACAGGTACCATTGTAGCAGATGCTCAAGGAGGTTTAGGAAACTATATTTATACTTTAGAAGATAATTTGGGTAATCCTATTACCGCTACTCAAGATACTGCAGGTGTGTTTACTAATCTTGTTGCAGGTACGTATGTAGTAAATGTTGTAAGTGGTGATTGTGAAACTGCCTCTGCTCCTATTACTATAACAGAACCAACAGCTCCTTTAACAGTTGATTTTACTGTAAACGATGTAACATGTAGTGGCAATGAAGATGGAGTATTAACCATAAATGCTACAGGTGGAACAGGTGTAATTAAGTATGCTATTTCACCACAGTTAGATCAATTTTTTGAAACCAACGTTTTTGAGAATCTTGCACCAAATACTTATACAGTTATTGTACAAGATGAATTGGGATGTTATGAGATTTTTGAATTTACAATCACAAATCCAGAGCAAGTGATACTTAGTATTGTACCAGACTCTTTATTTGGAGAAACTTGTGAAGGAGAAGAAAATGCAGAGTTTAGCATAGAGGTATCTGGAGGTACATTGCCTTATAGTGTAAGTTTAGATAATTATGATGGTCCTTATACAACAGGATCTGCTACACAAACTGAATTTGATTTTACAAATTTAGCTGGAGGTGATCATATGGTTTATGTTAGAGATGCTCAGGGATGTGAAACCGAATGGAATATAACCTTCCCAGACTCGGTAAGTTTTGAACCTATACTTGAAGTTCTATATGCATGTGAAAACAATAGCACAGTTAATACTGTAACTGTGACTTTAGAGAGTGAAGATGATTTAGATCTTTCAGAATTTGATTATTCGCTCAATGGTGGAGATTATCAAGCAAGTAATACATTTAATAATGTTACTCCTGGTACAGATCATTATATAAATGTTAGACATACAAATGGCTGTATAAAAACTACGCAATTATTTGATATTGGAGAATTTGAGCCTTTATCTCTAATCTTGCAGGAAGGAGACGAAGCTGGAGAAATTATTGCTATCGCAACTGGTGGTACTGGAGACTACCAATACACACTTAATGGAGAAGATTATGGAGACACTAATGTTTATATAGTTACAGAAGAAGGTACATACACTGTAATTGTAACAGACAGTAGTGGCTGTCAAGCAGAAGCAACTATAGATTTAGAGTTCTTAGGACCTTGCATTCCTAATTGGTTTACACCAAATGGAGATGGGACAGCAGATACTTGGGCACCAGGTTGTATAGAAGATTACCCTAATTTAACCTTTGATATTTTTGATAGATATGGACGTAAAGTTGCTACCTATAAAGTTGGGCAATATTGGGATGGTAGATACAATGGGCAAGAACTTCCTACTGGTGATTATTGGTATGTTGTAAAACCAAATAGTCCATTATTAGAAAAAGATTATGTAGGACATTTTACACTATACAGGTAAATAAAACCCTCAAATTAAAAACGATTAAAAAATGAAAAAACTTATAATATATCTCGTTTTAGTTTCTTGCACATTTGGCTATGCACAAGAATTAAACTTACCTGTTTGGACACAATATTTAGCAGATAATGATTTTGTAATTTCTCCTACGTATGCAGGAATTGGTGATAACCTTAAAGTAAGATTAAATGGTCTTACACAATGGGTTGGCATTAAAAACGCACCAGATAATCAAGCTTTATATGCCGATTTTAGGATTGCTAAGCAATCTGGTATTGGATTAACAATGTATAATGATAGAAATGGTAACACGCGTCAAAAAGGTGCTAAACTATCATTTGCACATCATATTATTTTAGATTACACTTCAAAGCAATACTTATCGTTTGGATTATCATACAATATAAATAGCTTTAGAATTGATATAGAAAATTTTCAACCAACTGAAGAAATACCAATTATTGACCCAAGTATTACAGATGATAGAGCTGTTTCTAATAACAATTTTGACATAGGTTTGTTATATCGACTAAATAGATATTATTTGAGTGTTAATGCTAACAACATTTTAGATAAAGATGTAGATGACTTTATAGGTGTAGAACCTAGAAACTTACTTAATTTTCAGGCTTATACAGGTTACGTATTTAATAGTAATACTAGTAAAGATGTTGAGTTTGAACCTTCAATGTTTTTTCAATATTTTCATAGCGATAAGCGCTCTGCAACCGACTTAAATTTTAAATATAGAAAATTTAATAGGTCTGGAGATTATTATTGGGTTGGTGCATCTTACCGTTTTTTAAATGATCAATTTTTTAATCCTCTTAATCTTGGTCCAATGGCTGGTATAATGAAAAACAACTTCTATTTTGCCTATTCGTACCAAATGACTATTAATGATTTATCAGGATATAACTCTGGTACACATAGTATTACTATTGGTATTGATTTATTACAAGGTATTAGTGATTGTCCTTGTACAAAAGGAACGAGTTATAGAAAATATAAAAATAACGGTACAAATTATAAATACTAATAAGGTTTAGTCTACCTCCAATTTGTATCCTACACCATGCACATTGGTAATTCTTACAGCGTTATCGTCTTTAAGGATTTTACGTAGTTTAGAAATATATGTATCTAGACTTCTGCCTACGAAAACACCATTATCTTCCCACACTTTTTTAGTGAGTTCATCTCGTTTAATGACTTGGTTGGGATTTGCTACAAAAATTTCGAGAAGTTCGCACTCCTTTTTAGAGAGACTAATTTCTGTTGCAGATTTAACAAGTTTATGCTGCTCTGGATAAAATTGAAAACTCCCAATTGAAGAATAATTACTATTTTTTTCTTCGGAAACTGGTTCTAATTTTCTCCTAAACCAATATTTAAAACCTATAAATAAGAAGATGCCAAATAATAATAAAAAAGGTATATGCTTTTTTCTGAATGTACTCGAAGGCACAATATCTAAGAATTTAATCTGGATTGTATAACAAGCCTCTGGTAAATTTCGACCTGCACAAGGAATAATGGTTTGCTCCTCCTCTACATCAATTTGGTAACTGTATGCAACTTCTCCATCTGCACACTGCACTACTTCTACCCGATAATTTTTAGATAAATTGGCCAAATTTAAACTACTATCAATTACAGTAACTATATCATTTGGCTCAAAGCTAATAGGTTTATCAAACGATATTTTGTAGGTATTAGATGTAATTTCTTTAATAGGTAATATTAATGATGAAGAATCCAATTTCCGAAGTAATAATTGATTTCCTGCTTCTCTCAATGCAACTTTCGTTCTGCTAGATGTTTCATTTAAATCTTTATCCTCACATGAGGTCATGCATAAAAATGCAAATGCAACAAGTATAATTTTAATATAGAGATATGGTAGTTTCATATGTAACCGTAAATAACACAATAATTAGCGACTTTTTACATCTGTTGACACTTCTTTTACATTTTTTTGACATTTTTAGTACCATCAAAATCTAGTTTTACTTCATAAATATTAATTAAAAATAAATATTATGAAAACAAAAATTCTATTTCTAATCATTACTTTAAGTATGATTACAGTTTTGAATGCTCAAGAAAAACTACCAATTGATGTAGATAAAAGCGAATTAAAATGGTCTGGAGAGTACACCTTTTATTTTGGTGGACATTATGGCACAATTGATTTTAAAGAAGGTTATTTTATTAAATCGAATGATGTAATTTCTGGAGGAGAATTTATAATAAACATGAATTCTATAGTATGCTTAGATATTGACCATGAAGAAGGAAATTTAGGTCTTGTTAATCATTTAAAAGATCCAGATTTTTTTGATGTCTCTAATTTTAATACTGCTAAACTAGTGATAAATCGTGTAAAATATCATGATGATTCTACAATGAAAATTTTTGCAGATTTAACAATTAAGGGGATCACAAATCCTATATCCTTTCAGGCAGAAGTAGATTATAAAAATAAAGTTATGACTACAAAATTTAAGATAGATAGAATGCTTTGGGGAGTTAGCTATAATAGTAAAATGAAAGATGGTGCTATATCTGATGCTATAGCATTTGAAGTAAAATTAAGTTTATAATAGCTGTTGCTTTTGGTTTAAGATCATTGTTATTTAAACATTTAGAAATTTATAAAAACGCTTTATTAATAATGAGGCGTTTTTTAAAATTAATCTTCCCAACCCCAAGGTGCACCAGGTGTATCAATTGTTTGAGTTAAATCCATAACAACTTTAAAAACACGTTCTGTGCCTAATCGTCTTAAATTATAGGTAAAAGTATCGTCGTCTATTGTTATCCACCATACATTAGTTGCAGCTCCAGGTATTAATTGTTGCGTATGTTCATTAGCCGAAAAAATTTGAATATTTGCTTTACCAGTATTTGTTGTAGTGCCTCCATAAAAATTTATGTCATCTTCGCTACCATCTTTATGCCTATGATCATGTTTTAGAGAGATGCGATCATTATCATAAGTTAAAATCCATGTTCTAGATTTATCTTCTCCAACAAAAAAAGGGATTTTAATTTCTCGATCTGTACATTTTCTAACGTGCATAATTAGCTGCTTGCCACCAAAATCTTTATCATCTTTTGGCAACTCTAAGCGACCTTCGTAAGCTTTGTTGCAATGACTTTGTAAGGTGTTCCAAAATTGTTTTGCTGGTGTAATCGTATTTTGAGCTGCAATGGTTAAAGAACCCAATAAAAAAATGATAAGACAATTTAATTTTAAAGACATAAAATAAAGGTTTTAGATTATTGAAAGTTACCGCTTATTGAATCAATTAATGACTACCTTCATAAAAACAAATAAATTATGCCATCTATTCCGTGTCCAAAATGCAAAACACAAATAACATTTAATGTAAAAGATATATTAGATGGTAAAGCGTATAATTGTATGACTTGCAATATAAAAATTACGCTCTCATATAAAGATAATGAAACTGCACTATCCCAAGCTACCAAACAATTAGATAAATTAAAAGATGAACTTGGTATTAAATAATACTATTTTTCTTCGGAAATTGCTCTAACAAATCCTGTATAGCTAATAGGAAAACGCTTGGCTCCTTTTAAGATAATTTCACTTCTTAAATTAGGATATAAATGGATGATGACATCAAAATTTTCTGAATTGCTTCTTGCATCAAATTTTATAGTATAACTACTATTTTCGTTTTTAATAACTTGATAATCTTTTATTTCTCCATCAAAACTAATACTACTATCAGACCCATTATATCCTGTTGTTGATTGTACTTCTCCAAAAAACGGAAGTTTAGAAGATACTTTGTCTTTATCAATTTTAAGTTCATTTGGGTTACCTATTAAACTTATACTACTTGCATTATCTCCAGGCGCAAAAAAAACAGCGTTTTGTAATGCCATTAAACTTCGTGTAGATTGTGGCAAAGCCCAATTTGATTCTATAACAAATGATTGATTTTTTACTAATTGATCTAATGCAGCTATTTGAGATGGTGTTGCTGCTGTCTTAGAAGAGCTACAATTAAAACATAAACCAAATAGGAATAATATAACAATAACTTTATTTTTCATAACCACTTATTTAATAGACTATAAGATACGATTTTATTGATTTACATAATTATTAATTAACATATCATAAAAAAACCGCAATCTTTTAAATTGCGGTTTTTTTTGCTAAAATAATTTAATTAATAATAGTTCCGTTGGCTTTAAACTCAACGTCCTTATTTTTTCCTTTTTGTTTAAACTCTACATCATAGAAAAGTCCTTTAGAGTGGTGTTCTACTTTTTCCACTTCGGTTATATCTTCACTATCATAGTCTTCTTTTATTTTATCTCGTATAGCTTTAGGTAAATCTTTTACATCTATACTAGTTTCTGTTTCAATCCAATTTCCGTTAGGAGAAAAATCTGCTCTGTATTTTACACCATCAATTTTAAAATTGGACTCGTAATTACCATTATCATCTTTATGCCAATCTGGATCATTTTCTCCTGGATACATTTTTTGAAATGTTGCTTTTACAGCATCTGGAGCTTGAGCTTTAACTGTATTTTGACAAGCATAAACTGTTAATGTAATTAGTGCTATTAATATGATATTCTTTTTCATAGTTATTTAAGTTTTATGTTATACAAAGATATTTATTAGATAAAAGGGGATTTTGCTCATTAACTATTAAGACTAACTGTATCGCTATAATTGTATACATTAATTGTACTACATAAAATATTTGCATTTATCATATGAACTAATAGTTTAATCTATATGAGCAAACCACTCTGGTATAACACTGTATCTTTGAAGTAGAACGAATTAACTAATTTAAAACTTTAAAACAATGTCGATATTAACAATAATCTTAAGCATTTTATTACCACCAGTTGCAGTATTTATGGAACATGGATTAGGTAAGCAATTTTTAATAAATGTACTACTAACTATTTTGGGATGGCTTCCTGGCGTAATACACGCATTGATAGTTAACAAATAAAAAATCATTATTATGAAAAATCAAACTGATAAAGAAAAATTAGATTATAATCCAGAAATTACCGAGGCAGATAAAAAAGCTTTAGGAGACAAGGCTGGTAATCTAAAAACCGAATTAAGTGATGATGAGTTACTTAAAAATAGAGAAAAGCCGGTTGATTTTACGGGAAAGGATTTAGATATTCCTGGTAGAAATTTAACCAATAAGAAGGCAAATACGAAGTTAAAAGATGAAGAAAACCAGCTGTACAGTCAAGGTGGAGCTTCAAACGAGAGTTTAGAACAAACAACTGAGCATTTAAAAGAATAACCGTACAATTGCTATGAAAAAAAGAAAGACTACTAAATCATATTAGTAGTCTTTTTTAATTTATAATAGTAAAACAATTAATCCTCTGGTGGATGACCATGTATTTGTTCAAAAACTTCATCAAAATTAGCTCTTAAGTAGCTATTTAATTTTTTGCGATAATCATCTCTCAACCAGCTCAAAAAGTTATAAGTACTTTTACTTATACATTTTGCATACACATCAATTCTTACATCTATATCTTCTCCTAGTTGCTTTGCTAAAGCTAGAGCATCATAAACATCTTCACTATTCTCTATACATATTTTTGCATGTTGCTCAATAGAGCGTTCTAGTACTACCTTTGATGACTCACCCTTAAACGTAGCATCTTTATAAACTTGTTTAATATCAAAATAAACTTCTTCAGAATTTGAAAATTCTTTTCTCAGCTCTTCAGACATTTCATGTCTAAAGTTACTTTCTATAGTTTCGTCATCAGACAGTTTATCCATGAAATAATTTGGAGATCTAAATATCGTCTGCCAATCTAAATCTGCTCCCCAAGGCCCAAATCTATAATTATTATTTCCTAAATCTATAACCGTAAATTTAGATTTGTTATTTAAAATACGAGAACCTCTACCAATCATCTGGTAATATAAGGTAAGAGATTTTGTTGCTCTGTTAAGAATTATCGTATCAATAGTTGGCTCATCAAAACCTGTAGTTAAAATACTCACAGAGGTCAAAATAGCATCTGGAGTGTCTTTAAACCATTTTAATATTTGTTTACGCTGTTTTTTTGTCGCAGTATTATCTAAATGCATAATTGGTAAACCTGCTTCTCTAAAAGTATGATACACCATTATTGATGTATTAATACCATTATTAAAAATCAACGCTTTTTTTCCTGAAGAATGTTTTTTATAAGCCTCCAACAATTTATCTAACATGGCTGGACTAGAATATAAATCTTCTGAAGACTTTACTGTATAATCTCCATTACTTCCAACCTCTAAAGAGGTTAATCCCATGTCATACTGGTATACTTCTGCTCTTGCCAAAAACTCATTTTCTATCAAAGACTCTATAGTCTCACCTGCAATAAGCTCGCTGTAATTACCTTTCATAGGTAAATCTTTGTTAGAACTTAAAGGCGTTGCAGTAACTCCTAAGATAAATGAGTTTTCAAAAAACTTAAACAATTTTGTAAATGAGTTGTAATGTGCCTCATCAATAATCACCAAACCAACATCAGATATATCTAGAATATCATCATTAAGACGATTATTTAATGTTTCTACCATAGCAACGTAGCAGCTATACTCATCTTGGTCATCTAAATTTGCTTTACTATCAACAACTTTATTGGTAACACCAAAGCTAGTTAACATCACAGATGTTTGCTTACAAAGCTCAACTCTGTGAGTCATTACAAGTACTTTTTTCTTATGTGTTTTTAGGTATTGACGAACAATTTCAGAAAAAATAACCGTTTTACCACCTCCTGTTGGTAATTGATATAGTAAATGATAATCATCTGGTGCTGTCTCAAATTTTTCAAAAATTTGATCAATGGCTCCTTTTTGATAACTATATAATTCTTTATCTGTTTTTTTATCTTGAAGTGCTAATTTATCTTGGCTCATACT
Organism: uncultured Psychroserpens sp.; assembly: GCA_947488655.1. Taxonomy (GTDB): domain Bacteria; phylum Bacteroidota; class Bacteroidia; order Flavobacteriales; family Flavobacteriaceae; genus Psychroserpens. The sequence continues at coordinate 606,490 of CANKZZ010000003.1, read as the reverse complement.
ATGTTTTAAGATTTGCAAAATTAAAACCTTTATCAGTGTTTATCGAATTTTTTTGAAAATTATTTCAAAATCATAGAACCAAATTGGTATAAAAAAGCGAACTCCTTAGTGACCATACTAAGGAGTTCTATTTGTGTAATACTTAAATAAGTATTGCTACTCATTTAAGTGGCTGCGAAAGTAATCTAAATTAATGACTACAGACGCTATTTTTTAAATAATATTTTAAAATGTCATTTGTTTAAACTTAATATCTAAATCTTTTTGAATCTTTTGAATATCTTGTTCTTCTCCAGAGATTATCAATACAATTGATTCTCCTGTTTTACCTGCTCTGGCAGTTCTACCGCTCCTATGTGTGTAGTATTCTAATTGATCTGGTAATTGATGGTGTATAATAAATGCCAAATTATTAACGTCAATACCTCTGGCAGATACATCTGTAGAAACCAAAAATTGTAATGACCCATTTTTAAATGCTCTCATTACCTTATCTCGTTCTTTTTGCTGCATATCGCCTTGTAGTGCATCTACAGAGAAACCCTCTTCCTTTAATTTCTCTGTTAATTGAACGGTTCCTGCTTTAGTTCTACAAAAAATAATACCTCTATCATCACTATATTTATCTAATAACCGTGTAACGACATTGGTTTTTTCTTTAATAGAGGTCACAATATAATGATGACTTATATTAGCATTAACTAAGCTGTTTTTATCAATTTCTACGCGTACAGCACTTGGAGACATGTAGGTTTTTACAATACTTTGTATCTCTTCTGGCATTGTTGCAGAAAATAACCATGTATTTCTAGACCCTTTTGTATAAGCCAAAATTTTATTTAAATCCTGCTTAAAACCCATACTAAGCATCTCATCTGCTTCATCCATAACTAGCGTATTAATATTTTTAATATCAATTTCACCACGCTCAATAAAATCTAGCAAACGTCCTGGAGTTGCAACTGCGATATGAGTTGTTCTCTGTAATCTCTTTAACTGCACATCCATTTTTTCTCCACCATACACACCTTCTGCAAAAATTTTATGCTCGCTGTATTTTGTAAACTTAAAGAGTTGTTTTTGTATTTGTTGCACTAACTCTCTGGTAGGTGCTAAAATTAAAGCTTGTATATGATCCTTTTTAGGATTAATATTTTGCAATATTGGTAATCCAAAAGCTGCAGTTTTACCAGTACCTGTTTGTGCCAGACCAATAAAATCTGTGCCTTTGTTAAGTAAAACTGGTATCGCTTCTTCTTGTATTTGAGTTGGCGTTTTTATGTTGAGTTCTTTTAAACCTTTAATGAGAGGTTTAGAAATTCCTAATTCAAAAAATGTAGTATCCATAATAAATTGTAATTGTCTGCAAAGGTATTGTTATTACTTAGGTTTTAAAGAATTAAATATCAAAAGTTATTTGTAATTTCGATTTTTATATGAATATAAGTTCGCAACATCTACAAGCTTTATATGAAGCCTTTTGTAAAACTCCTTTACTCTGGAAACATGCCGACATTAATAACCTCAAACAATTAAAGTCACTTAACGATTATAATACTGTTTTTCTTCGGAAATTAGACAAACAACTTCGATTAGGACAATTGGCAGAACAGTTTGTTTTTAACCAATTAGATACGAGTACAACAACTACAATACTTGCAGAGAATATTCAAATTCAAAAAAACAAACGAACTTTAGGTGAGTTAGATGCTTTGTTATTAGCAGATAAAACACCAATTCATTTAGAAATTGTATATAAATTTTATGTGTATGATGATACTTTAGATAATTTAGAAATTGAGAGTTGGATTGGTCCCAACCGAAAAGATAGTCTAAAAGATAAACTCAATAAGCTAACAAACAAACAATTACCACTACTCTATTCTCATGATTGTCAAAACACATTAAATACCTTAAAACTAGAAAATCATAATTTTAAACAACGTGTGCTATTTAAGGCTCAACTATTTGTACCATATCAAAAATCTATAAAATTTGAGCTTATTAATAAGGCATGTGTTTGTGGTTTTTATATTCATGCATCTCAAATAGAAATTTTTAAAAATTATAAGTTTTATATTCCAAAAAAGTTGGATTGGTTTCTAAAACCTCATGAAAATGTTGAATGGTTGGAGTTTTCAAATTTCCGAAGCGAATCAAAATTATTTTTAGATAACAAGCAATCACCTCTATTTTGGTTAAAAAATCAAACAGGAGAACTCAGCAAGGCATTTTTAGTTTGGTGGTAAATTGAAGTTAGTAAAATTAGCATTACAGTTAACTTTTATAATTTATTCATGGTAGATTAGCAAAAACTAATTAACCGTTTATCATTTGAAAACATTAGCAATTATAGGTTTAGGTCCAAGAGGTTTATTTGCCTTAGAAAATGTATTAGAAAACCTATGTACAGCTAAAAAAGCTTTACAAATAATACTTTTTGAACCATCAAAATATCCTGGTACTGGACCAGTTTGGAATCTCGAACAAAAAGATTCTAATTGGATTAACATCACAGAGCGAGCACTTGGTGATATTAACGAAAGACCAAGAATTACATATTTTAATCATGAAATCCCGTCCTTTCCTTCGTATAAAGAATGGGCTAATTATACTCAAAAACCTACTCAGCCAGATACTTTTCCTCCTAGAAATAAAGTAGGTACATATCTCCATGAACGTTTTATGTCTCTAAAAAATGCATTGACTACTAACCCACATTTTGAGTTAATACCATCTAAAGTAGATATTATTAAATATGAAAATGATAAGTTTATTATACATGCAAATGAAAACACTTACAGTTGCGATGATGCTTTAATTACAATTGGTCATCAACCAACAGAGCCTTCTAAACAAATAGTGTCTTGGACATCACACGCCAAAACGAGAGATAATTTGCAAATGTTTAATGATGCATATCCTGTGTCTCAATTTGATGAACTTAAAAATAAAACCGATGTTACAATTGGCTTAAGAGGATTTGGTTTGGCAATGATTGACGTCATGAGAGCTTTGGTTATTAATAACTTCGGAAATTTTAAAACTACCAATCCATCAACCTTTGAAACCATATATTTTAAAAGTAAAAAGCAAAACTTAAAACTTGTTCCATTTTCTCTCGACGGATTACCAATGGTGCCAAAACCACTAAATCCAGAAATAGATGAATGGTACAAGCCTACAGATGAAGAAATAGCTCATTTAAAATATACTATTGAAACACACGCTAAAATACAAGAGAATGCAAATTCTATAGATTTTTTAATTGAGCCCATAGCTAAAATTGTAGCTCGCATTTATTTAGATTTAAGCTCAAAAGCTATATCGCATAAATTAGATGCTAAGCATATAGAAACAGTAGTATTAATTTGGTTAAAAAATCAAGATTATGATCATGTGCTTATTCAAGACACTACAATTGACTCTTATAAATTAATAAGTTCATACATTGAAATGGCTTTGGGAGAACAATCTATTAGTTTAGATTTTTGTATTGGTCAAGTTTGGAGACATTGCCAGCCAACCTTATATAAAACATTATCACATTCTAAACTAGATGACGAATTAATTGAAGATGTCATTGCCCTAGATGAAAGTACAAAACGTTACTCTTACGGACCTCCAATTGAAAGTATGCAACAAATTCTTGCTTTGGTAGATGCAAAGGTGTTGTCTCTAGATTATGTAAATGATCCTGATATACTTATGAAAGATAAAGGTTGGGAACTAAAAAATGACACCAACCAATCTATCACTGCTACAGTTATGATTAATTCTGTACTAGATGCTCCAAAGTTGTTAGATGTCAACTCATCTATTATCGTTAATTTACTTAAAGATGATTTAATTGAGCCTATACATACAAAATTAGGCATAGAAACCTTTAAAAACGGTTATGTTAAATCTTCAAATAAAAACAAACAATTACCTGTAGCAGTTTTAGGTCGTTTAGCTAAAGGAAGTGTTATTGGTGTTGATGCAATTTTAGAATGTTTTGGTGACCGAATTGAAGATTATGCACAATCCTTTGTAAATAAACTAAACTAATCTGGTTGCTTCTCGCTTAAATATTTCCAGTAACGCTTAGGTACATGTCTTATATGAAGTTTCATGTTTTTGCGAGACTCAATATTGGTGCTTTTAAAATAATCTTGCCATAATTTCTGAAATTCAAACTCTTGCTCTTTAAAAAGATTTTCATCTGTTTTTGTAAAGTCAAAATGTTTAGGAAATTCCATATTTATAATTTCTACTTTATTTAAATCATAATACAAACCATAATGACGACTTATATCATAAATCATCCATTTTTGGTCTGCATACCTACGTTTAAAATGTTTAGAAATAAGTGGCAACACATTAAAATCTGGTTCTATGTTTGCAAAATAAACATCATCTTTTGTTAATCTAAATCTTACAAATGCCTCCATGCGATGCTTTTCTCTGCCCACCATCTTAGCTATTTGAGCTATTTTTAAAACCGATGGATGCGCATAATTTTTATCTACTTTTAATGTACTTGAAAAGGCATAACGAATATAATCTAACAATATATTTTCTACACCTAATTGTTCACTCAAAAAAGCATAATAAATTTGGTAACTTCCTTGTGAGGATACTTTAGATTTTAGCCCAGTCCACAGTCTATTAGCCTTATCCTCTTCTGTTATAATTATGATATCTTCAGAAAATAAACCGTTTTGAGCAACAAACTCATTCTCTATACTTGCCAGTTTTATTTTATGCTCAAACACATAAAATACTGCGCTTAAAAAGCCATCAAACGTACCGTCGTATATTAGTTTTTTCTCTTGCATCTTATCCAAAAAGACTCAATTGATTACTTAAAGTTTTAGTATACTTACTGGTTGAGTTTTGGAGTATTAAACCTTTTATTTTTTCCGCAGAAAGATCTCGTCTTTCAAATTGATTACTATCACAAATCATAAAGTATTGAGCTCTATTTAAAGCAATACCTATCTTTTTAAGGTGATCCCAATTTAGTCTTCTAAAGCGTCTTGCATTAATAATTTTATATACAGATTTCATTCCCAAGCCAGGAATTCTTGCAAGCATACGTTTATCTGCAGTATTAACATCAACAGGAAATTCGTGAAGATTACGCAAAGCCCATCCCAGTTTTGGATCTATATCTAAATCAAGATTTTGATGTTGTGCGTTTAATATTTCGCTAACATCAAAGCCATAAAATCGCATGAGCCAATCGGTTTGATATAATCTATTTTCTCGCATCATTGGTACTGCGCTTCCTATTTGTGGTAATCTATCATCATAACTAATTGGTACATATCCAGAGTAATAGACACGCTTAAGATTATAGTTTTTATAGAAATGATTAGAGGTTTGCATAATTTGAAAATCATTTTCTCCACTAGCGCCAATTATCATTTGAGTACTTTGACCTGCTGGCGCATATTTGGGCGTGCTTTTTATGATTTTCTTTTCGGCCTTATATTGTATAATTTCATTTTTAACCTTTACCATTGGTTTAATGAAATCTTCGCGGTTTTTATCTGGTGCCAGTTTTTTAAGTCCAGCTTTTGTTGGTATTTCTATATTAACACTTAAACGGTCTGCATACAAACCTGCTTCTCTCATTAATTCATCTGATGCTCCAGGAATAGATTTTAAATGTATGTAACCATTAAAATTTTCTTCTAATCTTAATTTTTTAGCTACTGCAACTAAGCGCTCCATCGTATAATCGGCACTTTTAAAAATCCCAGAACTAAGAAATAACCCTTCTATATAATTACGACGGTAAAAATTAATTGTTAAATCAACAACCTCTTGCACCTTAAATGCAGCACGTTTTATGTCGTTACTTTTTCTGGTAACACAATAGGCACAATCAAAAATACAGTAGTTTGTAAGTAATATTTTTAGTAAAGACACACAACGACCATCCTCTGTATAAGAATGACAAATCCCCATTCCTGTAGAATCTCCTAAGCCCTTATTTTTATTCGATCTATTGCTGCCACTTGAGGAGCAAGACACATCATATTTTGCTGCATCTGCTAATATTTTTAATTTTTCTTGGGTACGTTCAAAAGACATAAGTAGGATTAATTTAAGAGTATAAATATCGTTATTATTCAAACATTATACTAATAAAATTAAAACATATGTTGAAAAAATTGATATATTTTATATGAGTTAAAAATTACATTAAATATTGTAATCATTATGGCAGAAGATTGCTATACTAGAGTCAATGAAATTATTAATACAATTTTTAATATTATCAACAAGCCTTTTTATGAGTTCACAACATATTATACCAGATTCTATAGAACGAGAAGTAACGACTGCCCTTTCTTATTATCCGCAATTAGACACTATTAATATTGAGTTTAGATTTAAAAAAAATATAAAAAAATCTACGATGCAAGCACGACCTACTTTTGGAAGTTTTTTCCGAAGTAAAAAAAATCGAAGATATGTGATTTTAATAAGTGAGACTTTTAAAATATCTGACACCACATTTAGAACTAGAGATATTCCTTTTGACATTTTTACAGGCTGGATTGGTCATGAATTGGGTCATATAATGGATTATCAAGATAGAAGCAAGCCAGATTTAATATGGTTTGGTATAAAATATCTCCTTTCAGACAATCATATTATTGAAGCAGAACGTGCTGCAGATGGTTTTGCAGTAGCTCATGGTATGGAAGATTATATACTTAAAACGAAAGATTTTATTCTTAATCATGCTAATATAACCACCTCGTATAAAGATAGAATTAAGAAATACTACTTGTCTCCAGAGGAAATTATGGAGTTGGTTAAAACTAGAGATTTAGAAATGGCTAACGATTAATTTTTAGTTACAAATGTCTCCCAGTCTGCAAATTTATCTTCGCCCATAACGCGTTCCATCTTTACTTGTCCGCCTTTTTTCTTATTATTGGCATTCCAGTCATAAAATTTTCCTGGTGGAATTAAAGTAACTTCAACACCTTTAAGAGCTTTAGTTCTAGCTACCTTGTAATTTTTATTTGCCTCTTTTAAGCTTTTGTCTAAGGCATTTGCTATTGCAATTTCATCGGTGTTTTCTAATTCTGTACCTAAATACCAAAAATGATAAAACTCACCATCATCTCCTCGTTTAGCACAAATGGTATACTCAGGAATTGTAGTTTTAAATTCTTTTTCTAAATCTCTAAGTGCTGCATCCATTTTATTAACCGATAATTGAGAACCTACTGTATTCAGAAAAAATTTAGTTCGTCCTGTAATTTTAATTTCGGCACGTTCTACGTCTGTAAATTCTATAGTATCACCAATTAAGTAGCGCCAAGCACCACTAACGGTACTAATGATTAACACATAATCCTGATTGAGCTCAACATCTGCCAATGTAATGGCTGGTGCATCATTTGTTAACGATCCATCTTCATTAATATATTCTGGTTTAAACGGTACAAACTCAAAATAAATACCGTTATCTGTATTTAATTGCATTGCATCAGTATCTGGACGCACTTGAGTGGCTATGTAACCTTCACTCGCTAAATAGGTATCAATAACCGTTACAGGTTTACCCATTAATTTATTAAAACTCTTCTCATAAGGTCCAAAAGCTACACCTCCTGAAGTGTATACTTGAAGGTTTGGCCAAATTTCATGAATATGATTTAAGTTATGATATTCTATGACTTCTTGCAGCATCAATTCAATCCAAGAAGGAATACCGCTTAAAGCTCCAATATCCCAATCTTTAGCTTGCTCAGCAATTTTTTGCACACGCTCATCCCAATCATCAATTTTAGAAATATCTTCTCCTGGTTTGTAAAAACCTTTAAACCATGTTGGAATATTACTCGCTGAGATACCACTTATTTCTCCTTCTAAATGATCATCTTTTTCAGCTAAATCTGTAGAACTCCCTAGCATCATAATTCCTTTCTCAAAAAAATCTGCAGGTAAGTTAAAATTAGATAGAGCAAATACCTGTTTAATACCAGATTGTCTAATTGCATCAATCATATCATCTGTTACAGGAATTCTTTTACTTGTTTTACCAGTTGTACCAGAGCTTAGAGCAAAATATGATGGGTTGCCTGGCCAGGTAACATCGCTTTCATCTTCATGAAGTTTATGCCACCACTCATCATTTATTTTATTATAATCAAAATATGGCACTGTTTCGCTAAACGATTTTTCAACATTTTGAGAATCTAAAATACTTTCAAATTTATAGTGTTTTCCAAACTGTGTGTCCTTTGCTTTTTCAAGCAACATTTTTAATATTTTATGTTGATTTTCTACAGGCGACGTTTCCGAAGAAAACGTATCTCTTAAATCGATAATTCCTTTAATAATACTTCCTATTATGGCCATCTAAATTATTTTATATTGTCAATTCGCCTTGATTGTTAGTGTCACTTTCTTCTCCAGTAACTGCTGCTTTTGCCATCTTAAAAATGGTTACTGCTTTATTGTATTTTTGATCCCAATAATAGGCGTCTTTTATTGTTACGCAAAGTAAGGCTAAATTAGGATCATCTTTACCATCAAACCATACTTTTAATATTGGAGACCATAACGCATCTATTTTTTGTTTGTCTACCAAAAGTTGTGCAGTTCCATAAACCGATAAATATTCTTGATTACTTTGATTAGCGTATGTTAAATGAAGTCTGTTATCTTTTTGTAAGTATTTATAATGCTCACTAGATTTACCAGTAAAAAACCACAGTTTGCCAGTATTATCAATTTCTTGAGTTGTCATTGGGCAAACGGAAAAAGGCATACTATCCAGCTTTGTAGCCATCATAGCTAATTTATTGTTATCTAGTAATGCAGCTATTTTTGATATAGCCTCCTGTCCTATTAAATCTTGTGATTCGTCTTTCATGATATTAATTTTAAGCTGCTATTTTTCTACACTCTTCTGCACATTTTCTACAAGACTCTGCACACGTTTTACAGTGGTCATGATCATGTTGTTCGCAATGATCTGCACAATAATCACACAACTCTGCACATAACAAGGCATATTGCTTAGCAAAAGCACTATCTCCTGCCATCATTTTGATACATATATGACAAGCATCTATACATTGAACACAACATTTTGGACAATCATTCATGCTCTCTTGACCTGCCATTTGCATGAGGCAATCTTGACAATCTATTAAACATTTTTGACATGCTTCTATGGCACTTTTATATTTGATATTCATAATTAAGAATTTTAAAATTACTAATTGACTCGAAATTAATGAACAATATTACCAGTGAGTAATGCAAATAGAAAAACAATTAACCCATACGCTAACATATGTTAAATTTTAGTTTTTATAATGTATATTGGACATCTAAACTAACACTAATTGAAACGACTACAACTTAAAAATCTGCTTACCCTCTTTGGAATGATTGCTATCATTTTTACATTACTGCCATTTGTTGCATTAGATTATTGGTGGATTCGAATGTTTGATTTTCCACATCTACAGCTCACATTCTTAACTGTTTTGGCAGTACTCACTTATGTAATAAAATTTGATTTTAGAGCGTGGAGAGATTATGTCTTTACAGGTGTACTCGTCTTATGCTCATTGTACCAGTTTAGTAAAATTTACCCGTACACTACGTTCGCAAAGTATGAAGTTTTAAATACTGTTGATAGTAGTAAAAGTTTAAGTTTATTTACCGCAAATGTTCTTCAAAAAAACGATAAGCATAATCTATTACAGGATATGTATAAAAATCTAGATTCAGATATTATGTTGTTTACTGAGACCGATCGTATTTGGATGTCTGCAATAAAAAACGAATTAAATTCTAGTTATATATCTAATGTAGAAGTGCCTAAAGATAACACTTATGGTATGTTACTATATTCTAAACTTGAGCTTTTTGATACAGAAGTAAAATATTTAGTGAGTGACAGTGTACCTTCAATACATGCTAAAGTTAAATTAGCATCTAGTGATACCATACAACTATATGCAATACATCCAACTCCTCCTATGCCTCAAGAAAACCCTTTGTCTACAGATAGAGATGCAGAGATGATGATGATTGCTAAAATGGCATTAGACTCAAAATACCCTGTAATTGTTATTGGCGATTTTAATGATGTGGCATGGTCGCAAACTTCTAAATTATTTCAACGTGTAAGCAGATTATTAGATATGCGAAAAGGTAGAGGTTTATATAATACTTACAGTGCAGATAGTTATATTATGAGATGGCCTTTAGACCATATATTTATTTCTAGCGCGTTTAAAGTGAAGAAAATACAACGTTGTGAAGATATAAACTCAGATCATTATCCCTTGTATACTGAGATAAGTTTTGAGCCAGAAGATCATGAATTACAACAATTGGCATTTCCATCATTAGTAGATCTAAAATCTGCACAAGACCAAATAGATAAATATCAAACTGAAAAATTAAAATTATAAAGTATGAAAGAGTGGTTTACAAGTTCTACGGAAAGTTTAATGGCAATACTACTTACTGCTATTGGAATATACTTTGCGCTTGTTGTTTTAACACGAATAAGCGGAAAGCGAAGTTTCTCAAAATTGTCTAGCTTTGATTTTGCAATGACAGTTGCTATAGGTTCTGTAATGGCAACAGTAATGGTATCAAAATCGGTTTCATTATTAGATGGTATTGTAGGTTTAATAGCAATTTATGCCATACAAATGATAGTAGCATTTGCTAGACGAATGAAACCTATCCAACAACTTATGGACAATAAACCAACGCTACTAATGAAGGATGGCGAAGTGATAGAAGGTAGCCTCGAAAAATGTAAGGTCACAGCATCTGATTTAAAAGCAAAATTACGCGAAGCAAATGTAATACAACTCTCTGAAGTTAAAGCAGTTGTTTTTGAATCTACAGGCGATATATCTGTACTTCATGGAAGTGATGATAAAGAGATTGATGATTGGATTATGGATTTTTAATCTAAGTAAAATTTATAGTCTTAAGACATCGAACACTGTTTTAATGTTTCTTCATAAATAGCTTCATATTGAGGTACAATTTCTTGAATACCAAACTTATTCGCTACAAGCTTAGCATTAGTTTTAAACTCCAACAATAAGGCGTCATTCTTTAAAATTTGAAGCGCGTTTTTAGACATATCCTCTACATCGTTTATTTCACTTAAATATCCAGAAACTCCATGTACATTAACCTCAGGAATTCCTCCTGTATTACTAGAAATTACCGGTACTCCTGATGCCATCGCCTCTAATGCAGAAAGTCCAAAACTTTCGGTTAAAGATGGTAACAGAAATAGATCACTAAAACAGAGAATTTTATCTATTTCATTACTATTTCCGAAGAAAACAACTTTATCACTTATTCCTAGTTGTTCACATAAACGCTCTGCTGGCTCGCGCTCTGGTCCTTCTCCAACCATCATTAATTTAGCTGGAATTTCTTTTTGAATGTTATAGAATATTTTTATAACATCTGGTATTTGTTTTACTTCTCTAAAATTAGATATATGTGTAATGATTTTCTCATTATCTGTTGCCATCATTGCACGTTGGCAATCTGTAAATTTTGGAGCGTATTTGACTAAATCTATAAAGTTTGGCACCACATGAATATCTTTTTTTATAGAAAATAAACGCATGGTATCTTCCTTTAAACTTTGAGATACAGAGGTAACTGCATCAGATTTGTTGATACTAAAAGTAACTGCAGGTTTATAATGAGGATGACTACCAACAAGCGTAATATCTGTACCATGAAGCGTTGTTACAATTGGTACGTAAATACCTTCTTCTTGTAACATTTTTTTAGCCATATATGCTGCATATGCGTGAGGAATTGCATAGTGTACATGCAAAATCTCTATTTTATGGAGCTTTACCATATCTACTAATTTACTAGATAAGGCTAATTCATAAGGTTGATATAAAAACAATGGATACTCTGGTACGTTTACTTCATGGTAATGTACATTGTGACTCAACAACTCTAATCGTACTGGCTGGCTGTAGGTTATAAAATGAATTTCGTGACCTCGTTTAGATAATTCTAATCCTAACTCTGTAGCTACTACTCCACTTCCGCCAAATGTTGGGTAACAAACAATTCCTATTCGCATGTTTTAGGTTCTATATTTTAAAACTAATTACTTTGAGTTACATCTACTTCAATTTCATCTTCAATGATGGCTTCGTAAATTAGTCGTTGTATTTCTGTTCTAATATTTTCTCTAAGCAATAAGTTTTTACCTGCTTTTGGGTAAGTTCTATTTGCTAAAAAGATATATACTATTTCTTCGTCGGGATCTGCCCAAGCGTATGTTCCTGTAAATCCTGAATGCCCAAAGCTCTTCATGGATATACAACCACAGGTTGGACCTTCATCTCCTAATTGTGGTTTGTCGAAACCAATTCCTCTCCTTACATTTTTATGTCTGTAATATGTCGTATTAAATTTGTCTATGGTTTCGGTTTTTAAATAACGCTTACCACCATAAAATCCTTTTTGGAGATACATTTGCATAATTTTAGCTACATCATTAGCATTACTAAAAACTCCTGCATGACCACCTACTCCATTTTGCATAGCAGCTCCCATATCATGTACATAACCATGTACTTCTTTATATCTAAAATAATCGTCAACCTCAGTAGGAATTAAATTTCTATCTGAAAACTTTGATGACGGATTATAAGTTGTGTAGTTGGCACCTAACGATTGATAAAAATGCTCTTGTACCAATTCATCTAATGGCTTTTTATAATACCCTTCAATGTATTTTTTTAAAATATAATAAGGTAAATCACTGTAACGATAACGTTGTGTTGAGAGTAACTCTGTTTCTCTAATTATTTTTTGAATAGAGTCTGGGTAATCGTGTCTCAAATACATTTGCTCTGCAACTTTAATGTTAAATTTTGGTGTTGCTGCTCTTCTATAGTATTTAGGGTCTGGCTTTCTGGTTGTAGAGTCTAGAGTTGCTACGTAAAATGGCACCCAAGGTCTTAATCTAGCATAATGAGATAACATTTGCTTAATTGTAACATCCTTTTTGTTTGTAGATGAAAACTCTGGTAACAGTTTTGATAATTTAGAATTTAATGATAAGGCTTTCTTCTCTTCCAGCTCCATCAACAAAGGAAGCGTTGCTAATATTTTGGTTAATGAAGCAACATCATACATGTCTTCAAATTTCACCTTATCACTACCATCATATGTATGTTTACCAAAGTTCTTGTTATAAATCACCTTACCTTTTCTAGCTACTAATAACTGAATACCAGGTGTCATTTTTTGATCAACAGCATACTGTGCGATAGAATCTAAGCGTTCTAATTTTTTAGAGCTCATACCTACGCGCTCTGGCAAACCATAACTAAGAGATTGTATTGCTGGATATGTAATGCCATCACCAACATTAAAATTTTCTCCCAAAGTTACAGGTACATGTCCTTTTGCAGCGATAGCACCGAATATTATTTGAGCAGATTTTTGTTGCGCAATATCACTATTTTGATAACTCATTACAACACTTTCTATGTTAGAAATAGTGCTGAGATCAATCATGGCATAAGGCATCGCAAAAACATCTAATACTACTGTATTAGTTCTGGCAATTTCATAAAGCCAGACCATCTCTTTATCGGTAAATTTATATCCTTGCCAAGGATTATCATTTTTTTTATGGAAACCTACTATAACAGTGTTATAATTTTGAAGTTTAGTAATTAATTCATCTAATTTTTCGGCTTCAATTTTATGTACTTTAGTATACTTTTTTAATTCATTGTAAAATGAAGAACCAGAACTATCACCCAATTCTACGTAGGCAATTTTTTTAGTTTCTAAGTTGCGAAGCGGTAATAAATTTTCCTTATTTTTGAGTACAGTTGTTGACGCTTCCATCAATTCTTCATAAAGTAAATCATCTTGTAAACGATTTAAATCATCTAATAACGTCACTGTGCCAATAGGTTCATAATTATTTAAACCTACTTTATATTTTGCCATTAATATTTTCTTGACTGAGTGTGCTAGGCGTTCTTCGGTAATATCTTTAGTATTGTAAGCTTCTATTATTTTTTCAATTGCTTTTGGTACATCTTCTGAAATGAGCAACACGTCATTACCAGCTTTTAAAGCAGCCAAATCTATCTCACCAGGTGTACTATAGTTTGAGACACCTTTCATCTCTAAAGCATCAGTAAAAATAAGTCCCTTAAACCCTAAAGTATCTTTTAAAATATCTGTAACAATATGTTTAGATAATGATGAAGGAAATCCATCACGTGGCTCTAAGCTTGGCACATTTAGATGTGCTACCATTACACTAGACAATCCTTTTTTGATAAGTTCTCGATATGGATATAGCTCAATAGAGTCTATTCTCTTTTCATTAAAATTAATGGTTGGTAAGGTTTTATGAGAATCACTATCTGTATCTCCATGACCAGGAAAATGTTTAGCATTAGCTAATACTCCAGCATCTTGCATTCCTTTCATAAATGCTAAACCTTTTTGAGTAACATTGTCTCTATCTTCTCCAAATGAGCGGTTACCAATTATTGGGTTTTTAGGATTTGTATTAATATCTACTACTGGTGCAAAATTAAAATGAACACCAATACGTTTGCAATGTTCACCAATGTGATAACCTGTGCGTTCTACCAGATTATTATCTTTAATAGCTCCCAAAGTCATATTCCAAGGAAAAGCATAGGTAGAATCTAATCGCATGCTTAAACCCCATTCTGCATCCATACCAATTAATAACGGTGTTTTAGAAATAGCTTGATATAAATTATTTTGTTTGGCTTGGGCGATTGGTCCTCCTGAAGAAAAAATAAGTCCGCCAATATGATAATTGTTTATGAGCTGTGCAACTTCATTTTGATTAGATTTTTTAGCATCAGAAAATGCCCTAACCATAAATAATTGACCAACTTTTTCTTGAATAGACATTGTTTTATATACACTATCTACCCATTTTTGCTGAGCTTGTAAATCTTTGTGTGCTAATGGGTGAGTTGCATCTTGAGCTACAAGAGTTGAAGTGTAGGTAATTATAAATATGAGGGACAATATATATCGCATAGAAATGAATCTTATTAAGTTGTTTTTTTAGTACTATTATATAGAACTAAAAACTATGCCAAAATAGTATTTTTGAGACGAACAAAGAAAGACTTTAAGATAGATTTATAAAGAAGGTTGTAAACAAAATGAGTAATTTAGAACGTAACTAACAATCTATCCAAAATTGTCCAGCAGAATACGTTTTTGCTTTACCAGAAATGATTACTCTATTTTCTAAATTTTGACATTGTAATTTCCCTGTTCTTTTTGATAGTTGCTCTGCAAAAAGCATATCTTTTTTAAGTCTTGATGCCCAAAACGGTACTAAAGAACAATGCGCAGAGCCTGTTACTGGATCTTCTAAAATAGACGCTTGTGGTGTAAAAAAACGGGAAACAAAATCACAAGTATTACCTTTTGCTGTTACAACAACACCACCTGGATCAAGGTTTATTTCATCAAATTTAGCGCTGTCTATTTTGATATTTTTAATTTGTTCTTCAGATTCATAAACCAGAACATAGTCTCTAGATTTTAATATTTCAGTAGGAAGAATATTTAAAGATTGTTTTATATTTTTTGGTAATTCTGCTGGTATTGGCATTCTTGACGGAAAGTCTAAATGATACATACCATTGGATGCAGCTACGGTTAAATCTCCACTAAGAGTTTCGAAAATTATGGTGTCTTTTGGGTAGTTTAAAATAGATTTTAAACAATGTGATGTAGCTAAGGTGGCATGACCACATAAATCCATTTCGGTTTCTGGAGTAAACCATCTTAAATGTATTTTTTCTCCATTATCAATAAAAAAAGCAGTTTCTGCCACTGCATTTTCTTTAGTGATTTTTAAAAGTATATCGTCTGGCAACCATTTTTTTAGAGGGACCACACATGCAGGATTTCCTTTAAAAATCGTATCTGTAAAAGCATCTATTTGATAAAATTTAAACATCATTGATCTAATAAATCAATATGCCTATCGTGATAACCTAATAAATATAACACACCATCTAAACCTACACTAGAAATAGAGCTTTGAGCACTATCTTTTACTTTAGGTTTTGCATGAAATGCAATGCCAAGTCCTGCTAGATTGAGCATTGGTAGGTCATTTGCGCCATCACCAACTGCAATGGTTTGATCTATATGTATACCTTCTTTTTTCGCTATTTCTTTTAAATACTCTGCTTTTTTATTTCCGTCAACAATATCACCTAAATAACCACCAGTTAAAACACCATCTTTGATCTCTAGTTGGTTGGCATAAACATAATCGATCCCAAGTTCTTTTTGCAAATAATGACCAAAATAAGTAAAACCACCAGAGAGAATTGCTGTTTTAAAACCGTAGCTTCTTAAAGTATCGATTAATCGTTTGGCACCATTTGTAATTGGTAAGTTTATTGCTACGTCATGCAAAACATCTTCGCTTAAACCCTTTAATAGTTTCATGCGTTGTTTAAAACTTTCATTAAAATCTATTTCTCCTTGCATTGCAGACTCTGTAATGGCTTTAACTTCGTCGCCAACACCTGCCAGTTCTGCAAGTTTATCAATAACTTCGGCCTGTATTAATGTAGAGTCCATATCAAAACACACCAAACGTCTATTTCTTCTATAAATATTATCTTCTTGAAACGCAATATCTACATCTAAATCTCTCGAAATTTGCATGAATTTTTTAGTAACCTCTTCTTTGCAATCTATTTTACCTCTAACAGATAATTGTATTGAAGAGCGTGGATAATCCTCATTACTTAAAAGTGATACTCTACCTGTAAGACGTTTAATGGCATCAATATTTAGGTTAATTTCTGAAATAACTTTAGTGACTTCGGAAATTTGCTCTGCAGATAATTTTTCGCCAAGAATTGTAATAATATACTTGTCTTTTCCTTGTTGTTTTACCCAATTTTCATAATTATCTGAAGTAATTGGACTAAACTTTGCCGAAATACCAAGCTCATATGCTCTAAACAATAATTCTTTTAAAACTGATGCAGAATTTTCACCAGATTGTACCTCAAACAAGATACCAAGGGATAAGGTGTCATGAATATTTGCTTGTCCTATATCTAAAATTTTGGCATCATAATCTGCCAAAACACTGGTTAAACTAGAGGTTAAACCTGGTTTATCTTGTCCTGATATATTAAGTAAGAAAATTTCATTAGACATGATATTTTCTTCCAAATCCTTTAAAACAGCTGCTTTACTTTTATTCATTTGTTATAGGCTAATGGTATTTTACTTTAAAAAACGACTATGCCAACTTTCGCTTGCTGGTACTTCCCAGTTTTCTCTAAACTCAGCAATATTATTAACCATATTATTAAATACTATGGTGTTTTTAGAAACCGCTTTGTCTTTTGCCATTTTCCTAAAATCTATTAATGTTTTATGAGCCACATACTCTCCTTGTTTGTAAGAGACATTCATTTTATCCATTAAATCAACGTTATAGTCTTTCTCTAATTGTTGTATAAAATGAACAGACGCATCAATACTACAACCAGTAGCTTTATTTAAGCTTTGGTTTAGAGCAATTACAATAAATCGCTTGTATTCAATTGTATAACCAGATTGTAAATCACTACCGTGTGCAGTCCAGTTTTCAATAAATATATTAAGTCTATCTTTTATTTCATTAAGCTCTTCATCTGTGAATGATCTATTGGCTTGATAAATCCAAACACGAGATTCTTCGGGAAGTGTATTAAAATCAACTAACATAATTCTTCAATTTTTCTAAAAACAAAAATACAATTTTACATCCAATCTCTATCTTGAGATTCTACCTTAAATAATAAATAATCATAGATTAACATAGCATCAGTTTTATCTATGTAAGGTATAGTTGTTTCTTCTGATGCTGTAGCTATATTTAAGGATGCTATATTTTTTCGTTTTTGAAACAAATTTTGTTTCAACTCTATTGATTGAATTTTATGAATTTCAAAAATCTCTGTTATCGTATCAATGTAACCACGTCCTACAGTTACATACTCTTCATCTATTTTATAATATGCTTTACGATATTTAAATGTAACGTATAGAAAACAAGTAAATACTAAGACAATATTTATTAACCAGAATTTATTTCCGAAGAGAAAAAATGCTGGAATATTAAGTATACATGTCAATAAAAGAGCTCTATAAGCTAAAATATATTTGTAATATTTTTTTGGTTTATGAGCTTTGACATCTTCATTATAAGACTTAAAAATTTTTAAAACCAGATTTTTAGTTTGTGCTTTTTCCATAGCAACAATTTTATAATTCTTTTGTTGCTTTGCCTGCACCATTGCTTGTTTTACCGACAATGTGTATAACCCAAAATAAGCTTTTAACCGATTGGTTTTAATTATTAAGTTTTGAATTCTATTTGGTGTTAAGCTTAATGAAAGTTTGTTAAAAAGTCCCTTATTAATTTCAATTTTTGTGTTGTGTTCTAATACTTCTAAATTATAGTTGGTAATAAATGTTTTTACTACGGAAAAGAACAATGAAACTATAATTGCTACAATAATGAATAGTGTGTTAATAATTAAAAAATTAACAATATTGTCTCCATCAATAGTTATAAAATCTTCTAATCGTTGTTTTAGCTTTAGCTCTCTAAAATAATCTTTAAACTCATAATAGAAACCAAATACAAACGAAGCAATTATTATAAAACTTCTAAAATGATTTTGAGATATACCTTCTAACAATAAGCGTTTAGGAGAGACTTTAAAGAACACTCTAACATTAGCGTTTGTCTCTATCTCTTCACTCCTAATATTTGAGGTTGTAAAGAGTTCTTCTTTAAGTAATAATGCAGTTGCTTTATCTAAAGCTTTAATCTCTATTTCGGATTTTTCATCTCCTGCAGTTTCAATATTTAAGGATACAACATTAATAATTTGCTGTAAAAAGTTTTGTTTGATATAAACATTTTGAATTTTTGATTTAGGAATAATTGTATTGTCTTTATTTAAGATTCCTGTAGACAAGTGAAAATCATCATTACTTAAATAAAACTTGAAATTAAGGTATTTTAATATTGCAATTATGAGTATAATAATTAAAACACCAATAATTATTAAAATAATTGTTTGTGGTGTTAAACTTGCGAAGGTTTTTTTTCTTGCTAACGACACACCAAACGCAATGAAAAGCACAAAAAAGCGCTTAAAAAATTTATAAGCATTAAACGCAAAAATGATTATGATTCCTTTTGACGATTGCCTAATCGGTTGAGAGAAATCAGTTATTTTCATTTACCTTATTACTTAAAAAGTCATTAATTTGTCTTGCTTCTTCTAATGGTAAACCGTCTATTTTTAAATCGCTACCAGACTCTCCTGCTGTAAAAATTTTAAGTGTAGCCAGATGTAGTTGTCTAGCTAACCAACTACGAGACTCTTCTATATGTTGTATTCTAGAAATTGGCACAGTGGTTATTGAGTTTACTATTAAGCCTTTAGAATAAATGACATCCTTATTTCTTATTGCATATTTTCTTTTTTTAAAAGCTAATCTTGCTAACACGAAGTTTATTAAACAACATAAAATCACGACACCAATTATAATAGTATAGTTAGTTTGAAAAAAGTCTTTTTGTACTATAAATTTCCCAGCAATAACCAAACCAATAAAAAGACTATAAATAATAAGCTTATTAAAAATTACAATTTTAAAATATTGACCAGATATAGGTTTTAAATCTATAGTTGACAGCTTAGGAAGTGTTTCTATTTCTACTTGTTGGTTAATAAACATGATATTAGGTGGTGCTTAATATATTGAGATTAAAGATAATTAAATGATTAACAAAGTATAACTTATGACATTAAATTAACCACTTTTTTACGCTTACCAGATGCTAGCTGCATTATTTCATCAACATACTCAAAATTAAAAGTAGCATCATTACCTAAGATGGTTTTAAAATAATCTATCATAGCTTCTTCATTAGTCTCATCCTTTTGTGCATTAAGTCTAAAAACATAAGCTGTTTTAGACGTTTGAATAAATTGATATTGTTTCAATTTAGAATAATGAGAGATTTTATAAAATATGTGAGGTGATACAAATTTTCCGTTGGTATTATAAATGGCATCCATTCGACGTCCGTAGATTTTAGATAATACAGCATATTTATTATCTATTGCGTTATACATCGCAAGATCCCCTGTATCGTATCTTATAAATGGCATAGAGTAATTAAATAAATCTGTAACTACAATTTTACCAACTTCACCATTCTTTACGTGTTTATTTGTATTTACATCTAAAATTTCAACATGATAACTCGCATGATTTATTTGAAAATCTTGAGGATGATTAACGGTGTTTTGGGCAATAATACCATTGTCTGCATTTGAGTAACGACCATAAATTGGGCAATTAAAATAATGCTGTGATTGTTTCTTTTCGTAATCATTTAATTTCTCTGATGTAGCAATGATAGATTGTACATTTGTTTCTTTAAGTTGATATGAGTTCTTATCTAAAAAGATGCATACCTCTTCTAAGTATGAAGGATAAATCATCAACGTTTTTTCTGATTTTGATGATTGAAGTTTTTCTAATAGTTCTTTGATATCATCATCTGCATTATTTAAAATATTATGAGGGACTATATTTTTAGAGAAAAACTCCAGTTTACTTTTCATGAATTTTTTAGACCATAACCTTACATAAAATAACTTACTACCTAATGTATATTGTGCTAATTGCGAGAAATACATTGTATCTGCCGAGTTTCTATAAAGTTTATTTTTGTCTTTGTAAATTGTAAACGGAATTCCTGTAGAACCACTAGTTGTTGATTTACTTAATGTATTACGGTCATATTTGTTTGACATAAAATCATCAAATTGCTCTAACATGATTTTTTTATCTATTACAGGAAAATCTTCAAGTTTATTGCTTGTTATCTTAGTATAATACGCTGTAGAATTTTTTGCGTGAGTAATTAAGTTTGAAACCAGTTCTTTTTTTCTAACAACTGCAGCTGTATGAGTAGGATTCTCGTTTATAAATTTAATCTCTTTATAGTGCTTTTTTATACGATTACCCTTGATGCTATCTAGAGACCAAAAAATAAAACTTCTACTACGCTCTAAAATTGTCATCAATAGTTATAAATTTATGACTTAATTAATTACACTTAAATAAATATGAATTTGTACGAAGATAATAATTTTAATTATTCTGAAATATTTAATAAACGTGGTGACGATTATCATAGTGCAATGAAACTAATCCCATCTGCTAGAGATTATGAGTTTAATAGTTTATTAAACCAGGTTGATATAAAAGATAACATGGTTATTGTAGACGTTCCATCAGGAGGGAATTATTTATCTAAATATTTAAAGAATGATGTCACTGTTATTCCTTTAGAAACATCTGAAGTTTTTGCAAAAATTGGTGACTCTCAAATTTGTGATTGGTCTACTTTACCTCTTAAAGATAATAGCGCAGATATAATATTTTGTTGTGCAGCTTTTCATCATGTTGTAGAGAACGATAGACGCAAATTTATGAATGAAGCGTCTAGAGTATTAAAATCTAATGGTAAATTAGTTATTGCAGATGTTAAATTGGGAACTTCAATTGATGAGTTTTTAAATCAATTTGTTGACACCTATAACTCTTTGGGACATAATGGCGAGTTCATGGATGACGATTTCTCTAATACCTATGAAACGTCTACATTAAAGGCAGATATGACTAATTTTGTTGAGTTCCCTTGGGTATTTACAGACAGCCTAGAAGATTCTATTACCTATTTAAAGTTAATGTTTGGTATTGATAAGGCAGATGAAGTATCTATTTTAAAAGAAGCAAAAAAGATCTTAAACTTTGGCAAAAAAGAAGGTCATAAAAACTTCTCTATTGATTGGGCTTTAAATTATGCAGTCTTTAAAAATCAATAATAATTACCGTTTTTTATTATGCTTTTTAAAATTTCTATAAGTTAAAAAGCTATACATTAAACATCCAAAAACGAAATAAAATACTACTCTGCTCCAGGAGAATTCTCTTCCGAAGAAATAATCGAACAAGGTTATAACTAATGAGAAAATTGTACCTCCTATTAATCCTGCTGTAAAAACTCTTTTTTTATTAATTTCTGGCATGTTAGAGATCTTGTGCATTTGCAATTAACTCTGCAATGTCCATCACTTCTACCTGGTCTTCTTTCTCTTTATTTTTAACGCCATCTGTCATCATTGTATTACAAAAAGGACAACCAGCTGCTATAATTTGAGGTTTTGTTTCTAAAGCCTGCTCTGTACGTTTTATGTTTATGTCTTTATTTCCAGGTTCTGGTTCTTTAAACATTTGGGCTCCTCCAGCTCCACAACATAAACCACGAGATTTACAGCTCTTCATTTCTACAAGCTCTGCATCTAATTTTCTAATTAAATCTCTTGGTGCTTCATAAACTTCATTTGCACGTCCTAAATAACATGGGTCATGAAATGTAATTCGCTTTCCTTTATATTGACCGCCTTCTATGGTTAAGCGACCTTCGGATAATAGTGATTTTAAAAATTGTGTATGATGCATTACCTCATAATTACCACCTAATCCTGGATATTCATTTTTTATGGTATTAAAGCAATGCGGACATGCGGTTACAATTTTTTTTATTTCATAAGCATTCATCACTTCTATATTTGTAACTGCCTGCATTTGAAACAAAAACTCATTACCAGATCGTTTTGCAGGATCTCCTGTACAACTTTCTTCGGTACCTAATACTGCAAATTCTACGTTTGCTTTATTAAGTAATTTAACAAATGCTTTTGTTATTTTTTTTGCTCTGTCATCAAAGCTTCCTGCACAACCTACCCAAAATAATACTTCGGGTTGTTTTCCTGCTGCCATAAATTCTGCCATAGTTGGCACTTTGAGTAATTCGCTCATAATTTTAAGTTTATCTTTTTATCTATTGGTATAAAAATATCTTTACCAGTAGTAATATATTATTCGTCTTCTTTAATTGCCACAAAATCTTTTTTAGCTATTCTAATATATATTGCTAATTTTTTATCGCCTTCTTTTATTCTGTTTTTTGGATCATAACTTTCAGATTTTGCTCGTCTCATGGCTTCTATACCAATAACTTCTTTTTGCAAATCTGAACAATAATCACATAGCACTTTGATTAATTTTACTTCTTTTACTTCGTTTTGACGGTATTGAACGAGTGTATATGATTTAATTTGTAATGAATCTTTTCTATAGGATTGCGCACTTAATGACATAGTATTTAATAGAAAGACTATGAGTATTAAGAGTTGATATTTCCGAAGAAAATATCTCATATCTATTCGTCTTTCCAGTTTAAACGGTCCATTTGGTTGTAAGGCCAAGGTGCTCCATTGTTTTCTATATTGGTCATCATATTATTGAGTTCCATTGGTGCTGCACTTTGCTCCATTACAAGATATTGACGCATTTGCATAATAATATGCAATGGGTCAATGCTAACAGGACAAGCTTCTACACAAGCATTACAACTTGTACAAGCCCAAAGCTCTTCTTTAGTAATGTAATCTCCTAATAGTTGTTTACCATCATCTACAAACTCTCCTTTGTTTGCATCTATGTTTTGACCTACTTCTACAAGACGATCTCTTGTATCCATCATAATTTTACGAGGCGACAGTTTTTTGCCTGTTTTATTTGCAGGACACTCACTTGTGCATCGTCCACACTCTGTACATGTATATGCGTTTAATAAGTTTACCCAAGTTAAATCTTGTACGTCACTGGCACCAAATTTTGCAGGTACTTCATCTTCTGCTCCTTCTGGTGCAGCTGCAAAAGGATCTGCATTAGGATCCATCATCATCATAACTTCTGTAGTTACTGCGTCTAAATTTTCGAACTGACCTTTAGGTTTTAGCCTACCATAAAATGTGTTAGGAAATGCTAATAAAATATGTAAGTGTTTAGAAAAGTATAAGTAATTTAAAAAGGCTAAAATACCAATGATGTGCAACCACCAAGCTGTACGTTCTATTATAATTAGAGTAGCATTTGATAATCCATCAAAAATTGGTAGTAACCATTGACTTATAGGAAAAGAGCCTGCAGTATGATAACCTGCTGCGCCATTAAGTTGTAATTGTAAATCTGCGCCATTCATAGTTAAGAAAAGGCACATAAGCACAACCTCAAAATATAAAATAATATTACCGTCGCTTTTTGGCCATCCTTTCATCTCAGAACTCATAAAGCGTTTTAGTTTTATGATGTTTCTTCTTATCCAGAAAATAATTACAGAAACTAATACAGCAAATGCTAATAACTCAAACGAACCTATTAGAATATCGTAAAGTTGACCTGCTCCAGAAAAAATTCTATGCTTTCCTGTTAAACCATCAATAATAATTTCTAAAACTTCTATATTGATAATGACAAAACCTACATAAACTATAATGTGTAAAAACCCTGCAATTGGTCGTTTAACCATTTTACTTTGCCCGAAGGCAATCCTTGCCATATTTTTCCAGCGTTGAGGCTTGTCGTCACTTGTGTCTACATCTTGACCAAGTTTGATATTACGTGCCAATTTTCTAACATTATTGGCAAAATAACCAATGCCTATAAATAGTGCAATGGCAAATAATATTTGTGGTAAAATACCCATACGTGATTGGTTTATTAGTCTTTATCCTTTATTTCGTTTCCATCTGCGTCGTAACGTTTTGGTTTTTTTCCGAAGATAGAAAAATGTACATATCGCTTAGGATTTAATTTCATGTCTTCTAACAATTGCTCCATTTGCAATGCTGCGCCTTCAAGATTTTGATATAGGCCTTCATCTTTTAAAAGCTTTCCTATAGAACCTTCTCCATTTTCTATGCTAGTCATTAAATTATTTACAGTTGCTAATGTATTATCTAGATTAGCTACAGTTTTAGATAGCTTAACATCTTTTAAATCTCCTGTTATTACTGCTAAGTCTCTTGTGATGGTGTCGAAGTTACTAAGAACAGCACTAAGTTTATCATCATTATCTTTAATTAGATTATTTACAGAATAAGAAACAGATTGAAACGATTTCATTGTAGCATTTAACTCTGCAATAGCATTTTTAATTCCGTTTTCAGAATCATCGAGTACTAAACCATTAAGATTAATTAGTAATGAATCTGCAGATGATAGTGTAGCATCTAAATTACCGCTTATATCGGAGAAGCTATTTGTAAGATTAGTAACTAAATCTTCTTCTACCTCAGATGCGATAAAATCTCCTGGTTTAGCTTTCTCACCATCTTTACTTACTACAATTGCTAAAGCATTGCCACCCATTAAACCTGTTTTATAAAGTCTAACTTTTGATTGCTTAGTGAAGTTTAGTTGCTCATCTACAGTAAATGAAATTCTCGTTTTTCCTGTATTGAAATCGTAAACAATATCTACAATTTTACCCACATTGTTACCTTTCACAGTAACTGGTGATGCTTTTGATAATGCATTATATTCAAACTCTGTATAATAAGTGTCTTTTGAACTTAAAAGGTTCTTACCATTGAGATAGTTGATTAAAAATATCATTAACAAAATACCCGAAAGTACGAGTATTGCAGCTTTTACTTCTCTTGAAATTTTCAAATTTTACAATTTTGAGGTTAAAACAAAA
This sequence comes from uncultured Psychroserpens sp., assembly GCA_947488655.1. Classification (GTDB taxonomy): domain Bacteria; phylum Bacteroidota; class Bacteroidia; order Flavobacteriales; family Flavobacteriaceae; genus Psychroserpens. Next base: position 580,758 of record CANKZZ010000003.1, on the reverse strand, counting down.
TTAACAATAAAAATATAAAGAATGTTTCTAATTAGAGGTCGATTGTATTGCTTGCGAAACATCTATTTTATTTCCATCCTTATAAGCCACTATAAAACAGTCTTTATAACCCTTAGATACTGCTTTTATTTGCATTTGTTTGATAGCATTATAATCTGAAGTATAACCATAATAATACTTGTAAACCTTGCCAACTTTCTCTCTAGAAATATCTAACAAGCCTTTAAAGTTGTATGATTTAGGTGGGATTTCTCTAGAACTCGCTGCAATTTGCACTTTAAATACCACGTTTTCTATAATTTGAGGATCACCTGCAGACTCTATAGTTTCAACCTCTGTGCCTTGATAGATGTTTTCACCAATATTTTGTTCTATATATGATTTGTAACTGTAAATGGCTTTTTTAATGCCTGATGCCATTTTAGACTGACCAGCTTTTGTATTTAAAAATTTACCTTCGGCTTTATTAGTTAAAAATCCAACTTCTATTAGCACACTAGGCATATATGTATTGTGAAGTACCCAAAGACTTGCTTGTTTTAAGCCTCTACTTTTACGGTTAAGGCCCATTTCGAAATTATCCTCAACTAATCTTGCCAGTTTGATACTGTTCTCTGTATATTCTTCTTGCAAAAAGCTAAGTGTTATTAATGACTCTGGAGAATTTGGGTCAAAACCTTCGTAGTGCTTTTCATAATCTGCCTCAAGAAAAATAACCTCATTCTCTTTTTTAGCAATCTCCATATTACGTTTTGTATTTGCTACACCTAGTACAAATGTTTCGGTACCAGATGCTTGAGAGCTGTGTGCATTGCAATGTACAGACACAAAAAGGTCTGCATCTGCATCATTTGCAATTTTAGCACGACCTCTTAGAGTTACAAATACATCTTTTTTTCTAGTATAAATTACCTTAATATCTTTGTTTTTTTCTAAATCCTTACCCAGATTTAAAACTATGTTAAGTGCTATATCGCTTTCTTTGTGACCGTTACCTAGATTTCCAGAATCATGTCCACCATGTCCAGCATCTAGAACCACTACAAATTTATCCTTATCTTTTTGAAAAGCATTTGCAGATGTTAAAATACTGGTAAATAAGAAACCTACCAATACGAATATATAATGTGATGTCGTTTTCATACGTGTTTAACGTTTTATCAACTCGTTTTATTTTAAGAATCATAGCATTAGGATTAGTAATGTTTTGATGCTTGATATAAATTGATTGAATTATAAATTAATCATAAAAAATCTATGTAATTTTGGGAATTCAAAAACCGAGCCATACTTTAGCAAAAATACATTTAAAAGCATTGCGTACAAAAAGCTTACACATACTTTTTACTCTAAGTTTTACCATGTTTATTAACATGTTTTGCTTGGCTCAAGAATTGCCTAAATCTCAGGAACCAATAAAACCTACAACAAAAAATGATACTACTGTTGTTAATATTGGTAACATTATTGAGACACCAAAAAATAATAAAGAATCTGATAGTACAAAAACAGATTCTATACCTAAGAAAAAAGAGATCCTAAGTAGCATTGTAGATTATAAAGCCAAAGACTATGTGCGCTTAAATCAAAGAAAAAACACAACTACACTTTTTAATGAAGCCGAAGTTAATTATGGCGACATGAATATAAAAGCTGGTATTATTGTGATTAATCATGGTAAAGATTTGGTGTATGCTGGTCGTGTAAAGGATAGTTTAGGCAACTATTCTCAAGCTCCTATTTTTACACAAGGCCAAAGTGTTGTTGAGCCAGACTCTGTTATTTTTAATACAGTAACCAAAAAAGCTATTATTTTTAATTCTAAAACTGAGCAAAGTGGAGGTACCATAATTGCAGCAGTTACTAAGAGAGAAAACGACTCTACCCTCTTTATAAAAGATGGTAAATTTACTACATCAGAGAATCTTGATGACCCAGAATACTATTTCTTAATGAGAACAGCAAAAGTTGTTCCTGGAGTTAAAGTCGTTACAGGTTTAACAAACCTGTTTATTTATGATGTACCTACTCCTATAGGTTTGCCATTTGCATATTTTCCTATGACAAAAACGAGATCATCTGGAGTTATCATGCCAACTCCTGGACAAGAATTAGCAAATGACAGAGGTTACTTTTTACAAAATGGAGGTTATTATTTTGCTATTAGTGATTATGTCGATTTAGCAGTATTGGGAGATTACTACACCAATGGTAGTTATGGTTTAAGATTAGAATCTAATTATGCACTGCGTTATAAGTTTAGAGGTAACTTAAGTTTTAGATATGAAAATTTGATAAATAGTGAACCAGGTTTTCCTGATTTTGCAAAATCAACGATATACAATATTAGATGGTCTCATAGCCAAGACGCTAAAGCAAATCCTAATTCTAGATTCTCGGCTTCTGTAAATTTAGGAAGTAGTCAATATTATAGGCAATCTATAAATCAATTAAACCTTGCTAGTTCATTAAATAACACATTATCATCATCGGTTTCTTATTCTAAAACATTTCAAGGAGAGCCACAAGTAAATATGAATGTTACAGCAACACATTCTCAAAATACAAACACACAAATTATTAATATGACACTACCAACAGTACAAGCTAGTGTTAGTAGAGTATTTCCTTTTGCTCCAAAAACAGGTTCTAAGAAAGGTATAATTCAAAATATAAACTTTCAATACAATGTAAGAGGAGAAAATAGAATACAAACTACAGATTCCTTATTTTTTAAGTCTGAAATGTTTGATGATGCACAAGTAGGTGCTTTACATTCTATTCCTGTCTCAACAAATTTTAAAGTGTTTAAATATTTTAGCATGAGTGCTAATATGAATTTAGAAGAAAATTGGACACTTAATACGATTAACAAATTTGAAGACGAAGATGGTACGGTAATAACCGAAGATTTAAATCAATTTGATCGTTTCTTTACCTATAACTTTAGTACTAGTATTGGTACAACCGTTTACGGTATGTTTGGTAAAGAAGATAGCAAATCTAGAATACAGCAGGTAAGGCATGTTATGCGTCCATCTATAAGCTACAATATAAATCCAGCTTTTGATCAATATTATGATACGTTTGAGCCAGCCAATGCAGATGGTGTTACCGTAGACGAAGTTAATAGAGAATTTACAAGGTTTGAAGGTTCGCTCTTTGGCACACCAAATAAAACGTTTTCTAGTTCAATGGGGATTTCTTTAGGAAATAACTTTGAAGCTAAAGTTAGAGATAGAGACAGTACTGCAACAGAACCTAAAAAAATAAAACTTTTAAATAACTTAAACTTTTCTACATCTTATAATTTTGCAGGTGACTCTTTACAATGGAGTCCGTTGAGAGTTTCTGGAGGTACCACAATACTAAAAGATAAGATGAATATTAATTTTGGGATGGTATTAGATCCTTATGCGTTAGACAATAACAATAATAAAATTGATAAATTTAATATTGATAATGGTGGTAGTTTATTTAGACTAACCTCTGCAAATCTTACAGTTGGTTACTCCCTCTCTAGTTCTACGTTTGAAGGCTCTGGCGTTGATGATGATCCTGCATTACAGGATAATTTAAGAAGTGGTGGTCGAGCAGATGATTTATTTGGAAAACCGCAGGACTTTGCAGACCAGCGTTTAACAGATGATGCAGATGATAAGGATAAAAAAGGTACAACGTCAGAACTTTACAATTATAAAATACCGTGGAGTTTACGTCTCGCATATACAGTAAACTATGGTAATGCAGCCAGACAAAACGCAATTACCAGTAATTCATTAATGTTTTCTGGCGATATAGAGCTTTCTCCAATGTGGTCTGTTGGTGCTTCATCAGGATATGATTTTGTTAACCAAGGTTTTACACAAACACAACTTCGTTTTGAACGCGATTTATTAAGTTGGAGAATGAATTTTACTTGGGTACCATTTGGACGAAACGAATCTTGGAACTTCTTTATAGGTATCAAATCTAGCTTACTAAAAGATCTTAAATACGATAAGCGTAAACAAAGAGACCAACAACTATAATATATACATAATGAAAACTATAATTAACACACCCAATGCTCCTGCTCCAATTGGACCATATAATCAAGCTGTCTTAACAGGAAACACGTTATATACATCAGGACAAATTGCGATTAATGTAAACTCTGGAGAACTAGTTTTAGATTCTATTTCTTCGGAAACGGAACAAGTCATGCAAAATTTGAAAGCTGTATTAGAAGCAGCAGATATGACTTTTGATAATGTAATAAAATCTTCAATATTTATTAGCGATATGAATAACTTTAGTCATATCAATGCTGTTTATAGTAACTATTTTGATGCAGATACTGCTCCTGCTAGAGAAACTGTAGAAGTTGCTAATTTACCTAAATTTGTAAATGTAGAAATTAGCATGATAGCAGTTAAATAACAGTATTTTAAAATCAAAAGATTAAATACTTTAAAGTTATAAACAATCATTTCTTTAAAACTTCATTTTGCAACAGTTTTATTGTTGTAGCAAGCTATTATTTTTGAATAAAATAATAAAAAACCAAATTATGCTTAAAAATCTACTTATTACTACTACCCTACTTTTAACGACATCATTAGTCGTAGCACAAAAAGACTTTGAAAAATCATTAGACTCTATTCAAACCTTAGATGATGTAAATCTTTTCTTTAAAAAGAATAAAACTATTAAAGGCAAAGTAATTGTCTTTAATGAAGAAAAGCACAAAACTCGTATGGCTCAAGATATTTTAAATATGGGTGTTGGCTCTAAAAAATATTTTAAAGATGCTCCTCAAAAAACGTATTATAAAATAATTGATAAATTCGAAATCCCGTACTACAGAGTCAGTTGTGTGTATTTAGATGGCAGTAAGAACTCAATTAAGGATATCAATATTATTAGAAATCAAATTATAGCCAAGTACCAAGACGGTTATAGATTTACAGATTTAGCCAAACAATATTCTATGGATAACTCAGCCAAACAAGGAGGAGATTTGGGTTGGTTTACAAATGGAGACTTACATCCAGAGTTTGAAACACCAATTATAGAAGGAAACTACTCAAAAGGTGATATTTTTAAAATTGATATTCCAGAAATCAATGCCTATTACGTTGTCTTAGTAACTCAAGACAAACGATTAATAAAAGAATCTAAAGTTTTAAAAGTTACAGAACCTTTAAGATAATGCAACTTTTCTACAATAAAGACTTAGCGCAATTAGATAGTGTAATACGTTTTACTAAAGAAGAAAGTAGGCATATTATAAAGGTATTGCGTAAATCTATTGGAGATATTTTGCATATTACAAATGGCGATGGTTATTTATTTACCGCAGAAATTACAATTGCAGATGTAAAAAATTGCATCGCCAATATTACCTCAAGCACATTACAACCTAAACGTCATTACAATCTTCATTTAGCTGTTGCTCCAACAAAAATGAATGATCGTTATGAATGGTTTTTAGAAAAAGCCACAGAAATTGGCATAGACACTATCACACCTATTATCTGCGATAATAGCGAGCGTAAGGTTATAAAAGCAGAACGTTATGAGAAAATCATACAATCTGCCATGAAACAATCATTAAATTGCTATTTACCAAAACTTAATGAAGCTATTACATTTAAAGACTTTATTTCTAAAGATTTTAACGGACTAACATTTATAGCACATTGTGAGGAAACAGATAAAAAATCATTAAAACAACTTATTAAACCTAATGAAACTATTACAGTTTTAATTGGTCCTGAAGGTGATTTTAGCACTAAAGAGATTGAGTTAGCACTGCAACACGATTTTAAAGCTGTCATGCTGGGAGATACTCGATTAAGAACAGAAACAGCAGCTATAGTAGCATGCCACTCTGTAGCTTTTACTAATGAACTATAACTTTATTTGATTAGCTCCAACTATATCTAAATTAGAGGTTTGAATTAATGTTATTAGTTTTAATTTATCGGTTTTTTTTACAAGATCAGTAATTGATATTGTTTGTTTTCCAGATTTACTATTAAGCATAAGTGTATCTTCTAGAACTACAATGTTTGAGTTTTTTAAGGTACGATTTCTATTTTCTCCCTTAGAGATATTTGTGATGCGCTCTTCAATTACCAAAATAACTTTTAGAGACTTATTTTTAATGTCTCCTTCTATACTATAATCGAAAGATATTTTATTATTTGCACTATCAATATTAGATACTACTATAGTGTTTTTTGCTGCAATTTTACTGTAATGTTTAAGTTTAGAATTCATAATATCAACATTAGAACCTACAAAATGTTCTTTCCCATTTATGACAACTTGAGGCGTATAAATAGTGCTACTATTAAATTTTTGTCCATACTTACGTTGCTTATTACTAAATTTTTCTTTACTAAAAGGGTCTTTCCAACCTATATAATTCCAGTAATCTACATGATAAGATAGTGCAATTACATCTTTATTATTTTGAACTTGGGTTAGTAATTTATCTGCAGGTGGACAACTAGAACAACCTTGTGATGTAAATAATTCTAAAACAGTCACAGGTGGATACGTTTGAGTTGTTTCCGAAGAAAAAAACAAAGGGATCATAAATAAAGTTAAAAGGATATGTTTCATAGCACTTATTTTCTATTTTTGATATATGAGTTTTAGTACGCCAAAATTTAGAATACTTACAATTATATTAACGCTTGTGACAACTTTAACAATCGTTACTGTAAACGCTCAAGACCTCGCAATTGTCAAATACAAAGGCGGTGGAGATTGGTATAGCAACCCAACAGCACTTCCAAATTTGATTAGTTTTTGCAATGCAAATATTAAAACCAAAATGGAAAGCAAACCTCAAGTTGTAGAAGTTGGTAGTATTGACATTTTTCAATTTCCAATGTTGCACATGACAGGTCATGGTAATGTGTTTTTTTCTGATGAAGATGCCGAAAACCTAAGAAAGTACTTAACCTCAGGAGGTTTTTTACATATAGATGATAATTACGGTATGGAACCATACATCAAAAAGGAGCTCAAAAAAGTATTCCCAAATTTAGAATTATTAGAATTACCCAAAAACCATGAGATTTTTAATACTGCTTATAAATTCCCAGAAGGTTTACCTAAAATTCATGAACATGATGGTAAACGACCACAAGCTCTAGGAATATTTTATAAAAACAGACTCGTTTTACTATTCACTTTTGAAAGCGATCTTGGAGATGGATGGGAAGACCCTGAAGTTCATAACGACCCAGCAGATGTTAGAGAAAAAGCGCTTAAAATGGGAGCTAATATTGTGAAATATGCTTTTGAGAATTAATAATTAGAATATGAGTTTAAGATATAAAGTTGTTGCTATTGTTTTGATTTTGACATTCACTTTTAAATCTTTAAGTAAAATTAATAGTCACACCTATACTTTAGGAACAGGAACTTTTCATTCTGAATACTTTTATCAATTTTTTGGCCCTGTGATAATAATGCACTCAGTTCATACCTGCGATGAAAGTTTTCACTTGTATTAATTTATTATAATAACAGCTCTGCGTCTCTGGGTATTTGCGAAATAAACTAAATGCAATTAGATCATAGCTCTACGAACTCGTTTCAAAAACAATACCCATCACTTCAGATTTGTTTAGAACAGCATGGCAATAACCATTAGGTATAAACACGATATCACCTGCTTCTTGTGTGCAACAGTAAACTTTATCATGCTTTCTAGTTAGCTTAGGTACTTCTTTTTTAAACCAATCTTTTGCGTGAGTTCCTATCGTATATTTTTTATTAAAGTCTTTTAATAATTTATAGCCTTTTGGATTATTATTTTCACTTGCGTCATAAAAAACCCATTCTTTTGTTCCACTTTGAAGTATATTAAAAGCATTACCATGTATATGAGGTAATGTACCTGCGTCTTTAACAGAATGAAAAAAGAAAAAGCGCTGAATATCTGTAGTTTTAAAAAACGAGTTGGAAGCTTCAATATCCTTATAAAACAGTGGCGGTTTTTTGGGGTTAAAAGGGTCTAATGTCAATGTACTTACATCTTTTAGTTTTTCAAAATAAAATTTTAATGTTGTTTGCTCTTTTGAATACGCAGGTCTTGAATCTTCAATGATTTTACACACATATCCACCCATATTATTAACAATATAATCTTTATCCCACTTTGACATTAAAGGCCATTTGTTAGCTGCTCCTTTTAAAAGGACTGGCACTCGTGGTATTTTGTAATTTGATAGAAATAAAGCACCATCTTGATTATCAAACTCATCAAGTGTTATCATTTCTTTTTGATTACTTTTTAAAAAATTAAATATTCCCATTTTAAACTATAAATTTATCTGATTGAACAAATTTAAATTTTTTGTTGTTGACAATAACTTTACTTTTTACATAAGTATATAATTTATAGTCAAATTCATTAAGTTGAATAATCCGTGATTTAGTCTCTTCATCAAGGAATTCTTCATAAATAAAAGGTGTTTTTTTTCTAACAATTACTTTTTTAGATAACTTGTTCCCTGTTTTTTCTTCGAATAAATTTAAGAAACTAGAGTATTCATCTGTAACTCCACAATGTATAGGCAATGTTTTTATTTTTTCAAGAACTGTTTTAAATTCTTTATCAGCTACTTTTTTTTGGTCATTAATTGGTCTTCCCAATAAAAATTTTAATTGATAATTTTGAGTTTCTTTACATTCAATATATTCCTTTAAAGTTTTAGGTTTTTGCTTTAATCTCGTTAAGATAGCCGCCTTACTATTTCCATTTTTACCATCAAGAATATGATATTGAAAATTAAATTCTGAAACCAATCTATCTATTGGATTTCTCAGTAAAAGAAAAAGAGAGCTATTGCTATACATTTCTTTTTGGGATTCATTAAAAATATGAGCGCCTTTAAATCGTCTTGAAGAATCTAAAAAATCTAAATGAAAAATCGTAGTGCTACCAACTCTATCTGTTTTGTGTGTTGGACTGTCAATTGAATTTGTTTTCCCATCTTTTAATGAAACTTGCAATAACCCTACAAACGTAGAACCACCAGATTTTGGGATATGTAAAAAAACAGATTCTTTAATATGACTGTTTTTCTTTTTCGAGAAAATTGAAAGCATATAAATAAGTGTTTAAACAAATGTAATATATATTAATTTATAATTTTAAAATTATAAATCTTTAATGTCATCTATAAAAAGCAAACGCCAGGCAACTTTTTGTTTTTAAGATAATTTTCAAATCACAATCTTTTTTTACAAATTCGTACAATCTTGATGGTTAGATAAAACTATTTGATATATATTTAAAGTTTGTGATTAATAAAAACATGCAACTAGACCATTACTCTACTAATTTTAATAAACAAATATTCCCTGTCAAAGTAATTTGCGAGAATGTAACTAATGCACCAAATATTGGAAGTTTATTTAGAACTGCCGATGCTTTTGGTGTTGAAGAGCTAGTGTTTTGTGGTAGTAATATACCATTAGGTAGAAAGATGACAAAAACATCTAGAGCTACCGAAAAGACTGTAAAGTACAGATTAGAAAATAATGCCCAACCTGTTATTTCACAATTAAAAGCAACAGGTTATTTTATAATTGCTTTAGAGATAACTTCAAAAAGCGAGGCTTTGATAGATTTTCAATTTCCAACGAATAAACCTATTGCATTAGTTATTGGTGATGAAAATTTTGGAGTTCAAGACGCTATATTAAATTTATGCGATGCAATAATACATATAGATATGTTTGGCCAAAATAGTAGTATGAATGTTGTACAAGCAACAAGTATATCTTTGTACGAATTAACCAAACAACTAAATAAATCTTAACTAAAGTGATTATATTTACTGCATGAACTCTAAAATTATTGCAAACGGAATACTTAGAGCAGTTGGCGTAATTGTGGCTATTGCACTTGTATTATTCTTTTTATACAAAATACAATCTGTAATTGTTTATATTCTTATAGCAGGAGTGATATCTCTTATTGGCAGACCAATAGTTTTGTTCCTACGCAGACGTTTAAAATTTAATAATACCATAGCTGTCATAACAACAATGGTAATTGTAGTAGGTGTTTTTGCTGGTATTATTAGTCTTTTAATACCGCTAATTGTCGAGCAAGGTCAAAATTTATCGCTATTAGATATAGATCAGTTAAAAAATAATATTGAGTCTTTGTATACCGAAACTATTAAGTATTTAGAAATAAATAATATAGATGCAGAGCAAGCAATTAAAGAGTCTAAAATTTTATCTAATTTAGATTATAGCATTTTACCTAACTTTTTAAATAGTGTAGTTTCTGGCTTTGGAAGTTTTAGTATTGGTTTAATGTCTGTTTTATTTATAGCCTTTTTCTTTTTAAAAGATAGCAATCTATTTCAACAAGGGATCTTAACATTTGTGCCTAACGATAAAGAAACTAATACCAAACGATCTATCACTAAAATATCAGACTTATTATCTCGTTATTTTGTTGGTTTGTTCTTACAAATATTTATTCTCTTTGTAATTTACACAATAGGCTTATTAATTATTGGCGTAAAAAATGCCATAGTCATTGCGTTTTTGTGTGCTTTAATTAATTTAATTCCATATCTAGGTCCATTAATTGGAGGGGTTTTGATGATGTTTTTGGTAATGACTAACAATTTGGGAGAAAGTTTTAGCGATGTGGTGATGCCAAAATTATTATACACATTTCTTATTATATCAATCGCCCAATTGGTAGATAACTTCTTTAGTCAGCCATTTATATTTTCTAAAAGCGTTAAGTCTCATCCATTAGAAATTTTCTTAATCATTATTATAGCTGGACTAATATTTGGAGTTGTAGGGATGATTGTAGCGGTACCGTTTTACACTGCGATTAAGGTGATATTAAAAGAGTTTTTATCAGACAACATCTTGGTAAAAAAATTAACTAAAGGATTATAATTGAACACTGAAATTTTAAATACCGAAATTCAGGATTTTATCTCAAAAAATCTCAATCTGGATATTTCTAAATTAATTTTAAAAGGAACTAGCTTTAATAACGTAACAACCAAAGAGATTATAGAGCAAATTGAAGCTAAAAATAAATCTAAAAAGAAACTTCCAACTTGGTTTTCTTCGGAAAAGATATACTATCCAAATAAGTTAAATATTGAGCAAACTTCATCTGAAATTACAGCAAATTATAAAGCTCAATTATTTAAAGGAAAATCTATCATTGACATTACTGGAGGTTTTGGAGTGGATTGCTTTTACTTTGCTAATTATTTTGAAGATGTAACGCATTGTGAATTAAATGAGAAATTATCTCAAATAGTTGCATATAACTATCCACAATTAAATATAGAAAATGTAAAAACAAAAAATGTAGATGGAATAGATTATTTACAGTCTAATAAAAAAGTTTACGACTATATTTATGTAGATCCTTCTCGAAGACATGAGAGCAAAGGAAAAGTGTTTTTTCTTAAAGATTGCTTACCTAACGTTCCTCTCCATCTAGAAATATTATTTAAAAAAGCAAATAATATTGCTGTAAAAACATCGCCATTATTAGACTTAACAATTGGTATTACTGAATTAAAACATGTAAAAGAAGTTCATATCATCGCGGTTAAGAATGAAGTAAAAGAACTTCTATGGATACTTGAAAACGGTTTTGAAGGTGAAATCACCATCAAAACCGCTAATATTATTGATACTAAAATTGAATCTTTTGATTTTAAATTAAAAGATGAAGCTACTTGCAAAGTAAACTATAGTAAACCATTAACTTATTTGTACGAGCCAAATGCAGCAATTCTTAAAGCTGGTGCTTTTGGTAGTATTTCAGAATATTATAAAGTAGCTAAACTCCATAAGCATTCTCACTTATATACAAATAACGACATATTAACATTTCCTGGAAGATCTTTTAAAATTGAAAACATTATAGATTACAATAAAAAAAACTTAAAAGAACTTAATATATCACAAGCCAATATTACGGTGAGAAATTTTCCTGATACAGTAAATAATATTCGTAAAAAGCATCGTATTAAAGATGGTGGTAATATCTACATCTTTTTTACAACAAACCTTTTAAATGCCAAAATAGTTATTGTCTGTACTAAGATATGTTAAATACTAAAGACTTACAGGAGCGCCAGCAATTAAATTGTTATCAGCTCCAACAACCATATCATAACTCATACATTGTCCCATAGTAAAAACAACCTTATCATCCTGAATACCAGTTGTATTTTTAACAATGTTAAAAACAACTTCATCTGGAGCAAAAGTTAAATATCCAGAAGACGTACCAGCAGCAATATTTTCTACAGTATGCAAAATCGTCCCATCTGTTGATGCAATTTGCAATGTAAGCGTAATAGTACCGTTATTAGTAATTCTTGCTTGTGGATCTTGGTCAATACAACTTTCTGTATTTGGTGTTACAACTGTATCAGTTGTAGTTAGAAGAGCTTCTTCTAATTGTTCATTTTCAATTGATTCAACAGAACAACTAAAAAGCGAAGTCATAACAATTGCGCATGCAATTGCATTAGTAAGTAGGTTTTTCATCGATTTGGGGTTTAATGAAATTCAGGGCAAAGATAAACCTTAAATTCAATAAAACAAGCTATTTTATCGATTAAATATACCAAATATTCGATGAAATACATTTTATGATAGGTTAAATCGACGAACTACCTATGTAAATTCTTATATAATATTAAGAAAGATTAAGTATGAGATAATATAATTTTTAGTATTGTATAAAAAACACCATTAATATTGGATGCCATTAGTGCTAATTGTCATAATAATTTGGATTATAATTACTTAGATGAAGCTAGAAATACATTTGCTTAACGCTTAACTTCTAAATTATTGATATAACTCAATAAACGAGCTAAATCATATCCATTAGTATCTATTTTCTTTACGTTCACAAAAGCTAATCCATCGTTTCGATACGATTAAAACTGCTTTTTAATCATTTTTATTTTTGTAGATAGTGATATTTAATTTTCATTGTAATGAAAATAATTTATATGTCTTTAGAGCAAAGTACTATTCCTTAGCCTACTATTTAATACATCATAAATCAGTACAATTATTAATTTTTAAATAATTTAAATCTTTTGTTTAAATCAATACATCTTTATTAGAAATATAACAGCTACGTAGTTAAAAATGTATAGAAACAAAAAAGTCTTACCAATTAAGGTAAGACTTTTTGTGAGCCCTGAAGGATTCGAACCTTCGACCGCCTCCTTAGAAGGGAGGTGCTCTATCCAGCTGAGCTAAGAGCCCTCAATAAAAGTCGGGGTGGCAGGATTCGAACCTGCGGCCTCCACGTCCCAAACGTGGCGCGATAACCGGGCTACGCTACACCCCGAATTGGTTATCTCTAATTTTAAGTAATTACTATATCACTCAAAATTTCGAGGTGCAAATATATATCTTTTCTTTAAAATTTGACAACTTTTATTATTAAATTTAAACATAAAATTAAATTTCATGAAATTTCTACTGCAAACTTTTATTATTACGGGTTTATTAAGCTTTGTTGCTTGTGCACAAGATAAGAATCCAATAAATAAAGAACATTCTTACGAACTTGTTGTGAACGAATTAATTAACCCTTGGGGTTTTACATTTATGCCAAATGGTTCAATGCTTATAAATGAAAAAGAAGGTCGAATTATAAACTTCAAAGATGGAGTAAAGACAGAAATTAAAGGTGCTCCAAAAGTGTATAATAGAGGTCAAGGTGGATTATTAGATGTAAAGTTACACCCAAATTATGAAGATAATGGATGGATTTATTTCTCGTATTCTTCTACCGATGGTGAAGAAAAAGGTGGACATACAGCGATTATGCGCGCAAAACTTAAAAACGATTCTTTAGTAGAAAGTGAGTTGTTATATAAGGCATCTCCAAACACAACTAAAGGGCAGCATTTTGGATCTCGAATTGTATTTGATGATAATGGCTATCTTTTTTTTACAATTGGTGAGCGTGGTAATAGAGATGAAAATCCACAAGATATTACAAGAGATGGCGGTAAAGTTTACCGTTTAAATGATGATGGTTCTATACCTAATGACAATCCGTTTATAGATAAAGATAATGCCAAAACAGCAATCTACTCATATGGTCATAGAAACCCTCAAGGTATGGTAATTCATCCTGAAACCCGAGAAATTTGGACTCACGAACATGGTCCTAAAGGAGGAGACGAAATAAATATTATTAAACCTGGATTAAATTATGGTTGGCCAGTAATTACGTATGGTGTAAACTACATTGGTACTAAAATAACAGATGAGACCGCAAAACCAGGTATGGAGCAACCTATACATTATTGGACGCCATCAATAGCTCCAAGTGGGATGGAATTTATCTCTAGTGATAAGTATAAAGGCTGGGAAAACAACCTTTTGGTTGGATCTTTAAAATTTGAGTATTTAGATAATTGCTATATTAAAGATGGTCAAATTATTAAAGAAGAAAGGCTTTTAGATGGTCTTGGACGTGTGAGATCAATAAACCAAGGTCCAGATGGTTATATATACGTAGGAATAGAAAATTTAGGAATAGTTAAACTGATTAAAACAAAATGATGAGAATATTTTATACAACATTAATAACACTGCTGATAGTATCTTGTAATTCTTCTGAAAAAAAGAAAGAAATTTCAAAAGTTATAATTTCCGAAGAAAAAGTTACAAACCAAAACCCAAAATTAAAGGAGAGTATGCTTCGTGGTAAATCTTTGTATACCGATTTTTGCGTCTCTTGTCATTTACCAAACGGAAAAGGAGTAGCTAAAACATTTCCTCCTTTAGCTAAATCAGATTATTTAATGAATAAACGTCAAGAGAGCATTAAGGCTATAAAATATGGTCAATCTGGAGAAATTATTGTTAATGGTGTTACCTACAATGGGTCTATGGCGCCTTTAGGATTAGAAGACGATGAAATTGCAGATATAATGAACTATATTACAAATAGTTGGGGCAATTCTAATGATAAATTAATCACAGTGGAGGAAGTTTCGAAAATTCAACCTTGATTTTACATCATTATTGCTAAATTTGTTCATTAAATTTTAGTCTTTATATATGCTTATTATTGGAATTGCGGGAGGAACAGGCTGCGGTAAAACAACTGTTGTAAATCAAATACTTAATGAACTACCAGAAGGTGAAGTTGGGATTATATCTCAAGATTCATATTATATGGATACCACGCATTTGAGCTATGAAGAACGCGTGAAAATCAATTTTGATCACCCTAGATCTATAGATTTTGAGTTGTTAGAAAATCATTTAAAAGAATTGAAAGCAGGTCGCGCAATAGATCAACCTGTATATTCATTTGTGAAACATAATAGAACAGGTGATACAATAAAAACTAAACCTAGAAAGGTTATTATTGTTGAAGGTATTTTAATTCTCACAAACCCAGAATTACGAAAAATGTTTGATATTAAAATATTTGTTCATGCAGACAGTGATGAGCGACTAATTAGGAGATTAAAAAGAGACATTACAGAGCGTGGTCGTGATATTGACGAGGTTTTATCACGTTATCAAACGACTTTAAAGCCTATGCATCAGCAATTTATAGAACCTATGAAAGAATATGCAGATATAATAATACCAAATAATAAATACAATACAGTAGCAGTAAATATAGTTAAGACTATCATTAACGAAAAACTCAATTAGCCATCAAAAAATTTAGAAACATATTTGTAATTGTATTTGTAGTTTTCGCAATATGGATGCTATTTTTTGATTCAAACTCATTATTAATTCATCAAGATCTAAATGAAGATATTACAGATTTAGAGAATGAAAAAACATATTATAGAAATGAGATTGAAAAAGATAATAAGGCAATAAAAGAGCTTAGTACAGATGAAGGTATAGAAAAAATGGCGCGCGAGAAATACTATATGAAGAAAGAAAATGAAGACATTTACATTATTGAATATGAAGACAGCCTAAAACTAGAACAAAAGGATGAGTAAAACACTATTTAATGATTTTGATAACGTATCTTCTAAACAATGGAAGCAAAAAATACATGTCGACTTAAAAGGTGCAGATTATAACGAAACCTTAATTTGGCACACCAATGAAGGTATTAATGTAAAACCTTTTTATCATGCCGATGAGTTTGAAAAAGATCACATTGCTGTAAATTCAAAAGTAACCCAATTTAAAATTTGCCAATCTATATTTGTGGCAAAAACTAAAAAATCTAACGAAAAAGCCATAGACGCCATAGCCAAAGGTGCAGAGAGTATAGAATTTATAATTTCTTCGGAAACTATAAATATTGACGATTTGTTACAAAATATAGAGCCTAACTCTACTCCTATCTCTTTTATATTACTTTTTTTATCTTCAGATTACGTTAATACGATCCCAAAACATAAAAATGTAGCTATTCAAACTGATATTATTGGCAATCTTGCAAAAACAGGAAATTGGTTTAAAAATCTTAAAGAAGATCACTTACAATTAGAAGCTATAATTGGTCAAACCAATACATTAAGTATTAATTCCAGTTTATATCAAAATGCTGGAGCAACCATGGTACAAGAGCTAGCATACACATTGGCTCATATAAACGAATATTATAATCATCTAGATGCTATAGTTAAATCACCCCTTAAAAAAGATTTTAAGATTATAATAAATGCATCGGTAGGTACAAATTATTTTTTTGAAATAGCAAAATTAAGAGCATTTAGAATTTTGTTTGCAACCTTATCTCATGAGTATGGTTTCAACCCTAATTGCCAAATAAATGTTACACCTACCAAGCGTAATAAAACAATTTACGATTATAACACCAATATGCTTCGTACTACAACCGAATGTATGAGTGCTATTTTGGGAGGTGCCAATAGAATTACCAATTTAGCTTACGACGCTATTTATCATAAAGACAATGAGTTTGGAGAACGCATAGCTCGAAATCAATTGCTGGTATTAAAAAATGAAAGCTATTTTGACAAAGTAGATAACCCAGCTGATGGTGCATATTATATAGAGTCGTTAACCTCACAATTATCTGATAAAGCTTTAGAATTATTTAAAGATATAGAGCAAAATGGCGGATTTTTATCACAGCTTAAAGCTGGCACGATTCAGAAAAAAATAAAAGAAAATATAGCAAAGGAGCATGAACAATTTATGGCTGGTGACATCACGCTACTAGGCACAAATAAACATCCAAATATGCAAGACAAAATGAAAGATAACTTAGAACTTTATCCTTTCATAAAGACAAATCCTGTTAAGACCTTAATAGAGCCCATCATTGAAAGACGCCTTGCAGAATCACTAGAACAAGATCGATTAGATAAAGAATAAACAACCAATAAAATTACAATCATGAAATTAAAATTAGCGTTAGTTGCCTTATCTCTATGCTTTTTTACTTGTAAAGAAGAATCAGCAACAAAAGACCAAACACAAATCAACATTGTAGAATTTGATTATAAATTTCCTAGTGTGCAAAAACTTGTTGATTGTGAAGGCGTAGATAATAAATTATTTCAAGAAGCAGTTCAATCTTTTGAAGAAGATTTAGGCAACTTTTATACACCTGGCAAACCAATACTTTCTCGTGGCTATAGTTTATTTGTAAGCCAAGCTATTGCTAATAAAGTAGATTACACAAAAATGGTTTCTCCACATTCTAAAAAAGTATTAGAGGCCTTAAAACAAGATGAATCTTTATGGACCACAAATCCTGATGGAAGTCAAATAAATTTCAACCATCCTATCTTTAAATGTATTGGCAACAATATCAAAGATGAGCAATTACAAAAAACATTTAGTGCGCTCATTGCTACAAATAGCATGAGCATTAGAATGATTGAGGGCCAGCTAAGACGCAAAACCTTTGGGATGAAAGATGATAAGTATCTAGCGACTTATGTTGCCTTAGCGTTTTACTACGGAAAAATCTTCGAAAACGAATTAAATGCTAAAAATGGAAATATAGTTGAACCAACAGAAGAGAAAGAGCATACCAACCACGATGGACACAACCATTAAAAATGATAAATAGATTAATATTAATAGGTATAATAACCATGCTTATTTCATGTAATGAAACAAAGTCAACTCTAGTAGAAAATGAACTTTTAGGAGATTATTACACATTAGATAAAGATAATATTGATCTTTTTTTACCATTAAACTTTAGAGTCTTCTCAGAAGATGAATATGATAAAGTTATAAATGAAATGCCTCCCTCTGAATCTAAAAATATTGAGAGACAGTATTTTAATTATCTAAAATATTCTAAAGGCAACATTTATTATTATAAAGATGTTTCTTCCTCTACACTAATTGGAGTAAAAATGAGTGAATATATAGATTTCACAAAAGAAGAATCATCTTATTTATTGAGCATGATGTCAAACACATGTAGTAGTTATGCCGAAAAAGTCAATATGTATTGCGAAAAAATAAGTGCAGGATTTTCTGGCTTATCAAAAACTAAGGTTTTTAAAGCAACATATAAAATTAGTAATGAAAATGGGTATTCTAATTTTAATACTATGTATATTATTACATCAAATAATAAAACATTTTCAATTAACATTTTTTCTACTAATAATACCAATTACAATTCATATATTGAAAAAATAGTCGTAAGATAATGCGAAAAGAGATACAACATATAACCATAGATTCTACTACTTCCAGTTTAAAACAAGAAGATAAAACTGTATTTAAAACAGCCGAAGATATTGACATACAATCCTCTTACTCTAAAGAAGATCTCAAGGATTTAGAGCATTTAGGTTTCGCAGCAGGAATAGCGCCAAATCTTCGTGGACCATATTCTACAATGTATGTTCGTAGACCTTGGACAATTAGACAATATGCTGGTTTTTCGACAGCCGAAGATAGTAATGCATTCTACAGAAGAAATCTCGCTGCAGGTCAAAAGGGACTTTCTGTAGCGTTTGATTTAGCTACGCATAGAGGTTATGATTCAGACCATGAGCGTGTTGTAGGTGATGTAGGAAAAGCTGGTGTAGCCATAGACTCGGTAGAAGACATGAAAATTCTATTTGACCAAATCCCATTAGATAAAATGTCGGTTTCTATGACCATGAATGGTGCAGTATTACCCATTATGGCGTTTTATATTGTTGCTGCTGAAGAGCAAGGGGTTGATAAAAAAGATTTGGCAGGAACTATCCAAAACGATATTCTTAAAGAGTTTATGGTAAGGAACACTTACATCTATCCTCCTACACCATCCATGAAAATCATATCAGATATTTTTGAATATACGAGCAAGAATATGCCAAAGTTCAATAGTATAAGTATTTCAGGGTATCACATGCAAGAAGCTGGTGCAACTTGTGATATTGAATTGGCATACACATTAGCTGATGGGTTAGAGTATATTAAAAAAGGATTAGAAGCAGGAATGGACATAGATACATTTGCTCCAAGATTATCCTTCTTTTGGGCCATTGGTATGAACCATTTTATGGAAATTGCAAAAATGCGTGCAGCAAGAATGTTGTGGGCAAAAATAGTTAGTCAGTTTAATCCAAAAAATCAAAAATCATTAGCATTGCGCACCCATTGTCAAACCTCAGGCTGGAGTTTGACAGAGCAAGATCCTTTTAATAATGTAGCCAGAACCACTATAGAAGCTACCGCAGCTGCCTTTGGTGGCACACAAAGTTTACATACAAATGCTTTAGATGAAGCTATTGCCTTACCAACAGATTTTTCTGCTCGAATAGCAAGAAATACTCAAATATTTTTACAAGCCGAAACAGGCATCACCAAAACAGTAGATCCGTGGGCAGGAAGCTACTACGTAGAAAAACTAACCCATGATATTGCTCAAAAAGCTTGGAGTTTGATTGAAGAAGTAGAAGAACTTGGCGGAATGACTAAAGCCATAGAAGCAGGCATACCAAAATTGCGAATTGAAGAGGCTGCTGCTAGAAAACAAGCTCGAATAGATTCTAATCAGGATGTAATTGTAGGCGTTAACAAATATCGTTTAGACGAGGAAGACCCAATATCTACATTAGAAGTAGATAATCAAACAGTTAGAAACGGACAAATAAAACGTTTAGAACATATTAAGGCAACGAGAAATAATAAAGCTGTAACGATGGCACTTGCCAAATTAACAGAAGCAGCACGCTCAAAACAAGAAAATTTATTAGCTTTAGCTGTAAATGCTGCCAGAGAACGTGCAACTTTAGGAGAGATTAGTGACGCTCTAGAAGAAGTTTTTGGACGTTACAAAGCACAAATAAAAACATTTTCGGGAGTGTATAGTAAAGAAATAAAAGACGATAGTAGTTTTCAAAAAGCAAGAGAACTAGCTGATAAATTTGCAGAGCAAGACGGTCGTAGACCTCGCATCATGATTGCTAAAATGGGACAAGATGGTCATGATCGTGGAGCCAAGGTTGTAGCTACTGGTTACGCAGATGTAGGTTTTGATGTAGATATTGGTCCGCTGTTTCAAACTCCAAAAGAAGCTGCTAAGCAAGCTGTTGAAAACGATGTGCATATTCTAGGTGTATCATCCTTAGCTGCAGGCCATAAGACGTTAGTTCCTCAAGTTATAAATGAACTCAAAAAATACGGTCGTGATGACATCATGGTTATTGTTGGAGGCGTCATACCAAAGCAAGATTATCAATATTTATTTGATGCTGGTGCAGTTGCGGTTTTTGGACCTGGAACTAAAATTAGTGATGCTGCGATTAAAATTTTAGAGATTTTGCTTGATTAAATTCATAATATTTCCTAATCATAAGATTCCTTCTAAATAATATTTAAATTATTAATACTTAATTGATATTAAATAGTAGATTGCTACCCTATTTTTATTTTTTAAACAATCTTACATATTTAAACCTCAAATCTATGATTAAAAACTACCTTGTTTTTGGCTTCTTATTAGTAGTAAATATTAATGTCTTATTCTCACAAACCTATTCAATACCTGGAGAGGTTTTAACCGATGGAGAATTTAAAGAAGGATTCTTTTCTAACGAAATAAGCGATCACAACAACGTACTTAGTTTTAAATTTGCAGAGAGCGATAGTATCATTAATCTCAGCCAATTAGAAAATGTAGTTTTTAAAATCAATTCAGACAATCTAACTTATAAAACGTTATATGCAGATGGCTATATACAGCCATTAATTTTAATAATTGATGGTAAAACCTCGTTTTACAGTGATCGAAAATCAAAAGATTTTTATATTCAAAATCTCTCTAAAAATTCAAAGCTTATTAAGCTCGAAAATTTTGATAACACAAGCAATAGTAAAAGAAATTTAGGTATTTTATCAGTAATTTATGAAGATTGCATCAACGTGAGATCGCAATTAAAAAATCAAAATATTACTAAAACACTAGTTATTAAATTAACTAATGAATACAACAATTGTGCTTCATACTCTGAGGGTTATGAATTAACCACAAAACAAATAAGAGATCAAAAATACAATGAGCTAAAATCACTTTATACATTAGATTTTGGAGGTGGTATCACATTTAATAATTATGAATCTAATATTACTGGTATACAACAGGAACCATCAATAAGTAATAATAAAGGATATATTATATTTTTAAGTTTAAATACATCTCCAACATATTTTAAAAATTTATATAGTAAGCTTTATTTTGATATTTCTTTATCTTATAATACTGCTCCAGCTTTTAAAAATGAATATTATGATATTAGTAGAAGTTCACTTATATTAAATTTTTCACCTACATATTATTTTAGAAATGATAAAAACATAAATCCTTTTGCTCGTATTAACTTTGGATACAATTATACTAATTATGATTTTAAGGTAAATAGAGCGTCTGTTTTTTCAGATAGTTCAGGGTCAAATTCAAGTTTTTCTTATGGTTTTGAAGCTGGTTTACAACTATATAAATCCTTTGAGTTGGCCATACTATATCAACCAAATTCTCAACAAACATATTCTATTTTTGTAAACAACTCTCTAGACTTAGAGGTAGATACTCGTGTAATAGCACTAAAAGCATCTTATATTTTTAACCTAAGTAATTAAAAGAGTATTCTTATTATTAACAGCAATTTTGTGTTGGTTTTTAAATAAATCATTGCAGGCTTATAGATAATAAATTCACATTATATAGAACCCTCTCCTATTTTTACGAGAATTATAATGATTGTTTTTAGCTTCATTCTATTTACTCTGCCTGTTATTAGCATGATATGTTATATTTCCGCAGAAAAAAGATTACACGCCAAATTATTTGTAAGTATTTTTATTTTTGGGTTAATAAGTTTTTACCTTTTATGTGTTTCGTTTTTGAATACATATGGTAAGTAAGAAATTGTAATTTCTCATAACCAGTGTACTTATGTAGCAAACTATGGTTGGTTTAAAGATCAACATAAAACCAAAACATTTGATATAATTAATTCTGCAAAAAATCCAGTTGGTTATGTAGATGATACTATTTACAAACTTGTAATAGAAGATTCTAAAGGAGAAAATGAGATTGTTTGTGTCGCTAAAATGCATGAAATTGAATTAGTTAAATTAATTAAACCCTTAAAAGAAAAGACACTAGATAACGCTTAAATTAAAAGCCAAGGGCTTAACTAACTGTTAACAACTTCAATTTCCAAAACTCACAAATAATTGTATTTTTACAATTAATAAAACCAAATCAATTAATGGGTAAAATCATTGCAATTGCCAATCAAAAAGGAGGTGTTGGTAAAACAACAACTTCAGTTAACTTAGCTGCTTCATTAGGTGTACTAGAAAAAAAAGTGCTTCTTATAGATGCAGATCCTCAAGCTAATGCTACATCTGGTCTAGGTATTGACGTAGAGCAGGTTGAAGTTGGGACCTACCAATTACTAGAACATACAGCTACTGCAGAAGAATGCATTATTGCTGCTAATTCTCCAAATGTAGATATTATACCAGCACATATTGATCTTGTTGCTATAGAAATAGAACTTGTAGATAAAGATGAGCGAGAATATATGCTTAAAAAAGCCATTTCTCATTTAAAATCTTCTTATGATTATATTTTAATTGACTGTGCTCCTTCTTTGGGATTACTAACCTTAAATGCCTTAACAGCTGCAGACTCTGTTATTATCCCAATACAATGTGAGTATTTTGCTTTAGAAGGTTTAGGTAAACTTTTAAACACGGTTAAAAGTGTTCAAAAGATTCACAATAAAGAATTAGATATAGAAGGCATGTTATTAACAATGTTTGATCAACGTTTACGCCTATCAAATCAAGTTGTAGAAGAGGTTCAAAAACATTTTAGTGATATGGTTTTTAATACTATCATACAACGAAATGTGAGATTGGGAGAAGCACCAAGTTATGGAGAAAGCATTATTAAATATGATGTAAGCAGTAAAGGCGCTACCAATTATATAAGTTTGGCAAAAGAAATAATAAAGAAAAACGCATAATGGCGAAGGCAACAAAAAAACAAGCACTTGGTAGAGGGTTATCGGCATTGTTGAAAGACCCTTCTAACGATATACAATCTGCACAAGATAAAAATGCTGATACTATTATTGGTAACATTGTAGAATTAGATTTGGATGCAATAGAAATTAACCCATTTCAGCCAAGAACTAATTTTAACGAAGAGACCTTACGAGAATTAGCATCTTCTATTAAAGAGTTAGGTGTCATACAACCAATTACAGTACGCAAATTAGATTTTAATAAATTTCAGTTAGTTTCTGGTGAGCGTCGTTTTAGAGCATCTAAGTTAATTGGTTTATCTACAATACCTGCATATATAAGAATTGCTAATGACCAAGAGTCGTTAGAAATGGCATTGGTAGAAAACATACAACGTCAAGACTTAGATCCTATAGAAATTGCACTCTCCTATCAACGTTTAATTGATGAAATCGCATTAACCCAAGAGCAAATGAGCGAGCGTGTGGGTAAAAAGCGATCTACGATTGCAAATTATTTGCGTCTTTTAAAATTAGATCCCATTATTCAAACAGGAATGCGTGATGGTTTTATTTCAATGGGTCATGGTCGTGCAATGATTAATATTGAAAACCAAAATGATCAATTAGACATCTACGAAAAGATAATAACAGATAAATTATCTGTTAGAGCTACCGAAGCTTTAGTAAAAAGTTACAATAATCCTTCGACTAAAAAAACACCCGAATCTCAAGAACTACCTAAATTTGTTAAAAAAGGCATAAAAGAATTTTCAGAATACTTTGGTCATAAAATTGGCGTTAAGGTGTCTAAGAATGGAAAGGGTCAAATTACAATCCCATTTCACTCTGAAGAAGATTTTAATCGTATAAAAAAACTAGTTGAAAGTGCTAAATAAATTAGTCTATAGTAGTATTATCTTTCTCCTTTTAAGTAGCATAACTTTTGCTCAAGATAATAAAGAAACAAGTGATGTAGATACAGAATTAATGGTGGTTCAAGACTCTGTACAAACTAGTCAAAGAGCTCCTCTAGATGTATTGGCTCCTTCTAAGGCTGCCTTCTACTCTGCTGTTTTACCTGGTTTAGGTCAAGCTTATAATAAAAAATATTGGAAAATCCCTTTAGTATATGCAGCCATAGGTATCCCAGTATATCTCTACATACAAAATGATAGAGATTTAGATTTATATAGAGACGCTTTTAAAAGACGTTTGGCAGGTTTTAATGATGACCAGTTTCAAAATATATCAGACGATGGATTAATAAGAGCTCAGCAACAATTAAGACGTAATAAAGAATTATCGTTATTAATTGCAATAGGTATGTACGCATTAAATATTGTTGATGCCAACGTTGACGCTCATTTACTTCAATTTAATGTAGATGAAGACTTATCTTTAAGACCTCATTTTAAGTTTGACCAAATGGAAAATAACACCAATCTAGGTGTAACACTTAATTTTAAATTCTAATATGCGAATTGCACTTTTAGGCTACGGAAAAATGGGAAAAGCAATAGAAACCATTGCGCTAGACCGTGGCCACGAAATTACACTAAAAGTTTCAAGTACTTCGGAAACTTTCGATCTTCAAAATTGTGATGTTGCCATAGACTTTAGTCTACCTACATCTGCAGTTGCGAATATTTCTAAATGTTTAGAAGCAAATGTCCCAGTTATATCTGGTACTACAGGTTGGTTAGATGATTATGATAAGGTTATATCTTTGTGTAAAGCTAAAGAAGGTACATTTTTATATGCCTCTAATTTTAGTTTAGGTGTTAATATATTTTTTGAACTTAATAAAACCTTAGCTAAACTAATGGCTAAGCTTCCACAATATAAAATTTCCGTAGAAGAAATTCACCACACACAAAAATTAGATGCACCAAGCGGAACAGCAATTACATTGGCAAATGAAATTATTGACCAAACTAATTATGAAAAATGGACTTTAGATACGCCAAAACAAAATGAGATTGGTATTTTAGCAAAGCGTATAGAAAATGTGCCAGGAACTCATGATATAAACTATGAGTCTAAAGTAGATAGTATCCAAATAAAACATACTGCTCATAGTAGAGAAGGCTTTGCTTTAGGCGCTGTCATAGCAGCAGAGTTTGTACATGATAAAACAGGCGTATTTACAATGAAAGATGTATTAAATATTAGTTAATATTATATTTTAATGTAACATTAGCAAATACTTTATAACTCATTAAAGAAATTAAATAAGAGACATGACAATTACACAATGGTTAATATTTATTCTAGTCATCCAAATCATTCACGGACTTGGGACTTGGAAACTTTACGTTAAAGCAGGACGTCAAGCATGGGAAGCTTTTGTTCCTGTTTATAACGCTGTAGTATTAATGAAAATAATTAATCGTCCTTGGTGGTGGACAATCCTACTCTTCGTACCAATTGTTAATTTAATTATGCTTCCTGTTGTTTGGGTAGAAACTGCAAGAAGTTTTGGTAAAAACCAGTTTCTAGATACCTTTTTAGCAGTAGCTACCTTAGGTTTTTATAATTACTATCTCAATTATGCTACAGATGTTACATATGTTAACGACAGAGATATAAATCCAAAATCTAGCTCTGGTGATTGGACCAGCTCTGTTTTATTTGCTATTGTAGCAGCAACTATAGTGCATACATATTTTATTCAACCCTTTACAATACCAAGTTCTTCATTAGAAAAATCATTATTAGTGGGAGATTTCTTATTTGTAAGCAAATTTCATTATGGTGCAAGAATTCCAATGACAACCGTTGCAACACCTATGGTTCATGACACAATTCCTGGATTAAATGTAAAATCATATTTGTTTGACGATAATTTTGAAGCTCGTAAAACGTCTTGGAAAAACAAATTACAGTTACCATACATGAGAATTCCTGGATTTGAGGATATTGAGCGTAATGATATTGTAGTATTTAATCAACCAGCAGATACGTTGGTAGATATGAATAAATTTACACCAGATCGTAATTATTATAAGCCTATTGACAAAAAAACAAATCTTGTTAAACGTTGTGTTGGTGTACCTGGAGACTCTTTAGAAGTTAGAGATGGTTATGTATATATTAACGGAAAGCTTAATGAATTACCAGACCGAGCAAAGTTACAATTTGTTTACTTAGTAGGTTTAAAAGGAAACTATAGCGGAGACCAATTAGTTAATTCTCTAAAATCTCGCTATGATATTACAGATGTTTATCCATCTGCTAACAACTCTATCGTTTTTCATGCAACAGAAGATGCAGCAAATAAAGCAAAAAATCATCCAAACATTGCTAGTGTAGAACGTATAATTACACCAAAAAATACCGATGGTAAATTGTTTCCGAGAGCTCCACAATTCCCTTGGAATTATGATAATTTTGGGCCTATTTATATTCCTAAAAAAGGTGAAACCGTAGAGTTAACTATGGAGGTACTCCCTCTATACAAACGCCTTATTGGAGAATATGAAAGAAACAGTATTGTAACCAGAGGAAACCAAATTATAATTAATGACAAACCTGCAACCTCATACACTTTTAAACAAGATTATTATTGGATGATGGGAGACAATAGAAACAACTCTATTGATGCTCGTGCTTGGGGTTATGTACCGTTTGATCACGTTGTAGGTAAGCCTGTATTTATTTGGATGAGTTGGGATGGTCTTAAAAATCCACGTTGGGAACGTTGGTTCACTACAGTTGGTGGCTCTGGTAATCCTGTATCCTACTTAATACCATTTTTGGTATTATTAGGTATTTGGTTTGGATTTAATGCTTGGAGAAAAAGAAAAAACGCTTAATTAGATTTTTCTTAAATTTATAATTGAATAGAAGATTGTCAATCATTAAATTTTCTAATTTTTCTAAGTGTCAATTATGTCACTAAATCTCTCTAATAATTATAAATATGAAAACTAATTTAACTAATGTCAAATCGGTGTTAGAAAGCTATGCAAGCGATTCTAACCTTACTGAAACTGAAGTTCTAGATAAACTTAAAGATTATTATTTCAATAAAGAAGTCTCTAAAAATTTAAAACTCTACAAAAAAGGAAAGAAAAAAGTTAGTGATATTACCAAAGACTTAAAAATATCACCTCGTAAATTTTATGCTATTTTAGAAAGTAAAAATGTTACGCATAAAAAATATAATAAAAACAACGAAAAAGTAAATCAGGATAACTAACGCTATAATGCAAAATATTTAAAAGTGAATAGCGTACTTCATCCAACATATTTTCCAAATGTGGCGCATTTTGTCGCTATGTTACACGCAAATCATATTGTATTTGAAGTTTGTGATAACTATCAAAAACAAACTTATAGAAACCGTACATCTATCTATGGAGCTAATGGAAGATTAGACTTAAATGTACCTGTAATTTATTCCCAAAAAAACAGACAACTCTACAAAGATGTAAAGATTTTTAATTCTGAAAACTGGCAAACCCAACACTTAAAATCTTTAGAATCTGCTTATCGCACATCACCATTTTATGAATTTTACATTGATGATTTAATGCCTTTATTTACTTCGGAATTTGAAACCATTATGGCATTCAACTTAAGAAGTATAGAGCTTATATTTGAATGTATGCAACTTTCAATTGAGTATTCTACAACATCTATTTTTGAAATAGAACTAGAAAATAGTCAAGATGCAAGACCATTAGCAAATAGTAGAAAAGAAATTACACAACATTTCACATCATACGCTCAAGTGTTTGACGATAAACATGGGTTTTTAAATAATCTAAGCATTTTAGATTTGTTATTTAATGAAGGCCCAAATACAGAGTTATATCTTAAATCTCAAACCCTAAATCTGTAATGTTACAACCAATACTTCATTACGGAATTCATTTTTTAGTCCCAATTTTGGTGGCTTATCTATTCTTTAGAGAAAATTGGAAAATTGCTGCAATAATAATGCTGTCAGCAATAATTATCGATTTAGATCACTTACTAGCTAATCCTATTTTTGACCCAACGCGATGTAGTATAAATTTCCATCCGCTACACACCTATTATGCTATTGGTGTTTATGTTATTTTGACAATTATAAAAAAAACCAGAATTGTTGGTTTAGGATTATTGATTCATATGTTGGCAGATTGGGTAGATTGTATTTTGATGTAATGTGATTGTTATTTGATAAAAATTTTAAATCACATTTTATTAAATTTTAATATTTCCGAAGGAAAAATTAATACTATCTAATTAAGCTTTGCAACTTTACAACTCTGAGAAAAAATCTAATTGTGAATAAGCTACTGATTGCTGAAAACCTTATATCTATCTATTTAAGCTTCACCTTAGCCATCACAGGATAGTGATCACTATATTTTACATCAAATGTTTTAAAAGCGTTTATATCAAACGCATCATCTACTAATACAAAGTCTATACGTACTGGAAAGAATTTAAAATCAAACGTTCGTCCAAAACCATTTCCTGCATATTTAAAGGCATCTTTCATATCACCTTTAATTTCTTTATACACATAAGAATATGCAGTATTATTAAAGTCGCCTGAGATGATTGTTTTGTATGGTGATTTATTTTTGTGGGCTAAAAATTGTTCGGTTTGTGATTGTTGCATTTTAAATGTAGAACTAACTCGCTTGAAAAGGTTTTGTGAGTTCTCTTTAGAAAATTCTTCGG
Organism: uncultured Psychroserpens sp.; assembly: GCA_947488655.1. Classification (GTDB taxonomy): domain Bacteria; phylum Bacteroidota; class Bacteroidia; order Flavobacteriales; family Flavobacteriaceae; genus Psychroserpens. The sequence continues at coordinate 551,566 of CANKZZ010000003.1, read as the reverse complement.
CATTTGGATCTATGCGTGAAGATTCTAAATGTAAATTGTAAACTCTTATAGTATCAACTCCTTTTACTATATCTGCAAAAATAGCATTGTTAGACGTGTTAGGAAATTCTATAGAACCAGAATTAATAATTGGAAATTTTGCATAAATAGCCTGACCATTTTTAACCTTCTTACCAGACAACTCTATATGTTTATAAGGATATGCAGAAAAATTAATCTCGTCGTCTGGTCTATATTCTTGCATGCATAGAATATCTGGATTTTTGTCTGTAATAAACTGAGACATGTTTTTTCTCAAATTAGGATCATCAATCCAGTCAAAAACATTAAATAACCGCACGTTATAATTCATAACAGATATATTTTCATTATCGTCAACATTTTTTGAAGATGTTAATTTATATAATGAAAATACATAAGTATAGCCTAATGCTAAAACCACGAGAGAAACTAAAAGTTGTTTTTTAACTTTTAATAGCCAATAAATAACAAATAAAATATTAACGATTATGAGAAACGGAACAGCGAGACTTAAAACAGATAAAACCGCAAATTTTTTAGGCTCAATATACGGTAATACATAAGACAAGAATAATGCAAAAGCCATCAACGAATTGATAATAAATATAAATTTTTCGTAAAGCTTAAGCTTTTTCATATAGTCTAATTCTTTCCTGCTTTAAATAAAAATGATTTTTCTTCTTTAGTTAAACTTTCGTAACCACTCTTACTAATTTTATCTAGAATGAGATCTATCTTTTTTTGATTATTAAACTCATTAAATTCTTCTTTATTATGACCAGCCATAGTTTGTTTTTTATTTCTATGAACGGTTCTTAACGGAGATTTCTTTTTAAACAAATTAGAAAAATAGTCAACAAATTTGCTAAAACCAGTACCAATATCTTTGCCTTTTATTAGCTGAGTAGCGTATAAATAACCTATAAGGCTACCTCCTAAATGTGCCACATTTCCTCCTTGATTAACACCAAACAATCCAATAACGTCAAATATTACAATAGCTGCACCAATATGCCATAACTTTATAGATATTGAAAAGAATCGAGTTTCTCTATTTGGCATATATGCACATAAAAAAATTAAAAGGGCATTAACACCAGCCGATGCTCCTACTAATGACCCTACAGTTGTGGTAATAGAACTTGGCACTATATTATAAACTAATAGAAATGATAAGCCTCCAGCTAAAATTCCTAAAAAATAAATATTTAGAGATTGTCTAGATGGAAACAAGTTGACCATACTGCGAGATACAAAATATAAAACAACCATATTAAATAACAAATGGAAAAAGCCATAATGGGTAAAACCATAAGTTAAAATAGACCAAGGTTTTACAACGAAATCTAAAAATTCTTTTGGTAATTCTAACCAAGATAGCGTATACGATCTGGGTATTTTACGTATAATTTGTATTAACCATCCTATGAAAAATACCAAGACATTAACAGCCATGATTTTTTCAAACACATTAAGGTTTTTGAGTTTGTCTTGAATGTCGTGATTTAATGAGGTCATCTATCCCAACGATTTTTATTAAACTGAGTTTTTTTCCAATACCACATAATTAATGCTCCAACTATTGCACCTCCAACGTGTGCCATAAAAGCTGTATTACTTGGGCTAAAAAACGATTGACCAGTAATAGCAGAAACTATATCAAGTATAATAATTCCTGGTATAAAGTACTTGGCTTTTATTGGTATAGGTAGAAAGATTAACATTAATTTGGCTTCAGGATTCATTATTCCAAAAGCTGCTAAAATTCCCATAATACAACCAGATGCTCCTACCATTCTAGTATAAAATACGTCATTAAGGTTTTGTAATCCTTCTGCACCAATAATAGGGTTAACGACATCTTTGTTTAAACCAGAAGTGTTCATCGCCGAAATTATATCTGTAGACGTAAAACCTTCATCTAATAATGGTTGTATTAAAGTATAAAAATCATAATAGTAATAGCCTAATTGAAACAGTACTGCACCTAAACCTGCCGATAAGTAAAGAAATAAAAACTTCTTAGAACCAAGCACTGTCTCTACAGCTGTACCAAACATCCAAAGCGCAAACATATTAAATAAAATATGCGTAATCCCTCCATGCATAAACATGTGAGTAAATATTTGCCAAGGTTGAAACCAATCATTCTCTGGAAAAAACAAAGAAAACCATTTGCCAAACAAAGCACCATCTTGTATAGCGACGGTACCTATAAACATTATAACATTTATAATTAGTAAATGTTTAACTGTATCTGTTATGCCTCTCATCATTTTTTATATAAATTTTTTATCAAAGTCATCAACACTCATGGTTATGAAAGTGACTTTATTAGTAGGAGAAACGGTTGGTTCTTTACAAGCAAACAAACTATTTACCAAATGTTCTTGTTCAAAACGTGTTAAATTTTGTCCTGTTTTTATTGCTAAACTTTTAGACATTGATTTTGCTAACAAATCTGTAGCACTAAAATTACTATCTGGTACTTCCTGCTCAACATCGCTAATAAGTTGTTCTAAAATAATTGATACTTCACTCTCAGGAACATTTATTGGCACTCCTGTAATTTCAATAACATTTTCTTTAAACACCGAAAATATGAAACCTGTATGTTCTAAATCTTCCTTTAACCCTTGAAGTATTTCCATTTCTGACGATGTGAACTCTAAACTTAAAGGAAACAAAAGTTGCTGACTAACAGATTCTTTAACCGTTAAATGTTTAAGTAAACCTTCATATAAAACTCTTTGATGAGCTCTATGCTGATCTAGAATCATCATTCCAGATTTAATGGTGCTTATAATATATTTATTATGTAATTGGTAGGTAGTTTGTGAGGTTTCTACTTGTTTATCATTATCAAATAATGATGTTGTTTCGGGCTCACTTTCAAATCGTACTTCACTAAAATCTGTTTCGGTTTTTGTGCTTTTAGACTCTAGACCAACATATAAACTTTCCCATTGCGCTACTGGCTCTTTTTTATAATTTGAAAATGAACCATTAGACCTACTTGGTGATTTTTCTTCTTGAAATGGATTAAAAGATTTATCTACTTCTACCGATGGTGTAGAAACTCGTTTATTTTCGAACTCATAAGGCGTATCTAAATTTCTATCTCTATCAAAGTCTAGCACTGGTGCTATATTAAATTGGCCTAAGCTATGTTTTACTGCAGAGCGTAAGATTGCATACAGTGTGTGTTCATCATCAAATTTAATTTCGGTTTTTGTAGGATGAATATTTATATCAATCGTTTTTGGATCTACTGTTAAATTTAAAAAATAACTAGGATGACTCCCATCTTTCATTAATCCTTCAAATGCCGAATTTATAGAATGATTGAGATATGGACTTTTGATAAATCTATTATTAACAAAGAAAAATTGCTCTGTTCTTGTACGCTTTGCAAATTCTGGCTTACCTACAAATCCTGATATTTTAAGCACCTCAGTTTCTTCTTCAACAGGAACCAGTTTTTCGTTAGTTCTATTTCCGAAGATATTAACCACACGTTGTCTGTAATTACTTTTTGGAAGATTAAAACTCTCGCTACCATTATGATACATTACAAATTCAATATCGGGATGCGCAAGTGCCACACGATGAAACTCGTCTACAATATGACGAAGCTCTACGTTATTTGATTTTAAAAAATTACGTCGGGCAGGTATATTATAAAACAGGTGTTTTACACATAATGATGTGCCTGTTGGTGTTACGGTAACTTCTTGATTTTTTATAGTACTTCCCTCTATCTCTATAAGTGTACCAAGCTCGTCCTGCTCCTGCTTTGTTTTTAATTCTACATGAGCAATGGCTGCTATACTCGCTAAAGCTTCCCCTCGAAAGCCTTTAGTATTAAGACTGAATAAATCATCGGCAGATCGTATTTTAGACGTCGCATGACGCTCAAAACTTAATCGTGCATCTGTAGCACTCATACCTTTACCATTATCTATGACTTGGATAAGAGTTTTACCAGAATCTTTAATAATTAATTTTATAGAGTTTGCGCCTGCATCAATAGAATTTTCTAATAATTCTTTTACAACCGATGCTGGTCGCTGTACAACTTCACCTGCTGCAATTTGATTAGCAACATGATCTGGTAACAATTGAATAATGTCTGCCATTAGCGTTTAAGAGAGAAAATTGATAAATCAAAATCTATGATATATAAAAAGACTAGTATAAGAGCTGCAATAATGTAAATAATACGACGATTTGCACCTGTTTTATCACCATTATATTTGTAATCATTTATAGCATTACCGAATTTGTTCTTTAATCCGTTGTTGTTTCCAACCGTAACTCTGTAATCGTCAAACTTATGTTTTAATTCAAAAGGACTACCTTCACCTTTATAATAACGTGGTTGATAATCAAATTTTTTGTTTTTTCTTTTGCCTAAAATTCCCATAATCTACGTTGTTTGATATTGCGTTAATATATACCATATTGCAATTATCATACCTAAAAAGATTAATAATAAAGGTAATGAAATTATACGTCTACCCCTTTGTTTACTTTGTCGTTTTACAGATTGCCATTGTGTTTTAAGCTTATCGTCTTGGTTGAGAGATGATTTTTCACTTCTCGAAATATAGTTAAAACCTCTACTTTTATGTTGCTTAAATAAACTCACTAATATACATATCTTATGATATCAAAAGTACAGAATTTACTAGGAAAACCGCTACTTTGAATGCTAAAAAATGTTAACATTAAATATCTCTAGTAATGACATTAAGGTATATAGTAACTCTTAAGAAAATAAACTGTTTTTTTTATTCTTCGGAAAATGTCAAAATTTAAATGCTATTTAAAGCACAAGCAAATACAGTGTTTGACTATAATTAAAAAATAGCCTAAACTTTAATGATTTAAAAATTCCGAGGAAAAACATAGTCACAAGTACGTAGCTAATACCTACAAAGTGGTGAGAAAAATAATAAAATCTTATTTGTTACGTAACTCTGCCATCTTAATAGCAGCGATAGCAGCTTCTGCGCCTTTATTGCCATGCTTACCTCCTGACCTATCTATAGATTGTTGCATCGTATTATCTGTTAATACACAAAATATAACAGGTGTGCCTGATGTTAGATTAAGTTCTTTAATACCATGTGTTACGCCTTCACAAACAAAATCAAAATGTTTTGTTTCACCTTGGATTACACATCCTATAGCGATAACAACATCAACATATTGCTCTGTCATTTTTTTGCTTCCATAAATGAGCTCAAAACTTCCAGGTACGTCCCATTTAATTATGTTTTTTTCTTGAGCGCCACAATCTAATAAAGCATCCATTGCACCTCTTAAAAGACCGTTAGTTATAGTGTCATTCCACTCTGAAACAACAATCCCAAACCGAAAGTCTTTCGCGTTTGGGATTGTGTTTTTATCGTAATTTGATAAATTATGATTTGCGGTTGCCATATTATTTACTAGCTTCTGCTCTACCTATAAAGGTATCAATGTTTTTTGCTTGGTCTGAAGTTTCAAACTCAGATTTAATTCTTGTATAATATTGTAAAGCTTTATCGCTTTGTCCTAATGATTGAGCAACATTTGCAGCTTTTAAAAGATACATAGGTGTTGTATAATCATTGGTAGAAGCATCAATTGCTTTTTCGTAGTATTCTAAAGCTTCTGGCAATTGTTCTAATTGAACAAATGCATCTCCCATACCTCCTTTAGCTATTGGACCAAGTACTGCATTATCTGAGTTAAAATCACCTAAATACTTTACCGCATTCGTGTAATCTTTAAGGTTTAAATACGCCATACCTGCATAGTAGTTAGCTAAATTTCCTGCTGGTGTAGAACCGTATTGATCAACAATATCTGTAAGACCTAATTTACCACCAACTCCATTAAGCGCTAGTGTAAATAAAGAGTCTTTGTTAGTAGCTACTAGAGCTTCATTAAAAGATTTTTGAGCAGAGTACATTTCATTCATTGCCTCTTCAGCCTTAGGCTCTGCAATAAACTTATTATAACCTAAGTAACCAAGCATAATTAATGCAGCTACACCAATGATAATAAAAATTCCTTTTTGATTTCTAGCAACAAAATCTTCAGCTTTATTAGCACCTTCGTCTAATGTATTAAATACTTCAGCTGTTGTAGAATCCTGTTCAGAAACTTCTATAGTTTCACCTTTTTCCTTAATAGGCTTTGGTTTATATCCTCTTTTCTTATATGTTGCCATGGTTGTATATTTGTGGCGCAAAAATAAAATTTTTATTGGGATTTAAAAGGTAAATTATTTGTTATTTTTACTTCCGCTTATAATAATGACGACCAAACACCAATATTCCCCTTTACTTTTATGATATTAAACACGTTAAGCTTAGTTAATTATAAAAATTTTGAACAGCAAAATTTCGATTTTGATACTAAAATTAACTGTTTTGTCGGTTCTAATGGTGTTGGTAAAACAAACGCATTGGATGCAATCTATCATTTATCCTTCGGAAAAAGTTACTTTAACCCTATTGCGTCCCAAAACATTAAACATAATGAAGACTTTTTTGTTGTAGATGGTATTTTTGATAAAAACGACAAAACTGAAAAAGTAGTTATTTCTTTAAAACGTGGTCAAAAAAAGGTCATTAAACGTAACGGGAAAGCCTATGATAAATTTAGTGACCATATTGGATTCATACCATTAGTAATTATTTCTCCTGCAGATCGTGACTTAATAATAGAAGGAAGTGATACTAGGCGTAAATTTATTGACAGTGTAATTTCACAAAGCAATAAAACATACCTCAATAATTTAATTAATTACAATAAGGTGCTATCGCAACGTAACGCTTTGTTAAAATATTTTGCATTAAATAATACATTTAATGCGCAAACATTAGAAGTTTACAATGAGCAGTTAAACACCTATGGTACAGATATTTTTAAAACTAGAGATGAATTTTTACAAACCTTCATCCCTATTTTTAAGTCAAGATATAAAGCTATAAGTAATAATAATGAAGAAGTAAACCTTAACTATAAGAGTGATTTATTTACAGACGATTTAAAAACTTTACTCGCAAAAAATGTTAATAAGGATAAAGCTATACAGTATACAAGTGTGGGTATTCATAAAGACGATTTAAATTTTGAGATAGAAACATATCCTATTAAAAAGTTTGGTAGTCAAGGTCAGCAAAAATCTTTTTTAATAGCTTTAAAACTCGCTCAATTTGATTTTATTAAACAACAGAGTGGTGTAACTCCACTCCTATTGTTAGATGATATTTTTGACAAATTAGATGAGAATCGTGTAGCTCAAATAATTAGCCTAGTAGATAATGATGATTTTGGTCAATTATTTATAAGTGATACACATGCTGAGCGTACCGAAAATGTGGTTAAACAAATACATCAATCTTATAAAATATTTAAATTATGAAAAAACATGTATTTATAGTATTCCTTATATCGGTTTTTAGTTGTTCTTCAAACCCTGAAACCTTTGTTTCTCATCTAGATGGTTATTGGGAGATTGACGAAGTTATTCAAGGTAATGGTAATAAATTAGACTATAATTTTAATGACACTATTGATTATATTGAAGTAACTGATAGCTTGTCTGGTTTCCGAAGTAAATTAAAACCAAATTTGATGGGTACTTTTGAAACATCTAAAGATAAAGAACTTTTTAATATTAAAATTGAAAATGATAGTTTAAACATCTATTATAAAACACCTTATGCTGAGTGGAAAGAGACTATTTTAGATGCTAACGAAACTCAATTGGTAATTGTCAATAATACCAATAAAGATGTGTATATTTATAAACGTTACGAACCTTTAGATTTAAACTTAGAATCTAAATAAAGCATTTTTTTGTAATTTTAAGTACGTAATTAAAATTCTCATTTGATTTTTTTAGGAAACAAATATGGCAAAGCGACATAATGATAATTTACCAATTAGTGATATTCTCAAAGAGTTTGTAGAGGCTAATAAACTACAGTCTGGTTTAGACAAAGTAGATGTTAGAGAGGCTTGGGCAAAAATGATGGGAAATGGCGTAAACAACTATACTACAGACGTTTCGTTAGATAGAGATGTATTATATGTAGCCTTAAGCTCTAGTGTTTTACGAGAAGAACTAAGTTACGGTAAACAGAAAATTGTAGATATGCTAAATGAGTCTATAGGTAAAAAGGTAGTGAGCAAATTGGTATTACGATAGGCTATCTTTTATATGAAATGGCTCAAAAGTTTTTTTAAAGAAAAACCTCCTATTGATGAACTTTTAGGTTCATGGACTTCTAGTGGTTATCAACACTTCAAAAGAGATATTCACCATCTGTTATGTTTTCAATCTCATGGAAAAGGGTATTATGAAATTTCAAATTGGGTACATGGTGACAATCCTGTAACAACAACCAATATAGAGTGGAAACGAATTAATGAATCTACTTTTATGGTTAAAAAATGTGATGGTACAGATGAAGTCACTATTACATATAGCATCAATACAAGTGCAAATAACATGCATAATAAACTAGAACTTCAACAAACTAATCGTACACTAAAACAATCTTCAAGAATAGGTTTTTGGATTATTGAAGAAGTCCTTTATAAAGACATTTAGTTTTACATTTTATTTCCCATTTTATTTAAGTAAATTACTTCCCAATAATATTCCATTCTCATGAAATACATTAAACTACTCATAACTTTTGTGCTCACAATTGTTGTGTTCTATGCACTCAATACTAAACTAGGTGCTGTGCCTCCAATAGGTAAATTTTTAAATCCTGCAGGTGGTGTGTGGCAAAATGAAACTAATGAAATTATCGACGGAAATGTGAATATCAAAGGGTTGTCTGCTCCAGTAACCATTCATTATGATGCACAATTAATTCCACATATTTTTGCTCAAAATGATATAGATTTATACAAAGCACAGGGTTATATAACAGCAAAACATCGTTTGTGGCAAATGGAATTTCAAACACATGCTGCTGCAGGACGTATATCTGAAATTATAGGAAGCGACGGACTAACTTATGATCAAACTGCTCGTAGACGAGGTATGGGATTTGGTGCAGACCAGTCATTAATAAAGATGCAAGAAGACCCTGAAACAGTTACTTTTTTGGAAGCCTATCGTGATGGTGTTAACGATTACATCGCATCGTTAGATCTTAAAAACTTACCAGTAGAATACAAATTATTGGACTATAAGCCAGAACCTTGGACCACAAAAAAAACAGCGCTTTTGCTTATGTATATGACAAAAATGTTGGCTGGAGGAGACGATGATTTAGAATACACTAATATGCTACGCAAATTTGGAAAAGAGCGTTTTGATCTCCTTTTTCCTGACTTTTTTGATGTTAATGATCCAATAATTCCGAAGGAAACAGATTGGAGTTATATTGACGTTGACATGACTAAAACGCCTCAAGGCGAATTACCACAAGACACGATTACAAAAACTATAGTAAAACCACATCCAGACAATGGCAGTAACAATTGGGCTGTATCTGGAGCTAAATCTACAACCGGAAACCCAATACTTGCCAACGACCCACACTTAGGATTAAAACTACCTTCTATTTGGTTTGTTATGCAATTAAGTACACCAGAGCATAATGCAATGGGAGCAACTTTACCAGGAGCTTTAGGTGTGATTTCAGGATTTAATACGCATATTTCTTGGGGAGAAACTAATGCGACTCGTGATGTGTTAGATTGGTATAAAATTGAATTTAAAGACGAAACGAGAACACAATACAAATATGATGGAGGTTGGAAAAATACAACTGTTCGTGTTGAAGAAATTAAAATAAAAGGTGCTGCAACCGTATTAGACTCTGTAATTTATACACATCATGGTCCTGTTACTTACGATCATAATTTTATGAGTGATAATGAGAAAGCTGGTTATGCAATGAAATGGATAGGACACGCTGGAGGAAATAATCAAAGACCTTTTTTAGATTTAAATAAAGCTAAAAGTTACGACGACTACGTTGATGCAATTAAACATTACACTGCTCCTGCTCAAAATTTTGTATTCGCTTCTACTCAAGGTGATATTGCCATATGGATTCAAGGATTATTTCCTAATAAATGGAAAGGTCAAGGTAAATTTTTATTGGATGGTTCTAATCCAGATCATGATTGGCAAAGTTACATTCCGCAAGCATTTAATGCTCACACAAAAAATCCTGAACGTGGTTTTGTAAGTTCTGCAAATCAGCATCCTGTTGATGAAAGTTATCCTTTTTATGTGTTTAATGACGGATATGAAACGTATAGAAATCGAGTGATTAATGACTTTTTTAATTCTAAGGATAAATTTTCTGTTGAAGATTTTAAAAACCTTCATAATAATAACTACAATTTAAAAGCTGCTGAGTTATTACCTTATATGTTTGAGACTATGGATGTGAGTGATTTAACTTCCGAAGAAAAAAAGATTTACAATCAAATAAAGTCTTGGGATTTTAATAATGATATTGAAAAATTAGGTCCAAGTATATGGAGAGTATGGTGGTCTAAATTATATCCAATGCTTTGGGATGAGTTTGAAAGTGATGAAGAAGCGTTGACCTCTCCTTACACGTATCAGTCGATTTATTTGATGACAAATAAACCTAACGATCCTTTTATGGATATCATTGCTACATCCAAAAAAGAAGACGCTCACGATTTGTTTTTACTCTCATTTATTGAAGCAGCCAAAGAACTTTTAGACTGGAAATCTAAAAATGGCGACTATAATTGGCAAGCCTATAAAAGCACTCGAGTTGATCATTTATTACAAGGTATACCTGCTTTTTCTAGATATAATTTACCTATAGGTGGAGACGCAAGTATTGTAAATGCAACGTCTGAAACTCATGGTCCTTCTTGGAGAATGATTGTAGAAATGAGTTCGCCACCAAAAGCATTAGGGATTTATCCTGGCGGACAATCTGGAAATCCTGGTAGTGTCTACTATGATAATTTTGTAGATGATTGGGCAATTGGAAAATATCACGAATTAAATTTTATGCAAAGTACCACTGCGACAGATAAAATTATAGCTACACAAACTTTAAACCCTAGTAAATAATGATTAAAAAAAATATAATTAATTTCGTCGTAACTATTATAATTGCCTTAATCTTATCTCAATTTTTACCTTGGTGGTCTGTAATGGTTGCTGGATTTGTGTCTGCACTTTTTTTTAGTCTGAAAAAGGCTGCTGTATTTTTTATTCCGTTTTTTGCAATTTTTTGCTTTTGGTCCATATACGCATTTATTATAAGTAACGGTAACGATTTTACTTTGTCTAAAAAGATATCCACCCTCTTTACGCTTGGCGGAAATCCTTATGTATTGATTTTGGTTACAGGAATAATTGGTGGTTTGGCAGCAGGAGTTTCTGCTCTTTTTGGTAAGCAATTAAGTGGTTTAGTTAAAAGATGAGCTTAACCACTTATTATCTTGTAATGGTTTATCATTAAAGACATATAATTTATATCAAATGAGCTTTCTTACTAAAATTTTTAAAAAAAAATCTAACAAGACCTATTTAATACTTAATCCAAAAGGTAAAAATTCTATTGGAGGAAAGGCTCCAGCAGAATTAATAATTCCTAAATTAGAAACAAGTCCAATAGTTTATTTGGGTATGATATCAAAACATGAATCTGCTTTAAAACTAATTGATTTTAATTTTCATTTGGTATGCCCAATATTTATAGACTTGCAACAACCCGTATTTTTTGATTATACCAATGCCTTAAGTCCTAAGTTAATTAGAGAAAATATAGATTCTAATTTCAATATACTTTTTGATGATATTCCTGCCAATGCTTATATAGAATATAAAAAGTTAAACTTTTATTTCGATAACCCTAAACCAACCAAGATTAAAATTGGAGTTCACGAATTAGAAGTTGTGTCTGGAGAGATTGGTCATACTGGCCAACCAAATTGGATACAAAATGATGCTTGGCCTCTGTGCCCAATAACTGGGAATAAAATGGAATTTTTATTTCAGCTTGGAGATATTGACGATTGTAAAACTAAATTTGGTCAAGAGATTTTAGATAAAGAAAGTATTGATCCTTACCTCTCTTTTGGTCATGGCTATCTATATGTATTTTATGAACCAAGTTCTAAAATAGTCGCTTATATAAACCAAATTTAACTAAGCCATTATTTATATTAAATATGTAATTTGATTAACAAAATATTTCAAAATAAATTAATTATTATGAGTACTACTAGTCACCACGATGAGCGCGTTGCAAACATGAAATTTTCATCTGTATATCCACATTATGTAACAAAAGTTGAGAAAAAAGGTAGAACAATAGATGAGTTACATCAAGTAATTGAATGGTTAACAGGTTATGACCAAAACACTCTGGAGGATTTAATTAAAAAAGAAGTCACTTATAAAACCTTTTTTGATGACTGCACATTACACCCTAACGCACATTTAATAAAAGGCGTAATATGTGGCTATCGTATAGAAGATATAGAAAATGAAGTTACTAAAAGATGTAGATATTTAGATAAGCTTATTGATGAATTGGCGAGAGGACGTAAAATGGAAAAGATTTTAAGAACTGTAAAATAATGTATAAAAAAAAGCGCAACCAATGGTTACGCTTTTTAGTTATAATGTATAATGTTTTAATTAAAACATCTCTCTAGCAGAGAAATGAAAAGCACTTTCAATAGCTGCATTTTCATCACTATCACTACCATGAACTGCATTTTCTCCCATAGAAGCTGCATATAATTTTCTAATAGTACCTTCTGCTGCATCAGCAGGATTAGTAGCACCAATAAGAGTTCTAAAATCTTCTACAGCATTTTCTTTTTCTAAGATAGCTGCTACAACTGGACCTCTTGTCATATATTCAACTAATTCACCGTAAAAAGGTCTTTCGCTATGTACTTCATAAAAAGCCTGAGCATCACGAGTTGTCAATTGTGTTAATTTCATTGCTACGATTCTAAAACCAGAAGCAGTAATTTTTTCTAAAATTGCACCAATATTCCCTTTTTCAACAGAATCTGGTTTAAGCATTGTAAATGTTCTATTTGTTGCCATTTTTTTGTTTTATTTTGAGCTGCAAAAGTAATGTATTTATCAAGAAATACAATATTTTTTAAAATACAATTTTACACAAGATTTAATAGTTGTTTTTACGATTTTATTATATTAAAATCATCTTGAGACTAAAACGAATTCTATAAAGTAGTATGTTTAAACAACTATAAATTCTCATAAATTAATGCAAAACCTAAAGCTATTATAGCAGGTAAAATTCAAAAAATTGTATCTTCGCTACCTATGATTAAAGAAGATATAAAAAGTATAAAAGAACTTTTAAGTTCTCCAAAGAAGATAGTTTTAATTCCGCATAAAAATCCAGATGGAGATGCCATAGGATCAACTCTTGGGCTTTTACATTACTTAAATAAATACAAGCACGATGCGGTTATTATTGCACCAAATGATTATCCCGATTTTTTAAAATGGATGCCTGGAGAATCTACTGTTTTAAAGTATGATCAACAAAAAGATGTGTGTGATAAATGGCTCGTTTCCGCAGAAATCATATTTACATTAGATTTTAATTCATTAGGGAGAATTGGCGAAATGGAAAGTGTCGTAGCCAAAACGGAGGCTATAAAAATTATGATAGACCATCATCAACAACCAGAAACCTATGCTAAGTTTATGTACTCTGATGTGTTTATGTCTTCTACCTGTGAAATGGTTTACAATTTTATAGACATGCTAGATGACACAGATAAAATTGATGAAGCTATTGCAACATGTCTGTATACTGGAATAATGACAGATACTGGGTCATTTAGATTTCCGTCAACAACAAGTGCAACGCATAAAATTATTGGTAATCTAATTGAAAAAGGCGCAAATAACTCACAAATTCATAATAATATTATGGACACAAATAGTTATGAACGCACCCAGCTTTTAGGTAGAGCACTAAGCAATTTAAAAATTATACCAGAGTATAGAACCGCATACATTACTCTTACACAAGAAGAGCTTAATACTTTTAATTTTAAAAAAGGTGATACCGAAGGTTTTGTAAATTATGGGTTATCCCTTAAAGGTATTATTTTTGCTGCCATTTTTATAGAAAGTCAGCAAGACCAAATTATCAAAATATCACTACGAAGTAAAGGTGATTTCTCAGTTAATGAGTTGTCTAGAACTCATTTTCAAGGAGGAGGACACACCAACGCTGCAGGCGGTAAAAGTGATTTAAGCATGAACGATACCATTGATAAATTTATTAGTATCTTGCCTCAATATAAAAAAGACCTCAAAGCCTAATGAAATATATAATTCTTCTAATTTGTATTATAACCTTATCTAGTTGTAAAACACCAGAGGCTCGCAAACCAGAGTCTGTTCAATCTGGCTCATTCTATAAAGAATCTGCAGAGCGTAATAAAAAGTTAAACGCTAGAGAACGTACTAAAATTGAAACATTAATGGCTCAAAATCCTGAGTATGATTATGTCGCTTCTAACAGTGGTTTTTGGTATAGATACCACACAAAAGTTGCAAAAGACACTTTAACTCCTGGTTTTGGAGATACCGTTAGTTTTAAATACGATGTAAGAGATCTTAATGGTAATACCATTTATTCTGAAAATGAACTTGGTAATCAAACCTATGTTATGGATCAACAAGAGATTTTCACTGGCTTGCGAGAAGGTTTAAAATTAATGAAACCAACCGAAGTTGTCACCTTTTTATTTCCGTCACAAAAAGCTTATGGCTACTATGGAGACAAAAATAAAATAGGAACAAATATACCGTTAATAGTAAAAGTAACCGTAAATAATATAACACCAAAAATCAATAATTAGAATGAAATTAATGAGTAAAACACTACAGCTTTTAATGCTATGTTTAGTAATAACAATGGTCTCTTGTAAGGAAGAATATCCTGATTTAGAAGATGGACTTTACGCTGAAATTGTAACAAGCAAAGATACAATGATAGCTAAACTTTTTTACGAAAAAGTACCAGTTACCGTTGCAAATTTTGTGGCATTAGCCGAAGGTAATCACCCAATGATGGGAGATGAATTTAAAGGAAAACCTTATTATGATAGTTTAACCTTTCATCGCGTTATGGATAAGTTTATGATACAAGGTGGTGATCATACAGGTACTGGAACGGGAAATCCAGGTTATAGATTTACAGCAGATTTTGACCCGTCTTTAAAACATGATAGAGGTGGATTATTATCTATGGCAAATGGTGGAGGATTTAATACTAATGGTAGCCAGTTTTTTGTTACCGAAGTGCCTTACCCAACCCTAAACGCGTATGATGATAATGGTGAGTTAAAACCATGCGATCAACCAAGAGTTAGTTGTCACTCTGTTTTTGGAGAATTAGTAAAAGGTATCGAAGTACAAGATGCTATTTCTAATGTACAAGTTACTCCTGGCTCTAATAAGCCAGTTGAGCCTGTATATATTTTAAAAGTAAATATTATTAGAAAAGGATCTGGTGCAAAATCATTTAATGCTCCAAAAGTATTTGAGACAGAATTGCCAAATGTCGAAGCAGAAATAGCACAAATTCAAGAAGATAAGAAAGCTAAAATAGAGCAAGAAAGAAAAGAACGTGAAGAGAAGATTGCAACTGCATCTGCAGAGACAAAGCCAATAATCGAAGACTATACAACCAAGACAACTGCTTTAGCTTCTGGTCTTAAAAAATTAGTTTTAAAAGAAGGCACAAGCGCTAAGCCAAGAGCTGGAGACTCGGTAAAAGTATATTATGAAGGTTATTTCACAGATGGTCGTTTATTTGATAGCGATCGTGTAGAAATTGCCGAAAAATATGGCATGTTTAATCAAAGACGTGCAGATGCTAATGCTTATGGTCCAACAAAAATGTTGGTAAGTCCGAATGCTGCTATGATTCCAGGATTTAGAGAAGCTTTATCAACTTTAAAGGTTGGTGAGAAAGCATTCTTTTACTTACCATCTCATTTAGCATATGGAGAGCGTGGTAACAGAGGGATACCACCAAATACAGACTTAACATTTATCGTCGAACTAGTCGATATTGTTGAAAAGAAGTAATTTTTCATCCCAAGAAAAATAAAAAAAGCCTTTCATTATGAAAGGCTTTTTTTATGCGTTATAGTTACTTATTTCTTCGGAATATTTTTTAAAATCTCCAATACAAATTTCCAGTATTTCTGTGCAGATGAAATTTGAGCACGTTCATCTGGTGAATGTGCACCTTTAATATTAGGTCCAAAACTAATCATATCCATTTCAGGATAATTAGTTCCTAAAATACCACATTCTAATCCTGCATGACAAGCAGCAACGTGAGGTTCTTCTCCACCATTTAGTTCTTTATAAAGAGGCACCATTACTTTAAGTATGTCGCTATCCATATTTGGTGTCCAACCAGGATAATCTCCCGAAAATTCAACTTCGCAACCAGTAAGCTCAAAAGTAGCACGTAGCATATTTGCCAAATCCCATTTAGAACTTTCTACAGAGCTTCTCGTTAAGCATCCTATTTTAATTGCTCCATCTTTTACAATTACACGAGCTACATTATTAGAGGTTTCTACCAAATCTTTAATATCAGCACTCATACGATGTACACCGTTTAATGCTGCATAAATTGCTCTTGTTAAACCTTCTTGCACTCCCAAATCCATAATATGCGAAGGTGTCTCAATTTTAGATACCTCAATAACCATATCTGGCTCCATGGTTTTATATTCTTTTTTTATTTCTTGAGCAATCGCTTCCATATCAGATAGAAATGCTTCTTCGTGAATAGAGTCTATAGCCACAAAAGCATTACTTTCTCTTGGGATTGCGTTTCTTAAACTTCCGCCATCAATTTCTGCAATACGTAAACCATAATTTTCAAACCCATCAAACAAAACTCTGTTCATGATTTTATTGGCATTACCCAAACCTTCGTGAATTTGCATACCACTATGTCCTCCTCGTAATCCTTTTACAGTAACTTTAAATCCTATTTTAAACTCAGGTGTTTCCTCCTGCTCATAAGTTCTTGTTGCAGTAACGTCTACACCTCCTGCACATCCTACGCCAATTTCGTCATCTTCTTCGGTATCTAAGTTTAAAAGAATTTTACCTTTAAGCAAACCTCCTTTTAATCCCATTGCTCCTGTCATTCCTGTTTCTTCATCAATGGTAAACAAGGCTTCAAGTGCTGGATGCGCTATGTCTTTACTTTCTAAAATTGCCATGATAGTTGCAACACCTAGACCGTTATCTGCACCTAAAGTTGTGCCTTTTGCTTTTACCCAATCTCCAACAACATGCATCTCAATACCTTGATTATCAAAATCAAAAACAGTATCATTATTTTTTTGATGCACCATATCTAAATGCGATTGCATTACAATTGGTTTACGATCTTCCATACCAGAAGTTGCAGGTTTTTTAATAATTACATTACCCACTTCATCTTCTATGGTTTCTAAACCTAAGCTCGCGCCAAAATCTTTCATAAATTTAATGACACGTTCTTCTTTTTTAGAAGGTCTTGGTACTGCGTTTAGGTCTGCAAATTTATTCCAAAGGGCTTTTGGTTCTAGCTGTCTTATTTCTGCACTCATATTTAATATTGTTTTAAAATCAAACTGATTTTCCTTTCTCTTTCTTCGGAAACATCAACTGTTTATTTCTTTTGCGAAGTTACAAATTGTAGTTCAACTAGCTTAAATATCTTTGAAGGTTTTTAAAGCTAAGAGATATCTATAATATTTAATTTTCATAAGTGTTATGTCATGAATGAATCTCATGATTCGAAGATTTAGCTAAACAAAGCCATCTCTCTCGCTACTCCTGATTGTAGTGGTAGCCTTTTGGCACAAAAGCTAAAACGAAAAGCAGGATACCAACTTCACTAAATACTGTTTACTTTAGGTCTAAAAAATACTTATTTTTGAAGCATGCTCAAATACAAAAAATTAATTCTTGCTCTATCTATAATACCTCAGATTATTCTACTGAAAATCTTAGCGCACTACCCTACTTTTGTAGAGTCTGTTTATAGTCATGGTGTTTATATTTGGATTTCTAAAACGATGCGCTATGCGTTTGGCTGGTTACCATTTTCAGTTGGCGATATATTATATACACTTTTGGTTATTTATATTTTGAGGTGGTTTTATCTTAATAGAAAACGAATCTACAAAGACACAAAGCATTGGGTTTTGGATATAATGACTGCGGTTTCGGTTGGTTATTTTGCGTTTCATATACTTTGGGCATTTAATTATTATAGGTTACCGCTACACAAATCTTTAAATATAGAGCATGATTATACTACTACAGAACTGGTTAACTTAACGCAGCAACTCATAAATAAGACTAATACTTTACAATTGTTACTTGCTAAGGTTGATACTAGTAAAGTTGTTGTGCCTTACTCAAAATCTGAGATTTTAAAAATGATACCAGATGGTTATGATAATTTATCTAAAGTGTTTCCTTATTTAAAATACCAGCCAAGAAGTATTAAACCCTCTTTATATAGTATACCATTAACTTATATGGGTTTTTCTGGATATTTAAATCCTTTTACTAATGAAGCGCAAGTAGATGGATTAATTCCTTCTTATAAATTTCCTACTACAGGAAGTCATGAGGTTGCTCACCAATTGGGTTATGCTGCCGAAAACGAAGCTAATTTTATAGGTAGTATGGCAGCAATGCATCATCCAGATGTTTATTTTAATTATTCGGGTCATGCTTTTGCTCTACGTCATTGCCTGGGAGAGTTATATAAAAGAGATATCACACTCTATGAGCAAAATTTAGCTCAACTTAATAAAGGTGTCTTAAAAAACTATCAAGAAGTTAGAGATTTTTGGGATGCTTACCAAAACCCACTCGAACCAATTTTTAAAAGTACATATGATGGTTTTTTAAAAACCAATAATCAATCTGGTGGTATGGAAAGTTATAGTTATGTAGTTGCACTTTTGGTAAACTACCATAAAAATCACCCTATAAATTAATAGACTAAAACGTTAAAACTTTAGATTTTGTACATTGATATGTGGTTAATTTTTATCTTTAGGATGAATAATTAATCAACCAATTTTATATGAATAAAATCAAGTTTGCAATTGCGCTATGCTTTTGCAGTTTTGCATTATTTGCACAAGACTACTTCCCCAAAAACGATGGTGTAAAAACCAAAAACACAAGTTATCAAGCGTTTACAAATGCCAAAATTTATGTGACACCAACTCAAATTGTAGAGAATGGAACACTTTTAATTAAGGATGGTAAAGTTGTAGCATCTGGTAATCAAGTTAGTATACCTAAAAACACAACTGTTGTAGATTTAAAAGGTAAGAGTATTTATCCTTCTTTTATAGATATGTACTCAACTTTTGGCGTAGAAAAACCAAAACGCTCTTCTGGAGGTGGTAGGAGTCCGCAATATGGACCAAGTAGAACTGGCTATTATTGGAGTGACCATGTAATGCCAGAGAATAAGGCTCTAGACAAATTTAGCTTTGATTCTAAAACCGCTTCAGAATTAATGAAAGCCGGTTTTGGTGTCGTGAATACACATATAGAAGATGGTATTGTTAGAGGCACAGGTACTTTAGTTGCACTTAATACAAATGAAGGTAATGAAGCTCGCATTTTAGCACCAAACTCTGGTCAATATTTTTCATTTAGTAAAAGTGCTGCGTCTAGACAATCTTATCCTGGATCTATTATGGGTAGTATGGCTTTATTGCGCCAAATGTATAATGATGCGTCTTGGTATGCAAATGGAAACAGCGACACCAAAGATTTATCTTTAGAAGCTTTAAACAGCAATAAAAACTTAGTACAAATCTTTGCTGCAGGAAGCAGAATGAATGGTATGAGAGCTGACAAAGTTGGTGATGCATTTGGAATACAGTATGTGATTCTTGGAGGTGGTGATGAATATGAACGTGTTGATGATGTTAAAGCTACTAATGCCTCATACATTATACCTGTAAATTTCCAAAATGCATATGATGTAGAAAATGCATTTTTAAGTAGATCTCTTGCGTTGAGCGATATGAAAGCCTGGAACCAAGAACCTGCAAACGCTAAGATTCTTGCAGACAATGGTATTAAATTCGCATTTACTACTCATGATTTAAAGTCTCCTAAAACATTTATGCCTAATCTTATTAAGGCTATAGAATATGGACTTTCAAAAGAAAAAGCATTACAAGCATTAACAACTATACCTGCTCAATTATTAGGTAAATCTTCTCAGATTGGCTCACTCCAAAAAGGGTCTTATGCAAATTTCTTAATTACATCTGGTGATATTTTTGAAAAGAAAACTAAACTTTATGAAAACTGGGTACAAGGACAAAAAACTGTTCTTGAAGATATGAATACTCAGGATATCACAGGAGATTATGAATTTACTCTTGCTGGAGAATCTTATAAAATGAGCTTAAAAGGAATGCCAAGTAAATTAAAATCTGAAATTACAAGCGATGGTAAAACTAGAGGTTCTAAAATTTCTTTTGCTGATGATTGGGTAAATATTGCAATGACTACAAAAGATAGTACCGAGCAACAATTTATTAGATTAAGCGCTTACGTAACTAACGGTAAGACTTTAAACGGAACAGCAATTTTTCCTAACGGTAATGAAATGACGTTTTTTGCAAAGAAAACAGATGCAAAGGAGTCAGTTTCCGAAGAAAAAGAAAAAAATAAAAAAGAGAAAGCAAAAGATTCGGTTAAAGAAATCATGCCAATCACCTATCCAAATATGGCTTATGGGTTTGCAGAACTTCCAAAACAAGAAACATTACTTTTTAAAAACGCTACAGTTTGGACTAATGAAAAAGATGGGATTTTAGAGAATACAGATGTACTTATAAAAAACGGAAAGATTACTAAAATTGGTAAGGATTTATCAGATGGTAGCGCAACAGTTATCGACGCAACTGGTAAACACTTAACATCTGGTATTATTGATGAACACTCACATATAGCTGCAGCTTCTATTAATGAAGGCGGTCATAACTCCTCTGCAGAAGTATCTATAGAAGATGTTATTGACGACGAAGATATTGATATTTATAGAAATCTTGCAGGTGGTGTTACATCTATTCAAATATTACACGGATCTGCCAATCCAATTGGAGGTCGCTCTGCAATTATTAAATTAAAATGGGGAGAATCTGCAGCAAATTTAATTTATGATGATAGTCCTAAATTTATAAAATTTGCTTTAGGCGAAAATGTAAAACAATCAAATTGGGGAGATAATGCACGCAATAGATTTCCGCAAACAAGAATGGGTGTTGAGCAATTGTATATAGATTATTTTACAAGAGCAAAGGCTTATGACGATTTGAAAAAAAGTGGAAAACCATATAGAAAGGATATAGAAATGGAGGTAATTGCCGAAATTTTAAACAAAGAACGTTTTATCTCTTGCCACTCGTATGTACAAAGCGAAATTAATATGTTGATGAAGGTTGCCGAGAAATTTGATTTCAATATAAATACTTTTACACACATCTTAGAAGGCTATAAAGTTGCAGATAAAATGGCTGAGCATGGTGTTGGTGGTTCAACTTTTAGTGATTGGTGGGCATACAAATACGAAGTTAATGATGCAATTCCTTATAATGCTGCAATAATGCATAATGCAGGCGTTGTAGTTGCAATAAATAGTGATGATGGAGAAATGTCTAGACGTTTAAACCAAGAAGCTGCAAAATCTGTTAAATATGGTGGCATTAGCGAAGAAGATGCTTGGAAATTTGTAACTCTTAATCCTGCTAAATTATTACATATTGATAAACGTGTTGGTAGTATTAAAGTTGGTAAAGACGCAGATGTTGTACTTTGGTCAGACCACCCAATGTCTATTTATGCTAAAGCGGAAAAAACAATTATAGAAGGAGTTACTTACTTCGATTTAAAACGTGATGAAATCATGCGTGCTCAATTAAAGAAAGAGAAAAGCGAACTCATTAACCAAATGATGATTGCTAAAAACAAAGGTTTAAAAACACAACCTATTAAGAAAAAAGAGAAAGATCAAATGCATTGTGATTACTTAGATCATGTACAACACTAAAACAACCAAAATGAAAACACTTAATATAAAATTATTATTAATTGCAGTGCTTTGTTTTTCTATAAGTATTGCACAACAGACTCCTGCTCCCAAGCAAGGTAACACAATTGCTATTACTGGAGCTACTGCTCATTTAGGTAATGGTGATGTCATAGATTCTAGTATTATCGTATTTAAGGATGGTAAACTTATAACCGTTGCAGATATGACAACTACAAAAGTTGATATGACAGATATGGACGTTATAAATGCCAACGGTAAACACGTATATCCTGGTTTTATAGTACCAAATTCTACGTTAGGATTAGTTGAAATTAGCTCGGTTAGAGCAACAGATGATGGTGCAGAATTAGGCTCATGGAACCCACACATTAGAAGCTTAATAGCTTATAATGCGGAGTCTAAAATTGTTGAATCTATGAGACCTAACGGAGTTTTATTAGGACAAATTACACCACGTGGTGGTCGTATCTCTGGAACATCTTCGATCGTACAATTTGATGCCTGGAATTGGGAAGACGCTGCTATAAAAGAAGATGACGGAATTCACTTAAATTGGCCAAGTAGTTTTTCTAGAGGTCGCTGGTGGTTAGGAGAAGATCCTGGCATGAAGGTTAATAAAAACTATGATAAGCAAGTAACAGAAATTACAGATTATTTTAATGCTACAAAAACCTATATAGCTGGTGACAAAGCTTCTACACATCTACCTTATGAGGCAACTAATGGTTTATTTACTGGAGCTAAAACCTTATATATACATGTAGATGATGAAAAAGGAATTACAGATGCAGTTAATTTTGTTAAATCAAATAACGTTTCTAAAACAGTTATTGTTGGTGGATACGAAGCTCACAAAGTAACAGATTTGCTAAAAAATAATAATATAGCAGTTCTTTTACAACGTGTACACACAAGACCTAGCCAAACAGATGATGATTATGATATGCCATTTAAACTTGCAAAATTGTTAACAGATAAAGGTATTACAGTTGCATTAGAAACAAGTGGCCAAATGGAACGTATGAATTCTCGTAACCTGCCATTTTATGCTGGTACAACTGTTGCTTATGGCTTAACAAAAGAACAGGCTTTACAATTAATTACTCAAAACACTGCTAAAATTTTAGGCATTGATAATATGTATGGCACTCTAGAAGTTGGAAAAAGTGCTACCTTATTTATAAGCGAAGGTGATGCATTAGATATGAGAACAAATCTATTAACTCATGCATTTATAGATGGTAGATTATTGAGCTTAGAAACACATCAAACCGAACTTTGGCAACGATACTCAAAAAAATACGAAGCACAGAATTAACAAAATAATTCATAAAAAAAAGCCTGATAAAATTATTATCAGGCTTTTTTTTTTGTTAAAATATTATTTTATGGCTTCTGCATTTTCTGGCATTGCAAACGATGCAGCGCCTTTAGAATCTTCTGTTAGAACAACATTTGTAAAACTCTTATCATTTCTAACAGTAGTAGGTTGATTATTCTCAACATTGTACCACGTTAGACGCTTAGGCAGTTTTAAACCATTAACTGTTTGCCAATCGCTATAATTTATATAAGACCATTTTTTGCTCTTTTCTTTACTAAAAAAAGTTACGGTATAACTTAACCAAGCCATCTCATTGGTAGCTGGATCATAATATAAAACATACTCGTCTTCTGGAGATTCTCCTACTCCACTCTCATAAGCAATTTTAATTCCTGGATACACTTTTCCTTCAAATCTAAGAGGCTCTACATCTTCATAAATAATACCATCATCTGCTAAAACAAAGGGCATAGCATAGAAATAGAACATTAAATTATAATAAAATTTGGGATTACCATCGTAAACAGTCTTGCCTTTATTTTGTAACCAAACTACTTCACCATCATAACCTATGGTATGATTTTGCATTTCTATAATAGAATTTCTATTGTGTAAATCGGTAGTTGTAATCTCGTTTCCTTTATCACTTGGCATTGTAAATTTTAAGGTCTTCATTTTTCTCCAAGAATCTACACCTCCATGAGCATCAAAAATATTAGTAATATTCTCAGGATATGTACTAGTTGTTACATCTAGAGTCTCTTTTGAGTAATCAATAGATTTAACCGTTTCTGGAGTTTTTGCATCTTTACACGAGGTAAAAACGAGTAGTACACTAAATAGTAAACTTGCTAATTTCATTAATTTTTGGTTTAGTTATGATTATTATTTTAATAATTTACTTTGACGAAGATATTAAGAATTGCTTACAAAAAAACCTCAAGAAAATCTTGAGGTTTTAACAACTAATTAAAATTTAGACTATTCTATAATTAGTTTTTTCACACTGTTTTTATTACTTGTACTTAGCTTTACAAAATATAACCCGCTTTGTAAATCTTTAATATCTAATTCTATAATGTTTTCTTCGGAAATTTGAGCTTCAATAATATTTTTGCCTTGAAGATCAACAATGGTAATGTATATATTTCCTGAATGATTTTCATTTAATCGAATAGTAATTACATCATTTGCAGGATTTGGAAACATATCAAACGACACAAAATCTTGAGCATCAACAGATAGGTTTTCTTCTACAAACTCTGTATCAAATCTATTGGTGATTACAGGAGCATTAAAATCAAAAAATATAGATGCAGTATTAGGTATAATGTCTCCTATTGCATAACCAGGATTTGGTTTAATTCTAAAGTAAACAAAACCTTGACTACCATCTACATCATCTTGCTCTGCTGGTAAATTAATATCTTCAAAAAACCACTCTAGATCTGCATCTGTTCTTGTAACAACGTAATCATGACTTGCTCGCAACATTTGAAAAGTTGTTGCATCTAATTGGTTATTTAAGGCATCTTCAATTCTCACAAATTCGGCTGCAAAAGTTCCTAAATTTTGGAAACGAATAGTATAATACAACCACTCATCAGACGATGAGAATGTTTGATAATCTACTCTTGGACCATGCGATTCTCTTTTATCATTTGGATCCCAAGAACCAACAACCAACTCAGATAATGTAGAGTAATTATTACTAGCAACTAAATCGTTACTATTAGTTAAATAATTAGCAGTATTGGTTACAATGTCTCCAAGTGCTACCGTTGCAGGACATGTTAACGAAATATCTATATATTCAACAGCTCCTGGCTGGAGGTTTACAAAATCTAACGTAAATCCTGTTGCTGTGGTATTAACCGTATAATTAGAATTTACACCTGTAACACTATTAAAAATTAATTGTGGGTCTGCAATAAACTCAACTGTACCAGATGTTATAGTAGTAAATCCTAAATTTTCAAGTACTATATAATTATCGTGACTAAAACCTGGTCTTGGTGGTGTCCAATAATTAATTAGAGATACAGATAAATCTTCACAACTTTGCTCTTCTACAACTGCAAAATCTAGAGCTACCGAAGCGCCATTTAAAACACTCACATTATTAAATGTACTGGTTGTAATATCATAACAACCTTCAGATTCTTCATATAAATTAAATGTAATTTCATAAACATCTGTCTCCTCAGTACTCACTATTTGAAATGAGCCAGTTGAAGAATTAATAGTATTAACATTTCCGTCGTTATTCTTTTCGTAGGTAAAATAACCATTAGAGAAATTTGGCTCTGACGCATCGAAAATTGTGTTTGTATTTACATCTACAAATGCGCTAACATCTATAATACCTATTGCTGTAGAACAATACACATCAAAATCAAATTGTTCTGTACAGCAATTACTACCAGCTGCACAACTAATTGAGCCATCGCTATCAAAAACTACCGTAATCGTATCGCCTGAGGATGTATATGATAAACCTGTAAAATCTCCACTGTTGCCATATGGCAAATTAGGATTCATAACATTACCATTAGAATCTAAAATTGTTATAGTATCAAAATTAACCTCTGTACTACCAGCATTAAAGAATATGGTTAAAGGGTCACCGTTTTCACTTTGAAAACTAAATGATGTAGTATCATTATTATCATAGCAATAAGTAGTATTTATGGCACCTTCATCACAAACAACAGTTTGATTAGGATTTGTTCTGGTTGTAAAACTTTGCTCTGTACAACCTGTAGCATCACCATTAATATTATAAGCTACAATTGTTACATAATATGTTGTTTCATAATCTAGTGTACCTATATCATAAGTTAAAACATTACCTACGTCTTGAGCGTTTAAAACTTCTGTACCATTAGGTGTGATACCAACAGATAATTTATAACCACCAACAAATCCTGAAGCAGCTGTCCATGTTAAATCTATATTTTCATTGATATCAACATCGCCATCCTGAGGTGTTGTTAATAGAGATGTGCAATTAGGTAACGCAGTTAAGTCTACACAACTTACATCATAATCTATAGGTATGTAATTTTGATCAGCACAAGCAAATACTCCATCTGAATCTACAAAGATAGTAAGTGTATCTCCTGATGACGAAAATGTAAGTCCTGTAAGGTCTCCACTGTTTCCGTAGCCAGAATATATAACTGTCCCGTCGCTATCTACTACAGTCAATTCATCCCAAGTATCTTCTACTTGACCAGCGTTAAAAACTACTTGTATTGGAGCACCATTTGTACTTGTATATGTATACTCATCTGCTGAGTCAAGTTCATAGCAATAGGTTGTGTTAATTGCATCTTCTCCACAATTTACTTCTATTGGACAATCCTCAGAAATAATATCAAATAATTCTATAGATATACAAGAGTTGCTAATATTTTGTACAGTAACAAATATTGTTAATGGACTTATTGTAGTTGTAAATTGCTCTGGATTTGCAATAGCATTAGTTTGGTTAAAAGCATCACTTGTATTTAAATGAAAACTGATATTGAAATTAGTTGGATTTTCTCCACCTAACAGTTGCGCATAAACAGATGTTAAATCAAAAACTCCATTTGCTACACATGAAATCATATTATCTGGCTGAAAGGTTACTGGTGTATCTCCTTCGTCTACAAAAACCTCTGCAAAACCTGAGCAGCCAGTTATAGTATCTGTAACCGTAACTGAATAATCTCCACCTTCAAAAACTACAATCTCTGGATCGGTTTGACCATTACTCCACAAATAGGTTAAATTTCCTCCAGAATCTCCATTAACAAAAGGTGTTAATACAACTTCTTGTCCTGAGCAGATTGCATAGAAATCATTAAAACTAATTTCTGGATTTAAATTAAAGTTTACAAAAATGTTTACAATGGTAAAATTACTAGTAGAATTCTCTATAACTCTTACGTAAATTGTTGATGAGTTACCACTTACCTCATAAATTTCAGGGTTTGTTAGAGGGTTAGTTTGAGCATCTGCATCTGCTTGAGTTAAATAGTACTCAAAAGTAAAGTTTGCTGTATTTTGATCATTAACCATTTCTAATTCATTCAATGTCAAATCAACAATTACAGGAATATTAGGACTTTCTCCACAAACACTGTAATTTACTGATGATGCTGTTACGCAATTAACATCTACAACTAAATCCATTGGTACTACTGTTGAGCAATTGCCAGACTGATCGGATACATTTACATAAATGGTTTGAAATGATTGTGTAACGTTGTTATATGGTGAGCTTAAAGCGTTTACATTATTAAAAGCATCTGCTTCTGTTTCATGGAAGCTCACAACTAAACTCGGGTTATCAATTCCATTTGTGATTTCTGATATTTTATCTTCTAAATCAAATATTGCAAAACCATCATCATCGTCATCACAAACCACTAAAGGTGATGGTTGAGTAATAGAACTAAAATCATTTAATATAACCTCAAATCCTGTAAATGAATTACAACCATTAGCTGTAAAAACGCCTAGTTGATAGAAACCTGTTTGAGTGACTTCTAATGTTGGGCCAAATTCATTTGGTAAAATAATCCCATCAAAATACCATTCATATTGATAGTTGGAATCATTTAAACCAGAATCAACTAAAATTGATGAGCCATCACAAATCTCATAGATATCTAACAAATTTGGCTGTGGAGCTGTATCCACTAGAAGATTGAATGTAGTTTGCTCTAAATTACCTGTTGAGAGTTCTATAACATTGACATAAATAATTTGCGGATTTGTAATGTTAGTATATACATTTGGCAGTGGATTAGTTTGATTATCTGCGTCTTGTTGGGTTTCATAATAAAAAATACTATAATTATTAGGACTTAGACCACCTAAAATTTCTTGATCTTTAAATGATAAATTAAATTGAGTAAACCCATCACCATTATCATCACAATTTAAGAAATCACTTGGCTGGTTAATTACAAAAGGACCTGTATTACATTGAACTTCTGCAGACCAGCCAGTTGTTGTACCTGTACCGTTACTTATAAATCTTAAGGTTAAACAACCCGATGCATTATTTGCCTCAATAAAACCTGGAGATTCTGTACCAGAAAACGACCCAATTAAAGGACTGTTACCAGTTGCTGTAGGACCATCATATATAGCAAGAAAGTCTTCATTAAACTGAGTAGAAAAATCTAAAAAATTTATGGTTACATAATCACCGTCATTTTGAGGACACAGTGTTAAGGTTAGGTCTTCGTTATTACCATAATTTGAAGTTGCGCCTCCAGAGTCTGTAAGGATAAAATCACATTCTGTCCAAGAGCCATCTTGCATAGTAAGATCTTGCGCGTTAGAAAAGTAAGTAAATAAGAAAACAATGAGCGAAGCGAGTAGTTTTGATTTCATAAATAAGAGTTTGATTGGTTGTTACAAGTTACAAATCAATATCATATAGACAAAAGATTTATATCAATACTATAACATCTTTCATATAATTATTCCTACCCTTAAATTTCAAATTCATAAATTTCTGTATTATAAAATCTTCCTATTAACGCTTTAAAATGTAACTTTGTAGACTTTCAAATTCATTGAAATTTACCATAATGCATCAAAAAGAAATTACGAGCACACAAAACCAACTTGTTAAACAGATACTTGTTTTAAAAGACAAATCTCGTGAGCGTAAAAAAACAGGTCTTTTTGTTATAGAAGGTCAGCGTGAGCTTATGCTCGCCTCTAAGGCTAATTATAAAATTAAAACCGTTTTATTTTATGCAAATTTAATCTCATCTAAAACTCTAAATACTTTAATTTCTTCGGAAATTGAACGCATTCAAATCTCTCGTGAAGTGTTTGAAAAACTGGCACATCGCAGTTCTACAGAAGGTGTACTCGCTATTGTAGAAATGAAACAACATACATTGGAAGGTTTAATATTTCCGAAGGAAAACCCTTTAATTTTAGTTGCAGAAGCACCAGAAAAACCTGGAAATATAGGTGCCATTTTGCGTACTGCTGATGCTGCAAATGTAGATGCTGTTATAATTGCGAACCCTAAAGGAGACTTATACAATCCCAATATAGTGCGATCTAGTGTTGGTTGCGTGTTTACTAACCAAATTGGTATAGGTAATACAGATGAAATTATTGCATTTTTAAAGGCTAATAATATTTCTATTTATAGTGCTATTTTACAGGAAGCGGTGGATTATCACGAGCAAGATTATACACAGGCTACAGCAATTGTTGTGGGAACAGAGGCTACAGGATTGAGTGATGCATGGAGACAAGCCTCGACTCAAAATATTAAAATACCTATGAAAGGCGAAATTGATAGTATGAATGTTTCTGTCGCAGCAGGAATATTAATTTTTGAAGTTAAACGACAACGCAATTTTAAATAACATATGACATCTACTACTCTATTTTACATTATTATTTTTATAATCATAGTTAATTTTATCATCGATAAGGTGTTAGATTATCTTAATGCTAAAAACTATGACAATCCTATTCCTAGTGAATTGCAAGATGTTTACGATAAAGATGAGTACAAAAAATCGCAAGCCTATAAAAAAACCAATTATAAATTTGGAGTATGGAGTTCAATGTTTTCTATTATACTAACTCTAAGTTTTCTGTTTTTTGATGGATTTGAATATGTAGATAATATAGCAAGACAGTATAGCCAAAATTCTATTGTGGTGGCTTTAATTTTCTTCGGAATAATAATGTTGGGAAGTGATTTAATTTCTACACCTTTTAGCTATTACAAAACTTTTGTGATTGAAGAGCGCTTTGGCTTTAATAAAACTACTAAGAAAACATTTATACTCGACAAACTAAAAGGTTTGCTCATGATGGCAATAATTGGTGGTGCAATTTTAGCACTCATCATTTGGTTTTACCAGCAAACACAAGAGTTGTTCTGGCTTTATGCTTGGGGAATTGTAACGCTATTCACAGTATTTATGAATATGTTTTACTCTAAACTTATTGTGCCTCTATTTAATAAACAAACACCTCTAGAAGATGGGACTTTGCGTGATAAAATTTCGGCATATGCAAAGTCAGTAGGTTTTAATCTTGATAAAATTTTTATTATTGATGGCTCTAAGCGTAGTACAAAAGCTAATGCATATTTCTCTGGTTTTGGAAATGAAAAGCGAGTAACACTTTATGATACTTTGGTTAAAGACTTGGAGGAGGAAGAAATTGTTGCAGTTTTAGCACATGAAGTTGGGCATTATAAAAAGAAACACATTATTTATAATTTAACAGCCTCTATAGCCTTAACAGGCTTAACATTATTTGTGCTTTCTATATTTATATCTAATCCGATGTTATCTAATGCTCTTGGTGTTAATGTTGCTAGCTTTCATGTGGGTTTAATAGCCTTTGGATTGTTGTATTCTCCAATTTCCGAAGTTACAAGTTTAATAATGAATCAACTCTCACGTAAATTTGAATATGAAGCAGATGACTATGCAAAAAACACCTATAAAGCAGAACCCTTAGTATCGTCACTTAAAAAACTATCTAAAAATAGTTTAAGCAATTTGACGCCTCATCCTGCATATGTATTGGCACATTATTCGCATCCTACATTATTGGAACGGGTTATGAATTTGAGAAAAACGTCTTAATTTAACTACGCGCTAAATGAGTTGTATTAATTGTTATAACAATCATCAAGAAAATTACTGTCCTAATTGCGGACAAAGAAATGGTGTAAAGAAAATAACCTTACCCTCTATTGCTGAAGAAACCTTTTCATCTTTAACAGATATGGATAAAGGGTTTCTATACAATTTAAAAACCTTAACGCTACGACCTAAAAAGATAGCTGTTGATTATATTTTAGGTAAAAGAAAAGGAATATTTAATCCAATATCATATCTAATTCTATCCATAACTTTATACATTTTGGTAATTACAATTTTAAAAACACCAAAAGTGCCTACACAAGTTACAGAAGTAGCTAAGTCAACTCTAGAACAACTGGGCAATGATTTAGGATTATTTTTAAGAACACATTTAAAATTTGTATGGATATTTACTATAGTGCCTTTAAGTATTTCGTTTAAAATAGTATATAATAAATTTAACTTTTTAGAAAACCTTACTATAAGTTCTTTTATTATAGGTCATGCAACCTTACTTGGTATTATTAGCTACTTAATATTAAGAGCGCCTTTAATATTTGATCCATTTGTATATCTCATAATTCTGTTGCTTACTATAAAAATTTTCAAGAACTCAACCAGTACTATTGAGAATTTATTATTAGGCCTCTCTACACTAGCAATATTTATTATTCAATTAATAATACTCGTTAGTTGTATTGGTCTCGTCTCCTTTTTAGCAAAATAGAATCACTTATTTTAAATATTATAAATTATATATAAAACAAAAGCAAAAAAACTCATTGCACAATAAAATACTTATGCTTACTTTAGTTCTATGACAGAGGAAGCCATAGAAAAAGAAAATGCTGAGATAGCAAAAGCCTACAAAAATCTGCTTAAAGTAAGTTATCAAACGCTAACTAAAGAAGACAAAATTCTCATTCGCCAAGCATTTGAGGTAGCTTTAGATGCTCATAAAAATCAGCGTCGTAAATCTGGTGAAGCGTATATTTTTCATCCAATTGCTGTAGCTAGAATAGTTGCCAGTGAGATAGGATTAGATGCCACAAGTATTGCCTCTGCTCTACTCCATGACGTCGTTGAGGATAGTCCAGATTATACAAAAGATGATATTGCTCGTCTTTTTGGTGACACTGTAGCTCGTATTGTTGACGGTTTAACAAAAATCTCATCTCTAAGTAAAGAGACAGATGTATCTACTCAAGCTGAGAATTTTAGAAAAATGTTATTGACACTTAATGATGATGTACGTGTTATCATTATTAAAATTGCAGACCGTCTCCATAATATGCAAACTATGGACTCTATGCGACCAGATAAGCAAGAAAAAATTGCTTCAGAAACATTATACATTTACGCGCCTCTAGCACATAGAATTGGCTTATATAATATCAAAACCGAGCTCGAAGATCTGGGTATGAAATATACAGAGCCAGAAGTTTACAATGACATCTTAGAAAGGATGCAAGAAAGTAAACAAGAGCAAGATGAATATATAAAATCATTCTCTAAAGTTATAGTAGACTCCTTAGATAAAGAAGGTTTAAACTATGAAATTAAAGGAAGACCAAAATCTATTTTTTCAATTAGAAAAAAGATTTTAAAACAAGGTGTAGATTTTGATGAAGTCTATGATAAGTTTGCGGTTAGAATTATTTATAAATCAGATTTTAAAAATGAGAAATTTCTTGCTTGGAAAATATATTCTATCGTTACAGATCATTTTACACCAAACCCAACTCGTCTAAGAGACTGGATTTCTTCTCCTAAATCTACAGGATATGAAGCACTTCATATTACAGTTATGGGTCCAAAAAACAGATGGGTAGAAGTCCAAGTTCGTAGTGAAAGAATGAACGAAATAGCCGAAAAAGGCTATGCAGCACATTATAAATATAAAGAAGGTCAAGCAGAAGATGCTTTAGATACTTGGATTGGGAAATTACAAGAAGCGTTAGAAAGTAACGAAACTAATGCTGTAGATTTTGTAGAACAATTTAAACTTAATCTCTACTCTAAAGAAATATTTGTATTCTCTCCAAAAGGCGATTTAAAATCATTACCAAAAGGAGCTACACCTTTAGACTTTGCGTTTAGCGTGCATACAGAGGTTGGTATGAAAACGAGAGGAGCAAAAGTAAATGGACGACTCGTACCTCTTAGTCACGAACTAAATAGTGGTGATCATGTTGAGATTTTAACTTCGGAAACGATAAAACCAAACCGCAACTGGCTAGACTATGCAACAACCGCTAGAGCATTAAGTAAAATAAAATCTGCATTAAAGGCAGACAAAAAAGATATTGCAGAGGATGGAAAAGAAATTTTAAGACGTAAACTTAAACAACTTAAAATTGCTTTAGATGAGAAATCGGTTAATGAAATGGTTACTCATTTTAAACTAAAAACCAGTTTAGATTTATTTTATAGAGTTGGCATTGGTACAATTGATAATGCAATGCTTAAGGATTATGCCTCATCACGTAGCAATATGTTTATGAGTTATATAAAGAATAAAATTCGTAAACCTACCGTTGCTCCAGATATTGATAAAGATGAAATTACATCAAAATACGACCAACTTGTTTTTGGTAAAGAAGAAGAAAAATTAGACTACAAATTATCTACATGTTGTAACCCAATACCCGGAGATCCTGTATTTGGATTTTTAACCATAAATGATGGTATTAAGGTTCATAAAAAAAATTGTCCAAACGCATTAAGTATGCAATCAAACTATGCATATCGTGTTATGACAGCCAAATGGATAGACTCTTCTCAACAAGTCTTTGCCACACAAATAAAATTATCTGGTATAGATAATTTAGGTTTGGTAAATAATATTACACAAGTTATTTCATCAAATATGCATGTAAACATGAAAAGTATTAGCTTTGAGTCAGATGATGGCATATTTACAGGAAAAATAAATGTAGTAGTACCAAATATAACTATGCTTAAAAAGCTTATAGATAATCTTAAAAAAATTAACGGAATTGATAAGGTAACCAGAGTTTAATAGTAAAAATAGTTAAGCCTAATTTTTAGCTAAATTTTATAATTTATTTGGTTTAAAAATGTGTAAATTTGAAGCTTGATGAATTGAAAACTCCACACGAGTTAAAAATGAGTGAAAAAACAGAACAAACTAACCAAGAGATTGTAAAAAACGTTTTTACAAAGTTTTTAGAAGATAAAGGCCATAGAAAAACACCAGAGCGTTACGCAATACTCCAAGAAATTTATGATAGTGAAGAGCACTTTGATATAGAATCTTTATATATCAAAATGAAAAACAAAAACTATCGTGTTAGTCGAGCTACGCTATACAATACTATAGAAATTTTAATGGAGTGCGCATTAGTTAGAAAGCACCAATTTGGTCAAAACCAAGCGCATTACGAGAAATCATATTTTGACAAACAGCATGACCATGTTATAATGACAGATACTGGTGAAGTCATAGAGTTTTGTGATCCTCGTATACAATCAATAAAAAAAACTATAGAAGAGGTTTTTGATATATCTATCTCTAACCACTCTCTCTATTTCTACGGAACAAAAAATAAACCAACTAATTAACAACACACAATGGCAGTAGATTTACTACTAGGATTACAATGGGGCGACGAAGGCAAAGGTAAAATTGTTGATGTACTCACCTCCAACTACAATATTATTGCTCGTTTTCAAGGTGGACCAAATGCAGGTCATACTTTAGAATTTGACGGTATAAAACATGTTTTAAGAACCATACCATCTGGGATTTTTCATAAAGAATCTATGAATGTTATTGGTAATGGAGTCGTAATAGATCCTGTTGTTTTTGTGCAGGAATTAGATGGTCTAGATCAATTTAAATTAGATTACAAATCAAACTTAATTATTTCTAGAAAAGCTCATGTAATTTTGCCAACCCATCGTTTACTAGATGCAGCATCAGAAACTGCAAAAGGTAAAGCTAAAATTGGCTCTACGTTAAAAGGTATTGGTCCAACATACATGGATAAAACTGGTCGTAACGGTATTAGAATAGGTGATTTAGAACAAGACAACTGGAAAGAAAAATATAGAGCTTTAGCTAATAAGCATGAAGCAATGATTGGATTTTACAACGTAGATATTCAGTATGATTTAAAAGAAATGGAAGAGGAATTCTTTGCTGCTGTAGAGCGATTAAAAGAATTACAATTCATTGATAGCGAAGAATATTTAAACCAAGCTTTAAAAGCAGATAAGCCTATTTTGGCAGAAGGTGCTCAAGGATCTCTTTTAGATATTGACTTTGGTACTTATCCTTTTGTAACGTCATCAAACACGACTGCTTCTGGAGCATGTACAGGTTTAGGGGTTGCACCAAATAAAATTGGAGAAGTCTTCGGGATTTTTAAAGCATACACAACTCGTGTAGGTTCTGGACCATTCCCTACCGAATTATTTGATGAGGTCGGAGCAGATATGGCACGTATTGGTCATGAGTTTGGAGCAGTAACAGGTCGTCCTAGACGATGTGGATGGTTAGATCTCGTGGCACTTAAATATGCATGCCAAGTTAATGGTGTAACGCAATTAAGTATGATGAAAGGAGATGTACTTTCAGGTTTTAAAACTTTAAAAGTTTGTACAGCATATAAGTATCAAGGTGAAACAATTACACATTTACCGTTTAATATAGAAGAAGAAAACGTCACTCCTATTTATACAGATTTTAAAGGTTGGAAGGATGATTTAACTAAAATGAGAAACGTATCTGAGTTTCCATCAGAATTAAACGAATATATCGCCTTTTTAGAAAAAGAATTAGAAATTCCTATTACAATAGTTTCTGTAGGACCAGATCGTACACAAACAATCAATAGATAGAAATTTATCATATAATAATTAAAAGGTATTCATCATTGGATACCTTTTTTTTTAATACACTCAGTAAATCTCTTAAAAAACATCATACTTCTCAGATTATAATCGCTAGGTCTTAAAAAAATCTACTAAAAATCTGTTAAGGCAGATATTTCCGAAGAGATAATAGTTATTTTTGAATCAAAATAATTTTGACTTGAATATAACATCTAGATATATACTCATTTTACTTTGCTGTTTTACAGCAGCACTCTCCTATTCACAACAACCAAAGAAAATCTATATAGAATATTCTGGCTTTACCGTAAAAGATTCGTTAAAAGGAGAAAATATAACCACGTTTGTACGCAGTGATCAAAGTCAAATACATATTGTACACGAAGGTGTAGATATGTGGTGCGATAAGGCCTTATATTATCAGAACGAAGATTTTATAGAAGCCTACAGTAACGTTAGAGTTAAACAAGGCGATACTATAAATATGACCTCTAATTATGTCGAGTATAGTGGTATTACACAACTGGCATTTGCTGCTGGTGATGTTGTTTTAACTGAGCCTCAATCTACGCTTACTACAGATACACTTTACTTTGATCGTACCAAGCAACAGGCTTATTATAATACTACAGGTAAAGTGGTAAGAGATTCATCTGGTACAATTACAAGCCAGATTGGTAGATATTATATGAATGATAGCAAATATCGTTTTCTTAAAGATGTAATATTAGTGAATCCTCAATATACACTAGAAACTAATCAGCTTGATTTTTATTCTGAAACTGGCCATGCATACATGTATGGTCCATCTACAATTACAGGAGAAACTAGTAAAGTTTATTCTGAGCGTGGTTTTTATGATACCAATAATGATATTGGGTATTTTATTAAAAATTCAAGAATTAATTACGATAATCGTATTGTTGAAGGAGATAGTCTCTATTTTGATAGAAATAAAAGTTTTGCATCTGCCACTAATAATATTGTGGTAACTGATACTATTAATAAAAGCATTATAAAAGGTCATTATGCCGAAGTATTTAGAGCTAAAGATTCGGTTTTTATAACCAAACGAGCATTAGCAATAACTGTTCAAGAACAAGATTCGCTATATATTCATGCAGATACATTAATGGTTACAGGTAAGCCTGAGCATCGCATCACGAGAGCATATTATAACGCTAAAATGTATAAAAGTGATATGAGCGGTAAGGCAGATTCTATTCATGCTGATCATAAAACAGGGCTTACTCAACTTATAAATCTAAAACGTTTTAATACCGGAGACGCATTTTCTATAAAGAGAAAACCGGTTATATGGAATTTGGGCAATCAAATGACAGGAGATTCTATACACTTAATTTCTAATGTTGAAAAGGAAGAGCTAGACTCTCTAAAAGTTTTTAATAACGCCTTTTTAATAAGTAAAGACACCTTAGGTGATGGATTTAATCAAATAAAAGGACAAAGGTTAATTGGCTTATTTGAAAATAATGAACTTTATAATGTCGATATTATTAAAAATGCCGAAATTATTTTCTACAGTAGAGATGATAACGATACATTAGTTGGTATAAATAAATCAAAATCGGGTAGTATTAATCTTCAATTTGATGGACCATATAAAGTTATTACACTATTAAATCAAGTAGATGGCGAGATTTATCCCGAAAGCCTATTTCCGAAGAATGCAAGAAAATTTAGAGGATTTGATTGGCGAGGAGAAGAACAACCTTTAAGCGTTGAAGATTTATTTAGCGAAGATCCACCTTTAGAATTACCAGTAATAAAAGGATTAGATCCCTATGTTGAAGATGAAGAATTTATTGATGAAGCACTCTTAAATCGTATTGAAAAAGCTGGTAAACGAGATAAAGACGAAGTTAATAAAGCAGGTAGACAATTGCCAAAACCAACTACTACAACAGCTAGACCAAATAAAAGCTTAACAACTAAAAGTATAAAACCTTTAATAAAAGAAGGGAATTAGTGACTTCAGATTTCTTTAAATATCAGGCTCAAACAACTCCTCACCCATTAGCGATGAAAATATCTCATGCTAATGGATCATATATTTATGACACTAATCAAACAGCCTATTTAGATTTTGTAGCAGGAGTTTCTGCCTGTAGTTTAGGACACAGACACCCAAAGGTGGTTGAAGCTATAAAAAATCAATTAGATAAGTACTTACACGTCATGGTTTATGGAGAATACATTCAAGAACAAGCGGTTGAATTAACAAAGTTACTAGCTTCTCACCTACCTAAAACATTAGAGAAAACGTATTTAACAAACTCTGGCACAGAGGCTATAGATGGTGCATTAAAATTGGCACGTCGTGTAACAGGACGCAGTGAAATTATTTCGGCGCATAACGCTTATCATGGTAATACAATGGGAGCATTAAGTGTTATGGGATTTGAAGAGCGTAAACAAGCATTTAGACCTTTAATTCCAGATGTAAAATTTATAACGTTTAATCAAGAAAATGATTTATCAAAAATTACTACTAAAACTGCTGCAGTAATTTTAGAAACTATACAAGGTGGAGCTGGTTTTATAGAACCTAAAGATAATTATTTAGAAAAAGTTAGACAACAATGTGATGCAGTTGGAGCGCTATTAATATTGGATGAAATTCAACCTGGTATTGGACGTACTGGTAAATTATTTGGATTTGAGCACTACAACTGCGTGCCAGATATTGTGGTTACAGGAAAAGGTCTTGGAGGTGGTATGCCAATTGGTGCTTTTACATCCTCTTCAAAATACATGGATTTACTTCAAGATAATCCTAAACTGGGTCATATTACAACCTTTGGTGGTCATCCCGTAATAGCAGCTGCAGCATTGGCAACGCTTAAAGAAATTACCCAAAGTAATTTAATGGCCAAAACTCTGGAAAAAGAGCAATTAATACGAAAACATTTAAAGCATCCTTTAATTTCTGAAATTCGCGGTAGAGGATTAATGTTGGCTGCAATTACAACTTCGGCAGAGATTACAAATGAAGTCATTTTAAGATGCCAAGACAAACAACTAATTCTATTTTGGCTCCTTTTTGAACCCAAAGCAATTAGGATTACGCCTCCATTAACAATTTCAAACGACGAAATTATAGAAGGTTGTATGATAATAACTCGTGTTTTAGATTCAATTCAAGCTTAAATTCACCCTTAAAAAACACCAATTAACTACTTCATTTTTAAATAATTAACTATAGTTAATTAAACCTAGAGTACAAGTGTTAACTATTTTGTTAAAAACATTAAACCAAATGAAACAAAAACAAACCGTGATAACTGTACATTTATTTAAACGAACAATGCTACTTGCTTATGGAGTTTGGTCTACCCGAAGACAACAATAATATTTCGCTTAAAAAGTTTGAATCAATGCTCAAAACAAATAATGTTTTGTTTTTTGACTCTAATGAATTTGAAAACATTATACACCATTATTTAGAAACTGGTAAAATAGCGTTGGCAAAAAAAGCTATTAAATTAGGTCTTGACCAACACCCTTCATCAATTAATTTAAAATTGTTTCTAACCGAAATTTACGTTTTAGAAAATAAATTTGATGATGCAAATAAAACGTTAGAAGCACTTCACCTTTTAGAACCAAATAACGAAGAAATTTATATACAAAAAGCAAATGTACTCTCTAAACAAGATGAGCACGAAAAAGCTGTTAATACACTATTAATTGCACTGGACCTCTCTAAAGATGATGATGAAGGTATTGGAGATTTATATGCTTTAATTGGTATGGAATATTTGTTTTTAGATCAATTTGAAAATGCTAAAATTTATTTTAAAAAGTGCTTAGATATAGATTTAGAAGATTATTCGGCTTTATATAATGTGATTTACTGCTATGACTTTTTAGAAGAAAACGATGAGGCCATTACATTTTTAAATGCCTACTTAGATCAAAACCCATATTGTGAAGTTGCTTGGCATCAACTAGGCAGACAATATGTTACAATTAATGAAAATGATAAAGCGCTCTCTGCTTTTGAATTTGCAATAATATCTGACGATAGTTTTGTAGGAGCCTATTTAGAAAAAGGTAAGGTTCTAGAAAAGAAAAAGCAATTTACCGAAGCTATAGAAAACTACAAAATAACGCTCGCTTTAGAAGAACCTACATCATTTGCGTTACTTAGAATTGGTTACTGCTATGATAAGCTAAAGCAATATGATTTGGCAGTACAGTATTATTATAAAACTGTACATGAAGACCCCTTATTAGATAAAGGTTGGATTGCTATCACTAAGTTTTACAACAAACAAAAAAACTATCAAAAAGCTCTATTTTACATTAATAAGGCTATTAATATAGATAGTGAAAACGTTGTTTATTGGAAACTTTATGCGCAAATAAACCAACGCCTAAACTTTCTTGAAGAGGCAGAAAGAGGCTTTAAGAAAGCCTTAGAACTAGGAAATTACGAACTGCAAACCTGGTTATCTAGATCTGATATATTGATTACTTTAGGAGAATATGAAGCATCAATTCTTAATTTAATTCAAGCGTCTGAGTTTCATCCAGAAACTGCAGAAATAGAGTTTCGTTTGGCAGGTTTAAACTTTACTCTCAATGAGCATAATAAAGGTCATTATCACTTAAAAAATGCTGTATTATTGAACCACGAATTTGAATACATAATTGAGGAATTATTCCCTAAAGTATTGCAAAAACCAACGGTCAGACAAATTCTTTTAGAGGCAAAAAAATAGTCTAATTAACTCCCTTTTTCTTTTATTTTCTAAGTATTAAAAACGCTTGGTATTTCATACCTTTACTCCTATTATCTTAATATTATTATGCAAAGACAATTTAAAGACTACTTTTTTATAACACTTAAAGGCATTGCTATGGGAGCAGCAGATGCAGTTCCTGGTGTTTCTGGTGGAACAATAGCGCTTATATCTGGTATATACGAAGAATTAATATCTACAATCGCTGGTGTAAATTTATCTTTAATAACAACGTTTAGAAAAGAAGGTTTTAAAGCATTCTGGACACAACTTAATGGTAATTTTTTACTTGCATTATTAGCAGGTATTGGTGTTAGTTTTATAGTCTTTATGCGTATTGCAAAATATTTATTAGAACAACATCCAATCTTAATTTGGTCATTTTTCTTTGGATTAATAATAGCCAGTATTTGGTTTGTTGGAAAACAAGTTAAAAACTGGAATATCGCCAACATTATCACACTCATAATTGGTGCCATCATTGCGTACTATATTTCTACACTACCATCGTTAGCAGCAAATGATAATCCGTATTTTTTATTTTTAGCTGGAGCTATTGCTATTTGCGCAATGATACTTCCTGGTATTTCTGGATCATTTATTCTAGTGATACTTGGTGCCTATAAAACCTTAAGTGATGCTCTTCATGATTTTGACATAAAGAAAATTTTAATTTTTATGGCTGGAGCAGTTATAGGTTTACTTAGTTTTAGTCGTGTTTTAAAATGGCTATTTAAGAACTATCATAACACGACACTAACGTTATTAACCGGTTTTATAATTGGTTCACTTAATAAAGTTTGGCCTTGGAAAAAAACCATCTCTGTATTAGACGACAGAACAGGTGCTATCGAGGAATTTATTAAAATATCAGACGTTGGTACGCTTTCTATTTATCAACAACAAACTAATGATTTTGAAACCTATAAAACTGTTATAGAAGAAAGTATTCTGCCAGGTTCATACTCTGGAGATGCACAATTATGGCCAGCAATTACATTGATGATTTTTGGATTTTTAACCATTTTTGTTCTTGAGAAAGTAGGCTCAAAAAAAATATAAAATGCAAAGCACTAGAACCCTCATAGACCGCATATTTCTTGTTATTAAAGGGTTAGCAATGGGAGCTGCTAATAAAGTTCCTGGTGTATCTGGAGGAGTTGTAGCATTTGTAGCAGGTTTTTATGAAGAGTTTATATTTTCTCTTCAACGCGTTAATAAAACTGCATTTAAATTACTGCTTCGTGGTAGATTTAAAAGTTTTTACATTTATATAAATGGCAAGTTCTTAAGTCTGTTGTTTTTTGGTATGATTGTAAGCTACTTTAGTGTTTCAAAAATATTAGATTATTTACTCAAAAACTATGAACTCTATGTATGGAGCCTATTTTTTGGGATGATTATTGGCTCTATTTATTACATAAATAAGGATTTTAAAGATTGGACTTTTAAAAGTATACTCTCACTAATAATTGGTATAAGTTTAGGTATAGCCATAAGCTTTTTAGATCCAGCTAAAGAAAATGATAATTTGTTTTTTGTTTTTTTCTGCGGAATAATAAGTGTTTCGGGTATGACATTACCTGGATTTTCAGGTTCGTTCATTCTCATACTTTTAGGCAATTATATACTATTATTGGTAGACTCTGTAAATGCTTTGTATGATACGTTTTCAGAAATTATATTAGGAGATTTTAGTTTTATTCAAAATGAGATTAGAATTAGACTATTAAAAGTTTTAGCTATGTTTACTTTAGGCTCTGTAGTAGGCTTAGTCTCATTCTCGCATGTATTAAGCTACGTTTTAAAACATTATAAAAGTATTACCACTGCATCAATTATTGGTTTTATTATTGGATCACTTGGTGTGGTATGGCCTTGGAAAAAAACTATTTTTAAGTTAGAAAATAATGGCGAGTTTATATTAGATGCTAGAGGTGAAAAAATAATTACAAATTACGAACGTTTTTTACCACAGTTAGAAACTCAAACTTACATTGCAATTGGTTATATCGTTTTAGGTGTAATCGTTGTACTCGCTTTAGAACGTTACGGTCAACACACACAAAAAGCACATGAATAGATTAGGATTAATAGGTAAAGATATATCATACTCGTTCTCTAGAGGATATTTTAAAACTAAGTTTGAAGCGCAAAATCTTCCTTTTACTTACGAGAATTTTGATTTGCAGCACATTTCAGAATTTAAACAACTCATCACCCAAAACAACAAAATTGTTGGCTTTAATGTTACCATACCATACAAAGAAGACATTATTCCTTATTTAGATAGTCTTAATAAAAAAGCAAAGAAAATAGGTGCTGTAAATACTATTACTATAGATAAAAATGGAAAACTCAAAGGGTATAATACAGATTGCTACGGGTTTAAAAAGTCTATTCAACCCTTTTTAAAACCACATCATAAAAAAGCTTTAATTTTAGGTACAGGTGGCGCTTCTAAAGCTATTGCCTACACGCTTAAAAAATTAAATATCAAATTTGAATACGTCTCTAGAGCCAAGAGAAAAGGAGTAAAATTCACCTATGAGACATTAACTTCGGAAATTTTAAATGATTACACCTTTATTATAAATAGCACACCAGTTGGTACATATCCAAATATTGAAGAGTGCCCAAACATACCTTACGATGGGATTACCAAAAAGCATTTTTTATTTGATTTGGTTTATAATCCTGATGAAACAAAATTTTTAAAACTAG
This sequence comes from uncultured Psychroserpens sp., assembly GCA_947488655.1. Classification (GTDB taxonomy): domain Bacteria; phylum Bacteroidota; class Bacteroidia; order Flavobacteriales; family Flavobacteriaceae; genus Psychroserpens. The sequence goes on along the minus strand of CANKZZ010000003.1, from coordinate 508,077 downwards.
GCAAATCTAATGGTGCAGATATTTGTAATGGTTTAAAAATGCTAGAGTTTCAAGCCGAAAAAGCTTGGAAAATTTGGAATACAACCTTTTAACAAGTCTAAACAACGACTTCTTTTTTGTAAATCAGCCTCTTGTTAGTATCTTAGCCTTCTAACATATAAAACATTGAAAAATGTCTGAGAATGATAACCTGCAAGATGCAGATGGAAACAAAGAATTAAAATCTAACGAAACGCTTCAAACTACAGAGAAATCTGAAATTGCGAGTGAGCAAATTTCCGAAGAAAACAATACAACTACAGTTGAAGTTGTTGACGTTGCTAAGGAACCTGTAGAAACTACTAGCGAAGTTACTAATACCGTGGTAGAAGAAGATGAGAAGGCTCTTAGCGAAACGCCAGAAAATAATCATGACAATGACGCATCTAAAACTATTGAAAATAAAACAGATGCACACGTTGAGGAAATTGATGAGTCTAATGCTGAGGATGCCGAAGATGAAGAAAATGAAGAGCGCCACACTTTAGAATCTAAAGAGTACCACTCTATGTCAATGGAAGAATTGACTAAGGAGTTTGAGCAACTTATAGAAAATCATAAAGTACAAAACATTAAGTCTCAGGTTGAAGACATTAAAACTGAATTTAATGCAAAATTTGATGCTTTATTAGACGAAAAAAAGGAAGAGTTTTTGAGCGAAGGTGGCAATGAGATAGACTTTTACTACACGTCTCCTATTAAAAAACAATTTAATAACCTTTTTAAGTCTTATAGAAATAGTTTAGGAGCTTATTACAAGCAACGTGAAAATAATTTAAAAGAAAATCTAGACAATAGATTACAAATTATAGAGAAAATAAAAGGTTTAGTTAATGATGAAGAAAACATTAATACAACTTACAAGACCTTTAAAGATTTACAAGAACAATGGCGTAATGCTGGACCAATACCAAGAGATCGTTACAACAATGCATGGAACTCTTACCATCATAATGTAGAAGTCTTTTATGATGTATTGCACTTAAATAGAGATCTTAGAGATTTAGATTTTAAACATAATTTAGAACAAAAAACAAAAATTATAGAACGTGCAGAAGAATTAGCTGCAGATGATAATATCAATCGTTCATTTAGAGAATTACAGGTTTTACATAAAATGTGGAAAGAGGAATTAGGTCCTGTTTCTAGAGAGCATAGAGATGAAGTTTGGGAACGTTTTAGTAATGCAACAAAGACTATACATGATAAGCGTCAAGGGTATTACGCTAATTTAGATAAAGCTCGTGAGAAAAATTTAGAAGTAAAAGAGGAAATTATTTCTAGAATTACTGCGATCTCTAATGATACTACTAATGCACACAGTTCTTGGCAAAAGAAAATTAAAACTGTAGAAACATTAAGAGAAGAATTTTTTAAAGCTGGCAAAGTACCACAAAAAGCAAATGAAGCTACTTGGGCAAAATTTAAAGATGCTGTAAGAACTTTTAATCGTCAAAAAAACGCGTTCTATAAAAATCTTAAAAAGGATCAATATGATAATTTAGAGAAAAAGAAAGCTCTAATTCAAATTGCCTTAGACAATAAGGATAATGAAGATTTAGCAGCAACTACTCCTTTGATGAAGAAAATACAAGGAGATTGGAAAAAAATTGGTCATGTCCCTAGAAAAGATAGCGACAAAATTTGGAAACAGTTTAAAAGCGCTTGTAATGCTTATTTTGATAGATTAAATACAGAACGCGACGAGGCCAACAAAGAGTTAATGGCTGCTTATGAGCAAAAAAACATTTTGCTTAAAGAAGTTAATGATTTAGAATTGTCTGGCGATTCTAAAAAAGATATTGTTACTATAAAAGAAAAAATAGCAGCTTGGAAAGCCATAGGACATGTCCCTTCAAACAAACGCTACATTGACGGTAAATTTAATAAGGCTTTAGATGGTTTGTTTGGCAAACTAGATATGGATAGAGCTAAATTAGAAATGATAAAGTTTGAAAACAAAATCGAAAATCTTGCTCAACCTGGTGATACGAGATTGTTAGATAACGAACAAAATTTTATTAGAAAGAAAATTGGTGAGATTAAAGGAGAAATCAATCAATTAGAGAACAATATGCAGTTTTTCTCTAATGTAGATGAGAACAACCCATTAGTAAAAGATGTAATTAAAAACGTTAATAACCATAAAAAGAATTTATCTATTTGGGAAGATAAATTAAGGAAGATTAAGAGTATGTACTAGTTTATCTCTACCCTTGATGTTTAGACCTCTAAACACTAATGATAAGATAGTAAACGAATAAATTTATACTGGTAAAATATGTCTAACCGATATAGAGGTGAGATAATAAGCTATCTAACTTAATCTATATAGAACGTATTAATACTATAAAAAGACCATCATTTCTGATGGTCTTTTCTCTTTTTCATAGCAATATTTAAAGCGGTTTATTACTATATGATTATTTACGTAAAATAACTATCTAAGGTTTTAAAATAAAAAAAGCACCTCAAAGAGGTGCTTTTTTATATGATATTAAAAACTAATTATTCTTTAGATAAATATACAGACGAAGCAGACGCTAAACTGTTATTTACCACTGGAGCAACATCTCCACCTGAACCAATGTTGTTGAAAGCTAAAATTCTTCCTCCACCATTTCCAGCTTCTGCAATAAATACTGTTTGTGACTCAGCATCATAAGCAACATCTACTGGGTTACCTAAAAGCGTTGAAGCTCCAGATACTCTAGTTTGTTGTGTAACGCTTAACGTTTCTCCGTTTGCTGTATTATTAAATTTTGTTGAGAAAGATTCAATTATATGAAATCCACCATCATCTTGACCATTTGATGCTTCTCCAATATCTGTTAAAATCATTGTGTCTGTAGAAGCGTCATAAGTTAATCCATGAGTTCTTACAATACCTTCAACTACGATTCTTTTTGATGCAGAAACTGTAGCATCGGCAGTATTAGATAAGAAGTTAGAATATACAGCTAATTCATTTGTTGCGTCTACAACAGCATATAAATCGTTACCATCAAAAGTTATTCCCCAGAGTTTAAAATCTGTAGTAATAGTATTTCTTAAAGTAAAAGTACCATTATCTCTAGAGTAAACAAATAATCTACCGTCTGGAGTCGTATCGTCACCGTCAACATCTGCATTATCTGCTACTACATAAAAATTACCATTTACAGCTACCTCACGTGGGCTCGTCATATCTGAAGTTCCAGTTAGATCTGCTGTTAATGTTTCTCCTGTTAAAATATCTGATACATTTGTGAATCCCTCTAAAGCTAAACCAGATCTAGAAGCTTGAATCACCGCATCTGAGTTACTACTATAGTAAATACCATCTGCAGCTGTAGAAGCTGTTAATAACGTTTTTGTTGTTATACTAGATTGATCAGTAACATCGTAAACTGTAATGTTACCGTTTGAGTTATTTGATGCATACAATTTTACGCTTGCCTCAGCTTGTTGTCCACCATCATTGTTATCATCATCATTACTACAAGAGTAAGTACTTAATGAAGTTGCTATAACAATTGATAATACTTTAATTACATTTAATCGTTTCATAAAATTTGAGTTTATTATTGTAGTTTATTTACGAGCAAACTCTAATCATAGTTCACGAGATTTATCACTTTAGCAAAATCTTAACAATTACTAAATTGTATTATCCTGTTAATTAACAGCGTACAAAATATCCAGTTTTTGTTATATTTACTTATGATTGAACTATTACATACCTTTTATAATGCTTTTAAAAATCAAGATGCCAATACTATGGTAGCATGTTATCATAAAGATATCGTTTTTGAAGATCCAGCATTTGGTATTTTAAAAGGTGATCGAGCAAAAAATATGTGGAGAATGTTAATTGACTCTCAAAAGGATAAAGATTTTACGATTAACTACTCAAACATACATTTAACAAACACCATAGGCAATGCTAACTGGGAAGCTTTTTATACTTTTAGTAAAACTGGTAGACCTGTGCATAATGAGATTATTGCAAAATTTGAATTTAAAGATGGAAAGATTATTAAACATACAGATAGTTTTGATTTGCATGCATGGTCTAAACAGGCATTTGGTTTTAAAGGTTGGTTATTAGGTAACACCTCTTACTTTAAGAAAAAACTAAACCAACAAACCAATATGCTTTTAACAAAATATGAGCAGAAATTAATAAACAAAAAAGCTACCTAAATTAATTAAGTAGCTTTTGTAATAATTAATTCTGTTTCTTTTTAGGGACTATGAGTTTACTTTATGTTTCAGTATTAATTACATTTTAAATTAATTCAAAATGTATGCCAAAGTTAGAATTATAAATAAAATTAATTGAGAATTTAATCATAAAATTTACAATTATAATCATCATCAAAAAACTTCTTTGCTATCACAGTCCCTAAGCTTCTCTAACATAATTTTTATTGAAATTGTGGTAGAAATATTGCGTTTTTTAATCTCTTCGGAAATTTTATCGCCTTAAGTACGTCTACAATTTGTGTCTACGTATAGCTCAAATTTTGAGAGGAATCTGTTTGGATGTAATTTATAATTCGGTTTTGCACGTTATGCCTATTTCCAAAGTAAAAATTTGCACATTCAAACGTTGAGTAATTAATAAGTTTTGGTTCGTCTATATTTTGATAGCATCTTATAAAAACAACACTTATAATGGTTGTTTCACTTTTATTTTAGATTAAGAGTAATCTGGCTTTTTACCAACAACATCTTTAAAAAAAGCTTTCATTACAGCAAAATCTGCATCTACATCATTTGTTGGATAAAATGGCTCAGAAATATGGTTTTGCTTATTTTTAAAATCTAATGTAAACATGATTATAGGCACTTTTGCAGCTTTAGCAATATAATAAAACCCTGTTCTCCACTGCTCTACTTTTTTGCGTGTACCTTCTGGAGCCAATGTTAATCTAAACTCTTCTTTATTTTCAAATAACTTTGCAATTGCTTCTACTTTATTTTGACCAGAAGTTCTGTCTAGAGGTGCGCCTCCTACAGCTCTAAAATAATATCCAAAAGGCCAAGTAAACAATTCTTTTTTGCCAACAAAATTGGTTCTAACACCTGTAATTTTCCGAAGATAAAGTCCTATAAAGAAATCATGCCAGCTCGTGTGTGGCACTGCAATAATTACCGCTTTTTTAACGGTATCTTGAGAGAAATTTTTGTTACCTGTAACTTTCCAACCTAATATTTTGAAATAGATAATTTGAGCTAGCCATTTCATATTACATTTTTTGGTATAAATCCCTTAATTTGTCTCTTGTAATTACTTGTTTCCAGTTTTTACCAATAGCATTTTCCCATAAAGGTTCTAGGCTCAATGCTACATCTATCATTGTATTAAATTCATCGTCTCCCAAATGTGCACAAATGCCTTGTGGTATCGAGATATTATGCTTTTTTCTCATGGCTTTATACATTGCTACTCCCTCTGGATAGTATTCTTCTAAATGCTCAAAAACAATGCAATTACCAATACCATGTTTAACTCCGAGTAAATAACCCAAACCATAACTCATAGCATGAGCAACACCAACTTGAGAATACGCAATACTCATACCTCCATGCCAAGATGCCATCATTAATTTATCTTGAGAATCTTGAGTTGTAAGACTATCTTCTAAGAAAATTTCTTTACAAAGAGCAAGTGCTTTTTCACCGTAACTTTGGCTAAAAGCATTTAAATATGTACCATTTAAGGATTCTATGCAATGTACAAAACAGTCCATACCAGTATAAAACCACTGGTCTTTTGGAACGTCGTTTGTTAATTCTGGATCTAAAATAACTTGATCAAATGGCGTAAAATCACTATTTATACCAAGTTTTCTTTCTGGTCCTGTTAAAATTGTTGTTCTAGACACTTCAGATCCTGTACCAGATATTGTTGGTACACCAACGTGATAAATAGCAGGATTTTTAACTAAATCCCAACCTTGATAATCTTTTGCATCTCCTTCATTAGTAAGCATTATTGCTACAGCTTTTGCAAGGTCCATTACTGTACCTCCTCCAATACCAATAATGCCAGAAGGTCTGTCTTTATGGTTTAATATAATTTGCTCTACCAATTCATCAACTTGAGATGTTTTTGGTTCTTCTTTTGCAGATATAAATAGTAGTTGATCTTCGTAAGCTAATGATAGTCTTGAAGTTATTAAAGGATTACCTTTAAAAACATCATCAACCAAAAATATAAATGGAGCTTTTACATTTAATCGTTTAGGAGCGATTATATCTCCTAATTGATTAAAACTGCCTCGCCCAAATACAACTCTGGACACCATTGGATAATTTTTATAACTCATCTATTTGTCTTCTGTAACAAAAATAAAAACATAGTTGGATTTATCTTTAATTATTTAAATAATGTTGGAATTTTTCGGTAAATAATCCAACATGATAACCATCAACTAAAGCATGGTTTATATTTATGGATACATTCATCATCATTTTTCCATCAGTTTGTGTAACAACCTTACTAAATGCTAATTTTGGAATAGAGTCTATCGCACCAGAAACGGGCTCTTTATGTCCCGAAAAATTAACCCAAGGCATTGCAGAGCAATGAATGCATTGCAAATCGTTACGCAACGGAAATAATTCTCCGGTAGCTTCTATTCTATTTTTTTCTGAAATGAGATGACTCAAAAATTGGTCTATATCATTATCAAATTCTATATAAGAAAATCCAAATGTGTTATTAGATCTCATTAATGTGGCTGATGCATTTATAATATCATATTTAACGACCCTATCTCCTTCTATTCTAAGTTTTAATTCATCTACTTCATTTATAGCTTTCATGCAATCGTGCAGATATTTTCCGAAGAAAGAAACATTACTAGATTTCGCAACATGATAAGCATTAGTGACATCTACAGGAAATGTTACAGCAAAATAAGGGTCTTTTAATGATTTAAAATGATTAAAATGCTGCTTGCGCTCCCAAGTATTAATATCTATAATGGTCATTTCTTTATTAACATTATTAATTCTAATAAACGTGTAATCGTTTTATAGTCTTTATTAACAGTCTCGTTTTCATTTACTTGCTCATGTAACCATGTGGTGTGAAATGGTATATGAATTGCCTTTGCTCCTATATTAACTAATGGCAAAATATCAGACTTTAATGAGTTACCTATCATCAAAAACTCAGATGGTTTAATATCTAAATGATCTAAAACTTTAGAATAATTAATCTCTTGCTTATCGCTCATCACTTCTATATGATGAAAATATGAGCTTAAATTAGATTTTTCTAGTTTACGCTCTTGGTCTAGTAAATCGCCTTTTGTTAATACAATTAACTTGTAATTTTTTGATAAGGTTTGTAAAACATCTTCAATACCATCTAATAACTCAACAGGTGCGTCCAGCATGTATTTACCAATGTCTAATATTTTATTAATAGTGTTGTTTGAGACTTGGTTATTAGAAATTTCAATTGCCATTTCTACCATTGAAAGTACAAAGCCTTTAATACCATAACCGTATAATGGGAGGTTTTCAATTTCTTTTTTAAATAATTCTTGATCTATTTTATTGGCAGTTTCATAAGGTGCCATTAATTTGGCAAACTCCAACTCTGCTTCTCTAAAATAGGTTTCATTAACCCATAATGTGTCATCTGCATCAAAACCAATGACTTTTATATGTTGATATTCTTTACTCAATTATTTCCAAAGTTTTTTTGCTCGTTCTAAATCTTCGGGAGTGTCAATTTCTACACCTTCAATAGTAGTTTCTACCATTTTAATTCGTTTACCATATTCTAAATATCTAATACACTCAATTTTTTCGGTAGCCTCTATAAATCGCATTGGTAGTTTGTAAAAGTCTAATAGAGCTTCTTTTCTAAAAGCATATATCCCTTTATGTTTAAAATATCTGGCTCCAGCTTCTCTATCTCTTGGAAATGGTATTGGGCTGCGAGAAAAATATAATGCAAAGTTGTTTTGGTCTACAATAACTTTTACGGTATTAGGATTATTTATTTCATCCCAATCATGAATTTCTACCATTAGAGATGCTAGATCTATTTCTTTATTATCATCATCTTTAAATGCTTTCAAAACTTTTTCTAAACTCTCTCGTTCTGTAAATGGCTCGTCACCTTGAACATTAACTACAATATCTACATCTAAATCTTCTACAGCTTCTGCAATGCGGTCGCTACCAGATTGATGTTCTTTTATACTCATAATAGCTTTACCACCATTTGATGTAATTTCATCAAAAATGATTTTACTATCTGTTACTACATAAACATCATCAAATAGTTGCGTAGCAACAGTTGCTTCATAGGTTCTCAAAATAACAGTTTTACCTTCTAGATCTTGCATAAGTTTAGCTGGAAAACGAGAGGCACTATATCGTGCGGGAATCATTGAAATTATCTTCATGTAAACAACATTAATGGTGTATCAAAAATAGATATTTAATACCATTTAAGTCTTACTTCGCTTAAACTTTTTAAAGATTTTGAAAACAAAATAGAATATTACTAGAACAAAAATAAATGCTAATACAGGGATAAATAATGACACTATTGACATAATTATGGAGCTTCCTGTTTCTAGAGTAGATACGATAGGATTGCCAAATCCGCCAGTGGTCGTTGTAGATGCTAATCGCGTGACACCCGAACTTCCTGCAACTGCTGCAGCTGTTCCTCCTCCTGCAATAATTGCTAAAGCCCAAGTAATTGCAGGACTTAAATCTGCCACTGTAGATACCATAACTGCTGTTCCTGCAATAGTTGCTAATGGTATAGCAATAGAATCTAATAAGTTGTCTATATAAGGTATATAATATCCAAAAATTTCAACTACAGTAGCAACTCCTAATGTAATTACTGCTGTTAAACTCCCAATCCATTGCCAAGAATCATTGAGCTCCCAAAGATTAAAATGGGCAGCAAGACTTAACGCAAATAAAGGCACAAAAACTCTAAAGCCAACAGATGCAGACAACCCAATACCTAAAAATATACTTATAATAGTGTCTGTAGTCATTATTTATGTATTAATTCTAACTCCTTAATATATTGAGAGGCATACTCTAAAATAGTTGAGTTTCCGTTACAATAAATATATGGTGATTCTTGCAACTCTCCTTCTACAGCAAAAATTAAGTAATTTTTGTTAAGCAATAGTAATGGAGAGACATTACTATAAATTCTTGAATAAATTTTAACTCTTTTGGTTTTAGCATCTCCCTTAAACCACCTCTTCACTTCAAAAATATACCAATAGTTATATATAGGTTCTATATGTAGAGCTATCTCTTTTCCGTTTTCATCAAAACCGAAATCGCTAGACTCTACTGTTTCTGTCCTAATTACTTCAATAACTTTACCTGTAAAGACAAGCTTAGACTCATCAAAAGATTCTTGTATAGTTTGAAACTTGGTCATGCCAGGATAAACTGTACATAGTCGTTTATTATGAATGCTATCTATAGGCACACGGTCTCTTTGAGCATAGCTAAAAGCTGTAAACATTAAAAATAAGATCATTGTACATTTCATGAAGGATAAATTATTGGTCCTCAAAAAATTCATCTTTAAAGCCAATAAGATACAATTTATCTTTGGCTCTTGTAGCTGCTGTATATAACCATCTCATATAATCTTTATCTATACCATTAGGTAAATAAGGTTGTTCTACAAATATGGTATTCCATTGTCCACCTTGTGATTTATGACAAGTTATAGCGTAAGAGAATTTAACTTGCAAGGCATTAAAATGTTTGTTTCCCTTAATTTTCAAAAACTTTTTATAGTTAGACGTTTCGTCTTCATAATCTTTTTGAACTTCTTGATATAACCTATTACTATCTTCGTAGGTAAGTGAAGGAGTTTCTGCTTCAATAGTATTTAAGAGTAATACAGTTTCAAACGGTTTCATGTTTGGGTAATCTACCATTTGGACTTTAACTTCCGCAAAGCGAAAATCATAAAGCGTAGTAATTGAAAATATTTCTAAAACCTGAATAATATCTCCATTGGCAATAAAACCAGCTTCGGTTGTTGGCTTAATCCAGAAATAATTATTTTTAACCACCATCAAAAAATCGCCAACAGTAAGTTCATTCTCATTAAATAAGATACGATTTCGTATTTGTTGATTATACAAATTGGCTCGCTTGTTACTTCTAACAATTATTGCAGTGTCTTCGTGACCATTTGCACTATAAGAGTCATTAATGGCATCCATAACTTCATGACCATCTATAAGTCTTACTATGTCATCAAACCCATTGAGATTAAATGTAAATGATTCATAAAAATCTTCTTCAATAACTTCTCTAATTCTAGTTGCATTGCTTAAAATACCAGAGTCATGACTTTGTCTTACCACTTCATCTAATTCAATGCTAGTTACATGCTTATCATAATTTAACTCAAGAAGTCTTTTATCTAAAGCAGGAGAAAGATCAGATTTTACAGGTGGTAATTGCGCTTTATCACCTATAAGTAATAATTTACATTTATGACCAGAATATACGTAACGAATTAAATCATCTAGTAAAGAGCTACTTTCAATATCTTTAGAGTCTGATGGTACATCTGGAATCATCGATGCCTCATCTACTATAAATATAGTGTTGCGATGTTTATTGGGCTGTAAAACAAATTTCACACCTCCTCCTCTATCTTTCTTCGGAAAATAAATCTTTTTATGAATCGTGAAAGCCTCTTTTTTTGAATAATTAGATATAACTTTTGCTGCCCGACCTGTTGGTGCCAATAAAATTGCACTTTTTTTTGTATGCCACAAATTGGCAACAATAGTACCTGTAATACTCGTTTTACCTGTTCCTGCAAACCCTTTTAAAAGGTATAATACGTTAGGAGAATCGTCAAAAACAAAATTAGACAATTGCTCTAAAGCAATGGTTTGCTTTAAAGTAGGTTTAAATGGAAACTTTTTTATGAGTAGTTTGTAAAAATCTGATGCAGTCATCTAATGATTTGATAAACAAATTAAAATGTAAATTAAAATGCAAGATAAGGTTTAATGCCGAAACGTTTTAATCACTTTCTAGACAAATTTTGTTATAGAATATGAAAGTTATTTTATATCTTTCCCCTTTGATTGATTTTATATCTACAATCTTTAAACGAATAAAAAAAAATTGTAGATTTGTGTAACTCCTTAATAAAAATAAAAAAACACTAACTATGTTAAAAGTAATTCTTGTAGTTGTTGGTCTTATCGCACTTACAATTGGTATCGTATGGGTAATCGATAAATTTGTACCTAAAAAACTTAAACCAGTATTAAATCTAGTACTTTGGGCTTTAATCATCTTTTTAGGTTATATCACTGTAATGTCAGTATATGGCGAAATTAAATTTAATAAACTTAAAGACGAGCGCTATAAAAAGGTTATCGTAAAATTAAAAGATATTAGAGATGCAGAGTTAGCACATAAAACTGTGAAAGGACAGTTTACTAATGATTATGACAAACTTGTTAGTTTTATTGAGAACGGACAATTTACAATTACGCAACGTAGAGATACTACTGTTGTAGATGAAGAATTAACTAAACGTTTTGGAGGTGTAACAATGACCAAATCTTTAATATTAGTTGATACTTTAGGGTATGTCTCTGTAAAAGATTCTTTATTTGGAGCAGATACACGTTATAAAACAATGATGAATCTTCCTGAAGGAATTGGTCCTGCAGGATCAAAAATACAATTAGATGCTGGCGTTTTAGCTGAAACTAATATTCCTGTGTTTGCTGCATCTGTTGATAAAGAAGTAATCTTGTTTGATCAAGAAAAAAACTTAGTGGCTAAAGAAAAAGAAGTAATGTCTGTTGATGGTGTTAGAGGTCCTAAATTACAAGTAGGTTCTATGGAAGAAGCAGACACCAAAGGTAACTGGCCTAAAAACCTAAGTACAAATAACTAAAACATTGAAACAAAATAGTATCAAAGCAATGTCCATTCAAATTCGTTTGAGTGGACTTTCTTTTTGCATATTAAATCGCTCAACCAATACGATTGAGTTTATTAAGCATGTTCTTTTAGATAAAAAAGCAACACCTTTTGAGTTGTTAAATGAGCTAAGAAACACTGTAGATTCTAATACAGAGCTGCAACAAACATTTGACTCTATTATATGTATCTATCAAAATGAATTGTCCTGTCTTGTACCTAATGACCTGTTTGATGAAAACAACAAAGCAGACTATCTAAAATTTAACGCAAAAATTTTAAAGACAGATTATATTAGTCATGACAATTTACCAACCATAAACAGTACTAATGTTTATGTACCTTTAGTCAACATTAATAATTATATTTTTGAAACTTACGGTAGCTTTGACTACAAGCACGCTTCAACTATTTTATTAGAAACATTATTGCAAATTGCACCTAATACTACAGATAGAACATTATATATTAATGTAAATCAAAGTTCTTTTGAGATAATATGTCTTAAAAACAAAGAGCTTCATTTCTACAATACCTTTGAGTATATAACAAAAGAAGACTTTATCTATTATATATTATTTACATTAGAACAATTAAAACTTAACCCAGAAACAATTAAACTAAATTTAATTGGCAACATAAAAAAGGAAGATGAACTTTACAATATTGTTTATAAATATGTAAGATTTGTAGAATTTTTAAAACCTAATTATAAGTATACATTTAATCATAATTTAAGTAATAGTAACAATAATTTCACCTTATTAAACAGCTTTAGCTAATGCGTATCGTATCAGGAAAATATAAAGGACGTCGAATAACCGCTCCAAAAAAATTACCAGTTAGACCAACTACAGATATGGCTAAAGAATCGTTATTTAATATACTTAATAATCAATATTATTTTGATGATATTTCGGTATTAGATTTGTTTTCTGGTACAGGTAATATTAGTTACGAATTTGCATCTCGAGGTACTGAGCGAATTACTGCTGTAGACGAAAATTTTGGGTGTATAAAATTTATTAATGAAACTGCAGAGAGTTTTGAAATGAATATTACCACAATTAAAAGTGATGTTTTTAAATTTTTAGAACGTTCGCAACAGCAATATACTATCATATTTGCAGATCCTCCTTATGATTTTCCTACTGAGGAATTTGCTAAAATTCCGCAATTAGTATTTCAAAATAAATTATTAGAAGACGACGGTATACTTATTGTTGAGCACTCTAAACACACCAGTCTATCTCATTTAGACAATTATTCTCACTCTAGAAGTTATGGTGGTAATATGTTTAGTTTTTTCGAGTAAATTTACTTGATTTTAATTACCAGTATATCTCCTTTATTTATTACCAATAAATGCACGTTTATTTGTAGTATAAATCCTAGTTAAAAATTTCACCTAAGTTTATAGTACTTCAACTCTGAGTTTTACTCGAAATTATACCTATAAAACTAAGCTTCTTTCTAGTTCCTACTTTTGATATGTGTTAAATATGGCTTATTAAGCATCAATTATATTAACCAAAATCAATTAATTATGAGAACATTAAAAAAATCATTAGCATTACTGGTAATGCTATCATTATGTGTAACAATTTATGGTCAAGACAGTGACAGTGAACTTGTCGTAACTTAGAGTTTGAAAATGCAAAAACTGCAAGCGCTCTTTTACAAGATTATACAAATGCTTTACAAAAAGGGGATGTTGCTACAATGAATGCACAACTTCATGAAAAAGCTATGATTTATGGTTTAGGTGGTGGCTTAGACTCTTTAAATGTGGCACAGCATAAAGATTATTTCACACAAAGTACTAATCAATTTAAACATTCAATTACAAGAGATATTTATTTACCTGTAAAAGTTGAAAACAACTGGAATGAAGGCGAATGGATATTATCTTGGGGAACCAATACCATTACTAATAAACAGACAAAAAATCAAATAGTTGTGCCTTTTCACACTGCCTCTTTAGTTGAAGATGGAAAAATTGTGTTTATTCGTTATTATTACGATATACTAAATGTTGCAACATCCCAAGGTTACACACTAACACCTCCCAAAAAATAAAACCCTTTTACATAAAATCAAAAACCCTTTACACATATGTAAAGGGTTTTTTAATGAGTAAGTAAACCTATAAGCCGAATCCTGTATTTTGCTATAATATATCATAACAAAACCCTTATCATTTATCTGCGTTTACTATTACTAATAAACTTTAGCTGCCTACCCTCTAGCATCGCGCGTGCACGCTCAAGCACTAGTTTACATGACATTGCACCACATAGAGTTTACCTGGTTTCACTACAGCATTACCTGTACATACTTTCTGTTGCACTTTTCCTCACCTCTCGATGGATGGCTGTTAGCCACTATGATTGCACTATGGTGTTCGGACTTTCCTCAGAGACAAAATCTCTGCGATAAGGCGATTTACTTACAGACAAAAGTACAATTAATTGTTAATAACTCCTTTTAAATCTTAGCATCTTAATTCCTATTTTTATATTGATTGTTTAACTTTGTTATTCTAAGTTTTTTTGATGGAACACTTCGTAGTATCAGCTCGTAAATACAGACCCGAAACATTTAAAGATGTTGTTGGGCAGCAGGCTATTACTAATACTTTACTTAATGCCATTGAAAACAATCATTTAGCTCAAGCTCTTTTATTTACTGGTCCACGTGGAGTTGGTAAAACAACATGTGCACGTATTTTGGCCAAAATGATTAACAGTGATGGTAATGAAACAGAAGACGAAGATTTTGCCTTTAATATCTTTGAGCTAGATGCTGCATCAAATAATTCTGTTGATGATATTAGAAATCTCACAGATCAAGTTCGCATTCCGCCACAAGTTGGTAAATACAAAGTATATATTATTGATGAGGTTCACATGCTCTCACAAGCAGCTTTTAATGCATTTCTTAAAACATTAGAAGAACCTCCAAAACATTGTATTTTTATTTTAGCAACGACAGAGAAGCATAAAATTATACCAACTATTTTATCACGTTGCCAAATTTTTGACTTTAAACGTATAACTGTTAAAGATGCAAAAGAGTATTTAAAGTATATAGCAAAAGAGCAAGGTATAAATGCCGAAGATGATGCACTTCACATTATTGCTCAAAAAGCAGATGGAGCAATGCGAGATGCTCTTTCAATTTTTGATAGAGTGGTTAGTTTCTCCGGAAAAGAGCTCACTAGACAAGCTGTTACCGAAAATTTAAATGTTTTAGATTACGAGACCTATTTTACAAGTACTGACTTCATTTTGGAGAATAAAATTCCAGAATTGCTAGTACAGTTTAACAACACACTTTCTAAAGGTTTTGATGGTCACCATTATATAGCAGGATTAGCATCTCACTTTAGAGATTTAATGGTTTGTAAAAATGAAAAAACTATAGAACTACTTGAGGTTGGAGAAGATACTAAAACAAAATACCTAGAGCAATCTAAAAAATCATCGTTAAGCTTTTTATTAAAAGGTATAGAACTAGCTAATGATTGTGATTTAAAATATAAAAGCAGCAAAAATCAACGACTTCTTGTTGAACTTTGTCTCATGCAGCTTGCCTCTATCACTTTTGATGGAGAAAAAAAAAAATAGCAAACATTACATAATACCGCCATCTTACTTTAAATCAAAAGGAATTACACCTATTCCTGTTAAGATAAATAAAGATAAAGCGGTAGACGTTTCTAACACCAACCAAGAAACAACAACCGATACTACAGCATCAAATAATAATGCTATCGCAGCTCAAGAGCCTCGACCTGTATTAGAATTAAAGAAAGATCAACGCACATCTGGATTGTCTCTAAAAAGTATAAGAGCTAAAAAAGAGCATCTTATTCGTCAAATGGAAGTTGTTATTGATGTAGATGATTTGCCTACAGAAGAATTTACAGAAGATGAATTTCATCATGCGTGGAATACTTACGTTAGTCAACTCCATAAAAAAGGAGAAAAAATTATGGCGTCAATTTTAGAGATGGATACGCCAAAACTAAAAGGAACAGATATACATCTCTCCTATCCTAACGAAACCTTAAAGATAGAATTAGAGAGAGCACAATATCCATTAATGGAGTTTATTAAAAAAACGCTTAAAAATTTTAATTTAAAGCTAGTAATAACTGTTAACGAAGAAATTGCTAAAAAATACGCATTTACTGCTGAGGATAAATACAATAAACTTAAAGAGAAAAATCCGAATATTGAATTACTGAGATTAACATTTGGTTTAGATATTTAATACTTTAATTATGAAAAATATTTTACTTCTAGTTTCTTTCTTAACGCTTATCATTTTAACATCATGTGATGGCAGAAAAAGTAAAAGTGACCGTATAAATAATGCTGTTTTAGAGTTTAACAATAAAGAGAAGTTAATAGACTTAAAAGACTATTTTCCTGAAAGTTATGCTGAAATAAAAACCGATTCTATTATTGCTCAAACTTTTAAAGTAAGTGTAAAGAATTACACGGTGATGAATCAACAAATACTTGTGAAACAAACTTCTAAAAACCGCAATAAAACATCCAAATTTCATCGTGTTTTTGAATCGGAAGTAGTTGTTGCAATAGAAGATAAAATTATTTATAGTAAGCACATTTCCGTAGAAAAATTTAAGAATTTTGACACTTCAGAGTTTTGGAGCAATGCTACGCTAGAACATGTTTGGGTAAATCAAGAAGCATCGAGTACCGAGAATTTATCATTAAGTGTTTCTATAATTAACCCAAAAAATAAAAGATTTAAATTGTACGAAATTCGTATTGATCAATCAGGTAAAGAATATTTAACTTTAATAGAAGATCGCAGTTAATTATGTTAGGATTAAAATTACCAACCGATCCGCGTTGGGTGAATATTGTAGAAAAAAATGTAGAAGAAATTCTTACCGATCACGCATATTGTGAGCAAAAAGCTACTAGTACAGCTATATCTCTTATTGTTAGTTTTCCAGAATATACAGAGCTTGTAACAGAGATGACAGCACTCGTAAAGGAAGAAATTAGTCATTTTAAAATGGTGCATGATAGAATTATTGCTAACGGTTGGGTTTTAGGTCGTGATCGTAAAGATGATTATGTATTACAATTAATAAAATTTTTCCCAAAAGGTGGAAGCAGAACAACTCAATTAGTTCACAGATTACTATACGCTGCACTAATAGAAGCAAGAAGCTGCGAGCGTTTTAGATTGCTCTCTGAAGAGTTAAAAGACAAAGAATTAGCAGAGTTTTATAGAAAACTAATGGTGAGCGAAGCCAATCATTACACCATGTTTTTGGGTTTTGCTCGACAATATGGTGACCGTAAAGAAGTGGACGCCAAATGGCAACAACTACTTGATTATGAGGCAGAAATAATGAAAAATTTAAGCAAAAGTGAGACGATACATGGTTGATTTTTTGTAATTTAGATTAAAATATTTTGTTATGAAACAGTTTTACGCACTTATAATTATATTGTTTTCTTCTAATTTATCGTTTGCGCAAAATGAGGTTTTAGGTGATTGGTATTTATATACTATAAATATTGATAACACCAATTTCATAAACCAAGATATAGGTATCGATTATCCCAATTTAAGATTTGTTATTGATAATGCTTTTTCAATTTTTGAAGGTTCAGTTTGTAATGGTTATAATGGTGAATGCATAATTGGTGATAGTACAATAGAAATAATTGATTTAGTACAACTAGATGGACCTTGTGAAAACGAACCATTTGAACAGGCTTATTTCTATGAAATCTTAACTGAGATATCAGATTCTTCTACTAATCTCTTAGACTATCAAATTACCGGTATAGGCATGGACCAAACTCTAGTTATAACAGATATTACAAATTCTAATTATGCAGTATATAATAGACAACCACAACCTACTAATGTTCTAGGTGATTGGTATTTATATTCTACAACTGTTGACGGATTAAGTTTACATAATGCTGAATTTAGTGGAGGTCAACCTAAAATAGCACTCACACAGACATATGGTTATCAAGGTTTATTCTATGAAGGCTCTAATTGCAATGATTTTTTTGGCGATTATACTTTTAATATTGACGGTACTATAACAAAAATAGATTTTACTGAAACATTAAATTTTTGTGACAACAACAATACAGATGAATTTAATTTTTCTTACCGTTATAGTGTACTTAACTTTGTTGATACAGCTAATTTTAATTATGAAATAATAGCTAATGGAGATGAGGAAACTTTAATATTAACTAATCTAGAAAATTCAAATTACGCAACTTTAGGGAGAACTCAGCAAACGCCTAATATGATTGGAGAATGGTTTTTATATTATGTAGTTGTAGATGGAAATCAAACTGATAGACCAGAAGGATCATTGCCTATGATAGAATTTACAACTAATATTGACTCTGATGGTTTTTATTATGGAGGGATTGGTGTTTGTACTGGTTATGGAGGAGGATACCACTTTAATCCGCAACAAACTTTCGATACAGTTTATTTAAACACAACTCAAGGAAATTCTTGTAATACCAATGAAGAAAACACTTTTGAAAATTTATACTTCTATTCAGTTTTAGATAATCCTGATGATAATGCGACAGAACTTGATTATGAAATCATAGGAACTGGTGATGATGCTACTTTAGTGGTCTCAAACATATCTAATGGAAATCAAGCATTCTATGGTAGGCAAACTTTATCCATAAATGAAAATAATTTTATGTCTTCGAAAATATCGTTGAGTAAAAACCCAGTTTCAAATAGTTTGGAGATTTCAACTACTCAAAATTTAATAGGAAGCAACTATGAAATTTTCTCAATTACCGGACAGCAAATTACTACTGGTATTTTGAACTCTAATTTGATTAGTGTAAATCAATTAAAGTCTGGATTATACTTCTTAAAGGTGTTTTCTGAAAACAATGGAATTCAAACTATAAAATTTATCAAGGATTAATATTTCCGAAGAAAATTGTATTTTCGATAGGCCAACTACGCTCAGCACAAGCAAGAAAAAGCACAAAAAAAGCTTCAGAATAATTACTGAAGCTCTTTTAATATAATATAAATTAAGAATTAGATTCTTATACCAAATCCAAATTGAATTGTAGTGTTTTGTGCTTCTAAATCGGTTAAATCTTCATCTAAAATATTGCTTAAACCGTAATGTACACGTGCATCAATAAATAATTCATCTGTAATCATATACTCTAATCCACCTACACCAGAGAAAGTAAACGTAGCAAAACCATCACGATCTTCCCATGTTTTTAAACTTGCCATAGGACCTACTCCAATAGTAAACCTATCTCCTAAGCCGATACGAGCCATGATTGGCATTTGTATATAGTCTGCTCTTAACTCATCGGCTTTTGCACCTTCGGCAGAATATTGAATTTCTAATTGAATAGAAAAATTGTCTGAAATTCCATAATCTACAAAACCACCAAAGGCAAAACCGTTTCTATGTTGGTTTGTAAATGTAGGGTCTGGATCAAAATCTAAGTTTGAGATATTTAATCCTCCTCTAACACCATAACTTACTTCTTGAGAGAAAGATAATGTTGTTACAGTAACAAATAATAATGTAAGTAAAAATGATTTCATTTGCATAAATATTTTAATTAGGCTTCTCTTTTTTAAGAGAATAAATTCAAAATTATGCTAGCTTTTAGCAAAGATTTGAGACTGCTAATATATGATGAAATTTAAAATTAAAAAATAAATATTGAGTTTCTAAGCTTAAAAGGGTGTAAAATTCTACTTTATTACAACTCTATACTTGATACTGTTTTATAATAAACACTTTTTATAATTCCGTCAGACAATCCAATTTTTGGCACATAAATATCTTTAGCGCCACTCCATTTCATTGCAGATAAATAGATTCTCGTTGCAGGAATAATCACATCTGCACGATCAGGATTAAGTTCTAACTCTGTAATACGTTCTTCGTAAGAATAGGTTTGAAGTTTGTTATAATATGATGTTAGATAAAAATAAGTTAATGGTTTGCCTAAAGCCTTACCAGAAATCTTAAATATTTTATTTATGTTACCACCAGATCCTATAAGATCCACCACATCATATCCCTTAGTATTCGTTTTTATCCAGCTTTCTAATTCTTGCCAGATTTCTTTTTTAACAATATCGTTTAATAACCTAACTGTACCTATTTTAAACGATTTTGATGCTACTGTTTTACCTAGATGTATTACAGTAAACTCTGTGCTACCGCCTCCAACATCTACATACAAATACGTTTTATCTTCTTTTATATAGCTATTTAAATCTGTCGCAGCAATTATGGCTGCTTCTTCTTCTCCTCCAATAATATCTATTTCTATCTTAGCATTTTTAGCTATTTGTTTAGATAGTTTAACACCATTATTGGCTTCTCTCATAGCAGATGTAGCACAAGCTTTATAAGTTACAACCTTATGAGATTTCATGAGCAATTTAAATGCTATCATAGTATCTAACATGCGTTTTTCATTTTCTTCGGAAATTTCTCCTGTTAAAAACACATCTGCTCCAAGTCTAATTGGTACTCTAACTAAAGAAGTTTTTTTAAATTTTACAGGATGACCCTTTTGCTCAATTATACTTGCAATTAAAAGTCTCACTGCATTAGAACCAATATCTATTGCTGCATATTTTTTTATAGTTAACATACTATGAATTCAATTTATCTTTGAAATAATCGTAAAGCGCAAATTGTGCTCTAACCTTAGGCTTATTGTTTCGGCGATATTGGTTGCTTTGAGTACTATCTACAATTCTAGCTTTTACATTATCGCTCCAGCAAATATCAAAAATATTTAATAATTCTTTCTTAATATCATCTTGATAAATTGGACAACTTACTTCTACTCTATTCTCTATATTACGCGTCATCCAATCTGCAGAAGAAATATAAACCTTTGTATCGTTATTATTACAAAACACATAGAGTCTTGTATGTTCTAAAAACTTATCAATAATACTTATAACCTCTATGTTTTCGCTCATACCTTTAACACCAGGCACTAAACAACATATACCTCTAACAATCATCTTAATTTTCACGCCAGCTCTACTTGCTTCGTATAGCTTATCTATCATTTTATAACTAGATATACTATTTAACTTTAGTTTAATAAATGCTGGTCTACCTTGTTTAACGTTTTCAATTTCGGTATCTATAAGCGCAAAAAGTTTTGATTTTGTATAATGCGGAGAGGTTATGATGTGTTTGTATCGATAAATACGATAGTTAGTTTCAAAAAAGTTAAATACCTTATTAAGATCTTTTAATATTTTTTGATTAGCAGTAAATAGTGTAAAATCTGTATACACCTTAGCTGTAGACTCATTAAAATTACCAGTACTAATAAAACCATATCGTTTAATAGCATTATTTTCTTCGCGCTCAATAACACATATTTTACTATGAACTTTTAAACCAGCTACTCCAAATAATAAGTTAACACCTTCATCTTGCATTTGCTCAGCATAGTCAATATTTGCTTGCTCATCAAAACGAGCTCTAAGCTCTATCACTACAGTAACTTTTTTACCATTTTTTGCAGCATTAATTAAAGAACTAGCGATGTGAGATATTTGTGCTAATCTATAAATAGTGATTTTAATTGATCGTATTTGAGGGTCTAGCGCTGCTTCTCGTAAAAATTTTACCACATAAGAAAAGGTCTGATAAGGCGTATGTAATAAATAGTCTTTTTTAGAGATAGAGCTAAAAATACTATTTTGTATACTTAAACCTTTCACAGGTAGAGGCGAGATTTTTTTATAAAGCAAATCTGTTCTTCCAAGACTAGGAAAATCCATATAATCTCTCCTGTTATGATAGCGACCTCCAGGTATCACGCTGTCTTTGGTCTCTATACCCATTTTAGACATGAGATAATCTAACGTTTCTTCATCAATCGTTTTGTCATACACAAAACGTACAGGATCACCTATTTGCCTGTCTTTAACACTATCTGATAGTTTTTCAATAAAACTTTTACTCAAATCACTATCAAAATCTAATTCGCCATCTCGTGTAATTTTAATCATATTGGCTACGATACTGTCGTAATGAAAAATATTAAAGATATCATCTAAACAATATCTCAAAATATCATCAAGAATCATAATATAGCTCTTGCCTTCTATTGAAGGAAGCACGATAAAACGATCCATAGATTTAGGAATTTCAATTAGCGCATATTGATTTTGTCCTGTTTTTAGTTCCATCTTTACTGCCAAGTATGCCGAAATATCTTTAAGCACAGGCAACTCTAGCGAATCATTTAATATTATGGTTACCAGAGCAGGACTAATTTGTTGTATAAAATAGTTTTTTATAAAATCATGATGCTCTTTTTTTATCGTCTTTTCATCAACGATATAAATATCTTCATCTTCTAATTTTTGACCAATATTATATAAAATATCTAGGCTAGTGCTTTGCTGTTTTATAACTACTTGTGTTATAATTTCTAAAAGTTCAGCTGCTTTTATTCCCAGCTCACTTTTACCACCTTTTCCTGCTTCATCAATTCGTTTTACAGTTGCGTATCTTACTTTAAAAAATTCATCTAAGTTATTAGAAAAAATTCCTAGAAAGCGTAATCTTTCAATTAATGGTACGCTCTCATCGGCAGCTTCTTGTAAAACTCTATCATTAAATTGAAGCCAGCTGAGCTCTCTATTTATATAGCTATTTTTATCTTTTGTCATTATTTTAAATCTCTAGGGAATATCGTAAATCTGGTTTTTCCTTTATTAACATCCTTCCATGAATCTATACTAAAATCAATTACCACTAATCCACTTGTTGGAAGATTATCAACAAACATATCACCAAATATATTGCAAATTGATGTGAAAGCATGATTATGTCCAAAAATCATAACATTTTGATAATTTTCGTCTAGATTTTTTATAAAATTTATGACATGTTCTCCTCCAAAATCATACAAATCTTCTTCAATTGTTAGAATATCTGTATATATATTCAAATTTTTAATAAAAATTTTACAAGTAGACAAAGCCCTATTTGCAGGACTGGAAAACACCCAATCCATTTCTAAACCCCTCTTTTTAAAAGCCATAGATACCAAATTGGCATCTTTAAATCCTCTCTTTTTTAAAGGTCTTTCTTTATCATTTACATCATATTCCCATGATGATTTAGCATGTCTTACAAGTGTGATAGTTTTCATCTATATTCGATTAAGTGCATTTTTTATCGACAAAATGTTGCATAATTCCGTTTTAACGAGTATTTTGCTCCCTTTATCATTTAAATTTGTCAAACGTGTTAGTAATCAGTTCATTTGTGAAGTTAAATATATAGAATAATCCCAAATCAAAAATATATTAATAAATCCATTTACCAAGAAATTGGTTACCTATGTTCTCCCCTCACAAAAATTTTGAACCATTGATTTAATCGTAAATCGTTGCTTATATTTTGCAATATTTATTTTAAATCATCCTGCATAATATTATAAATTAAATTTTATGATACTAAGTTATGTATTGGTATAAAACTAATAAGTCATTTTACAGTAAAGTAATTAAAGACAAGTAGTTTGCAAAATTTAAAATAACATTAATTAAAATAAGATAGCTTGTAATATTTGCGAGCATCTAATTAAATAGTATTACAAAGTCCCCAATTTAACTAGCAATAGTTAAGTAAACTAAATATGTATTTATGAAAACTGCTATTAATCATAATACCTTCAAAAACGTCATCGCTATACTAGTTATATGCTGTGGTTTCTTTGCGAACTCTCAAGTTCTAGATACTTTTGAACCTCGTTTTAGTGAAACCGTTAAAGGTGATGTTTGCATGATTGCGAACAATGTACTTTCTAGAACTGCCACAGGAAACTATAACGGTGTTGATGGTAATCACGATTTTAACAATAATGTCTTTGTAGATATTGATAATGATACCACTACATTTAATTCGAGTAGTGCAAATCTGGTTAATCCAGAACCACAATTATCTTGCGTATCTATGTATAGAGTTTATTTGTATTGGGCAGCTGCAGATAGAGAACCTACCAATGATGTAAATTCTGAAAATCAACCAAACTGGAATTATAATGACGTTAAGTTAATGCTTCCTGGGCAAACTACCTATACAACAGTTACTGCGGACCAAGTTGTTTATAGAGGAAGGGATAGAGCTACTCATATCGATAATGACCCATACATTTGTTTTAAAGATATTACAAACGACGTTCAAAATTTGGGATCGCCTTATGGTAAATACCAAGTAGCAAATGTTGAAGCTAAAGCTGGAGGTCTTTCAGGACACGATATGACAAATATTGGTACTTCTGGTGGTTGGCAAATTGTATTTGTATATGAGAGTCCTAAATTACCATCTAAAAATATAAGTTTGTTTGATGGTTATGCTCAAGTAACTCAATCTACTAATAATTTTGATATTTTATTTGATGGTTTTCAAACTGTTCCTGTTGGTCTAGTTGATGCAGATATTTTAATTGGTGCATTAGAAGGCGATAGAGATTTAGGTGGAGATATGCTTCAAATACAAAATGTATTAGGAGTTTTTCAAGATATTTCTACACCTCAACGCTTGTCATCAAATTTCTTTGACAGCAGTATAACTAATAGAGGCATTGATTTTATTGATAGAAATCCAGCTAGTTTAAATACATTAGGTTTTGATGCTGGTATATTTAATTTATCAAATACCTTAAACACTGTAATTGCCAATAATCAAACCTCAGCCACATTTAGATTAACGTCAGACCAAGAAACATATGGTTTATATTTACTTGGTTTTTCAGTAGAAGTTTGGGCTCCAGATTTAGCACCAATTGAAGTTACGTTAAACTCTGGTAATAATCCTGCGACTCCAGGATCTACTTTAGGCTTAAGTTTCGATTTATATAATAGAGGGAACGATAATGCGGTAAACTTATCGATGTCATCAATATTACCTCCACAAATTAGTAATGCAACAGGAGTAAATTTACCAGCAGGTGTAACATCTTCTTTTGATTCTACTACGCGAGAATTTCTATTTACGTTTGAAGATGGAATGTTTAATGTTGGAGATAATAGTTTAGGCATTGAATTTGAATTAGAAATAGAAGACCAATGTTACTTTTTAGAGACAGATTGTGATTTAGAATTCGAATTACAATTTATTGCTTCTTATGAAGGTATTCAAAATCCTAATACGCAAAGTACATTAAGTTCTGCATCTATAAAAGATTGTAATCAAGGAGATTTATTACCATTAGAAATAGAAATAGAACAACCAGAAGTTAACTGGTCTACAGCTCCAGGCGAATTAGATAGAATTATAGAATGTTCTAACACAAGTGCAATTAATGCAGCTCAAAATCTAGAACCAGAAACAGATATTTGTAATTTTACTCTTATTAAAACTTCTGGTCCTTTTGTTTCAGAGCCAAATTGTCCAAATAATGGTGCTTATACTAACACTTGGACATTCACAGACCAATGTGGAGTAACTATCGAAACCTACACACAAAACATTTTTATTCAAGATACAACACCTCCTACTCTAAACGCCAATGCATTTGACCTAACCGTTCAATGTGGTCCAAACAGTCAAGAGGCTTTTGATAATTGGCTAACGTCAAATGGTAATGCTTTTGCAACCGATAACTGCGGAAGTGTAACTTGGTCTAATAATTATTCTGGGTTTTCAGACGAATGCGGACAAACAGGATCTGCTACAGCAACTTTTACTGCTACAGATGATTGTAACAACTCAGTCTCTACAACTGCTACCTTTGCAATAGAAGATACTGTTGGACCTACAATAGTTGGTTTTCCATCAGATGTAAATAATGAAATTTCATCTTGTGTAAATGTACCAATATTATCATTCAATAACTACCAAGAGGTAACTGGAGATGGTGATAATTCTACATTTTTACCTGGAGAAACATTTAAATTTAATAATATTTCTGAAGGAATAGATGCATTACTTACAATCGTTGAGACCGTTAATGCAACCATACCTGTTTTAGATGATAATAATGGTACAGATCCAAATGCATTAAAACCAAGAACAGCTTTTAGCCTAATCAATATTGGAGATCGTGCATATGTAGAATATCAGTTAGATTTTATAGATTCTACAGATGGTAATCCTGTAAGTTTGCCAGAGTTTTATACCAACTTTAATGATATTGATGGTGGTAATAGCTATGGTGAAGTTAACTGGACACAATTTACATCTAGTTATACGGTTAATGACCCTACAGATTTAACAATTACTGAAGAAGGATCGTGGGTTATTGCAACTGCAGGAACTACAGAATATCCTGCTGTATCTAACGTATATCCTCAAGCAAATTTTACTACTAGAAACACAAACTCAAGTACATTTAGATTTAGAGTTGGTGTTGTTGCTAGAGTGGCAAATGTATCTGGTTCGGGTAGACAACATAGTATCGAGTTTACTTGTATTTCAAATTATTCAAATCCAGAAACTACAACAGATGAAATCACATTAGAATGCAGTGATTTAGAACCAGCCGAAACTTTAACAGCTACAGATGATTGTAGTGATGCTACAGTGAGTTTTGTTGAAACAAGAACTGATGGTGAATGCGAAAATAATTATACGCTAAATAGAACTTGGACAGCTACAGATGATTGTGGTAATGAAACTATTAGAACATTAATTATTAATGTTATAGACACTACAGACCCAACATTTACAGTTCCAGCAGATATAACAATACAGTGTGATCAAGACGTTAACGACTTAACTCTTGTTGGCGAGGTCACTAATGAGGCTGATAATTGTGATTCTTTAACACCATTAGAAGCAACTTTTACAGACCAAATTACTGCAGGAAGCTGTGATAATTCATACTCAATTACTAGAACATGGACATTGCTAGATGCTTGTGGTAATACCACGACAGATACGCAAACTATTACAGTAATAGATACAACTGCACCTTCATTAACAGTACCTGCAGCTATTACTTTAGAATGTTCACAAAACGGAAATATTGATCCCTCAAATACAGGGTTAGCAACAGGAACAGATACTTGTGGATCAGTTACTATAACTTATATAGATACAGAAATTAACAATTGTGGTAACTCAAGAGAGCTAACACGAACATGGACAGCAACTGATGATTGTGGTAATTCGGTTTCAGATACACAAACAATATCAATTACAGATACACTTGCGCCATCTCTTACTGTTCCTACAGATATTACCTTAGAATGTACTGCTAGTACAGACCCTTCTAGTACAGGTAATGCGACTGCAAATGATAACTGCGGAAATGTAACAATCTCATTTACTGATGCTTTTTCTGGAGATTGTGGTAATACTGGCACAATAACTAGAACATGGGTCGCTACAGATGAATGTGGTAATGCTGCAACCGATACTCAAATTATTACTATCGAAGATACAACGCCTCCAAATTTAATTGTTCCTGGAGATAAAATCATGGAATGTGGAGAAAACACCAATCCACCAAATACAGGTACAGCTACTGCTACAGATACTTGTGGTAGTGCAACTGTTACATATACTGATGCGTCAGTACCTAATTGTGGTAATACAGAAACTATAACAAGAACGTGGACCGCAACAGATGACTGTGGTAATTCAGTTTCAGGAACCCAAATTATAACTGTAGAAGATAATGAAGCTCCTACGCTTAACGTACCTTCAGATATAACCATAGAATGTACATCTAGTATAGACCCAACAAATACTGGAAATGCTACTGCTAATGATACCTGCGGAAATGTTACTATTACATTTAACGATACATCTGTTGATGCATGTGGCTCAACTGAAACAATAACGAGAACTTGGACTGCCACAGATGATTGTGGAAATACAACTGTAGATACGCAAACTATTTCTACTGTAGATACCATTGCGCCAGATGTAACTAACTGCACTATAGAAAATACAACATTAGAATGTACAGATGATAATAATGAATCTTTAGCTAATGCGTGGGATGCTGCTAATATTGCTGCGCTCCAAACGTGTGCTACAGATGCTTGTGATAGTGATTTATCTGTAACGTCAGATTATGACTTTAATAACCTAAACATCGTTTGTGGTCCTTGCGGAACATTAAATGTAACATATACTATTACTGATGATTGTGGGAACGCATCAACTGTAACTGCTACATTAACTTTTGATGATGGTACAATTCCAGATTTATCAAATTGTTCAGTTACAGATGAATCGATAGAATGTTCTGGCGATGATAATGAACAATTAGCAAACAATTGGAATACTGCTAATATTTCAGCATTAGAAAACTGTGCAGATGATCTTGGTGTTACTGTAACATCAAACTACACTTACTCTAATCTTACCTCTACTTGTGGTCAAGGAGGCACAATTACAGTTCTTTATACTATTACAGACGATTGTAATAATGCTACAACGTTAACTGCAACTTTAACATTGGAAGACACAACGCCTCCAAACTTAGATGATTGTGCTGTTCTAGATGCATCGATAGAATGTTCTGGTAATGATAATGAGCAATTAGCTATAGATTGGAATGCTGGAAATATTACTGCTTTAGAAAACTGTGGTGCTGATTCTTGTGATATAGATTTTAATGGACAAGTAACTTCAGATTTTGCATATACTAACTTGATATCAACGTGTGGTCAAGGTGGTACTATAAGTGTTACTTATACTATTACTGATGACTGCGGAAATTTTTCAAGATTAGTTACAACGCTTACCTTAGAAGATACAACACCTCCAAACTTAGACAATTGCGCTGTTACAGATGCTTCAATTGAATGCTCTGGTGATAATAATGAGCAATTAGCTATAGATTGGAATGCCACAAATATTGCTGCATTAGAATCGTGCGGAACAGATTTTTGCGATACAGATTTTAATGGACAAGTTACTTCAAACTTCGCCTATGCTAATTTAGTATCAACGTGTGGTCAAGGTGGAACAATTGCAGTAGTTTATACTATTACTGATGATTGTGGCAATGCAACTACATTAAATGCAACGTTAACTCTAGAAGATACAATTGCACCTAATGTAACTGGTTGTACAGTTGAAAACACAACCTTAGAATGTGATGAGACAGAAAACGAAACTCTAGCGAATGCTTGGAACGCTTCAAATATTGCTGCACTAGAAGCTTGTGCTGTAGATTCTTGCGATACAGATTTTACGGGTCAAGTAACATCAGATTATGATTTTGATAATTTAAATACAACATGTGGTCCTTGTGGTACGATAAACGTTACTTACACTATTACTGATGATTGTGGAAACACAACAACTTTAGCTGCTACCCTAACCTTTGATGATGGTACAATTCCAGATTTATCAAATTGTTCTGTCACCGATGAGTCTATTGAATGTTCTGGTGAGGATAACGAACAATTAGCAAACGATTGGAATACTGCTAATATTTCAGCATTAGAAAACTGTGCAGACGATCTTGGTGTTACAGTAACATCAAACTATGCATATGCAAATTTAGTATCAACATGTGGTCAAGGTGGTACTATAACTGTTGTTTATACTATTACTGATGATTGTGATAATGCAACCACATTAACTGCTACACTTACTTTAGAAGATACGACACCTCCTAACCTAGATAATTGTTCTGTTACAGATGCTTCAATTGAATGCTCTGGTGATGACAATGAGCAATTAGCTATAGACTGGAATGCTGCAAATATTGCTGCTTTAGAATCTTGTGTTGCTGATTCTTGTGATACAGATTTTAATGGACAAGTATCTTCAGACTTTGCATACTCTAACTTAGTATCAACTTGTGGTCAAGGCGGAACAATTGCAGTAATTTATACTATTACTGATGACTGCGGAAATGCAACAACATTAAACGCAACACTAACATTAGAAGATACAACGCCTCCAAACTTAGATAACTGTACTGTTACAGACGCATCAATAGAATGTTCTGGTGATGAAAATGAGCAATTAGCTATAGATTGGAATGCTGCAAATATTGCTGCATTAGAATCTTGTGGCGCTGATTCTTGTGATTCAGATTTTAATGGACAAGTATCTTCAGATTTTGCATACACTAACTTAGTATCAACGTGTGGTCAAGGTGGTACAATTGCAGTAATCTATACTATTACTGATGACTGCGGAAATGCAACAACGTTAAACGCAACTCTTACATTAGAAGACACGACACCTCCTAACCTAGATAACTGTTCTGTTACAGACGCATCAATAGAATGTTCTGGTGACGACAATGAGCAATTAGCTATAGATTGGAATGCTGCAAATATTGCTGCTTTAGAATCTTGTGGTGCTGATTCTTGTGATACAGATTTTAATGGACAGGTGACTTCAGATTTTGCATATACCAACTTAGTATCAACGTGTGGTCAAGGCGGAACAATTGCAGTAATATATACTATTACTGATGATTGTGGCAACGCAACTACTTTAAATGCAACGCTTACTTTAGAAGATACGACGCCTCCTAACTTAGATAACTGTACTGTTACAGATGCTTCAATTGAATGCTCTGGTGATAATAATGAGCAATTAGCTATAGATTGGAATGCTACAAATATTGCTGCTTTAGAATCTTGTGTTGCTGATTCTTGTGATACAGATTTTAATGGACAGGTGACTTCAGATTTTGCATATTCTAACTTAGTATCAACGTGTGGTCAAGGTGGTACTATAAGTGTTACTTATACTATTACTGATGACTGCGGAAATTTTTCAAGATTAGTTGCAACGCTTACCTTAGAAGATACAACACCTCCAAACTTAGACAATTGCGCTGTTACAGATGCTTCAATTGAATGCTCTGGTGATAATAATGAGCAATTAGCTATAGATTGGAATGCCACAAATATTGCTGCATTAGAATCGTGCGGAACAGATTTTTGCGATACAGATTTTAATGGACAAGTTACTTCAAACTTCGCCTACACTAATTTAGTATCAACGTGTGGTCTTGGTGGTACAATTGCTGTCATTTATACTATCACTGATGATTGTGGCAACGCAACTACATTAAATGCAACGTTAACTCTAGAAGATACTATTGCTCCAGATTTAACTGGTTGTACAGTAGAAAATACAACTTTAGAATGTGACGAAACAGAAAACGAAACTCTTGCTGATGCTTGGAATGCTGCAAATATTGCTGCGCTAGAGGCTTGTGCTGTAGATTCTTGCGATGCAGATTTTACAGGTCAAGTAACATCAGATTATGATTTCAATAATTTAAACACAACGTGTGGTCCATGTGGAACAATAAATGTTACTTATACAATTACAGATGACTGTGGTAATGCAACAACTTTAATTGCTACCCTTACATTTGATGATGGTACTATTCCAGATTTATCTAACTGTTCAGTTGAAGATGAAACGATAGAATGTTCGGGAGATGATAATGAGCTATTAGCAAACGATTGGAATACTGCTAACATTTCAGCATTAGAAAACTGTGCAGACGATCTTGGTGTTACAGTAACATCAAACTATGATTATACAGACCTGATTTCTACTTGCGGTTTAGGTGGCACAATTACTGTTATTTATACAATTACAGATGATTGCGGTAACGCAACAACCTTAACAGCTACGCTTACTTTAGAAGACTCAACACCACCTAACCTAGATACCTGCTCTGTTACAGATGCTTCAATAGAATGTTCTGGTGACGACAATGAGCAATTAGCTATAGACTGGAATGCTGCAAATATTGCTGCTTTAGAATCTTGTGTTGATGATTCTTGTGATACAGATTTTAATGGTCAAGTAACTTCAGATTTTGCATATTCTAACTTAGTATCAACTTGTGGTCAAGGCGGAACAATTGCAGTAGTATATACAATTACTGATGACTGCGGAAATGCAACAACGTTAAACACAACACTAACATTAGAAGATACAACGCCTCCAAACTTAGATAACTGTTCTGTTACAGACGCATCAATAGAATGTTCTGGTGACGACAATGAGCAATTAGCTATAGATTGGAATGCTGCAAATATTGCTGCATTAGAGAACTGTGGTGCTGATTCTTGTGATACAGATTTTAATGGTCAAGTAACTTCAGATTTTGCGTACACTAATTTAGTATCAACGTGTGGTCTTGGTGGTACAATTGCTGTCATTTATACTATCACTGATGATTGTGGCAACGCAACTACATTAAATGCAACGTTAACTCTAGAAGATACTATTGCTCCAGATTTAACTGGTTGTACAGTAGAAAATACAACTTTAGAATGTGACGAAACAGAAAACGAAACTCTTGCTGACGCCTGGAATGCTGAAAATATTGCTGCGCTAGAAGCTTGTGCTGTAGATTCTTGCGATGAAGATTTTACAGGTCAAGTTACATCAGATTATGATTTCAATAATTTAAACACAACGTGTGGTCCATGTGGTACTATTAGTGTAAACTATACTATTACAGATGACTGTGGTAATTCAACAACACTTACTGCTATCCTAACGTTTGGAGATGAAACAATACCAGATTTATCTAATTGTGATGTTGAAGATACAGCTATGGAGTGTGTTGGCGACGAAAACTCAACTTTAGCTAGTGATTGGAATGATAATAATATTGTAGCATTACAATCTTGTGCAGATGACATATCAGTTACAGTAACATCTAACTTTGATTTTGATAATTTTAATGTTACCTGTGGACAAAGCGGTACATTAGCAGTAACATATACAATAGCTGACGAATGTGGAAATGCAACAACATTAACAGCGATACTAACTATTGAAGATACTACTGCTCCAATATTTACCGTACCTGCAGATATAACTATAGAATGTGATCAAGACCCAACAGATCTAACAATAACAGGTGATGTCACTGATGAAACAGACTTATGTTCTGGAGAATTAGAAGCTACATATACAGATGCAATTGCTAATGGTACTTGTGTTAATGAAAGGATTATTACGAGAACGTGGACGCTTATTGATGACTGCGGAAATGTAACAACTCAACCACAAACCATTACTATTCAAGACACAACTGCTCCAACATTTACTGTTCCTGCAGATGTAACTTTAGAATGTGATGCAGATATAAATGATATATCATTAACAGGCGATGTTACTGATGAAGCTGATAACTGTTCTACAAATTTAGAAGCTACATTTGTCGATGTAATTTCTAATGGGTCTTGTGCAAACGAATTTATTATATCTAGAACTTGGACAGTTACTGATGACTGCGACAATGCGACATCATTAGTTCAAACAATAACTATACAAGATACTACTGTTCCTACATTTACCGTGCCTGCAGATGTAACTTTAGAATGTGACGTAGACATAAATGATCTTTCATTGACTGGTGATGTTACTGATGAAGCTGATAACTGTTCTACAAATTTAGAAGCTACATATACAGATACTATTGCAAATGGTAACTGTGCTAATGAATCAATAATTTCAAGAACATGGACATTAATTGATGAATGTAACAATGAAACTACGTTAGTACAAACAATAACCTTAGAAGACACTACTGCACCAACATTTACAGTTCCTGCAGATGTAACATTAGAATGTGATGTTGATGTGAATGATGTTTCCTTAACTGGAGATGTTACAGATGAAGCAGATAATTGTTCGTCTAATTTAGAAGCAACATATTCAGATACTATTGCTGAAGGTAGTTGTGTAAATAACTATGTAATTACTAGAGTATGGACGGTAACTGATGATTGTAACAATGCTAATGCATTAGTTCAAACGATAACAATACAAGATACTACTGCTCCAACATTTACTATGCCTGCAGATGTAACCTTAGAATGTGATGAAGATATTACAGACATTAACTTAACTGGAGATGTTACAGATGAAACTGATAATTGCTCTACTAACTTAGAAGCAACATTTACAGACGAAGTATTTGAAGGCGATTGTCCAAATAATTCTACGATTACAAGAACATGGACTTTAACTGACGAATGTGAGAATACAACAACCTTAGTACAAACTATTACTGTAGTTGATACTACTGCTCCAACATTAGTTGGTGAATTAGAAGAAGTAATTAATGTTGTTTGTAATGAAATTCCTGAAATTCCTGAGCTTGTTTTTGAAGACGCTTGTTCTACAAATATTACTGTAGAATTCAATGAAACTTCAACCAATGATGGAACGATAATGGATTACGAAATTATAAGAGATTGGTTTGTTTCTGATGAATGTGGTAATGAGACCGTTTTTACACAAACTATTTTTGTTAGTGTAGCGAGTGACGTTTCTGCCAATGAAGGTGATTTATGTATAGGAGATGATTTTGATTTTGACTTATTTAGTTTATTAAATGGTGATTATGATCCAGATGGTGTTTGGACAGTAACCAATGGAGATGCTACGATTGATGGTAGCTTCTTTAACCCAACGAGTTTATTAGATGATGATGGTGATTATACTGATGACCAATTAACAGATTATGAATTTACGTATACTTTTGGAGGATTTTGTCCTGGAGAAGTAACAGTTACAATAGCAATTAACGATGATTGTATTGTTTTGCCATGTGGAGATGAAGATTTAGTAATATCAAAAGCTGTGACTGCCAATTTTGATGGTATCAATGAATTTTTTACAATTTCTGGTACAGAAGATTGTGGTTTCACTTACGAGTTACAAATCTTTAATCGTTGGGGCGCAAAAATCTATGAAAATTTCAATTATCAAAACGATTGGAATGGTACATCATCAAAAGCTTCGGTAGGAAATTCAAATTTTGTCCCAACAGGAACCTACTACTACGTTTTAAATATTAAGAATAGTGGATTAAAACCAAGAACAGGACCAATCTACGTTTCAACAAAATAAATCTTAACCTATATGAAATTAGTAAAGTTTAACATCATAGTATTTATACTGTTTAGTAGCTGGATGAGTGTTGCTCAGCAACTACCTCAGTTTACACAGTATATGTACAACACAATCTCTATAAATCCAGCCTATGCAGGAAGTAGAGAAACACTAAGTGTTGTAGGTCTTCATAGAAGTCAATGGGTTGGTCTCGAAGGCGGTCCGCAAACTCAAACACTATCTGTTCATGCACCTATGCGTAATGAAAGAGTTGGTTTAGGATTTTCATTTATAAAAGATGAACTTGGATTTCAAAATTTCTCATACCTCTATGGTGATTTCTCTTATACAATTCCAACGGGTGATAATAGTAAATTGGCATTTGGATTAAAAGCTGGTTTTACTAGCTATAGTTTAGATTCAGACTTTCAGCAATCGCAGTCTAACGACCCTGTTATATTTGGATTTGAAAATCGTTGGAAACCAAATATTGGTACAGGTGTATATTGGCATAGTCAAAAATGGTATTTGGGACTTTCTGCACCTCGTATTCTAAACACAGATTATACTGGAGATGCAGAGTTTCAAGCTCTAGAAAGAATTAGTTACTATTTTACAGGTGGTTATGTGTTTAACTTAAGTGAAAATACAAAATTTAAACCAGCAGCACTTTTAAAAGCCACCAATGGTGCTCCACTATCTTTTGATCTTACAGC
This sequence comes from uncultured Psychroserpens sp., assembly GCA_947488655.1. Classification (GTDB taxonomy): domain Bacteria; phylum Bacteroidota; class Bacteroidia; order Flavobacteriales; family Flavobacteriaceae; genus Psychroserpens. Next base: position 472,470 of record CANKZZ010000003.1, on the reverse strand, counting down.
AAACTTTTTATTCTATGAAAAGTTTTGGGCTGGAGCAGCTTATAGAGTTAATGAACGTGCCTCTGCTATTGGAGCGCTTGCAGATTTTCAAGTATCTAAACAATTAAGAATAGGTTATGCTTATGAGTATCCAATATCTGATTTAAGACCATATACAAGTGGTACTCATGAGATATTACTCATGTTTGAAATCTTTAAAAGCAAACGAATAAAATCACCTAGATACTTCTAAAAAACGAACACATGAAATCAAAGTTTTTAATCTTAATATTTGCTCTAAGTAGCATGGTTATGATAGCCCAAGAAAAGCTTGCTGATAAGTTTTTTAGCAACTATGGTTATCTAAAAGCAACAGAACTTTATCAAGAAGTTCTAAAAAAAGGAGATACAAGTCTACATGTATTAACACGTCTAGGAGATTGTTATTACAATAACTCTAAATCTGAAAAAGCAGCATTTTGGTATGCTAAGGCATTACAATATGATGAAAAGGATATTAATCCAGAATATATTTATAAACATATACAATCTTTAAGAAGTTTAGGCCAATACGAAGAAGCAGACTCTTGGATGAAAAAATTCATGGAGATTCAAAATAACGACTCTAGAATTAAAGATTATAATCCCGAGAATATTGCTAAATATAATGAGTTGGCAAATTCCGAAGAGAATAATATCGTAAAGATTCAAAATTTGCCATTTAATACTAAATATGCAGATTTTGGTTCATACATACATAATGGCCAATTATATTTTGCGTCTTCTAGAAATACAGATAACAAAAAGTTATATAGCTGGAATCAAGAACCGTATTTGGATATCTACCAATTAAAGGTTGATAAAGAAGCAGATAGTGTAACGTATGGTACTCCAAATTTTATTTCTGCGGAAGATATAAATACAGATTTCCATGAAGCATCTGTTGCAATTACTAATGATGGTGTTACGATGTACTTTACAAGAGACAACGTTGGGAAGAGCAATAAGAAAGTAAAATATGATGATAAAGGAACCACACATTTAAAAATATATAAAGCCACTTTAGTTGGTGAAGTGTGGACTAATATTATGGAGTTACCCTTTAACGATGAGGTGTTCTCAACTGGTCATCCAGCACTAAGTCCAGATAATACAAAACTTTATTTTGTGTCAGATCGCGAAGGCGGTTTGGGCAATACAGATATCTATGTTGTAGATATAGAAGGTAGTAATACCTACTCACAACCTAGAAATTTAGGTGAAAAGGTAAATACCGAAGGTCGCGAGATGTTTCCGTTTATAGAAAAAGATAGTACGTTTTACTTCTCTTCTGATGGTCATTTAAATCTTGGTTTTTTAGATATTTTTAAATCTAATATACTAAAGGACGAAACAGCAGAACCAGAGAATATGGGTGCTCCATATAATAGTGGTTATGATGACTTTGCTTACTTCAAGAATGTTTCCGAAGGCGACAATGAGCATACTGGTTATTTTTCTTCTAATAGACCAGATGGTCAAGGTAGTGATGATATTTATGCTTTTGATGCTTCTTTTTGTTCTCAAATTATTAAAGGAATAACTAGAGACTTAAATACAAATGAAATTTTACCAGGTGTGAGTGTAAAACTTATAAATGAGGTTGGTAAAGTAATTTTAGAAGTAGAATCTGGAGAAGATGGTGCATATGAGTTTACTGTAGATTGCAACAAAACATATACTATTATTGGTAGTAAAAAAGATTATAAAGATGACCAGAAAAAAGTGACTACAGATAATGAGCATGAGAAGATTACTGAGGCTGATTTATTTTTAGAACCTCTAATTTTTGAAAGTCAAATTGTAATTAACCCTATTTTCTTTGATTTTGATAAATCTAATATTAGAACAGATGCACAATATGAATTAGAAAATATTGTAGATGTATTAAGAGCTCACCCAACAATGGTTATTAAAATTGAAGCACATACAGACAGTCGTGGAAGAGATAAGTATAATGAAAAATTATCTGACAGAAGAGCAAAATCTACAATGGAATATATCATTTCTAGAGGTATTGCTGCTAACCGTATAGAAAGCGCAATTGGGTATGGAGAATCTCAATTGCTTAATAAATGCTCTAATGGCGTAAAATGTACTGAAGAAGAACATCAAATAAATAGACGTTCTTACTTTTATATTTTAAAAGAATAAATTATCCTCTAATCTAAATTTGCTAAAAAGTAGACTTGTTAATCAGGTCTGCTTTTTTTTTTACAATTATTTATTGAGAGAACTTAATACTTAAAAGTTCTATTATAAGCTTTGTTATTAGAATCATCTATGATAAAAACAGTAATGGTGTACCAGTCGTTTACAAAGTAATCTGTTACAAACAGCTCTTCTGTATCATCATGCAAAGCTTTATCAGGTCCACCTTCTATTTGAACTATATAATTTCCATTTTGTCTTAAATAAGCATACGTAGATCCTATAACAAGAGTAGATACATTATCTGTTTCAAAAAATTTTTCATAGTATTCATCATCATTAATATATGTTCTTGCAAATTGATAAGCAGGATGAGCTCTAGGTATAGAATCCAGCTTTAAATAAGATTTAACAGCTTCATTAATCATAGTTATTTGTTCATCTGTTTCATGATCTACATAAAAATTAGCAAACCCTTCTCGCCCTTTTCCGTAATAAATACTTTTATGAAAATCTTTAGTTCTTAAATCTTTATAACTTAACGTATTTAATGTTATTTCCAAATCTTGTTTAACACCATCTCTCATTTTATAAATTAAACAAACGCCTACTCTATGAAATTTAGTTTCTTTAAATATAGAATCTTTAAGTTTTTCTCCATTTTTAAATAAGTCTATAGCGTAACGCTGAAACTCGGTAGCCAAGGTGCTATCGCTTTCTATATATAACTTATCTAGATACTTATCGTCAATATCTATTTTAATTTTTGATTGCCCAATAGATAATGAAGTTGACACTAAACAAAGAATGGTGATGAGATATTTCATTTAAATATTATAAAAATTGAGTATATGACTAAAAAAAGCCACAATTAGTTTTACTAATTGTGGCTTAAAAATAACGATTTGCTATTAATCAATTTTTAGTTTTTATCTTTTTATAAAAATGTTTGTGAAATACCATTTACCTTCCTCATTTTGTTCTGCCGAAATGTCAAAATCTGTAAAATCACCCTCTATCGTTTGTCTATGACCTGGACTATTTAACCACGCATTAACTACAGATTGAGCAGAGCTATAGGCATAAGCAACATTTTCTGAAACTTTAGATGCACTAGCATTATCTATCAAACTATTTTTACGCTGAAAAAAATTATCGTGAGAAACATTATTTACTTCTACCATATAATCTGTATGCGTATAGGCTACAGCTTTAATAATCCCATGATTATTTAATGGAGTTAAATCTTCATTAATTCTATGAGCATTAATAAGTTCTAAAATTTCTATTTCGATTGTTTTTGCTGCTGGTGCTGCTGGTAGCGCCATACTATCAATTGTTTCACTTGGAAATTCTTCTGTAGAACACGAAAACGATAGCATTGCTATTAATACCATTATAGGTAAGAATCTAGTAATTTTCATAAGTAGGGTTTTTATTTCAAAACAGTTTAGAATTGGGGGCTAAATTGTTTTATTAATAAAAATGATTATTTAAACTTGGGGGAAATCTATATAACCACTAATTTCTACGACAATATACATAGAAATCTCAAAAAAAGAAGTCAAAACGTATAATTATTCGATAAAATGAAATATTAATTATGAAATATCTTACAAAAATTGTATTTCGTCGATGTTTTTTCTGCAATCAATATTAAGACGATAATCGCTCTAATAGCCAACTAAAATCTTTAGTTAATTTATAACGTAACCTATCATGCAATCTATTAGGTCTACCTTGCCAAAATTCAATTTCAACAGGTTTTACATTATAACCTCCCCAAAAATCTGGACGTATAATTGGTTGGCCTTCTAATTCATTCTCCAAGACTTTAAGTTTATCTTCGAGAATGGTTCTATTTTCTATAACCTCACTTTGGTTAGAAGCTAAAGCTCCCAATTGGCTTCCTCTTGGTCTTGATTCAAAATATTCATCGCTTAGGTTTTCTGGTATTTTTTCTGCTGTTCCTTTTATAATTATTTGGCGCTCTGCCTGTGGCCAAAAAAACGAAAGACAAACATTGGGATTATTCTCTATTGATTTTCCTTTTTCACTTAGATAATTTGTATAAAAAATGAAACCTTCATTAGTGTATTTTTTTAATAATACTACTCTACTCTTTGGGTAACCATCTAAGCCAATTGTACTAATTGTCATAGCATTAGTTTCTCCTACATCAAAATGATGATCAACCTCATGAAACCATTTTTGAAACAATTGCATGGGATTATCGCTTACATTGGTTTCTAGTAATTCTTGCTTTTCGTAAGATTTTCTATAATTGCCTAAGTCTGTATTCATTAGAAATTTTTAAATGATTTATTCTTATTTTTCTTCTTTAGCTTCATTTATTTCATATAAATTTAAGCAATAATCCCTTCTAATGAAATTTGAAAACAGTAAATATTCTAAAACTCTAAAATATAAAAAAGTTACTTTTCCCTTCGGAAATCTTTACACCACCAAAAGATTTATCATTTCAGAATTAAATGAAGGCGTTCATGTAGATTACTCTATTGTAAGTGATTTGATAACTAAGTTTTCTGAAGAAATAAAAACAGGTGTTCAAATAGGATACATAGCAAATCGTGTAAATTCATATTCTTTTGAGCCTCAATTGTGGTTAGATTTTAACAATGAATACGACTTTTTAGTTGCCAGTGCGGTAGTAAGTTATAGCGATTTTGGTTATTTAAACTCTTCGCTAGAAAAACACTTTTTTAAAAAGAGTTTAAAGCGATGTCAGAGTCTAGATGAAGCCATAGAATGGATGATAAATTTAGATGAGTTTGCCAAAATAAAATCTATATAATAAAAATGATATGAAATTTAGCTGTGAGATAATTATTGATGCTCCAATAGATCATGTCGCTAAAGTGTTTTTAAATCCAGATAGTCTTAAACACTTTCAAGATGGCTTTATCTCTAAACAATTAATATTTGGAACTGAAGGAAAAGTGGGAGCTACTTCTAAATTAGTTTATAAAAATTTAGAATTAAAGGAGACAATACTACTTAATAATCTTCCTACCAAATTTAAAGGTTTATACGAACATAAGCACATGACAAATACAATGACAGTGTTGTTTAATGCTATATCATCGCATAAGACGCAATACATCTCTCAAATTGAATACACCAAATTTAATGGCTTACTTATAAAATTAATGGCAAGTCTTTTTCCTGGTATGTTTAGAAAACAAGTTTATAAATGGATGAAACAGTTTAAAAGTTACGTTGAGTCTTTAGAGGTCTAAAACTCAAAGGTTTTACCATCTCTTGCCAATTCTACATTTGCAAACACTTTTTCTGCTTCTACTTTAAACTCAGAGAGTCCATCATATCGTGTTGAGTAATGGCCTAAAATTAAAGTCCCAACATTTGCTTTTTTGGCAATAGTAGCTGCTTCTTGTGCTGTAGAGTGTTTTGTGGAAATAGTTAACGATTTGTTTTTTTCTAAAAAAGTAGACTCATGATACAATACAGTAACTTTTTCTATGATAGGTATAATAGATTCGTTATAGGCAGTATCACTACAAAAAGCATAACTTTTTGGAGGATTTGGTGCCTTAGTTACCATTAGATTATCTATGATGTTACCCTTATTATCTGGCACATTTGCACCTTGTTTTAATTTACGGTAGTAAGCCATATCAATATCAGCATTTAAAACTGCATTCATATCTAGCTTACGTTCACCTAACTTTTCTTTAAACAAAAACCCATTAGTATAAATACGATGATCTAATGGTATTGTATATACTTCTACTTTGTCATCTTCATAAATTAATTCTGAAGAAGTTGAAGTCAACTCATGAAAAATTAATTGGTAATTAGTCCAAGATTTAGACAATTTCATTTGCATAATTATGACTTCCTTTAGACCCTTGGGAGCATAAATATGCAAATCTGCCTCTCTTGTCAATAAATTAAATGTTGAAATTAAACCTGCCAATCCAAAGCAATGGTCGCCATGCAAATGAGAAATAAAAATATGTCTTACTCTACTAAACTTTACCTTATTTCTACGCAATTCTACCTGAGTTCCTTCTCCACAATCTATTAAAAACGTATGATTTTTGATCTCAAGAATTTGAGCTGTAGGGTTGGTGTTTACTTGTGGTGTTGCGCTATAGCAGCCTAGTATGGTTAATTTCATTTATCGATTTATAGATTTATGGTTTTAAGCTTATAAAATAAATAAACTCTAAAGTAGTTTTAGAACCCTAAATCACGTTCCATAACTTCCATTTCTATAATATCAAAAGCTTCTTTTGTTGAAGGCACTACAATTATTTCGTCTGGCATTTCGTCAAGATTTGCGCTATTTGATACAATTACAAAAGAGTGTTTTGCTTTACGGTGTTTATTTGACAGTTGTAAAAACTCAACAATATCGGCTAACTTTACATCATCTAATTTAGTAATATTAACTATTATATTATTGTTCTTAAAGCGATCGTAAAGTATGTCGATTTTTTTTACGAGTTCTATTATTGATGCTTTTTCTTGCGTTATTATGGTTGTATTACCATCTTTATCTATAATCATAATTCTAATGTTTTATTTTAGAAGCTAATAAATAAATAACAGCCATTCTAACTGCTACTCCATTTTGGACTTGATCCAAAATAATAGCCTGATCAGAATCTGCTACATCACTAGTAATCTCAACACCACGATTTATTGGTCCAGGATGCATTATAGTAATCTCTTTATCTAGTGAGTTTAACAGTGCTTTATTAACTCCATATTGTTGTGTATATTCTCTCGTAGAAGGAAAATAACTAATATCCATCCTTTCATTTTGTACGCGTAACATATTTGCTACATCACACCAGTTAAGCGCATTTCGTAGATTAGTCTCTACCTTTACCCCTAAATCTTTGATATATTTTGGTAGTAGTGTTTTTGGACCGCAAACCATTACATTAGCGCCTTGTAGTTTTAAAGCATAAATGTTTGATAGCGCTACTCTACTGTGCAGAATATCACCAACAATAACAACATTTTTACCTTTTACATCACCCAAACGTTCTCTAATAGAATAACTATCTAATAAAGCTTGTGTAGGATGCTCGTGTGCACCATCACCTGCATTAATAATACTGGCATTAACGTGTTTTGAAAGAAATACGCCTGCTCCAGGATTTGGATGACGCATTACCACCATATCTACTTTCATAGATAGAATATTGTTAACGGTATCTATTAAAGTTTCGCCCTTTTTCACTGAAGATTGTGAGGCCGAAAAATTAATCACATCTGCAGATAATCGTTTTTCTGCTAATTCAAATGATAATTTTGTACGTGTCGAATTTTCAAAAAATAAGTTGGCAATGGTAATATCTCTAAGCGAAGGCACTTTTTTAATTGGTCTATTGATCACTTCTTTGAAATGATCTGCAGTTTCAAAAATTAATTTAATATCCTTTGTATTAAGATATTTAATTCCTAATAAGTGATTGACACTTAGTTCGCTCATTTTATAATATTCTATATGTAGTCTTAGTTTAATAAAAAAGTCTACAATTGTATTTACTTTAATTAACTATTTACTAAGTAAACTGCATCTTCTCCTTCATTTTCTATCCAGTTTACTTTCACTTTTTCTTCGTTTATGGCATCTACCTGACGACCACGATAATTTGGCTGTATTGGTAAATGTCTACTAAATCGTCTATCTATTAATGTGAGTAATTCTATTTCATTTGGTCTACCAAATGATTGTATTGCTGTTAATGCTGCTCTAATACTACGACCAGTATATAAAACATCATCAATAAAAACAATATTTTTATTTTCTACAATAAAATCAATAGCAGTTGTGTTGGCTTCTAATATTTTCTCGCCTCTTCTAAAATCATCTCTATAAAAAGTAATGTCTAGGTGACCTAACTTTATGTTTTTGATTTTATAGTTGGTTTTTAACATTTCGGCTAAGCGATTAGCAAGAAATTTACCTCGAGGTTGTAATCCTATAAGTACAGTATTAGAAAAATCGTTATGATTTTCAATGAGTTGACAAGCCAATCGATGAAGAATGATGTTTACCTCTTTAGCATTAAGTAACACTTTTTGACTCATATAGTTTTCCAAACGTATTTGGTTGCCAAAGTTAAGGTAAAAATATAGGCTTTGCAATTTCTTTATAATTTGTTGTAAATAAAAAAGAAGCTCATATGAGCTTCTTCTTTTTCTTTTACAATTTTATTATATCAGTTTAGTGCTTGATAAACTTATAAGATTTATTATGATTATTGTTTACTAAATTTAAAACGTAAATGCCATTTGAAAGTGTAGAAATGTCAATGTATTCTATATTATCATCCGTATTACTATTTTTAATCAATTTGCCTTCTAAACCATAAATCTTATAGTTTGAAACATTAGTATTGTTTTGTAATATAATATTATCATTAGTGACTTTATAATTAAAATCATTTGTAGCGACTTCTGGGTTTGATAATGTTGCATCAAACTCACTCATCATAGTAATTGTAGTATTATTCATTAAGTCTGCTAACGAGGCTCCAGCATCTGTAGATTTATAAACTCTCAAATAATAACTATTGGTCAAACTTACATCGTCAATCACAAACTGAAAACTACCTCCAACTAGAATTAATACTGTATAGTAATCGCACTGTAATTGAGAAAGCTGATTCATATCGCCTTCTGGAGCGACAAAGATTTGATAATTAACATCTGCAATTGCAGAGATTGCTGCGCTTGTCATGCCTATTGTCATTTTATTATCTCCAGTTTGAACTGTATGTTTATAAAAAATATCTTCAGAGCTAATGCATGTTGGTGCTAATTGAGAATCTGTGATATCATTTCCAAATGTACTAACGCTTGAGAGCGTACCGTTAACCTCTATGGCATTTTCGATTGTGTTTCCGCTTTGAGCGTATAGTGTTGATAATGTAAATAGTGTTATTAATAGTAGATAATTTTTCATAATGTTTAGATTTGGGTTAATACTTATATTTTCTAATTATAATAATTAGACAAATAAATTAATCAGCAAATCACTTGTGCACAATATGTTAGACTAAATAAATATTCTTAATTAAATGTAATGGTTACAAGATCGAAAGCCTAATAATAATTAACATTTTAACATAAAAACGAAGATTTCCTACAGTATATACCGACCAACGTTAATTAATTGTCAGAAATAACTGAATAGTGGTGATTATGTAATATCTAAAAAGTTAAAATTTAATCTTGTTTAAATGATATAAACAAAAAAAGAGCCAATCAAAACTGATTGGCTCTTTTCAATATTAAAAAATTTTCAGGATTTATTTCTTCCCGTCCATTTTATCTTTAAGCGCTTGTAAAGCGTCGTTAGCATCTCCTAAAGTAGGTTTTGCTTCTGCTGCTTGAGCTTCTTGCTTTTTAACAGCTGCTTTTACATTTGCCATTTCTTCTTCTTTGAAGATTGCTGTATGAGAAGCTACTACACGTTTAAATTCTTTATTGAATTCAATAATTTTAAACTCTGCAGTTTCACCTTTCTTAAGCTTAGTTCCGTCTTCTTTTTCTAAGTGACGTTGTGGTACAAAGGCAACGATATCTTCGTTAAAATCAATTGTTGCTCCTTTATCAACGATTTCTCCAATTTCAGCAGTATGAGTAGAACCTAAAACGAATTCTGTTTCATACTTATCCCATGGGTTATCTGTTGTTTGTTTGTGACCTAAAGATAATTTACGTCCTTCAACATCTAATTCTAATACAACAACTTCTAAAGTATCACCTACATTTGTAAACTCACTTGGGTGTTTGATTTTCTTAGTCCAAGATAAATCTGAGATGTAAATCAACCCATCAATTCCTTCTTCTAATTCTACAAATACACCAAAGTTTGTAAAGTTACGTACGATACCTGAATGTCTAGAACCTACTGGGTACTTAGTTGTAATATCTGTCCATGGATCTGGCGTTAATTGCTTGATACCAAGTGACATTTTACGGTCTTCTCTATCTAAAGTTAAGATTACTGCATCAATTTCATCTCCAACTTTTACAAAATCGTTAGCAGAACGTAAGTGTGTAGACCAAGACATTTCACTTACGTGAACTAATCCTTCTACTCCTTCTTCTACTTCTACAAATGCACCGTAATCTGCAATAACAACAACTTTACCTTTTACTTTATCTCCAATTTTTACATCTTCACCTAAAGCTTCCCAAGGATGCTTGCTTAATTGCTTAAGACCTAATTGAATTCTAGACTTATCTTCATCAAAGTCTAAGATTACAACATTTAATTTTTGGTCTAATTCTACGATTTCATTTGGATGATTAATTCTAGACCAAGATAAATCTGTGATATGAACTAATCCATCAACTCCACCAAGATCAATAAATACACCGTAAGACGTAATGTTCTTAACGATACCTTCTAATACTTGACCTTTTTCTAATTGACTAATGATTTCTTTTTTCTGTTCCTCAATATCAGCCTCAATAAGCGCTTTATGAGATACAACAATGTTTTTAAATTCGTGGTTGATTTTTACAACTTTAAATTCCATTGTTTTATTAACATACTGGTCGTAATCTCTAATTGGCTTCACATCAATTTGAGAACCTGGTAAGAATGCTTCAATACCAAATACGTCAACGATCATACCACCTTTAGTTCTACATTTTACAAAACCATTAACGATTTCTCCAGTGTCATGTGCATTATTTACACGATCCCATGCTTTAATTACACGAGCTTTTCTGTGAGATAATACTAATTGACCAGTTGCATCTTCACGCACATCAATTAATACTTCTACTTTATCACCAACTTTTAAATCTGGATTGTAACGAAACTCATTAAGAGAAATTACACCTTCAGATTTTGCGTTTATATCAATAATCGCATCACGATCTGATATATGGATAACTGTACCTTCTACAACTTCGTCATCTAATGTGTCTACGAAATTTTCTGATACTAATTTTTCGAACTCTTCTAATTGCTTTTCATCAACAGGATCAATTCCTTCTTCGTAATTGTGCCAATTAAAATCTTTTAAAAATTGTTCTGGGTTTACTTTCTCCTCTTTTGGAGTTTCAACAGTTGTAGTTTCTGTTGCTGCTGCTTCAGTAGTTTCTACTTCGGCTTTTGTTGTTTCTTTTTCAGACATGTGCTGAATTAAAATTTGTATTCTGTATGTTTTGAAAGATTTAAGCGATAACACACAGAAGCGTTATTGTTGTTTTTTGTTTATTCCCTTTGTCTTTCTATAAGTTCGCCAAAAAGGAGTGCAAAAATACACATTATTTATTATAAAACAAAACAAATAGGCAATTGTATAACCTATTGAATTTCAGAATATAAAAATGTTAAAAAATCATTGTTTCTCCTTTTTATTTTTGGCACATAATTTGGTATCTTTACAGTAGTATTAACACTTAATTAAAAACAAATATTATTATGGTAAAAGCTAAATATCAAGACGTATTAGACTTAGGTCAGACGTTGAACATCCAAGATGGAGATGTGAAAATTGAAGATGGTAAGTTAAAAATGTGGGGAACTGCAAGAACTCAATACGAAAAAGATTTATTGTGGGATGCAATTAAAAAGGCAGGTGGTGATAGCCCACAAGATATAATGGCAGATATTAAAGTTGCTGATACCTCTGTTTACACAAGACATACTGTTAAAAGTGGAGAAACTTTAGGTAAAATAGCTAAGCAATATTATGGAAACGCTTCAAAATACCAAGCTATTTTTGCTGCAAACTCTGATATTTTAAAGAATCCTGATGTGATTCATCCAGATCAAGAATTAATTATACCAAACCTATAGAGTTGATTTAAATAAAGTAAACCGTGTACTTCATATAAAGAGTACGCGGTTTTTTTATGCGTTAATTTCTCTAATTTTTTCTTCGGAAAGTTTTAAAACAAATTTAAATTGTTCTTCTAAATTCATACTAGAATTATCTACCTTAATCGCATCATCTGCCATTGTTAATGGCGAATCTTTTCTTGTTGAATCTATATGGTCTCGCGATTGTACATTATTTAAAACATCGTCATAACTTACTTCATCTCCTCGTTCTAACAATTCATCATAACGACGTTGCGCTCTTTTCTCGGCAGATGCTGTCATAAACAACTTAAGTTCTGCCTCTGGAAAAACGACTGTACCAATATCACGACCATCCATAACAACACCTTTATCTTTGCCAAAAATTTGTTGTTGTTTTACTAATTGCTGTCTAACTTGTGATACAGTTGCAACTGGACTCACAAAATTAGAAACTTCTAAAGATCTAATATCTTGTTCAACATTTTCTCCATTAAGATAAACTTCGGCAAAGCCTTTCTCTGCATTGAATTTAAAACTAATATTTATGTTGTCTAATTGAGAAATTAAACCTTCTTTATCAAAACAATCTTTATCTATAAAACCATTGCGCATGGCATAGAAAGTCACAGCACGATACATTGCTCCAGAGTCTACATATACATAACCTAAAGCTTTTGCAAGCTGTTTAGCGACTGTACTTTTACCTGTAGATGAAAACCCGTCAATAGCAATTGTAATTTTTTTCATTATCTCAAATCAATTTGAATTCCGAAGAAATTTGCATTAGTTGCTCCTGTATATCTTGCATGAGTAAAATTAAAGCGCATTTTATTCATTTTAATACCTACACCAAACGATAAACCTGAGAAATTACGTTGCTCTACTATTCGTAATTCTTCGGCTCTTCTAAAATTATAACCTAATCTAATATTAAAACCTCTATCAGGAAACAACTCTGCTCCTATAATTGTATGTCGTAAAACTTCATTAAAAAATCCAACTTTTTCTTGAGTTTGATTTCCGTCTAAATCTGTTGTTGCTCTAGATGGGTTAGAAAACCCAATAGGCCATGCCTGTAGGTTTTCGAAAGTTAAATGCCAACGTAGAGGCATGTTTTCTAAAGTTTGTGATAAACCTAATGACACCTCTAAAGGTAACTTTTCATTTAGGCCTGCATACGTTATAATTTGTGTTCCTAAATTTCTTACCACCAAAGCCATATGAAAATCTAACCGCTCATTAATATACATTGCGCCCAAATCTGTCGCAATACCAATAGAGTTATATTGTTCTAACTTTGAAGTTATTAACTTTAAATTAGCTCCCAAATAAAAATCACTAAACGGTATTTGGTAAGCGTAACCAGCAGACAATGCTGCTTCATTACCTGTAAACGTTCCTGTAGACACACCATTAAGATCATAACCATCAAAACTCCCATAATTAATATAGGTCATGCCAACGTGTAACGTTTGCACATGTCTATCCCAAGTGTAAGCGTAAGCAGCTGTACCATAACTAATACCTCCTAAATAACTAGAATAATTGAGCGCTAATTGATTATCCATCTCTGCATTTATAGAGGCAGGATTAAACAAACCACTCGTTACATCATAATCATAGTTGGTTATAGTTTTTCCTCCAAGTGCTGCTTGGCGTGGCGACGATATTAAGTTAAGAAATTGATAGGTAGACTCACCACCTACTTGTGCATAAGCAAAAGCTGTTAGTAACAGATAAACAAGCGTAGTAATTCTCTTTAGCATATAAGCGTGCAAAGTAAATAAAAATTCATATAAACCTCAACATTATTAGGTCAAACTCAGGTTAAAAACGGTTGTATGACTGTTTTATTTTTTGAAAAGAATATTTTCTACTTTAATTGAAGCTTTTGACCAATTTTTATAAGATTACTGGTTAAGCCATTTAATGACTTTAGAGCAGCCACTGTTGTATTGTTTCTATGAGCAATATTATAAAGCGTATCTCCTTTAGAAACTGTCCAAACCAAAGCATCTTGATTTGTAATTGTTGTATCAAAATTTCTCACTCTTAGGTTTTGACCAATCTTTATAAGTGTTGTTTCTAAATTGTTTGCTTTTTTAAGCGTACCAAGAGTTGTATTATAACGTTGAGATAGAGCGTATAAGGTTTCTCCTTTTTTGACGCGGTGGAAATTAGAGATATTTTCTTCAAAAATAACTGGTTTTGCATTTTCATAAACCATAGTTGTTGCTTTGTCTTTAAGCATGGCGACCTCATTTTCTGAATTTAGAGAGTTGGTCTTGCTATTTTTATTTTCCGAAGTAAATGCAGGAGATTTTAAGATTGTATCTCTCGTTTTAATCTGCACAACCTTAGTTTTACTTGAAGTTTTGGTAATTAAATTTGATTTAATTTCTGTATTACTATTTACTACAGGTTTATCGCCAGCTTTGCTTGCTGTACTTGTGCCATTATTTGTGGTTAAAGATTTTGTTTTAATAACAGTAGCTTTTTCACCACTCTCTAATATTACTTCACCAGTTTTAACGTTTAATTTTGCTGGTTTACCATCTAAAACGACATCTTTATGAGTAACAGTTTGTGTAAAAACAAAATTGCATGTAAGGATGAGAAATGTAACTAGAAATCCCGATTTAAAATTTATAAGCATTTTTAAATTTTTAATACGTAGATATGTTAAAGATGTATTTGGGAGTTGCCAAATTTAATATTAAAAAATAATTATCACCAATAATGAATATTAAATAATAGCTATGCATCTCAATTTGGTACAAATACTAAATGAAAACAGCTTATTAGTACAAAACTAATAAGCTGTAAAATAATTATAATTTTTAGTTTATAAACTTCAAAATTTTCTAATACTCAAAACTTATAATGCTTTAGCATTTTTTACTTTTTGAGTCGTTAATGCAAGTTTTAAGACATCACTCATATCTTTAACATAATGAAACGTTAACCCACTAACATACTCTGGCTTAATTTCATCAATATCTCGCTTATTATCTTCACAAAGTAAAATTTCTTTAATTCTTGCTCGCTTAGCTGCTAGAATCTTCTCTTTAATACCTCCAACTGGTAAAACTTTACCTCTTAAAGTTATTTCTCCAGTCATGGCTAAACTCTTTTTGACTTTACGTTGTGTGAATAAAGATACTAAAGAAGTTAACATAGTTACACCTGCACTTGGTCCATCTTTTGGTGTAGCACCCTCAGGCACATGTATATGCACATTATATTTTTCAAAAACCTCAGGGTTTATACCAAACTCATCTGCATTAGCTTTTATGTATTCCATAGCAATTGTTGCAGATTCTTTCATGACTTTACCTAAGTTACCCGTAATTGTTAAATTACCTTTTCCTTTAGATAAAATAGACTCTATAAATAAGATATCGCCTCCTACTCTAGTCCAAGCAAGACCTGTAACTACACCTGCTACATTATTATTTTCGTATTTGTCTCGCTCTAATCTTGGTGCTCCTAAAACTTCAATAACATCATCGTTAGTGACTTTAAGATTGTATTCCTCCTCCATCGCTATGTTTTTAGCTGCATGACGTACTAACTTCGCAATTTGCTTTTCTAGTCCACGAACACCAGACTCTCTTGTATAACCCTCAACTACTTTTTCTAATTGTGGCTTGGCTACTTTAAGGTGTTTGTTTGTCAAACCGTGCTCCTTTAATTGCTTCGGAAGCAAATGTTGCTTACCAATTTCAACCTTTTCTTCTATAGTATAACCTGTAACGTTTATAATCTCCATACGATCAAGTAACGCTGGCTGGATAGTATTTAAACTATTAGTAGTTGCAATAAACATGACTTTAGAAAGGTCATATCCCATTTCTAAGAAGTTATCATGAAACTCGCTATTTTGCTCTGGATCTAATACTTCTAACAGAGCAGATGATGGATCGCCTTGATGAGAATTTGATAATTTATCTATTTCATCTAATACAAATACCGGATTTGATGTTCCTGCCTTTTTTAAGCTTTGGATAATTCTACCTGGCATTGCACCAATATACGTTTTACGGTGACCACGAATTTCTGCTTCATCTCGTAAACCACCTAGAGACATACGCACATATTCTCTTCCTAAAGCTTCTGCTACAGATTTACCTAAAGATGTTTTACCAACTCCAGGAGGTCCATATAAACATAAAATTGGTGATTTCATATCGTTACGCAATTTTAAAACTGCGAGATACTCAATGATACGCTTCTTTACATCGTCTAACCCGTAATGATCACGATCTAGAATTTTCATAGCACGTTTTAAGTCAAACTTGTCTTTAGAAAACTCATTCCAAGGTAAATCTAGAAATAAATCTAAATAATTACGTTGAATAGAATATTCTGCAACCTGTGGATTCATACGACGCATTTTAGCCAATTCTTTATCAAAATGCTCAGCTACCTTATCATCCCATTTTTTCTTTTTGGCTCTCGTGCGCATTTCTTCAATCTCTTCACCAGACGAGACTCCACCACCCAATTCTTCTTGAATAGTTTTCATTTGTTGGTGCAAGAAATACTCACGCTGTTGCTGGTTCATATCGCTTTGAACCTTTGATTGAATGTCGTTTTTAAGTTCTAATTTTTGAACTTCAACATTCATATACTTCAATGTTGCTAATGCTCTTTGCTTTAAATCATTTATTTCTAATAATTCTTGTTTTTCTTTAACAGAAAGGTTCATATTAGAAGACACAAAATTAACTAAGAACGAGTTGCTTTCAATATTTTTGATTGCAAACGAGGCCTCAGAAGGAATATTTGGACTATCCTTAATAATTTGCAGAGATAAGTCTTTAATAGAGTCTATAATAGCAGTAAATTCTTTATTATCTATTGCTGGTTTAGCTTCGTTTAATCCTTTTACCGTTGCTGTCATATAAGGCTCCTCAGAAACCACATCTTGAATCTCAAAACGCTTTTTACCTTGTATAATAACTGTTGTATTGCCATCTGGCATTTTTAGTACCTTTAAAATTCTTGCAACAGTACCTTTACTAAAGACATCTTTAGCTCCAGGATCTTCTATAGATTCATCCTTTTGAGATACTACACCAATTACTTTGCTTCCCTTATTTGCATCATTAATGAGTTTTATAGACTTATCACGTCCAGCAGTAATTGGAATTACAACACCAGGAAACAATACCGTATTACGCAATGATAAAATAGGTAAGGTTTCTGGTAAAATTTCTTTATTTATTTCTTCTTCGTCTTCAGGAGTCATTAACGGAATTAATTCTGAGTTTTCATCAAAATCCTGAAATGACAAACTGTCAAGCTTTAAAAATTTAGACTTCGCCATATTATTTTTTTAGTCATTCTGTCATTAAGATAACAGAAATATCGATTTATATAAATTAAAATAACTAAGCTTTACACTGGTAATCAATGTTTTAACAAATAAACTTAATTATATACCTTTAACTAATTTCAATAGTTATGCCAATACACTTATTAGACTTAAAAACTTTTTTTAGTAAAAGTGTAACAAACATTAACTTCATTACTCTCTATAATAAAGCATTTGTTTTTTGACACTAACCAACCAAAATATAGAACAGTTATTGCTGCAATGTAAATCTGGTAACCAACATGCACAAATGGAGGTTTACAAGAGATATTACAAAGCGATGTACAATACCTCTTTTAGAATTGTTAAAGACAGTTTTGAGGCAGAAGACATCATGCAAGATTCATTTTTAACCGCTTTTACAAAGTTGGATAGTCTTAAAGAGATTAAAACTTTTGGATCTTGGTTAAAACGAATTGTAATTAACAACAGTATTTATCACTATAAAAAGAGTAATAAATATCAAGAAGTTGCAATAGATGATGTTTTATATAAGATTGAAGAGCCATCTGGTATTCCAGAAGACTTTGAAATTAAAAATCTAAAAGCTAATCAAGTTCTGGAGACTATGAAAAAGCTTAAAGATAACTATCAAACATGCTTAACGCTTCATTTAATTGAAGGTTTTGATTATGATGAGATTTGTGAAATCATGGATATTTCAGCAGCAAACTGTCGCACCATGATATCGAGAGCAAAAGACAGTTTGCGAAAAAAATTAGAGCCATTGGTATCTTATTAAATATAAACCTTTAGCCTATAAATAGCATAAAATGAAAAGAGACGATAATATTAATAATCTATTTAAAAAATTAGAAGGCAACTTTGATATTAATGCACCAAATAATGGTCATGAAAATAGATTTTTAGAAAAGTTAAATCAACAAAGTATTACTGTAGTTGCCAACGATACAAAAAAATCTAACTATTGGAAACCATTTTTAGCAGTAGCAGCTTCTATTGTACTTTGCTTTAGTGTTTTTACTGTTATGCAACAACAAAATGTAGAATTACAAGGTTTAGCGAGTGTATCTCCAGAGTTATCTCAAACACAATCTTTTTTTACTACTGCCATCGCACAAGAGATAGCAACTATTGAAGCCGAACGTTCTCCAGAAACCGAAGACATGATAAATAAGGCAATGCAAGCCTTAGAAATTTTAGAAAAAGATTACCAATTGCTAAAAATTGATTTGAATGAAAGTGGTAATGATAAACGCGTTGTTTATGCTATGATAACCAACTTTCAAAACCGAATAGACGTCTTAAAAAACGTATTAGAGCATATAGAAGAAGTGAAAAATTTTAAACTAAACCAAAATGAAAATAACAATACTATATAAAATATTATTCGTATTAATGCTAGCACCTACTATTGCATTTGCTAGTAATAATGGCGATTTAAAAGGAAAACATACAAAGGAGAAAACGATAAAGAAAACCTTTAATGTTAATTCTAATGCTACTTTAAAAGTAAATAATAGCTATGGCAATATTAACATTTCAACCTATGAAGGATCTACTATGACCTTTGAAATAAAAATAAAAACAAATGGTAATGATTTAGACAAAGTAATTAAAAAGCTAGACGATATAGACGTAGAGTTTTCTAGCTCTAACAGTATAGTTTCTGCAAAAACACTATTTAGTAAAAGTAAATCTAACTCTTGGTGGAACTGGGGAAAAAATAACAATGTTAACATGGAAATTAATTACATAATTAAAATACCAATTACAAATAACGTTGATTTAAATAATGACTACGGAAATATCGATTTAGATAAACTTGAGGGTCGAGCAGTAATTAGTTGTGACTACGGAAAAATAACAACTAAAGAACTTATGGCTAGCAACAATTCTATTTCGTTTGACTATACCAATAATTCTTATTTCGAATATATACAAGGAGGATACATAAATGCAGACTATAGTGGATATACTGTAGGCAAGGCTAAAAGTTTATCTATAAATGCCGATTACACCAAGTCTGAAATTGAAATAGCCGAAGATGTTACCTATAATTGTGATTATGGCTCTATAAAAGTTAATAATGCAAATAACGTATCTGGCAATGGAGATTACCTTACAGTAAGACTAGGGAATATTTATAAAAATGTAAATATAAAGGCAGATTATGGTTCTATAAAAATTGAAAAAATGACTGCAAATGCTGGTAATATAGATATAGAATCTGATTACAATGGTATTACTATTGGATACGATCCTGCATATAAATTTAGATTTGATATAGACTTAGAATATGCTTCGCTGCGTGATGCCGATGAATTTGAGTTTACAAAAAAACGTGTCGAATCCACAGATAAATATTATCAAGGCTATCATAAAGATGCTAATAGCCAAAATATGATTAAGATAAAATCTGAATATGGCAGCGTAACATTTAAAAGAAACTAAACCATTAACATAATAAACATCATCATGAAAAAATCAATTTTATTAATCACGGTATTATTAAGCTTTACCATTTCTCATGCGCAATGGGGCAAAAAAAAGATTAAAGGCAATGGCAATGTAACAACCATAAATAGAACAACATCTAATTATGATGCTGTACATTGTGCTGGCAGTTTTGACTACATACTTGTAGCAGGAACTGAAGGGGAAATTACTATAGAAGGTGAGTCTAATCTTCTTGAATATATTGTAACCGAAGTTAAAGATGGAGCTTTAATAGTGAAGACTCAAAAAGGTAAAAATCTTAGTCCAAGTCATAACAAGACTATTACAATTACGATTTCTTTTAAAGATATTGATGAGGTTTCGCTCTCTGGTTCTGGAGACTTATGGAATGAGGATTTAATTACTTCAAACAATTTTAACGCATCACTATCTGGCTCTGGAGATATAATTTTAAACATTAAATCTAGTACCACAACAGGTAAAGTTGCTGGTTCTGGAGATTTAACTTTAAAGGGATCTACAACTAATTTAAAAGCAAGTGTAACTGGGTCTGGAGATTTTCATGGTTTTGAACTTAAATCTACAAATACAGATGTGGCTGTAACTGGGTCTGGTGATGCCAAAGTGGTATGTAACGGAAATTTTAAAGCTAGAGTAACAGGCTCTGGAGATATCGAGTATAGAGGAAACCCAACAAATGAAGACTCTAAAGTGACGGGTTCTGGAAGTATAGAGAACTAAATAAATTTCATCAATCAAAATATAAAAGCCACTAACGCTATGTTAGTGGCTTTTTGTTTTTCCGAAGAAAAAATAAATTTATTGCTTTGTATAAACAAATGTAAGATCTTGAGATGTAGTTGCTGTAAAATCTGAACTGAATGCCACAAAACCTTCTGGTATTAAAATTGAAAGTTGATTTCCATTTAAAGTAAAATCTGAAACCGATTCGCTATCATCAATGGATACCGTATTTCCTGTTTGAGTCCAAGTCATATTCGTGTTTTCATCTTCTAATTCACACTCTATTGTATATTCGTATTCATCTGTTGTGCCTACCTCAATATCAAAAGTAAATGTTGCAAATGATGTACTCATAATTACACCTGTACCATCTGCATTAAATACAATGGTTTCATTCTCATAACAGTTCATTTCATCCAAGAAATTAATACTTGCTGTACCATCCTCGTTTAAATCTATAGGTTCTGTTCCAATCCATCCTGTTAATAACCATGTGCCTTCAACATCTGTAGCTTGTTGATTATTATTGGTACAATCTCCTAATGCATTTAAGGCTATTTGTAAACTACCATCTGTATCTCCACAAGCTAGAATTTGAGCTTCTAATGCATTACGATAAGCAACACATAATTGTGTGTAATTATCATCATTAACAGATATAAAATTTAAAGCTGCTTGAGCAGTATTGGCAATTGCTGTTTCGCAAGTAACAGCGCCTCCTGTTACAAAATCTCCTTCAAGAGGTTCATCTTCGCAAGACACTATTGTCAACAAAACTGTACATATTAATAGTGTAAATATCTTTTTCATATTAAATTTAATTGTGTTTATACAAACATACTAAAAGTAGTTTTATTTTATCTTAAATTAATTGAGACTGTAATTTAAGAGTGTACCAGAACTTTGATCTCCAATAAACTCAATTAAACCTACGTCTTTAGCGTAGAAATAATCTACAGTTGAAGAAACTCCAGATGCCACTAAAGAAAGTCTAACTTGCAAAACATTTTGAAATTCTTGTCCTTCTACCGTTCGGGTTAAATCTCTACCAATCATCTCAAAATTGTAAGTTGCACTAAAATCTATATTTGGTATTTCTGGAAAAGCAGGATTTATTGGTGTGTAAGAGATTGTATAGCTAACATTGGTAGACCATTGATCTCCTACATTTGCGGTATCTTCTAACATTTTTATTGTAATGAAGGTGGTTGAAACTTCATAGCCTTCTATAGGAAAACCATTAACCGCATTTCTAATAAAATAGCTATCTCCAGATTTTCTGAGCCATGCTTCTTGGTTAAATAAATCATCAAATTTAAAATATGTGTTGCCATCAATTTGCTCTGTAGCTATCATATTATAATTAACCTCACCATAAAATGTATCATTAAAATTCCACATATTACCTATTGCTCTAGGCCAGTAATCTCCTGTAGATTCTTCTCCTGTTCCTTCATTATTCCCATTGCCTTCATTCCCTCCATCGTTACCTTCGTTATTACCATCGTCTTGATTATCAACATTAGAAATAATACCAGAATCTAAAGCTTCATTTTCACAAGATTGAAATGAAATGACACTTAATAAAAGTAAAAAAACGAATAAGAATTTTGAGATTTTCATAAATAAGGTGTTTAGTTAAAAACAAACATACTAATTTATTTGTTTTCCTTTGGAACTCTGAACAATAAAACAATACCTATTAAAAAGAATAAGAATAAAAATAGGATACCATAACGCATAGACCAATATTCTGATACTATAGCAAAAATAAGCATGCCAATTACAATTCCTATTTTTTCTGCAACGTCATAGAAGCTAAAATAGGATGTGGTGTCATCTGTCTCTGGGAGAAATTTAGAATAGGTAGATCGTCCTAATGATTGTACGCCTCCCATCACTAATCCAACTAGGCCAGCTGCAATGTAAAACTGTAAAGGAGTTTCCATAAAAAACGCATAAAAGCATAAACACATCCAAATAAAATTGATAACAATTAATGTTTTAATATTTCCGAATTTATAAGACGCACGAGATGTTAATACTGCACCTAAAATTGCAACTAATTGTATTACAAGTATACTAACAATTAAACCTTGTATTTTTTGATCATCTGAGGCCCAAGTAATTTCTTTTTCTCCAAAGTATGTCGCGATAAGCATAATGGTTTGTACTGCCATACTAAATACAAAAAAGGCATAGAGATAGCGTTTTAATCTTAAATTTTGTTTTAACTGTGACCATACAAGACGTAATTCTCTAAAACCATTAAAAAGAATTGCTCTAGTTACTTTATGACCAGAAGATGTACCTTTTGGTAAAATATAAAATGTGTACTGACTAAATAGTGCCCACCAAACACCAACTGTTACAAATGAATATTTCATCATTTTTATTGCTCCTTCTTCGGTATCTTGAGTCATAACCATTACCAAATTAGCAATTAGTAAAAGTACACTACCTATATATCCCATAGAGAATCCTCTTGCACTAATTCTATCTTGTTGCTCAGGATACGCAATGTCTGGCAAATATGAATTATAAAAAACTAAACTTCCCCAGTACCCTATTAAACCCATAAAATAAAAGAGCAAACTTAAGTGTATATAGTTTCGGTCAAAAAAGTAAAGACCTATACATCCTATTGAACCTACGTAACAAAAGAATTTCATAAAATTCTTTTTATTCCCAACATAATCTGCAATACCCGATAAGATTGGTGATAATAATGCAACCACTAAAAAAGTAAATGCTGTAACGAGTGTAATAAGGGTTTCCTGTTTCATCTCATACCCAAAAGCAGCAACCAATTCATCTTTTGTTAAAAACAGAGATGCATAAAATAACGGAAAAATAGATGATGCAATTGTTAAGGTATATACCGAATTTGCCCAATCATAAAATGCCCAAGCATTAAGAAGTTTCTTGCTACCCTTTTCTAGGTTTGCCATAGTTAGTAAATAAAAAAGCTACCCTTAATTGGGCAGCTTCTAAATTACTATAAATTTTATGCTTTACAAGTGAATCATTTAAAAGTTACCTAATGGTCTAAATGAATCTACTCCAAACTTTTTAGCTTCTGCTTTTGCTTTTGGAGCCCACTGTGTTAAATTATTTATTCTAGTATCATTAGATGGATGTGTACTTAAAAATTCTGGTGGTGCTTGTCCTCCACTATTTGCTTTCATACGTTTCCATAACTCTGCAGCTTCCTCTGGATTATATCCTGCTATAGCCATTAAGTACAATCCAATTTCGTCAGATTGAGTTTCGTGACTTCTACTAAAAGGTAACATTAATCCAACTTGACTACCTACACCATAAGCTTGGTTAAATAAGTTTCTCGATTGTTCATCCTTAATGGCTACATTACCAGCAACAGCTCCAATTTGTTGTAACATACCTGCACTCATTCTCTGTTGACCATGGTTGGCCAATGCGTGTGCAACCTCATGACCCATAATTGCAGCAATACCTGTTTCATTTTGAGCAATTGGTAAAATACCAGTGTAAAAAACAATTTTTCCTCCAGGCATACACCAAGCATTAACTGTATTGTCATTTACGAGGTTATATTCCCATTTGTAATCATCTAAATAACCTTGATGACCATTAGCATTTAACCAACGCTCTGCTGCCACTGCTATTCTTTGTCCTACTCTTTTAATCATTTCTGCATCTGCTGTACCAGTTACTACATTGTTCTCTGTCAAAAACTGGTCATACTGTGCAAATGCTGTAGGAAATAATTGCGAGTTAGGTACTAATGCTAATGTTTTATTTCCTGTAAATGGATTAGTAGTACATGAGAGGAATAAAGCTATAACTCCTAGGGCTACTAAATTATTTTTAAATTTCATAATTAATGGTTTTATTGTGTTAGCTAAAATTACAAAAATGATTCTATTAAGTTTGACACAATACATTATAATTTTGTCACATTCAAAACAAAAATAATTCTATTATAGAGCGCCTATTAGATGTAATTCTGAAAACTCTTTATTTATTGTCATTATTGAAATACCATTAGTTTCTATGCGTTCTATTGGGATTATAACATTATCTACTTGAATTTCAGAAATTTTAAATGGTAAGCCATGAATTTTAATTTCAAAAGTTTCATAACCAGCATTAAATTTTCCTTCTTTATGTTGTTGTATAATTAATTCGTTAGATTTTCCTGTTAATTTAAATGTACGTAAACTATAACGTCCTTTTGTATAATCGTAACCATCATGAGCATCGTCAAATAATTGAGAACGCTCTTTCCCTTCTTTATAATAAACGTCTAAAATTACAGTATCAATTTTTTTCTCTCCAACATATTGTTGTATAGGGTATTTAGGTATGATTGCTCCTTCTTTTACGTAAATTGGCATACTATCCAAGTCTGAATCAATCCACATTTCTTTGCCACCTTTTATAATCCCATCGTTCCAGAAATTATACCAGTTGCCTTTTGGAAAATACATACGTCTTCCTTTGGCATTTTGTTCTAAAATTGGACATGCCAAAATATGGTTTCCAAATACAAACTCATCTGTTCTGTAATGTGTTTGCACATCATCTTGATCATATAATACTAATGAGTTTAAAATTGGTGTACCATCTTCAACATATTTCCAAAATGCAGTATATAAATACGGTAGTAATTGATATCTAATTTCGATAAATTTTCTAACAATATCTGTTACTTCTTTTCCAAATGTCCAAGGTTCTTGATCGCCATGATCTCCAGAAGAATGCACTCTAAAAAACGGATGAAAAATACCTAATTGCACCCAACGCGTAAATAATTCGCCTTGTGGTTGCTCTGCAAATCCTCCAATATCACTTCCTGCAAAGCTAAATCCAGACATTGCCATACGTTGTGCTTGTACATTAGCAATCCATAAATGTTCCCAAGTGGCAACGTTATCTCCTGTCCAAGTAGAGGTATAACGTTGTGTACCTGAGTATGCCGATCTTGTTATTACAAATGGACGTTTAGGATACGCAAACTTTTTAAGCCCTTGATATGTAGCTCTTGCCATCTGCATTCCGTAGATATTATGAGCTTTTCTATGGCTACAAGGATTGCCATCATAATCGTGACGTACATCATCTGGAAACGTTTTATTTGGCACCTCCATTACTGCAGGTTCGTTCATATCATTCCAAACGCCTTTGACACCAATATCTTCTATTAATTCTTTAAACAAGCCAGACCACCAATCTCTAACTTCTGGTTTTGTATAATCTGGGAAATAACATTCTCCAGGCCATACTTTACCTTTCATATACGGTCCATCTGCACGTTTACAGAAATAATCATTCTCTAAAGCTTCTTTAAAAACTGAGTATTCTTTATCTATTTTAATTCCTGGATCAATGATGGCAACAGTTTTAAATCCGTCGTCTGCCAATTCTTTCACCATTCGTTTAGGATCTGGAAAATATTCTTTATTCCAAGTAAAACATCTAAAACCATCCATATAATCTATATCTAAATAGATGGCATCACAAGGTATTTTTAAGTCTCTAAATTTAGATGTTACTTCTTTTACTTTAGACTCTGGGTAATAACTCCATTTACATTGATGAAATCCTAAAGCCCAAAGTGGTGGTAAAAGATGCGGTTTACCTGTAAGATCTGTATAGCTTTCTACGACTTCGGTCATTTTAGGTCCATAAATGAAATAATAATTCATTTCTCCACCTTGAGCCCAAAAACTTGTAACATTACGACGTTCATGTGCAAAATCAAAGAAGGATCTAAAAGAGTTATCAAAGAAAACTCCATAGGCTTTTGATTTGTGTAAGCCTGTATAAAATGGAATAGACTTATAGATTGGATCTGTATCTTTTCCGTAGGCATAAGAATCTGTTACCCAATTTTCAAATCGTTTTCCTTTTAGGTTTAAGTGGCTAGGTTTGTCTCCAAGACCATAGTAACTTTCGCCATCTTTTGAGACCTTACTCATTTTTACAATGTTACCACCATATTGATAACTTTCTTCCCAATGAAAACCCAATTCGTCTTCGTTAATTAGCACATTATCAATAGCATCATAAAGTTTTACACCTAAATTTGCTTTAGATATGTGACAAATTAATTTATTGGTTGTAATTATATAATCGGTCTCTGTATCACTTATTTCTAGATGATTATACCCAGTACTTGCATACTTTGTAATTGCATAAGAGAAATCGTTTTCAAAAGTACCTGTAGTTGTATAGCGAAAGCGCAGTACACTATCTCGTAAAACCGTTAATTGTAAAACAACATCATTCTCGGTTGAGAAATAAAGTGTATCTACATCTTTTTTGAAATCTATTATTTTTGAAGGGGTTAAATTCCCTTTATTTTCTAATTCTGTATTTACAATCATAATTATATTTCTTGTATATAAACGTGTAAAAAAACGCAAAAATTTGGACGTAAAGAAGCATTACAACTAGTTCTTATCACGAATTGTTAACTATAACGATTTCGGCAATTTTAATTATGAATAACTTAATTTTAGAACTATTTTTTAATGAATTCTAATGATACTTAAATGCAACCATTGCTAAAGGAGGAATATTTATTTGAGTAGAATAATCTCTATAATGATAAGCAATATCCTCTGCAATTAAAGCTTTATTTTTATAATCTCCACTGCCAAAATATGATTTTAAATCGCTATTAAAAACTTCCTTTAATTTTCCTTTCTTCGGAAGTCCGATGCGATAATTCTCCTTCGGTACAGGTGTCATATTACAAGCTATTATGAGGTCATCTTTTGGTTTCTCTCCTTTTCTAATAAATACTAATATTGAATTTTCGTGATCGTTATAATCAATCCATTCAAAACCATCTGCAGAAAATTGTTTTTGATATAGTGCAGGTTGAGTTTTATAAAATGTATTTAAATCTTTATATAATTCTTGTACACCTTTATGAGGTGCATATTCCAGCAAGTGCCAATCCAGGCTTTGCTCAAAATTCCATTCTTCACTTTGTCCAAATTCACTACCTTGAAATAAAATATTTGTTCCTGGATGTGTAAACATATAGCAATACAACAATCTCAGGTTAGCAAAACGTTGCCACTCGTCTCCAGGCATCCTGCCTAATATTGATTTTTTACCATAAACTACTTCGTCATGACTTAATGGCAACATAAAGTTTTCTGTGAATGTATAGGTCATAGAAAATGTTAAGTCATTTTGATGATGCTTTCTATAGATTGGTTCTTTAGCAAAATACTGTAAAGTATCATGCATCCAGCCCATCATCCATTTCATACCAAAGCCTAAACCACCCAAAAATGTAGGTTTAGATACCATTGGGAATGCTGTAGATTCTTCGGCAATAGTTTGCACATCAGGAAAAGCGCTATACACAGCTTCATTCATTTCTCTTAGAAATCCCATAGCTTCAAGGTTTTCTCTACCTCCAAACATATTTGGCTCCCACTCACCATCATTTCTAGAATAATCTAAAAATAACATTGATGCCACTGCATCAACTCTTAAACCATCGGCATGAAATTGATCTAACCAAAAAATGGCATTACTTATTAAAAATGACTTTACTTCATTTCTTCCGTAGTTAAAAATAAGAGATTTCCAATCTGGATGGTAACCGCGTCTTTTATCTGGATGTTCATATAATGCAGAACCATCAAAGAATCCTAACCCATGAGCATCCTCAGGAAAATGGGATGGCACCCAATCTAGAATAATCCCAATATCATTTTGATGCAGTTTGTCTACTAAAAATTTAAAATCTTCTGGATACCCAAATCTTGATGTTGGCGCAAAATATCCAGTGAGTTGATATCCCCAACTTGGATCATAAGGATACTCCATAATTGGCATAAGCTCTACGTGTGTAAAGTTCATGTCTTTTGCATAATTTACTAACTCATTTGCTAAGTCCTTATAAGATAAAAATGTACCATCTTCAATTTTGCGTTTCCATGACCCTAAATGAACTTCATAAACCGAATATGGCGCATCCAAAGCATTGTGTTTGCTTCGTTTTTTCATCCATTTGCTATCTTTCCATTTGTAGGGTTCGTCCCAAACCACAGATGCGGTTTTAGGAGGATGCTCACAACGTCTAGCATAAGGATCTGCTTTTTCTGTTTTTATATCATTATGGTTACTCAAAATTTTATACTTGTAAATACTTCCTTTACCTGCACCAGGTATGAATCCTTCCCAAATGCCTGAATGATCCCAACGTACATTTAATTTATGTTCTCCTTCTACCCAAAAATTAAAATCTCCAATAACAGAAACCATTTTTGCGCTAGGAGCCCAAACCGCAAAGTACACACCTTTAACACCATCTACAGTCGTCATATGAGAACCAAATTTCTCATACAACTTATAATGTTTACCAGATTTAAATAAATTAATATCGAAATCTGTAAACCTACTATGTGCTATTACTTTTGTCATAAATTAGTTATTAATGATATTTGAAATTCCTTTTAGAGGAATAACTGCCCAACGCGGACGAGAATTAAGCTCATAGCCCAATTCATATACTGCTTTTTCTAGCATTGCATATTTAAGTAAAAAAATACGCTCTTGGTTGTAACCTATATTAAGATTTGCTTCTTGTACTTTTGATACGTAAGTGCCCAAAAACACACATTTTAAATATTGATACAATACCTCTCCTGCTTCAAATAGCGATTCTTGAGTATCTTTATATAAATGTATATTATTAAATATTGTTGCATAAATAGCATAATGAAATGACCTAAACATACCTGCAACATCTTTTAAAGGAGGCTGTTTTACTTTGCGGTCTCTAATCGTACTTTCTGGCTCTCCTTCAAAATCTAAAATATAAAAATCGTCCTCTTTTATTAGAACTTGACCCAAATGATAATCGCCATGAACACGTATACGTTCACCCTTTAATTTCGTCCAATCAAAATCTACAAAACGTTTTCTAATAATATTTTTTTTGTCTAAAAACTCGTTAGCCAACTCTAAAGCTAAACCATCTAATTTGTGTAAACTGTTCTCAATAGTATTTAATCTATTTTGAAATTGATAGAGTAATCTGTTTTTTAACCATACTGTATAATC
Organism: uncultured Psychroserpens sp.; assembly: GCA_947488655.1. GTDB lineage: Bacteria > Bacteroidota > Bacteroidia > Flavobacteriales > Flavobacteriaceae > Psychroserpens. The sequence goes on along the minus strand of CANKZZ010000003.1, from coordinate 442,849 downwards.
TCCATTAAAATGCGTTGGCGTAAAAGAGTTATCTTCAAACTCACTACCTAAAGCAATATGCATCTCTGCGGTACGTTTTGCCAAAGTTTGTATTTTGGTAAAAACATTTAATCCAACCCAATCTATAATTTCTGGAGGTACATCTTTTATTTCTAAACGACCAAAATCTTCGGTACGTGGGAGTTTGTTAATATTAATCTTTTTGTATTCGAGATTAGAAAATACTTTATGAAATTCTACAAGCATGTATTCCCAAGCATCACCTTGATTTTCTACCATTTCTTGCATTAAACCAATAGTAATATTTAAACCATCTGTATCTTTAATTTGAATGCTCCCTAAATAAACTGGTGTGTTTTTAAAATCTTTTTTGTCACTTAAAAATCTACTCATCTCATAATCAGGATTACGATCTGCGTAAATTCTTCTAAAAAACTTTAAAACATACTTTTCATTATAAACAATAGAAGTATTGCTCTGCTCCATACCCATATATCGAGAAGACTCATATTTGCACCCATTAAAAACTTCACTTCTATGATAACGAACTCTTGTTTTATCTTTTGGTACTGCTGTTAAGATACGTTCAAAAACTACTTTTCTAAAGGCTTCTAAATTAATAGCATCTATTATAAAACCTTCTTGACCTTTAATACTAATTGGTAAAATACGATCATCTTGGGCAAAATTCTCATCGGTAACAAATGCAATTGGTAAAAAATAATGTTGGTAAAATGCTTCTTCAAAATTGACTTCTAAAATAAGACCAAAATACACCTCTTCGTTTTGCTGTATTCTAAAATACTCAGACAATTCAATGTACTTAAGCTTACTGGCCTTACCTCCATACCAACGTTGCTTTGTAATATATTCTTCTAAAACATCAGACAAAAAAACCTTAACAAACTCTTTATTATCAACTAACTCTTCCCATTTATCATCAAAGTTAAATGGTGGTTGTAAATGTGTAGATGCTTTTGGTTTTTTAGACATATTACTTTTTTATCTTAAATATATGAAATGGTAAGGTAGGATGTAACTCCACAAAATTCCATTCATTATACCAATTATAACTACTTCCAGTTACTAAATCCTCAACCGTTATTTGTTGCCCATTATCTACACCCAAATCGTGTAGAGGCAACTGCATATTTCCTTGCTGTGAGTAGTATTGGTCTAAACTAATTATAATTAAAAGTTCATTGGTTTTATCATCATCCCATTTATAGAAAGCTAACAAGTTATCGTTTTCTACAGCACAAAATTTAATATTGTTGGTTTGTTGTAATGCTGTGTTTTGATGTCTTATATTGTTTATTTTAGAAATTAAAAGCGTTAGTTTATTTTCTTTAAACCAATCATAATGTTTAACCTCAAATTTCTCAGACATGTAATATTCTTCCTTTCCAGGTATGGCATCACTTATCATCTGTTCAAATACAGGTCCATATATTCCAAGACTAGAACTTAAAGTTGCTGCTAATGCATAGCGTTGCAAATATTTAGACTCATTAGCTCCTTGTAAATGATAAGGGTTAATATCTGGCGTATTTGGCCAAAAATTAGGTTGCATAAATTCACGTAATTCTGTTTGAGTCAACTCATTCATATACGTTATTAATTCTTGCTTATTATCTCGCCATGTAAAATATGTATACGATTGCGTATACCCTTCTTTAGCAAGGCGCTGCATAACCTTTGGTTTGGTAAATGCTTCGGCAAGAAATAACACATCTGGATGCTTCTTTTTTACTTCGGAAATGAGCCAATTCCAAAAATAATATGGCTTTGTATGAGGATTATCTACTCTAAATACGTTAATACCACAATTAACCCAATACAACATAGTATCTAGACATTCTTTCCAAAGGTTTTTATAATCCTTGCTTTCCCAATATATTGGCAAAATATCCTGATACTTTTTTGGTGGATTCTCAGCATATTGAACCGTACCATCTGGACGCCATTTAAACCAATCTGGATTAGACTTTACCCATGGATGATCTGGTGCAGCTTGCAAAGCAAAATCCATGGCAATTTCAATATTTAGTTTTTTAGCTGCTTTAATGAGGTTTTTAAAATCGGTAATAGTACCCAATTGTGGATGTAAATCTTTATGTCCACCGTGTTTAGAACCAATTCCCCAAGCAGAACCTACATCTCCCTCTTGAGCTGTAGTTGTATTATTTTTGCCTTTTCTATTAACTTCTCCAATAGGATGCACTGGCGGAAAATACAATGTATCAAATCCCATTTGAGAAACTCTTGGCAATAAACGTTCGCAGTCTTTAAATGTACCATGTTGACCTATCTCCTTTGATGCAGATCGTGGGAAAAACTCATACCATGTACTAAATCTAGCTTTAGGTCTATCTACATAAACTTGTAACTCTTTTGTTTGGTTTGCTAAATGTTTTTCGGGATAACTCACAAAAATATGATGTAAATCTTCACTAACAGCTGCTTTAACTGCTGCATCATATAGAGTCTCATCATCAAAATTTGAAATACATTGCTGTAAAAAATTGGCCTCGTCTTTAGTCGCTTTTTTAAGTAATGGTTGTAACAAGGTTATACCTTCTAATAACTCAGACTTTACATTTTGGTTATCATCAATTTTACGTTCAATCCCATGTTGCCAATTTAAAGCATAATCTACCCAACCTTCTACTTTATAATTATAAAACCCTTGTTTTTTTACAGTAAAAGCAGCTTTCCATTCATCGTTGCCAATGTGGTGCATTCTTACTTCTTTCCAAGAACGCTCTTTTTCATGTTTATATAAAACAGATGCAGCAATAACATCATGGCCATCAACAAGAACATGTGCATCAATGTTTACAATTTCGTTTACAACTCTTTTTATAAAAAATTCTCCGCAGTTAATTTGAGGGGAAACTGCATCTATAACAACACGCCTTTGATTTTGCATCTTTTGCTAATTAAATGAATATTAAGAATGTGAAATTAATAAATTTAGTACCAACAAACATCAATATGTATTGATAATTATATTTATAACGTTTTCGTAAGGATTACATTTCTATTACGACCAAACTGAAAAGAAATAAACCTTATTTTTATAATATGAAAAAGATAATATTAGTAGTAACACTCGCGTTGTTTTTTAGTTGTAATTCTACAGCACAAAAAACAGCAAGTCAAGAGCAAGAAGAATTTACAGTTAATAAAACAGATGCAGAATGGAAAAAAGAACTTTCTAGTGAAGCGTATTATGTTTTAAGACAAGAAGGGACCGAACGTCCATTCTCTAGCGAATTAAACGACGAAAAACGTAAAGGTACATTTCATTGTGCTGCTTGTAATACACCATTATTTAAGAGTGAGCATAAATTTGACTCTGGTACAGGATGGCCAAGTTTTGATAGAGCTATAGAAGGTAATGTTGCTTATGGCACTGATAACAAATTAGGTTATAGTAGAAATGAAGAGCATTGTGCCACTTGTGGTGGTCATTTAGGTCATGTTTTTAATGATGGACCAAGAAAAACAACAGGTAAACGTCATTGTATTAATGGTGTGGCCTTAAAGTTTGTTCCTGCCAACTAACTTAAACCTTAATAAAGTCTCAATAGCGATATAATTTCTAACTATACTAACCTATAGTTTTAAAGAAATTGTATCGCTATTTTTATGGTGCAACATCAGTTATTACGCCATGAAAGACACTTATCTCAGTAGCATTATTAAGCAATTTGAATATTATAAAAATCTTGGTGACCAAACTATATCTCAATTAACAATAGATGAATTAAAAAATGAGTTTGTAAAAGACACAAACTCAATAGCTATAATCATTAAACATATAGTTGGTAATATGTTAAGTAGATGGACAAACCTTTTAATAGAAGATGGAGAAAAAGAATGGAGACAACGAGATAAAGAGTTTGAAGACACTTTTGATAGTAAGGAAGAATTACTAAATTATTGGGATAAAGGTTGGCAATGCTTATTCTATGCGCTACAACCATTAAATGACAAAGACCTTAATCAAATTGTATATATTAGAAATCAAGGTCATACAGTAACCGAAGCTATCAATAGACAATTAGCTCATTATGCTTATCACATCGGACAGTTAGTATTTTTGGGCAAACTTACTAAAGGTAAAAACTGGAAATCTCTTTCTATTCCCAAAGGAGAATCTATAATTTATAATAAAAAAAAATTTAAGCAACAAAAAGGAATAAGACATTTTACCGATGACCTTTAATATTACAAATTGGTTTTGTATCTTCGTTTCCTTAAAAATAAGACAAAAAAAGACTCATGAGTAAATACGATATTATAGTACTTGGTAGTGGTCCTGGAGGCTACGTAGCAGCAATTAGAGCTTCTCAATTAGGATTTAAAACTGCAGTAATTGAAAAAGAAAATTTAGGTGGTGTTTGTCTAAATTGGGGTTGTATCCCTACAAAAGCATTACTAAAATCTGCACAAGTTTTTGAATACTTAAAACATGCTGAAGATTATGGTCTTTCGGTAAAAGAATATGATAAAGATTTTAATGCAATAGTAAAACGAAGTCGTGGTGTTGCAGATGGTATGAGTAATGGCGTAAAATTTTTAATGAAAAAGAACAAAATTGACGTAATTGAAGGTTTTGGCACATTAAAAACAGGAAAAAAAGTAGAGGTTGATGGCAAAGAGTATAGTGCAGATCATATTATAATTTCTACAGGAGCAAGATCTCGAGAATTACCTAGCTTACCTCAAGATGGGAAAAAAGTAATTGGTTATAGACAAGCAATGTCTTTAGAGACACAACCAAAAAAGATGATTGTTGTAGGCTCTGGTGCTATTGGTGTTGAGTTTGCATACTTTTATAATTCTATTGGTACAGAAGTAACAGTGGTAGAGTATTTACCAAATATAGTTCCTGTTGAGGATGAAGACGTTTCTAAACAATTAGAACGTTCATTCAAAAAAAGTGGGATAAAAATAATGACTTCTTCAGAGGTGACTAATGTTGACACCTCTGGTAAAGGTGTTAAAGCAACAGTAAAAACTAAAAAAGGAGAAGAAGTTCTTGAAGCAGATATTGTATTATCTGCAGTTGGAATTAAATCTAATATTGAAAATATCGGATTAGAAGATGTTGGTATCGCTGTTGACAGAGATAAAATATTAGTAAACGATTACTACCAAACAAATATTCCTGGTTATTACGCTATTGGAGATGTAACTCCAGGACAAGCATTAGCACACGTTGCTTCTGCCGAAGGTATTCTTTGTGTAGAAAAAATTGCTGGTCAACATGTAGAAGCTATTGACTACGGAAATGTGCCAGGTTGCACATATTGTTCTCCAGAAATTGCAAGTGTTGGTCTAACGGAAAAACAAGCAAAAGAGCAAGGTATTGAAATTAAGGTTGGTAAATTTCCATTTTCGGCCTCAGGAAAAGCAAGTGCATCTGGAGCAAAAGACGGTTTTGTTAAAGTAATTTTTGATGCTAAATATGGCGAATGGTTAGGTTGCCACATGATAGGTGCTGGAGTTACAGATATGATAGCTGAGGCTGTTTTAGGTCGCAAATTAGAAACTACAGGTCATGAAGTTTTAAAAGCTATTCATCCTCACCCAACAATGAGTGAAGCTGTTATGGAGGCTGTAGCTGCTGCTTATGATGAAGTTATACATTTGTAAGCATTAAGATATAAAACAAAAAAAAGTTCCAGATAAATCTGGAACTTTTTTTTTGCAAAATTTTTAATTGGTGTTTAAAACATAAAACCAATACCAAATTGCCATACATCATTTTTAGCATCTACACCTTCAAACGGAGTATTATCATCAAAAATATCTGTAACACCTACGTTATAACGACCGTTTAAGAAAAAACCATTGTCAAACTTATATGACGCACCAAATGCAAGACTTGTATCAAAATTCTTAACATATGAATCGTCGCTATCTACTTCGATATCACCTCCATCACTGTTTGGTTGAAAATCAATTTCTTCGTGAATTTTAAATCCAAATTGAGGTCCTGCCTCCACACTTAAACCTTTTACTAAATAAGCTTTTAATAAAAGTGGCACTTGGATGTAGTCTAATTGATACTCTACATTGTCATCTGTATCAAAAGCATTATCCTGATCTACTTCTCTAATATCAAAACCTTGTCCTGAATAAAAAACCTCTGGCTGAAATGAGAAACGATCAGAGATTGGTATTTCGGCAACCAAACCTGCGTTAAAACTAGTTCTAGAATCTAAATCTCCAAGATCATCTCCAGTTATTGTAGAGAAGTTTACACCTCCCTTTACTCCTACTTGTACCTCTCTAGAATCTGATTGTGCATTTGCACTAATTAATGATAATAATGTTGCTGTTGTAATTAAAATTACCTTCTTCATTGTTTATTATTTTTGGGTTAATAACATCAAAATTAGGAAGGAGATTTGTGGGCATTTGCATGTTTAACATTGGTTTAACGAAGCTTAATTTTTTTACCAAAATTTATAATATAACCAGTAAAAACAAGGGTTTTTTATTCATCAAAAAATTGACTCAATCGCTAAAAAGACATGACATTTGGTAATTGATATAAAAAAAATGTATTAACTAATTTATGTAAATGTATATTAAGTCATTAAAATTTATAGCCTGCTCCAATAAACAATCCGTTAGGAGCAACTTCGTTAAAGCCTACTACAAATTTTAGATGTATGTCAATAGCATCTGTAATGTAATATGATGTTGCTATATCACCTCTTACTTTAAATTTATTGGTAAAAAAGTCGAAAAAATAGTTAAGACTTGGTCCTGCCATAAAACTTAGCCTATTAGATAAAAGAAATTTTGCATAAATAGGCGCATTTAAAAATTTGAAGTCGTTTAATTGTATATAAAGTATTTCAGGTTGTAAAGACACTGTATTGTCTATTTCAAAATCTGCAAAGAGACCACTATAAAATCCAATTTCGGTTTCAATGTTATTTCCAAATTGAGCTTCTGGAACTTTAAAAAACGTAAAGTTTAGACCTCCTTTTATACCAAAGTCTACGTTGGATTGCGCGTTACTTTTCAGAATAAAAAAAAGTGACAACATTATAAGAAGAGAATTGGCATTTTTCATACTTAATTAACGCTCTGGTTCTATTTTTTATTACTCATTTAAAAAGCTTTGAATTGCCAATTCATAACTTTGCAAACCAAATCCAAGTATTACACCTTGTGCATTTTGAGAGATATAAGATTGATGTCTAAACTCTTCTCTAGAAAACGTGTTTGATATGTGTACCTCAATTACTGGTGTTTCAATAGCTTTAACAGCATCTCCAATACCAACAGAGGTGTGCGTATAGGCTGCAGCATTTAATATAATACCATCATATGTAAAGCCAACTTCTTGAATTTTATCAATTAGCTCTCCTTCTATATTAGATTGAAAGTGTTCTAACTTTACATTAGGAAATTTTTTAATGGTTTGGTCAAAAAATTCTGTAAAAGTTAAATTTCCGTAGATATTAGTTTCTCTTTTACCTAAAAGGTTGAGATTTGGACCGTTAATAATAATAAGTTGCTTCATAGAGTAAAGGTATTAAATTTTGAGCATAAAAAACCGAAGCAATAAGGCTTCGGTTGTTATATATGCGATTTATTTTATTAGAGGTTAAAAAGTACACCTACGTTAAAACTTCCTCTAGAATTAATTACAGAGTTGCCAATATTATCTTTAAAGATATCTATAAAACCATATTGCTCGTCATATTCTATATATAGTTTAGCGTTTTCTCCAATAGGAAATTTATAGCCAATACCAAATGCTAAACCTACATCTGTTGTATTAAAGGCTTCTTTTACATCTATACCAAGTCTATCTTCTTTTGCATTGAGCAAAACACCTAAATATGGTCCAAAATTTAGATACCACTTTCGTGTAGAACCAAAATGCCAGTTTGCCATTACTGGAATTGTTAAATAATTTAAGTTATAATCTGTAGTAAAAGAACCGTTATCGTCTTCAAAGAAACCATTTCCCCATCCTTTTTGATCGTATATTAATTTAGCTTTAATTCCCCAACGGTCTGAGAAAAAATATTCTCCTGTTGCAGAGATATTAAAACCAGTATTAGTATCTGTAGTGTTTTCTGCACCAGACCCTACAACTACACTGGCATAGTTAAAGCCTAGTCCTGGACCAAACTCTATATCTCCTTTACTTGATTGTGCATTTAAATTAATAACGCAAAGCGAAGCGAATAATACAATAGTAAGTAATTTTTTCATAATTAAATTTGAGTTTATATTAGACTATAAACATAAGGTTTTACTCACAAATATTAATAGAGAAAAGTATATTATTGTGTTTTAAAATATTTATATATAAAAAAACCGAAGCGGTTAGGCTTCGGTTTAATATCATAATTTATAAATTCTAGAATTAGAATTTGTAAGTGATACCAAAGTTGATATCAGATAAATTTAAGTTTAATCCAAAATTGTTGATAGCTTCTGCTCCTTCAAAATCAGCTTTTTCACTTGTGTAAGATAAAGCTCCAATTGACGCTCTTAAAGCAAAATCATCTGAAACAAAATAGTTAACACCTGGTGCTACTGCAAAACCAATAATGTCTGATTTAAAATCTTCATCAACACCATCTTCTTCCTCTTTGTTACTTACATAACTAACTCCCGCTCCTAAAGTAAATGAGAATTGATTAGAAGGTGTGAAAAAATAAACCGCACCTAATCCTGCACCAAATTGAGATTGTTTTTGCTCAAAATCTCCAACTTCTTGTTTTTGAGACCCTACTAATAAGTTAAATTCTAAAGCAATGTTTTCACTAACAAAATATCCAACCGTTGGAGACAAAGTTACATTGTTAAATTTAGTTTCATCTTGAGATGTGCTATTGAAACCAACAGTACCAGAAACATAAACATCATTTTGAGCAAAACCACCTACAGTGTTTTCGTCTTGTGCATTAACATTTGATAATCCAAATACTGCTACTGCAGCCATTAAAAATAATTTTTTCATAATAATTGAGTTTAAATAATATTGAGTTTTTAAATTGGTCGGCAAACATATATCTAAAATTTATACCTCACAAGAAAAATAACACAAATTTACGTATTTCAACGATTATTCATGTATTTAAACGGATAAAGTATAACATTAATAGTGAGTTAACTGACTAATACAATCTTATGAATATAATTCTAAAGTAAATTAACAATAAAATTATAGTTATTAACAATTTTATAAACATTTATAATTTAAAGCGTAGATAATCAGATGTTTAAAAAATGGAGTTATTAACAATTTTTAGTTATTTGGTTTTTTGAAGAACGTGTATTTGGGTAGATTGCTGTTTGTCTAAATTAGTCATTGCTCTAATTGTATTTACACCATCATGAATTTCAATTACAGCAGTATTGGTAGAAATTGTACCCACGCCATCTGCAATAATTTCTATTACAGTATTTTTTGAAGTTAACGGAATAGTAATTGCCTTTCGTTCTTTTGAAATAACATGGCGTCTTAATACCATATTACCATTTACCTTTATGGAAATTATATCACCATCTTCTTGACCTCCATCATACATAATTAATGAAACAGACTTGTTTTTTGTAAACACACTTGTAACTTGAGAGGTTTTTAAAATATTCATATTAAGTTTTTCTAAAATCTTTAATTCATTAGCTTTTTGCTTAATACTATCTGGCACTCGATTAGAATTATTGATTTTCTTGGTCATTTTTTCCATGCGCTTTTCTACGTTTTCAGCAGAGTTAAGAAACAGTTCTCCACTTAAACACTCTTCACCATCAGAGAACTCTCCTCTAAAGTCTCCTTTAAAATATTTGGTTTTACCTGGTTTAAAATATGTAGGCTCAAAATGAACGAAACAAAAATCGTCATGTATTACATCAGACTTAGTATATACAATATCATACTCATTAAACGATAATTCTCTTGTTGTAGGATTATAAATACCTGTTAACTTAGACTTAGTCTCATGCTCTCCGCCAAAATCTGTAATAGAATAGCCCTCTACTTGATCATAGTTAATTTCAAACTTTACCTTATAAGTAATAATAGCAGAGTCATTTAATTTAATGGCTCCAATATACTCTCTAGACTCTTGAGCTGTTATTTGAAAACAAGTAATTAGAATAAAGAAGATTGTAATACTATATTTTATCATATTTTTCTTATTATTGTTAGACAAACTTAAACCAATATTATATGAAATTTAAATTTTTACTTTCGTTTTTGCTCTTTTTTGGAGCAATATCATTTAGTCACGCTTCTTTTCCTGTAAAAAGAACTGTAGCTACTACTGTATCAAATTCTACTATTACAGTTGATGATGCGTCATCAAGCGACTTTTATTCTCCAGCTGCAAGGTCTGGACAAGATAAATGGGTTGGTGTTGCATTATGGTTTTTCTTAGGCGTATTTGCTGCTCACAGATGGTATTACAAAAAACCGATAGGTTGGAATATTTTATATATTGTAACTCTAGGTGGATTAGGTATTTGGGCTATTGTTGATTTAATCAATATGCTTACAGATAATTTCTAAGCACTTTTAAAATAAACTAAAAACCATTCTAATTTTATTAGAATGGTTTTTTTATTTTTATAACGTATGAAATGGCAAAATGCGCTTAATGATTATAAGTACTATCTCAAAATAGAACGCGGTTTATCTAATAACTCTATATTAAACTATGAGTTAGATGTACTTAAACTTATTACCTATCTTGATACAAATAACATTAACATCTCACCTATTACAATTGATTTTGAACATGTACAGTTATTTATTTATGACACATCAAAACAATTAAATTCTAGATCGCAATCACGATTAATATCTGGTTTACGCAGTTTTTTTTCTTATTTAGTTTTTGAAGATTACCGTAAGACCAACCCTTTAGACTCAATTGAGTCTCCAAAAATTGGTAGAAAACTACCAGACACATTGTCTATAGAAGATATAGATAACCTTATAGATGCGATAGATTTAACAAAAGAATATAATGGTGTTAAAATAGGAGAACGCAATAGAGCCATATTAGAAACGTTATATAGTTGTGGCCTTAGAGTAAGTGAACTTACTAATTTAAAAATTTCAGACTTATTTTTTGATGAAGGTTTTATTAAAGTAACAGGTAAAGGAGATAAACAAAGATTTGTACCTATTGGTCCCAACACACAAAAATACATCCTTATTTGGAAAGATATTAGAGCACATATTAATGTACAACCAGAATATAAAGACACTCTTTTTCTTAACAATAGAGGTAAACAATTAACAAGAGCAATGATTTTTACAATTATAAAAAATCTGGCAAAAGCCATACATTTAAACAAAACTATCTCACCTCATACGTTTAGACATTCTTTTGCAACACACTTATTAGAAAATGGAGCAGATTTAAGAGCTATTCAACTCATGCTTGGTCATGAGAGTATTACTACTACCGAAATTTATATGCATGTTGATAGGTCGCATTTAAAAGAAGTTCTTCTAAATCATCATCCTAGAAAAAATTAAAAATTTATCTTCGTTAATAGTGACAACTTAATAAAAAAAGTGTCTTAAAAAGAAAGCCTCCTAAAATGTTCTGGAAAAGAAAAAGCCTCAATACATACAATGACATAGATAACAATGAGTCTATTGATAATTTAAAGTGGAAAATAGCCCTTGAGAGTACAAACGTTGGTTTATGGAACTTTAATGTAAAAACCAAAGACGTATTTTTTTCTAAAGAATCTAAACATATTTTAGGTTATGAAGATCATGAATTTCCAAATAATGCTGCAGAATGGAACCGAAGGATGCATCCAGATGATCTAGACACTTATTTTAATGATTTTAATGCACATGTTGATGGTACTTTAGAAGCCTATAGCAATGAACACCGTATTTTATGTAAAGACGGTAGTTACAAATGGGTCTTAGCTAAAGGTAAAATAACAGAGCGCAACGCTAAAGGCAAACCAACACGAATCATTGGTACACATACAGATATCACGTTAAGAAAGAAAAAAGAACAACAGGCTAAAAACCAATTAGACCTCATTACGAGCCAAAATAAAAGACTACATAATTTTACACACATTGTTTCTCACAATTTAAAAACTCATATTGGCAATTTTAAAAATATCTTAGAGTTTTATGACGAGGCTACTTCCGAAGAAGAAAAAATAAAGCTCATTAATCACCTCAAAACAATCTCAAAAGCATTAACAACCACAATTGTAGATTTAGATGATATTATTAGTATAAAAACTAAATCTAATACTAAAGAATTGAGTGAACGTGTTAATGTTTTTAAATGTGCAGAGCATATTATAAACAGCTTAGAAATGGATATTGCTCATAATGAAATAGCCATTTACAACTCCATACGACAAGACGATTTTATTAATGTAAACAAGTCTTATTTAGAAAGTGTACTCTATAATTTAATTTCTAACGGTATTAAATACAGGTCTGATGAACGTAACTCAAAAATTATACTGCAATCTGTACATACCAAGAACGAGCTCAGAATTTTGGTCGCAGATAACGGTATAGGAATAGATACAAATAAATTTAAAAATCAACTTTTTGAAATGTATAAAACCTTTCATGGCACAAAAAGAGGTGACTCCCGAGGTGTTGGACTATATATTGCAAAAACCCAAATGGAAGCTATGGGAGGAACTATTGAGGTTGAAAGTAATCTAGGCGCAGGTTCAACATTTATACTTAGCTTTAAAAAACAAAAACCTTCTATCTAAGCTCAATTTTTAAGTAAATAATTAGGTCTTCGGAAATATTAAACAACTAAAATTATTTCATTATAATTAAAATTGATACTAGAATAAAAACAAAAAAAATCCGGTCATAAACCGGATTTCTTATTCAACTATTTTTTCAATTATTTAGCAATATTAACTGCTCTAGTTTCTCTAATCACTGTAACCTTAACTTGTCCAGGATACGTCATATCTGTTTGGATTTTTTGAGAAATCTCAAATGATAGATTTGCAGCTTGCTCATCTGTTACCTTCTCACTTTCAACCATAACACGCAACTCACGTCCTGCTTGTATTGCATACGCTTTATTTACTCCAGAAAAACCAAAAGCCACTTCTTCTAAATCTTTTAAACGTTGTATGTATGAGTCTAACACTTGACGTCTAGCTCCTGGTCTAGCTCCAGAAATAGCATCACATACTTGTATAATTGGTGATAATAATGTCGTCATTTCAATTTCATCATGGTGAGCTCCAATGGCATTACAAACCTCTGCTTTCTCGCCATGCTTCTCTGCCCATTGCATACCTAAAATTGCGTGAGGCGTTTCCATATCTGCTTCAGATGAAGGTACTTTACCTATATCATGTAAAAGTCCCGCTCGTTTAGCTAGCTTAGGATTTAAACCTAACTCTGCAGCCATTACACCACAAAGTTTAGCAACTTCACGCGAGTGTTGTAATAAATTTTGACCATAAGAAGAACGATACTTCATTCGTCCTACCATTTTAATTAATTCTGGGTGTAAACCATGTATTCCTAAATCTATAACAGTACGCTTACCTACTTCTACTATTTCTTGCTCAATTTGTTTTTGAGTTTTCTTTACAATTTCTTCAATACGCGCAGGATGTATCCTACCATCTGTTACCAACTTATGTAAAGATAAACGTGCGATCTCACGACGTACAGAGTCAAAACAAGATAAAATAATTGCTTCTGGTGTATCATCAACGATAATCTCTACTCCTGTCGCAGCTTCGATAGCTCTAATATTTCTACCTTCTCTACCAATGATACGTCCTTTAACATCATCAGATTCTATATTAAACACAGATACACAATTATCAATAGCCTCTTCTGTACCTATACGCTGTATAGTATTAATAATAATTTTCTTAGCATCTTGCTGAGCTGTTAGTTTAGCCTCTTCTACAGTGTTTTGGATATAGCTCATTGCATCAGTTTTAGCCTCACTTTTTAAAGACTCTACTAATTGCGACTTGGCATCTTCTGCAGATAAACCAGAGATTACCTCTAATTGCTTAATCTGGCTTTTATGAGCCTTCTCTACTTCTTCTTTTTTCTTCTCTAAGAATTCTAACCTAAAATTATAATCTTTAATCTTATCTTCTAGAGACTGATTAGATTTCTTGTTTTTTGCCAATTCACTAGACACTTGAGACTCTTTATCTCTTGTACGCTTTTCTGCTTCGGCAATTTTTTTATCACGAGATAAAATTACTTTCTCGTGCTCTGCTTTCAATTCTAAAAACTTCTCTTTAGCTTGGAGCATCTTATCTTTTTTAATAGACTCTCCATCATTTTTAGCTTGCTTTAATATTGAGTTAGCTTCATTTTCTGCATTTATTATAAGTTTAGATGCATTGCTTTTTTCTAATGATTTAGCAATTATATAGCCTATTACTATGCCAAGTACAACGCCTCCAACAATCATTAAAATTGTATTCATATCCATGTTTAGTTAGTTTTAATTAGTGGTAATATCAATCTTCTCGTTACACCTTAACCCAAAAGTTATGGCATAAAAAAAGCCTACAATAGTTCTGGTTTTGTATAAACTCCTTAAAAACAAGTTTAGGGCTAACAAGCTGATCAAAAATCTGCCTAAATACAAAATGTATTAGCAGCCCGATTTTACAACTTAAACTCACCCTTTTTAAAGAATTAACGTTGAGTTTATCAAAAAATATCACTAATGTAGGCAGTAACCTATTATTTATTTAAATGAACTTAAGCGCTTAAATGTTTTTGTAGTAATTGATCTAAAGCATTAAGCTTTTCTTCAACTTCTTCACTAACACTGGCTTTATCTATTGTTTTTTGTTCTACTTGAGATGCAAATTGCAAAGCACACATGGCTAATACATCCTGCTTATCTCTAACAGAATAATTTTGCTCAAATTGACTTATCATGGCTTCAATTTTTTTAGCTGCTTTACGTAAACCTTCCTCTTGACTAGGCGCAATAGTTAAAGGGTACACTCTGTTTGCTATAGATAGCTTTATTTTAAGCTGTTCTGCCATTAAATTTAATTAACACTATTGAGATAATTGCGCAATACAATGGTCAATATCTCTAATTAATGTATTTATTTTGAGCTTTGTTTCTCGATTATTTTCGTCACTGCCTAGTAATGAATTTGCCATTTTAAGAGCTTCATGCTTTTCAACCCAAGAACTTAATTCTTCTTGTTGTTGAATATTTTTCTGTTGCTGAATTGCTAATTCTTGAGATATCTTAGCATTTGTTTGCTTTAAAACTTCTAGTTTATGCAAAACTTTGCTAATTTTATTCTCTAATGAATCTACAACATCTTCAATTTTACTCATTTACAAATTTCAATACTAACGTAACAAAGTTAACATACTACATGTATAATTACAATTGTTTTATCATAAATTTTAAAATTTAATTCACCAAAATAAGTTATAATGCTGTATAATTGACTTCTAAGTCATTTATGACAATATACTTTTGAAGATTATTTTGAAATTGATACTTTAGCACATATCTAATCATATTTATGAAATACACAGTTTTCCTACTCTTTTGCTTTTCTTTGGGTTTTTCTCAATCTCCTTATCCTCAAGACTATTTTAGAAGCCCTTTAGATGTAAATGTTATACTATCTGGTACTTTTGCAGAGCTTCGATCTAATCATTTTCATTCTGGTTTAGATATTAAAACACAACAACGCACAGGTTTAAAAGTATACGCTGCTGCTCAAGGATATGTAAGTAGAATAAAAGTTTCTCATTATGGCTACGGTAAAGCATTATACATTACTCATCCCAATGGTTATGTTAGTGTCTATGCGCATTTAAGCAAATTTTCACCTCGTATAGAAACGTATATAAAAAAATGTCAATATGATAAAGAAAGTTATGAAGTAGAAGTCTTTCCTTCTCCAGACGAGTTACCAATTTCTAATGACCAAGTTGTAGCCTTTTCTGGAAACAGTGGAAGCTCTGGAGGACCACATTTACATTTCGAAATTAGAGATAATGAAGAACGACCAATTAACCCTCTACTCTTTGGTCTAGATGTAAAAGACTCAAAAGCACCTATGTTAAGCGGAGTTTTTGCATACCCAAAAAACAAAAAATCACACGTTAACCAAATTAAAAAAAGAGAAGAGCTCAGATTAATCCCGCAAAAAAATGGTGATTATACGGTTGAACCTATTGAAGCTTATGGAGATATTGGTTTTGGTATAGTTAGTTACGATCAATTAGATTTTGCTAGCAATAAAAACGGTTTAAGTAATATTCAAAGTTTTTACAATGGTAACAAAACCTTCGAAATAGATTTTAAACGCTTCTCATTTGACGAATCAAAACATATAAATAGATTTATAGATTACGAGATTTTTAAAGAGAAAAGATCTAGAATACAAAAGCTATTTGTACAATCTGGTAATACGTTGAGTATGCTAAAAGATATTGATGCAAATGGTTACATAAAAGTAGAAGACAGTACAAATACGGTCTACAAAGTGCGATTAAGAGATTTTAAAGGTAATGAGACGTGGTTATCTATTCCAATTAAAGGAAAACCTGCTAAAGAAATTCTTGAAGCGCCAGAGTTAAAGCCCAATACTTACATTATAGCAAGTCAGGTTAATGAATTAGAACAAGATAATGTATCAGTTTATTTTCCGAAGCAAACATTTTATGAAGATTTTCATATAGATTTTAGCGTCTTAAATGACACGCTTACGCTGCATAAAAACACAGTGCCTCTAATGAAAAGTTACACCATAAAGTTTGACATAAGTAACTATACAGATGCAGATAAAGACAAATTATTTATAGCCAATTTATACGGTTATTATCAAAAACCGAGTTATATAAGTACAAAACGTTTAGGCAATATGCTCACTGCGAGAACAAAATCATTGGGAACGTTTACTCTGGCTAGAGATACGGTAAATCCAACGATACAGCCTGTAAACTTTCAGGATGGAAAATGGGTTAGTAAATTAGAGGAATTGAAAGTTAAAATTGAAGACGATTTATCTGGCATTAGTAATTACAGAGCCACGATTAATGGTAAATGGATTTTAATGGAGTATGACTATAAAAAAGACATATTAACCTATGATTTTGATGATAACGTTATTACAGAAACCGAAAACAATCTAAAAATAATTGTAACAGATAATATAGGAAATAGTACTACATTTGAATCTACATTTTTTAGGAAATAAAAACTAACCTCTTGAAGCTAAACATCACACTACTCATTGCCTTATTAGGCTTTTCTTTCTTCGGAATATCGCAAACCGCAACCATTAGAGGCGTTATACTTGATGATGCTAAAATGCCAATTTCTGGTGTAAGTATAAAAGTTGGAAACGACGGTACAACTACCAATGATAACGGATTTTACATCATAAAAATCCCAGCAGACAAAGAAGTTACTGTAGTATTTACGCACTTAAGCTATAAATCGGTTGAGGCAAAATTTAACTTAAAAAATGGTCAAGAGTTAGAATTTAACCCAGTAATGAGCTTAGATGTAGAGCAAATTGCTACCGTGGTTATTAACACTAATACGAGACAAAAAGTAGATGGAGTTGTAACCATTACACCAGAAGTTATTAGAACTGTAAAAGGCGCACAACCTGGTGTCGAAAATTTATTAAAAACACTTCCAGGTGTTAATATTTCAAATGAGTTAAGTACTCAATATAGTGTACGAGGAGGGAATTTTGATGAAAATCTCGTATATGTAAATGAAATTGAAATTTACAGACCGTTTTTAATTCGTTCTGGTCAACAAGAAGGTTTGAGTTTTGTTAACACAGATTTGGTTCAAAATGTAGATTTCTCAGCAGGAGGTTTTCAAGCTAAATATGGAGATAAACTATCTTCTGTTTTAGATATTACATATCGTAATCCTAACAGTTTTGGTATTCGTGCAGATGCAAGTTTATTAGGTGGTAGCATTGCTGCCGAAGCTGTGAGCAAAGATTCTAAATTATCTGGTATTATTGGTTTACGCTACAGAGATAACAGCTTATTAATCAATTCTTTGGAAACAGAAACAAATGTAAGACCTGTTTTTGCAGATGCTCAAACCTATTTAACTTATAAATTTAGTGATAAGTTTCATCTTAATTTCCTCGGAAATATCTCACTCAACAAATATACATTTAGACCAAAAAATCGCCAGACCAATTTTGGAACACTAGACGAACCTGTTGCGCTTTTAGTGAATTACGACGGACAAGAACAAGATCAATACCTCACTAATTTTGGTGCTTTTAAAGCCAATTATTTTGCAACCGAAGACTTGACGCTTAAATTAATTGCTTCTGCTTATCACACTACTGAAGAAGAATATTTTGACATTTTAGCACGCTATAGACTTGGAGAAGTGAACAGTAATATTGGTGATGAGAATTTGGGTGAAGTAGAATTTTCCGAAGGAATAGGATCACAACTCACACATGCTCGTAATGATTTGGATGCTGTAATTTTTAATCTAGAACATAAAGGCGATTATAATTTAGACGATGAAACTACATTAGAATGGTCTGTAAAATATACGCATGAAGATATACGAGATCGTCAAGTAGAATGGGAAGTTATTGATAGCGCAGGTTTTTCGGTACGACCTCCAATATTTGATTTTTCAAACGAGCAACCTTACGAGCCTTTTGAAGGTCCTTTGGTCGCTTTTCAAAATGTAAGAGCAACCAACGCTGTTAAAATTGACAGATTACAAGCTTATGCACAATGGAGCAAACGTACAATGCTGGGTAGCAACGAAGTGTTTTATAATGCTGGAGTTAGAGTTCATAATTGGACGGTAAATAGCGATGTGCCAAATCAGGATGGTGTGTCTTCTTCAACTCAGACGGTTTTTAGTCCGAGAGCACAATTTGCAATAAAACCAGATTGGGAAAAGGATATGTTATTTAGAGTTGCAGGAGGTGTATATTATCAACCTCCTTTTTATCGTGAGTTGAGAGATTCTTCAGGAACTGTACAACCAGATGTTAAAGCGCAAAAATCGTTTCATTTGGTAGTAGGAAATGAATATAGTTTCAAAATTTGGGATCGTCCATTTAAGCTCGTTTCCGAAGCCTATTATAAAGGGATGACTGATGTAAACCCTTATACTCTCGAAAATGTAAGAATTCGCTATAGAGCAAAAAATAACGCAACAGCTTACGCTTATGGTGTTGACTTTCGTTTAAATGGAGAATTTGTGCCAGGTACAGAAAGCTGGTTTAGTTTTGGGTATTTAAAAACCGAAGAAAATATTGAAGATCGAGGCTATATTGCAAGACCAACAGATCAACGATTAAAATTTGGAATTTTATTTCAGGATTATGTGCCAAATATTCCAGATCTTAAAATGTATTTAAACTTGGTGTATAATACTGGAGTTCCTGGAGGTTCGCCTAGTTATGCAGATCCTTATGACTTTCAAACACGACTAAGAGATTATAGACGTGCAGATTTAGGGATTTCTTATGTTTTAGTAGATGGCAACAAAACTTACACATCTAAATGGAAACAAAAATTTAAAGAGTTATCTTTAGGTGTGGAGATTTTTAATATGTTTAATGCACAAAATACGATAACCAATACTTGGGTAAGAGATGTGTACAGCAAGCGTCAATTTGCAATTCCTAACTTTTTAACACCTCGTGTTTTTAATGTGAGATTGAGCGCTAAGTTTTAGATGAAAATAATAGCATTCTCTATCTTTTTATTTACAAGCGTATTTGGTTTTACCCAAACAAACTCAAAACCTATTTATTATTACGATGTGAATGGAGCTCAAATGTCAAAAGAGGACTACTCTATTAAATCTTCAAGATATAAAAGCTTAGATGAATTATATATACCAATAGCTTTAGAAAAAGACACCTGCTACCTAGCTATTCTAAAAAAGAGAAAAAACATTGGCAAACTAAATACTTCTCAGTTAGAAAATTTATTCCTAAATCTTAATTATAATCCAAATACCTCTCCAAAAAAATTTAGTATTATCCAATATCATCCTGGACGTGACGATTGCAATAATGGAAGATATAAATCGAATGGTTATGAATACAACATCTATCATCGAGGATATTTAAAAGAACTTAAATCAATTTTTGACCACAACATGTTTTGGATTCACAAAAAAGATGAATCTATTAAATTTCACAAAGTGAAGTATATAAATTGGAGATTAGACAACAATCAATTTATTGAAAAACTTTTTTTTGAATATCATTATAGTTGCAATAGTTTTGTCATTTTAAACAACTTAAATGGTAATTATATTTCAATTTTAGGAGAATCTGGCGGAAACACAGTTATGGAAATTGCGAAAGAAATAAATAAATTATAATATTTAGACTAATTTATTTTTCAACAAAATCTTTTAAAACATCAACTACATAATCTACTTCATCTTTTGTATTAAATATACTCAATGAAAATCGTATAGAGGGTCGTTTGAGATGAGTATCCTCTAAAATTTCTGTAAGTACATGTGAGTTTTTTGCGCTTCCACTTTGGCAAGCACTTCCTCTGGAGCAAGCAATCCCTTTTAAGTCTAGCTGAAACTGTAACATGCTAGCTTTTTCTGGAGCAATTGGCAAACATACATTAACCAAAGTGTAAGTACCTCTCTCTAAATCACCAGACTGTCCGTTAAAACTAACATCATCAAATATAGCCTGCAGCTCTTTTATAAAGTAAGCTTTTAAAGCTTTAATATAGGTTCGTTCTGCCTCTAAGTTTTGATAAGAAATGTTTAAAGCTTCATCCATACCAACGATATTGTGAATAGATTCTGTTCCTGCTCGTAAGCCTCGCTCCTGCTCTCCTCCAAATATTGTGGCTCTGAGTCCGCTATTTTTCCGAAGAAAAGCAAATCCAACACCTTTTGGTCCGTGAAATTTGTGCGCACTAGCTGCGAGATAATCAATAGGGATTTCTTGTAAATCTAATTTATAGTGCCCAACAGATTGAACCGTATCACTATGAAAAAGAGCATTATTGGCTTTACACAAATCTGCAACTTTTTTGAGTTCTAAAATATTACCAATTTCATTATTAATATGCATTAAGGTAACAAGTTGTTTATTCTCTTTTTTTAATAATGACTCTAGTTGTTGCACATCTATATCTCCATAACTATTAAGCTCTAAATATGTAATCTTTATATCATATTCTTTTTTAAGTTGCTCAATTGCATGAAGGATAGCATGATGCTCAATTTTAGTAGTAATAATTTCTTTAACATGTAAGTCTCGCACTGCGCTTTTTAAGACTAAGTTATCTGCCTCTGTACCACCAGAAGTAAAAACAATTTCGGAAGCCGAAACATTAAAATGTGATGCAATACGCTTTCTACATAACTCAATTAAAGATTTAGACTGCCTACCGTAACTATGTGTAGATGAAGGATTACCAAAATGCAACCTCATGGTCTCACTCATTTTATCAATAACAGATTCTCTAATTGATGTAGTCGCAGCATTGTCAAAATAAACAGTTTTCATAAATCACATAAATATGATGCAAAGATGCAACATTAACATCATTTTTAAAACTATCAAGTTAGGCTATCAAAATTATTTGTTAATCACAACAGTTAAACTACTAAATCTTTTATTTTTGTTTTAAAAATACTGCAATGCGTAATTTATTATATATCTGTTTATTTGGGTTAGTAACTTTTTCTTGTGATGATGGAGATGTTTTTGAAGTAGAGTTATTATTTGATCAGGAATTAGAACTTTGTGGAGATATAAATAGTGACGAGTATTTATTGTATGATACAAAGATAAACCCAAGCGAATCACTAACCTTAAAATTCCCGGTAACTACTACTAATAGTGCGATTTTTAATCCTACAGATAATAGTGGAGAACCACGAACCTTAACAGTTAATGGTAACACAATTGCTTTTAATTATAGAACTTATAATGGTGATCCCGAAAATCTAATTTGTCAAATCATACCAGAACCTGGCACAACAATTATTAACGATTATCCCGCAGCATCTGGAGCAGAAATAGAATTTATTTCTATTTATGAAGATGATGATAATGATGGTATCCCATCTGATCAAGAAGGAAGAGGTGCACAAGCAGCAGATGGGTCGTATCCAGATGCAATTGATACCGATGGTGACGGTTTACCTAATTACAGAGATGCAGATGATGATAATGACAATGTTTTAACAATAAATGAAATTACAGACCCTAATGATGATGGCGATTTTTCAGACTCATTAAATACAGACTTAGATTTAGAAATTGCAAACGGAATAGACCCAATACCTAATTATTTAGATCCAGATGACGATGGTGACGGTGTGTTAACTAGAAATGAAGATGAAGATTTAGATAACAATTTAAATGATGATATTGATGAAAACACGGTTTTAGGTGGGCAAATACCTGCAGTACCACGCTACTTAGATTTTGAAGCAAATGAAGAATTTCTTAATAACAATTTAATAGAAACAACTTATACCAGAACAGTTACTGTAACCGTTACAGTATTACAAGCCAATATTCAAATCATAAATATTACACCATTATTTTTTGGTACATACACCAATGTACTTACGCTTACAGAATAAACGCAAATAGTTTTATTTTACGTTTTGGTAAATGTAAACTTCTGTTGCACCTTGACCGTATTTTTGGTAATCTGCTGGGTAGTATTTTACATTATCATAACGTCCAAAAAGATAATCTAGCTCTGCTTTTAAGACCCCTTCTCCCACTCCATGAATAAATACAACTTTTTGTACTCGTTTTTTTATTGCAAATTCTAACTTATATCTAGCAGTATCTAGCTGCAGGTTAAGCATTTCATAATTACTCATGTGTTTATTAGAGGTCGTAATTTGATGTATATGCAAATCAACCTCCATTGCAGGAAGCACTCGTTCTTTAGGCTTAACCTTTACAGACTTATGCTTATTAGTGGTTTCCTTTTCATTAATAATTGCACTAACATCATTATTTGAAAATAATTGAGAAGACAGTTTTTTGGTTTTAATTACTTCGGAAATTGAAAACTCCATATCAAACCCATCATCTGTTTCAATAACAATAGTCTCACCTATAATTTTAGAAATTACTCCATTTATATCTTCGTCTAAAACCGAAACCGAATCACCAACTTTAAATTTCATTATAAATTATTTTCATGTTCATCGTCCTGATCCTTTTTACTAGGAATATTTCTAGAAATACTATACACGCCTAACATTAAAATTACAATTCCTGCAATGAGGATAAATTGATTTTGATCTGCTTTAGCTTGTGCGTAAATTGCTACAAATCCGCCAATTACAATTAAAAAATAACTAATTTTTCTATTCATAGATAAAGGTTAACGAAGAAACTTCACGATTCATCGAAATTAGTTATAATAAACAAATATCAAAAATAACTTGTAAAAAATTATGACTATTTTTATTTAAACTAAACCACTCAAAATGAAAAAGTTAATCAACCAAAAGTTATTTATAGTTTTATCAATGGCTTTATTTGTAATACCAATTACCCATTCGCAAGTTGGTATTGGTACTACTACGCCAACAGCTCAGTTAACAGTTGAAGAAGATGCAATTTTTAACGAATCTGGAGGTGATAATGATTTTAGAATTGAAACATTAAATCGAGTTAACATGATATTTGTTGACGCAGCAAACGATCGTATTGGAATTGGTATTAATGATCCAGCTTATGCTTTTGATATGAGAGTTAGTATTCCTGATGATTATATTGCTACATTCCAAAACACTCATGCTACTGGATCTAGTCTTCAAGGGTATATCTTGGGAACGTTTAATGCCTTAGGCGCTGTTACAAATAACGCGAATGGATTAGCTAGTTATGGAGTTTCTTTACCTGCAACTGGTAATTCTTTAGGTGTTTGGGGTACTTCAAATAGTTCAGATGCTATTGGCGTACAAGGAAGCATTCCTACTACCGGAACTTGGTTCGGTTTTGGAGGCATCTTTACAGGTGCATTAGGGTATGTTAATGGCCTTTACAATTTGTCTGATGAAAGAGTTAAAAAAGACATAATCACCATAGAAAATGCATTATCCAAAATACGACAAATTAGAGGAGTGTCTTATAAATACAATTTAGATGACTATAACTATTTGGCGAGTGGTGATAAAAGAACCTACTTAGGATTTCTTGCTCAAAATATTATGGAGGTTTTTCCCGAAGCAGTGGCTCAAAAACAATTAACAGTTTCTGGACCTGACAAGATGGGCTCTAGTGTTAATATGAATGATTACAATAAGGAGATGTTTAATGTGGTTGACTATACCGCAATCATTCCAGTATTGGTAGAAGGTATTAAAGAACAGCAAACTATTATTGATAATCAAAATACTAAAATTCAAGATTTAGAAGCCAAACTATTGATTTTAGAATCTAAAATAAATTTGATTATTGAGAGCCAAAACTAAAGTTTTTAATATTCGAGATTCAATGTCAAGGTAAATTAATAGTCGAATAAAGTATGATATTCATCTAAAATTAATAATTCGTTTTAGTTGATTATTATTAAATAATGTAATTACTTATATTTATTGAGTCATATAAATAGTTTCCCCAAAACTACTTTTTTTCAATCTTAACCGATAACTTATATAAAGTTAAATAAGATGATAAATCGTATACTATTTTTAGTTTTTATTTTAATCAGTTTTAGTGTTTCAGCACAATTAACGGTAACTAACGATTCATATATTTTTGTCGACGGTAACGGGTTTACTGAGGGACCAGATGTTGCTCCTTTATATGTTACAAATGCAGTAAATTTAACAAATGCTAACAGTAACATATATTTACGAAATGAAGCCCAGTTATTGCAAGGTAATACGGTTTCAACAAATTCTGGTCTTGGAGAATTAAGTGTGTTTCAAAATGGTAACACGAACCAATGGGCATATAATTATTGGTGTTCTCCTGTAGGAAATAACTCTGCAACGTCAGGAAACGAGGCTGCAAGAGTTAATCTAATAGATGATTCTACAGGATTAATTTCTAGTAATGATGCCATTTTTACAAATGGTTTAAATGGTACGTCATCTCCATTACAAATTGCCAGTCGCTGGATTTACTCTTACGTTACATCAGATGAATACTCAGAATGGATAGACTTAGACGAAACCTCAAATATTTCGCCAGGATTAGGTTTTACTATGAAAGGTATGGGTCCTTCTTTGATGCCAGGAGCAAGTAGTCAATTATATGATTTTAGAGGGAAAGCAAATTCTGGAACAATTACAAATAATGTTGCAACTAATCAATTTACTCTAATAGGTAACCCGTATCCTTCAGCATTAGACGCAGCAGATTTTTTATGGGATCCACAAAATGTAAACTTAGATGATGCTAGCCCTTTTGTTGCATCAACTACAGGCGCTTTATATTTTTGGGAGCAAGCACCAAACAGTAACTCTCATAGTATCGAAGATTATGTAGGTGGTTATGCATCTTACACGTGTTCTCAACCAAATGCTACTACAGATGCTGTTGCGATTGAATCTTTTGTACCTGCACCATATAATTTTCATTTAGGAGATGGTACTGTTGTTATACCTCCAGGAGCCACTGTAAATGGATCACATGTAGCAAGACGATATATTCCAATTGGTCAAGGGTTCATGGTAGAAGGTGCTTCTAATGGATTAGTTTATGTCAAAAATTCACACCGTAATTTTTATAAAGAGTCTTCGCCTAACAGTGAGTTTTTTAGAACAGATACTGCAAATAGTGATAATGTTAATACCGCTACATATGATGATAATGGATTTTTTCAAGTGCCATCAGGTTATAAAAGATTTAGAGTTATGGGTAACTTCAACGATTTATATTCTAGAGAACTCTTAGCAAATTTTCATGATAGCGCTACTGAAGGATTTGACTATGGACTTGAGGCAAAGGGTTCTGGTGCAATTTCTTCTGACATGTATTGGGTTTTAGATGATGAAGAATATGTTATACAAGCTCATGCCTTTAATGTAGAACTTAGAATTCCCTTAGTTGTAAATGTTGACACTCAGCAGGCTGTGAAATTTGGCATATTTGATATTCAAAATTTCGACACGTCTCAAGAGATTTATATTTATGATTCAGAAAGTGAAATCTATGTGAATTTAAGAAATCAAAACTATAGTATTAATCTAGAACCTGGTGATTATAGCAATCGTTTTGAAATCACATTTCAACCAGGAGAAGCCTTACATATAGAAGAGTTAAGTGATAAAGATTTTGTTGTTTTTCAAAATACAAAAACTGCAGAATTAACGGTTTTAAATCCTAATGGATTTGACATCAAAACTATGACACTATGTGATGTAACAGGTAAAATTGCAATAAGTTCTAAAAACTTGGGCTCACAAAACGCTTATCGCTTTTCTACTAAATCTTTAAGTGAAGGCATTTATGTAGCAACTGTAACTGTAAATAACAATCAAAGCATTTCCAAAAAGGTAATTATTAAAAATTAAACCTAGATAATTAATTTTGCTACTTTTGTGAGACTTATATCAATAAATATGATGTCTCCAGAGGACTACATGCTACCTTGTATTAATAAAAAAATCTTAGGCTTTGAGTGTATGGGTTGTGGTGGTCAACGCGCATTATCTTTTCTTTATCATGGAGAATTTATAGCTGCGTTTAAAATGTATCCTGCTATTTATCCTTTAATTATGCTATTTCTGTTCATTGGCTTAAATTTTTTCTTTAAATTTAAAAATGGCAGTAAAATAATAAGTATTTTGGCTATTATATCTTTAATATTAATATTAACTAATTTTATATTTAAACTAATCAATTAAATCTTACAAATGGAAAATCAAAAATTACCTAATGCAACCATAAGTATGGTGCTCGCTATTTTATCTTTTATAGGTTGCTGCTGTACCAATGGTATAGGAGGTCTTATTTTATCTGGAGTTGCATTATTTCTAGTTAAAAAAGACGAAAAAACTTATGCAGAAAACCCTGAGTTATATAGCAACTTTCAACAAGTAAAAACAGCTAAAATTATAGCTATTATAGGTTTAGTTTTAAGTGCAATTATTACTCTTGTGCTAGTTTATCTATTGGCAACAGGTCAATATGATGAGATGACACAACAATACATGCAAATGATAGAGGAAATGCAACAACAGCAACAAAATCAATAATCACCTATTATCATAATATAAAAAAACCTCAATATTGCTATTGAGGTTTTTTTTATTCTAATATTTCTAGTCTTTAATTTTAAGCTTCAAATTGTTTTAGTGTTTTAATAATTATAGACACACAATCTAACAATTGCTCTTTAGTCATTACCAAAGGTGGTGCAAATCTAATAATGTTACCGTGAGTTGGTTTAGCTAATAATCCATTATCTCTAAGTGCTAAACAAATATTCCAAGCGGTATCACTGTCTTCGTCATCATTAATAACAATAGCGTTTAGTAAACCTTTACCTCGTACAAGATTAACGATTGGGCTAGTTTCTATATACTTATTTAATTCACTTCTAAACAATTCTCCCAATTGAAAAGCTTGCTCTGCTAAATCCTCGTCTCTCACTACCTCTAGTGCAGCAATTGCTACAGCTGCAGCAATAGGATTACCACCAAAAGTACTACCATGGTTACCAGGTCTAATCACATTCATTACAGGATCGTTTGCCAATACTGCACTCACAGGATATGCTCCTCCTGATAATGCCTTACCAAGAATTAAAATATCTGGTTTTACTTCTGGAGTACCAGAGCAATTTTTATCTGCACAACTACAATTACCACAAGTAGCCAATAAGCGACCCGTTCTTGCTATACCTGTTTGTACTTCATCTGCAATAAATAAAACATTATGTTGTTCACACAACGCTTTTGCCTTTGCTAAGTAACCTTCACTAGGCACGTAAACTCCTGCTTCTCCTTGAATAGGCTCAACCAAGAATCCAGCTACATTTTTATTATTTTCTAAAGCATCTTGCAACGCTTTTATATTATCATATTCTATTTTAATAAATCCATCAGTATATGGACCAAAGTTTTTTCTGGCCACAGGATCATTACTAAATGAAATAATAGTTGTTGTTCTTCCGTGAAAATTATTCTCACATACAATAATTTCGGCTTCATTCTCTGCAATCCCTTTAACCTCGTAAGCCCATTTTCTACAAATTTTCAAAGCAGTTTCAACAGCTTCGGCTCCTGTATTCATTGGTAATAACTTGTCAAAGTTAAAATACTCTGATGCAAATTTTTCATACTTACCTAACACATCATTATAAAACGCTCTTGAAGTTAAGCTCAATGTTTGCGCTTGCTTTGTCATAGCATCCACAATTTTTGGATGACAATGTCCTTGGTTTACTGCTGAATATGCCGACAAAAAATCATAGTATTTTTTGCCTTCCACATCCCAAACATACACACCTTCTCCTCTACTCAATACTACTGGTAAAGGATGGTAATTATGTGCACCATACTTGTTTTCTAAATCTATCGCTTGTTGCGAAGTTAATTGGTCTAAAACAGCCATTTTAAAAATAATTTAATAAATGAATAAAATATCCATTCCTTCATCACCTTTATTCTTTCAAAAGTCTTGAAAAAGCAGCGTGGGAGAGAAATCATCCCTAGAGGTTGCAAATTAAGAATTTATACAATAATTTAAAATCTTATTCCTTAATTTTTGCAGACAGTGATGAAATTTGCAACTCCAAACGTTTCATTTCTCTTAGCGTTGCATTTTTATGAATTTGCATCCAAGCAAAAATTTTGAGCATACTAACGATTATAAAACAAAAGAAAAAACCAGCAATCCATAACATAAGGTTATTTATGTTTTCTTCATCAAAAGTTTGTATAAGGCAATAAATCATAAACCCAAAAGCTATAATATTAACAATATGCATCCATATCATAAGCCAAACATTTTTGCCTTTATATAAGCCTCCAACCATTTTAAAAATGTTTTGCTCCTCTAGAGAATCGTAAAATTTAGTCTCCTCCTCTGTAAGCGTTTCTTTAATTAACTTATCAATATCTTCCATGTTAGTTTTCATAATTATAGTTTTTTAAAATTAATTTCAATTTTTCTCTCGCATGAAACAGTCTAGATTTAGAAGTCCCAATAGAGATACCTAATAAATTACTTATCTCTTTTAAAGAGTAAGCCTCTGTATAAAAAAGCCTCACCACTTGTTGCTGTTGCACTGGCAATTGTTTTATTGCTTTTAATAAAGCATTTTTTAATTGTGTATTTTGAGGATAATCATCAATTGTTGCAATTTCTAATTGCTCTAATTTAGTTTCTTTAAAGCGTATTTTATTTTGTTGTCTTAACACGTCTAAAGATTTATTATAAACTATGCGTAGTGCCCAACTTTTAAAACTGGCTGGATGTTCTAACGTATCTAATTTTGCCATAATTATTTGCCAGCAATCTTGAGCAATATCTTTTGACACACTTGCATCTTTAACAACAAAATATGCTTTTTCGCAAAACAATAGATGCCATCGTTTAACCAAATTAGCAATTGCTTTTTGGTCTCCTGCTTGATAAGCTCTAACAAGCGCAACATCTATGTGATAATCCTTTTTCAATTAAAAGTTATCGTTTTAATCCTTTTACGTTGATAATAAGCTCTAAGTAGTTTTACCCAAAAATTATATTTGTTTTTTTTCTTTTCTTCGGAAAAATAATTCTCGACGTTAATTAATGCATCTTCAATTAAAGCATTGTGCAACCATCTAATTACGATTAGCCACATCAGACTAGCCTTAAACGTTGTGCTCATTTTTATACAGTGGACGATTTCCGAAGAATTTTTACCAACACTGTTAATTCTCAATTCATGAAATCCATTAAACCCGTGAGGTTTTGTAAACTTAAATTTGATATGATTCCCTTCTTTGAATTCAGTAATTGTATATCTAATTTGTCCGTGACCACCTTTATTACCAACTTCTAATCCCTTTTTAAAACGCATTGCTGGCCAATTTTTGTAAGGCCATATCATATCGTTAGACGTTGTTAATGATTTAAATAAGTGAGACACTTTATGCTTAGGCTGATTGATTACACGTTTATGAATATTTATAACCTTCATACCTTAAAGACGTGTAAAAAGTAAAAAGGTTCAATTAAATATCAATTTGTATTGAAAGTAATCCTTTTTTTTCAAAAATTCATTTTAAAAATAATAGGCTAATTCGTGCCGAAACAGAAAAACATACTATTTTTGCCACATGGCTAGAAGTAAAAACAAACGACAAGTTTTCGAGAATATCGAAGTTATAGATGCAGGCGCAAAAGGTAAAACTATTGGTAAAGCACCAGATGGTCGCGTTATATTTTTACCCAATGCAGTCCCTGGAGATATTGTAGATGTACAAACCTTTAAAAAACGTAAGTCATATTTTGAAGGTAAAGCAATAAAGTTTCATACACTTTCTAATAAACGTACGACGCCTCAATGCGAGCATTTTGGTGTTTGTGGTGGTTGCAAATGGCAGGATATGGATTATAAATATCAGCTAGAATACAAACAAAAGGAGGTTACTAATAATCTTGTACGTTTAGGTCATTTGGAGTTACCAGAGGTTACACCAATTTTAGGTTCTGCAGAGCAGTACTTCTACCGTAATAAAATGGAATTCTCTTTTAGCGACAGTCGTTGGCTAACTATAGAAGAAGTTCAAAGTAATGAAGATTTAGGTGATAGAAATGCTCTAGGCTTTCATATACCTGGTATGTGGGATAAAATTTTAGATATTAATAAATGTTGGTTGCAAGAAGATCCATCTAACGCAATTAGAAATGCTGTTAAAGATTTTGCCATAGAAAACGATTTAGAGTTCTTTAACACACGTAATCAAACGGGTTTATTACGTACAATGATGATTAGAACTTCTACGACTGGTGATTTAATGGTTATGATTCAGTTTTTTAAAGAAGATAAAGAAAAACGTGAATTACTGCTTGATTTTCTAGCTGGCACTTTTCCGCAGATAACATCATTACAATATGTTATTAATGGTAAAGCTAACGATACCATTTACGATCAAAATGTTATTTGTTATAAGGGTGAAGATCATATTTTTGAAGAAATGGAAGGCTTACGATTTAAAATCAATGCCAAATCTTTCTATCAAACCAACTCTCATCAAGCATACGAACTTTATAAAATAACCAGAGACTTTGCCAATTTAAAAGGTGACGAGCTGGTTTACGATTTATATACAGGTACTGGAACCATTGCACAATTTGTTGCAAAACGAGCTAAACATGTGATTGGTGTAGAAGCTGTTCCAGATGCAATTATTGCTGCAAAAGAAAATGCATTATTAAATGGTATTGATAATGCCGACTTTTTTGTTGGTGACATGAAAAATGTTTTTAATGCCGAGTTTATTAAACAAAATGGTCACCCAGACGTTATTATAACAGATCCTCCACGTGATGGTATGCATAAAGATGTTGTTAATCAAATATTAAATATTGCGCCAGAAAAAATAGTTTATGTAAGTTGTAACAGTGCAACACAAGCTAGAGATTTGGCATTGATGAAAGAGGTATATAAGATTACAAAAACACAGGCTGTAGATATGTTTCCGCAGACGCATCATGTTGAAAATGTTGTGCTTTTAGAAAAAATATAATTAAATTATTCATATTGAAAAGACTTATAAGTTTATTTAGTTTTATAGCAATAATTGCTGCCATTGCATGGAGTTGCGAGCGTGACGATATTTGTGCCGAAGCTACTCCTACTACTCCACATTTAATTATTAGGTTTTATGATATAGACAATCCTGATAACTTTAAACAAGTAAGACAATTAGAGGTTGATGGTTTAGATGAGAGCGACATGTCTATGGGAACAATTATTAGTAGAACTAATACCGACTCTATTAATTTACCATTAAATTTCCAAGGAGAAGTAGAAACAACAACCAGGTTTCAATTAGAACGTGATGCTGATTATGCAGATAATGATAATCCTGCTAACGACTCAAACATAGATATAATCACAATTAAATATACACCTCAATTTGTGTATGTATCTAGAGCGTGTGGGTATAAAAGCATCTTTAACTTAGACGAAAACGAAGCAATAACAAGAGATTTAGATGGAGATATCTGGATTACAAGTTTTGACATATTTAATCAAACCGTAGAAAATGAAAACGCAGCACAAATTATTATTTATCATTAATTTGATACTTGTGATGCTATTTTCTATAGCATCTAATGCACAAATTGGCGATACAGAAAAACAACCTGACACTTTAGTTTATAAACAAAAATACGGTTTAAGACTTGGTGGAGATTTAGGTAAGGTAGCGCGCTCTATTATTGATGATGACTATACTGGATTTGAAATAAATGGTGATTATAGACTCTCAAAAAATTTATACATTGCTGGAGAATTAGGGACCGAAGAACGCAGAATAGCGACAGATTTTTTAGATGTTACTGCCAACGGAAGTTATTTTAAAGGAGGTGTAGACTATAATACGTATACAAATTGGTTGGATATGCAAAATATGATTTATACTGGTTTTAGAGTTGGTGTAAGTACATTTAGCCAAACCCAAAATCAATTTACTATTTACAACACAGATCAATATTGGGATAATCAATTTACAAGCACTCAAGCCCAAGAGTTTAATGGATTATCTGCAATTTGGGCAGAACTTATTATTGGTCTTAAAGCAGAATTGTTTACAAATCTTTATGCAGGTTTAAATTTACAAATTAAAGCACTGGTCGCACAAGACCAACCTGTTGGTTTTGAAAACCTTTATGTTCCTGGATTTAATAGAACTTTTGATAGTGGTCGCTTTGGATTGGGCTTTGGTTATACCCTATCGTATTTAGTTCCTATTTATAAAAAAGATAAAAAAGTTACAGTAGAGAAAGCAAATTAAGTATCATAACTAAATTAACCATCATGAGAATAATTTTTACAATTGTAATACTAATCGTTTTTCAATCAACATTAAATGCACAGCATACTAACATTTGGAAGGACGGAAAACTCACATTCGTAACGAAAGAGAAAGTTGATAGCGAAGGTGCTGAAGATGAAACAGATTATGATGCAGGAAATGATGATGTTGGTATTAATATGGAAATTATTAAATATGAAGATGAAGTAGAATCTTACCTTAAAGATATTAAATACTCTTCGAGTAAAGGTTGCTTAGATATGGAGTTAGAATTAAAAGAAATTGGCTCTCCTTACCTTGATAAGCATAAGAGTTTTTATTCTGTTTGCTATGATGAAGAATACGACGAACTAATTATCAATGCTGTTATCCATAGAGATGATGTGCAAAAAGTTTATGACATAGCTCTTTATTGCTATAACATAAGTTTAGAAGAAGGTCTAGACGTTTTAAAGTCATTTACCTTTTTAGATGAAAAACAAGACTAATAATAAAGTCTTAATATTTTTTACTAATTTTTATTTGTTTTCCCTCAGTTGGGTAATCTGTACCTTTTATTGTTGCGATTGCTCTAAAATACATGGTATCTTTTACTGTTTTAAGCATTTCAATTCTTAAGCCACCACCTTCTTCAATAAGTTTTTCTACTTCAGAAATATCTTCCTCTGGAGTATCTTTTTTAATAGTTAAAACATAATTACAATCATCAACCCAAGTAATGTCTAAATCTAGAAACTCTGTTGCCGAAATAGATTCAAACTGGCTTGTTTTATTTCGTTTTAATGTCGACTGAGGTATGTTAGCGTCTCCAGGAATTATAAACGTACCTGTTTTAAACTTTTTGCATTTTAATTTTTGACCAAAACTTGTTGCTCCTACCATTAGCAAAATAACAACACAAATTAATTTCTTCATCATAATATTACGCTTTATCACTATTAATATACTTTCCTTTTTTACTCCCTTCATACATAACATATTTTACTAAACGTGCTTCTAATTTTGCGTTTACCAAATGTATTTTTCTAGAAGGTCTTAAGCCAACATGTTTTAAAGCTTCTAAATTTGAAGTAATAAACCAAGCATCTGTTCCTGGATAACCTTGCTTTAAGGTGTCTCCTATATTTTTATAAAATTCTTCCATATTAATATCTAATCGCTCACCATAAGGTGGATTAAATACCATATGCAATTTATTCTCTCCAGCTTTTTGAGTTTTAAAGAAGTCTTCGTGTTGTATCGTTATAAACTCATCTAAGTGAGCATTCTTAATATTATCTTTTGCCTTAGCTACAGCACTGGGCGATTTATCATAACCATACATTTTATGATGAAAATCTCTGGTTTTATTTAGTAAAGATTCTTCTATTTTTTCAAATAGTTCAACATCCCAATCTTCCCAACGTTCAAAAGCAAACTCCTTACGCATTAAATTTGGTGGTATATTGCAAGCAATCATTGCAGCTTCAGCTAAAATGGTTCCACTACCACACATTGGGTCCATAAAATCAGACTGTCCATCCCAACCAGATAACATTACCATTCCTGCTGCGAGCACCTCATTGATTGGCGCAATATTAGTAGCGGTTTTATAACCTCGCTTATGCAAAGATTCACCAGAAGAATCTAAAGAAATTGTACACACTTGCCTATCTATATGCACATTAATCTTCAAATCTGGAAAACGCAGGTCTACATTTGGTCGTTGACCATCTGTTTCTCTAAATTTATCTACAATTGCATCTTTAGTTTTTAAAGCTACATATTGAGAGTGTGTAAAAGCTTTTGAGTGCACAGTCGCATCTACAGCCAAACTACCAGAAGGTTTTAAATATTTGTTCCAAGACATTTTATAAACCTGATCATAAAGGTCTTGTTCGTTTAAAACTTTAAATGTTTTTATAGGTTTTAGTATCTTAATAGCGGTACGAAGAGCTAAATTAGACTTATACATAAAGCCTTTGTCGCCTTCAAAACTCACATTTCTAACGCCTTTTTTAACATGCATTGCGCCTAATTGTATGAGTTCTCTTTCTAACAACTCTTCAAAACCAAATAAAGTTTTGGCTACCATTTTGTAATTATTCTCCATGAACATCGTCTGTTAGCTTACAAAAATAAAGTATTTTTGTGGCAACCTATTAATATTTAATAATGGATTCTCATTTTAATGAGAAAAGCATATGATAAAAGACACAAAACAATGGTATACGTCTTGGTTTGACTCACCGTTTTACCATATTTTATATAAGGATAGAGATCATACAGAGGCACAACATTTTATGGATAATCTAACAAATTATCTTAATATGCCTGAGCATGGCGAGATTTTAGATTTAGCCTGCGGTAAAGGAAGACACTCTATATATCTTAACAGTTTAGGTTACAAGGTAACTGGAGTAGATCTCTCTGAAAATAGTATTGCATACGCCAAACAATTTGAAAATGAAACTTTAAAGTTTGATGTGCATGATATGTGTAAACCTTATAAAAAACAGTTTGATGCTGTTTTTAATTTATTTACAAGTTTTGGTTATTTTGAAAACGAAGAAGATAATTTAAAAACTATAAAAGCCATACGCGATGATTTAAACCCTTCTGGATTTGGAGTCATAGATTTTTTAAATAGCAATTATGTTATTGATCATCTCGTTTCCGAGGATATAAAAACCGTGGAAGGTATAGATTTTCATCAAAAAAGAAGTGTAGTAGATGGTTATATTGTAAAAGATATTGCGTTTACAAATGAAGGTAAAGATTATCAATTTCAAGAACGTGTTAGAGCGTTTACCTTAGAAGATTTTGAAACATTATTTGCAAAAGCAAATGTGCATTTATTAGATGTTTTTGGAGATTATAAACTTAAAAGATTTGATCCTAAAACATCAGAACGTTTAGTCATGATTTTTAAATAATGCAATCATATTTATTACCCATATTAGCTGTAGGCATAGGAGTTTTGTTGGCATTTCTAACCAAACAAAAAAAATCGGTTTACACCAAACTCCTACTCTCTTTTAGTGGTGCTTTTTTATTAGCGCTCACACTTTTTGATTTACTACCAGAGGTGTATCATCACTTAGAGGCAAAAACCACAGGATTATTTATCATGTGTGGTATTTTACTTCAAATCATTTTAGAGTTTTTCTCTAAAGGTGCAGAGCATGGTCATGTACATATTCATAAAAATGTATCTGCATTTCCATGGATGCTATTTATTAGTTTGTGCTTACATAGTTTTTTAGAAGGATTCCCAATACATGAGCATAATGACATGGTTTATGGTGTATTAATTCATAAAATCCCTATTGCAGCATTAATCTCTGCATTTTTAATGCAATCTAGTTTTAGCAAACTTCAAATAGCAAGTTTTTTAGTTGTATTTACTTTAATGACGCCTCTAGGAACTTTAATCTCTAATGCTTCGGAAATATCAACTCATTACCTTACTATGATAAATGCCCTTGTAATAGGAATCTTTTTTCATATCTCTACTACAATACTTTTTGAAAGTAGCGAAGGTCATAAATTTAATTTATCTAAGCTAGTAGCCATTATTCTTGGTATTGGGATTGCTTATGCCATTTAATTATAATCTATAATTATGTTCTCAAAAGAAGAAAGCAGACAATTAAGAGAAGAGTTTTGGACTAGTTTTGGAAAGTCATTTCCTAGAAAATGGGTTTTGTATGATACCAAAATAAAGGGGTTTTCGTTTAAATTTCATTTTGACACTAAAAAAGCATTAGTAGCTTTAGATCTCGAGGATGACTTAGAAAACCGCATTAAATACTGGGAGAAATTACAATCTCTAAAGTCTATACTTGTAGATGAGTATTTACCTAACGTTATTTATGAAGAAGAATACTATCTAGAAAACGGTAAAGAAATCTCTAGAATTTACGTACCTCTTAATCAAAAAGTATCTATTCATAACAAAAATACATGGCGAGATGTTATGGTGTTTTTTAATGAAACTATGGCTAATTTTGAGTTATTCTTTGAAGAATATCGAGATATTTTGGAAAATTAGTTAATTAATAGGAACTTCTAAGAAATAACAATATCTTAGGCATAACATTAATTAAAAGTCATTATAAATTGAAATTAGCAATCACATTTTTATTTTGTAGCTTATTACTTTTTAATTGCGAATCGCCTACAAAAACTGAAGATATTCACGAAGAAAACTGGAATAAAAGGCAGGTTAATCTCCCTTTACTAGACTCTTTAAATTCTGGAAAATCTTATCTCTCTATATATTCTCAAATTTATAGTATTTCTCAGCATAGAACACATAATCTAACTGCTATGGCGAGTCTAAGAAACATTAGTGATAAAGACACTATTTATCTTACTAAAGCTGCTTATTATGATACTCACGGTAAATTATTAAAAACGTATTTTAATAAGCCTATTTATTTAGCACCTTTAGAAACTACAGAGATTATTATAGACGAGTTAAGCGTTGAAGGAGGAACTGGCTCTAATTTTATTTTTGAATGGAAAACACCTAAAAATTCTCCAGAACCTTACTTTGAAGGTGTTATGAATTCTACAATGGGCAAACAAGGTTTATCGTTTATAACTCAATCTATTAGAATAGAGTAATTAGTCTATTCTATCTAATATAAAATCGCGTATTATGACCTTAGGAGCATTCTCTATAAGCTTAGCAGTTAAAGACCTAAAAACATCAAAAACATTTTATGAAACCTTAGGGTTTACAGTATTTGCAGGACAGATAGAAAGTAATTATCTCATAATGAAAAATGGTAAATCCCTTGTTGGATTATTTCAAGGTATGTTTGAGAATAACATTTTAACCTTTAATCCTGGTTGGGATGAGAATGCAAACAGCTTAGATGACTTTGATGATGTGAGAACAATTCAAAAACACTTAAAATCTAAAGACATTAAGTTAGAAACCGAAGCAGATGAAACTACAACTGGACCTGCTAGTTTTGTAGTTCTTGATCCTGATGGAAATGCTATTTTGGTAGATCAACATGTTTAGAAAAACTCTAAATCACGAATAAATACACCATAAAAAAGTGGCAAATTGCACCTCCTAAAACAAACAAGTGCCAAATTACATGATTGTATGGTATTTTGTCAATGGCATAAAATACAATTCCTAAGGTATAAAAAGCGCCTCCTGCAAATAATAAGTACAATCCGTTAGTTGGCATTCTATCTGCCAAAGTAGAAAAATCAAATACGATTAGCCAACCCATAACAAGATATAAAAGCGTAGAAAAGGTTTCAAATCGTCCTGTAAAAAAGAGTTTTAAAATCACACCAAAAGCAGCAATTCCCCAAACAGTATAAAAAAGTGTCCAACCCA
Organism: uncultured Psychroserpens sp.; assembly: GCA_947488655.1. Taxonomy (GTDB): domain Bacteria; phylum Bacteroidota; class Bacteroidia; order Flavobacteriales; family Flavobacteriaceae; genus Psychroserpens. Next base: position 404,494 of record CANKZZ010000003.1, on the reverse strand, counting down.
AACTATCTGGTAAAACCATTAATAACACTGGTGTATAAGTTCCTGCAATGAGTAAGTAAATACTAATATGGTCTACAATTCTAAAATAATGTTTACGCTTCTCTCCTTTTACAGCATGGTAAAAGGTAGATGCTAAAAATAAAATTATAATTGATATGCCATAAATTATAACGCTAAACAGCGCGTAAGGGATTTTAGATTTTAATGAAATTATTAAGAGTATTAATCCTATAATTCCAAATGCAGCTCCAATACCATGACTCCAAGCATTAAGTCGTTCTTCAAAAGGGGTTTGAATGCGCATTAATTTTTAATTTCTACAGTTGCTTTATTATTTAACCACTTATCTGTTAAGTCATAGAAATCGAAGTCTATTGCAGGCTTTTGACGTTCTAATTGCCTATTTTGAAATGCACGTTCTAAAATATCTTCAATTAAAAAATCCTCTTTTACTTCCATTGGATTGAATTCTTCTTTTAATGATATATCAAACATACTAGCTGTTGTGTTAAACCAAAATGCTCGCCAACCACTTCGCAATTCTTTAATAAGACCAAAAGTAGTTGTACCTGTTTGACGATGGATGAGTTTAACAAGAATTTGACCCTCAGTACGTGTTAGTTTCTTTAATTCCGCAGAAAACTCATCTTCAATATATTTTTGAATCTTTTTAGCATACTTCTTTTTTGCACGGTTGCTTTCTAATTTTTCTAAACGTTCGCTCAACGTGGTCAACCTATCTGCTGCTAATTTTGCATAAGGATACACTTTTATTGTCTTACGTTTTAAAATTAAATAGGTGATACGATCTTCTTTACTCGCAAATTTTAATTTATGTAATAATAAAACTTCATTAAGGTCAATAGACGTTTTTGGGATAGAATCACCATCTACCAAAATGTACTCTACAGCAGTAGAGTCTTGTGCTACAGGCTCAATTTGAGCTGTAAGCATCAATGGTAGAATTAACAATATGTATAACAATCGTTTCATGTGTAGGTGATTATCCAAAACTATTCCAAATACGCTGTAAAATTAAATATTTACAGATTGAAAACCCTTAAATTCATATTAATATTGTGATTAGATGTTTTTTTCTTCGGAAATAAGCATAAAAAAGACCTGCTAGCTATAAAGTCAACAGGTCTAAATTTTATTTTTAATAATTACAACTTCTGCCTATTATCATTAGACTGTGTATCAATCAAAATATTGAAAGGGTCTACTCCTACCTCTGTAGGTTTTTCATCAACAATAATTGAAATTTTGTTATTGATTTGCGTTATTTTATGTTTCTTCAAATATAAAACGCGTTCTTTCTTTTTTCCGTCGATTTCATCTTCAGTAAAAATACCAATATCAATATAATCTTCTAATTTAACTGATACTATTGGTCTTTTCTTTCCTTCTTCTAAATACGAAATAGAGTCGCGACCTGCTTCAGAATAATAACGTCTTCCTTTTTCATCATTTCTATATTTACTAACGTTAAATTCTATATCAACTTTATATTTACCATTATCCATTTCCGTAGAAGTGACATCTAAAATACGGTTGTCATAAAGTGTAATGGTTTCAAACATATCTTTAATAACATATTGTAAACTATCTGGTGTAACTTTTCTAATATGATTAACCATCTCTAAAGATGTGGTATATGGTGCATCTTGAAATTTAACTTTCTCCACATAAGTTTTAAGTGCGTTATTTAAAACGTCTTCTCCAATATAATCACTTATTGCATAGAAAACCAAAGACCCTTTTTCATAGCGTATATAGCCTTGTCCATCATTATACATTAAGGCTTTTTCTCGTTTGGCTTCAAAAGTACGTTGCGTTAAATAACCATCTAAAGCTTTCTTTAAAAATTTACGCATTTGAGGTTTTCCAAGTTCTTTTTCCAAGACTTTTAGTGCGACATATTCCGATAGACTTTCACTCAACATTGTTGCACCCAAAACATCTGCTCCAATAACTTGATGTGCCCACCATTGGTGTGCGACTTCATGCACTGTAATAGCGTAAGTGTAGTCTATACCACCTTCTTCACTATCATCAACATCTGCAATAAAACCAGTATCTCCTCCAAAAGGAATTGTATTAGGAAACGACTGTGCAAATCCACCACTTGGGAATTCAACAATACGTAATTGTCTATGTTGATACGGACTGAAATTCTCGCTGTTATATTCTAACGATGCTTTCATACCTCGCATCATACGCTCTAAATTGTACTCATGACCTTTATGATAATAAATTTCTAAACTAACATCCTTCCACTTATCTCGTTTAACTTCGTATTCTGCAGAGTTGTATGCATAAAAGTTTAAGATTTTACTATCCATTTTATAATGAAAATAACGACGACCATTCTCTGTCCATTCCTTTTGTAAATAACCAGGAGCAATCGCTATTTGGTCTTCGCTAGTACTTACAGTTGTTTCAAAGTCTATCCAATCACTGTCATTAGCAATGTAAGTGTTCCCTAAAGCTGTAGAATCTGTTGGAAAAGGTCTTAACTTATTAGGTGGTAAATTGTATTTTTTTCTGGTTTTATCATCTGTAAGCTCATTACCTCCAGAGTATCCTAAAGAAGGAAACAATTCTTTATTATTAATAAAAGTTCCATTAAAAACTACAGGAGAATTATTACTAATCAACGTATTTGGTTCATTTTTCACTGTAAAATGAAGCGTCATCGTATCTCCAGGAGTCATTGGACGTTCTAGTTTATAAATATCAAAATTGTAAATGGTATCCTCTTTTACTAAAACATTGGCACGATCAAATTTAAACGTACTTGGGTAATCATTATGGTTAAGAAAAATGCTATCTATAGTTTCATTGGTTTTATTAACCAATACATAATCTCCTGATGCTTCAAAATTTCTTTCAGCTGGAAACAAATTAACATCTGTAGTCACAGCAACAACTCTAGGCTGTGCATAACTTTCAAACTTTTTATACGTCTTCTCCCAATCTACTCTTAGTTGCTCACGCTCATTTGATGAGTAACTAACATTATCAATATTAGTCTCCTTAAAAATGCTAAATCCTAAAGCTATAAAACCAACAAATAATGCAGCGAATGCAACAGCTACAGGTGTTTTAAATCTTGATTTTGCAATTGATAATCGTTCTCTAAACGAATGAGGCAAACCACGAACCCAGAATAAAGCTGTAACAATCATTAGCATTAAACCTGCTAAAACCCAATAGCTCTTATATAGTAAATAACGACTAAGAGAATCGCCATAGCCATTCATATCATTATATCTAAAACCTGGACCTTCATTATATTTAAATATAGACTGTTCAACTCCTGCTAACGACAATAACGGAATTCCAATAGACAACACAATCAATACAAATAAGCCTAAGTATGGATTTCTAATTAATGTTTGTACAGCTAAAGCCAAAAATGCCCAAATCACATAATTAATTAGTTTTAAACCAAATAACTCTTTAATATATAATCCAATTTCAAAATCATAATACCCTTTATAGATTTGAAATAGAATACCTGCAATCATAATTACAGCCAATAAAAGAATTTGCATTTTTATAATGGCAATAAATTTTGATAGAAATAACGACCAGTTTGGCACAGGTGTGACATCAACTAATCCATTTATTCTATTGGTTTTACTTCTGTTAACCAACATTCCTGCATACAAAAATGTACAAATATTAATAGCTATAACAAAAGCGCCTCCTCCTCTTAACATTCTCCACGTCATTGGATATGTTGGTGTGGCATAAGGATTACCAACATCGGCAAGTGCGATTAAAACAATAATTAATCCTACTAAAACAATAGATATAAAAGGCCAGCTTTTAGCAATGTATTTAAAATCTATATTAGAGAGTTTCCATGTCGTTTTTAAATTTTGAAAAAACGAATAATCATAATTAACTTTTGGAAGATTAATACGTGTAATCCCTCCAAAATTACGCTTAGTTGAGCGTTCACCTTTTTCTCTTCGGAAAAGTTTAAAAGACACAGCATTTTGGCTAAACTGGAAGAACTTATACACCAAACCAAAAATTACACTAGCAACACCCAACCATAATAAACGGTTATATAGAATCAATTCTTTTATAGGAACGTGTAATTCGTTTTGCTCAGAAACCGTCCAATATCTCGTATAATAACTAGAAGCAGAAGCTCCAAAAGGATCTAATAAACCTGCAAGATATCTACTATCTGGATCAGATAATAAGTTTTCTGTAACACCTTGTACAAATAATAATAAAATGACTATTATAAATCCTGCTGCAATATTTCTTGTAAAGGTTACTACTGCAAACACAATAGCTCCAAAGAGCAATATGTTTGGTAAAATATACACCCAATACGCGTTAAAATAAGATGTAATATCAAAACCAGTTACAAGTTCAGAATTAGTTCCAGGCATTCTAAAGCCAATAAACATACCTATACCAATAACAAACACAATACATGTTACTATTAATATTGAACTAAAAAATTTTGCAAATAGATAATTCCCTTTTGTAAAAGGGTAAGAATATAAAATGGTATGCATTTCACTTTTATAATCTCTATAAACCGAGACACCAATAATTGATGGGAATAAGAAAAAGATAAAAATACTTAGACCATTAAACAAATTTGTTACTCCTAATGGAGAATTTACAATTCTAGAAGATCCTGTTGTAGCTGTGATACCATCAAAGATTCCTGCAGTTGTAGCAGATAAAAACAATGCTAAGACAAAGAAAATTGCCATATAAATATAAAATGCTGGCTTTTTGAGCCAATATTTTAGTTCATGTAAAAATATAGTAGAAAACATAGTGTACTTTTTTTAAAAATTATGAATAAAAATTAGCTTAAAACTGGTTCGTCTTGTTTTAAGGCAATAAAGTACACATCGTCTAATTGTGGTTCAGAGTTTATGAAATCTGCATCTGGTTGCACATCTGCAAACACTCTAATATTTAACGTATTATCTTCATTATAATTTGACGATAACACGTTGTATTTAGCTTCATTAGCTTCTAAATCATCACGCTCAACAATCTTAGTCCAAATTTTATTGGTTAATTCTTTTCTTGCGTTTGATGGTGTGGTTTGTTTTAAAATACGACCTCCATTTAAAATAGCCATATCGTTACATAATTCTTTAACATCTTCAACAATATGCGTAGAAAAGATAACCGTACAATTTGTACCAACTTCTCTAAGTACGTTTAAAAATCTATGTCTTTCGGCTGGATCTAATCCTGCGGTTGGTTCATCAACAATTATCAATTTTGGATTATTAAGTAACAATTGAGCAATACCAAAACGTTGCTTCATACCACCAGAATATCCTGCAACATGCTTTTTACGCATGTCATATAAATTAGTAATCTCTAAAACTTCCTTTACCAAAGCTTCTCTTTCAGTTTTAGAACTCACTCCTTTTAAGGTTGCAAAATAATCTAGTAAAGCTTCTGCAGACATTTTTGGATACACTCCAAAAGACTGAGGCAAATATCCTAACACCTTTCTAAGAGACATTTTATCTTCCAAAACATTAATATCTCCAAACATAATTGAGCCAGAATCTGGACTCTGTAATGTTGCGATAGTTCGCATTAAAGACGACTTACCTGCTCCATTTGGGCCAAGCAATCCAAACATTCCTGTTCCAATTTCTAAGTTCAAATTATCTATGGCTTTTACACCATTTTTATATGTTTTTGTAAGATTTTCAATAATTAGTTTCATTATCAATATATTTAGATGGTTATGATATTATCACATAAGTATAAAAATAGACTAATTTGTTACAAAAAATTCTTCCGAAGTAATTAAAAAAAGAATTATACTCGTTATTTTTACAGAAATAGAAATACTACAATCTTATGGCTTCAAAAAGCATACTAAATAAAAAATCAATTGATTTTCTTGAAAAATATCTTAACAATGCAGCTCCTACAGGATATGAATGGGAAGGACAAAAAGTTTGGATGGATTACCTTAAACCCTACGTAGACGAATTTATTACAGATACTTATGGTACTGCTGTTGGTGTTATAAATCCTGATGCAAAATACAAGGTCGTTATAGAAGGTCATGCAGATGAAATTTCATGGTATGTAAATTATATTAGTGACAACGGATTAATTTACGTTATTAGAAATGGTGGTAGTGATCACCAAATTGCACCAAGTAAAATAGTAAATATCCATACTAATAACGGTATCGTTAAAGGTGTTTTTGGTTGGCCAGCAATACATACAAGAAGCAAGGCAAAAGAAGAAGCACCAAAACCAGATAATATTTTTATTGATTGTGGTTGTGCGACTAAAGAAGAGGTTGAAAAACTTGGTGTTCATGTTGGTTGCGTTATCACATATCCTGATACGTTTCATATTCTAAACGAAGATAAATTTGTTTGTCGTGCTTTAGATAATAGAATGGGCGGATTTATGATTGCTGAAGTAGCTCGTTTGCTTAAAGAGAATAAAAAGAAATTACCGTTTGGTCTATATATTACTAATTCTGTACAAGAAGAAATTGGACTTCGAGGTGCACAAATGATTACCGAGACTATTAAGCCAAATGTGGCCATAGTTACAGATGTAACTCATGATACGACCACACCAATGATTGACAAGAAGAAAGAAGGTCATTTAGAAATTGGTAAAGGTCCTGTAGTTGCTTATGCTCCTGCAGTGCAACAAAAATTAAGAGATTTAATTATAGATACTGCAACAGCTAAGAAAATACCATTTCAACGCTCAGCATTGTCTAGAGCAACAGGAACAGATACAGATGCTTTTGCATACAGCAATGGAGGTGTTGCATCTGCACTAATCTCTTTACCTTTGCGTTACATGCACACTACGGTAGAAATGGTACATCGTGATGATGTAGAAAATGTAATTAAAATGATTTACGAAACTTTACTTAAAATTAAGGATGGTGAAACTTTTTCATATTTTAAATAAGTTGCTAAGCAACATAAAATAAAAACTATTAAGCCTCTTTTGGTCACTAAGTATGGTGTAATAAGAGGCTTTCTTATTTATAAATAGCTATGATTATATCTCATCAAAAACAGCTTTTTTCTATACCAGAAGATATCACCTATTTAAATACAGCTAGCCTTTCGCCATCGTTTAAAAGTGTAGAACAAGCTGGTATTGATGCAGTATTGCAAAAAAGCAAACCGTATACTATTCCATCATCAGATTTTTTTGATCCAGTGACCGAGTTAAAGCAATTGTTCTCAACACTTATCGAGAACAATCAACCCGAGCGCATTGCAAGTATACCTTCTGTTTCCTACGGAATTGCTACAGTTGCAAATAATATCAAACTTAAACCAAATGATGAAATTCTAGTTATAGAAGAACAGTTTCCTAGTAATATTTATGCCTGGAAAAAACTTGCAGACAAGTACGATGCTAACATTAAAACGATTGCGAGTCCTAATTTAAAAGCGAACAACGCTAAGCGATGGAATCAAGATATTTTAGATAATATAACCAGCAAAACCGCAGTGGTTGCATTAGGTCAAATTCATTGGTCTAACGGAACCATTTTTGATTTAAAAGCCATTAGAGAAAAAACTAATCTACACAATGCATTATTAATTGTTGATGGAAGTCAGACTATTGGAGCATTACCATTTTCTATAAAAGATATAAAGCCAGATGCTTTGATTTGTGCTGGTTATAAATGGCTTTTCGGACCCTATGGTTGCGGTTATGCCTACTATGGTTCTTATTTTGACGATGGAGAACCAATAGAGAACAATTGGACAAATCGCTTAAATAGCGAAAAATTAACAGATTTAACCAATTACGAAGACCAGTACAAACCCTTTGCAAACCGCTATGTTGTTGGAGAAAGTGGTAATTTCATTTACGTTAAAATGCAAATAGAGGCACTCAAACAAATAATAGAATGGACACCAAAAGCCATACAAGATTATTGTAAATCAATTTCTTTAAATGCAACACAGCAACTCACAACTTTAGGTTGCGTTATAGAAGATACTAATTATAGAACGCATCATTTATTTGGTATAAAGCTTCCAGAAGATACTCAAATAGATAAACTAAAAACTGCATTAGAGACAGAAAAAATACATGTCTCATTTAGAGGTAAGTTTATTCGTATCTCATGCCATTTATTTAATACCGAAAGCCATTTTAAAAAGTTAGTTAACTGTATAAAATCTGTACTTTAAAATTTTTATTTTGGAAGATTATATAGACATCGTAGACAACCAAGGCAAGCCAACAGGAGTTTCTGTCACTAAAACCGAAATTCACACTAAAGGTCATTTGCATAATACTGCACATGTTTGGTTATATAATTCCTACGGAAACATCTTACTCCAACAACGTGCTGCTTCAAAAGAAATTTGTCCTTTACTTTGGGATGTTTCAGTTGCTGGACATATTGATGCAGGAGAAACTCCAGAACAAGCTGCTGTTAGAGAAGCTAAAGAAGAAATTGGCGTTGATATTTCCGAAGAAAATCTTTTAAAAATTGGAGTATTTGAGTGCTTCAATTCGTATCCTAATGGCATTATAGATAACGAATTTCATCATACCTTCATAATAAAAACATCATATAGACTTGAAGATTTTAAACTGCAGCGAGAAGAAGTTGAAGCCTTAAAATATGTGTCTATTAAAACATTTCAAACTATACTTAACAATATTGGTTTAGATAATCATTTTATAGCGTCAAATAAGGCATATTACGAACTCGTTTTAGAATCTATTTGTAAAAAAACCACATAACTATTTCACTTACTAATTTATGATAGATCTCTTACTACTTGCCTTTGCACCAGTTGTCGTTATTATACTTTATGTGTATTTTAAAGATAAATATGATAAGGAACCTAAACTTTTATTATTGGTTAGCTTTCTTTTAGGTGCCATTGTAAGTATTGTTGTTACTACAATTATCTATTATGTATTTGATATTATTTTACCACTTAAAAATGAGTTTAGCGTACCACAGCAGTTTATAAAAGCTTTTATTGTTGTAGGATTAACCGAGGAATTTAGTAAATACATTATTGTGCGTTTCTTTAATCAACCCAAAAAGGCATTTGATGAACCATTTGATGGTATAATGTACGCTGTTATGGTCTCTATGGGATTTGCTGCTACCGAGAATATATTTTATGTTTTAGAAGGTGGTTATGTTACTGGTATTTTAAGAGCATTTACTGCTGTGCCAGCTCATGCTACTTTTGGAATTTTAATGGGATATTTTATGGGAAAAGCAAAATTTTCAAAAAACAGAATTAAACTTAACTTATTAGGGTTACTTCTTGCATTAACGTTTCATGGTTTTTATGATTTCTTTTTATTTATAGATTTCATTCCTGGCATATGGATTGGAGCATTTATTTCGTTAATTTTAGGTATAATCTTATCTAATAAAGCCATTAAAAGGCATCAGGAAGATTCTAATTTTAATCCAAAAAATAGTCTTTAATATTTTTATAGCGTAATAATTAGTAATCCCAAAATTGAGATTTACGAAAACGTTATAATTAATTATCTTTACACCAAAATTAAAACACATTTTAATGAGTCAAGCCTTTAAAGTAAATGTCAATTCAACTTTAGATTTTGATATTTCAGAAACCGAAAGCTCCCAACTTAATAGTCTAAATATTACAGAAGATAAATATCACGTTTTATATGATCACAAATCGTATACTGCCGAAATATCTACAATAGATTTAAACAATAAATCTGTTAAAGTAAAAGTTAACAATAATACTTATAATGTAAATATTTTCAATGAATTAGACTCTTTAATTAAAGATATGGGATTTGAGCTAGGAAGTTCGAAACTTGTAAACGAAATTAAAGCTCCAATGCCTGGTCTTATTTTAGAAATTAATGTAGAATTAGGTCAAGAAGTTAAAGAAAATGAGACGCTTTTAATTTTGGAAGCAATGAAAATGGAGAACGTTTTAACTTCTCCAAGAGACGGAGTAATAAAATCTATTTCTGTTAAAAAAGGTGACGCTGTTGACAAAAATCAATTACTTATTGAGTTTGAGGCGTAACCAATTATCCTTCGAGGTTTATAAGGCCTTACAGGTATCTAAAAAATTAAACTAATTAAAAAAGATTTCCTTTTTTAAGGAAACGATAAACATTTTTATCGATGAAAAAAATACTAGTAGCCAATCGTGGAGAAATCGCTATTCGTGTGATGCGAACTGCAAAAAAAATGGGTATTAAAACCGTTGCTATTTACTCAACTATAGATAGACAATCTCCTCATGTTAAATATGCAGATGAAGCTGTTTTAATAGGAGAAGCACCTTCAAACCAGTCGTATTTATTAGGAGATAAAATTATAAACGTAGCTAAAGACCTAAATGTTGATGCTATTCATCCTGGATATGGATTTTTAAGCGAAAATGCAGATTTTGCAGAGGCTTGCGAAAAAAACAATATCATTTTTATTGGTCCAAAATCTCATGCTATTAGAGTAATGGGAAGCAAGTTAGCAGCCAAAGACACTGTAAAATCGTATGATATACCAATGGTTCCAGGTACAGACGAAGCTATTACAGATATACCTGAAGCTAAAAAAATTGCCAAAGAAATAGGCTTTCCTATTTTAATTAAAGCCTCAGCAGGTGGTGGCGGAAAAGGTATGCGTATTGTTGAAAATGAGACTGAGTTTGAGTCTCAAATGGATCGTGCAATAAGCGAAGCTGTAAATGCATTTGGCGATGGTTCAGTTTTTATAGAAAAATATGTTGCCTCACCTAGACATATAGAAATACAAGTATTGGCAGACACTCACGGTAATGTTATACATTTATTTGAGAGAGAATGTAGTATCCAACGTCGTCATCAAAAAGTGGTTGAAGAGGCACCTTCTAGTGTGCTTACTCCAAAATTACGACAGCAAATGGGAGATGCAGCTGTTAGAGTTGCAAAAGCTTGTGACTATGTTGGCGCAGGTACAGTAGAATTTCTATTAGACGAAAATCTAAATTTTTATTTTTTAGAAATGAATACTCGCTTACAGGTTGAGCATCCAGTCTCAGAAATAATTACCAAAACAGACCTCGTTGAGTTACAAATTAAAGTAGCACGTGGTGAGGTTTTAGCGCTAAAACAAGAAGACATAAAAATACATGGTCATGCGTTAGAATTACGAGTATATGCAGAGGATCCTCTCAATGATTTCTTGCCTAGTGTGGGTACTTTAGAGGTTTATAAGCTTCCTAAAGGAGATGGCATTAGAGTTGATAATGGTTTTGAAGAAGGTATGGAAATCCCAATATATTACGACCCAATGATTTCTAAATTAATTACCTACGGAAATACGCGTGACGAAGCAATCTCGTTAATGAAATACGCTATTAACGACTATCAAATCGAAGGTATCCAAACCACTTTACCATTTGGGACTTTTGTTTGTGAGCATGACGCTTTTAGAAGTGGAAATTTTGATACACATTTTGTGAAGAAATACTACTCTGCCAATACATTATTAGAGCAGCAAAAAACAGAAGCTAAACTTGCAGCGCTAATTGCTGTACAGCATTATCTTAAAACACAAAAACTACTCAGAATACCCGATTAGATTCATGCTTTGAGAATATATAAGCAATTTTATACAACGTAATACAAAAAGATTTTAACTAAACATATACAATTTTGCGCTTTGGCGCATTTGCGAGAATCGATATGGAAGACAAAATAAAGAACTTAAACGAAAAGCTAAAAGAAGCCTACTTAGGTGGCGGACAAGCGAGAATAGATAAACAACATCAAAAGAAAAAATTAACAGCAAGAGAGCGTGTAATTTACCTTTTAGATGATAATTCTTTTGAAGAAATTGGAGCCTTAGTTACACATAGAACTAAAAGCTTTGGTATGGATAAACAAGTATTTTATGGAGATGGTGTAGTTACTGGCTATGGTACCATACAAGGAAGACTCGTTTACGTTTTTGCTCAAGATTTTACTGTTTTTGGTGGCTCATTGTCTGAGACTCATGCAGAGAAAATTTGTAAAATCATGGATTTAGCTGTAAAAGTTGGAGCTCCATTAATTGGACTAAATGATTCTGGAGGTGCGCGTATTCAAGAAGGTGTACGCTCTCTTGGTGGTTATGCAGATATTTTTTATCGCAATGTTCAAGCTTCGGGTGTCATACCACAATTATCTGCAATTATGGGTCCTTGCGCTGGAGGTGCTGTGTACTCTCCTGCAATGACAGATTTTACACTAATGGTAGAAGATACAAGTTATATGTTTGTCACTGGTCCTAACGTGGTTAAAACTGTTACTAATGAAAATGTAACATCCGAAGAACTTGGAGGTGCAAGTACGCACTCTACAAAGTCTGGTGTTGCTCATAAAACATCTTCTAATGATGTAGAATGTTTAGAAGATATAAAATCATTATTAAGCTATTTACCTCAAAACAATACTCAAACTCCTACCCTTTTACCTTTTGAACTTAAAGATGAAGTACGAGATAATTTATCTACAATAATCCCAGATAATGCTAATAAGCCATATGATATGCATGAGGTTATTAAGGGTATTATAGATGAGGATTCATTTTATGAAATTCATAAAGACCATGCCGAAAATATTATAGTAGGATTTGCACGATTAGGAGGTAGAAGCATTGGCATTGTTGCTAATCAACCAATGTATCTCGCTGGTGTTTTAGATGTAAATAGTTCTAAAAAAGCTGCACGTTTTGTACGTTTTTGTGACTGTTTTAATATTCCTTTATTAACATTAGAAGATGTACCAGGATTTTTACCAGGAACAGACCAGGAGTGGAATGGTATCATTGTACATGGTGCAAAATTACTTTATGCGTTTAGTGAAGCTACAGTGCCAAGAATCACCGTTATTACGCGTAAAGCTTATGGTGGAGCTTACGACGTAATGAACTCAAAACACATAGGAAGCGATATGAATTTTGCTTGGCCTAGCGCAGAAATTGCAGTTATGGGAGCAAAAGGTGCTGCGGAAATTATCTTTAAAAAAGAAATTAATGCTGCTGAAGATAAAGAGGCTAAATGGAAAGAAAAAGAAGCTGAGTATGCTCAACTTTTTGCTAATCCTTACAGTGCTGCAGAGCGTGGGTTTATTGACGAAGTTATACTTCCGAAGAATACTAGACGAAAGCTAATTAAAGCTTTTGCTATGTTAGAAGATAAAGAGGTTGAAAGACCAAAACGTAAGCACGGAAATATACCCTTGTAAGCGTTTTTTGTATTTCATTAAGTATAAATTTTAACGTTTTTTATCGGTAATATTCAAATACGCTGAGATTTTACTAGAAAACTTTTTTTTTAGTAAAATAAAAAATTAACATAAATGTAATTTAATTATTAGATAATTTTGGCTAATTTCTAATGATATATATTGATGAAAAATATAATTGTATTTATTGTACTTTTTTTTATATCCTCTACGTTGCTTTTTGGTCAAGATGAACTGCCATTTAAAATTAACGATGCTAAGATTAAACCTCTTAGATCGCTTTCTAATAAACAACTTCAAGATAATTTAGAACGAGAAATCTATAATAATCCACTTTGGAAATCTTTAGTTAATCAAAAAAAGATGTCTATAGGTATTGTAGATTTAAGTAATGCTAATGACATAAAATTTGCCAATATTAATGGCAATCATATGATGTATGCTGCAAGTTTACCAAAGATTGCTATTCTATTATCTGCTATGGATGCTATTGACAAAGGTGAATTAAAAGAAACTAACGATATTAAAACAGATATGCGTTTAATGATTAGCAAATCTAATAACGCTGCATCAACACGCATGATAGATCGTCTTGGTTATGCCAAAATTAAGTCGGTAATGACAGATCCTAAATATATGTTTTATGATAAAAATCAAGGAGGCGGTCTTTGGGTAGGAAAACGTTATGGAAGCGGTGGAGACACCAACAGAGAACCACTCAAAAATTTGAGTCATGCAGCTACTGTAAACCAGGTTTGTCGTTATTATTATTTACTGGCTAACGGTAAATTAGTAAATAGAAGTCGATCTAAACAAATGCTCAAAATTATGGGCAATCCAGAGTTGCATCACAAATTTGTGAATACTATTGAGAAAATTGCACCAGATGCACAACTTTATAGAAAGTCTGGCTCTTGGAGCACATATCACTCAGATTCTATTTTAGTTTGGAGCAAAGATCCAAATAGACGCTATATACTTGTTGCGTTAGTAGATGATAGTAATGGAGAGCAGATTATTAGAAATCTTGTAAAACCAATTGAACGTGCGCTTAAAACAAAACCAAATCATAATCTTATACTTTAATTGATTACGATAAACAAACTAGCTATACAGAACTAATTTTAAGTCTATAAACTTTACATTGTGGCATATATTTTGTAAGTTTTATACATACAAATTTAAATAGATAAATGAAACCATTTTTAAAAATTAGTACCTACATAATAATGACGTTAACTTCATTTTTGTGCTATAGTCAGGAAGAACTACCTGTTGAGAGCATATATGAAATCGACAAATTATCTGAAATTGAAAATCTAGAATTACGAAACTTATTATATACCGAAATTAACTCAAACCCAACCTGGCAAGGTTTAATTTCCAGAAACTTAATGTCTATTGGTGTTGTTGATTTGAGTATTGAAGGTGACTACAAGTACGCTGGCATTAATGATGAATTCATGATGTATGCTGCGAGCTTACCAAAAATTGCAATTCTGTTAGCTGCAATGGATGCTATTGATAAAGGCGAATTGGAGTATACAAAAGAGATAAAAAAAGATTTGCGTTTAATGATTAGTAAATCTAATAATCAAGCTTCTACCAGGATGATTGATCGTTTAGGTTATGAAAAAATTGAAGCAGTTCTTAGAGATCCACAAACGAAATTATATGATGAAGAAGAAGGTGGCGGACTCTGGGTAGGTAAACGTTATGCAGCTGGTGGGAAGCGAAACCCAGAACCAATGAAAGGTCTAAGTCACGCAGCAACTGCCAAACAAGTTTGTAGATTTTACTATCAACTTGCTATGGGTAATTTAGTTAGTACAGAACGATCTGAAGAAATGTTAGAAATTATGAAAGATCCTGCATTGCATCATAAGTTCGTAAATACTTTAGATAAGATTGCTCCTAACGCAACTGTATATCGCAAATCTGGTTCGTGGAAACATTGGCATGCAGATTCTGCTTTAGTTTGGGGACCAAAAAGAAAATATATCATTGTAGCACTTATAGACAATGATCTTGGAGAACAAATTATAAGGGATTTAGTAATACCTGTAGAAAAAGTATTAAAAAAATCACGTTCTTTATCAATACAAAAAAAGAAATACTAAAGCTTGCTTAGAACTTTAATTAATAAAACATTTGGAATAAGAGATGGTGAAATATACATCTCTTTTTTAATGCAGTTATATATCTTTATTATCATAACTGTTTTATTAATTGTAAAGCCAACTGTAAACGCCTTATTTCTTTCGCAATTGGGTGCCGATAATTTACCCTATGGCTATCTCATAGTTGCAGTTGTAGCAGTTATCACATCTTATTTTTACAACAAAGCGATTCAAAAGTTCTCGCTTTTAATTGTAACGACCATCTCTTTAGTCCTATTTAGTTTATTCTTTTTAGGGCTCGCAGTAATTTTAGAGTTCTCTTATTTAAAAGATTGGTTACTATACATTTACTACCTGGCAGTTTCTTTGTTTGCTGTAATGGCAACCTCACAATTTTGGGTCTTAGCTAATATGGTTTATAATGCAAGAGAAGCCAAACGTTTGTTTGGTTTTATTGGTGCAGGCGCAATAGCTGGAGGCGTTTTTGGAGGCTATTTAACCAGCCTTGTGGTTTCTAGTTTTGGTAATCAAGAAGTGATAGTTTTAGCCTCTATTTTAATTCTGGCTTGTATTCCCATACTTCATAAAATTTGGAAATTAAGAATTAACAAACTTAACTCTTACATAAGATTTCAAAGAAAACATACCGAAGATGGTCTAGAACAAAGTTCGTTTAGAGTGATATTAAAATCTAAACACCTTACGTATCTAGCACTAATAACAGGTATAAGTGTTATTGTCGCTAAATTAGTAGATTTCCAGTTTAGTGACTTTGCAAATAAAGCGTTTTCAGATACCGAAGACTTAGCGTCATTTTTCGGGTTTTGGTTCTCTACGTTTAATGTTATTGCGTTAACCATTCAATTATTTTTAACCAATCGCATTTTAAGTAAATTTGGCGTAGCATCTACGTTACTTATCCTACCGTTTGTTATCGCTTTAGGGAGTTTGTTGTTTTTAACATTTCCGGAGTTATGGGTACTAATCATCATAAAAGGTGTAGATGGTAGCTTTAAACAATCGCTTAATAAGGCAGCAATAGAGTTGTCAATTATGCCAATACCTTTGCAAATAAAAAATCAAGCAAAATCTTATATTGACGTTGCTGTAGATAGTATAGCTACAGGTATAGCAGGTTTTCTGTTAATATTCTTAATACGTAGACTAGATTTAAGTACAGCATATATAACCGTTATTATTTTGCTATTTGTTTTTATATGGATTATTCTCATTTATAAACTTAGAGAAGCTTATTTTAATTCTTTTAGAACCAATATTCAACGTACACTTGAGGTGTCTTCGGAAACATCAACTAAAACAAAATTTGAAACAACCTTAAAAGCAGCTAGAAAAATATTAAATGAAAGTCAGGAAGAACAAATTTTAAACCTATTAAGCTATTTAAAATCTAATAAGTTAAGCACGCTTAAAACTAGTATTATTGGGTTGTTAAACCATCCGTCAAATAAAGTAAAATCGGCAGCTATAAAACAATTTTATCTCTATGATAAAGGTACTGCACTAAACCGCGTAGAACCTTTGGTTTATGCTAAAGATAATGAGTTAGTGTTTACTGCGCTAGAGTATATTTTAAATCACTCTTCAATAAAAGAATTTCAATTTTTTAAAACCTATTTAGATCACAAAAGCGATTATATATCTAATGCTGCATTATTATGTTTAGCAAAAGAAGCGTCGGCTAATCAAAAATTAGCACTTCAATTTGGATTATATAACCGAATAGAATCTAGAGTGGAGTCTCTATCTCTATCTGAAAATAATGAGAGAGAAACCTCCATTGCAGAGCTTTTGATTACCATTGCAGAGTCTGGGATGTCTAAGTATTTTCATTTTATTACAAAACACTTAGAGAGCGAAAATGAATATATAAAGAAGCATGCTATAAAAGCTGCAGGTATAACTTCGAGTGATCTCTTTATCGATAGATTATTTGAGTTTGTATTAGATAAAACCTATCGACAATTAGCAATAACAGCTCTCAAAACCTATGGTGTAAAAATTATAGATCATATCATTACTTTAGAAAAAACCGAAACTTTAAATAATAATTTAGCTGCTCAACTTCCGCAAATCATAAGTGCGTTTAGAACTCAAAAGGCTGTTAACGTCCTTTTAAAATTATTATCTAGTAAGGATATCGTAATTCGTTTGGCAGCATCAAAAGCATTGAACAAATTAGAGGCAAAGGCACCTAATTTATATTTTAACAAACGGTTACTAAGAAATAGAATAATTAAAGAAAGTGCCTATCACAAACGTACTTTAGACGCTATTGCTTCTTTACAACATGTAATTAATTTAGAACTTACACAAGATGCTCCACTTAATCAATCTCCAGAGTTATTAATTGCACGACAACGCATTATAGAAGTTCTAGAAGAGCAATGTGAGGCAAGTTTAAAATGTCTTTTCAATTTATTAAGTTTAGTTTACGAAGAGTCTGATATAGAAATCACCTATTCTGCATTATTAAGTGATGTAAAAGAAGCCCGTATTAATGCACTAGAGTTTTTGGATAATCTTTTACAGAGTCAGTTAAAACAATCTGTTTTCCCTATTATTGAGCATTATGTTTTGTCAAATAATGAGATTGATACCTCAACGTTACAATTAAGAATTATGACCGAAAAAGATTGCTTAAAAATGCTCATAAAAAATAGAGGTAAAAAAATAAAATTAGAAGCACTGCAACTCATTAAATTACTTAATGATGTAAGATATAGACCAATTTTAAATAAACTTAAAAAGCATCAAAATAAAGATGTTAAATTCTTTGCTCTTGATGCCTTAGATGCTATGAAGAAGAGATAACCTTAATTATCTGTTTCGTCTTTATCATTTTTATATTCTACTTCTTTTACTTCTTCTTTTAACAAGTTATTATCTCTATTAATAACATCGTCAATCTTACTGGCTAAATACATATGAGCTCCAGCCGAATTTTTGTTTAATACATTAGTCATCAAGCACGTTATATATTTTACACCATTAGGATGCTCTACAATAATTACAGAGTTCATGTAATTAAATACGTTACCAGCATAATCCTTACAATTTGGATTTTTAACACGATCACATTTGTAATAGCTTCCAGATTTAAAATAAACAGCTGCACTATCTAATCGAGAGGATCTTGCATATCTTATTCGCCTGTCTGTAGAATACATTAAGCGTTTCATTTCTAAGCTAGAGTTTTCATCTACTACTTTACCTTGCTCAAGTTGCACTAAAAATTTCATAAGACCCTTTGGTGTGCCAATGCTCCCACCTTTTCTACCAACGTATTTATTTGGACCTCTAGTAAACATACCTCCTAACCTCCAATCATCTTCTGTAATACCTAATCGTCTTAAAGGTTCGTTTACAACTGAATTAGCTAAATTGGTTAAAGAGTCTCTAGGAGTTTCTTCAAAATAGCGCTCAGCCTTTTCTGCGGTGAGATTAACATAATCTGCTTCAAAAGCAGCCATAAGCATTGCCTCTCTGTACATTACACTTGCAGCACCATTATTACTAACAGATACCATGTGGTCTAACCATTCATAAAGAGAAAACTCATCACTTGCAACGACTTGTCGTTTTGTCAATTTATCTTTTTCTATATCATAAACAGGTATTGTATGATGATCTCCTGTTCCCCAATATCTAGATGTTACTTTTATATCTCTAAGATACATTGCTCGTTGCTCCCAGGAATCTGGACAAATTTTAGCCATTTGATCCATAACTGCCAACAAAACTGCAAGTTTACCAACACTTCCTGGCTGGTATCCAGAATTTTCTCTAAAAGCTGCATACCTAATCTTTTCTGGATTTGACATATCCATTACACTAGCAGAATAGCCAGATCCTGGAAACAAACTCGCCATATCTTTAGCAAACTCTTTGTCTTCAACCAGAAGTTCATCAATACTATGTTCTCGAGAGGTTAAATTTAATTTGATATCATCAAGTTTTTTAAATGCTCCAAAAGGAATACGATTATAAGGAATTGAGTCTTCTTGAAACTTCTGTATTTGATACAAACGCTTAATTCCGGTAGTTTTATAACCATCTATTGGATAATAAGAAGTAAATCCAAAAGATAAAATAGCGCCAACTAGTATTACTAAATAAAAAATCTTTTTCATGTGTTTATAGTTTCGTTTTAAGCATCACCATTTCATTAACATCATTCTGTGAAGAAATAGACGCCAAGTAATCTGAACTTTTTGCTTGTTTATTTTCTACAAATGGTCGTATTTGAAACAACCACAATTTATTGTCTTTAAAACCAAACTCAACGTCATAAGCTTGTTTACCAGAATCTGAATGTGCTGTCATGGTTTTTCGTATTTCGGTAGCTAATTTTCTAATATCGTCTAAATTACCTTCGTTTAAAATAGGTGCATCAAAAGGTGTTGTATACTCTTTTGTACCACCAGATGTTGGCAATCTAATATAATCTGGTTGTCTAGCTGGAGACAATAATATATCGCCTTGCGTTGTAATTAATCTTGTCTCTGCAGATTGTCCATCTACAGCTCCACCTGCTCCTCTACTAAAAGCAACGGTTAAATCATTTTCATTGCCAGAGTTAATTCCCTTGGTAATCATAACACCAGAGTAATCCACATCTACACTAGGAATAATTAATATAGATGGGAACACATTCTCAGGATTTGATAAAAACTTCTGTCTCCATTTAAAGCTACGCTCTGTATAAGCCGAAGCCCAAACACGTTTAATACCTTCAACAATTTTATCTTCTTCTTTAATATTAAACAGTGTAAGATTTAAACCAGCTCCTGTAAACTCTTTTAAATCTTCCATATTAGTATCACTTCTTAAAAATACTGGTACATCTCCAATTGGTGCTCCAAAAACTGTATTAAAACTAGCTGTTAAATCTGCAATAAAACTAGTGTCTAAATTAATGGTCAACATTGCCTTATGCAATTTATCTAATGCTCCGAGTTGAAATTTCTCAATAGTTTCTTCGGAAACGTTATCACGTTTCATTTTATCTGCCTCATCAAACGTTTGGTTTAAATACTCCCAATAGCTCGCATCTACACCAGGCATTTGTTGATTCATATGAGATCTAAATATTCCGAAAGGAATAATCAAACCTTCAACAACTTGTTTTGGAAACATTTTTTTTAACTCTCCTAAATTGGCAGCCTTTGGTCCACATAATTTACCAGAATCACTTGCATCAACATCTCTCATGTTCACGATAGTTGTCACATCTAATTTAATTTGCGCAGTTGGCACCTCTACAACATTTTTACTACGTTCATTTTTGCTAAATAATTCTTTTTCGGTACCAGACACGTCATCTTCTAATTTTAATATCACATTACCTTTATTAGAAACTGCATAAAATACTTTTTTGCCACTATATTTTTTAAGCTCTTTTAGATTATCATAAGACAATGCAGCATTTGGTATACCTAAATTTCTAGCAAGAAGTTGCACGTGAGACACCAAATTACCTTCAGAAACCGTCATAATACCTGCAATTGGTTTTAAATCTGCTGGTGGTTTTTCAAAAATGTAAATATTCTTAGTATCTACTTCTACTGCATCTGGATTACCATCTACAACAATTAACGTACCGTAAGCATATCCAGGATTTAAACCTCTAACAGAAGTTTGATTCTCAATAGCCATAACTTTATTTTCAATATTTGATAGCTTTGCGACCAATGCTCCCAAATCACTCACTGCATTACCTAGATTTAAAGTTACACTACTTCTTACTCTATCATCTATAAACCCATAAGCCAAAGGTTCAAATGTTGTATATTTATCTACTATATCTTGGTAATTTGCTTTTACCATTGATGCACTCCACTCCACAACACCTCTTGATGTAATTAATAAATCGTTTAAATCTGCAATGCTTATTCTCACATTGACTAACTCATTTGAAATCACATTCTCTATAGCACTATATTCCCAATTCTCAATAAGTCCTGTTCCCATAGAAGCACAAACTAATGTGTTAATTTTGTAAAGGTTTTGTGCTAGAGAAGGCGTTTGCCAATTTTGAGATTCTATAAGTAATTTTTGCTCTAAACGGTTGGTTAAATCTAGAAGTGACAATCTTGTTTTAGAGCTTTTTATTTTGGTAATATTCAATCTAACCTCATATAGTACGTTAGTAATATCAACAACCGTTTGCTCTGCAGAAGGCTCATTTCTAGATGATGTAATTAAGCTCGTAAAACTGTTTTCAACATCTACTGGTAACGCCATTCTTTTTACTTCGGTTTCTAGAGTGGTTAGATTTAATGGCGCATAAAATGCCTCCATAGTTTCAATTAATGCCTCAAAATCTTTACGTTTTTCTTCTGAAATTTTTGCACTCTTCTCAGCCATAAAAGTTTTAACTAAATCTATATCTGTTTTTTGAGGTTGTCCATGAATTTTAATTCTGGCATCCATAAATGATGGTATATCTTCAGATAATATTTTAGATTGACTTCGCATTAATTGCGCAGTATTATCATCTCCATTATGCGGTATATCTTTTAATGCTTGACGAATTAAGTAATAATGAGATTCTAAAAAATTATCGTTTTTTAAAATTGATTCAAAAAACTCTTTTCCCCAAGCCTCTTCATCTTCGCTTTGTATAGCTCCTCTGTAATATTGAGCTTTTCTTAAAACCCAACCATCATCTACGCTTCCTAAATAAGCATTGATTTGATATTGCTTTAGTCTGCTATAATCATTACTGGCATCTAAAAAATCGTTTTGCTTATTACTTGCTAAAATTTCGGCAAAAAATAAATGATTTGTTTTACGAAGTTTTAATGTAGATTCTTTAAAACTCGCATGTTGAATTCCGCCAATTTTATCTGGACAAGGATCTTTTGGCTCGCGCTCTGTACCATCATCACAAAACCATTTTATACGATGGTATGGTCCGCGAGCATCAGTTTTATAAGCCTCTATAAGTGATTTTATTTGAGTTGACGATTGTGTTTGTGCTCCAATTTCCGAAGAAAAAAGCACTAACATAACGCCTACAAGTAGGTATAATTTATTCATAAAGCAGGTGTTCTAATTAGACTAGTAAAGTTAAATTAAATTGCTTTGAAAACGTGTTTTAAGCATTTAATTGTTAGCTCTATTATAAGAATTTAAGATGTTAGCACCTAAAATTATTTATCTAACAATCGTCTATGATAATTGATTTGGCCTAAGTGGTATGCTAGATGCATAGTTAAATGAATTAAAAAATACTCTACAGTCATAGCATCTTCAAAGTCACGACGTTTGTATTCTTTTTGTAAATCTTCACTGGTTAATTTATTTAGGGTTGACTCCATAATTAATATGGTCTCATCAATTTGAGCCAGTAATTTTATTTTAGAAATGTTTTTAAGTGAAAATTCTAACTCTCGTTGTCTCACATAGTTACTACCTCCTATGGTTGCACCTATAAAATGATTGAGGTTACCAATAAGATGTAATGCTAAATTTCCTGCAGAATTAGAAATTGTGTCATTAGAAATCCACATGTTTTGCTCATTTTGATAAGCATTAATTTCTTGTTTTAATTTATTTAAATCTCTCTTAAATAATTTGATTAAGGTAGTTGTAAGCATATAATTGTAATGAATACTATAAAGATATTATATTTTGGCTTGGTAGGTATATAAATCGTAATAACGACCTTGAGTTTCTATTAACGAATCGTGTGTACCACGCTCTGCAATTTTACCATTTTCTATGACTAAAATTTGGTCTGCTTTTCTAATAGTACTTAATCTATGTGCAATAACAATCGTTGTTCTGTTTTTAGTTAACTCACTTAAACTTTTTTGTATAAGGGCTTCGCTTTCTGTATCTAAATTAGATGTTGCTTCATCTAAAATTATAATTTTAGGATCTGCTAAAATGGCGCGAGCAATTGCAATACGTTGTCTTTGACCACCAGATAATTTAACACCTCGTTCTCCAATTAAAGTTTCTAGACCATCTTCAAAACGATCTGTAAATTCGTTAACGTAAGCTGCTTTTACTGCTGTTTGTAATTGGGTTTCTGTTGCATTTGGTCTAGGAAACATTATATTTTCTCTAATTGTACCTTCAAACAAAAATTCGTCTTGTAATACAACACCTAAATGCTTTCTAAAGCTTTGTAGTCTTACTTTTGATAGGTCTTTACCATCAATAGAAATTTGTCCGGATTTTGGATTTAAAAACGTAGCCGATAAACCTGCAATTGTAGATTTACCAGAACCAGAGCTACCTACCAACGCTATCACAGCTCCAGATGATGCTTTAAAACTAATGTTATGTAGTACTGTTTTCCCTTCTTCGTAAGCAAAGGAGACATCTTTAAATTCTATTTCGCCTTTAAAATGGTCTAAGTCTATTGTTCTATTTTTATCATCATCTTCTGCAGCCATATTCATTAGTTCTTCGGTACGATCTAAACCTGCTAAAGCTTCGGTTAATTGACTCCCAATGTTACTCATTTGCACGATTGGTGCAATCATAAATCCTAATACCAAAGTAAAGAATAAGAAATCTCCAGTAGACATTTCGCCTTGCATCATATAATAACCACCAATACCCATGATTCCTGTTGTAGCAACTCCAATTAAAAAGGTAGATGAACTTGTCATTAACGCAGTTGCTGTTAGACTCTTTTTTACATTTTGAAATAGTCTATCTACACCTTTCTCAAATATTTTGTTCTCCTGCTCTTCGGCATTAAAAGCTTTAATTACACGAACGCCTGCTAAGGTTTCAGTCAAACGACCAGTAACTTCTGCATTAATTTTTCCTCTGGTTCTAAAAATTGGACGAATATATTTAAATGCCTTTAAGGCTATTATTCCGAAGATAGATAAAGGAATAAATACAAATAAGGTCATCCAGGCATTAAGTTTTATTAATATTACTAAGGATACAATTGCGGTAAAACTACCACCAACTAATTGCACCAAACCTGTACCAATTAAGTTTCTAACACCTTCTACATCGCTCATAATTCTTGATACTAATGCACCAGATTTGGTATTATCAAAAAAGCTTATGGGAAGTGATAACACCTTTTTTTGAACTTGTGCACGCAACTCACTAATGAGATACTGAGCTTGTACACTTAAAATTTTTACAAGCATAAAAGATGTTAATGCTTGTACCGTAATTGCTGTAATAACAATAGCTACTAGTACCCAAATATCTCTTGTATTACCATTTGGCACAACATCATCTAATAAAACTTTACTCTGCCAAGGCAATACTAAACCAGATAAACTTCTAATAACTATGAGTAATAAACCCAAAAACACCAAATTGCGTCTAGGCCAAATTATAGTGACAAACGCTTGTTTTAGAGTTACTTTTGGTTTTGTTTTATTTGTAGAAGTTGTTTGTTTTAAATGTCTCATAAATTAATTATAAAGTACAAAGATACGCTTGTAAATGCTTTATATATTTTTAAAAATTCAATCTTTTGAAATTTGATGATATCACGATTTAGTCATTATGTTTTATTTACTTTTGCATCATGCAAAATAAACCCACTTTTAAGATTGAATTTGTTGTATTAATGGCATCATTAATGTCTATTGTAGCACTTTCAATTGATGCATTATTGCCTGCTTTACCTCAAATAGGCAGTGCTCTCAATGTTACAGACTCTAGTGAAAATCAAAAATTGATTACCATGATTTTTTTAGGTCTAGGATTTGGTCAACTAATCTTTGGACCACTCTCTGATAGTTTTGGGAGAAAACCAATGGTTTATTTTGGGTTTACTGTTTTTGTAATTGCAAGTATTATTTGTGTGACTACCAAAAGTTTTGAAGTAATGATTGTTGGTCGTATTTTACAAGGTATTGGTTTATCATCTCCAAGAACTATTGCCATTGCTATGACACGAGATACTTATAGTGGGGATTTTATGGCTAAAATTCTGTCTATAATTGTAATGTTTTTTATTCTAGTCCCTATTGTAGCTCCAACCTTTGGTCAATTATTATTAGACTTTTTTGATTGGAAAGCTATCTTTAATGTCAACTTAATTATTGGGTTATTAATTGTTTTATGGTTTTGGAAACGACAACCCGAAACCTTAGAACCCAAAAATCGAATTAAATTTTCACCATCCATATTTATTACTGGTACTGTTGAGTTCTTAAAACATAAACAAGCCATTGCCTATACCTTAGTTTCTGGTTTTATAACTGGCTCATTTATGGTTTATTTGAGTACCTCACAGCAAATTTTTCAAGAGCAATATCAATTAGGCGAAATGTTTCCGTATATTTTTGCTAGTACAGCATTTTCTGTAGGGTTTGCAACTTTTACAAACAGTAGATTAGTAATAAGATTTGGCTCATTTAATATTGCTTATTATGCCACTATAGCTTACGCTGTAATCTCAATATTATATGTTATTTTATTCTATTCGGGTAATAACCCAAGTGTACACATTCTTGTAACTTTTTTCTTGTTACAATTTTTTGCTGTTGGTTTTCTCTTCGGAAATTTGAGATCATTGGCAATGGAGCCACTTGGACATATTGCTGGAATTGGAGCAGCAATTAACGGTTTTGTGTCTACTGTAATGGCTGTACCTATTGCAAACTTTATTGGAAGCTTTGTAAAAACTTCTGTTTTACCCTTATTTATTGGGTTTTCTGTGTTTGGCTTATTATCATTAATTGTATTTTTATGGTTAAAGCGTACACGCACAATAGCTATAGCTTAATATCTACTTGTAGTATACAATTTTTAAGCTTTTGAGCTCATTTTATAGCCGATAAGATTCTTTTTTTATTTTTAAAAAATTAATTTCATACCTCATTTAGCAGTTATGAAATTATTTCTAAAATTTGATATTCAACAACTTTGTGATAAGGTTTTAAATGATCAATTTTCTAATCTCAAGATAAGATTTAGTGTCATATCTTATGGTGAAATTGAAATTTTAGATAAGGTATCCAAATCCCAATTGTTAGAGATAAAAGCTGTACTTAGCGACTATGGTATTACAATTGTAGAAGATCAAAAAAGTATTTTGATACAAAAAATAAAGGATGCAATTACAGAGATGGTAAATGATGAAGACGAAACGATAGCTGTTAAAAGTTCTGTCTATCTTGCAGAGAAATTAAATCACAGTTATGGTTATTTATCAAATTTATTTTCTGAAGTAACATATACCTCTATTGAAAATTATATTATATTACAAAAAATTGAGCGTGCTAAACATTTAATTACCACTACAGATATGACGCTTACTGAAATTGCTTTTAAACTCAATTATTCTAGTGTTGCTCATTTAAGCACACAATTTAAAAATACAACTGGTATAACGCCATCGGCTTTTCAAAGAATTATAACTAAAAGAAGAGAATTAACTCAGTAACATTACATGTTTTATGCAAAATAATTCGATTAAAATACTATTAGCAGATGATGATGAAGATGATAGATTGTTTTTTACAGAAGCATTTGAAGAACTAAAAATTAAAAGTAGTGTATCTACTTTTAAAAATGGTGTGTTATTAATGGAATACCTAAATCAAGCTAACTGTGTTTTGCCAGATTTACTATTTTTGGATTTAAATATGCCAAAAAAATCTGGAATAGAATGTTTAAAAGAGATAAAGCAAGAGCAACGATTTAAAGATATGGTCATTGCTATATACTCTACCTCTGCATCAGAAGAAGATATCGAAAAAACATTTGTACTAGGCGCTAATATTTATATTAAAAAACCTAATGATTTTGGTAAGCTAAAAAAAGCATTATCAGAGGTTGTTACCACAAATTGGCAGTATCAAACAAATAGTTTAAATAAGGAAAATTTTCTACTACGCCTGTAAAACATGAAAAACACTGTGACCTATAATTACCGGTTCCTAAAACTCGCTTTTGGTTTAGATTTATTTATAATATTATGCATTGGCGGTTTTTCTTATAAACACACACAAGACCTTAAAAAGTCTGTAGAGTTAACAAAACATACATATGAGGTAAATATTGAGTTAAAAGATTTATTAACCAATATAAAAAAGACAGAGATTAGTGAACGAGATTTTATAATTAGTGATGATTCTAGCTTTATAGATAACTATAATCGTGGTAGAATTAAGATAGCAGAAAACCTTAAAAACTTAGATGTATTAACACAAGATAACGCTCTACAACAAACAAATTTAGACTCTCTTAATAAGGCTATTGGCCAACGTCTCTTTTATCTTTCAGAAACTTTAGAAGATTATAAATCTGGTAATTTAAATTCGCCTGGATTTAAATCTAGCTTTGAGTTAGGAAATTTAAAAATGAGTAGTATAGAAAAAGAGGTTGAAATAATGATGTCTCATGAAGACAATATTTTATATGAGCGAAAAAAACAAAGTGAAAAAGCGTTAAGTAGAACACCAATTATTTTATACTCTGTTTTAATACTCACATTGCTTCTACTTCTTGTAGCTTACGCTATTATTAACAGAGATCTTAAAGCATTTAAACATACTAATGAGAAACTTAATATGTTTAAAGAATCTGCTAGTCTATCTGAAATTGTTAGTAGACATGGGTCATGGACCTGCCATATAGATGATGAAACTTATGAATTTTCAGATAATTTATATAGAATACTCGGTGAAGAACCTCAATCTTTTGAGTCTACAATTGAAAATTTTATGACGTTTGTTCATAAGGAGGATGTAGAAAAATTAACTGCACAAGTTGAAAGAATGGTTGTTGAACAAAACTTGCCATTTATTTATTACAGAATTATTAGAAAAGACGGTGAAATTAGACATCTCAAAGCTTACGGTGAAGCATATACTAATGATGATGGCGAGAATAAGTTAATTGGTACAACAGCTGATATTACAGATGAAGTGCATAATTTTCAAATTATAGAAGAGCGTAATGAAGAATTAGAGCGAAATAATAAAGAACTCTCTGCCTTTAATTATGTAGCCAGTCATGATTTACAAGAGCCACTTAGAAAAATTCAAACCTTTATTTCTAGATTAGACGATAAGGAAAGTAAAAATCTATCTGAAAAAGGAAAAATGTACATGGATCGGATTAGAAAAGCTGCAGACCGAATGCGCTTACTTATTGATGACCTCCTACAATTTTCTAGAACTAATAGAGCAGACAGCGTTGCAGAGCTAACAGATATTAATATTATTTTAGAAGAAGCTAAACAAGAAAATCTAGAAGTAATTGTTGAAAAGAAAGCGACTATAACTTATGATGAATTCCCAGAAATTGCAGTTATCCCTTTTCAGATAAAACAACTTTTTATTAACCTTCTTGGTAATGCTTTAAAATATAGTAAAGAGGATGTGACTCCACATATAAATATTACTTATGAAAAAGTAGCAGCTAAAAAAGATGTTAATTTACATTATATGCCTGAAAATTTCTATCACAAAATATCTATTAAAGACAATGGTATTGGTTTTGAACAAGAATATGCCAAAAAGATTTTTACTCTTTTTAATAGACTTCATAGTAGAGATGAGTACTCTGGAACAGGAATAGGGTTATCTATTTGTAAAAAAATAATGGACAATCATAATGGTCTCATTATTGCTCACGGTAAACCTAATGAAGGTTCTACTTTTACAGTTTATATACCAGAACAGTTAAGTTAACACGCTGTAATATCATATTTCTTTTAATTTTTGTTCTGAGAAATATTTTTTTTTAAAATGGAAATTCTGTAACATTAAAACTACATTATGTAACAGCTTTTACGCATATATTATTGATATTTGTGATGTTTATGTTAACACAAGTGTTAATATATAAATTTGTAAAGATTTGACAATCACGTCAAAAATTTTAAATTTGTTCCACAAATCGTCATTATGAAACTACTAACATATATAATTGTTATTGGGCTCATTATCTCTTGGGCCTTGGGATACTTTGTATTTGAGTATGAAGAGATCATCCATGTACTATTAATTTTTGCAATCGTAATTTTTGCTTATTCAGCATACAAAAATAATAGTAATGATGGTAATCTTTCATTTTAATCTACCTATTGCCACATTATAAATAGTTACCACTTCCTTTTAAAGAAATAGTTCCCATTTCCTTCTAACTTTTACATTATTTCTCTCAAATTGATCTTTCAATCTTCTTGGTTTAAATTATTTTTTAGTCTTATTTAAGTAAATATTCCTTCTATTTTAATGACTCTAATAAAGGTCTTCTCATTGACTGTTAGGCATATTAGCTACATCAAAATCTTAATCACTTCAAGTTGTAATTAACTTATTATTAACGTTTAGTAAACTTTTGTTTAACGACTTATTGGAATCATATAACAAATTCTGAAAATTGTATAACACGAAAAAAGGATTACAGATGCATCTTTGTAATGTAAATAATCGCAAAATTTATAACTATGAAAACTCAGGCTAATTTCTTAAACAAACAATTTGCAAGAGTCGGGAAAATTTTTCCTTCTCCATCAGATAAACAAACTATAGGATCTTCATTAAAATTTAGCACCAACCAGATTAGTCATATATCTAAGCTATAATATTTAATCAAAATCCATATTAATTAATTAAATCACACAACCATGAAACAAGTACCATCTAATATAGACAACTTAAATTCTTTCTTTAAAAATTTACATAGTGAAATAGGTGGAACACTAACCACTATTGGGAAAGAATGCATTTTTGAAATAGACCAAACAATAGGTAACGGGAAAATTAGATTTATACCTCTAGCCGATAAAATTTCATTTTTAGAGTTTGATATCGTTTTAAACGAAGACATTGAATTAACATTAGATGCCAAAATTGGTAATTATGTAAACTTTGCATACTGCTCTAAGGGTAAATTATCTCATAGTTTTGGGAACTCTAATAAAAAGAACACTATAGATAATTTTCAAACAGGAATTATTTCAAATATTAATTCTAAGAAAAACACAATCTTTTTATCAAAAGACATACATATACAATCCTCTATAATTTCTGTAAGCACAAGTGAGATAGATGAGGATCAAAAAATTAATTCTGCCATAAAAGATTTATTTATAACTAATAAGCAAAATGACTTTGCACATATTGGTTCATTTAATCTTAAAATTGCCGAATATATAAAACAACTACGAGCTATAGATAAAGAAGGAGTTGTAAGATCTCTACTAATTAAAGGTTTAGTTAGTGTCATCTTAGCTTTAGAAATTGAGCAACATAATACTGACGTTGAAAACGCAGAATATGCTTCATGTTCATTGTCAAAAACAGAATTAAAATCTGTTAACGAGCTTATAGATTATATTACAAATTATCCAGACCTTGATCATAAGTTAGATATTTTAACAAGTAAAATTGGTCTGTCTGCAGCAAAAATTCAAGAAGGATTTAAAATGACTACTGGATTAACAGTATGTGAATTTACTAGATATGCAAGATTAACAAAAGCCGAAGAATTGATGTCTACTACAGATTTAAACATTTCTGAAATTGTATACAGTTTAGGCTTTACGAGTAGAAGTTATTTTTCTAAGATTTTTAAAGATAGATTTAACTGTGCTCCTAGTCATTACAAGAAAAAAGTTAAGTTAGCTGTGTCAGCATAATATATATGAACAGAAAAGCTCTAAGTACAATAGTATTTAGAGCTTTTCTTTTTTTTATTCCTTTTTAAATTTATAGAGCATTATCCATAATATCTTCTACACATTCTGGATTTAACAAAGTACTAATATCTCCTAAATTAGTAGTATCGTTTTCCGCTATTTTCCGAAGAATACGTCTCATTATTTTACCGCTACGCGTTTTTGGCAAACCTTGAGTAAATTGAATTTTATCTAATTTTGCAATTGGACCAATACGATCAGATATTAATTGATTTATTTCTTTACGCAAGTTATCATGATTTCTAGTGCCTCCTGCATCTTTTAATGTAACATAACCATATAAAGCGCTACCTTTTATATCATGCGGAAAACCAACAATAGCACTCTCTGCTATGGCTGGATGTTCATTTATAGCATCCTCAATAGGAGCTGTACCCAAATTATGACCAGACACAATAATCACATCATCTACTCGACCAGTAATTCTATAATATCCAACTTCATCTCTTAACGCGCCATCTCCTGTAAAGTATTTATTCTCATAAGTAGAAAAATAGGTGTCTTTATAACGTTGGTGATTACCCCAAATAGTACGTGCAATACTAGGCCAAGGAAATTTTATACATAAACGACCTTCTACTTGATTGCCTTTTAACTCTTGACCATTTTCATTCATTAAACAAGGCTGAATCCCTATAAATGGTAAAGTTGCATACGTTGGCTTGGTTGGTGTAACGTATGGTATTGGCGTTATCATTATACCTCCAGTTTCTGTTTGCCACCAAGAATCTATAATAGGGCTTTTCTTTTTACCTACATTTTCATTATACCAATGCCAAGCTTCTTCATTAATAGGTTCTCCTACACTACCAAGTACTTTAAGTGATGACAAATCATATTTTTCTATTAACTCAACACCTTGTTTGGCTAATGCTCTAATTGCTGTTGGAGCTGTATAGAATTGGTTTACTTTATGCTTTTCTACAATATCCCAGAAACGTCCAAAATCTGGATAACTAGGTACGCCTTCAAACATTACTGTAGTTGCGCCATTACATAAGGGACCATAAACTATATAAGAATGACCAGTGATCCAACCAATATCTGCAGTACACCAATAAACGTCATTTTCTCTATACTGAAATGCATTTTTGAATGTATATGCTGTATACACCATATATCCAGCAGTTGTGTGAACCATTCCTTTTGGTTTTCCTGTTGAACCGGAAGTATATAATATGAATAACGGATCTTCAGCTTGCATGACTTCTGCTTTACATTGATCTGAAGCTGCATCTAATAACGGTTGTAACCATTTATCACGATTGTTTTTCATACTTACTTCGGAATTAATTCGCTTTGCGACTAAAACCGTTTCTACACCTTCGCACTGTTCTAAAGCGTCATCAACTATGCCTTTTAAATCTATTGTCTTAGCGCCTCTAAAAGATCCATCGGCAGTGATTACTATTTTACAGTCACAATCATTAATTCTAGTTGCAAGTGCTGTTGACGAAAATCCTGCAAATACAACTGAGTGAATAGCTCCTATTCTTGCACATGCCAATACTGCAATTGCTAACTCTGGTATCATAGGTACATAAATACATACACGATCTCCTTTTTTAACACCTTGTGCTTTTAAAACATTTGCAAATTGATTAACACGATGATACAATTGCTTATAGGTGATATGCTCTGAGCCTTCGTCTGGATTATTAGGCTCAAAAAGTATCGCAGTTTTGTCTCCTCTGGTAGCTAAGTGTCTATCTATACAGTTCTCGGTTATATTAAGTTGAGCACCTTCAAACCATTTAACTTCTGGTGTATTAAAATTCCACTCTAAAACATTATCCCATTTTTTTCTCCATAAAAAATGTTCTTCAGCAATTTCTTCCCAAAATGCTTCTGGGTTATTAACCGATTTTCTATATACTTGATAATATTCTTCTAAGTGTTTTATGTGATAATTACTCATGGGTTAATTCTATTTGTTTAAGCAATTTAAGGTTTCTACTTGGTATTAAAAAACGTTTCTTCCTCTTCATTTAATAATCGAGAGTGAATTAAAAACCGAAGTCCTAAAGGAATTTCTAATGAAAAACTTGCGCCTCGACCTTCAGTTACATCAACCGTTAAATGTGTATGTTGCCAATATTCAAATTGATCTTGATTCATATAAAAATTAACATCATTTAATGTGCCTAAAAGAATATCACTTTCATCTAAATACATATCATCTTTTTCAAAAACCATTGGAGCAGATCCATCACAACATCCTCCACTTTGATGAATAATTAAGTCGCCATGTTTTGCTTTTAACTGTTCTAAAACTTTTGCTGCTTTTTCTGTTATTGCTATTCTTTCCATACTATAAAGTTATGAAAAAGACTGAATCACAATTATAATCCAGCCTTTATCACTATTAATAAAGTCATTTACTAAAAGAAACCTAATTTGTTCTTATCATAAGAGATTAACATGTTTTTAGTTTGACGGTAATAATTAAGCATCATCACATGATTTTCTCTACCAAAACCTGATTTTTTGTAACCTCCAAATGGTGCATGTGCTGGATAAGCATGGTAACAATTTACCCAAACACGACCTGCTTTTATGGCTCTTGGGATTTGGTATAATTGATGAGCATCTCTTGTCCACACACCAGCTCCTAGTCCGTACAATGTGTCATTCGCAATTTCTATAGCTTCAGCTTCATCTTTAAATTTAGTCACACATGCTACAGGACCAAAGATTTCTTCTTGAAAAACTCTCATCTTATTATGACCTTCTAATAGTGTTGGCTGAATGTAAAACCCATTTGCTAAATCTCCACTTAATTTATTAGCAGCTCCTCCTGTTAATACTTTGGCGCCTTCATCTTTTCCTATTTTGAAATAGGATTGAATTTTTTCATATTGATCGTTTGATGCTTGTGCTCCAACCATACAATTTACATCATAAGGATTTGTTTGTATAATTGCATTAGTTCTTTCTATCACACGCTCCATAAATGCATCGTAAATATCTTCCTGAACTAAAATTCTAGAAGGACATGTACATACTTCTCCTTGATTGAAAGCAAATAAAACAGCACCTTCTATAGCTTTATCCAGAAAAGCATCATCTTCATCCATAACGGAATTAAAAAATACGTTAGGCGATTTGCCTCCTAATTCCATTGTTACTGGATTTAGGTTTTTAGAAGCATATTGCATAATTAATTGACCTGTTGTTGTTTCTCCAGTAAACGCAACTTTATCAACTTTTGAACTAGAGGCTAATGGCTTTCCTGCTTCTGGACCAAAACCATGCACAATATTTACAACACCAGGAGGAAAAACCTCTGCAATTTTCTCCATTAATAGGGTTGCAGAAGATGGCGTTTGTTCGGCAGGTTTCAATACAACACAGTTTCCAGTAACTAAGGCTGGTGGTAATTTCCAGGATAACATAAGTAATGGGAAATTCCATGGGATAATTTGACCTATGACACCTAAAGGTTCTTTGATATTCATGGATAAAGTATGCTGATCTAATTCTGTGGCGCTTCCTTCTTCTGATCGTATACAAGCAGCAAAATATCTCCAATGATCTACTGCCAAGGGAATATCTGCATTTAGAGTTTCTCTAATTGGTTTCCCATTATCACACGTTTCTACTAAAGCAAACTCTTCTAGATTGGCTTCAATAATATCTGCCACTTTATTTAGTAAGGTTGATCTTTCTGTTGCAGATGTATTTCCCCAAGCTTCTTTTGCTGCATTGGCTGCATCTAAAGCTAATTCTACATCTTCTTTTTGAGAACGTGGATATTTTGCAATTAAACTATTATCAATTGGAGACGTATTTTCAAAATATTGGCCTCCTATGGGTTCTACAAATTTCCCGTTTATAAAATTGCCATATTTCTCTTTAAATTTTGGTTTTGAATAACTCATTTGTAAATTATTTTTAAGTGATTAAACTAATTATCTATCAATAAATCACATATTAAAAAGCCAGGTTAGATTTTATTAAATTCGTAACTTTTTATATCCAATACTATTGAATATATAATTTTTATAAAGATATTTTATCAAATCCTAAATCTATTGCACATATTTATCATTATATTGAACATATCTATTATTATATAATTAGGAGTATATATTTTTTGTAATATTGTGTATGAGTCATTTATTAAATCATCATAAAAGCCATAGAAAACTTTCTACATTAGTTGAGAATAGGACGACCTATAGTGCAGAATATGCCGAATTAAACATCTATGAAACTCATGCTTTTGCTGAAAAAGTAGCTTTAAAATTTGACTTCCCAATCATTGCAAGTATGCTCACAGGAAAAAAAGTGATGCATATAGATAGCATTCCTTCTTTTGAATTTTTCCCTGGAGAATCTGTAGTCATGCCTACAAACAAAGAAATGGTTATTGATTTTCCTATAGCAACAAAAAATGATCCAACACAATGTTTAGCTTTAGGAATTGATGCTGCAAAAATTGAAGAAGTTGTTGAGAGCTTTAATAGAATTGTTGCCATTGAAAATGAAAATAATTCTTGGGATATAGATGCAAATACGTCTCATTTAATTAATAATACAGATGTTAATCATCTCGTAGAACGTTTAACATATACATTTACTAACAATAATAAGTCTAAAGATGTTTTGTTAGACCTCATGATACAAGAACTCATTGTAAGATTATTACAAACAAAAGCTAAGTCTTTAATATTAGCAAATCAAGATCAAGTTTTTAATGATACTAGAATTGGAACTGTAATTAAATTCATCAAAGAAAATCTAACTAATAAAGACATTACCGTTGATCAATTAGCAAAAAAAGCATACATGAGTACGTCTCATTTTCATAAGCAATTTAAAAACACCTTAGGCATCTCTCCTATTGATTATATTAATTCTGAAAAGATAAAATTTTCAAAAAAGTTAATTAAAGAATCTAAGGATTTTAGAATGTCTGAAATTGCTTTTAAGTCTGGATTTAATAATACAAGTTATTTCAATAGACAATTTAAAAAGATGGAACTCATGACGCCTCAGCAGTTTAAAACCTCTATCTCCAAGCTTTAAGTATTCTTCATTCGTTTTTTATATGCCTTAATTTCTTTCACAACTCTTGGAGCCATAATAATGGTTGCTAACATTGTAGGTATTGCCATAAATGCAAAAATACCATCTATAAAATCAATCACTGCTTCAAATGGTGTAGTTGCTGCCAGTATAATACTTAGTATGTATAAATATTTGTAGTAATGTTGCTTATCTGCTCCAATTAAAAATGAGGTGCACTTTGTACCATAGTATGCATAAGAGAACAACGACGAAATACTAAAAACACAAACACAAATCATGAGGAGGTATTGACCATAAGGCATTGCATTCTCAAAAGCCGAAGCTGTTAAAGAAACTCCATTATCTGATGTTGTTTCCCACACACCAGTTACTAAAATAGCCAAAGCTGTTAATGTGCAAACTACTAAAGTATCTATTACAGGACCTAGCATAGCCACCAAACCTTCTCTAACTGGTTCATCTGTTTTTGCAGCTCCATGAGCCATTGGTGCGGTACCAATACCAGCTTCATTAGAAAAGGCTCCACGTTTTATACCTAATAAAATTAAAGCTCCAAGCATACCTCCTAGTGCAGCATCTCCTTTAATAAAATTAGCTTCAAAAGCATCTGTAAAAATTAGAGCAAAGTATTTTGGTACTTCGGTATAGTTAACACCTAAAATAATTAACACTAAAATAAAATATAAAATAACCATTGATGGTACCATCTTAGAAGCAATTGTGCTAATACGTTTAAGACCTCCTAGAATTACAATACTGGTAAACACAACTAAAATGGCTGCAATAACAAGATTGGTGTAGAGATTAACCTCTATACCGTTTGGTATTAAAATAATATCATTAATAGCTTGTTTTAGTTGATTCACGTTTACTACTGGTAGTGCTCCCAACATTCCGAAAAAAGAAAACATAACCGCTAAAAATTTCCAATTCTTTCCTAAACCTTCAGTAATAAAATACATTGGTCCTCCTTGCAAATCGCCTTTACTGTCTTTGCCTCTATACATAATTGCTAATGTAGACGTAAAAAACTTTGTACTCATACCTACAATGGCACTAATCCACATCCAAAACATGGCTCCTGGTCCACCAACCGATATTGCTAATGCCACACCTGCAATATTACCCATACCAATTGTAGATGAGAGAGCTGTTGTTAATGCTTTAAAATGACTTATTTCTCCTGGATCATTTGGGTCGTCATATTTACCTCGAAGCACTTGTATAGCATGACCAAAAAATCTAAATGGTAAAAATTTTGAGATAATAAGGAGGTATAGACCACCTCCAACGAGTAATATAATAAGCGGTAATCCCCAAGCAAACGAAGAAAATTGACTAGCAAACTCCTTAAATACATCCATAAATTTCTCCTAAATTACTCAACTAAGATATTAAACTTAGCTAACATAAAAATTAAAAGTATCTTTATATTCTCAAAGCGACCATTTTTGAAAACTAACCGACTCTTTTTTATTGATGCTGTTCGTGCTTTTGCAATCTTAATGATGCTACAAGGGCATTTTATAGACACTCTTTTAAATCCTATTTATAGAGATAACTCAAATGTAGTTTACCAAATATGGTCTTATTTTAGAGGCATTACTGCTCCAACCTTCTTTACTATTTCTGGGTTAGTGTTTTTATATCTTTTATTAAAAGCTAAAGACAAAGGAGATGACAAACCAAGAATTAAAAAGGGGCTTTACAGAGGGTTACTTTTAATTGGGATTGGATATGCGCTTAGAATAGATGTAATTGGTTGGCTAACGGGTAATTTTAACGATTATATTTTTGTTATTGATGTTCTACAATGCATTGGCTTATCGCTCATTATACTTATTGGTTGTTATGTTCTATTTAGCAAACATATTAAACTACTTTCGTTATTGCTATTTACTTTGGGTTGCCTATGTTTTTTGACAGAACCGCTCTATCGAAATTTAGATTTGTGCCATATACCAATTGCCTTTGCTAATTATATGACCAAATCTAATGGTTCAATTTTTACAATATTACCTTGGTTTGGTTTTACCGCCTTTGGTGGTTTTCTGGCGACAGTTTTCTTTTCTCACGTACATAGAGCTAAATTTAGATTAGTATCCGTGATTTCTTTTTTTCTCTTCGGAAGCTTATTAATACAATTCTCATCACTCCTATTAATGAAGCTATTTTATTGGACAGATATAGAACTTTTTAAATCCGCTGCATACTATAATTATCTTTTTACACGCTTCGGAAATGTGCTTTTATTATTAGGTGTTTTTTATGCAGCAGAACCATTTTTAAAGGGGTCACTTATTGGAAAAATAGGACAAAAAACGTTATCAATTTATGTGATTCATTTTATTATTATTTTCGGAAGTTTTACGGGTCTAGGTCTCAAACATTTCTATTCAAAAGCGCTACATCCAACTCAAGCTATAATTGGAGCAATAGTATTTATGGTCGTCGTTTGTATCATATCGTTCTACTATGTAAAAACAAATGCTTTTATTTATAAAGGAGTACGAAAATTAATACGCAAAATTAAAAACTAAAACTTTTACTACATTAGTATTTATGAATACAATAGACATTAGAACAGTAAATGTTGTACAATATCTAAACCCTCTAAGAGAAGGAGGATCGCTTCCTGCAATTGTTAAGGCAGATGATGACTTTCTTTATGTATTAAAATTTAGAGGCGCTGGACAAGGAAAAAAAGCACTCATTGCTGAGCTTCTTGGTGGAGAACTCGCACGTGCTATAGGATTAAAAATCCCTGAATTAGTATTTATGAATCTCGATGACTCTTTCAGCAAGACAGAACCTGATGAGGAGATACAAGACTTATTAAAATTTAGCGTTGGTCTTAATTTAGGATTGCACTTTTTATCAAGCGCTATCACTTATGATCCCTTAGTTTTTGAAGTTGATGCTCTAACAGCGTCAAAAATAGTTTTATTAGATAGTATTATTAGCAATATTGACCGAACCGTTAAAAACACAAATCTACTTAATTGGAATAAAGAGTTGTGGGTTATAGATAATGGTGCAAGTTTCTATTTTCATCACAATTGGAGTACTTGGGAAAATCATCTTACAAGAACATTTCCGCTTATAAAAGATCACGTCCTACTTAATAGTGCAACAAACTTAGATGAAGCATCAAACCATATCACTAACACTTTAAATTCAAATAAAATAAAAGAAATCATCTCACTAATACCAGAAGAATGGTTATTAAATGAAAGCGATAATATGTCTCCAGTAGAGATAAGAGCTGCCTATGAAACGTATTTAAATGCCAAATTAAATATGATTGATAAATTAGTTAAAGAAGCTGATGATGCAAGATAAGGTTACTTTTGAATATGCAATTATAAGGCTCGTGCCTAAGGTAGAACGAGAAGAATTCTTTAACGTTGGGGTTATTTTATTTTCTAAGCGTAAAAAATTTCTAGGGATTAAATATAACATTGACTCAATAAAACTTAATGCTTTTACTAATGAGTTAGATATCACTCATTTAAATGAATATCTCAATGCTTGGAAGTTAATTTGCGAAGGTCACCCAAACGGTGGAGCAATAGGTCAATTTGAATTATCAGACCGTTTTAGATGGCTAGCAGCATCTAAAAGCACCATGATACAATGTTCTAAAACACATCCTGGATTATGTGATGATGCTCAAAAAGCATTAGATACTATTTTTAAAAATTATGTTTTGTAATTTAAAATTAGAAAAATGAATCTAGAACAAAACAAGAAACATGCAATAGCCTTTTACAAAATGGCTTATGAAGGTAATCCCAAAAATGCTGTTGAGACTTATGTTGGAAACGACTACATACAACACAATCCAGACGTTGCAAATGGGAAACAAGGTTTCATAGATTACTTTGAACGTATGCACCAAGAATACCCAGAAAAGGCTATTAAATTTGTACGCTCTATTGCCGAAGGTGATTTAGTAGCATTGCATACTCACCAAACCTGGCCTGGAAATGACCAATATATTACAATGGATTTCTTTAGATTTGATTCTAACGGAAAAATTTGTGAACATTGGGATAGTATTCAACAAATTCCTAAAGATTCTGCGAATCCCAATACGATGTATTAAAAATTACTTGTCTAAATACGCCAAAACATTACCTTCTATCCTACTCTCAATATTAGAAACATCTGCTTTTACAAACGTTTCTCCCATAATTTTTTCATACAACTCAATGTAACGCTCACTAACGGTATTGATATAATCATCACTCATTTCTGGAACTGTTTGCCCTTCGAGACCTTGAAAATTGTTAGCAATTAACCATTGTCGCACAAACTCTTTAGACAATTGTTTTTGTGGCTCATTGTTCTCTTGTCGTTCTTGATACCCTTCAGAATAAAAATATCGCGAACTATCTG
This sequence comes from uncultured Psychroserpens sp., assembly GCA_947488655.1. GTDB lineage: Bacteria > Bacteroidota > Bacteroidia > Flavobacteriales > Flavobacteriaceae > Psychroserpens. The sequence goes on along the minus strand of CANKZZ010000003.1, from coordinate 364,015 downwards.
GTGTATGAATCTCATCTATCAAAACGATTTTTCCATCTTTTGTTTTTCCGAATTCATACTTCGTATCTACCAAAATGAGTCCTCTCGACGCTGCAATTTCAGATCCTCGTTGAAAGAGTTTGCGTGTATAATCTTCAAGTACTAGATAATCTTCTTCGGAAACGATATGCTTTGCAATAATGTCTTCTCTAGAAATATCTTCGTCATGATCTCCCATTTCAGCTTTAGTTGCTGGAGTAATAATAGGCTCAGGAAATTTATCATTTTCTTTTAAACCTTCTGGCATTTCAACTCCACAAAGTAGGCGTCGACCAGCTTTATACTCTCTAGCTGCATGACCAGACATATAACCACGTATGACCATTTCAACCTTAAAAGGATCGCATATATGACCCACAGCCACATTAGGATCTGGAATTGCAGTTAACCAATTTGGCACCAAATCTTCGGTCGCCTTCATCATACTCGTTGCAATCTGATTTAAAATCTGACCTTTATAAGGAATTCCTTTTGGCATCACGACATCAAAAGCCGATAAACGATCTGTTGCGATCATGACCAACTCTTCGTCATTAATATTATATACTGCTCTTACTTTCCCTTTATAAACACTTTTTTGGTTTGGAAAGTTGAAATTAGATTCTGTTATAGTATTACTTGGCATTATGTATTTAATTGTTTTATGGTGGTGAGTTATAATGTTTCCGAAGAAACATTTATTATTCATAAAATAGATTCCTGCATGCGCAGGAATTAATTATTCTCGATTTTCTATACTCTTGTATGCTGCTATAACCTTCTTCACCAATTTATGGCGAATCACATCTTTATCATCTAAATAAACCATCCCAATACCTTCAACATTTTTTAAAACGAGAAGTGCTTCTTTTAATCCAGAAATTGAGCGACGAGGCAAATCTACCTGACCAGGATCACCAGTTAATAAAAACTTAGCGCTTTTACCCATACGTGTTAAAAACATCTTCATTTGTGCATGTGTGGTGTTTTGACCCTCGTCTAAAATTACAAATGCATTATCTAATGTTCGACCACGCATAAATGCCAATGGTGCAATTTGTATGGTTCCGTTTTCTATAAAACGTGACAATGTTTCACCAGGAATCATATCACGAAGTGCATCATATAAAGGTTGCATATATGGATCTAATTTTTCTTTTAAATCGCCTGGCAAAAAGCCTAAATTTTCACCAGCTTCTACAGCTGGACGCGTTAAAATAATACGCTTTACTTCTTTTGCTTTTAAAGCTCTCACAGCTAAGGCAACTCCTGTATAAGTTTTACCTGTACCTGCAGGTCCAATAGCAAACACCATATCGTTTTTACGCATACTCTCAACCAATTTGCGTTGATTTACGGTTTGCGCTTTAATGATTTTACCATTAACACCATGCACAATGGTTTCTCCACTTTTTGCAGATGTGTCATAATCATCGCTACTTTGACTCGTTAATACACGTTCTATTATATTCTCATCTATTTTATTGTACTTACCAAAATGTTGCATGAGCATAGTCATACGACGATCAAATTCTTCTAGCAAATCTTCATCGCCATAGGCTTTGATAGTGTTCCCTCTGGCTACAATTTTTAGCTTAGGAAAGTAGGTTTTTAGGAGTTTAATATTGGCATTTTGAGCTCCAAAAAATTCTTTAGGAGTTATTTCTTCAAGTTCTAAAATAAGTTCGTTCAAAAGCGATGCGATTTTTAAATTAATCTGTTTTGTTTTATTAGATTTGTGATGAGACTAAATAAGGCTCATTTCAACATCTATACTACCAAAAATAATTAAACTATTTAACACTTAATGTTTCCTTTAGGTTAAAATATGATTAGTTTTTAACAGTATAGTACAGATAAAAAAATGAGTATAAATCAACTTTAAAAACTCTTTTGCTAAACATATGGCAATCATCACATTAACAACAGATTTTGGTGAGAAGGACCACTTTGCTGGAGCCATAAAAGGTGCAATCTACAGCGAATTGCCTGATGTGAGAATTGTTGATATCTCACATTCTGTTGCGCCTTTTAATGTGCCAGAAGCAGCATATATTATTCAAAACGCTTATAGTAGCTTCCCAAAAGGAACTATTCATGTCATTGGGATTGACTCAGAACTTAATCCTGAGAATAAACACATAGCAGTAAAATTAGACGACCATTATTTTATTTGTGCTAATAATGGTATTATGAGTATGATATGCTCAGAAATTGCGCCACAAAAAATTGTTGAAATAAATATACATGACCGAGTAGCAACGAGCTTTCCTGTTCTGGATGTGTTTGTAAATGTGGCTTGCCATATAGCACGTGGTGGCACATTAGAAGTAATTGGTAAAATTATTGAAACGATAAAACCAATTAAAAATTTAATTCCGTTTGTGAGCGAAGAACGTAGTCAAATTATTGGTAGCGTTATTTATATTGATAACTACGGAAATGTGATAACAAACATTAAACGTAAGTTTTTTGAAGACATTCAAAAAACACGAGATTACGAAATATCTGCGCGTAACTATAAATTTAAAACCATTTATGACAAATATAGTGATGCCATAAATTTTGACATACCCGAAGAAAAACGATATGATGATGGCAAACGACTAGTCGTTTTTAACTCCTCTGGTTACTTAGAAATTGCAGTTTATAAGAGTGATAATGCTACTGTTGGTAGTGCTTCTACACTAATGGGATTAAAGGTAATGGATACAGTGACTATTAATTTTTCTAAAACCTAAATTATGTTTGTACGTATTGTAAAACTAAGTTTAGAGCCTTCGAGAATTGAAGAATTCCTATCCAACTTTGAATCTCAAAAAGATAAGATTAGAGGTTTTGAGGGTTGTGAATTTTTAGAACTCTATCGAGATAAACACAATACGAATATATTTTTTACGTATAGTTATTGGCAAACCGAAACAGATTTAGAGAACTATAGACATTCTAATTTATTTAAAGGTATTTGGGCAAAAACAAAACCCATGTTTAATGATAAACCTGAAGCTTGGAGTGTGGATAAGTTAGTTTCGTTAGATTAATATGAACACAAAAAAAGCAATAGAATTCATAATAATTTTTATCTTAAACCTATTTTTAATATTGATTTGTGTAGCTTCAGTTGGAGCTGGTCATGGAACCAAGGTGATTATAAATATTGTTTTTCCTTATGCAATGATATGTTTAGATTATTTTGAAAAAATAAATTTTATATTCTATACTTTATTACTTATTCAAATTCCATTTTATGGGATTTTATATTTTAAAAAACGGAATATTTTTAAGTTCATACTAGCTTTACATTTTTTAGCTGTTATATTTGTTTTTTACATGAAATAAAATTTTATGCTAGCAATCCTAAAAAAAGAAATCAACACCTTTTTCGCATCACCAATTGGTTATTTGGTAATTGCTGTATTTTTATTACTCAATGGCTTATTCTTGTGGTTATTTAAAGGCGATTTTAATGTGCTTGATAATGGTTTCGCAGATTTATCAACCTTCTTTTTACTCGCACCATGGATTCTAATTTTCTTAGTGCCTGCAGTGACTATGAGAAGTTTTGCAGATGAAAAGAAACAAGGCACTTTAGAGTTATTACTTACTAAACCTATAAGTCATTTAAACATTGTGCTTGGTAAATACTTAGGGTCTTTTGTATTAATTATTATTGCGCTCATTCCAACATTATTATATGTCTATACCATTTCAAAATTAGGCAATCCAAAAGGTAATCTCGATATAGGAAGTGTGATGGGTTCTTATTTTGGACTTCTATTTCTAGTTGCAGCTTACACAGCAATTGGCGTTTTTGCCTCTAGCCTATCAGATAATCAAATCGTTGCTTTTATAGTCGCAGTTTTTATATGTTTCTTTTTCTATTTTGGGTTTGAAGGTTTGTCAAACTACAACATTTTTGGAGACGCTTTATATATGGAAAGTCTAGGCATGGAATCTCATTTTAAAAGTATGAGTCGCGGTGTTTTAGATACCAGAGACATTATTTACTTTTTGAGTGTTACAGCTCTATTTATTGTATTAACCAATTTAAACATCAAACGCGCTAACCAATGATTATCACTATTTCGTTAGCAATATTAATGGTCATCACCTTTGTGTTGGTTTTTTTATTCGTAAAAACAATAGACAAACGCATTTGGCTCACAGTTTTAGTGAGTTTAGCATTAACACCATTGGTATATTTTTATGCAGTTTACCCAATGATTAATATCTTTAGTAACTACCATCACGAAAAGTATTTTTCTGCAGACATTTGGCAAGATAAACCAGCTTTGCGTTATGAATTATCTAATGATATGATAACTTCGGAAATTTTAATTGGCAAGACCAAAACAGCCATTGAAAACCTTTTAGGAACATACGAATGGTTATCTTGGGACGATACAAAAAAAGATCACAATCCTAACAAATGGAATTACGGATTAGGTTTAGAACCAGGTGCTTTTAATACCGAAAAAGAATGCTTAGAAATTACATTTAGAAATAATAAAGTTGTTGATTTAAGATTATATAAAGAAGAACAAGAATTAGATGCTAAAGAGTAAAAAAAATATTATTGTTATTGTTGTCACATTACTAGCACTCGTTGTTATTAATGTCATTTCAAACTATCTCTACAAACGTTTTGACTTAACGCAAGATCAACGCTATACATTATCTAAAGAAGCTTTACAAACTGTTAAAAACGTTGATTCTCCTATAATAATTGATGTGTTTTTAGAAGGCGAATTTCCTTCAGAGTTTAGACGCTTACGTGATGAAACACAACAATTACTTGAAGAATTTACAGTCTCTAATCCTAATGTGAAATTTCAGTTTATCAATCCGTTGGCAGATGAAAACACAAGAGAACAAAACATCCAACAATTAGCTCAACGTGGCTTGCAACCGTTTCAAATTAATATAAAGGAAAACGGTAAAACATCGCAAGAAGTCATTATACCATGGGCTTTGGCAAGTTATAATGAGCAAACAGTTATTGTTCCTTTAATAAAAAATAAAATTGGAGCTACAGATCCAGAATTGGTTAATGGTTCTATTCAAAATTTAGAATATGTTTTTGCCGAAGCATTTAAAAAACTAGTCAACCCAAAACAAAAAAAGATTGCAGTTTTAAGAGGTAACGGACAATTAAAAGATGTCTACGTTGCCGATTTTCTTAGAAAAATAAGTGAACATTACTTCATAGCTCCTTTTACATTAGATAGTGTAGCTAGCAATCCGCAAAAGACCTTAAAGGATATAGAAAATTATGATTTAATCATCTCTGCGAAACCTAGTGAGCCATTTTCCGAAGAAGAAAAATATGTGCTCGATCAATACACGATGAATGGTGGAAAAAGTCTTTGGTTAACAGAAAGTATTGTGATGGATCGAGATAGTTTGCTTAACGAGTCTGGACGTGGTATTGCAATTATGAAAGATTTAAATCTTAATGATTTTTTCTTTAAATATGGTGTTCGTATTAACCCTGTAATTGTTAACGATTTGTACTCTGCTCCTATTACTTTAGCTATAGGAGAAGGAAGTAATTCTCAGTTTCAACCGTTACAATGGCCATATTCTCCTTTGGCTGCAAGTAATCCTAATCATCCAATTACTACAAATTTAGATCCTGTAAAATTTGATTTTGCAAGCCAGATAGACACATTAAAAAACGGAATTAACAAAACTATATTATTACGCAGCTCTAAGCTCTCCAAATTACAAGGTGTGCCAAGAGAAATTAGTTTAGACGTGGTAACACAACAACCAAATCTTGAAGAGTATAAAGAGCCTAATCAAACTTTGGCTGTTTTATTAGAAGGTGAGTTTGCATCTGTTTATGATAAACGTGTGAAGCCTTTTAAAATTTCCGAAGATAAAACCAAAAGTAAAGCCACTAAAATGGTTGTCATTGCAGATGGTGATGTCATCAAAAATGAAGTGATTAGAAACCAACCACAAGAATTAGGTTTTGAGTTTTTAACCAAACGAAAATTTGGTAATAAAGAATTTCTAGAAAACGCTGTGAACTATCTTTTAAACGATGACGGACTTATAAACATTCGTACCAAAGAGGTAAAATTAGCCTTTTTAGACACCAAAAAAATTGAAGATGAAAAATCAAAATGGCAAATCATTAATATTGCTCTACCACTTGTAATTCTAGGCCTTTTTGGAGTTATGTATAACTTTTTAAGAAGAAAAAAATACGCAAAGTAGTCTAGATTTCTATTTTAGAATACCGTTTTTAGAGCGTTTAAGTTGTTAATAAGTTTGTTTTATAAAACACTCACTTTAAGATATATTTGTAGGACACAATTTATTGTGATCCTATTATAAAAAATTATAGCATTTACTTATGAAATTTATAGTATCCAGTACATATTTACTCAAGCAATTACAAGTGTTAGGAGGCGTTATCAATAGCTCAAACACCTTACCTATTTTGGATAATTTTCTATTTGAATTAAAAGATTCAAAATTAACAGTTTCGGCTAGTGATTTAGAAACTACCATGTCATCAACTCTAGATGTAGAAAGTGATGAAGATGGAAGTATTGCCTTACCAGCGCGTTTGCTTTTAGATACATTAAAAACGTTTCCAGAACAACCATTAACTTTTGTTGTTGAAGAAAATAACACGGTTGAGATTAGCTCTAACCATGGTAAATATGCATTGGCTTATGCAGATGGAAATGAATTTCCTAAATCTGTAGAACTGGATAACCCTAGTACAACAACTATATCGGGAGAAATTTTAGCTACAGCAATTAGCAAAACAATATTTGCTGCAGGTAACGATGATTTACGTCCTGTGATGAGTGGTGTGTTTTTTCAATTCTCTACCGAAGGATTAACATTTGTAGCAACAGATGCTCACAAATTGGTTAAATACACTAGAGAAGACATCAAAGCAGACCAAGTTGCAGAATTCATAATGCCTAAAAAACCTTTAAATTTATTAAAAGGAATTTTGGCTGCAACTGATGATACTGTAACTATAGAATACAATGATTCTAACGCAAAATTTACTTTTGAGAATACTGTATTAGTTTGTCGTTTAATTGATGGAAAATATCCAAACTACGAAGCAGTAATTCCTAAAGAGAATCCTAATAAATTAACAATAGACAGAACACAGTTTTTAAATTCTGTACGTCGTGTGAGTATCTTTTCAAACAAAACGACACACCAAATACGTTTAAAAATTGCTGGAGCGGAATTAAATATTTCTGCGGAAGATATAGATTACTCTAACAAAGCTGAAGAGCGTTTAACTTGTGATTACCAAGGTGACGATATGCAAATTGGTTTTAACTCACGTTTTTTAACCGAGATGTTAAACAATCTTAGTGCAGACGAAGTACAACTAGAAATGAGTTTACCAAACCGAGCAGGAATTTTAACACCTGTAGATGGATTAGATATTGGAGAGCATGTTACAATGCTTGTAATGCCAGTAATGCTAAATAGCTAGCAAATTCCTGCAAAGGCACAATTTTCATTATTAAGAAAGCCTTTGCTTTTATAAGAAATTTAAAAAAACGCAACTTTAAAGAGTTGCGTTTTTTATTTCATAATCTTTAAATGAAAATTGAATATTGTTACCGGACTTAATGAAATAAAAAACGCGCACTTAAAAAGTGCGCGTTTTCATGTTATCTCTTTTTAAAAATAACTAACTAATAAAATTAAGAGATAAAGGGTATTTTGGTGATTCTCCATGACTAGCTTTAATAGCGTTTATAATGGGATATATAAATGAAAGGAGACATAAAATTAATAAGCCTGGAATACCAATTAATATAAATACTAAAGGAATACATATAATACTATAGATTAACATGCTTAACTGAAAATTCACAATTTTCTTTCCCTGTGCATCCATATCATGAATATTCTCTTTTTGAGTAGCCCAAATAACTAATGGCACTATGAGTCCGCCAAACCCAGTAATAAAAGTCAGTAATTGACTCAAATGGGTTAACACTAAAAGTTGATTATCTTGTTTCATTTTGATTGAGATTTTTAATTGATTACCTATAGGACGTTCACATTTACAAAATGTTACATTTTTTTGAATTATAATTATATTTTGTAATACTCATCACAGCTATAATTACAAATCCTGCTAATATTAAACAAACCAAAAATTTATGATTATATCAATAGATTTAACAGAGTTAGTTAAGATATACGGTAAAACACACAAGTCAATTTTATTTTAAAGTATAATATTACAATTGATATGTATTAGAGAATATGATAAAAGTCGGTTTATAAATAATTACTTTTTTAAAAATTTAAAAAATAATTCTTTACCCACTCTAGAGTCTATAGAATTATAACAATCTTCCATTGTAAGGATTTCGAAAGCAGGCTCAAATAAATTTTGATAAAGGTTTTTGTGTCCTCCAAATGGAGGATGACTTTCATTTAAAGGTTTATTAAATAATAGACCAACTAACATCCCATTTTTAGAAAGAAGGTAATTTGTATGTTTAACATATGCAGATCTTAACTTTGGATCTAATGCACAAAAAAAAGTTTGCTCAACAATGACATCAAATTCCATATTTAGTTCAAAAAAATCTGACTGTATTAATTGTACTTTGGGAAAATTAGGAACTCGCGATGCAATAGTATTTAAGGCGGTTTCAGCAAAATCTACAACATAGACATTCTTAAATCCGGAGTTGAACAAATACTCTGCTTCGTATGAGTTACCTCCACCTGGAATTAATATTCTTAATGATTTATCCTTTATTTGATCAAAATAAGCTTTTATTGGAGGAGACACTACACCTAAATCCCAAGGGTCATCGCTACTTTTATAACGGTTTTCCCAATAATTTGCATCTAAAGTTTCCATTTACGACAGTTCTTTAAAGATGATATAAATACCCATTATAAGTACGAAGTAACCAAAACCTTTTTTTAGTTTCTTTCCATTAATAAAATTTGACAAATAACTTCCTATAAAAATACCCACAACTGAAATTGCAGTAAAACTTAACAGAAATTTCCAATCTATATCTAAGTTTTCTATATCACCAATAAAACCAATTAACGATTTAACAGCAATAATTAAAAGAGACGTTGCAACCGCTTTTTTCATTGGTAATTTAGCTAGTAAAACCAACGCAGGTATTATTAAAAATCCTCCACCTGCTCCAACAAGTCCTGTTAAAATACCAACAACGAAACCCTCTATAGTAATTAACGGATAATTAAATTTTACAACTTCAGGAATTTGCGCTGTTTCCTTTCTCGTTCTAATCATTGAAACAGAAGCTAAAAGCATGATAATAGCAAAAAATACCATGATGGCTATATCTTTTGTAAGTATAAAATTTCCGAAGGAAAAAATCTCATCAGGTATTGCTGGGACTACGTACCTCCTAGTACTATAAACAGCTATAAATGCAGGGACAGCAAAAACAAAGGCAGTTTTGAAATCTACCAACCCTTTCTTTATATTTTGAATGGCACCAAAAGCTGCAGATACGCCAACCACAAAAAGAGAATATGCTGTTGCGGTTACTGGATTAATTATTAATAGATACACCAAAATAGGAACTGTTAAAATAGAACCTCCTCCTCCAATAAGCCCCAAAACGATGCCAATTATAAGTGCTCCAATATATCCTAAAATTTGTATCAAATCCATTATCACAAAACTAAACATTAATTAGTTAAAAAAATGTGGTTAAACTAAAATGAAATTGAAGATTTATATAATTAAAACTTAAAAAACGAGCTCTGAGTAAATGCATAATAACTTGTAGATTTTTGCTTTTTAGAGATAGCTAAACCTGTAAATTCACTAAATGCTGGCAATATTATTTGAGTATGAGATACTTGAAAACAAGGTAATTTAATACGTTGTCTTCCTTTTGATTTTATTGAAACTCCAGGATGTATGTGACCACAAATTGTAAACTCATTGCCCTTAACTTTAGGTTCATGAATAAACTTAAAAGGCGATAAACACAATTCTTTTTTACAACATTGTATATCAAAACTATCGTAAACTATATCTTTTAATTTATCGTGATTACCTTTGATAAGTATGATTTCTAAATTGGGTCTTTGGTCTCTCCAAATTTTAAACACATCCATATCACTATTAACCTCTGCATGAAACAAATCGCCAACCACAATTAGTTTTTTGACCTTGTAGTGCGCTATTAAAAAAGACAAACGATCCAAATCATTGTGTTGCACATTGACCGAAATTGGGATACCATGTTTTCTAAAATGTGCAGACTTACCAATATGCAAATCTGATACTATTAGCGCATTTTCTCGTTGCCAAAAAAGGGCTCGCAAGTTATTTAATATAAGGAGTTCTTCTTGTATGAGAATTTGCTTTTCAGCATAAATCATTTTTTATTCTTTTTATAAACCTCTTTTTGTATACGCTCAATACGTTTATCTAATTTTTCACTAGATAATGATTGTCTTAAACTATCTACTTTTATTGGGAAACTTAGAGGTGTAAAGGTATTAGATTCTTTAATAATTAATTTGCTTTTATTGATTCTCTTAAACGCTTCTTTTAACCGCACTTCTTCTAATTGCTGATTAAATACTTCTGTGTACGCTTGTCTTAACAATAAATTATTGGGTTCATTCTCATCTAATACTCTAAAAATAAGACCAGATGATGATTGTAAACTTTTATTATTTTGATTGCGTCCAGGCATAGATTGTACCACTAAACCAGAAATAACTGCAATATCTCTAAATTTTCGAGATGCCATTTCGGCTGCATTGATACTTGCAATGACATCATCCATTAAATTCTCATCGCTTAAAATTTCGCCAATATTGGTTGCATTAATTGGTATTTCTTGATCGCTAAGTAATTCAAATCCGTAATCATTCATGGCAATCGTAAACGTTAAAGGCTTTATTTTACTTATACGATATGCAATTAAAGCAGAAATAACTTCATGTACCAAACGACCTTCAAAAGGATACATGAATAAATGAAAACCCTCTTTAGTATTAATCATTTCTACTAGAAACTCATCTTCTTTAGGTATATGCGAAAACTCACTCTGTCGCGCAATTAATGGATGCAAAAATTTAAGTTCACGTTCTCTAATTCCGGGATTTAAAGAGTCGCTTAGTTTTTTCCGAAGAAAATGACTCATATATGATGTGAGTGGTAAACGACCACCAAGCCAACTAGGCGTAATTGCTTTTTTTGCCTTACTAATGCGTACAAAGGCGGTCATATCTTTAATATGCACTAATTCTAACACTCGACCTGCAAGTACAAAACTATCGTTAGGTTTTAGTTTGGTAACAAAATACTCTTCAATCATACCAATATATCCACCACTCATAAACTTAACGCGCAACATAGCTTCGCTAACAATGGCTCCCATATTCATACGATGCAACATACTAATGCGCCTGCTTTTTGCTCTATAAATTCCATTGTCGTCTTGTTCTACTTTATGAAATTCTTCGTATGATTTTAAGGTATTTCCGCCTTGCGTAATAAATTGAATTGCCCAAGCAAACTCATCATCTGTCAACATTGAAAATGCATGTGTACTCAATAATAAATCGTAAACCTCATTGGCTTTAAACCCTTCACCTACAGCTAATGTTACCATAAACTGAACCATTACATCAAAAGTAAGCACCATTGGTTCTCTAGCCTCAACGCGACGTTCTCCAACAGCTTCTCTTAATGCTGCAGCCTCAATAATTTCTAAAGAATGTGTTGGTATTAAATAAATTTTTGACACCTCATATGGCGAGTGACCACTACGACCTGCACGTTGCATAAAACGCGCAATCCCTTTTGCAGAGCCAATTTGAATAACACAATCTACAGGTTTGAAATCGACTCCTAAATCTAATGACGATGTACAAACTACTGCTTTTAAATTTCCTTCGGAAATATTATCTTCAATCCAATTACGTAGTTTTTTATCAATTGAGCCATGGTGGATAGCTAGTAAACCAGCCAAATCTGGATCTGCCTCTAGAATAATCTGGTACCATAACTCTGATTGTCCTCTGGTATTTGTAAAAATTAATGTTGTATTATTTTCATGGATAATTGGAATAATTTTAGACGCCATACTTTTACCCAAATGTCCAGCCCAAGGCAAAACCTCTACTTCATCTGGCAAAACTGTAACTACCTTAATTTTCTTTTTTTCTTTTGCGGTAATCATTACAGTTTTTAATTCTGGATATGGAATTAGAACCTCACCAGCTTCCTTTAAATTACCAATAGTTGCGGTAATACCCCAAATTTTAATGTCTTCGGAAATTTTAACTAATCTAGCCATTGCCAGCTCTACCAAAATACCTCGTTTATTACCAATTAGCTCATGCCACTCGTCTACAGCAACACATTTTGTAGTTTTAAACCAACGCGTATTTTTCTTTTGTGAGAATAACAAATGAAGAGTTTCTGGCGTAACAATTAAGACATCTGGCATTAGACGTTCTTGTTTACGACGAATATTTGTTGGAGTATCACCATTTCTAACTGCTACTTCCCAATCTAGACCAATCTCTTCTACAGCAATCGTCATCGCTTTTGCCAAATCTTTTGCTAGAGAGCGCAATGGACTTACCCATAATAATTTTAATCCTTTTTTATACTTTTCTGGATAGTTGAGATAATCTATAACTACCGCCAAAAAAACTGAGAATGTTTTACCAAAACCTGTTGGTGCAACGACCATACCACTAAACCCGTTATGGTATTTAGTCCATGTTTGTTCTTGAAACTTAAATGGCGAATTAGCTTTAGATGCCATCCAATCTTCAATAATCTTGTAACCTTGTGATTGTTGAAAGACTTTGCTCAATTTGGAGAATGTATCAATTGTTTAACTGTTTCTATGGTATCAATTTCTTCTACCGGTTTATCTCTTCGCCATCTCGAAATTCTTGGAAACCTAAGTGCAACACCAGATTTATGACGGTTACTTAATGCAATACCTTCAAAAGCAATTTCAAAAACTAGTTTTGGCTTTACAGTACGTACGGGTCCAAATTTTTCTATAGAGTTGTTTCTAACAAACCGACTTACCTCTTTTATTTCTTCATTGGTTAAACCAGAATATGCTTTTGCAACCGTTACCAATTTGTCATCTTTTTTTACCGCAAAAGTATAATCTGTATAATAACCACTACGTCTACCACTACCTTTTTGAGCATAAATCATAACAGCATCTATGGTTAATGGATCTACTTTCCATTTCCACCAATCGCCTTTTTTTCGTCCTGTGTGATAAGGTGAGTTTTTTTGTTTTAGCATTAAGCCTTCACTATCTTTTTCTCTTGCTCCTTCACGAACACTAATTAGATCTTGCCAATTTTGAGATGTAATGATTTGAGAAAGAAAAAGGGTTTTATTATTTGTTGCTTCCGAAGAAAATAAATGTTCTAATTTTTCTCTTCTTAAACTTAACGGTTGCTCTCTAATATCTTTATTATCCCACTCCATCATATCATAAACATAAAAACCAATAGGGACATCTTGGAGTAATTTTTTGGTGACGTTTTTTCGATTGAGTCGTTTTTGAAGATCGTTAAATAATAAAATACCATTGTCTTTTAAAGCTAGTATCTCACCATCGATTACAAAGTCGCCTTCTAATTTCTCAATGGCTTCTACAAGTTCTGGAAACTGCTCTGTGACTAACTCCTCTCCTCTAGACCAGATAAAAATTTCGTTGTTTCGTTTTACTATTTGTCCGCGTATTCCATCCCACTTATACTCTACCTGCCAGTCATTGACATCACCAAGTTGCTCTAAGTCTTTTTCAAGCGCATAGGCTAAACAAAAGGGATACGGTTTAGAGTTATCATAGTTTATATGTTCTCCCTGTAATAGATCATAAAATGAAATTTCATTAATATCCCAATTACCAATAATGCTATGCATGAGCTGATTGGCCTCAATACCAGAGTATTTTGCTAATGCATTAACTAAGGTTTTTTTTGAGACTCCTACTCTAAAGCTACCTCCAATTAATTTATTAAATATTAAACGTTCTTGCGTTTCTAAGCCTGACCAAACATGACGCACGTAAGCTTCTTTCTCTTGATCTGTCTTAGATTTTAAATCAATTATTTCTTGCATCCATTCACTAAACGTTTTTTCTATTTGATGTGTAGGTTCTGGCAATAACAAAGCCATAGTCTCTCCTAAATCACCAACCGTACTATAACTTTCTTGAAAAAGCCACTCAGGTATTTTTGTAATTTGCATACACCACTGTCTCATCAATTTAGTTTGCACAGGACGTTTAGGACGCTTACCAGTAAAAATAGCAATGAGCCATAATTTATCTTTATCTGGCGCATGGGTAAAATAGTCTACAAGCGCAGCTATTTTATCGTTAGTTTTATTAGTGATTTCTACAGCACTTATAAGTTTTGAGAAGTGTATCATGATGCTTTTTTTGTATTTTCATCGTCGACACCTTCATCTTCGTTTTCTCCGTATTCGGTTTTTACCTCTTCAGAATATATACCAATCTCATTTAGATATTTAGAAAATGTTGCCTGAGAACCATGAGTGACATATACTTTTTCTGCTTCGGTGGCTTTTACTGCAGATAATAATCCGTTCCAATCTGCATGGTCGCTTACTGGAAATCCTGCGTCTACAGATTGCCAACGTCTTTTACCACGTACTTGCATCCATCCTGAGCAGATTGCTGTTGCTGCATTTGGAATTTTTTTAATCATGTTAGATCCTAACAGAGCTGGTGGTACAATTATTATTTTATTTTGAATTTCTTTTTTGTTTATATCTACCGTCCATCGTTTAGTTTCTGGAAGGATAATTCCTGATGATGTAATTGCATTATTAATATTATGGATGGCACTATGAACGTACATATCACTAACACCTTCCATTAATTTCATAATGCGTTGTGCCTTACCTAGAGAATAACCTATAAAAACACTTGTTCTGTTTTTTGACTGATTACTAATTACCCAATCATGCATCTGTTTTTGAAGATTATCTTCTTTGAGCCAATTGTAAATGGGAAGTCCAAAAGTACTCTCGGTAATAAACTCATGACATTTTACAGGTTCAAAAGGTGTTGTGAGATTATCGTTTTTAACTTTATAATCTCCAGAAAAAACAACAACATAGCCTTTATACTCTAGACGAATTTGGGCAGAACCAATAATATGTCCTGCTGGAAAAAAACTTACACTTACACCGTTTATTGTTTTTGCTTTGTTGTAAGGCATACTTTCAATAGAAATATCTGCTCCTATACGATGTTGTATTATAGCTTTAGACTCATCATGGCATAGGTAATGTTTCATGCCAGATCTGGAGTGATCTGCATGACCATGAGAGATAATGGCATAGTCTACAGGAAACCATGGATCTAAATAGAATTTCCCAGGAATACAATAAATACCTTTATTTGTGAATTTTACTAATTTCAAGATATAATGAGTTTATTTAAAAATAACTCATTTTAGAATAGTTTGAAAGTTGAAATGTTTTTGGACTATAACTTTTAGCATTTGAGTTACAAATTGCTATTTTGATGTTACATTTCCGCAGTAAAATTATTTTGTAGTACCTCTTAAAATAAGATTTGTTTTAATTGTTTGGGTAGTATTAGCTGTGGTTTTATTTTGTAGTTTATTAATTAGCATTTCTACAGACGCTTTACCAATATCTAGAGTATGTTGTGAAACGGTTGATAATTTGGGATCTGTGAATTGTAATACATTTTCATCTGAAAAACCAATAATAGATAAATCTTTTGGTACATTGATATTATGTTTTAAAGCTTTTTGAAGTGCTATTACACCAGATGTGTTATCTATTGAGATGATACCATCAATGTTATTATCGGCTTTAAACATGGCTTCAATTCGTTCTTCTATAGAATCTCCTCGGTTAATGGCAATGACATTTGGTTTTTTATTATAGTTTTTATCTTGCTCTATGGCTTTAAAGTACCCATTGGCTCTTAATTTACCTACACTTAACTCGTCTATATTGGTAAGTAGAATGATATTTTTTCTACCTTCGGAAAGGAGATGCTTTGTAGCCTCGTAAGCAGCACCAAAATCGTCTATGATTACTTTGCCACAATCTATGTCATTTGAAACTCTGTCAAACAAAACCACAGGAATATCTTGACGTAGAATTAAATTAATATGGTCTACCTTATTTGCTAATTGCGTTTCTTCGGCAATTGACATAATGAAGCCATCTACGCTACCGTTGGATAACAATTGTAAGCTGTCGTTTTCTTTAGATTGCAACTCATTAGATACACATGTTATTATTTGATAACCTTGGCTAGTAGCTTCTTTCTCAATTGCAAATAAAGCTTTTGCAAAGAAATGATTGAGAATATTAGGTATAATAACTCCAATAGTATTAGTCTTACTATTTTTTAAACTTACCGCTAATCTATTAGGCTTGTAGTTTAAAAATTTAGCTAGTGCTTTTACACGCTCTATTGTGTCTGGACTTATCTCTTCACTATCGTGTAGTGCTTTAGATACTGTTGAAACTGATACGTTTAACTGTTCTGCTAGATGTTTTAATGTAACCATGTGGATGTTTAATAAAAAGAGTGTACTTTTTATAAAAATACACTCTTTTATTAGGATTAAAAAGGGATGCTTTATTTTTTAATTAATTTTATAGTTTCACTTCCATTTTGAGTATTAATAGTAGCAAAATATAATCCTTCATTTAAGTTAGAAGCGTCAATATTAACTTCATTTGAATTTGGGTGCATACTCAATACATTTTTACCTAAAACATCAAATATATAAATTGAACTCATGTTTTGGTTTTGAGTAATAACCTTCCATACATTATTGGTTGGGTTTGGATAGACGGTTACTTGATTAAGATTAAAATCTTTTACACTTAAGTTCGTAGCAGGATTTACAGAGAAATAAAGATTATCAAAATACACTATACCAGTGTCCAAATCTGATAAAGTACCTAATTTATATTGAAAAAATTTATCTAAACTAAACCCTTGATTTGTAAAAAATGTTAAAGGGATATCTACACCTGTCCATTCGTTAAATACTATAGACTGTTGTGTTGGTAACTCATAAAAATATTCTTGTACAGCACCATCTTCTTCTATTAAAATCATTCTAATTTGTGTAGCATCACTAGACCAGTAATCAAAATGAAAATAGTTATATGCCGAAACATCTGTGATTGTTCCTGGCTCTGTTCCTTCTCCATAACCAGCTATAGAAAAATCTATTTTTAATGTATTATTAATTGCAGCTCCAGGATTAGTATCTACAATTGTTGCCTCTCCAAATGAGTAATCACTTACCCAAATATTAGTAAATCCTCCTGTATCACCATAAATACTTAGCACCTCATTATCTGGAGTACTTGGTGTTGGTGATGGTGTATCTAATTCTGGTACTGGTGCTATGTTTGTACCTCCAGCAAAATCATCTACCAAATACGTGCCAATTGCTGCGCTTTCAAAATCTGGAAAGAACACCAGTAAACTGTAAGAGCCTAAACCTGGACCATAATCTAAAGTAATATTTTGCCAATCTGTACCTGTAGTTGTAAATGATAATTGTGTTTCGGTACCTGGAATACCTTCAAATTTTAAAAGATGTACTCTTGTACCATAATCTTCAATAGGTTTAATTCTAAAAGTTATGGTATTATTGTTGTCATCTGAAAGATCTAAATTTTGTACTAAATTTAGTTGAGCTGTATCATAATCTAATCCTCCTCCAGTGATTGAACCAACGTCATTACCATTATCTGTGGTCAGAGCAAATGCACAATCAAAGCAATTCATAGCGTCTTCGGGCTCTGAAAAATCTATTGGAAATACTTGTGCGTAATTAAACGAAACAGTTAAAATTATCAATAATTGTATTATTTTTTTCATTGCCTTATGTATTTAGATAAAAAAAAGCCACAATGCAAAAAGCAAATGTGGCCTTTAAATTTGTATGAGAATATGATTTATTTTTTAATCAACTTTATTGTTTTACTGCCATTTTGAGAAGTAATCTTCGCAAAATACATTCCACCAATTAAATTTGAACCATCAATGGTTACAACATCACCAACGTTTTGCATAGAAATAACCTGCTTTCCTAAAACATCATAAACAGTAATTGCTGTTATATTACTGTTAGCATTTACAGACCAGTTATTTTTAGTTGGATTAGGATACACAGAAAATTCATTTGCTGTAACATCATTTACACTAAGAGATGCTGGTTGTATAACAATACTTCCAATTGCATCATAAGCAGCATCTAAAGATGCATCTGAGTTTAAATTAGGTCCAACAACTTGAAAACCGTATTGTACATGAGAATCTCCAGGAAACGAAGTTGCATCCATAGTTAATGTAAATTCTCCTGTTGTAGATAATGATGCTGTATCCTCTGCAAGTACTGCTGAGAAATCTGCATTAAAAACTTTAATAAATGCTGTTGCATTATAAGGAATACTTAAACTAGAATCATCAATAGTGCTAGAGATGACATTACCTGTGAACGTAAAAGAAGTACCTACTAATGCATCATTTTGAATAAAACAATTCGCATCCATTATTTTATTTCCTTCTAATTCACCAGCAGTTTGCCAATAAGCATCTGGGTCACCAATTCTATTTGGTTTTAAAGTTACTGTTTCTGCATCTGTATCTAAAATTGCAACTAAATCTGGAATTCCCCATCCAGATCCAAATTGGTAACCACCAACTGTACCATTTTTAGGATTATCAAAAACATTCATAAAGGCTGCTCCTGAGCCACCCTGATCTGCAGGTGCAAAAGCAGCAGCATCAAAATCTATTGTTGTTTGTGCTGTAGCAGGAACTAATGCTAAAAGTAGTAATGTAATAAAAATGTAATTTTTTTTCATAATGTATATATTTGTTAATTAATTTTTAAAGTATTCTAAATAAACACTACTTAGAATTATGTTATTGGTAAAAATAACCGTGAAAACTAGAAATCCCAAAAAAAACACCACTACAAAAAGCATACAAGCGTGTTATTTATACTGATTTTTAAGGTAAAACGGTAAAGACAGATTATTTTAAAATTTTATTGGGTTTTTAAAATAACAGTCCTGCTAAAATTAATTACCATTAATTAATTCTTGTTTTGTCTCTATGTTTTTAGTTTTTCGTTTATTTAATTCATCTCTTATTTCTCCTGCTCGTTCTTCGGTAATATCATAATCACTCATTACATAAATTGCTAATAGCGTTCCAAATATTGGAAGCCCAGAGAAAAATAATCTTAATCCAGTTAGCGCCTCTTCTGTTTGTGTTGCTGCACCAGATTCAAAACCAATGATAGAAAATATGAGTCCGGTTAGACCACCTGCGATTCCAAAACCAAACTTAACCATCCACCAATATATTGCTCCGAATACACCTTCTCTTCGTTTACCCGTATTTAATTCATCTAAATCTATTACATCTGCAGTCATAGACATCATCAAAGTAAATAATCCACCAATACCAAATGAAAAGAAAGGTAGTGCGAATAAAAACATATAAGGTTTACCAGGAATAAATAAAAACCACAGCATAATATAACCTACGATTGAAATTGATTGGGATACTACAAAGGCTTTCTTTTTACCTAGTGATTTAGACATTTTAGTAACTGCAGGAATTACCAAAAACGACGTTACCAAAGCACCTATACTTCCAAAAAGGGTTGGCCACCACCATGCACCATCTGGTCCTGTAACACCATCAAATAGATAATATACAATTATGAAATAAGTAAAGGCTGCAACGGTATTAAAGGCATTAAACACCAGGAAAGTTGCAATGCATAATTTTCTAAAAGGTTTCATTTTCAAAGCCTCTTTGAAGTTAACTACAAAAATTGTACGTAATTTTTTTAATATATTTTTAAATGTAACATCCTCATAATCTTCATTTAAAGTGGATTTACTTTTTATAAATATTGCAGGAATCATTGCTAAAATCATACAAACAATTGCAACCCATATAGCCAGTTCCCTAACTGCTACTTCACTGGATGGAAACCAATCCTTATCATCCATTAAAATCCAAAACCAAGGTGCTATAACCCAAGCCCATTGCCCAATAAATTGAGCTACTGCCATAATATTTGTACGTTCATGAAAATCGTCACTCATTTCATAACCCATAGCTACATAAGGAACGCTAAAAATTGTGAGCCCCAAATAAAATACTAATGACCAGAAAAGAAAATAATAAAAATTATAATCCATTGAGTTTTCCTTAAATAACTGCCACATTATTATAAAAGATATACCCATAATTATAGATCCAAGAAAAACATACTGTCTACGTCTTCCCCAACGTGATCTGGTATTATCTGATATATATCCCATTATTGGATCTGTAATAGCATCAAATAATCTTGGTACTAATGAAACCACTCCCCACATCCAACCAGGAAATCCCAAACTTTGCACGAGAACTACAATAAAAATACTAATGATAGCAGGAAACATTTGGTTGGCAAGCATACCAAATCCAAATGCAATTTTTTGCCCCATTGGCACCTTAGTTATAGTTGTAATGTTTGACATAGTTTTTAATTTAATTCTATTTTGTAGGCGTTAAAACAGTTTGAATTGCCTGTGCACTTATTGTAATATTTTGCGTAATTTCTCCTATATTTAAGATGAAATTTTTAGCTGTTTGCCCTTCATTAAATAGTACAATAGCAATTGAACCGTCTGGATTTTTAGCTGCTGTTACCATGATATCATTATCTGTTTTATTAACTCCAATAATTATGGCATTAGGTCGTATGTATTTGCTAAAATGAGCCATGGTATAATAAATAGGTGTAAAATAAACTTCATCTGCATCTGGATCTACAATAATTGGAGCAACACACCAGTTTTTAAACCAATTTGGCCCACCTTGTTTATCTAAAACCATATTCCAATCTACCCAACCGTCAACCCAATTATTTAGACAGCCAATAATATCTCTAGCATATCTATTAACTGGTGCATATTTTGGATGCAAATGTTTGTTTTCTGGTTTTGCCCAATCCCATCCCCAATCTGTAGCTTCCTTTTTCCAATACCATGCATCATCTTTCCACTTCGGAATTTCTGAGTCTACACATCCTTCAGTTTCAATTACATATTTATTAGGAGCCTTATTGTGTGCATATTGTAACTCTTTAGGCAGATAATCATAAGTGCTTTCGTACCAATGTATAGCTAAACCATCATAATACTTAGAGGACGCCTCATCCTTATACATTACGTCTACCCATTCTTTTATACCTGCTCTATTTTGATCGTAACCAAGAATATTGGTATCTCTGTAACCTTGAGCCTCTAATTTTGGTCCTAAATAATTTTGAACAAAATCTGTTTCTTCTTCAGGAGAAAAATGCATGCTTTCCCAGTTATCACCGTTTCCGTGTGGTTCATTAACTGGTGTTAATCCCCAAATATCTATACCTTCAGCCTTATAAGCATCTAAATATTTAGAAAAATATAATGCAAATGACTCATAATATTCTGGCAGCAATTTTCCGCCGACGTACGCTTGGTTATCTTTCATCCAAGGTGGAGCTGTCCATGGAGATGCAATGATTTTAAAGCCATCTTTAGAGACTGTCAATGCTTCTTTAATCATAGGTATTAAATCATCTCTATCTTCGTCTATTGAAAAATTTAGCAGGTCTTTGTCTCCTGCATTTGGAGCGTAAGTGTAATTGTTAAGTGAAAAATCACAGGAGGCAATGTGTGTTCTTGTTAATGAATATTTTGCTCCTGACTCGCCAAAATACGCTTCTATAATTTTATCTCTATTTTCTTTACTTAATCTATTTAATAATGATGCAGATGACTCTGTAAAAGAACCACCAATACCTGTGATTTTCTGAAAAGTTTGTTGTGGAAGTATTTGAATTGTATCTATAATTTCCCCACTAGGAAAGTTTGATATTTTAGTCATTTTGTGACCGCTCGCAGAAGTTTCGTAAACCTCTAAAGGCAGAGTCTCGTCTGCGCAACTCATTACTGCAACCATTAATATAAAGTATAGGCTATAATTTACTATTCTCATTGACCTTATTTTTTTGTATTACTAACGCTTAAATATTTTTCTTTTACTACTGAAAATACTTGCTTTTTATTTCTTTCAATATCAACAATACCCCAATATTCTTCATTTGGCGCGCCATCGTATGGTATACCTGTACTATTTGGTGCAAAACCACCAATATCTTGTGTATCATTATTGCCAGCTTTCCACCAACCATCTGTAAATGAGAAGAGGGTGACTCCCGAGCAGATATCTTGATTATCAAAAACTTTATTTAAGATGTTTTTTGCTGCATCTGATTGTGCTTTTTGATTTTCTCCCTGCTTATAGCCTGCTTTAGAAATCTTCATATAACTGTCGCCTCCTGTCTCTGATAAATACATTGGCTTTGTACTCACGGATGCCCACTCCTCAAAGATCGTTTCTGGATTATCCCATCTATATACATTCATTCCCCAAACATCAATATTTGGACTCATAGAAAGTGCTAATGCATCTGGTAAATCTCCATGTGCAGTTGTGGTTGGATGCTTTGGGTCATTAGCATGAATTAATCCTGCTGCATCGTTCATAGCTGAATACCAATTTTTAATATCTCCATCAAACCATAGAGGATGGTAATTATATTCATTACCTAATTCCCACATTAAAATGGCATTGTGTGTTTTATACTTATTTACATAGTCTATAAATGTCCCAGATTTTATATCGAATTTTCCATCTTGATTGTATCCAAATCCAATAATTACTTTGATTCCAGCTCGGCTAAATTCATCTAAAACATTTATGTCATCAATTGGTTCATATACTCTTATAGTATTAATACCAGCTTCTGTCATTAACCCTAAATCTTGGGTTAGGGTTTCAAAACTTCTTTTATTTGGACTGCCTTTAGGAACAGGATGATAGCATATCCCTTTAATGATATAAGGTTTATTCTCTATAATTAAGGTACGACTAGTCTTCTCTACTTGATTCGTTTTCAACGTATTTTCGCAACTTAACAAAGCCATTACTGAAACTATAGAAAATAGTCGTAGCATTATCATTAATGTGTTCGTATTAAACATTTTTTATCTTTTATAATTTGTATTAGGAACAAGCACTTCGCTTAATAGCGACTCTTTGTCTCCATTATAAGTTTTGGATATTGCATTTCCGTTGCGTGTTAAGCCTTTAAAAACATCTTTGTCTACCAAATCCCATAACGGGTATTTTGCTTTTCCATCTATAGTAAATAATCCAAAGTGGTTTTCTGACCCTTCTGGGTTTTGAGAATCTTTCCATTTCTCATCAAAAGCTTCAAAATAGAAACACGCAATACCTTCGTTAGCTGTCCACTCTCTTATATACTTATAGTAAAAATTTTGTTTATACTCATCTGTAGCTCTGGAGCCTTCTTTGCCATAATAACCGTTGGAAATTGTTGCCCAGCCAGTCTCTCCTATATGAATAGTTTTTGATGAATCTATACTTTTAACATATTGAGACACATCTCTATATTGTTTTTTAGCAAATTCTAAAGCTCGCAACATAGCTGCATCAACTTTTTCTAAATCTGATAAATTTTGCTCAGTTTCTGGAATGGTCCAAAATTCTGGATTATAATGTGAGTTGTGGTATGGATAGGTATGAGTAGACACATAATCTACCGCCTTTATAATTTTTTCTAAATCGTTGCCTTTATAACTTGGATCTCCTCCTCCCCAAGATGCATAATCATCTGAACATGTTATCCATAAATTATTTGATAATTTCCCTGACGTTTTGAGCTCTTGTAAATAATTCACCCATTTTAAAATAACCTTAGGCTGCACGTAATAAGCAGTTGCCCATCTTACCATTGCTTCATTACCAACTGCCAAGATTTTAACGATATCTGGATATTGTTGAGCTAATGATACAGCTGTTTCAACTTCTGTAGGATTTCTTTTACTTTCTAGGTCGTGATTTGGACCTTCTCCATCCCAATTAAATGCGTTTTTACAATCAATCCAGATACCCAACATGACATACATCTCAAAATTTGGGTCTTCCCTTTTTAGCTCATCTATAGCTTTTAATATATTTGATGCCTGATCTAAATGTACATTATAGGTTCTTAAAATTTTAATTCCCATAGCCGACAGAATTTTCATGTCGTCTTTAAGCTCTGCAATAGTTGGCTGTATATCTCTATTAGATTTTCTATAACCTCCATATGAGATTGCCAGATATTTTGGGTTTTCTAGAATTTGTTTTGCAGATAAACTTAATGGCTTATTTTGAATGACCGCATGAGTTTCTTTTTTGCTAACATTATTGCAAGAAAAAGCCAGTAAAATTGTAAGAATACAAATAACCTTATTTAAACTTTTTCTCATTATTTTAATCTATTAGCTTTTAATTTCTACAATTAGATAGTTTATATCTCCAGTTCTATTAAATAACTTATTAGTTGTTTTAACATCTAATGCCAATGCATCAAAAACTGTATTTGATGTGTCGTTATCAACCACTGTAATGCTATTTTTTTCTGAAAGTTTATAAATTACAGGTACTTGACAGTATGTAAAACATAATGAACCTTTATCTACTTTTATTGACTTAACTATCTTATTTACATCTGTATATGTGAAGATTTTTGAAGCGTTTAAAAACTCTTCTTGTCTCAATAACCTAGGATTAAATTTTAAGATTCCATCCTTTACAAATACGCCTAATTCTCCAAATCTACATAAGACATCTTCTTTAACCTGTCCTGTCATGCCTGGTTGTTGCGCGCCTTTTCCTGCAGGAGTGTGTGAATAGGGATCTGTAGGAAACGCACCATATAACTCTGGAGATTTATGTACACCAATACCTTCGTTAATTTCATAATAGTGTTCTAAAAGTCTCCCAATAATTTCTTCGCTCTCATTTTGAGAAATCGCTAATAAACAATTTTCTTGAACTGCTAATAGCAACTTAGAAACCATGTGCCAGTATATAGACCCTAAACCTTCATAACCAAAGAAAGTACCTGATCTACCTGTAAAGGACTTATGATCAAACATATCTTCAAAAATGTCTAATAATAATTGTTTTTCCTCTCTAATTAATGATTGATACTCTTCTTTAGGAAGTTGATTTAGTGCTAGTTTTAAACTTTCGGCATTATTAAAATTACCATTAAAATGGTATTGACCTGTTATATCTTTTTCTATAATTTGGGTGTTGCCATCTGCAACAAGTTGTTGTAATAATTTTGATCTTTTAACTGCTTTTGAAGGAATATTATTTTTATCTGCAAAACGCGATAAATTCTTATTTGGATATAAAATATAACTGTATTGATCTTCTCTAAATAAAGCACTAGCTTTTAGAGCATCTAATAATTGAAGTGCACCTTTAGGTTGTAAATAACCCGAACTTAAGATTGCAACTTGACCTTCTAACATTTCAGATAAATAAGAAATAGAAATCTCATTATCACTCTCTACAGTCATTAAATTGTAGGCGTGATATAACTTATCGTCTCTTTTATTTGCTGCTATTGTATGATCTAAATATTGCTTAAATACTTTAAAAAAGTTTGATAAATTATCTTTAGTGATTTCTTTTTTATCGCTTGTAAAACCAGATTTATAAATGTTAATTCTATAATCACCTCCTGCCTTACCAAGACCGTCCAAAATAGTTTTTCTATCGGTATCAGAAATTTTATGAGCCAATACGGTTTTATTATCTGCAAGGGTATTGACTACTTGAGAGAAAAAAGTATGTAATTCTATTGAAATATTAAAACTGTTGTCTGTAGATTTTTCTACAATGTTTTCAAAAAAGTTGATAAAACGTCTCAAATAATATAAGGTCACCATTGAAACGCCATTACCCACTAATGCGTTGTTGGCATCGTTCCATTCTGGTCTTTGAGTATTTAACCAAATACCACCTTCTGGTATATAATTTGAAACCTTAGCTAAAACAGTAGCCAATAATTTCTCAATTAAATTAACCTGATAAATATTAGAGTTTTTATCGCGTAATAATGCGCCATCTGCTCCTAATTTAATTTTATCTTCATTGATTTTTTTGTCTAAGTCATAATCAAAATCAATGGTATCTTTTGGGTTTTGCAACGTTTCTTGATAGCTTTTAATTTTATATGGTACGTTGGCGTAAACAAATAAATCTTTTGTAAAACAATTTGATAATTTGTCTGGATAATGATTTTCTATAAACTCTAAAAACTTAAGTAGATAAATAATTTGATGGTCTCCCCAATAACCTATGTATGACCATGGATCATCAGCTTCAATAGCCTCCCAATCAAAACCATCTTTAGTAACTCTATAAGGATTGTAACCCTCAAAAGTAGTGGCATTGAAAAATTCATGAATCATACCTTCTATAAACGCAGGATAGGAATGCGCCAAAGCCTCCCAGTTTTGAAAAATATCTCTCCAATTACCTTCGTAATCTAAAATTTTAGAACCATCTATTTCACTGCGTGTGTTAATAGAAAATTTATTCCATGGACGACTTGGGTCTCCATGCCTTCTACTAAATTTTAATGGTAGGTATTCAAAACACAGTCTTTTGAAGTTTTTATCGTTATCCTGATTGGCTATATTTTTTATAAACTCAACATCAAAAACTTTAGGTAAACTGTTTAAAATTTCTTCTTTAGTGATTGAAACTTCTTTATTAGCTTTAGCTATATACTTAACAAAATCTTGCTTTTCAATTTTATAATTATCATCAAAAATGCCACCTCTCATAATATTAAAAAGTGTATTTGCAAAGTGTCTTGTATTTCTTAATTTATTTTCACCTAGTTGAATACCATCTGATGCTCCAACTAAATCTATGAGTTGTTTTGTACCATCATTAACATCATCTTCAACTAGTTTAATTAAATTACTATTACTTTTTATTGTTGAAGAAATTGCATTGATATTACTCATTGTTTGATTAACATTAGCAACAAACATCCAGCTCTTGTCAATCTTTGATTCAATACTTAAGTCTTTAACTATAAAGTATGCACCTTTTTCTGCTTTAATATCAATTTCCTGAGTAATATTTTTTCCTCTTCGGAAATTTTCTACCTGCAAAGATGATATTAAGTGTGTAGGTTTTTCTAATCCAGAAAACCAAACCGTATTGCATTTTAAAGCTTCACTAGGCTCTGCTTTATCTACAATAATAGCACTTAAAGCATATATACCTACACCAGTTTCTGTTTGGAGCTCACACTTTTTATAAGCGTCTATTAAATTACTTGTCGCATTTTGAAAATCTGAATCTAAACCATACGGAAGTATATTTTGAATACCGTCTAAAATTGAAATATCAATTCTATCTTTTGAATTATTAATAATACTTGATTTTCTAACAAAACCATATTGATTACTAGTACTCCATTGATACCTGAAGGTTATAGCTAAATCGTCGTTAATCTCTTCAAAAACAACTTTATTACCAAAGCTATTTTTATAGACATTACGTTTTATATTATAAACCCCTTGAAACTTGTTAGAAAAAGGTTCCCACAGCATAGTTCTATCATTTAAATGGACTTGAATGATAGTTTTACTACCTGTAATTTCGGCAGATTCTGTAATTTTATCATCTGTATAATAAGGAAACAAAGCGTTATTGGCATTTTTTCTTCCAGCAGTTAATGCTCCATTGCTAGAGATAAACATCCAATGGTTAGAATTACTTACAAGACTCATAAAAAATGGTCTCATTTTATCGCTATTAGAAATTTTATAGTAAGTCTCGTTATCAAAGGTTAACATCTCTCCTTTAACGTCATTATCATTAAAATTTGCTGGCTTATTTCCTATGTATATTTGATGATTACTCATTTATTAGTTAATTGCTTGTAAAATATTTTAGTTAATGTTTAGCAAAAAAAATTTCAGGTTTAAAAACCATAAAGTTTATAAACTACTAACTATCAGTCTGTAAAATTTCTGCTTTAAAAATTATTTAAAAAAGGTTGAGCGAATAACTCAACCCTTTTCAATGATTACTCATTTTAGACAACTCATTAATTTTTATCTCAAAAAAGTATATTTTTAATTCCTTTAAATAGTTTGTGATTTTTATTGATATACTCTTACATAATCAATCTCCATAGTATCTTGTGTAAATCCTGGATCAATTGTTCCGCCGAGAGTTCCACCCATTGCAATATTTAGTATTAAGAAAAAATCACTTTCAAATGGTAAATCTGGAGAATTAACTACAGTATGGTATATATTATCATCTACCAAAAAAGTTATAGTATCTGGTGTCCATTCCATTGTATAATTATGAAATTGTGTTGTAGAAGTAGTAAGTACTGTTGTAGAACCATCACCAGCTCCTGGTGACACTGCAGGATGATGAACAGTAGCTAATACCGTATTTTTATCTTGTCCTTTTTGTTCCATAATGTCCATTTCTCCACATCCAGGCCATGTATTTGTTTCATAATCTGCACCTAATGACCAAATTGCTGGCCATGTCCCTTGTGAAGCTGGAAGCTTAGCTCTTACTTCTACTCTACCGTAGGTAAACTCATATAAATTTTCAGATTTTAAACGTGCTGAGGTATAACCACTTCCTTCTGCCTTAGCGGTAATTTTTAAGAAACCATCTTCAACGATTACATTTTCCGAAGCATTGGTATACGTTTGTAGTTCTTGGTTTCCCCATCCACCTGCACCTAGATCATAGGTCCAATTACCAGCATCTGGTGCTCCATTAGTATCAAACTCATCTGACCAAGCTAAGTCATTATAAATTGAATTAAAATTTTGAGATGGTAACGTTGTTGTAAATCTATGGTACCAATATAAAACTGGATTAAGTGCATCTACAGTTCTTACATAAAGTGTACTATTTGTGACTTCTATAATATCATAAGATGAAGAAGAAACATAATAACCCATAAATTTACCATCAGAAAAATTCATGGTTGTACCTCTTGCTGTAAAATCTGGATCTGGTACAATAGACCAATCAAAAGAAGATGGCGCTAAAGAAACAATACTTGTACCTGATGTATCAAAATCAAAACAAGCATCTTCACCAGCATTTTCTCCAATTACACCTTGATGTCCAGCATTAAAAAATGTTTGACCATTATTGTTTAATTCGAAAGTTAACTGCTCATTAGCATCTAAGCTAAATGTCATTTCATCATCGCAAAGACAGTCTGAAATTGGATCTCCACATTTTTCAAACGGTTGTGCAGCATAAAAAGAAGGAAACCAAAACGCATCTGCAGCAATATCTATATTACCACCTACACCTAAATGTCCAGGGACTGAAGCATCTAAGTACCATGTTTTTGATGAACCTATACCGCCAGATAATAATTGTTTTGCTTCTAAATCATCAAACGAACTAAATACATCAATATCTATACTTGTGGTAGTTGCAACACCTCCAGAGCCTATAGCACTAACGACTACAGTATAAGTGTTTAATCCAACAATACTATAACGATGTGTATCTATACCTGAAGGCACAACACCTTCTAGACCATCACCATATTGAAAACTATAACTAAGTGCATTATCTGCCGATGCTGTTAATTTTACTAATCCGCTACCATCACCATTTGGATTACTCGCATCTACTCCAAGTATCTCTGCGGTAATTGTTAAATTTGAAGGCGCAATAATATCTCCAATTTGTGCATCATCATCTTGACAACCTACAAAACAGGCAAGTGTAAAAAGAAATGCGGTAATTTTTATTATATTTTTCATGTTCATTATTTTTTAAATTTTCTTTTTCAATAACTTAAAAACGTTTGAAATTAATCAAGAGTTAATATTACGTTATCAATATTAACCATACCAACTTCTGCTCCTAAATCAAATAAAACTCTTGCATCTGGAGCTCCAAAACCTGTTGCAGATAAGGTTAATGTATAATTGGTTACGGTAGTCGTAATATTTACAGTCTCACTAGTATTAGCAAAATCTCCTCCACTTAAACCAATACCTGCTATAATTGATCTATTAACATCAGACCAAGCATCAAACGTTAACGTATAAGTTTGTCCCTGAGTAATCTCGAGTTTCTGACTCACATTTACAGCAAATGGTTGACCTGCTGAAGTAACATCTACTGAATAGTAAGTATTACCTCCAACAGTTACTACTGGTGCTGGATTATTATCGTCTACTCCAATTATCCAAGACTCACTACCATTCTCAAAATCGCCATTATTTAATAAATTATTAGTACTAACATTTAAAGACACATTATCAATATTGACCATACCTATTTCTGCTCCTAAATCAAAAAGAACACGAGCATCCATAGCTCCAAAACCTGAAGCAGTCAATGTAAGCGTATAATTAGTTACGTTAGTAGTAATATTTACCGTTTCACTTGTATTAGCAAAATCTCCACCACTTAAACCAATTCCAGCTATAATAGACCTATTAACATCAGACCAAGCATCGAAAGTTAACGTATAAGTTTGATCTTGAATAATCTCTAGTTTTTGACTAACATTTACAGCAAATGGTTGACCTGCCGAAGTAACATCTACAGAGTAATACGTATTACCTCCATTAGTTACAACTGGTGCCGGATTATTATCATCGACTCCAATTATCCAAGCTTCGCTTCCGTTTTCAAAGTCTCCATTTGTAAGTAAACCATCATCAAATCCAGGACCTGTTGTTGATGCTCTATAGAAATAAAAGTTATCTATATAAACAATATCAGAAACACCATCTGAGTCTATTAATAATTGAGTGATTTTAGTTTTATTAGATAAATTTCCATCATCAAAAACAGACATATCTAAATCTATACTTTGCCAAGAACCAGATACTGTAGCGCCTAAAGACTCTTCTGCCTCTCCACCATCTACAGTATTTACAATTTTTACTGACAATCCATTTGTAGCGCCAGCTGGTACCCAGTAATCTATATGCATCATTTCCATAGCCGAAAGATCTTCTCCTGTATCATAATTTGTTACCATACCTAAAAAATCAAGGTTAGATAATAACCATACATTATCTCCATTTACTGTAGTTGCGTTAAAATTTGTGCTAGACCAAACTGTAGGTAGCTCTGTTAACGTTACATCTGTATAGGCATCACTAAAAATAGAAACTACATCTCCAGCATCTCTTGATGGTGGATTTGGCGCTGCTGCTAATGGAGCTAGTATTTCTGTTACAACAAACTCTTCAGTATATGTCGCAGTTTCTATTGCTGCACTAAATGCAGTTACTGTTATAGTATAGGTGCCAGCCTCATCGTAAATAAATGAAGTAATTTGATCTATGTTAGACATAATTACAGTATTATTTGGATCACCAAAATCTACTTCATAAGATAAAGCAAAATCGGCTGTAGCGGTAACATTAACTTGTTTTGAAACTGACGCATCATTCTCAATAGTAACTACCAAATTTTCTGGAGCTTGAAATGATACTACAATTTGTTGCGTTACAACTGTCGATAACCCATTTAAACCGTTAGCAGTAATTGTAGCTTCGTAAGTGCCTTCATTATAAATGTGAGTTACACTATTACCCGGCTGAATACTATTTGAATCATCAGATCCATCTCCAAAACCAATAACGTAATTTGCTACTCCTTCTCCTAAAGGAGTTATTGTAACTAAACCAGTATTATCTTGAGTTACAACTACGTTTGCAGAGATATTTGCTGGAGCCTCAATACTATCAACAAAATCTGTGTTGTCGTCATCTTGCTCGCAACTATACACAACTAAAGCTACAAGACAAATACTTAATACATACTTAACTATTTTCATACTTCTCAATTTTTATTTTTAATAACCTGGGTTTTGTTGCCAATTACCGTTAGAAAATTGTATTTCCTCAAAAGGAACAGGGAATAACTCATTTTTATTTGCAGAAAAACCATCTATTTGATTTCCGCGACCTGTTCTTACAAGGTCAAAAAATTGATGTCCTTCTCCAACGAGTTCTAAACGTCTTTCTTGATATATAGCATCTGTTAAAGCATTACCAGAAGCTGTTATATCATCTAATGTTGCTCGTGTACGTACTCGGTTTAAATATAATCTTGCTTTATCATCACTTATAGAACCTCTATTAAAAGCTTCGGCAGCCATTAATAAAACATCTGCAAAGCGTATGGCTCTATAATTGTTAGGGTTAGTTAGATTAACATCTCCTGCTGCGTTTGCACTTCTAACTCGTGGTAAATATTTTCTATTAAAATAACCTGTATGCTCAAAACCTGTTCCAAAAGTTGCACCTGTAGATGCTGCCCAAGCTTCAATATCTAAGATTGCGACGTCTCTACGAATGTCATCTTCATCAAAAGCATCGTAAGCCTCTTGCGTTGGAACATTAAAACTAAAACCTGGAGTAAATGTTGGACCAGAATAATTACGAATACCGCTAAAACCAACAGCTATATTACCTTCACTACATTGCAAACAATCAAAACTAGCACCTTCTACATCTGTATATTGTACTTCAAAAACAGACTCTATTCCATTTTCTCCCTGGTTTTCAAAAATGGTATCATAATCTGTTACTAAATCGTAAGGACCATTCATGATTAAATTCTCTAATACAATTGCAGCATCTGAAAATTTATCTTGATACAAATAGGCTTTACCTAATAAAGCTTCGGCAGATCCTCTTGTAGCTCTTCCTGTTTGTGGAGCTGTATAGCTTAATGTATTTGACGCAAATATTAAGTCACTTTCTATTAAAGCATACACATCTTCTACAGGACTTCTTGGTATAGATGTTTCATCTCCCAATTGAAATCTTACTTCTTTTAATGGTACTGGCCCAAACCATTTCACCAATTCAAAATAATAATAGGCTCTTAAAAATCGAGCTTCGGCAATAATGATTTCTTTGCCTTCAAAATCTGTTTTATCTTGAAATTCTAAAATATAATTTGCTCTATTAACACCAGCAAACATCCAGTTCCAAATATCTTTAAGGTTACTATTAACAGGAGTATGAATCATATCATCAATTTGCTGCCAGCCAATTACATCTGTAGCACTTTCTCCACCACATAAGGTGTTATTTGAAGCAATTTCTCCAACTATAGCATTAGCATAAGTAGATTGTAACAAATCATATGCTCCAACTAGTGCGTTGTAATAATCATCTTCAGAATTAAAATAATTTTCAGAATCTATTGAGTAAGGAATTGGTCTTTCTATAAAGTCATCTGTGCATCCTGACACAGCAAATAAAATGGTAAAGACCGCTATTATATTTATTAATTTATTTTTCATCTTCATCATTAATTAAAAGTTAAGATTTAAACCTACTAGGTATGTTCTTGGTATTGGGTAGAAACCAAAATCGATTCCTCCACCAATTGGAGCTCCACTTGAAGCGCCAGGATCATAACCTCTATATTTTGTAAACGTATATAAGTTATTTACACCACCATAAACACGAACTTTAGAAATTTTAAATTTTTCTGAAAATTTTGCAGGAATAGTGTAACCTAATTGTATATTTTGAATTCTTATATAAGATGCATCTTCTACAAAATAATCTGAAAATACATTATTAGTGGTTGCAGCTGTTGTAACTCTTGGTACAGTATTACTTGTACCTTCACCCGTCCAACGATCTAATACATAATTTAATCTATTTACATCTGTCAATGTACGCTCGTAGTTACGAACCATATCATTTCCTAATGATGCAAATGTATAAGCAACAAAATCAAAGCCTTTATACTTAAAATTTAAATTAAGACCCATTGTAACCTCTGGGATTGGATCACCAATATTTGTTCTATCATTTGCGTCTATATTACCATCTCCATTTATATCAACAAATCTAATATCTCCTGGCGCAGCACTTGCACCTAAATCATTTTGAGAAGGATGTGCATCAACTTCTGCTTGGTTTTGAAAAATGCCATCAGTTTGTAGACCGTAAAAATATCCTATAGGATTACCAACATCCATTCTAGAAGGTGCTAATTGACCTACTCCAAAACTACCTCCATCTAAAAAGCCTGTACTATTATTTACTTCCAATACTTCGTTTTGAAGTGTTGTTATGTTATAATTAATTCCGAAGCTAAAATCATCAGATAAATTATCTCGATAACCAATTGCAAATTCAAAACCTTTATTTTCAACCTTTCCTGCATTAACAGTTGGTGAGCCACTACCTGGTGCAGAAACTCCTGTGATGCCTGATACTGGTATGTTACCAATTAAAAGATTATCTCTGGTGTTAATAAAATAATCTGCAGTAATATCTACTCTATTATTAAAAAGTTTCATGTCTAAACCAACATCAAATTTCTTAGCTTCCTCCCATTGTAAATCTGGATTTGGTAAAACTCCTATGGCTTGACCTTGTACTAATGAATTATCAAACACATACGTAGCTTCTCCATCTAACAAACTAACATAGCCATTATTTCCAATTTGATCATTACCAAGAACACCATAACTCGCTCTTAATTTCAAGAAATTTACAGAGTTAATATCATCAAAGAAATTTTCATCTGAAATGATCCAACCTGCGGTTAATGATGGGAAATAAGCAACTCTATTTTCTGGTCCAAATCTTGTAGATAAATCTCGACGAATCATAGCAGAAAGTAGATATTTACCTTCAAACGCGTATTGAGCTCTTGCAAAAAATGATAGACGTCTTTCATCAAACGTGTATGATCCAACATCGCGAGCATCACTTGTTCCTGTTGCCAGAGATATATCTGCAAATTCCCAAGAATTGTTAGGTACATCATAACCTGTAGCAAATAAGCCATTACCAAATGTTTTAAAAATTGTCGTACCCAAAGTAACTGTAAGGTCATGAGACTCGTTAAACACATTTTTGTAAGTTCCAAAAATATCTAAAGTATAATCATTAAAATTTTCGGCATTTTGACTTACACTAGATCTAGGTACATCAAAAACCTTACCACCATAATCTACTTGTTTCGCAAAACTTTTGCTTTCTTGTATTGTAGTGTTGTATCCAATACGAGATGTTAAGGTTACAGAATCTAAAATATCATATTCTAAAGAAACCGTACCATTAATCTTTCTTAAATCAAAATCATTATATGTGTTCTCAATTTGAGCAATTGGATTAATAATCTCTATCCCTAAACCAGTAGTATTAGGTACTAAGGTTGGCTCTCCATTTGCATCATATGGATTTAATGTAGATGGTGTATTTAAAGCATTAAATAAAACTGACCCTAAACCATTATCATTAATTGCATCTCTATCAATATACGTATATATTGCATTGGCTTTAACTCTAAGTTTTTCTGAAAGATCAACTCCCAATGATAGTCTGGCTGTATTTCTTCTAAAATCTGATTTTTTAGGAGCAATAATACCTTGTTGGTATAAGTGAGAACCACTAATTGCATAAGTTATATTCTCTGAACCTCCAGAAACATTAAAATCATGACTAATAATTGGCACGTTATCATTAAGTATTTCTTCCTGCCAATCTGTACCAGTACCTAAACCAGTAACATTTGAAAATGGTAATGCTTGCCCATTGGCTGCGTAACTCTCATTTAAAAGCAAAGCATACTCTGTAGCATTTAATAAAGGTAAAGTCCTAGACGATTCTTGAAAACCTGTATACGTATTATAAGACACTGATGTTTTTGCATTTTTCTTACCGCTTTTAGTAGTAATTAATACCACTCCATTTGCACCAATGGTACCATAAATAGCTGCCTGTGCATCTTTTAATACGGTTATCGTTTCAATATCGTTAGGATTTAAGACTCCTATATCACCTTGATATCCATCAATAATTATTAGAGGTCCATTTGCACCATTAGTAGAGATTCCACGAATTCTAATATCTAATCCAGCACCCGGAGCACCTGATTGCGTTGTTACATTAACACCAGATACCGTACCTTGTAGAGCTTGCTCTATTTTAATAGGCTTAATCTCTTCAATCATTTTTGAATCAACAATTGATACAGCTCCAGTTAGATCTCGCTTTTTAGCAGAACCATAACCAATAACGACTACTTCATCTAAAGCCTCTGAGTCTTCAACTAAAGCTACAGTGATAGCATCTCCATTTTTAACTACTATTTCTTGATCTTTATATCCTATATATGTAAAGATTAAAATAGAATTGATTTGTACATTTTTCATTTCAAAATTACCATCAAAATCTGTTGATGCACCTTTAGAGGAATTTTTTACTAATACATTAACTCCAGGTAGCGGTTGACCAGAAGCTTGATCTGTAACTGTTCCTCTAATATCTACTTCTTGCCCAAAGGCGAAACAGGTAAAAACAAGAAACAATAAGGATAAAAGTTTTGTTGTCATATCATATAGTTATTATATCTCAAATTTAAGAA
This sequence comes from uncultured Psychroserpens sp., assembly GCA_947488655.1. GTDB lineage: Bacteria > Bacteroidota > Bacteroidia > Flavobacteriales > Flavobacteriaceae > Psychroserpens. The sequence continues at coordinate 327,575 of CANKZZ010000003.1, read as the reverse complement.
GTGTAAGTAAGAATTTGATAAATTTTACCAATACAAAAAACATACATTTCAAAAAATGGTATGATATTTTATCAATTTAACAAAAAACACTAGTAATGACAACAGATTGAAGAACTGTTAAAGTTTAAAATTACATCGTTGTAGTTGGTGAAAAAGTAAAATGTAGTGGTAATGTATAGCTTAAAAACGCTATTGTATAGTAGTTATATTTCTAATATGTAATTTGTTAAGCTAACTTCGTGCGGTAAATTCATTTTTTTACGTAATCTGTAGCGTTTCACTTCAACACTCTTAGGCGAAATATTTAATAATGGTGCAATTTCTTTAGATGAGAGATTAAGTCTTAAGTAAGCACATAGCTTTAAATCGTTTGGTGTTAATGACGCATGTTTAGCTTTAACTTTTTTGAGAAAATCTTTATCAGCATTATTAAAAGCTTCTTGAAAAAACTTCCAATCGTCTGAGTTGTTTATATTTTTATCTATAATTTTTATTATTGGAGCAACACCTTGACCTTCATTAGTGTTTTTAAGATCCTCTTTAATATTATTTAAAAACTCATTCTTTTTTATAATGCTCATTGTAGATATAGCTAACTCTCTATTTTTGTTTTCAATATCTTGTCTTAACTGTTGATTTCTTAAAGACATAAGCTCTTTAGAATTTTCTAATTCTTGTACTTCTAATTCTCGTTTAGCTTTCTCAATAACTTTTAATTGCTGCCTTCTATAAAATCTCCTATAATAATAATGGGTTATTAGAAGTAACACAACTGATAACAAAATGTACAATGCAATTGCCATATTTGATAAAAGAAATGGTCTTTTTATTTGAAATTCATACGAGGCTATATTACTAGTAAGATTATTACCAACTTTACCTCTTACATTAAATGTATAGGAACCAAATGGTAAATTTTGAAACGTATGTGAGGCTTCGTCAGACCAATTTGACCATTGATCAGACAATCCAATCAATTGATACTGATATTTATTTTCTACAATCTCCCCATAACTGGCTAAACTATAATTAAAACTTATATTGTTTTGTTCATTATTAAAGGCCCTCTCTTCTAACGGGTTTAATTGTCTCTTAGGCTCATCAATTTTATGTATTTCTATACTATTAATAGCAATATCAAGATTTTTTTTAGGTAAGTCTACATCTTTATTTATTACCAGATAACCATTAGAGCGTCCAACTAAATACTCTTTACTGCTAATCTTAGACACATTTTCAAATCCTGCTACTACATTTTTAATAGTATGCGATACAGGAAATAATTTTAAATTAGGCTTATTACTCACACTTCTGGAAGAAACAAACGCAATATTATCATCTGTAAATCGCCAAAACATATTGTCTGCACCATTAATTTCCATAATGGTGGTTAACTGATTATAGGGTTTAAATAAATTGGTAAATGTAGAATCTTTAACAAACTCTAAATCGTTGTTTTGTACAAATGCACCTATGGATGACACATATATTAATTCTCCATTATAATTTATAATATTAGAGCCTAAACCACCATCTATATGATCTATTCGTTTAGTATTTGTTATTTTTCTGTAATCATCATCAGTTTCTAAAATATATAATCCCTTTAATTCATGATTAACATATAGTTTATTATTAGAAAACTCAAAAAATCTACTTGAGATATCTAAACCTTCTATTTTATTTCTATATGACCAGCTACCATCAATACGCTCTAAAACATTTAGTCCATTGTAATTACCCTGTAGTATAAGATTCTCAGTATTAGGAATTCTCTTTAACTCCCAGGTACCTAGAGCATTTTCTATTGTTTTAACGACTTTATTATCCTCAATAATCATTGTACCTTTATTATGACCACAAAATAATTTCCCGTCAATATTACGCAAGGTCCACACCTGACCATTTGTACCACTCATAAAATTAAACTCTCCAGCATCATTTCTATTTTTATAAAACAAACCTTGATTTGTTCCCAAATAGAGCATATCGTTCATGGCAAACGACGTGTAAACTGTTCCTATTTTTCCGCTATCGTCCTTATATATATGATAAGGAGAATTCATATTAATAACACTTATCCCATTATCTAATCCTAGCCAAATGTTTTTGTCAACATCTTCAAAAACAGAGAGTACAGTATTATTAATTAATCCATTTTTTTGACCTATTTTGTAATTTATTTTTCCTTCGGAAGACAGGTAAATCGCTCCATTTGATATGGTTCCTAATATAAAAGAACCATCTTTTAATTGTTGGCTATTAAAAACACTAATTTTTAATAATGTATCATTTGCAGGAATATCCCACGGAACTAAAGTTTCAGAATTAAATATGAAAAATCCACGCTCTTGAGTTTGAATGAGAAATTTATCCTGATGCTGAAAGATGTTTACAAAATCATTATTTTTTAATATGCTATCATTAGAGACTAACATCTCTTTACCGTTTGTAATCTTAAATAAACCAATTCCTTTTTTCTGAAAATAAATAGTACCATTATTTTCTATCATTTTGGTTATTTCTGTTTCAGAATTAATTTTATTTACAGATAAATCAATAGAATTGACAATATAAATACGGTTTAAAGATTGAAATACAATCCAATCATCTAGCGTAATAATGTTCCAAAACTGTTCATCTTCTATTAAGTCTAATTTCAATTTTTGAGATAAAGAAGTGTATTTTAAAGCGCCAAAAAGGTCTCTTTCCCAATAACCAAACTCCATATAACAACCGGTATAAATTCGGTTTTTAATTGCTTTTACAGATCGTATTACGGTATTATTTGGAGATTGATATAATTGCCACTTAGAGCCATTATATTCTAACAATCCTACGTTATTGGCTACATAAACATATTTATCTTGGCTTTGAGAGATTGACCAATTTTGATTTTCGGCATTATAATCTTGCGCTGTAAAGTTTTGTATAGGTGGCAGCTCCTGTGCATGAATTGAAATAACAAAAGCAAAACAGAACAATGCTGTTATTATTATAGTATTAAAAAAAGCATCAACAAATCGCATTTGTATAGGTGATATTAACAATTAGCACTACAAATTAACATTAATAATAGAGAAAACAAAACATACGAGATGCTAGTAGGTAATTGATCTATTGCTTAAATTCTAAACGTTTGGTTTGGATAACTTTAGATAACATAACTGTATTGTTTATAAACTGCATTATATTATCTAATTCTTTAAACGGAATTGAAGAAACTTCATGCTTACCTCCTTCTACTCTAAATAAATAGTATGCAGCATTAAGTTTCTCTAAACGCGTAAAAATAACACCTGAGCCATTTAAAATTAAATAACCTACTTCATTTGAGTTACAATTATGATGTGGAGATTTTGAATATGGCACCAAATTATCTCTTGTACCATGAAATAAAACTGTAGGTATAGCATTATGCTTAGTTATATAATTTTCATCAACCATTGCGCCAGCTAATGAAATTAATCCTGCATACTTAATATTGTCATAAATGGCAGTATCTTCTATAAAATAATCTTTCATATACACTGCGCTCAAAACAGCTTCTGCTCCTGCACTACTACCACCTGCAATAATTTTACTGGTATCTATTTGCAACGAATCACTGTTTTGTATTAAATAATTAGTGGCATCCAAAAAATCTTCTGCAGCTTTAGCAAACGTAAATAATTTTTCTTCTTTAGTGCATTGACATCCAAAACCGGTGCTAGAACCTTTTCTTAATAGTCTATATGAAATAGAAACACCAATAAATCCATTCTCTGAGAAATAGTTCATTAGTTTTTTTTCATCTGCTCCATTTCTTGCTCCACCAGAAAAACCTCCTCCATGCATCCAAATAACTGTTGGTAGCTTAATACTATCAACAAGTTTTTTAGGTGTATAAATATCTAATTTAAGAGAATCACTATTTTTAATTGCGTAAATATGTGTTGTTACAGTTTGCGAATAGGTTGAAAATGAAATAATAAAAATTAAGAGATTGATTATGTATTTCATATAAATTTTTAAGTCTTTAATAATTACAATTGTATAAAATTCTTTTACTTCCCGATACAAAAGTTAGCAAATATGTTTCCTAACAAATCATCGTTAGTTATTTCTCCAGTAATCTCACCAAAGTGATATAAGGCTTGTCGAATATCAATAGCAAGTAAATCTCCAGAAAGTTCAGATTCTAAACCATGCTTTACCTTAATAATTTCTTCAAATGCCTTTAATAGAGCATCATAATGACGAGAATTGGTTACAATAGTTTCATTATTGCGTAATGCACCCGTATTTATCAAATCTAAAAGAGCATTAGTTAATTGCTCAACTCCAAAGCCTGTTTTTGCAGATAATAGTTTAATATCAGGAATAACATTTTGTATTTCTGAAATTTGAACATCATCAATTTGGTCTATTTTATTAGACACCACGATTAACGGTTTTTGAGGGTATTTATTTTTAATCTTTTCTAACTCTAATTTAAATTTTGAGCCTTTAGTTTTAAACTCTGTACTGTCAAACAAGAAAATAACTACTTGAGCCTGATCTATTTTTTCAAAAGTTTTTTTAATTCCGATAGATTCTACCACATCTATAGTATCTCTAATTCCTGCAGTATCTATAAATCTAAACCCTATGCCTCCAATTGAAATTTCATCTTCAATAGTATCTCTCGTTGTACCTGCAATTTCAGATACAATTGCGCGCTCTTCATTTAAGAGAGCATTTAGTAAAGTTGATTTACCAACGTTTGGCTCTCCAACAATAGCTACAGGTATTCCGTTTTTAATCACATTACCTACAGCAAAAGAGTCTATTAATCGTTTGAGTACAAAAGTGATTCTTTCAACGAGTGCTTTAAATTGAGAACGATCTGCAAACTCTACATCTTCTTCAGCAAAATCTAACTCTAACTCAATTAACGAAGCAAAATTTAAAAGCTCCTCTCTAAGTTTTGCTATTTCCGAAGAAAAACCACCACGCATTTGCTGCATAGCAACTTGGTGCGAAGCTTCATTATCACTCGCAATTAAATCTGCAACTGCTTCTGCTTGTGACAAGTCTAATTTTCCGTTTAAAAATGCACGTAGTGTAAATTCTCCTGCATTAGCCATTCGGCAACCTTTCCGAAGAAATAATTGAATAATTTCTTGTTGTATATACAAACTACCATGGCACGAAATTTCTACCACGTCTTCTCCTGTGTAAGAATTAGGATTTTTAAAAACAGACACTAATACCTCATCAATTATACGCTTATCATCAATAATATGACCTAAATGTATGGTATGCGTTGCTTGCTTTAATAATGATTTACCTTTTACTACAGAAGCAAAACTTGTATCTACTTTAGAAATAGCGTCGTTACCAGAAAGTCTTATTACAGCTATTGCTCCGCTTCCCGACGCTGTAGCTAATGCAACAATAGTATCTTGATGAGTCATTGTTTTATTTTTGACAAAAGTATTGCTATTTTAGAATTTATTATGAAATATGGGTTGATTTTCTCTCAACTAACTTATTATATTTGCAATACAAAATTTAAAGTTATGAAGAATTTAGTTTCGATTTTATTATTATGTTTAGTACTAACAGCTTGTAAAACAGAAGAAAAAAAAGCACCTCTTGATGGGTATCTTATTGAAGGAGAAGCGCCAGGAGTATATAATGGTATTAGAGTTTATTTACAGTCTACAGATGAGCGTAATAGAAAAATTAATAGAGATACCGCTATTGTAATGAATGAGAAATTCGTTTTTGACGGTAAAGTTAATATGCCCGAAATTTGGTACCTCACTGTAAATAGTGCCAATGGTAGCAAACCATTTATTATAGAAAATGATTATTTTATTATGTCTGTTGATAAAGATAAAGTTGATAATACAGTTATAAGTGGACCAAAAGCTAATACTGCATTAAATACCTATTTGGCCGAAATTAGAGAATTAAATAACAAGAGCACTAAACTCATGGGACAATTGAGAACTGCTGCCGATAATACTGCAAGAGAAAATGTAAACTCAGAAATCGTAAATCTTAATATAGAAAAACTAAAAACACCATACGATTATATCGAAAAAAACAAAGACAATGTTGCTTCATTAATTTTTATTAATAGTGAGCTAAGTGCAAAAGAAGCAGATATAGACAAACTTGCTGCAGCATTAGATAACATTGACGCTAACATAAAAGATTCTAATTTAGGAACTCAACTATCTAATAGAATTAATCAAGCCAAAAAATTAAGAGATGCTCAAGGTGCAACTCAAATTGGTAGTATCGCACCACAATTTACTGCGCCAACACCAGATGGTAAGCAATTATCGTTAAAGGATGCTATGGGTAAAGTTACAATCATAGATTTTTGGGCAGCATGGTGTGGACCTTGCAGGCGAGAAAATCCTAATGTAGTAAAGGTTTACAACAAATATCACAGTAAAGGTCTTGAGATTATTGGAGTATCGTTAGATGGTAGTGGCAGACAAAAAAACCCAAAAGATGCATGGATAAAAGCGATAGAACAAGATAATTTAACGTGGCATCAAGTATCTAACCTTAGTTATTTTAACGATCCGGTTGCAAGAGCATACAATATCAATTCTATTCCTGCGACATATATTTTAGATGAAAATGGAAAAATTGTTGCAAAAAACTTAAGAGGAGCTGCACTCGAGGCTAAAATCTCAGAGTTATTAAATTAAATTTTTATTTACTTCGGAAATGAGCCTCTAATAAACCATTAGAGGCTTTTTTAATTTTAAATCTTGCCTAATTTGTGCATAACAAATAAAATTACAATAGGTATTGCCAATAAACCAACCATTAATAAATCGGTTTCAAACAGTGACGGTTTTAAAATTAAAGTAATCACGTAACCTCCAACTGCACCTCCAAAATGCGCATCGTGACCAATATTACCAACTCTCTTTTTCATTCCGTAAATAGAATATAGCAAATATCCTATTCCAAAAACAAAACCAGGAATAAAGAAATTAATTTTCATCATAGGATTCATTAAAATAGCAGAATATAGCACACCCATTACTGCTCCACTTGCTCCTACTGCACTATATTGATATTCATTTTGATGAAAGTAATAAGACAACAAGCTCCCTAAAGTAAGACTTCCTACATAGACAATTAAAAAATTAAATTCGCCTAGATCATAGATAACCCAATCTGCAAAAAAGTAGAGTGTTACCATATTAAACAACAAATGTTGCATATCTGCATGCAAAAAGCCAGAGCTAAACATTCTAAACTGCTCGCCTCTTTTTATACCTCCTACATTAAATTTATAGCGCTCAAAAAAACCATAATCATTAAATCCTTTGTAGGATATTAAAGCATTTGCTCCAATGATTATAATGGTAAATAAACTCAAACTACCCATAGACTATAAACTTTAATTATACATATATTTGCTATTGCAAATCTAATCAATAATGCAATTTATTATATACATTTTAGTTTATCCTTTTTTATGGCTTATTTCTATACTGCCTTTTAGACTTCTGTATGCGTTTTCTGATGTACTTTATCTTTTAATTTATAAAGTCTTTGGATACAGAAAAAAGGTAGTTGTGGCTAATTTAAAATTAGTGTTTCCAGATAAATCTGATAAAGACATAAAAAACATTACTAACAAATTTTATCATCATCTATGTGATATGATGGTTGAAGCAATTAAATCTTTAACTATATCTGAAGCAGAAATGAAAAAACGCTTTACTTTCACCAATGTAGAGCTACTTCAAGATTTAGAAAACAATGGTAGAAGTGTAGCGTTAATGTGCGCACATTATGGAAGTTGGGAGTGGATTTTTGTACTACAGAGCTATATTAAAAATAAAGGCTATGCAGTTTATAAACGCATAGAAAACAAATACTTTGACAAACTCATTAAAGGTATTCGAGCCAAATATAATAGCGAGTTAATTACTACAAAAGAGACCATCCCAAAGTTATTAAGAGCCAAGGTTGAGAAGAAAACTTTTATTTGTGGATTTGTTTCAGATCAATCTGCCAAATCATGGAAAGCGCTTCACTGGTCAGAATTCATGGGATACAGAGTACCTATGCATACTGGTGCAGAAATGCTCGCAAAACGTTTAGATTTAGCGGTAGTATTTTTTAAAGTAAAACGATTAAAAAGAGGTTATTATGAAACCACTTTTGAAACCATAACAGAGCATCCAAAAGAGTATGAAAACTACGAAATTACAGATGCGTTTTTTCGTTTAGTAGAACAACAAATTTATGAAGCTCCAGAGTATTATTTATGGACACATAAACGTTGGAAATATAAAGACGATTCTCCAGACAATTACAACGTGGTTAAAGCGAAAACCAAGAATTAATTTGAGTATTATTATCAGTTTCACCAACTAGTGATTCATGAACAAACTCATTGGTCGTACCATCGTATTTATAACTCTTAGACCATTCTTTATGATGCTGAGCTAAGGCTCTCAAACTTTCACAAACATAATCTATCTCTTCATTGGTAGTTGTTGGGTGTATAGACATGCGTATCCAACCTGGTTTTCTAACTAAGTCTCCTATAGAAATTTCGTTTGTTAATTCATTACTAGTTTGTTGGTCTACGTGCAATAAGAAATGACCATAAGTACCTGCACAACTACAACCTCCTCTTGTTTGGATACCAAAACGGTCGTTTAGCAATTTTACTCCTAAATTATAATGCAAATCATCTATATAAAACGAAATCACACCTAAACGCTCTTTATGTTGACCCGCAAGTATATGTAAATTATTTTCTTGAGCTAAAGCTTTAAACACTGTATCAACTAACTCGTGCTCTCTTTTAAGAATATTATGTACACCCATTTGCTCTTTTAACTTAACAGAAAGTGCAGTTTTTATAGTTTGAAGAAAGCCTGGTGTACCACCATCTTCTCTATCTTCTATATTATCAATATACTTGTGTTCTCCCCAAGGATTGGTCCAACTTACTGTACCACCTCCAGGACAATCAGGTATCATGTTTTTGTATAACTTTTTATTAAAAATTAAGACTCCTGAAGTACCAGGTCCACCCAAAAATTTATGTGGTGAAAAGAAAATAGCATCTAGGTTTTGAAGTTCATTTTCTGGATGCATATTAATGTCAACATAAGGCGCAGAACAAGCAAAATCAACAAAGCATACACCTCCATGCTTATGCATAAGTTCTGCAATATCATGATGTGGTGTTTGAATTCCTGTAACGTTAGAACCTCCAACAACAGACGCAATTTTTAAAGTACAATCTTTATATTGTTCTAATAAAACTTCTAGATTTTTTAAGCTAAATAATCCTTCGTCATCTGGAGGTATTACTTCAACTTTTGCAATAGTCTCTAACCAAGATGTTTGATTTGAGTGATGTTCCATATGCGTAATAAAAACAACAGGACGAATCTCATCAGGAATCGTTGTGTACTGTTTTAAGTTCTCAGGTACTTTTAATCCTAAAATTCTTTGAAATTTATTCACAACACCTGTCATTCCATTTCCAGAAACAATAAGCACATCATCGTCATTACAGTTAACATGCTTTTTGATAATATGTTTTGCTTCATGATACGCTTTTGTCATTGCTGTACCAGAAACCGTTGTTTCGGTATGTGTATTTGCTACAAATGGTCCAAACTCATTACAGAGTTTTTCTTCAATAGGCCTGTACAATCGTCCAGAAGCTGTCCAGTCTGTATAGATAATTTTTTGTTTTCCGTAGGGAGAAATAAATTCTTGGTCTATACCAATGATGTGTTGTCTAAATTGATTAAAATACAATTCGAGTTCTGATGGCTTTGAAGTAGACATTTCCGTAGAAATCATAATAGACGTGCTTTATGCTAAGATACTAAATATTTGCGATTGTTTTAATTTCTGAAATGATACGATCTGCTAATTCGTCTGCTTCAGTTTGACTTGGTGCTTCGGTATAAATTCTAATAATTGGCTCAGTATTACTTTTACGTAAATGCACCCAAGAGTTAGCAAAATCAATCTTTACACCATCTATAGTAGTTAAATTTTCATCTTTATATTTATTCTCCATAGCAACTAATAAGGCATCTACATCTAACTCTGGAGTAAGCTGGATTTTCTTTTTACTCATAAAGTAATTAGGATAACTAGCTCTTAATTCACTTACAGTTGTTTGCTTTTCTGCCAATAAGCTTAAAAATAATGCAACACCAACTAATGCATCTCTTCCGTAGTGAGATTCTGGATATATAATTCCGCCATTACCTTCACCGCCAATCACAGCATTGTTTTTCTTCATAAGATTAACCACGTTAACCTCTCCTACTGCACTAGCCTCATATGTACCTCCATGTTTCTCAGTCACATCACGTAAAGCACGAGTAGAACTCATATTGCTAACTGTATTTCCTGGCACTTTACTTAATACATAATCTGCACATGCAACTAATGTATATTCTTCACCAAACATTTCACCTTTTTCATCCATAAACGCCAGACGATCAACGTCTGGATCTACAACAATACCAAAATCGGCATTATGTTTTACAACCTCTGCAGATAAATCTGTTAAGTGTTCTTTAAGTGGCTCAGGATTGTGAGGAAAATGTCCTGTAGGATCACAATACAATTTTACAGCATGTACGCCTAATCTTTCTAAAAGTAATGGTATAGCAATACCTCCTGTAGAATTAACACCATCAACCACAACTTTTAGATTTGCTTTTTCAATGGCCTTTACATTCACTAATTCCATATCAAGAACTTCATCAATATGAATATCGATGTACGCATCATTAATTGTAATTTCTCCTAAATCATCAACTTCGGCAAAAGACATATTTGTTCCTTCTGCTATTTCTAAAATTTTTGCTCCTTCTTCTCCATTTAAAAATTCACCTTTTGAATCTAAAAGTTTAAGGGCATTCCATTGCTTAGGGTTATGACTTGCTGTAAGTATAATTCCGCCATCTGCATGTTCCATTGGTACTGCAATTTCTACAGTTGGTGTTGTTGATAGACCAAGATCAATAACATGTATTCCTAATCCTACTAGTGTATTCATCACTAGGTTTTGTATCATCTCTCCAGAAATTCTCGCATCTCTACCAACTACAACTCTATAGTTTTCTTTATCACGTTGTTGTTTTATCCATGTACCATAAGCCGATGCAAACTTTACTGCATCTATTGGTGTTAAGTTATCACCAACGAGTCCTCCAATAGTACCGCGTATTCCTGAGATTGATTTTATAAGTGTCATTATATATATTTTATTTTACGCAAATATAGTATTTCAAAATTGTAATACTAAGCTCACAATTCGTAAATTACACCTATGAATTTTCTAGCCCATATTTTTCTCTCAAATAATGATAATCAAATTACTATTGGCAATTTTATAGCAGATGGTATACGAGGTAAACGCTATAAAAAGTACCCAATAGATATTCAAAAAGGTATATTATTACATCGCCAAATAGATACTTTTACAGATGCGCATCCCACGGTAAGACAAAGTACTAAAAGGTTACATAAAAATTATGGTCATTACAGTGGTGTTATTGTAGATATACTCTACGATCATTTTTTAGCAAAAAATTGGGCAAATTATTCTACAATACCATTATCAAATTATATCGAAAACTTTTACGACTTACTAGAGAATAATTTTGAAATATTGCCAACTCGCATTCAAAAAATGATGCCTCATATGATTGCTGATAATTGGTTACTTAGTTACTCAAAAATAGAGGGCATTCAAAAAGTATTAGATGGCATGAACCGGCGAACGCAGAACAAATCTGGAATGCATACTGCGACAACCGAACTTGAAAAATATTACATAGAATTTGAAGACGAATTCACCTCCTTTTTTGAAGAATTAAGAGCATTTTCTAAAGAAAAATTAAAACAAATAGAAATACAATTAAGACATGAAGTATAGCCTCATTTTTATTTTACTAAGCCTCTGTTTTTATTCTTGTAAACAGGAAATAAAACCCAAGCGTGGTACACAAGCAAAAAATGCAATGGTAGTCTCTGCTAGAGAGGAAGCTTCAAAAATTGGTAGCGATATTTTACAACAAGGTGGCAACGCATTTGATGCGATGTTTGCTACAGAAATGGCACTTGCTGTTACCTATCCATATGCAGGAAATCTAGGAGGTGGTGGTTTTATGATATACCGACTTAATACAGGAGAAACTGGCGCATTAGATTATAGAGAAAAAGCGCCTTTGGCAGCTAGTAAAAACATGTATTTAGATTCGCTCAACAATGTTATACCCAATAAAAGTACTGTTGGAGCTTATGCTGTTGGCGTTCCAGGCACTGTAGCAGGCATTTTTGCAGCCCATAAAAAATATGGTACTCTACCCATTAAAACGCTTTTAAAACCAGTGATTGCATTAGCGCAAAATGGATTTACAATTACGAAAAAACAAGAAGAAAGATTTCTAAAATATGATAGCATAATTACTGCTGTTAATGGCAAACAAGTCGCAATAAATAAAACAGTAAAAGCGAATTCTACCTTTAAAAATCTAGCACTTGCAAAAACATTAGAACGCATATCTAATTATGGTCGAGATGAATTTTATACAGGTCAAACAGCAACTCAACTCATAGGTTTTATTAATCAACGAGGCGGAATTTTATCTTCGGAAGATTTAGCTCAATACCAAGCCATATGGAGAGAACCAATCACATTTGAGTACGATAATCTTAAAATCACCTCAATGTCACCTCCATCTTCGGGAGGATTGTGTCTTGCACAAATTATGAAAATGATTGAACCATATGATGTAAGCCAATATGGACCAAATGCGCTTAAAACAATGCAAGTAATTGTTGAAGCCGAAAAACTAGCCTATGCAGATCGTAGTTACTATTTAGGTGATCCAGATTTTGTAAATATTCCTATAGTCGATTTATTAGGTGATACCTATCTAAAAAAACGAATGGAAAAATTTTCGTTTGATGGAGCAACACCTTCAGATTCTATTTCCTACGGAATAATTGACAATTACACCATGGAAATTAAAGAAGGCATTCAATATCAAGAACATGAAGAAACGACACACTACTCTATTGTAGACCAATTTGGTAACGCTGTCGCAGTAACCACAACCCTTAATGGTGCATATGGCTCTAAATTATATCCCGAAGATCTTGGCTTTTTTCTCAATAATGAAATGGATGATTTTAGCAGTAAACCTGGAGTTCCAAATGTATATGGTCTCCTTGGAGGAGAAGCAAATGCTATTGCTCCTCAAAAACGAATGTTAAGCGCAATGACGCCAACTATCGTAGAAAAGGATGGCAAACTTTTTATGGTTGTTGGTACACCAGGAGGTTCTACAATAATAACATCTGTATTACAAACCATTCTAAATGTGCACGAGTTTGATATGACAATGCAAGAGGCTGTAGATGCACCACGTTTTCATCACCAATGGTTACCAGAAGAAATTAGAATAGAACCACAAAGATTTAAACAAACACTTCTAGATTCATTACTAGCTAAAGGCTACACCATAAATAATGAGCGCACACCTGTTATAGGTAAAGTAGACGCCATACTTGTTTTAGATGATGGTACCTTAGAAGCTGGAGCAGATCATCGTGGTGATGATGCTGGTGTTGGTTTTTAAAAAGTATCAACACCTAAAACCTTTAATTCTAATTATGAACTAACTAAAATATAAAAATCTATATTTTTTAACATACTGTTAAAAATATCGTTTCAACAAAAGTGTATCTTTAGATACAAATAAATCAACCAACACATGAAACGATTACTCCTCTCCTTTTTAGGGCTTTTTGTTATTACAGCAACTGCCCAAACCAAATTATTAAGACAACCAACCATTCATGGTAATGATGTTGTTTTTGTTTATGCCAATGATCTCTGGAAAGCTTCCACAAATGGTGGCACAGCAATAAGACTTACTAGTGACGATGGTTACGAATCTAATCCACATTTTTCTAATGATGGTAAGTGGATTGCCTTTACAGCGCAATATGATGGTAATATTGATGTCTTTATAATTTCTTCGGAAGGAGGAGAACCTAAAAGACTTACCTATCATTCGGCAGCAGATTTTGTACAAGGATGGACACCAGATGGCAAAATATTATTTCGTTCTAATCGAGAAGGAAGACCAACTCAAACTAATAAATTTTTTACCGTTTCAACGCAAGGAGAATTACCTGTGGCATTAGATATCCCAAGAGCTGCTTATGGCGAAATTTCAGCAGACGGAAAACATATTGCCTATACACCAATAACCTCTTGGGATCCTGAGTGGCGTAATTATCGTGGTGGACAAGCCATGCCTATTTGGATTGTAGATTTAAATAGTAAAGAATTAACTACCACTCCTCAAAAAGATAAAGAGCGTCATTTAGATCCTGTTTGGGTTGATGGAGTTGTTTATTATTTGTCTGAGCGTGATTATACGAGTAATATTTGGGCATTTGATCCCAAAACCAAAACTGAAACTCAGATGACGTTTCATAAAAAGTTTGACACTAAAAGCTTAGATGCAAGTGCAAATATGATTGTTTATGAGCAAGGCGGATTACTACATACACTCAACCCTAAAGACAAATCCACAAAAACATTAAATATAGAGGTTAAAGCAGATTTAAATTTTTCTAGAGAAAGATGGGAAGATATCTCTGGCAGACAATTAATAAACCCAAATATTTCACCTAACGGAAAACGTGCCATTTTTGAGCATCGTGGAGATATTTTTACGGTTCCAAAAGAAAATGGTACTTGGAGAAATTTAACAAACTCTTCTGGTATTGCAGATCGCACACCAATTTGGTCGCCTAAGGGAGATAAAATTGCTTGGTTCTCTGACAAAAGTGGAGAATATCAAATGGTTATAGCTAATCAAGATGGACAAAATCAACAATACATAAAACTACCTAACAACACTTTTTATTATCAACCAGACTGGTCTCCAGATGGCAAATATATTGCTTACACAGATACAGATTTTAATATCTGGATTATTAATATTGAAACAAAAAAAGCAGTAATTGCAGATACCGAAGGTTATGCTCACCCAGAAAG
Source organism: uncultured Psychroserpens sp. (assembly GCA_947488655.1). Lineage (GTDB taxonomy): Bacteria > Bacteroidota > Bacteroidia > Flavobacteriales > Flavobacteriaceae > Psychroserpens. The sequence continues at coordinate 312,499 of CANKZZ010000003.1, read as the reverse complement.
AAGTATGAACCCAAAATGGTCTCCAGATAGCAAATGGATTGCTTATGCAAAACAAAACAATAGTAGCTTTAAATCTATTTATGCTTATAATATTGATTCAAAAAAAGTGATCCCAGTTACAGATCCTTTAGCAGATGCTATTAGTCCAGTTTGGGATGCCTCTGGAAAATATCTATATACACTGGCAAGTACTAATTACGGTTTAGCAACAGGATGGCTAGATATGAGTTCTTACGATCCTAAAACCACCCGAAGCTTATATGCTGTCGTTTTATCTGCAGAAGATAAAGCTCCAAATCACATTAAGACTGATGAAGAACTAATTACGGTATCAGAAAAAGTTGAAGAATTTAAAGACAAGAAAAAGAAAAAAGATGATAAGGACAATGAACCTGAGTTGGTTTTAGATCCATTTGCAGATGTTAAGGTAACTATTGATACCAATGGGCTTTTTGATAGAGCTGTACCTTTAAATTTATCAGATGGCAATTACGTTGCATTGGTTAAAGCTCCTAAAAATCATGTTTTTGTTGCTGAAGCTATAGAGAATGGTAACGGAATTAAAATTCATGATTTTGATGCCGAAAAAGACAAAGCTTCTGCATTTGACGACGGTGTACAAAGTATGCTCATTTCCGAAGATAGAAATTCTACACTTCTTAATAAAAATGGTCAATGGGCTATCGTAAGTACCAAAGGAAAAGCTAATTTCTCTGATGGGAAAATTGATACAAATCTTAAAATTAAAATAGACCCTAAAAAAGAATATAAGCAGATTTTTAAAGAAGGTTGGCGTTACATGCGCGACTTTTTATATGTAGATAATGTTCATGGCGCTCCATGGGATGATGTGTACGCATGGTATTCTCCTTGGATAGAAGATGTACGTCATAGAACAGATTTAAACTATGTTGTAGATATTATGAGTGGTGAGGTTGCTATTGGTCATTCTTATGTGTCTGGAGGCGATTTACCAAATGTAAATTATGTACCAGTTGGTTTATTAGGTGCAGATATTATACTTAACGAAGGAGCCTATCAAATTAAAAAAATCTACAATGGAGAGCGCTGGAATCCTGAAACAATTGCTCCTCTGGCACAACCTGGAGTTAAAATAAATGAAGGCGATTATATACTGGCAATTAACGGTAAAAACCTATCTTCTACAGTTAACCCATATGAATTACTAGAACAAACAGCAGGTCGAGAAATTAATATAACGGTAAACAGCAAACCCTCATTAACTGGCGCACAAACAATTTTAATAAAACCAGTATCTAGCGAGCGTAACTTAAGATATTTAGATTGGGTAGAAGGAAATCGTCGTAAAGTTGATGAACTCTCTAATGGTAAATTGGCTTATGTTTATGTACCCAATACTGGAGGAGGCGGTTTCACATCTTTTAATCGTTATTACTTCTCACAACAAGACAAAAAAGGAGCTATTATAGATGAGCGAAACAATGGTGGAGGTTCTGCTGCAGATTACATGATTGATATTATGAATCGTAAACTTTTTGGATACTTTAATAGTAAAACAAAAACTAATCGTCCCTGGACAACACCAATGGCAGGTATTTGGGGACCAAAAGTTATGATAATTAATGAACGTGCAGGATCTGGTGGTGATTTACTACCGTATATGTTTAAAGAAGCAAAATTAGGCACTTTAGTTGGTACAAGAACTTGGGGAGGACTTGTTGGTACTTGGGATACTCCTCCTTTTATAGATGGTGGTCGTATGGTAGCTCCTCGTGGTGGTTTTTATGATGTTGATGGTAATTGGGCTGTAGAAGGTGAAGGTGTTGCTCCAGACATTGAAGTCATACAACACCCTAAATTAGTAAGTCAAGGTCAAGATCCTCAATTAGAACGAGCAGTTAAAGAAGCTATGAAACAATTAGAAAATAACGAGTTTAAATTAATGCCAGAGCCTGATGCGCCTAATAGATCAATGCGTCCAGATGGTTATGAAAAAGACAATTAATTAATAAAGACTTGCTAAATGCTATACGACGTTGTCATTTTAACAGATAGTCGCTACCTCAATGATTCTAAAACTAATAACTACAAACACAATGTGTATTACGAAGACCGTTTGGTGTATCACGCCTTAGAGCAAATAGGACTTAAAACGTTACGTCTTGCATGGGACGATCAATTTTTTGATTGGTCAACAACAAAGGCCATTTTGTTTCGTAGTACTTGGGATTATTTTGATAGGTTTGATGAATTTTCAAATTGGTTAGAATCTGTGTCTTCGGAAACGTTACTTCTAAATTCTGAAAAGTTAATTAGATGGAATATTGATAAACATTACCTTTTAGATTTACAAATTAAAGGTATTCATATTGCCAAAAGTCATTTTATAGAAAAAGGCTCAAAAGTTACCTTAGCACAATTGCATGACATCTTAAATTGGAGCGAAACGGTTTTAAAACCTTGTGTTTCTGGAGCTGCTCGTCATACCTATAAGTTATCTTTAGAAACCATAAATGATCACGAAAAAATTTTTCAAGATTTAATTACTTCGGAAAGTTTAATGCTACAACCCTTTCAACATAATATTGTTAAAAAAGGAGAAATATCAATGATGGTTTTTAATGGTGTTTATTCTCATGCTATCCTTAAAAAAGCCAAAGCTGGTGATTTTAGAGTACAAGATGATTTTGGTGGCACCATAGAAGATTACTCACCTACAAAGGAAGAAATTTTATTTGCAGAAACTACTGTCAGTGCCTGCTCAGAATTACCTATTTACGCAAGAGTAGATATATTTGAAGATAATGGAGGTGATATAGCATTATCAGAGTTAGAACTTATTGAGCCAGAACTTTGGTTTAGACGTCATAAAAATGCTGCTTTAGCTTTAGCAAATGGTGTTAGAAAGATGCTGAGTTAAACTTATCGTCATTCTAAAATTGTTTTAAAAACTCACGAGATTCACCTTTGAATATTTAATACCTTTAAAAAAAACTTTAAAGTGCTTAAACCAAAAAAGATTATTAAAATAATAGGTGGTATTATCATCTTCTTTACTTTACCAACTCTCCTATTTTTTGCTTTCATGTATTTTAAATATAATGAAGAGTTACCTACTGGCAAGCAAGGTCAAGCTGCAGATCAACTTGCAACAAGAATGTTGAATGCATTAAATCATGATGCCTACAAGGCTACAGATTATATAGAATTTACATTCAAAAAAAGGCACCATTATAAATGGTATAAGACAGAAAACACTTGTGAGGTCTATTGGAAAAATATTAAGGTCGATTTAGATTTAATAGACAATAGCGAGTCTATAGTTTACATTTCCGAAGAAAAATATACAGGAGAAGACAAAAAAGACTATATCCAAAACGCGGTTGACTATTTCAATAACGATACATTTTGGCTGGTTGCACCTTACAAAGTTTTTGACGATGGTGTAGAGCGAAGTCTTGTAAAAAGTGAAGACAATAAAGATGCCTTATTGGTCACTTATACTAATGGTGGCTCTACTCCTGGAGATTCATACTTATGGCACTTAGATAAAAGTGGAAAACCTACAAGCTATCAAATGTGGGTTGATATTATACCTATTGATGGATTAGAAGCGTCTTGGAGCGATTGGACAACGACTGATACTGGAGCACAATTACCAACATTTCATAAGTTGTTGGCTTTTGGTTTGGAGATTGAGGGTTTGAAAACCAGTGAGCAGTCATCAGGTGACAGTTTTCAATAAAAATTGTAACTAAGAGATACACTAAGTAGCACAGAGTTTCTCATATAAATTTGAGATTTAGAATTAAATTTAATGAAAAAGATTTTTGAACTTACTTACGAGTTCCTCATGTTTCTCTCAAGACTCACAGGATTTAGTTACAAAGAAATTAATATTATTATTTGGTTCATCATCATCCCAATGTCATGGTGTCTTCTTATTGAGAAAATTAGAGGAAAGCACTATCTTAAAATTGGGTTTTCGGCAATAGTATTTCTTATATTGCTTTTCATTAAAGATTTTTCAGAGTTCTCTAATACGTTGTTTGATAAGTCTGCAGAATTCCTAAGAAGTTTTAATACTGTTGGTATGAGTTACACTGTGGCTTCTGTAGTTATTTGTTTGTTGATTCCTTTGATTGTTTATGTGGTTTTGATTAGAAAAGTTTATTTTTCTAAGTCATACTAAAATGTTCTATGTTTAAAACTTGGCTTTTAAAATTGTATGTGTTCATTTTTTTCTTGATAAAAAAAAGAACCAAAAAAATCAAAACCGTTTATTAGGAAATTCCTAAAAAGGAACGTTCGCTTTATTTTTACTTTAATTTCTATAATCATATACAATTATCTAATAATTCCCTAAACCTAGCTTTTTAAAACTATTAAATTGCTCACTATTTCTGAAAACGGTTGACCACTCTGCTGTGATTACTCTTCCTAAGAAAAACATAAATGATTTTAAATCGCATAATATGGAGTTTGACCTCTGAAAACTGTGACTGAGACTATGACTGTGACTGAGACTGAGACTGCGACTGAAAACTACTTACTCTTCTGCCCAACAAACTGCTGTGACTTCATTTTAAACAACACATTAAAACTCGTTAAACTACCATAACTACGGGTAATGTATTGCTGTAAATCTATTTTCTCTTGTTCATCAAGATTTTTACTAGAGTTAATCTTTTGTTCCATTACTCGCAGTCGATCTCTAACCATGGTTATTTTATGGAAAAAGCTATCAATTGGTAACTCTTTACCTTGTAAACTCGTATCCTTAGGTTCTAAAATTAGTTTTCCACCTTTCCATTTATCTGCAATATTGACGATTTCCGAAGTATCACTCCATTTTTTTAAGATATGCACTAGGCTGCTTTCTACTTCTGCAAAACTAATTGTATCTACTTCATCTTCGCAGGCTTCAATAACTTCAAAATCACTATCAATTTCTATGGTTTCTAATCCGTTATCCATAAAAGTGACCCAATAATGTTTTGACGTGACGTTTGTGACGACACCTTTACCAAATTCACTGTGGTTTATTCTTGATCCTATTCCTAATATATCCATTGTTCTATGCTAGTTTATTTTGAAAACTAAAATAATCATAAATTTAGAAATCAACTTGAAAACCTTGAGTAATTATTGTTCAATACACTCATTAAAAATCTTAACCTTTTTGTGTTAATTATTTATAAAAAGCATATCAAAACATAAAAATTTTATTTATTTTGAAGTATTATCAATTATAACAACTTAAATTATGAAAAAACTAATCTTTACATTCTTTTTTTTAGGATTCTTTAGTCTGTCTTTTTCACAAGATTTACCTAAAGTTGGTGATGTCTTAAAAATAAATGAACCTTATGCGCAAACATTCAATTATGTATTTTTTCCTAAAACGAACATTTTAAAAAAGCGAGGCAAAATTTCGGGATATAAAAGTGTTTATGGAGATACTGTTGTTATAACAGAAGTTAACACCAATAAAGATGGTGATACATATGTGATTTTGAAGAAAAAGGACAACAGCAAATTTTTTGGCTATCTAACTGATGTTAAAGCTAACTACGCTAAATCAATAGACGCTGGAGAATTATCCTTAGCCAAATAATTTTATAAAAACTTAATGGTAAAAATGTGTCGTTAACGCGACACATTTTTTATTTTTTAACCCTTTTATTAAAAAATTTATTACAAAATCAAAGACTGGTTCTATCTAAGAAATTAATCACAAAATCTATACCTTTGCACTTTTGCTATTAAAACACACATTACAATACATTTATGACCAAATTTGATGATGCAATTGAAGTTCAAGGAGCGAGAGTTCACAACCTAAAAAATATTGATGTTACAATACCACGAGAAAAACTTGTAGTAATTACAGGTTTGTCTGGTAGTGGAAAATCATCATTAGCATTTGATACGATTTATGCTGAAGGTCAGCGTCGATATATCGAAACATTCTCTGCATATGCAAGACAGTTTCTTGGCGGATTAGAACGTCCTGATGTGGATAAAATTGACGGACTCTCACCAGTTATAGCCATTGAGCAAAAAACAACAAGTAAATCACCACGTTCTACTGTTGGAACTATTACCGAAATTTATGATTTTCTAAGATTATTATACGCTCGTGCAAGTGATGCATACAGTTATAATACTGGAGAGAAAATGGTAAGTTATAATGATGAACAAATTAAAGACCTAATAAAGGAGAGTTATAAAGGAAAAAAAATCAACATCCTCTCTCCTGTTATTCGATCTCGTAAAGGTCATTATCGCGAGTTGTTTGAGCAAATCGCAAAACAAGGCTTTGTAAAAGTAAGAGCAGATGGTGAAGTAAGAGATTTGGTAAAAGGTATGAAGCTGGATCGTTACAAAATGCATGATATTGAAATCGTCATTGATAGATTGAAAATTGACGATACCGATGATAATGATAAACGTCTCGCCGAAACCATAAATACAGCCATGTATCATGGTGACGATGTACTTATGGTTCTTGATCATGAGACAAACGAAGCTCGTTATTTTAGTAGAAATTTAATGTGTCCATCATCTGGTATTTCGTATCCAAATCCTGAGCCAAATAATTTTTCGTTTAATTCTCCAAAAGGTGCTTGCCAAACCTGTAATGGTATAGGCACGCTTTATCAAGTCAATGAAAACAAAATTGTACCTGATGATACGCTATCTATTAAAGCAGGAGCTTTAGCACCACATGGTCCTCAAAAAAATAGTTGGATTTTTAAACAATTTGAAACCATTGCTCAACGGTTTGACTTTACTTTAAATGACCCTTATAAAAATATACCTTCGGAAGCTAAACAAATGATAATGTATGGTGGCAACGATAAGTTTTCTGTAGAAAGTAAAACTCTAGGTGTAACTAGAGATTATAAGATCGATTTTGAAGGTGTAGCTAATTTTATAGAAAGCCAATATACAAATGCCGAAACTACGTCATTAAAACGTTGGGCAAAAGATTATATGGATAAGGTAGAATGTCCTACTTGTGAAGGATCTCGACTTAGGAAAGAATCGCTATATTTTAAGGTTAACGGACTAAATATTGCAGAATTAGCCAATATGGATATTGTTGATTTAGCAACATGGTTCGCTACATTAAATGAGAAATTGAGCGCTACCCAATTAAAAATTGGCGAAGAGGTTGTTAAAGAAATTAAAGCAAGATTAAACTTTTTACTCGATGTAGGTTTAGATTACCTCTCGTTAAATAGAAGCTCTAAATCATTATCTGGTGGAGAAGCTCAACGTATACGCTTAGCCACACAAATTGGTTCGCAATTAGTTGGTGTACTCTATATTTTAGATGAGCCTAGTATTGGTTTACACCAGCGCGATAATGAAAAATTAATAAATTCTTTAGTTGCTCTGCGAGATATTGGTAACTCTGTTATTGTGGTTGAGCATGATAAAGATATGATTGAACGAGCAGATTATGTTATTGATATTGGACCAAAAGCAGGAAAATATGGAGGCGAAATTATTAGTATTGGTACTCCTGCAGAGTTACTTACCCACGATACCTTAACTGCCGATTATCTTAACGGAAAAAAAGAAATTCCTGTTCCAAAAAGTAGAAGAAAAGGAAACGGTAAAAAAATACAACTTAAAGGCTGTACGGGAAATAATTTAAAAAATGTTTCTATTAATATTCCTTTAGGACAAATGATAGGAGTTACTGGAGTTTCTGGTAGTGGTAAATCTACACTTATAAATGAAACCTTATATCCTATAATGAATGCCTATTACTTTAATGGCGTTAAAAAACCTATGCCTTATAAAAGCATTAAAGGTTTAGAGCATTGTGATAAGGTTATAGATATTAATCAATCTCCTATTGGAAGAACGCCAAGGAGTAATCCTGCAACGTATACTAAAACCTTTGATGAAATTCGTAGCTTGTTTGCTAAGATTCCTGAGGCAATGATTAGAGGCTATAAACCAGGACGATTTAGTTTTAATGTTAAAGGTGGTCGTTGTGAAACTTGTCAAGGTGGAGGATTAAGAGTTATAGAAATGAATTTCCTTCCAGATGTTTACGTAGAGTGCGAAACTTGCCAAGGTAAACGCTTTAATAGAGAAACTTTAGAAATTAGATACAAAGGAAAATCTATTAGTGATGTTTTAGATATGACTATGACAGAAGCGGTAAGCTTTTTTGAGCATATCCCTAAAATTCATAAAAAATTAGAAACAATAGTTGATGTTGGTTTAGGGTATATTACACTTGGTCAACAAAGTACCACTCTGTCTGGTGGAGAAGCACAACGTATTAAATTAGCTACAGAATTAAGTAAGCGAGATACAGGTAATACTTTTTATATTTTAGATGAACCAACTACTGGTTTGCATTTTGAAGATATTAGAGTACTTATGGTTGTTCTTAATAAATTAGTAGATAAAGGAAATACTATACTTATTATAGAACACAACTTAGATGTGGTTAAAATGTGTGATTATATAATAGATATCGGTTATGAAGGTGGCCAAGGAGGTGGCGAAGTTGTTGCTAAGGGAACACCTGAGCAAATTGTGAAAGATAAGAAAAGCTATACTGCCAAATTTCTTAAAAAAGAGTTGTAATCAGGCTCATTTCCGAAGAAAAAGGCTAAAACGTCCTTTATCAATTAAGATCTTAATTCTATCGCAGTCATAATTTTTTATGTTTTTAACTTTGATGTATATTCGAGTATAACATTAAAAACTAACAATTATGAAAAGTATTTTATGGCTCGTAGCAGTAATTTGTATAATCGCTTGGTTATTAGGATTATTGGGCATCATTCCAGGATTAGGATCAAGCAGTTTAATTCATATATTATTAGTAATTGCAGTAATTGTAATTCTATATAATATAATTTCCGGACGTAAGCCCTTATAGGAAAAACGATATAAATTAAAAAAAGCAACTCAATGATTTGGGTTGCTTTTTTTGTTTATAAATAGGTAAACTTAAACTACAATATATTACCATTTATATCTCTATTTGACTTAAATTTGTGACTTTGACAAGATTTTAAATATTAATTATATATGAGAAAAGAACAAAACCACAAAGGTTGGAATGAGATTAAAACAAATGATTCTTGGGCGATTTTTAAAATCATGGGAGAATTTGTTAATGGATATGAAAAACTAAGTAAAATAGGTCCTTGTGTTTCTATTTTTGGCTCTGCAAGAACTAAACCAGATCATAAATACTACAAATTAGCAGAAGAAATGGCTTCTAAAATTGTAGAACATGGTTATGGAGTAATTACAGGTGGTGGACCAGGTATTATGGAAGCTGGTAACAAAGGTGCTCATATTGCTGGAGGAACATCTGTAGGATTAAATATAGATTTACCTTTTGAGCAACATAATAACCCTTACATAGACAATGATAAAAGCTTAGACTTTGATTATTTCTTTGTGCGTAAAGTAATGTTTGTAAAATACTCTCAAGGTTTTGTGGTAATGCCAGGAGGTTTTGGAACTTTAGATGAACTTTTTGAAGCGATTACACTTATACAAACCAATAAGATTGAAAAATTCCCAATTATACTTTTTGGAGTAGAATTTTGGGGCGGATTAATAGAATGGGTTAAATCTACCTTAATTAATGAAGGTAATATTAGTGCTAAAGATTTAGATTTAATTCACTTAGTTGATACTACAGATGAGGTCATCACTATATTAGATCAATTTTATAAGGAATATGGTTTAAGCCCGAATTTCTAAAAACCACATACTCAAACAAAATTTCACGATTACTGCTATGATTAAGAAATTAATTTTATTTGTTTCTCTATGTGTTGCATCTGTCTCGACACTTTGTGCTCAAACAGATTTTAAACTCATGTTTTATAACGTACTTAATTTTCCGTTGGAAGATGCTGTACCTAATAGAATAAATGATTTATCTTTTATTTTAAATGATTACAGACCAGATGTTTTTATGGTTTGTGAACTTAATAATGAGTCTGGAGCAAATACAATTTTAGATGCTTTACAGCTTATAAATCCTAATTATCAAAGTGCCACTTTTGAGCTTAACACCTCAGATGATAACATTGGTAATCAAAATGATTTGCAACAATTACTCTATTTTGATAGTTCTAAATTTATTTTAGAAAGTCAAGATATTGTCACAACTATTTTTAGAGATTTTAACCATTACAGATTAAAAATAAACTCTGTAGAGCAAGTTACAACACCGTTAATTTTAGATTTTATAGTTTGTCACTTGAAAGCATCTAGCGGTACAAACAACCAACAATCTAGATTGCAAATGGTAGAAGACTTGGTCATTTATTTAGATGATTTTCCTGTAGACAGTAATATTGTATTGGCAGGAGATTTTAATGTTTATACAGACTCTGAACCTGCTTTTCAAAGACTTATAGATACTGGCAACACTATTATTTTTACTGATCCAGCAAATCGTATTGGGAGTTGGCACAACAACTCAAATTTTGTAGATGTTATGACACAATCTACAAGAACACAAACGGGTTTTGGTGGTACAACTGGTGGTTTTGACGATAGATTTGATTTTATTATGACTTCGGAAAACATGATAGCAAATCCTAATTTATCATTTGTAGCAGGTAGTTATGACGTCTACGGTAATAATGAAAATTCAAATTGCTATAATCAAGCCATAAATTCTAATGATTGTGATGGCACAGATTTTTCATTCGCAATTAGAGATGCGCTACACAATTTTAGTGACCATCTTCCCGTTACATTACAACTACAAACCAATCAATCATTAAGCATCCCAGAGTTTAACATTACTAATATGATTACAATTCTTGGGTCTAATATTATTGACAATACTTTAACCTTAAGTGTAGATTTGAGTTTACAAAACCAATTAGAACTGTACATTTTTAATAGTCTAGGCCAAGTGGTAAAAACTGTTGATGCCAATAATACGTTAATATCTATAGATGCAACGCAAATTAGTAATGGCATCTATTATATTACTAATTCAAAATTTCAATTTAAACCCTTAAAATTTGTAGTTAACCATTGAGACTAAAATCTGTTTTATTTATAACCATCTTATTTTGGAGTTGCATTGCTATTAGTCAAAATAAAATTGACATAGCAGCATCAATTAATGTTGATACCAAAACTATAAATATAAAACAGCAAATAGTTTATCAAAATCAAAGTAACGATACGCTATCTACTATTTACCTAAATGACTGGAATAACGCGTACTCTACTAAAACTACACCTTTAGCCAATAGATTTACAGAAGAGTTTAATGATAAATTTCATTTTGCTAAAAGCGAACAAAGAGGTTATACCATCATTACAGATATAAAAGATAATAATGGTAATTCATTAAATTATGAGAATTTAAAAGAATTACCAGATGTGGTTTCTGTTACACTTCAAACACCACTATTACCAAACCAAACTTATAATATCTCTCTCGCTTATGATATTATATTGCCAGATGATAAATTTACGGGTTATGGTATAAGCCCAAATAAAGATTTTAATCTAAAAAACTGGTACCTTACTCCTAGTGTTTATAATGGCAAATGGCAGTATTACAGTAATAAAAATTTAGATGATTTATATGTACCAAAAGCAGATATTACATTACAAATAGATTTTCCTTTAAATTATCAATTAATTTCTGAATTAAACACTTTAGATATTAAGCAAACGCTAGATAAACAAACATACTTTTTACACGGAAAAGATCGTGTTAACTCACTTTTTATACTCACCAAGTTTTCAGAGTTTAAATTTGTGCAAACAGACGATTTTACGATTTATTCTGATTTATCTAGTGAAGGCATACCTTCCGAAGAAAAAGCACTTATTACAGATAAAATAACACGTTTTATTACCGAAAATCTTGGAGATTATCCTCATCAACGTCTTCTTATCACGAAAAACGATTATAAAAAGGATCCTCTGTATGGATTAAATCAATTGCCAAATTTTATTCGTCCGTTTCCTGATAACTTTCAATACGAACTAAAGTTATTAAAAACTGCACTTAACAATTATTTAGAAAATACACTATTAATAAATCCTAGAAAAGATTACTGGTTGAGAGATGGTATTCAAATCTATTTCTTAATGAAATATGTAGAAACCTATTATCCAGATACAAAACTTTTAGGAACCTTAGCTAATTTTTGGGGTGTTCGTTCTTTTCATGCAGCAGACTTGGCATATAATGATCAATTTAATTTGTTTTTTATGCAAATGGCTAGAACAAATAGAGACCAACCTTTAACAACGTCTAAAGATTCTTTATTAAAATTTAATGCCAATATAGCTGGTAAATATAAAGCTGGTCTTGGCTTACGTTATTTAGACGATTTTGTTAATGAGAATACGGTAGAGCAAACAATAACACAATATTTAAGTGAGAATCAACTAAAACTTACAAGCTCAACAGATTTTGAAAATTTAATTAAATCTAAAACTTCTAAAGATGTGAATTGGTTTTTCACAGACTATATAGATACGAGAAAAAAGATTGATTTTAAAATTAAAAATGTAGAGAAGTTTGAAGACTCTATAAGGTTTACGATTAGAAATAAGAGAGATAATAGTATGCCTATTTCATTATTTACCTTGAGTAATGATTCTATAACCTCAAAATTATGGATTGAAAATATAGATAGAGATAAAACCTTAACATTACCAAAAAATAGTACTGAGAAGCTGGCTTTAAATTATGATAATACTATACCAGAGTTTAATTTACGAGACAACTACAAATCTTTAAAAGGTTTTTTATTTAATAATAAGCCTTTTCAATTTAGACTTATAAAAGATGTAGAAGACCCTTACTACAATCAAATATTCTTAATGCCTCTAGTTGAGTTTAATAATATTTATGACGGTCTAACTTTGGGAGCTAAGTTTTATAATAAGACCGTCTTAAGAAAACGTTTAAACTATCGCTTCTCACCACAGTATGCAACAAAATCTAAGTCGTTTACAGGAGGAGGATCTGTATTTTATACTCATCTCATTGAAGATATGGATTTGTTTAACGTTAGTTATGGTATGACTCTCAAATACAACTCTTTTGCAGAAGACTCATTTGTAACCATATTTACACCTAGCGTATCTTTTAATTTTAGAGACGATAGCAATTTTAGATCAGATAAATCAAAATACTTAAATCTACGTTATGTAAGTATTTCTAGAGAAGTTGGAGAAAATGCTATTATTGAAGATTTGTTAGAGCCAGATTACAATGTATTTAATCTTAGATATGTTAATTCAAATCCTGGATTAGTAAATTACAGTAAATGGTATTACGATGTTCAATTTGCTCAAAAATTCGGAAAGGTTGCAGTTAATTATGAATACAGAAAACTTTCTGAAAGCAATAGACAGTTAAATTTACGCTTGTTTGCTGGTACATTTTTATATAATAACACAGGACCAAATTCAGATTATTTTAGCTTTGCTTTAGATAGACCTACAGATTATTTGTTTGACTATAACTATTTAGGTCGCTCAGAAGCATCAGGTATCTTTAGTCAGCAAATTATAATTGCCGAAGGTGGATTTAAATCAAAATTAGAGACTCCTTTTGCTAATCAATGGATGACTACAGCCAATGTAAGTACAACAATTTGGAGATATATTGAAGCCTATGGAGATTTAGGATTTGTAAAAAATAAAGGTTTAAATCCTGCATTCGTATATGACTCTGGTATTAAACTAGACCTTGTTACAGATTATTTTGAGCTCTACTTCCCTATTTATTCTAATTTAGGCTGGGAGATTGGCCAACCAAATTACGACCAAAAAATCAGAATTAAATTTACTGTAGACCCTCAGGTCTTGCTAGGTCTATTTAGAAGAAAATGGTATTAAAAAATTCTTAACAGAAGTGTTAAATTTTAAAGATAATTAACAATTACCCTTAAAATGTGGCTATTTTTTATCATATTCTCAATATTATAACAATATTCAACGTTGTAACATTAGCAAATTTTAGTTAAATTTGCAGTTAATAATTCACACTTATGCCAACACAAACAAAAGCAACTTCAGAGCTAACTTTTCAAGATTTTAAAGATGAAATTTTGAATGATTATATAACTGCTGTAACCAGTAGAGAATGTAGTTTATTAGGTCGTAGGGAAGTTCTTACCGGAAAAGCCAAATTTGGTATTTTTGGCGATGGTAAAGAAGTCCCGCAATTAGCTTGGGCAAAAGTGTTTAAAAACGGAGATTTTAGATCTGGCTACTATAGAGATCAAACTTTAATGATGTCTATTGGCAAACTATCTATTCAGCAATTTTTTGCTGGTTTATACGCTCACACTTCAATTGAGGCAGACCCAATGAGTGCTGGACGACAAATGGGAGGACATTTTGGAACGCATAGTTTAGACGATAATGGCGATTGGAAAAACCTTACCGAACAAAAAAATTCTAGTGCAGACATCTCTCCTACCGCTGGGCAAATGCCTAGATTATTAGGTTTAGCTCAAGCATCAAAAATTTACAGACACGTCAAAGGTATTGATACTACAAAGTTTTCGGTAGATGGTAATGAAATAGCTTGGGGAACAATTGGTAACGCTAGTACAAGCGAAGGTTTATTTTTTGAAACCATAAACGCAGCTGGAGTTTTACAAGTACCAATGGTAATAAGTGTTTGGGATGATGAATATGGTATATCTGTTCATGCAAAGCACCAAACTACAAAGGAGAATATTTCAGAAATACTAAAAGGTTTCCAAAGAGATGAACATAACAATGGTTATGAGATTTTAAAGGTTAAAGGTTGGGATTACACAGCTTTAATAGAAACCTATCAAAAGGCCGAACGTATTGCTAGAGAAGAGCATGTACCAGTAATAATTCATGTTATAGAACTAACGCAACCTCAAGGGCACTCTACATCTGGTAGTCATGAGCGTTACAAAAGCAAAGAACGATTAGATTGGGAAAAAGAGTATGATTGTATTGCACAAATGAAACTTTGGATGATTGCTAATAATATAGCGACAGATGAAGAATTAGATACCATACATAAAAACATAAAAAAAGACGTTAGACAAGGTAAGAAGGCTGCTTGGAATGCATTTTTAGAGCCAATCTTAAATGAAAAAGCAGAAGCAATAGCGTTATTAACTGCTGCTGCTCAAAAAAGCGCAAATAAAGTTTTTATTACAAAACTTATTAATGATTTAAAAGAAATACAAGAGCCTGGTAGAAAGGATGTGGTTTCTGCCTGCCGAAAGACGTTGCGTTATTTAGTTGGAGAGGATTTTAATGAAAAAACAGCCTTGCAAAATTGGATTAACACGTATATAAGTGAGGTGCAACCAAAATACAGCTCTCATTTGCACAGTACTTCGCAATGGTCTGCATTACATACAAAGGAAATTAAACCTACGTATAGTGATAATGCCGAATTGGTAGATGCACGATTAATTATTAGAGATAACTTTGATTATATCTTCGGAAATAATCCTGATGCTTTAATTTTTGGTGAAGACTCCGGAAACATTGGTGACGTAAACCAAGGACTAGAAGGTCTTCAAGAAAAATATGGAGAACTTCGTGTAGCAGATGTTGGTATTAGAGAAGCAACAATTTTAGGTCAAGGAATTGGTATGGCAATGCGTGGCTTACGACCTATTGCCGAAATTCAATATTTAGATTACATACTCTATGCATTGCAAATTATGAGTGATGATCTGGCAACATTACAATATAGAACCAAAGGCAAACAAAAAGCACCATTAATTATTAGAACAAGAGGTCATAGACTAGAAGGTATATGGCACTCAGGCTCTCAACTTGGTGGTATTATAAATTTGGTTAGAGGTATACATGTATTGGTACCAAGAAATATGACTAAAGCAGCAGGTTTTTATAACACGCTTCTAGATAGTGATGAACCTGCAGTAATTATAGAATGTTTAAATGGATATCGTTTAAAAGAGAAAATGCCAGATAATATTGGTGAGTTTAAAACACCAATTGGCGTTATAGAAACCGTTAAAGAAGGTAAAGACATTACTTTAGTATCATATGGCTCTACATTGAGAATTGTTGCTCAAACAGCTAAAGAACTTTTAGAGGTTGGTATAGATGCAGAGGTAATTGATGCACAATCATTATTGCCTTTTGATCTTAATCATGATATTGCAAATAGTGTTGCAAAAACAAATCGTTTAATGGTTATTGATGAAGATGTCCCTGGAGGCGCTTCGGCATATATTTTAAACGAAATTTTAAATACTCAAAATTGTTTTCAGTATTTAGACAGTCAGCCAAAGACGCTAACTGCAAAAGCGCATCGTCCTGCTTATGGTACAGATGGTGATTATTTCTCTAAACCATCTTCCGAAGATATTTTTGAAGCAGTTTATGATGTGATGCACGAAGTAAGTCCTGGCGATTATCCTAAATTACGATAGTTAACATTAAAACATAAAAAAACAATCTGTCACCAAAATGGCAGATTTTTTTATCTTTATGGGAAACCAATCAGCCCATGCTTTCAAAACAAGATAAAGAACAATTAAGAGGCACAATTTTTAGACATTTAGATGGTATTGCAACTGCAACTTCTGCCTATTCCTTATATAAACAAGGCGTTTTAAATTATCTATTAGAGCACGAAACAGCAGCAATAAATACATTAACCAAAACTTTTAACGCTAATGAAGGTTATCTTAACGTGGCTTTACGAGTATTATGTTCACAAGATTGGTTAACACAAGATATAAATAATAGAACCAACAAAATCTCATACAGTATTAATTCTAAAAGCAAGCGTGCTTTTGAGCTCGTGCCTCATTATGAGCAAGCTGTTAATCTATTAACGTATGCAGTAAGATTTCCAGAAGAGCGTATTGGTCCAGATGCATTTAGTGCTTTAGAAAAAGTATTTAAAAGCTATGAACAAAAATTTGGGATAGAGGTCACCACCAAAGATTCATTAGAGCATCAAATACTCAAACATATTGAGGGTGTCATCGTTGCACCAATAATTGTACTTTTAGGTGTTAATGGTTTATTTCATAAATACTTCATGGAAGCCTCTTTTACTGCAGAAGAGTATCATAAAGATCCAGAAAGCTTTAAAAAAATTCTTGATTTCTTTTCGCACCTTGGATGGTTTAAAAAGAAAAAAAACACATATCAATTTACAGACGAAGGTCTGTTTTTTGCCAAGCGAGCCAGTGCCTATGGTGTAACAGTATCTTACTTGCCAACCTTTGTGCATCTAGACGATTTAATTTTTGGTAATGCAGAAATTCTAAAAACTGACTCTCCAGAAGATACCGAAAAGCATGTACATAGAGAAATGAATGTTTGGGGAAGTGGTGGAGCCCATTCTACCTATTTTAAAGTTATAGATCAGGTAATCATTAAATTATTTAATAAACCAATAGATGAGCAACCAAAAGGTATTTTAGATATGGGTTGTGGTAATGGTGCATTTATACAGCATATTTTTGATGTAATAGAGCATCAAACACTTCGAGGTAGACAATTAGATGAACATCCATTACTACTTGTTGGTGCAGATTTTAACCAAGCTGCTTTAAAAGTAACGCGAGCCAATTTAATTAAAGCAGATATTTGGGCTAAAGTAATTTGGGGAGATATTGGTAGACCAGATATTTTAGCACAAGACTTAAAAGAAGACTACAATATAGACTTAGGAGATTTACTCAACGTACGCACGTTTTTAGATCACAATCGTATTTGGGAAAAACCAAATAAAATAACGCAAAGAGCCAGTTCATCTTCTGGTGCATATGCAAGTCTTGGCGCTCGTTTATCTAATAACACTGTTGAAGATTCACTCTTAGAGCACCTCACAAAATGGAAACCTTACGTTGAGCGCTTTGGTTTATTAATGATAGAGTTACACACTGTTAAACCTAGTCTTGTTGCTCAAAACATTGGTAAAACTGCTGCAACAGCTTATGATGCGACCCATGGCTATAGCGATCAATACATATTAGAAGTAGACGTCTTTAATACTATTGCTAGCGAAGCTGGTTTACATCCAGATAAAAATTATTTTTCTAAATTTCCTGATAATGAATTAGCAACTGTGAGTGTTAATTTATTAAAAGGTACCTAATTAACTAACACACTATCTTATGAAAAAAAACTTTACAGATTTAGCTCTATTACTCCTTAGGTTAGGGTTTGGCGGATTTATGTTAACCCACGGAATCCCAAAATTAAACAAACTTTCAAACGCCTCAGAATTTCCAGACCCATTGGGTATTGGTGGTTTACCGTCATTAATTTTATGTCTCATTGGTGAGGTCTTAGCTCCTATTTTAATCATCATTGGCTTTAAAACAAAGTGGGCAGCAATACCAGCAACAATTACAATGCTAGTTGCTGCATTTGTAGTTCATGCACAAGATGATTTGGCAACCAAAGAACATGCATTACTCTATGCGATAGCCTTTATTGTCATCTTTTTAGCTGGACCAGGAAAATTATCATTTGATAAAATATAATTACTTTTTTCTTTGGAAATGAGCCTTAAAAACAAATGTGGCTTAATTATTGTATTTTCGCACGCTGTTTGCTTTTAAGCATATAGAACCTAATTTATTATAAATTTTTACAAAATGAAAAAAAGTTACCTCATAATAGTCGCTTGTTTAGTGACTATTACTGCTAGTTTTGGACAACGAGCAATGTCTGAAAAAATTAGCTACTTCAATCTTAGAACACCTAACAATCCCTTAGAAGAATCTATCAACAGTTATAGAGTTATTGTAGAAACTCCTTATACACTTACTGTAGAAGAGCTCAATGCACAATCTCTTGCAGACTTTGAAGTAGAAAAGGCAAATTACGCTACTGTTTTAAAAGAAAGTGAAGTAGAATTTGAAGAGCGTTTAGCTGGTCATGATGATGAAGTAAAAAAAGCTGAAGCTCGCTATGATAAAGAGATGAAAGATTTTAAAGACTTATCTTTATTAGAGCGTCTTGCATTAACAGATCAAGGTAAAAAGCCAAAATTAACTGTACCTGCAAAACCTAGATATGTAGCTCCAAGAGAGCCTGTTTATGTACAACCTAATTTAGATGACCATCTTATATTTGATAACCAAGTGTTAGCAGATAATGTTGAGCTTTTAGGTTATGAAAAAGGTAATGATCTATTAATTGTAATTAATATTACAAAAATGGCTTTTCAAGATAATGGCGGACAAACTTTTTACATGCAACCAACAAACCTAAAAGTTATGAAAGGTGCAGACATTATTGATGAAAAAACATTTGATAATGAGTTTCAGTTTTTAACATCGTCTAATAGTAACACTATAAACTTAGATCGTTATGAGAAAAACAATGTTAAAAAAATAATGACTAACATAAGTACTTACCTAAATGAAGAATTTGGATTTATTCCTGTAGCATCTTCTGTTACGATAGAATTTCCGAAGAACAAAAAAAGAGAGTATGATGTTTTAGAAAATGCTAAAATAAAAGCTATTTCGGCATTTCGTAAAATGAAAAAAGATGCCTCAGGAGAGACAAGACAACGTGCTATCGATGAGCTCATAGCAGTTAGAGATATTTGGAAAGCTGAGTTAGCAAAAGTAGATTATAATGATAAAAAAGCTCTAATGAATAAGGATGTAGCTATCATGATATTTTATAATCTATTACAAGTAGATATTAGCCTTAAGGACAAAACTCAAGCCGAAGAAACTCTTGCAGCATTTCAAGATCAACGCATTAACTTAGATTTAAGTTACGACGAAAAAAATGCATTTACTAAGCTAGAAGAGCAAGTTTATAAATTATAAAACCTATGAAAAAAATACTAGTTACCTTAATTACTTGCATTGCCATTACTTTTAGTTATGCGCAAGAATTTAAAACTGTGCATAGTGCACACTTTACCAAAGAAAGTGATAAGGATATTTATAATATTCACTTCCCTTCGGCTTACGGTTTTACAACTTTACATCATTTAGATAATGTAATGATGGATAATCTTAAAGCTATGGTTTTGACTAAATACGATCAAGACATGAAGGCTGGTGAAACCTTTACTTTTAATTTGCCAAAACTTGGTTTACGTGCCTCAGATTTGCAAGAGGTTATAGAAATTGATGATAATTTGGTTTTTCTATCTACGGTTATGGATAAAAAGTCTGCTAAACACAATCTCAATGCACAAGTTTATAGTAATACTAACAATAGTGTGAGTGAGAATACAATTTTGGCTTCCTTTCCAATAGAAAAGTACTCAAAATCTGGTTTTTATGAGATTGCAATATCTCCAGATAACACAAAGTTTGCTATAGTTGCAAATATGCCATTTGAGAAAAAAACACAAGAAAAAGTAATGGTATGGGTCTACGATATGCAGCTAAATTTACTTTGGGAACAAAGTGAAACCTTAGCTTATGAGAGCGATAGAGCTTATGACGAAGATATCTTTGTACAAAACTCTGGTGTTGTAATTATGAGTAAAACTATAGATGCTTATAAAAAAAGCAGATCTACCAAACTATTAACATTTAACGGTAAAGGAATTGAGACTTTTGATTTTTCTTCGGAAGGATTCATGCCCATGAATATGCAACTTATTGATGTAAATGGCTTACCGATGCTCACAGGTTTTTTCTGGAACGGAAAGAAAACTGTTATAAAAATAAATAGTAAGGAAGGAAATGATAATGATGGTGCGTTCTTATATGATTTGGGTACTAAAACCTTAATAGGAATTCATGATTGGAGTGATAATTTAGACGCATCAGATTTGAAGAGTTTGGAGGTTGTAGATGTTACTGTAAAAGGTGATGATATTTACATGATTGGCGAAAAACATCTCTATGACAGCGAATTTAGAAAAACAGGAAATACAATGAGTACAGACCTCGACTACTTTTACACGTATGGCTCAAGTATTATTGTAAATTTTGATAGCAAAGGTACTTTAAAGGGATTTACACCTTTATACTCATCTAGAAAATATAAAAATGAAGAAAAAGAAAGAGGTTCTATATCTACTTTATATTTAGAAAACGGATTACGCGTATTCTCAAATAACGATAACCACATTTCATTTAACTCGTTTTTTGTAGATCAAAGAGAGACCTTTCATAGACCAACTGTTATCCCTTTTGATAATGGTACATCAACCGTTCCTAATATTTTACCTCATACGATTAGAGAAGTTAAAGATTATGCAATGGTATATTACATTACACAATATAGAGATCGTTATTGGTTTAATAAAATGACTTGGTAGACTAATACTAATTATAAAACAAAAAAGCTAGTGAGATAAATCTTACTAGCTTTTTTTAATTTATAGAATTGAGATTATTTTATTTCTTTAAGAAATCTATCAATAAACTATTCAATTCTTCTTTATGCGTTACATTTAAACCGTGTGGTGCATTTTTTATAATTTCAAAAGTATTGTCTTTAATACCTTTGGCTGCTTGCTCAGCAGAGGTTTCAATTGGTACAGTACCATCTGCATCTCCATGAACTATTAATGTTGGCACGTTTACATTTTTTAACTCTGGTCTAAAATCTGTATGCATCCAAGCCTTTGCTGTTTCTATAGTTGCTCTAGGCGATGCATGAGAAGCTACAATAAAATCGTAATCTAATTGAGCCATACTCACTTTATCCTTATTATCTTCATAATTATAAAAGCCCTTAGAGAACTCTTTTAAGAAACCAACACGATCGTTTTCTAACGCGTCTTTGATACCGTCTAAATCATTTTCTGGCACACCTTTAGGGTTGTCATCTTTTTTCTTTACTAGAGGTATAATACTACTTATTAAGACAGCTTTTGAAATGTTCTCATTTCCGAAGTCGGTAAAATAACGTACTACTTCTCCTCCACCCATTGAGAATCCTACGAGGACTGCATCTTTAAGTTCTAATTGCTTTATGAGTTGATTTAAATCGCTTGTAAGTGACGAATAATCATAATTGTTCCAAGGTGATGAAGAAATCCCAAAGCCACGACGGTCATAAGAAATACATCTGTAACCTGCTTCGACAAGTTTCCAAACTTGGTGTTCCCAAGATTTTCTACTTAATGGCCAACCATGAATTAATATTACCGGTTGCCCAGATCCATAATCTTCATAAAATATATCTACGTTTTCTTCTTGTGTTTTGTTTGTTATAAATGGCATAAAAGTTTAATTTTAAATTCATTTCAAGATACCTTGATTTTAAAGCATGCTTTAACGGATTTAGAAAAATAATTTGCTCAAATACAATACCACGTAATACTTATGAAAGCAGTTTCGGTAGTGACTATTAGAAAAGAACTTAAACATAAATCTAATCAAGAATTGGCAGAGTTGTGTTTACGACTTTCTCGATTTAAAAAAGAAAATAAGGAGCTACTAACGTATCTACTATTTGAAGCAGATAGCGAAGAGGGTTATATAGAAACTGTAAAAGCTGAAATAGATGAACAGTTTGAGAGCATTAATACCAACAGTTATTTTTATATTAAAAAAAGTGTGCGTAAAATTTTAAGAAACACAAAAAAATACATTAGGTACTCACTTAATAAAGAAACCGAAGTTGAACTACTCCTCTATTTTTGCAAAAAATTAAAACACATGTCTCCTTCTATTAATCGTAATACGACTTTGAGAAATTTATATGACCGAAATATAGAAGCCATCACTAAAAAGATTTTAAACTTACATGAAGATTTACAATATGATTATAATGAGGAATTGGAGAATATGTCATAAGATATCAACGCTTTTAACTTTTGAATGCTATGATAAAATTAATTTTTAGTAAAATCTATGCGACTGGTTCACTGCATTTTTTAATATTGAAATATAATTAACCATCTAAACACTTATTAATAAACTATTTTAACTATGTTTAATTTTACTTTTGATCATATCGCACTTTCGGTTATAGATGTAAATGAGTCTATGGGGTTTTATCAAAAGGTGCTTAAACTTAAAGAGATTGAAAATACAGCTTCTAACTCAAAAACACGATGGCTGGCTCTGGGTGTAGACAAACAACTACATCTCATACCACGTCCTAATCATGAGATTAAAATTAATAAGGCTGTACATTTTGCGCTATCTATATCAAATATTCAATTATTTATAGCGCATTTGGATACTTTACATATTGAATACTCAGACTGGAAAGATACGCCTACTAAAAATTACGTTAGAAAAGACGGTATTAATCAAGTCTATTTTAAGGATCCTAATGGGTATTGGATAGAAGTCAATAACGCTGTTTAATAGAAGTATACTTATATAAGTTTTGTTTTCTTTTTATTAAATTAGTTCATATCATATTACAGATGGAGTTAAAAAATAATTGGTAATTTATAATTCGCGCATAATGGATATTGCAAAAAATTTAGCCGATAGCTTAAACGAAGTGTTACTTAACGGTCAATGGGTTACAGGAACTAATTTTAAGAATGAAATCGTAGATCTAGACTGGCAGATAGCCACATTAAAAATTCATGAACTTAACTCTATTGCAGATTTAACATTTCATATAAATTATTATTTGGTAGGTGTTTTAAACGTGCTAAATGGTGGAGAGTTAACTATAAGAGATAAGTACAGTTTTGATTATGAACCAATTACTTCGCAGCGAGAATGGGAGTTATTAATAACCCAATTTTGTAATAATTCTACCCGTTTTATTACAGCAGTAAAAAAACTATCTAATAAAGAATTAGAAAAAAACTTTGTAAAAAAAGAATACGGAAATTATTTAAGAAATCTAACCGTAATGAGTGAACATTGCTATTATCATCTCGGACAAATTATACTTATTAAAAAGCTTATTAAACAAAGAGATTTTTAATATACGTCATTAGCTTACAAAACTCACGTAATACAGTTGTGAAATTGAAACATTCAATGCACCCAAATAGATATAAAATAGAGCCACTAGATAAAAAACACTATGCTATGGCTTTATTATTTATTGAGACGGTTTTTAATGAAGAACAGCATATACCAAAAGAATTAATTCCTTTAACTAGTACCACTCAAAAATGGTGGTGCATAAGAACTAATAATGAAGTATTGGGTATTGTTGCTGCCTGGACCCAAAACGGTGAGTGGCATTGGGGACGATTAGCAATTCATAAAAAATTACGTGGACTTGGTTTTGGAAAAAAAATAGCTTTATTTTCATTAGAGGAAATTTTTAAAACTAGTGCAGAGCATGTCATTATTGATGCCAGAGATATTACGGTTAATATGGTTTTAAAAATGGGTGGAGAAATTACAGGACTAAAAACTGATTTTTATGGTCATCCCATTACACCTATGAAAATTGATAAACTTAATTTTTTAAAGAGTTACTTTTAAAAAAGGTCATAAAAAAAGCGCAATATCAATACATTGATATTGCGCTTTCATCATATAACAGACATATTATTATCTATTACATTAATTTACACAAGAATTATGAAGTTTGCATTTCATGCTTACCTTCGTAAACTTCTTCTACTAATTTAGAGCAAAATGCTGGTAAATCATCTGGATTTCTACTAGTAACTAATCCACTATCTACTACAACTTCCTCATCAACCCAGTTCGCTCCAGCATTAATGATATCTTTTTTGATAGAGCTGTATGATGTTACTTTTCTATCTTTTAAAACATCAGCTTCGGCTAATAACCATGGTGCGTGACAAATAGCTGCTACAGGTTTATGATTTTCAAAAAACGATTTTGTAAAGCTTACTGCCTTATCATTTCGTCTTAAGGTATCAGGATTAATAACTCCTCCAGGTAACACAAGTGCGTTATAATCTGCATGAGTTACTTGGTCTAATGTTTTATCTACATTATATTCTTTACTCCAATTACCATCTGCCCAAGATTTAATAGTTCCAGAATTTTCAGATATAATATGTACATCTGCTCCTGCCTCTTTTAAAGCATTCATTGGTTCTCTTAATTCACTTTCTTCAAATCCATTAGTTGCTAAAATTGCAACGGTCTTTCTATTTAAGTTTTCCATTATGTTTGGTTTTAATTGTTAATATTTTGATTACTCAAATATAACACTCATTTACACCAAACACCAATATTTACAAGGGTTTAACGAAGGTTTAATAGTTTATGTTAAAGAGTCTTAAAGTGAAAATAATTATATGATATGAGTCAATAAGTCCAAGTTTTTATAACTATATATCTCCTTAGAAATACCTTTTTTCTTAAGCAGTAAAAATCCTTACCAACAATTCTTTTAATAAATCGCCTTGTGGTACACTATTAGAATTAACACCTTTATTTCTAACATCAAACTCTCTTAATATAGAAATAACCATACTCACTTTTTTCATTGGGTAGTTGCGAGCTGCAGATATATACTCATCTACAAAATAAGGGTTGATTCTCAATGCAGCAACAACATTTCTAGGGTTTTTATCATTAAGCCCATGATAATGCAATAGCTGAGAGAAGAAACCAAACAATAGCGATACAGTTAATATCATTGGGTTATCCTTAGGATTATCTGCAAAATATTTTACAATCTTAAATGCCTTTACGGTATCTCCTGCTCCTATGGCTTTTCGTAACTCAAAATTATTATAATCTTTACTTATACCAATATGCTCCTCAATGTCTTCTGCAGAAATTTGAGTACCCTCTGGCAGCATAATCTTTAATTTGTTAAGCTCATTAACAATTTTACTCAAATCGGTTCCTAAGAACTCAACAAGCATTTGCGCTGCTTTAGGCGAAATCGTATAATTTTGACCAGCTAAAACACGTCTTATCCAATCGGCAACTTTGTTTTCATATAATTTCTTACTCTCAAAAACAACACCACCTGTCTTTTTAATAGCTTTATATAACGCTTTACGCTTATCTATTTTTTTATACTTGTAATTAATAACCAAAACCGTAGATGGTTGAGGGTTTGAGGCATATTCTGATAATTTCTCAATAGTACGAGACAAATCTTGAGCCTCTTTAACAATAACAACTTGGCGTTCAGCCATCATTGGGTAACGCTTAGCATTACCAGCAATATCATCTATAGTTACATCTCGACCATATAATAACATTTGGTTAAAGCCTTTCTCTTCTTCGGCAAGAACATTTTTTTCTATATAGTCTGAAATTGCATCTATATAATAAGGCTCTTCTCCCATTAAAAAATAAATGGGTTTAATATTACCTTTCTTAATATCTGCAACGATTTGCTTTACGTCGTCCAACTTTTACAATAGAGATTTTATAAACACTTATCTCAAAAATAAGTATTGAGATTTGGTATTTGTTTTTTGTGAGTTAACTTTGAAAAAATACAAGATTGCATCTATGCAAGAATTAAATTTTCCTAAGTTTAAATTCCGTTTCAAAAGTAACGAAAATAAAGTTTCTATTTTTGACGCTATACGTAAAAAATTCATTGTTTTACAACCCGAAGAATGGGTGCGTCAACATTGTGTACAGTATTTAATAGAATATAAAAATTACCCACAATCCTTAATAAATGTAGAAAAAGAGCTCAAAGTTAATGGGTTATCAAAGCGTTATGATATTGTAGTATTTAATATAGATGGCAGCATCCATTTAATTGTAGAATGTAAATCGCATAAAATAAAGATAGACCAAACTACTTTTGATCAAATTGCACGTTACAATTTAGCTTTAAATGCAACATACCTAATGGTTACCAATGGCATTAATCATTATTACTGCATGATGGATTTTAAACAAGAACGTTATGAGTTTTTAAAAGATATACCAAGCTATTCATGAAATGTAGAGCGTATTATATTTCGCAAAGCGAAATTGGCCAAACCTGACAATTTCTATTAAAAATTTACAAAATAGATTTATAACAAAAATTACTTAAAAAAACCACTTAGTTTAATTGTTAAAGCAGAGCGCTAACTATTATATAAGTAATAATTACTAATTTTAAATATGCGCACAAAATTATAATTGATGATACTCTTGTGCAATCTTCAAGACTAAAAAAACTATAATAAGGTTTTTAAACATGTAACTTTACTAAAATTTAAAATAAAAATTATGAATCTAGAAACTGCCATTTTAGTAATTATTTCAGTCCTTGGTATTTTTTCTGCCATTATGGTTATCACCAGAATATTTGGGTTAAGAACATTTGCAAAAATGTCAAGCTTTGATTTTGCTTCAACTATTGCAGTTGGCTCAATATTAGCGTCAATAGTTATAAACAAAGACCAAGGAATTTTAAAAGGTACATTAGCGCTATTTTGCGTTATAGGTTTTCAAACCTTATTTTCGTTTCTAGTTAGAAAAAATGATTTGTTTAAAAAGCTTTTTACTAACAAACCACAGTTTTTAATGAAAGATGGTGAAATCTTTTATGATAACTTGAAAAAATGTAATGTTGGAGTAAGCGATTTGATGGCTAAATTGAGAGAAGCTAACGTACATAAACTATCAGAGGTTCAGGCAGTAATATTTGAAAGTACAGGTGATATTTCAATACTTCACAGTGCAGAGATTAATGAAGTACAAGATATAATTTTGAGAGATGTTGAGCCTAAATAATTCTGTCAAAATATAGTTTCATTATTACGCTATACTATATTGAGAATTTTCGATTTAATACTGAGACTCATATTTTTTGAGATAGCCTTTTAAATAGTAACGTGTATTATTAATAGTAAGGTTCTAGTTTAATTGTAAAGTTCTAAAGATATACTTCTGATAAATTTTCTTTTACTAAATTAGTTGTTTAACTATATAACTAACTGTAATCAAATATATTAATACACATTATAGCTAACCAATGATAAAATTTTATAGAAAAATTAGACAAAACT
This sequence comes from uncultured Psychroserpens sp., assembly GCA_947488655.1. Classification (GTDB taxonomy): domain Bacteria; phylum Bacteroidota; class Bacteroidia; order Flavobacteriales; family Flavobacteriaceae; genus Psychroserpens. Next base: position 284,664 of record CANKZZ010000003.1, on the reverse strand, counting down.
TACTTATAGAAGGTAAGACTAGAAAGTATATTAAATACGCCATTGGTGAAATTTTTCTCGTCGTTATAGGTATCTTAATAGCATTACAAATTAATAACTGGAACGAGAACAGAAAAAACGGTATCAAAGAACAACTTGTACTAATCCAATTAAAAGAAGATTACCTATCTAACTTGAGCCAATTAGAAGAAAAAATGTTAACCAGGACTAATGTCATCAATTCTGGATTTCAAATATTAAAAGCGTTTGATGAGCCCAAAAATGCAGTTTTTGATAGTATTATTAAAGACATTGCACAAATAGGAAATGACCCTACATTTGATCCTGTTGAAAATGATTTGATAAACTCTGGAAATTTAAGATTAATTAAAGATGGAAAATTAAAACGTATACTCTCTAATTGGTCGTCTGATGTAGTAGCTTTAAGAGAGATAGAGATTGTTTGGTCTGATATAGCAAATCATAGATTAGAAGAAGCTATTATGGATTTAGGACTAGGTAGAGATATTGTTAATAGTTTTATGAATGATCTTAACCATAATTGGCTTTTAGACAAAAGCCAACAGGATTACAAAAAAGAAATTGGAAAATCACAACTAAGCTCGCCTATAGAAGAAATACTTTCTAATAAAAATCTAGAATCAATGGCTTCTAGCGCAATTACCTACAATACATCTGCCAATCTACAATCTGACGCATTAGTTAAAAGAATAAATGAAATCATTGAGCTCATAAATGCATCTATTAATTAAAATTACTAAAACAACTAATTGCCAATAATTTACTTTTCCCTAGCTCTAATTTTCGTAAATTACTCTTTTAAATCTCTCTAGTTCTTCAACTTTTTAAAACTCGTTATAACTAAAGTGATGAGTTAAAACAATGCTTCGCTTCCCTATATTTCTGCATTTAAAAAATATTTTTATTTTTTTTTGTAACAAATTTTAGATTCCCATACTTACCGAGCGAATTCTAAAAAACATTAAAATGAGATATTTAAAATTTATCATCGTAGTCGTTACATTAGCCATATCTATTAATTCTTTACATGCTCAACAAGAAGTAAAACTAGATAATTCTGTTTTATGGAAGATAGAACATGCAGATATTAAAGAACCATCATATTTATTTGGAACATTGCACATTATGTGCGAAGAAGACTTTAGTATACCTAAAAAAGTAAAAGAAGTACTTCAACGTGTTGATGCTTTGGTTTTAGAAATAAACCTATCAGACCCTAACGAAATGCAAGAACTGCAAAAGGCAATGAGTAACCCAAAAAAAATATCAGATGAATTATCTGATATTGAATTTAAAAAATTAGATAGTTTAGTTACTAAGGTTACTGGAGTTAAGTTAATCAACTATGATGCTTACGGTTTATCTATTTTAAATTCAATTATGGCTGCTAAAATGTTACCATGCACTAATCTTAAATATCTAGAAAATGAAATTACCTTAATAGCAGCTAGGTACGAAAAACCGATATTTGCGTTAGAGAAAGCAGCAGAACAAATTAAAACATTAGAAAATGCTTATCCAACAGAGTTTGCCCTAAAACAAATTATGCTCTTTGAATCTTATAAAAAGGATTTTAACGAAGCTATTATTGCTTATAATAATGAAGATATTGATAAAGCAGTGAACTTAATTACAAAAGAGTTATATATGAATGAGAATGCAACACAATTAATGCAGATAGATAGAAATGCCAATTGGGTTGAACAAATCCCAACCATGATGACAAATAGAAGTAATTTATTTGCTGTAGGCGCTGGACATTTAGTAAAAGAGTATGGTCTAATCCATTTATTAAGACAAAAAGGATTTAAAGTAACACCTGTTATCAAATAACACAATTGATGAAAATAACTGAACAGCAGTTTTTAGAAAAAATCAATCAGCATAAAGGTATTTTATACAAAGTTTCTAGAATGTATTTTGACAAACTTGAAGACCAACAGGATTTGTTTCAAGAAATTATATTTCAACTATGGAAATCTTTAAATTCTTTTAAAGGAGATAGTGAGTTTACTTCTTGGATGTATAGAGTCGCATTAAATACTGCAATTGTTTTTTTTAAAAAAGAAAAACGCAAACCAGATAAATATGCTTCCATAAAGATTGAGCCCACTGCATGTGAAGGTTATAATAATGAAAAAGACCAACAGTTAGCTCATTTTTATAAAGCGGTAAAGCAATTAAATAAAATCGAAAAAGCGCTTATCCTTCAATACATAGAAGGTTTTACAGGTAAAGAAATAGCTATTAATCTAGGTCTTACTGAGGCTAACGTTCGTGTTAAAGTAAATAGAACGAAAATTAAATTACAAGACATTATAAAAAAGCAAGGTTATGAATTTTGATGATATAAAAAACAAGATGGATAATGAGATTATGAATGATCAAATAATTCCGCAGCATATTAAAGATTTAAAAACAACACAATTACCATTACAAAAAGTTAGACGAAACTTAAAAACTGAAATTTTAACACAAGTCATTATATTCTTATTTTTCTTTTTATTCCCTAGTATTTATAAAATGAATGACATTGCCAAAGGGCTATATTTTGTGATATTGTTTATCATTACGTTAATAACTATCGTCTACTTATTAAAAATGTATACGTTTCTTAAACGCACGTTAGATATAGATACAAGCTCTAAAGAGTATCTTTTAAATACGATATATGAGCTCAATTTAACTTTAGAGGTTTACAAAACTGCAATAGTTTCAGGAAGCTTATTATTACCACTTTTAGCATTCATTGCGTATACGGGAAAAGATAGTTTCAACAATTCTTTACTTTATAATTTCCTTACGTTTAGTATGAGTTCTACAAGTTTGATAATATATATAATTAGCTATTTAATTATTGCTATTCTCATTGTTTATGTTACCAATTGGTGGACTAATAATCTCTACGGAAAATATATTATTACCATTAAAAAATTGTTAGATGATATTAATGATTAATAAATCTACCTGAGATAAATCTTATATAGTTACGAGATTTTGGCTTATTAATGTAAATTGTAAAACCGAGAAGAAAACAAAACTTTTGGTTTGAAGAAATAGATTACAATTTTTATTTTATAGATTTAAACCAAGTACTTTAGGTAATACTTAAAATGTATAGAATGCGAATTATAATTATATTTTTTTTATTTGGAATTTTAGGATTATCAATACACTCATGCGATACTAAAAAGTCAACTCCGCTTTCCAAATCTATGTTTCTAACAGATTCTCTCTACAGTACTAGTTTAGGCCAATACAGAAAGCACAACGTGTATTTACCAAAAGGATTTACGACTCAAAACAACTATCCTATTATTTATGCTACCGACGGAAATAGCGATTTAACTCATAAAAAAATCGTATTAGATTCTTTAATAGACCATAAAATAATTAAACCTTTAATTTTAGTTGCCAGTTTTGCAAATGGCAAAGTGGCAGATAGCACAAGCATGACCATTGGTAATGGAGAACCACATAATCTAACTTATAGATATTTTGAATATGTAAATCAAGACTTCCCAGATGATAACATGTATCCACACCTAGAGAATACCTTTAAAAGTCATTTAACGTATTTTAGTGAAGAATTAATTCAACATGTAGAAAAAAAACTTAACCAAACACCAACTCGAAATGATAGGTATTTTTATGGAGTATCTAATGGTGCTGGATTTGGATTAAGCTTATTAAATATTAAACCTGACTTAATAGGAACTTATATTTGCTTTTCGCCATTTGGTGGTGATATTACATCTAAAACTATTTGGAAATTAGACAAACAATACCCAAACTTATATTATAGATATGCTACTGAAGAGTTCTTTCTTAAAGAAGATGTTGAGTTTTTAACATCTAAGTACTTAGCGTCAAATTCAAAAATAGAAGTGAAAGAATTTGAAGGTAAACATAACGACAAGTTTTGGAAAAAAGAATTTAATGAAATTATTACTATGATATTTGATGATGGAACCAAAAATTAGACCCAAAGTATTATTTTTTGATGTTAATGAAACGCTTTTAGATCTTACAACGATAAAATCACAAGTTGAAGTTGCTTTAGACGGTAACAAAGATTTACTACCCTTGTGGTTTACTACAATGTTACAATACTCATTAGTAGTTTCGGCAAGTCAACGTTATGAACCTTTTGGTCATATTGGAGCAGCTGCTCTTCAAATGGTTGCAGCTAATCATAATATTCATATTTCCGAAGGAAAAGCTCGTAGTATTGTCATTAGTGGGTTACGAGATTTACCAACGCATCCAGAAGTAAAAGACGCTTTAAAACAGCTAAAACAAGCTGGTTATACATTAGTCTCGCTTACAAATTCATCTAACGAAGGTGTTAACACGCAATTTAAAAACGCTGGATTAACTCAACTTTTTGACCAAATATTAAGTATAGAAGACGTAGGTAAGTTTAAACCTTTTACCGATACTTATAACTGGGCAGCCAATAAATTAAATGTAAAACCCGAGGAGTGTATGCTAATTGCTGCTCATGGTTGGGATGTTGCAGGTGCCCTTTGGGCTGGTTGGAGAGCTGCTTTTGTGAGTAGACCTGGTCAACAACTTTTTCCGTTAGCTCCTAATACCGAAATAGCAGAACCTAACTTAAAAAACATAGCAGATATTTTAATAACTTACAAATAAACGATATCACTTTTATTTATTTAATTACATCTTTTATCTACTGGTAACATACATATTTTAATGATGTTAATTTTAGATTATTGGTTATTTGATATAAGTTTAATCCTCAAAATTAATAGACCCAAACGATTTATATGAATAAGATATTTTTAATTATAACCTTTTTATATGTTAACATCTGTACGTCACAGAGCAATGTTACAATATCTTATAAAAGTTATTCTTACGAATTTGAGGCAGACGATTACCCTAAATCAATAATTGATTATTATAAAAAACAAAACAACATAATAGATTTAAGTGATAGGCAAATCGCCATTAAAATAAACGCAAATTTAATTTTTGATGATCTTATCGATAACGTGCTTAGATATGCTTATCTAGAAAATTTAGCCAACTTAAGTGAAGCTTCATTTAACAGTGTGAAATTAAAACTTAAAGCCTACTATAAATATAAAAACATCCATACTATTACCGATAAATTACTGATTGACAGAACCCAACAATACATCGCAGATTCTCTAGTATTGAGCAAATACAATGGTAAAATATATTATGATATTCTAAAAAAGACACCTAAACCTCTAGAGTCTCATTCTAAATGTATTATTGATTTAATACATAATAATGATATTCAAATAACAGATGAGTACTTAAAAAAAGAATTATTAGATATTGCTGAAAACCTTTATAAAGACTTTGAGGAAATAAAAGTAGATTTTAATACTATTGAGTCTTGGCTAACTAAATAAATAAAGTAGTGCATACTATAGTATTACTACATCAACATAGAAATTCTACATAGTTTAATACCAATTCAAAAAACATAGCACTAATTAAATTTAACTCACGATGGTTGAGTTAAGTGGATAAAAGAGTGAAATTAAAAAATTTCAACATAAATTTGACAAACTTAAAATAGATTAAAAAACCACATTTCTGAAAACTGCAATCGTTATACTAAACTGGAACGGACAAGAATTATTGCAAAAATTCTTACCATCGGTTACACAACATTCTCAAGGTGCAGATATCTATGTGGCAGACAATGCCTCTACAGATAATTCTATAGCTATTGTGCAGAGCCAATTTCCGGAGGTAAAAATTATTAAAAATTCAACAAATGGAGGCTACGCTAAAGGATATAATGATGCCTTAAAACATATAGATGCAGATATATTTTGTTTATTAAATAGCGATGTAGAAGTTACTCTCAATTGGCTCACACCTATTATTAATGAGTTTGAAACGCAAAGCAGTACAACGATTATACAGCCTAAAATATTAGACTATAAAAATAAAGCTTACTTTGAATATGCTGGAGCTGCTGGTGGTTTTATCGATAAATATGGTTATGCCTATTGTAGAGGTCGCATTTTTGATACTTTAGAAAAAGATGAAGGTCAATATAATGACACCACTTCAATTTTTTGGGCTTCGGGAGCGTGCTTTTTTATTAGAAAATCAGCCTTCAATACTTTACAGGGTTTTGATGAAACGTATTTTGCCCACTTTGAAGAAATTGATTTATGCTGGCGCGCTTTCAATGCTGGTTTTAAAACTGTATACGTTGGCGCATCAACAGTTTACCATGTTGGAGGTGCTACGTTAAGTGCAATTAATCCAAAAAAAACTTATCTAAATTTTAGAAATAGCCTATTTACAATTACAAAAAACACGAGCGGTTTACTTTTTAGCATCATCTTTGTTAGGCTTGTACTTGATGGGATTGCTGGTTTAAAATTTTTATTCACCCTTAAATTTGCTCATTTTCTTGCAGTTTTAAGAGCGCACTTTAGCTTTTACGGACAATTACCAAGGCTTATTACTGAGCGTAAGCAACTTCCGAAGAAAAAAAACTATTATCAAACCACTTCTATTGTGTGGTCATATTTTATTAAGAACCGTCGTATCTACTAATTGTTAGTAAATGTGTTAAAATTTTAGTTAAATAGATTAAAAGGAACTAGAGTTTTCTCTAATTTTGATGTGTTCTTAGAAATGAACAAATAAAAATTTATAACTAATTTTTTAAAAACAATTATGAAAAAATTAATGCTATTAAGTGTTGCTGGAATGTTGATATTGACCTCATGCGTGTCTAAGAAAGAATTTATGGCACTAGAGACTAAACAGAAGGAAACACAAGATTTATTAAACTCTGCAACCGTAAAATTAAACAGCTGTCTATCTGATAAAGCTGCAGCAATGGCACGTGTTGAAACTATGAAAGATCAATTGGCTGATTTACGTAAAACCAATCAAGATTTAATTGATACAAAAGGTAACTTAACAACTTTAACGCAAAAAGGTGCTGAGAACTTAGAAAAATCTCTAGAAAGCTTAAAAGAAAGAGATTTAAAAATTACAAGATTACAAGATGCGTTAACAAAAAAGGATAGTGTAACATTAGCAATTGTATCTAGCTTAAAGAAGGCAGTTGGTATTAGCGATCCAGATATTGAAGTTAACGTAGAAAAAGGTGTGGTATTTATTTCTATTGCAGATAAATTATTATTTCAATCTGGTAGCTACAATGTAACGAGTAGAGCAAAAGAAGTTTTAGCTAAAGTTGCTAAAGTAATTAATAGCAAACCAAACTTTGAAGCTATGGTAGAGTCTCATACAGATAATGTACCTTACTCTAAAGGTGTTTTAGTTGATAACTGGGATTTAAGTGTTAAACGTGCAACATCTGTTGTAAGAGTTTTAGAAGAACTTGAAGTTAACCCACAACAATTAATTGCTGCTGGTCGTAGTTACCACGTACCATTAGTAGAAAATGATACTGCAGATAATAAAGCAAAAAATAGACGTACTCGTATTGTAGTGCTTCCTAAGATTGACCAATTTTATGAAATGGTTGAAACTGAAATGAAAGCTTTATCTGAAGGAAAATAATCCTTAAGAAATCTTATAAAATTAAAAAGCTCAATCTAACGATTGAGCTTTTTTTTATATCCTAATGATAAGAGTCAATAGCGAATTAAAATATCTCTAAACTACCCTTACCTTCTCTAATAACCACAGGTTCATCCTCAGATAAATCAATTACCGTTGAGGCTTCGTTACCACCATAACCAGCATCAATTACAATATCAACGAGATTATCCCATTTTTCGAGAATGAGTTCTGGATCTGTAGTATATTCTACTACAACATCTTCATCACGAATAGATGTTGATACTAATGGGTTACCAAGTTGCTTAACAATCTCTATAGTAATAGCATTATCTGGCACACGAATACCAACTGTTTTACGTTTTTTAAAGGGATGAGGCAAACTTTTAGAACCAGGAAGTATAAAAGTATAAGGTCCTGGTAACGCTCTTTTTAAAATTTTAAATGTAGCAGTATCTATTTGTTTAACGTAATCGCTTAAATTACTTAGATCTTCACAAATAAATGAAAAATTAGACTTCTCTAACTTTACCCCTTTTATTCTGGCAATTTTCTCTAATGCTTTAATATTGGTTATATCACAACCTAAACCATAAACCGTATCTGTTGGATAAATTACTAATCCGCCTCGTTTTAAAACGTCTACAACTTTCTTAATCTCCTTAGGGTTAGGATTTTCTTCGTAAATTTTTATCAATTGTGCCATAATATTGTACCTTACAAATACGTTACAAAGTAATTAATTATTTTATTACAACATATGTATGTTATAAAACTTTATTAACCATTAAAGCCTCAAAAATAGACATAATGACCTTTTAAAATAATAAGCCAACTCATGAAAACTCTAAAACTCGCATTACTATTACTTTTTATTTCCTTCGGAAATTACTCTTGCTCAGACGATGACACAATAATAAATGAACAACAAGATACATTACCTTTAGAATTTAGGCAAGAATTAAATGTATCGTATGGTACTGATAGCGATCAAGTTTTTGACATTTATTTACCAGCAAATAGAACCACAGAAACTAAAGTTATGATATTAGTTCATGGTGGTGGATGGACTTCTGGCGATAAAGCAGATATGAATCCTTTTAAAGATATCATGTTAGAAGAGCTACCAGATATTGCAATTGTAAATATAAATTATAGACTTGCAGATGCAGATAACCAACCTTACCCAATGCAAATAAATGACATTACAACAATTGTTAACCTGCTTAAAGCTAACCAAAACGATTATGTAATTTCTAGTGATATTGGTTTTTTAGGCACAAGTGCTGGAGCACATCTATCTATGCTATGGAGCTATGCTTTTGACACTCAAAATGATGTAAAAATGGTTGCAAGCGTTGTAGGCCCAACTAATTTTACAGATCCAGCTTATTTAAATAACGAAGACCCTTTACTGCAGGAAATTATAAACACTTTTGGAATAGACACCTCAACTGCGTATTTAGAAGAAATAAGTCCTTACCATCAAGCGACATCATCGTCTCCTCCAACAATTTTATTTTATGGTGGGCAAGATCCACTAATACCTACAAGTCAAGGTGTAGACATGGACACCAGATTAACAACACTTGGCGTTACGCATCAATTTACATTATATCCAAATGCTGGTCATGGATGGGTTGGGTTAGAGTTATTAGATACTTGGACAAAATTAAAAGCATTTACACAAACACATTTAGAGTAATAAAAGTGTAACACTCTTAAACTTTTATAGTCTATTAAGTATGCGACATTATATAACGCTATACTTTTTATTCTTAATCATGTCCTCGCATGGGTTGTCTATAGATTATCCCACTCCTATTACGTATCCTAAAGCCGAAATTTTAAGTGAGCACACAACGAGAATTCCATTTAAACTTATAGACAATCTCATTGTAATTGAAGCTGAGCTTTTAGACCAAAAGGGAAATTTTATTATCGATACAGGATCTGAGTCATTAATTCTAAATAAAGTTCATTTTAAGTCTTACAAACCTCATTTTGGTACTAACAAAGAAACTTCAGGCGTAATTGATGTTATTGATAACCCTTTAGAAAAACGTTTAAGAGAGTTTATTATAAAAGATATTACAATAGAAGATAAAAACTCTGATGTGATAGATTTATCGCATATAGAGACTAGCAAAAAAATTCACCTTTTAGGTATTATTGGTTTTGATATCTTAAAAGATTATGAGGTCTTTATAGATATGTATTTAAATCAAATAACCTTATCTCGAGTAAATTCCGAAGGAAAAAAATTAGACCCTAGAGAATATTTAGAAAAAATTATTGATACGGTAGATTTTAAATTAAAAAATCACACCATTGTTTTAGAGGCAACAGTAAACAATCATAAATTAAAATTTGGCCTAGACACAGGTGCAGAGTATAACCAACTTAATAAAAATACCAGCAAGAAAATATTAGAATACTTTTACCCATCAAAACGTTTAATGCTTATTGGTGCAAGTGGCAGAAAAATAGAAGTTATGGCAGGAAAATTGTATCGTGTTAAGCTAAGCGATAAAATTTATTTTGCACCAATGCATACAATGCTCACCAACCTTAATCAAATGAATGACGCCTTTGGCACATCATTAGACGGTATTTTGGGATACGAGTTTTTTAGGCAACAGCGTACGATTATTAATTATAAAAAAGAAAAGCTTTACTTTGTAAAATTCCCGTTAATTAAACAGTGAAAACAGTAATTAAACATATCATTATTTTAATAATTGCATTTGCAACCTGGTCAACTTATGCTCAAACAAAAAAAGGATATAGGTTTGAAGGCAATTATGTAATTTTTACATTTAGTAAGTATGATTATGAAGAGTTTACTGAAGATAATACAGATAACTATATAAAATTTGAAGACTTAACAATTAATAATGTAGTTGTAGCAGGAGAATTTAACAACTGGTCTAAATATGACTGGAAAATGAAAAAAGTTAATGACATTACTTATGAGTTAAGAAAACATATAAATGATTTTAAAGATGAGTATGTCTGGGAGTTTAAGTTTATCATTAATAATCAATACTGGGCAGAACCTTCAAAAACCGATGCCAACGCTAAATTAGCCCAAATAAAAAAGAGCAATCTAGATGTTTATAATTTAAAGATGGATACTAAAGCAGCAATTCCTAATCGTAAAGGAAATGTGAGTTTTAGACTAAAGGGTCATGAAAATGCCAAAAAAGTTATTGTTGCAGGATCATTTAACAGATGGGATGAACATGATTTAGAAATGTATAAAACAGACAATGGTTGGGAATTAAAATTAGATATTAAAGCTGGTGAATACGAGTATAAATTCATAGTAGATGGTCACTGGATGATTGACCCATCTAATCCATCAAAGGTATTAAATGAGTTTGGACATTATAACTCGGTAATAAATGTTGGTAAGTATGTGACCTTTTTATTAAAAGGATACACGAATGCTAATCGTGTCATTTTAGCTGGCTCTTTTAATGGATGGAATGAACATGATATTGAAATGCAGAAAGCTGATAACAATTATTGGAAACTTCGTTTACCGTTACCTGCTGGCAAGCATTACTACAAATTTATTATCGACGGAAATTGGATACTAGATCCTGATAATCCTATTAAAGAATATGACGGGAAAGGGAATATTAATTCGGTTTTTATGGTAAAGTAATTTGGTTTTCTTTCACTATCCAAGCTTTACAAACTAAAATTTCCGAAGAAAAAAAAATTTACCCAAGCACATCAAGTTTAGCAAACCTAAGCAACAACTTTTTAACACCACCAATTTCAAAATTAATTTCGGCTTTAGTATCTGCGCCTTTGCCTTCTATCTTTAAAACTTCTCCCTTACCAAAACGACCATGCTCAACAAAATTGCCAACAACCAAATTACCATCAAAAAGATTAGCTTTATCTGGTGCGCTAGATTTAGAGACAGGTTTTAAGTTTTTAGGCGCAACAAATTTTGGTGGTTTTTTAGCATCAGACTTTCGTCTTATCACAGGTTTCTTAAATCTTATTTGGTTAGGCTCTACATCTCCAAAAATATCTGCACTCAACATTGGGTTTTGTCGAGGATCATTAATTGGTGTAATAATATCTACAAATTGATCGTCTATCTCTTGTATAAACCTACTTGGTTCTGCGTCAATTAATTTTCCCCAGCGATAGCGAGACAAGGTGTATGTTAAATAAGCTTGTTTTTCGGCTCGTGTTAATGCAACATAAAATAATCGTCGCTCCTCCTCTAGTTCACTTCTAGTATTCATACTCATGGCACTAGGAAATAAATCTTCTTCCATACCAACTATAAAAACATAAGGAAACTCTAGTCCTTTTGCAAGGTGAATTGTCATCATTGCCACATGATTAGGATCTCCTTTATCACCATCTAAATCTGTCGCGAGAGCAACATCCTCTAAAAACTCTGCCAAAGAATCTCCTGCATCTGCTATTTCTATTTGACCTTCTACAAAATCTTTAATACCATTTAAAAGCTCTTCTACGTTTTCTAGTCTTACTTGTCCTTCTGGAGTACCATCTTTATTTACTTCTCTAATTAAGCCTGTGGCTTTTGTAACGTGTGCAGTTAATTCAAATGCATTTGCGTTTTGATTCATCACTTGAAAACTCTCTATAAGTGTGACAAAATCTTTTAATTTGTTTTTAGTGCCTTTATTAATATTAATATCAATTTGGTCAATGTGTTGCAGGACTTCAAAAATTGTTTTGCCAAAACCATTTGCAGCAACTATTAAACGGTCAACAGTTGTTTGACCAATACCTCTTGCAGGATAATTAATAACTCGTTTGAGCGCTTCTTCATCTGCAGGATTGAGAATAAGTCTCAAATAAGCGGTTACATCTTTAATTTCTTTACGTTGGTAAAACGATAAACCTCCATAAATACGGTATGGTATATCTCGTTTTCTCAGAGCATCTTCAATAGCTCTAGATTGCGCATTAGTTCTATATAAAACTGCAAAATCACTATTTGGCAGTTGATGATTCATTTTGTTTTCCCAAATGGTACTTGCAACGTATCGACCTTCGTCACCATCTGTAAGTGACCTATGTACTTTAACTTTTTCTCCTTCTACATTTGCTGTCCAAACGACTTTATCTAGTTTGGTTTTATTATGTTCTATTACAGAGTTTGCTGCACCTACAATGTTTTTGGTTGAACGATAATTTTGTTCTAACCTATAGACTTTTACATCATCATAATCTTTTTGAAAATTCAAGATGTTATTAATATTTGCACCACGAAAGGCATAAATACTCTGCGCATCATCACCAACAACGCAAATATTTTGAAAACGATCAGATAAAGCTCTAACGATTAAATATTGCGAGTGATTTGTATCTTGGTACTCATCAACCAATATATACCTAAACTTATCTTGGTACTGCGCTAAAACATTAGGAAAACGTGTAAGTAACTCATTAGTACGCAGTAATAAATCATCAAAATCCATAGCTCCTGCTTTAAAGCAACGGTCTACATAATTTTTATAGATTTCACCCATTCTAGGTCGCCTTGCAGCAGTATCTGCTTCAATTAACTCAGGATTTTTAAAATATGCCTTTACAGTTATAAGATTATTTTTATACGATGAGATACGACTATAAACCTGCTTTGTTTTATAAATATCTTTATCTAAGCCCATTTCTTTAATAATAGAGCCTAACAGTTTTTGAGAATCTTGGGTATCGTAAATCGTAAAATTACTTGGAAAACCTAAATGATGTCCTTCAAACCTCAATATTTTTGCAAAAACTGAGTGAAATGTTCCCATCCACAAATTTTTTGCTTCACCATCGCCAACAATATCTGCAATTCTACCTTTCATCTCTTTGGCAGCTTTGTTTGTAAATGTCAACGCCAAAATATTAAACGAGTCTACACCCTTACTCATCAGGTATGCAATACGATAAGTTAACACTCTCGTTTTACCAGATCCTGCACCAGCAATAATAATCATTGGTCCATCTACTTGGACGGTTGGCTCATATTGCGCTTCGTTTAACTGACTTAAATACTTCTCCAAATTTTACATTTTTTAGTAAGCGTGAAATTAACCAAAAGCCCAGTTTTTATTAAACGTTTTTATAAATAATTATAAACAATTACACCTCTAAACCAACTTAACGTTTTTTTGAATACCTTTAAGCATAATCTTAAAATCTAAAAGATGCGTTACCTGTTGTTGTTTTTTATTTTCTTCGGAAGTTTAACCGTTTTCTCTCAAAATGATCTCGAACAAGATATTATAGATATTGAATCTAAAGTGATAGATTGGCGTCGACATTTTCATGAAAATCCAGAATTATCTAATCAAGAGTTTAAAACTGCCGAAAAAATTGCTGCACATTTAAAAGCATTAGGTTTAGAGGTAGAAACAGGTGTTGCTATTACAGGAGTTGTAGGCATCTTAAAAGGAGATCAGCCAGGAAAAGTGGTGGCTTTAAGAGCAGATATTGATGCGCTTCCGGTGACAGAACGTAATGACTTACCTTTTAAAAGTACTGTAGAAACCGAATTTTTAGGAACAAAAACTGGTGTCATGCATGCTTGTGGTCATGATACACATACTGCAATTTTAATGGGAGTTGCAGAGGTACTATCAAAACATAAAGACAAAATTAAAGGAACTGTAAAATTTATTTTTCAACCTGCAGAAGAAGGTCCACCACCAGGTGAAGAAGGTGGTGCAAAACTTATGATTAAAGAAGGTGTATTAAACAACCCTAAGGTAGATGTTATTTTTGGTTTACACATTAACGCAGGAACTCCTGTTGGTGTTTTAAAATATAAAAAAGGTGGTATTATGGCCTCTGTAGAGCGTTTTGTCATTAATGTGAAAGGAAAACAAACACACGGTTCGCAACCTTGGAGTGGCGTTGATCCTATTTTAATTTCAGCAAAAATTATTGACGGTTTGCAAACCATAATAAGTAGAGAAGCCAAGTTAACCGACGAGGCAGCAGTAATTACTGTTGGTAAAATAACAGCAGGAACACGTTTTAATATTATTCCTGAAACTGCAGAACTTATTGGCACAGTAAGAACTCTTGATCCAGATATGCGCGAAATGATAGAACGACGAATGAAAGAAATGACAGAAACCATAGCAAAAGCCTATGGTGGCGAAGCTACTATTACTTTTAGAAATCAAACATCTATTACCTACAATGATGCAGACTTGGTTGACCAAATGCTCCCTTCATTACAAAAAGTTGCTGGTACGCAAAATGTACAACTAATGAAGGCTACTACAGGTGGTGAAGATTTTTCATATTTTCAAGAAGTTGTACCTGGTATCTATTTCTTTTTAGGTGGCATGAGTCTTGATGAAGAATCTAAAGGTGCTTTTCCGCATCATACTCCAGATTTTATGATTGATGAAAGTGGTATGTTATTAGGCGTAAAAGCATTTACACAGCTCACTTTAGATTATTTAAATAATTAATCGTCTTTTTCACCATCACCAACCATAGCAGATAGTAGTCCTGCTCTAGCGTTTTTCCATACAAAGTTAAATACCGATTTGGTTTTGTCTCGCTCTACAGTTTCGGTATCACTTTCTCTAAAATCATTAGAGTCATCTTTACTATCTTTTGATATAAATAAATTTACCAAACCAGATAGAAATTTATTTTTTTCTTTTCCGTCTTCTTTGAGTATAACGACATCAAATTGATCGTAATCTGTCTTTAAATTAACTGTAGATGTATTTGCATTACCACCTACAGTAAAATAGGTTTTTAGTAATTCGCCTTCAAGTTTTATATTTAAGTTAGGTTGCATAAATTGGTTAAGATGATCTGCTTTTAAATTGCCTAAATCTGCTTTAAATATAAAGGTGTCATTAACATCATTAACATCAAAATTCCAATCTACTTTTAAAGGCGTATTCTCCATAAAGTTAGCAGTTATATCTATAGTTGTTTTGTTGCCAATTTTATAAGTATTAGACACATTATTAATTTTGGCATCTAAATTTGAGAATTCTAATTTACCTGCATTATTATCTGCTTTTACCTTTTCCTCATATACAATTAATCCATTATTAATAAATACATTACTTAAATCTAAACTAAAATTAAGCTCCCTTAACATTTTGCTATACAATGATTTATGATTAAAATCATCTACAACTAATTTGTCTCGATAGATATTTAGGTTTAACGTATTAAAAATCACATCACTTGCTTTAAATCCTATTGGTGATTCTTTTTTTGTAACTAACGCTTGATTTTTAATTTCTACGGAAACCACACTTAAATCAAAATGATCTCGTTCTACTTCTATTAATTTTGAAAGTTCTTCTTTAGAGTATTTTGTCTGTAAAGAGACTTCAGAAAACTTAGAATTATCTGTATCAATATCAATTTGATTTATAAATAAATTCTCGTAGGCACTTACTTGATATTTGAGATTACTTGAGTTTAGCAAAAAATCCTCAACCACAAATGGAAGATTTGAGTTTGATGGTTCTGATGAAGCTACAGACGATAATTGAATGTTTAAATTTTCCGAAGAAAAAATGAGAGAATCATTTTCTACATTTAACACCTCCACATTAGCTTCATTAATCTCTAAGTTGCCTATTCTAAAAGTTTTTTTAGCACCATCTTTAAAAATATCATTATAACTTTGTCCTTCTACTTGCTTATTATGATAGTAGATAATATTGGGTTGGCTTATAATTACAGATTCTATATCAATGGCATCATTATTATATAACTCCCAATAACTTATATCATTAATTTCAAAAGTTTCCAGCTTTATTTGAGCATTAATCTCATTGGTTACTTTTCCTCTAATAGTTAATAGTGGTTTTATTATTTTTAAATTTCCGAAGAGAATATCAACCTCTTTACTATCGTATTGTAAATCAATGTGCTTAGGTAGATTCTCAACAAATGTATCGAATTTTGTATGTACTACATGCTTAGCATAAAAAAATCCTGCAAGCGCAAGACCAAATACAATTATAAAGATTAAACCAATTTTTTTTCTTTTAGATGTCATTTTATAAAGATAAAGATTCATTACTTTTATATCGTTGAAATTTAAAGAACTTTAAACACCTATTTAATCGTAATGGATACAATTGTTAACGTTATCACATCAATATCTTGGTGGATGTGGATTCTTATTATATTAGTTATAATCGCGATACGCGACGTTCTCCAAAGAAAACACACAATACAACATAACTTCCCTTTAGCTGGTCACATAAGATATTTATTTGAGAGTATTGGCCCAGAAATACGTCAATATTTTGTAGCTAACAATAGAGAAGAACTTCCTTTTAATCGCATAGAGCGCAGTTGGATTTACGCCTCTGCTAAACACGAAAATAATTACGAGGGTTTTGGTACTGATAGAGATATTTATGCACATCAACATATATTTATCAATAATGCTATGATGCCTTTTCAAATTGGTGAAAACCACCCAAATACTATTGATAAAACTTTTTTGCCTTGCGCAAAAGTGATGGGAGCTCATAACAAACGTAAAAAACCCTATCGTCCTGCATCAATTATTAATGTCTCTGCAATGAGTTTTGGATCATTATCAGCAAAAGCAATAGAATCACTTAATAAAGGAGTAAAACTTGCTGGAGCCTATCATAACACTGGAGAAGGTGGTTTATCACCTTACCATAGCCATGGTGGTGATGTAATGTTTCATTTTGGCACTGGATATTTTGGTGTGCGTGCAAATGATGGCGGATTTTCAATGGAGAAAATGATTAAACTTGTTGAAGACAACCCATTTATACGTGCCATTGAAGTTAAGCTTTCACAAGGTGCTAAACCAGGAAAAGGTGGTGTTTTACCAGGCGCCAAAATAACGAGTGAAATAGCTGCAATTAGAGGTGTTGAGGTTGGCAAAGACGTACTCTCTCCTCCAAATCATAAAGCATTTAGTAATGTACCAGAATTGGTAGATTTTATCGAAAAAATTGCAGAGGCTACTGGCTTACCTGTTGGCATTAAGGCTGCCATAGGTAAATTAGAACAATGGGAAGAACTTGCTGATATCATGAAAGCAACTGGAAAAGGCCCAGATTTTATTACCGTTGATGGTGGTGAAGGTGGCACTGGAGCTGCACCTCCAAGTTTTGCTGATCATGTATCACTACCTTGGGTTTACGGTTTTGGAGATTTATATAAATTATTTAAGGAGAAAGGTTTATCTGAACAGATTGTTTTTATAGGGAGTGGTAAATTAGGCTTTCCCGGAAAAGCTGCAATGGCATTTGCTATGGGAGTAGATGTTATAAACGTAGCGCGTGAAGCTATGATGAGTATTGGTTGTATCCAAGCTCAGATTTGCCATACAAACCGCTGTCCAAGTGGTGTAGCTACTCAAAGTAAATGGTTGCAAAATGGAATAAATATTCCATTAAAATCTGAACGTCTTGCTCAATATTTCAAAACGTTTAGAAAAGAATTTATAGAAATAACTCATGCAGCTGGATACGAGCATCCTTGTCAATTTACAATGGACGATATTGAAGTTAATGTTGATGATCACAATTTATCAAAAGAATTGAGTAGCACATATCAATACAATAAAACCCGAGTACCTTTTACAAATATGCAGGCATTGAAAGATTGCCAATATTTAGGCGGAAAGGGTAAAAAACTTGAAGCAGAAACTAGCGAAGAAACAAACACATTAACAAATTAAAACAAAACCCAATTATGGATTTAGATATTTTAGGACTTTTACTTTACTGTATTCCTGCACTCGTAACCGGAGCAATTGCCTTTTTATTTTTTAAAGAACATATAGAAAATGAAAACAACCGAAGAGAGTTTATGATACAAAAAGAGTTGCAAAAAGACAGCTTACCTGTACGTCTCCAAGCCTATGAAAGACTCTCGCTTTATTTAGAAAGAATTAAACCATCAAAACTACTTTTAAGAGTAAACCCAACATCTTCAAATAAAGCAGATTACGAATCTTTACTTATAGCAAACATAGAACAAGAATACGATCATAATTTAGCGCAGCAAATCTATGTTACAGACCAATGTTGGAGCATCGCATCTACAGCTAAAAATGCCACAATTCAAATGATTAGAAAAGCAGCTTTGTCTGACAAGGTTGATAGTGCAGATAAACTAAGAGAAACAATTTTAACAGACATGGTAGAAAAAAGATCGCCTAGCGATGCAGCACTTTCTTTTATCAAAGAAGAAGTTTCTAATATTTGGTAAATATCATAACAACCAACACGTATTACTATTTAATTGAAAATTTTATCTCGTATAAATTTGTAGATAAACTAAAGTAGAAGTATAGAGCTTACACCATCTAACCCTGTTTAATAAAGCGACTATTGTAAATTATAATAATGGAGCGTCATCATGTTTACCCTTTGCGTACTCATACCCTTGCTCCCACCATTTCGTCATTAACCGTTTACTAAAGATTAACGAGTTTTCTGTTAAACTCACTGGTGTATAATAGAGATTAAGCTTAACTCCTCTGTTTTTTGCAGCAAGTTTACCAATGACTATGTCGTTTTTTTCAACCTGATCTAATAGGTGTCCAAATAAATTAAGCATTAACGAAAACGGATTTTTACCCAATACTTTAGTACGCTCCATTTGCTCTGCTTCTAAAACTATAGCATCAATTTCTGTAGCACCACGCAAGATGGCTTCTCTAATAGGTATTACACATCCCAATCCACCATCTGCATATTCATAACCATTAACCTTAGCCAAAGACATAAAAGGTATGTAGTTACAAGATATCCATATCCAATTACAATATTCCTCATAAGTACAGTCCTTAATAGACTTATACTCTACACGATTCATAGATAAATTAGAAACCGTGACAACGACATCTTCTTTAGTTTCCCTAATTCTATTATACTCTTCTTTTGTGAAATTCCGCTTAATGTGTCGCCTCAGCGCTTTACTCTCTCCAAACGTACGTTTACGACGTATAAATTGCCAGAGAGAATTTACAAAGTCTATAGACACATATTCTCTATCTCCTTTTTTTCGCTGTACAAATGGGCTTACACTAAAAATATCATGTTGTTGCACGTTAGTAAATACATCATATAATTTACCAATATCTCCTAACGCTAAATGATTAATCAATAAACTACCAGTAGACGTCCCTAAAAACATATCATACTCTCTGCCTTGACCTTCCATCAAATATTGCGCAACACCTCCTGCAAACGCTCCTTTACTTCCACCACCAGATATTACTAATGCCCTCACTCCTGCGCGTTTTTAAGTTGTTCTATCAATTGCTTGTACATATCTTCTTTTTCCAACTCTTCAATTACATTTTTGGCATATTTAGAAAATCGCCAATTATGATGTTTTGTAGCTTCAAGCAAACTTTTTACAGATTCAGTCTCAAAACCTCCAATGAGTTTTAGATAACTAAAGGCTTTCATTCGTAATTCAAAATGATGCTCAGGCAAACTAAAACTTATTAACTCATTTAAAACAGCTTGTTTTTTATCTGGCTGAAACTCAATAGTGTTTAAATGTAGTACTAACCAAAGCAATCTCACATTATAATCGTTAAAACCTTTAATATTTTTGGTTT
This sequence comes from uncultured Psychroserpens sp., assembly GCA_947488655.1. Taxonomy (GTDB): domain Bacteria; phylum Bacteroidota; class Bacteroidia; order Flavobacteriales; family Flavobacteriaceae; genus Psychroserpens. Next base: position 264,476 of record CANKZZ010000003.1, on the reverse strand, counting down.
TATGCAAATATTTGACGCGCTCCTCTGGGAAATTAACCCATAAATTATATAAAGCAACCTCAATCGTTATGTATGATTTATCATCCAAAAGAGATTCGTACTCTGTTTTTAATTCGTTCGGAATTTCACTAACATACTGAGCAATAGCTTGTCGCACCTCTAAACTATTATTAAATGCTTCTGCCTCAATATATTCTGAAATTTGACTCACCACTTTTATTTTTGCCTTATCGGAAAGATTAGAAACCAAATAATCCTTGCATTTTTGAGAATAATCGTTACAGTTTATTTCTAAATACTCTCGCATAAAGCTAGATTTTTTAAGACTTTTTACCATCGCATCTTCCGGAAGCGTTATTTTAGTCAACCATTCATCAACAAAATCAGATAAGTCTTGTTGGCTCGTTTTTTCAACTTCTGAAATAAAATCGGTAGTTGTTACATTTCCGAATTGATGGGTATTTAAATATGTTTTCACAGCGCCATTAAATGCACTATCACCTACTCGCTCTCTCAAAATATGCAATGCCCAAGCACCTTTTTTATAAAAGGTCGTACTACTAGATTTTGGATTTAAAAGCGATGTACTTTGACTCGCTTCCTCTTGAGCAATAAGTTCTTGAGCGTTTTCAAACAACTGCCAGTAATAATGGTCATCACCAAAAACATTGCGCTCAGCCAGTAAGGCATAATACGTCGCAAACCCTTCTTGAAGCCAGTGATGCTCACCAGAAGTCGCTGTTACCAAATCACCAAACCATTGATGCGCTAACTCGTGAGCATTTACAGTGATATAATTTTTATCGTTAAACCCAATGGAATCGACTACAAAACTATCTGAGAAAATAGTCAAGCTTGTATTTTCCATCCCAGAATACAAAAAGTCTTTTACAGGCACTTGCTTGTAATTTTGCCAAGGATATGGGAAACCGATTTCTTCTTCTAAGAAGTCAAACATTTGTTTAGAGTAACGATAGGTTGGCTCAACTTTTAAGGAATCATCTGGATAATAGTAGTATTCTAAAGAGATTCCGCTATTTGAAGTTTCCGTTTGTTTATTGTATTTACCTATTGCGAGAGCGACTAAGTAGCTCGACATTGGTTTTTGCATGTCGTAATGCCATTTAGTAAATTCTTCTCCAACTTCTTTATCTATAAGCTTTCCATTTGCTAAAACTTCATAACCGTTTTTATAGGTGATCGATAAATCAAACTCAATTTTATCATTAACATCATCTATACTTGGTAACCAATTGCTTGTGTATTTCCCTTGACCTTGTGTCCAGATTTGTTTATCGACAAAATAGAGTGCTTTTTTTGGAGAAGCCTCATACCTTAAACCTAATCTTACCACCTTACCTACTTTAAAATTATCATAAAACCACATTTTACCATCCTTGGCTTTAGACTTTATAGTTCTTTCAGTAAGAGAATTATTGAAGTCATTTTCAATTCCAGAATCTTCCCAAACTTCAGATTTTAGTTGTATATGCTTTGCATCTAAAAAAATAGAGTCGATATCTTTTAAAACCTCAAATTCAACAAAATATATACCCTCAACGCGCTGCATTTCTAATGATAAATTCAAATTAGCTTCGATTCTCTTAAAATCCACATAATTGGTTTGTTGTGCAGTTACATTTCCGAAGAAAAATAAAAATATAATAAATTGTACTAACTGTTTCATGTGTAGATTTTATCAAAGATGAGACCAAAATACGGTTTTTGTAAACATTAATAAAGTAGAAAATGATGAGATTCTTCGCTTCGCTCTCGATGAGATTCTCACTTAACAAGAAACAACTATTATTACTTCTTAATTTAATCTGTATTTCAATCACCAAAGGGATTCCCACTTTCGTGGGAATTTGGTAAATTCGCAACTATGAGTTCTAAACTTCAAACTCCTATAGATTACCTCAAAGGTGTTGGTCCTAATCGCGCAGATTTACTGCGAAGCGAGTTAGGCATTCACACCTATCAGGATTTGATTAACCTATTCCCAAACCGCTATCTCGATCGCACTAAATATTACAAAATCAATCAATTACAACGCAATAGCGCAGAGGTTCAAATCATAGGTAAAATAACAGGTTTTAAAGAAGTAGCTCAAAAAAGAGGTAAGCGATTGGTTGCGACATTTCTAGATGATACTGGTCGCATGGAACTGGTTTGGTTTAGAGGTCAAAAATGGATTAAAGAAAGTCTAAAGCCCAATATACCTTATGTTATCTTCGGAAAAGTAAACTGGTTTAATGGTGTCTTTTCAATGCCACATCCAGAATTTGAACCTTTAAAATCGCATGAACAGAATTTACGGTCGACCATGCAAGCTGTTTACCCATCAACCGAAAAATTATCTAATAAAGGCATTACAAATAAAGTAATGAATACTATAATGCAAAGTTTGTTTTTAGAAACAAACGGACGCTTTGTTGAAACGCTTCCAACATCACTAATTTCTGAGCTTAAATTATTATCAAAAAGCGAAGCACTTTTTAATGTACATTTTCCTAAAAACAATGAGCTTTTAGCACGAGCTCAATTTAGGTTAAAATTTGAAGAATTATTCTATATTCAGATTCAATTAATTTTGAAAAATCTTATCCAAAAATCAAAAATTAAAGGTGTCCCTTTCACCCAAGTTGGCACATATTTTAATTCGTTCTACAACGAGCATTTACCGTTTGAATTAACCAATGCTCAAAAGCGAGTTCTCAAAGAAATTAGATACGATTTGGGTAGTAATGCACAAATGAACAGATTACTACAAGGTGATGTAGGCTCAGGCAAGACCATAGTAGCGTTCATGTCAATGCTCATGGCACTTGACAACGGTTTTCAAGCGTGCTTAATGGCTCCTACTGAAATTTTGTCAGTACAACACTATCAAGGATTAAGCGAGTTAGCTAATAAATTGAATATCAGTATAAAACTATTAACAGGTTCAAGTAACACTTCACAACGTCGAGATATACACGAATCTTTAGAAAATGGTAATTTACAAATCTTAATTGGCACTCACGCACTACTGGAAGATAAGGTGAAATTCAAAAATTTAGGGCTTGCTATTATAGATGAGCAACACAGATTTGGAGTTGCTCAACGATCAAAATTATGGAAAAAAGGTCCTACTTCTACCCTACCAGATGAGACCGAAATTAAGATAATTCCGCCACATGTTTTGGTCATGACTGCAACGCCAATTCCGCGTACTTTAGCTATGTCGGTTTATGGTGATTTAGACATCTCAATTATTGATGAATTACCACCAGGAAGACAAGCCATAAAAACGGTTCACAGATACGATTCAAATCGCTTAAAAGTTATGAGGTTTATGCGAGATGAAATTGAAAAAGGTAGACAGGTTTATATCGTCTATCCGTTAATACAAGAAAGTGAGCACATGGATTATAAAGATTTAATGGATGGCTATGAAAGTATAGTAAGAGAATTTCCGCAGCCTAAATATCAAATCTCGATTGTACATGGTAAAATGAAACCAGCAGATAAAGATTTTGAAATGCAACGTTTTGTCAAAGGCGAGACAAATATTATGGTAGCTACTACTGTTATAGAAGTTGGCGTTAATGTACCAAACGCATCTGTAATGATTATTGAAAGTGCAGAGCGTTTTGGCTTATCACAATTACATCAATTGCGAGGTCGTGTTGGTCGTGGTGCAGAGCAAAGTTTTTGTATTTTAATGACAAGTCACAAATTAAGTCAAGATAGCAAGATACGCTTAGAAACCATGACAAAAACGAGTGATGGCTTTGAAATTGCTGAAGTAGATTTAAAATTAAGAGGTCCTGGAGATATCATGGGAACCCAACAAAGCGGTGTTTTAAATTTAAAAATAGCAGATGTTATAAAAGATAAAGACATTTTGCAAAGTGCTCGTTTTTATGCAAAAAAAATACTTAGCAGCGACCCTTCTTTAGTATTACCCGAGCATAAAACAATTTTAAATGCTTACCGCGAGATTGGTAAATACAAGAATATTTGGAATTATATTAGCTAAAAAATCATTTGAATCTTAGAATACATATTTTTCTATCTTTACAAACCTAAAATTTAGAAAAAATGAGCATGCTTCACCTCAAATTAGAAACCGATCCGCGTTGGGCTAAACTCGCAGAAGATAATATTGAAGAAATCCTTACCGATCATGCGTGGTGTGAACAGAAAGCATGCACCAATGCCATTACAATTATTACGCATAATTCTGAATATCCTGATTTAGTTACCGATTTATTAGAACTTGCCAAAGAGGAGTTAGAGCATTTTCAAATGGTGCATGAAATTATTAAAAAAAGAGGTTACACTTTAGGTCGAGAACGCAAAGACAGCTACGTAAATGAACTTTATAAGTTTATGAATAAAGGCGGAAGCAGACTACAAAGTATGGTAGATCGTCTTTTATTTTCTGCAATGATAGAAGCACGTAGTTGCGAACGCTTTAAATTATTATCACAACGTATTAAGGATGAAGAGCTATCAAAGTTTTATTATGATTTAATGGTTAGTGAGGCAGGACACTACACCACCTTTATCACCTTTGCCAGAAAATATGGTAAAGACATTGATGTTGATAAACGTTGGCAAGAACTTATTGAGTTTGAAGGAGAAGTCATTAAAAGCTACGGAAAATCTGGATCTATACATGGATAACAGTATAACACATGTATTAAAATACCCAACTAAGACCCTCTAATATTCTAATACTTGTTAGTAGACCTGCTATTGGTAGCAATTGCTAAACATTATTATTTAAATTTTAAATAGCAAAATTGTTCTACATAGAATATTTGCAATCAGGTTTAATTTGCGCACAAATGATAATATTTAAACATGAACCTCATTTAAAAAGCAGCTAACCAAAAATTAAAACCTGAAAACCAAATCATTATAAAAGTTTAATACAAAGAAGAAACACGTATTTTATCCAATATTTTATGAGATATATAATCAATATACCTAATATTAGGTATTGATAATCAATAATTCAAAATCTAAATTTGCTTAAAACCTAATAAGATGAAAAACCTAATTAACCTACTTTTATTGTGCCTTATTACATTATCAGGACACGCTCAAACTGAATTAACAGACAGTAATGCTGAAGAAAAATTACTTACTAATAACGACCGCTTAATTGTTTTAGATTTTTACGCAACATGGTGTGGTCCTTGCAAACGTATGGATCCTATTATAGCAGAATTAGAAAGAGAATATGATGGCGAAGTAGACTTTTATAAAATTGATGTAGACAAAAATAAGATTGATGACGCCTTAGGCATAACAGCAATGCCAACTTACTTATTTATAAAAAACAGCACCAATTTAGAACAAATTGAAGGCGCTATGAGTAAAAATGATATGAATGCACTTATCTACAAACATTTGACTGGTAGAGATAATGAAATTAGTGAAACCGTTTACGAATCTTATAATTCATACAGTGCTTTAGAAAATCATGGAAACAATGATGAATACAATCAAAACAATCTAGATAACATTTGGAATAACTCATCTAATCTAAATTCGTTAGCATGGCACACATATGAAGAGCATGAAGATGTAAAATCTTTATTAAAAGCCATTAAAATTGTTGAACGATCTATAGAGTTAGAGGCTAACTATTATAATCTAGATACGCATGCTGCTTTATTATACAAAACAGGAAATTATACGACTGCCCTAAAAAAAGCTAAAGAAGCTATAGATGCAGCAAAGAGAGACGATTTAAATTACGCTTCTACAACAGAATTGATACAAAAGATAATTGAAGAGTTATAACATATCTCTTTAATATATAAACAAAATGCTTAACCAAGTTTAAACTTGATTAAGCATTTTTTTTACTCCTCAAGTAGTTGATTTACAAAACCTGTGAACTCTTCTTTGAATTCTATAAACTTCTCTCCTGTTGCTGGACCGTTAAATCCAGTATGAATTTTTCTAACCTTACCTTTTTTGTCAATAAATATTGAGGTTGGATAAGACAACACATGATTAAGCATTGGTAATTTTTCTTGAGCCTTAGATTTACTTGATGTACCAAACTGAGCTAACAAAATTGGATATTGTATACCAATATCATCTTTTAATCGCTTTATACTTTTAAATGCCTTATCCTCTGTTTTAGCATACTCAAATGCTAAAGCCACAAACTCTATATCTTTTTCGGCATTGCTATTATAAAACTCTGAGTAATATTTACTTTCATCTAAACAATTTGGACACCATGTTCCCATAATTTGCACTATAACAACTTTATTTTTAAAACGATTATCAGATAAAGACACTTGTTTACCATTGGCATCAGGAAAAGTAAATTCTAAAGCATCATAACCTTCATTTAAAAAAGTTAAATCATTAGCACTTGGTAGCTCATAGTTTTCGTTTCTTTTAGCTGTAAATGGTTCTTCCCAATGATTGCCAGAGTAAAATTTACCACTCATTGTACTATCATTAACTTGTGCTGTAAACAAAAAGGCGTGTGCACCATCAAAGGTTGATAATTTCATCGTATCACCATCCATCACACCTTCTAAATATCGATAATCTCCAGTAGTTGTTCTAAACGTACCTGTTACAATATTTCCATTCTGTTCAAAAATACCTTTAGCTATATATTTATCTTCTTCGGAATTTGGACTAAACACAGTTTCCCAATTACCAGTAACATTTTGAGTCGATGATGTTGAAGCAACATCAAAACGAGACGTGTTTCCTATTTCCGCAGTAAAAGGAACTATGCGATCTAAACTCTCTTTTATAAAATTACCATTTAAAGTACCATCTTTTACAATTGCTTCAATATAACCCTCAAAAACAGGTGTTTTAATTACAACTGTATCATTAGAATAAGTAATGTCTGTTACCATTATAACTTCGTCTGCATTAAAAATTTTGAGTGCATCTCGAGAAGTAACCTCAAAGTTAAAAGGTAATACCTCAGTCTCTGTTAATTGCAACTCTGCTCTCCAAACGCCTTCTTGTAAAGCATCTGGTCTATTGAGATTACAACCTACAATTAATACTAAAAGCGGTAAAACAAGTAATTTTCGCATAATGATTTTTATATTTAAAACTTATAGTCTCTACAAAGATAAACTTCTTACAAATACAGCCTAATGAAGATTTTATTATAAGATTGATTTTTCGATAATTAATATTTCAGTTAAAAAAATAGAACATTCTATCTATTTTTTAACAAAAAATCACCTCGAAACTATTAGTATTATTATCTTTGGCGTCTTACAAAATAATACAATGAAAATATCATATAACTGGCTAAAACAATTTTTAAAAACCGATTGGCCTGCTGAAAAAACTGGAGAATTATTAACCGATTTAGGTTTAGAAATTGAAGGCATAGAAAGCTACCAATCTGTAAAAGGCGGATTAGAAGGTATTGTTGTTGGTGAGGTTTTAACCTGTATCCAGCACCCAAATGCAGATCGATTAAAAATTACAACCGTAAATATAGGTGGTGACCAAGCGTTACAAATTGTGTGTGGAGCACCAAATGTAGCTGCAGGACAAAAAGTGCCAGTTGCAACCATTGGAACGACACTTTATACCGAAACTGGCGAAGCTTGGAAAATTAAGAAAGGTAAAATTAGAGGCGAAGAAAGCCATGGTATGATTTGTGCTGAAGACGAATTAGGTCTTGGCAACTCTCACGACGGGATTATGATACTTGATGAGGCTATAGAAGTAGGCACTCTAGCTGCAGATATTTTTGATATAGAAAATGATGATGTTTTTGAAATTGGCCTAACACCTAACCGAGCAGATGCCATGAGTCATTTGGGAGTTGCGAGAGATTTAAAAGCTGGATTGCTACAAGTTGACGATATTAATACAGAATTAATTACACCATCGGTTAGTTCTTTTCATGTAGACAATCGTTCTTTAAAAATAGGAATCGATGTAGAAGACTATAATTTAGCACCTCGTTACTGCGGTTTAACAATAACAGGTCTTAAAGTTGCAGATTCTCCTAGTTGGTTGCAAAATAGATTAAAAGCCATTGGTTTAACTCCAAAAAACAATATTGTTGATGTTACAAATTATGTTTTACATGAGTTAGGGCAACCACTACACGCTTTTGATGCTGCTAAAATTTCGGGTAATAAAGTTGTGGTTAAAACGCTACCAGAAGGTACAAAATTTACAACTTTAGATGATATAGAACGTGAGCTTAGCGCAGATGATCTTATGATTTGCGATGAAGAGAAGCCAATGTGTATTGCTGGTGTTTTTGGAGGTGCTCATTCGGGAGTTACCCAAACAACAACAAGTATTTTTTTAGAGAGCGCTTATTTTAATCCTATAAGCATTAGAAAAACTGCAAAGCGTCATGCTTTAAATACAGATGCATCATTTAGGTTTGAAAGAGGTATTGATCCAAACATTACAGATTATGCTTTAAAACGTGCTGCTTTATTAATTGTAGAAATTGCAGGTGGAGAGATTTCTAGTGACGTAATGGATTTTTATCCTAAAAAAATAGAAGATTTTCAGGTACGACTAAGTTTTGATAATACCACGAAATTAATTGGTGAAGAAATACCTAAAGAAACTATTAAGCGTATACTATCTTCATTAGATATTAAAGTTAATAATGTAACAGAAGCTGGTTTAGGCTTAACTGTTCCTGCATATCGTAATGACGTGCAACGAGAAGCAGATGTTATAGAAGAGATTTTGCGTGTATATGGCTACAACAATATAAAAACAACCGAGAAGTTAAATGCTTCTATCTCTAACACATCTAAATTTGAGGATTACAAGCTTCAAAACGTTATTGGTAACCAGCTATCATCTTTAGGTTTTTTCGAAATTCTCTCTAACTCACTTACAACTCCTAAATATATAAGTCTAAGTGAACACTTAAAAGAAGAGCATAATGTAGAAATGCTAAACCCTTTAAGTAACGATTTAAGTGTAATGCGCCAAAGTTTACTTTTTTCGGGCTTAGAAGCGGTAAGTCATAACATTAATAGAAAGCGTGATGATTTAAAACTTTATGAGTTTGGTAAAACGTATCATAGTTTTCCTGATGGTCGAGAAGAGCATAAACATCTTTCTATGCTACTAACAGGTAACAAATCTAATTTAAGATGGAATTCTCCTGTTCAAAAAAGTGGTTTCTTTTATTTAAAAGGAGTTGTTAATAGTACATTAGATCGTTTAGGCTTATCTAAATCTAAAGTTTCTCCTATTAAAAATGACGTCTTTAATGAAGGAATCAGTTTATCAATTGGGAAGAAAAAACTAGTTGATTTTGGTATAATAAATAAAAAGATTTTAAAACACTTTGGCATTTCTCAAGAAGTACTTTATGCCGATTTTAATTGGGATAACGTCATAGAAATGGCTGCTTATAACAAGATTAAATATAAAGATATTCCAAAATATCCCGAAGTTCGTCGCGATTTTGCTTTACTTTTAGATCATAGTGTTACTTTTGAAGACATAGATAAAATTGCAATGCAGACTGAAAAGCATCTTCTTAAAGATGTAGACCTGTTTGATGTTTATCAAGGTAATAATCTTCCGAAGGGAAAGAAAAGTTATGCAGTAAGTTTTATGATTCAAGATGAACATAAAACACTTACAGATAAGCAAATTGATAAAATTATGAATAAACTTCAAACCAATTTTGAAAAACAACTTGGAGCAGAATTAAGATAAAATATATTGAAAACTAAAGTCCTTTTATTAGCATTTTTTCTATTTAGTTTAACAACATCTATTGTTGCGCAAACTCTAGATAACCCAAAAGTTAAAGACACATCATCGGTTTGGGATTTAATGAAGCATGATGCAAAATATACGGTAAAAAGTGTAGCACATTCTTTGACAAGACCAGTACAATGGAAAGGGAAAGATTATACAAAATTTGGTATTCTACTTGCTGGTACCGCAACACTGAGTTTGGCAGATGAGCCAATTAGAGATTGGACGCAACAAAATAGAAACGATTTTCCAAAAGTACTAAGAGACTTTGGCTGGTATTTTGGTAGTCCGCAAAACTACTTTGCTGCCAATGCTGGACTATACACCTTTGGTTTGTTAACCAAAAACGAAAAAGTTAGAAAAACAAGTATCCTTATAATTTCATCATCTGTTACAACAGGTTTAATACAATCATTTACAAAAGCTGCAGTAGGACGAGCACGTCCAGGTTCTGGCTATGATAATTTTACATTTAATCCTTTTTCTGGAGAAGCTACCTTTCGATCATTCCCTTCTGGACATACCATATTATCTATGACTATGGCGCATTCTATTGCTAAACAGTTTGATAACACATGGGTAAAAGTTGGCATTTATACTGTAGGTGCCTTACCTCCAATCTCTAGAATAATTGATGATGCACATTGGATTACAGATATTGCTTTTAGTACTGCCTTAAGTATTATAGTTGTAGATTGTATTGACAATTATCTATTTAAAGAAGAAGCGTATGATTATCCTAGAAAGAAAAAATTAATTTCTTGGAATTTACGATTTAGCAGCAATCAAATAGGTATTGTAGGCACTTTCTAACTACCAGGTTTTAATCACTTTTGTAATCTGTTAAACTATTGCAAAATAATATCCAGACCTTGCTTTTGGCACACAAATAATCCTTAATTTTAACATTCACAAAAATTAAGATATCATGGCAACAGTAACATTAGGAGGAGACACAGTACATACTTCAGGGTCATTACCAACAACTGGTTCAAAAACACCAGAGTTTAAACTAACAACTACAGATTTAGCATCTAAATCTTTGAGTGACTTTAAAGGTCAAAATTTAGTGTTAAATATTTTTCCTAGTGTAGATACAGGAACATGCGCTACATCAATAAGAGAATTTAATAAAGCAGCCAGTACCCTAAATAACACTAAGGTGCTATGTATCTCTAGAGATTTACCATTTGCTATGGCACGTTTTTGTGGAGCAGAAGGTTTAGATAACGTAGAGAGTTTATCAGATTTTAAAGATGGTAACTTCGGAAAATCTTACGGATTGGAATTTACAGATGGTGCATTTGAATCATTGCTATCTAGATGTGTAATTGTTGTAGATACAGAAGGTAAAGTTATTTATACAGAACAAGTACAAGAAATCGCAGACGAGCCAAACTACGAGGCTGCTTTGAACGCTTTAAAATCTTAATCTAGCGTCTCAAAATAATGTCAAAAAAAGATTCTTTTCTTGTAAATAGACTTAAAAGTGTTGGCTATGCCTATAAAGGTGCTGTATTTTTAATAAAAACAGAAGCAAGCATAAAAATTCAAGTGTTTTGCGCTATAGCGATTACAATAGCAGGATTTTATTTTGAAATTTCTAAAACCGAGTGGCTCTTTCAAATTGCTTTTATAGCGTTAGTGATGAGCTTAGAAGGCGTTAATACAGCAATAGAAAGCATTGCAGATTTTATACACCCAGAAAAGCATGATGCTATTGGCAAAATAAAAGACATAGCAGCAGGTGCTGTTTTTATTGCAGCTATAGGCGCTGCAATTGCAGCTTTAGTAATTTATATACCAAAGATATTTTAAGCATTATAGCGTTTAATAACTTTAGGATGTTTAAATACTTTTAAGTTAGGATAAACGTTAGTAATTTGTATTTTTGTTAAGATGCATTAGTAACTCAAATTTAATACTTAAACCGTTTCCGTTGTCAAGGAAAGTGAACATGGCAAAGAAGAAAACCAAGACTAAAAGCAAAGCTAAAACCACTCCAAAATTTAAAAAACCGAGTATAAAACTATCAAGTCAGCAAAAACTGATTTTTGGTAGCTTACTTATTATACTTGGCATTTTGATGTTTGTTGCTTTCCTTTCGTTTTTCTTTACGGGTCAAGCAGACCAAAGCACGCTCTCTGAAATAGCATCAAGAGATGTTAAAGCAGAAAATTGGCTAAACAAATTAGGTGCATGGACCAGTGATTTTTTTATAAATAGAGGTTTTGGTGTTGCGTCATTTATATTTTCTGGTCTCTTATTTCTTTCTGGAATATATATTACACTAGACATTAATAAAGCTAGACTTCGTCGTCATTGGATTTGGGGTACGCTTATCGCCATTTGGCTATCCATCTTTTTTGGATTCTTTTCACATAAATACGATACTCTTGGTGGTACTATTGGGTTTGAGATGAACTCATTCTTTCAAGATTACATAGGTAAAATAGGTACTATACTCCTACTCGTTTTTGTATTAATCACCTATTTAGCCATAAGATTTGGTATTAATGGAGAAACATTTGTTAAACTGTTTAACAAAGCAAAAAGCGATCTTAAAAGTGAAGTTAAAACAGAAGATGAAGATTCATCCTTTCCAATAGATAATGATTTAACTGCCGAAGCTGAAAATATTAAATCTGCCTTTGACCTTAAAGTTGAAGAACCTAAAACAGAAGAAACAATTAAAAAATCCGCACCTGTTTTAAGCAAAACATTAGAACCAGAACTTAAACCGATAACAAAACAAGAGGATAAAAAAATTGATACCGATTTAAGTATTGAAATAGAAACTGTTGAAGAAGAAATTTCAGAAACCGATAATCTATCTAACAAACTTGTTGAAGATTATGGACAATTTGATCCAACATTAGATTTAAGTAAATTTAAATTTCCACCATTAGATTTGCTTAAAAAGTATGATACAGAAGGTATTACAATTAACCAAGAAGAATTAGAAGATAATAAAAACCGAATTGTCGAAACATTAAACAACTACAAAATTGGTATTGCTAGTATAAAGGCTACAATAGGACCAACGGTAACTTTATATGAAATTGTACCAGAAGCAGGTGTTAGAATTTCAAAAATAAAAAATCTTGAAGATGATATTGCACTATCATTATCTGCATTAGGAATTAGAATTATAGCACCTATACCAGGTAAAGGTACTATTGGTATAGAAGTACCAAATAAAAACTCTACGATAGTATCAATGAGATCTGTTATAGCATCTCAAAAGTTTCAAAAATCTGAAATGGAGCTTCCAATTGCTTTTGGTAAAACCATTAGTAACGAAACCTTTGTTGTGGATTTAGCACGAATGCCTCATATGTTAATGGCTGGAGCAACAGGTCAAGGTAAATCGGTTGGGTTAAATGCTGTTTTAACCTCGTTACTTTATAAAAAACATCCTGCCGAAGTTAAGTTTGTACTTGTAGATCCTAAAAAAGTAGAACTAACATTATTTAATAAAATAGAACGACACTATTTAGCAAAATTACCAGATAGTGAAGATGCCATAATTACAGACAATGCGAAGGTTATCAACACGCTAAACTCATTGTGTATAGAGATGGATAATCGCTATGAGATGCTTAAAAACGCCTTATGTCGTAATATAAAAGAATACAACACTAAGTTTAAAGCTCGAAAATTAAATCCTAATGATGGTCATCAATTTTTACCATATATAGTATTAGTGGTAGATGAATTTGCAGATTTAATTATGACCGCTGGTAAAGAGGTAGAAACTCCAATTGCGCGATTAGCTCAATTAGCACGTGCAATTGGTATACACTTAATAATTGCAACACAACGTCCATCTGTAAATGTAATTACTGGTATAATTAAAGCAAATTTCCCAGCTCGTATAGCTTTTAGAGTAACCTCTAAAATTGATTCTCGTACTATATTAGATGGTGGTGGAGCAGATCAACTTATTGGTCGTGGTGATATGTTATATACTTCTGGAAACGAAATAACTCGTATACAGTGTGCATTTGTAGACACTCCAGAAGTAGAAAGAATTACCGAATTTATTGGATCACAAAAGGCATATCCAGATGCACATTTGCTACCAGAATATGTTGGCGAAGAAAGTGGCACAAGTCTTGATAATAATATTGCAGAAAGAGATAAGTTGTTTCGAGAAGCTGCAGAAATAATAGTAACTGCACAACAAGGATCTGCTTCTTTATTACAACGAAAATTAAAATTAGGTTACAATAGAGCTGGACGATTAATAGACCAGCTAGAAGCTGCAGGAATTGTTGGTGGCTTCGAAGGCAGTAAAGCAAGACAGGTTTTAGTGCCAGATTTTGTAGCTCTAGATGCTTTATTGGCAAACGAATAATAATTTAAATGATACATTTCTTAAAGAAATAATATATAAAATGATGAAACAAGTAATTATAGTAGCAGCATTATTGATTGGAAGTTTAGGATTTTCTCAAGATTCTAAAAACGCAGAAGCATTATTAAATGAAGTATACAACAAGGCTCAGGCTTATGATAATATTTCGGTAGATTTTAAATATGTTTTAGAAAATACAAGTGAAAATATTAAGCAAGAAACTCGTGGAGATGTTGTAATGAAAGGCGATAAATATTTATTGAATATTCTTGGTGTAACACGATTATTTGATGGCAAAAAATTATACTCGATTAGTCCTGAGGATGAAGAGGTAACTATTTCATCAGATAATTCTGAAGATGAAAACAGTATCACTCCTAGTAAAATGATGTCTTTTTATAAAGACGGTTATACTTATGCAATGGATATTGTACAAGATGTCAAAGGAAGAAAAATTCAATTTGTAAAACTAAACCCAATTGACACAAACTCTGAAATTAAAGAAATATTCTTAGGCATAGATGCTAAAACCAAACACATCTATAGACTAATTGAAGTTGGTAAAAACGGTACAAAAACGACATTGACTGTTAATTCTTTTAAAACAAACGAGCCAATTTCGAAAACCTTATTTACTTTTGACGAGAATAAGTACAAAGAATATTACATCAATAAGTTAGACTAGGCCAAGCCAACCTTTAAATGAAAATACTAGATAGGTATATACTTACGACCTACCTAAAAACATTTTTGAGCGTGTTTATTATACTCATGTTCATTTTTGTTTTACAGGCTATTTGGCTATATATAGGAGATTTAGCAGGAAAAGATTTAGACTCTTTTGTAATAATAAAATTACTGCTTTATGTAACTCCTACGCTTATCCCCTTAATACTTCCGCTTACTATATTGCTCGTATCAATAATGGTATTTGGACAATTTGCAGAGAATTACGAGTTTGCTGCAATGAAATCTACAGGCATATCATTGCAACGTGCCATGAAAAGTTTAAGCATTTTTATTGTTTTACTAGGTGTGGTAACCTTTATTTTCTCTAATAATGTAATTCCTTGGGCTAATAAAAATGTCTATAATCTTAGAAAAAATATTGCTCAAGTAAAACCTGCTCTTGCCATAACAAAAGGTCAATTTAATGATATTGGTAATTATAATATTAAGGTTGAAGATAAAAGCGGAGAAAATGGCGAGTTTTTAAAAAATGTCGTTATACACAAAAAAGCAGCTACAAATGCCAAAAACAGAACTGTTATAGTTGCTGAAAGTGGATTACTTGAAGGTAATGAAAACTCTAATATACTGCAGTTAATTCTATACAAAGGTAATTATTATGAAGAAATTGTAAATAGAGACCCAAAACAAAATAAAAAGAAGCCACATGCCAAAAGCTATTTTGAAGAATACATTATAAACGTTGATATAGAAGGATTTAATGATGTTGACATGGATGATCAAAGTTATGACAACCGTTACAACATGCTTAATGTGAGCGATTTAATTTACACTGTAGATAGTTTGTACGAGAAAAAAAATTCCGCTTTAAAAGACTTCTCAAAAACTTTATATAATAGAACTTCTATAGCATCTTTGAATAAAAATATCTCTCCAAATAGCGATAGTTTATATAATGGTGATATTTTAAAACTCTTTAATGATAAGACTAAAGTTCAAATATTAGGTTTAGCAAATAATACCATTACCAGTACAAAACAAATTATTAGTTCTAATAAACAAAACTTTACAGCACAGACCAAATGGAGAAATAAGCATGTTATTTCTTTACATGAAAAATATGTATTAGGACTTGCCTGCATAATACTATTTTTTGTTGGAGCTCCATTAGGTGCTTTGATTAGAAAAGGAGGTATAGGTTTACCTTTAGTAATAGCAATTCTATTATTTCTAACATATCATTTCATTGGTATTTTCGCTAAGAACAGTTCATTAGACGACTCTTTAAATCCCATATTAGCTACATGGCTATCTACAGCAATAATGTTTCCTTTGAGTATTTACTTAACGAGACGAGCTACAAAAGACAGACCGTTGTTTGAATCTGACGGACTACTAAATCCACTTAAAAAACTATTTGGTATAAAGAGTAAAACACTTGTTTTTGATACTAATGTATTAGACTCAAACTCTGAAGAATTAAATACTCTTAGAACATATGATAATGATAAGTTAATAGATGTAGTTAAACATTACAGACAATATGATTATGATATAGCCTACAAAAATTCTTCTGTTGCTATTTTAGAATCTCGAGGTATTTCTAAACAAGAATTAAAATTTGGAGGTAATCTTACAGATCATGAATATGAAGAATCGCTAAGGTTAAAATATCAATATGAAGAAAATTCTAAATTAGCTTTCGTACTCTATATAATCTCTGTTTTAATTGCACTACCAGGAGCTATTCTTAGAAATAATGGTTTCCCTGCCTTGGGACAAGCATTGTTTGTTACTGGCTTAGTAATTGGTGTTATGTATTTATTTGCCTTAATTAAATCATTTATAGACCAATCAAATCTATTTAAACATTTAGGATTAAGTAATGTGTCTAACGCTCTAGTTTTTGCAATATTTGGTTTGCCATTATACTTTTTGTTCTATTTCTTTCAGAAGAAAAAAATTAGCGAAGTCTTAAAAACTAGTGCACTTAAAAAATCTGAAAACAGCACAGATGCTATATCTCAAATAGTAGATATTGAAAGTTTTAATACAAGTCGTAACACTTATACAACATATTCAAAATATGCCTTAATTTTCTATTGCTTTGCTGTTGTACTTTTAATTCTGCATTTCGTATTTAAAGGTAGTCAACTAGCTGCTGCGACATCTGCATCTTTAGAATTATCAGCTGTTTCAGGATTTATATATATTATATATTCTATTGCTTCTATAATTATATATAATGCTCTTTATAAATTTTCTAATAAAGCAAAGTATTCAAACACCTTTCTCTCATCTATTGTAGGTTTTATAGTCTATCCAATAGTTTATAATTTAAGACGAAAGAAAATCGCCGAAGACTTTTCAGTAGAGAAAAAATAAGCCATATCTTTGCATTTCTAAACTCAAAATGATGACTACCAATACTGCACAACGCACAACTAAAACAAAGTTAAATACTATAGAAGAAGCGATTCTAGATATTAAACAAGGTAAAGTTATTATTGTTGTTGATGATGAGAACAGAGAAAATGAAGGAGATTTTTTAGCTGCATCTAGCAAAATAACGCCAGAGACTATCAATTTTATGGCAACTCATGGTAGAGGATTAATTTGTGCTCCTTTAACAGAGAGTAGATGTAGAGAATTAGACTTGCATATGATGGTTACCAATAATACAGATCCTATGGAAACCGCATTTACGGTATCTGTAGATTTAAAGGGTAACGGAGTAACCACAGGAATATCTGCTGGTGATAGATCTAAAACAGTGCAAGCACTTATAGACCCTAAAATTAAACCTTTTGAATTAGCACGACCTGGTCATATTTTCCCGTTAGTCGCTAAAGATGGAGGTGTTTTAAGAAGAACTGGACATACAGAAGCTGCTATTGATTTTGCAAGACTAGCTGGTTTAGAACCTGCTGGAGTTATTGTTGAGATAATGAATGAAGATGGCTCTATGGCTAGATTGCCAGAATTAATGAAAGTAGCCAAGAAGTTTGATTTAAAAATTGTGTCTATTGAAGATTTAGTCGCTTATCGCATGGAGCATGATTCTTTAATTGAAAAGAAAGAAGATTTTAATATAGAAACACGTTTTGGCCAGTATAGATTGCGTGCTTACCAACAAACTACTAATAATCAAATTCATATTGCATTAACAAAAGGAACTTGGTCTAAAGATGAGCATGTATTAACTAGAATTAATGCCACATTGGTAAATAACGATATCTTGGGAACCCTTACAAATAATGCAGATGAGAAGCTTGATGATATGTTTAAAGTCATTAATGCCGAAAAAAAAGGTGCCATTGTTTTTATCAACCAGCAATCACAATCAATGAATTTACTTAAACGTCTAAATATTTTAAAAGACAATCAAGTAGATGGTGAAATTGCTAAAGCTCCTCGTATAGAAATGGACTCTAAAGATTTTGGTATTGGAGCTCAAATACTACATGATTTAAATATACACAAGCTTAAGCTTATAACGAACACACAACAAACCAAACGTGTTGGTATGATTGGTTATGGTTTAGAGATTGTAGAATATGTTAATTATTAAAGCGCTGCTTTTATAGCATCTACCATTTTAGACGCTCTAAGGATAACTTCTTCCTCTGTCCACGACATTTTTATTAAGCAAGAGATATTTCGACCTATAAAATGATCAGATTGATCAAACGATGTATTTTTTATGCGCTCTAAACCTTGCTTTACTTCCGAAGATAAAGGAAACAGAGATTTTTGATTTTTTAAATGATTCCACTCTTTAACATAATGCCAGTTATTGTCAAAATAGTTCCAGCATACATCAATCCCATTAGTTTTAAAATTCTCTACCACCTTTCTTGCAATTTCTAAATTTGGCATAAAGAAATTTAAAAATGCATAACTCTCCTCTCCTCCTTTTGGCACACGTCTAAACGTAACCTCAGGTAATGAAGCAACAGCATCTCTAAGTATTGTATAATGCTTTTTTTGTATAGCAATAAACTCTGGTAAACGTCTTACTTGAGCTAAACCAACTGCTGCATGCAACTCAGATATTCTAAAATTATACCCTAAAAAAGGATGAGTTTCTGCTCCTCTATCGTTTCCTATATGGTCATGACCATGATCACTATAATGGTCTGCATTTATGTAATACTCTTCATTATTGGTTATCACAGCTCCACCTTCTCCACATGTTATTGTTTTTACGAAATCAAACGAGAAACAGCCTAAGTCACCTATACTACCAAGTGGTTTACCTTCGTATGTCCCACCAATAGCTTGGCAAGCATCTTCTATAAGTAACAATTTATGTTGTTTACAAATGTTTTGAAGCGCATTTAAATCGCCCATGCTCCCACACATTTGTACTACCATAACTGCCTTAGTGTTGGGAGTAATTGCTGCTTTTACTGCCTCTGGATCTAGAGTTAGCGTATCATCAATATCAACAAGAACTGGTATGGCTCCCAACATCATAATAGCCTCAAAACTGGCTACAAATGTAAATGTTGGCATTATAACCTCATCTCCTGCTCCAACACCTGCAGATGCTAATGCAACAGATACAGCTGCTGTACCACTAGAAACAAGTTGTACATGATGTGAATTAAATGTGTTAGCAAGTTCGTGTTCTAATTCTTTAGCTTTCCAATGCCCATTACGCATGCCATCAAAGCCATAGCGCATCAAAACACCATTATCTAATACATCATTAACTTCTTTGCGCTCAAGGTCACCAAATAATTCAAATCCAGGCATGTAATAATTATATTTTATCGTTTAACAAAGTTAAAAATGTAAGTACTTTTTCTTCAGAATTAAAATCAACTAGTGGATTTATAAGAGTTTTTCCATGGTTATCAATTAAAGATAATCCTGGCGCACCTGTTTGTTTTGTATAATGAATGCCAAATCTTGCATTTGATGATTTTGTATCAGAAACATCTAACATTAATAATATAGCATTTGTAGAGATTTTAGTTAAAAGCTTATCATTATTTACAAGATTCTTTAATAGTGCCGAAACATCAATTTTTGGATTATTAGTCACAAAAACTAAAATAGGTTTATTTTGATTCTCAGAATGTTTTTGAGCTATACCATTATCTGAGATCCAATTTAGATTGTCTTGCGCAGATAATTGTAAAGTAAAAGCTAATGCTAAGATGAATAATAAATTTTTCATAATAATTTGTAACTAGTGAATTTAATATTAGGTATAACTACTAAACAAATATAATATAAATATAGCCTATTAACTATATTTCTATAACCGTTTCACTTACCTGTTTTCGCACTTTTTTAAAGGTAGCAAACATATCATCATCTGCTCTATAACCTACAGGTAATAGTAATACAGATTTTAGACCTTTCTCTTTAAGATTTAAGATGTTATCATACTGTAAAGGATTAAAACCTTCCATTGGGCAAGAGTCAATCTTTTCAATTGCACAAACCGTCATTAAATTACCAAGGGCAATATAAGCTTGTTTTATTGACCATTCTACACGCTCTTCAACAGTTTTTGAGGCCATCATACTTTTTAAATCGTTTCTGTAAGGCGCTAAAATAGTTTCGGGAGTGGCACGTATAGTTTTAATAGCATCAAAAAGCGAATCAACATCTTTATCAATAATATTATCGTTTATACATAATACTAATAGATGAGAGGCATCTACGACCTGCTTTTGATTATACGAATGTTGTACAAGTTCATTTCTAATAGAGTTATCAGTAACTATTACCAATTTTAGAGATTGGAGCCCAAAAGAAGTTGCTGTAAGATTAAAAGCTTGTTTAAGTATATCTAATTTTTCTTCGGAAAGCACTCTGGTTGCATCAAATTTCTTAGTTGCATAGCGCCATTTTAATTGATCTATTGTACTCATTGATGATTTAATATTTCTGTAAAAATAAGGTTTGATGACTCAAAAATTTGTGTTAGGCTATAAAATAATTCTATAGTAAAATTAATTCCATTAAAAAAAGCAACTTTTATTTGAAAGAATTAAAAAAGGATACTATATTTGCACTCGCAATTAGGGAAACCTAATGAGACACTTTGGAGAGTTGGCAGAGTGGTCGAATGCGGCAGTCTTGAAAACTGTTGAGGGTCACACCTCCAGGGGTTCGAATCCCTTACTCTCCGCAAAAGTAAACCCATAACGAAAGTTATGGGTTTTTTGTTTTTATGATACTAAGTTAAGGTTAACTGTTTAAAATATTGCAATCATAAAGCAATATAACATTTTAAAAACCAACACCTTATTGATGTATTGTTAATACAGTATTACCACGTATTTGTTTTAAAATAGGGATGATATTAGATTTTAATAAACCTATTTTTCTAAACAAATCTGGTTTTCTATCTATTATACACATAATACTACTTAAATTTAATTGAGCATAATCCTTAATACAAAAAGAAGAACTAATATATTTTAACCCTATAGATTTATTTAAAATGCGACTCAAATAATCAATTAACACCTCTAAATTATTTGATGCATCAATATCTAATGTGTTTTCTTTCTCTAAAACTAAAATTTCAATTTCAATATTCGTGTTTTCGAGTACTTTAATAAACTTATAAAGCTCTAACGTATTTATTTTTTGTTTAAAATTTGAAGCTATAGTTAAATTAATGCTTTTACAAATTGATGCATGTGGTGGCACTATAAGAATAGGACAACATCTAACTCTTTCTAAAGTGTTACCTGTGTTTTTGCTTATTTTATTACCTGGTTTACCTGTAAGAATCACTAAATCTATCCCTATTTTTTCAACATTGACTACAATACCCTCTGTTAAATCAATACAATCTGAAATTGCATTAAACGAATGGTTTGTTGTATTTTTTCTTGGTATGTAGCGCTCAACAATTTTACCTAGTAATCTCAAAGATTCTTGTTTTGGCTTATCATACCATTCATCATCTGCTTGAAGCAGTTCTATTGCATTTAAACTGTTAACATCATAAGTAAACGTATTTAAAAAATAAAACTCACAATGTTCATTCTTAAATAGCTCAACTATATAATCTATAGTTTGATAACTATTCAATGAAAAGTCTGTTGGTATTAAAATTTTTTTCATTTTATTTTTTTTTAAGTTCTACATTTACTTATATCTTACTTAGGCTAACCGCAAAGTCAATCATCTTTGCGGTTATTTAGACACAAAACCTATAATAACACTAACTAATTTATTATCAACAAACCTTGATTTTGTGTGCCTAAGTAAAACTTTAAAAGCCTTTATCTCTTAAATTTTTTGAGTTGCATATAACATTGATTTCTAAAACCATTGAATTCATTTACTAAATTTAAATAGTGTTCTCTTTTAAGAATATGACTCTTTAAGCGTATAGAATCATATTCAATTTTACCATATTCAATCTCGGTTTTTAGCTCTTGTTCATATTTGCAAAGGTTAGCCATTACTAAAATATTTTTTCTACGAAATGCTCGAATAGCACTAGTAATAGCTCCAATTTTTATTAACTGTTTTTCTATTATGGATAAATAATCTAATTCGGTATTAATTGATTCTAGTACTTGTATCCAAGTGTTTAACTCGCTTAGGTCTTTTTGTATGCATAATCTCCTATGCATATCTATTTTATATATTGAAGTCAAACGTTATTGTAAAAATTAATTAATATTTAAAAGTGTAAATTGTCCTTGTACCTTATTAAAAAACTCATCTTTTAATCGTCTGTACTTATCTAAGTGATACAAATAACTTCTTCTATAACTTTCGTGCTCTTTGATATAAACCATATCACATTGGGTATCTTCACACTCAGCAATATTAGATCTTGAACTGGCATAATTTAAAAGCGCATTTAAAAATGTGTCATTTTCTATTTCTTTTTTATTAAAACGCTCCAACACACTATCATCTCCTAGTTTATGTTTTAAATCTTGGCTACAAATATTTATTAGATTGACTAGCTCCTTTTTAATATATTTTAAGTGATTAATCCAATTATCTAACTCCATAGTATTAATCTTATGAGTAACATCAACATTGGTATCGTGATTAAATATCTCGGTATTTATGGTTGTCATATCTACTAATTTTAAATTACTATATCTGTGTCGCTAAATATTTCCTCTTGAGTGACATCTATAATTCTAATTTGTTGTTTTCCGTTAGGAAAATTCCAATCAATTAAATCTCCCTTAGCATATCCTATCAGTGCAGAACCCATTGGTGTAAGAATTGAAATTTTATTTTCTTTCACACTTCTATCTATAGGTATAACCAGCTGTACCGTTTTTTCTAAACCGTTATTGAATTTAACTGTAACTTTACTATTAAATCTTATCACATCATTTGGCATGTCTTTGTTATCTACAATATGTGCAGATTTTAACTCTTCGGCTAATAACATTAAACACTTTTGAGTTTCGTGATCTTCTACATAACCAGAGATATTTAGTATCCTTTTTAAGTAGACATATTCCTTTTTTTCTAATATTAAACTTCTGTATTTCATCTCTTTACCATTTATATTATCAAGGAAAAATCCCTCTTTGTATGTATGCTTTTTCAATACGTTCTATAGCTATACAAAACGCTGCAGTACGCATATCTATTTTTTCATTTATCGCATATTCATACACCTTATTAAAAGATTCTTTCATCTTTTTATCCAATTTGGCCATTACCTCATCTAATTGCCAAATCTCTCCATTACGGTTTTGTAACCACTCAAAATAACTACCTACGACTCCTCCTGAATTACATAAAATGTCTGGTATAATCGTAATACCACGTTCTAACAAAATTTTCTCACCTTCTACATTTGTTGGTCCGTTGGCACCTTCTGCAATGAGTCGTGCTTTTATTCTTGGGGCATTTTCTAAAGTAATTTGATTGCCTAATGCAGCAGGAATTAAAATATCACAATCCAGAGTAAAAAACTTATTGTTATCAACTAATTTAGCATCAGGAAAATCTACAATACTACCATCATTGATTTGACTATACTTAAATAAGTCTTCTACTTTGATACCTCGTTGGTTTTGAATACTACCATGAGCATCTTGTACAGCTACTAGTTTAGCACCATCTTTTTCTAAAAAATGTGCTGCCCAATAACCTACATTACCAAATCCTTGTACAATAAATTTCTTGCCTTGAAGGTTTTTATTGTTTTTCTCAGACCAAAATTTAATAGATAGATATACGCCATAACCTGTGGCTCTATCACGACCTTCTAATCCTCCACTTCCGTCTGGTTTACCAGTAACCACATGTTGATTAGCTGTACGCTCTGCTGGAGGACGTGTACTCATATAAGTATCTGCAATCCAAGCCATTGTTTGACTATTTGTATTCACATCTGGAGCAGGAATATCATGCTCTGGCCCAATATTATCTGCTAAAGCAAAAGTAAAACGACGTGTAATTCTTTCTAATTCTGATTGTGAATACTTAGAAGGATCTAGTTTAATGCCCCCTTTTCCTCCTCCATATGGCAAACCTGCCAATGAGGTTTTCCAGGTCATCCACATGGCTAATGCTCTAGCTGCATCAATATCTACAGTTGGATGATAGCGCAATCCTCCTTTGTAAGGACCTAATGCATTATTATGTTGTACACGATAACCAGTAAATATTTCTACATCTCCATTATCCATCTTTACTGGAAAATTTACAATGATTTCATTATTAGTAATGCTTAATATTTTTCTAATATTTGGGTGTAAATTAATTTGGTTTGCAGCACTTTCAAACTGCTCCATAACATTATCCATCATACCTCTAACAGGTGCTTTTTTGGATGTTTTTTTCAAATTTGCTGTTAATGTGGTCATTTTTATTTCTTATTCGGGTTTATGCTTTTTACGCTCTTTTACTTAAAATATATGCTATTGTATCAATGTCTATATTTTTTACATACATAAATTAGTAAGTAGTGTTTGTTGTTAAATTGTCTTATCTAAAATACCTGTTGGTCACAGATCTTTCATGGTACTTATCAATGATATATTGATGTCTTGCTGTTTTTACGTTAGACTTATTACGTCTACAAGTATTTCCTTTTACAGCCGATAGTATTGTATTGAAAATCATAATATTTAAATTATACTGTTAAACTAATTGTAGTAATGGTTTTGGTGTTTTTTAAAATTTTTTGTTTTACTTAATATCTTCACTTTTAAATATGTATTAATAGTATACATATACCAAAAGGCAATGCCTATGCCAAATCAACATCACCTCATATCTCCAAACGCAAAAAACCCTCTAATTAAGAGGGTTTCAATCAATTTATTAACATTTGTAACTTATTTCTAAGTGGTACAAAATTACCCAGACGAGTAATTTTTAACCACTTAAAATGTATTAATCTAAAAGTTTATTTCGTAAAGTCTTTCTATCAATTTGAAGTATTTCGGCAGCCTTCGTTTTGTTATTTCCTGTAATTCTCAATACTTTCTCAATGTATTGTTTCTCTATTATTTTTAAAGGCTGTAAAGTTTCCGAAGAAAAATTTAATTCATATTTTAAATGATCTGGTAAATGAGTGATATCTACTATTCTATCACACATGATTACTGCTCGTTGTATAATGTTTTCTAATTCTCTAATATTACCTGGCCAATCATATCTTTTTAATACACTTAATGCTTCTGGTGTAATTTTTAAAAAACGGTCTTTATACTCTACTCCATATTTAAATAAAAATTTATCTACTAAGAGATGAATATCGTCTTTACGCTCGCGCAATGGCGCAACATTAATTTCTACAACAGTTAAGCGATAATACAAATCTTCTCTAAAAGTTTGTTTTTGAATCATTTCTCGCAAATCACTGTTAGTAGCTGCAATAATACGTACATCTATTTTTTCTGCTTTTGTAGAACCTACTCTAACGACCTCTTTTTCTTGAAGTACTCTTAATAATCGCGATTGTACGGTTAATGATGCATTACCAATTTCATCTAAAAAAATAGTGCCACCATTTGCTGCCTGAAATAATCCTTCTCTATTTGTTTCTGCTCCTGTAAAGGCACCTTTGAGATAACCAAACAACTCTGCTTCCAAGAGATTTTCTGGGATACCACCACAATTTACTGCTATAAATGGCGCTCTAGAAAATTTGCCCTGATAATGAATAGCACGCGCAACTAACTCTTTACCTGTCCCGCTTTCTCCTTTAATAAAAACTGTAGCTTTATTATTTTTTACGCGTTCTATAATTTGTAAAACGTGGTTTATTTTATCTGAGTTTCCAATAATTTCTCCAAACTCTTTATTATTTTCTTCGGAAGGTTTAACTATTGTAAGATTATTATCATTTGAGGTTAATAAAGATTTATCTATTGCAGTTTTTAGTTCATCTCTTGTAAATGGCTTGGTTAAATAATCTACCACTCCAGATTTAATTGCAGCTAATGAGTCTTGTACTGATGGATAACCTGTTACCACCAGTTTTGGCAATGTTGGATAATGCTCTGAGACAAATTTTATTAGCTCAAAACCATCTACCTCTGGCATTTTTAAATCTGTAATGAGTAAGTTAATATTTGTATCTCGTAAAATAGTAACCGCTTCTTTAACAGAGATGGCTTTAAAAACATGATAATTCCATGATTGTAAATGACGTTGTAACAACTCTAAAATATTAATATCGTCATCTACTACGAGTATATTTTCTTTGCGTAACTGCATAATTATATCTTATTCTTTTGGCAGCGTTACCGTAAATATAGCGCCTTGCTTTTTGTTATTTCTTGCTGTAATTCTCCCGTTGTGAGATGCTACAATACCATGAACCACACTTAATCCTAAACCAGAACCATCGCCTAAAGGTTTTGTAGTAAAAAAGGGTTGAAACACTTTACCCAAATCTTGCTTTGTAAACCCTTTACCCTCATCTAAAATCTTTAATACAATATTTTCTTTAGTACTATAAGCTTCTATTGTAACACTACCTCCTTTGGGCGAAAAATAGATAGCATTAATTAATAAATTAAATAAAATTTGAGTTAACTGTATTGGATCTGCTTTTAACCATAAGTCTTCATCTTCGATTTTGAAGATATATTTTACATTTTCTTTTTTAAATGTAGCGTCTAATAAATTAATAGCGTTTTTTATGTGAGGTACAAAGTTAACACGCCTCATTTCTTGAGGCATTTCACAGGCAAAAAACATTAATTTTTTTACAACCTCTCTTGAAAAAATGGCATTTTTAATAATTTTATCTATATCGTTTATTGATTTAGTATTTGATTCTAAATCATTTTTAAGCAACTCTGCAAAGCCTAGAATATTTGCTAAAGGTGTGTTAAGTTCGTGCGCAATTCCTGCAGTTATTTCTCCAAGTATACCAAGACGGTCTGCGTGTTCCATTTGTCGTTTTAAAGAGGTCTCATTATTTTGAATTTCTATACGCTCTAGTAAACTACCTATTTTAAGAGATATATTGTCTAGGAGTAATTGCTCTTCTCTTAAAAAAGTTATTGCTTTAGATCCATTTGTATTTAAATGGACTACAATTTCACCTTTAATACGGTTAAAAATTTTTATACTCGACCTTAAGATTAAATCTTTTTGTACAAACTCTTTGGTGAAAATTAAAATGTCTTCATGACTTATGCAAACTTCAGTCTTATCAGGATATTGAAATCCTTTTTTTAAACTATATGCTACAGATTTGAGTGTTGTATTTAACATCTCTGCGTCAGTATTACCAATAATAGATGATACTTCATAGAGACAAGTTAACTCCTTAATTCGTTCTTTTAGTTCTTGTTCGGTGGTATTCATTATTTATAGTATCTAATTATGACATCATAACATTATAATAATGTAATACGACCTATTGTATAAACAACATCTCATAATTATAAGTTTTAAAATTTCAGATTTAATATTTTATTATCTTAAAATCTTTTTATAATACACTTAACATCAGCACTTTTGCCCACTTAAGGTTTATAGTATGAGACAAATAAAGTGTTTTAGGTTTTGATTCCAAACTATATTCAATTAGCATGCCCAATACACTTATATCATCTCTATGATTATAAGTTACTAATTACCAATTGATTAAATTAATATTAAAGATACGAATATTGAACGAAACTGAGTAATAATTACCCAATTGAGGAATAATTACTCAACATTGAGTTTTTTGATTTATGTGATAATACTATTTATTTATCAAGCATACTAGTTGTAATTGTATCTTTGACGTTAATAACAAAAACAGAACCTCATTTATAAATTATTTTCAAATAACGCTAAAGAATTATTAGAATTTCTAAAAAGCACAAGTTTCTCTAAAGCTATTTTGATTGGCATAGCTATTACTGTACCTATAATTTTAGGCATAGTAACCAATAAGTTAGATATTGGCCTTGCGATTTGTTTTGGTGCTTTTTGGTGTTCTCCCAGTGATGTAAGCGGTAGTTTAAAACATAAACAAATTGGCATACTATTATCGGCTTTGTTAGTGGTGATAATAAGTTTTATTGGAGGCTATTTTCATATTTCTAATATTTTTCTTTTTCCTGTGCTTAGTGTGCTAACATTTAGCATTGCATATATTTCTATTTATGGCTTTAGAGCCTCTTTAATAAGTTTTTCGGGATTATTAGCTTTGGTTTTAAGTTTTGCACACACATCTGCCTATTTAGAAGTCTATGAATATGCTTTGCTTATAGGAGTTGGTGGTTTATGGTATTTATTGTTATCTACTATATGGTTTTACATAAATCCTAAAGCAGAGACTGAAGAAACGCTCATCGAAATTATATTAATCTCAGCCAATTTTTTAGACACCAGACGAAAACTCATTGGAGAACAACCTAATAGAAATAGCCTGCAAACACAACTAATGTCTTTACAAATAGAGTTAACTGAGCATCACGAAACCTTACGAGAAATTTTAATATCTTATCGTAAAACATCAGGGAAATCTAATTACCAAAGTAGGCGTTTATTAATATTTATACAGCTAGTAGAATTGTTAGAAACTGCAATAGCTAATCCTGTAAATTATAATAAAATGGATACTGTTTTTAAAATGCATCCAGAGTATAAAAGTGATTTTCAAAAGCTAATATTAGAATTATCAAATCAACTTAGAAATATTGCAGCAAATTTTAATGAACCAAAAAAACTGGGCTCTAACCAAGAATTATCCTCTTTTTTTGATGCGTTAGAAATTAATATTCAGAAATTTAAAAATGAAAATCGTCCAGAAGATTACGAGCGGTATTTAATGCTTCAAAACTACTTAGAGTATCAAAAGAAACAATTTGAAAAACTTAAAAAAATAAAATGGCTGTTGGGTAATCACAAATTAACCTCAGAGCATTTTATAGAGAAAGAGAAACTTAAGCGTTTTATTGTTTCGCAAAATTATGATCCTAAATTGTTATTAAGAAACTTAAGTTTTAGATCTACCATTTTTAGACATTCTTTGCGTTTAGCGCTTACCGTTATCATAGGTTATGGGATTGGGTTGTTTTTTGATTTGCAAAATCCATATTGGATTATTCTTACCATAATCATTATCATGCGACCAAGTTATGGCTTAACTAAAACGCGCTCTAAAGACCGAATCATTGGCACATTTATAGGTGCAATAATTGCAAGTGGTTTAGTGTTTTTAATAAATGATCCCTACGTGTATGGCGCATTAGGTGTGATTGCATTAGTGATTGCATTTTCTATGGTGAAGAAAAATTATAAAGCATCATCTACTTTTATAACACTTAGTGTAATTTTTATTTACGCTATTTTACAACCAGACATTTTAAAAGTTATTCAGTTTAGAGTTCTCGATACTCTCATTGGTGTTGCTCTATCATATTCTGCAATGCGTTGGTTATTACCAGCATGGTCATTTATGGAAATTGGAGATAATATTAAAGATGGATTAAAGGCTAATACTTCCTTTTTTAAATCAATTAGTAGCTACTATCAACAAAAAGGAGAAATACCAACCAGCTTAAAAGTTAATCGTAAGGAGGCATTTTTACAAATGTCTAATTTAAGTGCTGCTTTTCAGCGTATGGCTCAAGAGCCAAAATCTAAACAGAATAACTTAGACCATATTTATGAACTTGTTGAAATTAATCAAAGTTTTTTAGCATCATTAGCCTCTTTAAGTGCTTATATTCAAAATCATCAAACAACAAAAGCCTCTAATAAATTTGTATTAATTTCAGAAAAAATACAAGAAAACCTAGATCTCGTTTGTTCGCAATTAAAAACAATTAATTTTGAGTTACCAATTATAAATTCCAGTGTTTCTTCCTTAGAATATCCCTCTAAAAAATTAGGCTTTTCTATAGAAAAGCTTACAAATGAAACGATTTTACAAACCGATAATGAACGGTCTCACAAAGAAGCACATCTAATTTGGGAACAATTAAATTGGTTACTCAGCTTAAGTGAAAATATGTTAAGATTGACTACAAAATTTCAAGTTACATAGCCTAATTACAACGATACAATTAAACTAAGCTATTATACTCAAGACAGTCTATGTCTAAATGCACAATTTATATCAACAAATCTTACATTTTTTGTTTTGAATTAATCCTACTACATTTGGCATAATAAATGGTACTACCACCGTTATAACAATAAAACGCATTTTGATGAAATCATTTCTATCTCTACTTATTATTTTGAGTTCATTTATGCTCACTGCACAAAATAACACGATTGCTGCAGGAGAAAAATTAACCTTTAGTGCCTCATACAACATGAATGGTTTACTTAATGAGTTAGCTCAAGTAATTATGGAAACCAGTACAGTAAAAACTTCAAAATCTACTTTACTAAAGCTAAAATGTACTGCAGCAACTTACAGTAATTGGGATAGTTTTTTCAAGATTAGAGATTTATATGAGAGCTATGTAAACCCAAAAACGTTGACACCGTATTTATACAATAGAGATATTAACGAAGGTGGTTATGAGAAATTTATGAAATACACCTTTAGCTATAGAAATAAAAATGTAGCTAGTGTAATGCGTAAAAAACGTAGAGATGGTACAACATGGGAAGAGAAAAAAACGGTAAAAATAGGATCTTCTACAAGAGATTTGGTTACTACACTGTATCATATTAGAAATCTAGATATCCACAAAGCAACTATTGGAGACAGCCAAAATTTTACTGTACTTTTTGACAATAAAGAAACTGTAGTAAGAATTAAGTATCTCAGTAAAGAAACAATTAATACAGCTTTAGGAAAAAAAGAATGTTATAAGTTGGGAATCTCTCTAAGCAATAGTAATGTACTTAAAGGCAGTAATGATAATGTTATATGGCTTACTGCAGACCAAAACAAGGTACCTGTTTATGCAAAATTTAAGATTGCAGTTGGTAGTGGAGAATTAAAAATAAAATCTGCAACAGGTTTAAAATACTAATGACATGAAAAAATTATTTTTAGTTCTTGGATTTATCACCTCTATTTTAGCCTTAATACTTGCGGTGACACCATTATTTAAAATTGCGTTTATTCCTGCAATTGCTGCTTTAATTTTTGGATTGTTAACATTTGTTGTATCTAAAGACAAACAGCAATTTAAAAAACCGATTCAATTAGTTTTTTTAATTACCATTATAACCTTAGCTCTTACAACTTACAAATCTGTTTTTACCGAATCTCAAGTAGGAAACACAGAGCAAATGGAACAAAAAGAAGAACAGTTAGAAGAAGAATCTATTGAAGAATTAGAAGGTTTAGAAATTGATGATATTGATAATCAATAATTAAAATGAGTTAACACTTCTGTATTAGCTTTTTTTTTGTTTTATTTGAATCATATTCAGCCAATTATTACAATTCATAATGAAATTTCCTCTTGTTGCTTTATCTCTTGCTTTAGTTGGCTCATGTTCTACTTTACGACATACCCAAAAAATCGAGCTTCTTAAAGAAAGTATCGTTTTTGAAGACTCAAAAACTATAGACACATATCTCAACACTATCAATGAAGAGGAACTAAAAGAGCACGTTTACGCATTCTCTACTGATGAGTTTGAAGGTCGTAGAGCTGGAGAAATTGGTCATCATAAGGCGTCAAAATTTATTAAAGATTATTATCTAAAAGAACAAATACCATCGCCATTAGGGTCAAAATATTATCAACACATTCCTGAATCTTACTTTTCTGGTGGTATAAAGAGTTCACAAAATGTAATTGCTTTTATTGAAGGTAGTGAATTTCCGGAGGAAGTTATCATCATATCTGCACACTCAGATCACGAAGGATTTAACGATACTGAAATTTATAATGGAGCAGATGATAATGGCTCTGGCACTGCTGCTGTTATGGAAATGGCTCAAGCCTTTAAAATGGCTGCTGCAGATGGATATAAACCTAAACGAAGTGTCGTGTTTTTACATCTAACAGGAGAAGAGGTTGGACTTACCGGTTCTAGATTTTATACACAATACCCTGTTTTTTCAATGAAAAACACTGTTGCCAATCTAAATATAGATATGATAGGTCGTGTTGATGAGGCACACGCCTCTAGCCCTAATTACATATATCTTATTGGTGCAGACCGTTTGAGTACTCAACTTCATTATATCTCAGAAGCTGCAAATAAAGAATTTACAAACTTAGAACTAGACTATAAACTTAATAGAGATAATGAACCAAATCGTTATTATTATAGATCAGACCACTACAATTTTGCTTTAAAAGGCGTACCAGTAATATTCTATTTTAATGGAGAACATAAAGATTATCATCAACCTACAGACACTCCAGAAAAGCTAAACTATAAATTGTTAGAAAAGAGAACAAAACTCATTTTTGCTACCGCCTGGTACTTAGCAAATTCTAAAAAGAGAATTGTAGTTGACCAAGACTCTTAATAAGTTGTTAAATTTTGCTTAAAGACTTATAGTCTTAATAAGAACTCAGACAGATTTTTTGTAATATCGTACAACTAATCCTTGTAACAATTAAATAATGAAGTTAACATTAAAATTCCTAGCTGCTGGTTTACTACTAGTTGGCTGTGGTAGTTCTAACCAAAAAACTGCCAACAAAGCTCCTGTAGACCCAACAGTTTATGGTAATTCTATAACATCAAATGAGCTTAAAGAAATGCTCTACACCTATGCATCAGATGAGTTTGAAGGTCGAGAAACTGGAGAACCAGGTCAAAAGAAAGCTGTAGAATATTTAAAAAACAAGTACATACAAATGGGTATCCCTTCTCCTCTTAAAGGCGATGATTATTTTCAAGAAGTACCCTTAGAAAAACAAAAAGCTGCAGATGTTAATATTTCTATTAATGGTGCAACTATGGAGAATTATAAAGACTTTTTAATTCTTGGTAGTGCAAATTCTCAGGAGTTAAACATTACAGATGTTGTATATGTTGGTTATGGTATAGATGCCGATAACTATTCAGATTATAAAGATTTAGATGTTACAGGTAAAATTGTATTAGCAAAAGCAGGAGAACCTAAAGATGCAGAAGGTAATTTTGTAACCTCTGGTACTACCGAAGACACAAAATGGAGCGCAGGACGTAGTTCTTTATCATCAAAAAGTAATGCTGCAAAAGATAATGGTGCAAAAGCTTTAATATTTATTAATGACGAAATGATGGGTCAATATGGTCCTTACTTTCAAAGAATTGCAGCTGCAGGTACAGCAGGTAGAATTTCATTAAAAAGCAATGAAACACCAATGATTTTTATGATGGCTAACACAAATTTTGCCAAAGCTATCTATCCAGAAATTATGGATTCTCAAGAGGTTAAAACTATAACTACAAGTTTAACTGGTTCTATTAAAAGCCAATCAGAACCTGTAGAATCTGAAAACGTAGTAGCTTTCATAAAAGGAACCGAAAAACCAGATGAAATTATTGTTATTTCTGCACACTTAGATCACGAAGGTATTAAAGATGGTCAAGTTTATAATGGTGCAGATGATGATGGATCAGGAACTGTGGCAATACTAGAGATTGCACAAGCTTTTAAAGCTGCAGCAGATAATGGTGATGGACCAAAACGTTCTATTTTATTTTTACACGTTACGGGAGAAGAAAAAGGTCTATTAGGATCTAGACACTACTCAGATAACGACCCAATTTTCCCATTAAAAAATACAGTAGCAGATTTAAACATTGATATGATTGGTCGTACAGATCCAAAACGAGAAGGAGACAGAAACTACGTATATCTTATTGGAAGCGATAAATTAAGTACCGAGTTACATAACATTTCCGAAGAAGTAAATAAAAAATACACCAATATCGTTTTAGATTATACGTATAATGACGAGAACGATCCAAATCGTTTTTACTACAGAAGTGACCATTATAACTTTGCAAAAAACAATATTCCGGTAATTTTCTATTTCAATGGTACGCATGATGATTACCATAAACCTAGTGATACACCAGACAAAATACAATACGATTTGTTAGAAAACAGAACACGTTTAGTATTTTATACAGCATGGGAAATAGCAAACAGAGATGCGAGAATTATCGTAGATAAAGCAGAGAGTAAGTAATATTTGGGCGTTACCCTAAAGGGTCGCGCTATTCGCTATATCTTTTTGAAAAAACAAAAAGGATGTCGCTACTATCGCTAACGCAAAAACTCAAAAAAGGCTCAAAATATTTTTAATATTTTGAGCCTTTTTTTGTAGGAATTAAAAAAAATAAATGATTAACCAATCTCCAAGGCTTAAAATAGAGTAAGGTAAAGCTTATCTTAAAAGTACTGCCTTAGGCAATGTGCATTGCCCAAAGAGTTACGCCAAGCAGTTTACCTATCCGTTTGTAAAAAACCCGCAAAAATGTTTAGATAATGAAAGTCAACGTTAACTTATTAAGCTCTAAATAAGACCACAAAAAAAGCTCCTCATTTCTGAGAAGCTTTGCTTTTCTGGGTGGAAGACCGGGTTCGAACCGGCGACTTTCGGTACCACAAACCGACGCTCTAACCAGCTGAGCTACAACCACCATTTGTGCGCATTTTTCAATGCGTGTGCAAATGTAAAATAATTCACAGTTACTACAAAGACTTTTTTTTAAAATTATTCAATTAAAACATAAATTTAACTAATAATCTATGCAACTATTTGATGCTCTAATTATTTAGAAAAAACAGTACGTTTTAATATTTGCCATATTAATATAACACTAATAATGATGGCATATTTTATCCAAGTTATTTTTTTAGCATGAGCCACTTTATCTTCTATAGAAATAGTATCCTTAGACTTTATATATTTTTTAAATACAATACGCTCAAGTAACTCTTCACTTTCATCATATTTATCTAGCGCTATACCTAATCGTCTCGCTGCAATTTTAAATGTAAAATCTTCCATGAGTTGATCTTCTTCATAATCCTCTGCGTCATCATCATATGTCCAAGAGTAGACACCATCTTGTTGTTGTGCCGACTTATAAATTTCTAACTCTTCATTTAACAATCGTCCAAACTCTTTTTTATCATCACTTGACGAAATTGTTTTTAATCGTGTCTTAACACCACTTTCTATAAGTGAATAGCCATGATAATTAACTCCACTGTGACATGCAACCGTTAAAATTTCAGATTTTGGAAATAACGTAATTAATTGTTTTTCGTGCGCTACAAGGTTTAAATTTTGAGCACGTTCTAAACTTGTATTTGTTAGTTGATAATCATCACTAATAATAACATTACCGTTGTAATAACCAATGTTTATAGACTCATCCATTGGGTAAATGCACTCATCAAAAGCACAATTGCGCTCAAATTGATAATTAGATTTACCAATGGCGTTTAAAATTGCAGCGTCATCCTTAAAATTATCTATAGACTCAATAATAATAAGTGAACATTTCCAACCCATTTTATTTACTTTACATCAAATAAACTATCTACAGCGAGATAGCGCTCTACTGTAAATCCTTCGGCATGGTCTACTCCTACTAAACGACCTAAATCTCTTGCTCTATAATCTATACTATCTGTAAAATTTTTACTTGTAATTGGTGTCTCTGGTTCTGTATTATTTGGATCGTAAAATTGTGTTTTATATGCAGCAACAGCAGCCATTTTAGAATCTATATATCCTGAAATATCCACCACAAAGTCTGGCTCTATCTGTTTCCATTGTATGTAATGATACACATATTTTGGCCTCCACTTTTCTTGTATAACTCCTTCTAATTTTGTCTCAATTTTTAAAAGTCCGCTTAAAAAACATGCGTCACTAACCAATTTGCTTCCCTTACCATGATCTATATGCCTATCATCAATAGCATTGCACAACACCATTTCGGGTTGGTACTTTCTAATCATTTTAATAACCTCTAATTGGTGTGTTTTATCATTACTAAAAAAGCCATCAGCAAACCCCAAATTTTCTCTAACAGTTGCTCCTAAAATTTTTGCTGCATCACTCGCCTCTTGGTCTCTCGTAAATGCTGTCCCTCTAGTACCTAATTCGCCACGAGTTAAATCTATTAATCCAACTTTTTTTCCGTTTGCAACCTCTTTAGCTATGGTGCCACCACATCCTAGTTCTATATCATCAGGATGAGCTCCAAATGCGAGTATATCTAATTTCATTTGTAATCGTCTTTTTTTTGCTAATTAACTCTCCTAGTAACCTACCCAACTTAAGCTAATTTACTAATTTATTGATGAGAAAAACAGCAACACTGTATGTTATATTTTAACTTTATGGCTCATTCTTGTTATTTATGAATTCCATTGTGTTTGTTCTTCTTTTGTTAAAAAAGTCCAAGCTACAACTCTACTTATTTTATTTCCTAAAGCTATTTGTAAAATTTTAAAATCTGTTGCACCAAGTTTTTTAAGTGAGTTTTCCATACTTAAAACATGTTGTGTTTTAGAAACCAAACACGTATACCAAAAACAATTTGTTTTTAGCAATGAGCTTTGATACAAATAATTATGAACAAAGGCCTTCTCTCCTCCTGGATACCATAACTCTTTTGCTGTACCACTAAAATTTCTTTCTACTTTTTGAGTTTGTTTACCTAAGCCTTTTTGTTTTAATAAGGTGTTTGCATTTGCCTCTTCTTCATCTTTATAAAAAGGTGGATTGCACATTGCTGCACTTATTTTATCGTTTGCATTTAATACTCCTGTTAGTATGTTTTGCTCATTGTCTTGATGACGAATGGTGATATTGTTATTAAGCTTGTTTTTATCTATTATTGTTTGAGCAGACTTTATGGCTAGTTTGTCAATTTCTGAAGCGATAAACGTCCAATTATAAGAAGCATGACCTAATAATGGATAGATACACGTTGCTCCTGTACCAATATCTAGTACTGTGATATTTTCTTTAATACCAGATTTATTTAGCAAATTATTTATAACGTGAATATATTCTACACGACCAGGAATTGGAGGACATAAATTAGCGTCAGGAAATTCCCAGTAATTTATATTATAGTGTTGCTTTAATAAGGCGGTATTTAACAATTTTACTGCTTTAGGATTTGCGAAGTCTATAGTTACATTTCCGAAGGAATTAGTAAAAACGAATGGTTCTAATTGAGGTGTAGCTTTTACCAAAAGATTAAAATCATATCCTTTAGAATGTTTATTGTTTTTATGCAAAAGTTGTGGTTTTAGTATTAATTATGGCTTGGTTAATATCAAATTTTAAATCTCTGTAGGTTTCTATTCCTACCGAAAATCTTATTAATTGGTTACTTATACCTACAGCATCTCTTTGTTCTTGACTTAGTAATGCATGTGAGGTTTGAGATGGCAATAACATTGTGCTTTCTACTCCTGCTAAACTCATTGATGGTTTTATTAGATTTAGTTGTTTCATAAATGACATGGCATCCATCTCTTCAACCAATTCAAAAGATAGCATAGCTCCAAAATCATGCATTTGTGCTTTAGCTAACTCATGCTCTGGGTGATTTTTTAAACCTGGATAATATACTTTAGAAACGTCTTTATGACCCTCTAAAAACTTAGCTAATTTACGTGCATTTTTATTTTGTGCCTTCACTCTAAGCGCTAAGGTTTTCATACTTCGCTCTAACATCCAAACGGTCATATCACTCAGGCTTCCTCCTAGATTTTTAGAGACATTCCAGATGCGATCTATATGTTCTTGAGAACTAGCAACTGCACCTGCAAGAATATCACTATGACCTCCCAAATATTTAGTTGCTGAGTGCATAACAATATCGATGCCTAAATCTATTGGGTTTTGATTTATAGGACTTGCAAAAGTATTATCTATTGTAGTAACTATGCCTTTAGATTTAGCTAATTTGGCAACACCTTTAACATCTGTAATTGTGAGTAACGGGTTAGACGGTGTTTCGATATGTATTAATTTTGTATTTGATTGAATTGCTGCCTCAAAATCTGAAACCGCATAACCATTTGTGAACGTATACTCTATACCGTATTTGTGAAATTCTTCTCTTATAAAATTACTTGTTCCACCATATAACGTATTCTGTACAACTATATGATCTCCTTTTTGCAAAAAAGCAAGAAACATATGACTTATTGCTGCCATACCGCTACCAAAAATCAATGCAGCTTCTGTATGCTCTAATGCTGCAATTTTTTTAGCTAAAAATTCTTGATTTGGTGTGTTAAAATATCTAGGATAGCGCTTAATTTCTACATCATCAAACTCATAAGAGGTTGATAAATAGATAGGAGAAACAGCTCCTTTAAATTGCTCATCTTTAATTTCTCCTACATGAGTGCAAATAGTATTTAAGCCTAATGTTTTCTTTGACATGGATTCTAATTTTGTAACTCTAAAATTACAAAAAAAGAATGGCATCAAAATGATTTAACTAAAGGGTTTTTACTATTTTGAAACAATCAATCGTTTATTGAATTTACCTGTCTTTGTCTTTAAGCTAACCAAATATGTACCCTTAGTTACATGAGATAATGATATGTTATAACTTCTTGTTGAATTAGAAGTTAAATTTGACCATTGCTTAACCTTTTGACCTAAAATATTATATAGGTGAATTTCTTGAACCTCAAAATCTTGTGTTACATGAACCTGAAGTTGTTTAGTTGAACTAATATAACTCATTTGCGGTGTGCTAACCTGAGCCTCTGAAGTTGACAACGTACTATCAGAAAAATCCATGATACTAACATTATTAGTAAACGTCACGTAGAAACGATTTGTACTATCGCCTTCTGGCATGGTTTCAATTAAACTGCTATCTACAATTGATGTCGTGGTACCGTTAATTGAGTCATAAATATAAACTTCTATTGCCTCTTCAAAATGTTCTAGACTTGTAAGTGTAAATTCAACATTACCAGCATTAGATAAAAATAATCCTAAAGGATATGCTTTAGTATGCTGAAATGCACCAACGCCTTGAATTACACAGCGTTGCTCTCCAACCATCCAACTACTATCATCTGAGTAGTTATCCGCATTTACTGCATCATAACCATAATCATAAGCATCTGTTGCAGCATTATCTGGCGTAAACGCCAATAATAAATGACGCACAAAACCCATTGAAGTTGTCACATCAATGCGAACTCGTTGTACTTGACTATTTGTTGTAGAATTCTCATCATTATTATATGATGAACAAATACCTTTAGTAGGTATTAAAAAAAGTATAGCAAAACATAAGTAGTATAGCGATTTCATTAGATTTGGGGTTTAATGAAGTATTAGTTAGGTGGTGCTAATATACTATTAAAAAGGATTTATCTCCTTGAAATACATAAATATTCGATGAAATGCATAAATTATTCAAATATGAGCGACTTTGCTATTAATTATTTACAACAATTTTACGACTGTATGTTGATTTTGTTGTAGTAAGTTTAATAACATAAGCACCTTCTGTAAGATTTTTAACAGGAATTCTTATCGCCCCATCAAACTCGAATTTTGATAAACTACTCCAACTCAAGATCTCTTGACCTAAAAGATTAATTAGCTGAATTTTTTTTACTTCAAAATTATTAGGCATTTTGGCATAAATCTCATGTGTAGAATTAAAATAACTAATATTATATAAATTTAACTCTTCGTCTACAGTTGACAATGGAGCCTCCTCAGAAAAAGCAATAAAAAAGCGATTCGTGTAAGTGTCTGCATCCAATACCATTTGAAATGTATTTTCTGTAATATCAACATAGCTATCTAACAAAGCATCGTAAATATAAAGATTAATAGCTTCTTCAAAATTTTCTAAACCATTAAGAGATATCTCATATAATCCTGATGTACTAATATATACGACCAAAGGATATTGTTTTGAATCATCAAAATCACCAACACCTTGAGTTGTGTAATCTTCACCTTCAATATCCCAAAACATATCATTTGAGAATTCAGCATCAGAATTCACCGCATCATAACCATAATCAA
Organism: uncultured Psychroserpens sp.; assembly: GCA_947488655.1. Classification (GTDB taxonomy): domain Bacteria; phylum Bacteroidota; class Bacteroidia; order Flavobacteriales; family Flavobacteriaceae; genus Psychroserpens. The sequence continues at coordinate 224,273 of CANKZZ010000003.1, read as the reverse complement.
AACCATCGGTCGCTTGATTACTAGGAACAAATGCTAATAGAAGTGGACGTTTTGCCCCTTCTTGAGTTATAAAATCTAAACGAATACGTTTTACCCCTGGATTTGGATAATCTTGTGATGTATAAATATTAGGATTATTAGATCTAATAAATTCAGAATTTACTCCTGTCTCCCGTGCAAATACTCGTTGACTATTTTTAAATTGAATTTGGCCTCCAAGGTGGCTTGCTGTTACGAAAAACCCTTGAGAAACTGGCACGTATTGACCTGGTAATTTCGTCGATGTTCCATTACCACTAATTAATGGTGGAGACACTGCTGGATTTCCTCCAGAGAGGTTATACGTCGCATAACCTCCTTCATAATCCTCAAGTACATGAGTAAAATTAGAGGCATAGTGCTCCCAGAAATATAACGTTCCATCTGTACTTTGTGTAGAACCAGCATTACCTGATGCTCCAGGAAGATTATCTCTTATAAACTGATTTGCATCAATCGCAGAAGGATATGGATTACCAACCAATGCTTGGTTACCAATAGTTAGAGGAGTTGAAATTAATGCGTTATTAGGCTTTCCAACGAAAACGTAATTCTGAACATCTAAAACAGGATCTCCTGCTCCACTTCCTTTCATAGTAAAGCTTAATCCAGTATTCAGAATATCAGATTCCGATAAATCTCTCCATTGTGCATAGCCTTCTTCTGGAGTACTACCTACAGGATAATTTTCATAGGCATACAACCATCTGCTACTTTGTGTGATTGGTGATGAGCTACCTATAGCATCTTGAGCAACAGTTCATTGTAAATTTAATGGTGCTGACGAGGTCGTACCATCTTTTAAAATAGCAGCAATACTATACGGATTATTATTTGACGTAATGCTCAAAGTACTTACTGGAGAGCTCCAATAGTTATAATTATAGAGATTTGTTGTTCCTTGCTGGTCACGCTCTAACTTTCCAGAACTAGTCACATCTAACAAACTACCTTCATCTTGCAATAATTGTGATTCTCCAAACAAATCAATATCGCCATCTAATTTTAAATAATGAGTTACTCTTAAAAATTGTCCATCATTTGTTTCATCTTGAGCAGTCATAGGATCTTTAATATCTAAGGTTTTATTTGAAGTATCAGAGATAAGACCAAGTACCGTAATATCTTTATTACCAGAATTTACATCATGAGATAATTGCACGATGTTCCAGTCAATTGGTGTTGTACCATCAATTCCTAAACTATTTGGTGCATCCCAAACATTAAAGTTTGTCCATGTATTATCTGTTGCCCAGTCTTGACCGTCTACTCTTGATGTATATGGTATTGGCGCAGTCTCTTGTTGTGCAGAATTAATATTTCTCAATCGACCTCTTACACCTTTATAGGCTGTTAAATATCCACAATTAACATCCATACGATAATAACCATCTAAATCTGTCCAATTTAAACCTGCAATATCTAAAGGGATGACAGTTCCTCTAACAGCTGTATTATCTTCAATTTCCTGATTCATTGTTTCTCTTATTTGGTTTACTGTTAATGCAGTATTCCATATACGCAATTCATCCATCCATCCATTAAAAAAACGTCTTGTACCAACAGGTCTTTCGGTAGCTCCAAGTATACAATCTGCTGCATTGGTTGTAGGCGATGTACCATTTCCAGAATATACTTCAATTCCGTCTATATACATATAGTAAGTATTGTTATTATGAACTACAGATATATGATACCATCTATCATTACCTAAATTGTAAATATCAGAATTTATACTATTATTATCATAACTAAACACTAATCGACCTGTATTATTAAGTTTTAAGTCATAACCTGTATTTGAATTATTAGGATCTCTTTTTGATATTAGAGTACGTTGACCTCCAATAGACTCAGGTTTTATCCATAGTGACATACTAAAATCTCCAGATAAATTATGACTATTATTAAAATTAACATGATCGTTTACACCATCAAAATCTAAACTTTGGCAGTTATCCAAAGTAACTTCAACTGTATCTATACAACCATCAACCGTCCAAGATAATGTATAAGTTCCTGGATTTCCAGTAAATGTAGCTCTTGGATCACCTAAATTTGAAAATGAAAATGAGTTTCCACAACCTGTAGGTGCAGTAACAACATTCCAGACACCAGCTTCTCCTGTTCCTGGATATGTACCTGTGATATAATTATTGTCAAAAGCTTCATTTACAATGTTATCTGCTGCAGTCAATGAATTATCATAAGCATTTAAACTTACTGTGTCTTGTCCACATTCTCCTGCAATAGGTGTGATATCTTTACCTGCATAAGCTAAGCTCACATTCACCGAAACAAACTCTGTACCTTCTGGGCCATCTGCTCTACATCCATTTATTAAAGATGTTACTCCATACGTTTGTACTCCAGGAGTTACAGGTGTTATTAATGTTGAAGAACCTGTTGTTACAACTGTGCCTGTACCATCTTCCCATTCTATAACCTCATCAACTGGTGCTTGCGGAATCGTTATCCCATCAATTGCCCATGAGCTATTAGCAGTTGATGTAAACGTAAATCTTATTTTTAAATTTGTAAGCCCAATATAATTAGTTAAATCAATAGATATTGCATTAGATGGATCTTGCAATTGAATCGTTGGTACATTATTAACTCCATTTCCTAAATTAATAAATCCGCCAGAATCTCCTGGTCCAGAAAAACTAAATAACACTTCAGAATAAGTTGCACCACCATTTACAGATAATTCTACAATTCCCATAGCTCCTGCTTGCACATGATAAGCAGACTGAAAATCGAGACTAGCATTTGATAAGCCTAAAGTATTAAACACTGGAGTTTCAAGAGTTGTAATATTTGGTGCTCCAAAATCGCCATAGCTAATAGCAAATTTGTTTCCTCCTTGATTTTTATAACGAACACCCGCGGTTATGTTGCTTCCATTATTGCCATTACCATTACTAATACCTCTCCAACCTGTTGGGTCAGAATTACTACCTGAGGCATTCCAATTTGTTATACCATTTAATCCATCTACTTCCCAACCTGGTAAATTTCCTTGGTTGAACTGACCTCCGTCATCAAGTTCTGGGTTTATACCAAAAGAACTTTCAGCAACAACAGTAATAGACTCACCTAGACAAATAGTAAATTCATCTGGTCCAACAATCGTTGGTGGTACATCTGGTGGAATAACTGCAACTATAATTATTGAAGATGTTGCCTGACAAGAACCAATTTGAATGACCGCTCTAATTAAAGTTGTTTCGAGAATATTTGGATAAAAATATGTTGTTGTTGTATTTGCAACATTAGTCCATGTAACTCCACCATTATTAGAAGTTTGCCAATAAGCAATGGTTCCTGTATGACCATACAAATTAAATGATGCGTTTTGTGGCTCATCCGGACAAGCAGTTACTTCTACTAAATTATCTTCATCTGCAATGGTTTGATTATTATTCAAAAAGCCTAAAACCGTTCCTCCTGAAATAGTTGGACTAGTAACAGTCACTGTTGCTGTACATGTGTCTGTGTTTCCGTTACCATCATCGACAGTTAGAATAATAACATTAGTTCCGATATTAGTACAGTCAAATGAATTTTGCGATAATGAAAAATTTACATTTCCGCAGTTATCAGTAGATCCATTATCTATTTGTGCTCCAGTAATAGTTGCTAAACCCGTAGTATTATCTAACTGAATAGTTAAATCTTGACAAACAGCAACCGGATCTGTGGTATCATTGATAACGACGTTTTGAACAACATCGATATTGTTTCCATTACCATCATCAAAATTCCATGTCACAGCAAAAGAACCTTGTGTATTATAACTTAAAGGATCTGTAGTAATACCTGTAATCGTTCCAGAACAACCATCTGTCGTTGTAGGTACCGGAACCGTTGCATCGCATTGACCAGTTATTACTGGTAATGTTGGCACTACTGGTCCAGAAACATCGTCAATTATGACATTTTGGGCTTGTGTTGATGTGTTTCCATTGCCATCGTCGTACGTCCAAGTTACGACGGTTGTTGTGCCTTCTCCTGAAATTGGAAGTGTTGCGTCATTTGTTACCGTTACTAAGCCTCCACAATTATCGGTTGCGGATGGTGGTGTTAAACTTGTGACTTCACATTCTACTGTGATGTCTGATAAGGTTGCTGCATCTGGTGTTGGTGCAGTGATATCATCTATAATGACATTTTGGGTTTGTGTTGATGTGTTTCCGTTGCCATCATCGTACGTCCAAGTCACGACTGTTGTTGTGCCTTCTCCTGAAATTGGCAGTGTAGCGTCATTTGTTACCGTTACTGAGCCTCCACAATTATCGGTTGCTGTTGGTGGTGTTAAACTTGTGACTTCACATTCTGCTGTGATGTCTGATAAGGTTGCTGCATCTGGTGTTGGTGCAGTGATATCATCTATAATGACATTTTGGGTTTGTGTTGATGTGTTTCCGTTGCCATCATCGTACGTCCAAGTCACTACGGTTGTTGTGCCTTCTCCTAAAATTGGAAGTGTTGCGTCATTTGTTACCGTTACTGAGCCTCCACAATTATCGGTTGCGGTTGGTGGTGTTAAACTTGTGACTTCACATTCTGCTGTGATGTCTGATAAGGTTGCTGCATCTGGTGTTGGTGCAGTGATATCATCTATAATGACATTTTGAGTTTGTGTTGATGTGTTTCCATTGCCATCATCGTACGTCCAAGTCACGACTGTTGTTGTGCCTTCTCCTGAAATTGGCAGTGTAGCGTCATTTGTTACCGTTACTGAGCCTCCACAATTATCGGTTGCTGTTGGTGGTGTTAAACTTGTAACTTCACATTCTGCTGTGATGTCTGATAAGGTTGCTGCATCTGGAATTGGTGCTGTTGTATCTACTATTGAAAATGTCGCTTTATAATTAAAGGTTCCGTTATTTGAAAAATGCGTACCTGCAACTCCTGCACCTAAACTTAACTCATAATCTGCTGTGGTATACACTTCTAAAAAATAGGTACCTAAAGGCAATGCACTTAAAATATTCGTATTTGAAGTTGCTTGTTCCCAAGTCTGATTTATACCATTACTCGGACTGCAAATAGAAGTTGCACCGTCATTACTTAAAAAAGGCATCGACATATTGTTTGTGAATGCTGGTGGTGTATCTGAGGTAAGGTATATACGATAGTTTAGAAAACTATTTAAGATATTTTCAGTGTTGCATTTATAGACTTTATTCTGAGCTCCGTTTAATATCAAAGCACTAGTACAGCTAAAGCTGCCAAGGTTAGCACCTTCAAAATCGGTATTTGCTGTAGTAGCCTGCAAATCAAAATATTGATTTCCTGATCCAGAATCTATGATAATATAACTCTCATAAATTCCTGATTGAGCTACAGTATTTGACATTGCAAATACTACAAATACAATAAAACTAATTACATGATGTACTCCCTTCATCTTTAATGATATTTAAAGAAAGGCAAGTCAAACCCATATCTATTTTAATTGGTAAATTAAGATTGATATGTACATAGGTAAATTGGGTTTGCTATCAATGCCATTAAGCGTATAGGGATTATTAAATTTATTCTAAATATCACAAGTCTCTACTATATTTACGATATAAAACTCAAAAAACCATATCAAATTGATATTCAACAATTTATTGTAAGAATAATAGCTCAAAAATGTAGTCTAAATCGTAAAAATCTCATTTCTCTATTGACTAAAAATGTTCATCAACATGAGAAATAAGCATTCAATCGATTTTGATAATCCTAAACTAAATTAGATAATGCATCTTGAAACCATAAACATCTAATATATTACACTTAATCGAACTTATATGCCAATAAACCCTAATCACGTAAAATTCTACCTTAAACATATTGATATTCAACACCTAAATACATATATTCGTAGAGCTAATTAATTCAACCAACCAATGTTTAAAGCTGTATTATTTGATATGGATGGTGTCATCGTAGATACTGAGCCACTTCATCATAAAGCCTACTACCAAATGTTTAATGATATCAATATTGATGTGCCAGATGCACTTTATGCATCCTTTACTGGACAGTCAACCATGGATATTTCTAATCAACTTATTTCATACTTTAATTTACCCTTAGGAGCACAAACCTTAACCGATATTAAGCGTAAACATTTTAAATCTTTATTTAAAAATGATACGTCGCTTCAATTATTAGATGGTGTTTTAGATCTTATTAAAGACTATCATAGTAACGGTATGACTTTGGTATTGGCATCTTCTGCGTCAATGAAAAACATCAATCGTATTTTTAAACGTTTTGATTTAGATCAATACTTCTCTGCTAAAATTAGTGGAGCAGACCTAAAGGCTTCTAAACCTCATCCCGAAATTTTTATAAAGGCTGCCAAACTATCTGGTCAGCTACCTAATGACTGTTTTGTAATAGAAGATTCTACAAATGGAATAACTGCTGCAAAAGCTGCTGGAATTTATTGTGTTGGCTATAATAGTTTGCATAGTAAAGATCAGGATTACAGTAAAGCTGATGTTGTGATTACTAATTTTAACGAAATTAAGTATAAAACATTTGCTTCTAAATTAACTGTAGTTTAGGCTTTAAATTACTTAAGTAATACTTATATAATGCCAAAACCAAAGGGACAAAAAAACGGTAATAATAAAGCCAAACATTCTAAGTTAATGGCTCAAAAAAAGAATAAATTAAAAAAAGAAGCCGAGCTACGTAAGGAGCGTTTAAGAGAGATTGTTAATAAATCTAAATTAGAGTAAAATTAATATTATGAGCTGCTAGCCCATATTAATAACTAACTTTTGCTAAAATTTATTTTACAAACCTTTATCTACCTTGTTATAGATTTTAATAATCCAAATCGCCCATACTAATACACATACAGACACAAAAATAGAAAAGTATATTACTATATCGTTAGCGTCCATTTTTTATTTGTTTTATGAATATAACAATCAATAATAAGGTTGGAGCCCAAAGCCCTATAAAGATAGCATGAAGCTGGTCTCCTCTTAAAAAAAGATACTCAGAAACACCTATAATTAAACCACAAAGCACTAATAAAAGAATATTAGCCAACCCTAACTTTTTAATAAAATTCATGTCATATACATTTGTTAGTCCTCTAAATTAGTTAAAGTTTTAACGTCAAATTAACTTCTTCGAGAAATAAATGCGCTTTATCTTTACAAAACAAATTTTATACTATGTCTAAAGACAAAAAACCAGATCAGGTTGTTTATAATGAAGATTCACAACGTTATGATGCATCATTAAAACCGTATGCTACAAATGTAGGTGCTCCTGCCATAAAAATTACCGATAATTCTACATGGAAAAACAGAAACATCCAAAAAGCAAATAAGCAAATACAAGCCAAATACTTAGAGCTTAAAGCAGCTTATGATAAAATGATAGAAGAATTAGAATATAACAATCTTGTATATAATTCGCGTTATAATTTTGAACCTATTGTAGGTGAAGTTTACCATTTATATAGAGATTCATCTCAAAAGTCTTTTTTATCTATAATAGCTCCAAATGATTGTAATTTTGATTACATAGGTAGTTTTAAATTAAATAGCGAGTTTGTGTGGAAAAAAATAAATGAAGCAGACAACAATTTACAAACACGCTAACCATAATTCTCACAACAAAAAGCGCTACTATATTTTAAAACCGATTAAATTATCTATTTAATGATTTTAAATATAACTAACATGTAATGCACCTAGTAAAAAATAGACTAAATGTTATAAATCTACTTTTTCTTTAGTAGTGTATTTTGCTCTTCCATTAATTCGGTAAGTTGAGAAAGTAACTCAATATCTTTTGGTGTTTTTACAACTGCATTTTTAGGATCTTGAGCTTTATCTTTTAATCTATTCATTGCTTTAACTACAATAAATACAGTCATACCCACTATCATAAAATCTAAAAAGGTTTCAAACAACATACCATATTCAATGGCAACTTCGTTAGTTGTAACGTCTCCCTCAACGTTATAAACTGCATCTCTTAAAATATATTTTTTATCCTGAAATTCTAAACCGTCTGTCATTAAAGACAATGGTGGCATAAAAACCTTTTTCACCAAGACATCAATAACCTTATTAAATGCAGCTCCTATGATGATACCAATAGCCATATCCATCATATTACCTTTAACTGCAAACTCTTTAAATTCTTTTAAAAACTTCATAATTGTATTTTTTATTCTGAAATGAGCCAAAGGTGTTTTAATCGCTTAAAATTTACAATTGTTTAGCTCTACTATGTGAAACTTAGTGTGAAACTTAGTGTGAAAAGTATGTTTTTTTTAATGTAGATGTAAACTTAAAAAGATTTATAAAATGCACAATATAAATTGTTGAACATTATATAAACCGTTTTAAATTTAAATGAATTAAGTCAATATCTACTCTATATTAGAATAGAATGATCGTTATCGCTTTGAATTAACTATGTGAATTCCCCAAGCAACTGTTACTATAGAGATAAATAGTATGCATAATAATATGATATTTTCGGTGTTCATAATTTTTAAATTAATAGCTGTAATTTTAAGTAGCAAAGTTGACCATAAAACTATCTAACTATTAATCTGTATGAATAAAATACGTGCTTTATCTAAAAGCAGCTATAAGAAAAGGAATATTTACTTTCTATAATATTTTGCATATTTTCTATAAGCTAATAACGCAATTATAGTTATAAACACTAAGGTTCCCGCTATATATTGATAGCTTAAAATTTGTTGACCCGATTGGTAAGAGTGTAAACCTGCCAAATAAAAGTTAACACCAAAATAGGTAAAACACATGCTTGAGAACGCTAATACCGAAGCAAGATTAAAACCAAAACGACCTCTTAGACCTGGTATTAAACGCATATGAATAACAAAAGCATAAATAATAATACTAATGAGTGCCCAAGTTTCTTTTGGGTCCCAACCCCAATATCGTCCCCAACTTTCGTTTGCCCACATTCCACCAAGAAAATTACCTATGGTAAACAGAACCAAACCAACAGTTAATGACATTTCATTAATTATAGTTAGCTCATTAATATTGAGCATCATTTTAGCTTTATTTTTTTCAGTAGTAAAAATCATTAACAGCAAAACGGTAAATCCAAGAATCATCCCAAGAGCAAGTGGTCCATATCCAGCGACAATAACTGCCACGTGTATCATTAACCAATAACTATCTAACACAGGTTGTAGATTACCTATGGCAGGATCTGCCCAGTTCATATGTGCTACCCATAAAAGCATACCTGTTACAAAGGCACCTGCTGCAATGGTTAAATACGATTTGTTTTTTCCACCTAAAAAATTGTAAATAATTGATATTTTACCTGTAACAGCACTAGACTCGTTAGCTAGCAATAGACCAAAAAACATGGTTGCCCAAGCAATATAAATCATTGCTTCATAACCATTACTCCATGGTGCATGACCAGATATGTACCAACGTATAATTAAACCAGCTGTATGAATTAAAAATAATAATGATATTACAATGGTCAAACCTTTAATAACTACATTAACTCCTTTACTTTTTGACTTGAAAATTTGTACAATAATTAAAATAAAGAGTAAAAAACCAATTCCTAAATAGTAAGAATAGAGTGTTTTAAAAATATCATATTTGTTATAAAGAATTTCGGTTTTAATCTTTTTATCAGATAGCATAACCTCACTCCCAACTTCGGCTTGACTATTTTTAAATCCTGTTAATAAACGATCTGCAAGTGCATAATCTCCAGATTTTTTTGCTCTATATAATTCTCCCAAATAAAAGCTAAAGCTATTTTCTATAAATTTTCCGTAGAGTGTATCTTTTATTTGCTCACGATAATCTTCTTTATATTCTACAGATGAAATCCATTTATTCCCTTCATCATTTGGGATTGGAAAAATCTTTAATGAACGACCATCAAGCGTATTAAATAACAAACTCATGCGATCATAAGCTTCTTTAAGCTGGTTTTGATAGGCATTAGGCACTTCGGCAGCATAGGCATCTTTAAGGTATGGTCCTATTTTATTTCGTCCGTCATCTGTCAAAAAATCTGTAATAGATACATACTTTACACTTTCGTCAACACCAATAATATGTCGTAATGAATCGGCTTTTCGCTTAGGCAAATATATAATTGGAACATTGTACCAAAACAAAGGACTTTCTTGCATTGACAGCATGACCTGGTTTGCATCAAAATCTTCATAGTAGTCACGTTTGCTCAATTTTTTAAGCACATCTGATGCAAAGGTGTTCATTGGCATCATACGACCACTATAATCTTGAATTACTAATTCTCCAAACTTATCTGAGTGTGCTTTTGGTGTTATATTGGTACGTATAACAGAATCTATTTGAGCCTTAGTTGGGCGCTCAATATTTACGGTAGGACTAGCCTGCACGTTATGATTATGACCATCACCTTCAAAATGTTGTGGAGTTTGTACGGTGTCTGCTTGATGATTATGTCCATCATCTTCGCTATGCTCTTGCGAGAAACCAGCGATTCCGAAGAAAAGTAAAAGAATAGTAAGCGCCTTTGCTTTTTTAACTTTAACTTTTGTGAGCATTCGTTTAAGGTCTCCAAAACGTGAGCCTTTAGCAAAAAGAATTGCCATCATAGCAACGTACAATAACATATATCCAAAATAGGTTACCCAAGTTCCCCATCTATCATGGTTTACAGAGAGTTTAGTTCCTTTTTCATCTGGATAAAAACTAGCCTGAAAAAAACGATAACCTTCTTCATCTAGGACATGATTCATAAAAATCTTATAATCGTAAGGTGTTTGTTCTGGTTTTATAACTGTTACATCACTGGAGAAGGCAGAAAAATTATCTTCGGTTCCTGGGTATCTCTCAGCAACAAAATCATTAAGTTTTATACTAAAAGGTAGTTCTTTCACAATAGAACCATATTTTACCGCTATATCTAAACCACCAACATTAACTTGTTCAAAACGACCATTTATGTATTGTCCTCCTAATAAATTTACAGTCTTAGTTTCTCCATTAGCAGTAACATCTACCACAACTCCATCTTCTCTACTTTGTAATAATTGAGATTTTTTTACCACACCAAATTCTCCTTGCATTACAGGATTTGGAAACACAACCGCCATATTAGCAAATTGATAACGCGCTCTTAATTTAAATGGTTGAATAGAATCTTTTACTAAAGCACCTGTCTCTTGAGTTGCCATAACCATATAATCTCCTTCAAATGGAGATTCTATAAACATTTGATTACCCTTGGTAGTAATGTTAACAGCTCCAGGTTGCGGACTATTTAATGTAAAAACTATATTGTGTATTAATTCTCCATCCTTATCACCATCTTTTATATGATGACTATGTGGTCCTTCGTCTCCAGCCTCAACTAATTTAAGATATGAATCTCCTTCATCTCCTGGTATAATATCTAACTCTGCATCTTTTACAAACTTCTTTACTTGTATAGTAACAGGTGTACCATCGTAATTAGATTGGATGGTAAGATCATTATCTAAACGTTCAGAAAAATCAACTCGTTTTTGTTCTACTTTTCGTTGTTGTTGCCCATTTATAACTAAATCTCCGTCAATAAATGTTGTTAAATAAATGTCTCTTGTAAGATAGGTGTTTTCGGTCTCACCTTCTCTTATTGGCATCCAACCTTCAAAACCAATATACCTCGTAATACCTGCTCCTATTAAGATAAAAATAAAAGCTAAATGGAGTGTAAGAGTTGCCCATTTAGCTTTTTTATATAATCTATATCTAAAAATATTACCTATAAAATTAATTACAAAAATTATTTGAACAGCTTCAAACCACCATGAATTATAGATGTAATGTCTAGAGTATGGTGTTGGAGAAGTCTCTTGGCCAGCGTCTAAAAATGTACCAATTATCATTGACACAAAATAGACTATAAATAAAATACCTGTAAGTCGTGTAGAAAATAGAATGTTAGCAAGTTTTTTTTGCATAGCAGGAAGGCTTAATTTTTGTTTTGCAAAGGTAAGTATTTTAGTTTGTTTAGTATTGGAGAAATTGTACCAAATATGTGTTAAAATGTTGTACCTAGAAGATCTTATTTAATCAAATGGAGATTATATTTACAGTTCTTAAAACTTATTAAGGAAACTTAATGATATTGCCTAGCTATATTATTTAAACTTTTAAGCATCAATAATATTTAAATTAAATGCTATCAGAATAGCAAAATTTTTATCTGGCCTCAAAAATTTTTAAATACATAAACGTCCCCATTTTTCTAGCTCGTCTTTTTGCATTTTCGGTGATTTCGCCTTTAAACAGCTCGTCTAATGTTTCAAACCATAGATTAAGCCATATGCCAAAATGCAACTCTGTAATACTATTATTATGGTCTTTATCGACTTTTATATGTGTCTCTAGCGGATTTCCGTAGTACTTTTTCTTTAACGTTTTAGTCATAAATAAACTTGTCTCCCAAAACGTAGTTAAGTGGTCTATGTGAGCATCCCAATTTTTAATTGTAGTATTAAAAAATGGTCCCAGAGTATTGTCATTTCTCACTTTTCTATAAAAGGTACTAACTAATAAAAACACATCTTCGCGATTACTAATATCTTGGCTCATAGTCACAAATGTAATTACAGAATTTAAATTAATGTATGATAATTATCATTTCTTATTTCTATTGTATTTTTGTGATATGATTTCAGTAGTAATTTTAGGAGCAGGTAATGTTGCTCATCATTTATATAAAGCTTTTTTTTCTTCGGAAAACGTTACCGTTAAACAATGGTATAATCGCAGTATTAAAAGCATTAGACCTTTAGATAATACAGTAGAGATAACCGATGATATTTCTAAACTCGTTGAAGCAGATGTTTATATTATTGCTGTTAGCGATGATGCCATATCAGAAATATCTAAACAACTCCCTTTTGAAAACCGCTTAGTGGTTCATACATCGGGAAGTGCAAGTGGTTATGATATTGATCAAAAAAATAGACGAGGTATATTTTATCCGTTACAAACCTTTTCTAAAGATGCAGCTATAGATTTTGCTACTGTCCCAATCTGCTTAGAAGCTTTAATGAAAAAAGACTATCCTGTTTTAAAAGAATTGGCTAAATCTATTTCAACCATTACTAAACGCATTAATAGTGATCAACGTGCTGCTCTACATCTAGCTGCTGTGTTTGTAAATAATTTTACAAACCAATTATTTCGTGTCGCTCATGAAATCACAGAATCTCAAGGTGCCGAATTTGATTTACTCAAACCTCTCATAGTAGAGACTGCTAATAAAGTACAAGATCTTTCGCCATACAAAGCGCAAACTGGTCCTGCAAAACGTAATGACAAAAAAACAATTAAAAGGCATTTAAAAATGCTTTCTAATGATGATCATATCGCTATTTATAAGTTAATGACTGCCTCTATAAGAAAAACGCATGCTTTGGCTAACTTTAAACAAAAATCAAATAATTAAATGAACGACAAGAGCTATAAAGAATATTTAGAACATATTACCACATTTATATTTGATGTAGATGGTGTACTTACAGATGGCACTGTTACAATTATGACAAATGGAGACATGCTTCGTCGTATGAATATTAAAGATGGTTATGCACTAAAAACTGCAAAGGATGCTGGTTTTAATATTTGTATTATTTCTGGTGGTAGCAATCTTGGTGTTCAAAAACGTTTAGAGGGACTTGGTATTACAGATATTTACTTAGGCGCTCATAAAAAGGTCAACCAATACAATGAGTATCTAACAAATAATAATATTGAAGCAAAAAATGTGTTATATATGGGTGATGATATACCTGATATTCCTGTTATGAAATTAGTAGGACTTGCTGTTTGTCCTCAAGATGCTGCTATAGAAGTAAAAGCGGTTAGTCATTATGTATCTCATAAAGGAGGTGGACAAGGTGCTGCGAGGGATATTATTGAACAGATTATGAAAGTTCAAGGCAAATGGGATGGAAATTTCGATGCTAAATATGATTAAAAATCAACTGTAATAAAAACTAACAACCAACTCTAAATTGCATATTCTAAATCTTATTCGCTGGAAAAATCTCGCACTTATTATAATTGCGCAAATATTGGTTAAGTACGCCTTATTAGAACCATTTGATGTTCTTACAACCTTAAATACTTTAGGTTTTACTCTTCTTTTATTTATAACATTATGCCTTGCAGCAGCTGGTAATATTATTAATGATATTTATGATGTTGAGACCGATAGTGTTAATAAACCAAATAAAGTCATAGTTGGCAAACATATTTCAGAGAATGTTGCTTATAATTTATTTTTTGCACTCAATATTATTGCTGTGCTCTTAGGTTTTTACTTAGCTCATAGTGTAGGTAAAAGCTCGTTTTTTGCCATTTTTGTTATTATTTCGGTTGCATTATATGTTTATGCCTCGTACTTAAAAGGTACCGTATTATTTGGTAATATACTTATCTCTGCGTTAGTAGCTATGAGTATAATTATTGTAGGTATCTTTGATTTATTACCAGCTATAATGCCTCAAAATAGAGAAACGCAACTAACCTTTTTAGATATAATTTTAGATTATGCCATCTTTGCTTTCTTAATTAATTTAGTACGAGAACTTATTAAAGACATACAAGATATAGATGGAGATTATAAAGCTGGCATGAGTACTTTACCTATCGTTTTAGGTCGAGAACGTGCCAATAAAATTGCATTTGTCGTAAGTATGTTACCTATTGGAGCAGTAATATACTATATGGTAACTTATTTATACAAGCAACCTGTTGCAATTGGCTATTTTTTATTATTTGTTATTGCGCCTTTAATTTATACTACAATTAAGATTTTTAGTGCTAGCAATCGTTTTGACTATAAACATATAAGTGTCGTTTATAAATTGGTAATGCTTTTTGGTATTTTATCAATTGTACTCTACCCTATTCTATTTCTAAACTCATAAATTATGCTTAACGATATACTAAAAGACTATAATCTTATTTTGGCTTCGGGATCTCCTCGAAGACAACAATTTTTTAAGGAGTTGGGATTAGATTTTGAGATTAGAATTAAATCAATAAAGGAAGAATACCCTAATAGATTAACACATTTTGAAATTAGCGATTACTTAGCCCAATTAAAATCTTTACCGTTTAAGGATGAACTAAAACATAACGACATCTTAATTACCAGTGATACCATTGTTTGGCACAATAACGATGCTCTAGGTAAACCTAAAAATCATGAAGATGCTTATAATATGTTAGCTTCTATGAGCAATACTACACATGAAGTGATTACCTCAATTTGTTTTACAACAAAATCATCTCAAAAAACAGTTAACACAACAACTAAGGTAACTTTTAAAGCCTTGTCTACAGAAGAAATTAATTACTACATCACTAATTTTAAACCATTTGATAAAGCTGGCGCATATGGGATTCAAGAATGGATTGGACAAATTGGTATTACAGGTATAGAAGGCTCTTACACCAATGTTGTAGGTTTACCTACACATCTCCTTTACAAAACGTTAAACAGTATGGCACTGTAGAGTTTGGTTCGTAAATTTGTGCAAAATTTACAGTTATGAAAAAACTTCTAATAGTAATGCTTATGTTCTTCGGAATATTAGCATCATGTAAAGATTCTACCTTACAAAAAGACCAAGCTATAAATGAAAAATCAGTAATGGAAACGTCTAAGACATTTCCGAAGAAAAAATCATTTAATCCAAGCCAAGAATTTAAAGATTATTGGTATGCTGGTGAAGCAGAAATATCGTCATACAAATTAGAGCAAGCAAGGTATGGAGAAATAAGAGAAGGCAATGCTGTACTGGTATTTGTAACCGAAGATTTTTTAAAGGACATACAAGTAAAAGCAGATAATTACAGTAAAGAAAATACGCCTGTTTTAAAGTTAAATTACACCAAAAATTTTAATACTGGTATTTATCCATATTCTATAATGCAATCTACATTTTATCCTGTTAGTAATAATAAACATGCCTTAAAAGTGAGTTGTTCTATACAAGAATGGTGTGGTCATGTTTATACTCAAATTAATAATCGAGAACAGTTTGAAATTACGTCGCATAGTTATTTTGAAACAGAAGCAGATCAAAATTTTGAACTAGATAAGTCTATTTTAGAGAATCAATTATGGACACAATTACGTCTAGATCCTAAAAGCTTACCCGTTGGGCGTTTTAAAGCCATACCATCTTTAGAATTTTTAAGATTTAAACATTTAGAGTTAAAAGCATATAATGCGAAAGCCTTAAATAATAACGGACAATATATTATACACTACCATGAGTTAGATCGTAGGCTCACCATTAATTATAATACATCTTTTCCTTATGAGATCACAAGTTGGGAAGAAACTTACAATGATGGTTTTGGTAAAAATGCTAAAACATTAACTACCAAAGCCACAAAATTAGAAACCATAAAATCTCCTTATTGGAGCAAAAAAACAAATGCAGACGAAGAGTTGCGTAAAACTCTTCAACTTAATTAACAATTTTAATTAAGTTGTATTATATTTTAGACACTTATTAAACACTTTTTATATGTTTATTGAAACCTACCAATCAGAACTTATTATAACAGCAATCATATTTCTTGTGCTCCTAATTGTACGCTTGTTTAGCCATACAATTGTTAGAAAAATTGGTCGTAAGAGCGATATTAACGAAGCACGTATTAATCTAATTAACAGATACATATCTGCAACATTATTTATTATAGCTTTAATTATAGAGGCTTTTGTTTTTGGAGCAGAATTTAAAGATATGGCATTAGTTTTTTCTTCGGTTTTTGCTGTAATTGGTATAGCGCTATTTGCAATCTGGTCTATTTTAAGTAATGTAACTTCTGGTATAATTATGTTTTTCTCCTTTCCTTATAAAGTGGGAGATAAAGTCAGAATTCATGATAAAGATTTTCCAATAGAAGCTATTATAGAAGATATTAGAGCGTTTCAATTACACTTAAGGCAAGATAATGGAGATTTAGTAACCTATCCTAATAATCTAATTTTGCAAAAAGGTGTTACTCTTATTGAGAAAGATGCTATTGAAGGTTTTCTAGACGATGGAACTGATGCTGTCTAAAAAAATGTTGACGTTATAAATTATTTTTTTCTACGGAAACATCAACTAAACAATACCTTCGCTTTAGTAATTAAATACTAAGCATGTTTTACCACTTCTCATAGTTGAGATGCGTAGTTGTAAAATTTAAGCCTAGCATATTAGAGATTAAAAATAATCTCAAAGTAAGAATTTAAGCTCTATAATTATTAATGGTAAATTTTCTTTTACCAGAAGCTAATTGCGGTACTTCATCAACATACTCTACTACAATAATAGCGTCTTCACCAAGGTATGATTTTAATAGAGTTTTCATTTGTTCTTCTTTACTAAAAACTCCATCAATGTTAATCTTAACTCGATATTCTTTTTGTCCGTCTTGTATTAATTGAAATTGCTTAAACTCCGGAAAATATTCTAACTCATAAACTACAGTGGTCATAATATTACCTTTAGTGTCATAAATGGTATCCATACGTCGACCTTCAACCTTAGAGAAAGTTGGCGCACCATATTTACTATTGTCGTCCTCAACCATTATTGCCAAATCGCCAGTGTCGTATCTAATTAATGGCATATGATAATTAAATAAATCGGTCACGATGACTCTACCTAACTTGCCATATTCGCAAGGAACATCTTCTTCTAAATCAAAAATTTCTATATAGTAACTTGCCCAATTAATATAAAAATTTGAGCCACCATTTTTAATTTGTTGAGATAAAATTCCGTTTTCTGTATTAGAATAACGTGATAAGATATCAAAACCAAAATACTTTTTTACTGAAGCAATAGTAGAATCACTTAGATATTCTGCTCCAGAAACCATTGAGCTAATGTTTGCTTCTATAGGCTCAGAATTTATAGAATCTAAATACTTACATATTTCTTTAAATGCAGACGGATAACCTAAAAATGCTTTATTAGACCTACCTTTTTTAATATCTGCAATGAGTTTAGCGTTGTTTTCAGCATTTAAATATTTAACGTTTACTGAAACAATATTTTGTAGCAATGAGGTTAATTTAGCTTTCTTTACAATATCTCCCCAAGCTCTTATGTAGTATAATTTATGACCTATTTTAAATCCTGTTTGCTCTCCAAAATAGATGGTATCTGCAGCATTTCGATTTTTTTTATTTTTATCTTGAAAGACTACAAACGGAGTTCCTGTAGAGCCACTAGTACTAGCCTCAAAACTTTTTTTATTCTTATAATCTTTAGCTATAAAATCATCTAATGAATTTCTAAGCATTAACTTATCAATAACGGGAAATTCACTAATAGAATTAAAGCCTGAGTAGGGTTTATAAAATGAAGCATTTGTAACAGCATGTTGCAACAAGTTTGAGAGATGCTTATCTCTCATGATTTTAGAACGTTCGCTATTATAATTCTCAAGTATATATTTAATATTCTTGTAGTGCGCTCTTATACGACCACCTTTAATTAGATCTAGTATCCAAAACGAATAATATCTTATATCTTCTAATAGCTTCATTCAAATTTTTTAAAAAAGATTCAAAGAAACAACAAAAACAACTCATAATAATGAGTTAACCAACACAATCGAAATATTTAACATTACTTATAGACTTTATGTTAACACTTAAGGACTTTATGTTAACGAATTTAACGTTAAAGAAAATCTAAATAGAACTAGTCAACTTATAGACTTCATTATATTTGGTTTTAACTAACTATCAAATAATGAAGACACGTCTATTCCTGCTCCTACTATTTTTATTTTCCCTATCAATTACTAATGCACAACAACCCAAGAAACCAACGTCTACAGAAATTTTTGAATCTATTAAGAAACTAAACTTTTTAGGTTCGGTATTATATGTTGCAGCACATCCAGATGATGAGAACACACGTCTCATTGCATATATGTCTAACGAGATTAAAGCTAGAACTGCTTATTTATCATTAACGCGTGGAGATGGCGGACAAAATTTAATTGGTACCGAAATAAGAGAACTTTTAGGAGTAATGCGTACACAAGAATTACTAGCTGCAAGACGTGTAGATGGTGGCGAGCAATTATTTACGCGTGCTAACGATTTTGGGTACTCTAAACATCCAGACGAAACACTCGCTATTTGGGACAAAGAAAAAGTACTAAGCGATGTTGTTTTGGCAATAAGACAATTTAAGCCAGATGTTATTATTAATAGATTTGACCATAGACGAGCTGGTAGAACTCACGGTCATCATACAAGTTCTGCTCTATTAAGTATGGAGGCTTTTGATCTTGTTAATAATCCATCATCATTTCCTGAGCAATTATCTACAACAGAGTTATGGCAACCAAAACGCCTATTTTATAACACGTCTTGGTGGAGATATGGTAGTCAAGAAGAGTTTGATAAAATTGACAAAAGCAATATGATTAAACTAGATATTGGAGTCTATTATCCTTTAAAAGGACTATCTAATAACGAGTTAGCCTCAATTGCAAGTAGCCAGCATTTGTGTCAAGGTTTTGGTAGATTAACGCAACGTGGCAGACAAGAAGAATATATAGAGTTTTTAAAAGGAGACAATATAAATAACAATGAGGATGTCTTTGATGGCATAGATACAAGCTGGAGTCGTATTAAAGGCGGACAAGCTATTGGAGATATCTTACTAGACGTAGAAGAGAATTTTAATTTTAGAAACCCTTCAGAGCATCTTCCACAATTATTAGATGCCTACCAATTACTGTCTAAAGTAGATGATAACCACTGGAGAGCCATCAAAACTAAAGAGCTAAAATCTATTATAGAAGCTTGTGCAGGATTATATTTAGAGGTATCTGCACAAACAAATTGGGCAACCCAAAACGAAACTATAGCACTTGATATAGAAGTACTTAATCGTAGCCAAGCACCAATTGTATTGCAAAGCATTAAAACATCTAATGACTTAGAGATTTCTAAAAACATAAATCTAGACGATAATACAAAATTTAATTTTAAAGAATCTATTACAATTCCTAGCGATCAAAAGCCAACAACACCTTATTGGTTAGCCGAAAAAGGAACTTTAGGAATGTATAAAGCAGACCAAAAGTTTATTGGCGAACCAGAAACACCTAGAGTTTTCAATGTTGATTTTAATCTTCTAATCAATAAAACACCAATAACGATAACTAAGCCTATTGTTTACCGCTATTCTGAACCAGATAAAGGAGAATTATATAAACCTTTTGAAATTATCACCGAAGCCTCAGCTAAAATTTCAGAAAAAGTAATTATTCTAGACTCAGATAAGCAACATGATATTGAAGTTATTGTAACTGCTGGCAGAGATAATATCGACGGTTATGTAAAAATTGCACATCCAGATAACTGGAGTGTATTCCCAGAAAAACAAAAGGTTAACATCGCAAATAAGGGTCAGGAAGAACGCTTAATATTTACCGTTGTGCCTCCAAAAGAGCAAAGTGAAGGTCTATTAACGCCTATGGTGTTTATTGGAGATAATATATATACAAGAGAACTTATTGAGATAGATTATGATCACATACCTTATCAAACTGTATTGTTACCTAGCGAGAGTAAAATAGTTCGCTTAGACATTAAAAAAAGAGGTCAAAATATTGGTTATATTGAAGGTGCAGGAGATGTGGTACCAGAGAGTTTAAGACAAATTGGTTATAATGTCTCTATTTTAAAACCAGACGATATTTCCGCAGAAAATTTAAAACATTTTGATGCTGTTGTTGTAGGAATTAGAGCTTATAATACTGTCGAAGCCCTTAAATTTAAACAACAATTATTGTTTGATTATGTCGCTCAAGGCGGAAATATGATTGTGCAATACAATACTAGCCATCGTGTAAAAGTAGATCAAATTGCACCTTATGATTTAAAATTATCAAGAGATCGTGTAACCGATGAATTAGCCGAAGTTACATTTTTAGCAAAAAGTCATGAAGTATTAAACTATCCAAATAAAATAACGTCAAAAGATTTTGAAGGCTGGACGCAAGAACGTGGTTTATATTTTCCAGATGAATGGTCTAACGAGTTTACTGCTATATTGTCTATGAATGATGAAGGAGAAACTCCAAAAACAGGGAGTTTATTAGTTGCAAAACATGGTAAAGGTCATTATGTTTATACAGGTTTAAGCTTTTTTAGAGAGTTTCCTGCTGGAGTATCTGGTGCTTATCGTTTATTTGCCAATATCTTATCCCTTGGTAAAAATGACCTAAATCAACCAGAGCAAATAAAAAATTAACAAACTATGGAGAAATACAAATGGAATAAGATGTACACACTAGTTCTCGCAGCCAACATTATATACATCATAGCGTTTTACATCATTACAAAAGCCTTTTAAAATGCAAACTTTAGATTGGATTGTACTTATTAGTACGCTATTACTTATTGTTATTTATGGGACTTATCAATCTCGAGGGAGCAAAAATGTTCAAGATTTTTTAAAAGGTGGCAATACCTCAAAATGGTACACCATTGGGTTATCTGTTATGGCAACTCAAGCCAGTGCCATCACGTTTTTATCAACACCTGGACAAGCATTTAATGATGGAATGGGCTTCGTGCAGTTCTATTTTGGTTTGCCAATTGCCATGGTTGTTATTTGCATGGTTTTTATTCCTTTATATCATCGTTTAAAAGTTTATACAGCTTATGAGTTTTTAGAAAATAGGTTTGACCTTAAAACGAGAACCTTAACCGCAATTTTATTTTTAATACAGCGTGGACTAGCTGCAGGTATTACCATCTTTGCTCCTGCTATAATTTTATCTGCGGTATTAGGTTGGAATTTATTATTACTTAATGTCATAATAGGTGTACTCGTTATAATATACACGGTCTCTGGCGGAACAAAAGCTGTAAATGTTACTCAAAAACACCAAATGATTGTCATTTTTACAGGTATGATCATCGCGTTTTGTTTAATTATTGATAAACTCCCAGAAGGCATTACATTTTCAAAAGCATTAGACATCGCTGGAGCAAGTGGCAAAATGGAAGTGCTTGATTTTTCTTTCGATTTTAATAATAGATATACCGTGTGGAGCGGTCTAATTGGTGGTACCTTTTTAATGCTCTCCTATTTTGGTACAGACCAAAGTCAAGTGCAACGTTATTTATCTGGAAAGTCGTTAAAAGAAATGCAAATTGGTATGATGTTTAACGGTCTGTTAAAAGTACCAATGCAGTTCTTTATTTTGTTGGTAGGCGTTATGGTATTTGTGTTTTATCAATTTAATGAAGCACCTGTAAATTTTAATCCTACTGCAACAGACGTTGTTCTAAATTCTCAATACGCTCAAGATTATAAGACGCTTCAAGAAAAACAACACGATATCTTCGTAATGAAGAAAGCTACAATCACAGAGTTTTCTAACACAAATGGTAAGGTTAATCCTGAGGTTATTGCAAAATATAATGCTCAAAGTGATGCTCTAAGAGCAGAGGCACGCACATTGATAGAAAAAGCTGGTGATTCTCAAAACATAAAAGTGGAGAGTAATGATAAGGATTATGTTTTTTTAAATTTCATTTTAAATAACCTACCTCGAGGATTAATTGGTTTGTTACTCGCTGTAATATTAAGCGCAGCAATGTCTAGTACTGCTAGTGAATTAAACGCATTGGCGAGTACAACTGCAATGGATTTATATAAGAGAAACACATCCATAAAATCAGATACTCAAATGGTCAAGGCATCGAGATATTTTACATTATTATGGGGAATTATTGCCATTGGAGTTGCTTGTGTAGCCAATCTTGCAGAAAATTTAATCCAGCTCGTTAATATCATTGGCTCTATTTTCTACGGAAATGTGCTAGGTATTTTCCTATTGGGCTTTTTCTTCAAATTCGTAAAAGGCAACGCAGTTTTTGTTGCTGGTTTAATTACTCAAGTAATTGTGATAGCTCTATTTTTACTAAATGAATACGATATTATCAACTTACCATTTTTATGGTTAAATTTTGTTGGTTGTGCTATTGTAATCGCTATCGCTTGCTTATTACAATCAATTCAATCAAAAAATGGATACAAAACAGCATAAAAATATAAATTGGGGAATTATAGGCCTAGGAAAAATTGCTAATAAATTTGCCCAAGATTTACTTAAAATTGAAGATGCCACACTTTATGCTGTAGCTTCTAGAAATTTAAATAAAGCATCAGAATTTGCTAAAAATTATAATGTAAGTCACGCTTACGGTACGTACGAGGCTTTGGTTAACGACCCAAATATTGATGCAGTATATATTGCAACACCTCATGCTTTTCATAATGAAAATGCAATTTTATGTTTAAACCATAAAAAAGCTGTGTTATGCGAGAAGCCATTTGCGATGAATCTAAATGAAGTAGATGAAATGGTAGCCACTGCAAAGGCTAATAACACGTTGTTGATGGAGGCAATGTGGACTTATTTCCTTCCACACTATCAATTTGCTTTAAATCATATAGAAAACGAAACCTTTGGTAAGATTGTTAAAATTGAGGCCGATTTTGGATTTAAACCAGAAATAGACCTTACATCTCGTGTATTTGATAAAACTTTAGGAGGTGGTAGTTTACTTGATATTGGCATCTACCCTATTTTTGCTGCTTTAAGTACGTTGGGTGAACCTGTACATATAGAGTCTAAAGCCACATTTTTTGATAATGATGTAGACTCGTCATGTCTAATGGTGTTTAGTTATGATAATGGTGTCGAGGCACATTTAAAAAGCACATTATTAGATAAAACACCAACCGAAGCTATTTTTTATTGCGAAAGTGGTACCATCAAAATTAATTCTAGATTTCAAGAGCCTACAACAGTTACGCTCATTCACCAAGATAAAGAAGAAACAATAGATTTTGGATACACCAAAAATGGTTACTATTACGAGACCTTACATTTTAATCAACTCATAAGAGATAATAAAAAAGAAAGTGATATCATGACCTTTGATTTTAGCAAAAAACTTATCACTTTACTTGATACTGTTAGATCGCAAATAGGTCTCAAATACGAGTAAAAAAAAGACCTTTTGATAAATCAAAAGGTCTAATTATAATGTTTTAAATGCTAAAATCTAAAATTACATTGCTCCCCATTCTTTAAGAGAGTCCATGTTTTGCTTTACATAATTTTGGTTTCCAGCTTCTTTTGCTGCTGCCATAGACTTTTTAGCCAATTCAATAGCTTCTTTCTTTTCTCCTGCAGCTGCATAGATTAATGACTGTTTTCTTACTTGCCAAAATCCAGGTTTTTCTATCATAGACATTGCTTTATCAATCCATTCTTTAGATTTTTTAGCGTCTTTACCTGTTTCTAAATAATAAACCGCAGCAGCATAATAATCATTAGCGCTAGGTCCAGCCATTGCTTTATCAATAGCTGCAGTCACTGTTTTATCTGTTGGAACTGTAAATGGTACACCAACATAAGATTTCTCCCATATAATATCAATTGTACCTCCTGTTGCAGAAATGTTATTGATATCAATAGTCATAGTTTCTGCATTAAAAGGAATTTGCATTACTTCTACTTTTGCAGTCGCAACTACTTTACTGTCATCCCATTTTGCTGGTGCTCCCCAATTTTCGGTATCTGAATAAAAAACAACCTCCCACTCCTTAGCAGAGTTTAATTTTGTAAATATTGCATATGATCCAGCTTTAACATCCTGACCTGCAATAGCTACATCGCTACTAAAGGTAATTATAGTGTTTTTATTAGCTCCAGTTCTCCAGATACCACCATAAGGCTCTAAATCTCCAAAAATAGTTCTTCCTTTTACACTAGGTCTTGAGTATTCTATAGTTATATCGGTTAAACCAACTTTTTGTTCCAGTTTAGAAAACGGACTTGGAGCTGGAGTTTCAATTTGTGCATATGCTGCAAAAGACATAGCAAACACTGCAAATACTAGTAATATTTTTTTCATTTGTATTAGTTTTAATGATTAGTTTTAAATGTTCATGTAAATTTACAAACAAGCAAACGTGTTGGTTGTTAAGAAAAACTTAAATTAAATTAAGCCTAAAAGTGAGATTGCAAATGAAAAAATATTACTCTGAAGTTATTGGTACATTCGCCATGGTTTTTTGTGGTTGTGGTGCCATGACAATAAATGAAATCACTGGAGGAAGCATTACGCACGTAGGTGTTGCAATAACTTGGGGACTAATAGTAATGAGTATGATATATGCCTTTGGCGAAATATCTGGTGCACATTTTAATCCTGCAGTAACGTTTGGATTTGCATATGCTAAAAAGTTTCCGTGGAAAGAAGTCCCAAAATATATTTTAGCCCAAGCTATTGGTGCTTTTCTAGCTTGTTTATTGCTCCTCTTCCTATTTCCGGAGAGTGAAACCTTAGGCAGCACATTACCAGCACAAGGTTTTGAACCTTACAAAGCATTTGTATTAGAACTTATTTTAACCTTTTTTTTAATGCTAGTTATTATTAATGTTTCGACAGGAAGTAAAGAAATAGGCACAATGGCAGCCATTGCGGTTGGATCTGTAATTTTATTAGAAGCCATGTTTGCTGGTCCTATGACAAAAGCATCTATGAATCCTATAAGGTCTCTCGCACCTGCCATTGTCTCTGGAAACCTACAACATTTATGGTTGTATTTAACAGCACCTTTTATAGGAGCATTTTTAGCAGTAGTAAGTTGTAGTCTTGTCAAAGATGATAATTGCTGCTAGCAATTACCTACCAAATTTTTACTAAACTCTAATGTCTTGTTAATTTTTGTTTAACAATTAATAATAATCGTTAAACATTTTGTATCTTTACTGTACAATTTAACATCATGGCAAAAAAGAAAAAAATTAGTACTAATGACATTATTTCATTTTATATGGATTTTGTCTTAGAGCATGGAGAACAACCTAAAACAGTTTATGCATTTGCAAAAGCTAATAACTTTGAAGAGCAAAAATTCTACGAGCATTTTGGTTCTTTTGAAGCGGTAGAAAAACACGTGTTTGTGGCATTTTATCATAACACAGTTAGTGTTTTAGAAAAAAGTGAAGATTATCAATCTTTTGATGCTAGAAATAAATTATTAAGTTTCTACTTCACATTTTTTGAGAATTTAACAGCTAATCGCAGCTACGTTAAATATGCATTAGAACATCATAAAAACAGCCTTAAAGGTTTGAGTTTACTTAAAGATTTAAAACATGCTTTTACAAATTATATAGAGCATTTAGATATCGATTTAATAGACATAAAACAAGAGCAAATTGACAGAATTCAAAGAAGAGGTTTAAAAGAAACTGCATGGTTGCAATTATTATTAACCATGAAATTTTGGTTAGACGACACCTCACCTGCTTTTGAAAAGACAGATTTATTTATTGAGAAATCTGTAAATACAAGTTTTGATGTCTTAGATGTGGCTCCAATAAGAAGCTTAATTGACTTTGGAAAATTTATTTTCAAAGAGAAAATCCAAATGAAATAATTAGCAAGCAATGAAAACAATTGACAAAATTCCAACATCAAAAATACAACGCGCTTCAAAACTCGTTTCTACAGGCGCAAAAGTTGGTGTTAATTACTTAAAATATTACGGAGATAAATTAACCAAAACTGAGGTTGAAGCAAAAGAACGTCTAAATCAAAATAATGCAGATGATATTTACGACAGTCTAAAACAACTTAAGGGCAGTGCACTTAAAGTTGCTCAAATGCTAAGTATGGAAAAGAGTATTTTACCTCAAGCTTATGTAGAGAAATTCTCATTAGCTCAATTCTCTGTGCCACCATTATCTCCGCCTTTGGTTTTAAAAACATTTAAAAAATATTTCGGAAAATTACCAAACGAAATTTATGATACCTTCAATGCAACTTCTGTAAATGCTGCAAGCATTGGACAAGTCCATATTGCAGAAAAAAATGGGAAAAAACTTGCTGTGAAAATCCAATATCCAGGAGTTGCTGAAAGTATCGCATCAGACCTAGCTATGGTTAAACCAATAGCCATGAGTATGTTTAATATAAAAGGTAAAGACTCTGATAAATATTTTAAAGAAGTTGAAGGTAAACTAATTGAAGAAACCAATTACATTTTAGAGCTTAAACAAAGTGAAGAAATAGCAAAAAATTGTGCACATATACCAAATCTTTTGTTTCCTCAATATTACGAAGACCTCTCGTCTGAACGTATTATTACTATGGATTATATGGAAGGTGAACACTTGTCTGAATTTACAGCATATAATACCAATCAAGAGTTTTCAGATCAATTAGGTCAAGCTCTTTGGGATTTTTATATGTTTCAAATTCATAAATTAAAAAAGGTTCATGCAGATCCTCATCCTGGAAATTTTTTAATTTCCGAAGAAGGTAAACTTATCGCTTTAGATTTTGGTTGTATGAAAACAATCCCAGATGAATTCTATGTACCTTATTTTGAATTAGCTAAGAAAGAAAACATCACAAATAGAGTTTTCTTTGTAGAGAAACTATACCAGTTAGAAATTCTTAGAGAAGATGATAGTCCAAAAGAAGTCGCTTTTTTTACAGAGATGTTTCATGAAATGTTAAGTTTATTTACACAACCTTTTCATCAAGAAACATTTGATTTCTCTGACGGTGTTTTCTTCGGAAAAATAACCGAGTTAGGAGAACGCTATTCTAAAAGTACAGAGTTACGCAAAATGAATGGTAATAGAGGCTCTAAACATTTTATTTATATAAATAGAACCTTTTTTGGATTGTATAATTTAATGTTTGATTTAAAAGCTAGAGACATTAAAATTAATAATTTTAAAACCTTATAATGGCATACATTAGCAACAAGGAGCTCGATGGATTTGATCATTTATATAGAATTAACTTAATTAATAGTTGTTCTGGCTACAAATCGGCTAATTTAATCGGCACAAAATCACAAGATGGTGTTGAAAATGTTGCTGTCTTTAGCTCAGTAACTCATATAGGATCAAATCCACCATTATTAGGTTTTTTTTGTAGACCAACTACGGTTACAAGAAATACTTATGATAATATAAAAAAAACAGGATTTTATACTATAAATCATATACATGAGTCTATTTTAAAAGATGCACATCATACATCTGCTAAATATGAGTCAAACATTTCTGAATTTGATAAAACACAGCTCATTTCAGAATATAATAATGATTTTCATGCACCATTTGTAAAAGATGCACCTCTTAAAATGGCTATGCAATTTGTAGAAGAATATCCTATAAATGCAAATGATACCATTTTAGTTATAGGCAAAATTGTTGGTCTATATGTTAACAATGAACTGTTAGAAGATGATGGTTTTATTAATCTCTCAAAAGCAAATGTCGCAGCTATTAATGGTTTAGATGGTTATGCTATTCCAAAATTAAAAGCGCGTTTTGAGTACCAACGACCAAAATAATAGCCAAATAAAACACCATATAAAATTATGAATATTCTCGTTACAGGTGCAACAGGTTATATTGGCAAGCGGTTAATACCGTTATTGGCAAATGATGACCATCAGGTTATATGCGCTGTAAGAGACAAGTTGCGAGCAGATAAAAATTATGCTGAGGATGACACTATAAATGTCATTGAAGCAGATTTTTTAAAACCAGAAACACTTACAAATATCCCTAATGATATTGACGTTGCCTTTTATTTAATACACTCAATGTCTAACTCTTCAAAAGATTTTGAATCACTAGAAGAGCGTTGCGCTACTAATTTTAAAGCCCAACTAGAAAAAACAAATGTTAAGCAGGTAATTTATTTAAGTGGTATTACCAATGAAGAAAATCTATCTAAACATTTACAATCTCGTAAAAATGTAGAAGACATTTTAAAATCTAATAAGTACGCAACAACTATATTTAAAGCTGGGATTATAGTAGGCTCAGGAAGTTCTTCATTTGAAATTATTAGAGACCTGGTTGAGAAACTTCCATTTATGATTGCCCCAAAATGGTTAAATACAAAAACTCAACCACTAGCGGTAAGAGATGTATTATCATTTTTGCATCGCAGTGTTGGTAGAAAAGATTTGTATAACAAATCGTATGATGTTTTTGGTCCCGAAATTTTGACCTATAAACAAATGCTAATGCAATTTGCACAAGTACGAGGTTTAAAGCGATATATTTTAACAGTGCCTGTAATGACACCTAAATTATCGTCATATTGGTTATACTTTGTAACATCAACCTCTTATAAACTTGCTAGCTCATTAGTAGACAGTATGGGAGTTCAAATTATAGGTAAACCTAGTAATATAAACAGCCTATTAAATGTACAACCAAAATCTTACAAAGAAGCAGTATCATTAGCTTTTGAGAAAATCGAACAAAATAGTATTGTTTCCAGCTGGAAAGACTCTATGGTAAGTAGTGGTAGATTAAGAAACCAACTACATAAATATATTAATGTACCAAAATATGGCTGTTTTAAAGATTACAAAGAGCGTCCTGTAAAAGATGCCGAAAAAACCATAAATAAAATTTGGAGTATTGGTGGTAAAAATGGATGGTATTATGGCACTATTCTATGGAAAATTAGAGGTTATATAGATAAACTTTTTGGAGGTATTGGTTTACGAAGAGGTAGAACAAACCCTACACAATTAGATGTAGGTGATGCCTTAGATTTTTGGCGTGTCATTTTTGCAGATAAGCAACAACAAAAACTTTTATTATATGCCGAAATGCGCCTCCCTGGAGAAGCTTGGCTAGAATTTAAAATTGAAGATGGCCTTTTAAAACAAACAGCCACCTTTAGACCACGAGGACTTTGGGGACGACTATATTGGTATGCAGTATTACCGTTTCACGGATTGATTTTTAACGGTATGATTAATAAACTCGTAGATGTCTAACCATAAAAAAACAAACTTACCCTCAAAAATCTGTCACACTTGCAAATTGCCATTTAATTGGCGTAAGAAATGGGAGAAAAATTGGGAAAATGTAAAATATTGTAGCGAAAAATGCAGACGGAACAAAACAACATAGCACTTGTATGGTTTAGAAATGATTTAAGAACTAAGGACAACAAAGTTCTTAATGCAGCATTATCAAAATATCAATCTGTAATAGCTGTATACTGTTTTGATCCTAAACATTTTGAGAACTCAAACTTTGGATTTAAAAAAACCGAAAAATACAGAGCTAAATTTTTAATTGAGACTATACAAGATTTAAAAGCAAATCTCAAATCTTTAAATATAGAACTTTTCGTTTATAATAAATCTCCCGAAATAGCTATTAAAACTTTAGTAGAAAATCATAATGTCACATCTGTCTTTTTACAAAAAGAATGGACTAAAGAAGAAACCAACACTTTAACTGCTGTTAAGTCATCAGTTTCTAATAAGGTTAATTTTTATGAGCATTATGACCAATTTTTGTACCATCCAGATGATATTAACATGTCATTTAACGACATCCCAAAAGTATTTACTGTATTTAGAAAAATTGTCGAAAAACAGAGTTCTGTTAGAGCATGTCAGGATACTATTTCTGGAAAAAAAATTGAAGGTTTAGAGAACAACACAAGCATCCCAAGTCTAACTGTTTTAGGATTTGACGATTTTAAAACGCATCCAAACAGTGCATTTCCTTTTTTAGGTGGCGAAACTTCGGCTCTAGCCAGATTAAATAATTACTTCTTTGAAACTAAAAAATTAGGGTTTTATAAAAAGACAAGAAACGGTTTAATTGGGAAGGACTTTAGCTCAAAATTTTCACCTTGGTTGGCAAATGGCAGTTTATCTCCCAAAACAATATATTGGCAAATTAAAAAATTTGAAAAAGAACATGTAAAAAATGAATCTACCTATTGGCTCATTTTTGAATTAATTTGGAGAGATTACTTTAAATACATTGCTCTAAAACATAAAAACGACATTTTTAAAATTGGAGGAATTTTGCAAAAAGACTACGATTGGAACACAGATAAAAATAACATTCAATCATGGATTGATGGTACAACTAACTCAAACTTTGTAAACGCGAACATGATAGAAATAAAAAAAACTGGTTGGATGAGTAATCGAGGTCGCCAAAATGTAGCATCCTATTTTGCAAAAGAACTTTTACTGGATTGGCGCATTGGTGCTGCTTATTTTGAAGCTATGCTTTTAGATTATGATGTGCATTCTAACTACGGAAACTGGATGTATGTAGCAGGAGTTGGTAATGATCCTAGAGATAGAAAATTTAATGTTGACCTGCAAGCGCAACGTTATGATTCTAATGGCAAATTTCAAAAATTATGGCTGCAAGAAACGCTGTTTTAAAATAAAAGATAGTATAACATTTAAATTGAGATAAATAATATTGAAAACTTTAAGACTCATACTTGGCGATCAATTAAACATAAAGCACTCATGGTTTAAAGAAACCAATGACGATATTATTTATTGTCTTTTTGAAATGCGTCAAGAAACAGATTATGTACAGCACCACATCCAAAAAGTAATTGGCTTTTTTGCTGCTATGCGACAATTTGCTACCGACTTAAAATCTCAAAATCATAATGTAATCTATTTTAAACTAAACGACGATAAAAATACCCAGAGCTTAACAAATAATCTCAATCTGTTAATTGAGCAGAATGACATAAAAAACTTCGAATATATTTTTCCTGATGAGTATAGATTAGATAAACAGCTTAGCGATTTCTGTAAACTTTTAGAAATTAAAAGTCAGCCATTTTCCGCAGAACATTTTTACACCAAAAGAGATGATTTAGCAACATTTTTTAAAGGTAAAAAACAATATCTCATGGAGAATTTCTACAGAGATATGCGCAAAAAACATGATATTTTAATGGTAGCTGGCCAACCAGAAGGTGGCAAATGGAATTACGATAAAAGCAACAGAAATAAATGGAAAGGCGATGTAGAAATCCCCAACTACAAAGGGTTTAAAAATGATATTTCCGAAGTAAAAAAAGATATTGAATCTGCTGGTGTAAAAACTATGGGAAGGTTTAATACCAAAACATTTTCGTATCCTATTTCTCGACAGCAAGCTATAGAGCAACTAAAATATTTTTGTGAAGAATTACTTATTCATTTTGGAGATTACCAGGATGCAATGCATACAGACCAAGCATATTTATTTCATTCTAGGCTTTCATTTGCTATGAATTTAAAACTTATTTCTCCCATAGATATAGTCACAACTGTAATGAACTATTATCGTAAACATGGAGAACACATTCACATATCTCAAGTCGAAGGGTTTGTTAGACAAGTGATTGGGTGGCGAGAATATATGCGAGGCATGTACTGGGCATTAATGCCAGAATACAAAACTAAAAACGAGCTCGAAAACCATAATAAATTACCAGATTTCTTTTGGACAGGTGATACAAAAATGAATTGTCTAAAACACACCATTAATAACTCATTAGACAATGGTTATGCGCACCACATACAACGTTTAATGATTACTGGTAATTATGCGCTATTAACACAAACCAATCCAGATGAGGTTGATGATTGGTATTTGGGCGTTTATGTTGATGCTATAGAGTGGGTACAATTAGCAAACACAAGAGGGATGAGCCAATTTGCAGATGGTGGTAAAATTGCAACAAAGCCATATGTATCTTCGGGTTCTTACATAAATAAAATGAGTAATTACTGCGGAAATTGTCACTACAACAAATCTAAGAAAATTGAAGACGATGCGTGTCCGTTTAACAGTCTCTACTGGAATTTTCTGGACGATAAACGAGACCAACTTGGCAACAATTTTAGAATGGGAATGATGTATAGCTTACTTGATAAAATGAGTAAAGATGACCTCAATAAGATTAAAGAGAAAGCGCTACATATTATAGAACATCAAGATGAGTACTAACACGTCAAATATAAATATCGTTTGGCTTAAACGCGATCTTAGATTAGAAGATAATGAGGCTATTGCCAATGCTTTAGCTACAGGTAAACGTACCCTTATACTTTATGCTTTTGAAAAAATATTACTAGAAGATAATCATTACAGCACAAGACATTGGAACTTTATAAAAGAATCTCTTAGAGATCTTAATCAACAACTCAAACCTTATAATAGTAAAATTTTAACGGTAGAAGCAGATATTATTTTAGTTATAAACCAATTAATGTCTAGCTATACTATTAGAGATATATACTCACACCAAGAAACAGGAATTTTAGTTACCTATAACAGAGATAAATCATTTAAACGCTTTTGTAAAAACAATTTAATTACTTGGCATGAGAATATTCATAACGGTGTTCAAAGAGGATTACAAAACCGAGAGCAATGGAACCAAAAATGTAATGAGTTTTTTGAAATAGAACCTTTAAAATTTTCTCCTGCAAATAATCAATTACTTACCATTACAGAAATTGAAAATTTAGAAAGCCTACTGCCAAAAGCCAGCTTAGATACGCCTAAAGATGCTATTTTTCAAAAAGGCGGACGCACTATAGGTTTAAAATATCTAGATTCTTTTCTTTCCAAACGCTATGTTAATTATATGCAGCATATTTCTAAACCAGCTCTGGCAAGAAAAGGTTGCAGTAGAATCTCTCCATACATTGCTTGGGGAAATTTATCGATTAGAGAAGTATATCGTCAAGCTTATTTTTTAAAACAAACAGCCACTAAGAAAAAAGATTTAGAAGCCTTTATGTCTAGATTACGTTGGCAGGCACACTTTATACAAAAATTTGAAATGGAGCACACCATGGAAAATGAAAGCGTTAATAAAGGATTTCATAAATTAAAAAAAGACATCTCAATTAAATATCAAATTGCCTGGCAAACAGGACAAACTGGTTTCCCGCTAATTGATGCATGTATGCGATGCCTTATTGAAACTGGTTATTTAAATTTTAGAATGCGTGCCTTAGTGGTATCATTCTTTACTCATAATCTTTGGCAGCCATGGCAAGATGCCTCTCAACATTTATCACAAATGTTTTTAGATTTTGAACCAGGTATACATTTTCCGCAGTTACAAATGCAAGCTGGAGAAACTGGCACTAATATGTTGAGAATATACAATCCTATTAAAAATAGTTTAGAACATGATCCTGATGCTATTTTTATAAAAAAATGGGTTCCAGAGCTAAAAGATTTAGATATTGCATTTGCTCATGAGCCATATTTAATGACAGATATGGAACAACAATTATATAATTTTGAGTTGGGTAAAGATTATCCCTACCCTATTGTTGATATGGATACTACACGAAAAAAAGCAAGCAATACACTATGGAAACTTAGAAAAAACAAAAAGGTTAAAGAAGAAAGCCTTAGAATTCTAAAAAAGCATACGTTTAAAGATTAAAAACATATTACAACTATTTGATTATCAGTATACTAATTTTATTATAGATAATAACTATACTTATATGTTAATATTTTGTTTAATGATAATAAAAAAACATTAAACATTTTGTAAATTTGAATCAATAAGCAAGTAACTTTGATTTTAGATTCAACATATCACAATAAAGAGCACAAATCCATCATAGAGGATTTGATTGGTAAGCCTTATTCTTTTCTAGAATCTCTTAAAATGAGAGGTGTAGGTTCAAAACGAATGATTATAGAAAACGTAAGTCCTAATTTACAGCAGTACTTAAATACGGTATCCGATATAAATTATGCTAATATAGAAATGAGACCTAATGGTATTTTAATTTACGTCACAAAAGGTCTTAAAAATTACACGTGGATTATCCCGTTTTATCAATTAGTAATTTATAAAACCAACGGAATTAGTATTCATGCTCAAGGTAAATTTGTTCATTTTAAAAACAATAAAACGTTTAAAGAAAATAAAGCGTTTATGAATAAACTATATGATGCTAAAGTAAAATTTGACGAGCAATATAGTTTTCAATTTTAATTGTATGGAATTAGATATAAGAGCGACAGATAGAGTAATAGAAATGGCATGGGAAGATAGAACCACGTTTGAAGCTATAGAATTTCAATTTGGCTTAAAAGAACAAGATGTCATAGAATTAATGCGCAGAGAAATGAAACCTAAAAGTTTTAAAATGTGGCGCAAACGTGTACAAGGTAGAAAAACCAAACACGAAAAATTAAGAGTATTTCAAGAAGGACGTTTTAAATGCTCTAGACAAAAACAAATTACACACAACTCGATTTCTAAACGATAACGTGCTTTGGCAAAGGAGATGAGTTCCTTTGGACAGCACATTAAAAAGACTTAAATGAGTACAAATACTATAAACCTCAAAAACAATAGTCGTTCTTTAAATGACTTTTCAATTACAGATATTGGTGATGATCATCTATTTACTGGACTTGAGACACCAATGAAACCTGACGCTTTTAAGATTAGTGATGACGAGAAAAAACAACGCATCGCTATTCTGTTTGAAGAAATTATGGATGTTATGGGTTTAGATTTAACCGATGATTCTTTAAAAGGCACACCAAAACGTGTTGCCAAAATGTACATTGACGAAATCTTTTCTGGATTAAATCCAGCTAATAAACCAACAATAGCATTATTTGATAACAAGTACCAGTACAATCAAATGTTGGTTGAAAAAAATATCACATTTTATTCTAATTGCGAGCATCATTTTGTTCCAATTATTGGTAAAGCACATGTAGCTTATATATCGTCTGGTAAGGTTATAGG
Source organism: uncultured Psychroserpens sp. (assembly GCA_947488655.1). Classification (GTDB taxonomy): domain Bacteria; phylum Bacteroidota; class Bacteroidia; order Flavobacteriales; family Flavobacteriaceae; genus Psychroserpens. The sequence continues at coordinate 188,507 of CANKZZ010000003.1, read as the reverse complement.
TTTATCTAAACTTAATAGAATTGTACAATATTATGCTAAGCGTCCTCAAGTACAAGAGCGTTTAACCAACCAAATAGCCGAAGATTTAAAGTCTATTTTAGGCACTAATGATGTTGCTGTTATTATAGACGCAAAACACCTTTGTGTGTCCTCTAGAGGCATAAAAGATGAGAGCTCTGCAACAGTGACCAGTTATTATGGTGGAGCATTTAACACACCAGAGAAAATTTTAGAATTACACAACTATATAAATAATTAAGATATGGAAACTATTAACAAAGCCTTAGAATTTGAAAAACGCAAAATGAAATCACTTTCAACAAGTGATCGTGTTAAGATTTCTCGAGAAGCGAAAGCTTTAGTTTTGGACTTAAACAAAATTTACAAAGAGAAAAAAGATGAGAAAATTATGGATATCATGAAACGAATTACTGCCATTAAACGAAAGGTAGAAAAGCGTTTAAATGGTAAACCATTAACAGCATAAAATAAATATTATCTCAGTTAAGATTAAGCGTAGTAGTATAGAATAGCTATTACGCTTAATTATATAAACCAATCATAATGAAAACGTATATAATTATAGGTGGCAGTAAAGGCATTGGTAATGCCATTGTCGAAACTCTCTTAGAAAATCACAAAATCATAAACATTAGTCGTACAGCACCAAGTTTCTCGCATGACAATCTCACGCATCATACCTGCGATATTTTAAAAGATGAGCTACCTGAAATCGAAGCTGCAGACGGATTGGTTTATTGCCCAGGAAGCATTAATTTAAAACCTATAAAACGCCTAAGTTTAGACGATTTTAGGGAAGATTATGAAATTAATGTCATTGGAGCTGTCAAAGCCATACAAACTTATTTAAGTAGTATTAAAAATGGTAACGATCCGTCAATTGTATTATTTAGTACAGTTGCTGCCAAATTAGGGATGCCTTTTCATGCAAGTATTGCTGCTGCAAAATCTGGTGTTGAAGGTTTAGTAAAATCATTAGGTGCTGAGCTTGCTACCTCATTAAGAATTAATGCCATTGCTCCTACAGTTACAAATACTGAGTTAGCTTCAAAATTACTTAGAAATGATAAAATGATAGATAGCATTGCAGAGCGTCATCCTATGAAAAAGTTTTTACAACCTAAGGATGTTGCTGGTATGGCTGCCTTTTTATTATCTGATAAAGCAAGTTCTATTTCTGGACAAGTATTTGAAATGGACTGCGGAATCGTTAGCTTTAAAATTTAAGATGAACCCAATAAAAATTTTTATGGCAACATTATGTTCGACTTCAAATGCTTCGGAAACAGCTAACTACTCCTCTATTTACGATATAGAAATTAATGGGCTAAATGGTAAACCGTTATCACTTTCCGCATATAAAGATAAGTACATTCTCTTTGTAAATGTGGCATCAAAATGTGGTTTTACATCCCAATATAAAGAGTTACAAGAACTTTATGATAGTTACAAAGACACACTTGTTGTTATAGGTGTGCCTTGTAATCAATTTGGGAATCAAGAACCTGGTAATGCTAAAGATATAGAATCTTTTTGCGAGATTAATTATGGTGTTACATTTCCTATTACAGAAAAAATAGATGTAAAAGATGCTAATCAACATCCTTTGTACGAGTGGTTGACGCAAAAAAGAAAAAATAGGGTAGCCAACTCTAAGGTGAAATGGAATTTTCAAAAATACCTAATTGCACCAACAGGAGAATTTGTAGATTATTACTTTTCTATGACCAGCCCTCTGAGTTCAAAAATTATTAAACACTTAAAATAAGATAGCTATGTTTGGTTTATTTAAAAAAACGAGTGAGGTTGAAAAACTTCAGAAAAAATACGAAAAACTCATGAAAGAGTGGCACGCTCTATCAACTACAAACAGAGGAGAGAGCGACAAAAAATATGCTGAGGCTCAAAAAATTGAAGATCAAATTTTACAACTTCAAAAAAAGTAAGATGAAGTTTTTAAAACCATTTGTTATCTTTTTATTTATAAATTTTAGTGCCTTATGCATTGGGAGTTTATTAATGGCAGATGGTCCTAAAGGAGATTGGTACCAACAACTTAACAAAGCACCTTGGACGCCAGATGGTTGGGTATTTGGCGCAGCTTGGACGATTATAATGGTTTGTTTTTCTATTTACATGACCCATCTCTATTTACAACGTCCAACAAAAAAAGTTAACACATTATTTATAATTCAGTTTTTTTTAAACATAAGCTGGAACTTTTTATTTTTTAATCAAAAACTAGTAGACCTCGCCTTAGTAAATATTACCTTATTAACAATTATTGTGTGTGCATTTCTAGTCACCTATTTAAGAGACTTAAAGCGTAAATCTATACTCATACTACCCTATTTATTTTGGTTATGTATTGCCACATCATTAAACCTTTATATAACTTTATACAACTAAAAAATTATGAAAATTTACAGACTCCATAAAAAACAAAATTTACCAATCTCAATGGAGACCGCATGGAAATTTTTATCAGATCCTAATAATCTTAAAACCATTACGCCAGAGTATATGGGCTTTCATATACTCTCGGGAGCAGATAGACCAATGTTTGCAGGTCAAATTATACAATACATTGTAACTCCAGTTTTGGGTATTAAAACAAAATGGGTAACCGAAATTACGCATAGTGTTGATAATCATTATTTTGTAGACGAACAACGTTTTGGACCCTATGCACTATGGCATCACAAACATTTTATTAAAGAAATTGATGGTGGTGTAGAGATGGAAGATATTATAGATTATAAGGTTCCTTTTGGTATATTGGGCCAGCTTGTACACCCTATTATTGTAAAGCCAAAACTAGAAGAGATTTTTAATTTCCGAACAAAAAAATTAGAAGAATTATTCGGTACTTATAACAAATAAACCTTACCAGTGACATGAAACAACCTTTAACTATATTTTGGTTTAGACGAGATTTACGGTTAGATGATAATGTAGGTTTTTACAACGCATTAAAGAGTGACCAACCCGTTTTACCCATTTTCATTTTTGATTCTGAAATTTTAGAAAGCTTACCAGAGGATGATGCCAGAGTAACTTTTATCTTTAATACCTTACAAGATATGCGCTCAACTCTACAAACAGAGCATGATAGTAGTATTGCATTATATCATGGTAAACCGCTGGAAATTTATAAGCAATTAGTTAAAGATTACGATATTAAAGAAGTATATACAAATCATGATTACGAGCCTTACGCCAAAGAACGTGATGAGGAGATAAGCAATTTTTTAGACGCTAAAGACATCGTTTTTAAATCCTTTAAAGATCAAGTTATTTTTGAAAAAGATGAGATAGTAAAAAGCGATGGAGACCCTTACAAAGTTTACACACCTTACATGAAACTTTGGAAAGACTCCTTTAACGAAAAAGAAGATTTAAAAATCTATTATACCAATGAGTATCTGCATAATTTGGTCAACAATACACGCTTGCCACAATTAACATTGGCCAGTATGGGCTTTGAGGCAGCAAGCCAAGATATCACAGCGTATACAGTAACTCCTACTCTTATACAAGATTATGAAAAGACAAGAAATTTTCCTGCCAAAGATGCAACATCTAGATTAGGTCCGCATTTAAGATTTGGAACCGTTAGTGTGCGTAAAATGGTAAAGAAAGCGGTAAATGAATCTAATGAGGTGTTTTGGCAAGAATTAATATGGAGAGAGTTTTTTATGCAGATACTTTGGCATTTTCCACACACTCAAGAAGACGCTTTTAAATCAAAATATGACAGGATAGAATGGCGTAATAATGAAGACGAATTCAAACTTTGGTGTAACGGTAAAACTGGTTATCCTCTTGTAGATGCAGGAATGAGACAACTTAACCAAACTGGTTTTATGCATAATCGTGTACGTATGTTAGTAGGTAGTTTTTTATGTAAACATCTGTTAATAGATTGGCGTTGGGGAGAAGCATACTTTGCAGAGAAATTGCATGACTATGAGATGTCAAGTAATGTAGGTAACTGGCAATGGGTAGCTGGCTCTGGCGTAGACGCATCACCATATTTTAGAATCTTTAACCCAACCACACAAATAGATAAATTTGATAAAGATCGTAAGTATATCAAAAAATGGGTGCCAGAATATGAAGACGATTCTTATCCAGATCCAATGGTTGATCACAAAGAAGCTCGAGAACGTTGCCTAAAGACTTATAAAGAAGCTGTTAGCTAAAAAATAAAATCTCGTTTTAAATCAATTGTATTCATTTTTAACTAATTTTAAAGACTAATCTTTTAAATGTTACAAAATGAATACTAAAGATGTTGCTCAAAAATGGGCTCAATACTGCAGAGAAGGTAAAAACCTAGATTGCGTAAACGATTTGTATGCCGATGATGTTGTAAGCAAAGAAATGCCTGGTATGCCAAACGAAATAATTTCGGGTAAACAAAACGTTTGGAACAAAAGCAAACAATGGTTAGAAAGTGTAAAAGACTTTCATGCTAGCGAGATTGGAGAACCTGTTGTTGCTGGTAACTTTTTTACAGCAAAAATGAGTTTTGATTGCACATTTAAGGAAGGTGGCAGACAACAAATGGAAGAAGTTTGCGTGTACGAGGTAAAAGATGGTAAGATTGCAAGTGAGCAATATTTTTATAGCATGGAGTAGTTATAGCTATGAAATATAACATCTTAATTTTAGCTATAAGCGTTACAACCGTCGTTTTTGCTCAAGATAGCGACCAAATTTACCTAACACATGATTATAGTAATGATGGCAACGGTTATAACATATGCGAAATTGTAGTGCATGTAGATTCTAGCTACACTTTTAAAAAATATAAAGTAGCAAAACGAAAAGACCCAAAACTTTATAAAAGCTCTACACCTCATATTTCCTTCGGAAAAATAAAAAAAGAAGGAAATTACTATATCCATACAGCGTATAGTAACGGTAAGCCAACAAGCAACTATTTAGTTTCTCGTTTTACAAATAATAGAATTATTCTCTATAAAGAACATGATGATGGTTATTTAGAACGGTTAGAAAACTATAAACTTATTGAAACGAAATAGAAAATACAACGCATAGTATATTTTACGCTTAATGATCTAAATGCGCGTATATATTTGTGTTGTGTACAATTATGAGAAACTACCTGCTTATCATCCTAATTTCAGTTTATTCTTTGAGCTTTTCGCAAGTTCAAATTGACACATCTGATATTAAATCAATAAGATTTGAATGGAAAATAAACAATAAAAAACAAGACACTACACTTTGGACAATTTTAACCGAGTATCGGAGTGGATTTTTCAAGTTAAAATCGAACATATCCGATAATGTTAATGATTCAACCGATTACTCATCTACTTTTATTTCAAACGGAATTATTAAAAACGAAATACAAAATGACGAAATAGAAAATAGAAATTCAAAACTATTTGTAGTTAAAACAAATAATGGAATCTTAAAAACTTATTATGACAATTATCAAAACCCTGATAGTATTATTATTTTGAATTACAGACCTGGATTTAAAAAATCTAAATTTATTATACAAAAGAAATATAAAAGAAAGGGTAAATTAAAATATATCTCGGAAGATTTGAATGGTATGAAAAATTACAAATACAATCTATTTGGAAAGTTAAGAACGATTGAACATTATAACACAGATTCAATTCTGTATAAAATAAGTCATTACAAGAAAAACCTTTTAATTTCGGAGACAAAACCAAAATACCAGAGCGAAATTACATATGAGTATAATAAAAACAATAAGCTAATAAAATCATATGGCAATTATGCAGTTACAGAATACGAATACAACAAATACGGACTAAAAAAAATAGAAAAAATTTCTAGAAAAAATAATGTTGTGATGAACTACACGCTGTATTTTTATAAAGAAAATGGAACGTTAGAACGAAAAAAAGAATTTGGTAAAAATGATATTTTAATTAACGAATTTATCTATGAGTACAAATAACTGTACACAACACTGTATATAATTTATTGCTTGGTTCTAGCCTACTTACGAAAATCCTTGCGGATTTTCTATTCGGTTTTTATTTGTTAACTTAGTTGCTTAACCACGCAACAAACCATATACAAACACGTTATACTCAATTACAAAAAACGAAATGAAAAACAGAACTTTATTCTTAACTATAATTGGTTCATTCTTTTTTTCCAATTTATTCGCTCAAAAAATTCAACTAGATTCACTTGACATACAAATCCATGAACTCATAAAAGATTTTGAAATCCCTGGACTTTCCATTGGTATTGTTCGAAATGACTCTATTATTTTTTCAAAAGGATATGGCAATCTAGAAGTACATGAAAAATCTAAAGTAAATGAACACACTATTTTTGGAATAGGTTCCATTTCAAAATCCTTTACAGCTTTAACTTTAGGTATACTAGTGGACGAAGGAAAAATAAATTGGGATGATAAGGTTCTTAAATACTTACCCTATTTCGAGTTATACGATCCTTATGTTACAAATAATTTCACTATTAGAGATTTACTAACCCATAGAAGCGGTCTTAAAGATGTAAGTGGAGGAACACTTTGGTACCATTCCGACTTTTCACGAGTAGAGATCATAAAAAAATTAAAACACCTTCAACCGATATCTGGATTTAGAGAAAAACCAGCATATCAAAATGTAATGTATGTTGTCGCTTCAGAAATAGTGAAAGAAGTTTCTGGTATGTCTTGGGATAAATTCGTTAAAACAAAAGTCTTTGACAAACTAAAAATGAACAATAGTGTTTCAATATCAGCAGAAAGAGAATCAAATAAAAATCTTGCAAAACCACATATTTGGAATGAAGCCTACGAAAAAGTTGCTATAATTCAGGAAAAAGGTGATAATCTTGCACCAGGAGGATTCATTTATTCGTCAGCAACAGACATGTCTAATTACATGAGACTTATGTTAAATGACGGTTTGTTTAACAGCGACACAATTGTAAATCCTAAAATAATAAAGGAAATTTTTACACCTCAAATAATTTATCCTTTAGGAGGTAGGTACTCTAATGAGTTTACCTCTTATGGATTTGGTTGGTGGCTTACACCCATAAATGGTCACAAAATAATTGAACATAGTGGAGGAATTGATGGGATGCAAGCTCAGCTAGTGATGATAAAGGATTTAAATATAGGATTTATTATACTTGCCAATGAAACCGAAGAACCATCAACATTTGTATTAAAAACCATATTGTTAGAGCAGCTTATAGATAATAAGTCTAGCGATTTTTATTCTAGAGCAAAGACATGGCGAGACAATAATGTAAAAAAAAAGAAAGAAGCACCTAATAAAGTTAGTAAGACAGAAAACACAATGCCATCGTTACTAATTAAGGCCTATTCTGGAAAATATACAGACAAAATGTATGGCGACATATTAATAGATTATAACGAAAATAACGAATTAGAAATCTCATTTACGCATTCTCAAGTATTCAAAGGTAAATTAGAACATTGGCACTTCGACACATTCAAAATTGATTGGTTAGATGTTAGGGTTCCTGATGGTTTTTTAACCTTCAATTTTAACTCAAAAAGAGAAATATTAGGGTTCTCATTAGATCAAGAAAATTTACTTGATGTTGATTTCGGAGAACTGAACATTTTGAAAAATAAAAACTAAGCCCAACACCGTGTATAATTCATTGCTTCGTTTCTGATCATCTGGAATATTCCTGCGGAATATTCTCAGGTTCGTGGGTTTATGTTAACTTAGTTGCTCAACCACGCAACTAACCATTTACAAACACGTTGTGGTGCATTTAAGAAAACTCTTGAAACAAATTTAGAATGAAACAAATCATCGTTATTATTGCTATAGTTGGTTTATCAATCATTTCAGCATCTGCTCAAGAAGGTTGTTTAAATAAAGAAAGTCTAAAAAAATTAGATGCCTCATGGGAAAAAGCTCAATTAGAACTAAACTTTGATTATGTCGAGTCAATTCTAGCAGAAGATTTTATTTGGGTTCATAATCATGCAAATACAATTGATAATAAATCCGCAGTTTTAGAAAGGATTAGAAGGTATATAAATAGTAATAATAAAAGTACCAAATCACGAATATCAAAAGACGTTAAAGTGATAATTTCTGGTAAAACTGGAATTGTAAGTGGAATTACAATTATCGAAAAAGGTTCAAATCTAATCACTTATCATTTTATGAGAACTTATGTTGAAATCAATGGAAATTGTTATCTAATAGCTAACCATACAATGGCTATTCCAGATAAAGAATAAAAAACGACACCACAACAACGTGTATAACCAATTGCTAGTTTGTGTGTACTCGGAAGATCCTAGCGGATTTTCCTCTGGTTCGTTTTCTTTTGCTAACTTAGTTCTCGCCAACGCAACTAACCAAAAACGAACACGTTAGCAGCAATATATAAACAAAATGCAAAAGGAATAAAAAAAACATTATTTACAATTTTTAGAGTATTAATTATAATTATATTAATAGGAAAAATATCGAATTGGTTTCTGAATTATAGTGACGAAACGAATCAAATTCTGAACGTTGGGATGTTTACTCTAATCGGAATTGTATATTTAGTTGGAGGTTTTATTTGGAACAAAAAACTGACTAATATAATTTTTCTGATTTGTGGAATTTACTTAATTGCTATGAATTTTATTGGCGACTTTGGAATTTCTAAATCAATAATCGGAATTGTCTGCATATTGACACCAGTGCTTATAGCACGATTCTCACCAGAAGAAACCGACGAAAAAGAATTAACGGAAAATTAATAAATACAGTTACCAACAACGTTATGGGCAAGTTGAACACATCACAATTGGCAAAATGAATTACTACGAAATTGCAGAAAAAATAATCGAACTAAAAAATACCGATTTAGAATTTCGTGAAAAGCTAATTGAAAGCGGAAAACTTGGTGAAGGTTACAATAAAGAAATGGCTGAAATTCACAACAAAAATGCCAAAACTCTAAATGAAATAATAAACAAAATAGGTTATCCAACGCTTGACAAAGTAGGCAAAGAGGCAAACGAAGCAACTTGGCTGATAATACAACATTCTATCGGACAACCTAATTTTATGAAAAAATGTGTGAAATTATTAGAAATTGCTGTTCATCAAAATAAAGCCAATTCAAAAAATTTAGCGTACTTGACTGACCGAATAGCAGTTTTTGAGAATAAACCACAACTTTATGGAACTCAATTTGATTGGGATGAAAGCGGAGAATTGAGCCCTAAAATTTTTGATGACTTGAAAAAAGTGAATCAAAGGCGAAAATCTATTGGACTTAATTCAATTGAAGAACAAACTAAAATTATAAGAAAGCAAGCCAAAATTAATAAACAATCGCCACCAACAGACTTTGAAAGAAGAAAACTAGAAATTGAGGATTGGAAAAAAACTGTTGGTTGGACAAAATAAAACCAGCCCATAACAATGGCTATTAGTAATTGCTTGTACTCGGCTACTTCTAAAAATCTACAAGGATTTTCAGTTTGGTGTGCACTTGCAAAGTTTAGTGCTAACCCACTCAACTACTCATAGCTGAGACCCTTAGCAACAAGCCGAAAAAACTCGAAATTCAAAAGAATCCATCGGTAAGTCAATCGCACTAATAACACATTAGTATTTTGTAATAGCCTTATACAGTACCCTTATTTTAAATACTGTATCAAAAACGCAATTACTAAACTTACAGCAAGTCCGATATTTACTTTTCCAAAATCTCTAGCAATAATGATGTAAGTGTATTTAATTTTCTTTTTATTCAATAAATAAGTTATCGCCAATTCCCTTCCTGCCAAAATCCCAATAAAGACCCAAGTAGTACTCATTGGAATAGAATTAAGGTTGCCAAATACAAATAAGAAAATACCGTAGATTAAGTCGATAATAGTGGCAGAACGAATATTCTTAGTATTTGATTTTTGATTGACTATTTCCTGAATCTTTCCGCCTCGTTTCCTAAAAATGTATACCATAATCAGTAGGATGCAGGTCAGCGATACTATTAGTTGCTCGATAGAAAGTTTTCTAGGAAGAAAAACAAAAATATTAGCAAAATCCTGAATTAGCCATTGAGACCACAAAAATCCGGTAGAAAACCATTGAGCAATTAACCAATAGTGCTTATTTTTCTGCTTATCCAATTTATCCAAAGAAAATTTAGATTCTACTCGTCTTGAAATAACTATATATACAACTATGGCAAAAACAAAAGAAATTGCATATCCATAGACCGATTTTAAAATCATCTTTTCTATAATCATACCCGATGAAAAAATACTTAAAACCATAAAAGTAGTGCTCACAGGAATTCCGAATCGAGTAATGACCAATAAGGCTATTGGTGCTAGAACATACCACCATTCCAACACTTCAGGTAACGGAATATTTTCCAATCTGCCATAGGACACATCACCATCATTAATATACCAACCGTAACATAATGTTATTGATAAAATGCTAATGGCAAAAAGCCAAAGCCACCACCATTTTATTTTAAAATTTGAAGAAATAAATGTACCAAGTGTTTGAATAACATCGTTCGCAATCACTGAATAAGCCGAAATAATAAAACCAATATAGCCAATGTACATTTCCATAATGCAGATAATTATTGTTAAACAAATGTAGTTGTAATTCGAATAAAAAAAATATTATAAAAAATAAAAAAAGCCAGTTGCCAACAACATGTATAATTAATTATTGGGTTCTCGCCTACTCAGGAAATCTTAAAAATTTTCCTTTGGCTAATTTCTTTTTTGCTAATTTAGACCTAGCCAACTCAACTAACCATATACAAACACATTAGCTCCAATTAATTCAAGACCAAATGAAAATGAAAGTAACTGCTGAAAAAAACGAAAAGGTTGCTAATATGATCTTTGCGTCTATTTACCCACTTTACTGGAATAGATTAGAAAAACATGGAAAAACTAAAGAAGAATTTCATCAAGTCATAAAATGGTTTACTGGTTATGATGAAAAAAAGATTCTATCACTTATCGAAAATAAAGTAACGTATAGAACGTTTTTTGAACAAGCTAAAATCCATCCCAATGCTCACATGATTAAAGGAGTTACTTGTGGTTATCGAATTGAAGAAATCGACGATAAATTTGAAGTGTATAAACAATGTAGACGTTTAGAAAAGTTGATTGATGAATTGGTAAAAGGACGTAAAATGGAGAAAATTTTACGAAAAGAAAAGACCTAAAAACTGGAGCTTACAACTTGTATAATAAATTACTTATTTGTGTGTACTCAGAATCCTAAGGATTTTCATCTGGTTGGTATCCTTTTGCTAACTTAGTACATGCCAATGGAAATAACCATACTCGTACACATTGGCAAACAGACCGAACTAAACGCAAACAAATGATTAAAATTGAAAAAGTATTAGGTTTTACAGCAATATTTTCAATGGTATTAAGACTTGTTACCAGCTATCCTTATTCCGCTCTTTTAACTACACTTTGTATATTTATCTTGTCATTGATTTATTTCTTTTTTAGTTTTAAATTATTGAATAATAATAAAAAAGGTTCAACAGAAAAAACAAGTTCACTGAGACAAACTGGAATAATTTTAACAGGAATTACTCTATCGCTCGTACTTATCGGAATACTATTCAAATTTTTACAATGGCCATACGGAAGTTTTAATTTAATGATTGGCCTCTTATGTTTAATTCCGATAATTGTTATTTCAATTTTTAAATTTTACAAATCAAAAGCTGAATTTTATAAAAATGTTCTGTTTAGAGTATTGATTATTGGAATAATCGGTGCGTTATTGCTGTTTACAAAAAGAGAAACCCTTATGGAGCTTAAATATCGAGATTTTCCAGATTATGTTGAGGCAGAGAAAAAACTAATGGAAGACCCAATGAATAAAGCATTAGAAATAAGAGCAAACGAAGAGCGAGAAAAAATGCGTCTGTCGCAATAAGGTATAATTTAACAACATCGTGTATAGTTAATCGCTCGTACTGTATGCACACAGAATTGTTTAGAGATTTTTCTCTGGTTCGCTTTAATTTTCAAATTAAGTTGATAGCCAACGCTAAAAATAATAAAAGTGCGATTATTGCTTACGCTCGACAGCTGAATAGAAGTATCAAAAATTTATTATCTTTGAGTCTAAATTTAATGAAAAGCAAAGCGCAAATATTAATCCTATTTTTAATTTTATTGGTCATTCCAACCAGTACAGTATTTGCTTGCGAAAAATCCTCTGAAATAGAAAAAACTGTAAAAACGGAAAAAACATCTTGCTCAAAACAAGACAACAAAACCGAAAAAAAATCATGTTGCGATAAGGATAATAAAGAAAATGATGGTTGTGGTGGAACTTGCGACAACTCATCTTGTCATTGTCCAACTTCGGTAAACACTTCCGTTTCTCTTACTACTTTTCAATTAAAGTTGAATAACAATTTCAAACTTTTGGTTAACGAATGGACTTACATTCAAAATAAACCAAAAGCAGTTTATCTCTCTATTTGGCAACCGCCAAAAATAAGCTAAAAACCCTATTTGACAGCCATAGGTCTGTCTTTTTTAAAACAAGCCTTCAGCTTGAATTCTTTAGCTTTTACATAAATACAAAACAATGAAAACGAAACGAAGTACACGAATACCTCGTTTCTAAAATCCAAATATTATGAGTAAATCATTAAAATATGTAATGGTAGCACTTTACGTGCTATCAATTACAGCGTGCAACGCACAAATCAAAAATAAAAATACAGAAACCGTAAAAATCTACGGAAACTGCGGAATGTGCAAAAGCACAATTGATAAGGCAGGACATATGAAAAACCAAGCCAATGTAGATTGGGACAAGGAAACCAAGATGGCAACCATTGCATACGACAGCTTAAAAACTTCAAAAGCGGACATCTTAAAACGTATCGCTCTTGCAGGATATGACAGTGATAGCTTTTTGGCACCAGACGACACCTATTCAAATTTACCAAGTTGTTGCCAATATGAACGTGGAAAAGAAGTTTCGTCAACAATGGATATGTCTGCAAACGACCATTCGCAACACTCAAACACAATGACTAAAATGAAAGACAACAATCCGCTATCAGCAGTTTTTGACAATTATTTTGCTCTTAAAAATGCATTGGTACAAACTGATGGAGCTACAGCTTCAACAAGTGCCAAAAACCTTTCAACTGCAATAAATGATGTGAAAATGGGAAAACTTTCAAATGACGTTCATATTGTTTGGATGAAAATTTTGGATAATTTAAAAACAGATGCTCAAAAAATAGCGGACACAAAAGAAACAAGCCTGCAAAGGCAATTTTTCACTTCACTTTCAAACAATATGTATGAAGTGATTAAAAGTTCAAAACAAGAAACACCAACATACTATCAATATTGCCCAATGGCAAACGATGGAAATGGTGCAAATTGGTTGAGCAAAGCAGAAACTATAAAAAATCCTTACTATGGCTCGCAAATGTTGAGTTGTGGTAAAACGGTAGAAACAATTAACAAATAAAAATACCAACTATGGAAAATTCAGAAACACATAAAAAAAATAATAAATACACGACATTTTTTCTAATGTTAGGATGCTCATTTGTAGCAATGTATATCACAATGTATTTAAACACGTATGCAATCGACCACGTTTATTTTAGCTTGACACGATTTTATATGACGTGTTTGGGCATTTCCACAATGGCAGTAATTATGTGGTTTTTTATGCGAAATATGTATAAAAACAAGAAAAAAAATATTGCAATATTATTAGGCAGTCTTATACTGTTTAGCTCTGCCCTATTTCTTGTGCGCAATCAAAAACCCATCGTTGGCGATATATTGTGGATGAAGGCAATGATACCACATCACTCAATTGCAATTTTAACAAGTGAGCGAGCAGATATTGAAGATCCAGAAGTAAAAAAACTGGCAGATGATATTATCGAGGCTCAAAAAAAGGAAATAGAAGAAATGAAAGCAATGATAAAACGATTAGAAAATGAAAAATAACAAATTAATAATTATCATTTTACTATTGTTTTTTGGCAGTAAAATTTCGGCTCAAAACGTAGTGAAATATGAATTGACCGTAACCGATACAATTGTAAATTATTCGGGAAAAGAGAAAAGAGCAATTGCGGTAAACGGACAAATACCAATGCCAACATTGACGTTTACAGAAGGCGATATTGCTGAAATTGTAGTGCACAATAAGTTAAAAGAAAGCACGTCTTTGCATTGGCACGGACTTTTTCTGCCAAACAAGGAAGATGGTGTTCCATATTTAACGCAAATGCCGATTGAGCCTAATGAAACTTTTACTTATAGTTTTCCTATTATCCAAAGCGGAACGCATTGGTATCACAGTCATAGCGGTCTACAAGAACAAATAGGAATGTATGGCTCGTTGGTTTTATTGAAGAAAGAAGATGACCCAACGTTTAGGAAAGGAATTGATGATTTACCAGCAGTACCAATAATTTTAAGTGAATGGACAGACATCAAACCTAAAAATGTACACCGCATGTTGGCTAATGCAAATGATTGGGCAGGAATAAAAAAAGGAACGACCCAAAGTTATTCAGAGGCCATTAAAGCAGGTCATTTTAAAACTAAATTAGAGAACGAGTGGAAACGAATGTTAGCGATGGACGTCAGCGATGTGTACTACGATAAATTTTTAATTAATGGTAAAAACGAAAGCCAATTATTACAATTTAAAGCTGGTGATAAAGTACGATTGCGAGTTTCAAATGGAGGAGCTTCATCCTACTTTTGGCTGAATTATGCTGGTGGAAAAATGACAGTAGTTGCGAACGATGGCAATGATGTTGAACCTGTTGAAGTCGATAGGTTGATTATTGGCGTTTCTGAAACTTATGATGTTGTGGTCACAATTCCAAACGAAGATATTGCTTATGAATTTTTGGTAACACCAGAAGACCGAACAGGTTCTGCTTCAATTTATTTAGGAAATGGCAAAATTCAGCTTAAGAGCAGAATGCCAAGGCTAAACTATTTTGAGGGAATGAAAATGATGAACGATATGATGAATACTGACGGAACTATGGATGATATGGGAATGGATATGTCCTATCAACAAATGGATATGAACACGGTTATGTATCCTGAAATTTCGGGCAATCCTAAAATGAAAATGGATGATAAAATGGAAATGGACGATAAAATGGACCATTCTAATCATTCAATGGATGCCAATCAAGATATTGTAACCTTAAATTACGGAATGTTGAAAGCACCACAGCCAACAACATTGCCAAAAGATGCACCAGTTAGGGAATTGCGTTTTGAACTTACAGGAAACATGAACCGATACGTTTGGAGTATGGATAACAAAGTACTTTCCGAAGTTGATAAAATCCTCATTAAAAAAGGCGAAAATGTTCGTATTACTCTTTATAACAACTCGATGATGCGACATCCAATGCACCTACACGGACACGATTTTAGAGTTTTGAACGGACAAGGCGAATACGCACCTTTAATGAATGTTATCGACATAATGCCAATGGAAACCGATACGATAGAATTTGCATCAAATATGGATGGTGACTGGTTTTTTCATTGCCACATTCTGTATCATATGATGGCAGGAATGAATCGTGTATTTTCCTATGAAGATTCTAAACCCAACCCGTATTTACCAAATAAGAAATGGGCTTACAACAAATTACAATCTGAAAGTAATAAGTTTCATTTTATGGCTGAAAATGACTTTGCGACAAACGGAAACGATGGAATGGTCATGCTACAAAACACACGTTGGAGTTTTGGAACCGAATGGCGTTTAGGTTATCACGACGATCACGGTTACGAAACGGAAACACATATTGGAAGATACATTGGCAAAAACCAATGGTTTATGCCATTTATTGGTTTTGATTGGAGATATAGAGATCAAAATGGTGAAGTAGAAAAAAATATATTCGGACAAGCAAATACCAAAGACCAAAGAGCAGTTTTAAGTTTGGGAGCAGAATATACCTTACCAATGCTCGTGATATTGCAAGGCGAGGTTTTTACAGACGGAAATGTGAGGTTTCAGTTAATGCGAGAAGACATTCCTATTTCGCCAAGATTGAGATGGGCATTTATGGTAAATACCGACAAGGAATATATGTCTGGTTTTAAATATATTGTTACTCGCCATTTTGGAATTTCTACACATTATGACAGTGATATGGGAGTTGGATTTGGAGCAACATTAAACTATTAGCAAGGAAATGAAAAAGCTCAAAGTTATACACATTTGCAATTTACTCTAACCAAAGCTACGCCATAAATTGCAAATGAGTATACTTTGCCAATGCTCACACTGAAACTGAATTAGTAAACTTTAGTAATTAAAAAAATGTTCGCGTTTAACCAAAAAGTTATCACTAAGCTGCAAGTAACAAGCCATATACAAATACGTTGTGCTTCAATTTTACTCGTCCTATTTTTTTTAAAAAATATAATCAAAGAATATTTTCAATACAAATTGATCATCTTTTAATATCAAGAGCGGGAATTTTTATAATAGAAACTAAAAACTGGAGTAAATCATCTGTTAATTCCTTAAGTTTAAGGTCTCCAATTGAACAAATCGAAAGATCAAATTTCGCTCTTTATCTCTACATATCGGAAAATATAATCTTAAATGAACATCATTGGGGCGAACAAAAAGTTCCTGTAAGAAATCTCATTGTAATGATTAATCACAAACCAAAAGCAAAATTTAAATACGTAAATGTTAAGCTTCTGAAAGAATTAAATAATTATGTAACATATTTTGAACCTGTTTTAACAGAAAAACAGATGGATAAAATAGCAACAAAATTATTACAATAGAATAAAGGCCAACAGCATTCAAATTAATTGTTATTAAAGTTAGGTCATAAAAGCACTTGTAGTTTTTCTATTCGTAGTCAATTCACTAACTTAGATTCACAATTATAACAAACTACGCTTAATTAGTTTGCCTAAGACTAAAACCAACTTATTGAAAACAGGAAGTATACACTTAACAGACAAAACCAAAATCGCTAAAATTCTTAATAGAAATAACTACCTGCTAATAATAGTTGGTATTATTTTTCTAATAATAGATTATGATTTATTTAGTGCTCAACCTAAGTTTCTGATTACTGATGGCCACTTTTGGAAAGGTTTTGCCATAGTATTTCAATTAATATTTATTAGCACATTAATTCAATGGGAATATAAGAAACAACGAATAATTGATATCCTCTCAAATGGTATAATAACTCGCGGAAATCTCGAAATGAGTGAAAAAGTAAAAGCCAATCGTGAGTCATTATTTTATATTCATCTTTTTAAATATGTTGTTGATAACCAAAATTATGAAGTCGCATTTAAAAATAATATGAATAGTGTTAAATCAAACTTCATACTTTATCAATCTGATAATCCAAAAAAAGCGATTGCTTATGAGGATTTAAAAACAGAATTGAAAACTATGGTTGAAAAAGAAATGATGAGTAGATAAATTACTAATTGAAAGTCTCGTATCGAAATAATTAGCTAATTCTTTCCTACTAACATAAATACTAATGTATTTTTAATATGATTTATATTTGCTAAATTGGAGACTTAACTACGTTATTAAATCCATAAAATATAGTGTTGCGATATTTAAAACATATGAATAAAAAATTATGTCTAGTAATCTTATTGTTGAGTTCATTAGTCTATAGCCAAGATACTATTAAACAATTTGACCCAAATAACCCTAACAAACTTCTTACAGAATACGTTATTGATAATGATACCCAAAAATCAAATGGGTTTTTCAAAGAATATGATCAAAATGGTGAGTTGAAATCACATGCTGAATATAAAAACGGTCTATTATGGAATATTTATTTAGTTAAAGATGCTAATGATACTGTTATATCCGATTTTGGAACGTTTAAAAACGGTTCTGGGACAATTAAAATTTATAAAAACGATAAAATTAATGCGGTTAGAGAATATGAAGATGGTCTTTTAAATGGGTTGTCTATCAAATATTATGATAATGGAGAAATTGCAATGAAAGGTAATTATCATAATGGAAAACGTTGCGGAATATGGTATCGATATAATAAAGACGGTACACTTAAAGATAATGGAGAAAAATCTTTTGGAGAAAAATGTCCGAATTAAATTCTGGTAAAATACAACACAAAACCTCATAAAATTGATAGCTCCTCTCGCCTACTCAAAATTTTGTAAATAATTTTCTCTGGTTCGTTTTCTATATATTAAATTAGATGCTCAACCACTTACACAAAAATCCCGTAGTGGTACTTTTGTAAAAATAATCACTTTTAATAATTATATTTATTATAGACCAAATGGTTAGGTAGCAGTATGAAAAACATCGGTTTTATTTTATGTCTTCTATACATATTGGTTTCAAGTGCATCTTGCACTGTATTACAATGGAGAAAAACGGACGACGAAATTCTAAATAAATTTAAAGGTTTAGATATAGACACCAAAATTACCTACTTTAAAGTTGATAGCTTAGATTTAAATGTTCGCATTCAAGACATAACAACTAAAGACAACACTATTAATTTAGTGTTTTTTCATGGAGCTCCAAGTTCTCTATCTACTTGGGAAGAATACCTCACAGACACCACACTTATTGCAACTGCTAATATGCACGCAATAGACAGACCTGGATATGGTTATACCAGTTTTGGAAAAGAAATGGCTTCTATTGATGCACAAGCGAGACTATTTAGTGCCATACTGGATGTGAAAAAATTAGATAATATCATAGCAATTGGTTCTTCATATGGAGGTCCTATTGCTACGAGAGTTGCTTTTTTAAATCCTAATATTAAAGCTGTAATTATGATTTCTCCAGCAATAAACCCAACTATCGAAAAAGATATTTGGGCTTCGCGGTTCACGCAATGGAAATTAACGCGATGGCTAGTGCCAACAGCGTATAGAGTTGCAGGAGACGAAAAGAACATTCACGCAAATGAACTTTCATTAATTGAGAATGATTGGACAAAGCTTAATATACCTATTATACACATTCATGGAGAAAATGATAATATCGTACCCTATGAAAATGTACATTTCAGCAAAAAGAATTTTCAGAATATAAAAGTCATTTCAATTCCAGGTAAAGGACACGAAATATCGTATAAAAATGTAGATCTTATCATGCCATATATAATTGAGCTCATAAGTGACATTAAGGTAAAAGATTAAAAAAAAGACTAAAAGACTATACATATGAAAATTGCAGTAACATCAGCTAACGGACAATTAGGCTCAGCAATTGTTGACGAGTTAAAAAAAGAAATTGGAATTGATAATGTCATTGCAATTGCACGCACACCCGAAAAAGCAGCACATCTTGGAGTCGAAGTTAGAAAAGGAGATTATAACAATCGAGAAGAGTTTGACACCTCATTAAAGGGAATACATACAGTACTTTTAATTTCAGGTATGGATGAACCTCAAAAGAGAATCCAGCAACATAGAAATGTCATTAATGCTGCCAAACAAAATGGCGTGTCCAAGATAGTGTACACAAGTATTGTTGGAGACGAACATAATTCGGCTTTTAGTCCAGTCGTAAAAAGTAATCGTCAAACCGAAAAAGACATTCAAAATTCTGGTCTTAATTGGTGCATTGGCAGAAATGGAATTTATATTGAGCCAGACCTTGATTACATTGATAATTACAAAAAAGATAGCGAGATAAGAAATTGTGCAGCAAAGGGTAAATGTGCATATACCAGTAGAACTGAATTGGGTTTTGCATACACAAAAATGCTAATAGAAAATTCTCATAATAGTAGCATTTATAACCTAGTTGGAGAACCAATTACTCAAAACAAATTAGCCCAACTTATTAATGAAGTTTATAGCACAAATTTGGTGTTTAATCCAATTTCAGTAGCAAACTATGAAAAGGAAAGAAAGCAAGAGTTAGGCGAGTTTATTGGAGGTGTTATTGCTGGTATTTACGAGGGAATTAGAAATGGTGTATATAATATTGAATCTGACTTTGAAAAAGCGACAGGACGCACACATAAAACACCTTTAACTTTAATACAAGACTTTAAAAACCAACCTAAATAATATTACTGAGTAAAAAGTATTATTGGCTAAGTCTATGTAAATATTTTAAACCTTACTTATTTTGCAATGGTTGCGTTGCTTTCACTAAATTAGTTTGCACTAACACAAGAAATCACATATAAAATTAATAAAAATCATTATCTTTTAAACATCAATAACTCTTCACCGATGCATTGATATCAAAAGATTAGGTGATGAAAAAACATAACCCTTCAATTTAAAAAAACAAACAATCCCTATTTATGAAAAAAATAATATGTCTTTCAATCTTCATTCTTTTTGCACTTGGGCTAAACGCTCAAAAAACCACAATAAATGATACTAAGATACCAGTTTATGATGATCAATACTCTTTTGCCCTTTCAAATGGTATTGTCAATGTACAAGATTTCGAATCTAAAAAAAGTTATGGTTTTCTTATTTCTATTTTAGATGACGAGTTAAATTTGGTGAACGATTTAGTAATTGAGGCACCTAACAGTGCCTTACACCACGTATCTTTAGTTGATGATCAATTACATTTACTTGTTCAAGAAAATATACAAAATCTAGGCAGAATTGATTACAAGCTAATAACTATAGATACAGGTAATCTTAGCCAAACCAGCAAATTATTACACACCCTAAATCAATCAAACCATAATACAATAGATAGGTTTTTTGGTCAAAATTCGTCTTTGGCTAAACTTGGTAGAATTGATGTTTCAGCAGATAAAAAATATATATCCTTATCTATTGAATCTCGTATTAATAGTTTAAAAACTAAATCAATTACTGTATTATTTTTTAATTCAGATTATGAACTTCTTTTTGAAAAAAAATATGTTCATACCTGGAATAAAAACAAAGAGAGATTTAAGTATTCAAGCAGCTTTATTAACAGTGAAAATAAAAAATTGTTTGTGTTAAATTATAGTTTTGGAGATGGTTATAAATTAGAATCTATTGGAGAAGATGGTTATGATATTAAAGATTTTAATTTTGATAACACACTACCAAAATCGATTACCATAATTGGCAAAGATGATAATTTTTACTGTGTAGGGTTTTATTTTAATGAAAGCAAAAAAGAACAAGACGGGATATTTTATTCAAAATTTTCAAATAATTTAGAGTTGTTAGAAGAAAAAACAATTCTATATTCTAAACAATTATTAGAGCAAGATCAAAGTAAGAAACAAAAAAAGAAAGGTTTTAGCGCTATTGCATCTAAGGTTGGCGGTTCATTTGGAGTTTCTAATGTATTTTTAAATGACGATTTAGAGATTTACTTACTGGGAGAAATACAAATTAATCTTAGTAATAGCTCTGCTTATGATGATATTGCAGTAGTAAAATTAACAAGCAATGGAGATTTAAAATGGAGTCGTTTAGTTGATAAGAGTCAACATTTAGCACGAGAATCTCAGTCTTCATTTAAACCGCTATTTATAGATAATAATTTAGTGATACTTTTTAATAGCACCTTAGATTTTGATGAATTAAATCTGGATAAAAAATCATCAAGACCTTATGCATTAGAGAAGCTAAACTTATTTTCTGTAAACTTTGATAATGAAGGAGCGTTTAAATATAAACAGCTTACAGATAAAGCAACTAATGTTAATTATTTTGTTAGAGAATCTAAACAAATAGATGCTAATTCTATAATTTTATTTGGAAGTCGCAAAAAAGAAAATAAAATATTAAAACTCGATTACAGTAACTAAAAATACAACTGTTAAATGCAACTTAATTGACTTTAATAAGCACAACTTCAATTGTATTATAAAAAAGTTATTTGTAATGTTTTTTTTATTCTGAAATAGGCCTCAACAACCTACATTTGATACAAAGTAATTAAATACCTAATATTTGTGCTTATCTAATGCCTCTCATAATATTTATAAATTTTAATAGATTTTAAAAAAGGCTTATTTACTTTCATTAACTTAGAGCTCAACTTTTTAAAAAGTATAGACTAGACATTTAAGGTCATTAATAAGAAAAACACATGTGCTACGATATTAAAGCAAGTTATGAAGCTCAGTTGAGTAGAGCAAAACGAAGAGGAGATTTAGCAGCTGTTGAGGAAATTATAGAAAAATTAATTCCGTTTACAGATTTACCGCTACATCACGCTTCAGGATTTACGCATCCCGAATTATTAATTTATACAAATCACTCTCCAGAATTTCCTACTGTAGCAACTTGGGGACTTGTACCTAACTGGGTAAAAGACGATGACCAACTTAAAAAAATTTGGAACAATACGCTTAATGCTCGTGCAGAAACCATATTTAAAAAACCTTCTTTTAAAGAGTCTGCTATAAATAATAGATGTATTATTTACATTGATGGGTTTTATGAGCATCACCATTTCAATAAAAAAACATATCCTTTTTTTATACAACGTCAAGACACAAAACCTATAGCATTAGCTGGTTTATGGACAGAGTGGGTTAATATGGAAACCAATGGGAAAATGATCACCTTTTCAATCGTAACAACAAAAGGTAACGCTATGATGGCTAAAATTCATAATAACCCAAAAATAAACGAACCTAGAATGCCTTTAATATTATCAGATGAGCGCGAAGATGAGTGGCTTAACCCAATTAAAAATGATAGCGATAAACAACATATTAAGTCATTAATACAAAATTATCCTGCTACTAGATTGAAAGCTCACACTGTAAATAAGTTGAGAGGAAAAGACTATTTAGGCAATGTAGAAGAAATTTCAGAAGAAATTATTTATGAAAACCTTGTCTTTTAAACAAACCTAAATAACTACCAATAAACCACATAGGCACTCACCTATCTAACAACTTCTCAAAACACAGCTCTAACTTATCAACTTTTTTTAACTTAGTTCTCTAGCGTAAATACACAAAAACTGATATACTATTTTATATAAATTACAACTATGAAAATTGGAAAAAAATTTAACCAACTTAATAAAAGCGACTATTTTCACATTATAGATAATTATAAAAAATATACAGATTTTAACACTTTGGGGTTATATCGCTCGATAAGTGAAAACAATAACTTAAAATTAAGTGACCAAATAGAAATAAGAGATTATGCAAATACTATTTTTAGTAAAACCTTTAATTTTTATCAATTAAAAGATCCGCAAACCTATTTTAATCTCACCACTTTGGGTTTAGAGTTAACCGTTGCAGACGAAAGACAAATTTGGGATGATATTAAAACTAATCAAGAAAAAATATTAAGTCAAAAAAAAATAAAGCATAGAAATTTTGGAGACTACTCAAAGCATAATTGCGGTTATAATGATTGCCCATATAATGGATTAATGATTAAACAAGGCTCTCAATTTGCTGAAGGCAACATTCATTTTAAATCTGATAAAAATCGAAATGAAGCTAAATTAAAATCTAAGCGTCATAAAAAACAACGAAAAAACAAAAATCAAATAATTAGAGATGAATTTGACGATTTAAATAAAGATTATTAAAATAATTAGTCTTTATGGGATTTGCTATAATACGTTTATAAATAGTAATCGTTACCTATTCTCTAAAGACTTATAGTATTTAAAAATCTAAAAAACCACTATAAAACGTATTGCATATGCTTTCTTTTACTAACTTGAAACAATAAAACATTTAACACAACGAAGCATAGTATTGAAATTATGATATGTGCGTATATATTTGTGTTGTGCTTAATTAAAAAAATGAAAAACGAGCAAAGAAGAGCCTGCAAATGTGGAAATGTTGATTTTATAGAAGTCACAAAGATTGAGGCTGCATTTAATTTAAGAGAAAAGGAAATTTGGAATCTCAAATGTTCTAAATGTGGTGGAAAAAATGCAACTTCAGTTATAAGTAATTCACCTGAAATCGATAAAGAATTACTACAAATATGGACTGATAATCTTGAATATCTTTTTTGTCAACAAGATGAGGAGTTATCACTCGCCCAATATTCAGATAATATTGACTTATATATTGAATTCATAGATGATGATTCTGTCCCGTTAGAAAAGAAAAAAGTATTGATAGAAGCTTTGTGTGTAATGATTTATGATAGGTCTAAAAAAACAAACTCTGATGAAGACAAAAAAATTGTGAATAAAATATCATCTGAGTTAAAGAAAAGAGAGAATCAAGTTATCTCTGCTCAAAATTGGATAATGGATTATATAAAAAAAGTGTCGTTTCCAATTATCGGAATTCAATATTTTAAAGAATCACCAAATCCAAATTCAATAAATGAACAGGTAATGAATACCGAAACAGAAAAAGATACTATTTGGAATAAAATAAAACAATTTTGGAAATGAATAACAACTAAGCACAACAACGTGTATAATTAATTGCTTTGGCAAGTGCTTATTTGGAAAATTCCTTCGGAATTTTCTCTGGCAAGTTTTTGTTTACTAAATTAGTTACTTAACCACGCAACTAACCATACACAAGACCGTTGTGCTTCATTATGACAAACCGCTAACCAATGATAAAATTCTTTAGAAAAATTCGCCAAAACTTACTTGTGAAAAACAAAACTGGAAAGTATTTTAAATATGCATTTGGAGAAATTATCCTTGTAGTCATTGGAATTTTAATTGCGTTACAGATTAATAATTGGAATGAAAATAGAAAAAGCTCAAAAATTCGCAATAATTACTATAAACAGGTGTTACAAGATTTAGCAAAGGACACTATTTATATTAACAGAAACATTAAATATCTCGACTCGAATCTTTCAAAATATCAGAATTATTTAAAAAAGTTACCTAAAGCAGAAAGTACTAATGATGTCATATCCCTTCTTAGTACACTTAATTGGGAATTTGATTATATTAATTTTAATACTAACACCATAGAATCTTTAATTTCGACGGGAGACATTAAGTTAATGCCAGATGAAATCAGGAATGCTCTTCTAGATTTGAGAACTACTCAAAACGTAATTATTAAAACTACATCTGGGAATAATGACGTTTGGTTAAGGGATAGCCAAAAAGCGGTTGGTCTTGGAGGCGTGAATTTTGTTTTGAATATAAATCCCAAGTTACTAAATCAATTAATTAGAGAGCAAGATTTAATTTCAGTTATTAATATTACAAATGGAACTTTTCAATTAAAAGATTTTACAGAAAATAACTTATTAAAGGATATGCAAAATTTATTAGAATCCACAAAAGAAATATCTGTATTAATCAACAAAGAGTTAAACAAATAACGAAAGCACAGCAATGGCTATAAGTAATTGCTAGTTCTAGCCTACTTCCAAAAGTCCTCTAGGACTTTCAATCTATGATTTATTTGCTAAATTAGGTGCTTAAACCATGTAACGAAATCATACACAAACACGCTCTACGCAACTTAAAACCGAGAGAAACTGTAACAAATTTAATATGCTACTAATCAATTGAACATAAACTTAACGTAAATGAAAAAGAATAAAGGAACAACTTTATTTGTGATTGGAATGGCACTTTCAACAATTGGGATGACAATTTTATCTAATTATAAAATCATACAGTATACTACAATGATTCTTGGATTATTAATTATGATTTATAGTGTTTTTGTAACAGATAAATGGAAGAAAAGTCAAAAGAAAATGAAAGAATAAAGTTTAATTTGATTATGAAAAAATGGAATTAGAAACTACTGAGTTTAATACTATAAATCGGAATAAAACGATAAATTACCTCTTGCGGAATTTAGCATGCTTTCGGAATTGAAAATTTAAACAAATAACTAAGCGGAATTAAAATACTGCGTAGAACAGAATATATAATTCATTGCTATTACTCGCAACTAACCATACATGAACACGCTGTACTACATTTAACAGACCAATGAAAATCAAAGTTTTAACAATATTAATTTTAGTTTTGATAAGCTGTAGAAATGTGACTAAAAAGGAAACTGAACAAGTTGAAATTATAATTGATTCAACTGAGTTGAAAATTGAGACATCCAAAAAGCAAACTGAAAATATAAAATTAAATTCTTTTCTGGAAAATCCAATTGACTTACAAGGTTTCAAGACATTGAAAAATATAAATTATACAACAACAGGTGTTAGTAATGGAATGGAATATCACTTGAATCCAAAATTTAAAGATTCGATTTTCTATAATTACAACTATCCTACCGTAAATTTTAAGAACTATAAAAAAACTAACCGAGTGCTCGTTTTTAAATACGGAAAAAACAAACATACGTATGATGATAAAACCGAAATACTGATTGAATTATCAATTTTCAATAAAGATTCTGATTTAGGGAAGGCAAATCTTGTCGGACTTTCACAGACGGAATTAGAATCGGAATTTGGAGCAGATTATCTAACGTTAGAAAACCGAATAATTTATTCGCATAAAAATAAAGTTTTGATAATTGAACTTAAAAACTCAAGAGTCAAATCGTTTAATTATATAAAATTAAATACTGAAAATATAGAAAGTGATTTAATTAGAAAAATAGTGAAATAAAAAAATGTTGTACAACAACATATATAACCAATTAATTGGTTATATATACTCGTAAAATCTTACAGATTTCCCTCTCGTTGGTTTTCTTTTGCTAAATTAGTTGCTTAACCACGCAACTAACCATACACAAACATGTTGTGCTTCATTATAAGTAACCGCTAACAAATGATAAAATTTTTTAGAAAAATTAGACAAAAAATGCTGACTGAAAATAAGTTTAGCAAGTATTTTCTTTATGCTATTGGAGAAATAATTCTAGTGGTTATCGGGATTTTAATTGCGCTACAGATTAATAATTGGAATCAAAACCAATCTGATCGCAAAAAAGAAGTTTTCATATTAAAAGAACTTAAAAAAGAATTTGAAGAGAACTCAATTAGGTATGAAGAGACAATAAAACGACAAACATCTGCACTCAACTCTAACCAATCATTTCTGCTATGCTTGGAGAAGAAAGACTTAAATTATAAAAGAGACTCTATAGCAAATTTTATTCTTTATGGTACACTAAATTATTTTAGAGCTGAACCAATTATAGGAGCCTATCAATCTTTTAACGCGAGTGGAAATATAAGTCTTATTCAAAATTCAGCATTAAAATCTAAGTTAGCTGCTTTTTCATCTGAAATATCTCAAGGTTTCGAAGATGAAACAGCTTCTATGGACCTATTGAATCTGCTAAATATTGAATTTAGTTCTATACTTGAGCCATTGATACCTACAGAAATCAGAAAGGAATTAGGATTTAAGCAATCTCAAAATATGGATGTAGAATCTCAAAATAATGCGCTTTTAAAATTGTATGAAAGTCAAAATATAATGAGCCTTAGTTCATTGAGAGGACGAACCGAATATAATAGATTAGACCTTCAGAAAAAGATGCTGACTTACACAAATGAAATATTAGATTTAATAAATAATGAGTTGAATACTAAAAAATAACGAAAGCACTACACCGTATATATTTAATTATTGGTTATATATACTCGTAAAATCCTAAGACCTCACCTCTAATTTGTTTTCTTTTATTATTTTAGACCTTGCCAACACCACTAACCATTCAATAAAAAATCAACTACAATTTTAACAATGAACCGATACATAATTATATTCATAGCCTTAATCTCCGTTTTTGTATCATGTGATGAAAAACCCAGCTTTATAGATTTCACGTATCCTGATGGTAACACAAAAGCTCTGGTATTAAGTTATGATGATGGCACTATACAAGATATTGAATTAGCTCAACTTTTTGATAAAAATGATCTTGTTGGTACTTTCAACTTAAATTCGATGTATTTAGGTGTTACAAGAGGATGGCCACAGCAAAATGGAGATACAATTTATCAAAGATACGTACCAAAAGACTCTTTATTAATCATTTATAAAAATCATGAAATAGCTGCACATGGAGCGCTGCATAAAAATTTCACAGGAATTTCAAGTGATGATGTTTTAGAGGAAATTAATACTGATTTAAAAATCCTGAAGTCTCTTACCAATAGAGAAATCATCAGTATGGCTTATCCCTTTGGAAGCACAAATGATTCTGTAGCAAAATTGATTGTCTCAACCGGAATTAAAAATGGAAGAACAGTAGATGATACTTATGCATTTGATGTTCCAAAAAATTATATGATGTGGCATCCAACGTGTCATGATAGTAAAGTTTTAGATTTTCTTAATCCTTATTTAGAATTGAATGAACAGCACTTATCTGTTTTTTATGTTTGGGGACACTCATGGGAATTTGGCAATGAAGACAGATGGAATAACATGGTGAGGTTTTGCGAACGTATAGGGAAATCAAAAGATATTTGGTCTGTTGGACATGGACAGCTAACAAACTATTTACTAGCCATAAACAATGTACAAGTTGAAGAACAAAAAATTACCAATCCGTCAGATAATTCACCTATTTGGATTCAACTTTCAAGTGGAATTAAAAAGTTAAATCCTGGCGAATCTATAAGTTTAATACAGTAGTTCAACACGCTTACTTTTAATTACTTTAGCAAGTGTTAAACCCATATAATTACAAATATTATTTTTTAATGCTTCAAGAAAATGTCAATATAATTAGTTGCTAATTCAGGATATTGAAAATGCATTGCGTGACCAGAATCTGGTAAAATAATATGTTGAATTGTAGGAGCATTTTTTAATAGTGGAAACCAATTTTCGGTAGCATAAGATATATCGTGGTCTGATGACATGACTAAAATTTGCGTTTGTAAAGTTGCATACTGCTCTCTAAAATTTTCTTTATCCTCAACCACAGATGGTGCAGCAGCAAAATAGCGGTTAAATTCTTTTTTTGTAGATGGAATTTTTGAAATGTCTATATTAGAATAAATTCTAGTTCTGGATTCTTCAGCTGCTTTTCTACTCTTTTCTGATTTAGGTTCATAAAAAATAATAATGTCATCCTCTAAGTCATTAATTGGTTTTAAGGCGTGTTTCAGAAACAATGGTTCAAGAGGTATTTCATTTTTCCCAATAGGATTACTTCCAATTATTATGGTTTTTAAAACTCTTGGAGAATTAATAAATGTTGCATATTGAGCTACCCAACCACCATAAGACCAACCTAACACAAAAAATTTATCAATTTGTAAATAGTCTGCAAGTTTTACTATTTGACCTGCAACCTCTTTAATATCTGTTGGTAATTCACCTTCAGAATAGCCAACACCAGTAT
This sequence comes from uncultured Psychroserpens sp., assembly GCA_947488655.1. GTDB lineage: Bacteria > Bacteroidota > Bacteroidia > Flavobacteriales > Flavobacteriaceae > Psychroserpens. The sequence continues at coordinate 159,194 of CANKZZ010000003.1, read as the reverse complement.
AATCAAAGGTAATTACAGTATTGTTTTTTGATAATAAATCTAAGAAAAGTGGATCCCACGTGTCTAATGTACCTCTAAACCTATTCGCTAAAATAATTGGAGTGCCATTACCTTGTTTTCGATAAGCAATCGTTAAATTATCAATATGTGCATATTCTGTATTAATCATAGTTGAATTTTTCATACTTAACATTTAAATTTTATATTTACTTGCATTTTACAAGTACAAATATAAAAATTCACTTGCATTTTGCAAGTAGTTTAAAATTTATTCTTATGTCAAAAGATAAAAAGAGGTCTAATTGTCCCATAAGTTGTAGTCTTGAGTTATGGGGAGATAAGTGGTCACTACTCATTATTCGTGATCTAATGTTTGCTAAACAATGTACTTATGGAGATTTTTTAAAATCAGAAGAAAAAATATCAACTAACATTTTAGCAGCAAGATTAAAGACGTTAGAACAACAGATGGTTATTGAAAAACTCGAACATCCAACTAGTAAATCTAAAGTATTATATCAACTCACTAAAAAAGGGATTGACATACTCCCAATACTTGTTGAAATCAATTTATGGGGAGAAAAATATTATGATGACCTTCCTGATAGAACAATAGCACTTCTAAGTGATGTTAAAAAAGATAAAAAAGGTTTTATAAACAAAACAATGAAAAAATTAGATATAGATTAAAAACCAGCAGATAACAACATCTGTAATTGATTATTAGTTTTTATGTATACTCATATAGTCCTTAGGGTTTACCTACTGGTTAAGTTTCTTTTACTAATTTAGTTGTTGCCAGTACAATAAGCCATACACGAACATATTCGAAAACATTTGATGAAAAAAGGAATAAAAATTATAGGAATAGTTTTGATAGCATATCTCTTTATAGCACATGTCTTACCCACAATAATTGAAATTCCTTTTGCTGCGCGCAACTCTAATCTGTCTAGCTATGAAAATTCTAAAATTGTTAGAAAAGGTGCAACCGAAGCTCTGGATAATATTATCACGCAAAATCTAAATGACGAATCTACTTTTAATCCTAAAATAGCCTTAAACTCTATAATTGAACTCTATCAAAAAAATAAAAATAGAGTTATCGAATCTAATGAAAAACCAATCGATATATATGTGATTTACAGAACCGATAATTGGATAGAAGATTCTCAAACTTTTGAATTAAGTGTTTCACATCAAAAAGTTGATTCTAATACTGGCAATCTTTATGAATATAGAATTGATATGATTTATGACTCAAATGATTTTAAAGGGATTGACGAATTTGATGTTAGATATAATTCGAATATAAATATTGAAGATTTTAAAAAATCAGTTATAGAGTCTGTTGGTTTTAAAATAGCAATGGATATTCAACCAATAAAAATTGAAATCATTAAAGAGCAGATATAAATAACTATTTTATAATATTATTTTTAGCTAATTAGGAAGTTAAAAGTGATTAGATAAAACCATGAAAAATGACAATTGATAACGTACTATATTTTTTGTTGTTCATTCCTCTAGTTTATATTATAGTTTTTGATCAAGAAAAACTCAAATACAAAACTGTTTTTATTACATATGTACTAATCTCAATTGGAATTTTAATTATAGGCATCTTGTACCAAACTTATTCTTCAACAGAAAACAAACTTCTGGTTTATATGGGTTCTCAAATGACACTAATTTTTTTAATTTTATTTAAAATTGTTCGAATTCCGTACTACATGATTTTTAAACGTGAACCCGAAATTAGTGAACATCCAAAAAAATGGATTGATATAATACCAACTATAATCGTAATAATTAGTACTATCATTTTACCTTTTTTGATTGATAGTTACATCTTAAAAAACGTAGTAGAATACTATTAAAATATAAGTGCAACAGGCAGTATAAATGATTATTGTATTAGTTAATTAATCTCATTTAAACTCATTGCCAATAACTAGTCAAACTCAATAATATCAATAGTTTGGCAAGAATGTCGTAAAAATGTCGCAAATAAACCGTTATCAAAATGATAGTTTCGTAAGTAGTTTTGTAGAAACAAAAAACAACAATTAATTATGAACGAAATTGGAAAAAAAATTAAAGAAATAAGAAAGAAGAAAGGTTTATCTCAAGAAGAGTTGGCTGATTCTGCAAAAGTAAATTTAAGGACAATACAACGTATTGAAAATAATGAAAGTGAACCTCGAGGAAGAACGTTAAATCTAATTTGTGACGTTTTGGATAGTAATGTAGAAGATATTCTAGATTATGGTAAACAACCCAATACGAGTTATCTAACAATTTTTCATCTTTCAGTATTAGTGTTTTTAGCTATTCCTGTTGGAAATATAATTATCCCTCTAATTCTATGGATGAATAAAAAAGATAAAATTGTTGGATTAAAAGATATTGGCGCTAACCTTTTAAATTACCAAATCTTATGGTCAATTATTACCTTTCTATGTATAACTGGCTTCACACTTTCAAAAATTATGCATTATGGTTATTATCCTATTCTATTATATATGTTTATTGGACTTTATGCATTAAATATCATATTACCCGTAATTTTTGCAATTAAAACCAGTAAAGGAAAAGTAGCTAAAATGTATCCAACTGTTATTAAACTTGTAAAATAAATGATGTAAATAAGTATTACAAAGTAATTGTATTGCGACTTGCCACTAACTCATTAGCTTTTACTATTTTAGTCCTTAGTATTAAAAAAAGCTTTCCATAAAATAAATTAATAGAGGGCTCATCATAAATTATTTAAAATTTACAAAAATGAAAAAATTGGCTCTTTTTAGTTTTACAATGCTATTTCTTTCTTGTGTAGTTGAAGAGGACACCTCCTCTCTCCCACCCGAACCTGAAACCGTTGACATAAACCTCACTACCAATGTTCTTACTTTAGAGCACGAACAGCTAGATGTCTTTTTTTACACTACAAATTCTAACAATAGATTTATTGGTATAAACAATAATTTAGAAACAGAACTCACTGCTTCATTAGATTCTGAATTTGAAATTCCTGAAGACAGTTTTGGATTTAATGCATATGCAGAATCGCTCATACAAGTAAATGACAGGTATGATTTAATTAAAGGCTCTGTTACTAAGTTTCTCAATACTCAAAATATCGTTAGAAACGATACCATTTTTGCCATACAAGGTTTTAGCGAACAAACTCAAAGCGAATATTTATTATTTGACAAGCAAACATTTAAGTTTAAGGAGCTAGAAGAAGGATTTTTTATTGCTAATAGCTTGTATAATCCTATACAAGTAATAGATAATAAAATGTATTATATTAAAAATATTCCTTCAGATGATTTAAGCTATATTAATTATATAGATTTAGAAAATCCCAATGCACCACCACAAACTTTACATGCTTCTGAGCACATCGTTTGGTTTTTAATAAATCAGCAAATGGATTTATATATTAGAGCTGGATCATCGTTTAGTAATACATATATACCGCATGCTTCTACTGGATTAGAACTTACATTTTTTGATGCAGATAATCCATTAAAATCTCATTTTATTAGTATAGATGGACAAATTTATGCTCAAAATTATCTTGCTACTGCAGAGCAATTAGTTAAAGGCATATATGCATTACAAATAGAAGATGATACTGTTACTGGTACAGAAATTTTTTCATTTAATAATGATAATTATCCTGGCATCTCTTATTTAGGAGATTCTGATTTTGTGATACCCAATACCTCAAGAAACAATGATTTAATTATTAGTACTAATACTGGTTTAAGTTCAATGTACATATATGAATTAGATGTTAATCTTGGCACTATAAATCCGTTAGATATAAATATTAATGGTGTAGGTTACATTAATTATTATCAAAATAACTTTTTTGTATTGAGTGATTTTTTTAGTTCAAGTAGTAATTATAGACTTAGAAAATTTGATTTATCAAATCTTAGCACCTTAGTCGAAATTAATTTAGGACAATCTATAAATGGAATTATTATAAACAATAACGGTTCTATATTTGGCCTTAAAAATGAAGGTGGCGACACTAAGCTTGTAGAAATAAAAAGTAATAATACAATTGTAGAAATAGATGTATCAAATGATTTATATGGCTATTTTTCAATTATTGATTAAGTATTTTTAAATAAGAATATTCTACAATTATTAGAAAAAGACTAAAATAAACATGAGCAGCAATATATTCAATCTAAAAAATCTATTAACTATAAGTTGTATAGCCTTTTTTAGCTCTTTTAATACATCATTTAACGCGCAAGACAATAATGACTTTATAAACGATTTTATAGAACGTTTAGAAAACTCTCGCAGCTACCTCATTCTTGTTGCCGAAACTATGCCAGAAGATAAATACAATTTTAAAGCGTCTCCAGAGTCTTTAAGTTTTGCCGACAATCTAATGCATATTGGTTTTGCTATAGATTGGCATAGTCAATCTTTATTGGGAGGCAGAGACGCAAGAGACTGGAAAACAGATACTATTTATAAATCAAATAATAAGTCTAAAAAAGAAATGATTGCAACTATAGACAAAACATTTGATGACGCTATACTTTTAATTACATCTTTTGATACAACTAAACTTAATGATAGGTTAGATTATTTTGGCTTGAACAGGACTAAGCGACAAATATGTTTATTACTTGCAGATCATATTACACATCACAGAGGACAAATGCTAGTTTACCTGAGATTAAATAACCTTGTTCCGCCTAGATATGTACTGTTTCAGTAAATTTTAAAATAAAAAAAACTCACAATAGTGAGTTTTTTTTATTCTAACATTATTTTATAATTCTATATATTAATTACCTTCTACACGTGTAATTTTTGCTCCAATAGCACGTAAGCGTTCATCAATATTTTCGTAACCTCTATCTATTTGTTCTATATTATGAATCGTAGATGTTCCCTTTGCAGATAATGCTGCAATTAATAGTGACACACCTGCTCTAATATCTGGAGAAGTCATTGTAGTTCCTTTTAACGTAGATTTAAAATCATGACCAATTACTGTGGCTCTATGTGGATCACAAAGTATAATCTTTGCTCCCATATCTATCAATTTATCTACAAAGAATAAACGACTCTCAAACATTTTTTGATGCACGACAGCACTTCCTCTTGCTTGAGTTAAAACCGTTAGAATTATACTAATTAAATCTGGTGTAAATCCTGGCCAAGGCGCATCAGACACTGTTAAGATAGAACCATCAATATAATTTGACACTTCATAACCATTTGTGTGTGCTGGGATATAAATATCATCTCCTCGCTTTTCTACGGTAATTCCTATTTTTCTAAACACGTTTGGTATTTGACCTAAATCATCCCAACTCACATTAGTAATTGTAAGCTCACTTTTGGTCATTGCAGCTAAACCTATCCAACTTCCAATTTCAATCATATCTGGTAGCATTCTATGATCTGTACCACCCAATTTATCTACACCTTCTATAATTAACATGTTAGATCCTACACCACTAATCTTTGCTCCCATGCGATTAAGCATTTTACAAAGTTGTTGTAAATATGGCTCACATGCTGCATTATAAATAGTTGTTGTACCTTCTGCTAAAACCGCAGCCATAACAATATTAGCTGTACCAGTTACAGAGGCTTCATCTAGAAGCATATAAGTACCTTTTAATTTATCGGCTTCTACACCATAAAATAAATCTTCCTTATTGTATCTAAATTTTGCACCTAAATTAATAAACCCTTCAAAATGAGTATCTAAACGACGACGACCAATCTTATCTCCTCCAGGTTTTGGAATATATCCTTTTCCGAAGCGAGCCAACAAAGGTCCAACAATCATAATAGAACCTCTTAAGCCTTTACCATCTTCTTTAAACTCAGCCGATTCTAAATATTTTAAATTTAAATCGTCTGCTTTAAACGTATAAGATCCTCTGCCAACATTATCAATTTTAACACCTAACTTTTTAAGTAGTGCTATTAATTTATTGACATCAATAATATCTGGTATATTATCTATTCTAATTTCTTCGGCAGTCAATAAGACCGCACATAATATTTGTAAAGCTTCGTTTTTTGCGCCTTGAGGTTGGATTTTTCCTTTTAATTGATGACCTCCTTCAATTTTAAATGTTGCCATGAAGAGTGTTTAATAGCGTTTTCTGTTTCGGTTAGAATTGTTGTTTTTCTTGTGGTGAGATTTTTTACCATTGCTACTACTTTTAGAGTACTTCTTTTTATTACGCATTAGCGTAGTAGCATCTGTTAGGTCTTCATCACTTCCTTTTAGATTAATTTTACCACCAGAAAGCTCATATAAATGATTAAAAATTACAGCATCTTCTACAGTATCCTTGTTCCAGTTAAGAAAACACTTTTTCATGTGGTTTGCAATCGTGTAGGTTAAAGCCTCTTTAAGTTCTCCTTCTTCCCAAGTATTTGCCACATCAATCATGGTTTTAATATTGTTTCCGTAGAAACGATATTTAGGGAAATTTTGAGGATATTTTAAAGGTTCTGGCTTTTCGCTTAACTCTTCTTTTGTAGTTGTTGGGTAAGGAGAATCTGCATCTAATTCAAAATCTGCTATTATAAATAGTTGATCCCAAAGTTTATGCTGAAAATCTGGTACATCACGTAAATGTGGTTGTAAATTACCCATCACATTTATGATGGATTTTGCTACTTTATTACGCTCTTCTTTTGTTGGTAATTGTTTAGCGTAGTTAACCATTTTTTGGAGATGTCTTCCATACTCAGGAATTATCAAATGTTCACGCTCTGTATTGTATTCTATATCGTCTATCAAAATATAAGTTTGTGTAGTATTTGTGTGTCATGCATGAAGTATTTCTGCATGAGTGCAAAATACAAAAAAATAGTTATCTCAGGTTCTTTTTTACAAAGAAATAACACCTTCTACCTGATCTGCAACTTCTTTGTACTTAGTAATAACTGCATCTGGATCTTTCATTTGTAAATTTATAGAAATACTTGTGTAAGTTCCTTTACCAGATTCTTTAGTAGAAATCACAGCACCCAAATTATCAAACAAATCTTCTACTTGCTTAATTTTTGAAGCGTCTGTTGGTACTATAAATTTATATAAATACTCTGCTGGCCAAGTAGCAGTTTCGGTCAATTGAGTTCTTAATTTATTATAAAATTCTTCTGTTTTTTTTGGTGTACTCATAGCTTTTTTTTCTTCGGAAACAAAGATACATTTTACTTTGTATTTTGGTCTCAGTAATTATTGATTAATTTTACAACCAAAACCTTGCCAAATTGAACACAAAACGAATAGTTATTACAGGTGGTCCAGGAACAGGAAAATCATCTATTATAAACGAACTAATTTCTAGAGACTTCACATGCTTTGAAGAAGTATCGAGACAAGTTACTCTAGACGCTAGAAAGGATGGCGTAGAGCAATTATTTTTAACCAAACCTCTTCTATTTAGCGAGCTGCTTTTAAAAGCTAGAACGCAGCAGTTTAAAGATGCAGAAACTCTAGATACAAATCTTGTTTTTATAGATAGAGGTCTGCCAGACGTTTTGGCATATATGGATTATGTTAAAAGCGATTACCCGCAACATTTTACAGATACGTGCAAAACGCATATTTATGACAAAGTGTTTGTCTTAGCACCTTGGCAAGAAATTTTTGTTAGCGATAGTGAGCGTTACGAGAATTTTGATCAAGCAGTTGAAATTCATCACTCATTATTAGATACTTACAAGCGTTTTGGTTATGAATTAATTGATGTACCATTTGATACTATTGCTAATAGAGCACATTTTATATTAGACCATTTTAAGTTATAAAATGGTCCATCCTATAAACATATTAGAGCAGTACTGGCAACATACTTCTTTTAGACCTTATCAAGAAGAAATTATTAATTCGGTTTTAGAGAATAATGACACCTTTGCACTACTACCAACAGGTGGCGGAAAATCTATATGTTTTCAAATCCCTGCGCTTATTAAAGACGGTATATGTATTGTTGTTTCCCCTTTAGTTGCTTTAATGAAAGACCAAGTTAATAGTCTTAAAAATAAAGGAATTAAAGCAATGGCAATTACCAGCGGAATTAAATATAGCGAGTTAGACACACTGCTTGATAATTGTATCTACGGAAATTATAAGTTTTTATACCTCTCTCCAGAGCGTTTACAACAAGATATTGTAAAGCAACGTATTGAGCAAATGAACGTCAATCTTATAGCTGTGGACGAAGCACATTGCATTAGCCAATGGGGAAATGATTTTAGACCTGCTTATAAAAACATTACCGTTTTAAGACAATTGCAACCGCATGTAAATGTTATTGCATTAACTGCAACTGCAAAACCAGAGGTTATTGATGAAACTATTAAAGAACTAGATTTTATTGCACCAAAGATTTTTAAAGCCTCTTTTACGAGGCCAAACATATCTTACCAGGTGTTGCATAGCGAAGATAAATTATACGACTTAGAGCAACAGCTAAAGCTTCACAAAGGCGCTTCAATAATTTATGTAAGAAGCCGAAAGATGAGTATCGCAATTCATAATGTGTTAGAGAAAAAGGGATTTAGCTCAACATTTTTTCATGGTGGCATACCAACAAAAGATAAACATGAGCGTCTCAACCAATGGATGAATGATCAAAAAGAGATTATGGTTGCTACAACAGCATTTGGTATGGGTATTGATAAACCAAATGTAAAAACCGTAATACACGTTAATTTACCAGAAAGTCTAGAAAGTTATTACCAAGAAGCAGGTCGCGCAGGACGAAATAACGAGAATGCTTACGCGATATTATTAACCAATAAGGCAGATGAGCAGGTTTTAAAAAATCAATTTATAAAGAGTTTACCTTCTATAGATGAATTAAAATTAACCTATAGAAAACTGTGCAACTATTTTCAAATCTCATATGGAGAAGGTGAGCAAACCACGCACTTATTTAATTTTAGCGATTTTTGTAAGGCGTATAACTTTAAAAGTTCTAAGACTTTTAATGCCTTACAATTACTAGATAGAAATAGTGTAATTAAATTATCTCAACAATTTAATTATAAAACAAAATTACAATTTATAGTAAGTAATGCTAGTATGTTTTCTTATTTAGAAACGCACTCACAATACAATATAGTTGTAAAAACTATTTTAAGAACTTATGGTGGCATTTTTGAGCATCAACTTGCCATTAACTTGTCTCTAGTATCAGACAAATCAACTGTGCCAGAAAAGCAAATTATTGCTATTTTACATCAATTACATAAAGATGGCATAGTAGATTTCTTATATTCTAATACAGACTCTGAGGTTTTATTTTTGCAACCAAGAGAAGACGATAAAACTATTAATAGAATAGCTAATGTTGTTGAGCGCCAACAATTATTAAAGCAGCACCAAGTAAATGCTGTATTACAATACATAGCAACAGATGATATTTGCAAAAACAGGCAACTATTACATTATTTTGGAGAAACAACAGAGATAAATTGTGGTATTTGCTCAGTTTGTGTGAGTGATAACATTTCCGAAGAAAAAAAAGATTTAAAAACTATAACAACACAACTCATTTTAACTTTAGAGAAACAACCAATGAGTTCTAGAGATTTATTACAACAATTGCCTTTTACAAAACAAGCTATTTTTAAAAGTTTGCAATCTTTATTAGAAGATGATGTTATAGAAATGACTGCTGGAAACAGCTATAAAATAAAAACAAAATGAAAAGAGATTCTTTAAAAATCATATTTATGGGCACACCAGATTTTGCTGTTGCCACATTAAGCGCTTTAGTTGATCAAAAATATGATGTTGTAGGTGTTATAACTGCGCCAGATAAGCCAGCAGGACGTGGTCGCAAATTAAATGAATCTGCAGTAAAAAAATATGCTGTCAAAAATGGTTTAACCGTTTTACAACCAACTAATTTAAAGCATCCAGATTTTATAAAAGAACTAGAAGCTTTACAAGCTAACCTTCATATTGTAGTAGCTTTTAGGATGCTGCCTGAGGTAGTTTGGAACATGCCTGCTTATGGCACTTTTAACTTACATGCCTCTTTATTACCTAACTATAGAGGAGCAGCTCCTATACATTGGGCTATTGTTAATGGCGAAAAGGTATCTGGTGTTACCACATTTTTTATAGATGACAAGATAGATACTGGAGCTATTATTTTACAAGAAGCCATTGCTATTGAGGATGATGAAACTGTAGGCACTCTACATGATAAATTAATGAATTTAGGAAGTGCTCTGGTAATAAAAACTGTAGACATCATACAGGCTGGAGAGGTACAAACAACGATACAGCCAAAAACAGAAAATTTAAAAACCGCATACAAGCTTAATAAAGACAATTGCAAAATTGATTGGAGTTTAGATGTAGACACCATATATAATAAAATAAGAGGTTTAAATCCTTTTCCTGCAGCTTGGTGTGTATTGATTAATGGTGAAGAAGAATTAAATGTGAAAATTTTTAAGGTCGAAAAAGAAACAATCGACCATAATATGATTAATGGTACGCTAGATATTTCTAAAAACGAGTTAAAGGTAGCTGTTAGAGGTGGTTACATAAATATTAAGGAAATACAACTACCAGGAAAACGAAAAATGGATATAAAATCATTACTTAACGGTTATAATTTTGCTGAAAATGCAAAAATGCTCTAAAACCCTTATAGACATTGATATAAATAAAATATCCGACGAAATGCATTCCTTTATTAACAAATACTCTAAGTTATCAACAAATATTAGCATTTCCCTTGCTATTACTTGCGTAGATGGATTTTACGTATAAATTTGTATACGGATTTAACAATAACGTTTAACCCAACTATTTTTTTAACAATTTAAAATATAATTTTATGAACAAAACAGATTTAATCAACGGAATGGCTGAAAATGCTGGAATTACAAAAGCAGCAGCTAAGAAAGCATTAGATTCTTTATTAGTAGATATCGAAGGATCTTTACAAAAAGGTAACAGAGTATCTTTAGTAGGATTTGGTTCTTGGTCAGTTTCTAGAAGATCTGCAAGAGAAGGAAGAAACCCTCAAACAGGAAAAACTATTCAAATCAAAGCGAAAAACGTAGTAAAGTTTAAAGCTGGATCTGATTTAAGTAGTGCTGTAAACTAGTATTACACTAAAATAGAATACAAAAAGCTCACTTTTAAGTGGGCTTTTTGCTTTTAAAAGCATAGTCTTTGCACATTTAATTGGTTATTAACAAAATATGTTTTAGATTTAGTAAAGAAATCACACAAGATGATAATATCAAAACCAGAAAAAGGACATCTCTTAATTGCTGAGCCATCTATTATAGGTGACTTATCATTTAATAGGTCTGTTATTTTATTAGCCGATTATAATGAGGAAGGCTCTATTGGTTTTATTTTAAACAAGCCTTTAAATTATACGCTTAATGATCTCATACCTGAGACCGAAGCTAATTTTAAAGTTCATAATGGCGGTCCTGTAGAACAAGATAATTTGTATTTTATACATCAAGTACCAGAACTTATACCAGATAGTATAGAAATATCTAATGGTGTGTTTTGGGGTGGCAATTTTGAAATTGTTCTCAAACTTATACAAGACAGTAAACTCTCAGATAGAGATATCAGGTTTTTTCTAGGTTATTCTGGATGGGAACCCAATCAACTAGACGATGAGTTAGAGTCTAACGCCTGGATAGTATCTGAGAATGTTTATAAAAACGAACTTATAGAAAAATGTTGCGATTCTTTCTGGAAAGAGAAAATGCTAGAACTGGGTGGCGATTATTCACTTTGGTCTAATGCACCAGAAAACCCAAGTTATAATTAAGCGTATCACCTTCTTTAGTTTAGCCTAACCTCAACTTCATATTTAAGCGTTTTAATATATCTTCGGAAACTTTAGTTCCAAATAATTTTTTACGATATTTTAATATTGGCTGAATCCCAACAATCACATTAGTTATAAATAACTCATCTGCTTTTTGAAGTTCAAAAGGAGAGATAGACGTTTCCTCTATAGTGTAATCACCAGAGTTTACTATAACCTCAATAATTTGTTTTCTCATGATACCTTTTAAACAACCATCTGCTATTGGTGGTGTTTTAATGTGTTCTCCATTTATCAAAAACACATTTCCGTTGAGCGCTTCAACAACACTTTTATTAGTATTAAGCAAAAGGCAATTATCTAATAAATTTTCTTGAGCATAGATACTACCTAAAACATTAATAGCTTTATTATTAGTTTTTAAAGTAGAAAGCAAACCAGGCGCCACAAAATAATCTTTATATAAATCTACTGTAAAATGATCATTTTTAGGCATGGTGTAGAAATCATTATCTGATTTTTCAACAATAATACAATAGCTTATAGCTTTATTTTTTGGCAAATATTTACCACCTTCTCCTCTATCTACATTGAGTCTTACTCTGGCAGATGATTTTGCAAGACCGTTAACGTTAATTACTTTTAAAATTTCTTTCTCTAGAAACTCCATCGTAAAATTCATTGGTATTTCCATTCGCATAATACGCATTGAAGACATAAGTCTAAAATAATGATCTTCCCAAAAAAAGATTTTACCATGAACAACTTTTAAAGTTTCAAAAAGTGCATCACCATATTTATAGCCTCTATTTTCCGCAGAAATAAAGGTTGAATTTTCAATTAAACTACCGTTGAAATTTATCATAAAAAAAAGTCTCGATTATCCTTTTAATAAAGGGTCGAGACAAATATAAAAATTTTAAAAATCCTAAGCAGAACCTAAGACTTGTTTTAAATCTGAAATTTGATTAGTCCAAAGCATTTTAACTTCGTCAATTTCATCTTCTTCAGCAAAATCAGTAACGATGATTGAAACGTCTTTGGTAATTTCATCAACCTGAATTCTAATTTCGAAATAGTTTGATGATCCTTCTTCGTCATCTGCTAGCCATCTAAATTTAATACGTTCTCCACTTTTTTTACTTAAAAGTTTAGCAGTTTCTTCACTACCATCCCACATAAATTTAAAAAATTCTCCTCGTGAGTTCACGTTATCTGCAAACCACTCAGACAGTCCTGAAGGTGTTGATATATATTGATATAAAAGTTGAGGCGATGCGTGTATTACGAACTCCATCTCAATTTTAACTTTGTCTTCCATAGGTTTAATATTATGTTGTCAATATATACATTAATTGTTGAGTTTTAAACTAAAAATGAAAAAAAATATTTTGCGCATTTATTGTTTGCTCACAATAATTTTGTTTCTATATTTGCACCCTCATAATGGAGAGGTAATCATAGATTACTCAAAGTTATAAAAATGGCGAGGTAGCTCAGTTGGTTAGAGCGTTGGATTCATAACCCAGAGGTCACGAGTTCAAATCTCGTTCTCGCTACAGCAGAGAAACCCAGAACTAATGTTCTGGGTTTTTTTATGCCTATGCGCTCTGGTGCTAGCTTCAGCGCGACGCATAAAAAAAACCAACAACAAAATGTAGTTTTGTGGGTTTCACTATTGTATAGCTCAACAGCGAAGATTCACCAAAGGTAAATCGAAGCTTATTTCAAGGGGAGATATTAAAAAAAAGCTATTGAAGTATCTTAATAATAAAGGCTTTCAAAATTATACAACTAACTAACGAAACTAATTAAAAACAGATTACTATAGCGTCATGCCGAAGCTAAACATTAGTTAACAAGCTCTTGTTGTGTGCCAATCCTGAAACAACGCTCAGTGCCTAAAAACAACGGATTGCCATGTTTCTCAGACCAAAACCCTTCTAAAACATCTTTGGTCATACATTTATAAACAACGACGCCTTTATAAACAATGGCATCATCTCCTTTATTATTAAAATTAATGACCAATTTATTATCTTTAAAAAAGCCAGTACCTAATTGTTCTTGGTTATTGTTAATGAACCATTTGGCAATTATTTTATTGTTTTCGTCTAGTGTTAACTGTAATGTGCCTTTATAGGTTGCTGCTATTTCGTATTGATTGCTTCCTGTGATGTTGTAGGTTCCTGGGAGTTGGGTTATTTGTATTTTGAATTAAATAGTTACTAATTTATATTCTTTAAAAATCGCCTTCCATTTTTTTTCCACATTTTTAGGGATTAAAACACTTTCCTCATTCGCTATTTTCTGTCCTTTTTCTTTGTTAAATGATAGGAAATTAAAACTTCCTTGTATGTAATAATCATTGTCTTTTATAATCAATTTTCTGTGTGTTCCTGTCATTTTATAGTTTCCTTGTTCTTCAAAATGAGTAGGTAAGTGTATTAAATGAAAATTATTTTGGTATTTACTTTTTAAATTTCGCAGTTTTTCAATTGTTCCATAATGATGTTCATCATTACTTTCAATTCCATATAATATGATAACATATACACTTCTTTGTAATGCTTTTTCAATACTACTTATATATTTTAAAGTAGCACGTCTTACCCAAGGACTTTCTATTAATATTTTAGATTTAACAGTCTTTAATGCTTCTGCAAATTTATCTTGCGTTTCCCAAACCGAAAGTGTTTGCGTTTCAGTTATTTTTTTCTCGGTTTCAGTTACTTTAAACTCTTCTAATAGTTCACTATTATTATCTTCTTGAATTTTCGCAAAACTTGTTCTGTCAGAAGTTGTAAATTGATATAATATACTTGGATATTTTTCAGATAGAGATTTTGAAAGGCGTTTTTCTTTTGAAACATCTTTATCTGTATTTCTAATTTCAATATATGATTCTAATTCACTTTCTTTTTCCTTTATTGGAATATATTCGATTAAATAATAATCGTGATTTTCCTTTTTATCAAACTTAATGTTTGACCTATCATAATCAACTAAATATGCTTTTCCATTATTTTCCCTTTTATAAATATCAGAAAGTTGTTCGTTCTTGTTTTTTAGTAATTCAGGATTTTTGATTGAATAGTCTATCTCTGAATTTAATCTATTCTCAATGTTTTTATCACTAAATAATCTGAAATTCTTTTGAATTGCTTGATTTGATACTGCATCAATTAAAAATTCAAATTCTTCTTCTTCTAAGATTTTTAAAATGCTATTATCCTTTATAAATTCTTCTCCTTGTTCTGTTACCAACCAATTACCTGAAGTTAAATTCACAAAACCTCTTTCACGTAAAAAGTAAAGTTCTCTTAAAATAAAATCCTCTTTGTTCAGTCCTAAAAAATCAACAATTTGTTCCTCTTTATCAAAACCTGCTTTTATTGTTCTTAATAAAACAGAATATACTTGCTGAATTGATTTTTCTGGTGATTTATTTACCGTTGCGTTGACACGAACTCGTCTGTAAGGATATGCAAATTGGATTATTTCATTTATCTTATAATCGCTTGGACATTGTTTGTCTAACTTTTTATGTATTTCTTGTATGTCCATTAAAATATCTGTTCTACGCTGTTAACAATCCAATCTTTTTTCAATTCACTTAAATATTTTTGTAATGCTGGTTTTTGATTTGTGTTTTCAGAATAATTATGTGATTTAGCACTTAAGATACTATCCAAATTACCAACAATAATTAATAATTTTTTTTGTCTTGATAAAGCAACATTTATACGATTAGCATTGGATAAAAAACCTAAACCATCATTGCTCTTTACTAAATCGAAAATAATGATGTCTTTTTCTAAACCTTGAAACTTATCTACAACTGATATTACAACATTACTTGATTTTATATTTTTAAATTTTCGATAATCAATTTTCTTTCTAACAACATTTCTTATTTCTCTAACTTGGGCAGAATAACCTGTAATGACACCAATTGAATAATTTTTTACACGGTCAAATTTTTCTAAGCCATTTAATAATTCTGGGATTAATTCAGCACTTAATTTATTTCTTGAAGAGCTATTTACTCTGTCACTTTTAAATGAGTTATCTATATTTAAAAATATGATAGAACTATCAATTTTTAAATCAAGACTATGTTCCTTGTCAGAATTTCGTTTGACTGGTTTTATAGGTTCATCTCCAAAAGGTTCATAGAAGCATTTTGACGTTAGTAAAACTTGGTCTTTAGAGCTTCTTCTACATTCTTCTAATTGACTGGTAAAATCTTCATCAATTTTTGTAATTATCTGTTCAAATAGACTTGCTCTATTGAAATAATCATCCCAACCATCATAATCATCTATTTCAGTCTTAAATTTCTCTCTTAGCCACTTTTCTACTTCACGATTTGCAGTTAACATTGGTCTTAATTGTCTGTGATCGCCCACCAAAACCAATTTCTCGGCTAAAACTATTGGTATTAATGCTTCTGCAGTGGTTGCTTTACCACTTTCGTCCATTATCACATAATCAAACTCAAAATTATATTTTTGATATTTATTAGATGCAATATGATTGGTGGTTGCTCCAATTACTCTAATGCTGTCTATTAGCTTTTGATTTATATTGCTATTCTCATCTAACGAACTAATTGATGATAGCCAATCTTCAAATATTTGTTGTTTTATAAAGTAATCTTCAAAGTTCACTTTAACTTTACTATTGATTGAAGTTATAAACTCTTTTTCTGAAGCTAAAGATTGCTCTAAATCTTTGAAAGTATTAAAACGCTCTAATATTTTTTCTATTTGTTGTTTTTTTACTTTCCATTGTTTGTTGGAAGAAAGGATTTCAAAAATTGGTAATAGAATAATGTTTTCTTTTTCTAACTCCTTTTTAAACTGCTCTTTATATGGCTTCCAGTTGGCTTTAGTTTTTTTTCTTACTTCTTCTTTCCAACCCTCAATTTTTCTTTCTAAGGTATGTTTTTGTAAACTAACTTTTGGTTTTCTAATACCGCTTAAACGAACAATTGGAATTTCTTTTTCCAATAGATTATCTAAAACATTATCGACAGCATCATTTGTTTGAGAAGTAATTAAAATTTTGGCATCAGGATTTTTATTTAAAATTTGAAAAACAATTTCTGTAATTACAGTCGTTTTTCCTGTCCCTGGTGGTCCTTGAATAACAGTTAAAGGTTCCCTATGAATGGCGTTTAGTATGGCTTTCTGTTGATTAAAACTATATACGAAATCATTGCCTTTTTCGTCTGTTTGATAAACATTTGTTAATTCTGGAAATTCAAGATATTTGCCTTGCAAGTCAATAGGATTAAAGATGTAATGTATTAAATCTCTATTTTGAACTTCATTGTATTCTACTTTTCGTATCGCTTCTTCTTGTCTTCTCTTTTCTTGTTCTTGCTTAGCAATATTTTCAAAAATATACCCGTTTTTTGGAATTTTATTAAAGTCTAAACGTTCACAATCTTTAAATTTTAGAACTCGTGTTTTAGTATTAAAGTCGTAAGCAACTCCCGTAAATTTTAGTGGATCTTTCATTTGTTTTTTATCGGCAGTTTCACTTATGATAAATTCAAAATCTTCTGGGTTTGGTGGTGTTGCTTTGTCAATATGAGAAAATAATATACCATTTTTACTGTACTTTTCATCATCTTGAATTTTAAATGAAATTTCATAATTTCCTTTCTTTTCAAAACTTGTAAAGCGTAATCTTAATGAGTTCTTTTCTAAAACTTGTAGTTCTTTTTTGATTAAATCTTTAAAGAATTTTAGTTCTTTACTAATTTCTCTTTTGCCTTTTCTGTATTCACGCTCGTGCTGTTTTTCTTTTTGTATTTTCTTTAAAAATGGTGTTAAATTGAAATGTTTGTTGTAACCATTTTGAGAAGTGAAAACAATTGGTAACCCCAATTCTTTTCCATACCTTATAGTATTTGAGTGCTCATTTTCCTTATCTTCTTTTCTTGCAGAATTTATTATGTCTAGACCGTTTTCTGAAATTTTCCAAAGACAATGCAAATAAAAGTTCTTTGATGATATATTTAAAAGTATATTTTTTCCACTGCTTGGACTAATGTCAAACTTTGGTTTAAATTCCGAATTGTTTAAATCTTCAATTACTTCTTCATTAGCATAAAGATAGATTGTGTTTTGACTATCAAATGAGACTTCACTTGTTATTTTAGAAAGCTGTTCTAAAAAGGAATTATAATTTATTCTATTAGTCGGTAACTGCTCACAAGTTGAGTCAAGTAGGCTTTGAATGTCTTCAAATTCGTCAATTTCATTTTTTGTGAAATACCATTCAATAACTTTACCTATAGAATAGATGTCAGATTGGTAGGGAAATCCCTTTGGGATTTTTCTATCCCATTTTTCAGGTGACGCAAATTCTTTTGCGAAAATCTCTAATTCTTGTGATTGGCTTAATGTTGCAGATATATCTGAAATTCCAAAATCAATTAAGTAGAAGTCATAGTTTTCATCTACAAGTATATTTGCAGGTGTTATATCTCCGTGAGCAAGTTTATGTTTTTGTTGTAATTGCTGTAAACAACTTGCAATTTGTTCAATTCCCTTTAAAAAATGAGTTGGTTTAATTTCAAAAACCTTTTCCTCTAATGAAGATGCGTTTTTGTTTTCAAATATGATGCAATAAGCATTTTGGTTTTCGTCCCATTCATATTCAATAATTTTAGGAAGGGAAGAATGGACTGCTTTTTTTAAATGTCTTAATTTATTGTAAAGAATTTTACTCGGTTGTGAGTTTTGTTCAATTCCTTTTATCCATTTAGCAAAATAAATATCGCCACTTTCATCTGTTACTATTGCGGTTGATGAATAACCTCTGTTTTGGATTTCTCCGTATAATTGATACTTCTCTAAAATCATTAAAATTTACATTGCTTAGGTTTAGTAGATTGTTTTTGGGAAGGGGATTATTTCGAAACACTAGCCATACGCTTCATCGTATCGAAAAAGGCTGTTTTAAACGCATCATCTTTAGCATATAATCTATACAAATCTAGCTCTTGTTTGCGTTGCTTAGACATCACCTCATCAAGAATTTTCTGAAAAGCTAAATTCTTATTTTGCTCATCACTATTTTCAACTACTTTTTGTAAAAAATCTGGATGCGCTTGTATAGACTTTGTTAAACTAATAAACTTAACACGTTGATTTTCTGGTGTTGCTTCCCAATTT
The DNA here is from genome assembly GCA_947488655.1 of uncultured Psychroserpens sp. Taxonomy (GTDB): domain Bacteria; phylum Bacteroidota; class Bacteroidia; order Flavobacteriales; family Flavobacteriaceae; genus Psychroserpens. The sequence goes on along the minus strand of CANKZZ010000003.1, from coordinate 140,158 downwards.
TGAAACCAACGTTCATTAAAACTTTGTATAATTAAATCTAATGGATCTAGTTCCTCTTCATTACCATGAGCACCCCTTGGATTAGGATTTTGAGGATCTACTTCACTTTCAGTATCGTCTAAACCAATAGTTTGATTTAATTTTACACGCTCTAATCCATAGGTCGATAAATCTACTGACTCCAACAATTCGTCTAAGCCATCAATAGCATCTGGTCTTACTGGAAGCTTGGGAATTAAGAATTTTAAAAACCAAAACAGTTTTTCCCAATTGAGTATTTCATAAGGCATTATTGAAGCCATTTGACCATAGATTTTCACAAACTGTTTTGCTTTAATCTTAAAGTCTGCTTTATCATCATCTTCTAATTCTAACTCATTCACAAAACGCTCTGCTGCTCTTTCAATAATCGGACTTAATACTTGCGCATCTTCTTTATTAAAAAACTTAATATTAAAATCTTCTACTTCACTCCATTCATAAACACCAACATCATCCAATACTTCTTTTAATTCATGTAATACATTTACATCTGTAGCTTCACTTAAAGATGTTGCTGTATAAAAAGGATCAAATGAGTTCTTAATATCATCTGTCGAGTTAAAGAAATCTAATACAAAAACGTCCTCTGTTTTCTTACCTAATTTTGTTGCTGCTCTATTTAATCGGGATAATGCTTGCACTGCTAATACACCTTGTAATTTTTTATCTACATACATCGCACACAGTTTTGGTTGATCAAAACCTGTCAAGTATTTATTAGCAACTACTAATATTCTATAGTCCTCTTCATCAAATTTAATACGTGTATCTTTTTCTGCAAAGCCATTCATCTCGGCTTCTGTGTATTCTATACCATCCACTTCTTTACTTCCAGAAAATGCGATTAGTACTTTAAAAGGACGCCCTTTATCTTTTAATATATTTTGTAATGCTTTATAATAACGGATAGCAGATTCTATACTCTGCGTTACTACCATTGCTTTAGCTTTTCCTTTTAGCTTTTTTTGATTGACTATTTTAGGAATAAAATGATCGAGTATTATTTCTGCTTTTGTATTTATGGTTTGTTGATGTTGCTCTACATAAGCACGTAATTTTTTCTGTGCTTTAGAAGAATCAAACAATGGATTATCTTCAATAGATTTTTCTATCTCGTAATAACTCTTTAACGTTGTGTAATTTGCTAATACATCTAAAATAAAACCTTCTTCAATAGCTTGTTTCATTGAGTATAAATGAAACGGTTTAAACTTACCTTCGCTATCTTTTACACCAAACTTCTCTAATGTAATTGGTTTTGGTGTTGCTGTAAATGCTAAATAACTTGCATTACCGCGCATTTTACGCGATTGCATTGCTTGTACTATTTTATCTTGCGCGTCTACAGCATCGTCTTCATTAAATTGCTGTCCCATAGCTCTATTCATGTTATCATGTGCAGAACCACTTTGGCTACTGTGTGCCTCATCAATAATAACAGCAAAACGCTTGTCACTTAAATCTGCAATACCATCTATGATGAATGGGAATTTTTGAATGGTTGTAATAATAATTTTCTTGCCTTGCTCTAAACTATCTCTTAGTTCTTTTGAAGAATATGCAGGAGCAATAATATTTTTAACTTCTGAAAAATCTGCAATATTATCGCGTATTTGTTTGTCTAACAAACGTCTGTCGGTAACTACAATAACCGAATCAAATAATGGTCGTTCTACATCTGTAATGCCTGGTACATTACTATTTTCTGGATAGGTTTCTATGAGTTGATAGGCTGCCCAAGTAATGGAATTAGATTTTCCAGAACCAGCAGAATGTTGAATTAAATAGGTTTGTCCTACGCCTTTTCTACTTGCATCTGCTATTATTTTACGTACCACATCCATTTGGTGGTATCTAGGAAAGAATAATGTTTTGGTTTGTATTGGGTCTTTCTTTTTACCATCCAATCGCACAAAGTGCTGAATGATATTGGCTAAACTTTCTCTTGTAAAAACTTCATTCCATAAGTAATTCGTACGATGACCGATTGCTCCTTTTTGTAATTCAGGATTACCTTTACCATGTTTATTTCCTTTGTTAAAAGGTAAGAAAAAGGTATTTCTTCCATTTAACTTAGTTGTCATATAGGCTTCATCTGTGTCTACAGCAAAATGTACTACACAACGTGCAAATTGTAATAAAGGTTGTTTGGTATCGCGTTTGTTCTTGTATTGGTCTTGCCCATGCACTCTGGCATTTTGACCAGTCCATGCATTTTTAAGCTCCATGGTTACAATTGGCAAACCATTAATAAACAATACCATGTCTATTTCTTCTCTTGGGTTGTCTACGCTATAGCGTAATTGCCTGGTTTCGCTAAAACTATTTTTCTCAAAATTATCTTTTACTTGTTGGCTACTACTTGCCAATGGTAATTGATAAAACAACGTGAAATGTGCATCGTCTACTTGCAACCCTTTTTTAAGCAGATATAGAATTCCATACTTTTTAACCAAACGATCATAACGGTTTAGAATTTTTAATTTCCAGTCGCTTTGCTTTTGTAATTTTTCTAATTCATCTTTTTGTGTGTTCTCTAAAAAACTCCAGAAAAACTGCTCGTCTATTGCAAATTGTGCATTAAAATATGAAGGCCGACCAATATAATAGCCTTTTCCTGTTCTGTATACCTCAGCGTTTTCATTAACTGCATCTACAGACAAGCCATCTTCTTTAATGGCTTCTATGCAAGTTCCTGTTAAGGTTCTTTCTATGGCTGCTTCTAAAGCTTGTTCGTTGGTTTGGCTATGCATAGTTTATTTATTATTAACGATTTCTAAATGAACTAAATATTCATTTACAGTTGTTTTATATTTTTGATTTGAAAAGAAGTCATAAATAGGAATTATATCCTGCTTATTTTTAACTAACCATACTTCATAATCTTTTTCATTGTTTTTTCCGAAATCAAACTCTGATTTGGATAAGTAGAAACTTCCATTATCAAAGGTTTTAACTTCAACATACTTTACTTCTTCTTTGTTGTTTGTATATCTTATATCACATTGTAGACCTTCATTGTCTTCACTTACAAGGTCTACATTTTTATAGCCACTTTCAATTAGAAAATCATAGACTACTTGCTCCGAGTTATTACCTTTTATCTTTAAACCTTTATTATTTTTTTCTTTTGGTGTATATACACTATTTCTTTTACTACCTCTAGGCGGATTTTTGGTTTTTAAAACATTACTACTAAGTAAACGAGTTTCTACAGCAACCTCGTTGCCATTTGCATGCATATCATTAATTGAAAAATTTTCAACTTCAAGTTCTACAACTTCATTTAGTTCTTCTTTAATAACTTCTAAGGCATCTTCAAAATATAGTAGACTTTTTAAACGTTCGCTTTGGCTAATTTCGTAAAGCTCATCATCTGTAAAATTCTCTTTTTGCTTTCTTTTTATTTCATCAAGTTTTACATTATCAATTAAAGTCAGATTAGGATAAATCAAATTTCTATAATCTTTGAAGACCAAAGACTTATCTATATTGAAGTGATGTTTAAACTCTTCTGCTTTCTTTTCCGCAAATTCTTTATAGTCTTCATATCTATTAATTTCAGCTAAAAATTCAGCTTTCTCATCAATAGTCTTTTCTTTAAAACTAACCCAAACAGAAGATTTTATGACATTCTTTTTAGAAAGAATTGCATCTTTTATTTTTGAAAGATGGTATTGAGCAATGCTAATTTTATAACTATAATATTTAGCGAAATTTTCTAGAGTTATATCTAATTCGTCAAATAACTGTTCTATTTTGACTAATTCATTTTCTGAGTTTATCTTTTCGTAATCCAAAGAATTGGTATCAAACTCAATACCTAAACTCTCTGCTATTGTTTCTTCTAAAGCCAAATCGTCCAACAAATCATTATATTCAAGACCTCTTACTTGAAAAACTGCTTGCCAAAAGGCTTGTTTGTAATCGGCAAGTCCTAAATATTCTCTAGCCTCATTTAAAGTATCTTCTCCTAAGTCGTTTTTAATACTATTCTGAACATCTTCAAAATCACTTCTCAAAATATATTTATATTCGTTTTTATCGCTACTAACATCAAAAGCTAGAGCTATAATATCCGCAAAACTATTTGTAAAGTCTACATTCTTCTTTAAAGTTTCAAAAGAATCAAAATCATTGATTTTAATCAAATATGTCTGTTCCTTATAATGTAAGAACTCATAGTCTGCCACTTCATAAGCACTTTCTTTAACTTTATAATCTACTGAAGAACATAAAAGAATTTTAATTTTTTGACATATTGAAGCTTGAATTTTTCTTACTTCAACATCTTCAATAACATTTAATCGATGGCTTAATAAGAAAGGCTTCAATGTAAATAAAACTTCTTCAAAGCGATCAGTTATAGAAGTTAATAACACTTTGTCCTTAATTTCGATTTTCACCTCTTTTAAATCGTTAATACCAAAAAACTTTATCGCTTCTCCACCACCTGCTCTTGCTGGGTAATTAAAAATTGGGAAGTCCTTTTTAAGCCTGTTGGGTAATTTAATTTTCTCGCTAAAATATACCTCGTCTTGGTTATAAATTTGAAGCTCATTTCCGTTATGAGCAAAGAGTTTTAGTGGTTCTTCAATTTCAATTTCATTTTGACTATAATGGTTTAATGCTTTTTTATAAAAAGTTTGGGACTTAGCACCGTTTGGATAATTATCAGGTAACTTATTTATAATTTCTGCAACTTTATCAATAGGTAATTGGTTAAAATCATCGTTTGCACCTAGACTTACTAAAATTTCATTAATTATGGTTTTATTGATATTACTATCAAAATCCATAATCTTCTTGTAGTTTATTTTATAATTATTAACCCAAGAATACTTTTCATCTATAAGTAATTCTGAAAAATTATACTTGAAATTAATATAAATTAAATACTTTAAATAAGATGGCTTGTTTGAAATGGTATTGTAATTAAAATAAAAAAATCTAAAATTATCTTCGTTATTAAAATCATACAATTGTTGTTTTAAAACGTCATCGTAATAAATCCAAAGAATTAATTTTTCTACCGATATTTTTTCTAAAATAGATTTAAACCCATTTATTACTTTATAACTAATATTATAACCAGTATATCTGCCAAAACCGTTATAGTTATTTACATAATTTACATATCCTTCAATTCCAAAATCTGTAACAGACTTGTTTTTATACCTTGCATAACTATTAACCTTTATCCAATTTAAGTACTTTTCTAACTCATAACTATCTTCATTTTCATCTAAGCCCAAATCTATTGGCTTGGCTAAAAAGTTTTTATCCGATAATACATCTTCAAAAATTAATTGTGTCCTTTTACCTGTTGGATAAAACTCTGAAAGAATAATATCTTCCGTAAATGCTATTTTTCCATTTTTTGTAATGCACGGAATTTTAATGGAATCATCAGGAATTTTTGTACCCTCTTTCATTAATTTGAAATTATGATACAAACACCTATTCATTTCTTTTATATATACAGCGCTATTATCTTTATCTCTTTCTATTACAGTATTAGTTTCTCTAATTATTTTTTGAGATAATGTGGCTGGCTCATAACTGTGAATATTACAAAAGCCTTTTAGTTCATCATATATAAAACGCCCTTTATTAGGGTTATCACTTTTATCAAAGCTAAATTCGCTTAATAGACTAACAAATAACTCGTCATTTATAAATTTAATATTAGCAAAATTTGGTTTTGCGAGCTCAATATCATCTTTACTAGTTTTAGAAGTACTAACTGGTGTGTAGATATACTCATCACCATTTAAAGGTTCATTTTTTTTATCTATTAAAAAGTTAAGACCATCCTTGTGTTCATTTTTTATAAAACTAGCCTCTTGCGTGATTAAGCGTATCCATTTTGCTCGCTGCTTAATAGATAATTTTTTTGCTGAAATTTGATTTAAAAGTTCTAAATAATCACTTAAAACTTCAATGCTATCATCTATTTTATCTTCTAAATTGAAAGCTTCAAGAGATAAGTCTTTTAAAGGCAGTATGTGAATAGAAATAATACTTTCAGCATTTGCATCTTGTAAACATTCTGCAAATTCATCATTTATATAAATGACTTCTTCTAAAGTTCTATAATTATTATCTATACAAGGAAATATGGCTTCATTATTTATAGCTTCTTCAATTAAATCGTAATAACCCAAATTATCTAACGTATCTGCTATGTGTGTGTGATTTAATATTGACAAAGGTTGATAAGACACTTTAGCTTGCGAAAAGTATTTAGCAACCTTAATGGTAAAAGCAACTACTTTTTCTAGAATATATCTATTTTTGTCTGATTCGTTTAATTGATTTCTTGTGGCATCTAAATCAAAAGTAGCGTGTAAAACATAAGGTTGATTTAGCTTAATATTAGTTGGGAAAAAAGAATATAAATTAGGCGAAGACTTTTCAAAATTATCTTCTACCGCAATTTTAATTTGGTAATACTCTTTTTCTGTTTTATTAGAATCTTGAAATTTAGATGGCAATTCTTTTTCAACTTCAAAGATAGACCAGGAATTAGCTGAAAATTTAATAAACTCTTTAGGTGAAAACTCAGCTGTTTTTTGCAAATGAGTTTCTCTATTACATTTTATGTTTGCAACGTCTTCAAAACCTTCAAAATGGACTTCTTCTATGTGCTTTAAGAACAATAATGTTTCTGGTGTGATATTTTTAACTTGTTTAAAAATATCTTTAAATGCCTTTTTCTTAAACTGAATAATTATAGCTGTTTTAAAATCACCTTGATTTATATTTTTAAGTATTGGCATACTTAAAAATGGCATTGGTATTGTGTTTTCGCCAAGATTTTCTTCTTTAACTATTCTCTGTCTTTCTTCTTCTAAAAACAACTTTTCATAGTTCTCTTTTGTGTTTTTTTCTGAATAGAAAAGAGATAGATTATTACTTTGTATTTCTATAGATTTACTCCAGTTAATAATAGAACGAAAGCCTAAGCCTTTATTACCAATATATTTACGAGATGTTTTAGAAGATAAATTGGCAATAAATAGTGAACGATATCCTTTTTCTGAAAATGATGTATTTCCATTATTACTAATACTTATAGTCTTGGCTTCCTTATCTAATGCTATAGTAACTTTAGTCGCGCCTTCGTCGTCACAATTTTGAAGTAACTCTAGTAACTGCCTACCATTATACCCTTTAATGGTTTCTAACTCGCGTTTATAATCACCAAGCATCTCGCTATAATCTTCTACATAGCGTTTTTGTTTATTTTCAATAAGTTTTAAAACAAAGTCTTCCATCCCTAACAAACCCTAACCTTACCAGTTACCACCCCATTTATTAAACTACTCTTATACTCTTTTAACTTATCTATTTCTTGCAGTTTTAAGCCAATAGCCCTTTCTATTTTTTGTGAAGCAGATTCTATATAGGCTGAAATTTCTTTTTGTTCTGAAAGTGGTGGCTGTAATATTTTTAGACCTGAAATATAACCTGCGCTTATATTCATTTGACTAGTTTCGTTTCCACCATCTCGTATAAAAGAATATGCCATAACAAAAAAGTAATAAGCGTATTTATTATAAATTTCTTTATTAAATAACATAGCACAACAAGCTTGATTATAAGTCGCTTGGATACCTAATAAACTAACTCTACCTCGAGTTACTCCTTGACCATACATAGCCATTAATATAGTACCAACTGGTGCTAATCTCGTTGCTGAATTTTTTAATCCTTTTTCAGTAATGAATTCTTCTGAAGTATTTATAACATCGTAATTAACTTCTCCTGTTTTAATCCAAGGAATATTCCCTTCCCAATAACTACTATTTGACCTATCAGGTGTAGCACCTGTATCAATCTTACATACATAAGTCATTTTCTTCACCTCCCAATGCTCAGGAATCTCACCAATCCACTCCACACCAGAATCTTTCAACGCAACACTATCATCTAAACCACGTGTTACAGCTTTGTGTATTAAAATTTGTTTGCGTTCTTTAAGTAAATTTATTTGTTGCTGTTTAATAGCAATAGCTTCGTCTATTTTGGTGGTTTTATCGTCTAAAAATTGGGCTATTTTGGCTTGTTCTGAAGGTGGTGGAAGCAACATTGTTAGATTATTCAAAACCCTTCCGCTAACGTGCGGAATCCCCATTCCTATTGTGTTTTTTCTTAATTCAATTTCTAAGACTTTTGAATGATACCAAGCAAAATCTTTATTAATATTACTGAAAATGATATGAGCTACAGTTGACGAAATAACACCTTTTCTACTCTTTAAAAATTCACCAGAATTGGAACCATCCCAAAGTAATAAAATTTCATTTTCATCAATTACAAAAGCATCATTATCCTTAACCCATTGATTTTCCTCACCACCTCGTAAATACTCCATACTCATATATGGTGGTAAATCGTTATCATTTATGGATACAATTTTACTAGGTAATTTTCCTTTATTTGATTCTGCTAAAAACTTAAATCTTTTCAATTCCCAATGCTCAGGAATTTCCCCCAACCATTCTACTCCAGAATCTTTATAACTCTCGTAACGTTGTATTTTGTTTTCAACTTCTACCATTACACCAAGTTTAAAATTTCAGAAATTAAACCATCACTTAGTTTTTCTAAGTCTTTAATATCACTCGTCACGTCTTCTATGTTACGCAACGGTGTATGCTTGTAAAAGTATTTGTTAAAGCTAATTTCGTAACCAATTTTGGTGGCGTCTAGGTTAATCCAAGCTTCATTAACGTGTGGTTTAACTTCGCGTAAAAAGTAGCTGTGTATGTTGTCTTTAAGTGGTACGTTTTCGGTGTCTCGTAGGTCGCTTTCGGTTTCGTAGGTTATGTATTCTCTTTTTTTAAGGGATTTTAGAGATTCTTCGCTACGCTCTGAATGACAGTTTGCCTGATTTAAATGTCTGTAGTAACCAAAGTCTGCTAAGTCTTTTTCTTCGCAATCTAAATGTGCTAAAAGTTTGTTTAGTTTGTCATCAGATAGTTTTTCTACTTTTTTAATGACTTTTTCAGCATCTGCATCATACCAACTTACCGCATTTAAAATGGCTTTTTTATCGCTTGCAGAAATATTTAGTTTCTGTTTTTTAATTTCAGTATCTACTAGTTTTTTAAAGTCGTTAAAATCATTATACTCAGCTTCACCAATAGCTTTTAACAACACTGTTCCTGTTTTTACTAGGTTTAGGTGCTTTTGCCATGTTGCAGGCTTGGTCAACTTTGTTTTATTGGCAGAGGATAAGTTTAACTCGTTTTTTTCGCACCATTCTAAAATTTCTTTTTCGTGTTGCTTGGTGTTGGTGTATATACTGTCTCCAAAAGTTTCAAACGCATATTGCATAGGTTCTTGCAAGACTCTGTCGTAACGCAAAGTTTCTATACGTGCTGCTGTAAATTGTGCTTTTAAACGTTTTGGTCGTTCTATAGTGGCTTTGTAGTAGCCAAAATCTGTATTATCAAATACCTGAGCAGAAATGCCTTGTTCGCCTTCGCGCTCGGCAACACTCATGTTGGTATAGGTATTTACAATTTTAGTAATGTGTTTTGGCGAGAACTCGCAGTTTTTGTTTCCTAAGTTTTTACGCAGTTTACGGTACAGCTGTCCTGCATCAATCAATTGCACTTTGCCTTTACGGTTGGCAGCTTTATTGTTACTTAAAATCCAGATATAGGTAGTAATGCCTGTATTGTAAAACAGGTTGTTTGGTAATTGCACAATAGCTTCTAGCCAATCGTTTTCTATAATGTGTCTACGAATATTGCTTTCGCCTCCTCCTGCATCTCCTGTAAACAGACTACTACCATTATGTACCGAAGCAATACGTGTACCTGTACTACTTTGTTGTAAAGGTTTCATTTTAGAAACCATTTCCATTAAAAACAATAATTGCCCATCAGAAGATCGTGGAATAGCATCTGCTTCTTCTGCTACATTCCAATAGTTTTTTAAAGTTATTTTAAAACGAGGATCTATAACATCTTTTCCGTCTTTAATATATTTTTGTTCGCTGCTCCATGATTTTCCGTATGGCGGATTGGATAGCATAAAATCGAAAGACTTGCCAGCAAACTCGTCGGTTGATAAGGTAGAACCTACACGGATGTTTTCAGGATTGTTTCCCTTAATCATCATGTCACTCTTACAAATGGCGTAAGTTTCGTCGTTTATTTCTTTTCCGTACAAATAAACATCGCCTAACGCCTTAATAACACCTGCTTCATCTTTTATAAAGTTTTGACTTTCGGTAAGCATTCCTCCAGAACCACAAGCAGGATCGTAAATGGTCATTACTGGTGGTAAATTCTCTTTTATAGGGTCGAAGATAATGTGCGTCATTAAATCAATCACTTCACGTGGTGTAAAGTGTTCTCCTGCTTCTTCGTTATTTTCTTCGTTGAATTTTCTAATGAGTTCTTCAAATACATACCCCATTCCTAAATTGGACAATGCTGGTAATTTTCTGCCTTCTGGATCTTCTTTTTCAAAAGGGGTTAAATTAATGTATGACGATGTAAATTTTTCCAACACATCTAACAACACATCTTTGGTTGCCATGTGACGCACTTGACTACGCAGTTTGAATTTCTCGATGATTTCCTTCACATTAGGACTGAAACCATTTAGGTAATCTTCAAAATTGGCTTGTAATATTTGTTGGCTGTTGGTTGCTGTATTGTGTAGCTTTTGTAATGTCCATTTACTTACATTGTAAAATATGTAACCAGAAGCTTCACGTAATCCTGTTTCGTCCCACTCTGTAAAACCAGCTTCGTCACGCTGAAAGGCTAGTTCTTCTAAAACTGCTTCTTTGGTTGGTTCTAAAAGTGCGTCTAATCGACGTAATACTATCATTGGCAATATAACGTCACGATATTTACCTCTTACGTAAACGTCACGTAAGCAGTCGTCTGCTATAGACCAAATAAAGGATACTAATTTATTGTGGGATGATTTGTTCATTATTAAGTTTTAAAGCGTTATTGTGTATATCATGATGAGGATATCATAATAATATATATTAATAGTAATTAAAATTAAGAAATTAATTAAGGGAGTTTAAAGGTAGAAAAAACAAACAAATCGCATAGCTTTTTTTAATATTTTAAACTTAGAGACTACCTAACCCAAGTAACATTATTAAAATCCCAATAATAATTGGCAAAGCAATTAACCACCATACTAATTTTGAGGTATTACTGCGAATCTTTTCTAACTTATCGATTTGTAATTTTTTCGCGAATAATAACTCTCTTAATATTTCTTCATTAGTAAAATCGTTATAAGTTTCTAAAAAATTAATACGCTTTAGTGTTGATTTAATTTTATTCGTCATGATTCCTTATTTTAATTAATGTTGAATTGCAAATTAAAAGGTTATCTCCACATTATATTATGGGATTCCGCAATTATTAGAACTATTAATTTATAATGAAAATTCTAAAGAAACTGGTATGTGATCCGATATCAATCTTGCAGTAGCTAAATTTTTACAAGTTTTAATATAATCGATAACTCTAGAATTAATAAAGCTTATGTTTTTGGAATAATAGATATTATCTATAGCATGACTTAAATAATCTCCACTTTTACATTTTCGCTTTAGAGTAGTTTTTGAATTTTTAACAGCAGATTTATATCCTTGATTATAGAAATCATCCCAAATTTTGTGTTTTTCATTTAAATTAAAATCACCTGCTATTATTATATTCTCATTGCTTAATCGTTGTTGATAGTTTTTAAAAAGAACAATTTCTAATTCTGGTAAATCGTTATGTTTTCTAGAATGATAGTTAACGACAAAAAACGTAGTAGCCTTTTTTTTCGATTCAAATTCAGCAATAAAGGGCTCTCTAATAATTTGAGATTCTAATTCACGATCTAAGAACGCTCTTCCTTTTAAATTTACTTTGCTCGTGTTCCATAAAAAAGCATAGCGTTCACTCATATAAGCAGATGGGCTTTTTGTTGGATTACTAATTCTATAATCCCACTTACTTCCTTTTCTATTTAGTTCATCTGCAATTTGAGCAATTTTTTGTGCGCCTCCTGGATGCTTAGCAACTACTTCTTGAATAGCTACGATATCAAATTCATTTAAGGTTTTTGCAATGAACGCTATTTCTTCATTGTTTTTTGATTGGCCTAAATCTTGGATATTCCAAGTAATTAATTTTATACTTTCAACGCTATTAAAATCTAATTCATTTGGGTTATTAGAAAAACTAAAAAACGTAATAACTAAGCCTATAAAAAGTATTTTTTTCATTAATGAATTTCCTATTTATTTTTTATAAAATTTTTAATTATTATATCCATATTTGCGGGTAGTTCGGCCATTTTAAATTCAAAATTACCTTCCTTTAAGCCCATTTCATACAACCAATCTGACCAATATTTTTTAAGCACATCATAGTCGTAATCATTATTATTTGATGTTGACGGATTTACACCTAAAACTAATATCTCTAGATTAGACAAATCTTGATTTACAGGAATAAACCCATGGTTATTAGATTCTATTATCTCTTTCCAGTTAGATGAATTCAATTTTTTATGTCTTATTTCTTTTGGAGTAATGTACGATGATAAATTATCTTCATTTAAATTACTGTCCTCATAGAAGATATAACCATCAGTTAATATTACTAAAATATTTCTGTAGTTTTCATCAATGCAATAATCTTTTACTTTATTTTTAAAAAAGCCCCAAGTATCTGAACCATTATCGTGATTAGCATCTTTTAAAGCTTGATTATATATTTCTAACCCAAAATAAGCATAAGTAGAACTTATTTCATTTATATAGTCTAATGTGCCATTATCTCTAGTTACATGGAATTTTAACTGATTAGACAAATCATTAATCTTAGGATTTAAAGGTTCTGGATCAAAATACAACTGTATCTTATCATCTAATTGTCTCGATTTTTTATGCTTTATTTCATTTTCAAACGCCTCTGCAACCGAGTTTAGATAGCCTACATCTCTTCTATAAAATTGCATACTCGGATTATTGTATTTTGTGGTATCAATTCTATCAGACAAATCAAGCAGAATACTTATGTTTAGATTAGAATTCTTCTTATTTTTTTTTATGGTTGAATTTGTTTTAATTTCCGTCTCCACCTGCTTATTAGAATCTGAAGCACAACCAAGGAGCGTTAATGAAAAAGCGGTAATTATTAATAATCTATTCATAATCTAATTTTGGGTATATATTGTATGCTGTGTAGAATCTTCGTTAAGATTTAATGCAATGAGATGATTATTACAAACGGTTTGGCAATTTTCTAATAATTCATCTTTTTGTCTTGCTGGCAATGCAATCTCTGTTCCAATTGCCTGAAACCAACCTTCTACATATTGATGATGGTAATGAAGGTATTTTTTAACAGGAAAAATAAATCCATCAATTTTATTTTGAACTTCTGAAATTTTCCCTTTCACTTCAGTAATTTTAGATTTTATAGAATCGCTTATTATTCCGTTTTCTTTTAATTCTAAATTTATTTTGGCTAATTCTTTTTGTTTCGCTCTTATAAACACATTAATTTTATCTAAACTTTCGTGCTCTTTCATAATAAAATCAAAAACTAATCCCCAAATAATATAAACAATAAAACCCGCAAAAATTATAACCCAAAATTCAGATTCTTTAATAGCTATAGTTAAATCAAAATCTGGAGATGAAGGTGTTCTATTAAATTCATAAATCTTTTTTTCAATAACATAAGCAAGAAGTCCATCAAACAAAAATGTAATAACAAATAGAGCTAACAACTTAATTTTACTCGCTACTCCTGGCAATTTTTGCATCATATGAATAATATAACCTAAACCCATGAATACAAAAGGAATAGTCACTATAAGGATTGCTTCTAATGCACCATCTTGAAGAGCTTTTGAAAATGCTTGTGCATCAAATATTGCAGATGATAAACTAATATCATTGAATTCTTTAAAAAATACTGAATAGGATGCTGAAATATAAAATACTAATAAATAAAGTGTAATTGGCAATAAGAGCGCAAGACCTATGTAAAACTTAATTTTCGGATTTCTTTCTACAATTAATCCGTGATTATTAGGATTAACTCTGACATCTATAATATCATCCTTTATCTGCGATATTTTATTATTATATTCTACTTGTTTTTCGTCATTAATTTCCTTTGCTGTTTCTAATTTTTTTATCTCAGATTTTTGTCGTTCAATTTCTTCGTGATAAGGCTTTTTAAGTTTTTCTTGTTCAATCTTTTGATTTCTACATTGATCTTCAAAACTATTATAAACATTTTGCAGACAAGCTTTTAACACAATAGGTTTGCCAGTTGCCTTTTGAGCTGCAGCAAATCCACTTTGATAATATGTTATTCTAATATTATCTTGATTAGTTATATTATTATCTAACTCCTCTTCTTCTGATTGATTTTTTTTTACAGCAAATAAATTTCTTAACTTTTCCATACTTATTCGTTAATTTTTGTTAGAATTTCTTCTAGTGATAATTTTTGCTTAGCACATTCTAGTAGAAAGTCAACAAGCTGTTGTAAGTTTTTGTCTAAAAACCCAAATCTTTTACAATATTTCAATAATGTATTTCTTTCATCTTCAGTTACAACGCCATCAGCCCAAATCATTTTAGCCAAATCATTGAGATATTCTATTTTTAAATTTAATGAATCTGGAATTTTTGCATCTTCGGTTAGAGGGTTTAACAGAACCTGTTGCAATTGCACCTCTGAAACTCCTCTTTCTTCAGCAAAACGATATAACATTTTTAATTCTAGCACATCAAAATTGTCATCTGAAAACGCCATTTGATAAAGTCTTAAAAAATGACTTTTTAATTCGGTTGATATCATATTATCGATTAGGTATTTGTTGTTTTCAAACATAATCTCATTATAAAACAAAACCTTACGGAAATCCGTAAGGTTCTAAATACATTATAAAAGAAAAGGTTATTTATTGAATATCAATTATTTGCCCTGAATCAATAACCTTGTATTTCTTAACAAACAAAATTCCACTAGACTTCACCTCCACAATTTCATTTACAAACGTTCTCGCTGCACCTTCCATAACCGCAGATTTTAACAGTTTAGCTTTTGCTTCTGCTACTCAACCATTTTTAGCTAAGCCTTAAAAAAATAAAAACATAAGTAGCCAACGCTTCTTCTTTAACAATTTTTATAACTTTAAAGTTGTTTTCTGTTAGTACAACTTCTGTTATAATTTAATTGTAATATTGAGGTAAACCATAATGAGCTGCACAACTGGAAAAAACATTGAAACTACAATTAATAACATAGATATTTTTTTCATTTAATAAACTTTTAGATAAACCTACCTCTGTTCTTAGTCTTTATTCGGCATGTTTCGACTTTACTTCGCGGACTTCATTCCAATTAAAAATCTACATTACCGAAAACCATAATTCCGAAAAAAAGAGGCTCACAGTGTCGCTTGCCTCTTTTCAAATTCTCCCTATTTAGATAATTAATATAATAACCTCTCAATTTTAAGTAAATTATTACTAGGTATTTTACTGTTTTCCGTAACTGCGTATTTCTTTTTTTTAAAATAACCCTAAATCCTTAACTATAGCGACAAGATGTATAGCATTATCTTTATTAAAATTGTCATTTTACTCTAGAGAAGATATTGCTGTAGAATCACTTTCATTTAATAGGCCTAAATCAAACTGTATTATAGCTTAATATCTTAAATTATAAATTACATTTAAAGCCTCTTTATTATTACACCTCTTTTATTACGTTGTTTAAAATACACATACGAATTTGTGAGATCTGCATTTGTGCTTGATTTACAAACTAATGTTCTATAATATGATAAACTATCTTCATTTTGGCCATTTATGACATTATTTGAACACAACATAATTGATTATGCAAAAAAGTAAAAAAAGAGGAATGAAAATTCACATGACTTAATTCCTAAAAAATATAATTATTTTTTAATAATCTATTATGCACCTGAAGGAGGTGATGGTGACGGAATATGTTCTCCCACATCAAAGCATACCTGAGGTTCAAGTTCATTTACAATTTCATCAAGTGTATACGATGAAAAGTTAACTATGATAAAAAATAATGCTAACATGTATAAAAATTGTGATAATTAAAACTTTTGCAAAAAGATGGCTGTTTGAGAGTTCTCAAAAAAATTTAAAGCCATGCTTTTTAGATTATAATATCAGTTAGTTTAGGAAGTAGAAAAGCGCAGAATAATAATTAAGTATTGCTTCCCGTTTTCAATACACAACATATTACTTTACGGTTTTCCATATTAATCAATTTTATACTATAGTTATGTTAGCTAGCCATAACTATAATTGATTATGGAACAAATAAGGGTAGAATAATTTCTTTTTGAATAAAAATCTATAAGTAACTATACCACAACGATTTGGATTTTTTTTCCATCGATTTTCCATTAGAAAATTTTATTGTAAATAATAAAAAACCAACTTAAAAATGCATAATGAGGTAATAATTGAATCTTTTCTAAAAGCTAAAGACCACGAAGTAATAAAAGGTAGCAAAGCTCCTTCAAAAAAAAATCGATTATCTATAGTTCTATCAGCTTATATTACCGAAGAAATGAAATTGTCCATTGGAGCAAGAAGTTAAATAAACTACTATAACGAAGCACAAGAAATCAAGAATACTGATGAAGATATCAAAATTTCTCAAGTTAATTTGCTAAATGGTCTATGCAAATATTTAGGCTATATTAATTATGAAGATTATGTTTTAAGCAAATAAAAAATCATGATATAGAAGATGATGATATATATAAATGAAAATAGAGAATCTACTACAATTATTAAAATAAAAAGTAAAAAAATTCTGTATGGTTTAGTAACGCTTCGGCTTATAATAAATTTTTAATAGTCTACATATCAACTATTACATTATTAATTATCATTATTACTACAGGAAATATTCTAGGTGAACAAACAAAATGGATGGTATGGCATGAAGATCATTTATATTAAAGTCGATTTTGATACAGAAAATTATAAAGTGAAACAGCTAAAATTATATAAAGAAGAACGAATAAAATTTTTTAAAAAGTTTTCCTGCGATTGTTTGGAAACTCCATTTTTTAAAGACAATGTTAGTAATATTATATGGTATGGAAAAAATAAAAATAAAGAATTAGAGTATTTTACAGATTTATGGAGACATCCTGAAACAGGTAAAACGCTTAAACCAATTACTCAATATATGATTAATTAATATATCTCTAATTAATTCTTATTTTTCTAAAAATCATATACTTAAAAATTTAAATGATGTCAGAATTAATCAAATTTTCTAAAATTTTTAATTAAATTTGATTTATAACAATACCATCAAAAAGTGAACACTAAACTGAACACGATTTGGAACACGATTTGGAACACGATTTGGAACACGATTAAGAATACAAAAATTTTCAACTAATTGAAAATCAATATTTTAAAAATCATATAAATTGGATTTTTGAAATTCATAACCCAGAGGTCACGAGTTCAAATCTCGTTCTCGCTACAACTCTTAATTGGTTACAAACAAACGGTTTAGTTCACTCTAAACCGTTTTTTATGATCTTTTTTTATATCTGTTTAATTGCAAATAATAGATTCGCTAATATAAATCCAATGATCTAAATTGAGTTTTATGTAAGACCACAATCGATACATATATTGGTAACCCTTTAGACACTATTTGTGTTGGTAGGTGTTTTACAGCCTTGACAAAATTTTAATTTTCCTTACTGAAATTAAAAATCTTTAATTATAGAATTCCTTCGGAAATATTAAGACATAAAAAATCACGAAACCAAACTACTTAAAATAGAAATTAAATTAAACCTAAGTCTTTTACAATACTTACCAAATGGGTTGCATTATTCGCCTTAAATTGAATGAAGAGTTTGTTTTGACGCTTTTCAATAGAGCTTAAACTACTAGGCACAATATTACTTTCTTTAAACAAAACACTTATTTGTTCCTTAGAAAAACCAAAAGATAATTGTTTTAATAACTCAAGATCGTAATCATCTATTTCTAAATTAGTTTTGGGACTTAGTGCGTGTTGAACTTGGTGAGATAAAAATTGCTCGTCATTATGAACTGCTGTAATTGCTTTTTCTAATTCTGCTGTCCCTCTTCTATCTTTACAAACGTATGCATTCACATGAAAATGTTTAATAAGTCGCCTCACTTTTTGAAGTTGATCTTTCATTGAGTAAACAATGATAGGTAAGGCACTATAATCTTCCCTTAAAGCAGCGACTAGTTCTTCTCCTGAACACAATTTACATTCGCGATGATCTTCTTTAAAAGATAAATCTGATATAACTAAATCAAAGGGTTCTTTATCAAATTCTGCTTTCTTTACTTTTAGAAAAGCATCATCACAATATTGAGCTTTTTTAATGTTACTAATGCCGAGTGACTGTAAAATATCTAGTACACTTTTATTAACATCGTCATGATCATCTACTATTAAAACTTTATTAAACATTTTTAAATCTTAAATTTTGCTTTAAATCCTTTGTTCATTTCTGTTTCAAAAGTAGTCGTTCCATTTAATGATGCAATACGGTTTTCCACATTATGCAAACCTGTACCTTTTTTTATTTTACAGCCTATACCATTATCGCTATAATTTATTAGTATCGTTTTGCGATTGGTATCAAAAGTTATGACAACAATTGAAGCATCACTATGCTTTTTCATATTTATTAATAACTCTTGTAATACTTTGTATATAGTGATTCTCTTTATCTCTGAGTATGCAGCCCAATTAACTTTTGAATTCCCCTTAACTATAACATTTGTTTTAGAATCATTGTAGCTTAAAATTAAATCATCTAAAATATCGTCAAAATCACCCTTCATATCTACCAGATTATGTTCTTTCGAAATATCTCGTGTCTTATTATAAATATGTTCCATATCATCAATCAATTCTTCATCTGGTTTGATGTTTTGCAATTTCATCATCACATGAAATACATCATTAGCTATCTCATCATGGACTTTTTTTGATATTTCAGATTCGGTATTAAAAGCTTGTTGAAGTTTATCTTTCTTATGTTTAGATCTCAGTAGAATATATGACACACAGCTTAGTACTACCAGAAAACTTGCAATAACAAAAAGAAGTTGACTTTTAGCATTTGCCTTTTGCGATATTAATTCACTTTTACCTAAGTCATATTTCATTAAAGCAAACTTGTTCAAACTTTCTCTTTCCGCTCTGTACAAACTATCATTTAGTTGTTTATAAGCTTTTGCAAAATCATCATCACTTAAATCTGTTAGTAAACCAAGTGCATTATTTCTATAAGAAGCAGAGTTTAGGTTATTTGCTATTTCATTAGCTTTTAAGGCATATTTTTTAGCTTCAATTTTATCTCCAATTGTATTAAAGTATTTAGCTAAATGTGAATAACTCGTATATATACTTGATGTATCATTTATTTGCTCTCTAAGCTCCAAGGCTTGTTTCATAAATGCTAAACCCTCTGTATTATTTTCTAATGAATAAATGACACCCAAATTGTCTAAAACACGCGCTTTTTCCCTCACATTACTAACTCTTGGAAAAATCTTTATTGATTTTAACAATTCATCTTTTGCTTTTGATACTTCGTCATGCCTTTTATATACAATTGAAATATTATTATAGACGATCACACTATCATTTGCAGTATTAGACAGTGATAAAACTTTGTTATATAATTTGAGTGTTTTATCCTTATTTCTATTTTCATTATAAATATTTCCTAAAAGATTATAGAAACTAATTTCAAAATTAGACAAGTCTATTATACCTTTTGAATCATCAATAATTTTCAAACCTTCTACTGCAGTTTTTTCGGCAGTAGAATAATCTCCATTTTTAAAATCTATACTTGATAAAAAATAAAGACATCGTAAAGCTCTATCTAAATCATCTTTTTTAATAGCATCTTCATAACTCTCATTAAAATAGTTGTAAGCGTTATATAGGTCATTTGCATTTTGTGGACTTAGTCCGCGTTTGGAATGATATTGTATGCTATCATTAAAGTCTTGAGCTAAAACATTTGTACTGCCTACTAAAAAATATAGACAATAAATTATACAAAAAAAGAGGAATGAAGTGTTGGTTAATTTCATACCTCTAATGTACTAACAAATTTTTAGTTTTACCCATCTAAATCATCTCCAGGAGGTGGAGGTGGTGGAGGTGGAATTTCGCCTGTTTCTCCACAACATACTTGTGGCTCATTAATTTGATCTACAATGTTCTCTGGTGTGCAAGATGAGTAGTATACTCCAATAAAAAGCAAAACCATAATGTATAATAATTTTCTCATTTCTTTAAAATTTTGCAAAAGAATGGCTGTATGAGAGTTCTCAAATTTTATTAAAGCCATGCCTTTAGATTAATTATTCTGTTATTTCGGGAAGTAGAAAAGTGCAAAGTAATAGCTAATCGATGCTTCCCAATTCTCATTGATTAGCATATCACTTTACGGGTTTCCGTATCAATCAATCTTTTACTTTAGTTAAGTTAGCAATGCCTAACTGTAATTGACTGTGGAAACAAATAAAAGAAGAATAGTCAGGTACTTTTGGAAAGCATTGGGTAAGTATTTGGTAATAACTAGGAAATAAAATACCAACAGTTTTCCAACAGAATACTTTATTTTGACAAACTTTAAAACCAACCCAGTATGCATAAAAAAATAGTAATTGAAGCTTTTCGAAAAGCTAAAGAAAATGAAGAAAAAAAAGGAATTAGGGAACCCTCAAAAAATCGTTTATCTAAGGTTTTATCAGATTATATTTCAGTTGAAATGAAATTTCCTATTGGAGAAAGAAGTTTAAAAAATTTTTTCGATAAATCATTAGAGATTGAAGCAACCGATGGAGACATCAATATATCTCAACTTAAAGTCATCAATGGGCTATGCAAATTTTTGGGTTACAAAAATTATGAAGATTATATTTTAGGTCAAAAAAAAGATGATAATACAGAAGATGATGATATAGTATATATAAATGGAGATGGAGAATCGACTGCAGTCATTAAAAAGAAAAACAAGAAATTATTTGCTTGGTTTATAAATGCTTCAGCTTTTAATAAATTTTTAATACTCTTCATATCTACCGCTTTAATAGTAATCTTAATTTTTACTGCAGTCAATATAGTCAGTAGTCAAACAAAATGGATGGTATGGCATGAAGATCATTATGTAGAAGTAGAATTTGACTCTGAAAAATATAATATCAATCAACTCAGATTGTATAAAGAAGAGCGGATAAAACTATTTAAAAAAGTCTCTCCCGACTGTCAGGAAACAAAATTCTTTAATGATGATGGTAGTGTTAATATTTGGTATGGTAAAAATAAAATTAAGGAATTAGAGTACTTTACTGATCTTGGTTTGCATCCAAAAACAGGAAAAACTTTAAAACCGATTACTCAATATATGATTAATAAATATATCTGTAAATAAGCTGAAAAGTTCAGCTAACCATTAATATACAAGACTTACGTTAGCCTTAAACTATATTATATGTCGAAATTCGCCAGTATTATAAACTGTCAATACAGTAAAGTTAAACTGTGAAGGCATTTTGAAACAGTTATTAAAATAAGATGTTGAAGACATACACTAATTAACAAACTCTTGTTGTGTGCCAATCCTGAAACAACGCTCAGTACCTAAAAACAACGGATTACCATGTTTCTCTGACCAAAAACCATCTAAAACATCTTTGGTTATACATTTATAAACTACAACACCTTTAAAAATCATGTCATAATCTCCTTTGTAGTTAAAATTGATTACCAAAATATTATCCTTAAAAAAGCCTTTACCTGTCTGTTCTTGGCTATTGTTAATTAACCATTTGGCAATAATTCTATTGCTCTTATCTAATGTTATGGTTAAAGTTCCTTTGTAGGTTACACCTTCTTCGTTTTGATTGGTTCCTGATATGTTGTAGATTCCTGGGAGTTGGTTTATTGTCATTAATAAGTTTTGTGTTTACTTCTTAGTGTTATTCTGTCATGCCATTAATAAAGACCTGTACAAACTCTTTCATTTTATCTAAAATGCGCTCTCCTATTTCTCGTGCTTTTAAAAAACATGCTGAGTTATATAGGTATTGAAAGATATCGCCAATTAATAGTTTATGTAAATAATTTGTGATGCATTCTATGAAGCACTAAAATAAACTTTCAGGTTCTATAATTTCGTTAGTGTGATATATTACCACGAAGGTCGTTGGCAATATTCCATAGCGTTTGTTTTAGTAGTGTTTGTTTTTGGTCTTCAGACATTTAAAATTATTGTATTTGGGCACCATAATAACAGTGCAGAGATTTGTACTATTAATACTTTATAAGGGAGACCTTAAAGATAGAAAAACCACAAAGGTTTCAAAAAGAAACAGTGACTATTTACAATTTAAAAGAATTTAATAATCATCAATCTAAAAACTGTTTTAACTGTTTACTTAACAACGCATAACCATCTCCATTTAAGTGAATGCCATCAACGGTTAAACCCATATTTATGCCTCCATTTTTATAAAAGCTGGTATGAAGATCTACATATTTTAAGGAGTGGTGAGTTGCTATATCTTTTAACTGTTGGTTTATTTCAATAATTCGTTGGTTGGCGTTTTCACAACAAATTAATGTGTCTTTATGGTTAGACACTGGAAGCACACTTTCTATATAAATTTGTGTTGAAGGACTGCTGTTTTTAATTACTGATATGAGCTTTTTGTAATTGTTTAAAATTTCGGTGTTGGTTCTTCCGCTAATTAAATCATTTATTCCCAACATGATAAATATTTTAGAGGGCTTTCCGTCTGTGATTGATTCTATTCGCTGTAAAGCACCTAAAACAGAATCTCCGCCTATGCCTCTATTTCTAACTCTCGTGTCTTGTAATAATTCAAAAAGCTCAAAATGTTGAGTTATCGAATTTCCTAAGAAAATAATATCTGTTGTCTCAGTATTGAAGGTTTTAAATAGCTCGTCTCTACCGTAATTATATGTTACAAAAGGTTCTTTTTCAAAATAAACCCAATACAATTTTTTAAAAAATTTTACACCTAATGCTATGTTTAAAATTATTGAAATACATAAGACGAAGAATAAAATCTTATTAACTTTATTCATAACACCATCTATTTAAAGTACTCATTACACATATATTGAAGATTATTTTTTACGCTCTAAAATTCTATTTCAAATGTAATGGCTGTAACAAGCAAAGCCTTACGGTTACCCGTAAGGCTTTAACTTCCCTATAATTAATTGATAATTTCTAAATCAATTAGTAAATTCTATAATTTGAGCAGATACAATAACTTTGTACTTACTTATAAATAAAAACCCTGAGGTTTTAACTTCTACAACTTCATTAACTATTGTGCGCGATGCGCCTTCCATACCAGCTGTCTCCAGCATCTTTGCCTTTGCCTCTGCTACCAAACCATTTTTTGCTAAACCTCCTATACCAAAAATATACGTTGCCTCTGCTTCTCCTTTTACAATCTTAACTACCTTAAAGTTATTTTTGGTTAGTACTACTTCTGTAGTATTTTGATTAAAGTTTTTTGGTAATCCGTAATGAGATGCGCAACTTGTTAAAGACAAGGACAAAACAATTAAAATGATAGAAAGTTTTTTCATTAATATGTACTTTATAATTTAGCCTACTTCTGGTTTTAGTCTGTTTTCGGCATGTTTCGACTATTCGTTGCGAACTTAATTCCAAAATAGAAAATTACATTACGGTAAACCTTAATTGCATAAAAAACAGGCTCACATTGCTATTTGCCTCTTTAGAAATGTTCTCTAATTTGCTGATTATAACAACACCATTTTACTTAATTAGTTACTAAACAATTTGCTGTTTTGCATGGTTGTGGTTTTCCCATTTTAAATTAATCCTAAATCCTTAACAATAGCCACAAGATGTATAGCATTATTAGCTTTAAACTGAGTACGAAGCTTATTAAGTTTTTTCTCAATAGAACTTAAACTACTTGGAGCTATATTATGACTTTTAAGATAATGGCTAATTTCATCTTGAGACAAACCCTTGGAGAGCAGTTTGAGAAGATTTATATCAAAATCATCTATTTCTAGACTAGTTTTTTCACTTAATGCAATTGCTACTTGAGGAGATACAAATATATCTCCATCACGCACTGCCTCTATTGCTTTACCAAGCTCTATTAAACCTCTTCTACCTTTACACACAAAGGCATTAGCTTTATAATTTTTCATCATGAGTCTTACTTTTTGCAAGCGATCTTCTACGGAATAAATAATTATTTTAAGTTTTGGATATTCTTGCCTTAAAGCTACAATTAGCTCTTCACCAGAGCTAAAATTTTTATCTCTATAGTCTGTAACAAATGATAAATCAGTTATCAATAAGTCATATGGTGTTAGATCTAAATATCCTTTTTTTACTTTTAAATAAGCATCATCACAGTACTGAACTTGGTGTACAATTCTAGTACGCATAGTATCTAACACGGTTAAAACCCCTTGATTAATACTACCCAGATCATCGGAAACTAAAACTTTATTAAACATAGCTTAATCTAATTGAATACGATAAAAGTAGTTGATCCGGTTATAGGTTTTATACGGTTTTCCGTATTAGGTAAGCTAGTATTCTTTTTCAAATCACTACCTATATTATAATCTTAATATTTAATGCTTATTCACATTTGGCTAATTAAAAGGAAGAACCACAATAGTTGCCTGGCTATGCTTTTTAAAATGGGTCATTAATTCTTGAAGAACGTGATAGACAACTATTTTTATATAAGATCGATAAAGGGTCCTAATTTATCGCTTCAATATAATTTGCATTAACTTACTCATTATAATCATTATGATTTAATAATAAATCAATAAAAACAGCTTAAAAATCTTACGTGGTACATACAGCACTATATTTGGTTTAAGTACTTGTGTTTTATAATAAGATAGATTACTCACCAATTGACTATGCAGGATTTTAGTTGAATCTAGGCTCAGGTTCATTTACAATAACATCTCGTGCACAGGTTTTAAAATTGACTCCAACAAATACCTAACGGGAAATGATAAATACAAGACAGTATTTGCTTAACATTTTACATTTCCGAAGTGATACAACTAATGCTCTATGTTAAAATCAATTCATGCTTTATCAAGAATGTTAAATCAAATAAATTGTAATGCTTTGGAATAAATTAAACTAAAACTAAATATTAAACTTTATACATATAAGTAAGATTATCCTTTAAAAAAATCGAAATAATTGCACTTAAACGGTTTTTTATGCATTTTAAAGATAAAATCAATTTATTTTTAATATCTTGCTCAACTAATTAAAGACATAAATTCATTAAACCCCAAACTAATGAGAAAAATTACCTGCTTAATTGTGCTACTAACCTTAGTAGCGCAAATTGCTTTTGCGCAAGAAAAATATTCTAGAATTAAAATTCAATCTCCAAATCAACGCACCATTAATACCATTGGTAGTCAAGGTATTGATTTAAGTTGTGGGTCTACTCATGAGGGCGAGGATTTAATTATTGATTTGTCTCAATCTGAAATTAATAGTCTTAAAAGCAATAACATAGCATTTAGTGTAGAGATTGATGATATTCAAAAACATTACTCTGATATTGCTAGTAGAGATTTGCCTATAGCAAAAACTAAGCTAAAAGCTGCACAGTCAGCTGCGTTGTCTACCAAAAGTGATCGTTCATCTGTGACTAATGTAATTTTAGATAATATTATACAATATACGGGTTGTGAAGAAATAGATTTTGTTGAGCCTCAAAACTTCAATTTAGGTAATTGGGCTGGATGTTTAACTTATAGAGAAGTACAAAATGAGCTAGACGATATGTATAGCTACTCTCAAAGTAATGCATTAGATATAGTATCTATTAAAGCAAACGCATCGTCAACCGGACAAAAAACCTGGGGAAATCCAGCAAACACAATTACTAACAATGGTCTTACCTATTCTGGACAAGGTACAGCAAGCTCATTTGAGAATCAACCAGATAGAGACGGAAAAACGTTTTGGGAACCAGAAACCATTTATTATATTAGAATTACTGGTGATCAAAGTACCACTGCTGAAGGTTCTAAACCACAAATATTATTTACATCTATGATTCATTCTAGAGAAGTAAGTGCTTTGATGAACAACATGTACTTTATGTGGTATTTAGTTGAAAATTACGATACCGATCCTGCAATTAAAGAACTTGTAGATAATAATGAATTATACTTCGTTCCTGTTGTAAATCCTGATGGTTTAAAGTGGAATGAACATCTAGATGCTAGAGCTGATGGATTGGTAGATGATGGTAACTATTTTCAACGTAAAAACTTAAGACCTAATACTGGAGGAACAACTAACACATCTGATGACAGAGGTGTAGATTTAAATAGAAACTTTGATTATTATTGGGGCTACAACAATGTTGGATCTTCTGGATCTCCTTCTAGTGGTACTTATAGAGGTCCAGCACCTGAGTCTGAGCCTGAAACACAAATTATGGTAGATTTTATAACTACCAGAAATATTAAATCGGCAGTTTGGAATCACTCTTATGCCAACTCTGTACCTCATCCTTATGGAGGAGAACCTACAGATAGTTCTGGTAGAGAAGATGAATATTACAAATGGCATGAAGAAATGACGCGCTATAACAGATATCTATATGGCGCTACCATTTTTTATGAATCTAATGGTTTGCCTGATGACTGGATGATGGGTGGAGTTGAAGATAATAATAATTCTACTGGTTCTGGACAAGCCATTATAGCAACTACTCCAGAGCATGGCGGACAAGCATTTTGGCCAACACCCTCAACCATTGTTCCCATTGCAAAAAATTCAATGCGAATATCTCTGGCTACAGCTTATTATGGAGGTAAATATGCAAAACTTCATGACTTAACACAAAGTACAATATCAAATATAACGCCTGACATAGAATTAGGTATCGAGCGTATTGGGCAAACTGATAGTAATTTTACACTAACCATAACGCCTATTTCAGATAACATTGAAAGTAATCCTGAATCTATTACAGAAATTGAAATGCC
Organism: uncultured Psychroserpens sp.; assembly: GCA_947488655.1. Classification (GTDB taxonomy): domain Bacteria; phylum Bacteroidota; class Bacteroidia; order Flavobacteriales; family Flavobacteriaceae; genus Psychroserpens. The sequence goes on along the minus strand of CANKZZ010000003.1, from coordinate 112,943 downwards.
TGTGCTTTCACAACGAACCGTTTCATTTACTCTAGATTTAAATGAAGACATTAGTGCTAACGCAGTAATTGAATATAATATTAAACTTTCTAATAATGATGGTGTTATATATGACGTAAATTATAAAAAATACTATCAACCAACCCTTTTGTTTGATCACAATCCAGATGCAACAGGGTTAACTGGTTGGACTCAAACTGGTGGATGGAACAATACATCAACAGACTCATATTCTGGTAATGATGCGTTAAGCACAGGAACATACTCTAATAATGCAACTAAAACCTTAACCACAACAAATAGTTATGATTTCTCAAATTCTAATGAAGTAATTCTTCAGTTTTATACTAAATGGGATATCGAAAGAAATTATGATTTTGTCGAAATATTAGGCTCTCCAGATGGTGGATCGTCTTGGATACCACTTTGTGGAAACTATACCAAACCAAATGCAACCAGCTCTACAACAAGTCATGATAATAAAAGTAGTACTTATGCCGATTTCCAAAACAATAGTTCTGGTCAAGTCTATGATGGAGATAGAATGGATAATTGGGTAATGGAAGAAATTACTATAGACAATACATACAGTACATTATTAAATTCTAATGATGTAAAAATTAGATTCAATTTTAGAACAGATGCGCTTAATGTTAATGAAAACTACTCTACTACAAATGATGGTTTTTTTATTGATGATTTTAAAATTATCAGTGTTCAAATTCCTTGTGACAATAGTGTAGCACCTTCTAATCTTAGTATAGATTTAATAACGTCGACTTCGGCAGGTGTTTCATGGGATGAAATACCATCTGCAACGTACGATATTAGATATAAAGAAATTGGTACAATTACATGGAATGTCGTTACAAATATCACTGGCAACACCTATAATATTAATGGTTTGTCAGAAAATACAGATTATGAAGTGCAGGTCGCAACCCGATGTGGCGCAACCGCTTCTTCTTTTTCTGCTCCCGAAAATTTTACAACTCCTAGTGCTGTGCCTTGTACAGGAACTTCGATAAGCTCTTTCCCTTATTCTGAAAGTTTTGAAGGTACATTTGGATTATGGACTCAAGATAATACAGATGATTTTGATTGGACAAATAAAATAGAAGAAGGTGACGGTAACTCAACACCATCACAAGACACAGGACCATCTTTAGCTTCTAATGGAGATTATTTTCTATTTATAGAGGCTTCAAATCCTAATTTCCCTAGTAAAGTGGCAAGATTAATTAGTCCTTGTTTAGACTTTACTGGTAGAGAAAACGCAATGTTATCATTTGATTATCATATGTTTGGTGGTTTTATTGGCCAACTTACTGTAGACGTTAGTATTGATAATGGCGTAAACTATTCAACATTAACAAATTACACGTTAAATGGAGAACAACAAAGTAGTCATGGAGACGCTTGGAAAACCCAAAATGTCGATTTATCATTATTTGATGGCCAATCAGTAAAATTAAGATTCAGCGCAACAACGAGTACAGATGGTACAACAGGATGGCAAGGAGATATTTCTATTGATAACTTCGGAATTAACTCAGACGAAGCAACAACCTCTGCTCCACCAACTGCAGTTTGTCAAAATATAACAGTACAATTAGATAATACTGGTAACGCAACCATAGTTGCTACAGATGTAGATAACGGATCAACAGATGACGTTTCAATTACAAATTATAGTATAGATATAGACACTTTTGATTGTTCTAATGTCGGAACACCTGTGGATGTTACCTTAACTGTTACCGATGCAGATAACCAAACAGACACGTGTATAGCTACCGTAACTGTAACAGCTCAGGATGAACCAACAGCAACTAATTGTTGGGATAATTATGTTTATAACAACTCAATATGTATGTGGGAAAATCAAGGTACACAACCAGAAGAACCTACAACTGCATGTTATGAAACTGCAACGTTCAACGATACGACTTGTTCGTGGGACATCAATGGTACACAACCTGAAGAACCTACAACTGCATGTTATGAAACTGCGACGTTCAACGATACGACATGTTCGTGGGACATCACTGGTACACAACCAGAAGAACCTGCAACTGCATGTTACGAAACTGCGACGTTTAATGATACGACATGTTCATGGGACATCACTGGTACACAACCAGAAGAACCTGCAACTGCATGTTATGAAACTGCGACGTTTAATGATACGACATGTTCGTGGGACATCACTGGTACACAACCAGAGGAACCTACAACTGCATGTTATGAAACTGCAACGTTTAATGAAACTACATGTTCGTGGGACATCAATGGTACACAACCTGAAGAACCTACAACTGCATGTTATGAAACTGCGACGTTTAATGAAACTACATGTTCGTGGGATATCACTGGTACACAACCTGAAGAACCTACAACTGCATGTTATGAAACTGCAACGTTTAATGAAACGACATGTTCGTGGGACATCAATGGTACACAACCAGAAGAACCTACAACTGCATGTTACGGAACTGCGACGTTTAATGAAACTACATGTTCATGGGACATCAATGGTACGCAACCAGAAGAACCTACAACTGCATGTTACGAAACAGCGACGTTTAATGAAACGACATGTTCATGGGACATCAATGGTACGCAACCGGAAGAACCTGCAACTGCATGTTATGAAACTGCAACATTCAACGATACGACTTGTTCTTGGGATATCACTGGAACACAACCAGAAGAACCTGCAACTGAATGTTATGAAACCGCAACATTCAACGATACGACTTGTTCGTGGGATATCACTGGTACACAACCAGAGGAACCTACAACTGCATGTTATGAAACTGCAACGTTTAACGATACGACTTGTTCGTGGGACATCAACGGTACACAACCCGAAGAACCTACAACTGAATGTTACGAAACTGCTACGTTTAACGATACGACTTGTTCGTGGGACGTAACAAATAACGGAACTGGAATTACATATTATGCCGATATAGATAATGATGGTTTTGGTGATCCTGATAATTCAATTATCGATTGCTCTCTACCTGTTGGATATGTAATTGACAATACAGACTGTGATGATTCTAATATGTCAATAAATCCAAATGGTATAGAAGTTCCAAATAATGGTATAGATGAAAATTGTGACGGAATGGATGATAACACTTTAGGTACTAACGAATTTGATAGTACAGAAATCTCTATAAATCCAAATCCTTTTAATTCTGTAATTACAATTAAACTACCAGTTATTTATAATGGTAACCATTTTGAAATTAACATCTATGATTTAAATGGAAGAGTAGTTTATATGAAACTACAAACCAGTGTTAACGGTTCTATAATTATATCAGATCTCGATAATTTAGAAGAAGCTCCTTACTTTATTAAAATAACAAATAATGATAATGGAACGACTTTAATAAAAACACTAGTAAAACATTAAAACCATATTATAATTATTAAAGAAAAGCTGGATTTTTTACAATCCAGCTTTTTTTATTTGAATAATGTAATAAATGTTTTCATAATTGTAAGAAATTTCATAAAAATGATGTTTTATAAATAATTGATTTTCAGTGCAAAAATATTTTATTGTGCATTTCATCGAATATATTTGCATTTTGTAGAGTTGTGTTATATATTTACACCGTAATTTTATTAGTCCCAAATTAAAATTTAACCGCTTATGAAACCTACTACCCTTTCGTTAAGGAAGTATGCCCTATTGTTTGGTATATTCTTTACATCTCTGTTATCTTATTCACAAGTTGATATTGCTGATTATGATTTTGAATCTGACGCCCAAGGATGGATAGACGGAGGATTTTACGCCTCCTATACAACGTCTGCAACTTACAATTGTAATGCAGTCGGCTCTATATTTGTAAGATATTCTCATAACTTTAATACCTCGAGTAGATTTACATCACCAGATTTAAATTTAACTGCTTACAGTAGTGTAGACTTCACATTCTGCTTTACATCGTTAGGTATAGATAATAATGAAGGATTTGATTTACAATTTTTTGACGGAACCAATTGGATTACTTTAGAGAACTATAGAAGAGGTACTCAATTTGCAAATTCAACATCAGTTCCACAGACATTTACTTTTACTTTAGATACTGCTCTTTATAACTTTGATACAAATTCTGCATTCCGTTTTATTGGTAGATGTAACAATACTAATGAATATGCTGTATTTGATGATATTGATATTGACGGTACATTACTTGTACTTGGTCCAGAAATAGATATTGAAGGTAATGCGACATCAATTGCAGATGGCGACACAGCTCCTAATTTAGCTGATGATACAGATTTTGGACCTGTGGATACCGTTGCAGGAACAAATCCAAATACTTTTACAATTCAAAACACAGGTACAGGACCACTTTCAGTTGGAGCAATCAGTATTACAGGAGTAAATGCAGGAGATTTTACGGTTACTGCTCTTCCTGGAACTCCTTCGGTGCCTGCTTCTGGTAGTACGACTTTCGAAATAACTTTTGACCCAAGTGCCAATGGTTTGCGTACCGCTGAAGTAAGTATTATTAATGATGACAGTGATGAAAACCCATATAATTTTAGTATACAAGGAACAGGAATTATTCCTGAGCCAGAAATTAATATTCTGGGTAATGCTACAACGATTAATGATGGCGATACGACACCATCTGCTACCGATGATACAGATTTTGGAACAATAAATGTAGTTTTTGGCTCACAAACAAACACGTTTACAATAGAAAACACAGGTACTGCCAATTTAACTCTTGGTGGAGCCTCACCATATATTACTATTGGTGGTTTACATGCTGGAGATTTTACCGTAACAACTCCATTTCCATCAAATACAATAGCTCCAGGTAATAGCACAACTTTTAATATTATATTTAACCCAAGTGCTGCTGGTTTAAGAACCGCAAATGTTACGATTATAAATAATGATGCTGATGAAAACCCTTATAATTTTAATATTCAAGGTAATGGCTTTACACCATTTCCAGAAATTAATATTCAGGGTAATTCTAACACTATTGTTGATGGTGATACTACTCCAGATTTCTCTGATGATACCGACTTTGGTACCGTAGATATTGCTGGTGGAGTTAACCTAAACACGTTCACCATTATGAATGGTGGTTCGGCAGATTTAAATTTAACAGGTGGAGCTCCTTATGTAACAATTGGTGGTGCAAATGCTGGTGATTTCACCTTAACTACAGCTCCTACAACTCCTATTGCGTCAGGTAATAATACAACGTTTACTATATCTTTTGACCCAAGTGCTGTTGGACTAAGAACTGCAAATATTACCATTGCAAATAATGATGCTAACGAAAACCCATATAACTTTAATATTCAAGGTACAGGATTTATACCACCTCCATGTGGCACATCTGTTTTACATGCTTCTGGTTTTGAAAGTGGCTTAGATGGTTGGACTATAGGAGGTACTGATGCATCTAGAATAAATAATGCTGGATTAGCATATACTGGTAATTACAGTTTAATGGTAAGGGATGATGATGCAATAGGCAATAACTCATCGGTTATATCACCACTCTTTAATATCTCTACTTATGACAAAATAGATTTTAAATTTTTCTTCAAACCTTCTAGTATGGAGACTAATGAAAATTTCTATGTAGAATATAGTAGCGATGGTGGAGCTAGCTGGTCAATTATAGGAAATTTTATTAGTGGAATTGTAGCTAATAAAACAGCAGATTTTGAAGCTGGTGGAGGCATCTTTCCATATAGCAAAACGGTAACTATCTTTAGAACAGATCATACATTTCCTGGTGGAAATACAGCTAGATTTAGAGTAAGATGTGATGCAAGTGCCGATAATGATCTTGTTTATATAGATGACATTACTATTAGTGCAACTTCATTTTGCTCTCCAACTTTTGCGCCAGGAGGCATAGTATCTGATTTAGACTTATGGCTTAAAGCCGATCAAATAGATGGTATTACTTATGCATCAGATGGTTCTTTAGTTAACCTATGGGCAGATAATGGTAAAGGTAATAATGCAGAAACAGTTGTTCCTGGACAAGAACCTGTTTATAGAAATAACATCGCAAGAAACTTCAATTTTAATCCTGTTATTGATTTTGAAAATGATAACAATACAGCTTTCTCAGATATGACTTATGTCATAAATGATGGTAGTAGAGACGAATTAAAAGGAACAGGTGGTTTTAATAGTCATGATTTCTTTGTTGTATTAATGCCAGATCCAACAATTACTACTACAATGGTACCATTAGATACTTTTACGAGTTCTGATCCTGATGGAGAAACCTTTACAGAAGATGTTACTGGTTTTGGTTATGGTGCTTATACTGGTAGGTTTGTAAATGAGCGACTTTCATATTGTATTGCTACAACAAATGAAACAACTCCTACGTCACCAGAAAATGGTTATGGTAGAGCAGATGTTACATCTGGTACTGATTATAACCAGATACAAATTCTTAATGTTAGACAAAATGCGACTGACACTGATATGGAAGTGTATTTTAATGCAAACCAAGTAGGAACAGAAACTAATGATATTTCATTATACAAAATGATTAATAATGGAAAGTACTGGTTAGGTAGAAGCCAATACTGGAACGGTAGTTTTGATGGTCGTATTGCTGAAGTAATCACATACAACTCTAGAAAAACTGATAACAACTTAAGTCAAGAACGAAATAGAATTCAATCTTATTTAGCAATTAAATATGGTATAACTTTAGGAGTTAATGGAACCACCCAAGATTATGTTAACAGTGATGGAAACGTAATTTGGGACCAATCTGCTAATGTTGGCTACAATTATGATATTGCTGGTATTGGAAGGGATGATATTTCAGAATTAAACCAAAAACAATCAAGAAGTGTTAATGACGCTACTGATGGTACAGGACGAATTGAAGGAATCCTTACCATGGGATTAAATGATATTTATGACACTAACAGAGATCATATCTCTGCAAACCCAACTACTTTTAATAATAAAGAATATTTAGTTTGGGGAAATAATGGCGCAGATTTAAATCTGGCTGCCTCAGAAATTTCTGTTAATATGAGTGCTGGCATCTCTCCTGCCTTAACTACAGATGTTTCATTTACAGCTATGCAACGTGTTTGGAAAGTTGTTGAAACTGGAGGAGACATTCCTTCTGTTAAAGTAAGAATCCCACAAGCTGCAATTAGAAATATTACACCACCAGGTAGTTTTTATATGTTTATTTCTAGCACTGGTGTATTTGATCCTACAGCAGATTATAGAATTATGACTGCCGATGGTAGTGGTAATTTAGAAACTGATTATGATTTTGATGGGACTAAGTACATAACTTTTGGATATGCACCTAGAATTGAAGTTGTTCGTTCTGTGTATTTTGATGGTAGTGTAGATTATATTGATATGGAGAATAATTTAGACTTAAATCCTGCAGGCTTCACAGTATCTGCATGGATTAAAAGAGATGCTGCAGATAGTGGCACTAAGTCTATCGTATCTAAAAGAAATGCATCATTTACAGAAGGTTATGATTTTTATATAAGAGACAATAATAGGTTAACTTTTAGATGGAGAAATGGTACCAATCAAATCTTAAATGATAATACAGCTATACCAGATGATGAGTGGCACCATGTAGCAGCTATTTATGATGGCACTACAGTTACCATTTATATTGATGGTGTAGAAAGTAGGTCAAGAAACAGCCCTCCACCAATTGCAAGTGATCAATCATTTTTCATAGCTGCTGCGGTAAAAAATTCTCCTAGAGCACATTTTAGAGGAAATATTGATGAAGTAAGAGTATGGGATGTTAACTTAACGCCTACTCAATTAAGATTCATAATGAATCAAGAAATAGAAGAAAATTCAAATTTTGTTGAAGGTAAAATTTTACCTAATACTATAACCAGAAATGATGTTGCAACAATACCTTGGTCACAATTAGCAGGATATTACCCAATGTCTGTTTATACCTATACAAATACAGAAGACGCTTCTGGTAACGGTATCCAAGGTGCATTGAGAAATCTAAATACTGTAGATAGACAAACAGCTCCATTACCTTATATTTCACAAGGAGATGGTAACTGGTCTAATAACAATACGTGGCTAAATGGAAATGTACAAACAGTACCTAATGATTTATCTCTAGCCGACAACTCTATACCAGTAGATTGGAATATCGTAAGAGTTGGACATGATATAAATATAGATACAGAGATTGTTCGCGGTAGAGAAGCCCAAGTCTTAGCATTATTTGTTGAAGCTGGAGAACTTACAGTAGATGGAGACAATGCAGATGCAGCAGCAGGTAATGGTCTAACAATATCTCATTACTTAAAACTAGATGGTAAAATAGATTTAGAAGGTCAATCTCAACTTGTTCAAGGATCAGGTAGTGATCTTGACCCGACATCAACAGGAACTTTAGAAAAAGATCAACAAGGTACTGCAGATGTTCACACTTACAACTATTGGTCATCACCTGTAGGAGAATCTAATGGTACAACTAATAACAATTCATATACTGTAGCCGATGTAATGTTTGATGGCGTAAACCCAATCAACTTTAGCAACTCAGGATATGATGGATCAGATGGTAGTACAATTACAATTGCAGATTACTGGATTTGGAAATTTGCCAACCAATTAGACGACGATTACTCTGCGTGGCAACATGTTAGAAGAAACGGAACTCTCTTTACAGGTGAAGGATTTACAATGAAAGGTCCAGGGTCTGGTACAATTACAGATCAACAAAATTATGTTTTCTTAGGAAAACCTAATAATGGAGATGTGAACTTAACCTTAAATGCTGGTAACGATTATCTTGTAGGTAACCCATACCCTTCTGCAATAGATGCTAACATATTTATTACAGATAATGGACCAAATATTACTGGTGCAGGTGCAGACCCATTAATAAGCGGTACGCTTTATTTCTGGGAACATTGGGGAGGCGGTAACCATAACCTATCAGATTACCAAGGTGGTTATGCAACCTATAACTTCTCTGGAGGTGTTGCAGCTCCTTCTTTAGGAACTAATGATCCAGATGTAGGTACAGGAGGAACTCCAACAAAAACACCTGGTCAATATATACCAGTAAGTCAAGGTTTCTTTGTTGTAGGAGAATCTACAGGTAATATAAACTTTAATAACGGTCAAAGAGATTATAAAAAAGAAAAATTCTCTGGTGCAGATAGCTCAGTATTTGTTAGAAATTCAGAGAACTATGCTAGTGCTAGCGATAACACAGAGGCTGTTGATGAGAGAATGAAATTTAGAATTGGTTTTAACTCAATTAATACTATCCATAGACAGTTATTATTAACTATTGATGATGCTACAACTACTGGTTATGATTGGGCTTACGATGCTAAAATCTACGATAATCAAATGGATGATTTATACTGGATTATCGAGAACGAAAAATATACTATCCAAGGAAGTAATGAGGCAGAACCAGAGAGCGTATACCCTTTAGGTATCAAAACCGAAGATGATGGTCTAAATACCATTACTATAGACGAACTAGAAAACGTGCCAGATAGTATTGATATATTTATTCATGATTTAGAAAATGACAGCTATCATAATTTGAGAACAGGAGATTTTGAATTTGTACTTCCTGCAGGAGAATACCTAGATAGATTTGAATTAACGTTTAGCGAAGCTGATGCTGCATTAAGTGTTGATGACATAAAACTTAATACAATAGATGTTTTCTACAATTTAGAGACAGAAAGCATTGCCTTATATAACCCTAACTTTGTCGATGTAAAGTCTATTGCTTTGTACAATATCATCGGACAAGAAGTAACAAGAATTGAAAACATTTCAGAACTGGACTATTCTGAATATTTAGTTAAGAATCTTAGTACTGGAACTTACATTATTAAGATAGACACTTTAAGCGGTTTACTATCTAAAAAAGTTCTAGTTAAGTAAAAATAGATCCCAAATCTACCACAATCTTAACTCTAAAAAAGCCTCTATCCTTAATTGGAAAGAGGCTTTTTAAATTTATATAATATTTTTTTCTTCGGAAATATTAGCGCAACATAGCTATCAACTTTTCTAAAGTTAGCTCTTGCTGTTCTCCAGAGTTCATATTTTTTAAAGTAAATGTATTTGCAGCCAGTTCAGACTCTCCTAATAAAACTACAAAAGGTATTTGCCTTTTGTTAGCATAATTAAATTGCTTGATGGTTTTTTTATTATCTGGAAACAACTCAGCACTTACACCAGCTTCTCGTAAAGCCTTTATAGCTTTCATACTTGCCATTGCTTCTGCTTCTCCAAAATTAATAAAAAGTACTTTAACAGTATTTGTTATAGTTTCTGGAAACAAACCTAAATCTTCTAGCACAAGAGCAATACGATCGAGACCAAAACTAATACCAACACCACTCATATCTTTAAGACCAAAGATTCCTGTTAAATCGTCGTAACGACCTCCTCCACCAATAGATCCCATTTTTACACCATCTGGTGCTGCAACTTCAAAAATAGCGCCTGTATAATAATTAAGACCGCGAGCAAGCGTCACATCCAATTGCAATGTTGCAGTTTTTAAACCTAAAGTTTCAATTCCGTTATTTATAAATTCTAATTCTTCAATACCTTTTTTTCCTTCTTCAGACGAGTTAAGAATTGTTTTTAATTCTTCTATTTGGTTTCCAAAATCACCTTTTAGAGTAAATAAAGGTTGGAGCTTAGTTATACCTTCTTCAAAAATGCCCTTACTTCGCATTTCGTCTTTTACTTTCTCCTCTCCTATTTTATCCAGCTTATCTAAAGCCACAGTAAAATCTATAAGTTTATCTTGAGCTCCAATAACCTCTGCAATACCAGATAAGATTTTACGGTTATTAATTTTTATAGTAACACCATCTAATTTTAAAGCAGTAAATACAGCATCATATAACTGTATAAATTCAACTTCTTGCCATAAGGAATCACTACCAACCACATCGGCATCACATTGATAAAACTCTCTAAATCTCCCTTTTTGTGGTCTATCTGCTCTCCAAACGGGTTGTATTTGATAACGCTTAAATGGAAAATCAATGTCGTTTTGGTGTTGTACAACGTATCTCGCAAAAGGCACTGTTAAGTCATACCTAAGAGCCTTTTCTGAAATACTAGAAGTTATTTTATTTGAGTCTCTACTGGTGTATAAATCTTCATTTACTTTACTTAAATAATCACCACTATTTAAAATCTTAAATATCAATCGATCACCTTCTTCTCCATATTTTCCCATCAAAGTATCTGAATTTTCAAAACTTGGTGTTTCGATGGGCTGAAACCCAAAAGTTTCAAATTGAGATCGTATAGTATTGAAAATATAATTTCGCTTTGCGACCTCTTGCGGATTAAAATCTCTGGTTCCTTTTGGTATGCTTGGTTTTTGTGCCATATTAATTTCCCACGACAGTGGAAATCTCTTTTATAGTCCCTCTTCCCTTTTCCGAAGTAAAAAAGAATCTAAACTTGATTAATTCAACTTATTTCTTTCTGTTACATTGAGCACTCAAAATACTAATGAAGTTTAACGACAAAAGATTCTCGACTATGCTTAAATAAACAGTATCTTATGAATAGACTAAACTTCATCTTTTAAAATTTCCGAAGAAATAAAAATAGACCGCATTGTTTATCTTAATTCTTCACAAAAATATTATAATTTTTATAGGCAAACAGTAGATAATTGATTTTTATAGTAACTTTATTGATGTTTTGTAGTCTTATTATAAAACGCAACCAACATTAAAAATTTTTATGTTTTCATTAGTTAGAGAAAATATCCGTATTGCTTTTGATTCTATTAGAAGTCAATTGCTTCGTACCATACTTACCATTTTAATTATCGCTATAGGAATTACCGCATTAGTTGGTATTTTAAGTGCTGTTTCTGCTTTAGAAAACACAATTTCTAGTGATTTCTCGTCTATGGGAGCAAATACATTTAACATACAACGTTATGATTTTACTTCGCAAAGACGCTCTAATGATGACCAAAAAATAAATCCTGTGATTGGTTACAGGCAAGTAAAAGCGTTTGAAGAAGATTATAAATTCCCATTTACCAGTACTTCGTTATCGTTTCAAGGCACAAGAACTGCTGAGGTTAAATATGAAAACGAGAAAACAGATCCTGAGGTACAGGTTTTTGGAGTAAATGAAAATTTTATTCCAAACTCTGGTTTAGAAATAGAAACTGGTAGAGCTCTTAACTTTTTTGATGTAAAAAACAGTAATAGTGTTTGCGTTATTGGTAGCGATTTACAAAAAGCTTTACTTGCAGATGTTAACCCTTTAAATAAAACTATTAGTATAAGAGGTGCAAAATTTAAAGTTATTGGTGTACTTAAGGAAAAAGGTTCTACGTTTGGCAACAACCAAGACTTAAGAGTTTTAATGCCACTTCAAAAGGCAAGAACTATTTTTACAAACTCAAATATTAATTACAGTTTGAGTGTTAAAACCGATAAAAAAGATATGCTAGAAGGCGCTCAGGATGAAGCCATTGTTTTATTTAGAAATATTAGAGGCTTAAACCCTGTTGAAGAAAATAATTTTGGTATCGAGCGAAGCGATGATTTAATTAATAGAATCGCCGAAATAACTGGTGTACTCTCTAAAGCTGCATGGTTTATTAGTATCATTACTATTTTTGGTTCTACGATTGCTTTATTAAATATGATGCTAGTCTCGGTAACAGAACGTACTAGAGAAATTGGCGTGCGTAAGGCTTTAGGTGCTAAAAGTGGCACCATTGCATTTCAGTTTTTTATAGAAACTATTATTATAGGACAATTAGGTGGCTTATTAGGTATTATTTTAGGCATCCTTTTAGGTTCTCTTTTTGCATCTCTTGCAGATTTTAATTTTGTAATACCATGGAGTGCCATGATTTGGGCTTCGATTATTACATTTATAGTTGCTGTGATTTCTGGATCTTATCCTGCTAGTAAGGCTGCTAAGTTAGATCCTGTGGAGTCGTTAAGGCATGAGTAGAACTACCCAAACCGCAAAATTAACAACCTTTATTACATCTTATTATTGGATTGCTGTGATCCCTTTGTTTATTTATGGATTGATAGCTGCACTAAAGAACAAACAAGATATAGACCAAAATCAAACTATAACTTTTGGTGTCATTTACAACTCTACAGCTATTGTAAAACAATACAGTAAAAGACGATACAAGTATGAATTTAGCCATAACAACAAGGTTTATTATGGAACTGCTGCTGCTTACATTACCGATGGAATAAGAATTGGTAATTTTTATAAAGTAGAATTTTCTCATGAAGACCCTCATCATAATAGACTATTATTTGATGTTGAATATTCTCAAAAATTAATAATTGATAACTCTGGTAAAGTTACAGACACCCTCTACATTGAAAAAACTCAAGAATTACATCATAAAATGAATACAATTATTGACAAGTATGAGCTTAAAACTAACCAATAGCAAAATTTCATTTTAATAGTATGGCACTCTCTAAACATCAACTAAAAAGCATAAATAAGGCCCTACAGTTTATAGAATCAAATCTAGAACAAGATTTATCTTTAATCACAGTTTCTCAAGTTGCACATTACTCGCCATATCATTTTCATCGCATGTTTAAAGCGTTTACAAATGAAACACTCAACCAATACGTTTCTAGAAAACGCGTAGAAAAAGGATCTTCAGTTTTACTTCGGAAGAAAGAAATAACTATTACAGAATTATCAACCCGTTACGGTTTTTCAAGTAATGCTTCATTTACACGAGCGTTTAAGAAATTTTATGGTATGAGTCCGAGTGATTTCCGAAGAAAAGGAAAAGGTACTTATAGCAAGATACGTAAAGTAAAAAGCAATAATGGTAAACTAACTATGCAATTTGATGCTTATGTTTGTGACACAAATTTAAAAACTAATGCTATGCCATCGCACATTGAAGTTACAACTATTGAGGATATTCATACAATTGGCACCTCTTGTATTGGCGTTCAAAATTTATCATCAACATTTCAAAATGTATTAGAATGGTCTGGACCAAAAGGTTTGCTTCGCGAGCCAAATTTTAAAATGGCGACTATATATTATGACAGTTTTAAAATCACTGCACCAAACAAAGTTAGAATGCGAGCGTGTTTATTAGTAAACCAACCTTTAAAACCTGATGCAGACATGACTCTTGTTACTATTAATAAAGGATTACACATTATTGCGCATCACGAAATTAATATTGGAGAGTTTGAGCGTATTTGGACAGAACTTTTTATGTATATGAATACTAATGGTTACAAAATGCGCAATGAGCCACCTTTTGAAATTTATCACAACGATTTTAATACACATCCAGAGAAAAAGTGTATCGTAGATTTACACATTGCTGTTGAGTGATTTAGCTCATTATGTTTTCAAAATAATTGTAAAGATCACCTTTGGTAATATTAGCACCTTCTTGAATGAGTTTAAATTTATCTAATCCCTTATCATCACTATAATCTTTAACTGCTGTAAAAAGCTCTACATCGTCAGATAGAAGATTATCTTTAAACCAAGTATAGCCATCTTTTGTTGTAATATCAACCTCTTTGTTTTTAATTTTAATGGCAATTAAGCGCATTTGCTTTTCTGCACAATGAAACAAGTGCATTTGTTGCGGTGAGATATGCTCTAGATAATTAACCTTAGATAATACACCTTGCCAAATTAAATCGCTAAATACGTCTAATTCTTGCTCTGCAACTTCGGGTTTATTAGCTTTTATATCTTCCCACTCATCTACAGTTATGGTTTGAGTAGCCAAAAAATTAATAAATTCTTGGTGTAATTCTTCAAATTGCTCTTTTGTAAGTCTAGAATACTTCATTTTGTAAGTCGTTAATTTTCCGAAGAGAAAAAAAATTTAAATTCATCTATTCAATTAAAGGCGAATAGATTGGTTATGAAAAAAGCCTCATTCCGGTATGGATTGAGGCTTTTTAAAAATTTATTATATAAGCTTAAGCTTCTGCGACAACTTCAAAAGTTAAATCTACAGTTACAGCTCTATGTAATCTAATTGCTGCTTCATATTGCCCTAAACGTTTGATGTTTCCACCAGTGATAGAGATGAACTTCTTATCAACGTCGTGACCTTCGTTTTTAAGTGCATTAGCTAAATCCATATTGGTAATAGAACCAAATAATTTATCTCCTGCAGTAGCTCCTGTACCAGCTTTAGATGTTAATTTAATAGTTAACAATTTGATTGCTTCGGCAGTTTTTTCAGCCTCTTCAATAATTGTTTTCTCTTTATAAGCTCTTTGCTTTAAAGTCTCTGCTAATACTTTCTTAGCAGATGACGTTGCCATTACAGCTTGTCCTTGAGGAATTAAAAAATTTCTACCATAACCGTTCTTTACAGATACAATATCGTCTTTAAATCCTAAGTTCTCAACGTCTTGTTTTAATATAAGTTCCATAGTTATTGGTATTTTATTTTAATAAATCTGCTACATAAGGCATCAACGCTAAATGACGCGCTCTTTTTACTGCTACAGATACTTTTCTTTGATATTTTAAAGATGTTCCTGTTAAACGTCTTGGTAAAATTTTACCTTGCTCGTTTACAAAACCTAATAACCAATCTGCATCTTTGTAATCAACATACTTAATACCAGATTTCTTAAAACGACAATATTTCTTCGTTTTGCTCGTGTCAATATTTAATGGAGTAAGATATCTAATCTCTCCATCTTTTTTTCCTTTTGCTTGTTGTTCTATTGAAGACATAATTACGCTTTTTGTTTATCTCTAATTCTTCTTTTCTCTGCCCAAGCAATTGCATGCTTGTCTAAAGCCACTGTTAAGTAACGCATAAAACGCTCATCACGTCTAAACTCTACTTCTAATGGGTTGATGTGTTCTCCATCAATTGTGTACTCAAATAAGTGATAAAAACCACTTTTTTTGTTTTGAATTGGGTAAGCTAATTTTTTTAAGCCCCAATCTTCTTTGGCTACCATCTTCGCTCCTCTAGAAACAAGAAAATCTTCGTATTTCTTTACTGTTTCCTTTATCTGGTCATCAGATAAAACGGGATTTAAGATGAAAACAGTTTCATAATGATTCATAAAAATCTATTTTTTGTGTTAAAAATGAGTGCAAAAATAACTATTATTTATAATACTGGCAACGTTTTTGTATATAAAATTTTAGAGATGTTACAAATGTTAAGAAAATGTTAAAAGTAACAGTTTACCGATGTTTTTTGGTTTTTGACCGAATTTTTCGTACTATTGTCGATATCTTAACCTAAAATATAATAATGTTATGACTTTAAACTGTGTAGTAGTTGATGATTCTGCAATTCAACGGTTATCCATTGTAAAGTTAATTGAGAATCATAGCTCACTTAACCTTATAGCAGAATACAGTAGCGCTTTAGAGACCAAGAATGGACTCAATACTCATAAAGTAGATTTAATCTTCTTAGATATTGAGATGCCAGTACTTAATGGTTTCGAACTGCTTGACGTACTCAACAACAAACCCCAAATTATTTTCGTTACAGGTAAAACTGAATACGCATTTAAAGCTTTTAACTATGATGCAACCGACTATCTACAAAAACCAATCACGAGAGAGAGATTTAATCAATCTGTAGAAAAAGCCTTAGAGCAACATAAATTAAAGCTAGATTTCAATGAAACTGATGGCGAACATATTTTCGTCAAAAGTAACTTGAAAAAACGTAAAGTTTACATAAAAGATATAAAATGGATTGAAGCCCTTGGTGATTACGTAAAATTAGTTACCGAAGAAAACAGCTTAGTCGTTTTATCTACAATGAAAGCTTTTGAGCATGAATTACCAGAAGGTAAATTTTTAAGAATACATAAATCATATATCGTAAACCTTGATAAGGTCGATAGATTTAATAGTAAAAACGTAGAGGTTGGCGCTTATGAAATACCATTGAGTAGAAATAAGAAAACCCAACTTGTAGATGCGTTAAATAATATTTAAGATTGAAATACAACTACATTTCAGTCTTTTATGCCCTAATGACTAACTAACATTTGACTAAAAAATCCCACCGCTCAGTGGGATTTTTGTTGTTATATAGTGGGCTTCGGAAATTTTAGTTCTTCAAATACTATCCATAAAAAAGACCTCATCTTTTTAATACAAACCGTCTAATAAATTTAAATAATAGTAAATATGAATTTGTTAGCCTCTTATACTTATAAGATTCTGTCTTTTTAACGCAATTAGTTTGATAACGACATTTGTTGCAAATGTCTATCACACTAATAGTTATCCACATTCAAAATCACACGAATAGGCCTAAAATCTTTAACACTTAAAAAGCTAGTGTTAATCTTCATAATGGCTTCTTTAGTTTTACCTAACGATTGTTTCTGAGGAATTTTAACCAGTATATGTTTTAAATACTGATTTCTAATTCGTGCCACAGGTGGAAACTCAGGTCCTAAAACATGCTTATCAAAAACGGTACGTAATGATTTTGCATACCAATCTGCTCCAACATCTACTTTTTGATAATCTTTATGTTTCAATGTAATTTTTATCATCCTGTATACTGGTGGATACTTAAAAGCATGTCGTTCTGCTAATTGCTCCTCAAACATCTCAAAATAACTGTTTGTAGAGACTTGCTGCAAGATTTTATGATACGGATTATAAGTTTGGATTAATACCTTACCACGTGCTTCAGTACGTCCTGCTCTTCCAGAAACCTGAGCCATCAATTGGTAACTGCGCTCATGTGCTCTAAAATCTGGAAAATTGAGCATATTATCTGCGTTCATGATACCAACGAGCTTTACATTTCTAAAATCTAAACCTTTAGTCAACATTTGTGTACCTACCAGAATATCAATTTCACCTTGTTCTAAAGCTGTAATAATCTTTTCATAACCATATTTACCACGCGTGGTATCCAAATCCATACGACCTACTTTGTGGTCTGGAAATAATAACTTTGCCTCCTGCTCTACTTGCTCTGTCCCAAAGCCTTTACTATCTAGCTCTACACTTCCACAAGCATCACAAGTCTTTGGCATTACAGAGTTATAACCACAATAATGACAACGCAATTGGTTTCTATATTGATGAAACGTCAAACTCACATCACAATTAGGACATTGAGGTGCATGACCACAAGAATTACATTCTATAA
Organism: uncultured Psychroserpens sp.; assembly: GCA_947488655.1. GTDB lineage: Bacteria > Bacteroidota > Bacteroidia > Flavobacteriales > Flavobacteriaceae > Psychroserpens. Next base: position 94,728 of record CANKZZ010000003.1, on the reverse strand, counting down.
TTGGAGAAAACCCTCTCCTATTCTGAAATAGGATGACTTGAAACCCTTGCTCTAATGTCTCTTTGATTTCTTCTATCAATCGGTCACTAAAATGACCTTGCATGCGCTTTCGCTTTTGCTTGTCTTTTATATCTACCAACTCAATATCTGGCATCATCACATTATTGTAACGATGGTTAAGTTCTACTAAACCATATTTGCCTTGCTGTGCATTATAATAACTTTCTAAACTTGGTGTCGCAGATCCTAAAAGCGTTTTACTTTGGAAGATATTAGCCAACACAATAGCTGTATCTCTTGCATGATATCTAGGAGCTGGATCAAACTGCTTATAAGATGACTCGTGCTCTTCATCAACGATTATAAGTCCGAGGTTTTTAAAAGGTAATAATACCGATGAACGAGCTCCTAAGATTACTTGCGCTTTAGGTAAATTGTTGAGTACATTGTTCCACACCTCAACACGTTCGTGAGCTGAATATTTACTGTGAAAAACTGCAACTTGCTCGCCAAAATAATTTTGTAATCGCTCTACTAATTGAGTTGTCAATGCAATTTCTGGCAACAAATACAAAACTTGCTTTTTTGCTTTTAATTGATCTTCAATGAGTTTGACATAAACTTCAGTTTTACCAGATGATGTCACACCATGAAGCAGTGTAATGTTTTGATTTTCAAATGTTTTAGTTATATCACTTAATGCTTTTTCTTGATGTGTATTTAAATGCTTAGAGTCTTCATTATCATTGCCATCGTATTGAACACGATCTGTTTGGATATGATATTCTTCGAGAATTTCTTTATCTATTAAGGTTTTGATTATTGAAGATGAGGCGTCACTCTCCTCAGATAAATCTGAAACTTTTACTGGCTTTTTTGTTTGCGCAGAAATTGAAAACAACGTCATAATAACGTCTCGCTGTTTTGGCGCTCTACTTAATTCTTCTAGTAAGTTTTGCAGGCCATTTTCCGAAGAAAACTTTGACGCTATTTTAACGTATCTAACGAGTTTAGGTTTGTACTTTTCATAAATTTCCTCTTGAACAGAAATGGCATTTTTCTCCAATAATCTTTTAATCACTGGCAACACATTTTTCTTATCCAAAATAGACATCATGTCTTGTATTTTCAAAGAGGATTGATGATGTAATGCTTCGTAAATAACAAACTCATCATCTTTTAAATCTTCATCATTAATAACAACACTGTCGTTTTTACTCACTACCGTTTCGCTCTCCAAAATAAACGGACTCGGTAATGCTGCTCGCATGACATCGCCTAGCGTACACATATAATATTTAGAAATCCAATGCCAATGCTGTAATTGTTGAGCGGTTACAACTGGAGTTTCATCTAAAATTTGATGAATGTCTTTAGCCTCATAAATTTGAGGCGCTTTATTATGAATTTCTAAGACTAAAGCTGTGTAGATCTTAGATTTCCCAAAGGGAACAGACACACGAATTCCTGGTTGCAGAAATTCTGCTTCTGCTTGTGTTATGGCATATGTGAAGCTTTTCTCTAATGGAATTGGCAGTATGACGTTGATGAAGTAACTCATTGCACCAAAGGTAATAGGTTTAAATAAAAAAACCATCGCTTCTAACGATGGTTTTTTTAAGGCTAATTCAATTAATCAATTATCTATTTTAAATAGTTTTTTTAAAGATGATGTATCTGTTTTCTTTTTTGTTTGTTGCCTATTTGTAGATGTTCTCTTTTTTGAAGACTGAGATTGCGAACCACTTTTAGATTTTGGTTTCCTTCTATTTTGTTTGTTAGAATTAATAGATTTGGACGTTAAATCTTCCTTTTTAGGAATGTTAGCAATTGTTCCTCCATTATTTCTGTCTGCAATGGCTCTCAATATTGCAACTTCAAAATCAAGTTCCCCAAAATAAGCAAGATCATACAATGCAATGGCTTCGTTATAATTGTTGTTTTCTTCGTGAATTAATGCCATTAAAAGCAATTCATGTCGTCTAGATTTTACATTGTCTTTATTTGGGTTCACCTCATAACAACTTTTAAGATCTGCTGCTGCCTTGTCATAATGAGCCAAATTATAATGTATTTGTGCTCTATTAAAATATGCATATGATGTGGGAGACATTGCGACGAGTTGATTACTAGCATCCAATTGGTTTTCTTTTGCATGTTCTTGAGCAATAAGCTTTTTACTAAGCTTCTCACTTTCTAGATGATTGTAGTAGGAGTCACAAGTATAAACCAGCTCGGTTTGCATCGCTAATATTAAATTCTTCCTGGCTAGTTGTCCCAAAAGAAATTTCTTGTTTTCATCTTCTTCTATAATTAGTGCATCTATTTGGACTGCATATTTTGATAAAGTTTCTCTGTAACATGCTTTAAAAGCATTATCTGTTAATTTGCGTTTTTGGCTTTCTAGTGTGAGACAATCACACATATCTGCTCTAAAACCTGACTTGTATGATTGACTAGTTGCTACGTTTCCGAAGACAACAATACTCAATACAGTAATTATAATTTTATTATACATTTTACTCTTAATTTAATTATCATCACCTTCATCTTCATCCTCATCTTCTTCTGTGCCCAGAAAATAAACCTTGACCATTGTCATGCTATACTTTAAAGCTTTTTTGGCTTTATTGAGATTAATGGTAGCTTTTCCTTTAACTAAAATATTTTCGTCTCCACTAGTCATATCATCCATAATTGTTGGTAATATTTGCCATAAACTATCGAGGTCTTGCTCTGCTCTCTCTAATAAAGCATCTTCTATTTCTGCAGGCACTTCTACACCTGCTTTTGTTAAACTATCATAGACAAATACTTTGTGATAAAGATCAAACGAGTTATTTACAAATTGATCTACACTTTCAATCTTAGAAACTCTTTTTGGAGGCTTTAAACGCTTTTTTTGAGCAAACCCGTTTAACGGAATTAAAAATATAACCATTATTACTACGGAAACGAGCTGGTGTAATTTGTTTATTGCTGTCATATTACATGTATTTATCATATTAAAATAATTGAAACTAGTTGGTTTAATAATTGATTATTCCGTTCATGGTAAGTATGGTTTGAGTATCTGTATTTATAACTGTTGTATCATCAAATACAATTTGTTTAGCTACTTTATCTACACTAAATCCTGTGCCACAATCTGTATTATCTGCAGAGCTTGTTGGTGGTGTTGTGCATACATAACCGTACTCTAAACCATCTTTTACAATTACCATTGATATAGCTTTGTTTACAGCTGCATTATCACCAACAGTAAATTGAGCAGCAACGATTACAAAGGCGTTAGCAAAATCGGTTGGTACAAGTTCTCCATCTACTATGGTCGTGTTTTCATCTAAAAGTGTGACAGAGCTATTTGTACCAGTAGTATCTAGCCCATCTGGATCTATATTGCCAACCGTTAGTGAATTACCAAAAATTTGTGTGTCTGGTCCAGATAATTGTATGGTACCAAAAGCTATATTATTTTCAGACATTGAATCATCATCATCTCCAGAGCAATTTGTTAAAAGCAGCGAAAGGAATAAAACTTTGAGTAAATAGATTGTAGTTTTCATGGTCTATAATTTTTGATTATTTAAAGAACCATGTTTTACACAAAAAAAACCATATCAAACTTATAAACGTTGACTTTGAACGTATTAACGTAACTATTGTAGCTTATTTATGACAAATATTTGCTACTTTTATCCTGCTATTATTTATTATTCACTTTTATGAAAAGAATACTACCAACTATCTTTTTCATGACATCATTATTTTGCTTTTCTCAAAACAAGGCTATTGATTCTCTTGAAAATGTCATTAATAACTACAAAATTAAAGACACTACTTATGTAGATTTGAGAACAAAATTTGTAGCCAGGAAAATGTTCTTAACTCCAACCGATACGACTTGGATGGATTATAATCTTAAAACTTTAGAGATTTCAAAAAAACTAAATTATGATAAAGGCATGGCACTCGCCTATAATAGCATTGGCATTATTGAGCATTACTTTAAATCAGACCCAATAACTGCATTAGACCATTATCAAGATGCTTATGCTATTATAGAAAACAATCCTAAACTAGATAAATACACGGTTGGAGTGCTTACCAATATTGGACTCATACATTATGAACAGCAAGATTATGACAAGGCATTAAAAACATATAAAACACTACTTAAGTACCCTGAGTACAAAACCAACATTTATTTTTACATTGGGAACATATATGGTCATCAACAAAAAGCCGACTCGTCTATTTACTATTATAAACAAGCAATTATAGCTGCAGACTCGGTTAAACAAATTTTACACATTGCTAATATTAAAAGCAACTTAGGTTTAGTACAAACCAATGCTGGATATTTAAAAGAAGGATTAAAACATACTAATGAAAGTTTAGCACTAGTTGAAACGCACAATTTTGAATTTTTAAAGGTATCTGCCTTTGTTAATGCTGCCGAAGTTTTTCTAAAAAACAATAATATTGAAAAAGCCGAATTTTATGCGCAACAAAGTTTAAATCAAGAAGGCTCTCCAAACAGTTTAGCTACCCAAAGTAGTGCATTTGCGACACTTGCGCATGTTTTTGAGCAAAAGGAAGATTATAAAAATGCATTTATAAACTATAAAAAATATATTGTATTAAATGACAGTGTGATTAACGCAGATAGAAAATTAGAAATCTCACGTAAAGAAATACAGTATGAAGCCGATAAAAATAATGCTATTGCACAAGTAGAAATTCAACGTCAAAAATCAATAAAAAACGCTTCTATTATTGGAGGAAGCGGTTTAATTTTTGCTTCGATTATTGGTTTTGTTCTTTACAAAAGAAAGCAAGATGCAGTTACCAAAACTAAAGAAGCAGAGTTTAATGCTAAGGTCACAGATACAGAGCTTAAGGCGTTGCGCTCGCAAATGAATCCGCATTTTATATTTAATTCTTTAAATTCTATTGGTGATTATATCTTAAAAAACGACACACAATCTGCTAGTGATTACCTTGGCAAGTTTGCAAAATTAATGCGTCTAACTTTAGAAAATTCTGAAAAAAGCGAGATACTCTTGTCTGAAGATATTTCGCTCTTAAAAACCTATTTAGATATAGAGCGTAAACGCTTTGACAACAAGTTTGATTATACCATAGAAATTGAAGACTCTTTAGAGGTAGATAATATTTTGATACCACCAATGATATTGCAGCCATTTCTAGAGAACAGTATTATTCACGGTATATCGCAAATTAATGATAAAGGTCAAATTTTAATATCTTTTAAAGAGGCTAATAATATGATAATTTGCAGTGTAGACGATAATGGTGTAGGACGCAAAAAGACTGAAACTAACAAGATTATAACCAATAGAAAATCTATGGGAATGACTATTACCAAAAGCAGAATTGACATTATTAATAAAGTCAAAAACACTAATGGTGAAGTAAAAATTATAGATAAAACTCAAGGCACACGTATTGAAGTAACACTGCCTCTCCAATTAGCATATTAAATGATAAAAACAATACTTATTGATGATGAGCAACATTGCATTACTAGATTATTAAAGTTAATTGCTCAACATCCAAACACCTTTAATATTCTTGCAACATGTAACACGGTTGAAGATGCGCTAGAAATGGTAACTAAATTAAAACCAGATTTGGTATTTCTTGATATTAAAATTCATGAACGAACAGGTTTTGACTTTTTACGAGAGATTGGAGCTGTTAATTTTAAAGTCATATTTACAACTGCGTTTGATAATTTTGCAATAAAAGCGTTTAAATTTAGTGCGTTTGATTATTTATTAAAGCCAATAGATTATGATGATTTTAATGATTCTATTATGAGATTAAAAAATGAATTATCTCAAGGCTCTATAGAAAACCAAATTAAAAATTTGTTTAACAATCTTAAACCAGAACAAAATAAGATTATAACCTTACCCTCTTTAACTGGTTTTGAAACCCTAAAGGTTGAAGATATTATACACTTAGAAGCAGATACTAGTATAACTCATATCTATTGTAAAAACAACAAAAGTGTTGTTTCTAAACCTATTAAATTTTATGAAGATTTATTAGACGACGCTGTATTTTTTAAAACGCACAAATCTCATTTAATTAACCTCCACCATGTAAAAAAATATTATAAAGGTAAACAGAGTTATGTGATTATGTCTAATGACGCACAAGTACCAATTTCGGTAAGGAGAAAGGATGACTTTTTAAAACGTTTTAATTAATTGTCCCTAATCCAGTATTGGGTGCGATAAAAAAATGCTACATAACCGCGTAGTTGTAGTTTATTAGGATTGTCGTCATCGAGTTTTATTCGGCAATCATAAATCTTACCATCTTCAGGATTAGTTACCGTACCTCTTTTATAGACATCTCCAGACTTTTCTAAATCTTTTATAATATCTAAGCCTAAAATTGGTTTGTTGTAATCTTCTCCCTTGCAAAAATTACAAGTTAAATCTCGCTTAGTTTCGTCAAATATTTCAATAATTTTTCCAAAGACTTTACCGTCTTTTTGATAGATTTCTACGATAGATTTTTCTTCACCCGTTTCATCGTCTACCGTTTTCCATTTTCCGAAGACAGTTTGACTCATCATACCTTGAGAGAGTAAGAGTAAAACTATTATTACATATCTATTCATTATCATTCTTTCTTTTTAAACGCCTAATTGTTGCATTTAGTTCAAACCCTAATAATAATAAATTTGAGTTTAACCATAAATAAAATAAAATAATCAATAAGGCTCCAATAGAACCGTAAAGCTCATTGTATCTACCAAAATTAGTAATATACACTCCAAAAAGGTAAGAAAAAACAATAATTAAAATTGTAGTAAACAAGGCTCCTGCAGAGAAAAATCTAGAATGTTTACCTTCTTTCGTTCCAAAATAATAAAGCGTTGCTGTTGCTAAATATAGCATAATCACAAAAAACATATATTTAGCAAAATTAGGCCAAAATACACTTTGTCTGGCAGTCTCAAAACCTTGTCGCTCCAAAACTTCTAAAAGTTCTTGCACCACATAGATTTGAAAATACCCTAAAAACACGACCGTTAGAAGCAGCAAGAACACAAGTATAAGCGCTACGCCAAGTGCATATAGATATTGTTTTACAACACTACGTGTTAGTTGTTGATGGTACGAACTCTCAAACCCACTAAAGAGCGCATTTACTCCATTTGCCATTAAAAATAATGACAATACAAATACAGTTGAAATCAAACCTGCATTACCATCGGTTAAAATGTTTTGAAATATATTTTCAAAAAAGAAATCTGATGTTTGAGGTGGTAATAATGAATCTAAAAAATCACGAAACTCTGTTTCAAAATTAGGAATAGGAATATAAGGAATTACAATAATCACAAATAGTAGAAAAGGAAAAATAGCGGTAAAAAAACTAAATGCAATTGCACTCGCTCTAGACGTTACAGCACCTTTAATAATTCCCTTAACATACATCCTTAAAAAGTCATACAACGTTAAACCTTCTAAGGCAGGAATTTTTATGATAGTCAATAATTTAAAAAGTTGCTTTAAAACTGGTAGTTTCCAAAGCTTACTTTCAATTTTATCTTCAATATTTTCTTCTTGATTCTCTAACACATTTTGTTTTTTTCTTCGGAAATTTTATAACTCCAAATCCTCAACTATTCTACAGCTTTTAGGCTCAAATCCATATTATAAACCGAATGCGTTAGCGCTCCAGATGAGATAAAATCTACACCACACTCTGCATATTTTCTAACCGTTTTTTCGTTAATGCCTCCAGATGACTCGGTCAAACATTTATCACCAATTAATTTTACAGCAGTCTTAGTGTCTTCATAATTAAAGTTATCTATTAAAATGCGGTACACACCATCTGTTTTTAGAATTTCTCTAATTTCATCTAAATTTCTTGCCTCTACAATAATTTTTAAATCCCTATTGGTATCTTTTAAATATTGCTTTGTTTTGTTAATAGCTTTTGTAAGTCCGCCTGCAAAATCAATATGATTATCTTTTAGCATAATCATATCGTACAAAGCAAATCTATGGTTCTCTCCTCCTCCAATTTTTACAGCCCATTTTTCTAAAGCTCTAATACCAGGTGTTGTTTTACGAGTATCTAAAATTTTTGTTCCTGTACCTTCTAACAAATCAACAAACTGTTTAGTTTTTGTTGCAATAGCACTCATACGTTGCATGGCATTTAAAACGAGACGTTCGGCTTTTAAAATAGATTGCGAAGCTCCTTCAACATAAAAAACAATATCTCCATATTTTACAGAGCTACCATCTTCAATAAGCGTTTCTACCTTCATATCTTTATCAACATACGCAAAAACCTGCTTTGCAAATTCAACACCAGCAATAACTCCTTCATCTTTTACCAATAGTTTACCTTTACCTTGAGCAGTTGCAGGAATGCAGGCAAGAGAGCTATGATCTCCATCACCTACGTCTTCTCTTATGGCATTAGATATTATAAGTTCTATTTCTTTATTGAATTGTTCTTGTGAAATCATTTTTAAAATATTTAATGTAAAAATAACAATTGCTTACCAAAAAAAACACAAATTCAATATCGAAGTTTTATGACCAAATTTTAAAAAAAGTATAACTTTGAAACATGACAATCAAACTTCTAGCCATAGGCAAAACAGACAATAGAGATTTACAATCGCTTATTGATGATTATCAAAAGCGATTAGGCTTTTATATTAAATTTGAATTTGAGATTATACCAGATTTAAAAAAAGCCAAAAACTTGAGTGAAGATCAACAAAAGCAAAAAGAAGGCGATCTTATTTTAAATAAACTTAATACTACAGATGTGTTAATTTTATTAGATGAAAACGGAAAACAACATGACTCAGTTGGATTCTCTAACTATCTTCAAAAGCATATGAATTCTGGTATTAAACAACTCGTTTTTGTTATTGGTGGACCTTACGGGTTTTCGCCAGAGGTTTACCAAAAAGCAAATGGGAAAATATCACTATCTAAAATGACATTTTCCCATCAAATGATTCGCTTATTTATTATAGAGCAACTATATAGAGGATTTACCATTTTAAAAAATGAACCATATCATCATCGCTAGCAATAAGTCTTAAGCCTAAAGTTTTAATAATTATCTATAATTTGCAACGAAACTATACCAAATAAATACAATTATAATGGCAGAATTTTAATGTGTTTTATAAATCTCTTTTCGCTTTTTAATTTGTCGTTCTAAATCACTAATGGTAGTTCTAACAGCAACTTCATATTGAGCTTCATCTGAGGTTGCAAAAATTCTTGGTCCAGGAAGACTTAATTCTATATCGCAAATTTTACCTTTATCATGGCTATTTACATCATGTTTAAATCTAACGGTTGCGCTAATTAAAAATTCGTATCTATTAAAAAGCTTTTCTAATTTCTCTTCGGTAAAAGTGTTCAGGGTTTCACTATTATCAACGTCTACATATTGAAAATTTACTGTCATAATCTTTCTCGTTTTTAGGTTAATTTGTATAATCTAATTTACGAAAATATGAATATAGTAATTCAACAAAACTCTTAAAGTATTGGTAATTTTTCTATGAAGATTTAGTCCATTATTTTTTAACGAGTGTTAAAATTTCGGCATTACCAGATCTACTCATTGTTAAAGTTAATGTATCTTTTGTGAGCTTATTAATTTCTACTGCAATTTCTAACTTATCATTTGGTTTAGAGTATAAAATTCCATCAGCAATTTTATAAGTTCCGGTAGTTTCTTGAGCGCTTACCTTTGAGGTATAAGTGTTATCTTTATTAAATCTAAAATATGCATTATTAGCGCATTTATCTCCAGAGGTGACTACATCCACCCAACTTACACATTCCCATTCTCCAACAATATCGTCTGCATATTTTAAATCTGTGCAGGATACCATTAATAACACTAAAAACACAATTAGTATCTTTTTCATAACTTTTTTTTAATTGTTTTATTAAATAGTGTTTAATAATTGTAGCACACTTTGTTTAAGTGTTTTAAAAACTTTGGATGATTGTTGCTGTTGATTAGCCGATTCAAAATAAACTTCTAATAACATCCTATTATTTTGATCTCTCAAAGCGTCTCCTGTAAATTTATAAAATGCCATAGACCAATCATCCCAAAGAGTTTGATTTGTAGCAGTTTCAGATAAAGTCATAACATCAAAATGTCTTTTATCATCTTTAATTTTAGCATATAAATTTATGATTTCGGGCTTTTCACCTTCTATAATTTGTATAAAACGGTCATCATGATAAACAATGCATCCTGTAATATTATGCTCTTTATTAAACCGCTTGGCTTTTAAAAGCATGTTATCAATTTCGGTTATTTTGAGATTATCTTGTGCTTTTGATTGATATATAATTGAATAAGACATTTACAATTGTTTAGAAAACTATGATTTAATTGCTAATAAATCTGGATTAGATTTACACTGAGAGGGCAAGACACCAAAATGGTTTTTAAAAATTTTTGAAAAATAGCTTCTACTGCTAAAACCAACACTATAAACTAGTTCAGAGACATTTAAATCTGATTCGAAAATTAATTTAGCTGCCTTTTCTAATCGTTTTTCGGTTACATAAATAGAAACCGTTTTATCATACAAATATTTAAAACCAGCTTGTAACTTTGTAGAGTTTAAGCCAGAAATCATTTCTAATCGCCTAAGTGTCAAATTCTCTGTAAGATTGTTTTCTATAAAAGTTTCTAACGCCATAATTTTATCTATATCATATAAACGCAAAGGAGCATCTAATTGGTCGTTAGATATGTCCTGCGAGTGCCTGTCTATTTGAGAAGCAATCGTATTAAGAATTGCTGCCTCTTTAAATAAAATGTCTTTAGTGTCATTAATATTATATTTTAAAATATCATTTACATAGCCAGAGGTTCTAAAACAAATTCTTCCAGAGTATAAGAAGTTCTCCTTAGCATATACATTAGATAAAACATTAAAAGCGTTTGATCTCAACTCGCTAAAATCTCCAGTATCTATATCATTACTCAATGGTAAATATGAAATTATACTTACTTTTAGAGGCACGTTTTTAGGAAACTTAAGCTCTGTTTTAGTTTTATTACTTCGTTTAACAATAGTATTTTGTCTAAAGTTTATTGGAGTATAATTAGAGGTCGAACTAAATTTATGTTCAATGTGACCTTCAAGACAAAATATAAAATCAATTATTTGAGTTGAATTTCCGCTAAGTGTTACTTCTAAATCGTCAACTAAGGTGGCATCTAATATTAACACCGAAATATCTCTTGAAATAATAGATACAGATATTACACCTTCTCCAATAGAATTTTTCAAATTTGTATACCCAAATCCTGCCTCGTTGGTGCGTTTATCTCCAATAATACCAGAAATATTATTAAAACTATCCAACAAGTCATTATACAAAATGTTTAATTTCATCATACTAACATCTATTTGCAATACATTATAATAATGTTTTAAAGTTAACAAATATCTTTATTAAAATTTATTTATAAAATAAAAGATGAGTTATTGCTATTTTTGAAAAAAACCATCGTCATGAAACTTGTCTTTGCTACAAATAATCCTAATAAAATTAAAGAAGTACAATCGCTAATACCAAAACACATTAAATTATTAAGTTTAAAAGATATAGGTTGCTTTGAGGATGTACCAGAAACCCAACTTACCATAAAAGGTAATGCGATACAAAAAGCCGATTATATTAAAGAACATTATGGCTTTGATTGTTTTGCTGATGATACGGGTTTAGAAGTAGCAGCATTAAATAACGAACCAGGTGTCTTTAGTGCTCGTTACGCAGGTGAGCAAAGAGATGCTAATGATAATATGAATCTCCTTTTATCAAATCTATTAAATAAACCAAATAGAAATGCTCAGTTTAAAACAGTCATTGCGCTACATCTTAATGATAAGTTAGAAACCTTTACAGGTATTTGCAAAGGAGAAATTACAACGCAAAAATATGGAGACGATGGCTTTGGTTATGATCCTATTTTTAAAGCTAGTGGTTATAATCAAACTTTTGCAGAAATATCTTTAGATAAAAAAAACCAAATTGGTCATCGTGGTAAAGCTGTTAGATTACTTGTAGAGCATTTAAATAATTTATAATATGTGCATATTAGATAGTATTACCTATATTAAAGGTTTATCTTTAATATGAAAAGGCAGTTAGTTAAACTTAGAAGAAGCAAGGCTCAGAAATTTTTTAGTAAACATAAAAAATATGCACCTGTTGTTTTTTTTATTGGTGGTTTCATTTTTGATACCCTAACACTAGGTCGTGTTGATAGATTGTATGATTTAATTGTATTAAATCTACATATGATTTCGTTAACTATTGTTTTATTTCTATTTAATCTATCTGACGATGGAAAATGGAAAAACACAATACTTGAGCGCTATGAGAGCTATTTCCCTTTAGTAATTCAGTTTTTCTTTGGTGGTTTATCTAGTGCCTTTGTAATTTATTTCTCTAGAAGTGTTTCGCTATCAAAAACAATTTCGTTTTTTGTTCTTCTTTTAGCGCTATTAATTGCAAACGAAATTCTAAAAAAAAGAATCTCAAATAAATACTTGCAGTTTAGTGTTTATTTCTTTGTTAATTTCACCTTTTGCACATTCATGATTCCTGTTTTAACTAAAGAAATGAATACCACTGTATTTATGTTCTCAGGATTAGTGAGTTTGTTTATAACCTTAACCTTAATTGCAATAATATATAAATCTAGTCCTAGTACACGTATAGAACTTAATCGATTTAAAATATTTAGTATTATACTTACTATATACGTGAGTTTTAATCTTTTCTATCTCTTTAATTTAATACCTCCTGTCCCACTTGCTCTTGAGAGTGGTATTGTTGCTCATAATGTTAAAAAGTCAAATTCTGATTATTTTGTGACATACGAAGCCGAAGAATGGTATATATTTTGGAGAAATCACAAACATAAAGTGATGTATAAGCCAGGACAAACAGTTTATGTTTACACCTCTATATTTGCGCCTACAGATATTAAAAAAAATATAGCCCATCGTTGGCAGTGGTTTAATCCCACTCTAGATGATTGGGAAACCATAGAGGACATAAATTATGATATTACAGGAGGTAGAAACGATGGTTATCGTGCTTATACTTATAAATCAAATTTAAAGCATGGTTTGTGGAAAGTTAAAATCATTACCCAAGAGGAATTAGTTCTAGGAGTCGTTAATTTTGAACTTATAGCAAATGACACGAACCATAAAGGAAAAATGGTGACAAAAAAGAAGTAAGTAAAAAGATTCCAAATGTAATTATACAGAGATATCGGTTATAATTTGTTACAAATAAAAAAAATCCAGCAGTTGCTGGATTTTTTTTATCTATTCTAGACGAATGCCTATTTTTTGATAACCGAATTCATACTTTTAGTTATTGCCTCAGTATACTTAGCATCTGCAGTTTGATCTACCATACCAATAAACATTAAACATGTATTGGCATCAATCTCCATACAATAAATCATATTATTTAAGGTTGAGCCTTCTGCAATAGATGTACCTTCCATAAACAATACATTTACACCATTAACCACTTTTTCGCCTTTATCTGTAACCTTAAATTTCTCTTCATCATTGGCTTGCATTTTTTCTTTAGCCTTAGCAAAAGTTTCTGGTACCATCATTGCCATCACCACAGCTTTAGGATTTTCAGACACATAAGTGTTCATACTCACAGCTGTAAAAAGCTCTGTATCAACATCCATTTCAATTTTTTTGCTCATAAGCTCCATCATTCGAGCCATTTGCGCTTCGTCCATTTCTGGAGCTGCAGTTTCTTGAGCTTGCATCTGTACTCCCATTGTAAACACAAGAAGAGCAATAAGTAATTTTTTCATATTAAATTTGTTTAGGTTGACAATATATAAATTCTCTTACTTCGGAAATGTATATTATCTATTATTTTTTTAACTAAATAACAAAAAGCAGACCACGTTTAAAATACAGCCAATTTCCGAAGAAAAAACACCTATATTGTTTATCCAAATAAAAGCGTATCTTTGCACCTTGAAAAATCCACGGGTTGGGTTTATTTAAATTCCTCAGAGTGAGGATGTGTTACCTGGAAGTTTAAGTGTTTAGTATGTCGATTCGCTTCTTTTGTAACACCAAAAAGACATAATCGAATACAAAACAAACAGAATGAGCACATTCCAAGAACTCGGTCTTAATGAAGACCTATTACATGCTATTACAGATTTAGGATTTGAAAGTCCGAGTGATGTACAAGCAAAAGCAATTCCAATTTTATTAGAAGAAGATACAGATCTTGTTGCCCTAGCGCAAACAGGAACTGGTAAAACTGCAGCATTTGGTTTCCCAATGCTTCATAAAATTGATGTTAACAGTCGTACAACGCAAGGTTTAATATTATCGCCTACTCGTGAGCTTTGTTTACAAATTGCTAACGAACTTAAACTATATGGTAAATACTGTAGTGGTTTAAATGTTACTGCTATTTATGGTGGAGCAAGCATACAAGATCAAGCAAGGTCTGTAAAACGTGGTGCACAAATTATTGTAGCAACTCCTGGTCGTATGAAAGATATGATTAGTAGAAATATGGTAGATATCTCTAAAATTGAATATGCTGTTTTGGATGAAGCAGATGAGATGTTAAACATGGGTTTCTATGATGATATAACAGATATTCTATCTCATACACCTAAAGATAAAAGTACATGGTTGTTTTCTGCAACGATGCCTAAAGAGGTATCTAGAATTGCAAAGGACTTTATGCACGACCCAATAGAGATTACTGTTGGTAATAAAAATGAAAGTACAAGCCAGGTTTCTCACGAGTACTATTTAGTAAACGCAAGAGATCGTTACCAAGCTTTAAAACGTTTGTGTGATGCCAATCCAGATATATTTTCGGTAGTATTTTGTCGTACAAAACGAGATACACAAAAAGTAGCCGAAAACTTAATAGAAGATGGTTACAGTGCTGGTGCTTTACATGGAGATTTAAGTCAAAACCAAAGAGATTTGGTAATGAAATCTTTTAGAAACAAACAAATACAAATGTTGGTTGCTACAGATGTAGCTGCACGTGGTATTGATGTAGATGATATAACTCACGTTATTAATTACCAATTACCTGATGAACCAGAAATTTACACACATCGTTCTGGACGAACAGGACGTGCTGGTAAAACTGGTATTTCTATGGTTATTGTATCTAAGAGTGAAGTACGTAAGATTAAAGGTATTGAGCGTATTATCAAAAAAGAATTTGAGAAAAAAGAAATTCCTGATGGGATGGAAATTTGCGAAGTACAATTAATGTCTCTCGCTAATAAAATACATAATACAGAAGTAAATCACGAGATAGATAAACATTTAGGCAGTATTAACGAATTGTTTGCAGATACTGATAAGGATGAATTAATTAAAAAATTCTTCTCTGTAGAGTTTACACGTTTCTTTAATTACTATCAAAAATCTAAAAAACTTAATGAGCCAAGCTCATCATCTAGAGACTCAGAGAGAGGAGATTCTGGCGGACGAGGTTATGGAGGAAGCGCTAATGAAACGCGTTACTTTATTAATGTAGGTAGAAAAGATGGTTACGATTGGATGAAACTAAAAGATTTCTTAAAAGAAGTTTTAGAGTTAGGTCGTGATGATGTTTTTAAAGTCGATGTAAAAGAAAGCTTTTCTTTCTTTAATACCGAAAAAGAAAGTCAGGAGAAAGTATTGGCATTCTTTACAGATTTTAAACATGATGGTCGTTTTGTTAACGTAGAAGTTAGTGAAGATAAAGGACGAAGTCGAGGCGGACGCTCTGGTGGCGGAAGAAGAGATGGTGGCGGAAGAGGAAGACGCTCTGATAGCCCAAGAGGAGAAAGACGCTCTGGCGGAAGACGCAGCGACTCTGGCTCTGGAAATAGAAGTGATAGACGTAGCTCTGGTAAACGTAGCGACTCTGGCTCTGGTAATAGAAGTGACAGACGAAGCTCTGGAGGAGACTCTAGACGCTCTGAAACCGCTTCTGGATCTGATAGACCAAGACGCTCTAGACGTAGAGATTAAATATAGAAACCTCGTAACATTGTTGCGAGGTTTTTTTATACTATGTTGTTAATATTTAGTCAAATTTACGACCACTACAACAGTGGTATGCAATTTGTTTATTACTTTTAACATATCAAATAATGACATGAAACACATTATAACCCTTTTTTTATTTATTTCTATAACTAGTTTTGGCTTTGCTCAAGATACAGAGAGCACTGTTAAGGGAACAATTATAGACTTAACTACAGATACACCTATAGATCGTGTAAACATCGTCAATCTTAACCAAGTTATTGGTACCTCTTCAAATGAAGAAGGTAAATTTGAAATTAAAGCACAACTTAATGATACCTTACACTTATCATACTTAGGTTACAAATCTATTAAAGTTAGAGTGACTAATGATTGGCTTAAATTTGGAGACACTAAAATAGGCATGGTAGAATCTGCCTTGGCTTTAGAAGAAGTTGTAGTAAACCAATTAAAATTAACCGGTTATTTAGAAATAGACGTTAAGCAAGTACCTATAAAATCTAATCACAGATATAGTATTTCTGGTTTAAATAGTGGTTACGAAGCAGGAAACAGAAGGCCTAATGCTGTAAGTAAAGTTTTAGGAGCAATCTTTAATCCTGCAGATTTTTTACATAATATCTTCGGAAAAAAGCCAAACGAGTTACGTAAGCTCAAAAAAATGAAGAAAGATGATGAGATTAGAAATTTACTCGCTTCTC
Organism: uncultured Psychroserpens sp.; assembly: GCA_947488655.1. Lineage (GTDB taxonomy): Bacteria > Bacteroidota > Bacteroidia > Flavobacteriales > Flavobacteriaceae > Psychroserpens. The sequence continues at coordinate 77,886 of CANKZZ010000003.1, read as the reverse complement.
GCTTTGATAGAGAAATGTTAACGGTATTATTACAGGTTGACAAATATGATTTAGATGAAATTGTAAATCAATGTAACTACTCTAAAGACTTTATAGATTCTGCTAACGATCTTCAAATGCTAGACGCTATAAGTGAGTGTTATGAAGAGTATAAAATCCTAAATAGAAATAAATCTGGACGATTTTAATATTATAAATTAGAGTGTAATGCCACTCTATTTCCCTCTGTATCTATAAAAACACCCATAAAACCATGTTCTGGTGAAATTTCGGTTTTTAACTGTATGACGATTCCTCCTGCAGCTTCTACTCTACTCATTTCATTTGCAACATCCTCGCAATTAAAATACACAAGTGTACCTTCTTGACTTGGTATATAACTTTCTTGTTTTACTAATGTTCCTGCTGCTCCTGGTTTATTTTCTTCAAAAGGAAACCATCCCATTAAAGTATCTCCAAACTCTTGTATATCTATCTTAGTATTAAAAACCGCTTCATAAAATGCTTTGGCTCTATCCATATCATTTACTGGTATTTCAAACCAACTAACCATATTGTGTGTCATAATATCCTGTTTTATAGGTTATTAAAATTACACAATTAATCGTTGTTATAAAAACGCTCAACCACTTGTTCATAGCTTTTAATGGTTTTTTTACACCAATCTAGACGTTTTTCCAGATGCTCTTCTTCTGTAAGTTGCCAAGCAACATCGCTTGATTTTAATTTTGAAGTAACATCTTGAAGAATTATTGCTGCAGATACAGATATGTTTAAGCTTTCGGTAAAACCAACCATTGGAATTTTGAGATAACAATCTGCCTCATCTAAGACTTCTTGAGATAATCCTTCTGTCTCTCTTCCGAAGAAAAAACAAGATTTTTTAGTTACATCAAACTCAGAGAGAACACAATCGTTCTCATGAGGAGTGGTTGCAACTATTTGGTAACCATTCTGTTTTAAATTTTTCAAGGCTTCTTTTACCGAGTGGTATCTTTTTAAATCTACCCATTTTTGTGCTCCCATTGCAATCTCACGATCTATATCTTTAGAGTTTTGCTCTTCTATAATGTGTAATTCTTGTATACCAAAAACGTCACAGCTACGCATCACTGCGCTTGTGTTGTGTAATTGGTAAACATCTTCGGTAGCCACAGTAAAGTGTTTAGTACGCTGAGATAACACCTTGGTAAATTTTTCTATACGATGATCGGTAAGAAAACTTTCTAGATGTTCTAATAATTTAATATCAATCATTAAAAACAATTATATTTATGAAAATAAATAAACTCAATGAGACTAAGAAACCTAACATATGTTTTTTTACTGCTTTGTCTAAGCACTCAAAACATTGCTGCACAAAAGATAAATAATGAGACACTTAAGGATACGATTGCGTACAGTGAAGAAAACTCTTTAAGAGTAATAGAATTTGCACAGTTAATAGAAACTGCAATTCATGACAGCGATGCAGAGACTTTTGTTGCCAAGCTAAATAAAGACAAATTTTTTAACCGCATTTTAAATGACTACCCAACGTTAGACCCAAATGATCCTTTCGTAAAAGGTTTTATAGTAGGTATGAATAGAGCTTTAATAGCATTTCCTAATGAGATCATAACAGATGTAGAAAATGATGCTTACTATGATTTTATTAATTATCGCTATGATGAACAGGCGCAAACATACTATGCCTTGTTTAGACTTTATTCATCTGATGTTGGAATGAATTATCACGATTATAGAATTGTGAATATTGATGGTGAGTTACAATTCTCAGACATGTATATTTATTTGGTTGGAGAACATTTTACAGATACTATTGGGCGAGTAATGCAGTATACAATGCCTAAGGATTCTATTGTTGAAGAGAAAAACCCTGAAAAGAAAGAACTTTTAAAAGCTATTTTATTAAATAAAAGTGGAGACTATAAAAAGGCATATAAAATATTAAATGGTTTTAAATCTGAGCTTTCTAATGAAAAATTTCTACTTATTTTTAAAATACTAGTTTCTATGCAGCTAGATGAAGACAAGTATCTAGCGTCTTTAGAAGATTTAATAGAAGCTTTTCCTGATGATCCAACAATAGCGCTTAATAGAGTAGACTATCACCTCTACAAAGAGAACTATATAGAGGCAATACAAGTAATTAACCAACTACAAAATGAAACTGAAGATGATTTTTTAAATTTCATGAAAGCAGGTATTGCCTTTGAAGATAAAAATTATGATCTAGCTCTCAATCTTTATACCTACACTATAGAGAATTATCCAGATTTTTTTGAAGGTCAAGTTGGTTACTTGAGTACTTTGGTTTTAATGAAAAATTACACCGATACTTCTAAATATCTAGATACACTTATAGAAGAAGGATATGATAAAGAAGCTCTTATTGAATATATAGAAGAAGATGATGAGTTTGGTGAAAATATTTTAGAGGGATACGCTAAGTCAAATGAGTTTACGCAATGGAAAAACAACTAATAATATGAAACATTTGGTCGTATTAACTGGTGCTGGTGTTAGTGCAGAAAGCGGTATAAAAACCTTTAGAGATGCTGATGGATTATGGGAAGGTCATGATGTTATGGAAGTTGCCACACCTCAAGGCTTTATTAATAATCCAGAACTCGTATTAAATTTTTATAATCAACGTCGTAAACAATTATATGAAGTTGAGCCTAACAATGCACATTATGATTTGGCTAAATTAGAAACCAATTATCGGGTAACTATCATTACTCAAAATGTAGACGATTTACATGAACGTGCAGGTAGTAGCAACGTTATCCATTTACATGGTGAGTTACTTAAAGTAAAAAGTACTAAAAATGAAACCGATGTAAAATCCTGGACAGGTGATTTAAATATTGGTGATTTATGCGAAAAAGGGCATCAATTAAGACCTCATATAGTATGGTTTGGAGAAGATGTGCCAATGATAGATACAGCTATAGATATTTGCGAAACTGCAGACATTTTACTAATAATTGGTACGTCTATGCAAGTTTATCCTGCTGCAGGATTAATAAATTATGTACCAGCCGAAACACCAGTATATTTTATAGACCCTAACCCTTCTATTAGCGGCACGAACCGCATTACTGTTATAGAAGAATCTGCAACAAAAGGAATGGCTACATTTGTAGAGTTATTAAAATAATCTTGATTACTACAATAGACAAAAACAATACAACACTAATCACCTTTTAAAAGTTTAAAAAAATCGTTTACAGGTTTACCAAAAACTTGGGAGAGTTTGAGAGCCAATACTGTAGAAGGCACATATCTATTAGCCTCTATAGAATTTATAGTTTGGCGAGAGACACCTATCTTTTTAGCTAAATCATCTTGTGTTAAATTTAAAATAGCGCGCTCTACTTTAATCGTGTTTTTCATCATCTATTACGTTTTAAAACTTCAAAAAACATAATCTGAATTAATAACATAAAGAATAATATTTCAAAATAACTAAATGTATTATTTGGATTTGGTTCATATATAAAAGCATGTAAAATGGACTCCATTATAGGTTGCCATATGACATAACCAATACCAAAAATAAAAGCTAATGCATAAGATTTAGATCTTAAAGACGCAATCATTTCATCTTCTACGTGTTCTTTTGAAAGTGATATAATAAGAAAACTTATTAATAAGCCTCTTTTTAAAACATCACTTATCCAAGCAGGTTCATTATCAATAAATTTAAAAGTAATTAAGACTATAAAAATTACAAGAGATAGTATAACTCCTTTAGATTTCCATGATGAAGGTAACTGAAATTTTGACCATTTATCAATTGTGGATCGCTCACAATCTAGTATTTTTTTCGCATTCATCATTGACAAGTATATTTTATGTTAAGTAAAATTATTTTTACTATATGACAAATATACTTTACATTTTAGAATTCTCAAAATATTGACTTAAATATTTTATTTTAAGATTAACAATTTAAAAATAGCTTATAGTCTAATTAAATATTTCGGTGAGAGCAGGATCTATATGATAATGATTAAAAACAAAACCAGAATTCTCAATTTTAGAGGCACACACACGTTGGCTTTCAAACAATAAAATATGCATTTCTCCTAATACTAGTTTCATTGCAAATTTGGGAATATTTGGTAAAATTAAAGGCTTGTCAAGAGTATTTGCCACTGCCTTCGTAAGCTCTTTATTAGATACAGGATTTGGAGCAACACCATTATATATACCTTGTAAATCTTGAGTTACAGCAAACACAAACATACGTGCCAAATCTTCTACATGAATCCAAGATTGCCATTGCTCACCACTACCAAATGGAGCTCCTGCTCCAAAACGTATTGGTTTTGCTATTTCTGGTAATGCTCCTCCATTTTTAGAGAGCACTAAGCCAATCCTAATTTTTGCCACCTCAATATTTGCGGTTGTAAACTCATCTACTGCTGCTTCCCATTTCTCTACAACCTTACCTAAAAATGAGTCAGATATTTCTTTTTCATTTTCGTCATAGTAATGTGTTAGTGAATCTGGGTAAATACCAATGGCACTAGCTGATACGATTTGCTCGATAGGATAATTATTAGACTTTATAGTGTCTAATAGTAATTGAGCAGTTTCGGTTCTACTTGTAATAATTTCTTTTTTATAACTATCTGTCCAACGTTTAGATATTGTAGCGCCAACTAAATTAATAATAGAACTTACACCATTAAAACAAGATTTATCAATCTCATTTTTATCGGGATTCCAATAAAATCCTTTATAATTTTCTTGTGAGCTAAGTTTATCTTTTGAAGTAGTAAGATAATGAACAACATAATTTTTTTCATGACAAACTTTCACAATTTCTTTGCCAATTAAACCTGTTGCTCCTGTAATTAAAACTGTTTTCATAGTGTAGTAAATTTACGAAATACTAGAATGATGTCTTACGGTTTTAATAAGGGTTTAACGTTTAATAGCTCTAAGCATATGACGTTTTCCAGGAGGACCCTCTAAGCGTTCTACCTCAAAACCTAAAGCAATAAGCGTGCGTCTAACCTCACCAATGGCAGCATAAGTGGTTAAAACACCATTTTGTTTTAGAGCTTTATACATAATTTTAAAGATAGACGCTGTCCAAAGTTCTGGTTGTACGCGCGCTCCAAAAGCATCAAAGTATATTACGTCAAATTGATTTTCTACGGAAATATCTTTAAATAACAGCTGTTGCTTTTTAAGGTGAAATACTTCAGAAATTTGATGTTTTTCTTCCCAAGTACAATTGTGAAGTTGATATAACTTTTCTTGGGCTACATTTAATTGTGAAGGATAATTTAATTGCTCTAATTCTTCTGTAGAAATTGGAAAAGCCTCCACACCAACATAATTAATAGATTGGTTTAATTCTTCTGCTTTTAAGAGCGTTAGTAGAGCATTTAAGCCTGTACCAAAGCCAATTTCTAGTATGTTAATCTCAGATGATGAAGTATTTAAAATTTCCGAAGAAAAAAAAAGCAAACCATGTTTTATATACACATGATTTGCTTCTTGTATGGCACCATGAACAGAGTGGTATTGCTCGTTCCAATCTTCTATTTGGATTGTTTTAGAGCCATCTGCTGTGGTAATAATTTTGCGTTGCAATTAGTTTTTTACATTTAATAAGACACCATCTGCTAGAAATGAATAAGTCTTTTTAGGTTGGGTAATTTTAGCAATCTCTTCTGGCGTTGCTCCACCATCTTCGGCATAATGACGTTGCTCATCAACTGGTACTTCATTTACAAATGCTTTACCATTAATAATTACCTCTTTACCAGAAATATCTTTTGGCATAAAAAAACCATAATCTTTAAATTTTACCATTACCTGCTCACCATCTGGTAAGTCTAATTTCATCCAACATCCTTTTGCTTGGCAAACCTCATCTACCTTAGCAATCATTTTTGCGTCTATAGAATCTCCAACAGTCATGCTTGCATAATGCACAGCCATACGGTTTGCTGGTAAAGCATCTGCAGACGTTATTTTTTTACCAAAAGACTCATAGGCAACATCTTGAATTTTAGCTTCAGTCTCTGTATCTACTGCAGCCATAGCATCATTAGTGTTTTTGTCTTCTTTGCATGACACAAGTACTAACGTTGCAAATACAATTGTTAAAATATGTTTCATTTTATAATTTATTTTAAATTTTAAGATATCAAAGTTACGTATTTTTTTAGAAAACATTATGTTTTTAAACCCACGTTAAATGCGTATTTTTGCAAAACAAAATTTACAACCAATGTCAAAAAATTACACTAGCAATTTACATATAGATAAAGTAGAAACGTCCAGAGTTCATGATGTTAACTTTGATAATTTAAACTTTGGAAGAACATTTACAGATCACATGTTTATGTGTGATTTTATTGATGGTAAATGGCAACAACCAAAGATTATGCCTTACCAAGCAATGTCAATGGATCCTTCTGCTCGTGTATTTCATTACGGTCAAGCTGTATTTGAAGGTATGAAAGCTTATAAAGATGAAAAAGGTGATGTCTATTTATTTAGACCAGAAGAAAACTTTAAGCGTATAAATAAATCTTGTGCTAGGTTAGCGATGCCTGAGTTTCCTGAGAATTATTTCTTTGAAGGTTTAACGACACTAATTAATTTAGACAAAGAGTGGGTACAACCTGGTGTTGGCAACTCTTTATATATAAGACCCTTTGCTATTGCAATAGATTCTGCCATTGCTGCTGCACCATCAGATAATTATAGGTTTATGATTATTTGTTCTCCTGCAAAGGCATATTATAAAGGTACTGTTAAAGTATTAATTGCAGAAGAGTTTAGTAGATCTGCAAATGGAGGAGTTGGTTATGCTAAAGCTGCAGGAAATTATGCTGCACAATTTTACCCAACAAGTTTAGCTCAGCAAAAAGGTTACCAACAAGTGATCTGGACAGATGCCGATACGCATACTTTTTTAGAAGAAGCAGGTACAATGAATGTGTTTTTTAGAATTAACGACACCTTAATTACTGCGCCAACAAGTGATCGTATTTTAGATGGTGTTACTAGAAAGAGTTTAATACAATTAGCAAAAGATAATGATTTATCATGTGAGGTGAGACCTATTAAAGTGACCGAAATTGTAGAAGCGTCAAAAAACGGAACACTTAAAGAAATTTTTGGAGCTGGTACTGCTGCAGTAATTAGCCCAATAGAAGGTTTTGAATATAAAGACACCTATTATGAATTGCCAGAAATTGGTGAGCACTCCTACTCTAGCATACTAAAAAATAAAATGTTGAGTATACAACATAATCTCTCAGACGATAAAAACGGTTGGAGATACGAAGTAAAATAGAATTAAAAAAAAGAGCCAAATGGCTCTTTTTTTTATGACTCTAAAATTTCTTTAATATGTGGTTTAAAATAATTTGGTCCTTTTAAAACTTTACCATCTTCTCTGTAGATAGGCTCTCCATTTTCTCCAAGTTTACTCATATTACTGCGTTGTATCTCATTAAAAACGTCTTCAATTTTATGTTGCAAACCATGCTCTATTATAGTACCACAAAGTATATATAACATATCTCCAAGCGCATCTGCAACTTCTACCAAATCATTCGCATTTGCTGCCTCTAAATACTCTTCGTTTTCCTCACGCATTAATTTATAACGCAACATATTTTTATTAATTCCTAAGTCTGCTTTTGGTGTTTCTCTATGCCCAATTTTAAATGCGGTATGAAATGCTTTAACAGCATCAATTTTATTCTTCATTAATTATAGTTTAAAGATCAAAATGATAAAAATTTATATAAATCAATCATAAACAAGTGATTACTAATTATTATAAAAACTTTCACATTTAAAATCAAAGTTAGTCTTAAAGGTTTAATTATTTTTACATAAAAATAACGATATGTTTAGTAATGGTCAATTGATTTTCGGAATTTTATTCGCATTGGTTTTTGCTGTTTTCATATTTCTCGCCTATAAAAAAGATTTAAACTTACATAGAAAGTATTATAAAGGTAGTGTTTGGGTCTTAATTGCTTTTATTAGTTTTTTACTTATGATAGCTACCATAAAATATATTTTCGTTTAATTTTATTACTTCGGAAAATCTAACAATTTGAAAGAATTTTCTTCTTCATTTTATTTTTTTATGTAACTTAATGCTTTAATATACCTTGTTATGGGTATGTTTTTATGTGCTCCTTATTTGCACTTTTGACCTGTTAATTATTTTACATGAGTCACTCATTCTTTTGCTTTCAGAGTTTAAAATATGTCTCACAACCTAATTATTCATATTGGTGTTGGGCTGCTTGTTTAGAGCAAATGATAAAAGGACTTAAGGCAAATTCTAAAATAGGCACAACTCAATGTGAACTTGCTAGTACTTATAAAGACATTAAAGAAGTTGATTTAACAAGTAGATTGTTAATTGGTAACATCAATGACTATAAAAGTAACAAGTGTTGTAATGTTGCTGGAGAAATGCCAATTGGTTGCGATGTCTCCTTACAAACAAATGACCTTAAATCTATTTTTAGTTTTAGTGGCTTTAATGCCGAAGAAATTGAGAATATCACCACACTTAATAATTTCGATTTTATTAAACAAACCCTTATCAATAATCAATCGCCAATCGTTATAAAAACAATTAAAAATGGCTATGCACATATGAATCTCATAAGTGGATTTGGCAATCTAAATAATTGTAAATACCTCTTAATAAGTGACCCACTAGAGTCTATTGGAGAAACATATCAAAATTTTGATGGTCTCATTACACCTTCTAATATAGAAAGAGCATGGACAACAAAATTAAATATAGATAACTTAAAAACAGACACTTATATAGAAAAAAGCTTAGAGATTGTAACTAATTTTATAATTAAATATAAAGCTCAGATAGAAAACTTTACTAGTAAAAAAGCTCTAAATGATAATGTCTTAGGTAATCCATGGAAGTACTTAGCTAATAATGACCCTTTATATATAGCACAATCTATCAAAACATTTATGGAAAATGATAAGCGTGACATGTATTATGAAGTCACCTTATTTTTTGAAAAGCTAACTCAAGACAATGAAATGAAAAACCTATCTTCATGCGAAAATGAAATTAATAAAGATCTTGTGGTTTATACCGATATTAACTTTATCAACGAATCATTTTTAAAAGATAGTATGCAAAAAGGTGTAGATAGGCATCTGGCAGACAAAATTAATAAAGGTAATGCTTTGTCTTATATCAAAGAATACGCAACAAGTATTGAGATTAAAATAGAAGATGAGATTATTAAAGTAAAGCCAGTACGCTACCCTAAAAATTATAAAATTAAAGATGAATGGACAACTTATAGCAGCTTTATATCACAACTGTCTATAAACCCTAAAATAGCATACTTTAATGAAGATTTAAGACCAAGACCATCACAACAAATTAAACTATCTAAATACTAATTAACAACCAAAATTATGGCACACGAAAATTTAAAATTTCAGTTGAGTTTAACAAAAAACGATATTTGGCAACCAGTTTTTGGAGCACAACATCATGGCACATTTTATATGATATATATAAAAATAAAAAGTTATGAAGAAGTCAAAAACGAATTTGGAAAAATAGAGCACACCTACGATTGTGATTTTAGATTACAAAATTACAGAGGCGCAATTACTATAGGATTAGCAGGAAGTAAAACACCAAAATTTACCACAGATACAAGTGATGCCAATCTTGGCGATATATTAAACATTAACTTAGAGGTAAAACCTTTTACAAAAAAAGATTATTTAAATGATGTAAAACTTAAACTTGTAAAACCTATTGAGAGTAATTTAATTACTGTAATTAATGTATTTGTATTATCTCCTCCAAAAAATTTATTTGATCCAAACGATCTGGACAATTCTTTATACTTAAATCCTTATACACATTTACGAGATGGTGATGAATATACCGAAGTTGCTTTTAGAAAAAGTGGTACAAACCAGCCTTTTCAATCTCCAGCAAATATGGGATGGCCAGGAATGGGATTTTGTATACCAGATATCTGCATTTTTGATTAGGTCAAAACAACATATATGGGTAATTATTTTCTTCATGTTTTCAAATATTGTATTTGGAAATAATGAAGAAAATTCTTTACTTAAATCCTGTCATTTTGGTGAGTTTGAAAAGGCTAGAAATGAGCTTAAATTTATTACAAATCCAAAATTAAAGGCGCAATTAGAAACTTATATCAACATCGTTCAATTTGGAGATTTTAAAGATATTAATCTAGAACAAATAGCTTTAGATACTATGGATAATAGTACAAGAGCTATACTTAAAATAAATAAAGCCTTAAAATATTATTTACAAGAAGGAAATGAGACCAAAGCTTATCAACTATTAAAAGAGAGCTTAAATATTTCAGAGAGCAGTAAAAACAAAACTTTAATTTGTTTAAGCTCTAGGTTAATACTAGAATTATATAGTAGATCATTATTTACTATAAATGATATTTCATACCAATATATAATTGATAATTATTTAAAATATGCCAATGAAGATTTCGATAAAAAATCGGCTTATTTATATGATTTCAAAATCACCATGCGTTATTTCTATAAAGATTCTGCTCAAGTATTAGCTAAAAAATATAAAAAGGTAAATGCTTTATATGCCAACGACTCCCTAAATTATAATACTGCAAAATTATACCTTAGTAATTCTGGCTATCACAATAGAATAACCAAAAATATAGATAGTAGTTTTTATTACATTTATAAAGCAAAAGCATTTTTTAGCAAAAATCAAGGCTATTTTACAACCGAAAAACACATCGCTACCAAGATAAATTTAGCATCGCTCCTCTTTATTCAGAAAAAATACAAACAATCCTTAAACGTCTTAAATGAAATTACCTTTAATAGTGATGATTACATCTTTAAAATATTAAACAGTTATGTAAACCTCTATAAATTTCAAAATTACAAGGCATTAGGTGACGATATAAACGCACTGACCTATCAAAACAAAGCTCTAACACAACAGTTATTACAAAATCAAACTAAAAACTTACAAGTAGTTTCAGAGTATGAAACCAAATACGAAACCGAAAAAAAACAACGTAAAAATGTTGAACTTACAGCACAAATAGAAACTGAAAAACGAGAAAAAAGAAACCTTTGGTTAGGTTCTGCAATGCTCTTAATGTTTGGTATTACTACAGCTTATCTTACTCATAAAAACACGAAAAAAAAGCAGCTTATCGCAGAAAAAGAGAAAGAGTTAGAAACACAAAAGCTTGCCACTATACTTAAAGAACAAGAATTAACCACTATTGATGCCATGATAGAAGGGCAAGAAAAAGAGCGACAACGTATTGCTAATGACTTACATGATGATTTAGGTGGTTTAATGGCAACTGTAAAATTACATTTCAATGCTCTTAAAGATAAACAAACACCTGAGCTATATAATAAAACAAATGAGCTAATTGATGAAGCCTATCACAAAATTAGAACAGTTGCTCATGCTAAAAACTCTGGTTTAATTGCCAAACAAGGTCTTTTAAAAGCTGTACATGAGATGGCAGATAAAATTTCGGTATCTAATAAAATAACAATAGATATTATAGACCATGGTTTAGAAAACAGATTAGAAAATAGTCTAGAATTAACTCTTTTTAGAATTATTCAAGAATTAATTACTAACGTAATTAAACATGCAAATGCTACAGAAGTTACATTGCACATAACTAATCACGTAGATAGTTTAAACCTAATGGTTGAGGATAATGGTAAAGGTTTTAATCCAAGTCAAATTACAATAAAAAGCAGAGGCATGGGAATAAGCAGCATAGATAAACGCGTTGAGCATCTAAATGGCACCATGACAATAGAGTCTGCTACTAATCAAGGAACCACCATAATAATTGATATACCAATATGATAAAATTAGCCATAGCCGAAGATCATCAATCACTCATTGATGGTATAACATTACATTTAGAATATGAAGATGATATTATCATTGTGGGTACAGCAAATGATGGAGAAGAACTATTGAAAATCGTAGAAAAAAAACAACCAACAGTTGTACTTACAGATATTAGAATGCCAAAAATGGATGGCATTGAAGCATCAAAACAAATACAAATACTAAACCCAAACATTAAAATTTTAGCGTTTTCTATGTTTGACCAAATAGATGCTATCCAACAAATGTTAGATGCAGGCGCAAAAGGATATATTTTAAAAAACTCATCATTAACCGAAGTTTTAAATGCTATTAGAGCTGTATCGCAAGGCGAAACTTATTTTGATGCTAATATTAATACAAATGTTATAGACACAAAAAACTCTACTAAAACTAAAGGTATACTAACAAAAAGACAGACGGAAATTCTACAACTTATAGGTCTAGGTAAAACATCAAGAGAAATTGCAGATGAGCTTTTTATAGGTGTGCATACGGTAGATACTCATAGAAAAAATATGGCTCGTATTCTCGGTCTTCAAGGTAAAGGTGAACTCATGCGCTATGCGCTAGAGAAAAAGTATAAATTTTAACTCCTTATACTCAAATATACCCATCATTGGGTATTTCTTAGATATTTGTAATTCTTAGCTTTGACTTGTTATTGATTGAAACTTTAAAAAGCTTCAGGTTATATACGTTAGTTATTAACATAGCTGGTTATCTATTAGTTCATAGGGAGAATAATTTTATCAATCGGCTATAATAAAAATCCCCTGTATTGGGGATTTTTTTTACTCTATATAATCATCAAATTTGAAAAAATAAAATGTCATACATTCTAAAATATTTCAATTTGAACTTTCTAACTTTTTAAAATCAATATTTAATAAAGAAAGTATGAACTCAGATAGATTAAAAAAATGGTACAAAGAGAAGTATCACGTTAAATAAGAAGAGAATTAAACCCAATCTAAACGATGTAATATAAGCATCGACCATGATTTATATATATTCAATTATTATTTTAATCGCAATAAATCTCAAATTTTTAAGATTTAGCGCGAACAAAAAAAGGATGTAACTTTCGATACATCCTTTTTTTATTAATAAACTTTAATTTAGTTTTCTAATGGTAGAAAACCGTAATCTTTACTATATCTCATCATTTGTCCTTCAAACGTATTTGGCTGTTTTACTGTAATTTTGGTAATCTCACCATTATCATCTTTCTCTGCAACCAATACAGGATTAACAAACCCACTATATGGAGCAGATGTAAATTGCTTATTACGCTCTAAAACTTCGGCATGAATATCTTGGTCTACTTTAACACCGTAACCTTCAACCAGATCAGAAACTGCTTTATAATCTCCTTCAGATTTAATACGTTGTGTCTCTCTCAATAATTGACCAAATAACTCATGTAATTTATCATAGTCGTTAATATTGAAATACGTTTTACCATCTTTAGTTACTTTTTCAATAACGTTATCTGCTTGTCCTTTTTCAAAAACCCAAGCCGAAACCCATTGTCTGTTAACCATATGTGCTTCTTCTACATCATCACCAAGATTAAGTCTTATTAATTGTGTCATTAATCCATTTCTAATATAACCATCATAAGCAGCTTTACCAACAGATTTCCAATCATCAACTAAACCTAATTCTTGCAATTTAGGGTTATATAAGTAATATATTCCCACCAAATCTGCACGTCCTTCTTCTAAAGTAGAAGCGTATTTTTTAAGTGTTTCTTTCGTTTCTCCAACTCCAGGATTTAAGCGTCCTGAGGCATGACCTATAACCTCGTGCAATGCTGTATGTAATTTATCTGCTATTTGACCATATTTTTCTTCTAGCTCATATTCTTCATCATCATGAACAAATTCTTTTAAACGTCCAGTACTTCCTGCATTATTATACGCATGAATAATGTTTCCTAAAGACACAGACTTACTTCCTACTGCAGCACGAATCCAGTTGGCATTTGGTAAATTAACTCCAATAGGAGTACTTGGTGATGCATCTCCAGCTTCACCTGCAACATTGACTACTTTGTAAGTAACACCTACAACACTATCTTTTTTATGTTCATCCATTAAAGGAGAGTTGTCTTCAAACCATTGTGCATTTTCAGACAAAACAGACATCTTCTCAGACATGTCAAAATCTTTAATTTGTACAATACCTTCATAAGAACCTCTATAACCTGCAGGATCATTATATACTTCTATAAAACTGTTTATGTAATCAATATTACCATCGGTTGCAGCAGTCCATGCAACATTATAATCATCCCAAGTTTGTAAATCTCCTGTTTTGTAATAAGAGATTAATAAACCTAAAGCATCACCTTGTGCTTTATTTTCTGCAACACCTTGAGCTAATTCTAACCACTTAATAATTTCATCAATTGCGCTTCCATATAAACCACCAGATTTATAAACACGTTCTCTTAAAACTCCATTTTCTTTAACTAATTGAGAATTTAAACCATATGATAATGGCTTATCTGGATTTGGAGATTTCTTTTTTGCATAAAAAGATTCTACATCTGCAGTAGTTACATCTGGACCATAAAAGTTAACTGCAGATAGTAATACATTATCAACATCTTTAGATAAATTAACTTTTTTAGCATCTTTATCATTAAAAATAACATCAAACGCTTCTTGCTCTAAAGTAGTGTTTACATTAGCCAATAACTCTGATAAATATTCCGAAGAAAATTCAGGTTTAATTTTATCGTTTGAGTAATGATGGTGTATACCATTAGAGAACCAAACTCGTTTAAGATACACCTCAAAAGCTTTCCAATTATCGGTATTTTTATCGCCATCATAATTAGCATAAACTGTTTCTAAAGCTTTTCTAATTTTTAGGTTATGTCTGTAGTTCATATTCCACATAATATCACGTCCAGACAAACCAGCTTGAGTTAGATAATACACTAACTTTTGTTCTTTTAGGGTTAAATTTTCCCATCCAGGAATTTGGTAACGCAATACTTTAATGTCTGCAAATTGCTCTACATTAAAGTCAAAATCTGTAGTTTGTTCTACCTTTTCAGACTCTGCCATTTCTCCTTTTTTATCTTCTCCACATGAGAACATTACACCAGTAAAAATAGCAAGTGCTAATATCTGTTTTAATTTCATTTAAAAAAATTTTAATTGTTGTCTCACAAATGTAAACATTTATGGCTACTTAATTAACATCTCTCAAAATTGATTATCTTTGATTACCTAATTAATTTAACACTTAAATTTCTAATGAAAGCACTAAAATATATTCTCTTTTTATTATTAATTCTCTTTATAGGTTTTGCTATATATGTAGCTGTACAACCTAATGATTATAAGTTTAGTAGAAGCAAAATTATTAAAGCTCCTATACCTGTAGTTTACGATATTGTTAATGATTTTAAAGAGTGGCCAAGATTTTCTCCATGGATAGAGCAAGATACGAATGCTGTACTTGTTTATAAGGATAAAACCTCTGGTGTTGGCGCAGGATATAGTTGGGAAGGAGAAATTTTAGGAATTGGCAATGCTAAAACTGTAGATGTTCTCAATAATAAAACCATTAAGCAGGAAATAGAATTTGTTAAACCATTTGAGTCTATTTCTAATATAAATTGGGATTTTGAGCAGGTAGAAGATGGTACAAAAGTAACTTGGAGTATGGATGGCAAACAAGATTTTATGACCAAAATGTATGTTGCTTTTGCTGGCTCTATAGAAAAAAATACAGGACCAGATTTTAATAGAGGTTTACATAAACTAGATAGTATTGTAAAGGCAGACATGAGTAAATATAGTATTAACGTAGAAGGAATTACCCAACATAGTGGTGGCTTTTATTTATATAATACGACATCTTGTAAAATAGAAGATTTAGAGAAAAATTTAAATGTTATGATGCCTATGGTTGGTGGTTATGCTCTTTCTAACAATATTACAATGGCAGGAAAACCTTTTGTGATTTATCATAAGTGGGATACAGATAATAATACTGTAATGTTTTCTAGTTGCATACCTACAACCTCAAAAATTGTAACTACAGATCCTAACATTTTAACAGGACAGTTAGCTCCTTTTAAAGCAGTTAAAACCGTTTTAAAGGGTGATTACGTAAACTCAGAAGAGGCTTGGAATCAAGCCATGGCTTATATTAAAGAAAATAATCTTGTAGAGCCAGCAACAGGTCCTGTTCTAGAAGTATATGTAACAGATAAGAACGCAACGCCTAATCCTGCAAATTGGATTACCGAAATTTATATAGCTGTAGAATAACTTATGAAACAATTTCTACTCGTATTTGTTGGTGGTGGTTTTGGTAGCATGCTTAGGTTTGCGCTTGGCAAGTTTTTTAATAGTCCTCAAAACGGTATTCCCTATGGTACATTTGCTGCAAACATTTTAGGTAGTCTACTTATAGGTCTTATTTTAGGCTTTGCAGCAAAAAATGATACGCTTTCAACTAATCAAACATTATTATTGGCAACAGGTTTTTGCGGTGGTTTTACAACTTTTTCAACCTTTGCTTATGAAAATCATGTGTTTTTAAAATCTGGAGATTTTACAAGTTTTGCCATTTACACGATTGCAAGTTTTGTGTTGGGTTTTTTAGCAGTTTTTTTAGGAATGTATTTGGCAAAATAAAATAAACACTCAATTTAAGAAGCTCTTTTAATTAGATGAACTCGTTTTTCTTCGGAAATTTTAATAAAATAGAAATTCTAGCGTCTGATAAAGCAATTCAAAATTCCCACACTTTAACTTAATCGTGAAACTTCTTTACTCCTGCTCTTACCTCTAAATCTATATAGTTTTCTCTTGGCACAATTGGGCAAGAATATTTCTCATTATAAGCGCAATACGGATTATATGCTTTATTAAAATCTATCTCAATAGTATCACCTTGAGGAATTCTCATATCTATATAACGTCCTCCACCATAAGTTTCATTACCATTTGTATTATCTAAAAAAGGTAAAAACAGGTAATCCTCAAACCCATCTTCATTCATTAAATCCTTACCT
The DNA here is from genome assembly GCA_947488655.1 of uncultured Psychroserpens sp. Taxonomy (GTDB): domain Bacteria; phylum Bacteroidota; class Bacteroidia; order Flavobacteriales; family Flavobacteriaceae; genus Psychroserpens. The sequence goes on along the minus strand of CANKZZ010000003.1, from coordinate 60,883 downwards.
TGATATATATTTAATTTAAAGGTTTCGCCTTGTAATTTAAAAGTTAAAATGCCATAAATACGCTCGTTAGAGACGCGACTAGTAGTTGTTTGCATTTTAAACCATTTAGATTCTGGAGTTCTCTTTAGCGACGCTTGCACAACAAAAGTCGTGTCAAGCTTAAAAAAATCTAAGCCTTTAAAGTTTTTTAGATCTTTTGCTTTTAATGGTGATTTCGAAGCATCTTTAAAATCTGAATTCATCTTCTTTTCAAATGCTGTATCTCCAGCTACAGGAACCTTATCTTGTGCACAACTTAATGTAGAAATAAATAGTATAAAAAAGATTATATGTTTCATGATTTGGTATTTTTCCGAAGTAAAAATACAACTTAAACCAAAAATTTTACATAGCTTTGAGGAACAATAATTAAATTTAGAATGCAAAACTGCGTCATTTCATATAATAAAAGACAGACATCTTATAAAAGAAGTCAGGCTTTCTATGTGTTATGGTAATATAATTATTTAACCAACCAATCATAAAAAGTCTGACGTTTTCGTCAGACTTTTTACATTTATAACAACAACCAAAATGAAAAAGCTATTTCATAACTACATCAATACCTTTAAAGGTCTCTCTCAAGAAATATGGTGGCTCGCATTAATAACTTTAATCAATCGAGCTGGCACAATGGTAATTCCGTTTTTGTCCTTATATCTAAAAGAGGATATGAATTTTACGGTAAGCGATGTTGGTTGGGTAATGACTGCATTTGGTCTAGGATCGGTTGCTGGTTCGTGGCTTGGAGGTAAACTAACAGATAAAATTGGTTACTATAAAGTTATGGCAAGAAGTTTGCTCGCAACCGGTTTTCTATTTATTGCTTTGCAATACCTAAACTCGTTTGCATCTATTTGCGTTGGCATATTTTTAGTTATGCTCGTTGCAGACACCTTTAGACCAGCAATGTTTGTGGCCTTAAACGCCTACAGCAAACCCGAAAATAAAATAAGATCTTTAACCTTAATTCGTTTAGCAATCAATTTAGGATTTTCTGCTGGACCAGCTATTGGTGGACTTATTATTACGGGATTAAGTTACTCAGGTTTATTTTGGGTAGATGGGATTACATGCATTATTGCTACTTTAGTTTTGATAAAAGTTTTACATCCTAAAAAGGCGAAAATTTTAGATACGGTTGTAAATGATAATCCAGACTCTGCCTATAATGATAAAGCATTTTTAGTGTTTTTAGTAGCAATGGTGTTGTTTGGCATTGTGTTTTTGCAATATTTCTCAACCATTACGATATATTATAAAGACGTTCATATCTTAATGGAGTTTGAAATAGGACTACTATTAGGTGGTAATGGGTTTTTAATTTTTATTTTTGAAATGCCTCTTATCAAATGGTTAGAAAACTCTAAATACTCAAAACTAACACTTATGTTTTTTGGTGCTGTACTCACTGGTTTTAGTATTATAGTTTTAAATATTTCTACTTGGTCTGGTGTATTAATAATTGGTATGCTATTAATGACTATTGGAGAAATGATCACATTTCCGTTTTCAAATTCGTTTGCAGTAGATCGTGCTAAAAAAGGAAATCAAGGCGAATACATGGCATTATATTCTATGGCTTTTTCTATTGCTCATATTTTTGGTCATAATGCAGGTTTACAAATGACAGCGCATCTTGGTTATAATAATACATGGTATATTGTTACAGCTATTGCATTTGTTTGCGCGCTAATATTGTTTATATTAAATAATAAATTAAAATTTAAAAATCCCACAACCCCTTTAAGTGTAATTAAATAATGATAAAATTAGATGTTTTAATAATTGGTGCAGGACCTATTGGCATTGCTTGCGCTTTACAATGTAAAAAGCACAATTGGAATTATCGTGTTATTGAGAAAGGTGCACTCACTAATTCTATATTTAACTACCCTTTAAATATGACTTTTTTTTCAACTTCTGAAAAATTAGAAATCGACGAAATTCCCTTTATTAGTAATAATCCTAAACCTACAAGAAATGAAGCTTTAGAGTATTATAGAAGAGTTACCACCTCTAATCAATTAGATATAAATTTATATGAAGAAATTATTACTGTAGAAAAAAAGGATAGCCAATTTGAAGTTACATCAAGTAAAACCACGTATACTGCAAAAAAAGTAATCATTGCTACTGGTTTTTATGACATCCCAAATTTGCTAAATGTACCTGGAGAAAAACTATCTAAAGTGATGCATTATTACAAAGAAGCTCATCCTTATACCTTGCAAAATATTGTAGTGGTTGGTGCAAGTAACTCCTCTGTAGATGCTGCATTAGAAATTTATCGTAAAGGTGGAAATGTAACTATGATAATTAGAGGAGAACAAATTGGAGAACGTGTAAAATATTGGGTACGACCAGACATTATAAATCGTATTAAAGAAGGTAGCATAAAAGCATTTTTTAATAGCGAAATAAAAGAAATACTAAACGATAAAGTAGTTATTAAAACTCCAGATGGCATCACTACAATTAACAACGATTATGTTGTTGCTTTAACAGGTTATCGTCCTAATTTTAAGTTTTTAGAACAAGCAGGTGTTGAATTTTCAAATGATGAAAAATACATCCCAAATTATGATAAAGACACTATGCAATCTAATGTAGAAGGTCTTTATCTGGCTGGTGTAATTTGCGGTGGAATGGAAACACATAAGTGGTTTATAGAAAATTCTAGAATTCATGCACATATGATTGCAAAGCATATTAATAAAACGCTTTAATTATGAATCTCAACCAAATTACAATACCTTCTTTAGACGTTGAAAAAGCTACTGTGTTTTATAAAACATTAGGACTAAAATTAATCGTTGATGCTTTACCTAGATATGTGCGTTTTGAATGTCCTGACGGAAATGCAACCTTCTCAATCCATAAGGTCGACACCTTACCAAAAGGTGAAGGAATCTCTATTTATTTTGAAGACGATAATCTCGATGAACTCGTCAAAACTTTACAAAGTAAAGACATCCAATTTTCATCCTTACCCGAAGATAAATCCTGGTTATGGAGAGAAGCCCATCTTTATGATTTAGACCATAATCATATCATTCTCTTTTCCGCAGGAAAAAACAGGCAAAATCCACCTTGGAGAATCTAGTACTATTTTAAAACTGTAAATTCAATTTTTGAAGCATTAAAAACTTTATGGGTTTGATTTTTAAAATCGCTCTCAACAGCCTTATAAATATTAGGCACAAATGTTTGCGGATTTAAATCAATTAATGGAAACCATGTACTCTGTACTTGCACCTGCAATTTGTGACCTTTTTTAAATGTATGATGTACATCTTGTAATTTTATATTGACATCTGTAGGTTGGTTTGGCACAAACGGTTCTGGGTTTTCAAAACTATTTCTAAAACGTCCTCGCATTACTTCACTTCTCACCATTAAATGATAATTACTCATTGATAGATGATCTTGCATCCCTTCTTCTTGCTCCTCTGTATCGGCAGGATGGACATCTACAATTTTCACAATCCAATCTGCATCTGTTCCTGTAGTAGATACGTTAAGCTGCGCTAAAATATCTCCTGCTAAGGTTAAATCGTCTTCTAAAATTTCGGTTTCAAAAATGAGAACATCAGGTCTACGTGCAGCAAAACGTTGATCGTCTGTCATATATTTACGTGGTGTGAAAACGGTTTTTATATCTTCGGAATAAGGTACTGGACGTTTTAAATCACTTACAAAAGTCTCGCTAGTTGTTCCTTTTTTAGAAGTTGATAACTCTTGATTTGCATTTAAATACATCGCTTGTTTCTCTGCTGCTTTTGGAGGCCAAGAATCAAAACTATTCCATTCTTTTTTACCAGAATCATAAACATAAGCCTCAGGTAATCCAGAATTTTTATCACCTTTTCCTTTTAAGAAATGATTAAAAAATTTGGTTTCTACATCGCGTTGAAATTTTAACGAAATAGAATCTCCAAAGAAATAGTTACCTACATAATTTTTTACATCTGTTCTAGCCCAACGTCCATGATCCCAAGGTCCAAAAACCATGGTGTTATAGTTATCTGGATTGTGTTTTTCTATCGTTTTATAGGTTTCAAACGGTCCATATAAATCTTCTGCATCAAACAAACCACCAACAATCATAGTTGCTACACTTGGTTTGATATCTTTTAAATTTTGAATCAGTCCCTTAGACTTCCAAATGGTGTCATAATTTGGATGCTCTACAATTTCTTTCCAAAACACATCGTCAATTCTATCAGATTTTGATACAGATGTATCATCTGGCGCATCATATTGAAAATATTTATTCAAATTACTTAAAGGTCCAGCATCAAGAAAAAATTGATACTGATCTTGCGTTTTCATCTCTGGGAATTTGTACCAAGCAGAATCTGTTGGTTGATCTTTAGTAGTCCCAAAAAGCGAAACAGCTCTAAAATAGCTTAATAAAAAAGCGCCATTATGATGAAAATCATCAAAAAAGAAATCTCCAATACAAGCTTGAGGTGATGCTGCTTTTAAAGCAGGATGCGCATCTATTGTTGAGTACGTTGCGTAAAAGCCTGGATATGAAATTCCCCAAGTACCAACATTACCATTGTTATTTTCCACATTATTAACCAACCAATCTATGGTATCATACGTATCAGACGATTCGTCAATTTGAGAATCATCGGTTTTATTTGGGATATAAGCACGCATGTTGTCGTACACACCTTCACTCATCCAACGACCACGTACATCTTGATATACTATTATATTTCCTTCTTTCATTAAATGAATATTAGGTCCTATTTTGGTTTTAAATTCACCTTCACCATAAGGTTGCGAGCTATATGGTGTTCTCATCATTAATATAGGATACGTTTGATTGGTATCTTTTGGAGAATAAATAGTCGTGTGTAATTTTATACCATCACGCATTTCTATGTCAACTTCTTGCTTATTATAATTGTCTTTTACATAAGTATCTTCAATTTCTTTTTCTTCGGAAATTGGCTGATCTTTATTAGTTTTTGAGCATGACGAAAATACTAGTGCGACGAGTAAAAGGAGTTTAAAAAGTGTTTTCATAGGTGGTAGTTATAAATTTTGATTGACTAAATTTACAAAAACAAATAGCTATTTTATGAAATTGAAATACATACCTTTTATTTTTATAATAATATTAATGTGCCTGAGTTGTAATAACCAGAATAACAAAGAATTAGAGCAGCACATTTCCGAAGAAAAAATTAAACAGGAAAAATACGTTCCAGCTATAGAACCAAATCGTTACAATGTAGCTTTTTTAATTATGGATGGTGTTTTTAATACAGAGCTTACTGCACCTTTTGATATTTTTCAACACACCATTTTTAGAGATAGTATAAAACCTATGAATGTCTTTACAGTTGCTAATACAAATGAGGCTATTGTTACTTTTGAAGGGATGAGGATATTGCCAGACTTTAACTATTTAAAAGACGAATTACCCAATATTGATATTTTAGTTGTACCAAGTGCAGAGCATCATTTAGATACAGATTTAGAGAATAAAGCCATGATTAATTTTGTAAAACGTGTAGATAAAGATGCACAATTTATAACGTCTCATTGTGATGGTGCATTTGTTTTGGCGCAAGCTGGATTGTTAGATGGCAAGGTGTCAACAACGTTTCCAAGTGATATTGATGCAATGAGAGAGCGTTTCCCTAACTTAGATATTAGAAAAGAGGTTTTGTTTGTACACGATGATAAATACATAACGTCTGCAGGTGGAGCAAAATCATTTGAAGCTGCCTTGTATCTCTGCGAATTTCTCTACGGAAAAGAAATAGCTCAAAGCCTCGCTGGCGGATTAGTAATTGATTGGGACGTTGAGAAAGTACCTCATATCATTATAAAATAATCGAGCAATATCTATAGTTGCTAGCCTCTAACGACATTATTTTAATGGTTTAACTTCATTATGCTTTATCACGTGAGATAATACAATTTGCGTTTTAGTTTCTCCATAAACAATAAGTTGGTCTATAAAGGTTTCTAAATGTTTTTGGTTTTTTAAAACAACTTCCATAACTATATTCTCATTACCGGTAATTCTATAGCAATTAATAACCTCATCATAGGTTTTTACTTTTTCTAGAAAAGGTTTTAACATGCCCATAAAAGCCCTAACGGTAATTAATGCTTTTAGTTGATAACCAACTTCAAAAGGAGAGACAAGCGTATTATAGTTTTGTATAATACCAGCATCTTCCATTTTTTTTATACGCTCAGAAACTGCTGGAGAACTAATACCAACCTGACGTCCAATTTTAGCATTAGACTGCCTCGCATTGAGCTGTAAACATTTTAAAATCTTCCAATTAAGGCTATCTAAATTCATTTAAAGTAATTTAAAAAAATACGTTAATAATTAAATCAAATATACGATTATGCTTTAAATTTTAAAGTATAATGTGAAAACTTGTCACTAAATTTGATACCGTTGCTATTAAAAAAATGAATTATAATATCCCATCTCATTTATCTGAACTGCCTATATATCAAAAGGCTATGGATATTCTCGTGTTATCCCGAAATATTTCAACTTACATCAATCAGGATTTATCTTATTTAAAACCAGATGGTAGTGAAGATGCAGATATTTATTTTTCGGGAGATATCATTCAACAATCAGAATCTTTAGCTCCAGAAATAGAAAAGGCTCAAGCAGAACTTTGCAACGTTAGAAAACACAAACATTTAGATTCTATAGAGCGATTAACGCATAGACTTCATTTAAACTGCAACCGTTTACAGCATTGCAATAGTAACGGTAGAGATTATTTGCCAATACTTCAGAAAGAATTAAAAAAATTCAAACGTCTACAACGTAGTTGGATGATGACCTTATAAGTTATCCTTTGTTTACAACATTAACTTTAGCCTGATGTGTAATTGGAAAATTACATGAATTGGCAATAAAACAGAGTTTATTGGCTTTTTTGTGCAAATTCAAAGCTGTATCAATCATTTTTTCTTCGGAAATTGTAACCACCGGATTTAGCGTAACAGACACAAAAGCACCACTTCCATCGGGTTTTAATTCTAATGTTCCGGTAGCTTCGTCTTCGTAATCTAAAAGTTTGATTCCCTGTTGAGCACACACATAAAAATAAGACATCATGTGGCATGATGATAATGCAGTTAATAATAAATCTTCAGGATTGTGTTTCGTTTTATCACCTTTAAAAGTTTTAGCTGCAGAAATTGTCAATGGTGATTTATCGTCTATAAAAACTTGATGTGTTTTTCCATTAACCGAAACATCTAATGCATCTTTAGCTGACCATTTAGCTCTAACTTTGAAGTTTATTTTTGACATATAAAAACCGAAAACTTTTTGTTTAATTGTGATTGCAAACTTTACAGTCTGCCTTTTCTTTTAACTCGCCAAACAGGTAACCATCGTCGTTAACTTTAAAATCGCAACACTCTATAAAACCTTGGGCAATAAGTTTTCTACCACGTTGTATTTGAGATTTCACAGTAGGTAGCGGTAAATTTAATTGCTTAGATACTAAAGTTTGTTTCACTCCTTTAATATCACTTAAAAATAATGGATCTCTATATTTTTTTGGAAGACTCTTTATGATACCTCTCAAACAATCGGCTTTAGTGTGTTCTAATTTGTGATCTTCAAAAACAAAATCTTCATCTGTCGTTTCATAAACCAAATTACGTTGTCTAAAATAATCTAAAACTGTATATCGTGCTATAGAAAACAACCATGATTTTACTTTATCGTCATTTTTAAGGGTATTTAATTTGGTATGGACTTTAATAAAGGTTTCCTGCACTAAATCATCAGCAATAGCGACATCTTTAACCTTACTTAGAATAAAGTTTTTAATATCATTTGCATATAGTTTCCAGATGTCTTTTGTAGTAGTCATACTTATGTTTAATAAATAATGTCTCTCTTAGCATAAAGATACCAAAACAGACATTATTTTTTTATGATTTAGTTATAACTTAACAGTTACAATTACTACATGCGCAGTTATTACACGTGCAATTTTTACAATTTCCATCTAAACAACCTTGACAGTCACAAGTACAATCTCTATAATTCATAATATATGTTTTTTTAATGTTCATATAATAGACGATGAATCATCTAAAAAGATGCATTTTAAAGTAAAAACTTTTAAATCATATAAATTGTTAATGACAATTAGTGATACGTTTTATAGTAATACTGTGCAATCAGCAAACAAGCTCAGTTTTATTTTGAGGCTTATGTCTCTCCTATTTATAAAAAAACAAATCCCGAATTACTTCGGGATTTGTTTATTATGCTAATTCTTTATCGAAAATTTCTAGATGATTTTAAAAACTATAGAAATCAAAAATTCAATGTTAAGTCTAAAACACGTTTGGGATAAGCGACTCACACCAATTTTGCCAAAAGCAAAACTTGGTTCTCTGCTTACATGTTTCTTCTATACTGACCTCCTACTTCAAATAATGCCGATGTGATTTCTCCTAAAGAACATACTTTACAAACATCCATTAAGGCTTCAAAAATATTTTCATTATTGATTGCTTTGTGCTGTAAATCTTTCAATAATTGGTCTGTGTCATTTGCTTTATGCAGATTCTCTAGAGTTTTAATTTGAAATTGCTTTTCTTCTTCAGTAGCACGAATAACTTCCGCAGGTAAAACTGTTGGAGATCCTGTACTACTTAAAAATGTATTTACACCAATTATCGGGAAGTCTCCATTATGCTTTAAGGTTTCATAATACAAACTTTCTTCCTGTATTTTACTACGTTGGTACATGGTTTCCATTGCACCTAAAACGCCTCCACGTTCTGTAATACGATCAAATTCTAAAAGCACTGCTTCTTCAACCAAATCGGTTAACTCTTCTATAATAAACGAGCCTTGTATTGGGTTTTCATTTTTATTTAATCCTAACTCTTTATTGATAATTAACTGAATTGCCATCGCACGACGTACAGATTCTTCAGTTGGTGTGGTGATTGCTTCATCATACGCGTTTGTATGTAGTGAATTGCAATTATCGTAAATAGCGTACAAAGCTTGAAGTGTTGTACGAATATCATTAAAGTCAATTTCCTGAGCATGCAAACTACGACCAGACGTTTGGATATGATATTTAAGCATCTGTGCTCTAGAATTTGCTCCATACTTGTTTTTCAAAGCTTTAGACCAAATTTTTCTTGCTACACGACCAATCACTGCATATTCTGGATCAATTCCGTTTGAGAAAAAGAACGATAGGTTTGGACCAAATTTATTGATATCCATTCCTCTAGATAAATAGTATTCTACATATGTGAATCCGTTAGATAATGTAAACGCTAATTGAGAAATTGGATTTGCTCCAGCCTCTGCAATATGATATCCTGAAATAGAAACCGAATAAAAATTACGAACATTATTCTCTATAAAATATTCTTGTACGTCTCCCATTAAGCGCAGCGCAAATTCCGTAGAAAAAATACACGTGTTTTGTGCTTGATCTTCTTTTAAAATATCTGCTTGAACGGTTCCTCTAACCTGAGCAATTGTTTTTGTTTTAATGTCTTTATACACATCTGCTGGTAAAACCTGATCTCCGGTAACACCTAAAAGCATTAGACCTAAACCATCATTACCTTCTGGCAATGCTCCATTATATTTAGGACGTTCTGTATCTTTATAAATCTTAGTAATTTTTGCTTCGACTTCTTTTTCTAATCCGTTGTCTTTAATGTAGATTTCACATTGTTGATCAATAGCAGCATTCATAAAAAACCCTAATAACATAGGAGCTGGACCATTAATTGTCATACTCACAGAAGTCATCACATTTGCTAAATCAAAACCAGAATATAGTTTTTTAGCATCATCTAAACAGCAAATAGAAACGCCTGCATTTCCAATTTTTCCGTAGATATCTGGTCTGTGATCTGGATCATTTCCGTAAAGCGTCACACTATCAAAAGCAGTAGATAATCGCTTTGCTGGCAATCCCATGCTTACATAGTGAAAACGACGATTGGTACGTTCTGGACCACCTTCCCCTGCAAACATACGTGCTGGATCTTCTCCTGTACGTTTAAAAGGATATAAACCTGATGTAAATGGGAATTCTCCTGGAACATTTTCTTGCAAGGTCCAACGTAAAATATCTCCCCAAGCCTGATACTTTGGTAATGCTACTTTTGGAATTTGAGTGTATGAAAGCGACTCTGTATGTGTTTCAATTTTTATTTCTTTGTCACGTACTTTAAATGAATAAATTGGGTTTTTATATTTGTTGACTTTTTCATCCCAACCTGTAATCACTTCCCAATTATAAGGGTCTAGGTTTAATTTAACGCGATCAAACTCTGCAATAAGTAATTTTGTAAAATCTGTGTTGTCTTCTTTAACGTGTTTAAGGATTTCATCATTAATTCCTGCCTTATCTAATTCTGGAGTGCTCCCTACGACAGATTCTATCGTTTTATAAATCCCGTAAAGTTTTTGAGCAACTTCAACTTGTTCGTTAACTGTTTTATCGTAAGCGCGATTATTCTCTGCAATTTCAGACAAGTAACGTGTTCTTGCTGGCGGAATCACGAAAATTTTCTCGCTCATTTCGTCGGAAATTTGAAACGTCGAGTTTAAGTCTGTTTCAGTTTTTTCTACCAATTTATCCATTATAGCTTTGTAAAGCGTATTCATTCCTGGATCATTAAATTGAGATGCGATTGTCCCGAAAACTGGCAAATCATCTTGATGAGTATCCCAAAGATGATTGTTACGCATGTATTGTTTTTTAACATCACGAAGCGCATCTAAAGAACCACGTTTATCAAATTTGTTGATAGCAACTAAATCTGCAAAATCAAGCATATCGATTTTTTCGAGTTGTGTTGCAGCACCAAATTCTGGAGTCATTACATATAAAGATACGTTTGAGTGTTCTATAATTTCGGTATCTGATTGTCCGATTCCTGAAGTTTCTAATATGATAAGGTCAAATTCTGCAGCTTTTAAAACTTCAACCGCTTCATTTACATATTTTGATAATGCTAAATTAGATTGACGAGTTGCTAAACTTCTCATGTAAACTCTTGGCGAGTTTATGGCATTCATTCTAATACGATCTCCTAATAGCGCACCTCCAGTTTTACGTTTTGATGGGTCTACAGAGACGATACCAATTGTTTTTTCTGGAAAATCGATTAAAAATCGTCTAACGAGTTCATCAACTAAACTAGATTTACCTGCACCTCCAGTTCCTGTGATTCCTAAAACAGGCGTTTTAGAATCTTTATTTTTATCGTGTATTTTATCTAACGTGTCTTTTGCTACTTCTGGAAAATTTTCTGCAGAAGAAATGACACGTGCAATGGCTTTTGGGTTTTTCTTCGGAAGATTATCAATCTCACCATTTAAAGTTTCACCAATGGCAAAGTCTGATTTTTCTACCAAATCATTAATCATGCCTTGGAGTCCCATTTCTCTTCCGTCATCTGGCGAATATATTCTACAAATGCCATAATCCATAAGTTCTTTGATTTCCGAAGGTAAAATTACACCACCTCCTCCTCCAAAGATTTTTATGTGACCTGCTCCTCTCTCTTTAAGCAAATCATACATATATTTAAAATACTCATTATGTCCTCCTTGATAAGATGTTAAGCAAATGGCATTTACATCTTCTTGAATTGCTGTATTTACTACTTCATCTACACTACGGTCATGACCTAAATGAATAACCTCAACACCTGTAGATTGAATGATACGACGCATAATATTTATGGAGGCGTCGTGACCATCAAACAATGCTGCTGCGGTTACTATTCTAACTTTATACTTTGGGTTATATGGTGCTACTTGCTTCATTCGTAAAATTATGAGAATTTATGAAGACAAATTTACGGAATATTCAAAAAAAATAATGATTTATAATCAAATATCTAAAAGTTTAATTTAAGAAAGTAACACCTGCAATTTATACTAACTTAGCTTACCTAATATAGCTATCAAATATGGAAAAAATCATCATACAAATACATTGTAATGATCAACCTGGCATTATTGCATCTGTTACCAATTTTATAGCTATTCATAAAGGTAATATTGTTTACATAGATCAACATGTTGATAGAGAACAAGATATATTTTTTATGCGTGTTGAAAGTGAATTTTCAACTTTTAATATGGATAGTTTTACGTTTAATTTTAAGACTAAATTAGCAGATAACTTTAAAATGAAATGGCGCATTTACGACGCAAAAGAGAAACCTAAAATGGCCATATTTGTGTCTAAATATGACCATTGTCTTTATGATATTTTAGGCAGATACAAATCTGGTGAATTACATTGCCAAATACCTCTCATAATTAGTAATCATTTAGATTTAAAAGCTACTGCAGATTATTTTAACATACCATTTTTTCATATCCCAGTTACCAAAGACTCTAAGGTAGAGGCAGAAATTAAGCAACTTAAGCTCCTAAAGCAGTATCATATAGATTTTATAGTGTTAGCGAGATATATGCAAATAGTTTCTAGCCAATTAATTGATGTTTACAAAAACAAGATTATAAATATTCATCATTCATTTTTACCAGCATTTATTGGAGCAAAACCATATCATTCTGCTTTTAAAAGAGGTGTTAAAATAATTGGTGCGACAAGCCATTATATTACCGAAGAATTAGATGCAGGTCCAATTATAGAACAAGATGTTGCACGTGTATCTCATACTTATTCTATAAAAGACTTGATTACAAAAGGACGAGATTTAGAGAAAATTGTTTTAGCTACAGCAATTAAGCATCATATTAATAGAAAAGTAATGGTATATAATAACAAAACCGTAATATTTTATTAAAATAAATACGGTTTATCTAATATTTTAAGTTAAATATTACATTAATATAGATTTAGTTATTAAAATTTTAAGTTTTATTTAACAATTGGTTAGATTTTTTATTAAATTTATATCCACTTTCCCCACAAAAACATCTAAACATCACATTTTAAACTACTTAGTCATTAAAGCATGTCATTGTGACCTTTAATATTTATGTGTGTCTAATTATTGACCGAGTAAAATATTTCGGTTTTTAAAATTTATCTATAACCATTAATTAATTAATTTTCAATTTTTATGAAAAAACAACTATTATTATGCTTATGCTTTATGATTGCAAGTGTAAGTTACGTACAGGCTCAAGGATTGCCAGAAAATCCTGCACCAGGAAAATGTTATGTGAAATGTATAACTAAAGATGAGTTTACTCAAGTTGAAGAAACTTTACAAGTTTACCCAACATATACAAGTTTAGAGGTAGTACCTGCAACTTACAAAACTGTTGAAGAAACTGTATTAGTTAAAGAGGCTACTGAAAAGTATGTTTACACACCTGCTACTTACGAAACTGTTGATGTTTCTTACGTAAGTAAAGAAGCTGGTAACAGCTTGCAAGTTGTACCTGCTTCATTTGGAAGAGACTCTAGAACTTTTGAAACATATCCTGCAACTCAAGGCTGGGAGTACAAAGTATTAGAGGATTGCCCATCTGTAAATAAAGAAGATTGTGTAGCTGCTTGTTTTGTTGAGTATCCTGCAACATCAAGAGATGTAGCTATAACAACGTTAGCCTCTGATGCAAGCACAACGAGCTCATCTACTCCAGAGAGAAATTCTACTTATAAGAAGAGAGTTATAAAAACTCCTGCTCGTATGGATAAGATTGAAATACCTGCAGAGTACAAAACTATAACTCGCCAAGTTGTTGACCAACCAGCTACAACAAGAAGTAACACAGTTCCTGCTCGTTCTGAAACAGTAACTAGAACTATTTTAGCTAAAAAAGGTGGTATTACATCTTGGGAAGAAGTAGAATGCGAATTATTAAACCCTAACGTAATTCCTATTTTTTACGAAACTTCTAGCGCTCGTTTAACTGCTGCATCAAAAAGAACAATTGATGAAACATTATTACCTATCTTAAACGATAAGCCAGTTAGTATTGAAATCATGGCTCATACAGATGCTAGAGGAAACGATGATTACAACATGTCGTTATCACAACAACGTGCTAACTCTGTAGTAAATTACTTAGTATCTAAAGGTATTTCTAGAAGTCGCTTATCTGCTAAAGGATATGGAGAAACTAGATTAAAAAACAGATGTGCTAATGGTGTTGACTGTTCTGACGACGAACACAGAACTAATAGACGTACTGAGTTTAGAGTTTTAAACAACTAATACAAATTCATTGTAAGTAAATCTCTTATTTACTCAAAATAATAAAAAGACACCTAATTAAGGTGTCTTTTTTCGTATAGTATATATTTTAAAATTTCCAGTTTCTTTACTTACGCTTATACCATAAGTATCTAGCATATTAGATTGCATCAAATTATAAAATCTGTGATGAATTTGCCAATCATGTAAATTTGTATCTGGCTCACCTCCTTTTACAACCAAAGGCAAATTTAATACAGATGCTAACTGAAACATAACGTCATTAAACGTCACATTATCTGCCTGTATTTGAGAATCATCTATAAGATACGCAGCAGTATCATTTCCCCAATCTATTTGTTTAGTATCCCAATAATTAATATTAGAAATATCTATCATTATCACATCACCTTCACTTTGAGTATGAAATAAATCCAGTTTTAATTCGTCTAAAATATCAAAAGTTGCATTTTGTCCTATTTTAATATAAACCTCGTACGTTTTATCTAAACTCGCATCTAAATTAACCTGACTTAGTAAAACATTATACTCTCTGGCAATAATACTCTTTAAATTACCTTTATAATGCGTGTAATCTCCAATGCTATTTCTAATTAATGTTTCATAAGATTCTCCTTTAAGTAGTTTTATTTCAAAATCTTGAGTCGGTAAATAATCTGCTTTGAAGACTTTTTGCTTAATTTTTTGAACTTTTAAGACTTTATCAACCGCTTTGGTTTTGGTATGTTGTCTTAAAAACTGTACTAAATCGGCTTGTTTAAAATCTGTAGGACTGCCTTTCCATAGTACAGTACCATTAGCATTAATTAAAAGCCCATAAGGCAATACTCTTGTATTATTAGCTCTAAAAGTTTCTCCATTATAATCAATTGCAACCGCTAGCTCTGTTGGATTATTTTTTAAAAATTTTCTAACTATATCTGGATTTTCTTCGGAAAGCGATACCACATAAAAGTTGTCTGGATATTGCTTTTGAAGCACGCCTAAATATTCTGAAGCGTATACACATGGACCACACCAAGTTGCCCAAAAATCAACAAAAAATAAAGATGCTTCTGTATCTGTAGCAGTTTTGGAAGTTTGTATCGTTTCAGAAAATCTAATTTGACTAGTTCCTAAAAACGGAAAACTAGCACAAATTAAAATAATGAGAGATGATTTAATATTCATTTTTAGTATGTTATATTCTAATAGTACTAAACAACTATTGTGCTAAAATAGTATTTTATACTAATTATTTACTAAAATGATATATTTCAATATTAGAAAGTTATAATTTTACAATCACAATTTAATATATTTTTTAGATCAAATACCATCATACTATGTACAAGAAAATTTTAGTTTTATTTACAGTTTTTAGTTTAACTGCCTGCGCAGAGTTACAAGACGTTGTAAACAATTTACCTCAAGGAGGTGGAGGCGTTTTGAGTAATGCAGATATTGCTTCTGGCTTACGTCAAGCCTTAGATTTAGGTATAGACAAGCAAGTAAGCAAGCTTACACAAAAGGATGGCTTTTTTAAAAATGACCTCGTAAAAATATTATTACCAGAAGAACTTCAAAAAGTGGATAAAGGATTAAGAGATATAGGATTAGGCAATCTAGCCGATGAAGGTTTAAAAGTATTAAACAGAGCTGCCGAAGATGCTGTAAGCGAAGCCACACCTATTTTTGTGAATGCAGTAAAAGACATAACGTTTGATGATGCTAAAAATATCTTATTAGGCGATAAAGATGCTGCAACACAGTATTTAACTTCAAAAACACAAACAGAACTTTATAATAAATTTCAACCAGTTATAAATAACTCATTTGCAAAAGTTGGTGCAGATCAAATATGGGAAAACCTAATCAATAAGTATAATGCCATCCCATTCACAAATAATGTAAATCCAAATCTTACAGATTATGTAACAGGAGAAGCGCTTAAAGGGGTCTATACAATGATTGCTGTTGAAGAAAATGAGATTAGAAACAAAGTCTCGTCTAGAAGTACAGATTTATTAAAAAAGGTTTTTGCATTACAGGATTAAGCAATTCTTAATAATTCGCTAATATTCTCATAACATAAAACACGACTAATTAATAGATATTTGCAGTGTTAGTTAGTATACACTTTATTTATTTGAATTAGGAAAGTTTGTCAAAAAATCGATCTATTATTTAGGTCGATTTTTTTTATACCTGTTCTTTAAAATCTACAACATTTTGTAACAAATAGAAACAACATATATTTTACATTTATTTAACCTTTAAGTCAAGTCTAAAAAGCATATTTGCAACGTATATATAGTTTAAAAGCAAGTTGTTATGAATTCACATTTTTGTAAAGTAGGCAAAATTAGACCAAATCCAAGTAAAGTAGTCAATCTAGAAGATTTAGAGAATAAGTATTCTAATTTTATAGAAAAGGCATATAATGTAGAACAAACAGACCGAAGTTTGAGCGATACATTATTTCATGAAGCTAAAAAATTAAAACAAAAAATATTAAATCTTAAAAAATACAATTCTAACGATTTTAATGCAGCGTTTTAAAATAATTAAATGCATGTTTTAAGCGAGAACCATACCAAGAAAAGTACTCTCCATCTACCAAAATTACTTTGCTTTCAGGAAATTTTAATTGTAATGAATTAACATGCTTGTTTTTAAAAGGATATGGCTCGCTAGACAATAGCAATATATCTATATTTTTATCTATAGCATCTAATTGAATTTCAGGATAGCGCTCTAAAATGCTAAATGTATTATCAAAATTATTAAGCTCTAACATCTCATTAATAAACGTATGTTTCGCAGCTACCATCCAAGGATTTTTCCAAATAAAATAAACGACTTTAAGCTTTGGTCTATCTTTTATAAACAGACAAAAATCTTTATAGGCATTACTAATAATTTTAATTAGCTGCTCTGCTTTTTTTTCTACGGAAAATAAAAAACCGTACATCATTATAAGCTCTAAAGCATCGTCTAAATTGTAAATATCACTTATATGAACTGGAGCAATTTTCTCTAATTCAAGAATCATTTCCTTAGTATTCTCTTCTTTATTACAAAGAATAATGTCTGGATTTAAGCTTTCGATCTTATCATAATGAACCTGCTTAGTACCACCAACAATGCTTTTGTTTTTCCGAAGAAAAGAAGGATGAACACAAAATTTTGTTACACCAACGATATGAGACTCTAAACCTAAATCAACAAGCAACTCGGTTTGCGAAGGTACTAAGGATACAATACGTTTTGGAGTCGTTCTTATTTCTAAAATTCTTTTGAGTTGGTCTTGGTGCTTCATTATAGCGATAGCCAAGTCATGCTTTTGAGCTATGACGTTTATGGATTAAGAATTATTGCCATTTGTTCTTGAAGCTCCTTAGCCTTTTGAGCTGCTGCCTCTGCAAAGTATTCGTTTTGAGCTGCATAAATTATTCCTCTCGAAGAGTTTATTAATAAACCAACAGAGTCATTCATACCATATTTACATACTTCTTGAAGATTTCCGCCTTGTGCGCCTACTCCAGGAACTAATAAAAAACTATCTGGAATTATAGTTCTAATTTCTGCGAGATACTCTGCCTTTGTAGCACCCACTACATACATTAAATTTTCAGAATTTTTCCAAGATTTTGAAGTTTCTAGAACTTGTTTATACAACTCTTTACCTTCTAAATTTTTAGTTTGAAAATCAAAAGCACCTTCATTAGATGTAAGCGCTAACATAATGGTATGTTTATCTTTAAACGCCAAAAAAGGTTCTACAGAATCTTTTCCCATATATGGTGCAATTGTAACACTATCAAAAGCTAAATCTTCGAAAAAAGCTTTAGCGTACATTGTACTTGTATTACCAATATCTCCACGTTTGGCATCTGCAATGGTAAAAATTTCTGGATATTTTTCATTGAGATACAATATTGTTTTACTCAACGCTTTCCAACCTTTAAGACCATATGCTTCGTAAAAAGCAGTGTTTGGTTTATAAGCCACACACAAATGATGTGTAGCATCTATGATTGCTTTATTAAAAGCAAAAATTGGATCTTCTTCTTTTAATAAATGCTGTGGAATTTTATCTAAGTCTACATCTAATCCTACACAAAGAAAAGAGTTCTTTTTTTTAATTTGCTGTATGAGTTGTTGTGTTGTCAATGTATTATAATTGTTAAGTTGTTTTTGTTTGGAGCAATACGCTAAAATTGAAATAGTAAAGCACCTTTAATGTCTTCTTCATCCACAAATCCACTATACCTAGAATCTAACGAGTTATCTCTATTATCTCCTACAAAAAAATATTTACCTGCAGGAATAGTTATTGGTCCAAAGTTATTGATTGTCCAAGAAAGATTTGTTTTGGATTTAATGTCTTTAGATAAATTTGAAGAATCATGTGATAATTCCCGCTTTAAATTAAAGGTTAAATCTTTAACATAATCTTCGTCTAAGAAAGCGACTATAGAATCACTACTTGTTGGATAAGCATAGAATGATTCATCATCAACAAAATCATTTATGATATGTGTATTAAAGTCTTCTTTACTTAATTTGTAAGAGTAGCGTAAGCTTAAAGCATTATCTATATTTTTATCGTTTACAAAAAACTTTCCATCAACACATCTCACAACATCGTTAGGCAAGGCAATAAGTCTTTGTATAATCGTCATTTTACCAAATTGCTCATTAACGGAGTTATAATATGCAAAATCTAATCTTTTTGGAGTTATTAAATTAGAACCAACAAAATGAGAATTTAATTTTAAGTTTGGCTCTGTACCAGTTGACGCAATATTATAATATGAAATCATACCAGTGAGTCTAGCTACACCAAATATAATTACCATAACAATGAGAAGATATGTAATTTTTTTCTTCATAAAATAAAGATTCCCGCTTTCGCAGGAATTTTAATTATTATAAATGTTCGTCACTAGCTTTTAACTTTTCAGTATTTTCGGCTAACATAAGTTCGTCTATTATTTTTTGAATATCGCCATTAATGATATTTTGTAAATCATATAATGTTAAACCAATTCTGTGATCTGTTACACGACCTTGAGAATAATTATAAGTTCTAATCTTAGCACTTCTATCTCCTGAGCTTACCATAGAACCACGTTTTTCGGCATCTTCAGCATTCTTTTTTGCTAATTCCATCTCATATAAACGAGATCGTAATACCTTAAAGGCTTTCTCCTTATTTTTATGCTGCGATTTTTGATCTTGACATTGCGCTACTAATCCTGTAGGCTCATGGGTTAAACGTACAGCAGAGTATGTTGTATTTACAGATTGCCCTCCTGGACCAGATGAACAGAAAAAATCTATTCTCACATCTTTTGGATCTATTTCTACATCAAATTCTTCGGCTTCAGGAAATACCATACATGTGGCAGCACTTGTGTGAACACGACCTTGAGTTTCGGTTTGTGGTACACGTTGTACACGATGCACACCTGCTTCAAATTTTAAAGTTCCGTAGACATCTTCACCAGATACCTCAAATTGGATTTCTTTAAAACCTCCATTAGTTCCTTCGCTATAATCTACAGTATCAACTTTCCAGCCTTTACTTTCGCAATATTTGGTATACATTCTATAAAGATCTCCCGCAAATATACTGGCTTCATCTCCACCTGTTCCTGCACGTAATTCTACTACTGCATTTTTAGCGTCTTCAGGATCTTTTGGTATTAATAGAACTCTAATATCATCTTCTAACTTAGGGATACCAACTTTAGCCTCGTCATATTGCATTTTAGCCATTTCAACCATTTCTGGATCGCTGCCATCTGCTATAATTTCTTCAGCTTCTTTTAAATTGTCTGTAAGTTCGATATATTCTTCACGTTTATCCATTAATAAACGTAAATCTTTATATTCTTTATTTAAAGCAACATAACGCTTTTGATCTGTTATTATATCTGGCTGAATGATTAAATCACTTACCTCATCAAAACGCTGTTTTACTATTTGTAATTTCTCTAACATCTATCTTCTAAAAATTGTGATTCAAAAATACGATAATTTATGGATTTGTAGTACTGATTAATTTGTTACTCTTTTGAAAAATATTATCTATAAGTTTAACGTTATTAATTTATGCGCAAGCAAGTCTTATCTATACTAAACTATTATAAATCTATGGCCTTTTGGTCTTTTATTGTTACCCTAGCGATAACAATAATTAATCCTGAACTTATTTTAGCACTATCTACAAAGCTATTTTTAATCTTTGTATTATGGTTTTTAATAAGTGACAGAAAGGTAAGACAACGTTTACGGTTTTACAAAATACGTGGTGTATCTAACATTAAATTTTTTACTGTGATATTTTTAATAGACTGTACATTAACGAGTACTTTTCTATTTTTAATAAAAGGGTTTATATAAAACCTAAAAATCTACAATCACACCTACTCCTAAAAGTTGTTTCCATTGCACTTTAGCTCCACGCTCTTCAAACTCATTTTCTACATTTGTGGCTACTAATGTTTTAATATTATCATCATACCTTAAATGAGAACCTAAGGTTGCTTTTACATATTGGTTTACTGTAAAATCGAAAACAATTTCCCAGTCTACATCAATATTGCCAAATTGATCTAAATAATCTGTATAAAAACTAAGTCTGTTTTTTAAATTAATATTTTCAAAAAGATTAGTTTCATAACTATTAGTTACTAAAATTCCCATTTCTGTTCGCACGCGCTCACCACTTTCAATCATATTTCCATCTGCGTCAAAAACAGCTGGTTCTACACCAAATGAACCTGCATTTGATAATTTTTCATCTAAAACAAATGTAGCTTTAATGGTTAAAGGAGATAGATATATAGAAAACTTATCTAAATTTTTACCATACTCTGCTCCTCCTCCAAAAAACATATAACCAGGAGCCATAAATTTAGATATAGGATTATCTCTATCTGGATAATTATACCCATTAGATAGTTGTGTCTTAAAATTAAAGCGTCCAGAAAAATACCAGTTAGTAATGGTGTCATTTCTATAACCTATTGTAGATATGAGTTCTAACTCATCTTCTGTTTTTCTAAGCCTCTGGTTTTCTTGCTTGTTAATACCATAGCGTAAGCGTGCCGAATTTTTCCATTTATAATATAGATCATTGTAATTTAATGCAGAGAGTACATTTACTAATGCAGATATAGAATTACTACCACCAGCATTCCAGTTTACAAATGTAACTTCGCTAATATCTAATCCTGCTTTATTAGTTTGATTCCACTTATATAATGGCGCAACAGTGTTTATAGAATCTGTT
Source organism: uncultured Psychroserpens sp. (assembly GCA_947488655.1). Lineage (GTDB taxonomy): Bacteria > Bacteroidota > Bacteroidia > Flavobacteriales > Flavobacteriaceae > Psychroserpens. The sequence goes on along the minus strand of CANKZZ010000003.1, from coordinate 39,336 downwards.
TGGGCGTTTATTAATTGAATTGACAGCACAAATAGAATGCATGCAGCTCTTTTCATCTAAAAAAAAATTTATATCGGTTAGTTTAAAGATTAATATTCAAATAATCCAAATTCACTTTTAATTGTCAACTTTTTTACTTCAGCATCCTCTACGCGACCAATAATTTTAGCATCTACATTAAAGGACTTTGAAATCTCGATGATATCATTTGCAATCTCTGGCGTAACGTATAATTCCATACGATGACCACAGTTAAAGACTTGATACATCTCTTTCCAATCGGTTTTTGACTGTTCTTGAATTAATTTGAATAACGGTGGAATGTTAAACATATTATCTTTTACAATATGTAAATTATCTATAAAATGGAGTATTTTAGTTTGTGCTCCACCAGAGCAATGTACCATACCATGTAAATTTTCCGAAGAAAAACGAGATAGGATCTCTTTTATGATTGGAGCGTAAGTTCTTGTTGGTGATAGTACTAATTGACCAGCATCTATTGGAGAATCCTCAACATTGTCTGTTAATTTTATTTGCCCAGAATACACTAAATCTTCTGGTACAGATGCATCAAAACTCTCAGGATATTTTGTTGCCAAGTATTTATGAAACACATCATGACGAGCAGATGTTAACCCATTACTTCCCATGCCACCATTATATTGAGTCTCATAAGTAGCTTGACCAAAACTTTCTAAACCAACGATAACGTCTCCTGCTTTAATATTTGCATTATCAATGACATCGCTACGCTTCATACGTGCTGTTACTGTAGAATCAACTATAATTGTGCGCACTAAATCACCTACATCTGCAGTTTCCCCACCTGTAGAGTGTATGGTAACACCAAATGATTTTAAATCTTTAATAAGCTCCTCTGTACCATTAATTATTGCAGAGAGCACTTCACCAGTAATTAAGCTTTTATTACGACCAATTGTGGAGGACAGCATAATATTATCTGTTGCGCCAACGCAGAGTAAATCGTCAATATTCATAATGAGGGCATCTTGTGCAATACCTTTCCAGACTGATAGGTCTCCAGTTTCTTTCCAATACATATATGCTAGTGAGCTTTTTGTGCCAGCTCCATCTGCATGCATGATTAAACAGTAATCATCATCGTTAGTTAAATAATCTGGTACTATTTTACAAAATGCTTTAGGAAACAATCCCTTATCTATATTTTTAATAGCATTATGTACATCTTCTTTTGAAGCTGAAACACCTCTTTGTGCATAGCGTTTACTAATATCTTGACTCATAGGTTTGCGTTGAGTCACAAAAATAAGAATTGTTAAAACAATTTTAGTCTATTTTCATCATCAGTTATAGAATTTGTTTTAATCTCTGTGGCATGATCTTTTACACGTTTTGCTTTTACATCTGCACCACCAAAATAATAATTAATACCAAATGCAATTCTAAAATAGGTATCGTCTGATGATCCTGCCTCTAGCGCATCCAAAGTATCACTTGCCACATAATTATAATCTGTATATAATTTTATTGCCAATTGATTAAATACAATACATTCTAAACCCATACCTCCTTGAACTTTTGGCGCAGTTTGCCTAAAATGATTTGATGCATTGTATCCTGCTCCAACAAAAATGAATGGCGAAAATTTATGATGTGGTGCAAGCACTAATTCTACGTTAAAATCAAAAGACATAAAGCCTTCATTATATTGATCTAAATATGCCAAATTAAATTTATGGTAGCCAAAATCTAAAGCAAGGTGCGGAGTTAAATGTCTTTTGTAACCAAAGTGACTATAAATTTCAAATTGAGGGTTGCTTAAATCTCCATTTATTACTGAGGTACCTAAAGACACATCAAAGGCATTTGTACCTCTAATGTCATAAAATTTTGTTTTAAGCTTTGGTGTCTCAATTTCATTTTGAGAAAATGATTGATATCCTATTAAATAGATTACAATAATTATTAATTTTAAATAGTTATGCTGCGCTATCATTAAATTTTGTTTTGGTTATTAAAATACCAATAACAAAATGGCTTAGGCTCAAAAGGTTTGGGAGACTACTACTCTTTAATAGTTTTAAAGGGCTGGCAATATAAAAAATTAATTATCAACGAGTTAAAGTTTTGTAGAAATTTAATTATTAGCACAAAAAAAAAGACAAATAAATTTTAAAAAACTTATTTGTCTTTTGTTGATATTGTGAACAATATCAAACGTATTCGTTATACTAAAAGAATCATTTAAGATTCTGCTTGGAATCTCGCTTCGGTTTTAACGATATTTTCTTGAGTTAAATCATCTTTAACATCGTTAGCTTCGTCTTGAGAGAATAATAAGGTTGCAAACATAAGTGCAGCAACGCTTATAAGTAACTTCTTCATTTTATTATAAAAATTGATTAATAGCACTACAAATATACGCTATTAACCTAGTGTTTATGAAGCTTTAACTATATATTCGTTTACTTGATATAATAATTCGGTGAAATACATTTTTTAACAAAACCCATACGTGAAGCTACGTATCTACTAACATTCTCTTAACATTTTAATAACAGATTTTATAGTTAAATCTCTAATTTTAAACTGCTATAATTTGGTTCTTCCAATCCAATTTGATTGAATGATTGAAGACTGTTCTTTAACCGTTTTTGATTTTTTAGCTTTTGGTACTTTAGGTGCAGAGTTTTTACAATTTCCGAAGTAAAACTGAAGACCTATTGTTGCATTATAATACAATCCATCTGCCTCTTGAAGTAAATTAGAACCTTTTTGCTCATCGTATATATAATTAGCCTCTAACGATCCAACTAAGCTCAACCAATTAGTGACTAAAAAATCTAATCCTAATCCTCCTTGTACCTTATAGTTTTTGTCATCAAAATCATTTGAAATCAATACACCTGGTCCTGCATAAATGTATGGTGTTAATTTTTTCTTCGGAAAAAGATACCACTCAAAATTTAAGTCTCCAGAAAGAAAACCATTTTCGTCAAAATCATAGTTTTCAATATCGAATTTTTTGAGATTTCCACTTATAGCAAAACTAGAAGACAAAAATTGCTTGAGTTCTAGTTTTAGAAAATTTTCATAATCTGGATTGCTAAAATCTCCATTTAAAAGTGTGCTTCCTGCTGCGACAGAAAACGCAGTTTTTGATCTTACAGATGACGTTAATAATGAATCTTTAGCAGATTTTTCTCCAATATCTAATAATTCTTGAGCAGTAGAATTTACCGAAAAAAGTAAAATAAAGCCAATTACTAGACAATTAATACATGTAGTAGTTTTAATCATAATCACATTGTTAAGGCTAAATGCAAAGGCATTTAGACATTTATTAGGGGCTATTAATACAATGGACTATCAATCAAACAAAAGTTTACAGTAATAAAATTGAGGGTTAAACTTTATTAAAACTTTTGCGTGCCAAATAACTATAAAAATTTAACTAAAAATGCATATTATCGATTACTCGTTTAGAATACTTGTTGAAGTGTAAGACGCTCAAGGTTTATTTAGTAAATAAAAGCTCTCTATACTTAGTAAGTGGCCACAACTCGTCATCTACTAGTAACTCTAATTTATCACAGTGGTACCTAATATCTTCAAAAAGTGGTTTTACTTTTTTACAATACAAATCAGCTTTTTTCTCTAAATCGCTTATTGTATTCGCTTTTTTACGCTCTTCTGTCATATTTGTAACATTAGAGTTAATACCTTCTATATGATTAGAGATTTCTTCTATTAAATTAAGTTGTTCTTTAGCTAATTTTTTAAATGAAGCACCATAAATTTCTTTAAGGCCTTTTACATTTTCTATTAAAATATTTTGGTATCTAACAGCTGTAGGCACTATATGATTTCTAGCGATATCACCAATAACTCGACTTTCTATTTGAATTCTTAAAGAATATTCTTCTATTTCAATTTCATATCGTGCTTCAGACTCTACCTTGTTCATCACACCTAAATCTTCAAACAAACTAATTGCTTTTTTAGACACCTTAGCTTTTAGTGCTTCTGGTGTTGTTTTATTATTACTTAAGCCTCTCTTCTTAGCTTCCTTTTCCCAAGCCTCTCCATAACCATTACCTTCAAACAATATATTTTTAGACGCTTTAATATATTCTCTTAATACATTAAAGATAGCGTCATCTTTCTTCATTGATTTTTTATCAATAAGACGCTCAACCTCTTCTCTAAAATCTGTAAGTTGTTTTGCAACAATTGTATTTAAAACAGTCATAGGGTTAGCGCAATTAGCTGTAGATCCTACTGCTCTAAACTCAAATTTATTACCTGTGAAAGCAAATGGAGATGTTCGGTTTCTATCTGTATTATCTAATAATACATCAGGTATTTTACCAACAACATTTAATTTTAAATCTGTTTTTTCTTGAGGAGATAATTTACCTGTTGTGACGTTTTCTAATTCGTTTAACACTTTTGTTAATTGATCACCAATAAATACCGAAATTATTGCAGGTGGAGCTTCATTAGCACCTAATCTATGATCATTACTTGCAGATGCTATTGCTGCTCGCAATAACTCTTCGTTTTCATGTACTGCTTTTATAGTATTTATAAAAAATGTTAAAAACTGTAAATTACTCATTGGTGTTTTTCCTGGACTCAATAAATTTACTCCAGTGTTTGTACTTAAACTCCAATTATTATGTTTTCCAGATCCATTGACACCTGCAAAAGGTTTTTCATGAAACAACACCTTAAAATTGTGACGTGCTGCAATTTTATCCATGACATCTGTTAATAAGGAGTTATGATCAACCGCTAAGTTAGCTTCTTCAAAAATTGGAGCTAATTCAAATTGGTTTGGCGCAACCTCATTATGTCTCGTCTTTACTGGTATACCAAGTAACATGCATTCGTTTTCTAAATCCCGCATGTAAGCCATTGCTCTATTTGGTATTGTACCAAAATAATGATCATCTAATTGTTGCCCTTTTGCTGGAGAATGCCCTAATAACGTACGTCCTGTCAATACTATGTCTGGTCGAGACATTGCTAAACCATTGTCAATTAAAAAGTATTCTTGCTCCCAACCTAACGACGCATTTACCTTTTTTACATTTTTATCAAAATATTTACAAACAGCTACTGCTGCAGAGTCTACAGCTTGTAACGCTCTTAATAAGGGAGTTTTATAATCTAAAGCCTCACCTGTATAAGATACAAATACCGTTGGTATACATAAAGTAGTACCGTATATAAATGCTGGAGAGGTTGGATCCCAAGCAGTATAACCTCGAGCCTCAAATGTATTTCTAATTCCTCCATTTGGAAAACTAGAAGCATCTGGTTCTTGTTGTACGAGTTGTCCACCTTCAAATTTTTCAATAGCTAATCCATTGCTACCTATAGTTTCAAAAAAAGCATCATGCTTCTCGGCAGTTGCACCTGTTAAAGGCTGAAACCAATGTGTATAATGTGTAGCTCCTTTTGATATTGCCCATTCTTTCATACCTGTAGAGATATGGTCTGCCACCTTTCTATCAATTTTTGAACCTTTGCTAATAGCATCCATTACGCTTTCAAAAGCTTCTTTGGTTAGATATTGACGCATTGTTGATTCATTGAAAACATTAGCTCCAAAAATTTCAGATCGCCTTACATTTTCTTCAATATGTAAAGGTTTGTGAAGATGAACTTGTTTTAGTGCATGAAATCTTAGTGTGGACATAATTATATTTTTATCATTTTATTAGGGCAAATTTAATGAATAATATATTTATAAAAGAATTTACCCCTAAAAAATTAGGGTATTAGCAATTGTTAATAACATTATATCTAAAATCACCCTAATTTTTTTGACATAAACATAAAAAACCTAATCTTTGTGCTTTACAATTTTAAAAACTTAAAAACACCATGAGCAAATCAAAATTAGAGTATATCTGGTTAGATGGTTATAAGCCAACTCAAAACATGAGAAGTAAAACTAAAATCGAAAATGATTTTAGTGGTAAATTAGAAGATTGTCCTATATGGTCATTTGACGGTTCGTCTACTAAACAAGCCTCTGGAGGAGCATCTGATTGTTTATTAAAACCAGTTGCAATTTATCCAGATCCTGCAAGAGAAAACGGTTATTTAGTAATGACAGAAGTTTTAAATGCAGACGGTACACCTCACATTTCTAATGGTAGAGCAGGTATCGACGATGACGATAATGATTTCTGGTTTGGATTTGAGCAAGAATACTTCATTATGGATAAAGACACTCAATTACCATTAGGTTTCCCTATTGGTGGTTATCCTGGACCACAAGGTATGTACTACTGCTCTGTTGGTGGAAGACACACACATGGTAGAAGTTTTGTAGAAGAGCATGCAGATTTATGTATTGCAGCAGGACTAAACTTTGAAGGTATTAATCAAGAAGTTGCATCTGGTCAATGGGAATACCAATTATTTGCTCAAGGCGCTAAAAAAGCGGGAGATGAAATTTGGATCTCTCGTTACCTATTAGATCGTTTGACAGAGCAATATGGTTATTATATTGAATATCACCCAAAACCTGTAAAAGGAGATTGGAATGGTTCTGGAATGCATGCAAACTTCTCTAACTCTGTTTTGAGAACTTGCGGTAGCCAAGAAACTTACGAAAAAATATGTGAGGCATTTAGACCAGTTGTAAAAGAGCATATTGCTGTTTACGGTGAGTTTAATGACGAACGTTTAACTGGAGATCATGAAACTGCATCTATTGACGATTTTAGTTACGGTATTTCAGATAGAGGTGCATCTATTCGTATCCCAATTATTACAGTAGAAAAAGGTTGGAAAGGCTGGTTAGAAGATCGTCGTCCTGCATCAAATGGTGACCCTTATAAAATTGCTGGTCGTATTATTAAAACTGTAAAATCTGCTAATATTAGTTAGATTATAACATATAATTTTGTTCATAAAGCGTCTTCTTATAATGAGAAGGCGTTTTTTTATACCTGAGATTTAAAAGCTAGAAAAATAAAAGCGCCATAAGCAACAACAAGCAATAAACCTTTATATCTTGATATTTGAAATTTCTTCGGAATTAAAATCAAAGGAATTAAAATAGCAGCAAATGCTAACATCCAAAAAATATCTTTATCTAAAATAGCTGCATCTGTTACTGGTATTGTTTTAATCATTGATGTTAAGCCTAAAACTGACGCAATATTAAATATATTAGATCCAATTAGATTTCCTAAAGAAAGTGCTTTCTCCTTTTTTACCGCAGCAATTACAGACGCTGCCAACTCTGGCACACTAGTACCAATAGCAATAACAGTAGCTGCAATAACAGCATCGCTAACTCCTAGCATTACAGCTAAATCTTTTGCGCCATCTACCAACCAATCAGATCCAAAATACAATGCAGTTGCTCCTATTAATAACCAAATAACAATTTTAAAATTAGACACAACAGCAAGAGAATCGTCAACAACTTCTATTACTGCATTTCTCTTAGCAGATCGTATTAAAACTATTAAAAATACAATTAGACCAGTAAATAGCACAGCTCCTTCTATAGCAGTTAGTTGATTATCATTTGCAAGAAAATAATAAAGTACTACAGAAAACAACATCATTACAGGCCAATTTAATTTGTAGAAAGACTTATCTACAGCAATAGAACTTACAAGTGCAGTAATTCCCAAAACCAAGCCAATGTTAGCAATATTAGAACCAATTACATTATTTATAGCAATTGCTGGAGAACCCGTTAACGCAGCATTTAAACTAACTAATAACTCTGGAGCAGAGGTTGCAAAACTAACTACAGTCATACCAATGACCATTTTAGATATGTTTAATTTAAACGACAATGCAACAGATGAGCGTACTAAAAACTCACCTCCTACTACCAGTAATAACAATCCTAAAATGATCCAAACTAAACTCATAACTATTAAATTATATATGTCTTTATTGTATGTGTGCGATAATTTTCAATTTTGCGAAGATACTAGAAATAGATATTAAGAAATAATTAAAACACTTTCAATATTAATTTTGAAAACTTAATAATTAGTTAAATAACTATATTAATAGTTGTATAACTATAAAAATAGTTATACGTTTGTAATATGAAATGGCTTCCCACATTTAAGGGAACGAAACATTTAAATCGATGCAAAAACTTACCAATAAAGAAGAAGAAATAATGCACATTCTCTGGAAGCTCGAAAAAGCTTTTGTGAAAGATGTACTTGCCGAAATCAAGAATGATAAACCACACTATAATACGTTGTCTACAATAATTAGAAATTTAGAAGACAAAGGGTTTGTAAGTTATAACGCCTATGGTAAAACACACCAATACTTCCCTATTATTAATAAAGAAGCATATAAAGAGCGTTTTATGAATACTGCTATAGAAAACTACTTCAACAACTCTTACAAAAACGTGGTCTCCTTTTTTGCTAAAGAAGAAAAAATAAGTGTTGATGAGCTCAAAGAAATTATTGCTCTAATTGAACAAAAAAAGTAGTTATGGATTATTTATTAAAGGCATCTGCTATTCTCTTTATTTTTTACGCGTGCTATCAATTGTTTTTGCAAAAAGAGACTTTTTTTCAAGCTAATCGCTGGTTTTTACTGTCTGGGTTGATAGTAGCTTGCATTATTCCTTTGGTAGTCATCCCAGTGTATATTGAGTACACAGCTACAAACACTAATAATTTTATTATTGATTATGATAACCTTTCACCTAATCAATCTGCCATAGATGAATCTATTAACTATCTACAACTTGCAATCTTTATATATTTTACAGGAATTATATTTTTCTTCGGAAAATTAATTATTGATTTCCTTTCGCTTCGCAAAGTTCTAAATTCAAGTACGCTCAAACCAATAGGCTCTTTTAAATTATTAGAAACTAACCAAAACATTACACCTTTCTCATTTTTTAATCGCATTGTTTACAACCCCAAACAATTTAAAAAAGAAGAGCTCCAACACATTATCAATCACGAGAAAGTACACACGCAACAATGGCATACCATAGATACAATTATGTCGCAATTGGCTTGTATTTTATTGTGGTTTAATCCCGTAATATGGTTGTATAAAAAAGCATTACAGCAAAATTTAGAATTTATTGCAGATCAAAAAGCACAGCACGTTTCGCTTTGCGAGAAAAGCTACCAAGCTGTATTATTAAAAACTAGTATACAAAATCATCAATTAGCAATCACAAATAATTTTTACACATCATTAATCAAAAAACGAATCGTTATGTTACACAAATCAAAATCTAAAACCATAAATCAGTTAAAAATGGTCTTCGTAATTCCACTAATAGCTTTCTTCATGATGAGCTTTAATACTGAGGAGGTTTTTGTTGAAATTCCTTTAGAAGAAATACCAACAATGGTAATTCTTCAAACCGATGATATTGAGCAAATATTCACAAAAGATATGAGTGATAATGACCTAGCACTCATCAAAAAGAAACTTGCAAACAATGGAGTAACCTTTGATTATTCTGGAGTAAAACGTGATAAAAATGGAGACATTACTGCCATTAAAACTCAATTTGATTATAATGGAAATAGTGGTACTTATAATGTAAAGTCTGACAAAGCTATGGAGCCTTTTATCTTTAAAACCAATGAGCAATCATTTGCTGTTGGTACGTTTTCTGATAAGACTCCAAAAATTTACACCACCTATAATGGTAATACAAAAGCACAATCAACAGGAAGCTCCAAAACATATATTATTGAAGAAAGCTCTAATAATGTTGAATCTAATGAAATAATAGAACAACCTTCTACAGTGGTTTACGAAACCAAAACATGGACAAATAAGGATGGAGAGAAAATAAGTATAAATGCTTCGGAAAACGGAAAAACCAATGTATTTATCTCAAAATCTGAAGATCCTCTATTTGTAGTTAATGGTAAAGTTGTTGAAAAATCAATGTTTGAAAATATAGATTCCAATAAAATAGAATCTGTCAATGTTCTTAAAGGTAATCTAGCAATTGAAAGATATGGTGACCAAGGTAAAAACGGAGTAATTTTGTTAAAAACAAAAGGGTCTCCTCTATGGGTAGCTAGAGACACTAAAGTAGAAACTTATGAAATTAAAGAATCAAACGACTCTACTACCTATAATTTTAAAGATAAAGTTTACTCTAAAAAAGATAACACCACCTACGAGTTTACTTCATCTAATAAAGACAAACCACTATATATTCTTGATGAAAAAATCATATCTCACAAAGAATTTGAGCTTATAGATCCCAATAACATTAAAAGTATGGAAATACTTAAAGATGGTAATGCCAAAAAAATCTATGGTGACAAAGGTAAAAACGGAGTAATCATTATAACAACTAAATCTTGGAAGGCAGATATAGCTGAGCGAGAAATTAGACGTAATAAATTAAAAAAAGAGGGTTGGGAAGTTAAAGTAAGCTCTGTTAAATATGTAGATGATAATAAAAAGATGTCTGCTGAGTGGATAGTTTCAAAAAACTCAACAGATGCTTTTTTAGAAAAACAAAAAAGAGAATTATTAAAACATGGTATTGAAGCAAAATTCTCGAAAGTAAAACGTAATAAAGCAGGAGAAATCACAAGTATTAAAATTTCTTTAGATGACAATGATGGTAGAAAATCTAGCGCATCATGGAAAGAGAAGGAACAAGCAATACCAGATATTATTATGGGCAAGTCTAGTGATGACAAACTATTTGTTAGAGCAATAGGTAATTAATTCTTCGGAAATTTTAAATAATAATAAACCCTTCAATTTATTAAAAACTTGAAGGGTTTGCTATTTGTATTTGGTAATTGTTATTCTTTAATTAACCACAAGCTTCTTTACGGTTTGTTTGTCTTCCGAAGAAATATTTAATAAATACAATCCGCTTGGGAGATTTAAATTTATACTGGTTTCAGTATTATATTGTAATGACTTAAGTAATTTACCTTCTATAGAAAATACTTGTAGATCTGCTTGAGCATTGAGTCCTTTAATTGTTACACTATTGGTTGTTGGATTTGGATACACATTAATTTGGTTGTCATTAAACGCTGTTACACTCAATTCTTGATCCCAAAGTTGACCAACATTATTTCCCCAAATATATTCTACTAAATCTGGTTGATCTATAAATGGGTTTCTATTAAATTGCCATGTATAAACGACGTTATTACGATTCATTTCAAAATCATCTGGAGGGTCGTTTCTATGCCAATCTAATAGAGTTGCTAAATCTCCAAGTTCTCCTGGACCGTTTTCTGGATATCCATTTACAACCGATAAACCGTTGTATCTAATTTCCATATATAAAACGCTTCTGGCAACATCGCCATAAAAACTTGCACCAGTTTCTAACACGCCATTTACGGTTGGTCCATTATAACCTCCTAAGGCTGGATCTCCATAATGTTTGTTATTACGCGTACTGTTTTCTATAGCATCGGCAGATCGAAGCGCATGTGCATCTGAGTTACCATGACGTAAGGAATCTGCTTTGGTTGTCCAAAAAATATCTCTACCGTCTGCTACCTCATCTTCTTCAATGTCAAAAAATCCACCTCGAGATCTAGGGTAGGTATGTTCTCTATTCCATTTTTCAAAATTATCTGAGCTTGATTGCACATCTAGTTTTGCACGTCCTAGTTCTTTATACACTAACCATACTTGATTACTATTTAATGGATTTTGATCTGCTTCTACCAAAATATCTAAAACATCTGCATAGGTTTGTGCTCTTACCACATTTGGATTTGCTATTATATCTTGCAATGCTTGTCTTAAATCATCATCGGCTAAGCCATCTAAAGAATTATAATAGCCTGTTGGTTGTGTACTCGTTACATTTCCGAAGGTAGGATTTAATGGCGTACCAAAATTTGCCATCGTAAAATCGTTATCTACAATTCTAATTCGTAAATTATTGTTAAGCGCTAAATATTGTGGTGGTAAATTTGAAAAGCGAATTCTTGTAACCTCATCCCCTTCATCATCTTCGTCATCTACTAAAGTAATTGTTGTAGACGCAGTAGTTTGATTTAAAGGGATTGTAATGGTTGTATTGCCAGTATAATCTGAGGTATTAAATCCAAAATTATCAAGTAATATATTAAAAGTTAAGTCTTCGGTCACAGGAGTTTCTGAGGTAAACGTAATATCAAAAGCATCAAACTCATCGTATTGATCTTGCGCAATTGCCATGGTTATACCATTAAGTACAACTCCACTCCCATCATTTAACGCTCGAGGTGTTGGTGTGGTAGACGTGTAGGTTACAACACCTTCAGAATCAACAAAACGTTGAATCGAATTTGGATTGTTAGCAGGACCCTCATTAATTTGTTCTATATCTGCAAATCTTGGGTCTGCACTAAAAATATCTATAAAGTCTTGATCGTCTGCATCTGATGTGTCATATAATAGTACGTCAATTAAATTATCTATAGTGGCCACGGTTTCTTCAGGAAAATCTAAATCATCTGCCTGATAAATTGCTACCGCATCTGCTCCATTTTGAATAACATTTTCGGCTATTAAAAATTGAGGTACAGGACTTACAGAGTTACTACCAATTAATAATAGACCGTTAATATCGGTAACATAACCATCTAGATCTACTGTAAAGTAACTAGAATTGTTTCCAGAAGTTGATCCATTAAAAAATACAACTACATAACCATCTAATGGGAAATTTGGTGTTTCTGAAAGAATTTCTAAGAATTCCATATTCTCTGCTCCTGGAGAATCACAATCTAATTCATTAATCACAATTTGCGCAATCGAAAATTGAGCACTAAATAGTAATAAAGTTAAGAGTAAAATTTTTTTCATAGGATAATATTTTTACAAATGTAGTTAACTCTCAATTCTATTTACTCGTTACACCTTAAATAATCAATAATTTTAACAAACGTATGACTTAATACTTGCTGAAATTTTAAAACTCAAGTCTGTAAATTATAAGATAAAAAATGATGAAACGTCAAAAATTTGGAAGTTTAATAATTAAAAGCCCCTAGGTTAAAAAAAATTCTCACCAAATCACCCTTGAAAACTACCAAAGTAAAACAACTTAATACAAATTTACTTTCAATTTAAAACTTCAATTAAGCAAGTCACATAAATACTAAAACATAATTCCTCTTTTTAGTTATAATTCTATATTCAATTTCACAGATTTCATTATAAACGTTTGGCAAATAGTAATGTAAGTATATATATTGATAACTCAATCAAATTAAAAATCAATTATCAACCTCTAAAACCAAACAATTATGATGACACTTGCAAAACTAATTATCGATATACTTTTCTCGATAAGCTAAAATTAAACATATGATAGTAAAACTTAGTCTAGAATAAGTTTTACATCATTTTTTCAAATTCTATTTAAATCTCTTTAAAATCTAATTGCGTAAATTTACACCTAAGTAGTTATATACTAATCTTAGCTGTATGAAACAGAATTTTTTTAAGGCATTAGCCAAACTCAACAAAATACTCTTACCCAGTTACACTAAGCAAAAATTAGACTTAAGCCAAGCGAGTAAATTTCAGCTTGCCATTATTGGATGGCGTGTATATGTTACATCTCGAGCATTAGGTTAATATTTTAAACTCAATAATTTTCTTTATAAATCAACAATTAACTATTCATTTTATGAGAACTTTAAGACCATTAGCTTTATAAAGTATTTTTATGATAGTATCTTTAAGTTTTAATTATAAAAACACTATAAAATGAAAACATTATATGAAGCAACCACAACTGCCACAGGTGGTAGAAAAGGAAGCGTAAAGTCAGACAACAGTCCTATAGATTTCAACCTATCTGTACCTAAATCAATGGGTGGTGATGGTGGTGATGGTGCAAATCCAGAACAACTTTTTGGTGCAGCTTATGCAGCATGTTTTGGTGGAGCCATACAAGCAGTTGCAGACAGTGAAAAAATTGAATTTAACCAAGAAGACTTGAGCGTCACAGCAATTATAGGTTTTTGTAAAGATGACGATGGTTTTTTCTTAAAAGCTACATTAGACTGCTATATTCCTGGAGTTGATCTTAAAACTGGTGAGGATCTAGTAGAAAAAGCTCATGAAGTTTGCCCATTTAGCAAGGCTACACGAGATAACATCACTGTAGAATTAAATTTACTTCTAGACGAATAGTTTAAATTAAAATAAACATACGAAATAAAAAACTCATCTTTTGGTGAGTTTTTTGTTTTCATAGTACCACTAACCATCTCCAAACTTGACATTTACAACAAGTTAAAATTTTCGGCAATTTTCTTTTGTGTTTCTTTTAAAAAGAAATATATTTGCACCCACAAAAATTGGCCTCGTGGCGCAACTGAATAGCGCACTTGATTACGGCTCAAGAGGTTACAGGTTTGAATCCTGTCGAGGTCACTAAAAAAACTAATCCAGAAAATAAATCAAGTTTACTTGATATTATAATCTGGATTTTTTTTTATTTCCTAATCCAAATTTTCAAAACAACATCTAAGTTAGATATATAGTATTTATTTTAATTAATAAGTATAGATCATTACTTTAAAACATCTAAATTCTTATTTTTGACATCAATTTCTAATCCTAATTATGCAAGCAATACTAGAACCTTGGCCATGGTATATTTGTGGTCCGCTCATCGCAATTATAATGTTTACCCTTATCTATTTCGGTAAAACATTTGGCATGTCTTCAAACCTTAGAACATTTTGTACTATTGCTGGAGCAGGAAAGAAAGTAAAGTTCTTTGATTTTGATTGGAAAGCGCAACGCTGGAATCTCACCGTTGTAGCAGGAGCGATTATTGGAGGCTTTATTGCTCATTTCTATTTATCGGCACCAACTAATATAGATTTAAATCCAGACACCATTAAAACACTTAGCTCACTCGGTTTTGAGAACGCAGGACAATCTTTACTTCCAGCAGAATTATACAGTTGGGATACTATTTTAAGTTTTAAAGGATTGGCTATTTTAATTATTGGTGGATTTCTTGTTGGCTTCGGAACACGATATGCTGGAGGTTGCACCTCAGGCCATGCTATTACTGGCTTAAGCAGTTTACAATTACCATCACTTATTGCTGTTATTGGCTTCTTTTTAGGAGGCTTAATTATGATTCATTTACTATTCCCTATAATTTTTGGTTAATATGATAAAGTATTTAAAATTTTTATTCGTCGGAATTATCTTCGGAATTGTCCTCGTAAAATCTGAAGCAGTCTCGTGGTATCGTATTTACGAAATGTTCAAATTTGAATCTTTTCACATGTATGGGATTATTGGTACAGCGGTTATTACCGGAATCATTTTGCTATTAATAAGCAAAAGATATAAAAATATAAATGGAGGTTTAATGACTGTTCCTAAAAAAGACAGAGGATTTATTCGATATATCACAGGCGGAACAATTTTTGGATTAGGTTGGGCATTATCTGGTGCTTGTCCTGGGCCAATGTATATTTTAATCGGAACTGGAGCCTTCTCGGTCATCATAGTAATTTTAGCTGCACTTTTAGGCACATATATTTATGGATTATTAAAAGATAAATTGCCTCATTAATAAAAGCTATAATTTGCATGTTTAATAAAAAAGAATACTTCGTATCTTTGACAATTACCATGCTTACTGCATATTAATATCCTTTTAAGGAGCAAAAATAATATCCCTATGAAAATAGAACAGTTATACACAAGTTGTTTAGCACAAGGTGCTTATTATATAGAGTCTAATGGAGAAGTTGCTATTATAGACCCATTAAGAGAAACACAGTCTTACATTGAAAAAGCAACTAAAAATAATGCTAAAATTAAGTATATTTTTGAAACGCATTTTCATGCAGATTTCGTTTCAGGACATGTAGATTTAGCTAAAAAAACTGGAGCAACAATTGTTTACGGTCCAGGAGCAGAAACCTCTTATGAGATTCACTCTGCAAAAGATAATGAAGAATTTCAAATTGGGAATATTACCATAAAAGCGTTACATACACCTGGTCACACATTAGAATCAACAACGTACTTATTAATTGATCAAAATGGTAAAAACCATGCTATTTTTTCTGGAGACACTCTGTTTTTAGGTGACGTAGGACGTCCTGATTTGGCAATTAAATCTGACACTACAAAAGAAGACTTAGCAGCTATGTTGTTTGATTCTTTGAGAGAAAAAATTATGACCCTTGCAGATGATGTTATCGTTTATCCTGCTCATGGTGCAGGTTCTGCCTGCGGAAAAAATCTTAGTAAAGAAACTGTTGGCACAATTGGAGACCAAAAGAAAACTAATTATGCATTAAGAGCAGATATGACAAAGGAAGAATTTGTTAAAGAAGTTTTAGACGGTATTGCTCCTCCTCCACAATATTTCGCAAAAAATGCAATGCTTAATAAAACAGGCTACGACAACTTTGAAACTGTTCTAAAAACAGGAAACATTGCGTTAACTCCAAAAGACTTTGAAGCGATTGCTAATCATGAAGATGCATTAGTATTGGATGTAAGACCTCAAAGTGATTTTATAAAAGGACATATACCTAATTCTATTTTTATTGGGCTAAATGGTGGATTTGCACCTTGGGTTGGTGCTTTAATTAAAGATATTAAACAACCAATTATATTAGTGGTTCCTGAAGGAAAAAGTCAAGAAGCTGTTACACGTTTATCTCGTGTTGGATACGACAATACTTTAGGGTACTTAGAAGGTGGAATTGAAGCTTGGATTTCCGAAGGAAAAGAAATTGACACCTTAGAATCTATCTCTGCCGAAGATTTAGCAGACCGAGTTAAAAATGGAGATGTAAACATTCTAGATGTAAGAAAAGATGGCGAATACGCGAGTATGCATTTAGAAGATGCTCAACACTTTGCTTTAGATTTTATTAATGAGCAAATGAATGAGGTTTCTAAAGACAAAACATATCATATACATTGCGCTGGAGGCTATAGAAGCGTTATTGCAGCTTCTATTTTAAAAGCAAGAGGTTTTCATAATCTAGTAGATGTCGCTGGTGGCTTTGGAGCGATAAAAAAGACCGATCTACCAACTACAGATTTCGTTTGCCCCTCAACATTATAATTTATAGATGTTAATCTCAAAAGCAAACATATTAAGTTATTTAATAGTGCTTTTGAATGTTATAAATGTAATGTCTCAAAGTGATAAGAATAGAGATTATTCCATCTACAAATTTAAGGGACTTAGCACTGGTTATAATTATAGTTTTGATGGTAAGGATAAACCTCACTATCACCTGTTAGATTTACAATTTAACAAAGGTTTTAGAGGCGGTAGACATGGTGGTGGTTATATTTATGGATTTGGCACAGAAGTAGCACTCAACGCAGATCAATTTACTATTGGGCCCAAAATTGGAGGCTTTTTATTTATTGGCGGTTTAGCGGTTGGCTCAGAGTTAGTAACGTATACCAATTTTGAAGATTGGACATTACGATACATTTTTAGTATTGGCTTTGGAAGTCCAAAAGGAAGATTAACATTTAATCCTCACCTTATTTTAAGTAATGAAAATTACAGACCAATTCATAAAGGCTATATTAATTTTACCTATACTTTTATATTAGATGAGAAAAAGCGAGCAGAATATTAAATTATCTCTGCGCTTAAACCTGCTTGTAATAACATAGAACAACGAGGTTCTAACTCTTTATACTCTCCAGTTTTAACAGTACACTTACCTTTGTAGTGTACTAAAATAGAACATTGTTCTGCTTGTTCAGGTGTGTGATCACAGGCATACATTAAAGTATCTATTACATGATCAAAAGTATTAACATCATCGTTATATAAAACAATCTCATTAAGAGGTTGCTCTAGGGTGTCAACGAGGACTTCTTCTTTTACTTTTTCTTTGGTACTCATTATTTGGTGCATAGCAATTGAATTAATGAGGTTGGTCATTTTCTTTAAAACAAAATTATAAAAAACTACTCAATAAAAAAAAGACTTCTGCTCATAGAACAGAAGTCTTTTATATTTATTGTTTTACTAGTTAAATTTCTATAATGTTATACTACGAATTAATTACAAGGACCTAAATTAGTCCAACCACCACTAACTCGCTCGTAAAGGTTACCAAAATATGTAACACGATCACCATTGCTATAGCTAGTTCCGCTTTGCCATTCTTGTACGCCATCACAAATACTACCTGAAGTAGCTGGATACATAGCTCCTAAAGCTGTAATATCATTACCATTAAAGTTACCACTAACACTCGTAGAAAAACAAGCTTGCATAACAGAGGTTGCATCTCTTCCTGTTGGAGTTCCAGAGATATGTTGAGCACCATCAGATCCAGATCCTTCATTTCCTTGACTAGATGAAGGACAACTTAAACGATCAAACCAGTCTGTATGTCTAAATCCTATTGAGTGACCTATTTCATGTGTAATTACATGCTCATTAACGTTGGTTGAAAATTGCTCTATACCATAAATCTGAACAAACTTATTTGGTTGCCCACTTGAGTTTGGAAATCCAGCAACTCCACCACTAGATGAATTATTTATAGAGTTATCATATACCACCATATCTGCAGCTTGATAATTTGTACCAAAAGTTAAATTAAAATCTAAAGTCATATTGCTAATGTTATTATAATTAGCTACTGCTCTAGTCAAAGCGGTTTGTGCCTTAGAAGATAAGGCTTGACTACCTCCTGTATAACCTAAAATATTAATAGTTTGGTTACTTCCTGTTACCAAGTTAAATGTTCTATATTGACGATCTAAAGCAGAACCAACACCCATTAAAGCATCTATTTCTTCTCTAGAAAAGGTGATATCACTACCAATATAGATTCTCTCTTCTACAGTACCATCTGGCAAGTGAAAATCTCCTTTAGAAACAACACCAACATCAATATCTAAAGTATTAATGGCATCTAACAACTCTGTATCTGTTACTAAAGTTCTATTTTCTAGACTATTCATATTTATTATGGCATAGTCATCTAAATTTGAAATATCTTCTGTAACAGTATCCTTTTGGCACGATTGTAAAGAAAATAATAAGCATAGACCAGCTAAGGTCAAAAATTTTAAATTTTTCATCTTTGAGTAAATTAAGTTAATAAATAATAAGCGTGTAGGTAGGGAAAGCTTAAACTAAGAAAGTTATTTTTCTTACAACTTATTCAATTTAAACCATGATAATTATCATTTCAAAGATAATAAATCTTAAAACAAAAAAATTACGGTTTTTCCGTAATTTTAGTGCTTTATCATTTTAATGTGTTAAAATTTTACGCGATTCGTCGAGGAAATATAAATATTTTGAATTATTACTATTTTTTAAACTTAAGAGCTACCCAATTATTTCTTTCTAATGTCTCTACAAGTGATAAATTATATTTTTTACATTCTGCCTCGATAATTTCAATATCATCTCTATAAAATCCACTTAAAAAAAGTAATCCATTTTTATTTAGTGTATTGCTGTACGTCTCAATATCATTTAATAAAATATTTCTATTAATATTAGCAATTACCACATCATACTGCCTACCTGTTAATAGACTAGCATCACCTTCTTCTACATTAATATGTTTACAATGATTTCTCTCTACATTCTCGAGACTATTGAGGTAACACCAATTATCATAATCTATTGCATCGAGTATATGCGCTCCTTTCATTTCAGCAAGAATTGCTAAAACGCCAGTGCCACAGCCCATGTCTAAAACAGATTTATGATTAAAATCATTATTTAAAATATGCTGGATCATCATATGAGTAGTTTCATGATGACCAGTACCAAAACTCATTTTTGGCTCTATTACAATATCAAATTTTGTGTTAGGCTTTTCATGAAATGGCGCTCTTACAGAGCAAATATCATCAACGATAATCGGGTTAAAATTCTTTTCCCACTCTGCATTCCAGTTGGTTTGCTCAATTTCTTCTGAAGAAAAAGTAATTTCAAATTCATTAGAATTTAGAATTTGAATATCGTTAAGAATCTCATTAGACCATTCGTCTTTTTGAATATATGCTGTAACACCTTCATCGGTCTCAACAAAACTTTCAAAACCTGCATATCCTAATTCGGCAATTAGTATTTCTACTGCTGGCTGTAATGGTTTAACTTTAAAATAATAGCCTAAATATATGATGTTTGACATGTGAAAATTTTAGACCACAAAGATACAATTTAAACCAAAAAAGATAAGGGTATTCTCAAATATTAGATTGTAGAGAATACCCTATAAAGTTTATGTTTATTTATTAAAATGCGTTTACAATCGCATAAAAATCCTCGGCTTTTAATGAAGCTCCTCCTATTAAACCACCATCAACATCTGGCTTACCAAAAATCTCTTTAGCGTTGGCAGGTTTCACACTTCCACCGTATAGAATGGTCATATCATCTGCTACTTGACTACCGTATTTATCATTTAAAGTTTGTCTAATAAACTTATGCATGTCTTGTGCTTGCTCTGGACTTGCTGTTTCGCCAGTTCCGATGGCCCAAACTGGTTCATAAGCCAAAACAATATTTTTAAACGCAGATGCTTCTAAATGAAATAAAGCATTTTTAATTTGACTACCAACAACGCTTTCTTCGTTTCCTGCTTTACGATCTGCTAATTCTTCGCCAAAGCAAAAAATAACACGTAAATCATGTTCTAAAGCTGCATCTACTTTTTTAGCTAACGACTCATCTGTTTCATTAAAATAAGCACGACGCTCGCTATGGCCTAAAATAACTGTTTTAATGCCAATACTTTTAAGCATACTTGCACTAACTTCTCCTGTATATGCTCCACTCTCTGCAAAATGCATATTTTGTGCTATAACTTCTATCTCACCACCTTCTCTTGTAGCTTCAAAAGCCGACCAAAGATTTACATATGAAGGTGCAATCATTACTTCTGCATTTGTAGTTTTTGATTGTTCTTTTAATTCTGATATTAACGTTTGTGTTTGTGCCAAATCGTTATTCATTTTCCAGTTTCCTGCAACAATGTTCTTTCTCATTTTTGTTGTATTTAAAATTTCTGAAGAAATTAATATTATTTTAAATGTTGTTTTATTTTAGGGTCATTTGCCTTTATTGCTCTAAATAATTTAATGTTACTCTCGCCATCTATTACCATATATCTTGGGACCCAATCTAAATCTATAAAATTACTAAAAGGTCCATCCCATCCTTGAGGCATATAGAAATGAACTCCTTCTATTTTATATTTTTTGATACCATTTTTCCAACTTTTTTGAGTTTTATCCATTGATAGAAAGATATAAGTAACATCTTTATACTCATTTTGCAAAGCTTTTAAATCTGGTAATCCTACGATACAATCTCTACACCAGCTTGCCCAAACATCTATAACTATTGTTGTGCCTTTGTGTTTTTCTAGTATATTTTGAAATGTAACCAACTCGCCTTCTATATCTACAAAAGTATCATTAAGTGCTTCTTGGGTAAACTCTGTTGGCTCAGGTTGCGCTTCACAACTCAGTAAAAATCCACATACTAATAATACGGTAATGATTTGTTTCATGCTACTCTAACTTTACTTTAGGGTCTAACCAACCGTAAATAACATCAACAAATATATTAATGATTATAAACAATACCGCAATAATTAAAACAGATCCCATAATGACAGGTAAGTCTAAGGTGTTTAAGGCATTTACTATTTCTTTACCCAAACCATTCCAACCAAAAATATACTCTACAAATACTGCTCCTGCCAACATAGAGGCAAACCATCCTGAAATTGCTGTAACTACCGGATTTAACGCATTTTTAATAGCGTGTTTTCTTATGATTTGAAATTCGCTAAGCCCTTTTGCTCTAGCTGTTCTAATGTAATCTTGATTAAATACTTCTAACAATGAATTTCTCATTAGTTGAATGACAACTGCTAAAGGACGAATACCTAAAACGACTGCTGGCAGTATCAAATTTTTCCATTTTATGTTTACCTTTTCTCCAAAGTCATCGAGCTCGTATAAACTTCCTGTCATTTCTAAATTGGTGTATTTGTGTAAAACAAAACCAAAAAACCACGCAAATAAAATGGCGCTAAAAAATGACGGAACACTCATACCTAATGTACTAAAGATTTGAATGGTTTTATCTACCCAAGTATCTTTATAGAGCGCAGATAGAATTCCGAAGAAAATACCGAGTACAATGGCAATTACAATTGCTGAAACTGCTAAAACTGCTGTATTAGGCAAGGTTTCTACTATAACCTGAGACACTTTTTTACCTTGTTTAGTAAAAGACTCTCTTAAGTAAGGAAATTTTAATGTAGAAGTTACATTTCCGAAGGTAAAAATTTTTGTTGCACTGTATTTACCTTCTCTTAAAAATGTATAATCTTCTTTATTTGTTGAGTGAAATGAGATTGGAGATAAATCGTTTAGGTAATATAAATATTGGGTTGAGATAGATTTATCAAAACCATATTTTGCTTTTACAGCAGCTATTTGCTCTTTATCTTCGTTTTGTCCCAACATCATTTGTGCTGGATCTCCTGGTAAAATATTGAATAGATAAAATATAACTGTTACTACTCCCAAAAGGGTTAGTAAAGCATATAGGGTTTTATTTAAGATGTATCTTAACAGGTGTTTATTCTATTTCTTTTTGTTTGTAATTAATTGTGATACTATTTATACTCTAAAAGACTAGTTTTTAAACTCTAGGTCTTCTACATCATTCCAGTGTACTTTTTGTGTTACTGTTCCTTTTTCTAAAACAACAATTCCTGGGTTTGATCTAACTACAGTTTTTAATACCTTTTCATCACAGAGATAAAAATCAAAATCTAAGTCATAAGCAGTTCTTATTTCTTTCTTTTTTTCTTCTCCAGAGGCAGTTAAACCTATAACAGTATAACCTTTTTTCTGAGCTTCATCTGCCATAGCCTTTAAGTTTTTCATTCCGTTAGCGTCTGATTTTTCTAAACTATAAGACACAATCATTACCAGTTTAGCTACTTCTAAAAATTGCTGAGTAAGATCTTCATCTTGAGATTCTATAGTAAAATCTTGTATTTTAGGTACGTCACCTTCTTTAATAACTATGGTCTCGACACCAATAATTTTATCATATTTTTCTGGACCACGACCTCTATCTGTCAATTTTTGTTCTTTACCATCTAATTTATATGTCCATATATAATCGGTCACCGCCTTTTGAGCATCGGCAGGTAAAGTCATGTTTTCTTGAAAATTATCACCTATTTTATAGGCTCTAAAATCTTTTAGTGGTAAGTTCTCTAAACAATAATATGTAAAACCTAAAGAGATAACATAAGCTCCCAACAAAGCCAACCAATCGCCTTTAGTTTTATTTTTAATTAGATATACTACACCTAATAAAACTATTGAGAATATAAGTGTAAACCACCATCCTATTACTAACACGCCAAACCCAAAAATTAAAACTAAAGATCCTATTATATAAAATAAATCTTGTGTTTTTGTGTTTTTTTCAATTTTACCTTTCATAGCAAAAAAGAACAATGGTATTGTAAATATCAATAAAAAGAGATCTTTATAAAATGATTCTTTTGGTGCTAGTTTTAATGCATCACCAAAGCAACCACAGTCTGTCACACAGTTTTGATTAAACTCTTGTCCTAATCTACCTGCAGCTTCTTGAGCTTCTAAGCAACTTGATGTATACCATGTTAACCATGTAAAAAAGAGCATCATTAGTAAAATAAGGGTTGTAGTCAATTTGTTTTTTAAACCAAACAGTACAGCGACACCAAGAACAATTTCTATAACGCAAATGGCAACTGCCAGAATTAAAGAATATGGTATTAAAAACTCAAGGTTTAAAACATCGTGAGCAAAATAATCATTTAACTTATACGAAAAACCTATGGTGTCATTACATTTTATTAAACCCGAAACAATAAAGAGACTTCCTACAATAAGCCTTGAAATGGTGATAAAAATTTTCATATGAAACTTGATATATTTTAATAAAAACGCTTAATTATCTAGATGAATTAATGCAAATACAGAGTAATTAATCATATCTTGATAATTAGCATCAATACCTTCACTAACTAATGTTTTCCCTGCATTATCTTCAATTTGTTTGACGCGCAATAATTTCTGTAAAATTAAATCGGTTAAACTACTTACTCTCATGTCTCTCCAAGCTTCTCCATAATCATGATTTTTATTCATCATTAATTGTTTGGTGATGGCAATATTATGGTCATACAACTCTATAGCTTCATCTAAATCTAAATCTGGTTGCTCTACTACACCTTTTTCTAACTGTATTAAAGCCATAGTGCAATAATTTATTATACCAATAAATTCACTTACTTCGCCTTCATCTACCTTGCGTTCATTATTTTGCTGTAAACCTCTTATGCGTTGCGCTTTAATAAAAATTTGATCGGTTAGAGATGGTAATCTTAGAATTCTCCAAGCGCTACCATAATCTTTCATTTTATTTATAAAAAGACTTCGGCATGTTGAGATTACACCATCATATTGTTTTGAAGTATCTTGCATTTAAAACATTTAATTTTCCGTAAATTTCGCTTAAATAGTTCAGAGTTCAAAGTGCTGCGTTCCAAATTCAAGATTTTTATGAACAACGCATACCTTAAATTGTTTAAAATCAAATTTCAAATCTGTTTATGACCATAAATTGCAAAGGCAACCTTATAGATTTATCTACTCCCAAGATTATGGGCATTCTTAATGTAACACCAGATTCTTTTTATGATGGTGGTATGTATAAAAGTGAGAAAGCTATTATTAGCCAAGTTAAAAACATGTTAGACCAAGGTGCAACATTTATTGATGTTGGTGGCTATAGCTCCAGACCCAATGCAGATGATATATTGGTAGAAGAAGAATTAGCGCGTGTTATCCCTATAATTGAATTAATACTAAATGAATTTCCAGATGCGCTCATTTCCGTAGATACTTTTAGAAGTCTAGTAGCTCAAAAAGCATTTAATGCTGGTGCGTGTATTATTAATGATATTTCTGGCGGACATTTGGACGAAAATATGCTTAAAACGGTTGCCAATTTAAAAGTTCCTTACATTATGATGCATATGAGAGGAACACCTAAAACAATGAAAACCCTTATTAACTATGATGATTTGGTCAAGGATATTTTGTTTTATTTTTCTGAACGTATTGCAGCAGCTAGAGATTTAGGAATCGTTGATTTAATTATTGATCCTGGTTTTGGATTTGCAAAAACGGTGGCACAAAATTACGAGCTGCTCAAAAAATTTGAGCTTTTAAAAATGACCAATTTACCTATTTTAGCAGGACTCTCTAGAAAATCTATGATTTATAAAACATTAAAAACATCGTCGGAAGATGCGCTAAACGGAACCACGATTCTCAACACCATAGCATTACAAAAAGGCGCATCGATTTTGAGAGTTCATGACGTTAAAGAAGCGATGGAATGTATTAAACTCACTCAACAGTTGCGTTAATGAAAAAACTATATCTCTAACTAATTTTTATATTATAAAATTTCTTCTCTTGAAGCTAAGCTTGATGAATTGAAAAATGAAAATAGAAAATTAGAATGAGAAGAATTTGCAATCGACAAAATTGAAATCGTTATTGATTGGGACTAATTCATTTATTAACCAATAATTATTACATTTACGCTAAACCACTTTTAACTTGGAAAAATTCAAATTTTGGGATTTTGGAATTATAGACTTTATCGATGTTTTTCTCGTCGCTATACTACTCTACTATATCTATAAATTAGTTAAAGGCACAGTTGCTGTCAATATTTTTATTGGGATTATTATTATTTATTTAGTTTGGAGAGTTACTGAGTTTCTAGACATGTTTATGTTACATCGCATTTTTGATGGTTTTATTAAAGTAGGAATTATTGCCCTTATTGTTGTATTTCAGCCAGAAATACGAAAGTTTTTATTAATGGTAGGTTCTACCAATTTAAGTGGTAGTGGTAAGTTTTTTAAGAAAATGAAATTTTTAAAAACCGAAACTGAGACCGAAACAGATATAAACGCTATTGTTAATGCCTGTGAAAAAATGGGACAGTCTAAAACTGGAGCACTCATTGTGTTAGAGCGTAATAACAACCTAGATTTCTTGACAAGTACTGGCGATGAAATGAATATTAAAGTAACACAGCCTATTATTGAGAGTATCTTTTTTAAAAATAGCCCATTGCATGATGGCGCTGTTATTATAGAAAATAATGTTGTAAAAGCTACTCGTGTTATTTTACCGGTAAGTAATGATCAAAACATACCACAACGTTTTGGTTTACGTCATAGAGCTGCTGTAGGTATTACAGAAAAAACAGATGCTGTTGCAATTGCTGTAAGTGAAGAAACAGGACAGATTTCATATTTTAAAAACGGAGAGTTTGTAATGTTCGAAACGATACAAGAATTAACTTCATTGTTATATAAAGATTTAACTTAATGAATTGCAAAAACTGTAAAACAATTCTAAGTGACAATCACAATTTCTGCTCAAATTGTGGAGAAAGCACAAAGGTTAAACGACTTAAAGTAAAATCTATAATTGGTTTATTTTTTTCAAATTTTTTTAGTGTAGATAATAAATTTTTAAAAACTTTTACAGATTTAACAATAAGACCAGAGACTGTTATTAATAATTATGTGAGTGGTTTTAGAAAAAAATATGTTAATGTAATTACATACTTAGGGCTTTCAATTACATTAATTGGTTTTCAGTTTTTTATATTACGTCGTTTTTTTCCAGAGTTATTAATAGTAGATTCTTTAAATGTCTCAAACAACTTAAAAATTAATAACGACGCATTTGATATAAATGCAGTTTTTGATTCTTTTTATCAATATCAAGGATTGTTAACCATACTCTTTATTCCTATATATACATTTGCCTCTAGGCTGTTATTTTTGGATTTTAAAAAGTATAATCTTGCAGAGCATTTTGTAATCAATATTTATACTAATGCTCATTTTTTTATCATTTGGTTTTTCATCACAATAATCACTCTACCTCTAAAACTTAATTATAATCTTTTTTCTCAATTTGTAATTATCCCAATGATTATTTATTTGACTTTTACTTTTAAAAGATTATATGCACTTAGAACTTTTGACGCATGTATTAGAGTTGTGGCTTACAATATAATAGCTCTTATAGTAACTGGAGTTATAATTATAACTTGTGCTATTGCCTACGGGTTTTATATCGCATACACAGGACAACTAACACCTTTCAACGCTCATTAATTATGAATTGCAAAAACTGTAATACTAAATTACCAATTGATAGTGATTTTTGTAATATTTGCGGAGGAAAAGTTATAAGAAACCGTCTCACTTTTAAAAATTTATTTGAGCATTTTAGTGAAACCTTTTTTAACTATGACAATAAATTGTTTAGAACGTTTATTGACATGTTTAAAAAGCCTGAAGTAGTAATTGATAGTTATGTACAAGGTGTAAGAAAGAAGTATGTAAATCCTGTTAGTTTCTTCGGAATTATTTTAACCATAAATGGGTTAAACATATTTTTAATAAGAAAATTTTTTAAAAAATATGTTGATGTCTCTCAAATGGTAGGTGATGTAAATTCTGCTGAGAATGAAGCTTCAAAAAAGATGATGGAAATCGCATCAGATTTTTCTTTAGAGTATGGCTCGCTCTTCTTTTCACTACTTATTCCTCTTGCAGCATTGGTTGGCCTAATAGTGTTCTTTAATAAGAAATATAACTATACCGAGCATATCATTCTATACCTTTATAGCATGTCTGTATACTCAATTCTCTCAGTAATATTGGGTCTTATTGTATTATTAACAATACCAGATAAATACATGGTTTTTGGGTTTGTGATGTACATTTTTATATTTGTTTACCACTGTTATATTTTTAAACGCTTATTTAGTTTAAGCATCAAACAACTTATCTTAAAAATTCTATTGTTTTCAGTTGTATTCTTTTTCTTTTATATAGGCATCACAATACTTGTCACCATATTACTCTTTTTAACTGGAGCTGTAAATTTAGAAGATTTTGTGCCGAAGAAATAATTTAAGCCGATTCAACCTTTAAGAACTGTACTTCATACAAATTACGATAATACCCATTTTCAACTTTAAGCAGTTCTTCATGTGTTCCTTTTTCTACAATTTGTCCAGCATCCATAACTATAATTTGATCTGCTTGTTGTATGGTCGCTAAACGGTGTGCAATGACAATTGAGGTTCTTCCCTCTGTAATTTTATCTGTAGCGTCTTGTATTAGTTGTTCAGAGTAAGAATCTACAGAAGATGTGGCCTCATCTAAAACCAAAATGCTAGGATTAGTAACATATGCTCTTAAAAACGAAATTAATTGTCTCTGCCCAGATGATAACATGGCTCCACGCTCCTTTACATTATAATGATAGCCATTTGGCAAACTGGAGATAAATTCATGAATCCCAATATCTTTAGCAGCCTGTATGACTGTTTCTTCAGAAATCGTCTCATCCTTAAGTGTTATATTATTTAAAATAGTATCTGCAAATAAAAACACATCCTGCAATACAACAGCAATTTGAGAACGTAATGATTTTAAAGTCAAACTTTTTATATCAATACCATCAATACAAATTGTACCATCA
The DNA here is from genome assembly GCA_947488655.1 of uncultured Psychroserpens sp. Classification (GTDB taxonomy): domain Bacteria; phylum Bacteroidota; class Bacteroidia; order Flavobacteriales; family Flavobacteriaceae; genus Psychroserpens. Next base: position 10,707 of record CANKZZ010000003.1, on the reverse strand, counting down.
TTAATATCATAAAAACGGTTTAATAAATTAATAATTGTTGATTTCCCAGCACCAGTTGATCCAACTATAGCAATAGTTTGGCCTGCTTTAACTTCTAATGAAATCCCTTTTAATACATCTTCATCTTTAACATAAGAAAATCGTACATCCTTAAATGAAATATCTCCTTTAAATGCTGTAGCAATTCCAGTACCAGAATCATCAATTTGAGAGGTTGTATCTAAAACTCTAAACACACGATCTGCAGCTACCATACCCATTTGGAGCGTATTAAATTTATTAGCAATTTGATTAAGAGGTCTAAAAAGCATAGGTACAAACATGATAAATGCGAAAAGATCTCCTTGAGACGCTGTTCCGCTAGTAACAACACTAATACCACCAACCCAAATAATGGTTCCTAAGGTTATAGATGATAATAAATCTGCAATTGGAAAAAATACAGAGTTGTACCAAACCGTTTTTAACCACCCTTTTTTATGACGCTCATTTATAGTTTTAAACTTTTTATACTCTGTTTCCTCTCTTGTAAAAAGTTGCAGAATTTTCATTCCTGTAACGCGTTCTTGTACAAACGAATTTAGATTAGAAACCTCATTTCGTACTTCCTCAAAAGCACGTTTCATATATTTTTGAAAAATCTTAGTCGCAAACAATACTATTGGCATTGTTACAAAAGCTATGAGGCTTAATTTCCAGTTCATATAAAACATCATACCTCCAACAACCAGCATTTTTAAAAGGTCACTAAAAATCATAAACAAGCCTTCGCCAAATATGGCAGCAATACGCTCCATATCTGTAACAGTTCTAGTAATTAAAACACCTACAGATGAATTATCATAATACTTCATTCTAAAACTTAGCACATGATTATATAATTTTACTCTAATATCTTTTACGATAGATTGCCCAAGCCAATTAGCATAGTAGATAAAAAATAATTGACTTACCACCTCTAATATTAATAGAACCAACATTAAAATAATGTAGAATAAAAAACCACTATATTGTTTTAAAGCTACATGCTCGTCAATAGCTTTTTGTAGAACTAAAGGTCTCAAAGCACCAAAAACAGCCAAACCTATAACACATATTAAGGATATTACAAATACAAATTTATAAGGCTTTATATATTGTAGTAACCGTTTAAACAACGATAAATCAAAAACTTTAGTTTTTTTATTTTCCATGCAATAATTAGTTCTCTATTAAATCTTTAGGGTAATCAATATTAACAAGATAAAGTCCATGAGCTGGTACAGAAAATCCTGCCTCTCCTCTATCTCTAGATTTTAAAATTTCATGCAGTTTTTCTACCTCAAGCTTTCCTAAACCAATATTAATTAAAGTTCCTACAATGGCTCTAACCATATTTCTCAAAAAACGATCTGCTTGTATTGTAAAAATTAGTTCGTCGTTTTTATGAGTCCAAAATGCCTGCATGAGCTTACAATTATATGTTTTTACATCTGTATTAACTTTAGAGAAGCATTGAAAATTTGTATACTGTAATAAAATAGTACAAGCCTCATTCATTAATTCTATATTTAAAGGTCGTTGTAAAGCGTAAGCAAAATCATAATTAAATACATTTTTACTCGTAGAGATTTTATAGTTGTATGTCCTACTTATAGCGTTAAATCTAGCATGTGCATCGTTATTAACACTAAAAATAGATGCAATAGCAATATCCTGAGGCAAAAACGAATTTAATTTATAAATGAGATTATTTGGTAACTGTTTTTCAAAATCAAAATGTGCAAACATTTGCATAGCATGCACACCAGTATCTGTCCTGCCTGCACCCATTATAGAAATTTTCTGTTTTAATATAGTAGATAAGGCATTCTCCAAAACCTCTTGCACAGATATAGCATCTGGTTGATTTTGCCAACCATGATATGCTTTTCCGTTATATGATAGTTCTATAAAAAAACGCAATAGAAATAGTACTTTTGTGAATTAACAAAGATAATTTATTCCTTCGAAGACAGGAATCTTATTAACACAATTAAAAGATTTTCTTTAAAAATGTGCAACAAAAAAAGTAAAGCACTAGAAATAAATAGTTGTTCTTCGAAAAATTAAAGTCTAAGAACTAAATTTAATAAATAAAAAAATTTCGTCCCTACGAAAAATGAATATGAAAAAGATTTTACTACTCTCTGATACACATAGCTATATTGATGATGCCATTTTAAAACATGTAAAAAAAGCAGACGAAGTGTGGCATGCAGGAGATATTGGAGATTTAGAGGTTACAGATAAAATAAAAGCACTTAAACCCTTACGAGCAGTTTATGGTAATATTGATGATGCTAAAGCAAGATTAGAATTTCCAGAGAATAATCGTTTTATGTGTGAAGATGTTGATGTTTTTATGACTCATATTGGAGGCTATCCACCAAAGTATAATATGAGAACTCGAGATTTGATTAAGGAAAATCCGCCTCGTATTTTTATCTGCGGACATTCGCACATCCTAAAAGTCATGCCAGATAAACGTTATAATTTAATCCATATGAATCCTGGTGCGGTTGGTAAACATGGGTTTCATAAAGTAAGAACAATGCTTCGTTTTACTATAGATGGTTCAAAAATTGAGAATCTTGAAGTTATAGAATTTCCGAAGCGCTACTAGTTAAGTCTTCATATTTCCGAAGAAAACTTACACCTGCTTTTTGATTGATACAAATACCGAAACAGAAGTACCAAGACCTATAAATACCGACCAAAGAATAGAATAATTCAACACCAGTTTAAAGATTAAGAATAATATTAGAGCTGCAATAACATAAATTAGAATAAGTCTAATTTGATTTCTTGATATTGACGATTTCATAAAATGAGATTGAAATTATAAGTGAATTTAATTATAATTTAAATTGCTTTTACAAACTTGTGGAGATTATGCTTAAGATTAAATATTCATAAAGAATATTTATTACTAAATAATGTGATCACGTTTTTCTAAGGGATTTGTTTAACCAACATAATTGAATGCTTCTCAATGCTAGAACAAAAAAAACCCAAGGTCTTCACCTTGGGTTTACGCACTAAGATAATAGGTTTTATCGTAATCTATCAACAGATTTTACGAGATCTTCATCCTTTTTAATGGCCTTATTGGCTAATACCAACAATACGATAGATAAAATAGGTATGAATATCCCAACACCTTTCTCTGAAATGTTACTCTCTCCAGGTGGCAGTAGCAATTGATACACAAAAAATCCTAATAAAATAAAGTTTAATATTATATTAAGTCGTCCCAAAACAAATTGAAACTTTCTATTTTTAAAACTAAAAATCGAAATTAAAGATAATAAAGCAGAACCCAAAAATAAACCTAAATATAAATAGTTATCTTTTGCAAAAACAGGAACTTCGTCACTGTTAGTCCATAAGTGAAACACAAATATTAATCCTGCAGACACTGCTGCAGATAATAAAAGGTAAATAGATTGTATGCGTTGTATCATTTATTATTATCTCTAAAGAGGCACAAAATTAATAGTTTCTTTTTAAAAGTAGTATTAAATTGTGAAAATAAAATTGTATTATTGCAATAACAATGTGCTACATACAGAGTAGCAGTTGTTTAAATCTTCAGATTTTTTTCAAATTTTTCCCATTATTTTATTATTTCAGAAAAAGAAAAGTAAGAAATTAATCCATTTCAAAGAATAAACTTAATTAGTATACATATTCATGTTCGAAATTTCCGAATTAAAAGCAAAGAAGCTTCCTGAACTTCAGGAATTAGCCCAAAAATTAAACGTACCAAAATACCGTTCGTTAAAAAAATTAGATCTCGTTTATCAAATCTTAGATTTTCAAGCTGCCAATCCTGGTGCTGTAAAGAAAGAAGTAGTTGCACCAGCTACACCTGCTCCAAAGGCAGATGCTAAGAAACCAGCTCAGCCACGCAAGCCTAGAGCGCGTGTTGAAAAGAAAAACGATGATAAGTCTTCACAACAGAAAATGGAATTGGATGACAAAAAGGCTGAAAAGCCTGCTCCTAAACCTAAATCTAATGATAAGGATGATAAAGCATCTAAGCCTCATAATAATGAGAAAAAGGAATCTAGAAATACTAATCAAAACAATGATAGTCGTTCTAAAAATTCTAATGACAATAAGCCTAATCCGCGTCAAAAGGATGATAAAAAACCAAATCCGCGTCAAAAAGATAACAATAGACCAAATCCTCGCCAAAAGGATGGAAATGTTCATAAAAACAACGGAAACAAAGACAATCGTAATCGCTACAGAGAGCCAGACTTTGAGTTTGATGCAATTATAGAAAGTGAAGGTGTATTAGATGTCATGCAGGATGGTTATGGCTTTTTAAGATCGTCAGATTATAATTACCTTTCATCTCCAGATGATATTTATGTATCACAATCTCAAATTAGATTATTTGGTTTAAAAGTTGGTGATACAGTTTTAGGTAATGTTAGACCTCCAAAAGAGGGCGAAAAATATTTTCCTCTAATAAAAGTTAATAAAATTAATGGTCAAAACCCTAATGTGGTTAGAGATCGTGTTGCTTTTGAGCATTTAACTCCTTTATTTCCACAAGAGAAATTTAATATTGCAGAGAAACAGGCAACTATTTCTACTAGAATTATGGATTTGTTTGCACCAATTGGTAAAGGACAACGTGGTATGATTGTATCACAACCAAAAACGGGTAAAACAATGTTATTAAAGGATGTTGCAAATGCAATAGCAGCTAATCATCCTGAAGTTTATCAAATGATTTTGTTAATTGATGAACGACCTGAAGAAGTAACAGACATGCAACGTAACGTTCGTGGAGAAGTTATTGCTTCTACCTTTGATAAGGAAGCTCATGAGCATGTAAAAATTGCTAATATTGTTTTAGAAAAGGCAAAACGTTTGGTAGAGTGTGGACATGATGTAGTTATATTACTAGATTCTATAACACGTTTGGCGAGAGCTTACAACTCTGTTCAACCTGCATCTGGAAAAATATTAAGTGGTGGTGTAGACGCAAATGCCTTACACAAACCAAAACGTTTCTTTGGAGCTGCACGTAATATAGAAAATGGAGGATCATTAACTATAATCGCAACAGCACTAACCGAAACTGGTTCTAAAATGGATGAAGTTATCTTTGAAGAATTTAAAGGTACAGGTAATATGGAGTTACAGTTAGATCGTAAAATATCTAACCGTCGTATTTTCCCAGCTATTGATTTAACATCATCGAGCACACGTCGTGATGATATACTATTAGACGCGACTACAATACAACGTATGTGGGTTATGCGTAAGTATCTAGCAGATATGAATCCTGTAGAAGCTATGGAGTTTATTAATGATAGATTTAAACAAACAAGAAATAATGAAGAGTTTTTGGTATCTATGAACGGATAATCAAAAAATTAATAAATAAAGAAGCGCTCAATTATTATTGAGCGCTTTTTTTATGAAAAATTTTGTTCTTATGGTAAACTATGATATACAAAAAAAGCTTCTCGTAAGAGAAGCCTAATATTTTATGTTTTAGCTTATTTTAAGATTAACTTAAAGCAGCAACATGTTTAGTCAAACTAGATTTTAAGTTAGCTGCTTTGTTATCATGAATAACATTGTTCTTCGCTAATTTGTCAATCATTGAAATAACAGAAGGTAAAAACTCACTAGCCTCTTTACCTGTCTCCATGTCACGTAATCTCTTAATAGCACCACGAGTTGTCTTGTGCTGATATCTGTTACGTAAACGCTTTGCTTCGTTACTTCTAATTCTCTTTAATGCTGACTTATGATTTGCCATTGTATTATTCTTTCTTGTTAAAAAATTGTAGCCCGTAGGGGAATCGAACCCCTCTTACATGGATGAAAACCATGCGTCCTAGCCGATAGACGAACGGGCCATTTAAGTTATTTCAATCGTAATTTAATTAATTAAACTACTTTTTAAATGAACAAGCAATTACTCATTGCGGATGCAAAAATACAACTATTTTTAAATGTTGCAACTACTAGATAAACTTTTTTTAAAAAAATTTAATATGCCTTAGCAAATAAAACTCTATTTGTTGACGGTTTTCCAGTAAATACGCACTCTCCAGCTTCTTTCTTTACATCCATAGGAATACATCTAATTGTTGCTTTTGTAAGCTCTTTTATTTTTTGTTCGGTCTCTGCTGTACCATCCCAATGCGCAGATATGAAACCAGTTTTACTTTCTAAAACTGTTTTAAATGTTTCAAAATCATCAACTTCTGTGATATGTGTATCTCTAAAATTTAAAGCCTTACTAAATAATTCATTTTGGATGGTTTTTAATAAAGTTTCTACAGTAGAAACTAAATTATCCATCTTTACAATTTCTTTAGTTAATGTATCACGTCTAGCCAGCTCCACTGTACCATTATCCAAGTCTCTTTGTCCTATTGCAATTCGCAAAGGCACGCCTTGTAACTCATGTTGGGCAAACTTTGCTCCAGGTCTATGAGTCGTTCTAGCATCTAACTTACATGACACACCTAGAGTTTTTAATTCTTTAATAATAGTGTTTGCCTTCTCCTTAATTACTTCTAATTGCTCATCTGTTTTATAAATAGGCACAATTACAACTTGCGAAGGTGCTAAGTTTGGAGGTAACACTAAACCTTTATCATCGCTATGAGTCATTATTAATGCTCCCATTAATCTAGTAGAAACTCCCCAAGAGGTAGCCCAAACATGATCTAACTTACCTTCGTTATTTGTAAATTTCACATCAAAAGCTTTAGCAAAATTTTGACCTAAAAAATGAGATGTTCCAGCTTGTAATGCTTTTCCATCTTGCATTAATGCTTCTATACAATACGTATCTACAGCTCCAGCAAAACGTTCGCTTTCAGTTTTCACCCCTTTTATAACAGGAATTGCCATAAAATTTTCGGCAAACTCTGCGTAGACATCATTCATCTGCTCTGCTTCTGCTATTGCCTCTGCTTTAGTTGCATGAGCAGTATGTCCTTCTTGCCACAAAAACTCAGCGGTACGCAAAAACAAGCGTGTTCTCATCTCCCAACGCACTACATTAGCCCATTGATTAATTAATATTGGTAAGTCTCTATAACTTTGAATCCAACCTTTGTAGGTATTCCAAATAATAGCTTCACTAGTTGGTCTTACTACAAGCTCCTCTTCTAGTTTAGCCTCTGGGTCTACTCTTAATTTTCCTGGATTATCAGGATCGTTTTGTAATCTATAATGTGTTACGACAGCACATTCTTTTGCAAAGCCTTCAGCATTTTTTTCTTCAGCTTCAAACAAACTTTTAGGCACAAAAAGCGGGAAATAAGCATTTTGATGACCTGTTTCTTTAAACATTCGGTCTAATTCTGCTTGCATTTTTTCCCATATTGCATATCCATATGGTTTAATAACCATACAGCCTCTAACTGCTGAGTTCTCGGCTAAATCAGCCTTTACGACCAATTCATTATACCATTTAGAATAGTCTTCTGCTCTACTTGTAAGATTTTTACTCATTTTCAGTGTTTTGGCACAAAATTTGTGACTATGTTAAAAAAAGAAATAGTTCAGCAAAACTAACTATTTTTGTAATGTTCAACAATAAAAATCAAGAGATATGCAATTAAACAATTACATACAGACCAAGTTTCCATTTTTTGTTGCACTAAGTTTAACATTTTTGTTAGCTTCTTGTGGTTCATACCAATATGTTGGTTATGATAGTGATGGTATTTATAATGATAATGAAGAAGTTGTTTACGAAGAAACAAGAACAATTCCTGTAGAAGATCAAAGTGTTTATAAAGATTATTTTACTGAAAAATCTTTGCAGTATAGCGAAATTCCTGATGATGGAAGCGCAATATTCACAGATATAGATTCTTATGAAGGAAATTATAATGATGAGCCTTCAGACGAAGTTCAAACTGGTTATGCTGGTTGGGGACAGTCTTCATCTGACGTAACTATAAATGTATATGATAATTCTTGGGCTCAACCTTGGGGATGGAATGCTGGATTTGGATACGGATGGAACAACTGGAGATATAATAGATTTGGTTGGAATAGACCTTGGGGATTTAACAATTGGGGCTGGAATGCTGGATTCGGTTGGAATGGCTTAGGTTGGAATACTGGCTTTGGTTATGGTAATTTATATAATCATTGGGGTTGGAATGCTGGTTATGGTTATGGATGGAATAACTACTGGTGCCCACCTTATTATAGAAATAACTTTAGAGGCAATAGCTACGCATACAATTATGGTAGAAGAGGCGCAAATACTTCTGGTTTAAATAGAAGTATGTCTAGACGTAATTCTACATCTAGTTTTTCAAGAAGAAACTCTTCTACGATTAGAAATAATTCTTCAGTGAGGTCAACAACAAGAAGAAATACCACAATTAGAACAACTACTCCTAGACGTACTAATTCAACTACGAGACCTAGAACTAATACGAGAACGAGAACAAACAATTCTACTGTTAGACCTAGACCAAGTACAAATTCGAGATCAACTACTCCTAGAGCCTCGTCTTCTAGAAGTAATACAAGAAGTTCATCTACGGTAAGAAGTTCTAGTAGTAGATCTTCAAGTTCTTCAAGATCTTCATCAAGTAGATCAAGTTCTGGACGAAGAGGTAATTAAACTTTATAACAATACTAATTTCACAAAATTGCAATATGAAAAAATTAACTATACTAGCTATAGGTGTACTATCTATGTCTAATATAATGGCTCAGGACATATCTGATGCACTCAGATATTCACAAGATGAAATTCAAGGTTCTGCAAGATATAGAGCACTAAGTGGTGCATTTGGAGCCTTAGGTGGAGATATGTCGGCTGTTAGCTCAAATCCTGCTGGTTCAGCAGTTTTCACTCGAAGTCACGCTTCATTTTCTTTATCTAGCTTAAATGTTGATAATGACGTAAGTTATTTTAATGGTAGAAGCTCGTCTTCTGACTCTAAAATTGACATTCACCAAGCTGGAGCTGCGTTTGTATTTCAAAATACAGATGAATCATCATCATGGAAAAAATTTGTTTTAAGTGTAGCTTACGATAAAACTGCCAATCATGATGATCGATGGGTTGCTTCTGGTACAAATACTAATTCTATCGATAGTTATTTTTTAAATTACGCTCAAGGTTTAAGGTTAGACGAAATTTCTGCTTTTCCAGGTGAAACATTATCTGAAGCATATTCTGAGATTGGTTCTTTTTATGGTTTTGGCAATCAACAAGCTTTCTTGGGTTATGAATCTTTTATATTAGAGCCTGCAAATAATACAGATGATAATACTGTTTACACATCTAATATTGCTCCTGGAACCTTTAATCAACAATATGATTATGTTGCTAGAGGTTATAATGGTAAATTTAGTTTTAACGCTGCAACTCAATATGAAGATAAGTTGTACTTAGGTTTAAATTTAAATACTCATTTTATTAATTATGAGAAATTTACATATTTAAATGAAGCTAACTCAAATGATGGATCTTTAGTAAACAATGTAGGTTTTGAGAACAACTTACTTACAACAGGAAATGGTTTTTCATTTCAATTAGGAGCTATTTTAAAATTAACACAAGAGCTTCGTGCTGGATTTACATATAATTCGCCAACATGGTTTACAATTACAGAAGAGACCTCTCAAAGTATCTCCACGGTTGCTACAGATTCTCAAGGATCATTTTCAACTAACATTGCACCAAATATTATAAACATTTTTCCAGATTACAGACTTCAGTCTCCAGGAAAAATAACAGGTAGTCTAGCTTATGTTTTCGGTGAGCAAGGTTTAATTAGTTTTGATTATTCTAGAAGAGATCACACTAAAACTAAATTTAAACCAACTTCTGATGCTTTTTTCGCATCTCAAAACGATATAATGAATTCAATATTTAAAACAGCTAATTCTTATAGAATTGGTGGCGAATATAAAATTAAGCAAGTTAGCCTAAGAGGTGGATACCGTTTTGAAGAAAGTCCATATGAAAATGATTCTTTTTATGGTGATTTAACAGGTTATTCGCTTGGTATAGGCTATAATTTTGGTAACACTAAATTAGATTTAACTTATGATCAAGCTGAAAGAACTACTAATAATCAATTATATTCTGTGGGTTTAACAGACACTGCTAATTTAGATACTAATAATTCTAATATCACACTATCATTAAGTTTTAACTTATAGAAAACTTTTATAATTTTCTTCTGAAAAGTGCTAGACTCAAAGTTTAGCACTTTTTTTTTTGCTAGATAGTAAAGAGACTTGTATTTAATATCTCATGTAATCATCGTATAAAAGTGTAAACCAAAGTAAAAGGTGTTTATATCAAGATCATCACTTATCGATAATGAATACGCTCCTATAATTTAAATTCGTTAATTTAACACTTCATATATGACGTTAAATTTGGTAAGATTAATAACTCACAAATTGCTTTAAATCATATGCACTATATTAGTAAGAAAATTATTCATAAAAAAAGGCTACGTCTATGACGTAGCCTTTTTCAATAATATAATTTACGCACTACCTTTTTAGGGTAAAATGGGCTTTAAACTCTTTACGGTTGCCTGTATTAGGTTCGTTATACTCTACTACAAACCAGTAGTCACTTGTTGGCAGTGGGTTACCATTATAGGTACCATTCCAACCTGCTCCTGTTGGACTAAGTTGTTTGAGTAACTT
>CANKZZ010000002.1 GCA_947488655.1 uncultured Psychroserpens sp. | reverse complement strand
TGAAAATAATTTTCGCTAAAATAGTAATAAGAAATTATGTCGCTGGTTTGTAATCTTTATTATCAATTACCATTTTAACAAAATTGAAAATAATTTTCGCTAAAATAGTAATAAGAAATTATGTCGCTGGTTTGTAATCTTTATTATCAATTACCATTTTAGCGATAATCTCACGTAAGATTTCAGAGGTGCCTCCACCTATAGGTCCCAGTCTGCTATCTCGCAGTAATCTTGCCAGAGGATACTCTTCCATATAACCGTAGCCTCCTAAAAATTGAAGACATTGGTAAATTACTTCGTCTGACATTTTAGTTGACCTAAGCTTTGAAATAGTAGCTTCTTTAACGACATACTCTCCTTTATTTAAACGCTCTGCTATAGAATAGTTAAATTCTTTACACATAATCATATCTGCATAACAATCTGCAAAGGCATGTCTTAATGCTTGAAATTTATCAATAGATTTACCAAATGCCTGACGCTCACTCATGTAATTTTGAGCATAATCTAAAGCGAATTCTGCACGAGCATGAGCATTAATTCCCATGATTAAACGTTCTAATGCAAAATGTTGCATGATATACGGAAAACCTTTTCCTTCTTCTCCCATTAAATTAGAGGCTGGAATTTCTACATTATCAAAAGCAATTTCACCAGTATCTGATGCTCTCCATCCCAATTTATCTAACTTTGTTGCCGATATTCCTGGAATATCTCGATCCATAATAAAAATACTAATACCTTTATTTCCTAATTCTGGATTTGTTTTTGCTGCTACAACTAAATAATCGCTATAAACTCCATTTGTAATAAATGTTTTAGAACCATTAATAACGTATGTATCTCCTTTTTTAACAGCAGTTGTGCGCATTCCTGCAACATCACTTCCACCAAAAGGTTCTGTAATGCATAAACAACCTATTTTTTCTCCTGTAATACTTGCTGTTAAATATTTATCTTTAATGGCATGATCTCCTTCTTTATTAACATGCGTCATTGCTAAATATGCATGCGCCCAGATTGCAGCTGCAAATCCGCCTGAGTTAATCTTTTGTAATTCTTCTAGTAAAATTACCGTGTAAAATAAATCTAAATCTAAACCTCCATATTTTTCTGGATATGCTAATCCAAAGAAACCCATTTCTCCAAATTTTTCCCAAATAAAACGTTCTATATGACCAGTTTTTTCCCATTTATCTATATGAGGAACGACTTCCTTTTGTAAGAAATCCTTTAAACTTTGTCTAAATAATTCGTGTTCTTCCGTGAAGTACCTACTATTCATAAACTATAATTTTACAATCTTTAATTGATTGTCAAATATAACTTAATTATCTCACTTTTTTTGATTGGAAAATCTTTAACTTTTGTTATTTCATCAAAAGAATTAAAACCTTCTCTAAGTGTTCTTTGTTCTATTATGTTATGAGCAATCTCATAATCTATATATTTTATAGTTACTAATTGATCAATTGTAGCCTCATTAACATTAATTTTAATTATTGGTTTTGTTGACTTTACCGTAAATTCTTTAGATACATTTTCTATAACTTCTGGAGACAAACCATAGACTTCTTGAAGTTGTACATCTGCAATAAAATCTCCGTATTTATCTCTATACGTTACTATACGCTCAGATAGTTTTTCTCCAATGCCATATACTTTTTTTAATTGTGCTGCTGTTGCGGTATTTAAATCTTGTTTTTGTGCGAAGGTTTTTGGTTTTGAATTGTTTGAATAACTCGTTGTATAGTTGGCTTTAGGTTTAGGATTTGTAACCCAATCTGGGAATTTAAAATAAGGTGAAATCGCAGTTAAGAGAGAATCTGACACCTGCGTTACTTTTTGAAAATCTTTAGCACTATTAACCCATTTATTTGTTGCTCTAAATGCATGAAGTCTGTCTATTTCGGTATTAGACATCCCGAGAGAATAGCCTTTAAAATCTGTTATGTAATTGGGGTTAAATGAAAATACAACTGGTTTTGATGCTTGTAATTTTGCCAAGCGCAGAGAATCTATCTCTGCTTTATAAATTATAATTTGTTGTGAATTACTTTTCAATTCTTCCGAAGAAAAATCAATAAAATAGTATAAACATTGTACAATTAAAATTAAAATAATCAATAAAAAAATCCCACTCCTCTGTTTTTTAGTAAACAAAAAGTGGGATTTAAATTGCATTATCTAAGTCTATAATTTGTTAGCTTTAATAGCTGCCATATATTTATTTAATTCCTGTTTAACTTTTGGTGCTAATAAAATTAGACCAACCATATTAGGAACCATCATAGCAAATACCATCGCATCTGAGAATCCAATAACAGATCCTAAGCTTGCTGCAGCACCTATTACTACGAATATACAAAAGATAACTTTATATGTGTATTCTGCTTTTTTAGATCTACCAAATAGATATGTCCAACCTTGAAAACCGTAGTAAGACCATGAAATCATTGAGCTAAATGCAAATAATACAACTGCAACAGTTAACACATATGGAAACCATGATATTGACGACTCAAAAGCACTTGAGGTTAATAGTATAGCTTGAGCATCATTAGCTGGTGGGTTTAAAGGATCAACAAACCCTGTAATGATTAATACTAAAGCAGTCATCGTACAAACAACTACAGTATCAATAAATGGCTCTAATAATGCCACCATACCTTCACTTGCTGCATACTTAGTTTTTACTGCTGAGTGTGCAATAGATGCAGAACCAATTCCTGCTTCGTTAGAAAATGCTGCACGTCTAAATCCTTGGATTAAAACTCCAATAGCACCACCTGCAATTCCTTCTGGACTAAATGCTCCATTCCAGATGGCTGCGAAAGCACCACCTATTAATTCAAATTTTGCAAAAATAACAAACAATGATGCTGCTACATAAATAGCCACCATAAATGGCACAATCTTATCTGTAACTTTGGCAATCTTTTTTATACCTCCAATAATTACAATACCTACAAGTATTGCCATTACTAAACCAAATGCCCAACCATAACCATGTAAAAATGATTGCTCACCTCCTGTAATGTTTTCTACTAATTGAAACGCCTGGTTAACCTGAAACATGTTACCACCTCCAAAAGAACCACCAATTACAAAAATGGCAAATAATACTGCTAATAATTTACCTAAACCACCAAGGCCTTTTTCTTTTAAACCTTTTGTTAGATAATACATTGGTCCACCGTAAACGGTTCCATCCTCTGCAATATCTCTATATTTTACACCAAGTGTACATTCTACAAATTTAGATGCCATACCTAAAAAACCTGCAATAATCATCCAAAACGTCGCTCCAGCACCACCAATAGATACTGCAATTGCAACTCCTGCGATATTACCTAAACCTACCGTTGCAGATAAGGCTGCTGTTAATGCCTGAAAATGTGACACTTCTCCTTCATGATCCTCTATAGCAATTGTTTCTATATTATCTCCTCCTGGAGTAGAATCTCCCGCTCCAATTAAAGACTCGTGATGATCAAGGTCATCATATTTACCTCTTACTATATTAACAGACGTAAAAAAACCTCTAAAGTTGATGAAGTTAAAATAAATTGTGAAGTACATAGCTCCAATTATTAATGGAAATAGTACCCAATAAACACTTACTGTATCTGAGAAAGGTATTTGGTAAAAAATGGCATCTACAAACCATCCTGTTGCGTTACCAAACTTTTCGTCAATTATTTCATCGATACCTCTTTCTGAATCTTGAGCAAAAGTTAGTAAGGGTAAAATGAGTGTAAAAACTGAAAGAAGATATTTCTTCATCATATTTGAATTAAATTTAGTTAGTTATTATACAATGTGACAAGATGCTAAAAAAAATTGACTTTTTAAAGCATAGGCTGTTAAAATGAAATGTGTTTTATGTGATATCGTAAAGCGAATTTAACTTCTGAATTTGTTCTGGCCTACCTAATACAATAATTTTAGATTTAGGTACTAATTCTAAATCTGCCTCAGGATTAACGAGATACTCGCCATTAGCATCTTTATAACCAATAACATTACAACCCGTTTTCTTTCTAAGATCTAGATCTTTTATTGTTTTAAATTGCGTAGCGTCATATAATTTTTCTATAGGAATTTCTTCTATATTAATATTAGCCTTACCTACAATAGATAAATTATCTATAAATTCTATTAAGCCAGGAACAACAACAAGAGAAGCCATATGATCACCTCCAATTCTATCTGGTAAAATAACATTATTTGCACCTGCCAGCTTTAATTTTTGATACGATGTTTCTTGAGATGCTCTACTTATAATATTTAATTTATTATTTATTTGTCTTGCAGATAATACTACAAATAAATTATCTGCGTCATTTGGCAAAGCCGAAATTAATGTACTCGCATTTTCTATACCTGCTTGCTGTAAAATCTCATCTTCATTAGCATTACCAAAAACAAAAGGTATCATTTCATTTTGAAATTTTTCTATGATGTCTTTATCCTTTTCAATTACAACAAAGGTTTTTTCATAAGCTAACAATTTTTGAGCTGCTTGTTTTCCATTTCTTCCGTAGCCACAAATAATTATGTGATCTATAAAACCATCAATTTTCTTTTGCATCTTTCTTTGTTTGAGTTCTTCAAAATTGTTTTTACTTAAAATATATTCTGTGATAACAGTAATCGCATAACCTAAAACAATTACACTTGTTAAAATTAGAAACGTTGTAAATATTTTGGCGGTATCATCTAAAGGTTGTACTTCTCCAAAACCAACGGTTGTAATGGTTATAACGGTCATGTAAATAGAATCTACCCATGAATAGTTAGACATGAGTTTAAATCCCAGAATACCAATTAAAAGTATACTTATCAATAAAAATATTGCAGTATATATTTTAACTCTAAAAAATTTTATAATTGGATTATACATAGGTTATAAATCAAACACAGATGAACGTTTGGTATAAATGATATCTTTAATTCGCATCCAAAAAGCAAAAAACAAATACAATGCAAAACCAAATCCTAAGGTAGCAAAAGTGAGATACATAAATGATGTTCTAACAACTTTAGCTCTAATCCCTAAACGGTCTGCAATACGCTGGCATACATAAAACCCGCGTTTTTGAAAATAATAGAGTATTTGATAAAATTTGTTCATACTGCAAGTTAAAATTTATTTCGTTTTAAGAGATGCAACTTTGGTTTTCTTTTAACTCTAAAAGTTAATGAGATGTACTTGTTAAGAGCACATTGCCAATAGCGCAATGTAGACATTTATTTTTATCACAGTACTCAGTTTTTAACTGAATAAAAGCTTGAGACTCTAAAGCCGATTTTGGTTTATGTTTTAATTGTGTAAAACCATCTACTATTGAGTTTTTTTCTGAAGAAATTCCATTTATAATCTCCAGTATAGACTCCTCAATATCTTCGCCTTTTTGTTTGGCATAACAAAACTTTATTGGCAAAATAGTATTTATTAGTAATAAATCTACAAATGCTTTGGTAACAATTTTATTGCTTTTTTTAGACTCTTTATCAAAGGTGTAATGTGTTTTCCAAAATGCCGATGTACCTATTTCAAATAGCGTATAAATGTCATTTATGTTTTCTGCGGAAATTACTTTTGAAAACAACTGTTGCTCTTTATAATACAAATTAGCTAACTGTGAAAGACGAATAGTAGGAAAATTTGGAGGCCTTAATCTAAAAAATTTAACATCGACAACACCTTGAGTATCTAACTGAAATTTTTGCTTTAAAAATGTGTATTCACCTTTAAGTATTTGAAAATAATTAGAACTACTCTCTTTTTCTAATAATCTAGCTTGCCCAAAGAGCAAAGCTTCTAATTGCTCTAAATTAGAGCTCGTTTTTCTAACTACAGGGAAATTTACAGAATTAGCAATACTCTCAAAAGCTGCTCCATTAACTTTCAGCCCAAAGTTTTTTGCTAGTAATTTAAACAATACTGCTTCCCAATCATTTTTTGAGGCAGCTAATAAATTCTCAATAGTATTAGATTTGCGTTCTAACCGTTCAAAATATAAGCGTTCTTGCCAGTTTTTGAGTGTAAACTCATCAACATCAGCAAAATCCTGCTCGCAGTTAATCCAGTTGTTTTTTGAAGAAAAAAGCTTTTGGTAATTGTTTAAAATTTCCGAAGAAATAAAAGGTTTGAGTTCTAAAGTTGGTATGGTAGAATTATCGTTTCTAAAGATTTCTGTATCATGTTCATAAACGACATGCAGAATCACATTATCGTAGGCTTTGTCTTGTTCGTGCCCATGTACAAACCAATCACTAGATTTAATATGAATTTCTATATTACCTGCCCAAAGTTGATTGTTGACTCTAACTTGCCCATTAAAAAAATCTGGTCCAGAGTCATGATTATGTTGTCCTACATTAATAATTTCTAGACACTCGTGCTGTGTTGTTTTTAAATTGAGTACGTCCAACTTTTTATGTAACCATATATAGTGTAAGAAATCTTCTTGCATTTCTAAATGTATGAATTCTAATTTTTTATAGTCAAATTTATATTATTTTTTTTCTTTTTACGCAGATTTAAATATTTAGCAAGACTTATAAGAGGTGCTATTCTGAAAAAATTGGGTAAGTGTAAATTTAAATAAGCGCATATTGAAATTGGAGAAGCAAAATAACAGATTGAAAAATTAATTAGTTGAAATTAATTAGTTGAAATTAATTTACAATTACATAACCTTAAGTAATGACTTTTAGAATTAAATAATTGAACTTTGTCTATTCATATATTTGGCCTAAATCATTATTTTAAATAAGGCTTAGTTTACTACATAAAAGAATTATAAATGCAATTATTTAGAAAAAGACGAAAAATAGACTTCATAATTGGTGGAAGCCAAAAAAGCGGTACAACTGCTTTAGATTTCTATCTACGTCAACACCCAGAAATAGGAATGGCAAGCAGAAAAGAACTTCATTTTTTTGATAATGAAAAAGTTTTTTCAAATATCAGGATTAAATTTTCTAAATATGAAGAGAAGTTTGATTTAAAGTTAAACAAGAAAGCTTATGGAGAAGCTACGCCTATTTATTTATACTGGAAACCAAGTTGTAAAAGAATTTGGAAATACAACCCAAAAATTAAAATGATATTTATACTTAGAAATCCAATTGAGAGAGCACTTTCTCATTGGAATATGGAATATGATCGGGAATTTGAACAGGAGTCATTTGCAACTGCCATTAGGAATGAAACAGAAAGAATTAATACAGCACACCCTTTACAACATCGTATATACTCTTATATAGATAGAGGGATGTACTCTGAGCAAATTGCACGTTACAAAAATTACTTCCCTGATAGTCAATTGATGTTTATTAAATATGAAGATTTTAATAACCATCAAGAAAAAACATTAAATCAAATATTTAATTTTTTAAACGTAAATCCAGAAGAATTTACATTTAACAGAAAAACAGTACATAAAAGAAAAAAGCACTCTAACATGAGCTCTGCTGATAAAGACTATCTTTTAAACATATTTAAAAACGACATTCAATTAGTTGAAAAAATGCTAAATTGGGATTGCAGCGATTGGTTAGAATAATTAAATAAAAACAGATTACAGATTAGATTGCATCTCACTTCATTTCATTTAAAGTCTTGTCAAAGTTTATTTATTATTACCTTCTACCTCTAAAGTTGCGAGCAATATATTTATTTAACTTTTTCTGAATTTATCTTAAAAAAACTTACGATACTGCATCACTCTAAAATCAAACGTATTAAAATTTGGGTTACTCGCTTTGAGTTGTTTGTATAAAGGATTTCTACTAATAGAGATATTTGCAGCTCCCGATGAAGATGTTAAAGAAATTGTTTTAATCCTGCGACTAGGTGTAATTTGACAACCCAAATTAAACTTATGAATTTTTGGTGTCTCGCTTGAAATTAAGTTGAGCTTTAAATTGTAGGTTTTTAAATGTTTTCTAAAAAAATACTCTGGTCCGTTTTTACTATTTCCTCCAGTAAATAATAGTGTGTCTATATTTGGATATTGTTTGAGATAAGAAATTACATCTCTTAGTTTTATATTAGTCATACCTAAATCTGAAGCATCAATCTTTTTACGCTCTGCGCTTTCTACTATATCGCAAACTCCTATTTTGTGTTGTATTAAATAATCTTTACGCTGGTCTATAGCTTCTTGAGAATTATCATATAGAAAATTAAGATTATGAATTTTATCTATAAATTTCCAAAGTGAGTTATGGTAGCTTCCGTAGCAAAAATCAACATCTTTTTCTAATAAATCTCCAGTTGTAAATCTTGGAGGTGGTAATGTACCAACAATAAGTTTTGTAGTATCGTTTTTAATAAATGGTTTATATGGGTGTTTGTGATGAAACAGAAGTTCTAATTTAGAATATTGATAGTAAATTTTAATATTATGTCACACAAATTGAGATTCCTCCTCGTTCTTCGTTTGGAATGAATAAGGAGATTGTTTTAAATTATCTCGTAAACACCAACTCTTTATCACTAGATAAATCTTCGGTATAACGGTAATTATCTAAATCAAAGCCTTTAATATCTTCTATAGTTTTTGCGTTGGTATCAATTACATACCTTGTCATTAAACCACGAGCCAACTTAGAAAATATGGCAATTGTTTTATACTTACCATTTTTTAATTCTTGAAACTTAACATTTACAACTGGCACTTTCAAAACCTTAGTATCAATGGCTTTAAAATATTCGTTACTTGCTAAATTTAAAAACAACTCATCATCTTCTAACTCATCATTTAATGCTTGTGTAACTTCCTTTTTCCAGAACTCGTATAAGTTTTTATTTTTACCTACTGGAAATTTTGTTCCCATTTCTAAACGGTAAGGTTGAATAAGGTCTAGTGGTTTTAAAATTCCGTAGAGACCAGAGATAATACGTACTGTATCCTGCACTTTATCTAGCTTTTTTGTGTCTATCGTATAAGCATCTAAGCCTCTGTACACATCACCACTAAAAGCATAAATGGCTGGTCGTGCATTATCACTTGTAAATGGCAATGTCCATTCTTGATTACGCTCATAATTTAATTGCCCTAAATTATCAGAGATATGCATTAACTTAGATAAACTCTTCGCAGATTTTTTTCTAAGTAATTTATTTATGCGTTGCGCCTCGTTTAAAAAACAAGCCTCTGTCGCTTTTGTTGTTGGCAATTTACTATCGTAATCTAATGATTTTGCTGGTGATAATACGAGTTTCATCTACATGTTTTTTTGTAGCTCTCTTACATTTGAGAATCTATTAATTATGCTCAAAAATACAATTATAAGCGCGACTTTTCAACTCAATAACTAAGAGAAAACCTATCTGCTAATAAGTAAAATTTATAATAGACTATTTGTGCAATTGCTCATCAACAATTTCCCACTCAAAATTAAGATATTGCGAACTTCTTGCATCTAACGGATTTGTAGAGTTTTTAATAATCTCTAATTTATCTGCTATGAGTTGATCGTTAATTGAAGATTCTCTAATTAAATTATTATGTTGAATTTCTTCGGAATCTTTATGCTCTTTATGAACAATATTAGAATAACGATATAAATAAAACTTAGTACCTAAAGCTCTCTGTTGATGATAAAAAAAGATATCTTCATAACCATAATTTCCGCAGAATTCTTCATCAACACCATTCGTTTTCATAAATACCTTTTTGGTCATATAAAAAACATTTACGTGTGGTCTTACAGACTCTAAGTTAGAAATTGTATTAAACTTAAAAATAGAATTGTTTGGCAAACTATAGTCTAGCAGTTTATTTAATAGATTTTCTGGAAACATAATATCTAAATCTGTAGCAATAAAACGCTCAGATTTCGCATATTTAACTCCCAAATTTCTCGCACCTCCTTGATTCCACATGATATCGGTTTTAACTCTTAAAAGGGTATAGTTAAGTATCGTGTCTTTCGGGATTTTAACAGGTATTGGTGAGTGGTCGTCAACAAAAACAAAATGTATATGTTTAAGTAAATCTCTACTATAACCACTGTACACATCGATTAATTCTTGTAAAGGATTAGATTTATTATCTTCTAAATAAATAGGCACTACATAGCTCAGCTTTATTGGGTTAGATTCGTCTTTATTACTATGTAGATTATTTACAAATTGCTCTAACTTAGGTGTACTCGTAAATTTGTCACTATCCCAAAGTGCTATGTCTGCATTATGAAAACCAAATTGCCCATTCCAAGTATTATTCTCTACACTAAATTTTTTAGCAATATCATTGGGCGCATATATAATACCTTTTGCTTCTAGTTGAGCTTTATATGTATCACAAATAACGAAATCTTCTGGATGAAAATTTACTATACTATTTTCGTCTTTTAGAATATGAAGTAATTTTTTGGACCGTAAACTAAAACCTCCATTTCCCATTCCCCAAAAACAAGGCGCTCCTATATAATCATAATTAAAAAAATCTTTAGACCATCGGTTTGGGTTAATCACAAAACCATCATATTGAAATACTAAAACAAAATCTGTCTCTACATATTTGTAGAGTTCTTTGATCATAAATTCGCTATAGGCTTCGATTGATTTTATCTGCGGAATTTTAATCACACGATTATCGTTAGACTCAAAGTGCGTTAAAAGTTTTACAGTTTTAAAATTTATAAATTTTTCTGAAATATCTGCTGCACAGATTAATCTATCTAAATCTACACAGTCAACTCCTAACAAGGTAACATTTTCTAGATTAAGCAGTGATTTCATTAGTAGTATTAAAAGTTAAATTAGGATAAGCAGTAAATACCTGAAGCTTCTCTAGAGCTTGAAATGTTTCTTTAAATTGAGTTGGCATTTCTTCTATAAATACACTATTTTCTGTCAGGTTATTTGCCAAAAATTTCCGACTTTCAAAATCTTTTATCTCTAATAAATATTCGTTTTCTTTACTTGTAAAGATGTAAGAATCATCTTCTATATCAACTTTAAAATCAGGATTTAACCAATATAAATTTGATGGAGTATCATATATTTTATGCAATAACTTAAGTAATTTAAAGAACATTTTTTCTGGCTTCACATTACTCAGGCATACACGATTTTCACAATTTATAATAACTTCATATCTACATCTTAAACCGCAATTTCCTTTCTTACCCCAAATGAGCTCTACCTTATCTGAAAAAGCTCCCCAAGATCCAGGTCCTGTTGGACCATAAATTGTAAGAATAGGTATATTAAAGGCACCAGCCAAATGTGTAATTCCTGCATCGTTACCAACATGAAATTGTGCGCCAGAAACCTCATGAGCAACCTCATCTATATCTCCAGTGATTAACTCAAAGTTTAAATTCTCTTTTGTAAAATGCGGTACAGGATTTGGATCATTTGGTCCAATAATTATTTTTGCTTTAAACTGCGGAAATGCGTCGTTTATAAGTTCGATTAGCTTAGCATAATAATTAATTGGCCATGCTTTTAAAATAAAACCTGCTCCAGGATGTATGGTATAATAACGTTCTTTTGTGTTTCTTTTTTCAAAATACGGATAAGGTGTTGTGGCTTTTTCAATTTCAGAAAATACAGACACAATACCATCTTTATAATGCTCAATAGAGTGTTGTCTAACTCTTTTATGTGTGTGGTATTTTATTTGAGGCTTTTTTTCGGCAGTATTATTAAATCTTGGATAATTACCCAACTCTATAACTTCATCATAATGAGTTTCGTTAGCAAGATTTTCGTCAATTACATTTATACCTTTTAGATGGGTCTTAAAAAGATTAACCATTCTAGGCTGAGTTGCATAAGTTACTTGAGAAAATTTTTGCTTCAACATATATAATGAAGGGATGGTGAAAAAAATATCACCAATTCCACCATAACTTTTATATACTAAAATAGACGAATTTTCGTCATTTTTTAAAGAACTCATTTATATGTTTTAGGTCGTTTTTGTAATCTATTGAAGCGTAAAAGTATTATAAACAAAAATGTTTTTCAAATTATACATTATGGATAATTGAAAAACACTTTTTTATTTTTTTAAAAAACAAGATTATATTGATTTCTAGTAGTTTTAAATGCTACTAATCATCATAATATCCGTCATCATAGTAACCATCATCGTAGTAACCGTCATCATAATATCCATCATCGTAGTAACCATCGTCATAATATCCATCATCATAATAACCGTCATCATAATAACCATCGTCAAACATTGCTGCATCATCATCAGACGATGAGCAAGACACTGCAGATACGCCTACAATACTAGCTACAGATGTTATTACTAACGCTTGTCCTGATCTCTTTATAAAATCTCTTCTTTTCATATGATATAATAAAATTCTTACTCAAAAATAATATAATTTTTAACTTAATCAAATTCTAATTAGAATCTTTGTGCTTTGCATAATGCCTCCATTTTTCTATACATTGCTGCATATCTTCAGGAATTGGAGAATCAAAGCTCATTTTTTCTCCGGTTTTAGGATGTACAAAACCTAATGTTTTTGCATGTAGTGCTTGTCTTGGTAAAATTTTAAAACAGTTATCTACAAATTGCTTGTATTTTGTAAATGTTGTACCTTTTAATATACGCTCTCCACCATATCGTTCGTCATTAAAAAGTGTATGCCCAATATGTTTCATATGCACACGTATTTGGTGCGTACGTCCTGTCTCTAATTTACAAGTAACGAGAGTTACGTATCCTAGACGTTCAATCACCTTATAATGAGTAACTGCTGGTTTTCCTTTTTCGTCTGCTTCATCACCTTCAAAAACAGTGTTTTGTAATCTGTTTTTAGGATGACGCCCAATATGACCTTCTATAGTGCCTTCATCGTTATCCATATTTCCCCAAACTATGGCTACATATTCTCGCTCACTAGTTTTATCAAAAAACTGTTTGGAGAGATGCGTCATAGCATGTTCAGTCTTTGCCACTACAAGCAATCCTGATGTATCCTTATCAATTCTATGAACTAATCCTGGACGCTCACTGGAGTTATTAGGTAAGTTTTCAAAATGAAAAATCAAAGCATTAATTAACGTCCCAGAGTAATTACCATGACCAGGATGAACAACTAAACCTGCAGGTTTATTGAGTACCAAAAGTTCATCATCTTCATAAACAATATCTAATGGTATATCTTCTGGAGTTAATAAATTCTCAAATGGTGGATGTTCAAAAAGCACTCGAATTTTATCAAATGGCTTTACCTTGTAATTTTGTTTTACTTGGACGTCATTTACGTAAATACTACCATCTTTGGCTGCTGCTTGAATTTTATTTCGAGTCGCATTTTCAATACGATTCATTAAATATTTATCTATGCGTAGAGGTGCCTGACCTTTATCCGCCACGAAAGAGTGATGCTCATATAAATCGTCATCATCCTTCTCTGTTACTGTATATTCAGCCATTTTAGTTAGACCCTCTTTTTCCGTTACCTAAAACAACATCAATTTTTGAAGTTAGCGGAAGCATATCTCCTGCTTTTATAGTTTCTCCTTTGTACTTTATTGCAATCACTTCTTCTTTTCCAATATCATCAACATAAGTGACCTTACCTACTTCAAAACCTAAAGTTTCTAAAGTTGGCTTTGCTTGTCTAAACGTACGACGCACAATATTTGGCACTGAAACTTTACGATATCCTGATGGGTTTAAAGTTAAGTAAATCTTTCTATTCTCTTTAACCTGCGAACCTGCTTTTGGATATTGCTCAATGACAGAAAACTTAGGATACTTAGGGTTGTAATTTGCAGAATCTTGAATTTCCATGACCAAATCATTATCCTCCAACTCTATTTGAACCGTCGCTAAAGACTTCCCTTTTAACTCAGGCACTTCTATAAACTCACCATGATTAGTCGTGCTTTTTAAATATTGCATTGTAAAAAACACAATAACAATTAATGCAATAATTGCTAATGCTATTTGCTTAAAAAAAGTCTTACTCTTAAGAAATTGTATTAAACTCATCTTATATTTTATTGTATCGCAAATATATAAAAAGGAAAGGGTTTTTATATAGTACTCAACTCTACTTTATCTGTTTCATTAAAAAGAGTCAAAACTCGCTTATTTTATGCTTAATTACCTAATGGTTACGATGCTATGATTGTCATAAATAAACTCATCTCAATATATTTTTATACATTTTAGATTAAACATTAAAAGCCAAGTTGAGTTCTTGAGTTTATTTGGTATTTTAGCTTAACAATAAATAATGCCATTTTATTGCTACATTTAAAATAAATCTAATAATAAATTTGTTTTCTTCGGAAATAACTACTGATACACTTAACAACTATCAGCATAAGCAAATTAAGCATAAATGAAAAAAAACATTGCCATCATAATGGGTGGATATTCTAGTGAGTTTGAAATATCCCTTAAAAGCGGTCAAGTAGTATACGATACACTTAACAAATCAAAATACAATGCTTATCGTATTCATATTTTTAAACAAAAATGGGTATTTGTCAATGACATGGACGAAGAATTTCATATAGATAAGAATGATTTTTCTGTACTCGTAAATGAAACAAAAATAAACTTTGATTGTGTTTTTAATGCCATTCACGGGTCTCCTGGAGAAGATGGATTTATGCAAGGCTATTTTGAGTTGTTAGAGATACCTCATACGAGTTGCAATATGTATCAAGCTGCTTTGACTTTTAATAAAAGAGACTGTTTAAGTGCTTTAAAACCCTACGGAATTAAAACAGCAACGTCTTATTTTGTAAACTTTGGCGACTCTATTAATGAAGATCAAATTGTAAATAAAGTTGGCTTGCCTTGCTTTGTAAAAGCCAATCGAGCAGGCAGTAGTTTTGGTATTACAAAAGTGTATAAAAAAGAAGAACTACAACATGCGCTTGACGTGGCTTTTAAAGAAGATGATGAAGTTATAATAGAATCTTATCTAGATGGCACTGAAGTTTCGGTAGGTGTTATAAATTATAAAGGAGAAGTCATTGTATTACCTATTACTGAAATTGTTTCAGATAACGATTTCTTTGATTACAAAGCAAAATATCTTGGTCAATCTCAAGAAATAACTCCAGCGAGAATTAATGATGACCAAGCTAAAATGGTGAGTGCTCTAGCAAAAAAAGTTTACCAAGTATTAAAATTGAAGGGATTTAGTAGAAGCGAATACATATTTAAAAATGGAGAGCCACATTTACTGGAAGTAAACACAGTACCTGGTTTAACTGCTGCAAGCATTCTACCTCAGCAAGCTCAAGCTGCTGGCATAAATATGAGTGAGCTTTTTGAAAACGCTATAGAAAGTGCACTCAAAAAATAATAATTATCTTTAGCACTAGAAATCTCATTATGAAAAAGGCAATTTTCCCAGGATCATTTGATCCTATAACTTTAGGTCACGAAGATATTATTAATCGCAGTGTTAAACTTTTTGATGAAGTAATTGTAGCCATTGGTATTAATGCAGATAAAAAATACATGTTTTCATTAGAAGAGCGCAAAAAATTTATTGAAGAGGCTTTTAAAGATCAACCAAAAATAAAAGTAGTAACCTACAAAGGGCTAACGGTAGATTTTTGTCAAAAAAACAATGTAGAATTCATCTTAAGAGGTTTAAGAAATCCTGCCGATTTTGAATTTGAAAAAGCTATAGCACATACTAACAGAGATCTTGCTCCTATAGAAACCGTTTTTCTATTAACTGCTGCAAGCACATCATATATCTCTTCGTCTATTGTACGAGATGTAATTAGAAATAATGGCGACTACACAAAGTTGGTACCAAATAGTGTTCGTGTTAAATAAGATTGTTTCGCTTAGCCTTTTGCACAGCTTCAAGCTTATTATGCACCTGTAATTTTCTATATATATTCTCAATATGTTTTCTAACAGTGCCTTTAGACACTATAAGATTGTCGGCTATTTGCACATAGTTTAGACCTTTACTTAAATGCTCTAATACCTCTGTCTCTCTATTGGTTAATTTTATAACCTCAATATCTTTAACGTTTTCTAAACTTAAGGGATTTCTAAGTAATTTTAGTGTTTTTAACGCAATTGATGGATTCATTGCTGCACCACCATTTAATGTATCTACAATGCCATCATGAAGATTTTTAGCATTAATTTCTTTTAGCAAATAGCCATCGGCTCCAGCTTTAATTGCATTAAAAATGTTCTCATCATTATCAAAAACAGTAAGCATGATAATTTTTATATGAGGATGTTTCTTCTTTATAATCTCAGTTGTTTCAATCCCATTAAGTATTGGCATTTCAATATCCATTAAAATTAAATCTAAATTATAATCTGTTTCTATTTGAGATAGTAAATCAGACCCATTTATGGCTGTATATTTTACAGTAAAATTGTCAAAAAAAGAAAGCTTCTCTTTTACCGTTTGTATTAAAAAAGTATTATCGTCTACTATGGCAATTTTAATCTGCATTGAACTTTAGTTTAGAACTTAAAGGTAATTTTTTTATACTTTATAAGTAATACGCCAAATGTCGTATTTTAATTGTGATTCAACTTTAAGCACACTTTTGTACCTTCATTAACTTTAGAATTAACCTTAATATTGGCTCCTATGTCTTGAGCTCTTTTTTTCATGTTGTTTATGCCATTTCCCATGGCTGTATTTGCTAAATCAAACCCTATACCATCATCCAATATCTCAAAAACAAGTGTATTATTTTTAGCGTAAAAACGAACGTTAATATGATTTGCTTCAGAATATTTTAAAGCATTATTTATACTTTCTTGTATAATACGATAGATGTTCATTCCTTCTACAGACGAAAATTTGAGATTTTCAATTTCCGAGGTATTTGAACTAAAGCTAAAGTCAACGCCTTCTAAAGCCAACTCTGCTTTATCTATAAAATTAGAAATTCTTGCCTGCAAATCTTCAATAGAGATTTCGGTTTTATTCATAGCCCAAATGGTATCTCTCAACTCATATATTGTTGCAGTTGTAAACTCGCTTATGGTTTCTAATTTAGTTGTAAGCTTTTGGTCTTTTATATCAAAACCATACTTTAAATTGTCAATTGAAGAAATTATAAATGTTAGCTGAGCACCAATATTATCGTGCAAATCACGAGAAATTCTTAAACGTTGTTCTTGCAATCTATTTTGAGTTTCAATCTTTAAAAGCGCGTCTTTAAGCTCGTTCTCTTTTTTTAATTGTTTGTTTTTAAGCTTTTGCTGGTTATAAAATAAATACCCAATTAATGCCAATAAAATAGCTAAGGCAATTAACACTATGAGTTGTGTATTTTTTTTATTTAGCGAGAGTTCTTTCTCTGCCAAGTCTGCGCGTTGTGCTGAGATTTGCTTCTCTTTCTTTTCTGTTTGAAAACCAATTTCGAGCTCAGCAATTTTTTGATTGGTTTCTATATTAAGTGTACTGTCTCTAAATTTTGCTAATTTTTTATGGTAATCAATAGATTTTTTAAGCTCATTTTTATATTCATGATATAAAGAGTAATTTATTAAAGCAGTTTCTATATCTACAGATACTTTTGAGTTTTTTGCATAATAATAAGCACTATCTATATATAATTTAGAATTATCTGTTTTTCCTGTAGATAGCAATACATCTGCAATATTATTGTAACTGGCAGCAACACCTGCAAGATTTCCAATAGATTTTTCTATGGCTGCAGATCTATTAAAATACACCAAAGCAGAGTCTACTTTCTCCATGTAATAATAAACTGCTCCAACATTATTTACAGACTCTGCAATACCCTTTTTATCATTTAAATCTTCTTCAATTTTTAACGAGTATTTAAAATAATCTAAAGCCTTATTTAAGTCTCCATCGTTGGCATAAATAATTGCAATGTTATTATACACCTCAGAGATGCCTTTTTTGTCATTTAATTTTTCAAAAGAGGCTTTTGCTTTTAAATGATACTCTATAGCCTTATTATTTATACCGTTAAAACTATAAACCAACCCAATCGCATTGTGAGTAATTGCTATATACTTATCCATCCCTTTAGCTTCATATATGCTAAGTGCTTTTAAATAATTTGTTAAAGCTTCATCATATAAACCCAAATTTCTGTCTACAACACCAATATTATTATAGGCCGAAGCTAATATGATAGAATCGTTAACGCTCAAAGCCTCTTTAGATAAAGCTTTTGCTTCTTCAAAACGCCCAAGATCTCTATAAACAATACCAATATTATTTTTAGTTTTTGCGATTAAGATATTATCGTTTTTTTCTTCGGAAATTTTAAGTGCTTGGTCCAAAATATCTAACGCTTCATTAGGGTTAGACTTATAAACATTCATAGCCCTATCATTGAGTTGAGCTGGTGATTCTTGTGAAGAAACTGTTTGAATTATAAAACTAAGGCATAAAATGAGAATGTATTTTTTCATCTTGTAATAATTAATAGCATCTCTAAGGTAATACTATTTGTTAACAGTCTGCATTCTTAATCTCATTTTAGGGCATAAAAAAAAGCATCAGATTTAAATGGCCTTTTGGGGTCGATAAATGAGCTGACGCTTTTTCAAAATTGATTAATAGCATGACGAATATATAATTTATATACAGTGAGTTAGGATTTTTTCGATGAGAGGTAATTAAAAAAGATTAAGCGTAATTCATTAATAATCACGCCTAATCATAATCTCAACAACAAGATTTAATCATTAAGATTGTATGCATAAATAGTCTTATCGTTTACTTTATAATACAAATAACCACCAAACTCATCAACCTGATATTCTGGTTTTTTATCCTTTAAAACAATCTCTTTTTCTACTTTACCTGTATCTTTATTTACCTTAACTAATCCCACACCATCCTCTAATTTGGTTAATATAAATTGAAAATTTTGTGTTGCTGCTGTTGCTTTAAAGCGTTTTAGCATTTCTGCCACAGATGCTCCAGATGCTGCAGACATACCATCTCCTAAGTTTGCATAACGCTGTCCAGTTGTTGTATAGCCACCTAAAATGTTTCTATTATTATTTGCTATTGAATAAGAGCTTGTCGCAGCTGCTGCTGTTGCAACTGCTGTAACACCAGCCAAAATTGCTCCAAATGCACTTTTTCCTGGTGCTTTATAATACTCATGCCATAATTGACTGCCTTCAAAATCTAGCATCATTAAATTTTGACTTGAGGTTAATAAGACACCGTCGTTTCTTACCTCAACAAAAGTTGGATCTTCTTTGCCTTCAAAGTTAGATTCTGCTAATAACTTAAACTCACCAGAAATTGCATTTATAGCAAACAACTTATCATCTGCACTAATTAAATAATTATTATGAGTTTTGTCTAAATCAGAACTAACAACCTCAGCTCTTTTAAATTTCATTGCTTTGTCCCAAACTTGATCTCCAGTATCTAGATTAACAATATTAGCATCTTCCGACGTGATATATAGCAAACCTTGTGGTGTGTGTGCCATGGTTAAAATATTTTCTCCAGTTTTTAATGGCTTTTTAAAAAGTGTTTTACCATTATAAGCGATTTTGTTTATTCCGCCTTCTTTAATTCCGAAGAGAATACCATCATCCATAATATAAAAATGTTGAACATACCCTTTTGTCTTAGGTGCCTTATCCCATAAATCTTCTCCTGTTGAAGCACTAAACATTGTTATTTTAGATTCAGATTTAGCAGCTATCACGCTACTACCTCCAGAAACATCACTCACTACAGCAAGGCCTTGCGGTAAAATTTGAAAATTAGATACACTACCTTTTACCTTACGCTCATCACTCCAAGCTTCACTACCATTAGAATTGATTTTATAAATTCTAGTGTTTTTACCGTTTGAGGTTGCTGCAAATGCATATATTTCGCTTTCTGTATCATTACTTGTCATCCAATTTACATTCTTAACTTTATTGTCCCATAGTGTTTCTCCTGTTTTTGACTTTGCAATAATTCCTTGGCTTGTTGGCACTAACAATTGATTTTTTAATAAAAGAGGCGTACCTGTAATTGCATAATTTTTCATAGTAACTTTACCTGGCGTCATTAAAAAAAACGAATAATCTTCTTCTCCTGTATTTAAATCATATACTGTTACTTTAGGTGTTACACTCTCATGTTTGGCTCCACCATTTTGAAAACCGCTAACTACAAGTTTGTTTTGAGGCATGTAAATATTAGCCGAAAATATATTTTTCCAACCTTTAGACTCTGTAGTAAATAATACTTTACCAGACATATAATCTATAACCGCTCTTTTAGAACTCAAATTGGCAAAACCAACTTGTTGAACCATTACATAAGGTGCTTTTGGCACAAAAGTTAACTCTTCTGGTTTTACCCGACCGTAATCCTTAAAATTAAATAACAACTCATCGTGACCTGGTTTAATTCCAACCAAACCGTCATTTGTTGCAATTACAACGGTTCCACCATCTGTAATAGTCATCTCATTAATTTTGGCTCCAAGCTCATAATTATGGTTTGGAGTTTCTGCCTTTTGGGCCTGCAATACTAATACACTTAATACAAGTACATAGCTCATTAACTGCTTTAATTTAAATAATAGCTTTTTCATAATTTAAAGATTATTGCACCTGCTTATTTAAATTAAACGAACCCTCTGTAATAGTCTTTACAGTTTGATCACCACCCACATTTTTACATGTAAAACTAAAAGTTCCAATTATTTTAGTATCTGTTTCTTCGGCAACATTAATCTCACCAACCATGGTATCATCGTAAGGAGCTTGCCAAATTTCTGTTGTAGAATTTTGAGGATTGTTTAAATCAACATCTGTTTGAGTAAATGATGCGCTATTAAAAATGTTTGCTCCTCCTCCCAAAGGATATGTGCCAACACCATCATATCCTAAAACTGTAAAAGCGAAGGCTGTAGCATCTGTACTAGAAGCTATAATAATTAGATTTTGCCCTCCATTAGCTACAGTTGCCGAAGATGAAATTTCTAAAGATTGAAATGATGCTCCATCTACTTTGGCGACCATAACTCCAGATGCAGCATTACCCGCTTCTCCTCCATCGTCATCACTAGAACATGATGTCAACGTTACTAATGTTACCGTCATTACAAATAACATAAATTGTCTTAAATTTCTCATTGTTGAATATTTTGTGATTAATAATGAGACAAAGTTGCGATATAACAACAGGCAAGACAATACGACAAATGACGTATATTTTTAACAGTATCAGATGATTACTTTAGAAAATCAATTTTAAACTAAAAGAAATTAGGTTAGAAAAGCATGTGTGGAAAACGAGAATTAAGCAGTGTCTTTTTTTGCTCTAACTGCAATAGAAATGCTTTATGAGCATCTGATTTTTCATTAAAAGGTCTATGCGATAATCCTTTTTGGAGCTCCTCAACAGATGTCATTGTAGTGTTTGTTTCTTCGGAAATGTAAACCTCTTTAAAACGTTGCCATATAAAGTTAACTGCAGTCGCATTAGGATGTAACATATCCTCTTTATAAAACCTGTAATCCCGAAGTTCATCCATCATAATCTCATAAGACGGGAAATAATAGTTATGATCCCTTGGTTTTGTTACTTGATGAATTGCAGTAATTAAATGTGATTTACTTTGCGTATTCTCAACAAAGCCATCTTTAATATGTCGTACTGGTGAAACTGTAAAAATAAAAGCAACCTTAGGATTTATGCTTTTAACCAAACTCATTATAGCTTCTAAAGACTCTGTAATTTGTTCTACGGAGAGCAACTCTTTTAAAAACTTTTTCTGCGGAATTTTATGACAGTTAGCAACGACACTATCAGATTCAATCAAACGATAAGCCCAAGCAGTTCCTAGAGTGATGATGATGTGAGATGCTTCTTTTAAAAATTGATGCGTACTTTTTATTTGATGGTTCAAATTTTGGAGTAGTTCAATTTCCGAAGCATTTGAAAATTTAGAGTGTGCATCAAAACAATGCCATTGTTCATTATGAAAAAAGATATCGTCTTTAGTATATTCTTTTTCATTAATTGCATTAGAGATTAATGTCTCTATTGCTAAAGGATGAAACAAGATTCCAAACGGATTTTGTAACTGCTGAAATTTAAAATACTCAAACTTCTCACCTATATTCTCAGAAAAACAAGACCCTAACAAAAGCACCTTTGAGTTATAATCTATTTGATTATATCTGTTTGGTTGTAGTGGTATTTTGGTTTGTAGGTTCATATCATGAGATCCTGAATCAAGTTCAGGATGACAAACTTCTGTTATTTTAAATAGTTTTCCGCAGCCTTCAAAGCAGCCTCAATCCCATCAGGATTCTTTCCTCCTGCAGTTGCGAAAAATGGTTGTCCGCCACCTCCTCCTTGGATGTGTTTCCCTAATTCTCTTACAATCGTTCCTGCGTTTAAATCTTTACTTGCAACAAGCTCTTTAGAGATATAACATGATAAAATAGCTTTACCATCATTTTCTGCTCCAAATAACAAGAACAAATTATCAAACTGACTTCCTAATTCGAAGCATACATCTTTAATTCCTGCTGCATCTAAATCTAATTTTTTAGCTAAAAAATTGATGCCATTAATCTCTGTAATCTCGTTTTTGAGATCACCTTTTATAGATTTTGCTTTGTCTTTTAATAAACCTTCAATTTGTTTTTTTAGCGTTATATTTTCATCTTGTAAATTTTGTAATGCCTTAACAGGTTCTTTTACATTATTTAATAAATCTTTCATTTCAAAATACGCTCTGTTATTTTCAAAATAGAAATCTTTAACAGCATCACTAGTAATGGCTTCAATACGACGTATACCAGCAGCCACTGCACCTTCACTCACTATTTTAAAATGCCAAATATCTCCTGTATTTTGCACATGAGTACCTCCACATAATTCTATAGATTGACCAAACCTAACTGCTCTAACTGTATCTCCATACTTTTCACCAAATAAAGCCATTGCGCCTTCATCTATAGCTTGTTGCATTGGGATATTGCGCTTTTCTTGTAAAGGCAATTTTCCGTAGATACGTCTATTTACAAAATCTTCTACTTCTCGCAATTCTTCTACAGTTAATTTAGAGAAATGAGAAAAATCAAAACGTAAATATTTAGAGTGTACTGCCGAGCCTTTTTGCTCTACATGTGTACCTAAAATATCACGTAAAGCTTGATGTAATAAATGTGTAGCTGTATGATTACACTCTGTTCTATACCGTTGCTTTTTGTCTACAGATGCTTTTAAAACTTCATTTACGTGTTTTGGTAAATTTTTAGCAAAATGAACTGTGACATTATTCTCTCGTTTTGTGTCTATAATGTAAACGACATCACCATGTGTATCTTCTAGATAACCTTTATCACCTACTTGCCCTCCACCTTCTGCATAAAAAGGTGTAATATTAAAAACAAGTTGATAAAGTTCACCATCTTTTTTAGAGGTTACTTTACGGTATTTTACAATTTTCACATTTGCTTCTAAAGCATCATAACCAATAAATTCTTGCTCTTCATCTTCTATAAGAACCGTCCAATCATCAGATTTTAATTGAGAAGCTTCTTTACCACGTTCTTGCTGTTCTTTTAATTTTTTATCAAAATCATCATGATTATAGGTATAACCATTTTCGCGAAGAATTAAATCTGTTAAATCTTCTGGAAAACCATAAGTATCTTTTAATTCAAATACTTTAGCGCCCGAGATTTCTTTTGTTTTAGAATTCTCTATAATACGATCTAATAAAATTAAACCTTGATCTAAAGTTCTTAAAAACGAAGCTTCCTCTTCTTTTATGACATTTTCTATTAATTGACGTTGTACTTTTAACTCTGGGAAGGCTTTACCCATTTGTTTTACAAGTACTTCTACCAATCTATAAATAAAGGGTTCTTTTTTATCTAAAAATGTGAATCCGTAACGTACTGCACGACGTAAAATTCTACGAATAACGTAACCAGCTCCTGTATTACTTGGCAATTGACCATCTGCAATAGAAAAAGCTACTGCACGTACATGGTCTGAAATTACACGTATTGCAATATCAATCTTCTCTTCTTTACCATAATCCTTATCTGTAATAGTCTCAATCTCACGAATAATTGGCGTAAACACATCTGTATCATAATTAGATTGTACGTTTTGCATAACCATACACAAACGCTCAAACCCCATTCCTGTATCAATATGCTTATCGGGTAAATTCTCTAAAGAGCCATTTGCTTTACGGTTGTATTGCATAAAAACCAAATTCCAGATTTCTACCACCTGAGGATGATCCATGTTAACTAACGTTTTCCCGTCTACTTTAGCTTTCTCTTCAGCAGAACGTATATCTACATGAATTTCGCTACAAGGTCCACAAGGTCCTTGATCTCCCATTTCCCAAAAATTATCCTTCTTATTTCCCATGAGGATTCTATCTTCAGAAATGTAACTTTTCCAAAAATCGTAAGCCTCTTGATCCATTGGTAGCTTATCTGCATCATCACTACCTTCAAAAACGGTTACGTAAAGAATATCTTTATCTATCCCAAATTTTTCGGTTAATAGCTCCCAAGCCCAAGCAATCGCTTCTTTTTTAAAGTAATCTCCAAAACTCCAGTTCCCTAACATTTCAAAAAGCGTGTGATGATAGGTATCATAACCTACTTCTTCCAAATCGTTATGCTTCCCTGAAACACGCAGGCACTTTTGAGTGTCTGCAAGACGGTTGTTCTTAGGTTGCGCATTTCCGAGGAAAAACTCTTTAAAAGGCGCCATCCCAGAATTGACAAACATCAATGTTGGATCATCTTTTAAAACCATTGGTGCAGATTGCACGATACTATGCTTTTTTTCTTCAAAGAAGTTTAAAAATGTATTTCGAATGTCTTGAGACTTCATATCTTGTGGTTAAACCTTGTTCTTATTAAAATTAGATTAATAAGAAACAATTTATATATTTGTGTTACGTTCTATTTCGTCTTGCAAAAATAGAATTTTTTAAGATATGTCTAAAGTAAAATATTATTACGATCCAGAAACACTTTCTTATCGCAAAATCGAGCGTAAGAAGGGGAAAACTGTTACCTATGGATTTATATTTTTATTAGCCTCTGCCCTTTTTGGATTTTTATTTGTTTTTATTGCTAGCCAATACATCCAATCGCCAAGAGAACGTGCACTAAAACGTGAGTTGGCAAATATGGAGTTACAGTACGAATTATTGAACAAACGTATTGATGATGCTTTTGCTGCGCTAGAAAGCGTAGAAGAGCGAGACAACTCAATTTACAGGTTATATTTTGAAGCTAACCCAATACCAGAAGAGCAACGTAGAGCAGGTTTTGGAGGTGTTAACCGTTACAAAAAATATGAAGGATACGATAATTCTAAACTTATTATAGAAAGTAATAAGCGACTAGATAAACTTCAAAAAGCAGTTGTCGTACAATCTAGATCATTAGATGAAATTGCTGTTTTGGCAGAAGATAAAGAGAAATTTTTATCATCAATACCAGCTATACAACCTGTTAGAAATAAAGATCTAAAACACATGGCTTCTGGGTATGGTTATAGAACAGACCCATTTACTAAAGTTAGAAAATTTCATTTTGGTATGGATTTTACAGCACCTCGTGGTTCTCCTGTTTACGCAACTGGAGATGGCGTAGTTACACGTGCAGACAATAACTCATCTGGTTATGGCAACCATATTAGAATAGATCATGGTTACGGTTATGTGTCTTTATACGCACATCTATACCAATATAAAGTGCGTGCAAATCAAAAAGTAAAACGTGGCGATTTAATTGGCTATGTTGGTAGTACAGGACGATCTGAGGCACCACATCTTCATTATGAAGTGTTTAAAGATGAAGAACGTATTAACCCAATAAATTTTTACTACGGAAATTTAACTGCGGAAGAATATGCGCGTTTATTACAAAAAGCATCATTAGAAAATCAATCTTTAGACTAAAGCTATGCACATAAATCTTCCAGAAAAACGATATTACGGTATTGGCGAAGTCGCTAAAGCTTTTGATGTTAACACCTCATTAATAAGATTTTGGGAAAAAGAATTTGACATCTTAAAACCTAAAAAAAATGCCAAAGGCAATCGTAAATTTACACCTGAGGATATTAAAAACTTAAAATTTATTTACCATTTGGTAAAAGAACGCGGTTTTACTTTAGAAGGTGCAAAAACACATCTTAAAGAAGGCAAAAAGCAATCACTTGATACTTTTGAAATAATTGAAAAGCTTGAAGGTATTAAAGCACAACTAAACAAAATTAAATCACAACTTTAAAACTCTATCATTATGAAAAAATGGCTCGTTCCCGTAATAATTATTGCCTTAATAGCATTTGCACTCTATTCTTGGGGAAAAGGATTTAACAATACAGCTGTACAACTTAACGAAAATGTGAGCGAAGCATGGGGAAATGTACAAACCTCTTACCAACGTCGTAATGATCTAATTGGAAATTTAGTAAAAACCGTACAAGGTGCTGCAGATTTTGAGCGTAATACTTTAAAAGATGTTATAGAAGCACGTTCTAAAGCAACGCAAACAACCATTGACCCTTCTAATATTACTCCAGAGCAGTTAAAACAATTTAACGAAGCACAAGGTGGTTTAAGTAGTGCTCTTTCTAGATTATTGGTGACTGTTGAGCGTTATCCAGATTTAAAATCTAACCAAAATTTCTTAAAACTTCAAGATGAATTAACAAGTACAGAAAATACCATACAAACTGCTCGTACACGTTATAATGAGGCGATAAAGCCATATAATATTCATGTAAAAGAATTTCCAAATTCTATACTTGCTGGTATATTAGATTTTGATGCTAAACCTTATTTTGATGCAGAGGCTGGAGCAGAGAAACCTGTTGATGTAGAATTTGATTTTGACAACGAATAATGTCTAAAGTAGAAGACTTTTTAACAGCGCAAGAAGAGCAAGAAATTATTGATGCCATACGTGACGCTGAGAAAAACACATCTGGTGAAATTAGAATTCATATAGAACGTGATACTGAGCTCGATGCTTTTGATCGTGCCATGGAAGTATTCCATTTTTTAAAAATGGACAACACTAAGCAACAAAATGGTGTACTTATTTATGTTGCTGTAGATGCCAAAACTTTTGTGATCTATGGAGATCAAGGGATAAACAATGTGGTACCACCAAATTTTTGGGATAGTACCAAAGATGTAATGCTATCTCATTTTAAAGCCAATAACTTTAAACAAGGCTTAATTGAAGGTGTTTTAAAAGCTGGACAGCAATTAGAGAAACATTTTCCTTGGGTTCATGGAGACATTAACGAACTTCCCAACGAGATTTCTAAAGGATAAAAAATAGACAGCAATATGCAGTATTTAGTTTACAGTACATGGAACTTATTTAAGAAAACAATCTCATTGTGTGTTCTCTTTTTGTTTGCTGTGCAAACTGTTTCTGCTCAATTTGACATTCCGCCAATACCTAAAGAACAAACAAGCGTTTATGATTATGTTGGATTATTATCATCTACACAAAAAAACAATCTAGAACAAAAGCTCGTTAGATATTCTGACACCACATCAACTCAAATTGTTGTAGCTATAATTGCAACATCTAAAGGTGAAAATATCGGACTATTAGCTCCTAAATGGGCTCAAGAATGGGGAATTGGCCAAGCTAAAGAAGATAATGGTGTTTTTATACTTTTGGCTAGTGAAGATCGTAAAATCTGGATTTCTCCTGGTTATGGCGTTGAAGATAAATTAACTGCTGGTATTGTTGGAGAAATAACGAGAAACATCATTATACCACAATTTAAGAGAGGAGACTATTATGAAGGACTCAATAAAGGATCTGATGCAATATTTGAAAGATTAAATGGTACTTATCAAGGGACGAGGCAGTCAAACTCTGGAGGTGAATTTCCAATCTTATTTTTTATAGTATTATTTATAATATTCATCATATTTATTATTGCTATTTCAAAAAACCGAAGAGGTGGAGGAAATAACGGTAGTGGTGGACAACGAACTAATGGCACTAGTATTTTAGATGCTATTATTTTAAGCAATATGGGACGTGGAAGCTATGGTGGAAGCAGATCAAGTGGTGGCATTTTTGGAGGCGGTAGTTCTGGCGGAAGCTTTGGAGGTGGCGGTTTTGGAGGTGGCTTCGGTGGAGGCGGATTCTCTGGAGGTGGTGCTGGTGGAAGCTGGTAAATTATTATTGATGTATAATAATCTACCCTATACCATAACATCTTACTTAATCAATAAAAAACATACTATTACTATCAGTTTCTCCTTTTGACCCAAGGCTATTAAATTTCCAACTAAAGCTCAACATAAAGTATTGTTCTAAAACTGTACTTTGCCTATCTTCTATATAGTTTTGAGTTGCTCTACGTCTAGCATTAGTATTTTGATTAAGCAAATCATACACTTTTAAGGTCATTACCGCTTTGTCTTTCATAAATGAGTAAGCCAGTGTAGAATTCCAGAACCAAGCACTCTTTTGAAATCCTGGCGCCACATTTGGGTTGTATGAAAAATCTATATTATTTGTCCATTCAAAATCCTTAGGCAAAAAAGTGGTGAAGTTTAAATCTAAATCATGTCTTGCAAAATTAACATCTTCAAAAGTGTCTATATCATAGGTGTTTTTGCTAAATGTCAGTCTATAACGAGGTCTTAATTCTAAAACTTTATTCCATGTAAATCTTAATCCCAGACTTGGTGTTAATGAGGTGACATTGCTTTTATATTGTATTTCATTATTAAAGTTAACATTTTGGTTTAAGCTAGCTGACATGCCAATATCAAATTTAATGGATCTAATAGAATCTGCCTTAACGGTTTTACTATAGTTGATATTTCCGTAGATATTATAATTACCATTCACATTAGCATATGTTGTTGTTCGCTTTAATGTTTCTGGATCTACAATGGTTCTAGAAACGACTGCATTATTCTCGAAATTTACACTGGCATAACTATAAACTCCTGTTTTTTTCTGAAAATCAAACGCATTATAGCCAACATACAAACGATGACTATTTGTTGGCTCTAAATTAGGATTACCAGTAATAGTATTTAATGGATTTGTAACATTTTGAAACGGTTGTAATTGGGTTAAACTTGGAGGTCTATTATTTAAGGAATAACCTGTATACATAGAGGATTTTTCACTGAAACGATAGTTAAAATATGATCGTAATTCTAGAGCCTGAAAGTTTCGCTTTATATTTAATTCTGGTCTTAAAAAATCTTTATTTTCTAAAGTTCTAAATACATACCTAGTTGTAAAGTTTGTTGACCATTTTTCTTTACGATACGATAGTTTTATCGTAGGTGTGTTTTCTTGATTTAAATATTCAAAATCAGTACTAAGATCTAAATTAAAATCGTCGTATTGATTACTCACGACATCTCTATCAAAAGTACTTCTTAAATTAGTACGTTTTTCATCCCTAAAACGATATTCGAAATCTAAAAATAATTCTTTTGCAATTAATGGTATTCTATAGGTTGCAGAAGCTCTAAAGGTTCTATTTTTATTTTCGGAATCTGTAAATTGATCTCTTAAAACATCATCTTCTTCGGAATTGAAGAAGTTGGTTTCAGATGTTAGAAAATCATCAGAATCGTTGGTGTTATATTCTAAACCTGTTTCAAATTTTAAAAATGCTCCTTTATTACCAAAACGTTTTGTGACTTCTATTTCATTACCAAAGTTCTTGGCATCATTATCTGAAAACGAGGCAGCTGTAGATTGGTTAGTTAATTCATCGTCTTCATTTCGTGTTTCTTCATCTTCGTTAAACGATCTATTTGAGGTAGACCATCTAATTGAAGGGTTGATATTAATTAAAAACGTCGAATCTATTTCTATATCAAAACCAAGGTTTGCGCTATGGTTTTTACCTTCGCTTAAAGACTGTGATCGCGAATCTGAAAAGAATCTAGAGTCTGGTAAAATGTTTTCTCTTTGGGTAATAGTCTCGTTATTTGAATCGCTTCCAGAGTAAAAATAATCGGCATTAATTTCTACCTTATCACTTAAAACATCTGCATAGTTTGCTCCAACATTTTGTGATGTGGTGATACCTTCTCCATTACCAAACGATCTGCCATCTATAGTAAATGCTCCATTACTATTGACACTCATACTATAACCACCACCAAACATTTTCTGGATTTCGCCAAAACTAAAACCTGGAGAATTAGTATTATTTCCTCCAGCGAGTATACTAATACGTCTATCATTATCAAAAAAATTGACCATACCAGCAAGTTCATACCGCTCATCGGTTCCTGCTCCTGCAGATACTCTTCCAAAAACCCCTTTATTATTTTCTTCCTTTATGGTAAGATTTATTGTTTTATTTTCTTTATCTCCTTCTTCTCCAGTAAAAGCTTCCGATTTTGTTTTAGTATCTGTAATTTGTACTTTTTCGATTATATCTTTAGTAAGATTACGAGTTGTAATTGTAGGATCGTCTCCAAAAAACGGTTTTCCATTAACCAAAATTTTACTTACATCTTTACCGTTTACTGTGATTTTTCCAGCCTCGTCAACCTCAACACCTGGCAGTTGTTTAAGTAAATCTTCAACATTAGCATCTTTCTTGGTTTTAAAAGATTTTACGTTAAACTCTAAAGTATCTTTTTTAATCGTTATTGGTGCTCTAGACTTTATTACGACCTCATCTAATGCGTTACTAATACCTAACTCTATGGTACCAATATCTATTACTTCTTTATTTATAGTTATTTGTTTATAAAATGTTTGATAACCCACAAAATCTATATACAAATTGAGTTTTTCATCGTAGGTTTCATCAATTATTTCAAAGAGACCATCTTTATTAGATATTGTATAAGTTACGAGACTGCTATCTTTAATACGCTCTAAATAAACTGTGGCTGCCTCTAAAGGCTCTTTATTATCTTGCGATAACACTTTACCAGAAATTTTAAATGATTTTGATTGAGAGAATGATATAGCGACACTAAAAAGTGCGATGAAAAAGATTACTTTTTTCATGTTATTGGTTGATTGATTGATGATTAATTGTACTTCTACAAAAACGAATATAGTTTAATTTTCGTATGAGTTTTCTTAATATTTTTATAAAACTCTCTATTAATCTTGTTTTAAGAAATAGAAAATCTACTTAAACTAGCTTAAGATCTAACGCTTTAACGTAAAATGATTTTTAAAGGTACGACCATCTTGCAAGGTTGCAGAGAACCAATAATCTGAAGTGGGTAAAGGTTTGCCATTAAATGTGCCATCCCAAGAATCAAAAGGCGAATTTAGTGTATATAGTAATTTTCCGAAGCGATCAAAAATATACACTTTAGTATTGGGTTGGAATTGCTCTGAAATGCCTTTAATTTGCCACGTATCATTAATTGTGTCTCCATTAGGCGTAAAAAATTTAGGGTAGCCAATAATTGACACATCATCTTCTACGATACCGCAATCATTTTTTATATCTTTTACGAACACTGTATAAATACCAGCTGTTACATTATTAAAAGTGTTTGATGTTTGATAGACACCATTAATATCATTTAAGGCATAAACATAATCACCTTCTCCCGAAACTAAAATAGTAATTGAGTTATTAGTATTTAAATCTTCTACTATTACATTCTCAATAGTTGCAATATTAGATGGTAACACTTCTATAGTTTTAGTTTTTGAGCATCCGTCAACAAATGCTACCTCTACTGTATATATACCAATTTCATTTATTTCTATATCGATAGTTGTTTCTCCAGTAGACCAATTGTAATAGTAATTATTTGGTACGTCTCCTATAATACCACCACTCAATGTTATGGTCTGCGGAAAATTATTTAAACAATATAAAATGGTCTCCTCATTTAAAATATTAGGCAATTCTAAAACCTGTAATTGTACATCTACAATTGTAAAACAAGAGCCATCCTGCTCTTCTACTCTAGCATAAATGGTTTGATTGTAGGGTACGTTATTAGTAAAGTTTATTGGTAATACATTAAGCTCTAAAATTGCATCCTCGTAAGTTTCATGAAAATTAATGGTTGCATCTATAGGTACATTTTGCGAAATTTCTAAAATAGCTAAAGTTAAATCAAAACTTGCTAAACCGCTCTCTAAAGGATCATCACAAACCTGGAGGATTATTGGATTTAAAGAATTTGAGTTGACCTCAATAGTAACCTCTGCTACTGATGTACAACCTGTATTAGTATCAATAACTTGTGCGTAGACTATTTGCGGATTACTAGAATTTGTAAATAAATCTCCAGAAATCTCACTAGTTAAATTGGCATTTTCATAGAAAATAACATCTCTATTTTGAGTTAACCCATTAGTGATATCTTCTTCATATAGCGACAAACTAAAATCGGTAAAGCCATCTAATATTGCATCATCACATTGACTTATAGTTATATCTATAGCCTCAGGACTTTCTAAAACATCTATAGCGAAAGGT
Organism: uncultured Psychroserpens sp.; assembly: GCA_947488655.1. GTDB lineage: Bacteria > Bacteroidota > Bacteroidia > Flavobacteriales > Flavobacteriaceae > Psychroserpens. The sequence continues at coordinate 659,748 of CANKZZ010000002.1, read as the reverse complement.
ATTCTCGCTCCACCATCGCAACCATCAAACAATGGCAATACCCACAAGGTGGTATCTTGGGTTAGTTGTACATTATAAATATAGCCAGAGTTTAGAATTGTTGTTGATGATGGTGTCTCAAACCATAAAACATTAGGTGTATTTGAGGTTACATTTAAAATGGATGTACCATCTGTACAGCCTACGCTAGCCTCTAATGTTAATTTAGGTGTAATTATAGTTGTACTTGCAGATAGATTAATCTCTGGATCATTTGGCATGCCACCAAACTCTACGAGATAACCTTTTGGGTAGTAAGGATTGCCTGGTCCTGAGGGATCACCAGCATTGGGTAAGTCATTCCAAGAACCAATATTACCTATAGATGGATCTGTAATATGCGCGTAATCTTCGTTGTTTTGAAAATCATTAGGCTCTCCTGCATTCCAATTAGAGAATTCTCCATTTGGCGCACTTCCGTTAACTTCTCCTATCCAGAAGGTTTGCCCATTTTCTGGACCTGTTACCCACTTCCAAGTACCTTCGGTTTCTGCATCATTAGCACCAATCCATCCTAAACCTGGACTTTGTTCTCCTGCAAATTGAGATTCTTCATCGCTAGTTATTGTAACGAGATAACCTTGAATTCCGAAGTAAAACGTATTTTCTGCATTTGTTTTGGCTGCAGTCCATGTAATACCAGGACTAGAGACGTAAATATAATAATGACCAGTTGATGGTAAATAATTAGCGTCTCCCAAATTTATAGAAAACGATTTGTCTTGGGTAAAATTGGTTTGAGTGGTTTGATACAACACATCACTTATGGCGTTTTCAAACTCTATAAAACTTGCTGGACCTTGTAGTATTAATTTACCTTCTTGAGAATTCCAAGTGGTAGTAATATTAGGATGTGTACCTGATAAAATTAATAAATCCTGGGTTTCTACGTATCCTTCGGAAATTTGAACAAATACATTATCTAAGCTTACATCACCAACATCTGGATCTGTAATAGATATGCTGGTTACAATGTTCATTGGAGCGCTTCCGCAGAATTCTTGATTACCTTCTACAGTAATAGTGGGTGGTGTGTTTTGTGCGTTACCCCTTTTAAATAAAGAAAAAACTAGCACTAAAAAAACTAACCACTTTATGTTCATATTTATTAATATAATTTATTTTTTACGCATATATACACTTATAGGAACTCCTTTAAAGTCAAAAAGTTCTCTTAGATTATTTTCTAAAAAGCGCTTATAAGGTTCTCGCACATACTGTGGTAAGTTACAAAAGAATGCAAACTGTGGTTGTGGAGTTGGCAATTGCATGATGTATTTAATTTTCACGAATTTACCTTTGTAAGCTGGTGGTGGATAATTTTCAATAACTGGTAATAACACCTCGTTAAGCTTACTTGTTTTAATTTTTTTAGTTCTGTTGTTATACACCTCAACAGCAGTTTCAATAGCTTTAAAAATACGTTGTTTTGTTAAAACTGAAATAAACACTATTGGGACATCGGTAAAAGGTTCCATTTCTTTTCTAATCACCTTTTCGTACTCCTTCATTGTTTGAGTTTCTTTCTCAACCAAATCCCATTTATTAACAAGTACTACAATACCTTTACGATTACGTTGTGCCAGCCAAAAAATGTTTTGAACTTGACCATCAAATCCTCTTGTTGCGTCTAGAACTAATAAACAAACGTCACAATGCTCAATGGCACGTACACTTCTCATTACAGAGTAAAATTCTAAATCTTCTTTTACTTTAGATTTACGTCTAATACCAGCAGTATCTACTAGATTAAATTCAAAACCAAAACGATTGTATTTGGTATCTATAGAGTCTCTGGTCGTACCAGCTACATCTGTAACAATATATCTGTCTTCTCCAATAAGTGCGTTAATGAATGATGATTTTCCTGCATTAGGGCGACCAACTACAGCAAATCTAGGCAGTTCATCCTTTTCTTCCTCTTCTTCTATTTCTGGTAGTGCATCTACTAAAGCATCTAATAAATCTCCAGTACCACTACCATTAATACTAGCAATGGTATAATACTCTCCTAAACCTAGAGAATAAAACTCTACTGCGTCTTCTGCACGTTTATTATTATCTACTTTATTAACTGTAAGAAATACTGGTTTATCAACCTTGCGAAGTAATCGTGCTACATCCTCATCCATTCCGGTAACACCTGTCTCAACATCTACCATAAAGATTATAGCATCTGCCTCATCGATTGCCAATTCTACTTGTTTATCTATTTCGGCTTCAAAAATATCGTCACTACCTTTTACGTATCCTCCTGTATCTATGAGAGAAAATTCTTTTCCGTTCCAATCACTTTTACCGTAGTGTCTATCTCTAGTTACACCACTTACAGCATCAACAATAGCCTCTCTACGCTGAATTAAACGATTAAAAAAAGTTGATTTTCCAACATTTGGGCGACCTACTATAGCAACTATATTACTCATAACATCTTTATTTTATATGCATTACATATCCTGTAAGCGGTTGCAAAGATAATCAATAAGTTGGATGAGCTATTGTTTTAAAGCTAAATTGTAGATAGTATGTAACGTATGGGATTATTGATTATAACCAAAACGTTTTAGTTGGCGTTGGTTACTTCTCCAATTCTTGTTTACTTTAACGTACAACTCTAGGTGTACTTGCTTACCAAAAAATTTCTCTAAGTCTTTGCGAGATTCCATACCAACACGTTTTAGTGCTGTACCTTTATGACCAATAATGATACCTTTTTGAGTTTCGCGCTCTACCATAATTACAGATCGCATTCTAATAATATTTTCTTCTTCAAAAAACTCTTCGGTATCAATTTCTACAGCGTAAGGAATTTCTTTTTTATAATGCATTAAGATTTTCTCTCTAATTGTTTCGTTAACAAAGAAACGCTCTGGCTTATCTGTTAATTGATCTTTAGGATAAAAAGCAGGAGACATAGGTAACAACTCAATAATTCTTCCAAATACTTCTTTCACATTGAATCCTTCTAATGCCGAAATTGGAAAAATTTCTGCATTTGGTACTTTGCTAGACCATAATGCAACTTGAGATTCTAATTGTCCTTGATCTGACTTATCAATTTTATTTAGAAGCAGTAATACTGGGATTTTAGAATTGGTGATTTTTTTAAAAAACGCTTCATCTTTAAGCTCTTGTTCTCCAATTTCTACCATATAAATTAATACATCGGCATCATCAAATGCAGATTTTACAAAATCCATCATTGAGGCTTGCAACTCATAAGCTGGTTTAATAATTCCTGGTGTATCACTTAATATAACCTGAAAATCTTCTCCATTAACAATGCCCAAGATACGATGTCTTGTCGTTTGAGCTTTAGAAGTAATAATAGACAACTTCTCACCAATAAAGGCATTCATTAATGTGGATTTTCCAACGTTTGGATTACCAATAATATTTACAAAACCTGCTTTATGACTCATTATAATAACTTTATATAGGTTACAAAGATAAACCTAATTATCTTGTTTTTCTACAAGGTCTGCAATCTTGTTTTTATAAGTATGAGAATCATGTCCATATTTTATAGAATATTGTCTTGTAAACTCCGCTCCAAAAAAGAAAATTAAACAAGAATATGATACCCAAAGCAATACCAGCACAATGCTACCTGCAGCACCATAAGTTGACGCTGGATTAGATTTACCAAAATATAAACCTAAAAGAAACTCCCCTAAAACAAATAAAACTGCAGTTAAGATAGCTCCTATCCAGACCGTTTTCCATCTTACTTTAGTATCTGGCATATAACGAAACATCAATGCAAAAAGCGTAGAAATAATAGAAATTGATACGATAAAATTTATAATATATACCACATACAAAACTATATCTGGAAACGAATTATTAATTACATCTGTTAATGCAGAGATAACAGTAGTTAAAACAAAACTTATTAATAACAAAAAACCAACAGCAAGTATAAACGCAAAGCTTCTAGCTCTATCTGTTAAGATTTTTTTAAAGCTAAATTTAGATATGTTTTCCACTTTCCAAATTTTATTTAATGAGATTTGTAATTGATAAAACACACCTGTCGCACCAAATATAATGGTTGCAATACCAATAATTGTAGATACCACATTGCTTTCGGTGTTTAAGGTTTGAGAAATAATCGTTTTAATAGTCTCGGCAGAATCGGTTCCTAAAATAGAGGCAATTTTACCAGTTAATTTACCTTGTACGATCTCTCGTCCCCAAATACTACCCACTATATTTACGACAATTACTAGTAATCCAGGTAATGATAAAACTGCATAATAAGCAACAACAGCACTCATTCTCCAAGGATCGTTAGAATCCCAGGCTTTATATGTATTAATTAATAATTTGGGTAAATGTTTTATTTTAAATTTTGATATAGCCATACACATCGTATTGAGGTTGTAAGTTTACAAAAAACCAAACCATAATCTTTGCTCCTAAAGATTTGTTTTTAATGCATTTGAGAAATACCAAATGCAAATACATTACGCATTTTGCTAAAGCCTTTCAACAATAACCACTACAATTTATGACCTTGGTTTACTAATACCTCTATCATACATAACTATACTACCTGCTACGGAAACATTAAGACTCAACACCGATTTAAATTTAACTAAAAAATGGCTCTTTTGAATAGCTTGTGCGGTAAGTCCATGATCTTCGGCACCCAATAAATACACACAACGTCTTGGATGGTGAAAGTTTTCCAAATCTTCAGCTTCATCAGTTAATTCTACTCCAACTATTCTAGCTCCTTTTGGTAAATTTTTATGAAATTCTTCAAAATTATCGTAATGAAAATATGGCATAGACTTAACTGCATTATGAGTATCGCTAGCTTGTTTTGCATATCTGTTTCCGATGGTAAAAATAAAACTTGCACCTAGATTTTGTGCCGAACGCCAAAGTACACCTAAGTTTTCTGGTGTTTTCCCATTTTGAATCCCTATGCCAAAGAACTCATTCTCGAAGTTATTTATCATAAAATCAAAAATAAGTATTCTTTAAATCTTATTAAAACATATTAAAATTTTTACTGCTACATGCGCTCTACATTAAATACCACAGGCTAATTGTATTATTACCTCATTAAAATATTAAGAATATTTAAAATAAATGACTGTATTTTAAAGAAAAAATGATTTTTTCTTATAAATTTAAACATCCTTGTAAAAACCCTTCAATTATCACTAATTTAAAGTTTATTTTACCGTAAATAAAGGTCTAATCTTTTAATTATCACGAACTTTGATTAAACTAAAACCATCATTATGAAAGTTGTTTTTTATACCAGAGAATTTCCACCTTATGTTTATGGAGGAGCTGGTGTTCATGTAGAATATTTAGCTAGCGAATTAGCGCAACTTATGGATGTAGAAGTAAGATGTGTTGGAGATCAAGATGTCAACACAGGCAATTTAACAGTTAAAGGATTTTCGTCAGAAGTGTTAAACTTAGATAACACAAAAGATAATCTAAAACCAATCTTTAAATTTATGGAAACCTGTATTAGAATGAATACAGGAGCATTTAATGCAGACGTTGTTCACTGTCATACTTGGTATGCGCAATTTGCTGGTATAGTTTCCAAACTATGTTATGGTACACCATTGGTAGTTACCACACATTCATTAGAGCCTCTTCGTCCTTGGAAAAGAGAGCAACTGGGTAAAGGTTATGATGCTTCGTCATGGATTGAGAAAACTGCAATAGAAATGGCAGATGCTATTATAGCAGTTTCCGAAGAAACTAAAAACGATGTATTAAAGCATTTTAATGTACAAGAACAAAAAATAAAAGTTATCTATAATGGTATTAATCTAGAAGAGTATAAACCAACTAGTGACACTTCTGCTTTAGAACGCTATAACGTAGATATCACCAAACCATATGTGCTTTTTGTGGGTAGAATTACACGCCAAAAAGGTATTATACATTTAATAAATGCCATTAAGCATATAGATAAAAATACTCAAGTTGTTTTGTGTGCTGGTGCTCCAGACACGAAAGAAATTGAATTGGAGATGCAAGAGAGTGTCGCCAAAGTACAAGAAAATAGAGATAATGTCATTTGGATTTCTGAAATGTTGAATAAAAAAGATATCATTCAGTTTTATTCTCATGCAGATGTTTTTTGCTGTCCGTCAATTTATGAACCCTTCGGTATAATTAATATTGAGGCTATGGCATGTAATACTGCTGTAGTTGCAAGTGCAGTTGGTGGTATAAAAGAAGTAGTTGTTCATAATGAAACAGGGTTATTAATCCCTGTTGAGCAACAAAAAGAAGCACCTTTTGAGCCTATAAACCCAGAGCAATTCTCTAAGGATTTGGCGCAAGGTATTAACCAAATAATTAGTAACTTAGAGTTAAGTAAATCTATGGCACAAAAAGGACGAGATCGTGTAGAAGCTCATTTTGACTGGAAAGCCATTGCTGTGCAAGTAAAAGAATTATATCAATCTATAATATAACGACTAACTATGATAAATAATGACGTATTATCAATAATCTTGGGTGGAGGACAAGGTTCTAGACTTTACCCTTTAACAGCAGAGCGCTCAAAACCTGCAGTACCAATTGCAGGAAAATATAGACTAGTAGATATTCCTATTTCAAATTGCATAAATTCAGATATTAAAAGAATGTTTGTGTTAACGCAATTTAACTCTGCCTCATTAAACCGTCATATAAAAAACACCTATCACTTTAGCTTTTTTAGTTCTGCCTTTGTAGATGTATTGGCTGCTGAGCAAACTCCTAATAACAAAACATGGTTTCAAGGTACTGCAGATGCTGTACGTCAAAGTATGCATCACTTTTTAAGTCATGATTTTAAATATTTTTTAATTCTATCTGGAGATCAATTATACCAAATGGATTACAAAAAAATGATAGACGCTCATGAGAAAAGTAACGCTAAAATATCAATAGCAACTATTCCTGTAGATGCAAAAGACGCTACATCTTTTGGGATTATGAAAGCTGATGATCAAAATGTTGTTACCTCATTTATAGAAAAACCAGATAAAAAATTACTTCCAGACTGGACCTCAGAAGTAAGCGATGACATGAAAGGACAAGGACGACATTACCTAGCCTCTATGGGAATCTATATTTTTAATAGAGAATTATTAACTGAGTTAATGAAAAATCCCGATACTAATGACTTCGGAAAAGAGATTATACCACAAAGTATAGAAAAACATAAAACAGTAAGTTACCAATATGAAGGCTACTGGACAGATATTGGAAATATTGATTCTTTTTTTGAAGCAAACATTGGGTTAACTCAAGATATCCCAAAATTTGATTTATACGATAAAACAAAACGTATATATACAAGAGCAAGAATGCTACCTACTACAAAAATAGCTGGCACAACTTTAGTAAGAGCTGTTATCTCTGACGGTTGTATTATAAGTGCAGCCAAGATAGAAAAATCTGTAATAGGTATTCGTTCTAGAATAGGCAAAGAATCTACAGTTATCAATACCTATATGATGGGTAATGATCATTATGAAACTTTAGAAGAAATTGATACTAATAAAATTGAAGTCTTACTTGGTATTGGAGAACGATGTTTTATCAAAAACGCAATAATTGATAAGAACTGTAGAATAGCAGATGATGTAAGAATAAATGGAGGGAAACATCTAGAAGATACAGAAACAGATACTTATTTAGTTAAAGATGGTATTGTAGTACTTAAAAAAGGGGTAACTATCCCTAAAGGGTTTATAATAGATAAATTTTAATTATCACGTTTTTTTATTTGGAAGCTATATAACCTATCGCTTTAAAAGAAAATTTAAAATTAATCCAACTAGTATTAATAGTATACCTAGTAGACTAATTAAAGTGTAGGTTTCATTTAGCCAAACAGCGCCTATAATCATTGTAAAAATAACTTCAATATATTTGAGAGGCACGACTTGATTAATTTCTGTTGTTTGGATCGCCTTTGTCATATAATATTGACCAAAATAACCAAAAACACCAAGAGATAATAGTAGAACCCACTCTAAACCAACTGGGTTAACCCAATCTGAAATTGATAATACTCCACCAAAAATTGCTGCAATAATCATAAAGTAATTAACCACCACTATGGGATGATCATTATTACCTATTTTTCTAATTATGATGAAAACTAATCCAGTAAATACAGCAGATAGCATAGCGTAGAGTAACCCAATACCATTCATACTAGCGTCAAAGCCTTTTAAAATAAAAACACCAGATAATGCTATACCAAAGCAAACCCATTGTAGAAGTTTAATTTTTTCTTTGAGAATTAAAAATGCAAATATTGCTGCAAATATTGGTGCTATATAACGAATGGAAACCGCAGGTCCCATTGATAAAAATTTTAATGAAGTAAAAAATAAGGTCATTGCTACAAAACCAACAACACCTCGAGCAATTAGTAAACTTTTCTTTTTACCAAGAAAAGGGATTTTTTGCTGTACTAAAAACGGAATGGTAAATACTAAAGAACCTATAGACCTAAAAAACACAATTTGATACACATTAAATTGATCTAATCCTTTTACAAATACATTTAAAAGTGCAAAGGCCAAAGCACTCAAAATCATTAATCCAATTGCTTTTCTAGGCATATGATATTTTTAATTAAGACGTTAATCAAGACGTCTTAACAATTTACTAAAAGTATTAATGCAATCTTTTTTTAAACGCTCTATTGATATATCTTCATTAATTTGAATATACTCTATTGGCAAATTATTAATCTTTTTACAAAGTATATTTCTAGATAAAATAATTACACCATCTACGCTACCATCATTACTTGCGTTAATAAATTCTCGCTCTTTAGAATCATCTTCAAAAGACTGGAACAAAATTATTCTATAACCTACAGAGTGCGCTACTTTTTGAATATTATATAAAAAGTAACTAAAATAATGAGTATTAGCTTGAGGAACAATTACAGAAATAGCTTTAGTTCTTTTTTTTCTCAAAGCTACAGCATAATTATTAGGTATATAATTGTGCGCTTTGGCTATAGTTTTAATTATTTTTCTAGTTTCTAAACTTATATCAAGCTTGTTATTTAGGGCTTTAGAAACTGTAGAAACTGCATAACCAGATATACGTGACAATTCTTTTAATGTTATAGCAGTTTCTTGATGTTTCATTTTAATTGTTATTTTTTAAGTTCAGAAATTATAGTTAGTGCATTTTTAGTATCTGCTTCAATTTTAGCTAAATCGTAATTTCCATTTGCATCTTTTGCAATGAGTTTAGAACCCATTCCAACACAAGTTACTCCTGCTTTGAACCAACCCTCTAAATTTTCGCGAGTTGGAGAAACTCCACCTGTTGGCATTACGCTTGTCCATGGTTGCGGACCTTTTATTGCTTTCACAAAATCAGGACCATATATGCCACCAGGAAATAATTTTACTATTTCACAGCCTAGCTCTTCAGCTCTGCAAATTTCGGTTAAAGAACCACATCCAGGAGACCATGCAACTTTACGTCTATTACATACAATTGCAATATCTTCTCTTAAAACTGGTGTCACAATAAAATTAGCTCCTAATGACATAAAACGAGACGCAGAGGCTGCATCTGTAACAGATCCTACTCCCATTATCATACCTGGTAGTTCTTTAAGAACCCATTTATTAAGCTCGCCAAAAACTTCGTGTGCAAAATCTCCTCTTGCGGTAAACTCTAATAATCGAGCTCCACCATCATAGGTTGCTTTTATTACTTTTTTACTTATTTCTAAATCTGCATTATAAAACAAAGGGACCATACCTGTTTGCTTCATAACATTTGCAACTTCTATTCTTGTATAATTTGCCATAATGATTTTGATAAAACAGTAGAGTTATACTGTTTATTTATATTTTAATGTTTTAATTAACGAGCAACTCTACCAGAGGCATCTCCACCCATTAATTTTTCTACTTCTGCAACTGTAACTAAGTTTGCATCTCCTTTAATAGTGTGTTTTAAACAAGAAGCTGCAACAGCAAAGTCTAATGCGTTTTGATCATCTTCAGGATATTTTAGTAATCCGTAAATTAATCCTCCCATAAAAGAATCTCCACCACCTACTCTATCTACAATATCTGTAATTTGATATTGACGCGTTTCAAACATTTTTTCTCCATCATATAAAACTCCTGCCCAAGTATTATGAGATGCAGAAATAGACCCTCTTAGAGTAGTGATAACCTTTTTAGCCCTAGGAAATTTTGCCATCATTTGCTTACAAACAGATAAAAAAGCTTCTGCCTTTACATCATGTCCATGCTTGTGCACATCTAAACCTTCTGGATGAATACCAAAGTGCTTTTCGGCATCTTCTTCGTTACCTAAGACAACATCGCAATATGATGTTAACTCTGTCATTATTTTTTCTCTGTGAGCGTCATCACAAAATGTCCAAAGTTTTGCTCTATAATTTAAATCTGTAGAAATAGTCACTCCCATTTCACTAGCCACTTTAACTGCTTCTAAACAAGCATCTGCTGCGCCTTGAGAAATTGCTGGAGTAATACCTGTCCAGTGAAACCAAGCCACGTCTTTAAATACAGATTTCCAATCTATCATACCAGGAGTAATTTCTGATATTGCAGAGTGTGCCCTATCATAAACTACTTTGCTACCTCTACTCACTGCACCTGTTTCTAAAAAGTAAATCCCCAAACGGTCACCACCATAAATAATTTTATCGACTCCAACACCTCTCTTTCGCATTTCCATCATTGCACATGCACCAATATCATTTTTTGGTAAACGTGTTACAAAATCTACAGGTACTCCATAATTTGCAAGAGAAACTGCAACGTTAGACTCTCCTCCACCATAAACTACGTCAAAGCTAGAAGCCTGTGAGAATCTTAAAAATTGTTGTGGAGCTAATCTTAACATAATTTCTCCAAATGTGACTACTTTTTTCATTGTATAATTTAATTTGTTATTGTTTGCTTAATCGTTTAAGCAGATTGCAAAAAATAAATCAAAATAGGGTTTATTTTGATTTTTAATCTTTAAATGATACTTTTGCTTAAACGTTTAAGCAAATATATAAAAACTAGGTGAAAAAAAAAAGAACGACCATAAAAGACATTGCAAATGTTTTAAATATTTCTCCTGCTGCTGTATCTAAAGCATTACATGATGATTCTAGAATTAGTGCTAAAACCAAAGATGCAGTTAAACGTGTTGCTAAAGAGCTTAATTATCAACCCAATCATTTGGCAAGTGCCTTACGTAGTGGTAAAAGCAATTTAGTTGGTGTCATTGTCCCAAGAACCAATAGTAATTTTTTTTCCTCAGTAATTGAAAACATGGAGGAAGTCTTAAATAAAGAAGGCTATAATATTATAATTACACAGTCTAATGAGTCTTTTAAAAAAGAATGTGATAATATAGACACCTTACTTTTTACTCAAGTGGATGGTATTATCGCATCTATGGCAAATGAAACTGTAGATTTATCTCATTATGAAAAGATAAAATCTAAAGGGATACCACTAATATTATTTGATAGAGGAGAAAATGATTTAAATGTAGATTATATAGGTATTGACGATTATAATAGCAGCCATATAATTATAGAACACTTAATAAGCAAAGGTTGTAAACGTATCGCGCATATTGGCGGTTATAGACGAACAAGAATTTTTAACAACAGAATAAGAGGTTATATAGATGCCATCAACAAATATAATCTACCAAATGATGATGCTTTATTAATGGAAAGTAATTTAACATTGGAAGACGGACGATTAAAAATGGAGCATTTATTAACTTTAGATACACCACCAGATGCGGTTTATGTTGCTAGTGATTATGCTGCTTTAGGCGCTTTGCAAGTTTTAAATGAAAAACATATTAAGGTGCCTCAAGACATTTGTTTAGTTGGCTTCGGAAATGAGCCATTTACATCACTAGTTAGTCCTACCATTACAACTATAGATCAACACAGTGAACAAATTGGTAAAATTGCTGCCCAAACATTTATACAACGTATAAATACCGAAAACTGGAAACCTACATTAAATAAAAATATTTTAGAATCTAGATTAATAGTTAGAGCATCTTCTAGTAAATGATTATCTGTTAAATCTACCCGAAGTATTACCTTCTATAATATTCATTACCTCATCAACACTAGAAAAGTTAACATCACCTTCATAAGTGTGTTTTAACGCGCTAGCTGCTGCTGCAAATTCTATGGCTTTAAAATCATCATCGAAATGCTGTAAGCCATAAATTAAACCTCCTGCAAATGCATCTCCAGTTCCAATTCTATCTACAATATGGGTTATATCTAAGTCTGTCGTTTCTCTAAAATTAGTACCATTCCACATGCGAGATCTTATTTTATGCCATGATGCATTGATAGGTGTTCTAATTTTATCGAATGTTTTTTTTATGTTAGGAAACTTATTAATAAGCGCTTTACTCGCTTCTATAAACTCTTCATTAGAATATTGGTAATTTGTTCCTAACACTTCATTCATTTCGTTTATACCACCAATAAAAATGGTGCAATATTGTAGCAAGTCTGATAAAGTTTCTTTTGGATCTGCACCATATTGCCACAAACCACTTCTATAGGTTGGATCTACAGAAACCTCAATACCATTTTTTTGAGCTAATTTTAGTCCTTCTTTTAAAGTATGGTATCCTCCTTCACATAAGGCTGGTGTAATACCCGTCCAATGAAACCAAGTACATTTTTTTAAAGCTTTATTCCAATTAACCACTTCTGGTTTAATCTCTGAAAATGCTGAGTGAGATCTATTGTATGAAATTGCACTAGGTCTCATAACTGCACCAACTTCTAGAAAATATACACCTAAGGGACGCTTAGAGCGAACAATTTTTGAAGTACTCACTCCAAATTTTCTTAAATATGACTTTGCTGTATCTCCAATAAAATCATCTGAAATTGATGAGACATGCCTTACCTTTCCTCCAAAATTAGCAATAGAAATAGCAACGTTAACCTCTGTGCCTCCAAAATAAAATTCTAGTCGGTTAGATTGCATAAATTTTTTATTTCCTAAAGGAGATAAACGCATTAATACTTCGCCAAATGTTACTGTTTGATGCATAACTGATGATTTTAATTTAATTTACAAAAAAATAGCCCTTCTACATTGAAAGGCTATTTGTATTTATTCAAAAAAAGTACTTTAAGGTTATATACCTAAAGCTTGACCACCTCCAATTTGGATAGTTTCTGCAGTAATGAAAGCTGCATCTTTACTAGCTAAAAAAGAAATTACTCCAGCAACATCTTCTGGCTGACCTAATCTTCCTAACATAATATTATTTGCCCATGAAGCAAAAACTTCTGGCTTTGTTGCTTTAATTTGAGCATGAAATGGTGTGTCAATAGTACCTGGAGATACTGCATTAACTCGTATACCGTATTCTGCTAAATCTTTTGCTAATGCTCTTGTTATCGCATGAACTCCAGCTTTAGATGTTCCGTAAATACCAGCTCCTGGTCCTCCTGCAGTCCATCCTGCATTTGAAGTATAGTTGATGATAGATGGATGCTCTCCTTTTTTTAGAAATGGTATTGCTGCTCTTGATGCAAAAAATACCGAGTCTAAATTTAGAGCCATAACAAATCTATAGAAATCTGTAGTCATCTCTTCAAATCTAGATCTTCCGCCAAGTCCACCTGCATTATTTACAAGTACATCAATTCTCCCGTATTTTTCACCAATATTTGTAATATTAGTTGTTACTTGATCTTCTTTAGTAACATCAAACCCAAGATATTCGGCTGTTACACCTTCAGCAGTAAGCTCTTTTAATCTTTCGGCTCCTGCCTCATCATCTATACCATTTAGAACTACAGTATAACCATCTTTACCTAATCTCTTTGCTACTTCAAATCCTATTCCTCCCGTAGCACCTGTTACTACAGCCACTTTACCTTTGTTATTATTCATTTCTTTTTTCTTAAATTATATTTATTTTAATATTTCTTATTCTAATATCCTTTAGGTTTTAAAGGTTCTATTTTAGGACATAATAACCAAACAGCCATTAAAGCTATTATTGCTAAAGCTCCACCTATTAAAAAAGCAGGTGTATAGTTGCCTCCTGTTGTTATAAATGTAACTAAAATGGTAAGTCCCGCTGCACCAAGTTTAGCAGCCATTCCTGCAAATCCTGACAATGTACCCACAATTTTTCCGCTAAAAAGATCGCTTGGCATTGTTTGAATATTTCCTATTGCAACTTGAAAACCAAAAAGTAAAACTGCCATAATAATAACTGCATTTAAAGCAGATGCTGGTGCTTTTAACAAGAAAAAACATGGTATCATAATTAAACAACCTAAAGTTATAGTCATTTTTCGTGTTTTATCTACAGACCATCCTGCCGAAATTCTATTTTTAGCAAGTAACCCTCCAAAAATAGCACCAATCATTGCGCCCACATAAGGTACCCAAGCTGAGAAAGCAATCTCTTTGACATCCATTCCAAAAACTTCAGATAAGTAAATTGGAATCCAAACAATAAAAAGCCACCAAATAGGGTCTATAGCTGCAGATGCAATAATAACTCCCCAACTTTCTTTATGTTTTAGTAATTGTGCTGTATCAGGAGTATACCCTTCATCATAATTACCATCTTCATTAATATCTTGATTTCTTTGACCTGATAGAATATATTTTCTTTCATCTTCTGTTAACCAAGGGTGAGATTTAGGCACTCCTTTAACAACATAAAGCCAAGGTAATAACCATATAAAACCAAGTGCTGCGACTACAATAAATATAGCTTTCCAGTCAAAATATACAGCTAGTAATCCAATTACTGGATAAGCAACTATACCTCCTATTGCAGCTCCCGAATTAAAAATTCCTTGAGCAAGTGCTCTCTCTTTGGTTGGAAACCATTCTGCGTTAGCTTTAGCTGCTCCAGGCCAGTTACCTGCCTCTGCAATACCTAGAATAGATCTAAAGATTGAAAAACTAAGCATGCCTTGGGCAAATGCATGTAAAAAAGTGGCGATTGACCATACACCAATTGAGATTGCAAAACCAATTCTTGTTCCTATCCAATCAAAGATTTTACCAAAAAGGGCTTGTCCTCCTGCATATGAAAGTATAAATACTGTTGATATGGTACCGTAGATTGCTTTATGACCATCTTTATCCATTTCTGGAAATAAATCTTTAGCGATATCTGGCCACAAGGCTCCAAAAGCCTGTCTATCTATGTAGTTGATTACTGCAGCTAATGCTACAAGACCTACTACCCACCATCTTAATCCTTTTAATTTCATATTTATTAAGTGTAAACTATTATTAAGAGTTATAACAATATTGATATAACACACTAAAATGCTCTTTCATTTTAGACTTCGCTAATTGCGGTTTTTGTCTTTTGATAGCATCAAATATCTCTTTATGTTCTTTAATACCACGTGCTGAAAGTCCTTTATCGCAAACATGATATTTTTCGAAATTTGTAATAATCTCGGGAGTGATAATAAGCATAAAGGTATTCATGGTACTATTTCCGCTAGCTTTAGCTATTGCTAAATGAAATAACAAATCTTCTTGAACTGCGTCGCCTCCATCTAACACTTTTTGCTCATAAGCCTCTAGCGCTTTCTTTAACTTAATGAGATCTTCTTCGGTTCTTCTTAATGCTGCTAGTCTAACCGTTTTAAGTTCTAATAAAATTCTTGTTTCAACTAAAGACTTAAAATCTGGATCTTCTAATCTCAAAATATCTTCAATCATTCCATTCATGGCTATAACACCAATATTTGCAACGAAAGTTCCACTTTGAGGTATGGAATTTAGGAGGCCATAAAATTCTAACTTTTGAATAGCTTCTCTAACATTACTTCTTGACACTCCAAATTTTTCGGACAACATTCTCTCTGAAGGGAGTTTATCTCCTGGTTCAAGGTTTTTGAAATTAATTAAATCACTAATTTTCGATATTATTTCTTTCTGACTATTTGAATTATCTGATTTAGTTAAAATTTCTATTTTCATATTTAAGTCTCTTTAATTATAAAGTAAATTTATACAAATTATACTCATCTATTTGTTCTAAACATTATTAACACACCTCTAAAACTTATAGAATCCTACTCACATCAATTATGACAAGTAGCACAAAATAAATGGTCAACTCTCAAATAAACAAATTTTAATGTTTTACTTCTAAACTGTAATATTTTACACGAGCAAAAGCACCTTCATCTCTTGTTTGAAAATAGTTGCCTGCTTTAAAATAGTTTTCAAATATTCCCCATTTTCTTATATGAATATTTTCATATACTTTATACTCTGTATTATTTAAAACTATTACCATTTTTCCTTCTGAAACTTGTACTTCTAAAGTAAACTTTCCAAATCCAACTTCTTGCTCAAAATTAAATCCTTCGTCATTATCCCATGCATCTTCATGTAAAAGCTCATCTCCTGTAGCATCAAGATTTTTCAATAGTTTCGTTTTAACTCTTATCTTACCTTTATCCCAATAAATTTTCAATATAGGTGGTGCATTGTTATCATCCTGCCCAATTAAGTCTCTCTGTTCATTAGTTAATCTCCCATGTATTTGCATAATAATAATGCGATGATATTTACCGTCTGCATCTCTAGAAACTTCATCAATAGCAAGCTTACCTTTCATAGTTGCACCTTGAGCAAAAGTCCAGTTCGTATTATTATCACCAGGAACCATTTGCTCTCTTAATTCTGATCTAGAATACTTTGTATTCTTGGTCGTTGAGCTTGTAGGTTTTGCATAAAAAACTAATGCTCCTTTAGTTGAATCGTTATACATATAAGGCTTTAACGTCTCATTATTGGCATAATCTAATATTTCTGGTGCTTCAACTTCATAAGGCTTACCTTTTTCATTTGCTACTGGAATAGTTACTTTCCAATGAGACAAATCGATATTAGGCAATTTTACTTTCTTTTTTTTCTTCTTTCTTTTTTTATCTTTTTTTTCGATTTTTCTATCCAATTCTGTATTGCTACTTATCTTTTCTTGAGAGGTAACATTAACTGATATGAATAGTATCATTAAGGTTGTTAATATTTCTTTTCGGAAGTTTTTCATTTTATATTTTAATTATCACCTCAACATTACTAATAAAGTCCTATATACACATCAAGGTTTTTAAATAACCACCCAGTACTTAATTTAAATTCTGGGTGGCTTTATACCTTAATTAATTGATTGTCTCATTAAGACTAATCTGTAATTACAATGTTATCTATCCTTGTCGAACCAACTACAGTTCTCACATAAATAACAATTTCATTTGTAGATGCTGTAAAATCAAATGTGTATGTTGCATAATCAGTAGTTGCTTGAATTTCTAAGTATCCATCAATAGCAGAATCAGACGTAGAGGCATTAATACCTGTCTCATCTTCAATTTCAGTATTTAATATAAACACTTCAGGTGTTAAACCAGCAGAATCACCTTTTACGTCAATAGAAAACGTATATGTTTCTCCTTGTTGAACTGAAACTACCTGATACAAACGACGACCTGCTTCATCAAGCTTTGCTCCTCTTGTACCATTATTTCCGTCACTTGTTGAACCAGCTTGTTCACTATTATCACCGTAAAAACCATCTAGCCATGAATCTAAAGCATCATTATCCCAAAGACCATTATACGGACTAGGAATTGTATTGCCATCATTGTCTACAACTGTACTGTTAGGTGTCATATCCCATGCATCTGCATTATCACCTGTATTTACAGTAAATTCATCAAAAGTACCGTTAAGAACCTGCACAACAAACCCTTCTGACACTACTAATTGCTCAGTTGCTTGATTTGTTAAACCTGTTACACTAGTTGCTGTCAAGGTTACATCGTAGATTCCATCTTCCAAATAAGTGTGAGAAGGATTCATACCTGTAAATTGGAAACCGTCTCCAAATTCCCATAAGAGTGTTACTGCGCCAACTGATGCATCCATAAAACTGTAAGTTCTATAATCAGATTCATCAACCATAAATGTAAAATCTGCTGTGACTGGTGCTTGTATATCTATATTCTGGTTTAAAGAAGCAGATAAATTTGCATCATTAGTAGCTGTAAGTGTTACTGTGTAAACATCTGCAGTTGCATAAACGTGCGTTGGAGATTCTTCTGTTGAAGTATTACCATCTCCAAAATCCCATAGGTAGCTAATCGCTCCTGTAGAAGAGTTATTAAATGCATACTCCAAATAATTATCTTCACTCTGAACAGAAGTAAACCCTACAGAAGGAGGCACTGCACCTTCAGGTGCTACATCAATTGTAAAATCATCTAGTCTAGCTTCAACAGGACCGTTAGTAAAATAAATTGCAACAGTATTATTTATTCCAGAATTAAAAGTTAAAGTAGATTGAACATATACATCAGGCTCTGAATCATCGGTTACTGTTACAGATGCTATAGTTGCATCATTAGCTTCTTGCGTTGATGTAGGGGTTCCAAACTCTGTCACACCTAAAATTGATACAGTTAACGATGGGTTAGAGGAATTATCTAACATTGTATAATAGTATCTCAGGTCATAATTAGTATCAGGTTCTACAGTAATTTCTTGATAACCAACACGGTCTCCTGCAGGAACAGGTAACTTAGCACCTTGATCTCCAAATGTAACTGGACTACCTGTAATTTGAATTACACCACCTAAATCATTATTTCTCCATGAATCTCTGCCATCTCCTCCTCCTTCAGGTAAGGTATCATCTTCAAATCCTGGTTCTAGTATAATTGGTTGAAATGGACCTTCAACTACTATAACATCAATGGTTGTAGTATTTACAGCTCCCAATGCATCACTCGCTGTTAAGGTTACAGCATAGGTGCCTTCTCCAGCATCAAACGTAAATGATGGATCTTGTTCATCTGAGGTATTACCTCCTCCAAAATCCCAATCAAATATTGTTGATTCAGTAGAAAGATTGGTGAAATTAATAGTTCTAAAATCATCACTATCAGACGCGTATGAAAAGTTCGCTTCTGGTGGTACAGTATCTACTTTAGAATTTGAATCAGGCAAATCATCTCGTAGCGTACAACCAACTACTAAAAGACCAGCTATAAAGAAACTTGCCAGTAGCATTGTTTTACGGAAAATATTTATTTTATTTTTCATCGTTTAATTATTTAAATATTAATATCCAGGGTTTTGAGTTAAAAGTCCACCACTTAAATTTATTTCTCTTGACGGAATTGGTAACAGTAAATCTCTACCTGAAAAAACATAACCTCTATCTTGTGCATGAGCACTTAAAACAGACTCTGCTACACCAAACCTTAATAAATCATACCAACGTTGATTCTCAAATGCCAATTCTACTCGTCTTTCTCTTAGTAAGTCATCTTTTGTAATATTAGATACTGGATCGGTTAACCCAGCTCTGTTTCTAACTTCTTGAAAAGAACTTAAAGCAGCTGAATTACTTGTTTGTGCACCTCCAGCCATGATTGCTTCAACGTGCATTAAAAGCACATCTGCATATCGTAATGCGATATAGTCATTACCAGCATCTCGAGCATTTCCACCATAGGTAGGAGGAGAAGTAGTTATATCTGATCCATCAGGTAAATATTTAATTACTTCATTATCATCTTGTCCAAGAAAGCCAAGATTCGTAATAGAAACATCTGTTCTATTTCCGCCATAAGTAGCAAAATCTAAGAAAAGATTAGTATTTACAATATTTTGTCCATCCTCTCTTCCCTGACGGAATGCCGAAGTAAATTCCGAAGAAAAACTTTGACTCTCAAATGAGTTTCCTGTTTGGTATTGAATAGCGAAAATAATTTCACTATTTAATTCTGAATAATATACGTCGCTAAAATTATCTACTAACTCATAATCCATACTTGATTTTATAGATTCACAAAGTTGTTGAGCTCCTGTATAGTTACGATTTGGCTGAGTTAAGAAAACTTTTGCTAATATGCCTTGAGCTGCTGCCTTAGATGCTCTTGCTTTAGAGCTATTATCTAATGATGCGATCGCTTCATTTAAATCATCAATAATTTGTAGATAAATCTCAGATGATGGTATTCTTGTAAAAAGAGCAGCATTATCTGTAGGACCAACAACCGAAGTTACTAAAGGTACATCACCAAATAATCTAACTAAATTAAAATAGGCATAGGCTCTTAAAAACTTAGCTTCAGCTGCATATTTTGCTTGATTCTCTTCATCAGCAATACTTATAAAGTTTAAGATATTATTAGCTCTAAAAATAACTTGGTACATAGATTGGTAATAATCCTCAGATTCTACATTGTTAGCATTAACTACATACCTATGAAAATCAGACTTTGAACCTTCGAGTGTTCCATTTCTAGTATTATCTGAACGATGCTCTGTTAAAAGATGTTCAAACTGCACTCCTCTATTAGCTCTACCAATATTTGTTTCTGTGTTTTCATTAACACCTTGAAGCGCATCATAGATTCCTATAACTCCTGCCAATACATCATCATCAGACTGAAAGAAAGATTCAACAGCAACAGCTGTCTCTGGCAATGGATTTAAAAACTCATCACTACAGGAAGTATAAATAAATCCTGCAAATGCTGCTAAGACTATATATTTTATATGTTTCATAATTTATTTATTTTTTAATTAAAAATCTACGTTAAGACCAAATGTTATTGTTTTGAATATAGGTGTACCAGCTCTTTGAGAACCATACGCTCTAGGGTTGTCACCATCTACATGCTCAGGATTAAATCCATGATAATCATCGGCTGTAATGTAAATTAAGTTTTGAGCTGTTGCATAAATTCTTAGTCCTGTCAATCCTAATCTATCTTTTATATTATCTGAAAAATTATATCCTAAACTAACATTTCGTAAGGAAAAATAATCTGCACTTGCAATAACCTCACTAGTTAAGACTTTTTCTTGAATGAAAGATTCATGCGGTACAAGTCCATCTGCAACCGCTTGTGCCTCACCACCACTTCTAGTTCTATTACCAAACCAATTGTAGAAGTATTGGTCTCCAATATTATTTACTTGAGCACCTAAGCTACCTTGAACCATAAAAGAGAAATCAAAATCTCCAAATTTAAAATCGTTTGTGAAACTGTAAATTAAATCTGGATAAGGATCTCCTAAAATAGTTTTATCCTCATCTGTAATTATACCATCACCATTTAAATCTTTTACTATAGTATCATCAGCTTGACCGTTAATACGATTCCAAGGATTATCAACATAGGTTGTTCTAAACGCTGTTTCGTCATAAGCTTCTTCATCTACTACATATCCCCAAAAAGATGATATTGGCTCACCTATTCTATTAATCCATTGTGAATTTCTTCCATAGGTATCCTCGATTAGTGCATTGTTTGAATCACCAAAACTTAATAATTCATTTTGATTTGTTGATGCAATTAAGGTCGAATTCCAAGAGAATTTCTCTGTAGCTACGTTTTTAGTTCTTAACTCAAATTCCCATCCTCTGTTTTGAACTTTACCTAAGTTAACTATACCACTTGTAAATCCTGTTATATAAGATACTGGATTCTCTAAAAGTAACTCGTCACTGGTTCTTCGATAATAATCTACAGAACCAGATATTCTGTTATTTAAAAAACCAAAATCAATTGCTGGGTTAAATTCTTCAGATGCTTCCCATTGTAATAATGCATTTGCGATATTAAGGGGTGAAACACCTGCAGTAATACTACCATCTGTAATGGCATTTGAATTTTGCAAAAGTGCTAAATAAGGATATAGATTGACATTATCATCACCTACATTAAAATTCTCTGCACCAGTAAGACCATAACTAACTCTTAACTTTAATCTATTTAAAACCTCACTACCATTCAAAAAATCTTCATTGTGCACATTCCAACCTATTGACGCTGCTGGGAAATTACCGTATTTAGTATTAATACCAAATACAGAACTACCATCACGTCTAAAAGACACAGAAGCTAAATATTTGTCGGCATAAGCATAATTAACTCTACCAAAATAACCTACTTTTTTTAATTCTGTATTGATTTCTACAAAATCTGAAATTGCAGTTGCACCTTGAAGATTTTTAAGTAAATCATTAGTATAACCATTACCTGTAATATCACTATTTTCTGACGTTCTCTGTTGAACCGTTAGTCCAGCAAGAAAATCTAACTCATGATTTCCAAATACCTTAGAATAGTTTAATGTATTATCTGAAATGAGCCTCTTTCTATATCTATTTTGTAAATTATATTGCGCTCTACTATTTCCACTCGCGTGGTGTTTTGTACCATCCCATCTTGTTCTTTTTCTTTGTTCTAAAGTAACACCAAGAGATGTTCTTGCTGTTAATCCATCTAAAATTTCATAACTTAAATATGTAGAACCATATAACTTCGTATTATATTCATAATGTTCTCTCTCTACATATTGAGCAAAAGGATTAGAATCTCCTGATGTACGAGGTCTTTCAGTATTACCATCATTATCTAAATCTAAATTAATTAAATGATTTTCATAGAAATAATCTCCTACACCAACGTCTGGATAAGTATCAGTATTAATAAACTGTAACGTTTCTTCTGTATGATAAATAGGTAGCCAAGGTGATTGACGTATAGGGTTGTGTATCGATGTTGGTAATCTTCTTTGCGCTGTATAAGATGGTGTAATACTTACACCAAATTTAAAGTTATCACCTAATTTTGAATCTACTTTTGCATTTGCTGTATACAATTTGAAATCATCTGTAATTACAACACCTTCATCATGTAAAAATCTTAAAGATGTACTAAACTTTGTACTTTTACTACCACCACGTGCTGAAAAAGAATGACTACTAATATTCCCTCCATCAAAGAAAACATCTTGCCAATCTCTATCTATACCAGTTGTAGCAACTAATAATTGAGCATATAAAGTCTCACCTGAGAGTGTTCCTGTTGCAGCCTGCTCTAGCCTAGCCCAATCTGCTACACTTTTTCTATAATCATCACTTCCATGAGCATCTTTGAAACCTATATATGTTTGGTAGCTAAATTGTGTTTTACCCTCTTTACCACTTTTAGTTGTAATTAAGATAACACCATTAGATCCTTCACTTCCATAAATAGCAGCAGACGCAGCATCTTTTAAAACTTCAAAAGATTCAATATCGTTCATATCTAAATTTCCAAGAAAATCTGAACTTACAACAATACCATCAATAACTAACGCAGGACCAGAGTCTGCAGTAATAGACCCAACACCTCTAATATTAATAGTTGGAGCTCCACCTGCCTCTGCATTTGTAGATTGAATATTAACACCAGACACCTGACCTATTAAAGCATCATCAACACGAGATACTGCAATTTGATCTAACTTCTCATTTTTAACTTTGGATATTGCACCAGTTAAATGGCTTTTCTTTTGTGTACCATAACCAATGACAACAACCTCATCTAATTGAGCAGAGTCTTCAACTAACGTAACAGTTAGTGTTGTTTGATTATCAATAATAACTGTTTTGGTAACAAATCCTAAATAGGAGAATTGAAGTACTTCTCCTGGTGTCACTTTGATTTGAAAATTACCATCAAAGTCGGTAGACGCACCTCTAGATGTCGTTAGTACTAATACATTAACACCTGGAATAGGCTGCTTGTCCACTTCAGACACAACAGTACCTTTGAGCAAGAAGCTTTCTTGAGCAAACATCACCACGCTAAACAAAAGCGCAACTAGTAATGTAAGTTTGTTTTTTAAATTCATAATTAGTCTTTTTGAATTGATTAAGTTAAAATTAACAATTACTTAAGGCTCTTAATTTCAGCAAGTATTAACGATTTTGTAACTTTGCTAAATAAAGCACACTTTAATAACTGTGTGTTTTATACTTCGGTTCTAAGAAGTATTTTATTTAAAGGATAGACTCCAATCTATCCTTTTTTTTGTTATAAAATTAATTGGTTTACCAGATTGGTTTACCAAATATATATAAAATTTTGTTAATTACAACGTTTTCGGAAATTTTATATGTTAAAATAGAAGATGTTTGAGTTAAAATAGCAAACAACTATATATTTGGTAAGAATTATAATACATCCCTTAAAAGGTCTTACATTTACGACTAAGGCTCGCAGGTTTTGTACTTAAGATTTATCTCCAAAATAAGAAACCTCACCACCACTTAAAAAATCTTCTCTTACAGGACTAAATGTGTCAATAAGTTCTCCTTCTTCTAAGCAAACTGCACTATGTAATAAATTAGGCTCTATATAAACTCCATCTCCTGCCTCAACTATTTGTTTTACTCCATCGATTTCAAATTCGAATTTGCCAGAAACGCAATAGGTCGCTTGAGTGTGAAAATGTTGATGTGGCGATCCTAGTGCTCCTTTTTCAAATTTTACGCGTACCATCATTATTTGGTTATCATATCCTAAAAATTTTCTAGATACGCCTCCACCAAGGACTTCCCACTCCATATCTTTTGTTACAATGTATTTTTCGCTAAATCTTTTCATAATTTTAATTTTACTATTTGTTAGTTTTTATTTAAAATAATAAGAACCTGACCACTCATAATTCTTATCGTTAATGTTTAATTTATGGTTTGCTTCTTCTGAAGCCTTTGAATTTGCGGTTATAAAAAGTTTGGTTGTACCGTTTACATTTGTTATTGCGATGGCAGTATATGCCTCTGTATCTAAAAGAATTTTTAACTCTTTTATACTACTATTAGAGTTTTTTGCAGATTCTGAAACCGGACTATAACTACCATGTGTTTCTATAACTGAAACGAATGTGCGATTTTTAGTATTATTTGTTCTCAAAATTAAAGCTGGGTCTCTTCTTAAATTAAATTCGGGATCATTTGCTCCTATCCTAGCAAATACTAATTGATCATTTAAGGTTGTTGCTGTTGTAAGCGTATAAAACTTGCTATTATTAAACCATGAAAATTTAGAATTATCTCCTGATGGTTTTCCAGAACCTTCTAAATATAAATGCTGGTAACCGTTTTTAGTTCCTAATGGTTTTAAGGTTTGAGGTGTAACGTATTTAAAATTTGTTTGTAATATTTGTCCGAAATAATAAAATGGAAAATCATAGGAATTTGCTGTAACCGAAGTTACTCTCATGATATCAAGCATATAAGGTTTTTCAAAATCTTTATCCTTAATTACTGCCATTGTGCGAAGCATTTGAGTGCCTGGATATGCGTTTATTTCTTTAGCACTTATTACCTTGATATTTTCATTTTCCGCAGAAAAATAATTTAAATCTGAGTGGTGCAAACTACCAATATCATATTGACCATTAAAATGAGAGGTTTCATTTTGTATCAACGTATTATGTGCAATACTTTGCTTTGCCCAGGTTTTGTTTTCTTTAAGATAATTACCTCCACCTTTTTGCTCGATATTTACAAAACGTGCTAAACCATAATCTTGTATAACCTCTTCACCATTTTCATACAACGAATAGGATAATTTATCATAATGACCGTGACTAGATCCTTGAGAAGCATACTTAAATACAAGCTCTAATTCTTGATTTCTTAAAATACCTACTCCTCCTTGTTTTCCTTCTGGCCCATCAGATAGATTAATAGATGTCTTATCAAAAGGTTCTTCTTTTCCGTTTTTTATACCTAATGCTACCGCTAAACCAGAATCGTCTAATAATACTTTTTGTTGTTGTTTGGCAATTGATAATAATCCTGGATCTTGATTTCCGAAGTGATACGAAATATCTACAGCTGTGACTAAGGCATTATTGTAATAAGACATACCTTTTTGCCCATCATTAAGAGGAAAAAAATCACCATCAGCATCAGATAAATTTAATAATGCATTTATAGATTTTAAAAGTACGCCTTGTTTATATTCAAATATTTTTAGCTCTGGTTTTACATTGTGTAAACCCTCTGCAAAAATTAAAAAGGGATACATAGCATAGCGTTGATAGTATGGACCTTCATTATAATAACCATCTGGAGAAAAAGGCTCTTCTATATTTGCTAAAAATCCTGCTTTTCCGTCTTTGTTTAAAAAACCACCATCATCGTCTTTTTTGTTAGCATCTAATTTTAAATCTTTAATTCCGTATAATGCACGATTAATTAATTCTTCGTCGTCCATAACTAAACCTATCATACCAACTGCTGCATTTCCCCAAGTACTATGATTATGCACACGTTGGTAAAATTGCGGACTGTCTATAGAAATATGATCTGCAAATGGTCTAAATAAATTTGTTTCTAATTTGTTGCGTTCTTCTTCAGTTAAAAAATTGTAGATACAATCGTATGCTTGACTCACATATACCAACCAATTAGAATCGTTTAAACATTGCCAAAATAATTTACCTCTAGCATATGATCTTGTTTTAGGATGCAGAGGCAACGTTTTATACATAGCTTCATATTGCATTAACATATCCTTTACGTATTTGGCATATTTATCGTCATCTAAAATTTGATACAACACGCCTGCTTTTTGCATTACTACCCAATTGCGTTTATGCCTTACATGAGTGTAACCACCTGAGTAATCTTTAGGAATTGGCACCTCTATCCCTAATGCTATTTCTGCATCAATTTCTTCTTTTACATCTTGCAAAGACTTATCAAAAATTGGAATACTCCCTAATTGCGACCTTATATCTTTTACGCCTTGAGCAGTTAAAATTAATTTAGGGTGTTCTTGAGAAGTTGATGACTCATTTTTATCTGTAACCTCAGGAGATTTATCGTTATTACACGACAATAATTGAAAAACCATAAGGACTAATGCAATGCGATAAAAGAATATATTTTTCATAGAAAATAATGATTTATTTTAGGCGTAACTGTATATATATATAAAATTACATATTATAAACTCCACCATTTATGTCTAGCGTAGCACCAGTGATGAAACCATCAAATTCTGACGCGAGATATAACACTGCTCTTGCAACATCATTTGCATTTCCAGCACGTTGAATAGGTATACCTTCAATGGTTTTAGCTGCAGATTCTTTTGTGGTGTGTGTATTATGAAACGATGTACCTAAGATTAAACCTGGAGCAACAGCATTTACCCTAATACCTTTTGGACCGAGTTCGGTTGAAAGCGCACGTGTGTAAGTTAAAATAGCACCTTTACTGGTGGCATATACTAAAGAACCTGGATGACCTCCTTTACGTCCTGCAAGCGATGCGAGATTAACAATACTACTATTCTCATTATTTGCTAAAAAAGGCGCAGCAGCTCTTGTTACAAATTGCATAGAGGTCATATTTATATCCATTACTTTATGCCAAAAATCAGCTTCTAACTCATTGAGCAATTTACGAGCAACTAATGACCCTGCATTATTTATAAGTATATCCAAACTACCTAAGACTTCTACCGTTTTTTCAACTAAGGCATTAGCCTCTTGTTCTTTAGTTAAATCACCACCAATAGCAACTGCTTTAAGGCTTTTACTTTTTGCATAGTCAACCAAAGTATTTGCAGTTTCTGCACTAGAAAAATAGTGAATAGCCACATTTGCACCACTATCAATAAAGTGCTTAGTGATGGCTTCTCCAATACCTTGAGCACCTGCTGTAATTAATATATTTTTTCCTGAAAGTTTATTATTTATCATCGCCATATTAATTTTATTTTACTTTATCATTTTTACTGAAATATCCTTCATTTGAGACCGCATTGTCACTTATTGAAATACTGCCAGTTTTGAACCATACTTCGGCGTAATTTCCATCGGCATATTGTTTTTGAATATCACCACCATGAGTTTCTGCTCCAGAGCACCAATTTTTATTTAATTCAGGTGACTTACCATTTGTTTGATTGTAAGCTCCTAGCTTAAAAAAGCAACCCTCACCTGCATAAGCGTCTTTCCTCTCTACGCCATCTTGACCTATTGGCACAAATAATTTTTGTGTTTGTTCTGGGATATCTGCTTTTGTAGTGTATTCAGATTCCAATAAGTTTTTGGTAAACGTTTTTGTTTCATGACCATCACTTGTAAAATTTAAAGTCATAATACCATCTTTAACTATTACTTCATAACTAAATTCTTCACCTAAAGCAATACCATCTTTTGGCTCCTCTGGATAGGTGTTTTCTGTATCACCTACTACTGAAAAATCGTGACCCCAAACTGCTGTAGAAAAATCCCAACGTCCTGCATTATCATCACCTTTTGTATTTATTTCATAATGCCAAAACACAGAACCTTTAGTGTGACCTGGAAATTTTTTGTAGAATATTTTAAGAGGTTCATTTTCATGCTTATCTGCACTATGAATTTGCCCAACAACTACTGCATGTGAAGCAGCTACTCGAGCATCTCCAGTTGCAGATACATTCATAACTTTTAAGGTTGCGGTAAGCTTATCGTTAGCTGTTTTTGGATACCATTTTTTGGTTTGGGCTAATTCGGTTCTTGTATTATTTGATGTTCCATGAGTGCTTCCTGCGTTTGGTGCTTTAAAAACAACCCAGTCACCATCACTATCTTTTTCAGTGTAAAAGAAATCTTTGTTTTCAAAATTATTGGCAATTCCAACATTAGATCCATCGCCTAAAACTAATTTCCAATGCTCAAAAAATGGTATCACATCACTTGCATAAACAGTGTCTATACTCTCATTTGCTTTGGTTGTTTCCTCTACTTTTTTATCTGTGTTTTTACAGTTATTTAATGTGAAAAATGCACATAAAATACAAAGTGCTATTGTGATTGATTTTTTAGTCATGATTATATAGTTTCATTTTTTTAATTATATATTTTAAAAATATTCAGTTAGTGCTACAATTCCGTTATATGAAATAACTAACGAAAAGAACAATGCAGCAAAAAGCCCGATATTAACTCCTAGACCTGTTTTATAATCTTTCATTACTTTTTTACTGTTGACCATTAAAATGATTCCTAATACCACTGCTGGTAATACAAACACATTAAATACTTGAGAAAGAATTTGAACTTCAATCGGGTTAGCACCAAAAGCAGGCCCAATTAATGCAACTAAACAAGCAATAAATGTTATAATTCTAAATTGTTTTGAGTTAGTATCCAACTCACCAGATTGGTAATCGGCAATTAATAATGGTGCAATTAATAAACAAGGAAAAATAGATGACAAACCTGCACTTAAGGCTCCAAAAAAGAAAATCGTTACAGCCCATTTACCTGCTACTGGCTCTAATGTATTTGCCATATCCAGCACTTGACCAACCTCCTTACTTTGATAATACAAAGCGCCTGCAGCTACCGCCATAATAACACCACTTATTATAAATATTAATACCGCTGCAGTTATTGAATCTTTTTTTTGTTGATCTAAATTTTTAATGGTCCATCCTTTTCCTTTTACAAATAAGGGTCTGGATAAAAAGGTTGCAGAAGCCATAGTTGTACCTACAAAAGCAGCTACCAGCATTTTACCACCAGGAACATCTGGTATAGTTGGTATTAATCCTTTAACCACATCCATGGGAAGTGGCTGCACGAAACATAATGATATTATAAATGAGAAACCCATTAAGGTTACGAAGATGACTAGTATCTTTTCAAAAAATGTATACTTACCAACGAGCATCAATAAGTAGAATGTTATAATAATGATAATAGCTGTTATTAAAACGGTCTCATATTTATAACCACTTAAGCCTCCAAAATTGACTGCTAAAATTTCGAAAATTATATTTGACGAAATACCCAGAATTCCCATTAATGAATTCCATTGTCCAAAGGTGATACCTATTATTATTAATATAGCTAAAGCTTTACCATATTTTAAATGCTTTTTAAAACCATAAAGTGCTGTTTCGCCTGTTATTAATCCATAGTTTCCGTAAGCAAACATAAGAACACCTGAAAAGATACAACTTAGTAAAAGCACCCAAAGCAATTGCATATTAAACTTGCTTCCTGCTACAATCATAGACGTTACACTACCTGTACCAATAGTATACCCAATTGCGAAAATACCTGGACCAAAACCTAATACGATGGCAATAATTTTTTTAAGCAAAGATTTTTTTGGTGTAGTTGTATCCATAATATTAGTACGTTTTATTCCAAATGGTGTGATGATTTTTTACGCCATCATCATCATTTCTTTTATATGTATGTGCTCCAAAATAATCGCGTTGAGCTTGTATTATATTTGCTGAAGATTCTACCGTTGTTATTCCGTTAAAAAACTGAATAGACTCACCAAGACAAGATGCTGTAATATCATTAAGCACGCATTGAGACACCACTTTCTTTACAGACAGTTTGTATTGTTTTATTGATGCTATTAGCTCTGGATTGGTTAATATATTTGTAGTCTCTTTAAAGACCTCAACCAATTCTTCCATTAATGTGGACCTTATGATGCAACCGTTTGTCCAAATTCTAGCAATTTCACTTAAATTTAAATCCCAAGAGAATTTATTAGAAGCTTCTGCAATGAGTTTAAACCCTTGATAGTGATTTATGATTCTAGCAAATTGATAGGCTTCTAAAATTTCGGTAGAAGTCAACTGCAAATTTGAAACAGTGTCACTTTTAAATTTAGTGTTTAACTGTATACGCTCCTCTTTATAGAACGACGTATATCTAGCAAATAATGCTGACGAGATTAAAGTACTTGGTACACCAAGTTCTGCGGATGCGATAGTTGTCCAGTTTCCTGTACCTTTATTTCCTGCTTTATCTAATATTTTTTTTACTAACCAATTGTTGCCTTCTTTTTTTCTAAGAATATCTATTGTTATCTCTAATAAGTAGCTGTTAGCAGTGCTTTTCCAGCTTTCTAAAATATTAGCAATCTCGTCTAAGTTTTGACCAGTAGCCTCTAAAATGGTAACTACCTCTGCCAATAATTGCATTTCTACATACTCTACTCCATTATGCACCATTTTAATAAAATGACCACTACCTTCTGGTCCAATATAAGTGCAACACGGTAAATTGTTTTTATCTTTTGCTGAAATTTTTTCCAAAAAAGGCTTCACGCGATTATAAGCTTCTAAATGGCCACTTGGCATTATCGATGGTCCTTTTAAAGCGCCTTCTTCACCACCTGATACACCTGTTCCAATAAAATGAATGCCTTTAGTTTTTAAATACTCACAACGTTCTTTCGTATTTAAATAATTAGAATTTCCGCCATCAATTAAAATATCGTTTTCAGATAAATATGGCAGTAAATCTTCAATAACAAAGTCTATTGTTTTTCCTGCATTAACCATGAGCATAATTTTTCTTGGTGTTTCTAATGCGTTTACAAATGCTGAAATATTGTCAAAAGCAGACGCTTCAGACAATTCATTAAACTCTGCTTTAAAGTTTTTAGCAATATCAACCTCAACACCATCTACATGCCTATTGAACATAGCTATCTTAAAACCGTTGTTAGCTAAATTTCGGCATAGACTTTTTCCCATGACACCTAAACCAAATAATCCAAATTCCGAAGTACTCATAAATTTGTTTTTATCTTTTTTATAATTTTTTCTGGTGTTAAGCTAATATCAATTTTTAATGCACCTCTTGGTTCTTCCAACGTATCAAACTGAGATTGTAATAATTCTAATGGCATAAAATGTCCTGCTCTGCTATTTAGTCTTTCAAAAACCTGATCAAAAGAACCTGATAAATACACCCATTTTGTTTCTGCTTCAATATCATGACATAGCGTATTTCGATATTTCTGTTTTAAAGCAGAACATACAATCACGCAACCATTAATAGCCAGTTGCTTTTTAGCTAAATCATTTAAAGTCTCTAACCAACCTTTTCTATCATCATCATTTAAAGGTTGACCACTTGTCATTTTTTTAATATTAGCTTCTGAGTGAAAATCGTCACCATCAAAAAAAGGAATATATAGTTCTTGAGCCAATAGGCTTCCAATTGTGCTTTTTCCACAACCCGAAACTCCCATTATAAATATTACTTTTTTCAAAGTTTTATTGTTTTGGTGCTGTTGACTCTCCTACAGTGGCTTCTTTAAACCAAACCTCAGCATAACTTCCATTTTCGTATTGCTTTACAATATCTCCATCATACGTTTCCGATTTCGTAGATTTACCGTTAGCCTGATTATACGCTCCTTGTTTGAAATAATTGATTTCGCCAGCATAAGCAATTTCGCGTTCAACTCCGTCACCCTTATCCCTATTTGCATACACTCTTAAAACTTGTTCAGGAATATCTGCTCTCGTAGCAAACTCAGATTTTATCAAACTCTTTGTAAATTTTATCGTTTCATGACCTTCACTTGTAAATGTGAGATACATAATGCCTTTATAAACATTTACTTCATAGCTAAATTCTTCGCCTAAAGCAATGCCATTTTTTGGTTCTTCGGGATACGCGTTTGGACTTGTACCAGTAACCGAAAAATCATGTCCCCAAACTGCAGTTGAGAAATCAAACCGTCCAGAATTATCTCCTTTTGTGTTTATTTCATAATTCCAAAACACAGAACCTTTTGTATGACCTGGGAATTTTTTATAGTAGATTTTTAATGGCTCGTTTTCATGACCTTCATCACTATGAATTTGCCCTATAACCACTGAGTAAGAAGAGGCCTTAGTAGCGTCACCAGTTGTTGACACATGTTGTACTTTTAATGTTCCTGTAAGTTTTCCTCCAGTTTCTGGAATCCAATGTTTTTTTTCACCTAACTCTGTTCTTGTGTTACTAGATGTTCTTGATGTAATGCCTGAATTTGGTGTTTTATAAACCACCCAATCTGTATTACCATCGTTTTCAACATAAAAAAAATCGTCTTTTTGAAAGTTTACTAAGTTGTCTTCGTAGGTCCCATCACCTAAAAGAATTTTCCATTTATCCATAAACGGAATAACGTCACTAGGATATTTTACTGTTGAAATTGGATCTGAAGTTGTAGTTGAATCTGCCACAGTTTTAGCGTCATTCTTACAGGCAAAAATGGTTATAAGAATACTTAATGTGAGGGCTACTTTTTTCATTTAATTAATTTTAAATTTCAGTACAATTTATGAGGTTCCTGCGTTTGCAAGAATATGTTAATACATGAGTGTCATAACTAGATTTTCTTCCGTCTTAATTTGTCCTGAGTTAATGACAGTATTATTAGATTCCACATTATTTTTTGCTCCCCAAAGAATAGAAACAAATTTTACATTATTGTTTTTAAATGTGTTGTTATTGATGTTCACATTTACAATTCCGTTATGATTAAGTAGTCTCTTGTTTTTCTCCTTAGCACCACAATTTATAAACGTGCTGTTCGTGATTAAAAGGTTTCCTCCAATAGTAGACTCGTCATAACCACCTCTGTAATAATCGACAACATTTTGTTGGACGTTAGTAAAATTACAATTATCAATAGTTAGATATTCTGTATTATAATCTCCTCTGTCATTTGTTTCTTCAGATAATTCGATACCATTTTCGCAGTCTGCAATAGACGTATTTTTAAATAGTATTTCTTCGGAAAACGCTTGTTTGTAAACCCTTAGCGCATAATTAAAATTGCTGATTTGAGAATCAATAACCTCTAAACCAAAATGGTTAGACATGTTTTCTTTTAAACTAGCAAACGCATAATTAGATCCATTACCTTTTAATTTAATGTTTTTAACTGTTAATTTACCGTAAGGATTTAATGAAAAAGCTGGTGTGTTTGAAGCACCTTCAAATATAATTTCTGAATTTCCTTTAGATTGAATAGTAATTGTTTTGTTGATTATTAAAGATTCTGAAAAATTAAAAACACCATCATTTAAAGCGATAATATCTCCACTTTCGGCTTCCTGAAGCTTAACAACAAGTTCTGAAGCATTCGCCACAGTATGTGTTGTTGGATCTTTTGCTTCAGCTTCATTTGAAAACCAATCTGCACCATATTTTGATTTATCTAAAAGGTCTAAATTAATGTTTCCTGAATTTACTATTGCTCCAATTTGATTGGATTTGCTTCTTGAGTTTCCTAGTAAATCTTCTTTTATAATTTCAAAATCGAAACCATTATACACTTCAACATCATCAAAACCAGTGGTTGGGATCGATAGATTTGTGCCAACATCTGTTAACGTTAAATCTTTAGAAATTAAACCATGACTATTTTTAATTTCTACGCCATTGTTATCAATAATATTATTTGCAAAAGTTACACCATCTGCCTTATCATGCTCGATAATTGGGTTTGCATCACCAACGGAATTATAAATAACGTTATTTACAACCTCGGTTCTTAATGGTCTTGCAGAGCGAATTTCCGACTTTGGTAATACATCTGCTTGCGAAATATTTGTACCTACACCAAATTGCCATGGCGAATCTGAATCTACAAACGTATTGTAAGCGACAACAACATCGGTAACTTGATTGTATCTGTTAAGAGGCGATTTTGGAATTCCGTTCATAATCGCAATTGGGCTTCTAAAATTCTTCCCCTTTATTTTGTAAAACAGATTATTTATAACCCAATGTCCTGTGTTTATAATTCTAATACCACCATATTGGTCGTTTACACCATCTCCAATAAAATAATTACCATCTATAGTCACGTAATTACCATGACGCGTTACAACAGAACCTTCACTCTTATAAAACACGTTGTTTTTAATACTATTGAAATTGGTTTTACTCGAGATAATTTCAACCTCACCATTACACTCTTCAAATAAATTATTTGCAATTAATGTATTACTAGGACTCATGGATGTAAAACTACTTCCTAATTGAATAGTTTCTCCTCTAGCTCCACCTTTACGAGGTCTTGGTCCAAAGTGGTTATTTATAATTTTATGATAATTTCTTATACTCTGGTTACCTTTTAAATCTACTCTAACTGTTGGTCCACCATTAGTTTTTCCAGCAATATAACAGTTGCTTAACTCATTATGTTTACCATACAACTGTACCCAAAGATTATCTTGGTCGCGTTCTAAATTGTTAAAATCTAAAATCACACAATTTGTGACTTTACTATGGTTTGCAACGTCCTTTTCACTGGTTCTAAATGCAATGACATTATCTTTTGGCGAATGTCCATTTCTAAAAAAGAGACCACTAACCTCTAAGTAATTTCCGCTAATTTCTAGGCTAGATTCTCCTTCTATAAATACTTTTCCTGCAGTTTCCGCCTTTAAAGTTATAGGATTATTTTCTGTTCCTTCTCCAACAAACTTTAACTCTACATCTTTATACGTTCCGTTTGCTAATACAATGTTAGCACCAGGTTTAGCTTCTTTAATGGCAGTATTTAACTCGTTAATGTTTGATACTGTTATAACATTACCTGTAGTCACATCATTACACGATAAGTAAAACAGAATTATGCCAAGAAAAAACAGACTCTTTTTCATAGAAAGATTTTTAGTATTACAATTAATTATCTTAGTTCTTGAAAATACAAAAAAGCCTTTTTAATGTTAAAAGGCTTTTTAAGAAAAACTAAATTTAGACTACTCAATAATTATTGTGTTTTAGTATTTCTATTTGTACTGATTTAGTAATGCTAACTCACTAATTCAAACACTAATTTTTTCAAAACTCAAACTGGTTTACCAGATTGGTTTACCAAATATAGACAAAATTATGAATTATGCAAACTTTACTTAAATGATTAACAAAAAGCTCTTTTAATAACAGTAAAATTAAGAATGTGATAAAATTTAGCTTAATATCAATTAAACCGCTTGCTACCAAAGCATAAAATTAACGGTTGGCGAAAGACTTATTACCAATTAAATTTCTTTATAAAATAATATTTGAAATTCATTTTGCTTAATAACAGATAGACTGTAATTTATTGAATTGATAGCACATTTTTACTATTAAATTATCATCCTATCTATTACGATAACAAGTTCGTTACCGTATTGCAATTATTTCCAAACAGCTTCAACCTCCTCTAAACTTTTACCCTTAGTTTCTGGCACAAATTTATAGGTTATAACTATTATTAATATAATAAAGAAAATGAAGATAAAATAAGGCAATGACCCATTCCAGAAAGAATTATTATTTGTGTCGCTCCCAACAATAACTGGAAAAGATTGGGATACTGCAAAATTTGCTGCCCATTGCGCAGACACTGCTATAGACATTGCAACGCTTCTAATGTTATTAGGGAACATCTCAGATAAAAGCACCCAAACAACTGGTCCCATAGACAACGAAAATGAAGCAATAAAGACCAAAATACCAATTAATGATATGATACCAACACTTTCCTGCTGTAAACTAACACCTAGCAATAAAAACCCTAAGATCATACCAAGACAGCCAATATAAATTAAGGGCTTTCTACCAAACTTATCTACTGTAAACATAGCTACAAATGTAAATATGACATTGATAAAGGCTAATAATATTTGTTGTTTTAAAACATCTTCTTGACCAAAGCCTAAAGCTTTTTCAAAAATATCTGCTCCATAATATAAGACTGCATTAATTCCTGTAAACTGTTGTAAAACCGAAAGCGTTGTCCCAATAATAATTATTGTTAAAATTACTTTTGAAAGATAATTGACTTTAGTTTTAGATACAGTTTCCTCATTAATAGAGTTCTGAATTTCAATAAAATCGTTTTGAGCATTAATGTCATCCTGAACCATTTTTAATACTTTCAGCGCTTCATCATTTCTACCTTTTAAAACAAACCATCTTGGACTTTTAGGTACAAAAAATAAGCAAACTAAAAACAATAAGCTTGGTATCATTTCAGACCAAAACATACGTCGCCAGCCAAACTGCACATTCTCTTCCTGAGATAAGGTGTCACCAATAAAATAGGTTACTAAAAAAACACTAAAAAAGCCTAAAACAATTGCTAATTGATAATAGGTAACCATCTTCCCTCTTATCGAGCTAGGAGCAATTTCGGCAATATACATTGGTGCGTTCATAGAAGCAATACCAATACCTAGACCTCCAATTATTCTAAAAGTTACAAGTACCGAAACCGTCTCTGGGAATATACTAGGTAAACCAGAGCCAAATGCAGAAATAGCAAAAAGTATTGCAGATATAATTAGAGAATTCTTTCTACCAACTTGTATGCTTAATTTGCCTGACACAATCGCACCTATAAAACAACCCAATAATGCACTACTAACCACCCAACCTTTTAAAGCGTCGCTTAATTCAAAATACTTACTTAAATAAAATTGCGCTCCGTTAATAACACCTGTGTCGTAACCAAATAATAAGCCTCCTAAAGCTGAAATTGCTGTAATTAATAATAAAAACCTTCTTTTTTTCATGTTTCTATAAGATATATAAGCCTTAGAATTTTAAGTTATTGACTTACTCAGTTACTGTAAAACTTATTTTTTGCTCAGCCTGTGAGCTACCACCAACCCAAACATCAAAGTCGCCTGGTTCAACTTCCCATTTACGATTTACAGTATAGAACTCAAGTTTTTGAGCGTCTATAACAAAGGATAAAGTTTTAGTTTCTCCGGGCTGTAACATAATTTTTTGAAATCCCTTTAATTCTTTAATTGGCCTAGTGAGACTACCAATTAAATCTCTAATATAAAGTTGCACAACTTCTTCTCCCGCAACCTTTCCCGTATTTGTTACATCTACTGTAACGGTTAGAGATTCATTAGATTTAATAATAGATTTATCACTTGTTAATCCACCATATTTAAAAGTGGTATAGCTTAACCCAAAACCAAATGGATATAAGGCGGTTTTTGGAGCATCTCTGTATCCTGAGAAAGTTACATGCTTATTATTATACGGTCTTCCTGTATTTTTTTGATTATAATATAAAGGCTCTTGACCAACATTGTGCGGAAATGAAACAGGTAATTTACCTGACGGATTATAATCTCCAAAAAGTACATCTGCAATAGCATGACCAGATTGAGAACCTAAATGCCAACATTCTAAAATAGAAGGTACTGTTTTAGCTGGATAACTTAAATCCATTGGCCTACCATTCATTAAAACCACCACAATATTAGAATTTACAGCTCTTACAGCATCTAACAACTCTAACTGCAACCCTTTAAAGCCAATATCTGCTTGACTTCTTCCCTCTCCAGTTTGGTAAGCATCTTCGCCAATTGCCAATAATACTACATCTGCTTTTTTTGCAATCTGCACTGCTTTCTCAATGCCCGACCGATTGGTAGTATTAAAATTTAAAGGATGTAAAAACTGGTTATCTCCTGGTTTTATATTAGGAATTGTTAAATCAATTCCTTTTTCAAAATAAACAGTTGTGTTTTTTTCTACGGAAGCTTTTACGCCTTCTAATAATGAAATAGCAGAATTATACTCTGCCTTAGCTCTCCAATTACCTAAAGGCGAATCTTTATCATCTGCCAACGGACCAATTACTGCTATACTACCAATGTTTTTTGATAGCGGAAGAATATTATTTTCATTTTTTAGAAGTACAATTGATTTTTTAGCTACATCACGAGCAATAGCTATATTTTCTTCAGAATAAACTTGAGTTTGCTCTCGCTCTTCATTACAATATTTGTAAGGGTCATCAAATAATCCTAATTCAAATTTTATTCGTAATACACGTCTAACTGCGTCGTCTATATGCGTTATGCTTATTTTATTTTCTTCCAGCAATGTCTCTAAGGCTGCCTCATAAGCATAAGACTCCATATCCATATCACTACCTGCATTTAATGCTATTTGTGCTGCATGGTTTTTATCTTTGGCATAACCATGAGCAACCATTTCTCCAATACTTCCCCAATCTGACACCATGAAACCATTCCAATTCCATTCTCCTTTTAATAAGTCTCTTTGTAATACACTGTGACCTGTAGCAGGAATCCCATCAATTTCATTAAAAGCATTCATAAAGGTGGCTACATTAGCTTTTGCTGC
This sequence comes from uncultured Psychroserpens sp., assembly GCA_947488655.1. GTDB lineage: Bacteria > Bacteroidota > Bacteroidia > Flavobacteriales > Flavobacteriaceae > Psychroserpens. Next base: position 620,872 of record CANKZZ010000002.1, on the reverse strand, counting down.
AGCTTTAAATGGAGGTAAAATTGTATTATGCAATTCGAACTCACCAATATTTACTGTATTATAATCACGTCCTGCCTCTCCAAAACCATAGCCAGCAAAATGCTTAGCACAAGCTGCAATAGTATATTTGTTTGCCAAATCTTTACCTTGAAAGCCATTTATTCTTGCAACTCCAATTTCCGTAGTTAAATATGGATCTTCTCCTGCTCCTTCCATAGAACGTCCCCAACGTGCATCTCTTGAGACGTCTATCATTGGCGCAAAAGTCCAGTTTAGTCCAGACGCTGCAGATTCTTTGGCAGCCACAGCTGCAGATTGTTGTATAATATCTAAATCCCAACTTGCACTTTCTCCTAATGGGATTGGAAATATGGTTTTATAACCATGAATAACATCATAGGCAAAAATTAAAGGTATTTTTAGCCTAGAATTTTCCATAACAATACGTTGTGTTTCTCTAATTGACGCTACGGATGTTATGTTGAGCATAGACCCAACTTCTCCTTTTTTAAGTTTATCTAATTTATACTGATCTCCTTTTGATGATGATGGTCCTGTCATATTCCATTTACCACTATACTGCACGAGTTGACCAACTTTTTCGTTGATTTTCATTAGTGATAATACTGAATCTACTTTATTCTCTATACTGCTATTTTTGTGATTACTAGAAGACCTGTTTGCATCTAAAACAATTTGAGAAGGCCCAGATTTATCTTGTGCAGTAAGTTTAGTATAGCTTGTAAACACAATAATAACTACAATAAAACCAATAACAAACTTGTAAAAAAATAATGGTGATAATCTCATAAAAACGTATTAAAATTCTAATTCTACATAAACAGGAAAATGATCTGAAGGGTATTTAAAATTGATAGCACTAGAAAAAACAGCATATTTATTTACCTCAACATTTGATGATTTTGAAACTAAGATATAATCTATACGTCTCGTTGCAGGTTCATCATATTTAAAACCATTAAATGTACCGTTTGGACCAAATTTAACCTTTGCTAAATCTTTTGAATCATTTAGCTCTAGTCTGGCTGAAGCTATTACCTCGCTGTTAGGTTCTACATTAAAATCTCCCATAAGTATAACTGGTAAATTTTGTGTATTAATAGCCTTTATTTTTTTAATTATGAGCTTAATACCTTCTTTTTGTGCTTCTACTCCCACATGGTCTAAATGTGTATTAAATACCCAAATTTTACTATTATATGCTAAATGGGTAAATAAACCATAAGTGCATATTCTAGGGTATGCTGCATCCCAGCCTTTAGAAATTTCGTTAGGAGTTTGAGATAACCAAAATGTATGTTCTTGTTCTACTTTAATTTTATTTGAGTTATAGTAAATAGCAGAATATTCTCCAGAATTATTACCATCTCGTCCTGTGCCAATGTATTTATAATTTACAAAGGTTGACTTTAAATCTTCTATTTGATTTGGCCTTGCCTCTTGAACACCAAAAATATCTGGCTCTAAAAACAATAATTGAGAACTAAAAAACTCCTTTCTATTCGGCCATGCGTTATCACCATCTGACGCGATATCTAAACGCATATTATAGGTCATTACTTTTAATTGTGAAGTTTTACTTTGCATGCTATCCTCGTTAGTTTTTAAATGTGAATTTACTTTTTTATCACAACTAAATGCGCTAATTAAAAGAAACCCTATTAATAATGTGCTCCATCTCATAATTTGTCTTCTTTTTGATAAACTCTCACATAATCTATCATCATTTTGTTAGGAAAAGCGTCATCATCAATACCTTTTCTACCACCTAACATGCCTCCAACCGCTACATTAATTTTTAGATGAAACTTTTGATCAAAAGGCCACTCATGAGAGGTTTTATGCTCGTTCTCTATATGATTATATACTTTTTCATCTAAAACAAAATCCATATAATCTGGTGTCCAGATTAATGTATAGGTGTGAAATGTATCATAAGGATTTTCTACAAAGATATTTTTTCCTTTTTGAGTGCCTCTCATATGATTATATGATTTTGTGTGAATGGTGCCAAAAATAGAATCTGCACTAAAACCTACATGCTCCATAATATCTATCTCACCACACTCTGGCCATCCAACCTCGCCATAGTTAGCACCTAACATCCAAAATGCAGGCCATAAGCCAACACCTTTTGGCAATTTTGCTCTTATATCTATACGACCATATTTCCACTCTGCTAAATCTCGAGTGGTTAAACTAGCTGCAGTGTAATTTGCAAAAGGTTGATTTTTTCTCCAATTTTTAACGTCGCTATTTTCATATGAAGCATTTTTAATTTTTTCTTTATGAGTTTCTAAAATAAGAAAACCATCTTCAACTCTGGAGTTTTTTAAACTATCTGTATAATATTGTTTTTCATGATTTCTTATTAATCCAATTTCATGATGCCATTTAGAGCTATCTGGTTTTCCGAAGTAATTAAACTCATCGCTCCAAACCAATTTATAGTCCTCTTTTGTGGGACTAGATTTAATTCTATCAAAAACCAACTCAGGTTCATTGGTTGTTATGTAATCAAAATCGTTTGCAATGAGCCAATCTATATCGTCTATAGAATTTGCTGTCCATGCATTTAAAATTAAACCCAAATCTTTAGCCTCCTTAATCCATTGTGGCTTTTTCTTTAATTTAAACATTAAATAATCTAAACCAGTTATACTATCATTTTTTAAGACATTTGGAGCTTTAGACCCATCGAGATAAAGGGTCTTTGCATTTGGATTTATTGTTGTAATATGTTTTAAAATCTCATAGCTAAAACTAATATAATAAGAGATATAAGACTCTGCCTTTAATTCTTTTACAAGGTCTAGAACTTTATTGGTAATTTCTATATTACGACCTTGTGTTTTTGATGGCTTTATTTCACAGACCAATCCTGTTGAGGTATTATTGGTCATTCCTGCTATTATATAATCTCTTAAAGTTGGAAGCACTTCTCCATTAGAAAGTTTGCTTTTGGATAATTCTTTATAAGTAGAAGTTTCTACATTTAACCCATTATAATCTGCATCGTGCGTAACAATAAGCACTTTATCTAAAGTCATGCGAACATCAAACTCAGATCCTGCACAATTTAAATTTATGGCATGCTTTAAAGAAGCAATAGAATTTTCTGGTAAATTTTTGGTTTTCCAAGCTCCTCGGTGAGCTATAACTTTATTATCTGCAAAACTAATATTTTCGACCTTTGAAGGCTCACAGGACATTAATACAATGGAGACTAAAACAAAAAATATGTAACGCATAGTTTAGACTTTTAAGCGAAAATACAGTTTCGCAGATAATTATAGCTGCTATTAATTATTAGGGATAGGGATTATGAGCTATTAAAAAACTTAGAGAAACTCATCATTATTTATCGTAATATAGATAAAACAATGATGAGTTATTATAATTTAATATCCGTCGTTTTGAGGATAACCAGCACCTAGTAAGTCTAGGTCTCTTTGAGCTATAGGCCAGTTTATAAAATGTGGCATCCAGTTTTCTCGTGGATCTTTTGATCCTAAGTTGGCAGGAAAAAATTCACCATCTCCTGCATAATTGGTCATTTGAAAATCTATTACTGCTTGTCCCATTCGCTTTAAAGTAAACCATCTTTGACCTTCAAAAGCTAATTCTCTTGCACGTTCATCTAAAATATCTTGTTGACTTACACTTGCTAAAGGTGCAGCATTAGCACGCGTTCTAATTGCGTTAATGTAAGGTAATGGATTTCCTGTAGAATTCATGATAGCCTCTGCTGCAATTAAATACGTTTCGGCTAATCTATACACTAATATATTACCAGTAATAAGATAAGAATCTTGATTACCATCTTCTTGAGCAAATTTAATGCATGATGGATGCATTCTTTTATAATAATTTTGATAATCGGTAGATGGAAAAGGCGCATAATTATCAACTTCTTCTCCAAAATTAGAACCTGATGTATAGTACCATTTTAATCTAAAATAAGTATCGTCATCTCTTGTATCATTTGGATCTTCTGCAATTAAACCCATTAAATATCTGTTTGGTAAAATACGAGAAAATCCTCTTCCTCCTTGTTCATTATTAGATTCTATACCGCTTATTTGAAAATACTGAGTAACATAATTTGCATTCATCATATTTAAACCTCCACCACCAGCTAATTCGTTATTTCTTTGAATAACAAATAAAGACTCAGAGTTATTTCTATCTCCTGCAAACACATCGGCTGTAGAGCTTACTAAGCTATGAGGACTATCTGGACCTTCAATTACTCCCAGAGCCTGGTTTTTTGCTTCGATCCAATCGCCTTGCCACATAGCTACTTTAGCTTTTACATGCTTTGCTGTACCTTTTGTAATACGACCAAAAGTATCTGTCCATTCTAGATTAGCAATTGCAAATGTTAAATCATCGTTGAGTAGTGTAAATATTTCTTCTTCGGAAGATTTATCATTAATAACATCAAATGCACTTTCTAAAGATTGGGTAGTCACATAAATATTATTATACATTCTATATAAATAAAAGTAAGAATGTGCTCTAAAAAACTTTGCTTCTGCAATAATTTGATTTCTAGATTCTTCTTCGATATCATCAAGAACTTCCGCAGCATTAATAATTTCGGTAGCTTTTGTTGCTATACTATAATAATGATCCCAAAATAACGAAGATGTAAAATTAGTACCTTGGTCTATTGGAGAAACACCTCTCTCATATCGTCCCATTAAACCCGTATAACCTGTTCTACTAAAAGCTAAATCACTTCTAGAAGACATTAGTACAGAGCCCATATAATCTTCAGTTCCTGTTTCGTAACGCTCTCTTTCTAAACTATATAATCCTACGATACCAGATTTTAAACCTGCTTCTGATGAATAAATATAATTAGCGTCAATTTCGGTAGTTGGCTGCTCTTCCAAAAAGTCTTCACAAGAAGACAGTGTGAATAAAGAGATTAGCACTAAAAAGAAACTATATTTTGTCTCTCTATAAAAAAGTAATGTTTTCATAATATTTCTTTTTATCAATTAAAATTTTAAACGTATTCCAAATGTGAAACTTCTAGCATCTGGATAACCAGTATCTGCGTTAGAGAAAGTACTTCTAATATTTACTTCTGGGCTGTAACCTATATAATCTGTACTTGTAAATAAATTTGTTCCTGTTACATACAATCTCACTTGATCTAAACCTATTTGCTCTAAAGCATTGTTTGACAGAGAATAACCTAAACTAACTGTTCTTAATCTAACATATGAGGCGTCTTTAACCGCTAAAGCATTTAAGTAAAGAGGTGTAGAATCAAAATTTGGTCTTGGAAAAGTTGTAGACGGATTTTCTGGTGTGTAATAATCTACTTTTACACCATTTAGCTTACCAGATAATGTCCCACCATTATTAAAGTCTGATAGAAATGGATTAACTTTAGTTGCGCCTTCTACAACATAGAAATCTACAAATAAATCAAATCCCTTGTAAGCCAAGTTTGTCGAAAATGAGCCAAACCAATCTGGATTTTGATCTGTAAACACACGGTCGTCTTGAGTAATTATACCATCTCCATTTACATCGGCTACTCTAATATCTCCAGGTCTTAAATTATCTTGTGATATTGTTGATTCTGGATTGGCCTGAGGTGCATTTGCAAAATCGTCACCTTCTTGCCAGATACCATCAAATTGATATTGTCTAATTACACCAATAGACTGTCCTACATAATATCCATAACCATCATCTTCGGTAATTGCATTTCCATCGCCATCGTTATATAGTTCTAAAATTTTGTTTTCATTATTAGACCAATTTGTAGAAACCGACCATTTAAAATCGTCTGTATTAATAATATTAGCTGTTAAGCTAACTTCTACACCTGTATTTTGTAATTCTCCAGCATTAAAATATGTAAAGTCATATCCTGTAATTGAAGGTACTTGGCGTCTCAACAATAAATCTGTAGTTCTTGCGTCATAATAATTTACATTACCAGTAAGAATATTATTAAATAAAGCAAAATCTAATCCTAAATTGAATGTTGTAACGGTTTCAAATTTTAAATTTTGATTTGGCAAAACATTTAATGGCACATAACCAGACTCTGACTGTTCGTCAAATATATAATTTTGACCATCTGCTCTAAAAAAACTTGTTAGCGATCTATTTAAATCATTAACTAATGAACCATAACTTGCTCTAAATTTTAACTCTCTAATAGATTCTACATCTGCTAAGAAATTCTCGTTATGAATTTTCCATGCAAATGAACCACCAAAATTTGTACTCCATTTACTACCTTCTGCATTAACTGAACTTGCATCGTTTCTAGCTGTTGCTGTAATCAAATACTTATCCATTAAAGTATAACGTCCTCTTGCCATTAAACCAACACGATTAATAGTTGCATTTTGCCTAGCGATAGTTATTTCTCCTGTTGCATCTGCAATACCATTATAACCTGGAGCGTCATTTACAAATCCTTCTCCTGTTGATATAGTCCTAGAATTTTCGTCTTCTTGAATAGACTGTACCAATGTTATATCAAACTTATTGTTTTCGTTTATTTCTTTATTATAGGTTAATATATTCTCTACTAAAAAAGATTCTTGTAACCTGTTATCTATAATTGCTCTTCCATTAACATCATCTGCTGCACCACTAAGTGTAGACTGGTATTGTCCTCTCTCTGATGTTCTTCTTGTAAAGTTTGTTTTTAATTGATAAAGTAAGTTATCTGTGATTTGCCATTGCGGAGTAATATTAATAACAAAATCATTACCTTTTTCTTCATTATTTTGTTCTCTTAAATTCCAAATTGGATTTACAGGAGACGACTCTTCTCCGCTTGGAAACCTTGTTAAGTTACCATCTTCGTCATAGGCTCTACCTAAAGGTGAAAATGTAATTACGTTTACATTAGCTGCCCTATCTGTATCATCGTTTAATAAGTTTAAATCAAAATTAACTGAGAATTTATCATTTATTTTTTGATCTACATTTAGACGAAAAGTTTTTCTAACATAATTTGATGTTGGTATTAATCCTTCTTCTTCAAAATAATTTATACTACCAAACACTTTAGTTTTTTCTGTACCACCACTAATACTAATAGCTTGACTATTTACGCGACCATTGCTAACTAATTCTTCTTCCCAATCTACAAACTCATTATTAGCTATAGACTCTAATTCTAATTCAGAAAAAATATCTTCATCTAGTGAATACTCATCATTAGCATTATTTGATCTATGAGCTTCTCGTTTTAATTGAGCAAACTCTGCACCACTATATACATCAAAATTTCTTTCGATTGATTTTGTTGTTAAATACCCATGATAACTCACTTGCATTTTTTTATTTTTCCCTCTTTTGGTCGTAATTAAAACGACACCATTTGCTCCACGAGAACCATAAATAGCTTGTGCAGAAGCATCTTTTAAAAATTCTACAGATTGAATATCGTCTTGATCGATGTCTTCAATACCACCATCTCTAATAATACCATCTACTACATATATAGCACTAGTACCACCTTCTATAGAACCTTGACCTCTAAAGATAATATCTGAAGTTCCTCCAGGTCTTAGCGTTCCTCCTCCAACATTTACTTGCAAACCTGCAATTCTACCTCTAAGCATTTCATTAACGTCTGATGTTGGAGATAATACAGCTTCTTCTAAATCAACTGTAGCAACAGCATTAACTAAATCGCTTTTTCTTTGTGTACCATAACCTACTACAACCACCTCATCTAAAGCACTTGCGTCTTCGGTAAGCAAAATCGTCATTTGTGAATTAGAAGCAATAACTTCTTTAGTTTCAAAACCCAAGTATGACACGACCAGTGTTGCACCAGGATTATTGAGTGTTAAAGTGAAGTTTCCATCAAAATCTGTTGATGCTCCGTTAGCGGTTCCTTTTTCTATTACAGAAGCGCCTATTAAAGGCATGTTATCTGTTGCAGAAAGTACTGCTCCTTTTACAGTGGTCTGAGCCCAAACGGAAAAAGAACTGCAGAGAAAAATAAGGAATAAGAATATTTCAATTCTCGGTCTTTGTAATTTTAAATTCATGGATTGTTCAGTTTGTTTAAGAATAAAGAACCAAAACTATTGCTAAGTTTTAAGATCATATTCATCTTAATATTATGATTATGTAAATTTAACAGCAATAAAATGATAGATTGATAATTATTACCACGATAAAAAACGAACATCGCAAATTTAAGCGTTAATTTAACAATGATAAACGCTTGTACCAACTGCAAATACGTATTAAAGTACAAGAACAATAAATTTAAAAAAAACCTTGACATTAGGCTTAGAATAGCACTATGTAGGGGTAAAGTCTAGGTAAAAAAACGCATTGTCGAGGTCTTAGAATTTTAAGATATAATTAACTAAGCTATCATCATGGTTTAATTTCAATCGTTTTCGAAGTCTGTATCGTTTTGTCTCTACACTTTTAATTGAAATATTAAGTAATGGAGCAATTTCTTTTGATGATAAATTGAGTCTTAAATAAGCACAAAATCTTAAATCGTTAGGTGTTAAATCTGGATGCTCTGTTTTTATTTTGTCTAAAAAATCCTTATCTGCATTATTAAATGCCTGTTTAAAGAATTTCCAATCTTTATTATTGTTTAAATTAGTATCTATAAGATTTATAGCATCACCAACTTCTTTAGAATTATTTTTCTTTAGCTCTTTTTTTATTTTACTTAAGAGCTCATTCTTTTTTATAATACTCATTGTAGAAATTGCTAATTCGCGATTTTTACTCTCTATATCCTGATTTAATTTTTCATTTTTAATTTGAATAATAGTTTTTTCGTTTTTGATTTGTTCATGCTTCAATATTCGTGCATAGTAAAATTTATACGCTTTATGTATAAAGAAACCAATACCTACTAACATTAATAAATACAGCACTAACGCCAAATTAGAAATGTACCAAGGTCTATTAATTTTGAAATTATATTTACTAGTATTTTGAGATAATTGATTACCCACTTTACCTCTAACTTCAAAAATATAATCTCCAAAAGGTAAATTCTCAAATTGAATTGAGTTTTTGGTAGACCAAGCACTCCAATTTTCCATTCTACCATCTAAACGATATTGATATTTGACATCTAAATATTTATCATATTGTGGTATCGAGTAGCTAAAAGTTAAAATTTCCTTTTTATGGTCAAACACACCATTATCTTTGAGCGATAATTGCTCTACATTTTCTTCTAAATGTTTAATAGCAATATCTTTTATAAATACAGTATATTCTTTTTGAGATTCGGCTTTAGAAACATCTAAAGTGAGATAACCATTTGAAGTCCCCAAAACATAAGTCTCTCTGTTTATATGCTCTATATTCTCAAAACCTAAAACACCTCCTCTTAAGTGAGATGGAATTGGAATATTAGTAATTTCTGGTGTATTAGTAAGATCATCGTTTTTGATATAGCTGATATTATTTTTTGAAAAAAACCATAACTTACCTGTGTTATCGACCTCCATTTTACCTGATGTATATTCCGAAGGAATCAATAAATCACTTATTAAAGTGTCTTTTTTAAAATTAGAGGTTTCTATATCATATTTAAAGACACCTTCTTGTGAGGCATACAAAATAGTTTTACGATAGGATATTAAGCTAGAACTATTACTCGACGGGACCTCTGTGTGAAGTTTTAAGTTATCTATTTTTTTTAATGATGTATCGAGTTGCATACTATACAAGCCCTTGTATTCATGATTTACGAAAACACTGTTATTATTTATTTCAAAAAATCGAGCCGAATTTGTAAACCCATCAATTTTATGTTTTAAACTCCAGTTATTGTTAGCTTGTTCTAAAACATACAGTCCGCTGTAATTTCCCTGTAAAAGCAAATTATCATGATTTGGTATTGTTTTAAAATTCCATGCACCTAAGATTGAACTTACAAGTTTTGCTTTGCCTTCTTCTATCACAAATGTGCCTAAATGATGACCACAAATTAAATTTTGATTCTTGTAATTAAATAGACTCCAAACTTGACCTGCAGTACCTTCAATAAAATTAAATTTTTGATTTTTTTGATTTAAAGGTTTATAAAACAAACCTTGATTTGTACCCACATATAGATTATCATCAAAAATGGTGGTACAGTAGACTGTACCCAAATCGCCTTCATAATCAATAAATGTTCTAATTGGAGATGTAACATTTATACAATTAATACCATTGTCTAATCCTGCCCAAACGTTATGATCATTATCCTCAAAAAGTGTTAAGATGGTATTGTTCCCTAATCCTTTTTTTTGATTTATAACATATTCTATCTCACCGTTACTATTAATTTTTAATAGACCGTTAGATATTGTTCCTAAAATATAACTTCCATCATCTAACTGTATACTATTAAAAATACTATACGCTTTTAAGGTAATGAGACTCTCAATATCCCATTGTTTGAGCAAATTATCTTCTAAAAAATAAAAGCCAGAATTTCTAGTAAGTACTAATAATTTGTTTTGATGCTCAAAAATATTAATTACACGATCGTCTAAAACAATAGGATCTTTATTAATTAATTTTGGTTGGGCATTAACTATCCTGTATAAGCCTTCGTTTGCCACGTGGTAATACAAGTGATCTCCAACTAAAAAAACTTTGTAGATTATATTTTCCGAAGAAATAATTTTAAAAGTGTCGTTAGTTTTGTTATAAAAATAAAGCGCATGACCAGATTGAAATAAAACCCATTCGTTATAGGATAAAATGTTCCAAATTTGATCATCTTTTAAACTAGCGTTTTTTAACTTCGGAATTAAAGATGTGTATTGCAACACACCTGTATTAGCTCTCTCCCAATACCCAAACTCTTCATAACAACCTGTGTAAATTCTATTGTCTATTACATTTACTGCTCGCATTACAGAATTATTTGGAGACTCATAATTACTCCAAACCGATCCATTAAACTCTAATAAACCTTTATTATTTGCGACATAAATAAAATTGTTACTGTCTTGAGAAATCATCCAGTTTTGGTTATCTCCACCGTAATCTATTGCGGTATATTTTTCTATAGGAGGTAACTCTTGTGCTTGAAAAGACAAGACTAGACAAAGACATATAAATGTAAAAAAGTTTTTCATTTGTTATGTAAAGATACTTTGAGAAACCGAACAAACAAAATGCCAATTCATAATGAATTGACATTTTATATTTAATAATTAATCTCGAATTCTCTAAGATAATCCTAACATAAGTAAAGCTGCTAAACTTCCACCAACTAAAGGGCCTAAGACAGGAATCCATGAGTAAGACCAATCACTTTTAGCTTTGTTTTTTATAGGAAGTATGGCGTGCATAATTCTTGGACCTAAATCTCGGGCAGGATTTATTGCGTAACCTGTGGTACCTCCTAAAGACAAACCAATAGACCAAACTAAAAATGCAACTGGTAAAGCTCCCAAAGACCCTAAACCTATTACAGTTTGCGTATCATTAATGGTAGCATCTGTAAAATATAATATTGTGAATAGTAATACAAAAGTCCCTAATGCTTCACTAAAAAAGTTTGATATTGTATTTCTAATTGCTGGAGCAGTACAAAACACTGCTTTTTTTGCCTCTGCATCTTGGGTAATATCAAAGTGTTTTTTATACGTAAGCCAAACAGTTGTAGAGCCTATCATTGCTCCTAACATTTGAGCTAAAACATACATTGGGACATCTGCCCATGGAAATTTACCAGTAATTGCTAATGCTACAGTTACTGCTGGATTAATGTGCGCTCCACTATGAGGACCTGCAATTACAACAGCCACATACACTGCTAATGCCCAACCTGTTGTTATGACAATCCATCCACTATTATGACCTATTGTTTTGTTAAGAACTACGTTGGCAACAACGCCTCCACCTAATAGAATTAAAATAGCTGTTCCGATAATTTCTGCTATAAATGGTGTCATGTGATTTTATTTTGAATTATTATTAGTCCAATATTCTAAAGCGTCAATTGCCTTGTACCAACCTTTAATGTTATCTTCGGTTTCTGTTCTATCTTGGGTTGGCTTAAATGTTTCATCTATTTGCCAAATATTTTGAATCTCATCTGTACTTTCCCAATATCCAACTGCTAAACCTGCTAAAAATGCTGCACCCATTGCTGTAGTTTCTACAGTTTTTGGTCTAACGGTTTGTGTATTTAAAACATCACTTTGAAATTGCATTAACATATTATTTATTGTAGCTCCACCATCTACCCTTAACTCTTTAATAGAAAGGTCTGCATCTGCCTCCATTGCTTTTAAAATATCCATAGTTTGAAATGCAATAGACTCTAATGCTGCTCTAGCTATATGAGCATCTGTTGTACCTCTTGTAATTCCGAATATGGTTCCTTTGGCATGTTGATTCCAGTGAGGAGCTCCTAAACCAGCGAAAGCTGGCACGAAATAAACACCATCTGTACTACTAACCGATGTGGCAAGTTTTTCAATTTCCGAAGAATTTCTAATCATTTTTAAACCATCTCGTAGCCATTGTACAACAGCTCCTGCTATAAAGATACTGCCTTCTAGTGCATAAGTGGTTTTTCCTTTTACTTTCCAGGCTACAGTAGTTAGAAGATTATTTTCTGAAACGATTGGCTTATCTCCAATATTCATTAACATAAAACAACCAGTACCATAGGTGTTTTTAACCATACCTGGTTTGGTACACATTTGACCAAATAATGCTGCCTGCTGATCTCCTGCAATACCAGCAATTGGAATTTTTGTATCGTAAAATGTAGATTTTGTATGACCATAAACCTCACTAGATTGTTTAACTTCTGGCAGCATACTTTTAGGTATTGTCAACAAATCCAATAACTCATCATCCCAAGCCATTGTATTAATATTAAACATTAATGTTCTTGACGCATTTGTTACATCTGTTATATGTTGATCTCCTTTGGTAAAATTCCAAATTAACCACGTATCTATGGTGCCTAAAATCAAATCTCCTGCTTCGGCTTTTTCTCGAGCACCTTCAACGTTGTCTAAAATCCATTTTACTTTTGTACCAGAAAAGTATGAATCTATTACCAAGCCTGTTTTTTGCCTTACAAAATCGTTTTTACCTTGTTTTTTTAATTCGTCGCAATAGTTAGATGTGCGTTTATCTTGCCAAACAATAGCATTATATACGGGTTTGCCTGTTTTTTTGTCCCAAACAACTACCGTTTCTCGTTGGTTTGTAATACCTATTGCTGCAATATTTTGAGCATCGAGTCCTTTTTTTGCAATAGCCTCTGCTGCAACACCTGTTTGGGTTGACCAGATTTCTAATGGATCATGTTCTACCCAACCTGGTTTGGGAAAATGTTGTGTAAATTCTTTTTGTGCCATAGACACTATATTACCTTTTTTATCAAAAACAATAGCTCTTGAGCTAGTTGTCCCTTGGTCTAATGAAAGAATATATTTTCCCATATTATTTTGTTTAATTAGCCTTTTTCCGAAGTAAAAACAATTTCAGAGTAGCATTAGTTATTTTAATACATATTGGTCTGCTATTTCTATAAATTTCGAAATTTGCTGTGCTCGCCAATCATCTGTTTGATTTAATTCTCCTCTAATAATCTCTCCAACAATAGGAGCAATCTCTATGGCAGCTTTAGCATCTAAAAATAGCACGCGTACACGTCTTGCAAGCACGTCTTCTATAGTTCTTGCCATTTCGTGTCTTACAGCAAATACTACTTCTGCCTTAGTAAATTGAAGTCGTTCATGTAAGCGCTCAGACAAATTAGGTTGTTCTTTAATTAAGTTTTCAATTTTGATTTTATCTGTTCCATAAACATACAAATGATTTGAGCGATCTACTGTGCCATTTGCGCCATGAATTAATAGCTCCTTCGTTTTGCATGTGGCGCTTGGCAGTTTATGTAACTGGATAATTTTATCTACAGTGTCTTGGGCCATTTTGCGATAGGTGGTCCATTTTCCTCCTGTGATGGTAATCAATTCAGAATCGGATACGATAATTTTATGGCTTCTTGAGATTTCTTTGGTTTTTTCAGATTTGTCTTTTGGAGCTGCTAAAGGACGTAAGCCTGCAAAAATGCTCAACACATCACTTTTTGAAACGTCTTTATTAAGATAACGATTAGCAGTTTCAATAATAAAATCTACTTCTTTATCTAATGGTTTTGGCTCTAAACTATGACTATCTAATAAAGTATCTGTTGTACCAACTACAACTTTATCATGCCAAGGCACTAAAAACAAAACACGACCATCATTGGTTTTAGGAATCATAATAGCATCATTTCCAGGTAAAAACGATTTGTCAAAAACTAAGTGAACACCTTGACTTGGTCTAATTGTATTTTTTGCAGAGGCATCATCCATTTTTAACACTTCATCAGTAAAAACACCTGTTGCATTGATTACAGTTTTGGCGTGTAAGGTATATCCTATATTAGTTTCGGTATCAATTGCAATTACACCATCAACATTTCCTTTTTCATTTTTCAATAAATTTTTAACCTTACAATGATTTATAACTGTTGCTCCATTTTCTATACAACTTTGTGCAATATTTATAGCTAATCTAGAATCGTCAAATTGCCCATCATGATACACGACACCTCCTTTTAAATTTGAGGTTTCTAGTGTAGATAATCTTGAAATAGTTTCAGATTTTTTTATTCTAGTCGATTTTCCAAAACTTAATTTACCAGATAGAAAATCGTAAACTTTTAATCCAACGGTATAAAAGATATTGTCCCACCACTTATAGTTAGGGATAATAAATGATTGATTACTTACTAGGTGTGAAGCATTTTTAAGCATTAGACCTCTTTCATACAAAGCTTCTCGAACCAAATCTATATTACCTTGAGCTAAGTATCTCACGCCTCCATGTACTAATTTGGTACTCCTACTCGATGTTCCTTTAGCAAAATCTACTTGCTCTAAAAGCAATGTCTTATAACCTCTGGTCGTACAATCTAAAGCAACTCCTAAACCTGTTGCTCCACCTCCAATGATGATTACATCCCAATCTTTGTTTGTACTAATCTTATTTATTAAGGTTTCTCTACTAAACACTTTTGCTGTTATATTTTACAATTAATTTCAAATATATAAAATTTATAACGAAACGAAAGAAAACGAAACTTAAATTATACATATATCAAATAAATTAATAGATTTTAACTTCATATTATTTCGTTTTGTTATATTTGTTTTCATGAAGAGACATAAAGAGATATTAAATAGACTGGCTCAAGAAAAACATCTTGAGGTACTTGAGTTATGTGAAATTTTAAATGTATCTGCGGTTACGATTAGAAAAGATTTAAAATTATTAGAACAAAAAGGCTTATTGCATAGAACACACGGTGGAGCATCTCTAGAGAATCCTTATATAAATGAACGCACTGTTATTGACAAAGAGAAAATCTCTGTGGAGGAAAAAAATGGAATTGCACAATTAGCAGCATCCAAAATTGTAGAAAACGATTCTATTTTAATAGCATCTGGGACTACAGTGCAAGCATTATCTAAATTTATAAAGCCAAAAAACAAACTAACAGTCATAACATCATCTTTACATGTAGTCCTCAATTTAATACATGATAAAAACATTGAGATATTACAACTTGGTGGTTACATACGTCACAGCTCGGCTTCGGTTATTGGAAATTATACCGAGTATATTTTAAAAAATGTTTCATGCAGTAAATTATTTTTAGGAGTTGATGGTATTGATTTAGAATACGGTTTGTCTACTACCAATTTAGAAGAGGCGGAGTTAAATAAAAAAATGCTTAATGCTGCACAGAAAGTTATCATTTTGGCAGATTCTTCAAAGTTTGGAAAAAAGAGCTTTGCACGTATTTGTGATTTATCACATATACATGAAATTATAACAGATAAAGGAATCTCTGGCTCTCTTAGAAAAAAACTTGAAGAAAGAGATATTAAAGTAACTATTGTAGGATAGACAATAAATCTAAATACATTATACCATGAAACAGGCTGCACTATCACTTTTATTATTGGTTTTATTCTCGTGTAAATCAAAAGAAGAGCGTAAAGACATAACAAATACACAGGTTAAACCAAATATATTACTAATAGTGGTTGACGATCAAGGTTATAATGATTTTTCTCCATTTGAGAATCACGATAAATCGATTGCCACACCAAATATTACAAAATTAGGGAAAGCAGGAACTGTGTACACACAAGCTTATGTGACTGCTCCAGTTTGTAGTCCGTCACGAGCAGGTATCATCACTGGAAAAAATCAATTTAGATGGGATAAACCTGCAAGTTGGGGACCAGGACTGCCTGATGATGTTAAAACTATAGCAGAATATTTAAAAGAAGCTGGCTACCAAACCGCAAGAATTGGTAAAAATGATTTGGGTCGAAATTTTCACAAAAATGATGTTAGAGAATACCCATTACATCATGGTTATGATGAGTTTTTAGGATTTTCTGCTCACGCACATGATTATTGGTTGAATTCTCAAAGTATTAAAGACCGCACTCCAGATCCTTATGGCACCAGTGCTTTACTTGGACCATTAATGCATAATATGGGAGAAAAAAGTTACGAAGATGGATATCTTACAGATATTTTTACTGACGAATCAATTTCTTATCTAAAACAGAAAAGAGACAAACCTTTCTTTTTAACCTTGTCTTATAGCGCAGTTCATCATTTAATACATGAAGTACCAAAAAAATATTTAGATAAGTATAACGTTAAAGAAATTCCTAATTACGAACCAGACAGTCTGGTCGCTTATGGCAAACATGATGCAGGAACTTACTCTGCCTATTATGATAAGTATTCTAGAGTTGGAGCCATAAATACAGACGATTTACGCAAGTATTATTTAGCAAATCTCAATTGCCTTGACGATAATATTGGTCGTGTACTTGATGCATTAAAAGAACAAGAATTAGATAGTAATACATTGATTATTTTTATTTCAGATAATGGAGGTTCTCCATTAACAGGTTCTAACAATGCACCATTAACAGGAGGAAAATATTCACTTTGGGAAGGCGGTATTAGAGTACCAATGGCTGTAAGTTGGCCAGGACAAGTGGAAGCAGGTAAAGTAGAAACTAAGTATGTGTCTGCTACAGATATTTTACCAACGCTTGCAAAAGCTGGAGGAGTAACTATTACAGATAAAGATTTAGATGGCATCAACTTATTTAATGATGCTAACAACGAGAGATTATTAGTTTGGAAATGGCAAAAAACTTGGGCTGCGCGTAAGGGAAAATGGAAAATTACTAATGCAAAAGAAAACCATTGGAAAAGTGAACCCTCTGCACAATACATTGCGCCAATTAGGGACGATTTATCTATTAAATTATTTGATTTAGAAAATGATCCAGGAGAGCGTTATGACGTTTCTGCTGAGCACCCTGAAAAAGTCAAAGAATTACAAGAGGCTTTTAACGCATGGTGTAAGGCTAATATAAAATAGTCAATTGCAGTAAGCCAGAAGATAAACAAATAATCTATAGTTTAAACCAACAAAAAAGTCGCAACTCTAAAGTTGCGACTTTTTACTTAGTAGCGGGAACTGGACTCGAACCAGTGACCTTCGGGTTATGAGTTTGAATCAAACCTCGAATTTGGCACTTAAAATACCTCCCACGATTGAAATCGTGTACGCAATCGTGTACTCTAATTATACATTGATTCAAATATAAAAAATATTTTAACAGCAGTTAACGGTATATTGTTTCAAAGTGATTTGATCATATAAAATTCCGTAGAGCTACGCATATTATTTCTCATATATTTTCAATTTCTTGTAAATTGAAGATATGAATTTAATAAATTCATTTTATGGATCTTAAAATAGATATTTAGTAACCAGTATATATTTATATTTGTTGCAACACATTAAAAAACACATCAAATGAAAATTAAACTAATTAATTTAATTGCAATCATTGTTTTATTCAGTTGTTCAAATTCAGCAGACAAAGAAATTGATTTTCTTGATTTCAAATTAGGAATATCAAAGGATATATACGAAAAAACTATTGATACACTACTTGCGAATGAAAAAATCTATAAACACTCGCGTCGAAACTATTACAGATATAATTATAACATTGATGGAAACAAAATTCGCATAATATTTGATGGAGATTTCAAATACAACGAATTAAGACGAATTAATATAAATATTGGTGAACTAACTAAACCTGATGGAGCTGGAATGGGAGCTACAATTATGTACTATAAAAGTTATAAAAATGACGTGGAAAATTTACTATCATTATATAAGAGCAAATACGGAGAACCTTTAGTTAAATATGATTGGGAGGAACCAGTACGAAGGTACGAATGGGTAATTGAGAATAAAGTAATCACATTTGATAAAGGTTTTCAAGAAAATGAGTATGACATCTTTTCTCAAAATGCCAATATAAAATATGAGTTTACAGACAAATATTTAGAATTAAGAAATAAGGAATCGAACAAAAATAGTCTTGATGATTTATAATACATATAGGAACACCTTATATAATTATTTGTTTTGGCAAATGCTTATATACAAAATTCCTTCAGAATTTTCTCTGGAAACAATTTCAAAGCATAACAATGTGTAAAGGAAATAACTACAGAATTCCCTATTGGAAATTAAGTACTTTTAATTAACTTAGTTGCGTCAACGAAAAAAAACTAACGCTTTTTCCCGTTATTGACGCTTTCACAAACTCGTGGTCTGCAATTACTGAAAATATAAGATGAACTTTTATCTCAACAACGATACTAATTCTGAAATACAAAAAATCAATGTTGTTTTTCTGTTTCACTCAAACTGGGATGATTGGTTTACCTACTCCACTTTGTATACACTTTATTATTATGATAATGAAGGACTCAGACATAATTTGGGATCTGTAAAAATCGGAAAATTTAATATGGGCTCGCAAATGAGAACCCCTAATTTGCCAAATTCTTTTGAAGTATTAGAGGAAACCTTTTTCTCTCTGGGGCAAGATGTTAGTTATTATGAAAGATTAAGTTTAATTAGCGTAGATTTTAGAGACGAGGTTTTAAATGCACTGAACGATTTAGCATTGAAAACTAATATTTACAAACGTTCATTAAAAGAAAATGTAACGAAAATTTCTCTATTGAGAGATGTTAGTACAACTTCAGTAGAAGGTCAATTTAGAAGATTGGCTACTGGTAATTCTGAATTAACACCTTACAATTTCAAGTTCCATTTACCTAAACATCCTAAAAGTTTAGTATGCGATATGGTTTTGGATTTTAACGTTATTCCTAAATCAAATCCTCCATCAAATATTAATGTAATTATAGGACGTAATGGTGTTGGTAAAACTCATCTTTTCAATAGTATGATTACTTCGCTACTTGGTGGAAATCGAAGAAATGGAAAAAATGGTTTTTTCACAAATTCTCTTGAAGAATCAAAAAATCCTTTTGCTAATCTTATCTCAGTTTCATTTAGTGCATTTGATGAAACAAATCCTATTGTTGAAAAAAGAGATAAAACTAAACATTTAAATTATTCATATATTGGATTAAAAAGAGCTGAAAAGAATAATGATAGACCAAAAAGCCCAACAATACTAAAAAATGAATTTGTAAAAAGTATTGAAAAATGTAAATTACAAGGAAAGAGAAATAGGTGGGAAAATGCAGTAAAAGTCCTTGAAACAGATCCTGTATTTAATGAGTCTGAGGTATCTCATATTTTAGAAATTGAAGACAATTTACAATTAATCGAAAAAGCTTCTTTAATTTTTAATAAATTAAGTTCTGGACATAAAATAGTATTATTAACTATTACTCAAATTGTTGAGACTATCGAGGAAAGAAGTCTTGTCCTTTTAGATGAGCCAGAAGGGTATTTACATCCTCCATTACTTTCTGCATTTATCAGAGCATTATCGGATATACTTATACAAAGAAATGCAGTAGCTATAATTGGTACTCATTCACCTGTTGTATTACAAGAAGTCCCAAAAAGTTCTGTATGGAAGTTAAGAAGGCACGGAGCAGATGCGATTGCAGAACGATTAGAAATTGAATCTTTTGGAGAAAATGTTGGCCTACTGACACAAGAAATATTTGGTTTAGAAGTGACAGATTCTGGTTTTCATAATATTTTAAAGGAAATAGTAAACAACTCAAATGATTTTGAAGAGGCTGTTGGTATTTTAAATAATAAAATTGGTCAAGAGGGAAAAGCTATTTTAAGAACATTAATGCATAATAAATGAAAAAAATAGCAAAACCATCATTTTTAGTATCAGAAGTTATTCTTGATTGTATTGATAATTTACAAAATACAGTTCTTAAACAAGAAATAATTGACTCAGTAGATCAATTCACAACAGCAGAATCAGACTTTAATAATAAAAAACTAACGAATACATTATACCAAATACACCAAAATGTAAATATTAGTGATACAATTAACGCAACAGTTTTAAAAGGAATCTATACAGATAGACTGGTAAATAAGAATAATAAGGGAAGGAAATATTACAACTCAATATTTATCTCTGCTCCAAATGGAAAATGCCCATTTTGTAATGTTAAACAAGTTAGAACTTTAGATCATTATTTACCTAAATCAAAATATCCAATACTATCAATAACACCAAATAATTTAGTACCATCCTGTAGTGACTGTAATAAAGACAAGTTGGTTGACTCTCCAACAAATAGTGAAGAAGAAACTTTACATCCATATTTTGATGATATTGAAGATTATGATTGGCTAAAAGCTAAAATAATTACTCTTAATCCAATTACATTTGAATATTACGTATTGCCTCCTGATGATTGGCCTACTTTATTAAGAGAGCGACTAAGAAATCATTTTGCTTCCTATTTACTTAACGAGTTGTACTCTATTCACGCAATTGAAGAATTTGAAAACATAAAACAACAAATAACGATATTATTTGAAAGTGCAGGAAGCAACCATTTAAAAGCACATCTTAAAGATTGCTATAGTAGTAGATATGTGGTAAACAAAAACTCTTGGCAAACAGCTTTTTATGATTGTTTATATCAAAACATAGATTTTTGCAATGGAGAATTTATATAGAACTACATACTTAAGATGTATATAGCTCATAGCTCGGCTGTTGCCTTTAGAAGGTTAAGGCATATTTGGAAAGTCGCCAAATTTTTAAATTTGACGATTTCCGATAAAAAATGAATAATAAAATTTAAAAATCTCGCTTGTACCTAACCGGAAAACAATAGCTATTTCGCACGCTACGAGCCATATAAACGGCCTCCATACGCCGTTGAAAAAATGACAAACCATATCTCGTTCAAGCATATATGTCGCTTCGAGCCGCATTGGCAATAGAGCTTTAATTCTCCTTTGCCACCAAAATTGAATGATTATTTTAATACTCATTTAATGAGATACTGAAATATAATCTCTATTTTGCTGACTGAATTAATTTTCATAAAAATGAACCGAATAAAAGAGGTTTTAGAAGAAAAAGGAATCAAGCAAATCTGGTTAGCAAAGAAGTTGGAGAAGAGCTATAATATGGTAAATTCTTATGCTAAGAACAGACGACAACCAAGCATAGAAGACCTTTATAGAATTGCTGAAATTTTAAACGTTGACATAAGAGAACTTTTAGTACCTAATAAAAAAAAATAGCACGAGAAACCAATCGAAGAAATTAAATATATGCAGAACCTATTAGAAGATTTAAAAAGGCTACTCCAACAAGATGAAAGACTTGTAGTAGATGGTAAGCTACTCAAAAACAAAATCATTGAGTTAGCTTTACAACTTGACGTTATATTAATTAAAATGCTTCTTTCATACGAAAGTATCAAAAAGCATTTCTTTCAAGATGTAGAAGGAATTATGGTTTTTGATAAAATCAAATTCCAAAAATTTGTAAGTAACAAAGCCTTTTTGCCTGATAGCTACACATCTTTTAAGAATCGTATTGGTCTAATGGAAGATGATGAATTTATTAAAGAGAATAAAGATGTCGTTTTGGCTTGGCCATATAAAGATTGTGTTTTAGAAGGAGGTCAAACAAAAGAAGACAATAAGAGAAAAGAAGTTTTTTGGAATACAACCTTAGCACCAGATGAAATAGATAGACTATTAGATCCTAAAGTTTTATCAAACTGGAAACGTTTTACAAAAAATGGTGAGCAAAAAGTTACTGAAATTAAGTCAGACGATAATCTAATACTTAAAGGAAATAACCTATTAGGTCTTTATAGCATTTTGCCTAAGTATAACAAGAAAGTAAAGCTCATATATATTGACCCTCCTTATAATACAGGTAATGATAGCTTTAAATATAATGACAGCTTTAATCACTCTACTTGGTTAACTTTTATGAAAAACCGATTAGAGGTTGCAAAAAAGCTACTTTCTAATAATGGTTCAATTTGGATGAACATTGATGATAATGAGCTTCCATACTTAATGATTTTATGTGATGAAATATTTGGTAAAGAAAACTTCCTCAACTTAACTTCCATAAAGAGAAGTGCTGCTACTGGTCATAAATCAATTAATCCTTCTCCAATATCTGTAACGGATTACCTAATTGGTTATGCTAAAGTTAAAAGTCAATGGATATATAAAAAATCATATACTAAAAGAGATTATGATAAGGCTTATAATAAGTTTGTGATCAACTATGGAGAAGATTTTGAAAAATGGAGGTTTATCTCAGTAAAAGAAGCTTTAAAGCAATTCAATATTAAAGATGCAGACAAACTCATTGCTAAATTTCCAAATCAAGTTATAAGGTTTGCAGAGCCAAATTATGATGGTGTTGGTAAAGAAACAAGAGAATTGATTGATGCCTCTAAAAAAGAACCATCAAAAATATTCAGACAGACCAGAGAAAATCATTTGGACATTTATTTACAGAAAGGTCAGAGAATTTTATTTTATAAAAATAAGTTACGTGAAATTGATGGAGAATTAGTTACCGCTGAACCATTAACTAATTTTTGGGATGATATACCATTTCAAGGGATAGCAAAGGAAGGTGGTGTTATTCTTAAAAAAGGTAAAAAACCTGAGAAGCTACTTAAAAGAGTAATTGAATTTAGTACTGAACCTGGTGATATAGTTTTAGACTTTTTCCTTGGTAGCGGTACTACTGCGGCTGTAGCCCTAAAGCTTGGTCGTCAATTTATTGGAATAGAACAATTATTCTATGGTAAAAATGATGCAGTTTCTAGATTACAAAAATGTCTAAAAGGAGACCCCTCGGGCATTTCATCCATTGTTGATTGGAAAGGAGGAGGTGAATTTATATATGCAGAACTTTTATCTCTTAATTCCTCAATCGTTGAAATCATGCAAAAAGCCACTGACTCAGTAGCTTTAATTGAGATATATAAGAGCTTATATAGTAACAACTACATACAATTTAGTCTTAATAGAGATATTTTGAATAATGAGTTAGATGCCTTTTCTGCATTAAAACAGGATGAAATGATAAAGGCCTTAATCGCAATTTTGGATAAGAATCAGCTATATGTAAATTATTCAGAGATAGATGACCAAACTTACTCCATTACAGATGAGACAATTATTAATAACCATAATTTTTATAAGAAATAAAGGAAATGAGCTACTATAAAGGAAATGCAGTCTATGATGAACTAATAAAAAATAGTGTTAATCACCTAAAGTTTGTAACTGGTAATGAATGGCAATTAATATATGGAGATGCAAATTGCGACCCAAAATTATTAGTTTATGTTTTTGGTAAAAACGAGAGCGAATATAATTCAAACCTAAGTAATGCAGACCAAGAAGGGGTTGATTTTTATAAACATTTATCAGCAATTACAGGAGTGCCTTATATTTTAATTAAATTCCGTACTGACATTTCAGAGGTTACCGAAGTACTCCTTTCTACTGACGGTACGAATTTTGAATTGAAAAATATGATGGAATTAATGCAGGTTTTTTCAAGTTACAACTTACCTATTTCTAATAGTACTACTGGTAAATACTTAAATGACAGAACATCCAGTGCTTATCATAAATGGCAAAGAGGTAGTCTTGGTAGTAGTTTAAAAGTATCTGATATTGATTTATACAAGGTAGGTGCTAATGGTAACCCGACAACCATATATGAGTTGAAGAGGTCTTACTATTCATTAGATAGATGGGCTCCATTTAGAGATGACTACAACAATTTTAGGTTATTATCAAAACTTTGTAATAGCGCTGGTACAACATTTAAGATACTTTACAACGTCAGACATAAATCTCCATTTTTTGATGATGCGTCTAAGTTAAAGTTGTTTTCTGTTAATTTTAATAATACTCCTCCAATAGAGCTTGATGGTATTGTAGATTTTCAAGATTTCATTAAATAGATAAAGGATGCAAACACTTGAACAAAAAATATCAGTTGGTTTTGAAATGGGCATTCCACGCCCAAATGTACCTTTATATATACCAGAAAATCTTAATTCTACTTTTGATTTAAGACCTTATCAAAAAGAAGCTTTTTCTCGTTTTCTATTCTATTTTGAATTTTATAACAACAGAGTTACACCTTCTCAATTACTGTTCCATATGGCAACTGGTAGTGGTAAAACGCTTGTTATGGCGGGTCTTATCATTTACTTGTATGAGCAAGGGTATCGTAACTTCTTGTTCTTTGTAAACAGTACTAACATTATTGAAAAAACAAGAGATAACTTCTTCAATACTACATCATCTAAATACTTATTTGCAGATAGCATTTCAATTGGTGATAAACAAATTAAAATTAAAGAAGTAGATAATTTTCAAGCGGCAAACCAAGAAGATATAAATATTGTATTCTCAACTATTCAGGGATTACATTCAAGGCTAAACACACCTAAAGAAAACAGCCTTACGTATGATGATTTTGAAGAAACTAAAATCGTCCTAATTTCAGATGAAGCCCACCATATTAACGCAGAAACCAAAAAGAAAAACGAGCTTAAAAAAGATGAGGTTGAAGATATACTAAGTTGGGAAGGTACAGTTAACCGTATTTTTAATGCCAATAAAGAAAATCTACTGTTAGAGTTCACTGCAACAGCTGATTTATCAAACTCACAAATTGAGGAAAAATATAGTGACAAGCTCGTTTTTGATTATCCGCTAAAGCAATTCCGAATTGATGGCTACTCTAAAGAAGTCAAGGTGCTGCAAGCAGACCTTTCTCAATTCGATAGAGCCATTCAGGGAGTTTTATTAAGTCAATACAGGCGTAAGGTATTTGAGAAGTACAAAAAGCTTATCAAGCCTGTAATTCTCTTTAAGTCCAAAACCATTAGGGATAGTCAAAACTTCTTTGACGAATTTGCAGAGGGCATCAAAAACCTAAGGGTTTCTGATTTAGAAAAAATTAAAAATTCTAATCCTGATGAAGCCATTGCAAAAGTGTTTCAATATTTAAAAGATAATAACATTAGTCTTGAAAACCTAATTACAGAGCTTAAAGAAGATTTCTCAGAAGAAAAACTCATTTCTGTAAATAGTAAAAATGAAAGTGAAGAAAAGCAATTAGCGGTCAATTCATTAGAAGATGAAGAAAACGAATACAGAGCTGTATTTGCTGTTGATAAACTAAACGAAGGTTGGGATGTATTAAACCTATTTGATATTGTAAGACTTTATGACACAAGAGATGCCAAACAAGGTAAACCTGGTAAAACAACAATGGCCGAAGCACAGCTTATTGGAAGAGGTGCAAGATATTGTCCATTTCAAATTTCAGAAGAGCAACAATTTTTTAGCCGAAAGTTTGATAATGATGTAACAAATGAATTGAGGGTTTGTGAAGAACTGTATTACCATAGTGCCTACAATCCACGTTACATTCAAGAGTTAAACACAGCATTAGAAGAAATTGGTATTAAAGCAAAACAGTCTATAGAAAGACCAATGAGGCTAAAATCTGATTTCAAAGAAACTTCATTTTACAAAGCAGGTTTCATATTTCTAAATAAGCAAGAGAAGTACAATCGCGAGGATGTATTTAGTCTTAAATCTACACTCATTGAACAAACTCACAAAGTTTCACTAAAAACAGGTTACACCAAGTCAAGTATTGCTTTTGGTAAAGCCTCCACAGCTGCGGTAGATAAAAAAGAAAAGGAATATAAATTAGCTGATTTTGGAGAACATATTATTCGTAAGGCAATCAATAGGCTTGATTTTTATAAGTTCTCTAATCTTAGAGTACATCTACCTAATCTTAAATCAATTTCAGAGTTTATTGATTCTAAGGATTATTTAGGTAAAGTAAAATTAGATGTTTCGGGGCTACCAGACCAAATTATAAATCTTACATCAAGAGAAAAACTGGATGCAGCCATTAAAGTATTAGCAGATATAGCCACGGTTATTACTTCTGATAAGATTGAATTTAAGGGAAGTAAAGAGTTCAAGCCTTTTTTGGTAAAAGATAAAATCACAGATAAGGTCTTAAATTTTGCCCTGAGTGATAGTACAGATAAAGAGTTCGGTAAATCAATGATTAATCCAACAGAAACCAATTACTACCTTGATTTAGGTAATAGAGATTGGTATGTATTTGAAGATTGTTTTGGTACATCAGAAGAAAAGCTTTTAATCAAATTCATAGATAAAGCTTACGAGAAACTTAAGGCAAAATTCGAGGAAATTTACTTAGTACGTAATGAAAGGCATTTTAGGATTTACAACTTTGATGATGGTAGACCTACGGAACCGGACTTTGTTCTGTTTATGGTTAACCACCAACCCGAAGAAGGTTTGCACTACCAAATATTTATTGAGCCTAAAGGAGAACACTTATTAAAAAAGGACGAATGGAAGGAGAAATTCTTAATGCAGTTAAGAGAAGAACATTTTTTGGAGCAATTATGGAAAGGTAGAAACTATACCATTTGGGGAATGCCTTTCTATAATGAAATAATAAAAAAACCTGAATTTGAAAAAAGCTTAGAAAACATAGTAAGCTAAAGTCAACGCAAGTTCAATCGCATAACAATCCGCGTCCCTGGGTTTTCAAAGGACTTTCAATCCAATTTTGGAAAGAAAAGAATGAATAGAAATAGGATACATATATATCTAATACCCATCGGGATGCTGGGTATAGACAATCAAGTTCAAAACATTTAAGATAAATGAAAAAAAAGAAACCATATTGGTATAGATATTTAAGATATACTTTTAACTGTCTATGGTACCATATATTATTTCCATTAGGCACTGAAAGTGATGATTTTTCTAAGCAATGGAGAAAAGATTAATTATTTATAAAAATCATTCATTATTTGAAAGCCTTTATCTTTTATCAGCAAACATTTTTATTAAGTAGTTAATACAAATTAAGTTAATGATTTGTAAGTAAAAGATCAACTAAGTCATCACCATCTTCAAGTTTAATTTTCTCTAATATTTCACTGCAAACAATATTAAATCCCTCTTTTCTTAATATCGAAGATTTTGCATTCCAGACTTTATACTCAGTCTTATCGGGGAAGGCTATGATTTTTCGACCTTTTAATGGTTGTAATACACTTGATTTAAAATTAGATTTCGACCCAGTAGCCATCCATAAATAACAGGGCAAATAAATGCTCATCATAATTGCTGTTTTTTCAGATTCAACAAGAGCAATTGTCTTATAAATTTCGTTATGTAGATTATGCAAACCAAACAAGCATTGTTGTAATACAAATGGGTTATCTTTATGTAATACATTTTGGTCTTTTCGTAAGACACCTGTATGACACTTGATAATATTTGTATTCAATATCTCGTAATTATCTGAATGTAAGACCTTATGCATCCAGTTAATATGTGGGTATGGGTGTTTTACACGTTTTCCAGAACTGGGATTGTAAAGCATAACTTTTCCTGCTCGAATTCTCATTTCCTCATCAACTTGCCAAAATATGGTTGCACCATTCCAGTGATTTGACGACCCAATAAAATACCGTTTTATGACATCTTCGATATCAACAGGAACGAATTTTGTTTTTAAGTACTGAATAAATAAATTATTTGAATAGTTTTTGCCAAATAACCCGATTAGATTATCATTATGAAAGCTTGGTAATCGCTCGTGTATATTCAAATCTGATAGTTTAACTAATGGCTTATTACCTTTTGGTGTCAAATGATAGCCACATTTACTTTCTCTATCACACCTACCAATAGTGTCATTTAAGTAATTACTCGTTTCAGAATCAAAATACCTTACAAAGGTTTTCTTTGAACATTTGGGACAAAAAAATTTTTTACTGGTGCGGTCTAAACTATATTTAAAACTATTCATTTTATTTTATATTCGTAATCCTCGTAGTAATCGTAACTCTCGTAACTGTTACGAGGTTTACGACAGTTACGAATTACGAATCAATTATTTAAAACAGATTATTATATATGTATTTAAGGGCATCAGCATCGGAAAACTGAATAATTTCTCTCTTCTTAATCTTTGGCAATTCAATGTCATAGTCTTGCTTCAACATGGTATACAGCTTTGACCTTTCCTCTTGAGGAAGGGCTTTAAACACTGTATATACTGTCTCTGCATTCATTTTATTACTACGCTATTTTCTTCAACCTGTTTCTAACCGTTCCCTCACTTATACCTAACTCCTTTGCTATTTCTGTATTCGGAAGTCCTTTTTCTTTAAGCTCATGTATCCTGACATCTCTGTCTTCAATGTCATTCATCTCAATTTTCCTTAAATGTTCAGTTTCATTTCCAAATCCAATGAATTCAAATTTTAAGAAATTCAATGGTTGTGCAATACGTGTCATAACAACATTATTATCATTATAAATTTTCTCCGTATTTCGTTGCTTAATTTGTTTCAAATACCGAATATCTGGTTCTGAAGCACTTTCCCCTATTGCAAAAGCGCTATCACAGAAATTCATGAGCATTTTACTTCCTGCTAAATCATTCTTGGTTAATGGATTTGCTGAATTACGCTTTGGTGTATGAGCCAAAACAAGAATGGATATTCCATAAGCTCTGTTTAGCTGTTTGAGATGCTTCATTATTAATAATGCGTCCTTAGCCCTTTCGTTATCGCTTTTTAGAAACGTAATATTATCGATTATTAGCACTTCAGCCCCACTGTCTTCAATAACACTTGAAAAAGAATGATTTAAATGTTCCTCAACACTTTCAAACTCCTTAGGTAACTCAGCTTCAGGATCAATTTCAGCTCTCAAGAAATTATCATGAAAATGATAGTGGTTTGTGTAATTATCTGAATACCGTTTCTCAAACTGTTTATCTGATAATTCAAAATCTAAATAAGCTACTTTCTTTGGAGGAACTTCTAATTTAAATCCTTCAATGTGCTGGCCCTTACTAATACTATCTCCTATTTGGACTGCTAATATTGATTTACCGACATTGGTATCTGCAAATAGCACTGAAACCTCTCCTTCAAACCAAAACTCCCCAAACAACATCTTCGGTATTGGTCTTAACTTTGCTTCTTCTATCCATGCATTTGCAGGCTTTACAATAAGACAACCAGAATTTGAAGTCCCGTGAATTAGTTTTGCTTCATCGCCTTTGATTGCTTCAGATAATGACTTTATTTTTTCTGTAGTATCATTCATCATATCAATATATATTTAGGCACAGATTGTTCACGTATATATTCAGAAATGGACATACCTTCTTCCTTAGCAGCACACTCAATATTTATAAAATCATTTTCCGTAAAGCGAATAGTAACTGATCTTGCTTTATTCTTTTTCATCTTAATTAAACTTTAGTTGATTAAACATATTTGGAATCCATCGGAACCTTAATTTGATGAAAAAATAGACAGTGGCAATTTCCATTTTTATAATGATTGGAAAGAGAATCCATTCTATAAGACTAACATCAATTAAACAATCTTGAATTGATTGTCTAAAATCTTCGTTTAACTTAATTTCTTTTAACTTCTTTTTAATTTTTATGTTCATGTTTTATAAGTATTTGGTTACGTTATAAAATTAATACAACACCCTACTTATCAGAGAATAATGAACATGCGGAATCCTGCGGAAATACTTAAATATCTGCGGAAATTGTGAAATTTATGCGGGAAGGTTTTTTTTAGATAATTAAGAGGTCAAATGTGATAATTTCTCTCTTATTTTTTTTACTCTTTTGTCGTGTTCAAGATTAGAATCAGGCGCATATATTTTGATATCCTTTTTCTTTGAATCAAATTCAGTCTTTAAGAATTTAATATAATTTTCTTTAGTCCCTTTAACCAAATCATATTCTTTTAGCACTTGATAAAGGCTGTCATTATAGGATGATAAATTTGATGAGTTTACTTCAATTAATTCGTACACAAACTGCACAATTTTAACCGATTTAAAAATGTGCTTATATTTTCTAAAGAGATCTGAGTACTTTTTAAAATTTGTAAAGTAATAGTCTGGTTCAAACTTATATTGCTCGTTTAATTGTACCAATATTTTAAGATTACTTTCAAATCTTATCAAATCTTTAAATACTTCTTCATCTGTAAATTCTGGGCTTGTGAAGTATTCGTCGAAGCCAATTAAAAATGATACTATATTTTCCTGTAATCCTATTGAACTTTTCATTGCTTCCCTAATCCCAAAAAGCATAAACATTCTGCCCTTACTTTGAGTGATATTAATTCCATTTTCAGACTTATAATTATTACTAAAATTCAATCCTTTTATGTTGATGACGCGATAAATTTCATTAAATTTTTGAAGTGCAATTCTTTTTGAATCCTTATCGTCTAATCCATAAACTAATTCTTCAAAATCATAAAAAAAGGAATGAATGTTTCGGTCAATTACAACTTGATATTTTGTAATGATATAATTGTAGAAAGCATCTAAAAGGTCTTTATTTGGCTTTATACTCTTCTCAATGTGATCTGAAAAATCTGAGATACTAATGGTATTATATTTTTCATAATATCCTTTATGGACTAAATAATTTTCGAGTTGATCTTTTTTAATCACTTCATCAATCTCGTACATTTGTATAATTCCAAAATAATTCATAAAATCTAATTAAAAATACTGTGAGAAATCTTCTGGAAGCTCCGCGTCAATATCTCTAAGATATTTATCCAATGCATCCATTGTACTGTGCCCCGTAATTTGCATTAAGGTACTCTTTGCTTCAAAAGGTGTCTTACCTTCTCTTAATGACCTATATAATTTGGTCACATAGGTATGTCTAAAACTATATAATCCATAATCCTTTCCGAGTTCAAATTTGTCCTTAACCTTCTTAAACCGTTTGGTAAAATAATCTCTTTTGTTATCGTCGGAAATACTCCACACGTTTGCAAAACCCTCTGGAGTGAATAAACTCAAAGAGTCTTTCTTATCACTCAAATCTGGAAGTTCCTTAATTAAAATATCTGGGATAAGTTTAATTTTAATAGGCTTATTCTTTGCCTTTATGTACATTTTTGCATCATTAATATCAATATCTCCAACTGTAAGACGACAAATTTCTATTGGTCGTAACAAACCGTAGGATATGAATTCAATAAATAACAGTAGTGTTTTGTCATGTTCCTTTAGGTAAGACAAGATCTCATCTAATTTATCAGGCTTGTAGGTCTTATTACGCTCTGGATTTGACTTTAACACATTGATTTGTTTTACAAAATTCGCCTCAATAATATCGTTGTCATACATTACTTGAAATAGGGACGTAATATCTGCTCTGGAATTATTTCTATTACGTGGACTCGTTTTAATAAGTACACCGTTTAGAAAATCAATAACTGTTTTCTTTGTAATAATTGAGATATCCTGAGACTCTTTAATTCCAATATTGTTAAGCCATTTCCTAAATTGATTAATACGACTTTTATAACGTGAATATGAATTTGACTTTAGCGTTTGCTTTTTTAAGAGCATTGCCTTTTCGAAAGCTTCTTTAATAGTGGTCTTGACCTCTAAATCAACACCCTCAACTTTTGGACTATTTTTCGGCTTTATATTAGTACCGAAAGTAAAGTCTTGTCCCGATTCCAATATGTTTTTAATTTCAGATTTTAAATCCAGACTTTTATCATAAGGATTATAGCCCCTATCCAAGACGAACATCAATGCTTTTTTAAGCTGTTTGAGAATTATTAGACGCTCTTTTCTTGTATTAAAAGTATTCGCTCCTCCCTTAATATTCTTTTGACGTACTAACTTATTGGTTTGAGGATGTCGATATGAGTAATAAACATACCAAGATTTGGATAGTGCGATTTTTTGCTCCGCTCTATTGAGCTTAGACCATTGGGTGACGTCCACACCACCAGTGTATATTTTAGGTTCTGAGTAGGTTAATTTCATCGGGTAATCGTGTACTCTATCGTGTACTGAACGTAAAAATAAGGAAAATGATGACATAAAAAAACGGATTGCGAGAACACAATCCGTTGATTTCATTGGCTTTCGCCTTAGTAGCGGGAACTGGACTCGAACCAGTGACCTTCGGGTTATGAGCCCGACGAGCTACCTACTGCTCTATCCCGCGATTTAATATATATAATGACTTGCTTAGCTTTTAACTTTCGGTTCATAATGCCGACTCAATCATTTTAGGACTGCAAATATAATAGCTTTTTTAGATATTACCAATATATTTTGAGAAGATTTTAATAGATTATTATCTTAATCTATATTTACCTAATCATTAAGGTTTTAAACTCTATGCGTGATAATAAATTGATAAGTAATATCCATAAAAAAGCTCCCAACATAATAATGTTGAGAGCTAATTTTAATTTAAAACCAAATAAATATTGTTAATCGTCGTCATCTTCAGAGTCAAGAGTAGCTATTGCTCCTTGATTGTTGATATCTACAAAATCAAATTGCTTTAAGTTAGGAAACTTAGATTGCAACTCAACAAGCTCACCTTTAAAATCATTATTACCAATTAGTAATACTTTTAAATTTGATAGATTAGCCATTTGATTAGGCAATTTTCCGTAGAATGCATTATTAGAGATGACTAACTCTTCAAGATTTATTAAACTACATATTGAGTTTGGCAATGTTCCGAAGAAATTATTCTCAAAAAGACTTAAAATTTTTAACCCTTTTACATTAGATATCGTAGAAGGCAGCTTACCAGTAATTTGATTACTACTTAATAACAACTCTTTTAATTTTGTTAACTTACCAATAGATGATGGTAACTCACCCGTTAATTGGTTGTTGTATAACTCTAGTGTGTTTAAATTAGTTAGATCTCCAATTGTGTTAGGAATTTCTCCACTAATCATATTCATAAATAACTTTAAGTTTTTTAAAGATTCTAACCCTCCAATTTCTTCTGGAATAGGATTTGAAAGCATATTAAATGCCACATTAAAAGTTACTAACGATTTTAAGTTTTGAATAGTTGCAGGAATACCTCCCGAAATTTTATTTCTAAAGAAATTGATATGTTTTAAATGAACTAAATCTCCAATCTCTTGTGGTATAGTACCTCTAAGATTATTGAATTCTAAATTAAGTCCAATAACTTTATCTCCTTTTACAGTAACACCATGCCACTCATTAACGGGTTTATTTAAATCCCAAGTGGTTCTCCAAAGTGCTCCGTTTGTAGAATTATAAATTGCTTTTAAAGCTTCTTTTTCTTTCGTTGATATGCTACCAAAGGACAATAAGGTAACAAAACAAAGTAATAGTGTAAGTTTAGCGGTTTTCATAATAATAGATTTGGCTGAGGGAGGCATTTCTATTACGAATATAGCAGAATAACCGTTATACGACAATTATTTTCGATGAACTGCAATGTCGTTCATCGAAAAGTTTTTTAATTAATTGATTTGCAGTTACTTAAAAAATAATTACTGTTCTATGTTTTCTGCGGAAAAACTTACTATTTCTTGGTTTTCAGTAGAAATTTGTAATTGTATTGGGTTACAACACACCTCACAATCTTCTATGTATGATTGATAAGTTTGTGATACATCTATTAGCATAGATATTGATTCCCAGCAATATGGACATTGAAAAAAATGTTCTTGCATACTATTTTATTTTCTTTGTCAATTTACAAAGTGCTTTGTAACTAAAATGCAATGTTCAATAATTCTCCGCTTAATTGAAGCACTGTTAACTCTGCTAACTTAGCATCATATTTTGCTTGATTTCTACTAAGCTCAGAATTAAGTAAATTTAGTTGCGCTTGTCTAAACTCTATTGAGGTTACTTGCCCAATTTTAAATTTTTCTTGGGTACGTTCAAAATTATTTTGAGAGGTTTTTATATTTGCTTCTTGCACTCGATATATAACTAATTTGTTTTGATAATCATCCCAAGCGTTATTGAAGTTTCTTTCAACATCGATAATTAATTGTTCTTTTTGAAGTTGTTGATTCTCTAAAACAATTTTTGCGTTTTTAACTCTCGTTATGTTGCTACCACCATCAAAGATATTCCAAGTTAAATTAACGCCTGCAGACAAGCCAGACACTGTACTTTGGATCGTGAATGCTAAAGGGTTATCAGTAGAAGATTCGTTCCAACCATAAGACCCAACCAAACCTATTGTTGGTAAAAACTGTGCTTTGTTAGTTTTAATATCAAACTGACTTATATTTATATTACGTTCCGTTTGAAGTAAAGACACGTTATTAGCTTTTGTTTTCTCTAAAAGCTCCTCTTTATTTAAAGCCAGTAAAAAACTTAAATCTGTATCCACATCAAAATCTTCAAGTATTTGATTTCCTAAAACAACGTTCAAATCACGCTTTGTATTTCTTAATTGTTGTTTAGCATTTATAAGATTAATACTATCATTATTAATATCAACTTCTGCGTTTAAAACACCCAACTTTGTACTTTGACCATAATCAAATTGATAGCCTGCTCTTGTTAATCTGTCTTTTGAAATTATCAATGTTTCTTCTAAAGCGTCTGTGTTTTCTGATAATTGCGCAACTGTATAGTATATTGAAAACAACTGTAACATTGTAGTTTCTATAGTTTCGCGAGCTTCCAATTCAGACAATTGATATTCTTCTTTTAAACGTTTGTAATTATATAAACGTCCTAAACCATCAAACAACGTGTAATTTAAATTTACAGAGGCATTATAACGTCGTGTCTCAACACCTTCGGCAATAATAACATCTCCATCTACTCGTTGACCTTCAGAGTCTTGAACATCTATAGACGCACCTGCGTTACCTGTTAAACTTGGCAAGTATCCAGAGTTTAAAATACCAGTATTATTCTCTGCAACTTCAACAGTGTTATTAGCTATTTTAATTCCGTAGTTATGTTCTAAAACTAATTTAATAGCTTCATCTGTAGTTAAAACTTGTTGTGCATGAATTATCATTCCGAAGAAAAATAAAACAAAAGCACTGTATAATTTAATGTTCATTAGCTTCGTTTTGCTCTTTTATAGCGCGTTCTACTTCTTCTTTTGTCACCTCCTTATTTGTCCATAACCATTTTGCATTTTTCTTGATGCTATTACTAAATGATAAGAATAATGGTAACACTAACAATGTTAAAATAGTTGCATACGCAATACCAAAGGAAATAGAAATTGCCATTGGTTTTAAAAATTGTGCTTGTCTACTTTTCTCCAAAAGTAATGGTGCTAAACCTGCAACTGTTGTTAACGAGGTTAAGAAAATAGCTCTAAAACGGGATTTACCAGCTTCGGAAATAGCTAAATCAAAGCGCATGCCTTCTTTTAAATTGGTATTAAATTTACCAATAAGTACCAAACCATCGTTAACCATAATCCCAATTAGTGCGATGATACCTAACAATGATAATACGTTAACAGGAAAATCAAAAATCCAATGTCCCCAAGCTACAGCTGTTAAACTAAATGGCACAAGTAGGATTAATAATAGTGGCTGACTATAGCTACGGAACGTAAACGCAATCGTCACATAAATTAGTAATAAAATAGGAATACCTGCTGCTGCTAGAGAACTATTTAGTTTTTGTGCCTCTCGGTTTTGACCTTCAAAAGCTGCTGTAATTGTTGGATATTTAGAGTGTAAATCTACAATAGCATTTGACTTAAGGTCATCAAGAATATCTGTTGCACTAGAGCTTGGGTCTTTTAAATCTGCAGAAACTCTAATTTCTCTTTGTCCATCTAAGTGATTAATTGCTACATCACCTCTTTCTATAGTATATGATGCGATATCTTTAAGGGTTACACGCTCACCTGTTGGTGTTAAAATTCGCATATCATCTAAATCATTTATAGATGCACGATTACTTCTATCATAACGTACCCAAACTCTAATTTCGTCTTGTCCTCTCTGAAAACGTTGTGCCTGAGCTCCAAAAAATCCTGAGCGTACTTGAGACATTACCGTTCTTAAATCCAGACCAAGGAGATATGCGCTCTCTTTAAGTTCTAACCTAATTTCTTTAATACCAGCAGGATCATTATCCTCTACATCTTTCAAAAGAGGATTTTCTTGTAAAATTATTTTTAACTCGTTTTTGGCTGCTTTTAATTCTTCAATATTATTACCTAATAATGCTACGGAAACAGGACTTCCTCCAAAATTTCCACCAGAACCATAAATTAATCGCTCTGCTCCAACTACAGGACCAACTAACTCGCGTAATCTATTTGCAATCATTGAAGATTTAATCTCATCTGGTCGCTCCTCACCTGGCAACATATTAATTACCAGACGAGCACTAGAACTGCTATTTAGTGTTAATATGGTATTTTCAAAAAGTTCTTTATCGCTTCCTTCTAAATACTGCTCAGTAAACTCTTTATTGACAATAAAAGATTTTTCTTCAATCATAGAGATGATTGAATCTGTTATTTTTTCATTAGTACCATTAGGCATATCCAATTCAATAGATACACGATCACTAGCAATTGAAGGAAAAATTGTAACACCAATTATGCCTCCACCCATTGCTCCAAATGTTAAGATTAAAAGCGCCACAAAAATACCTAAAGACAATATTTTAAATTTGAGTACAAAATCTAATATTGGAGAATATATTTTATCTCGTAAAAAACTCATTATTTTATCACCAAAGGCATTTATACCTCTCATTTTAGCGAAAAATTGTTTGAATTTTGATGGATTTTCTTCGACTTCCTGTTTTCTAAGTGCTTTAGAATGTGCTAAATGCGCAGGTAAAATAATGAGAGCCTCTACAAGAGAAACCACTAATGTTAAAATAACGATTACTGATACTTCTCCAAAAAACTCACCTATCCTACTATCTAAAAACAAGAATAAAGAGAAGGCTAATATTGTTGTTATAATTGCAGAAATAACTGGAGGAATCACTTCCATCGTCCCATCAATTGCTGCTTCAATTGGAGTTTTACCTTTCTCGTAATGTTGATAGATATTTTCGGCAATAACAATACCATCATCTACCAAAATACCAATAACAATTATCATCCCAAAAAGAGACAAAACATTGATGGTAACATCAAACTGACCTGCAAAAATAAACATTCCTAAAAATGAAATAGGCAAACCAAATGCTACCCAAAATGCGAGTCGTGTGTTTAAGAAAATTGACAAAAATATAAGTACCAATATCATCCCAACTATAGCATTCTCTGCAAGTAATGCAGTACGTTGTTCTAAGGTAATAGATAAATCTCTAACGACATCTAATCTTACATTTTCATACTTTTGGTTATAGTCTTCTATATAATCTTTTACCTTTTGAGCAGACGCAACTAAATCTTCATTATTGGTACTTGTTACTGCGATATTTATAGATAAATCTTGATTAAAATAAGTAGCATTTGGAGTTTCAGAAAAACGATCTCTAACAATTGCGACATCTTTTAATCTTACCGTTTTACCATCTGGAGTTGCACGCACTACTAAATTAGATAATTCATCTCCATAATAAGCGCGATTATTAGCACGAATTAAGTACTCTTCGGCATCGGTTTTAATATTACCTCCAGTGACTAATATATTAGAAGTACTTACTGCCAGAGCAACCTCATTAAATGTTAAGTTATAAGCTAATAAATCAATTTCGTTAACAGCAATTTCAATTTCTTCGGCAGGATAACCAGATACTTCAACTTGTGATATTCCGTCAATAGCACGCAAATCGTTTTCTACTTGTCGACCTATCTGTTTTAATGTAGCCAAAGGAACATTTTCTCCACTCAAAGCAAATGAGATTGTTTCTCTTACTTCCTCACGTTTAGAAACCACTAAAGGCTCCATACCTGTAGGAAATGATGGCACTCGATCTACTGCGTTTTTAACTTCAAGCAGCATGAAATCTATGTTTTCTCCTTTCTCTATCTCAACAGTAATTGTACCGCTGTTTTCACTTGAGGTAGATGTCACACGATCAATCCCTCGAAGTCCTTTGAGGTTATCTTCAATTTGCAAAACAATACCTTCTTCAATCTCTTGTGGAGACGCTCCAGGATAAGTAATATTTACATTGATAATTTTAGAATCAACAAGTGGAAAAAATGATGATTTTAAAGATCTATATCCTAAAACACCAAAAATAACAAACGCAATAATAAAAATATTGACTGCAACGTGATAACGAATAAAATAGGCAATTAGCTTTCTCATGTCCTATTTTGCTTTTTTAGATTTCGTTACAGCGTCCTTATTTATCTCTTCCTTTTCTTCGGAAATTGGCTGTTCATCATTTTCGTCTACAAAAGCTTTAACAAGCATTCCTGCATAAGCTCCAGGAACTGGTTTTGCTAATATTATAGACCCATTTGGGACATTCTTTAATACCACTTTTGAATCTGAAAAATAAACAGGCTTTACATCCATAACGTCCAGAATACTATCTCTAACCACATAAATCTGATTACCTTCTAACACTAAATTTCTATCAATCTCAATCGCATCAGATTCGCTCTTTGCGTTAAGTTTAGCTTCCAAATACAAACCTTCTTTTAAACTCTTATCATTTACTTCTATAAAAGCTATTATGGTTTGTGTAGTTGCATCTATACTTCCGTTAACACGTGAAATTACACCAGTAAACTCCTCTGTATTGTCAAGGTTATTAAGTTTCACAGTTTCTCCTACATTTAAAAGACTTGCATAGGTTTTACTTAGAGCAACTTCCATTTCGTAGGATGTTGGATCAATAAATTCTCCTAATTTTTGTCCGCTTCTAATTAAAGAACCTTCCGTAGCTAGCGCTTCAGTTAATATACCTTTAAATGGTGCTCTTATATTATATTTTGCTAATCGTTGTTCTAAATTTTTTACGTTGTAGTAATTAGATACAATGCCACGACCAGTTATGAAATAATTTTCCTTTTCCGAAGTCATTTCTGGTAACTTAGGTGTAGATTTATTTAAATCAAAACCATTAAGATACGCTTGCCATTTTGGAAAAACCTCTGGGAAATCCAAACGCAAATCTGGCATTATTGCAGCAATAGAATTATACAGATTACTTTTTGAAGATTGCACGCTTGCATAATATTCCGCAGCATCAATACGAATTAAATTTTCGCCTTGGTTGTATTCTTGTCCTGGTTTAAATAGTTTCCCACTCGTTCTAAATACACCTTGAACTTCGGCATACAATTCTACGCGACGCTTAGCTACCAAACTTCCGTTTGCAGGAATTACGATTTGTACTGTACCATTTTGAACAGTATCTGTAAATATTGTTTTTACAACTTTTTCGGGTACAGGTTTAGGCTTTTTCTTATTATCAATTAATCGTTTGGCTATAAAAAATGAGCCTACAATTAAAACGATACCAATAATGGAGAGTATAATATTACGCATTGATCTAATTTGGTTGAACTAGTTAGACCGCAAAAATATTGGTAAGTTTAATGTTTGGTTGTTAATTATTCCTTAAAAAAATAAAAACTAATTGTTTTAACTCAATTCGTCTAACTCTAAGGTGATTGTTTCCCAATCTGACATTAATTTTTGAAGCTTATCTTTTTTAGTTTGGTAACGATCAAAAAAACTAGCATCGGCAGCAGTAGCGTCATAATTAGTAGCTAATTCAACGTCATCTTTTTTGATATCTTTTTCTAACGCATTAATCTTAGACTCAATATTACTTAATTTATTATTTAAAGATTTAAGTTTTTTCTGGTCTTGGTAAGATTGCTTATTTGTCTCTTTAGGTGTGTCTTTAATAACAGTTCTTTTTTCTACTTCACGTAGATTTTCAACATTACGCTCTTCTAAGTAGAAGTCTATATCCCCTAAATATTCTTTTATTTTTTGATCTTTAAATTCGTAAACATTGTTAGTTAAACCTTGTAAAAAATCTCTATCGTGAGATACTAAAATTAAAGTGCCTTCAAATTTTTTGAGCGCCTCTTTTAATACGTTTTTAGATTTAATATCTAAGTGATTTGTTGGCTCATCCATAACCAACATATTAAGAGGCTGGAGCATCAGTTTTGCTAAAGCTAAACGATTACGTTCGCCTCCTGATAATACACGCACATATTTTTCGGCTTCTTCACCTCTAAATAAAAACGACCCTAAAATATCACGAACCTTACTTCTATTGGTTTCGTTAGCTGCATCAATCATAGTATCTAAAACGGTTTTACTGCCATCTAGATATTCTGCTTGGTTTTGAGCGAAATAACCAATTTGCACATTGTGCCCTAATTTTAAATCGCCTTGATGTTTTAATTCGCCAACAATTATTTTTGCTAATGTAGACTTCCCTTGTCCGTTTTGTCCAACAAATGCTGTTTTACTATCTCTCTCTATTAGAAGATTAACGTTAGACAATACATGATTATCACCATAGTTTTTTGAGATATTCTCTGCCTCAACAACCACTTTACCTGGCGTTATAGATACTGGAAAGTTTAAGGTCATTACACTATTATCATCTTCATCAACCTCAATACGATCCATTCTATCTAACTTTTTGATAAGCGATTGTGCCATTGTTGCCTTACTGGCTTTAGCTCTAAACTTTTCAATAAGTTTCTCAGTTTGTTCTATTTGCTTTTGCTGATTTTTTTGAGATGCTAACTGTTGCGCTTTAATTTCGTTTCTAAGTAATAAAAACTTAGAATATGGTTTTGGATAATCGTAAATCCTTCCGAGCGAAATTTCAATAGTACGGTTAGTCACATTATCTAAAAACATTTTATCGTGTGAGACTATAACAACTGCACCAGAATATCCTTTTAAAAAATTCTCTAGCCAAATAATAGACTCTATATCTAAGTGGTTTGTTGGCTCATCGAGTAATAATATGTCATTATTTTGAAGTAACAGTTTTGCCAATTCAATTCTCATTCTCCAACCACCAGAAAAGGTATCTGTTAGCTTTTCAAAATCTTCTCGTTTAAATCCTAAACCTTGTAAAATCTTTTCGGTTTCACCTTGATAATTATAACCTCCAAGAATTTCGTATTGATGTTGCACTTCGTTTAAATCAATCATCAACTGGTTATAACCTTCACTTTCATAATCGGTTCGCTCTGCCAATTCTGTATTGACAAACTCCATTTTGGCCTCTAACTCTTTAATTTCTTTAAATGCCTCATACGATTCTTCAAGTACAGTTCTACCCAAAACAAAATCAATATCTTGCTTTAAAAACCCAAAACTTAAGTTTTTATCTGCTGCAATTTGCCCAGAATCTGGTTCTAGTTCTTTAGACAAGATTTTAAGCATTGTAGATTTACCTGCTCCATTTTTACCGATCAAACCAATACGGTCTCCTGGACTAAGTTTAAAAGTGATATCTTCAAATAAGTATTCGCCTTGAAAAGAAATGGAAAGATTATGTATATTAAGCATAGTTTTTTTTAATATTAGAATTACAATAAACATTGTAATTACCTCCTACTTTACAAACAATTAATTTAATTTTGTAATAAGTAAAGAGGACAAAAGTAAACAAAATTAAGTCATGTTAAAAGGCAGTAAAATTTATAGTATTATTACAGGAGTTTGTCCAAGATGTCATCAAGAATCTATGTACGAAAACAAAAATCCTTATGTACTTAATGACGTTTTTAAAATGAACGATAATTGTTCTAATTGCAATCTACAATACCGATTAGAACCTTCATTTTTTTATGGATCTATGTATGTAAGCTATGGTGTGGGTATAGCCTTTGCTATTGCTGCTTTTTTAATAAGTTATCTTGGGTTTGAGACTTCACTAATGACTTCGTTTATAGCTATTGTTCTAACTCTGGTATTATTAGGTCCATTTATAATGAGACTGTCTAGAAATATCTGGATTAATATGTTTGTGAGCTACGATAAGAGTACTCGAAACAAAAAGGTTTAATACCCTAAAATTAAAGCGGATTTTTAGAACCTTAAATTTGTTTTAACCTCATCGTATTACGATTAGATTATTTTCTTCGGAAATAAGAGACTAACACCCTATTTTTTGATTCTTTTAATATCTATTTCTGGATTAAGCAATGCGCTATTTTCAATATGATTATAGAGCTGAGCTGCTACGTAAGGCGATATCATAACACCTCGTGTTCCTAAAC
This sequence comes from uncultured Psychroserpens sp., assembly GCA_947488655.1. Taxonomy (GTDB): domain Bacteria; phylum Bacteroidota; class Bacteroidia; order Flavobacteriales; family Flavobacteriaceae; genus Psychroserpens. The sequence goes on along the minus strand of CANKZZ010000002.1, from coordinate 578,342 downwards.
CATTTAAAATATGTATATTTTTATAATCTAAATGTGTACCAACTAAAGGTCTTCTATCTCTTGTGGTTGGCCTAATACCAGCAACTTGCTTAACAATCTTAAAATCACATTTAATTATTTGTTTGAGCTTATCTACTAGTTCTTGTTTAGCATTCTCTGTAATGTTATGCGTTTTATCTTCACGTTCGTAGGTGGCACCAATCCAAAATAAATCATTTCCTAACGGAACAATAAATACCGAAGATTTCATAATAAACTCCATCTTTAACTCTGGAGCTTCAATCGTTAACATCTCTCCTTTGGTTCCGTTTAATGGCAGATAATTAAAAAATGGGTTATTTTTAATTCCGAAGCCTTCCGCAAACACGATATGTTTTGCTTTAATATCGTTATATTGTATACAATGAGGCTGTATATTTAATAATGTATACTGAAATTTTTTAGCTACAAGTTTGTTCTCTTTAAGAAGATACTCGCTATAAGACTTAACTAATTGAGAAGTATCAACTCTACCTGAATGTAAGACCTCTCCAAAACCAAACTCTGCATTAATAACAGCGTTTGTATTCTTGACTAGCTTAGTAGATAAGAAGTCTTCTAAAACAGGTTTATCTGAGGCTGTGAACCAATCATTCTGTTCTTCTACCGAAGTAAATCGCCTGTACACTGGCAATTGATGGTCTATTTTTATATTGAGAAGTTGTTCGAGCTCTTTATACTTTGGCATTGCTAAGGCTAATTGCTCTTTGGCATTCCAAACTTTAGTAAACCGTTTTAAAATCACAGGATTGTATAATCCTGCAGCAACACTAGAAGATTGTTGCGAGTTATCATCAAAGACTACGAAATCTTTTTTATTGGCTCTCAATTGTTCGCAAAAAGCAATTCCTGCTAATCCGTTACCAACTATAATGTAATCTACCTCTTTCACTAGTTAACCAATTTTAATAAATGGAAACACAAATGTAAACAAGATATAATTACAATGATTTGACTTTACTTAAAAGATTCCAATTTCCGAAGTTATAAAACAAAAAAAAACGCCCACTTTAAAAGTGAGCGTTTCTATAATATTTATATTCTCTTAGTAAGACCACATGTCTTGTTCGAAGTTACGAATCTTCTCTTTAATACGATCTGACTCTAAAAGTTGCATAAGTGCATTGTCTGTAACATAGTCTTTTACTTCTCTATCACCATATACATTTTCTTCTTTGTACATATAACCATTAAAACGTCTAGAATTAAGTAAGTGATCAAATGTTAATGGCATAGCACTGTTTTTGTTATTAAATGCTTTACCTGCATGTAACACCTCTCTTGCTTCTGGATAGAATACCCAAAATAATGCATTAGGCATTTTTTGAGCCTCATCTTCAGAATCTAAGAAGTTCACATCTGGTGCTGCAGGTGCAATACCAAGAATTCTATACTTTAATTCTCCATGACGCTTATCAAAATACCAAAGGCCTTTAATTAAATAAGCACTAATATGATACGCTTCGATAGTTGTTGTTGTGATATATTCTGGATCTACATAACCATCTGCATTTAATTGGTCATAACCAATATCTAAAGTATCAACTTTAGTTGTGATGTCTTGAAGTTCCTTTTGTGTTCTCTTTTGAGAAAAATAAGAATCATTATAAACATTTGTTATTTTACCATCTTTTACACCTTTAATCAACGTATGATATAAAGAGCGTCTTTCTTTACCGATATTATTAGTATCTACTGGAAAGTATAATGGAAAATTAACACGTTCATCTAAAACCACTTTTTCCCAAGTCATTTTAGAAAATAAAATGTCTCTATCATCAACATAACCGTATTCTAAAGGTTTGTCATAATCTAATGCTAATTGCGCTTCAGTTTTAACACCAACCTCTGCAGGTTTCTTGGCATTTAAAATGTTAGCTTGAGAACATACACTAGATGTTATACAAACTGTGGCAATGATTGATAATAAAAATTTATAATTCATCTTTTTAATTTTAATTTGGGTTATTCTATTAAGTTGATTAGTTAGTTAACTCAATAACAATAGGTGATGCTGGCTTAATCGCAGGTCCATTACTTCTTGATTTGATATCAAAAATTTGAACTTGAGATCCACGCTTAGCACTTGCTAATGCAGACTTTGCAGCACCATTTAATCTGTTACCAGAACATGTTACTGAAGGTTTACCTTCTACTTTCATTTTAAATCCAGTTACAGTTAATGGTAAGTCAAAATCAAAATCTTCTAAAACAGCCTCAACTTTTCCTACTGCAACATTGTTTCTAGGTAATTTAGGATTACTTTGACCTGCCATTTGACCAGAAGGTTTTGGTATATCCTTAATTCTAAATACAGCTTTATCACTAACTTTAGAACCGTCATCAAGTGTTGCAGTTACATTAATTGTAACTTCTCTACCAGATGTTGGTACCATTGTATATTTCCCTGTACCTGATCCTCTTTTTAATCCAGCACCTGAAGCAGATACTTTATTATCTGGTACACCAGCAAAAGATATAGTCATTGGGTTAACAACACCACGATATACTACGTTCATCTTATCTGCAGAAATAGTTGCAGAGTTTGGACGAGGTACTACTACATAGTTTCCTTTAATTGGAATTTCTAATGGCTTACCATCTTCTAAGAATGTAAAAACACCATCGATTTCATGTTCACCAACTCCACCAACTCCAAAATCTAAACGAGCAGCACCAGTTGAATCGATAGCTTTTTCTAAATCTACTGAAGAACCACCTACACTTAATCCTGTTGGTGTTACGTTTGCGTATTTTCCTAATACAACTTTACCTTGAAATTTCTCTCCTGCAAAGAATGCAGACTTATCTGCAATTACAATCGCAGTATAGTTTTTAAGAGAAACAGCCTCGTCTAAAGTGTTACCTAAAAATACGTTAAACATGTTTGCCTCTGTTACTTTAACATCATTTTGTAATGCTGTTAATTTAGTATAAGATGCAATTGCAGGAAATCCTTTAAAATGGTAATCTAACCAATCTATTTTCTTTCCATCTTTATTCTCTTCTTGAGCTGTACTAAACCTGTTCTCAAAGTTCTCTATTGCTTTTTGATATTTTACGTCATTACCAATAATACTTTTTACTTTAGATTTATAAGCATCAATTTTAGCCATTACAGCTTGACCTTCTTTTGTCAATCTATCTCCTGTAAACCACATTTCATCAAGAATATCGGTTTTATCCATCGCTTCAAAAGGAAGCTTTCCTGTTTTAGGGTCTATAGCGTAATCGCCTTTTTGTAAAAGTTGCGTTTTTAATGATTCTAAATATTTAAAGAATTCATCAGATGCAACACTGATTTCTTTTGCCTTATTTGCTGCTGTAGCAAATTCGGCTGGTTTTTCTTCAGCTTTGACTTCTAAGTTAGCAAGTAACTTTTCATTCATATCAGCTGTAACTACATTTGCGCTCGCAAATTTAGCTTCCATTAAACCGAAAGCAGATAATACTTCTTTCGACATGTTCATAGCCATCATCGCAATGAAGACTAAGTACATTAAGTTAATCATTTTCTGCCTTGCAGATAATTTTCCTCCTGCCATGTTAATTAGTTTTTTTAGTAGTTAATAAATTAATTATAGTTCAAAAAACTAATTAGTTCTTATTCATTGCAGATAACATACCACCATATACTCCATTTAATGAAGATAAGTTAGATGCTAATGATTGCATTTGCTCTTTTAATTTCTCAGCATTTGTAACAGACTCCTCATTAATTGCAGCCTGACGGTTTGCAGAATCCATTTGTACTTTATAAAGACTATTTAAAGACTCCATTTGTGCAGCAGCTAAAGACATTTCTTCGCTGTACTTCTTTTGAGCAGCCATAGCATCAACAGTTGGGCTAATTCCTTTAGCAGCACCTTCAAAATTCTTGATACTGTTACCTAAACTTGCCATTAACTCACCGTCAATTTTAGCATCTTTTAATAAGTTGTCTAATTTTTTAGATAATAATCCTTCTGCATCTTTAGGCTCCTCTTTTTTAGCTTTTCTAGTTGTTGTTGCTCCTCCAGCTAATTCAGGATATACTAATGACCAATCTAAATCTGATTGTTGTCTTTCGAATGCAGAATATGTAAATACTAAGGCCTCAACAATCATCCCAATTGTTAAAATCAACGAACCTCCTGGCCAGTGTTGAATTTTAAATAAAGCTCCAAGTATAACGATTGCAGCTCCTAGTCCATAGACCATATTAGCGATTGTGATTTTTCCTTTCTGTGCCATAATTTTGTGTTTTTAGTTTTTTAAGTCAGTTGTAACTTAAGTAGATTAATATTTAGTTTAGTTAATTATTTGTTTGATTAGTTTGTTGCAGCGTTCTTTGTTACCTCAGTTCCCATGTAATCTTGAACAGTTCTAAATCCAATATAGCTTCTTGCAGAATCTGCATATTCATAATCCCTTGAACTTACTTGTAAAAAGTATGCAACATCTTTCCAAGATCCTCCACGAACAACTTTACGTTCGTTATCTGGATTGTTCACATTTGGATTAAATGATGCCATATATTCGTAAGATGCAGCATCGTAAGAACCTTGTACCCATTCTGAAACGTTACCAGCCATATTGTATAGGTTGAAATCGTTTGGCTCATAAGCATCAGCCTCTACTGTATATAAAGCTTGATCTGCAGCATAATCACCACGTAATGGTTTAAAGTTTGCCATAAAGCAACCTCTATCATTTTTAGCATATGGTCCACCCCAAGGATATGTTGCTCCTTGAAGACCACCTCTTGCAGCATATTCCCATTCTGCTTCTGAAGGTAATCTATAAGAATTTACAAAATGATTTCCTTTTGATTTTCTATAAGCGTTGTGATAAAGAGTTCTCCATTGACAGAATGCTTTAGCTTGTTTCCAAGACACACCCACTACTGGATAATCTCCATAAGCGTCATGCCAGAAATAATCATTATGCATAGGCTCATTGTATGAGTAAGAAAAATCTCTAATCCATGCAGTAGTATCTGGATATATTTTTACTTCTTCAGTAATAATAACATCACTACGCTTCAAATCTCTGTTTTTAGCAGCTTTTTGAATGTCCATGTATTTATACTGAAATTTAAATTTTGATACATCCCAAGTACGTTGACCATTGTAAGACTCCTCTATAGGAAGATACATTGTATCCATAACCTCAGCATAATATTCATCTGGATAATCTGCTGTGTCAAAGATCAAATCAACATCTTTATTTAATTTTTTCCCTTCGTAGCCTGTAGGTCCTAAGCCACTGTAATTATTGTCCATATACTTTTCATATACAGTCATTTCTTCTGGATCTGCACCTTGAAATGCAAACTCTCCAATACCACCATTACCTGGAGTTTCACCAATCTCATCAGCTAAAATTGCTAATTTGGTTCTTAGAGTAGAATCTCTTACCCATTCTACGAATTGACGATACTCACTATTAGTGATTTCTGTCTCATCCATATAAAAGGCTCTTACTGTTACGGTTCTAGTTGGAGCATCTTGTACTCCAGCTAAATCGTCATCAGATTTTCCCATAATAAATGCACCACCTGGTATGAGTGTCATACCGTAAGGTTTTTCTGGGTGCCATTTCTTTCCTTTAACTCCTACTAGTTGTCCTCTGTCTCCAGAGTTACAGCTAACCATAAGGGCTAAAACAGTTGTTAATAAGGCAAACTTCTTAATATTCATAGAAACTTGAGGTTAAATTATTTAGTTGTAATTATGTGTTAATTGTTGTGCTTAATTTTTTTAAGGATGTAAACATATTTATATATATTGATAAATCCAATTTTTTTTCAATCTTTTTTGCACTTAATCCCAAAAAGTTAACATTTCGTCGATTAAAGATATGTTAAATTTATCATTTTAACGATATTAAATACCGTTCTTCTTATATGCTTTATACCAACGCTCTGGTATTTTGCCATGACTAGCTTCTACATAATCTTCATGCGTGCAAGGTAATAACGTATGCTTTTTTAATTTATTATTAACATTTGGTAAAAAAGGAATTTCTATCCACCAACGTCCCGTTTTGGCGCTTTTATAAAATATTAATTCGTCATCATCTATTAGAACATTATATTTAAGATGATTAGCAGCATTACTAAAATCGTCATCGTTAACTCTGCAATTAAAACCTTCAATGAAATACCATATCATTTGAGAGATTAACATTGGTGTTGCGTCTAACTCGTTAGTTGATTTAAATTCGTAAATCCCAAATGATGACACCTTATTACTTATACCTGCGTATCTAGCAATAGCACATATCTCTTTACCATTAAAACCGTTTGGAGAAAACTTTTGTTTAGCACCAACCTCTGCTGCTCTAACAGATTTTAAATCCATTGTAACTATATGCGCATCTCTCATCACTGGTTCTACCAAATTAATAGAGTGTGTTACTTCACCTAAACGATAGGCTTCAAAATATAACTTCTCCATTAAATCAATTTCTTCTTGTGAGTTAAAATAGGTTTGATACCCTACCACAGAATAATTGAATAGATTATAAGGTTGCTCTAAAATTACTTTTCCGAGGAAACTATTATTTTTCATTTCTACGGAAGCATCACCAAGATCAAAGTTAGAATCTACATTAACAATATTTATCATAGGTGACATTGTATCATATGCGCGATAATTAGCATATGTTAAATCTTGACTACCTCCTATAATAATTGGTATTACTTTATTTTCTATTAATACCGAAATTATTGTACGTAATGCATAATAAGTATCTTCTATTGTTGCACCTGCTGGTATATCTCCTAAATCGGCTACGACAGAATGCCAATTACCTGGAAATAGTGCATATAAAGATGTTCTAATGGTATCGAAGTTTAATTCTTCTCCCATATAGTTAACATCATTACGATTTTCCTTAACACCAATTATGGCCATTTTGACCTCTTTAAGGTCTGGAATACCGTTTTGTGCAGAATGAATTTTCATTTTCTTTCCCAGTGCTTGGTCAGACAATAGTTCGTTATGAGCTAAAACTGCATCAGAGACAGGAGACAAAAAATTAAAATTCATGAGTTATTTATTTTTTAGTAGTTGTTTTCTTTTTAGCAGTAGTTTTCTTCTTTGCTGGTGCTTTCTTTTTGGCTGCTGCTTTTTTCTTTGGCGCTTTCTTTTCAATTTCGGCTTTAGCTTCCTCTAGGGTCATTTCTGTAACATCAACAGTTTTTGGTAGCTCTACTTTGATTTTACCTTTAATGATGTTGTGTCTTCCCCATCTTGCTTTCTCTACACGAATACCTTCATCTTCCCAGTTATGAATTACCTTATCTATTTCTTTTTGAATTTTTTCTTCTATCAATGTTACGATATCATTGTCAGATAAATTATCCCAATCGTATTTTTTATTAACGTTGATAAACATATTGTTCCATTTTATAAATGGTCCAAAACGTCCTTTACCTTTTTGTACTGGTAAATCTTTATACATATAAATAGGAGCATCTGCCTTTTGCTTCTCTTTAATAAGCTCAATAGCCTGATCCATTTCTACATCTAATGGGTTTGTTCCTTTAGGCAATGACACAAAGGCTTTACCAAATTTTACATAAGGACCAAAACGACCATTATTAACCTCAACAGGTTCTCCTTCATATGTACCTAAACTTTTTGGCAATTGAAACAAATCCATTGCTTCCTCATAAGTTATAGTGGTTAGTTGTTGATCTGGTGATAAACTAGCAAATGTTGGTTTCTCTTCATCGTCTACTGTACCTATTTGTACCATTGGTCCAAATTTTCCTAAACGCACACTAACTTGTTTACCCGTTTTTGGATCTTTACCCAAGATGCGTTCACCAGATTCTCTATCGGCATTTTCTTGTACATCGACAACTACTGGATGAAAGCGCTTATAAAAATCTTTCATCATCTTTTTCCAGTCCTCTTTACCTTCGGCAATTTCGTCAAAATCTGCCTCCACTTTAGCTGTAAAATTATAGTCTAGAATGTTTCCGAAGTGAGTTACTAAAAAATCGGTCACAATCATACCTATATCTGTTGGTACAAGTTTACCTTTATCGCTATTAACTTTTTCGGTTAAGCTATTATCTTTAACATTACCGTCTTGTAGGATTAATTGAGTGTAATCACGCTCTACACCTTCATTAGATCCTTTCTCTACGTAATTTCTATTTTGTATTGTAGAAATAGTTGGTGCGTAAGTAGATGGTCTACCAATACCCAACTCTTCTAATTGTTTTACTAATGATGCTTCTGTAAATCTATATGGTGCACGAGAAAAACGCTCTGTTGCAGTAATGTAGCTATTTAACAAAGTTTCATTAACTTTCATAGCTGGTAACATACCTTCTTGCTCAATATCTTCGTCATCTGTACCTTCTAAATATACTTTTAAAAATCCTTCAAAAGTGATAACTTCTCCATTCGCAGTGAATGTTTCATTATGAGTCGAGGCTTCAATTTTTACATTGGTACGCTCTAATTGTGCATCGCTCATTTGTGATGCAATGGCACGTTTCCAAATTAAATCATATAATTTAGCTTGATCTCGTTCTATATCTACAGAGTGTTTCTTAAAATCTGTTGGTCTAATTGCTTCGTGAGCCTCTTGAGCTCCTTTAGACTTACCTTTATATTGTCTTGATTTACTAAATTTCTCTCCGTAAGCGTGTTCTATTTCTGCCTTAGCTCCTTTTCTAGCTTCATCAGATAAATTTACACTATCGGTTCTCATATATGTAATTAAACCTGCTTCATACAAACGTTGTGCGTTTTGCATTGTTCTACTTACTGAGAAACCAATTTTTCTAGATGCTTCTTGTTGTAAAGTAGATGTTGTAAATGGTGCAGCTGGCGATTTCTTTGCAGGTTTTTTGGTTAAATCTGCTACTTTAAAATCTGCCTTTGCATTAGACTCTAAAAATTTATATGCCTCTTCTTTTGTTGAGAAGTTCTTCGGAAGCTTTGCTTTAAATGTTTGACCATCTTCGTTAGAAAATTCTGCATCAATTCTATATGAGGCTTCTGGTGAAAAATCTATAATTTCTCTTTCTCTCTCTACAATTAATCGTACAGAAACCGATTGTACACGTCCTGCAGATAAACCTCCTTTAACTTTTCTCCATAATACTGGAGACAACTCATAACCTACAATTCTATCTAGTATACGACGTGCTTGTTGAGCATCAACTAAATCATAATCTATATCTCTTGGATTTTCAATTGCTTTTTGAATCGCACTTTTAGTAATCTCATGAAAAACTATACGTTTTGTTTTGGATTTATCTAAACCTAAAGTTTCGGCTAAGTGCCAAGCAATTGCTTCTCCCTCACGATCCTCATCACTTGCTAGCCAAACAATTTCAGCTTTTTTTGCAAGATCTTTTAATTTTTTAACGACATCTTTTTTGTCTTTAGAAACTTGATATTTAGGATCAAAATCACCTTCTACATCAACTCCTAATTCCTTTGAAGGTAAATCTGCAATATGACCAAAACTAGATTCTACTTTAAAATCTTTTCCAAGAAATTTTTCTATGGTTTTGGCTTTTGCTGGTGACTCTACAATGACTAAATTCTTCGGCATATATGATTTTTTGAGGCTACAAATGTATGCGAAAAAAAAGTTATGTTCCTAATTTAAGTTAATATCGATTGTAATTTATCTTAAAAAAGAGATGTTTTATCTATTTAAAAAGTGTGAAAAAACCTGGGATTTTTAAATTCAGTTTTATTTTACAAAACATCTTAAGGATTATGAACCAGCTCTCCATCCCAACCTTCTAGTGCGTAGATAACAGTCTGTGTCTCATTGCCCAAATAAAATTGATACGTTTTTATAAAGGCTGCTTCACAATCTTCTAGGTTGGTAAACTTTAAACTAAGCAATCTTCCTGGTGGTATACTCGTCGTTTCTAACCCGTCTGTAACCAGGTCAGCGACCCAAGTTTCCATATCGCAACCATTAGAGACTATAGTTATAAAAATACAGTCCTCGCTTATTTGTGCATTTTGAATGGAAAAGTCATTTGGAGATTCTTGAGAAAATAAATTTTCGTTTACTATAATATTATCACCACAGGCAAACATAATTTTATCATCATCAGAATTACAAGAAACAAAGATGAATAGAAATATGATATAAAGTAAATTGTGATTTCTCATTGTGTTATAAAAACTAATAATTATATGTCAATGACTCTGGAAAGCCTTCAATATTTAAAATTATTTCGTTACTACCATCTATTTGCAATGGTGTTAAATCAAAAGAACGTTCTTGAGATATAAATGCTAAACAAACTTCTTGGTTTGTTAAAACAAATTTTAAATACCGTTGCTCTGGTGATGACTCTGCAACATTACCAGAATCAACTAAAACCATACTCCAAGAATTACCATCGCATCCGCTCGCCGAAATTTCAATACTCAAGCAATTGTCATTAAATACTATATTACCAACTTCATACATATTAGACTCTGCTGTTTCATAAAAACCATTATCAACAACTACGGTTTGGTCACACGGTATACTTACTACATCGTCATCATCACATTGTGTATTCATCAATAATAGTGTAAAACAAAAACAAGCTATTATTATTCTAGTTAATTTCATATTATAATTATTTAATTATTAGATGCAAAACTTATAAAATGGTTGCGTCAAAGTCTTCATTATTACCTATCAGTTTAACTTCACCTGTATTTTGGTTAAATCCAAATACCTCCTTATATATAAAATAGAGCGGAATAACTGCAAACGACGCTGTTGCAAAAATCCCAACACCACACATTAAAACGCCAACAATTTGTGCTAACCAACCTGCTACTAAAGTAATACCAAAGGTGATTAACCATTTTCTATTCCCTAAATCAAAGCTAGCTTTAATGAGATTAGAACTAGATATGTTTGGATTAAAAGCATACATTACTACTAATAAATTAAGTGGCACCATCACATATATAACAGGAAAGAAACAAAGCGAAAATGCTAATAAAGTGATACCAAAATATGCCAGTGATAAATAGATGGTCTTGGAGAGGTAGGTTTTCTTAAGAAAATAAAAATAATCTTCTACTCCTGGCTCATTCAAATCTTTTTGGCGCATAATTCTAAACAAGCCTGCTTTTAAACCAAAAGATATTACAATCATTATAAAGACAAATATTAAATAAGCAACAACCACTAATAATAAAGCAATTGGTGCGAGACTATTATATTGACCAGGATTTGTTGCGTCAATAATTCCAAAAATTAGTAGCGGAATATATATTATAAATACAAAAGGTATAATAAAAGCAAACATAATTAGTAACATTAAGAGACCTTGAAGCCAAACTTTTTTAAAAAGCTCGATACTATTATTTAAGAGATTACCAAAATCGAGCGGTTTAGCGTTGGCTATTTTGTTTTGTATATCTGTAAATGACATCTACTTATAAGTTGATTAACATTATCAAATAAAGTAAAATTAATCGCATCGTCAAAACAAAATACACTATGACACTTTGTCACAATCATCTAAATTATATTATCTTTGCATGTTTATTGACAACTAAAATTTTAAATTGAATCTTCCCATATTTTTGGGATGGTATACTTTTATATGGACAAAACAATTGACGAAAGCAAACAAGGTAACAACCTCGTTTTAGAACAAAAAGAAGGCAACACTCGTAAGCTTTTCATAGAAAGTTATGGCTGTGCTATGAATTTTAGCGATAGTGAAATTGTAGCTTCCATTCTTGCAGATCAAGGTTTTAATACGACTCAAAATCTAGAAGATGCAGATTTAGTTTTGGTTAACACGTGCTCTATTAGAGACAAAGCAGAGCAAACTGTTAGAAAACGTTTAGAAAAATATAATGCTGTAAAACGTATAAATCCTAAAATGAAAGTTGGCGTTCTTGGCTGTATGGCTGAGCGCTTAAAAACAAAATTTTTAGAGGAAGAAAAAATTGTAGATCTTGTTGTAGGACCAGATGCTTACAAAGATTTACCAAATTTATTAGCCGAAGTAGATGAAGGTAGAGATGCTATAAATGTAATTCTCTCAAAAGACGAAACTTATGGAGATGTAGCTCCTGTGAGACTTAATACAAATGGCGTAAGTGCTCTCGTTTCTATCACACGTGGTTGTGATAATATGTGCACCTTTTGCGTAGTGCCTTTTACCAGAGGACGTGAGCGCAGTCGTGACCCACAAAGTATTATAAAAGAGATTAATGATTTATGGAGTAAAGGCTATAAGGAAATAACACTATTAGGTCAAAATGTAGATAGTTATTTATGGTATGGAGGCGGACTCAAAAAGGATTTCACAAAAGCCAGCGAGATGCAAAGAGCAACTGCTGTCCATTTTCCGCAATTACTAGAAATGTGTGCCATAGCACAACCAAATATGCGTATTAGATTCTCAACCTCCAATCCGCAAGATTTAACCCTTGATGTGATTCACACGATGGCTAAATACGATAATATTTGTAAACACATTCATTTACCAGTACAAAGCGGAAGCAATCGTATTCTAAAAGAAATGAATCGTTTACATACGCGAGAAGAGTATTTTGAACTTATTGATAATATTAGACGTATTCTACCAGAATGCTCAATTAGCCAAGATATGATTGCTGGTTTTCCTACGGAAACAGAACAAGACCACCAAGACACGTTAAGTTTAATGCAATACGTTAAGTACAACTTTGGGTTTATGTATATGTACTCAGAACGTCCTGGAACTTTAGCAGAACGCAAATTAGAGGATGATGTACCAGAAGATGTTAAAAAACGACGTCTCGCAGAAATTGTACAATTACAACGAGAACTTGGTGCAGAGCAAATTGAACAATATATAAATACCGAAGTTGAAGTCCTCATTGAGCGTGAGTCTAAAAAATCTAACGAGCAATGGTCTGGTAAAACCTCGCAAAATATTGTAGCTGTTTTTCCGAAGGAAAATTATAAAGTTGGAGATTTGGTCAAGGTTAAAGTACTAGATTGTACTAGTGCTACTTTGATTGGTGAAGCGGTAGGATATTCAAAAAAGTAAAACTTTATAATTATGAACCTGAAACATATATTTATAATTTTCTCAATTTTTTGTTTCTATAATGCTTCTGCACAGTTTGAACCAAAACTTGACGAGGTTTATAATGGAACTCTTGCCATAGAAGGCAATAGGATGATTAATAATATTACAATTCATCTTTCATTTGATGCCAATCCTTTAATTAAAAAATTTAGTAATGAATATGGGCCATATGAAATTGTTGAAAATAAAAATACTGATAATTTTATATACAAATGGAACGCTATTACTAACAAAAAATGGTCAAAGAAACCAATCGACATTTACATAACAACAACATATCTTGGAAAAGTAGTAAAAACCAATAGTAAAACTGAGGTTATTAAAACAAATCCAGTGATTATTATATATAGTCTTGATAACAATAATAATGACATATTAAAATCATCAAGAAAACGATCTAAGTTGACCAGTTACTTTAAAAAAATGATTAGATCAATCAAAAAATAAAATTAAATGGAAAGCATTCAAGCCATAAAACAGCGTTTCGGGATTATAGGAAACGATCCAAAACTTAATAGAGCGATTGAAAAAGCAATCCAAGTTGCACCAACAGATATTTCGGTATTGGTCACTGGAGAAAGTGGTGTTGGTAAAGAGAGTATCCCAAAAATCATACATCAATTATCGCATCGTAAACACGGTAAATATATTGCTGTAAACTGTGGTGCAATCCCAGAAGGAACTATTGATAGTGAACTTTTTGGTCATGAAAAAGGTGCTTTTACAGGTGCTACATCAACGCGATCTGGATATTTTGAAGTTGCAGATGGTGGTACTATTTTTTTAGACGAAGTTGGAGAACTACCATTAACAACTCAAGTGCGTTTATTACGTGTTTTAGAAAATGGAGAATTTATTAAAGTAGGTTCTAGTAAAGTTCAAAAAACCAATGTTAGAATAGTTGCAGCAACAAACGTAAACATGTTTGAAGCTATTAAAAAAGAAAAATTTAGAGAAGACCTTTACTATAGATTAAGTACTGTAGATATAAATATTCCGCCATTAAGAGAACGTAAAGAAGATATACATTTACTGTTTAGAAAATTTGCTAGTGATTTTGCTTTAAAGTATAAAATGCCAACGATTAAAATTGCAGATGATGCTATACCCATATTACAAAAACACCGTTGGAATGGTAACATTCGCCAATTGCGAAATGTAGCTGAGCAAATTTCTGTATTAGAACAAAATCGTATCATTAGCGCTGCTACACTTCATGGTTATTTGCCAGACGGAAGCAACAACCTTCCTGCTGTAATAAACAACTCAAAATCTGATAGTGATTTTAGTAACGAAAGAGAAATACTTTACAAAGTGCTTTTTGATATGAAAAGCGACTTAAACGATCTCAAAAAGTTAACAATGGAACTCATGAAAAGTGGTAATGTCTCTGATGTAGAAAAAGATAATGAGAGCTTGATAAACAAAATTTATGGAGATGCTAAAAAAGACAGTTATACAGATGAGTTTGAAGATTTAGAAGTTATGGCAATCCCAGAAAAAACTGATGACCATTTTGACCCAGACGATAAAAATCAAAATGTAGACAAATATCATTTTGCCGAAGAAATTGAAGAAGAAGAAACCTTATCTTTACATGATAAAGAATTAGAATTAATAAAAAAATCTTTAGAACGTCATCAAGGTAAACGTAAACTAGCTGCTGCAGAGTTAGGCATTAGTGAACGAACATTATATAGAAAGATTAAGCAATACGACCTTTAAGTTTTAGGAAAAGTTTATGAAGGCAATAGAAATTTTTATGATTAAAAAGTCGTTTACTCGCAATAGCTCTGAAGCCATTAGAAAAGAGGCTGAAGACTTAGTAAACGAAAAACATTATCAAGGTTATAGAGTTATCAATATAGATTTTGATGTTGCAGATAACGCAGGTTATATCTATGCGTATATAACCATGAAAAAACCAAACACCTATTAATACATGAAAAGTATCAAACTCATAATTATTGCCTCATTTTCGCTACTTATATTTGGCTGTGGACCGTATTCATTTACAGGCGTTCAAGATTTAAAAGCAGATACCTTTCAGGTAAATTACTTTCAAAACACTGCAAATTTAATTGAGCCAGGATTAGATAGAGATTTCACATTGGCTTTACAAGATTTAATAGTTAATCAAACTAATTTAATTTTAACAAATACAAATGGAGATTTAGTGTACGAAGGTGAGATTGTAGAATATCGTATATCTCCAACAACTGCACAAGCCAACAGTACAGCTGCCCAAAACAGATTAACAATTGGAGTTAATGTAAGGCTTTTTGATAAATACAATCCAGACGAAGAATTTGAGCAACGTTTTTCTTTCTTTTTTGACTTTAGCGGTAACGCTCAACTCATAGGTGCACAAAAAGATGCAGCTCATGAAGAAATTTTTGAACGTTTAACACAAGATATATTTAATGCAACTTTGGCTAAATGGTAAATGAATAAATTAGATTTTACATATATACTGCAAAACCCTCAGCACATTACTAATGAGCAAACAAAAGAACTGCATACGTTAAGTGTAAAATATCCTTATTTTCAATCGGCAAGAGCATTACATCTTAAAGGTTTAAAAAACACAGATAGTTTTAAATATAACCAGGAATTAAAAACCACTGCTGCTTACACAACAGATCGTAGTATTTTGTTTGATTTTATTACTTCAGATGTTTTCAATCAAAATGAAATCTCTCAGGTAATTAAACAAAACTCAGAGCATTTAAAAGATATAACAGTTAATGAGATTGACGACATATCGGTTAACAAAAGTGTTACCATAGACGATGCACTAAAACAACATATTAAAAATACCGAAGGTGTTTTAGATCCAAATCTATTTGAACAAAAAATAAATACAGATGATGTTGCTCATTTTTTAGCGTTACCAAAAACCACTCCAGAGCAAGTTATTATCGATATCGACGCAAAGCAAATTGAGAAAAAACCAGAAGAAATTCTTCAAATAGGTAAACCACTAGAATTTGCTAAAGAAGAAACGCACTCCTTTACAGAGTGGTTAAAAATAACAAGCTTTAAGCCCATTCAACGAGACCAAAATGAGGTAGATGCTAATGTTTCCGAAGAAAAAACAATTGAGAGTAGCGATAATACACAAGAAGAAAAATCTACCTCAATCAACAAAAAATTTGATTTAATAGACAAATTTTTAGAAAATAACCCTAAAATTGTCCCAACCAAAGAGTTAAAAAAAATCAATATAGATACTAGTGATAAAGTTGCACACGATGGTTTAATGACAGAGACTCTAGCAAGAATTTACCTAGAGCAAAACAACTATGCAAAGGCAATTCAATCTTATAAAATATTAAGTTTGAAATATCCAGAAAAAAGTGGTTTCTTTGCAGACCAAATTAAAGCAGTAAAAGAATTACAAGAAAATAATACATAAAATAATGAATACGTTTACAATTTTTTTAATCTTAATTATACTAGTATCGTTTTTACTAGTTGTAGTCGTTATGGTTCAAAACCCAAAAGGAGGAGGATTATCTTCTTCATTTGGTGGTGGTGGCACACAGCAATTAGGCGGTGTTAAAAAAACTACAGACTTTTTAGACAAAAGTACTTGGGCTTTAGCAACCTTGTTATTAGCATTAATTTTAGCATCTAATTTTGCAATTCCTGGTGCAGGAGGTTCTCAAGATTCTAAAGTAATTAATGGTAGTGACACAACAACTACTGCTCCAGCAGCTACACCTGTAGATACTGCTGCAGAAGATATTGCAACACCTGCAGATTCATTAAAATAGTATTCTATTTATAACATATATGAATGCCAACTATCTAGTTGGCATTTTTTTTTGCCTCATACTTACGTAAATTATCTTTTTCTTCGGAAACGGGATACCTCTGCAACTTTGTCAGTTAAACACTGTTGGCACATTTTTAGCATAACGCTTAAGCGTTGATTGTAATCAACTAACAATATTTAATTAAAAAACATACATAACAAATGAGCTTAAACATTAAACCATTAGCAGATAGAGTTCTTATAGAACCTGTACAAGCTGAAACTAAGACAGCTTCAGGAATTATTATTCCAGACAACGCTAAAGAAAAACCACAAAAAGGAAAAGTTGTCGCTGTTGGTAAAGGCACAAAAGATGAACCAATGACAGTAAAATCTGGCGATACTGTTCTCTACGGGAAGTATGCAGGCACAGAGTTAAAACTAGAAGGTAAAGATTACCTCATTATGCGTGAGAGTGATATTTTAGCAATTATTTAAAATTGCGTTTAGCTACTAGCCTTTCGCTTTTAGCACTAAATATAAAAATTAATTAACGATAAAGAGATTCTCATTTTTATGAGAACTTTAAAATTAAAATTTCAAAATGGCAAAAGATATAAAATTTGATATTGAAGCACGTGACGGATTAAAACGTGGTGTTGATGCATTAGCAAATGCAGTAAAAGTAACCTTAGGACCAAAAGGTCGTAATGTTATTATTGGTCGTTCATTTGGCGCACCTCAAGTAACAAAAGATGGTGTTTCTGTTGCAAAAGAAATAGAATTAGAAAATGAGCTAGAAAATATGGGAGCTCAAATGGTAAAAGAAGTTGCATCAAAAACCAATGATTTAGCTGGTGATGGTACAACAACTGCAACTGTTTTAGCACAAGCCATCGTAAAAGAGGGCTTAAAAAATGTAGCTGCAGGTGCTAACCCAATGGATTTAAAACGTGGTATTGATAAAGCAGTATTAGCTATTGTAAAAGATCTTGAGAAGCAATCTAAAAAAGTAGGAAGCTCATCAGAAATGATTAAGCAAGTTGCTGCAATTTCGGCTAATAACGATGATACTATTGGCGAACTAATAGCTAAAGCTTTTGGTAAAGTTGGAAAAGAAGGTGTGATTACTGTTGAAGAAGCAAAAGGTATGGAAACATACGTTGATGTTGTTGAAGGTATGCAATTTGACAGAGGTTATTTGTCACCTTACTTCGTTACTGACTCAGATAAGATGATTGCAGATTTAGAGAATCCTTATATATTATTATTTGATAAAAAGATTTCTAACTTACAGGAAATTCTTCCAATATTAGAACCTGTTGCACAATCTGGTCGTCCATTATTAATTATTGCAGAAGATGTAGAAGGACAAGCTTTAGCTACTTTAGTAGTTAATAAATTACGTGGTGGATTAAAAATTGCAGCTGTAAAAGCACCTGGATTTGGAGATCGTCGTAAAGCAATGTTAGAGGATATCGCTATTTTAACTGGTGGTGTAGTAATTTCTGAAGAAAGAGGATTCTCATTAGAAAATGCAGATTTAACAATGTTAGGTACAGCAGAGTCTGTGATGATTGATAAAGACAACACTACTATTGTTAATGGATCTGGAAAATCTTCAGATATTAAAGCAAGAGTTAATCAAATTAAAGCGCAAATTGATACCACAACTAGCGATTATGATAAAGAAAAACTACAAGAACGTTTAGCTAAATTAGCTGGAGGTGTTGCAGTACTTTACGTTGGTGCAGCTAGTGAAGTAGAAATGAAAGAGAAAAAAGACCGTGTTGATGATGCGTTACATGCAACTAGAGCTGCTGTAGAAGAAGGTATTGTTGCTGGTGGTGGAGTTGCTTTGGTTAGAGCCAAAAAGAATTTAGAAAAGATTACTACAGATAATCTTGATGAAACTACAGGTATACAAATTGTTGCTAGAGCAATTGAAGCTCCACTTAGAACTATTGTTGAGAATGCTGGTGGAGAAGGCTCTGTAGTAATTAATAAAGTTTTAGAAGGCAAAAAAGATTTTGGTTTTGATGCTAAGACAGAAACTTATGTTGATATGCTAAAAGCAGGTATTATAGATCCTAAAAAAGTGACACGTATTGCATTAGAAAATGCTGCCTCTGTTTCTGGTATGATTTTAACTACAGAGTGTGCGTTAGTTGATATTAAAGAAGAATCTGCTGGTGGTGGAATGCCTCCAATGGGTGGCGGAATGCCAGGCATGATGTAATGGTAATCACTATTTACCTGCTCTTTGTTTAGAGCTAATAAAAATTTAAAAATGCCTTTGATGATATCAAAGGCATTTTTTATATTAATTAATGATTATTTTTTTTGAAATTATTGCATTGCTTTTGGTTTTGACATCTACGTTATACATACCAGAACTAAGATTATCTAATATTAATCCATTTTTAAGTTGTTGAGCAGTTAAGTCACTAAATTTTTTAACGCTCTGTCCTAAAATGTTAGTTACACCAACTTCATCTACATTTTCGGTTAAACCACTACCATGCAGTTTATTCGTTTGATAATCTAGATAAATTATAGGAGAACTATTTGATTGATTGGCTATAGAAAGGGTTTCATTTGCCGAAAAAACAATTTTAAATCGATTAGTTACTTCACCAGATATTTCCGAAGAAAAACTATAATTAGTATTTTTTAAATTTATGTATAGATTTTGATAAGCATCAAATAAATATATATTTTGATTAGGCTCAATATTCTCTAACGCTGAAATTTGAATAGTGTAATTTAAAGTGCCATCTGTATTTAAAACTAAATCTATTTCTTTTTCTGGTGTTATTTGAGAATAGGATTGAATTGCAAATTTATCTCCATCTAATGTTGTTGCAATATCATTTGAATTAAATACTCCTAATTTTGCATCATAACCGTAGTCATACGCATCTGTAGTCATATTACCAAAGGCTAATGCTATTTCTCTTATGTTGCCATTACTTATTTGTAGTTGAAGTTTTATAACGCTTAACTCATCTGCATTATACTCATTATCGTTTTGCGCAACCTCTTCTCCTGCTCTAAAAAAGACAGACTCATTTAACGCTTCTTGTTTAAAAATTCTTTGAGCATTGTTAAATTTAATGGTTCCGTCTGCAATAATTTCTGTCATGAAACCTTGACCAACTGGCAAAAATCGAGTTGGTAATTTTGTGCCATCTTGCGAGCCAGTATTATCTCCAGATATTCCTGTAAATTGATATGCTCTTACCTTTGTTGCTTTATTTAGCATTGCATAGCCACCATCATACTCATTAAGTATATGACTATCTCCAGACCATTGTTCCCATAAATAAATAACACCATCACAAACGCCTGCATTATCGTCTATAAATTGGTGTGCGTCTATAGCAGACGGATAAGGATTGCCAAATAGATAATCTGTTTTTGATACATCTGGTTCAGAGCCAGCTCCTCCTACATCTAGCACATTAATTAAAATTTCTCCATTATTAGGTTTTCCCGAAAATATATATTGATGCTCTGCACCTGCTAATCCTGGTCCTTTTTGCGTATAACCGGTTCCTGCAGGCAAATTAGTAGTTTCGCTGAATGCTTGCCAATCATAATAGGTTAAACCGTTTGCATAAGTATAAAGCCACCTGGTACTCAATGTAGCTGGAGTTGTTGGTGTTACATCATACGTATTTACAAATTGGATATCACCATCGCCATCTTTAAGCATTGATAAACTAAAATCGTTATTATTTGACGTCGTATTTTGTGCACCAACTGGAGAACTCCAATAATTATAACGATGCATATTTGAAGTCCCTTCTTGTCTTCTTAAAATTTTACCAGCACTCGTTATGTCAAGGTCACTTAAATTTGTTTGTACTAATTGAGAATCTTCTTTTAAATCTAAAGTACCGTTAAGTTGTAAATACCATGTATTACTAATCTCATTTGTTCCCTCTACAACTAAGTGCTTATTGTCATCTATAATTAAGCCTAAATGTTTATGAGATGCTGCAGTTGTTACACTGTCTTTGATATGCACAATAGACCAATCTTTGTTTGGTAGGTTTACTATATCCCAAGCACTTCCATGCTCCCATGTTGTTGCATCTGTCCAATTACCATCGTTAGACGATATATATGGCATTGGAGCTGTTTGAGTTAAGATAGAACTTGAAGAAATATTTTGTGCAAAACCATTGACTAAATTATCTGATCCATCTACAATACAATTACCTCTTAATACATTTAAAGTATAGTATAAATTAAGACTAGACCAATCTACAGTAGAATTAGTAGTATGATCTTTTACCTCTTTTGGAATAACACTTCCTACAACATTGCCAGCAACATCTTGGATTTCTTGATATACCATTTGCTGTATCTGCTCATCTTCTAATGCCTTAGTAAATACTCTTACTTCATCAATTTCTCCATCAAAATTATCGCCTCCTAATAATGAAGTTACATTTCCTCCGATATTGAAAGTTGCAGCAGTTGCTAATCCAAGAACAGAGTTACCTAACACATCAACAACAGTATCTACTAAATCTCCATCAAAATACATTTTTACAGTTCCGTTTTTAAATGTTGACGCTATATGATGCCATGTTTGGGCATCGTTACCAATACTCGTTTGAGTTAAATTTAAACCTCCAATAATATTACCCGCAAAATCAACACTTAAATCATCTCCTAATACAGATAAACCAAAAACTCCTGGCTGGCCAATAATACCTGTTTGTAATAACTCGGTGTCATTTGTTCGTTTTATCCAACACATTATTGTTACTTCTGGCAAACCACTTAAATCTAAGCCTGTGTCAATAACATCGTCTACACCGTCAAAAAGAAGTGAAAATGAACCAACAAAAACATTTGGAGTTGCCAAGGTAAAAAACTGACCATCATCTAAGTTAATTAAGTTGTAAGTCAATATTTTTGTTGCTGCATTATATGATCCTGGATAGTTTTTATAATTACTTAAACTCGCATCATCTGCAACATATAAATCTAAATTTGAAGCTTCTGCATCTGTAATAGTTGTTGTAGATAAATCAAATTCTAATTTTATTAAACCTGTTTCAGTTAATAGCTCGTTCACTTTCCATAATCTACTCATAGTTGATGATGTTCTCTCCGGAGCACCTGTGGTAGTTAGAGACGTTGAAGCTCCATTACTTCCAATTACTAATAAACTGTGGTCAGAACTAAAACTTCCAATCTCTCCTTCTATAGTTAAAATACTCTCTGTAGTAACACTAGAACTGGTAGATTTAGTTTGAAATAGTCCAGATAAGTCATCCCTACCTATACCAATTACATTATGTCCAAAACCAGAATTACTAGCACCTTGCCAGATAATGGCACCTTGAGAATCATAGTAATTACTGCTAGTACCAGAATATGCTAAGGTAGAACTTGTACTCGTATTAGAGTCCCAAAGTTCATCATTTGCTCCTAAGGTAATACCGTATTTAAGCGCTAAATATGATTCTACCTGCTGCAACTCTAAAATTGTAAGTTCTCTATTGTAAACGATTATTTCTGCAATGTCTCCATGAAATTGCTGTGCAGATCCTGTATTAGCAATATTTCTTCTTGCTCCTACTAAAACGTCTGTAGCACTAGTACTACCCAATCCTGTTCCATCATTTAAGTGAGACGCATCAACCAAACCATTAACGTAAGATGTTAATTTTAACATTGGATCTGGTAATATAGATACAAGACCAGTATTTAATTTGGCTTCATTACGTACATGGAATGTGCCTGATTTTCTACCTCCAGCTAAAGGACTTTTACCTAATGTGTAATTTGCTACTCTATGCGTATCATCAAACCATTGCTGAAAATTTCTTGTGGTATTATTTCCTTTTGCAATTACAGTGCCTCCATTTGCATTGTTAGACTTAACTACAGATAGTATTGACATTGGTTGTAATCCTGGAGAAATATCTAATAAAACTGGCGAACCATAATTATAAAAATTGCTACCATTAAAATTTAGAACAGGATTGTTGTTAAGTCCATTAGTAACTAATTGTGCATCTAAAGCCCCTTGAGAAACTCCAACAAAACCATTTAATGATTGATCTGTCCAAGAATTTACATTAGAACCAGTTACTGTTACACCTTGATCTGCTTTTAGCCATAGTTGTAAACCTATGGGTATATTTCCCGGACTTTGAGAATAGGACGCAAATGAAATTGTTAAAATTAAAGCTAAGTAGGTCTTAGAGATTGAGTTCATAATGATATAACTAAATTTATGTAAAAGCTTATTTTTAATAAGCTTAGTTAAAAAAATAAAAGCAACCGATAAAAATTGCAATCTATTAGACTATAGGGCATTACAATCTTACTGAGAAAAATCTAAAAAAACTTTAAAATGCGTATTTTTTCGTTTAAGCGTCTGATTATTAAAGTCTTTTCCTACTAATCGTATTGAATGTGTTAATATTAAGAACCAAAAACGTTAATCTTCTAGTAATCAAGTTATTTTAAATAGAGTATGTTAACACAAAAAAGACCTTTGATATATTTCAAAGGTCTTTTTTAGAGTCTATTATAAAGTTTAAATCTATACTATTAGATTATATTTAAATAACACTATTATTCATATGTATAGGTTATGACGTAATTAGTTGGAGATGTATAAAATAATTTATTTTTAGTTTGCGTGATAAGTCTCTGTTGACTATCAAACTCATAATCTACAGTTAAAGAAACTACATTACTTCCGTCTGATGCCACATGAGAATAACCCGAAAGAAAATTTGATCCCAATTCGGCTAATTGTTTGAAAGAAAAACCACCAACCTGATTATGCAACATAATGTTTATTTTCCATTGTGGCCCAAATCTAAATTTTTCTTTTTGATATGCGTTTGCAGCTATTTGATTCGTGTAAGAAAAAGTACCAATACCATCCTTATTACCATAACCATTAACATTTATCGTAGCTAAATTGCCATTAGTATAAGTTGCCTCCCAAAAACCCCCAAAATTGAAATCTTCAAATTTTATAATTTCATTATTTGAGTTGAGTGTAAAAATGTTAGGCTGATAGGTAGATGAAATTGTCCCATCAATATTATAATTGATTTGCGTTGAAGAAATTTCATTTACAGTATAGACAAAGTTTATTTCACTATTTAAAACAAAAGACGCTCCTTCAACCTCATAATTAGATTTACTTATTAATCTTTTAGACGCATCGTATTGAAATTTTTGTCGTCCTGTTAAATTGTTATTTGCATCATAAAAATCTGACGATGTCATTAGCCCATCAGTAAATTGCTGATTATTGTAATTACCACCAGCATACATTATTTGGGTATTTAAATCATTATTGATAATATAATTTGCAGTTGTGGCTCCATTTAATGTTTCTTGTATTTCAACTAAATCACTCGAATCTTCTACAGGATTATTCATAGATTCGTCATCGCATGCGCTTATAACAATTGATATTAAAAGTAAAATAAGTAATTTTGAGTAATTTTTCATCATGTATATATTTTTAATTAAACGTCTTTACCTATAGTCTTTCTATGGATAAAAAGGTTGCGTAGAATTAAGGTATAAAAAAAGCCTAAATTAAAATTTAGGCTTATTCATCATCTTTAGTTTTTATGATCTCCAATTATTTCTTCATCTCTATATTTACAACAAGGATGAACAGAATTATAAGCTTCATCTGTCGCTTTTATTATCTTGGTATCATGACCTACAGAAGCTACTTTTTTACTAATAGAATCTAAATTTGTTTTACGAGCATCGTAAATTAGTTTGAGTTCGTGTGTATCTACATTCCATATTGCAGATTTTACGCCTTTCGTCCTAATTGCTGCCTTCTCAATACGATCTTTACACATTAAACAAACACCGTCAACTTCTATAGAAGCTCTCTCATTTTTATTTTGCGCAAAAGTTATCGTTGTTACTAACATCATTACAATTAGTAGCGCGCTTTTTGTTTTATTTATTAATCTCATAATATTTAATTTATTGTTATTACTTTATTTTATATCGTAAACCTGCATAATACATGCTCCCAAAAATTGGCCCATATACAAATGTAGTATCAAAATTTGAGCCAAAAGGATCATCTGCACCCAAAATAGGATTATCTTGTCTTACGTTTGTGACGTTCTCTCCTCCCAAATATACTTCAAACTTAGGAGAGAATACTTTAGTTACTTGCAAATTTACAGTACCTACGGTTGGCGATTCTTCGGAAAGTCTAAAACCTTCAGGATTTGTACTTGTTGATGAAAATCGTTGCTCACTTAACCAATTATAGGTCACATCAAATTTCCATTGAGACAACTTATCATCATTAATAGGCGTTTCATAAGATGCATTTGCAAAGAAACGATGCTTAGGAATTAATGGTTTTGCAAGTTTACCAGTTAAATATTGGGTTTGCACATCATAATACTTATAAGCAGTCCTTAAATCAAACTGTTCAAACACATTATAATTTAATTCAACCTGAAAACTATTAGCAAAACTATCGCCTTCTAGATTGTAAAAATTGACTTCTTGAGGGTTTTCCCAATCGACAACAACTTGGTTTTCAAAATCTGTTCTGTAATAATCAAAAGTAACGTCTCCTTTTCTTCCGAAGAGATTAAAACCTTGAAGATACGATACACCATAATTCCATGCAATTTCTGGATCTAACCCATAAATGCTACCATTAGTATCTAGAATATTAATAGATCTAGATGTGGCAAAAATGTTTTGATTTTCGGCAAAAATATTAGCACTACGTTTTCCTCTACCAATAGATGCTCTAAATGCAGATTTCTCCCAAGGCGTATAACGTGCATGCAATCTTGGTGTAATAAACTCGCCCAATAAATTATGAGTATCAAAACGTAAACCTGCAGTTATAGTAAGCTTATCTAGATTATCGTACGCATACTCAAAAAATGCACCTGCAGAGCGTTCACTACGCTCAAAATCATTACCTAAAGCAAACTCATCATAATGGTCATAAGTAAATCCTAAACCTGTTTTAATTTTATGCCTAGAATCACTAATAATAGAGTTGTAAATAACATTAGAATATATACTATTATGATTTATATCATATTGATTTAAACCAAAATATGAATCTTGATTATGATTACTAAATGCAAACTGCACACCTAAGCTTTGCCAAGGAATTTCTGGATTTACATACCCTAATTTTGCTGAAACCTCAAAACGCTCTGTGTCAATCTCACTTCCCCAAGCATTAGTTGTTAAACGGTCTGTATCTGGATTAAAATTTAATTCTCCAGATTGTTTTTGGTCATTTAAATAACGTACATTAATAAAACTAACCAAACCTTTTTCTGGATTAGTATATTGCCAGCGGTTCATTACATTAATTTGATTATATAGTGGCATGTCCAAAAAGCCATCATCATTTACATCATGTTTTTCTTGATGTGTATTACCGTGTATATAAAAACCTGTACTCCATTTATCACTTACTTTAGTATTAAAATTTGTATTTAACTCTAAGCGTTGATTACTTGCTCCATATAAATTTAAGAAGAACTTGTTATCTTTAGATGGTTTTTGAAGCTCTGCATTAATTTGTCCTGCAATACTCTCAAATCCGTTAACAACGCTTCCTGCTCCTTTTGTAATTTGGATACTCTCTACCCATGTGCCTGGTATAAAACTTAAACCATAAGCTTGCGATGCGCCACGAATAGACGGTATATTTTCTGTTGTTATTAAAATATACTTACTTGTTAATCCCAGCATTTTAATTTGACGAGTTCCTGTGACCGCATCAGAAAAATTAACATCTATTGACGGGTTGGTTTCAAAACTTTCAGACAAGTTACAGCATGCAGCTTTTAATAACTCATCACTACTTATCGTCATTATATTTTGAGAACTCATGTAAGATCTCGTAGTTGCACGTTTTCTAGCAGTAAGTGTAATTTCATCCAAATCACTTGTTGCCTCGAGTAAATGCCTAATAAATTTTGGTTTAGTGATAGTTAAGGTATCTGTTTTAAAGCCCACATAACTAATGATTAACTTTGTATAACTTGGTTGGTAAGGTATACTAAATTTTCCATCAATATCTGTTACAGCTCCTACCGATGTGTCTAACCAAAACACATTGGCTCCTGCCAACGGAAACGTTTTATTTCCATCTATTTTTTCTGTAATTATACCATCGATTTTATCTTGAGAAAACATGATTAATGGTAACAATACAATTATATATATTATTTTTTTCATTTTAATTGTAGGTTTTAAATAGCATAATAATCGCCATGATTATCATAATACTATTTTCAATAAATGTCGCTTTTGTCATTGGAAGTTTTAAAGCAGTACCTAAACAAGCGCATTGTATTGATTTTTTATTTAATAAGGTTTTTGTAACACCAAAAGTGGTAATTCCTAAAATTATAATTGTAGCAATTAAAGCTAATGGTAGCTGTACACGCATTAAAAACATTACACCTAATAACAGCTCGATAAATGGGTAAACCCAACCATAGGCTGGCTGCTTGTTAGCTAATGGATCATACATTTTAAAACTTTCTTTAAACCCATTTAAATCTAAAAATTTAAAAAAGCTAAAAACGATGTAAAACAATCCCATAAAATCTAGCATAAAATTCTCTAGATTAAACATGTTGAAATTAATTAAAATAGAAGCAGCTAGTAGATAGCCAAAAATTAGAAATAGGGGAAACAACTGTCTTAACTCGTTGTTGTTATCTGTATTCTCTTCGGAAAATGTATTAGACAAGGGTTTGCTTTCTTTAACAGAAAGAGAATATTTAGACGGTAACGCTTGTTTTAAAATTTCAGTAGAAACATCTGCAGTTAAATCGAGTTTAACCTCTGCTGTTTCTAAATCTATTGAGACTACCTCAACATTTTTTAAGGTATTTAAAGCTTTTTCAACTGAAGCCTTACAGCCATTACAGGTCATGCCTGTAACTGTATATGTGTGTATCATTTTATATATTTTAAAATTATTAATAGGACCATAATTGGTCTCTAAAAAATCTTAGAAATAAATAAAAATCAAATTAAAAACACTTGATCAAGCAAATGAATATCTGCTATAAGTTGTGGAGATAAATAATATTGGTGAGGTATTGTCTGTTTTTTTAAGACTGTAAACAGACCATTATATGCGTATATGTAAGAAATAAAAAATTGCTGTTGATCTAAGTCTAAATCATCAAACTTTTTTACTGTTAATTGAGTTTGACCTTCAACTACGTCTAATGTATCTTTACAACACGTCTTTTTTGTAACATGATCTTCGTCTATATCAATAGCATCTGATGCACATTTCTCAATTGTACTAAATACTGCAACATCAATTAACACATCTCCACAAAAATGCTTTTCTACCGTAAATGATACCGTAGATAATAACAGTAAAACTGCCATCATAAAAGAAAATGTTTTATGCAAGATTTGTGTTAACATAATGCAAAGTTAAAAAAAAGAAAATAACACTAAAACAATTATAGATTGATTAACAGTTTATTGCTTAAGCTTATAATAAAAAAATGCAGGCACCAAGAGTAGTAACAATATTGGCTGAATCAAAAATCGTCTAAAATTAAAAAACAAGTAATAATCTTCTTGCCTTGGATTAACTACAAAATATAGGTAAAAAAGTATGAGTACGATATAGGCAATACAAAATATAATAAATGAGAATTTTACAATAGATCTATCCTTAAAAAACAAGTAAATAATGCCTAAAGAAATACTAGAATTTAAAATATAACGCCATGTTGTATATAGTGATAATTTTAAAATCTCACGTCGTGGAGAATCAATATGTAGATAATCGCTTTTAAAAAACAAAAGGTATGGATCATAAAATAATTCGTTTTCAAAAGCCCTAATTAAAACGAGCAGCCCAAACAAAACTAATAGTAATATATAAGTTATAGGATTACGCATTATGTCTTTTATTTTTAGAAAACCGATTAACCCAAAACATCCATAATAAAAAAACCATACCATAAATAATTAAAGGAAAAATCACAGTATGTAAAATATCTCGTCGCCATGGGTAATTATATAAACCAATAGATAAAATTGCAATACGTGCTAAATTAACTACATATATAAGTACACTACCAGATAATATATAAATAAAGGTAGGTTTAAACTCACCTGCAAATGCTATTATAAACGATACAAATAAAATGATGACGCTTATAGAGTTACAACCCTCTACTACTCTAGCAACAAATTTAGAATTAACTAATAATTTCATTGATGGCTCATTGGGATGAGGCACAACTTTAGCATCATAACCAATAGCAGTAATTACAGCTTCGCTTTGTTTTGCTACGAGATGAGTGAGATAATCTGGATAATATTTACTTCCGTCAGAAAAATCTAAATACAATTTATATCCCATCGTTAAAACCACATAAACCGTTAGAAAGGTTAATATAAATTTTACGACAGATTTGTATTTAAAAAAAAGTGCTTTCAAAAAAAATATAGATTACTTCAGTTAAAATTATACAAAATCAATCTAGAAATAGCACTTTTTAAATACTTTTACCAAAATTTTTAAATCCTATGAATTTTAAAACCTTAAAACCTCAAGTTTCAACGATAGTAGCAGACACTAATAAAACTGTTGATGAACGCTTATTAACGATATGTAAACTTCTTGAAAACCATATAGATTACTATAATTGGGTAGGTTTTTATTTTAAAAATGGAGATAAGAACGAACTTAAATTAGGCCCTTACGTTGGAGAACCTACAGATCATACTATTATTCCCTTCGGAAAAGGTATTTGTGGTCAAGTTGCGGTTTCTAATAAAAATTTCGTAGTACCAGATGTTGCTGCACAAGACAACTATATAGCTTGTAGCATTACGGTAAAAGCCGAAATTGTAATCCCAATATTTGTTAATGGAGAAAATATAGGACAAATTGATATAGACTCTAATACTCCAGATCCATTTACTCAAGACGATGAACGCTTTTTAGAGTTTGTATGTGAGCAAGTTGCTACAATTATCTAAAGCATTTTACATCCCTGTTCTAATTGCCTCAACAGGATCTAATCTGGCTGCCGAAATTGCAGGAATAATTCCAGATATTAGACCTATAAGTGTAGAAAGTCCAAAACCTAAGAAAACATTAAAAAAGGACAATACAAACTCAAAATCTAACATAGCATTAGCTATCAATGATATTAACCAAACGAGCACAATACCAATTAATCCTCCCAGAACAGATAATATTACAGCTTCAAAAAGAAATTGAAATAAGATAAATTTATTTTTGGCTCCTAACGACTTTTGAATCCCAATTAGGTTAGTACGCTCTCGCACACTAACAAACATAATATTTGCAATTCCAAAACCTCCAACCAATAGAGAAAAGCCACTAATAATCCAACCTGCAAAATTTAATCCTGATATAATTCCGTCTATAGCATCTTGTAATCCAGAAATTTTATTAACAAAAAAGTTATCTGGCTCATCTGCTTTTAAACCTCTAAAAGCACGATATTTTTGTTTTAAAATTGCTTCAAAGGCGCCAACATCTATATCTTTTTCTGGTTTTATAATTATTGCTCCTGGTAAGCCTTCTGCACCACCATTTTGAAAACGCCTTACAAAATTTGCTGGTACAAATGCTTTCTCATCGGGAGAGTCACCTAATCCATTACCCATTTTTTTAAGTACACCAAT
Source organism: uncultured Psychroserpens sp. (assembly GCA_947488655.1). Lineage (GTDB taxonomy): Bacteria > Bacteroidota > Bacteroidia > Flavobacteriales > Flavobacteriaceae > Psychroserpens. The sequence goes on along the minus strand of CANKZZ010000002.1, from coordinate 547,755 downwards.
AACCGTCATTTTTCTTCCGTAAGCTCTAACAGATTTCCCTATTGGGTTAGTAGTCCCAAAAAGATTTGTTGCTGTACCACTACCAACTACCATAACATTAGCTCCAGAGTTAGACTCTGCCTCGCTATAAAAACGACCATCATCTAATTTTAAACCTTCTATATCATAGATACCACTAGAAACTGGTGTAATATTTACACCAGACACGGTATTACCCTCAAATTTTATATTTTGGCTACTGCCAAAAATAACATAAGCTATAGCGTCTATATCTGGCACGTTGCGTTCTATAAATTCATAGTCGTCATGCTCTGTTTGTGGGAAATTGTCACGTTGCCAACGAGGCACATCGGTTGGTCCAAAAGAATACTTTGTTAAATACATTGTATTTTTATCTAAACCACTTAATTGGTCTTTAATACTTTTATCTAAAGAGTCTACTGCTGCTAATACTGCAATTATAGAAAAGATACCAATTGTAATTCCTAAAAGCGACAAAAAAGTACGCAGTTTATTATTGCGTAATGCGTTGATAGCAAACGAGAAACTCTCTTTAAATAATCTAAGATAAACAAGCATAAAGTTGGTTTATTTTTCCAGTTTCTTACTAGAAATATAAATATAGGACGTTTTCAACAATTTATTGTTACAAAAATTTGAAACAAACTACATAATCAACTTAAATAAGGCTTTGATATTATGTATTTTTGCCCTTTAATTTTTACAAAACAACAAAAATTCACAACACAACTACAACTACACAACAATGAGCAACAACAAAACAATCAAATCTGCATTAATATCGGTTTTTAGTAAAGACGGATTAGCACCTATCGTTAAACAACTTGACGCACAAAATGTTACCATTTACTCTACAGGTGGCACAGAGAAATTTATCAAGGACCTAGGTATCAATGTAGTGCCTGTTGAGGATGTTACATCATATCCTTCTATACTTGGTGGTCGCGTAAAAACATTACATCCAAAGGTTTTTGGAGGTATTTTAAATAGACAAAACCATGATGGAGATGTTGCCGAAATGGTAGATTTTGATATCCCTCAAATAGACCTCGTAATTGTAGATCTATACCCTTTTGAAAAAACTGTAGCTTCTGGTGCTGCCAACCAGGATATAATTGAAAAGATTGATATTGGAGGTATTTCTTTAATTCGTGCAGCAGCAAAAAACTATGCAGATGTAATATGCGTGTCATCTGTTGATGACTATTCTGAGTTTTTAGAACTCTTAAAATCGAAAAACGGTGAAACTTCTGAAGCTGATAGAAAGCAATTTGCTGCCAAAGCCTTTAATGTGTCCTCGCACTATGACTCGGCAATATTTAACTATTTCAATGCAGATCACAGTATTGCATCTTTAAAAATTAGCGAAACTAAAGGTCAAGTGTTGCGCTATGGAGAAAACCCTCATCAACGTGGTTTTTTCTTCGGAAATTTTGATGACTTATTCACTAAGCTCCACGGAAAAGAATTAAGTTATAACAACCTCTTAGATGTTGATGCAGCTGTGAATTTAATAAACGAATTTAAAGGCGAGGCTCCTGCTTTTGCCATCCTTAAACATAATAACGCTTGTGGGTTTGCACAACGCGAAACAATCCATCAAGCATATGTAGATGCATTAGCTGGAGACCCTGTATCTGCCTTTGGAGGTGTTTTAATTTCTAATACAGAAATTGACAAGGCGACTGCTGAAGAAATTCACACATTGTTTTGTGAAGTGGTCATAGCACCTTCTTTTTCTGAAGAGGCTTTAGAGATTTTAAAAGGAAAGAAAAACAGAATACTTTTAGTATTACACGACGTAGAATTTCCTCAAACCACTGTACGAACTTGCCTAAACGGAATTTTAGTTCAAGACAGAAATAATAAAACAGACCGCCAAGAAGATTTAACGCAAGCCACCAATACTAAACCTACACAAAGTGAACTAGAAGATTTAATTTTCGCGTCTAAAATTTGTAAGCATACTAAATCTAACACTATAGTTCTAGTAAAGAACAAACAATTATGTGCGAGTGGAACAGGACAAACAAGTCGTGTAGACGCGCTTAATCAAGCCATTCATAAAGCAAAGTCTTTTAATTTTGAATTAAAAGGTGCAGTGATGGCGAGTGATGCGTTTTTCCCATTTCCAGATTGTGTAGAAATTGCAGATAATGCAGGTATAACTGCTGTAATACAACCAGGTGGATCTATAAAAGATCAATTAACAATAGATTATTGTAATAAGAATAATGTGGCAATGGTAATGACTGGTACACGTCATTTTAAGCACTAACTAATTGCTTTGTGATTGTTACATTTCCGAAGTAAAAAAGAATTAAAATAAAAGCTTGATGTAATTGTAGAAGTAAAACATCCAAAACCAAAAACCAAACGTTTAACTACTAAAAGTCAATTACCTTATTTTCATATAAATTGAAATTGAAATAAACCGTAAATATCTAGTAAGTTTTACTATTTTTACAACACGTCAAAAACTGAATACAATAACACCCTAATAATATTACAACAACGCATGGGATTTTTTGATTTCTTAACCGAAGAAATAGCAATAGATTTAGGAACCGCAAATACACTAATTATACACAATGACAAGGTTGTAGTTGATAGTCCGTCAATAGTTGCAAGAGATAGAATTTCTGGAAAAATAATAGCAGTTGGTAAAGAAGCCAACATGATGCAAGGTAAAACGCATGAAAACATTAAAACAATTAGACCTCTAAAAGATGGTGTTATTGCCGATTTTGATGCTTCTGAGCAAATGATAAGTATGTTTATTAAAAACATACCTGCTTTAAAAAAGAAATTATTTACTCCTGCTTTACGAATGGTGGTTTGTATTCCATCTGGAATTACTGAGGTAGAAATGCGTGCTGTAAAAGAATCATGTGAGCGTGTTAATGGTAAAGAAGTTTATCTTATACATGAGCCAATGGCAGCTGCTATTGGTATAGGTATTGACATTATGCAACCAAAAGGTAATATGATTGTTGATATTGGTGGTGGTACAACAGAAATTGCTGTTATTGCTCTTGGTGGTATTGTTTGCGACAAATCGGTCAAAGTTGCAGGAGACGTATTTACAAATGATATCATTTATTACATGCGTACACAACATAATTTATATGTTGGTGATCGTACTGCGGAAAAGATAAAAATTCAAATTGGTGCTGCTACCGAAGATTTAGATATGCCACCAGAAGAAATGAGCGTTCAAGGACGTGATTTGTTAACAGGAAAACCGAAACAAGTACAAATTTCATTTAGAGAAATTGCAAAAGCATTAGACAAATCTATTTTAAGAATTGAAGATTCTGTGATGGAAACCTTATCACAAACACCTCCAGAACTTGCTGCAGATATTTATAATACTGGTATTTATTTAGCAGGTGGTGGATCTATGTTAAGAGGCTTAGATAAACGTTTATCTCAAAAAACAGACTTACCTGTTTACATAGCAGAAGATCCTTTGAGAGCAGTTGTTCGCGGTACAGGAATCGCACTTAAAAATTTAGCTAAATTTAAAAGTGTATTGATTAAATAAACCAGATTAACAACATAGCATGCAACAAATCATAAATTTTGTCATTAGAAACAAAACGTTCCTTTTGTTTCTATTGCTATTTATTATATCGTTAGGCTTAACCATACAATCACACTCATATCATAGAAGTAAATTTATAAACTCAGCTAATTTTTTAACTGGCGGTATTTATGAAAGTGCCAGTGGTATTTCAGATTATTTTGACCTCAATGATCAAAATGAATTGTTAGTAGAAGAAAATAGAAAGTTGCGCTCGCAAATTTTTAATTTTAGTGATTCTATAAGCTCTATTACATCGTCTATAGACAGTGTTTCATACAATGGTCGTTATAGAATTCAATCTGCAAAGGTTATTAACAACAATTACGCATCATCAAAAAATTATCTCACCTTAAATAAAGGAGAAAAAGATGACATTAAAGAAGACCTTGGAGTTATAACCTCTAGAGGAATTGTGGGTATAATTGATAATACATCAAATGGATATTCCAGAGTTTTATCAATTTTAAATACTAAAAGTAGAATAAATGCACAATTAAAAGCCTCTAACCATATAGGCTCATTAAAATGGGATGGTAAATCTCCTGCTACAACTGTACAATTAACAGATATTTCAAAATTTGCTCCAGTTAAAGATGGTGACACTATTATTACTGGTGGGCAATCAACTATATTCCCTAAAGGTGTACCAATTGGCACTATTGAATCATTTGATTTAGATATTAGTGGTGATACTTACACGATACAAGTAAAATTGTTTAATGATATGACAAACCTCTCTCATGTTTATATCATAGAAAATTTAGACTCTGAAGAAATTAAACTTTTAGAAAACCCAGTTGATGAATAGTTTTAGCATAAATAGCATCATTAGGTTTTTAGTACTTATTCTAGTACAGGTATTAATATTTAACAATATTAATTTTATGGGTACTATAAACCCATATCCATATATTCTATTTATTCTTTTATTCCCAATTAATAATAATCGTACTCTATTTATCTTTTTAAGTTTTATGTTAGGCTTATTTGTAGATATATTTTCAAATTCTGGAGGTGTGCACGCAGCTGCCTGCGTAACCATAGCATTTATAAGACCACCAGTTTTAAAATTTGCATTTGGTATGGTATATGAACATCAAACTATTAAATTTCATAATACAGAATTTGGGAATAGAATTATCTATTTCACCATATTAATTTTGATACATCATTTTATAATGTTTTTACTCGAAATTTTTAACATTTCTAATATACTTTTAATCTTACAAAAAACGTTATTCTCTAGTATTTTCACTATAATACTCTGTGCCCTAATTTCTATACTTTTTAGTAACAAACAGCGATGAGAAAAATTCTACTTTTATTTACAGTTATTATAGTAGGTCTCTTATTTATTTCTCGCTTATTTTATTTGCAGATTTATAAAAAAGAAGCCTACAGTCTTTTTGAGGACAGTGCTATAAAAAAGGAATATAATTACCCAAAACGTGGTTACGTTTATGACCGTAACGGAAAACTTTTAGTTGCCAATCAACCTTCTTACGATGTAATGATTATTCCGAGAGAAGTTGAGCCATTAGACACATTAGAATTTTGTAAGCTTTTAAAAATCACAAAAGAAGATTTTATAAAAAAATATAACAGAGCAAAAAGCTATTCTCCTCGATTACCATCTCCTTTTGTACCTCAATTGTCTAAAAAAGATTATGCAGTATTACAGGAGAAAATGCGAAAATTTGATGGTTTTTATATTCAAAAAAGATCATTACGCGATTACCAAACTACCATTGGTGCTAATGTCTTAGGAGATTTAGGAGAGGTAAATCGTCGCACCATAGAAAAACAACCATACTATACATTAGGAGATCTTATAGGAAAACAAGGTATTGAGCTGTCTTATGAAGATGTTTTAAGAGGTGTAAAAGGTATTAAATTTAGCCAAAAAGATAGATTTAATAAAATTATAGGTCCTTATAAAAATGGATCTTTTGACACTCTACCTCAACCAGGAAAAGACATTAAAATCACCATAGATTCTGAACTTCAAAAATATGGAGAATTATTAATGACCAATAAAAGAGGTGGTATTGTCGCAATTGATCCAACTAATGGAGAAATACTAGCCTTAGTATCAGGACCAAGTTACAATCCTAATTTATTAGTAGGTCGAGATCGTTCTAAAAATTTCACAAAACTGTATAGAGATAGTATAGCAAAACCACTATTTGACAGAGGTTTACAGGCACAATATGCTCCAGGCTCACCTTTTAAAGTTATTAACGCACTAATTGGTTTGCAAGAGGGTGTAATTACACCTCAGGAAAAGGTGACTTGCCGAATGGGATATTATTATGGTAGCAGACGTTTAACTGGCTGCCATCATCATAAAAGCCCTGTAGATATGAATGCTGGTATTGCACAATCCTGCAATGCCTATTTTGTAACTGCTTATCGTAAAATAATAGATAAATATCCAGATGCAGGAAACGGGATGAATACTTGGGCTGATCATGCTAAAAGCTTTGGCCTAGGAGACTACCTTGGCTACGACTTACCTGTAGGGCAAAAAGGTAGAATTCCAGATGGTAATTATTATGATAGAGCCTATGGAGACAATCGTTGGGGCTCAACCTACATTGTATCTAATGCTATTGGTCAAGGTGAAGTTGAAGCTACGCCAATACAATTAGCAAATATGGCTGCAGCTATTGGTAATCGTGGTTATTACTACACGCCACACATTATTAAAGAAATAGAAGGAGATACCATACCTAGCAAATTTACTACACGCAGAGAAACAACTATAGACAGACATCATTTTGAACCCGTAGTTCAAGGTATGTTTGATGTTTACAATAAAGGAACTGCTGCAACGCTTCGCATTCCTGGAATTGATATCTGCGGAAAAACAGGAACCGCAGAGAATTTTGTAAAAATTGATAGTGTAAAAACACAATTAACAGATCATTCTATTTTTGTGGCATTCGCTCCAAAAGATAACCCTAAAATTGCAATAGCAGTTTTTGTTGAAAATGGATATTGGGGAAGCAGGTTTGCTGGCAGAATGGCGAGTTTGATGATCGAAAAATATATTAAAGGAGAAATTACCAGAACTGATATGGAACACTGGATTCTCACACACAGTTTAGAAAACGAGTATGCAAAACCATACTCTGGTGAACCATTTAAAATAAATGGAGAAACGACACTTCAATTGGTAGATAAAGTAGAAGCTCCAAAAGATGATGATTTAAATAATTCTATCAACGTAAATACCAATAAACCTAAATTATAATAATGCATAGTAGAGAACAGCATAGAGGTTTTGGTTTTGATTGGATTACTATAGTCTTGTTTTTACTGCTCGTAGGTTTTGGGTGGTTAAACATTATGTCTGCTTCTCACGAAGGTGAGATAATTAGTTATTTTGACATGAGTCAATTATATGGCAAACATGCTGTGTTTATTGGTTTAACATTTGTTCTCATCACGTTAATACTGTCTATAGAAGCAAAATTCTATGAACGTTTTGCCAGTGTAATTTATATTATTGCTATGCTCGCGCTTGTTGGTCTATTTCTTTTTGGTAAGGATGTAAATGGTGCGCGCTCCTGGTACGGAATTGGTAGCATGACTATACAACCCAGTGAGTTTGCAAAATTTGCTACAGCCTTAGCGCTTGCTAAATATATGAGCGATTTACAAACAGATATGAATACCATCAAAGATCAATTAAAAGCTGTTGGTATTATCTTTTTACCTGCTATTCTCATATTATTACAAAACGATGCTGGAAGCACAATTGTTTATGCATCATTTTTCTTTGTGTTTTACCGTGAGGGACTTCAGCAAATATATTTAGTTATAGCTATAACTGCCATCGTTTTAGCTGTATTGGCTTTAAAATTTGGAATTCTAATTACTGCAATAGTTGCTGCTATAGTAATTTGTTGTATTTACTTTTTCCGAAGAAAAAAACGCGTATCTATTTTTCAATCTATTATAATATTATTGGTTTGTGTCTCTTTTTCGGCAGGCGTTCGTATGTTTTATGATCATGTTTTAAAACCGCATCAACAAAATAGAATTAGTTTATGGTTACGATTGGAAAAGGACCCTATTAAACTTGAAAAAATGAAAAAGGAGGAAGCCTATAACCTCATCCAATCTGAGCAAGCTATTAGTTCTGGAGGCTTAACAGGTAAAGGTTTTATGCAAGGCACAAGGACAACAGGAAAATTTGTGCCAGAACAAGAAACCGATTATATCTTTAGTACTGTTGGCGAAGAATGGGGGTTTTTAGGAAGCACTTTGGTCGTGATTTTATTTATGGCATTAATAATACGAGTCCTTTTTCTTGCAGAGTCGCAAAAATCACAATTTAGTCGTATTTATGGCTATGGTGTTGCTGCTATATTATTTACGCATTTTACGATAAACATAGGTATGGTAATGGGTCTTATACCTACCGTTGGAATACCTCTACCCTTTTTTAGTTATGGTGGCTCAGGGCTTTGGGGATTTACTATTTTGCTCTTTATTTTTATTAAGTTAGATAGTAATAAAATTAATGAATGGTAAATAAAAAAAGGGACAGATTATTAATCTGACCCCTACATTTGTTTGATAAATAATTATTAAGATTTATCTTCTACTATTTTATCTAGTTTTTTAATCTCTTCATTGTATTCTTCCCAAGCATCTTCCCAATCTCCATCTTTAATTTCTTCATTAAATTCTTCAATGGCTTCTTCATTTATTTTAACGTACTCATCAATAGTCTCATTAAGTTCTTCTCTTAGGTCATCAAATTTTTCTCTAAGTTCTTCAAGATTTTCTTTCTGTTCTTTTTCTGAAGCATTTTTTTCTGCCATTAACTCTTTGTACTCTTTTTGCACATCGGCAACATCCTCCATAACTTCTTCAGTTTTTAACCAACTTGGTATTGTATTACCTAGGTTTGCTATGCTAGAATCTAAATTAGCCTTATTAAAACTAACCATATTATAATCATTAGTTTCTAAATCATACATGTTATAACTTACTGAGTTATAATCATTCCAATCTGTAACCGAAAGTACACCTCTATCATCTGTGTTATAACTAAAACGGTTTCCATCTTTCATGGTATAGTTTTTAGCTCTAACTTTTTTAGAATCAGTCATTGACTCATCATCGCTATTCATAGTGTCTGTTTTCATTTCTTTATTCATATCAGACTCTTCAATTACCGTATCTTTCTTATTATTTTCATTACAAGAAAAAACTGTAAACACAGCTAAGGCGGTAAACATTGTAAATTTCTGTATCGTTTTCATAATCATTTCAATTTAAATTAATATAAATTTTGTATCAAATAATACCTTCGTAATTTCCTATTTATTGATGTAATTGATTGCTATAATCGATTTCATTATTAACGCATTTCAAAAGTAATATGAACAAAAAAAAAGCTTCAAAAAATAAATTTTGAAGCTTTTAATCTATACTGTAATTTACCTACTGTAAACTTGCTAAGCTAGATTTTATAGTCTCTATTTTAGCTAAAGCATCTGCCTCTTTTTTCTTTTCACTAGCAACAACTTGCTCAGGCGCACCTGCAACGAAACGCTCATTAGAAAGTTTCTTCTGTACAGATTTTAAGAATCCTTGAGTATAATTTAACTCCTCTGTTAACTTTATAATCTCTGCCTCTACATCTATACTGCCTTCCATTGGAATGAAGTATTCGTTTGATTTTACACGATATGTTAAAGCACCTTCAACAGTTTGTGTTACATACTCAAACTTGTCTAAATTACCTAGTTTAGCAATTACCTCATCAAAAGTAGTTGATACTTTCTCATTATTTACTACCGCAAAACCTATTGCATCTTTCATTGCAATATTTTTTTGTGTTCTAATGTTTCTTATACCTGTAATAACTTCTGCAGCAAAATCAAACTCTGTAATTAGTGTTTTATTTATTGGCTTAGCTTTTGGCCACTCTGCAATTATTAAAGCTTCTTCTGGAGAACGTTCTTTAATATACTGCCAAATATCTTCAGTTAAAAATGGCATAAAAGGATGAATTATTTTTAAATTCTCTTCAAAAATAGACATCACCTGATTATATGTTTTGGCATCGATAGGCTGTTGATAAGCTGGCTTAACCATCTCTAACATCCAACCACAAAAATCATCATAGATTAATTTATAAATTGCCATCAAAGCATCACTCAATCTATATTTACTAAAATGATCTTCTATTTCTAGAAGCACAGATTGAAATCTTGCTTCATACCACTCTATAGCTATTTTACTAGAATTGGGTTGCTCTATATCTGCCACATCCCAAAGTGTTGTTAGCTTAAAAGCATTCCAAATTTTATTAGAAAAACCTTTACCTTGTTGACAAAGGGCTTCATCAAACATTAAGTCATTTCCTGCTGCCGAACTTAACAATAAACCAACACGAACACCATCGGCAGAATATTGCTCAATTAATTTTAAAGCATCTGGAGAGTTACCTAAAGACTTAGACATTTTTCGTCTTTGCTTATCTCTAACTAATCCTGTGAGATACACATTCTCAAAAGGTCTTTCGTCTTTATACTCATAACCAGCAACAATCATACGTGCTACCCAAAAGAATAAAATATCTGGACCTGTCACCAAATCGTTTGTTGGATAGTAGTACTTAATTTCTTCATTTTCTGGATTTCTAATACCATCAAAAACACTCATTGGCCATAACCATGAACTAAACCATGTATCTAATGCATCTGTATCTTGTCTCAAACTATGAGCAGTCAACTCTTTGTTGTTAGCTTTTACTCTTGCAAGTTTTACAGCGTCATCAATATTTTGTGCTACAACATAATCTTCTTTACCATCACCATAGAAATACGCAGGAATTTGTTGTCCCCAGAGCAATTGACGTGAGATATTCCAATCGCGAATATTCTCCATCCAATGTCTATAAGTGTTTTCAAATTTCTTCGGAAACAGTTTTACCTCACCAGTTTTTAACACAGCATCAATTGCAGGCTTAGCAAGTTCTTCCATTTTAAGAAACCATTGATCACTTAATCTAGGCTCAATAACAGCTTTTGTGCGCTCTGATGTTCCTACTTTATTTAAATGATTTTCGGTTTTAACCAAAACACCAGTATTCTCTAATTCTTTGGCAATCGCTTTTCTAACAACAAAACGGTCTTGACCTTCAAAGTGCATACCAAAGCTATTTAAAGTCGCATCATCATTAAAAATGTCAATTACTTCTAGATTGTGTTTATCACCTAGAACTTTATCGTTTTCATCATGTGCAGGCGTTACTTTTAAACAACCTGTTCCAAATTCTAAATCAACATATTCGTCTTCAATTATTGGAATAACTCTTCCGCAGAGAGGAACAATAGCTTTTTTACCTTTAAGATGTGTAAATCTTTCATCATCTGGATTAATACAAATAGCTGTATCTCCAAATATAGTTTCTGGTCTTGTAGTTGCAATGGTTAATTTCTCATCACTACCTTCGATTTTATATGCTAAGTAATAAAGCAAACCTTGCTGCTCAACATGAACAACTTCTTCATCAGACAAGGTGGTTTTAGCTTCGGGATCCCAATTTACCATGCGATACCCTCTGTAAATTAACCCTTTGTTGTGCAAATCTACAAACACCTTAATGACAGCCTCACTCATATCATCATCCATCGTAAACTTTGTACGATCCCAATCACAAGAGCATCCTAATTTTTTTAATTGTTCTAAAATAACACCTCCATACTCTTCTGTCCATTCCCATGCATGTTCCAAAAATTCTTCACGGGATAAATCGTTTTTATCAATGCCTTGAGCTTTTAACTTTGCTACTACCTTAGCCTCTGTTGCAATAGATGCGTGGTCTGTACCAGGAACCCAACAGGCGTTTTTTCCTTGTAACCTTGCACGACGAATTAATACATCTTGTATCGTATTATTTAACATATGACCCATATGTAAAACTCCAGTTACGTTTGGTGGCGGAATTACAATAGTATATGGTTCTCTTTCATCTGGTGTAGAATGAAAATAATTATGTGACATCCAGTAGTCGTACCATTTGTTTTCTACTGCTTGTGCTGAATATTTTGATGGAATTTCCATGCTTTGGTATTGTTTTTGCTTTATAACTTACAAAAGTACTTATATTTCCTTTTTAGCGAAATGAATACATGAAATAATGACAAGTTAAATCCTAATTAATGTTAATTTAAACGTCATACGACTAATTTATTTTGCAGTATGGTAAAAAGTAAGTAGCTTTGATAGTATCAATTTAAAATTAAAATGATGAAAAAAATAGTAGCAATTTTATTTGTAGCTTTTATTAGTTTTGGAGCAATAGCTCAAGAAAAAATAGCAAAAATAGAATTTAAAACAGATGTAATTGATTACGGTACCATTGAAAAAGGTTCTGATGGTGTTAGAGTATTTGAATTTACAAATACAGGAACTGCTCCTTTAATTATATCAAATGTAAAGTCAACGTGTGGTTGTACTGTACCAAAAAAACCAGAAGGTCCTATTTTACCAGGAGAAACTGGAAAAATTGAAGTAAAGTATGACACGAATAGAGTTAACCCAATTAGAAAAACAATTACTGTAACTTCTAATGCAGAGACTCCTACTGTTGCTTTAAAGATAAAAGGTTTAGTAGTAGACCCAAGTAAAACGAACGTTTTAGAAAAAACTGAAAAAAGCGTAATGGAGCAATAGGCTTCTTACCTTAATAATATTAGAAAAAGAACTCCTTAATTAGGGAGTTCTTTTTTTTTAAATACGTCTTCTAATTTAAACTCTACACTAATTAAATTAGTATCTCTTTCTATTTTAAGTTTAATCGTTTTACCTATTTTTTCTCTAAAATAGCGATTAACTTCTTGCAACTTTAACTCATGCGTTTGCTTGCCATTTATGGTTAGAATAATGTCATTTGGGAGTAAACCAACCTTTTCTGCAGGAGACCCTTTTCTAACCTCAATAATAGTATATGCTGGCTTTAAACCCATGCGATAAAACTGCGCTGTTTTAATTACAATATTATCATCGTTTGAGCGCCCATAATTATCTATACTTTTTTTATTGACAATCTCCTTTACCACTCTAAAACCTCGTTGCTCTAAAACAATACCACTTCTATTGTAACGAAACTCATCTTTATAATTACTGTTTTTTTTAAGTATAAGCTTAGCATTTTCATAATCGAAAATGACGTTAAAACGCCTTAAAATTTCTGCAGACAAACTTCCGTTTCTATTCTCTATACGCTTTGCATGCTTAATAGCTATAGAGTCTGGAAAAGCTGCATTAACATCTTTTAAAATAAAATCTTTGAGTTTAAAAGCACTAATTTTTGAGCGTTTACCATGAACGTTCCCACTGAGTCCTCTTCCCAAAAAATCTTGAAAATAATTGTTGTTCTCTGCAGTAATACCGTGATCACTATCCTCAAATAACCATAGCGCATCACTGCTTCCAGTATCTATCAACAACTTTACAGGTAACGTTTTTTCACCTAAAGTAACTTCTCCATCAATATATGGTTTGTTATTGTGAAAAGAGAGATTGTAAGTTTGGCATTTTCTACAAGACTTAAACACATAGCTTTCTCGCTTATTTAATTTAATATACTTGCTTTTATAGTTAATTTCTACTACAAAATCTTTAAACAAACTGTAACCGATAATTCCGTGTACAGGAACGCCTAATCTAGGCGTAAAATTAATTTCTTGATCAAAAACAACATAAAGTTCTTGATTAACATTAACTGCACTTCCTACCTTTAAAAAATTATTTCTAGATCTTAATGCTTTTACCGTTTCTCCTGCTCCCAAGCCTCGTAAAAAGATTGTCTCAACGTTGTTCATTTGGAGAGAGTCTGTATTAGTGATATTGAATAAAATAGGTTTACTAACACCAGTATCTAATAAAAATGACAACTCTACACCATTGATTTCTATTGGTAAAACGATAAGATTATTAATGAGCTTAAACTTTATCTTATCTTGTTGTTTACTTGGTAAGACAAACTTACCTTGCCCATAAAAGATCGTTATACTCAAAAAAAAGAGTAAGGTAAAAGCGCCTATTTTTCTATTAAAAATCATATGATTGAATACCAAGTTACAAATCTTTATTTCATAGTTTGTTTTTTACCATAGTTTTAAATAAAATTTAAGATTATTTTTCAGAACTTTACCAACTAAACTTACAGTTATGCCAAAAATTTCTAAGAAAGGAGTTTCAATGCCAGAGTCTCCTATACGTAAACTTGTGCCTTTTGCAGAGAATGCATATAAACAGGGAAAAACAGTTTATCATTTAAATATAGGACAACCAGATATTAAAACACCTCAAATAGCTTTAGATGCTGTAAAAGTACACTCCTTAGATATTTTGGCCTATACAAGATCTGAAGGTTCTGAAGGTTACAGAACTAAAATAGCGAATTATTATGCTAAGAATGACATCCACGTTAATCATGATGATATCATAGTTACCACAGGAGGTAGTGAAGCTCTTTTATTTGCTTTTGGTAGTGTCATGGATATTGATGATGAGGTTATAATACCAGAACCGTTTTATGCAAATTACAATGGTTTCTCTACAGCTTCTGGTGTTAAAGTAGTACCTGTGATTTCAAAAATTGAGAATAATTTTGCATTACCTCCAATAGAAGAATTTGAGAAGTTAATTACTCCAAAAACTAAAGCTATACTTATTTGTAATCCTGGTAATCCAACAGGTTATTTATATTCCGAAGAAGAAATAAAAAAATTAGCTAACATCGTAAAAAAACACGATCTATTTTTAATTGCAGATGAAGTTTATAGAGAATTTGCTTACGATGGCGCGACTCATTATTCAATTTTGCAAGAAGAAGGCTTAGAGGATTATGCAATAATTATAGACTCAGTTTCTAAACGTTACAGTATGTGTGGAGCACGTATTGGCTGTCTTGTATCAAAAAATAAAGAGGTTATTAAAACTGCTTTAAAGTTTGCGCAAGCCAGATTAAGTCCGCCAACTTTAGCACAAATTGCTAGCGAAGCTGCGTTAGAGACGCCTCAAAGTTATTTTGATGATGTTATTGAAGAGTATGTAGAAAGACGTAACGTTTTAATTGAAGAATTAAATAAAATAGATGGTGTACAAGTAGCCAATCCAAAAGGTGCTTTTTATTGTATTGCGCAATTACCAATTAAAAATAGTGATGCTTTTGCACAATGGCTCTTAGAATCTTTTGATATTAATGGAGAAACTGTAATGGTAGCTCCTGCAGCAGGTTTTTACAGCACACCAGGTGTTGGTTTAAACCAAATTAGAATTGCATATGTTTTAAATACAGATAGTTTAAAAAAAGCAGTGAACATTATAAAAGAAGCGTTAAAAGTTTATAAAGACTAGTGCAAATTCAAAACAACATATCTTTAAAACCATATAATACATTTGGTATTGATGTTAAGGCAAAACACTTTGTCTCTGTCAATACGGTTGATGAGTTAAGAACGATTTTTACTTCGGAAAAATTTCCGAAGAAATTTATTCTTGGAGGAGGAAGCAATATGCTACTCACAAAAGATATAGATGCACTAGTTATACATTTAAATCTAAAGGGAAAAAACATACTTTCACAAACCAACAATGACGTTAAAATAGAAGCCAAAGCTGGCGAAAATTGGCACGAATTTGTTCTATGGACTTTAGATAAAAATTTTGGAGGTTTAGAAAATCTCTCTTTAATTCCTGGTAATGTAGGCACAAGTCCTATACAAAATATTGGTGCCTATGGTGTAGAGTTAAAAGATGTATTTAGTTCTTGTAATGCGCTTAATTTAGACACATTAGAGGTAGAAAACTTTACTAAAGATGCTTGTGATTTTGGTTATAGAAATTCTATTTTTAAACAACACGCTAAAGGCAAATATATTATTACGAGCGTCATTTTTAATTTAACTGCAAAACAACATAATTTAAATACAAATTATGGTGCCATTACCTCAGAGTTAGAAAACATGAATATAGAGCAACCTACAATACAGGATGTTTCTAAAGCAGTAATTTCTATACGTCAAAGCAAATTACCAGATCCTAAAGAGATTGGTAATTCTGGTAGCTTTTTTAAAAATCCGGTTATAGACAAAGATGATTTTTTAAAGTTACAAGCTAATTTCCCAGATATGCCTCATTATACAGTGTCTCAAACACAAATAAAAATACCTGCAGGTTGGTTAATAGAACAAGCTGGCTTTAAAGGAAAAACCTTTAAAAATTATGGTGTACATAAAAAACAAGCTTTAGTGTTGGTTAATTATGGTGGTGCATCAGGAAATGACATTTTAAAACTATCTCAATTAATTCAAGAAACAGTTTCTAGAATTTTTGGGATTAATATTGAAGCCGAAGTAAATATCGTATAAAAAAAAGCCTCAAATTAATGAGGCTTATTTTACTACAGAATAGTCTTGAAAATGCTATTAATCAATTTTCCTTTTGGAAGAAAAAAATTCTATTCCACAGAAATTATATGTGTATGGATTAAATACCGTTTTAGTATTATTTTACTAATTTTGCTATCTTGTTTTATATACGGTTGAAATCTAGTTTTAGACGTTTTGAAATACATATTTTTTAAATATTTTTTAAATACCAATTTTTTTGAGCACTCCAATTGAAAAACAAATAGTAGGATTACTTGCAAAAGGTGATAAAAAAGCGCTAAATCTTCTTTATGAAAATTATGCAGACAGTCTTTATGGAGTTATTTTAAAGGTAACTATTAACGAAGAAATAGCCCAAGACGCACTTCAAGAAACATTTATAAAAGTTTGGAAAAACGCAAAAAAATACGACTCAAAAAAAGCTAAATTATTTACCTGGTTATATCGCATTGCAAAAAATACTGCTATAGATAAATTAAGAAGTTTTAATAATAGATTTGAGAAAGAAGTCCAAATTGATAAATCAAACGTATATATCTTACCAACAGCAAATTTAAACCAAGATGTCTTGGATTTAAAAGAGCATGTTGCAAGATTAGATGATAAGTACCAAATTGTACTAAAAGCTTTGTTTTTTGAAGGTATGACCCAACAAGAAGCTAGTGATGAGTTAGAAATTCCGTTAGGTACTATAAAGTCTAGATTAAAAATAGGATTACGAGAACTTAAAAAAGTCTATGATCCAGAAATAAATTAAAATGGAAAAAAAAATACATACTTTTTTTCAGTCTGGTTTACTTGATAAGTATATACTAGATGAAACCTCTGCTTCAGAAAGCCTGCAAGTAGAACACTACATTGACACCTACCCAGAAGTAGAAAGCGAATTTTTGAGATTGCAAAATCATCTTCAAATATTGGCCAAAGCTGATGCTGTAGAAGCTCCTAAATTTATTTTAGATAATATCTTAAATGAAATTGAAGAGAAAGAAACACCAGTTGTTCAATTAGAAACAACACGACGTAAAACACCTTGGTACAGTATTGCTGCAAGTATTGTAGCGTTACTTTTTGCTGGCACTGCATATACTATGTACGAACAAAACCAAGCGCTACTAGAAGAAAATCAAGTTGTTGTAGACGAAATTTTTGACCTTAGAAGTGATATTGATATCAATAATCAAAAATTAGATGACGTTATGCGTCAGTTTATGAAACTTAATAATCCTGAGACTGAGAAATATGTCTTAAGAGGAAATGCTAGAGCAAAAAACTTGAAAACTGTAGCCTATATTAATGCAGTAGAAAAAACATCTATGATAGATGTGGTGTCTTTACCACATTTAGAGAAAGATGAATTTGTTGAAATCTATGCTCAAATTGAAGATAAATTTGTTAGTCTAGGTATTTTAGACCCATCAGATAAGAAAATGCAAACTTTACCTTATATGGAAAATGCCCTTGGATTAAGTCTTAGAATAGGATCTAACAAAAACAGTGCAGATGATGCTAGTGAAGAGGCTGTTGCAGAAATAGAATTAAAAACTAAAAATAATTAACAACACTTATTTTTAATCAAAAAGCCACTTTTAAAATTTTAAAAGTGGCTTTTTTTTATCTTTTTGAGTTACTTCAATATCAAGTTAATTTGGCTTTATTAAAACATCCAAAATCTGTATCTTTGCATAAAATAAATTAAAATGAAACTATTTCTTATCACTTTAGTACTTCTAGGTTTAGGAGTTGCAGGTATAGCTATTAAAATTTGGGCAAAAAAAGATGGTAAATTTGCAGGTACTTGTGCAAGCCAAAACCCTATGCTTAATCAAGAAGGTGACGCTTGTGGTTTTTGCGGAAAATCGCCAGACCAGTTTGAAAACTGCAATGAACCTCAACACTCGTAAAAGTTAATGTACATTTTTGAAGTACTATTCTACACTTTAATAGTAATTGTTGGCATTCAAATAATTTTCTATGGTTTTATCTTCGGAAAATTTGCCACACTTAAACAAACAAAATCAACATATTCTAATAAACCAGTCTCTGTAATAATATGTGCAAAGAATGAGGCTAAAAATTTAAAGGAAAATCTACCTTTAATAGCAAATCAATTATATCCTGCGTTTGAGATTGTACTTATAAACGATAGCTCTTCAGATAAAACTTTGAAAGTCATGGACGCTTTCAAAAAAGATAACGACAATGTAAAAATTGTAAATGTAAAGCCTGTTGAAAAATTTTGGGGTAATAAAAAATACGCTCTTACCCTAGGAATTAAAGCTGCAAAATACGATACATTATTATTTACAGATGCAGATTGTAAGCCAGTTTCTAAACACTGGATAAGTGAAATGAGCTCACAGTTTGACTCAAAAAAAGCTCTTGTTTTAGGTTATAGTCCTTATCAAAAAATCAAAGGCTCGTTTCTTAATCTACTCATTAGATTTGAGACCTTTATGACTGCTGTACAATACTTTTCATATGCAAAAATAGGCATTCCGTATATGGCTGTTGGTAGAAATCTAGCGTATAAAAAAGAGCTTTTTTTTGAAGCTAATGGGTTTATGAGTCACATGAACATCAAATCTGGAGATGATGATTTATTTGTAAATCAAATTGCTACTTCAACAAATACTGCAATTTGTATTTCAAAAAATAGTTTTACGGAGTCAATTCCGAAGACATCATTTAAATCTTGGATTTTACAAAAGAGAAGGCACATTAGCACTGCATCACATTATAAATTAAAACATAAAATTTTACTTGCATTATTTTATTTTTCTCAAATTATGTTTTGGGTTTTAGCGCTCGTATTACTGTCGTTTTTATATCATTGGCAATTAGTTTTAGGTTTGGTATTACTTCGTTTTTTAATTCAGTACATATCACTTTTTATTGCCTCTACAAAGCTTAATGAAAAAAGCTTAATTATTTTCATTCCCATCTTAGAAATGTTTTTAATTGCAATTCAATTCTTTATATTTATCAAAAATCTCTCATCAAAACCCAACCATTGGAAGTAAAAGACGCGATAGAAAAGGCTAAACAAAATGATCAAATCGCTTTTAATTTTTTATTAGACAAGTTTTGGAACACAGTTTACGGATTTCAATTAAAACGTACCGAAAATGAAAATGATGCGGAAGACATTACGATACAAACCTTCTCAAGAGCATTTGACAAAATTCATACTTATAACGATATGTATGAATTTAAAACTTGGTTAGTAACGATTTCTAAAAACATTCATATAGACTTAGTTAGAAAACAAAAATCAACAATTACAAGTCAATCTAATGCAGATGAAGAGGATGACTACTTCTCTATTATTGATGAGTCTCCATCACCTGAAGATAAAATAATAACCGAGCAAAATTTGGCAAAATTATTAAGAGATATCAAAAAATTAAAACCACATTATCAAGAGGTTATTAATTTGAGATATTTTCAAGAGTTAAGCTATAAAGAGATTTCAGAGCATCTTAATGAATCTATGAATAATGTAAAGGTTAAACTTTTACGTGCTAAAAAACTATTAGCTGCTATTATAAAAAAAGAATAATGACTCTTAGTCTAAAAAAAATAGGTCCAGGTTTATTATTTGCAGGTGCAGCAATTGGAGTTTCACATCTCGTACAATCTACAAGAGCTGGTGCAGATTTTGGTTTCGGCTTAATTTGGGCTTTACTATTAGTAAATATCTTTAAATATCCATTTTTTCAGTTTGGGCCTCGGTACGCTATGGCAACAGGAGAAACCCTTTTAGATGGCTACAAAAAATTAGGCAAAGGTGTCTTAATTGCATATTTCATTTTAACTTTTGCAACAATGTTTACTATACAAACTGCTGTTACAATTGTTACAGCAGGATTAGCAAAATCTATTTTTGATATTTATTTTGATATACCAATAGAAATTTGGACCATTATAATTTTATCTACTTGCTTTGGTATTTTAATAATTGGTAGGTACGCATTTTTAGATAAACTCATGAAATTTATAATTATCACACTTACAATAAGCACGCTTATTGCTGTGGCTTATGCTTTTCATGGTAGTAGCTCTGCACCCTCTATAACTCAAGCGTTTCCTAATGCATTAGAATTTGGTTTTCTAATAGCCTTTATGGGATGGATGCCTGCACCTTTAGATATTTCAATCTGGCACTCTATTTGGGCTATTGAAAAGCAAAAAAATCAAAAAGATTATACTGTAAAATCTACACTATTTGATTTTAATGTTGGTTATTTTACAACTATTATATTAGGTTTAGGCTTTTTATCATTAGGTGCATTAGTTATGTATAATAGTGGTGAGGTTTTTAGTAGCAAAGCTGGAGAATTTTCTAACCAACTCATTCTTATGTACACTAAAAATCTTGGTAATTGGTCTTACATACTAATCGCAATTGCTGCTTTTACAACCATGTTTAGCACTACTCTAACAACATTAGATGCGTCACCAAGAGCCATGGCAAAAACAACTACCCTATTATTTGGCAATATAATTAAGAAACCTTATTTAGTTTGGATTTCAATTTTAATTTTAGGCACCATACTAATTTTTCTTTTTTTTAAGTCTGATATGATATTGCTTATTAAAATTGCAACAGTATTATCATTTCTAACCGCTCCATTTTATGCTATAATCAACTATAAATTAATTAGTAGCCATCATACTCCAAAACAATGGAGACCTAGCTTAAAACTTCATATATTAAGCTGGTTAGGCATCATATTTTTAATAGGATTTAGCTTCTGGTATCTCACTCTTCTATATACCCCAAATTAACTTTATACTTTGTATCTTTGTAGTCTATAAAATTTATAGATGGATACAAATATAACATCAAAACCTGTAGTTGCGCGTCAACCAAAACCAAAATGGTTAAGGGTTAAATTACCAACAGGAAAAAAATATACAGAATTAAGAGGTCTCGTAGATAAATACAAATTAAATACAATTTGTACATCTGGAAGCTGTCCAAATATGGGCGAATGTTGGGGAGAAGGTACTGCCACATTTATGATATTAGGAAATGTGTGTACACGCTCTTGTGGCTTTTGTGGTGTAAAAACCGGTCGTCCAGAAACTGTAGATTGGGACGAACCAGAAAAAGTGGCACGCTCAATTAAAATAATGGGTATTAAACATGCAGTTATAACCAGTGTAGATAGGGATGATCTTAAAGATATGGGAAGTATCATGTGGAGCGAAACAGTAAAAGCTGTAAGGCGCATGAATCCTGAAACTACATTAGAAACTTTAATTCCAGATTTTCAAGGTCTAGAGCAACATATTGATAGAATTATCGATGTAGCTCCAGAGGTTGTTTCACATAATATAGAAACTGTAAGACGATTAACTCGAGAAGTACGTATACAAGCTAAATATGACAGAAGTCTTGGTGTTTTAAAATATTTAAAACAACAAGGTCAACGCAGAACCAAATCTGGTATAATGTTAGGTTTAGGTGAAACTAGAGAAGAAGTTATAGAAACACTGCATGATTTAAGAGCAAATGATGTAGATGTAGTTACAATTGGTCAATACCTACAGCCATCAAAAAAACATTTACCTGTCAATCATTTTATACAACCAGATCAATTTGACGAATATAAAGAGATTGGACTTAATCTAGGATTTCGTCATGTAGAAAGTAGTGCTTTAGTGAGATCTTCTTATAAAGCACAAAAACATATTAATTAATGATTCGGGTTGCAATAAATGGCTTTGGACGCATTGGTCGTCGTGTTTTTAGGCTTATACAAGATAGAGAAGACATTCAAGTAGTCGCTATCAATGATTTAGCAGATGCTAGAACGTTAAGTCACTTATTAAAATATGATAGTATTCATGGTGTTTCAAAACATGAAATTTCTTCTTTGGAAGACACTATCATACTCAACAAAAGACCAATAAAACTATTAAACCATAATCATCCAAGTTTAATTGATTGGTCGCCATATAGTCCTGACTTTGTTATAGAATCTACCGGAAAGTTTAAAACTATAAAAGAATTAAATCATCACATAACAAATGGAGCAAAACGAGTAATACTATCTGTACCTCCATATGAAGATGATATAAAAACAGTTGTGTTAGGCGTTAATGAAGACGATATTGATGGTACCGAAAAGATTCTATCTAACGCGTCGTGTACTACAAATAATGCAGCACCAATGATCTCTGTAATAAATAAACTATGTGGTGTTAAACAAGCCTATATTACAACAATACATTCTTACACCACAGATCAAAGTTTACACGACCAGCCACATAAAGACTTACGTCGGGCTAGAGCTGCAGGACAGTCTATAGTACCTACAACAACAGGTGCTGCAAAAGCACTAACCAAGATTTTTCCAGAATTAGCAAATGTTATAGGTGGTTGTGGCATTAGAGTTCCTGTTGCAAATGGCTCACTTACAGACATTACTTTTAATGTAGAACGTACAGTTTCTATAGAAGATATTAATAATGCTTTTAAACATGCTGCTAACACCTACTTAAAAAATATTTTAGAGTATACCGAAGACCCAATTGTGTCTATAGATATTGTGGGCAATTCACACTCTTGTATTTTTGATTCTCAAATGACATCTGTTATTGGCAATATGGTTAAAATAGTTGGCTGGTATGATAATGAAACAGGCTATTCTAGTAGGGTTTTAGATTTAATATGCAATTTATCGATGAAATAGTGTATTTTGTCGAATAAATATTTATATTTGTCCAAATGAAAGTGGCTAATATGTCCCAAATAAAATATTACATACTTGCTTTTTGCATATTATTTACGAGTGTTTTAATAGCGCAAGACAATGATATTGAAGATATTGATGTAATTAATCTTCGTATTGATAACACCATCATACAATCTGAATTTGATATAAAAAGAGGTGATTATTTTAACGCTAAAGAAAATCTTGAAGAGGCGTTAGCTCTAGCAAAAAAATCAAATAACAGGAAAAGTCAAGGAATTATCTATTCTAAAATTGGCGAACTAGAATTTACTATAAATGAATTTGATAAATCTTTAGCTTCTCTAATTAAAGCTGCAGAAATTCAAAGAGATATAGAAGACAACCAAAATCTTGCTGTCACTTACAGTATTAAAGGAGCTTTGCACGCAGGCAAAGAAGAGTATAATGATGCATTAGGATATTTAAACTCTGCCAAAACGCTCTTTAAGGAAAACGATTTAGATGTTAAAATCCCAGAAATTACTCTTAATGAAGGTAAGGTGCATCTTAAATTAAACGATTACAAAACTGCAAAGTCATTATTTGAGAAAACAATTGTTTTAGCTAAAAAAAACAACCAATCACACACGCTCTCAAAAGCCTTAATTTACAATAGCAAAGCATTGTCAAAATTAGGCAATAGTGAACAAGCAATTTCATCTGCTTTAGAAGGATTAGAAGTCGCACAATCAAACAATCAAATAGACAATATTGATGAGGCATATTTAAGTTTAAGTGCTATTTATGAAAATAATAAGGATTATAAGCAAGCACATAACTATCTACAAAAACATTCAAGAATTTCAGATTCTATACTAACTTTAGAACGCGCAGTTATATCACCAGGACAAGGTCAAACAGATTATATTGAGGCTTTTAATGCTGAAGAATTTAAAAAACTAAAAAAACAAGTTGAGAAACAAGAGTCAGATAGTAATTTGGCAAAAATAACTACAATATTAAGTATTGCGCTTATAACTATTTTATCTCTGCTCACACTTGCGCTCTATAAAAACAATAATATTAGACTTAAGTCTAACAACATGCTTCAAGAAAAAAATGATGATTTAATAGAAGCAATGAAAAGAGCAGAATTGGCGTCTAAGACAAAGGCTAATTTCTTATCTACAGTAACACACGAATTAAGAACACCTCTGTATGCAGTTACAGGTTTAACCAATATGCTTTTAGAAGAAGAGCCAAATGAAAAACAAATTCCACATCTAAAATCTTTAAAGTTTTCGGGTGATTATTTATTGACTTTTATTAATGATATACTTCAAATAAATAAAATTGAAGCAAATAAAGTAGAATTAGATCCTGTACTATTTAATCTTAAAACAAAAGTAGAAAATGTATGTTCTGCATTAAACAACTCGGCATTAGATAATAATACCAAAATGCATTACAGTTATCAATCAGATTTACCACAAACTTTTATTGGTGATAATCTCAAGATTTCTCAAATACTAATAAACTTAATTGGCAACTCTATTAAGTTTACAAAAGATGGTGATATTTGGGTTAGAGTATATAGCATAGCTAATAATGGAAACGATCATACCCTTAGATTTGAAATAGAAGATAATGGTATTGGTATTTCTAAAGAAAAGCAAGATAATATGTTTGAGAGCTTCTCCCAAGGCTCTATACAAATCAATAGAAAGTATGGTGGAACAGGCTTAGGTCTCTCTATCGTAAAAGGTCTTATTGAAATATTAAAAGGTAAAATATACTTAAAAAGTGAACTCGGAAAAGGAACAACATTCTTCTTCGAAATCCCATTAACCTACGCTCCAGAAACTGTTAAAATCGAAAAGGAAGATTACACTAAAAACATTAGCAAATTGGACATTAATAACATTAAAATCTTAATTGTCGAGGACAATAAGATTAACCAGATGATTACCAAAAAGATTCTTAATAAGATGAACTTACAATGTGACATTGTAGATAATGGTGAAGCTGCAGTAGAAAAGGTTAAAGAAAACAATTACAATGTTGTTTTAATGGATATTCATATGCCAGGAATTAGTGGTTTAGAGGCTACAAAAATTATTAGAACCTTTGATAAGGAGCTTACAATTTTTGCACTAACCGCTGTGACTTTAGAAGATAAAATGCATGAGTTTGATGAAGCTGGTTTTGATGATATTATTTCTAAGCCATTTAAACAAGAAGACTTTGAGAAAAAACTATACGAGGTTCTATCTAGCAATCAAAACTCCTTAGCATCACATTAGGCGTAAAATGACTTTACAAAAGAAAGTATTTGCGTATCAAATTCACTTTCATCATTAATTTTGAAACTAATAGGCAAGTACCACAACTTACTTGTTTGGGACCTAAAATCATCTTTTAATCTCACAAAATCTTTTTCTGTAGTTAAAATAAATTCCTTTTGTTTCAGTTCATCAATTTCAGCATTTGTAAATACGTGATGATCACTATATCTTAGATGCTCAAAATTAATAGACTTAAAGGTTAAATAATCTACCAAAGGTTGTGGGTTAGCAATCCCAGTTACTAAGCTTATTTTTTTTCCTTCTAATAAATCTAATCCTAAATTATTAGTGCTATTCTTAACAACATCATCATACGCAATTGAACTAAAATAAATCTTTTGCTCTTTTAAAGGATTAAGCTTTTTCTTAATACTTTCCATTTCCGAAGATGATAAGGTATTAGGGCATTTTGTTACTAAAATTAAATCTGCTCGTTTAGCTCCTGCTCTTGGCTCTCTCAAATTTCCTGTTGGTAAAACAATATCATCACAATACAAATTATTATACGAGGTTAATAAAATATTTAATCCAGCTTTCACTTTCCTATGCTGAAAAGCGTCGTCTAAGAGTATCACCTCTGGCTGTTTTAAAGCCATAAGTTTTTCAATCCCGTTTTGTCTATTTGCATCAACGCTAACAACTACATCTTTAAATTTATGATAAAATTGATAAGGTTCATCACCTATAGTTTTAGCTGTTGCCTTCTCATTTGCGATAATAAAACCTTGAGTTTCTCGCTTGTAGCCTCTACTTAGAGTTGCAATTTCATAATGTTTACTCAATAGCCTAATTAAATACTCAATAGTTGGCGTCTTACCTGTACCACCTGTACTAAGATTGCCAACACAAATTACAGCAGTTTTATATGATTTTGAAGATTTTAGACCCATATCATAGCATTTATTTCGTAACCAGGTAACGAAATAGTAAATAGGCACAATGGGTAAAAGTATTTTTCTAAGTAGCTTCATTAGAACGAAGTTAATATTTTATATTTGTTTTTAAACGCAACACAAAAATTATATGATAGTTCAAGACGTTATAAATCACCTAGAAGCTTTAGCTCCCTTGCATTATGCCGAGGATTTTGATAATGTTGGATTGTTAGTAGGTAATAGAAATAATAAACTCTCAGGCGTATTAGTAACATTAGACACGATAGAAACTGTTGTTGATGAAGCGATTGAGAATAATTGCAATCTCATTGTAAGTTTTCATCCTATAATTTTTAAAGGCTTAAAATCGCTTACAGGAAAAAACTATGTAGAAAAAACAGTTCTTAAAGCTATTAAAAATGATATTGCAATTTATGCAATACACACTGCTTTAGACAACTCTATTAACGGTGTTAATGACATAATTTGCAACACGTTAGGATTGGTAAATAAATCAATTTTAATACCTCAAAAAGGAACCATCAAAAAATTAACAACCTATGTACCTCTAAAAAACGCGAACTCTCTAAGATCCCAACTTTTTAGAGCAGGTGCTGGTAATATTGGTAATTATGATAACTGTAGTTTTAATTTAGAAGGTATAGGGACTTACAGAGGTAATGAAAATTCTAACCCAACAATTGGCAAAATAGGAGAAGTTCACAAAGAAGAAGAGGTGCAAATTACAGTAACTTTTAATGCTCATTTAGAATCTAAATTATTGCAAACACTATTTAAAAATCATCCTTATGAAGAAGTCGCTTTTGAAGTGACAACATTAGACAATTACAACCAAAATATTGGTATGGGAATGATTGGTGAGCTTCAAAAGCAACAAGACACATTAAAATTTTTAGCTTTTGTTAAAGACAAAATGAATGTGTCTTGCATAAAATATTCAAAAATTTTAAATAACAGTACTAAAAAAGTTGCTGTTCTTGGAGGCTCTGGAAGCTTTGCTATATCGGCAGCTAAACGAGCTGGAGCCGACATTTTAATAACTGCAGACCTAAAATATCATGATTTCTTTTCTGCGGAAAACGATATTTTGTTAGCAGATATTGGGCATTATGAGAGCGAACAATTCACAAAAAACTTTTTAGTAGAGTATCTCTCAAAAAAAATCACTAATTTTGCAGTCGTTTTATCAACGACAAATACAAATCCGGTAAAGTATTTATAATTATGGCAAAAAAAGCTGAAACATCTGTAGAAGATAGATTAAGAGCATTGTATGATTTACAATTAATCGACTCTAGAATAGATGAAATAAGAAATGTTAGAGGAGAACTTCCTCTTGAAGTTCAAGATTTAGAAGATGAAGTAGAAGGTTTAAATACAAGACTTGAAAAACTAGCTACTAATCTTGATTTAATTGATGATCAAATTAAATCTAAAAAGAACTTAATGGAAGAAGCGAAAGCTTTGATTAAGAAATATAGCGAGCAGCAAAAAAATGTTAGAAATAACAGAGAGTTCAATTCTTTAACTAAAGAAGTTGAGTTTCAAGAATTAGAAATTCAATTAGCAGAGAAGCATATTAAAGAATTTAAGGCTCAAATCGATCAGAAAAAAGTTGTGATTGATGAAACTAAAGCACGTCTTAAAGATCGTAAAACACACTTAAAGCATAAGCGTAGTGAGTTAGATGATATTTTAGCAGAAACTCAAAAAGAAGAAGAAGCTCTAATTAAAAAATCTGAAGATTTCCAAAAGAAATTAGATGAGCGTTTAGTTAAAGCGTATTTACGCATAAGAAACAATGTAAAAAACGGATTAGCTGTTGTACCTATTGAAAGAGGTGCATCTGGTGGTTCTTTCTTTACAATACCACCTCAAATTCAAGTAGAAATTGGTTCACGTAAAAAAGTAATTACAGATGAGCATAGTGGTAGAATTCTTGTTGATGCACAATTAGCAGAAGAAGAAAAAGCTAAAATGGAAAAAATGTTTGCAAAACTTTAATCCATTTACAATTTATATTAAAAAGCCTTTATCAATTTGATAAAGGCTTTTTTATTTTAATAAAACTTTCACATATATAATTTAAGGTTTAGTAATTTTAACCGACTTATATAAAAAGAAAAAGAACCTATGAAAAATTTTTTATCAACTCTAGCCATTGTTTTACTATTTAGTTGTCAAAACAATGCTCAAACAAATGACAAACAACAGGCAGTTATTAATGCAGATCCAATAGAAGTACCTCTAGACAATGGTAAAGCCAAAGCATACTTTGCAAGTGGTTGTTTTTGGTGTGTAGAGGCTATCTTTGAAAGCGTTAAAGGTGTTGAGGAGTCTATTAGTGGTTATGCAGGAGGACACACAAAAAACCCTACCTATGAGTCTAATAGCTATGGTCGTATAAAAGACCATGCTGAAGCTGTAGAAATTATTTATGATCCAAAAATTGTAAGTTTTGAAACCTTAGTAGATGTATACTTTGCTTCTCAAGACCCAACGCAAGTAAATGGTCAAGGACCAGATAAAGGATATCAATACAGATCTATCATTTTTTATCAAAATGATGCTCAAAAAAAGATAATAGAAACTAAAAAGGCTGCTTTAGCCAAAAAATTAAATGCTACTATAGCTGCAGAAGTTTATCCGTTTCAAAAATTTTGGGTAGGTGAAGACTACCACCAGGATTACGAACGTTTACATCCAAATCAAGGATATATAAGAAATGTATCTGTACCTAGATTAAATAGATTTAAAGCAAAAATGCCAGAAGTTGTAAAAGACAGTCACTAAAGTTTAGTAGCTTTAATTTCAAAAATAAGAGGGTATAACTTATCCTTTGTCACATAATTGCCAGATTTTGTTTCTTCAAGATCTGGCAATACGTTATATGGACTTTCATCAAATTCATTTAAATAATCTATTTGTAATCCAGCATCAATTAAAGCATTAACAACCTCACTTAAACCGTGGTTCCAACCATACTCTTTACTTATCATCTTTGATTCTTCATTAGCATACGTTCCTTCATACTCTTCGTAAATAAAGTCATCCTGCATATAACCATATTTCATAATTGCCTTACCATCTAGATAATCAAACATCCAAACAATAGGATGAAACTCTGCCATGTAAAAAACACCTCCTTTTTTTAAGCGCTCAGCAATCATTTTTCCCCAAGGTTTTAAATCTGGTAACCAACCAATAACTCCATAACTTGTAAAAACAATATCAAAAGTGTCTTTTATATATTTTGATGTATCTAATACATTGCAACACACAAATGATGCATCAAGCTTTAACTCCTCATTTAAAGATTTAGCCAAAGTAATTCCTTCGTCACTTAAATCAACGCCAACACACTGTGCACCTAACCTACTCCAACTTAATGTATCTTGACCAAAATGACACTGTAAATGCAACATTGATTTACCTTCAACATTACCAAGGGCTTTTAATTCATAAAGCATAAGTGATGACTTTCCGCTTTTAAAAGCTTCTAAATCATACATGTCACTTTTAGCATGAATTTTAACCTTTTCATTCCAGGTTTGTCTATTAACTTCAAAAAGATTTTCGTTCATCGTTTAAAATTTTAAAGCTCTAATGTAATAATAACTTCGGAAACGTTAACACTTTCATACCTTTGCTAAAAAAAACATGAAACGATTACTACCATTATTTTGTTTAGTTACAGTTATGATAGCTTGTAAAACAGAAACAAAAGAGACTAAAATTGAAAGTAAAACAATTTCCGAAGAAAAAAAAGAGCTAACCATACCTGAAAAAATAGCACAAGCACATGGCTTTGACAATTGGGCGAATATTAATCAAATCGAATTTACATTTAATGTAGATAGAGGAGAAAATCATTTTGAGCGTGCTTGGATGTGGCAACCTAAAAACAATTATGTTGTGTCTAAAATTAGTAAAGACTCCATTACAATGTATACAAGGAGTGAAAATTTACAACCAAACTTTATTAAAGTAGATCAAGGATTTGTTAACGATAAATTTTGGCTATTTGTACCATATCAATTGGTTTGGGATGATGGCACAACTTTTTCTGAGCCTGTAAAAGAAGCTGCACCAATTTCTAAAGAAGAAATGAATAAAATAACTCTAACCTATTCTAATGACGTAGGTTATACACCTGGAGATGCTTATGATATTTTTTATAATGAAGATTTTTTAATTAAAGAATGGGTATTTAGAAAAGGTAACAGTAAAGAGCCATCAATGGTCACCACTTTTGAAAATTACAAAGATTTTATGGGTGTAAAAATTGCTACTGAGCACAAAACAGCAGATGGTAGTTTTAATCTCTATTTTTCTAACATAACGGTTAAATAGCCCGATTTTAAAATCCTAAAAAAATGATAAAATGAGATGTTTTTGCAAAGTTAACATCCAACTGCCGACATATAGACGTATATAAAGTATATTAATATTCCGCATTATGCGCCTATATATATTCAAAGCGCTTCATCTACTTAGTTGAAGCGCTTTATTTTTTCTACTTACCTTATATAAAAATCCAGCTTTTATCACTTTAATTCCTCGTTAATAATCCTTATTTTTATACACCTATTCTAAATTTTAGAGTAATCAATCAACTAAAAAATACAATACATTGTCTAATTATAAATCAGGTCGTGAGTATGCATTGCAACTAGACCAAAATGATAAACTACAAGCATATAGAGAACAATTTCATATGCCTAAAAATGCCAAAGGAGAAGAACTCATCTATATGACAGGAAACTCATTGGGCTTACAACCAAAAATTACAAAAGACTATATAAATCAAGAATTAGAAGATTGGGCAAATCTAGGCGTAGATGGTCATACTCATGGAAAAAACCCTTGGTTACATTATCATGAATTTTTGACAGAGTCAATGGCAACTATTGTTGGCGCAAAACCTCTAGAAGTTGTGGTGATGAATTCACTAACAGCAAATCTTCATTTTATGATGGTGAGTTTTTACAAACCAACATCTAAACGCTATAAAATTTTAATTGAGGCAGATGCTTTTCCGAGTGATAAATATGCAGTAGAATCGCAACTACGCCATCATGGTTATGATGATAAGGATGGTTTAATTCTTTGGAAAGCTCGCGAAGGTGAAGAATTAGCTAATTATGAAGATTTAGAGACCATAATGGAGCAGCATGGCAATGAGATAGCACTTGTAATGATTGGAGGCGTTAATTATTATACTGGTCAGTTTTTTGATTTAAAGCGTATTGCCACACTTGGTCACAAATATGGTTGTATGGTTGGTTTTGATTGCGCTCATGGTGCAGGCAACGTTAAACTCAATCTTCATGACAGTGGAGCAGATTTTGCAGTATGGTGTAGTTACAAATATTTAAACTCTGGACCAGGAAGTTTATCTGGTGCTTTTGTTCACGAGCGTCATGCACACAATAAAGACCTTAACAGATTTACAGGTTGGTGGTCACACAACAAGAAAACACGTTTCAGAATGCGTGATGAGTTTGATCAATTACCAGGAGCCGAAGGTTGGCAATTATCAAATCCGCCAATTTTATCAATGGCAGCAATTCGTGCTTCTTTAGATGTATTTGCTGAGGCTGGATTTGACAAACTTTGTGAAAAGTCTGAAAAACTAACGGGCTACTTTGAGTTTTTAATAAACACGTTAAACAACTCAGATATAAAAATCATAACACCAAGCAATCCTAAAGAACGTGGATGCCAACTCTCTATACAAGTTAAAAATGCAGATAAGAGCTTACATGATAAACTTACTAAAGCTGGCATTATAACAGACTGGAGAGAACCAGATGTTATTAGATGCGCTCCTGTCCCACTTTATAATTCATTTATGGATGTTTTTGAGTTGGTAGAGCGATTGAAATTAATTTTAAATGATTAAAAAGGTTCACATTATAATTTTGGTTGCTATCACATTTTTTAATTGTGGAGCAGGTACTTTTGAAAATGATCCAGAGACTTGGTATAAGGTTTTTGGAGAAGATCCTCCAGAACAAATACAGGTTATCAACACCAGATTTTGGAAATCGGCACATTGGTCATACGAATTTGAATTATATGCCGAATTCAAAGCATCTCATGACATCATTAATTCGTTGTTATTAGAACGTTATCGCTTTAAAGAAACTACTAATCCTATGTTAGATTTAGGTTTCGCTGATGAAAAACCTAAATGGTTTGTATCAAAAGATTTTGAACAGTACTCAATTTATGAAAGCGCAACAAACAACATGCTTTTATTTAGAAATAGTACCTCAAACACTAATTATTTATACGCTTTACAACTTTAACATATGAATACCACAAAACAAAATATATTAATCATAGGCGCAGGTCTCTGCGGTAGCCTTCTCGCTTTGAGATTAGGCCAGAGAGGTTATAATGTCACAGTGTATGAAATGCGTCCTGATTTACGTAAAACAGATATTTCAGCAGGAAGATCCATAAATTTAGCGTTTTCAGATCGTGGTAATAAAGCAATTAAACTCGTTGGTTTAGAACAAAAAGTCAATGAACTTTGTATACCTATGAATGGGAGAATGCTTCACGATAGAGAGGGCAATACGTTTTTATCAAATTATAGCGGTCGCGATTATGAATATATTAACTCAATTTCTAGAGGCGAACTCAATAGTTTATTATTAACCGAAGCTGAGAAACATGATAATGTTAAAATCTATTTTAATAAAAAATGTAAGTCGGTAGATTTTGAAAATACGACAGCACATTTTCAAGATTACATAACAAAGGATGAATTTATAGAAGATGCCGATTGTATCATCGCAACAGATGGTGCAGGCTCTGCGCTGCGCAAAAGTTATTATCTAGGCAAGAAATTTTTATTTAGTTTTTCTCAAGAATATTTAACTCATGGTTATAAGGAACTCTCTATTTTACCTTCAAAAACTGGAGACTACAAAACCTATAAAAATGCATTACACATTTGGCCAAGAGGTGATTTTATGGTTATTGCACTCCCTAATTTAGATGGCAGTTTTACAGTCACCTTATTTTTAAGTTATGATGAGGGAGAGTATAATTTCAATAACCTTACAACTCCAGAAATCGTAACCGAGTTTTTCCAAAAAGAATTTCCTGATGCTTTAGAGTTGATGCCTAATTTAGTTGAAGACTTTTTTGAAAACCCAACAGCTCCTTTAGGCACAGTAAAATGTTCACCTTGGCATTATAAGGGAAATACGTTGTTAATGGGAGATTCTGCGCACGCAATTGTGCCATTTTACGGACAAGGGATGAACGCATCTTTTGAAGATGTGGTAGAGTTTGATCAAGTTTTAGATGCGCATAAAGATGCAAATTGGGAAACCATTTTTACAGCCTATGAAAAAACGAGAAAGAAAGATACAGACGCCATTGCAGATTTAGCAATAGATAATTTTCATGAAATGAAAGATCACGTTGGTCAAGCTATTTTTCAGGAAAAACGAAAAATAGAAATGGCTTTAGAAAAGGAATTTCCTGAAGACTACTCCTCAAAATATAGTTTAGTTACCTTTAATGAAGATATAGGTTACAGAGAAGCTATGCTAAGAGGAAGAGCACAAGATAAAGCTATATTAAATATGTTAGCAGATGGAGTGATTTCTACTGAAGATGATATAAAAGACATTTTAGACAAAGTAACTGCAATGACTCAAGATATTTTAAAAGATGATAAAATTGCAGGATTGCGTTAGTATTTAGTATTTAGTATTTAGTATTTAGTATTTAGTATTTAGTATTTAGTAAAAATGAAAAATAACATTGGGATAGACATAAAACTTAGTAAAAGTTCATGTCCCAAATCAATTCGGAGAATTGAATCCTGAAATGCAGAAATAATGAAGGAAGGAATGAAGATGCAAAGCAAAGCTTTAAGCACGTAATTCCGAAAGTGAATGATGCTTTAGCAATTTCCACATTTCAGTATGATTTTTTGGGTTCGTTTTTGTATCAAGACAAAAATGAACAAGAGAAAAAAAATATTAATCAAATAATGAGATCCTGAATCAAGTTCAGGATGACAGAAAATATGGATAATAAGAATAAAGAGGTTCCTGCTTCCGCAGGAACTAACGTAACACCAAGAGGAGCCTATCCACACGTCAAACAAGTTGGCGATTTCATTTTCGTTTCAGGCACAAGTTCTCGTAGAGCAGACAACACCATTGCAGGCGTTGACATCATTGACGAGATGGGAACCAAACGTCTTAATGCTGAAGTACAAACTCGAGAAGTTTTGAAAAATATCGATACCAATCTTAAAAAAGTTGGAGCAAGTATAAAAGACGTCGTAGATGTGACTTCTTTTTTAGTAAACATGAATGATTTTGCTGGTTACAATAAAGCATATGCTGAGTTTTTTGAAAAAGAAACTGGACCTACCAGAACTACAGTTGCAGTACACCAATTACCACATCCAGATTTGGTAGTTGAAATTAAGGTGATGGCTTATAAGAAACAGTAAATGAAAAAAGTAATACTAATTATAACCTTTCTAATCTCTAGCATGTCCTTCGCTGATGCTGGTGATGCCTATCGTTTTAATCTAGTACTTATTTCTAATACAGGCGAAACTATTCATGGATATTACTATCATAACACGTACGATTCATTTGATAAATCTATTCATAGAGGTAACCAATTCAAATCGTTTATAAAAAAAGAAAGTATAGAAATTTACACTTATATAAGTTCAATAAATCTTGAGAACACTACTATAGATTTTACAACAAACGAATTTAAAAAAACGGTAAACCTCAATAATATAGATAGAATTTTTATAGGTGATTATTTAGATTTTTCTCCGCAGGACAGACTTATTGAATTAACTGAAGAAGAATTTAACATTGTAGAATTACGCAATCCTACCTCTACACTAATTTATAATATGGAGGTTTCAGAAAACTGTTCGTACGTACTTCTCACTTGGCAATCTAATTCTCAATTAAGTAATCACAAAAAAGAGATTTATCAAAAATATTTAGAGTTAACAACAATGTCTAACGCGGAGAAATCTGTGTTTTGGAATTATATCAAATTGAAAAAACAACAACTCCTAGAAGAAAACATCTTATTGATTAATCCTTGTGTACCTCTATAACATGAACATAAAAAACGACATCAATAGAGTTTCATTCAACTCATTTAATAATGATTAAATTCTTCAGACATATTCGTAAATCACTACTTTCTGAAAACAAATTCAGTAAATACCTACTTTATGCTATTGGAGAAATTATTCTTGTATTTATTGGGATTGCAATGGCATTGCAGTTTAATAACTGGAATGAAACTAAAAAAACAAGAGAAAAAGAGCAACAAATTTTAACAGAGATAATTTCAGATTTAGAGTACACTTTAGAAGATTTAGATAGAGTAGTTAATACAAGAACAAACAATTTAAAAAGAACAATAAATTCTATTCAAACATTAATTAATGTTTTAGAAACAGATAAACCTTATCATGATTCTCTAGCGTATCTTTTTAGAGCTTCTAACGCATACGATGAGATTGATTTTAAAACCAGTGGTTACCAATCTTTAGTATCTATTGGAACTGATCTTGTTGAAAACCCAGGACTTCGCTCAGCAATTGGAAAATTCCATACCTCATCTATTAATGATACAAAAGGTGGTTTTCAAGAAATACATTTAGATTTCTACAGCTATATGTTAGACTATTACAGAAAAAAATTCACATTAGTTTTTGATGAGAATTCTGTAGACAAATTAGTACCCAATGATTTTGATGCTTTAAAAAAAGACAAAGAATACATACAATCATTAAAAACCTTTCTGGGTGTAAACTTGCCTTATCTAGAAACCCTAAATAGAGTTACCACTGAAGCAGAGCAATTAAAAAAAGACATAGAAAACTATTTAGCAAAGTGAACATAAAAAACTACATCAATAGAAATTCACTCAACTCTTTATATAATGATTAAATTATTTAGACATGTTCGTAAATCTTTAATCGAAGACAACAAAATGAGCAAATACTTTAAATACGCAATTGGAGAAATTATTCTTGTCATTATTGGAATTCTGATGGCACTTCAAATCAATAACTGGAACGAAAATAGAAAAACTAAACTCGATTTACACAACTCAATTTATGCTATGGTGAATGAACTGAATGAAAATATTCAATTTATGACCACAGAAAAAAATAATTTCCAAAATCGCGTAGATGGATTACAGAGAATTTTAGATAATTCTGAAAGTGAAAATGATCTAAAATTTATACTCAATTATTTTGCCCTAGATTTAAACTCCAAATCGTTTTCGAAAGTTTTTGAATTAATAAAAGAAAATAAACAGCTACAGCTTATTGACAATAAAGACTTGATTAAAAAAATAAATCAGTTTTACGAATACACATTACCAGACATGGAAGAATATACAAGTTGGCATGATGGTTTTGTAAGCAATAATATTGATCCTTACATTTTAGAAAATATCCCTATTAAAAAAAATGGTGTTGAACCTAGTGTAGCAAAACAACTGTTAACAGAAGTGAAATTTAAGAATATATTGTCCTATCAAAAAATATTTTACGAAGATTATATAGACTTCAATACAAGTAACATCAATGAAGCTGAAACATTAAAAAATGCAATAGAGTCTTATTTAGAAGAAATAAATTATGATAAAACTCAGTAAACATTAAATTAAGAATTACATTAAATAACCTTTAACTTGTCGTCAAGTAATAAAAGTTCTAATATGAACATTCAAAACTATATCAACGGAAATTTCCTTAATCCAACTAAAGACAATTGGATAGACAATTATAACCCTTCAAACGGTAAAATCTACGGACAAATCCCAGACTCTACCAGTGAGGATGTTGAAAATGCATATATCGCAGCAAAATCTGCATTTCCTAGTTGGTCTCAAACTACTTTAGATGAACGCAGTAGAATTCTCATTAAAATTTCCGAATTACTGGAAGCCAACTTACAACGTTTTGCAGAAGCCGAAAGTAAAGATAATGGTAAACCAATCTCTTTAGCAAAAGCGGTTGATATCCCAAGAGCTGCAAGTAATTTTCGTTTCTTCGGAAATGCAATTACTCAATTTGCCAGTGAATCTCATGAAAGCGTTGGCCAACAAGCCATAAATTACACCTTACGTCAACCCATTGGAGTTGTAGGTTGTATTTCACCTTGGAATCTTCCACTCTACTTATTCACCTGGAAAATTGCTCCTGCACTCGCAGCAGGAAACTGCGTCGTCGCAAAACCTAGTGAAGTCACACCAATGACTGCCTACCTTTTAGGAGAGATTTGCAACGAAGCAGGTTTACCAAAAGGCGTTTTAAATATAGTTCATGGTCTTGGTGGCTCAACTGGTCAAGCCATTATTGAGCATCCAGATATCAAAGCAATTTCATTTACAGGTGGTACTGCAACTGGTGCTCATATTGCTAAAGTAGCTGCACCAATGTTTAAAAAATTATCTTTAGAATTAGGCGGAAAAAACCCAAATATCATTTTTGCAGATTGTGATTATAATGATATGTTAGAAACTACGGTTCGTTCATCATTCGCAAATCAAGGACAGATTTGTCTCTGCGGAAGTCGAATTTTTGTAGAACAGTCTATTTATGATAAATTTAAATCTGATTTTGTAGCGAAAGTGAAAGCTTTAAAAGTTGGTCATCCATCTGAAAAAGATACTAATATTGGAGCCTTAGTCTCTAAACCGCATTTAGAAAAAGTAAAAGAATACATCCAAATTGCTAAAGAGGAAAACGGAACTGTTTTATGTGGCGGAAATGAAGTAACCATAACAGATTATGAAAACGGATATTATCTAGAACCAACTGTTATAGAAGTGCAAAGTGATGAGTGTAGAGTGAACCAGGAAGAAATTTTTGGACCAGTAGTTACCATTATGCCTTTTTCTCGGGAAGATGAAGTCCTAAATATGGCAAACAAAGTAAAATACGGACTCTCAGCAACGCTCTGGACCAACGATTTAAAACGCACAATGCGAATGAGTAATCAACTGCAAGCAGGCATTGTATGGGTAAACACGTGGATGATGCGAGATTTACGCACGCCTTTTGGAGGCGTTAAAGCATCTGGTGTTGGTCGCGAAGGTGGTTTTGAAGCCTTACGCTTTTTTACAGAGGCTAAGAATGTTTGTATAAAGTATTAATGCCTTACGTCATGCTGAACTTGTTTCAGCATCTCATTTGAAACTAAAATATTAATTAAAAAGATTCCTGCCTTTGCAGGAAATATTATGAATCTAGAACTAAACAATAAACACGCATTAGTTTGCGGAAGTACAGCAGGAATAGGAAAAGCAACTGCTTTGGCATTAGCCGAAGAGGGCACCATAATCACATTAATCGCAAGAAACGAAGAGAAACTTAAAGCAACACTTGCTGAGTTACCTCAACATAGAAACCACGATTATATCGTTGCCGATTTTTCTAACCCAAACGAATTAAAAACAAAAGTGGTGGCTTACATCAAAGCTAATCATGGTTTTCATATTTTGGTAAATAACACAGGTGGACCTAAAGGTGGACCTGTTTTTTCTGCGGAAATCGACGAATTTGAAAATGCATTTACACAACATTTAAAATGTAATCATGTGTTGGCACAAGCGGTTGTTCCGTTTATGAAAAGTGAAGGCTTTGGTCGTATTATAAATGTGATATCAACATCTGTTAAACAACCTTTAGATGGTTTAGGTGTTAGTAATACCATTAGAGGTGCAGTGGCTAATTGGAGTAAAACTTTGGCAAATGAGTTAGGACAGTTTGGAATTACAGTAAACAACGTGCTACCTGGAGCTACAGGAACTGATCGTTTAGCTGAAATAATTAAAAACAAATCGGCTAAAACTGGAAACACAGAAGAAGAATCTGCCAATGCTATGAAAAGTGCTGTGCCTGCAAAACGTTTTGCAAAACCAGAAGAACTGGCTGATGCTATTACATTTCTAGCTAGCGAACGTGCTGGATATATTAACGGTATTAATCTTCCGGTTGATGGAGGAAGAACAAAGAGTTTATAATCTATAAATTCATTTATTATTCTTAATTTTATTGAATTGACGAATTTGCGTTAAGGATTACTCACAGATTAATATTTTTGGAATATTGATTTCGTGAACCTGAAGATTTGTAACGACATCATTTTTTTTTGGTTCCATTTATGACAAAAAAAGAATTAGTGAAAAGCCTGACCCTTATTTAGGGTAACGCACAAAAAATTAAACTATGAGTAAATTGTTTCCGCCAATAAATTTTAAAGCTTGGATTGAAGAAAATCGACATTTATTAAAGCCACCTGTTGGCAATAAAGTAGTATGGAAAGATGGTGATTTTATTGTGATGGTCGTTGGCGGACCAAACAGCAGAAAGGATTATCATTACAACGAAACACCAGAATTTTTCTATCAAATAGAAGGTGATATTGTTTTAAAAGTAATTGATAATGGTACTCCAAAAGATATTGATATTAAAGAAGGTGAGATATTTTTACTACCTCCAAAAGTGCCACATTCTCCACAACGAGGAGCAAATACAGTTGGTTTGGTAATTGAATATCCTAGAGAAAAAGGGGTACAAGATGCGTTATTATGGTTTTGTGAAAATTGTACAACAAAACTATATGAAGAGGATTTTACAGTAGAAAATATTGAAACTGATATGCCGAAAATCTTTGATAACTATTATAATGATAAAGAGAAACGTAGCTGCCCAAACTGTGGTGAGATTATGCAACCACCAAAGAAGGTTCAAATTGAGTAAGCTGTTAGCGAAAATAAACTAACATTGGGATAACAGTTAGGCATTATAAAAATTCATGTCCCAAATTAATTCGGAGAATTGAACGTCAAGGCGAAGAATAGATGAGAAAAAGTTACGAGTATAGGAGAACAAAGTTCAACGCGGAATTTTTAAATCGGTTTTAAGTTTGAAAAACTACAAAATCCCTTGGCTTGATCTTGATTATTTAGGTCTTTTTGCATCAAAGCAAAATGAACAGAAATTAATATAAAAAACTAAATATTGCTACGTTTAAAGGCTAGCAATTACGTACATATGGAAAAACGCAAACTTAGAATAAACGGTCACTCTCACTTATTACCATATCCTGAGGAAATCCCGCAATTTATGCAAGATAAGGGGATTTTTTGGGTAGATAAAGATCGAAAATTCATGCTCCAAAAAGATTGGAATCGTCCTATTACAGATTCTAGTTTTTTTCTAAATGAAAAATTAGCATGGATGGAACGCTTTAATATTGACCATGCTGTTGTTCTCAATCTGTCTCAATTATATGGTAATGGTTTACGTGTGGAAGAAATGAAGCAAGCATTGCGGTTTCAAAATGATTTTAATGCAAAAGTACAACGAGAAAATCCTACTAAATTTACTTGTGGTTTTGTTGTACATCCTGGTTTTGTAAGAGGTGCTTGTTGGGAAATTGAACGTTGTGTCGAAGAGTTAGGCATGCAACTTCTATGCCTGCCAACACATTATATGGATACGATTGGTACTTGGCGTTGTATTTTTGATGAGGAAAATGAACCTATTTTTGAATTGGCAAATAAAT
Organism: uncultured Psychroserpens sp.; assembly: GCA_947488655.1. Taxonomy (GTDB): domain Bacteria; phylum Bacteroidota; class Bacteroidia; order Flavobacteriales; family Flavobacteriaceae; genus Psychroserpens. The sequence goes on along the minus strand of CANKZZ010000002.1, from coordinate 507,181 downwards.
ATAATCTGGCGGTCGAGATTCATCCTTATGATGGTGAAAAATTTATAAAACTAGAGAACACGTCTTGGCGTTTTCATTTAATATGGATGCTTGCACAATGTGCTGATGCATACCATTTTTTAACCTTAAATGGTTATCAAGATAAATTTCCAAATATGAGAACTTGCTTTGCTCATGGCGGACAATTAGCTCAAATTAATTTAGGGCGTCGCATACAAGGTTTTGATGGGAGACCAGACTTATTTGAGGGCAAAAGCCATCCTAGAAAAGCAGTTGGTCATAAAAATATCTTTTTTGACACTTTAGTACATGACACTGGTGGTTTAGAATTGCTTATTAGAAATCAAGGCTCAAAACAAGTGTTAATGGGACTGGATGATCCTTATCCTTTAGGCGAAATGGAGAGCGAGAAACAATCGTCTTATCCTGGAAAAATTTTAGACTTGGCTATGGAGCGTGATATCATATCTGAGACAGATAGAGACGCAATTTGGGAAGATAATGTGATACAATGGCTTTGTGGTGATGACCAAGCAGCTAAGGATAAATTAGTAAAACGTATTTTAGGATCGTAAAAAGTCTCCTCGAGCGCAGTCGAGAGGTCTTTTTGAAAGTTATTTTTTTAAATAGGTTTCGACTGCGCTCGACCATACAGAACTATGTATTTCTTACCCGAAAAATTAGATGATTATATCGTTGCTCATTCTGAACAAGAACCAGAATTATTACAGCAACTTACAAGAGAAACATACCAAAAGGTATTGCAACCTATTATGCTTAGTGGACCATATCAAGGTCGCGTATTAAGTATGCTTTCTAAACTCATTAGACCTAAAACTATACTAGAACTAGGAACTTTTACAGGATATGCAACATTGTGCTTGGCCGAAGGACTACAGACTGATGGTGAGGTTCATACCATAGATATAAACGAAGAACTTATTGATTTTCAAAGAAAGTATTTTGACAAATCAAAATTTGGTTCGCAAATACACCAGCATTTAGGTAGCGCATTGGATATAATACCAAGTCTAAATAAAACCTTTGATTTGGTTTTTATTGATGCAGATAAGCCTAACTATGTAAACTACTTTAATTTAGTAGTAGATAAGCTAAATAAAGGTGGTGTAATATTATCTGACAACGTTTTATGGCATGGTAAAGTTATTGAACCTTTGGATGAGAAAGATAATTCTACAAAAGCTGTTTTAGAATTTAATACCTTACTAAAAAACGATGAACGTATAGAAACCATTGTTCTACCAATTAGAGACGGACTTACAATTAGCAGAAAGATTTAAAACTACGAGACTTTTTCTAACTTATAATCTGGAGTTTTGTCTATTGATTTAGTTCTTTGAATGTGCTGTGAGATGGTTTGAAAAAACTCATAGTTATCAAAAGGCTTCGTTATAATATCATCATAACCAATGGCTTTATAATCTTGCTTTACCTGCTCAATATCTGCAGCTGTTAGTGCGATAATCGGCACTTCTGTATCAAAGTCCCTAATAGCTTTTGTTGCTTCATTACCATTCATAATTGGCATATTAATATCCATTAAAATTAAATCGAAACTTACATCTTTATGAGCATCTAATGCTTCTTGCCCATTTTTAGCAATCACACACTCATAATTTTCTCGTTGTAATAAGTTTTGAGTTACAATTTGGTTGATCTTATTATCTTCGGCAACTAAAATTTTACACTTTTTAGTTAAAGAAATAGCTTCTCCAATTGCTTTTTTGGTTTTAATAATTTCTGCTTTTGCTGTTCTATCAATATCAAAATTTAGATTAAAACTAAATGTAGAACCTAAATCTGTTTCACTTTCTATTTCTAAATCACTACCAAATAGCTCAACAAGATTTTTTGTTATGGGCAAACCTAAGCCTGTACCTTGATAATTTGTATTACTATTCTCATCTAATTGAGAAAAGTTCTCAAAAATCATTTTTTGTTTTTCTAGAGGTATTCCAGGACCATTATCTTCTATTTCAAAACGTAGACTTACTTTATCTCCTATAATATTTAATAACTTAACTCTAACATCTATTTTACCACCTTGGGTAAATTTAATACTATTACCTATTAGATTTATTAGCACTTGAGATAACCTTACACTATCACATTTTATAAATTCTGGTATGTTTTTATCTACTGCAATTTGTATTTGATTATTAGTTTCTTCTAATCTATAATCGAATGAATTAACCAAGTTTTCTAATAACACTCTAATATTAACAGAAACATTTTTGAGTTCAATTTTTTGAGATTCAATTTTTCCTATCTGTAAAATATCATTTACAAGGTTTAATAAATAATCACCAGAATATTTTAATGACTTTAGAAACTTACTATCCTTTTCACTTAAATCATTATTTTTTAGGAGTAATGATGTTAATCCAACAACTCCATATAAAGGTGTTCTAAGCTCGTGAGTTACATTAGAAATAAAATTACTTTTAAGCTCAGACGATTTCTCTGCATTATCTTTAGCTATTTCTAATTGCTCATTTTTAACCTTAAGCATTTTACTTAATTTACTTTTAGAGCTATAACTTTTATAGATGATTAATAATGAAATAAACAGTAATATGAGAATAATAGAAATGATATAATTGACATTTTTAATAGTATTAGATGCCTCCATTTGACGCAATCTATCCATGTTTGCCAGCTGTGCTGCATTTTTATAATTTTCGATAGAAAATTTAGACTGTATTATTAAATTTTGCTTTAATTTTTCTTCTGAAAAATATTCGTCCTTATAATTATTATGCATTAACAAAGCACTATAAGCTTCACTATCTTTTTCTAACACATCATAAGTTGTAGAAAGTTCTTTATAAATTTCACTTAGAAGAGAATTTTTATCTTTTATATCAATTGAGTTTCTTTTCTCTAATAATTTAGAAGCTTCCTTAAATTTGAGACTTGCGGTACTGTAATATTCTTTAGCTACAAAATATCTTCCTTGTACTAATTTCCACTTTGCTGTATAATACCCTTGATCCACAATTTTACTCAAGTTATCCTCTGCTCTTGATAAGTATCTTAATGCCTGACTTGTGTTATTTATATCCAGATACAACTGGCATAAATTAATTCTAGTTTCAAATAATATAGGCTCTTTTTGATTATTGTTAAATTGATCTCTTACATCATTTTTATTAGCATAAAATAAAGCTTTCTCAAAATACTCTATAGCATCTGTAGGTGGCTCAATATTCATTAATATTTTACCCAGATTTAAATAAGAACTAGCCATTAAATAATTATCTCCAGTTGTTTCTGAAACAGAAATTACTTTTTTGAAACTCTCTTTAGCTTTTTCTGTTTCATGCATGAAATAGTAAATTCTACCTAATGTAAAATTAGCTACAGATTTTCCATAATTATCTGAAATAGAATCTGATAATTTTAAAGCTTGATTAAATAAATTAAAGGATTCTGCAATATCATTATCATTATAATGACTTAATGCAATAGTATTAATACTATCAATTTTTTTGATAAGTGCTCTTTCTGTTTGACTGAATGACAGGAGGGAACAAAACAGAAAACAGAATTGTAGGCTCGTTTTCATATTTAGTTTTATGTTAATTTGGGATTACTAAAGTATCTATATGACTCATACACAAGCAATAAAATCGTTAAACACACTTTTTTATAGGTTAAAGCTCACAATATGTACATTAAAACCGATAAACGACTTTCTTAAAAACGAGATCAAATAAAAAATCCTCTTCAATAAATGAAGAGGATTTACAATATTATAATACTATTTAATTATTGAACAGCTTGATAAGCATCAATATTACCATAACCAAAACTACTATTCTTGTATGGGTAAAAATCTGCAGACTGCTTTAATCTATTTAATACTTGTGTTCTACTCCAATTAGGGTATCTAGACCAAACTAAAGCTGCAATTCCTGCAGTAGTAGCAGTTGCAACAGATGAACCACCTGTGTAACGTCTATCTCCATTATAAAACCCTAAAACTGGAGGAGCTTTGCTTGTGTTGTTATCTCCTTCCATTATTATAGTAAAATCTATTTTACTACCACTATGGCATGTATCACAACGGTCATAATTAGTACCATCATCAACTCCAGTTACAGCAACAGTCTCACTCATAGTTGCAGGAAAAATAACTCCGAAACCATTTGTAAAACTGGTTGATGTTCCTCCTGCAGCAAAGATTAATTTATTTTTACTATATGCGTATTTTACCGCATCTTTAATGTTACCAATAGACCAAACGTAACCTATAGACATAGAAATTATTTTTACATCGCTCCTATTTCCTAATTGTGTTAATGCTTTAGACACACCCTTTCGTTCATGATAATCATTTAATAGTACATCTTCTGTAGCCCTATACGCTACTAAATTTGAATTATAAGCAACACCAACTGGCATACTATTATCATTTCTAGGAGAAGCCATTGTAGATGCCATGGCAGTACCATGACCACATTTATCGTGAGGACCATCATAATTACTAGACCACCACCAATTAGAGTCAATGAAGGTACCGTATTTTTGAACAAACCTTCCTGATGAATAACCATCATTAAAACCAGATGAATTTAATAACGACTGTGAAGCAGAGACTCCTGTATCTATTAAACCAATAGTCACTCCAGATCCTGTAGTTAAACCCCAAGCTTGCTGTATATTATGCTCATTAAAATGCCACGAAACCTGTGCATTATTTGGAGCAACTGTACTGTAATGGGATGAATTTATATAAGCGCCATTTTTATCGCAACCAGAACTCGATCGAGCCATAACCTCATTAAAGGTAAATTGATTATAGCCATTTGGTTCTAAATATCTAACGTCACTATTTTTTCTTAAAGCTATAATTGTTTCAATCTTTTCAACACCCAGATCTATAACTGTAAGTATTTCTTGTTCAACAATCTTTAAATCGCTTTTATCTATTTGCTCAGTTTGAATTACTGAGTTTATGATAGCGTTTTTCTTAGCGTCTAACTCTGGATCTCTAGACTCACTAAAGCTCTGATTTTCATTACCGTAACCCACTGTTAAAACATTTTGACCATGAACTACTGCGCTCCATAAAAAATGCGCATTTTCTTTACTCCAGTCAAAATCTCCGGTGGCACTTATAGTTTCACTAATTCTATTATTAATTTGTTCTACTGTTAAGGGTTCTTTAGGAAATTGAATTTCTTGAGATTCTACTTCAATTAAAGCATCTTCTTTTGTACAAGATACTATGGTAATTGCTAGAAGTAACAATACCTTTAGGTACATTTTTTTCATTTAATATGATTTAGATTGGTTAATGATGTTCTAAATATATTAAATTATTGAAATTAAACCACACATATAAATGTGATTTTTACAATATATAGGGTGAAAAAATAGGAATATGGAAATTAGAGCTTTCTTTTAACAGATCCAGTAAAGTCTTCTAAGTCGTCTTTAACTTTATTGATTTCTTTTTTAATATCTTTTGTAATATCGGTATCTATTCCTTGATTTTCGGCAGTTTTAGTAATTTCGGTTTTAATATCGCTAGTCGCATCTTTAAGCATGCGCATTCCCTTACCCATACCTCGAGCAATCTCTGGCAATTTATCTGCGCCAAAAACCATCACCACAATGAGGAGTATAAAAATCACCTCTGGTGTACCAATAAATAAAAATGTTGCTAACTGTATCACGATGCAAATATAATGAGTTGTTTACTATTAGTGATTATAATTTTTTATTTATACTGAAAAGAGCCGATATTTCTATCAGCTCTATTATTTTCAGTTCTGGATGATATTATCCTTTTACTTTATTTTTAAACTTATCAAAATCACTCTCCTTAACTTCTTTTGGCCAAGAATTGTTAGATGTATCAATATCTGCAGTTTCTAATTTTGGATCTATTTTAATAGAAACAATTTCTTTTTCCGAAGCTATTGCTTTACTTACCTCCTTATCATTAAGTCTCCAAATTTGAGCAGGATATGTTTCTGTCTTAGAAGTACCATCTGCGTAAGTAAACTCAACAATAATTGGCATTACTAGTCCTCCTGGTTTTTCAAAAGTAATGTTATAGAAATACTTAGGTTGTTTCATTGTTTTACGCTCTTCTGCAGTAAAATTATCCATCATATACTCTTTTAACGTAGGAGAATTATCTGCAGAGGTTCCTTTACGTAATTTCTCATCAAACTCATCACTACCCTCTTCTACAAGATATACCCAATTTAAATCTTCTAAATTACGGTTATTGGTTTCAGCATAATTTTTTGCATATTGGTTAGGCTCAGACGATACATAGTATTTTTTTACATCTTTTAAACCTATATCAACCCAATCTGTAGTATAAAACCATCCTCTCCAATACCAATCTAAATCAAATGCCGAAGCATCTTCCATAGTACGAAAGAAATCTTCTGGTGTTGGGTGTTTAAACATCCAGCGATGTGTATATTCTTTAAAAGCATAATCGAACAACTCACGACCCATTACAGTTTCTCGTAGGATATTTAATGCGGTTGCTGGTTTTCCGTAGGCATTATTACCAAATTGGTATGTATTTAAGCCTTTAGTCATAATAGGTGCAATGTAATCTTGATTGCCACCCATATACCTTGTAATATTTGCTGCTGGACCTCTACGTGATGGATATTTTGCATCACCTGTTGATAATGCACCAGGATACCACTCACCAAAATCTTGCTCTGCAACATATTGCATAAATGTATTTAAACCTTCATCCATCCATGTCCATTGACGCTCATCACTATTTACAATCATAGGGAAAAAGTTGTGACCAACTTCATGTATTATAACGCTCATCATACCATATTTTGTACGATCATCATATTTTCCGTTTTCATCAGGACGTCCATAGTTCCAACAAATCATAGGGTACTCCATTCCTTGACGTCTTGCATGTACAGAAATTGCTTTATGGTAAGGATAATCAAAAGTCATACGAGAGTACGATTTTAAAGTACTGGCAACTGCTTTTGTAGACCACTGCTCCCAAAGCGGATTACCTTCTTTAGAATACAAAGATACTGCCATAACATCCTTGTCTCCTATTTTAACAGCCATCATATCCCAAATGTATTTTCTAGAAGTAGCAAACCCAAAATCTCTCACATTTTCTGCATAAAGTTTCCAAGTATTTTTCTTTTTAGAACGTCCTTTTTCTCTTGCTTCTGCTTCTGCTTGTGTAGAAATAACTACAGGCTCTTTATATGATTTTTTTGCTTTTTCGTAGCGTTTCATCATATCGCTAGAAAACACATCTTTTCTATTCATTAATTTTCCAGTACCATCTAAAAGATGATCTGAAGGAACAGTAATATTTACTTCAAAATTACCAAATGGTAATGCAAATTCATCTCGTCCCCAAAATTGAGAATTTTGCCAACCTTCAACATCATTATAGACTGCCATTCTTGGATAGAACTGAGCTATAACGTAGTTTCTATTTCCGTCAGGAAATAATTCATATCCAGAACGTCCACCATCTGTAACGTGGTTATTAATTTGATACCACCATTTGATATTAAAAGAAAATTTATCTCCTGTTTTCATAGATTTTGGTAACTCGACACGCATCATTGTTTGATTAATCATGTGTGTAAGTGCTTTACCATCTGTTCCTGTAACGCTTTCTATATTAAAGCCACCATCAAAATTTTCACTCATAAATGATGAAGCAAATCTTGCTGCAGATTGTGCTGGTCTAACAACACTACCATTAATATCTTTAGATGGAGAATCTTTTGTTCTTACATTTTGATCTAACTGCACCCAAAGGTATTTTAACTCATCTGGCGAATTATTTGTGTAAGTAATAGTCTCATAACCACTTAAAACCGCAGTTTCATCGTTAATTTCTAAATCCATTTTATAATCTGCCTGCTGTTGGTAATATGCTGGTCCTGGAGCTCCAGATCCTGTTCTAAACATATTAGGCGTTGCAAACTCATCATAAAGTTGTTTAAACTTATTTTGGTTAGTATGACCAGATTTTTGCTCTTCTTGCTCTTGAGCAACAACGTTTAATGAGATAAACGCAATTGATAAACATAGATATTTTAGTATTCTCATAGCTATTATTAAAGGGTTGATTATTTATAGTTTAAATATTGATTAGTATCTTCTTTAGTAAATATTAAGTTATTTACGGTGCCATTTATTTTTGACTTTATTACATTTTTTTGCTTCGGAAATAAATCAAATAAAACCGTATTTGTTATTTCTATAGTATCAATGGCTTCTACATTTTCTATCTCTAGGTAGCATGCAACTTGATCGTTATCATAATCTTTACCTACAAAATTAAATGCGACTTCTTTTGTATTAATTTTAATTTGAAATTTTTGCTTTAAGTATTTTTTGATATAATCATCTACCGTAGATTTCTCATTAATTGCAGTTAATGTTATGCTTTTATCAAATCGTTCTTGCAAGGTAAGCTCTAAATCTGCAACATTAATTCTGGTAATAATTTGTACAGATTTTTTCTTTTTGACATACTCTATTTGTGTTACACTCACATAATATTTGTGAGCAGTAGACAAAAAAAACGGAAAAATAAGCGCTAATAAAGTGATCTTTATAGAATTCATATCAATCAATAAGATGTAAATGTAGCTATTTTATGAATGTATTTATTCTTAAAAAGTGTTAATAAAATTAAAAAAGCTAATCTTTAGATTGGATATCATCGTTAGGATTCATGTATAATTTTTGTAGTAGAAATTGATAGGTTTCAAAATCATTATCGGCATTGCAGTACGCTTCAAAATTTGGATCTTCGGCTACAAAATAGAAGAACTCATTTTTTAAATGGTCTTCTATTTCATAATCTGCAAACAGTAGATTAGAAAATTCAGATTTAATTTTATTCATGCAAGTTACTTGCTCTTCTAGCTTAACTGCATTTTTTAGTTTTTTTGTTCTACCAGATATTTTATTGAGTATTTTATGAATATTTATACCTATAAATAATGGTGCAATAACTATAGATTTACCTGCATCTGCCTCGTATAATTTTCGCTCTTTTTGAGTTTTTGGTTTTCCTGTGTATCCTGGAATACCTACATCATAAAAATTTATGTCTCGTTTTGCATCGCTGTTATCTATATCTAAAAGTAAATCTCCTGTAAGTACTTTACCAACAACAACCTCATCTAACTCATTAACTCGATCTTCTAGTTGTATTGAGAGAAACTCGAGGTCTAAAATAGTTTGAGTAACTACTATATTTTGTGGTATGTATTGAATACTAGATACTAGAATTGTATCGTGTAATTTGGCAGGAACAATAAATGCACCTTTATCGTTGGTAATTGTAAATTGTTGAGCTGTTATATTTAAGATATGAATGCTACCCAAGTCTGAACTTGCGTTGACCTGACCTCTTAAATCAACTGTTTGAGAATTGCTTAATAGACTCACCAAGAATATGAGCTGTATTACTACTATGTTTTTAATCTTTTTCAATATGTAATTTAAAAGCTACTAGTTTATCTTTTAAAAATTGTAAAGTTCTAATTTGGTTACCTACATTATAAACCGTCATAAAATTAGAATCATCTCCACAAAAATAGAAATATTCATTTTGCATAATTTCACTAAAAGATTCGTTTTCAAATAGTAATTTAGAATATTTTGCCTTAACCTCTGCAATTGCTATTGTTAACTCTTCTCTTTCAATTTGTTCTTTTAAGCGTTTTGTGCGACCAGTTATCCAGTTTATTAAAGGATTCAAAGGTACGAGACCTCCTCCAGATTGCGCCTCATATAAACGTCGTTCGGTTTGAGTTGGTTGTGGTCCTGTATAACCTGGTATACCAAGATCGTAAAAATTAAGTTCTCTTTTAGATTCACTGTTTTCAATATCAGTCATTAAATTACCAGTTAATATTTTACCTACTACTACCTGGTCTAATTGGTTAATGTTCTCATCTAAGTTTACATTAACTGCTTTAGTTTGCATAATTATATCTGTAATTACAATCTCTTTTGGCACATACTGTACTCCCGAAATTAAAATTGTATCATGCATTTTTGCAGGAATTACAAACTCTCCTAAATCATTTGAAATTGTAAATTTACTGGCTGTTTTATTAATTATATGAATCCCAACGAGATCTCCTTTAGCTATAATTTTTCCTTTTATTTCATATGTTTGAGCAGATATTTCCGAAGAAAAAATAAGAACAAGTAAAATAATAAGATGTTTAATCTTTAACACTACTCTCATTTAAAAATTCTTGACTTTTTTCATAGAGTAATTCTAAAAATTCTAACTCTTTACCATATTTTAAAAGGGTGACATCAAAATCTTTATCATCCTCTACATAGTCTATAAATTCTTCTACACGATGAGCAGGGATTTTAAAATTATCTATAATAAACTCAGATCCAAAATAATATTTCACAGAGCTTACCGGTACGTCTGGTACACCAGCTGCCTCCTTGTCTTTAACTTTAGATCTAAAAAGTGGCAGTAATAATTGGTCTACGACATTTACAATATTTAATCCATTAACCATGGTTGTAGATTGTGAGTGCATGGCTTCATTTTTTATGCCAGATCTTGGGTCATCTGTGAACTCATACTCATCACTTTTTTTAACACCAAAATAGAGTGCATCTAACTTAGGATTAAAAGTTTTAACAGTACCAACATCTGTCTTTAACTCGCCTGTTAAACCTTTTGTGAGTACTAAAATCTCATCTAATTTATTAATTTCTTCAATTAAGAAAACACGCATGCGTTTTGATTGTAAGATGGCTTCATTGATTTGCATATCAAAATTTTGATATTGTAAAGCTCTAAACTCTATAAAATCATTTAAAGCCACTGCAATGGTAAATTCTCCTTCCTTATTGGTAATAACACCTTTATTTGATGATGTATTAAAAACAGTTATGCCTTCTACATCATCGCCTTCTACAATAATTTTTCCTTGTACTTCTACTCGCTTAAAGGTTTGCGAATACGTATGTATTGAAGTAAGTATTAAAAGTAAGAGTAGTGCTTTTTTCATATTTAGTTTTTTAGATAAGTAAATAAAAGATTTGAAACCTTAATTTTGTAATAAAGCCTGTCTAAATTTTTGTTAAATTAACAAAGACATCAATTTAAAACGTATTACAATTTTAATAAGATTTGCATATAAATCGTATTACATAAATTTACAATAAAATAAGACCAATGAAAAATATTATTATAGCAAGTACCTCAACAATTCATGGAGGCGAATCTTTAGATTATTTATTAGACGAGCTACGTGAGTTTTTTAAAAATACAAATGAAATTTTATTTATTCCTTATGCAAGACCTAGCGGAATAACACACAACGAATACACTGCCAAAGTTAATACTGCTTTTAATAAAATAGATAAAAAAGTGGTGGGTATTCATGAATTTGAAAACCCTAAAGAAGCTATTAAAAATGCTAAAGGCATTTTTACAGGTGGAGGTAATACATTTGTATTAGTTAACCAACTCTATAAAAATGATATAATAGACCCTATAAAATCTGCAGTTAAAAATGGCACACCTTACCTTGGCACTAGTGCTGGAAGTAATATTTGCGGACTTACAATAAACACTACCAATGATATGCCAATTGTATATCCTCCAAGTTTTAAAACCTTTGGCTTTGTACCGTTTAATATAAATCCTCATTACTTAGATCCAGACCCAACAAGCAAACATATGGGAGAGACCAGAGAAACCAGAATTAAAGAATTTCATAAATTTAATACTCAACCTGTGGTTGGGATTAGAGAAGGTAGTTGGTTAGAAGTAAAAGGCGATACAATTACATTAAAAGGCACACTTGATGCACGTATATTTGAGTATAATAAATCACCTTACGAGATAGAGACAGGGACTTTATTAAGTAATCTCAAATAGCTTATTTATTAAAAATTAGCAATAAAAAAAGAGCCTTATCAACTTAGATAAGGCTCTTTGAGCGAGAGACCAGGTTCGAACTGGCGACATTCAGCTTGGAAGGCTGACGCTCTACCAACTGAGCTACTCTCGCATTCCGGGCGCAAATATAAAATAACTTTGCATTTTAGCAACCTAAAATTAAAACTTCTTTAAAAAATGATATCCTAAAATTTCAAAACCTTCATTATAATAAAATTTATGAGACGCATAATTGTGCACATAAGTATTTAACTCTGCACTATTACAACCCTTAGATTTTACATACTCATAAATCCAATTTAAAAAGTTTTTTCCAAGTCCTTTGTTACGATAAGCATCGTCAATATACACATGATCTAATTCTACCGTTTTACCCATATAATGTCTTGTACAAAACCATAAACCACTAACTCCAATAATTTGTTCTCCATCAAAAATCACCGCACACTCATAATTTTGAGTTACCATTTCTGCAAAACGCTCTTTTAGAAGCTCTTCGGAAACTTTATAACTTGTAAGCTCTTGCACTAAAGGAATAATCTCTATAATACGAGATTTTTCTAAAATTTTAAATTGAAAAGACATGTTAGCAAATTTAAAGTGAAGATAAATAAATTTGATTAAGTTTGGTTCTGCGATATAGTAAAATACATGAAAACAAAGTATCAATCTGGCTCATTTAACATCTTAGAGATTTCTGCAGAAGAAACTTACGCAGTAAGACATCCGATTTTACGTAAGGGTCGACCAATAGCAGACTGCAAATTTGAAAATGACGAGCTAAACACCACCATCCATCTAGGCATATTTAAAGCTAATCAACTTGTAGGTGTTGCAACGTTATTAAAAACTACTAATCCACTCTTTAATGAAGATAAACAATATCAACTTCGTGGCATGGCAGTTTTAGAAAACTTTCAAGGTCAACAATTAGGTGCGCAATTATTAAAGTATGGCGAGCAACTCCTAAAACAAATTAATATTACAAGACTTTGGTTTAATGCTAGAGAAACCGCTATAAATTTTTATAAAAACAATAATTATGTAATCGTAGGGCAACCATTTGAAATAAATGAAATTGGCACACATTATGTTATGACAAAAGTACTATGAAAAGACGATCATTTATAAAAAGTACTGCAGCTCTAGGGTTAGGATTAGCGGTTTTTCCTCAAATTGCATTTCAAGATCCTATTTCTATAATTTCTTATGATGAGTTAATTGGCAAAGGCAATCCAGAGGTATTTGGTAATGGCTACAAATTAAGGAAAGAAGCTTATGATGCGTTTTTAAAAATGAAAAAAGAGGCTCTTAAAAGTGACATTAATATAAAAGTAGTGTCTAGTTATAGGAACTTTGCTCATCAAAACAGAATTTGGGAACGCAAATACAACACCAATATTAACAAAGGATTAAGTCCAAAACAAAGTATTAAAAAAATCATAGAATACTCAACCATACCAGGTACTTCAAGACATCATTGGGCTACAGATATAGATATTATAGATGGTAATGTTACCCAACCAAGTAACGTTTTAAACCCAAGACATTTTGAAAGCGAAGGTTGTTTTTCAAAATTTAAATACTGGATGGATGCTAACGCAAATACCTTTGGGTTTTATTTAGCTTATACGAACAAGGCAAATAGAAAAGGTTTTAAATATGAGCCTTGGCACTACAGTTATCAACCGCTTTCAAAACCGTATTTGCAAGCCTATCAAAAATTAGATTTGAGAGATATTATAGTTTCTGAGCAATTAATTGGGTGTGAGCATTTTTCCGAAGAATTTATTACTAATTACCTCAATCAAAATATTTTGGACATAAATCCAGAACTTTTGTAAATTTATAACAACTAATTATCACAATCATGAGAGGAAAAAATTTTAAAATTAGATTACTAATAGGTGCAGCAATTGCCTTATTTTTTATAGTTAAGAGATGTAGTCAAAGAGAAGAAAACCCATATACTGGTCGTATGCAAACTATATCTATGACCTCTACCGAAGAAATTAATATTGGACTTGCAAGTGCTCCACAAATGGCGCAACAGCATGGTGGTTTACATCCAAATAACCAATACCAAGCAATGGTTGATAATGTTGGAAATAAACTAGTTAACAATAGTATAGCCAAAAGCACTCCTTATAAATATGAATTTCACTTATTAGCAGATCCAAATACAATAAATGCCTTTGCTCTTCCTGGCGGACAAATATTTATCACTTATGCTCTTTTTGCTAAATTAGAAAATGAAGACCAACTCGCTGGTGTTTTAGGTCACGAAATAGGTCATGTATTAGGTCGTCATAGCGCAGAGCGTATTGCCGAGAGTGAATATTGGCAAGGACTTGCAACAGCTGGGTCTGTTGGTGCAGACGCAGGAGGTATTGTAAGTAGTGTTGGTCAAAATACATTATTAACTAATGGTCGTGATGATGAATTAGAAAGTGATGATTTAGGTGTTAAATTTATGCTTAATGCTGGTTATGACGCAGAAGAAATGATTGGTGTCATGGAAATATTAAAGGCAGCATCTGGACCAAATAGAGTGCCAGAAAGAATGAGTACACACCCAGATCCAGATAATAGAAAAGAAAAAATTAGAGAATCTATTCAAAAATATAAAAACGCGTCATAATTGACGCGTTTTTAAACTAACTAACTCAAATAATTGCTTCTTAATTGAAGCTTTTTTTATTAAGATTCTAAGCCTTTTATATATGCTAAAGCATCTTTAGCATTAGAAGCTTCGGCATATTTTTGTGCTGTCATTCCTTTTGCAGACTTTACATTTAACTTAGCTCCTTTTTCTACTAACAGTTTTAAAATGTCTAATCTGTTATACTTTGCTGCATACATTGCTGGAGTTAACCCATTAGATTTTTTATTAACGTCTTGACCTAATTCAATAAGCTTCTTTACGGTATCCAAATCACCTTTTACAATAGAAATACAAAATGGATCTACCACTCTCGTAGTTACTGTTTCGTAAGTTGAAGTTGCTAAAATGTCATTTGCAGCATGTAAGGTTGTAAATGAAAACCCTAATGCGATTGCAATAATTACTGCTGATTTTTTCATGATGAAAGATTTTAAATTAATTGATTTATGTTTTTTGATTATACTAAAGAGACGACATAATTCTCAAAGTGTTACACTAAAAAATATTTAATAACATTTATTTAACTCTTTGTAAACAAAACTGTTAACAAATTATTAAACAATACCTTAGCAATAACACTAGCTAAACAATAACACCATTAATTATTAATTATTAATATTTTGCAATCTTAAATTTTAGATAACTACTATTAACTTTTATCTTTGATATTATAAAACACTCAAAATGAACAAGAAAGTTATTTTAATGATTCTAGATGGTTGGGGCATGTCTCCAGACCCAAAAGTATCTGCCATTGATAATGCACAAACACCATTTATTGATTCTCTTTATCACAATTATTCTCATGCAACCCTAAGAACCGATGGGCTGCACGTAGGCTTACCAGAAGGACAAATGGGTAATAGCGAAGTAGGTCACATGAATCTTGGAGCTGGACGCATTGTTTACCAAGATTTGGTAAAGATTAATCTAGCTGTGCAAAATGACACATTAAAAGATGAACAAACACTTATAAATGCTTTTCAATATGCAAAGGATAATGACAAGCCAGTTCATTTTTTAGGTCTTGTAAGTGATGGAGGCGTACATTCTCATATCAATCATTTATTTGGTTTGGTAGATGCTGCTAATAACTTCGGAATAAAAAACTCTTTCATTCATGCTTTTACAGATGGTAGAGATGTAGATCCTAAATCTGGTTTTGGATTTATTACTTCTCTAGAAACACATATAAAAAATACAAATACAAAACTTGCAACCGTATCTGGACGTTACTATGCTATGGATAGAGACAAACGTTGGGAGCGTATTAAATTTGTTTATGATGCTTTAGTAAATGGGCAGGGAGAACCATCTCATAACATAACACAAAGTATAGAAAACAACTATTATAATAATATAACAGATGAGTTTATAAAACCTATTATTAACGTAGATACTAACAATCAACCTATTGCCACAATAAAAGATGGTGATGTTGTTGTGTTTTTTAATTTTAGAACAGATCGTGGTCGTGAATTGACAGAGGCACTGTCTCAAAACGATTTTCATGAACAAAATATGCATAAATTAGATTTACATTATGTAACGCTAACTAACTATGATGACTCTTACAAAGGCATTAATGTAGTATTTAATAAAGACAATCTTACAGAGACTCTTGGTGAAATTTTAGCGCGTAATAATAAAACTCAAATTAGAATTGCCGAAACTGAAAAGTATCCTCACGTGACCTTTTTCTTTTCTGGCGGACAAGAAAAACCATTTGAGGGAGAAACACGTCTTTTAAGAAACTCTCCAAAAGTAGCTACGTACGATTTAAAACCAGAAATGAGCGCATTTGAATTAACCGATGCATTAGTACCCAAACTTAAAGAAGGTGACGTAGATTTTGTATGTTTAAATTTTGCAAATGGAGACATGGTAGGTCACACAGGAGTTATGGGTGCTGCAATAAAAGCTTGCGAAGCTGTAGACATTTGTGCAAAAAAAGTAATTGAAACTGCTTTAGATAACGATTACACTACAATTTTAATAGCCGATCATGGTAATTGCGAAACAATGATAAATCCAGATGGATCACCTAACACTGCGCACACAACCAACCCTGTTCCAGTAATTTTAATTGATAACCAAAAGCTTACAATTAAAGATGGTATTCTTGGAGATATTGCACCTACAATTTTAAAATTAATGGGTGTTGAGCAACCAGAAGTGATGACACGACATTCTTTAGTGTAATTAAAATTGAAAAATTGTATTTTTGCAGCTTAACAAAAACTCACTAATGAATTTTCAAGATAAACTTGTTATAGCCATTGATTTTGATGGTACAATTGTAGAAGATGCCTATCCAAAAATAGGGAAACCTCGCATTTTTGCTTTTGAGACTATGAAACGACTTCAACAAGATGGTCATAGAATTATTTTATGGACATATAGAAGTGGTTCAAAATTAGATGAGGCTGTGGCGTTTTGCAAAGACAATGACATTACATTTTATGCGGTTAACCAAAGTTTTCCTGAAGAAAAGTATGATAACTCAGTTAGTAGAAAAATCTATGCCGATATTTATATAGATGATAGAAATATTGGTGGCATATTAGGCTGGGGAGAAGTTTACCAACTTATTACCAATGAAGAACCAGATATGAAAGCCTCGAAGCAAAAAAAAGGGTTCTTTTCATTTTTAAAGAAATAACATGATTATAGTTAAAACAAGAGAAGAAATTGAGTTAATGCGTCAAAGTGCATTAGTTGTCTCAAAAACGTTAGGTATGCTAGCTAAAGAGACAAAAGAAGGTGTTACAACCATGCAATTAGACAAATTAGCCGAAGACTTTATAAGAGCTCAAGGTGCTTTACCAGGTTTTTTAGGATTGTATGATTGTCCGTCAACACTATTATGTAGTGTTAATGAAGCAGTAGTTCATGGATTACCAACTAATACTCCTCTCAAAGATGGAGATATTGTTTCTATAGATTGTGGTGCATTAATGAACGGATTTTATGGAGATCATGCCTATACTTTTGAAATTGGCGAAGTTGCTCCAGAGACTAAAAAGCTTGTTCAAATAACTAAAGAATCTTTATACGAAGGTATTAGAGAATTTAAGGTAGGTAATCGCGTTGGTGATGTTGGTTATGCTATTCAACAGTATTGTGAAGCTCAAGGTTATGGCGTTGTAAGAGAACTTGTAGGTCATGGTTTAGGTCGTAAAATGCACGAAGATCCAGAAATGCCAAACTATGGTAGAAGAGGTCGTGGTAAAAAATTTATTGATGGTATGGTGGTAGCCATTGAACCAATGATAAATGGAGGAACTCATAAAGTAAGACAACTAAAAGATGGCTGGACCATTGTAACACAAGATGGTAAACCAAGCGTACATTTTGAGCATGATGTTGCTCTTATAGATGGTAAACCAGAAATCCTTTCTACGTTTGCTTACGTACATAAAGCATTAGGTATTACCTCAAATGAGGAAGATGAATTTAGAAAAGAAGCATTAGTGCTTTAATTATCTTGTATGAATTACATAAATAAAATTGAAACCAGCTTACAACCACTAAGAGAAGAATTAAAAAACCATAGACTATACAATGCTCTTACCTCAATTGAAGATATTCAATTATTTATGGAGCAACACGTTTTTGCAGTTTGGGATTTTATGTCGTTATTAAAAGCGCTACAAAATCACTTAACAACAACTACAGTACCTTGGACACCACCACAAAATCCTGCTACGTCTAGATTTATCAATGAGATAGTACTAGGAGAAGAAAGTGATGTCAACGAATTAGGAGAGCCGAAAAGTCATTTTGAAATGTACTTAGATGCTATGGACCAAATTGGTGCAAATAAAACTCAAATAAATGCATTTATAAACTCGCTTTATAATAATTTATCGGTATCAACTGCAGTACAAAATGTAGATGTGCAAAATGCAACTCAACAATTTGTAAATTTTACCTTTAAAATTATAGCAGCTAATGAGCCTCACAAAATAGCTTCAGCTTTTACTTTTGGTAGAGAAGACTTAATACCAGATATGTTTTTTCAAATTATTAATAAATCTCAGGGTGATGAGAACAGTTATAGCAAACTAACCTATTATTTAAAGAGACATATAGAATTAGATGGAGATGAGCATGGACCATTATCATTAAAAATGATTGAAGAATTATGTGGTGAAAACCAACAAAAATGGAATGAAGTGCTAGACATTGCTCAAAACGCATTGCAGCAAAGAATTACGTTATGGGATGGCATCTACAATCTTATAAATGAGAAAAACTGTATTGGAGCCTAATCTATTTTGAAAAAACTTTTCAAACTCATATTAAATATCGTACCAAGACCTCTTCTAATTAGGTTGAGTTATATTGTGCGACCAATATTAGCTTTTTTTCTGAAAGGCGATACATATACAGACCCAATTGACGACAAAAGTTTTAAATCCTTTTTGCCTTATGGCTACGGAAATCAGCGTAATAATGTACTCTCTCCTTCTACATTAAGTTTAGAACGTCATAGATTGTTATGGTTATACCTTCAAAATGAAACTAGTTTATTTTCTTCTTCGGAAAGTTTAACACACAAGAAAAAATTGCTTCATTTTGCACCTGAGCAGTGCTTTTTAAAACGCTTCAAAGAATTAAAAACAATAGATTATACCACTACAGATCTTTTATCTCCTATTGCAGATGTTAAAGCAGATATTTGTAATCTTCCCTTTAAAGATGATAGCTATGATATAATACTTTGTAATCATGTGCTCGAACATATCCCAGATGATACCAAAGCAATGCAAGAATTATATAGGGTTATGAAACCTGGTGGATTTGGAATATTTCAAATTCCGCAGGACTTATCTAGAGAACATACTTTTGAAGATGATAGCATTACAGATCAAAAAGAACGCGCCAAAATTTTTGGGCAATACGATCATGTTAGAGTCTACGGTTTAGATTATTTTGATAAACTGAGATCTATTGGTTTTAAGGTAGACGAAGTAGACTATACATCTAAAATTTCCGAAGAAAACATTAAAAGATTCTGCTTAGCTAAAGGAGAAATTATACCTGTTGTTTATAAATAAATTAGTTGGTATGCTCGTTTATGTAATCTGGTAAGAGTTTCAATTTTTGATTACCTTTTATTAAAACTTCTTTACCATTTTCAGTTTTCAAAATTTGAAATTTTCCGTTTTTACTTTTCACATATCTATTAGAACCTGCGTATGTTTTAACGGGTTTTAATTTTAATTGTAGCTCTTGCTTTACACCTTCGGCATCCATAAAACTACTTCTATTGTTTTCTATAATTTGAAATGTATTATCGCAAAATGCTCCAAAATGGCTGTAATAATCTGCGGTATACAATCTCCCATTTGATGTGCTCAAGTATGCATAAATAGATTTATCCTCATTAAACAGTGGGTAAAAACCTCCTCCAATTGTACTACCAATACTAAACCATTCTTTTTCTAACCTAATTTTTAAATCCTTATCATATTTATCTATTATATCATTTTTTTTGAGTGTTTTTAACAGCTCTTTTTTATCTTCTTTAGTTTGAAACTCTTTTGCGTTTAAATCAAAGACAATAACGTCTCCTAGCTTATTTGGATAAGTAACTAATAATCCATTTTCTCGTGGCAGCATTAGTTTTCCGTAATCATACGCTTGAGAATCAAATTGGCTTACATCTGGTAAAATATAGCCTTTTTGTGTATTTGTATTAAAACAATAAATGCTCGATGGTCTCTTTAAATCGTCTATAAAAAGAATATAACCTTCATTTTCTATGACATTCTCAAAAGTATCTGCATTAAATATTATGTTACCAAAGTCATCTATGATACCAAATTTACCTGCGGACTTATAAATAGCTATATTTTTGTCATTAAAAGACCCAACACTATCAATTGAGACATAAAATGCTTGAGACTTTTGCTCCCAAAGATTGGTAAGAGAGTCTAATTTTCTTTCTTTTTTGGCCTTTGCAATTGCCTCAATACGTAAACGTTCATTCTCCTTATCTTTTGCTATAATATCTTCTCTTATAGTTACAGATAAAATGAGCATTTCTTCATATTCTGCAGTGCCTTTTTCTGGTTCTAAATCAAAATATCGTTGCGCTAAAATTTTTGCTTTGGTATAATCTTTTATATCATAACTCAACAATGTACCCAATCGTGCTATGCGTTTATCATTAATTTCTTTGATATAGAAAATAGCTTTATCAAAATTTGACCTGGCAGATCTCATGTCATTATCTAAATAATCTTGTTCTGCTCTATCCATATATACAGCACCAATTTCTAGATCTGATTGTGCATTTGAGATTGTAAAGCATAAAACTAATAGTAGAGAGGATATAAAGGTTTTCATATTGTAAATTAAGTTGATTAGATAAAATCACGCCATACCCTTTAAGTGGTATTTTACAGCTAGTTAGATTATAAATTAAATAAACTATTGTAGGAAAAACCACTAAACGCCTTTATTTTCGGCAAAAAGCATTATTATGACTTTAAATGGTATAGTATTAATAATCAACACTATAAAATAATGTCTAAAAATGAATAAACTCATCTTATCTTAAATAAGAACAACTTTATATTGATAAGCGATTATTAGCAATTACTAGGCACTTAATTTATGGATGGAATTACTACTAGTCAGGAAAATTATTTAAACTTAAAGTCTCAAATTCATTTTCATTATTCTCAAAAATGATAAACGCTTTAATTTCGGGATGAGATTGCGCAAATAGTTTTATCTTTTCTATTCCCATTGCCTGAAAGGCAGTTGCATAAGCATCTGCAATCATACAATCTTCTGCAATAACTGAAACACTAAGAATATTTGTTTTTGATGGATACCCTGTTTTTGTATCGATAATATGAGCAAAACGATTACCAGTTTCATCTACTTTAAATTTACGATATGTACCAGAAGTTGCCATAGACACATCCTCTAAACTTATAGCTTTATAAACAGATTGTTCTCCATCAAATCGAGGCTCATCTAAGCCAACTCTCCATTGAGACTTTTTATCTTTATTTTCTCCTCTTGCTCTTATCTCTCCTCCTATTTCAACGAGATAGTTTTTTAAACCCTTACGCTCTAAAAATTTTCCAATAACATCTACTCCATAACCTTTAGCAATAGCATTAAACTCTATATACGTATTGGGATGTTGCTTTTTCACCCTATTAGCGTTTTCTCCACTTAATGCAAGATTGTTAAAGCCAACAAAGCGCATCAAGCTGTCTATTGTAGTACTATCTGTTATAAACTTATTTTTATCTGCTCCAAAACTCCATGCGTTAACCACATTACCAATTGTTGGATCAAATGCTCCATCAGTTTGCTGGTAAATTTCTTTTGAAGCTAGAAATACATTTTTAAAATGCTCATCTAAAATAACCTCCTCATTTCTATTTAATTTTGAAATTTTAGAGTTTGTCAAATACGTTGACATGGATTGATTTACAATTTCAAACAAGCTATCAATTTGTTTAGTATAATCTATTTTTGAAGCATAAATGATAGAGTAAGAGGTCCCAAAAACAGGTCCAGATAATTTTGTGTTTATTGTTTGTGCATTGCTGTTTTTATCATTTTTGCAGGATAACGCACTACATAAAAATGCAAGAATTAAAAGTTTTTTCATTTAATTTAAATTTGGTTCTAAAACTTGAATTCCGTTATATTCAATAAGATACTCTTCATTTAGAAATATTGGTAAATCTTCTCCTTTTGGATTTCCTAAACCTACTCCTGCATACAATACTTTAGCATCTTTATCATAAGCATGCTTTTTAAAAGTCTCCATCCAAACCACATCATAATTGTTAGGATTTTCTGGAAGTTTAACAGCTCTAACAATCACAAAAAAGTATTGACTATTTTTATCTATGCAAACAAACTGCGGATGCTTTTTTAGTTTACTATTAATGGCTACAAACTCAAAACCACGCTCCTCTAAATCTTTCCCAACATGATTCATAGCCAAGTTGTGAAGTTCTTGTTTTGTTAAGATTTTACTCATGTTGCAAAGATACGAAGTTGGTTATAAATGACTGATATTATTTTTCCGAAGAAAAAATTACGATGAGAATTTATTGTTATTAAAACACCATAACCATGATTAAAATTGTAATTGTTTCATTATATAAAAGCGATTTTGTAAATGGGTAATCAACCATTAAAAACCTGATCTAATAATCTAAACCATGTAACCATTAACATATATTTACTCGATTAAAAATGCTCACGAGCCTCTAAGTTTATTTAAATCTCACATACTTAGAGCTACTAAAAGTGTAATTAGAAACAGGTATTACAGCGTCATCTTTTAATTGATACCAAGGAGAAATTGCATCATTCTCTAAATTTTTAACTAAATGCACACTTTGAGCAGGTGTGTTGCCTTGAAATAACAAAAACAACTTATCACCTTTATCATTAACAATTTCGTCACAAATCATAACAATATGACCTGGAGAGCCACCTTTAATTAACATATCTCCAATTTTTAGATGTTTTGCTTTTATGGGTTGTAATTCGTTATAAAGTGATAGTGTGCCAGAGTACATGTAAATTAAATTGAGGTATTTATAAAAGTTTTCTTCGGAAGAATTAGCATTTGCTGTTTTATTAAAAGTCACTTTATTACCATTAATTTTAGGACGATACCCTTCGGCATATTTTTTCCAAGAGCAATAATGACCAGAAGTAAAATTAAAACCTATCTCACTTTTACGATTGTTTGCCCAAAGATACTCACTTCGTATTCTAATGAGCGCATCTGCGCATTGTTGCAATCCGTTTTTTGGTACAGGAATTTCCAATATACCTATATGACCACCTTGCCAGAAATATTCGGTATTGTCATAATTAATAATTTTACTCCCAAAGGGTTTTAAGCTATAATTACGAAGATAATCCTCATAACTACCACTTTTATAAAAAACACGCTTATAACCCACAGGTATATCTACTCGAGAGGCAATGGTTAGACTATCTTTATTGATAAGATTAGGAGTTTGAATACTTGTTGCAACTTTAGTCAACCGTTGTTTTAATGGCTTTAATTGAAATGCTAATACTGCAACTGATGTAAATATTAAGAATATGAGTAACTTTTTTGTCATACAATTAAAAACGTAAAACATATACGTTTTGTTATATTAGAATTTAAAAGTGTAATTTTAAATATGCATAAAACAATAATACAATTCATCTCTAGGCCAAAAAACACATGTACAATATTATTTGCTTTACTTTTAATAAGCTGTACAGATAAACCTAATTTACCAGACCCTTTAGAGGCTGGTTGGAATAATAAAGCAGTTTGTGAGGTTGTAGAAGATAATGATGCTATACGGGTTTTAAAATGCACGTTTGAACCTGGAGTTGGTCATGAAGAGCATTTCCATAATCCGCATTATGGATACACTATTGCTGGCAGTAAATTTAAAATAAAAGATACAACTGGTACGAGAGAAGTAAATGTACCAACAGGTTACAGCTTTAGTAAAGATAAAATTTCCACTCATGAAGTTCTTAATATTGGAGATAGTACAGCAGTATTTTTAATAGTAGAATACAAATAATGGTTTATCAAGTTTACCATTTTAGTTATGGCTTAACTAAGTCTTAGAGAAAATATTAAGCAAAATTATAGCAAAATAGAAACGATAAATTTCAATCATAATTCTATACCTGCATGGAAATTTCATCAAAATTTACTTATATGTGAGATAAAACTTTCATTTTATTACTCTTTATCGTAAAAATATGTACTTTAATAAGGTTTTAATTTATAAGTTTTATATTTAACCATTAACCTAACTTAATAATTTTGACAGCTTTACATATTAATAATAGCAAAAAAACCGATTCGTCCCTATTAAATTTTATTCAAGAGCAAGCAGTAATTGGCACATGGGAATTTGATTTAGAATCAAACTCTCTTACCTGGAGTAATCAAACAAAATTAATCCATGAGGTATCTTTAGATTATAAACCATGTATTGATACTGGTATATCGTTTTATAAACCGGGTTATAGTAGGACTAAAATTACAGAACTTTTTACCAATTGTGTAATTAATCTCGAAGAGTACGATGTAGAACTTCAAATTATTACCGCAACTGGCAAAGAGAAATGGGTAAGAGCTATTGGTAAGCCAATAATAGTAAATAATGAGTGTGTCAAAATTCAAGGATTGTTTCAAGACATTGATGAAAAAACGAGAAACTCTAAAGCGTTAGCTTTTAAAGAGGAGCAACTTAGGTTAACTTTCGAAAATGCACTAGTTGGTATGGCTATAGTAGATTTTGATGGTAGATGGATTGATGTAAACAAGAGTCTTTGTAAAATTTTTGGATATAGTAAGGCAGAGTTTAAAAAACTAACATTTTTAGATCTCACCCATCCTGAAGATTCGAGAATAGGCCATAAAGCTATTATAGAAATGGTAAATGGTAAAATCAACTTTTTTGAGACTGAAAAACGTTACGTCAGTAAAAGTGGTAAGGTTATTTGGGCACTTTTATCTACTTCAATTGTTAAAGATGATAGTGGCGAACCTATTCATTTTGTAGCACAAATTAATGACCTTACTCAAATAAAAAAGAGTACTAATAAAATTTCAAAACTTTTAGAAACTACAGAGAGACAAAATAAACGTTTATTAAATTTTGCGCATATAGTTTCTCATAATTTAAGATCTCACTATAGCAATCTAGATATGTTATTAGATATTGTTAAAATGGATATGCCTGAAACTACTAAAAACGAAATTTTCCCTTTAATAGAAGATGCTGTAAAACACTTAGGTGAAACTGTAGAAAATCTAAATGAGGTAGCGTCTATAAATATTAAAGATGAAATAAATATAGAATCTATTAATTTATTAGACAGTTTTAATAAAGTCTTTTCTAGCATTAATGCACTCATATTAGAAGAAAAAACATTAATTGATATAGATATAGATTCTAATATTAATGTTAGAGGAATTCCAGCATATATAGATAGCATTTTATTAAACTTCTTAACTAATGCTATTAAATACAAAAAACCAAATGAGCCTGCTAAAATAAAACTAAGAACCACTGTTAAAAAAGATTATATTATTTTAGAAGTAAAAGATTGTGGATTAGGAATTGATTTAGACAAAAATGGAGATAAACTATTTGGAATGTATAAAACATTTCATAATCATGAAGATTCACGAGGTTTAGGACTATTTATCACTAAAAATCAAGTAGAGGCTATTGGTGGAAAAATAAAAGTTAAAAGCAAGGTTAATAAAGGTACATCCTTTTATATATATTTAAGAAAAGATGAGTAAAATTGATATAGCGTGTATTATTGATGACGATCCAATTTATGTTTTTGGAGCTAAAAGAATGATGGAGCTAGCAGATTTCTGTAATTCATTTATGATATTTAAAAATGGTCATTGGCTATCAATAATTTAAAACCAATTATGCTAGCTGGAGAAAACTTGCCAGATATAATATTATTAGATATTAATATGCCTATAATGGATGGATGGCAATTTCTTGATGAGTTTGTAAAAATAGAATCACATAAATTAATAACCATCTATATTGTGAGTTCATCAATTGACCCTCAAGACATTAAACGTGCTAAAAAATATCAAAACATCTCAAACTATATTGTAAAGCCAATAACAATTAAAAAATTAAAAACAATTATGCGTGATTATGCATTAAGTTAAAGTAATACAAAACAAAAAAAACCAACTCTAATGAGTTGGTTTTTTTTTTGTATATATCTCTCAAATTAATTCACTATTAAAAAGAGATGTCTAATAGAATTAACCACCAAAGTCGTCGAATCTAATATGCTCATCTGGAATACCATAATCCTCTCCCATTTTTTGAACTGCTTGGTTCATTAAAGGAGGTCCACAGAAGTATAATTCTATGTCTTCTGGAGCATCATGTTTGGATAAGTATTGGTCTATTACTACTTGATGAATAAAACCAACAAATCCATCTCCAGCTTCATCATTGATATCTGATTTAACTTTCCAGTTATCTTGTTCCATAGGTTCAGATAACGCTAAATAGAAATTAAAGTTTGGAAAATCTTTTTCTAACGCTCTAAAGTAATGGATATAAAATAACTCTGCCTTAGAACGTCCTCCATACCAGTAAGTCACTTTACGTCCTGTTTTTAAGGTTCTAAATAATTCATATAAGTGAGAACGCATTGGCGCCATTCCTGCTCCACCTCCAACGTATAACATTTCAGAGTCAGACTCATTTATAAAGAATTCTCCATACGGACCAGAAATCGTCACTTTATCACCAATTTTCTGATTGAAAATATAAGATGAAGCTATTCCAGGATTTACATCCATCCAACCGCCTTTCGCACGATCAAAAGGAGGTGTTGCCACACGTACATTTAGCATGATTCTTCTTCCTTCTGCAGGATAAGAAGCCATTGAGTATGCTCTTTCAACGAGTTCATCGTTTTTCATAACTAAAGGCCATAAACCAAATTTCTCCCAATCTGCTTTAAACTTATCAGGTTCTCCTGGGTGATCTTCTGGATGAGCGGTTACATCCATATCAGAATACTTCACCTCACAGTTAGGAATTTCAATTTGAATATATCCACCTGCTTTATAGTTCATATCTTCAGGAATCTCCACCACAAATTCTTTAATAAATGTAGCTACGTTGTAGTTAGATACAACTGTCGCTTCCCATTTTTTAATTCCGAAGACTTCTTCAGGAATTGTAATTTCCATATCCTGCTTTACTTTGACCTGGCAAGATAAACGTGCACCATGAGCAAGTTCTTTTCTGCTAAAATGTGGTGTTTCTGTAGGTAAAGCTTCTCCACCACCAGATAATACATGACACTCACATTGTATACACGTACCTCCACCACCACAGGCAGATGGTAAGAATATTTTTTCGGCTCCTAAAGTAGATAATAACGTACTTCCTGATGCTACTTCGATTTCACGTTCACCATTAATCTTAATCTTTACTGGACCAGATGGTGATAATTTTTGTTTTACAAACAATAATAGACTTATAAGTATTAGCGATATGACTAAAAACGCTGCTACAGTTGCTACTACTGTTCCTATTGTTCCTGCTTCTAAAACTATCATACTACTCAATTATTTTAGTGTTCTCAGCTAATATCTTAGCTTTCTCATCAGTTTGTGTTGTTTCTATTTGTGCTCTAGGCTCTGTAGTTGGTTCTCCTTCTTCATCTCCACCTGTTAACATACCTCCAAAACTTAAAAATCCAATTCCCATTAAACCTGTAATGATAAAAGTAATTCCTAAACCTCTCAAAGGTGCTGGCACATTAGAATATCTAATTTTTTCTCGAATAGCTGCAATTGCTAAAATTGCTAAGAACCACCCAATCCCAGAAGATACTCCATAGTTTAATGCTAAACCTAAAGTTTCAATCTCACGAGCTTGCATAAATAATGAGCCACCAAGGATAGCACAGTTTACTGCAATTAATGGTAAGAAAATACCAAGTGAATTATATAATGAAGGTGAGAATTTCTCAACTACAATTTCTACCAATTGTACCATGGTAGCAATTGTTGCAATGAACATGATAAAAGATAAGAAACCTAAATCATAATCTGCATATTCTGCTCCTAACCATGATAATGCTCCTGGCTGTAACAGATATTGATCTAATAACCAGTTTAAAGGTACTGTAATTGCTAGTACGAATATTACTGCTGCACCAAGTCCAACTGCTGTTGATACTTTTTTAGATACTGCTAAGTATGAGCACATACCTAAGAATACCGCAAATACCATATTATCAATAAAAATGGACTTAAAAAATAGTTCGATGTGTTCTATCATTGTCTTATATTTTATGTGTTTTCAGTTCTAACGCGTTTAATTTAAAATGTAAATTAGATCGTATAACTGAAACTTTTTTAGTCTTCTATTAAATCTTTGTTCTTACTACGCTGTGCCCAAATTAATAACCCTACAATAATTAAAGCCATAGGAGGCATTAGCATAAACCCGTTGTTTTCGTAACCGTACTTATAAACTCCCGTCTTCTCTATAGCATCACCTAGAACAGGAATACCAAATAAAGTTCCTGAACCTAATAATTCTCTAAAGAATCCAACGATTATTAAAATTACACCATATCCTAAAGCATTTCCAATACCGTCAAGGAAAGCTTTCCAAGGACCATTTCCGAGGGCAAAAGCCTCAAAACGTCCCATAATGATACAGTTTGTAATAATTAAACCAATAAATACTGAAAGCGTCTTACTCAATTCGTAAGCAAATGCCTTAAGTACTTGGTCAACTATAATTACCAAAGTTGCTACAACAATAAGTTGTACAATAATTCTAATTTTTGATGGTATAATATTACGCATCAATGATATCACAACATTACCAACACCAAGTACAAAGATTACTGCAATTGCCATTACTAAAGATGCTTTTAACTCTGCAGTAATTGCTAATGCAGAACAAATACCAAGTACTTGAATAGTAATTGGGTTATTATCTGCTAATGGATCTGTAATTAACTTAGCGTCTTTTTTTGAAAATAGTCCCATAATTTAATTAGCTGTTTTTAGTGATTGAAAATAAGGTAGATACAATTTCAAATCTGCTTTTATCATTGCAGCTACACCATCTCCTGTAATAGTTGCTCCTGCTAAAGCATCTACTTCATAATCTGTTTTATCATTGTTTTTAGGATCTGCGTTACCTTTAGCAACTGTGATACCTTTAAAAGCACCAGCCTCGGTTAATAGATGCTCACCATAAAAATCATCCATAAAATAACGTTGCTTTATATTTGCTCCTAATCCTGGAGTTTCACCTGCATGATCAAAAAAGGCTCCTCTTACAATCATGTCTTTATCTAAAGCAACATAACCCCAAATTGCATCCCAAAGACCTTTACCTCTAATAGGAGCTACATAATACGTATCACCTTCCTCTGATGTACCAACAAAAAGTGGTAACATGCGAGATTCTCCTGCTTTTGCATTTGCTTGTTGCTTTTTAACATCAATCAAATAAGGCTCCTTTGCTTTCTCGTCTGAATCTAAATATTCTTGACGTGTCATCGTTTTGATGATTTTACCATCTTTAGATTCTAAAACTAATTGCTCTGTTACTTTAGTCTTAAATAAATCGGCTACTTCTGCCTTTGAAACAAATGCAATATCTCCTGTGCCTTCATTCTCATTTACGCCTAAAGCATAAAGAATATTTTGTTGTTTTTCAATTCTTTCATTTTCAGTAATTGCAGGCTTTAATTTAGATGCTGTAAATGCCAATAAGGACCCAACAACTACAACCATTACAATTGCAAAAATGATAGTATATACGTTTTTATCTGTTCTCTTTTCCATAGTTAAGCAGTTTTAACTTTTAGACGTTTCATTCTTCTCTTAACATTACCTTGTACTACATAATGATCTATAGTAGGTGCAAATACATTCATTAATAAAATTGCTAAGAATACACCTTCTGGATAAGCAGGATTAAATACACGTATCATAATTGATATGAAACCAATTAAGAAACCGTAAATCCATTTTCCTTTATTTGTTTGTGATGCAGTTACAGGGTCTGTTGCCATATAAACAGCACCAAATAGAATACTACCAATAATTAAATGTTGCCAAAATGGTACATTCATTAAACCGTAAAATTTACTTGTTTCAGGAATCCATCCTGCGTTTACAACACCATTAAAGATTAATCCCATTGTAATAGCACCAATTAATGTAGAGAAAATAATTCTCCAGCTTCCTACCTTTGTAAAGATTAAAAATAAGGCTCCAATTATGATTAAAAACTTAGATGTCTCACCAACGGATCCTGGTATTATTCCCCAAAACATATCCCAATAATCATAGACGACATTAGTATTACCTTGAGCGTAACTACCTAAAATTGTTTCTCCAGAAATGGCATCTAGATTAGAACCGTTAGCAATCATTTGATCACGTTCTACAGCTCCATGAACCCATACTTTATCTCCAGACATCCATGTAGGATATGCAAAGAATAAAAATGCTCTAATTGTTAAAGCAGGATTTAAGATATTCATTCCTGTACCTCCAAATACTTCTTTACCTATTACTACACCAAATGCAACTGCAACTGCTAACATCCATAAAGGAATATCAATTGGTACAATTAATGGCACTAGCATTCCTGTTACTAAGTATCCTTCTTCTACTTCGTGTTTATTTTTCATTGCGAATAAGATCTCAATGATAAGACCTACTCCATATGATACAATAACTAATGGTATAACTTTCCAGAAGCCAACCATGAAGTTATCCATCGTCCAGAATGTTGAATCTAAACTAAAGAAACCTCCTGCTGCTCTTTCTATTTCACCAAATGCCACGTGATGCTGATAACCAGCATTAAACATACCAAAAAGTAAACATGGCACCATTGCCATAATTACAATGTTCATGGTACGCTTTAAATCATCGGCTGCTTTTATGTGAGTTCCGTTATGAGTGGTCTCGTTAGGCAAGTATAAAAACGTATGTATTGCAGAAAATGCTGGCAACCATTTTTTGTCTTTATTCTTTTGTCTAAAATTATGTAAATTACTTTTTAAACCCATTTTGTAATATTTTTCATTTCGTTTCTCAATGAATAATTATCCAATTTCTTTAAGCATTAAGTCTAATCCTTTTCTAATAATATCTTGGTGTGGTTGTTTAGACACACATATAAATTCTGTCAAAGCAAAATCTTCTGGTGCAACTTCATACATTCCTAAAGCTTCCATTTCGTCTAAATCCTGATACATGCAAGCTTTTAATATTTGCATTGGAAATATATCTAAAGGAAACACCTCTTCATAAGATCCTGTAACAACAAAAGCACGATGCTCACCATTTGTATTGGTGTTTAATGCATATTTTTTCTTAGGATTTAACCAAGAAAAAGTAAATGCTCTAGATGTAGAAATCTTATTAAAAACTGGTTTGTTCCAACCAAAGAATTCATAATCATCACCTTCAGGTATTACAGTAATTACGTTGTGATAAAAGCCTAAGCTACCATCTGGTTTTAACTGTTTTCCTGACAGCACATTTCCGGAGATAATACGATCATTACCATCTTTATCTACACCATTATCATAAACCATTGTTGATACTTCACTACCAATAATTGTTTTAAAATATCTTGGTTTTTTTACTGATGATCCTGCAAGTGCAACAATACGCTCTGCATTAAATTTACCAGTAAGTAACAATTCTCCAATTATCACAAGATCTTGTGCATTAACCGTCCAAACTGTTTCTCCTTTATTAATAGGATCTAACTTATTAATGTGTGTACCAACATTTCCCGCTGGATGCGGACCTGATACTTTATGTATTGTAGCATCATTCATACTTGCTAATGGTGAGTTGTTAGACCCAACACCAATATGAACTTTACCTTCTGTTAATTTTGCTAATGCAGAAACAGCTGCTTGCAATGCTTGCTCTTTACCTGAGAGTACAAAATCTAAATCTGCTGCTAATGGTGCAGTAGAATTTGCCGAAATAAATATTGATTTTGGCGATTTCTCTGGATTAGCAATGACATCATATGGTCTCTGCTTAATGAAAGCCCAACATCCTGAAGCTAATAAATGTGCTTTTGTTGCTGCTGCGTCAGATGTCATATCAAATTTACCAAAGTCTTTAAAAACCTGTGGCTTATCTGCTTTAATCTTAATAGCATCGATACGACGTCTTGGTCCTCTTTCTATTTCAACCACTTCTCCAGAAACAGGTGAAACAAATTTCATAGCTTCTATATCCTTATTATGAAAAAGTACGTCACCAGCTTGTACACGAGTGCCTTCTTTGGCTATAAGTTTTGGAATAACGCTATGAAAATCTTCGGGTCTGATAGTGCAGAAATTACTTATAATGGCTTGTTCAACTGTTTTATCAGCTTCACCAACAAGTTTTATATCCAGACCTTTTTTAATCTTAATGTCTTTTGACATACGCTTTATATTGAAATTAGTTGTCTAAAAATCGGTGCAAAAATACGAATTTATTGAGTAATATTATAGTGTGCTTTTTTAAGTTTATTATTTTTAAGGATTCTAAATAACTTATTAATAGAAAAATGGATTGCTCAATCGTTTTCGCCTTAATTAAACCAAATCTTATTACACACATGAAAAACTGCTTAAAACTATTTTTTACATCAATTCTATTGTCACTCGTGCTAAATTGTGATAGACCAGGAAAGATTTCTGTGAAAAATAACAGCGACCAGACTATTACTTATAAATATTACAGTAAAAGCAATGATACAGTAACACTTAAAGTGCCTCCAAATGAAAAGAGATACGTTATGTTTGGGTTTGGCAAAACATGGGATGATAAAGAATTTAAAACATATCTAAATGATATAGAAGCATTATATATCATTCATGATAAGGACACAAGTATATATAAATCAAAACAAATGATCACCTCTTACTTTCTAAAAAGACTAAAAACAATAACAAAACGTGAAGTCCTAATTATAGAACAATAATAAGGCACAGATTTTGTTTATCTTTACATGTAAACTATTTTATTAATGATTAAGAATATCTACTTTTTAGTACTTACCGCTTTAATTTCTGCACAAGGGTTTTCTCAAACACAAGAAATCAACCCTCCAGATTATGTAAAAACCATTACGTTTAGAAGTCGCACATCATCCCAAGGCCAATTACCAATAATACGTTTAGGCGAAGCCTTTCATTTAGAATTTGATGTACTCACTACCGATGAGCCAGATTTTTACTACACAATCGAGCATTATAATTATGATTGGACAAAATCTAATCTTGTTAAAATGGAATACATGAACGGTTTTGATAATTATAGAATTGTAAATTACCAAAACTCATTTAATGCTTATCAGCTTTATTCTCATTATGATTTACAAATTCCTAATGAGCAAACCCGAGGTCTAACAAAATCTGGCAATTACATCATATCAATTTATAATGAAGATGAAGACATAGTTTTTACCAGAAAATTTATGATTTACGAAGAGAAATTAGGTGTTGGTGTATCTATAAAACGACTAAGAGATGTAAAATTTATAGATAGCAAACAAAGCGTTGATATTGTAATAAACTCGGGTGGCTTAAACCTAAATAATCCTAAAAACACAGTTAAAACACTTATCATTCAAAACAATAATCTTAATACAGCAATTAGAAATGTAAAGCCACAATATACAATTGGTAAAGAACTTATATATAGATATACAAACGAGACTGCATTTTGGGCAAGTAATGAATTTCGTTTTTTTGAAACTAAAGATGTAAGAGGTGCTAATGTAGGTGTTCAATTTATTGATTTAAAAGATATTTACGAGAGTTATCTTTTTATAAACGCACCTCGAGATAAACAACCTTACACTTATAATCCAGATATTAATGGTAATTTTTTAATTACTGCGTTAGACACAGAAAATGTAGATATTGAGGCAGATTATACTAATGTTCATTTTGCACTGCAATACCCTCAATTAACAGATGGTAGTGAAATTTATGTCTTCGGAAATTTTAACAATTACGCACTTACAGACGGGAACAAATTAACTTTTGATAAAACCGAAAAATTATATCAAACCACTATAAAACTAAAGCAAGGATTTTACAATTACAAATATGTAGTAGTTGATGCCAAAGGCAATTTGGACGAAGGTAGAATTAGTGGAGATTTTTGGCAGACAGAAAATAACTATAAAGTATTAGTTTACTATAGAGATTTGGGCGCTAGATACGATGAACTTATAGGATTTGGCGAGGCAAACTCTGTAGATATTTCTAATTAACTTTTTACCGCAACTTCCTTAAACGTATCATAATGTAAAATCTTATCCTTAAAAGATTGCGTTACATGATCATAAAACACACAATTCTCAATTGGTTTTGCATATAAATGTAAACTTAATGATCGACCTGTAAAATTATTTTTTAGCTTATGAAATCCTATCTTATCATTCATAAACGTAAGCTCATTTGCAATAACTTTTTTAGACCCTACCTCTAACAGCGAGTTGTTATCGTTTAGCGAGAAAAACACTTCTTCCATTTCTCCTTCTAATAAATACACCCAGCAATCCTCTCCATCATGACCATGAACCGCAGTTTCCTGACCTTGCTCCCAACACAATAAAATTAATTCAAAATAAGCATCTCTGTACAAACAATTTCTTGTGTAATGTTGGCTAGACCAACTTTCATTTAGAGCCAAGTCTATAGACTTAAAATCAAAATTATTTAAAATTTTATTGTAATCTTCCTTAGAAGATACCGACAATAGTTGTATTAATTTCTGAATAGACTCAGGAGATTTCAATAGACGTTTTAATTTAATAAAGGGTTTATTCTAATTTTTTGAGAAAATAGGGATAAATTTACAAAAGCCAAAATTAAAGAACCAACTTAACAAATGCTCAAAGACCTTAAATTGTTTACAGAACTTGCGGAATATCTAATTTCCGAAGAAAAAAACAATCCAGTTGCAACACCAATAGATACTTCTAAACTTTATGAAACACTAGATATTAGTCTAAATGAAAACCCAACGATCGACCAAGACTTCATCGCAGCATTAAAAGGTATAATTAAAAGCACGCCTAAAACTGCCTCTACTTCTTTTTTTAATCAATTATTTGGCGGTCGAATTGATAGAGCCACACTTGGAGATTTATTAGCGGTTATGCTAAATAACAGCATGTATACTTATAAAGTAGCAGGTCCACAAGTTGGGATAGAAAAAACTATACTTCATACTATTTGCAATATGATTGGTTATCCAGATACTGCCGATGGTACTTTTGCTCCTGGTGGCTCAATGAGTAATTACATGGCTGTTTTGATGGCTCGAGACAAATACAACCCAAAGGCTAGAAACGAAGGTATATCTAATAAAATGACGTTATACACATCTGCAGCATCTCACTACTCTATTGCAAAAAATGCATCATTTATAGGTGTTGGCAGAGACCAAGTAAGAGCTATTAAAACAAATGATAAAGGTCAAATGCAAGCTAAAGATTTAGATCAACAAATAGCTAAAGATATTGATCTAGGCTTCCAACCCTTTTTTGTAAATGCCACAGCAGGTACGACAGTGTTGGGTGCTTTTGATGATGTAGAACAGATAAGCAAGGTTTGCAAAAAACATGATCTCTGGCTGCATTTGGATGGTGCATATTGTGGTGCTGTTATTTTTAGTGATGATTACAAACACTTAGTAAAAGGGATAGAACACACTAACTCTTTTAGCGTTAACGCACATAAAATGCTAGGCACACCACTTAGCTGCTCTATTATTGTTACCAAAGAAAAAAAACACCTACACCAATCATTTTCTAATGATGCAGAGTATCTTTACCAAACCAATGATGATGACTTCAATTTAGGTAAAACCTCTTTGCAATGTGGTAGAAGAAACGATGCGTTGAAATTTTGGACCTTATGGAAATCTATAGGACACAAAGGCCTAAAAACTATTGTTAACCATCAATTTAACCTAGCTAAATTTGCTAGAGATTATATAAACCAACATCCAGATTATACGCTTTATAGTTTTGAAGATTCTATTTCGGTATGTTTTAATTACAAAAACATTCCTGCCAATAAATTATGCACTGCGCTTTATGAAGATGCACAACTTATGGTTGGCTTCGGAAATTTTAATAATAAAGAATTTGTAAGAATGGTAACAATAAATAGCCAATTACAAGAAAAGGATATCGTCAATTTCTTTACTACCATTGAAAATTTTCCAATTTAAACCGATTTATAATTCTATTAATCGATAGAGCAGTCTAAAAATGTTAAAAATTTGCTTAATTCCTAAAAAGTCGCCATTTTAGTAGAATAATTAGCTTATTTTTGTAAGCTATTGTTAAAATTGAATGGTACAACAAGTTACAAGTGGAATAAAAATTTCTGTCGAAACTTCTTTCGAAGGCACATTTTATAAAAATTATAAAGTGCATTTTGCTTTTGGATATAAGGTAACAATAGAAAACCAAAGTAAAGATTCTGTTCAATTAAATTCTAGACATTGGAGAATACTCGACGCTCTTAATAATGAAGAGATTGTAGATGGCGAAGGCGTAATTGGCAAAAAGCCAGTTTTAAAGCCAGGAGAATCTCACACGTACAACTCTGGTTGTTTACTCACATCTCCTTTTGGCGCAATGCAAGGTCATTATAATATGGTAAACTTCACAAACACTAATAAATTTAAGGTAATTATTCCTTCATTTAAATTAAGCGCTCCATTTGCTCTTAACTAAGTTTAGTTTTTATTACAAAATCTAGATTTATTATTTTAAACTTTTATCTATTTCGCATTCTCTAAAGTTTAATAGTGGTACACAATTTATTTATGACCCTAATAATAATCATCAACTTTATACTTATCAACTTTTTAAGTTTAGTACTTGCTACTAAGACTTGTAATCTTTAATATAATCAAACCTATACGTATAATCCTTTTGGAGGATATGAAAGTATTTACAATTAGAATATTGTATAAATTTATACTCTAAAGAGATATCAAAACCTTTTTTATTAATTTCATAAATGCCATCACAATCAACATTTCCGTAGGGAGAAATACGTCTATACCTGTATTGCGTTTTACTTCCAATATCATAGATTTCAAACCACGCGCCAGCAGCAATACCACCTAACCATTGTGCATGTTCAACTTTTTCATCATTATCTCTTGGCTTAATTGTACCAACTAAGCTTGGATTATACCCTTTAAGTACGTCTAAAAATAAGCGTCTATTCTCTCTATTCACCGATGATTTAAACTCACTTATTTCACCAGTATCAGACACTATATAAACATCATTTTCGGTATCTGCAATAATCACATTTCCAATTGTACTTGGTGTAAAACTTTTAGACTTAATAAGTTTAGATTTTATAGTTTGATTTGTAACACTTGCAATAAGAGCATCTGTAACAAAACGAGCACAATTACAAGCTACTTTAGCAAAAGCTGCATACCGTATAAATCCTTTATTTTGCATAAAGGTAATATGAGCTCTTGCGTTTTTATAATCAATTTCACTACATACTGAAGCATACAAATTACCGTCTCCATGAGTTAATTTAGGATGGGTTGCTAAAAATTTAAGTATTTCATTTAGGTTAGTGATTTCACTATTTTGTATATGAGCAACTATAGGGAAATTCAATTCAAAATCGGTCTCTCTTCCTCGAACTCTTCCATTTGGAGATGGCGTGATGTAGCGTCCAAAATCATGATATTCTAAAACACCAGTCGATTTATCAATTAACACCAAAGCTGCATGACCTGCTCTTACGTGCTTTTTACTTCCAATAAAAAAGAATCTTAAAAACTTAGAGTACCATTCTTCGGCATGAGAGACTATGGTTTCTG
Source organism: uncultured Psychroserpens sp. (assembly GCA_947488655.1). GTDB lineage: Bacteria > Bacteroidota > Bacteroidia > Flavobacteriales > Flavobacteriaceae > Psychroserpens. The sequence goes on along the minus strand of CANKZZ010000002.1, from coordinate 469,099 downwards.
GGTAAGCGAGTGTTAGGATTATTCCGTCATTCATATACATTATTAAAGTTGGCAACTTACAAAAAATTACCCATTATTTTAACCTTGTTTTAATACTTAGCAATCTATTAGTCGTCAAAAAATCGTAACTTTGCAGCTTCAAAATAATAACCAAATTATAAATATATATCTAAGATGGGAAAAGGATTTTTTAACGTACCAGTAGCTATAAATGAGCCTGTTAAATCTTATGCTCCAGGATCTCCTGAGCGTGAAGCAGTTTTAAAGGCTTATAAAAAAATGTTTAATGAAACTATTGATGTACCAATGTATATTAATGGTAAAGATGTAAAGACAGGAAATACAAAAACTATGTCTGCACCTCATGATCATCAACATGTTGTTGGAACTTACCATTTAGCTGAAAAATCTCATGTAGATGACGCTATCGCAACTGCTTTAGAAGCAAGAAAAAATTGGTCTCAATTACCATGGGAGCAACGTGCTGGTATTTTCTTAAAAGCTGCAGAGTTAATAGCTGGACCTTATAGAGCGAAGATAAATGCTGCAACCATGATTGCGCAATCAAAAACAGTACATCAGGCAGAAATAGATGCTGCATGTGAATTGATAGATTTTTTAAGGTTTAATGTGCAATTTATGACCGATATCTATCATGAGCAGCCAGAAAGCACAAGTGATGCTTGGAACAGGCTAGAATACCGCCCTTTAGAAGGGTTTGTTTATGCAGTAACGCCTTTTAATTTTACTGCTATTGCTGGAAATCTACCAGCTTGTATGGCAATGATGGGTAATGTTGTAGTTTGGAAACCTAGTGATAGTCAAATCTACTCGGCAAAAGTTATTATGGACGTATTTAAAGAGGCAGGTGTACCAGATGGTGTTATTAATGTTGTTTTTGGTGATCCAGAAATGATAACAGATACTGTTATGGATAGCCCAGATTTTTCTGGTTTACATTTTACAGGATCAACATATATCTTTAAAGAACTTTGGAAAAAGATTGGTAACAATATTCATAACTATAAAACCTATCCAAGAATAGTTGGAGAGACTGGAGGTAAAGATTTTATTGTAGCTCATAAAAGTGCTAACCCTATTCAAGTAGCTACAGCTATTTCTAGAGGCGCATTTGAATTTCAAGGTCAAAAATGTAGTGCAGCGTCTAGAGCTTACGTACCTTCAAATATGTGGGACACTGTAAAAAATCGTGTGATAGAGGATGTAAAATCTTTTAAAATGGGTTCTCCTGAAGATTTAGGCAATTTCATTACTGCAGTAATTCATGAAGGATCTTTTGATAAATTAGCAAAGTTTATTGACCAAGCCAAAAATGATGCTGATGCTGAAATTATTGTTGGTGGTAATTATGACAAAAGCAAAGGTTACTTCATAGAACCAACTGTAATAGTGACTAGCAATCCTAAATACACAACAATGTGTACAGAGTTATTTGGACCTGTAATTACTATTTATGTTTATGATGAAGATAAATATGCTGAAACATTGCAACTTGTAGATGAAACAAGTGATTACGCATTAACTGGTGCCATTTTATCTACAGATAGATATGCAATACAGGAAGCTACAAAAGCATTACAAAACTGTGCAGGAAATTTCTATATTAATGACAAGCCAACAGGAGCAGTAGTAGGTCAGCAACCATTTGGTGGCGCTAGAGCTTCTGGAACAAATGATAAAGCAGGTAGTGCCTTAAACTTATTACGTTGGGTATCTCCTAGAATGATAAAGGAAACATTTGTAACACCTACAGATTATCGTTATCCTTTTTTAGGTTAAAAGAGTACTAAGATTATTTAAAAATCCTCAAACTTAACAGTTTGAGGATTTTTTTTGCCTTTAAACCTAAAACATTAAATAACACCTAATTAACTTAACGAAACTTTGTATATTGGTGCTCAATATCACTTAAATAATCCATTATGAAAAAACATTACTTATTACTTTTATTAATACTCCCTCTTTTAAGTCAAGGTCAAACAATTGAGTTTGAATCTTCTACTACCGCAGATTTATCTGGCTATACAGGAATCGATGAATTTGCAGGTTTAGGTGAGTATGAAATATTTTTAGACACAAATAATGGTGTTTTAGATAAGCCAATTATACTTATTGATGGATTTGATCCTGGAGATACAAGAACAATTACTGGACTGTATGATTTGTTAGATTTTACTGGCTCGCAAGGCAATCAAAATTTAGGAGACTTAGTAAGAGCTCAAGGTTTTGATGTGGTAGTTTTAAATTTTCCATCATATTTAAGATTAAGCGACAATACATTATTAAACATTGACGATGCAACAGATACAAATGCAGATTTAGTAATTGATGAGTTAGATTACGCTGGAAGTACACTTATAAATGGTGGTGCAGATTTTATTGAGCGTAACTCAATGTTGCTTGTTGATCTAATTAATGTTCTTAATGCAGATAAAGTTGGAGATGAAGACTTAGTTATTATTGGTCCAAGTATGGGAGGATTAATTTCTAGACATGCGTTAAATTATATGGAGAGTAACTCTTTAGATCATCAAACAAGATTATGGATTTCTTTTGACTCTCCACATTTGGGAGCAAATGTACCATTAGGATTTCAACACCAATTTAACTTTTTAGCTTTTGGTTTAGGAGACGATTTAAATGTGGTAGAATTACAACCTGTAGTTGATGGTCTTTTAAAATCTCCTGCTGCAAGACAATTATTAATTGATCACTTTGAATCTCATTTACAAAGTGGAAGTGATGTTGTATTTGACCCAACAAAGCTTCTACCAGAAGCACATCCTTATAGAAATGTTTTTTTAAGTAACTTAGGTGGTTACCCACAAAACACTCGAAATGTATCAATGATTAATGGAAGTGGAATTGGCTCACCTTATCAATCTATTGCAAATACACCAGTGACACCTGGGTTTCAGGCATTAAATCTTCAAAATTTAGCGCTTCCAGATGTTCCGCCATTGTCAAATGTGAATGCTACTATAAATATAAATCTAACACCTGCAACCACTGATGGTTCTCAATTAATAAGCAAATTACGCGTAGAAGGATTTTTTATATTCCCAATCACTCTAATTGATGTTGAAGTTAATGCACAAGCACCTACTTACACAGATGGTGTTGATGCAGCATCTGGAGGATTGTTTGATCTTGGGGGATTTACACAAGGTCTAGGAGGAGACCCTTTAATTGATAGTTTTTTATCTGCTTTAACTCTAGATAAGTTCAGCTTTATACCATCTGTTAGTAGTATGGCACTTAATTCTAATCCTGTTGGAGAAGATAATTGGTACCACGACATTAATTTAGGAAGTCCTGGGAGCAATGGAGACACACTTAACGAAACTCCTTTTGTTAATTGGTATATGCCTGATGAAAATGAAAATCATGTACAATTAACAGAGCAAAATGTCGCTTTTGCTCTAAGCGAAATTATGCCAGAGACATTGTCTAATGTAGCTTTCGAAAACATTGTATCATTAAAAATAGAAAAAAACCCAATAGATCATGAATTAACTATTTTGAGCAATAAAATAGTTAACGATGCTAAAATTTCTATTATAGATATTACAGGTAAATCGGTTTTTCAAACCATCCATACTCTTGAGAATAGACTAACGATACCACTAAACTTAGATTCTGGACTTTATGTTTTAAACGTAGAGACAAAGGATAACTTTAAGTATAGAATCAAGATTATTGTTAAGTAAAATAGCCTATTTTAAAAACAAAGAGAGTCTTAAGTTTACTTAAGACTTTTTTTTATGCCTCACCTAAAGCTAATAGGTCTATAAAATTTATACTTAAGGTAGAAGTTTCTCTTATTACAGTTAAACACATTATCTATATAACTATAACCTTTTAAGTCATCATTTATAAGGTATTACTTTTTATATCTATAGCTATATACTATTAGAATAGAATAAGATTTCTATCGTTCGTAAATATAGGATTAAAGCCTAATTATTAAACTATAAAGCAAAAAAAAGCTAGATTTAAAATCTAGCTTTTTCTTATTTATGTCGTTCTTTATTAATTAAAATCGGCAAATGCTCCTGCAGAAGCCTTGTTAACATTAATTACCTCTCCATTAGAATTTAGTAACATTGCAACAATTTCTGTATTTGTGTTATTTTGAGCTAATCCAGAAGGAATTGTATAGTTCATATGCATCCTGTAAGAATTTCCAGCAGTAGCCTCTCCAGCAGGTATTGCATCACCTAATACACTTGTAAAAGAATGACGTAATACATGATCATGTACAAAACCATTAATTGTAGCGCCTCCTCCATAATAAGAGGTATAGTTAACTTGATCATAAACTAATCCATTCTCTAATAAGAATACTACTAGTTTAGCGCCACTAACATTTTCACCAAAACCTACACTAACAATAAACGATAAGTTATCGCCTTTTATAGCTGTATTAATTGCTAAACCATTTGATTTTGTTCCTGTAGCAAGATTAGTAACTTGATTTACATTGTTTGGCTCTGGGTAAGTCCACTCTTGAGCTCTATTAATCCATGCAGTTGGGAAACCTTGAATATTTACAGCACTCTCCATTTGTGAACCGTAGTTATTAGCCATCGCATCACCATTATGAATTGCAACTGCAACAACATTATCTGAAGCATCTTGAGACAATTCAATACCATAAGAAACTCTTGGGCAATATCCACACCAAGTACCTGTATAATCTTCAATTAAAGCTTTACTCTGAAAAGCTCCAGGAGTAGCAGCATTGTCTTCTACCATTACTGTTTTAGTATTTGACACATGCTCTCCAAAAGTAGCATAAACTTCTATAGCGCCTGTACTACCAGGAATAACTGTACTACCAGTAAATGACTCTTCACCGTCTACATAAAATTCAACAGCACTAGTAATAGTATTAGTTAATCCGTTAGTATCTGTAGCAATTACTTCATAATCAATTCTATCACCAATATTATATGTTGCATCAGCAGTCTCTACCGTAATAGATGTAATTACTGGCAATACATTTACAGTAATTTGAGAACTTGTAAGATCTTCATAAGTTGCTTTAACGTCATATTCACCTGTTTGACCAGCATTATGAATATTACCACTAATAGCTGCGCCATCAATTAAAATTGAAGCATCAGTGGTTACATCTGTACCATCGTTAGTTTTAACAGTGAAGACAACATCTGTACCGATATCTACAAACAATGAGCTTGCAGTTATCGTAATAGAAGTAGGTCCTCCGTCTCCTCCTCCATCTACATTTCCATTGTCTTCAGAAGAGCTACAAGAAAATAACGCAGCCACTGCAACAAAAAGAAAAACTTTAGTAAAATTTTTGATTTTCATAATAATAAATTGGATTATTTAATAAATAAATTTTTAAGATTTCCGAAGATAAATATTTTTTTTGTTTTTTTTAACATAATTGGTATAGGTTTTGCAAAGTTTTCTAATTATACGGTTAATTGTACATGTTATTCTCAATAAATTAACTTTCTTTAATATATTTATAAAAAAATTAAACTATGAAAACCCTAATTACATTATTTCTTACGCTATCTATTTCAAGTTTGTCTTTCGCTCAAGATGTTTTACCAAATATGCAGATGAAAACTTTAGATGGAAACAACATTCAATTAGAAGATATCTCAAAAGACGACCAATTAGTGGTAATCTCACTATGGGCTACATGGTGTGTCCCATGTAAAAATGAGTTAGATGCTATAAGTGAAGTATATGATGATTGGATTGATGAAACAAACGTAAAACTATATGCGATATCTGTAGATGATTCTAGAACTGTAAAACGTGTAAAACCATTAGTTAGTGGGAAAGGATGGGAATATGAAATTTTATTAGATACTAATAGCGATCTAAAAAGACAACTTAATGCACCAACAATACCCTTAACGTTACTCGTTAAAAATAATAAAATTTTATATAGACATTCGGGTTATACACCTGGTGCAGAGGATGAGTTGTATGAAAAAATTCAAGAATTCTCTAAATAAACAACTAACTACTAACTATAACCAAATGAATTTATACAAATCAATAGCGCTATTGATATGCGCACCTTTATTTACATTTGCCCAAGAAGAACCTAAAGATTATGGAAATTTAAGTGGAGGTATTGAGTCTAATTCTCAATACTATGTTGATGATGCCAAAACTGGTGATTTTGAAGAAGAAGACCATTTTAGGTCTAACAATTATTTAAGGCTCAACTATACTTACAAAAACTGGTTTGCTCATGTACAAATAGAATCTTACGAGCCAAACGCTATCTTAAACTTTTATCCAAAATATCAAGGTACAGATTTAGGTACATTTGCTGTAGGTTATAAATCTGAAAAGTTTGAGACTACTCTTGGTAACTTTTATGAGCAATTTGGAAGTGGTTTAATATTACGATCTTGGGAAGACAGACAATTAGGTATCAACAATTCTATAAGAGGTGCTAATGTAAAATATAGACCAACCAATGAGGTAGAATTATCTGCATTATATGGAAGACAACGTGATGGGTTTTCTGTTTCTGACGGAACCATATATGGATTTGATGCCGAAATAGGCCTTTCATCACTCTTTAAATTGGAAGAGTCAAATTTAAATTTAGGTTTAAGTTACGTTGGAAGAGATGAGGATTTAGATATAGAAAACCCTGAATTTGAATCGCTTACAAATTCATTTTCTGCACGTTTAGACTTTTCCGAAGGTAATATCTACTCATCTATTGAATACATAAAAAAAGGTGAAGATGTTTATGCCGAACTTGGTAATATTATAGAAGATAAATACTTTGATGGTAGCGCTTTACTTTTTAATATTGGATATGCCAAATCTGGCTTAGGTATTGATGCAACCTTTAGACGAATGGAAAACATGGCATTTTTCTCTCAAAGAGATCAATCTGCAAACGTCTTTAACCAAAATTTCATCAATTTTATTCCTGCCTTAACAAAACAACATGATTATGGTTTAACAAACATATTTGTATACCAAGCGCAGCCAAGATTATCGTTTAATCCAATTTTTAAATCTGGAGAGATTGGTGGCCAGGTAGATATTTATTACAACATTAAAAAAGATACTAAGTTAGGTGGTAAATATGGTACAAAATTAGCATTTAATTACGCAACTTGGTCTGGGCTCAAAGGAGATTTTGATATTAGTAATCGAACCTATGAAGATACAGATTTATTTGGTTTTGGAGATAAATACTTTGAAGAATTTAGCCTAGATATTAAGAAAAAATGGAGCCCAAAATGGTCATCAATGTTTTCGGTTGTGCAAACATTTTATAACGCACGTTTTGTAGAAGACAGAATTGGCGAAATAAATGCAACAGCTATAGTTGGAGAGGTTACCCGTAAATTAGGATCAGGAAAATCAATTAGAGCTGAGCTATCACATTTATTTTCAGATGACGAAACATCTGAGCGTGCCAAAAATTGGGCAGGAGGAACTATAGAATATAATTTTAGTCCAAGATTTAGTATCTACGCCACAGATATTTGGAATTACGGTAATCCAGACGAAGATCGCCAAATACATTATTATACCGCAGGCGGAAGCTTTACTAAAGGAGCAACGCGAGTTATGGCGAGTTATGGCAGACAACGTGGAGGCTTAGTTTGTGTTGGCGGTATTTGTAGATTTGTCCCAGAGAATACTGGATTTTCATTGAGCATATCAACATCATTTTAAGATATACGATTTAATAAAAAAAGCTTCATGATAATCATGAAGCTTTTTTTTATCCACGATACTTTAGTGGTAAATGCACAACCTTTTTAGTCTCAAAAAATTCTTCTTTGAAAAAATCTTCCAAATTATATATGGTCGTAGTTTTATAAGGCTCTAACTCTTCAGAGAGATCACCACCTTTGAGATATAAAATACCATTTTTAAGTTCGTTATTTTGTTGTTTAGCAATTTTACCTTTTACCCAATGCACAAAGGTTGGCATAGCAGCAACCGCTCTACTTACAATAAAATCAAATTGTTCTTTTATATCCTCTACTCTACTGTGAGTTGTTCTCACATTGGTAAGTCCTAGTCCTTCTACAACCTCATTTACGACTTTTAATTTTTTGGCAATACTATCTACCAAATGAAATTGACAGTCTGGATGTAATATTGCAAGTGGGATACCTGGAAAACCACCACCTGTTCCCACATCCAAAATATTAGAATTTGGCGCAAAACGCATTACTTTTGCAATGCCTAATGAATGTAAAACATGACGAAGGTATAACTCGTCTATATCCTTTCTAGACACGACGTTGATTTTTAAATTCCAGTCTTTATAAAGGTCTTCCAATTTTTTAAACTGAAGAATCTGTTCTTCGGTCAAATCAGGAAAATAATGTTGAATGAGCTCCATATTTTAAGATTTTGACAAAAGTATGTCTTTTTATGTGGATATTTTTAAGATATAATTATCAATAGCCCAACATTTATTATTTATCTTTGTTCTTAATATGAAAACGTGATTTATAACGTTATATTGAAAAATTAATAGCATGACTCCACAAACGTTGTCTTTTTCAAGAACAGATTCAGCAAAATTCTTTAGAACGCTTAACAAACGTGTTAATACTTATTTTAAAGAGAATAATTTAAAGCGTACAGGTAATTGGAAAATTTGGTTAAAAACAGTTATCATGTTTACCATTTTTCTACTTCCTTATTTTTTAATTTTAACATTAGATATACCAGGTTGGTTGCAGTTAATATTAACAGTTATCATGGGTATTGGTATGGCAGGTGTAGGAATGAATGTAATGCATGACGGTAATCATGGGTCTTTTTCTAACAAAGATTGGGTTAATCGCTTAATGGGAAGTAGCATTTATATTCTTGCTGGTAATGTTTACAATTGGAAGGTACAACATAATGTATTGCACCACACATATACAAACATTCATGGACATGATGAAGATTTAGAAGCAGGTCGTGTTTTACGATTCTCACAACATTCTGAGTGGAGAAATCATCACAGATTTCAACATTATTACTCAGTATTACTTTATGGATTATTAACTATAAATTGGGCAATAACTACAGATTTTCAGCAAATGTATCGATACATGAAGCGCAAGTTATCTTATGGTAAATTGCCAAATCCAGTTGTTAATTGGAGTAAATTAGTTATTTCTAAAATAGTATATATTTCTATATGGATTGTCATCCCTATGCTTGTATTAGATATAGCATGGTGGAAAATTTTATTAGGCTTTTTCATTATGCATTACGTAGCAGGATTAATACTTAGTATTACATTTCAATTAGCACATGTAATGGATGAGGCTGAAATGCCATTACCAGAAGAGAGCGGTACGATGAAAAACACTTGGGCAATTCACCAATTAAAAACTACTGTAAATTTTGGAGCTAAAAATAAAATCATTAACTGGTATACAGGCGGTCTCAATCATCAAGTAGAGCATCATATTTTTCCTCACATTAGTCATATTCATTATGGTAAAATATCTAAAATTGTGAGAGATACAGCTAAAGAATTTAATTTACCATACAAAGAATACGAAACCACTAGAAAAGCTATTGCAGCTCATTTTAGATTCCTAAAACAAATGGGAATGAAACCTGCAATTAGTTAACACCAAAATCAACTATTTATTAAATGACACAACTTTCAGACAGAGTTCTTAATATGGCAACATCTGCCACATTAGCAATGGCAGCCAAAGCAAGAGAACTAAAAGCAGAAGGAAAAGATATTATTGGCTTAAGTTTAGGAGAACCAGATTTTAATACACCAGATTTTATTAAAGATGCAGCCATCCAAGCTATAAATGATAACTATAATTCTTACACGCCAGTTGATGGCTATGTAGAATTAAAAGATGCCATTATTAATAAATTTAAAAGAGACAATAATCTCAATTATAAATCCTCTCAAATTGTAGTCTCTACAGGAGCAAAACAATCTCTTGCCAACATTGCAGCAGTACTACTTAATAAAGGAGATGAAGTAATATTACCTTGCCCATATTGGGTAAGTTATAGCGATATAGTAAAACTTAATGAAGGTGTGCCTGTAGAAGTGAAAACATCTATAGAGAACGATTTTAAACTTACACCTCAACAATTAGAAGCTGCAATAACTCCAAAAACTAAGATGATTTGGTACAGCTCTCCTTGTAATCCTAGCGGGTCGGTTTACAGCAAAGATGAGTTAAGAGCTTTAGCAGATGTATTGCAAAAACACCCAAAAATCATTGTTGTATCAGATGAGATCTATGAGCATATCAACTTTATTGGAGGACATGCAAGCATAGCTCAATTTGATGATATGTTTGATAGAACCGTAACTGTAAATGGCGTATCAAAAGCATTTGCAATGACCGGTTGGAGAATTGGTTACATTGGCGCTCCAGAGGCAATTGCTCGAGCATGCAACAAGATGCAAGGTCAAATTACTAGTGGAGCTAATTGTATAGCTCAACGTGCTGTAATAACTGCATTAAATGAGTCGCCTTCTCGCGTACATTATATGATAGACGAGTTTAAAGTAAGACGAGAATTAATACTTGGGTTGCTCAATGATATTGAAGGTTTTAAAACCAACACACCAGAAGGTGCCTTTTATGTGTTTCCAAATATTTCTTTTTTCTTCGGAAAAGTACTTAAAGGACAAAAAATAGAAAATGCAACAGATTTCTCGTTATATCTTCTAGAACATGCAAACGTTGCAACAGTTACAGGTGCAGCATTTGGTAATCCAGATTGTATTCGTATTTCTTACGCAGCATCTCAAGAACAAATTATTGAAGCAATAAAGCGAATTAAAAACGCTGTGAGTTAATTTTAAAAATTTACGTATTACATATTAAAGACCTTTCTGCTTTTTAAAAACGAAAGGTCTTTTATTTTATCCAAATTGTATCTTATATAGCCAGTACACGACTATAGACCCTACAATAACACCAGTAATAACCTGCTTAATAAATATGCGTCTATTGTCTCTTTTAGTTCGTAATCTAACACGTCTTAAAATATGAGGAGGCACCTCTGGCATTACATACTGTTTATAACTTGATTTTTTACTTGAGCCTCCATTCATCTTAGTAAACGGAATCCTCTTACCATTTTTTAATAATTTCCTATTATTATTTATTGTAATATTCATTGATGAGATTCCCATAATATCCTTTTTTTTCCTGAAACTAGAGTCCAGAAGTTCAACCGTTAAAATTGAAGTATATAATACCAGTCGATAACAAAATATGTATCGAGAAATGTATTAATTAAGTTATAAAAGATAATCTTGAGTGAGAACTCAATCGTACCAGTTAAAATGTCTAATTGTAATAGCTTAAAGTATAAAAGCTAATACTGTAGCAAAAATAGACAGCTTTAAAAGTGTATCGATACTTGAAGTAATTTGGTACTGTCTGCTTTTTACGCGTTGCTTAATGCCAAAAATTGATTGTGAATTTGTGTTGTTTAAATTACACTTTACAATAGATTTGTAATTTGAATTTAATAAGCCTTCTGGTCTCGTAAATTGAGATACTAATCTAGGTTTGGGTGAAGGTTCTAATTTTTGCGATATTAATACTAATTCCATGATTGATTAATTTAATTGATTACACCTATATGACGTATATATCAATAAAATGTTACAATTAAAAAATTTTATAACCGCTTAAAAACCAGTATAAAATTCTCGAAATACCTATAAATATTAATATTTCCGAAGAAAGAAAATTTTTAAAATATTTTAAAATACATTATCGATTTCGCCAAAAGAAAGGAGTTAATAGTATTAAAACTGTAAAGAGTTCTAATCTTCCAATTAGCATCAAAAACGCAGACCACCATTTGCCTAAAGTTGGCAACTCTGCATAATTATTAACAGGTCCAAAATTACCTAATGCAGGACCAACATTACCTAAACTTGAAGCAGATAATCCAATAGCAGATTCAAAATCTATTTGAAACATAGAAAACACCAAAGCTCCAACAATAAAGGATAACATATATAGTATAAAGAAACCTAATATGTTAAAAACGATATTACCTGTTACAGCTTTTTTATTATATCTCACGGGTAATATAGCATTTGGGTGCAACGCACGCTTAAATTCTAGAAAAGCATTTTTAATCATAATCATATGACGTACTACTTTTACACCTCCAGAAGTACTACCTGCTGAGCCTCCTAAAAACATAAGACCAAAAAAGAAAACGACGAGAAATGGTGTCCATAAAGTATAATCGGCAGTTACAAAACCTGTAGTTGTTACTATGGCTAAAACTTGAAATAAAGCATGTCTAAATGCAGCCTCTGCTTTACCAAAAACCATTGGATGATCTATAGATGAGATAGAAAAATCTGCTCTAAAGTAAATAATGCATGCAGCAATTATTGTGAAGAAAGCTATAAACTTAAAATAGAGTTTAAACTCTTCATCTCGTATAGCTTTTTGCACCTTACCTTTAAATGCAAAGTAACTTAGCACAAAATTTGTTCCTGCTAAAAACATAAACACAATGATAATGTATTGTATCACTGGTTGCCCATTCCAATAGGCCACACTAGCATTTTTTGTTGAGAAACCTCCAGTAGACAATGTACAAAGCGAATGATTAATAGCATCAAAAAACGTCATTCCTGCAACTTGTAACAAGATTGTTTCGGCAGCTGTATAGCCAACATAAATGAGCCATAATCGTTTTGCTGTATCTGTAATTCTGGGATGTAGTTTATCTGCGTTTGGTCCAGGAGCTTCTGCAGCAAAAAGTTGCATACCACCAATACCTAATAATGGTAATATTGCTATGGCTAAAACGATAATTCCCATTCCTCCTATCCAATGAGTCATACTGCGCCAAAACAAAACACCTTTTGGTATCGCCTCAATATCATTTAAAATACTTGCTCCTGTTGTAGTATAACCAGACATGGTTTCGAAAAAAGCATTTGTAAAATCAGGTATAGAACCAGATATTAAATAAGGTAAAGTGCCTGTTAAAGCCATAACTATCCAGCCAAAGGCAACAACAATATAACCGTCTCTTTTATTTAGTTCTTTCTTATGTTTTTTGGTAGCAATCATTAAGATGCAGCCCAATAAAACCACAAATAGTCCAGAGGTTAATAACTCTACAGTTACACCATCTTTATAAATGAGACTTATTAAGGTAGACAATAGCATAAAACCACCATTGAACAGGCATAACAAACCAAAGAAATGAAAAATAATTTTGTAGTTGAGCTTCATTATTAAGACTTAAAAAAAGAATTTTTCAACTTGAGTTATTGATCTAGGCAAGCAACATACTACTACTTTGTCTCCCATTTCTATTTGAAAGTCGCCTAAAGGAATAATGCCAATATCATCTCTAATAACTCCACCTATTATCGCAGATCGCGGAAAATCTAAATCTTTAATTTTCTTTTTCGTGATTTTAGATTGGGTGTTAACCTGAAATTCAAGCAACTCTGCATTCATATTAGTAAGTTTGGTCATTGCTACAACTTCCCCTCTTCTAATGTATCTAAATATATTATTTGCTGCTAGTAGCTTTTTATTAATTAAAGTATCAATACCAATAGACTGGGACAATTGATAATAATCCATATTTTCTACTAGGGCAATGGTTTTTTTCACACCTTTAGATTTTGCTACAAGGCAAGACATTATATTAGTTTCAGAGTTTCCTGTAACAGATATAAAGGCGTCCATATCACCAATGTTTTCCTCATCTAACAGCTCTACATTTCTACCATCTCCATTAATTACCAACGCTTTTGGCAAATCATCTGCACACTCAAAAGCCACTTCGCTATCGCTCTCAATAAGTTTAACTTTAAATTTACTTGCACAGAGATCTTTAGCTGTTTTATACCCTATTTTACTTCCGCCTAAAATCATAATATTTTTAAGCTCGGTTTTTACTTTTCCTGATAATTCAAAAAGTTCTTCATCTCCACCTTTTGAAGTCATAAAAACAACTTTATCTCCTTCTTTAAACTCGGTATCTCCTCTAGGTATAATTGTATACTGTGTCCCAAAACGTTGTATCGCAATTGGCACAAAGTGTAACTCAGGAAACACCTCTGCAGCTTCTCGCACTGTTTTACCAATAAAACTCGCGGTTCTTGATAATCGTAAACTAAGCATTGTAAGTTTACCTTCTTCAAACTCATAAGTGTCATTAAAACCATATTGATTTAAAAGAAGTTCTATTTCGGCTGCTGCCAAGGTTTCTGGAGAAATTAATTCATCTATTCCAAATTTGGTAAAACCTACATCATCTTTTTGATCTATAAATTCTGAATTTGATATTCTTGCAATAGTTTGTTTTGCTCCTAATTGTTTAGCAAGTACACAGGCTGTAATATTTGTTGTTTCTGAGGATGTTACTGCTATAAATAATTCTGAAGTATTAATTCTAGCTTCCTTTAATATCGAAATTGATGTTACATCACCCTTTATCACTCTAATATCTAGATGGTCACTCGCATAAGACAAACTATTTTTATCTGTATCAATTAAAGTAATCTCTTGAGATTCATAAGATAATAGCTTGGCTAAATGAAAACCTACCTCTCCTGCTCCTGCAATAATTATTTTCATGGAAATTTTTATTCAAAAAAACATACAAATATACTACTTTATTATGTCATAGTTAAGGATGTAAATTAATACAGATATTATTTTAAGCTATTTGATTTGAGTATATTTGCAAAAAAAGAAATGTCATCAAAAGTTACTCCATATAAGGATAGTGATTTGAATAAAAAGCAACAAGTCGCTAAAATGTTTGATAATATCTCAAAAGAATACGATGGTTTAAATCGTGTTATCTCTTTTGGTATTGATATTAAATGGCGCAATAAAGTTGTAGATATAGTTTCAAAAAATAATCCAGAGCGCATTCTAGACATTGCTACAGGCACTGGTGATTTAGCTATAAGTCTTGCAAAAACTAATGCAAAAGAAATTATTGGTTTAGACATTAGTGATGGCATGTTAGAAGTCGGTAGAAAGAAAATAAAGAATAAAAATTTAAGTAATCTTATATCAATGGTTGTTGGAGATTCTGAAGACTTACCATTTGCAGACAATACTTTTGACGCCATTACTGTAGCCTTTGGTGTTAGAAATTTTGAAACTCTAGAAAAAGGTTTAGCTGAAATATTAAGAGTTTTAAAGCCAAACGGAACTTTTGTAATTCTAGAAACTTCTGTACCTACAAAAACGCCATTTAAACAGGGCTATAAGTTCTACACAAAATATGTAATGTCTACCATTGGAAAAATCTTTTCTAAAGATCAATCTGCTTACAGTTATTTACAAGAATCTGCATCTGTTTTTCCTTATGGCGAGGTTTTAAACAATATTTTACGTAAAATTGGGTTTATTAACGTGCAAGACAAACCTCAAACTTTAGGAGTTGCTACAATTTATACAGCGTCTAAAGCTTAATGCTATCACGTCATTATCGTAATTTATGAAGAGAATACTTATAATTTTAATCTTATTAATAGCGTCACAAACTGTGTCTGCTCAATTGTTTAGTAAGGAAAAAATAAAAAACATAGAAAATTTTGATAAGCAAAGAGTATCCTGGGGATTTTACCTTGGTCTTAATAGTTATGATTATCAATTTAATTATGAAGAAGACCAACCAGATATTTTAGTAGAAACCAGTACAGGTTTTAGTGTTGGTCTAGTTTCTAATTTAAGACTTAACGATTATTTTGATTTACGTTTTGAACCTGGTTTATTTATAACCACGAGAAATTTACAATATGATCCTTCATATTTTAATGGCATAGAGTCTACAAGCTCAGATTTAATGAGAGAAGTTAAATCTACCTATGTACATTTTCCTCTTTTATTAAAAGTTTCAACCAAACGATTTAACAATATTAAACCATTTATTATTGGTGGTTTTTCTACAGCATTAAATCTTTCTAGTAACGAAGAAAATCCAGATGATAATGCAGCAGGACAATTTAGAACTAAAAAAAATGTCTTATTTTATGAGTTAGGTTTTGGGATAGATTTCTACAACCAATGGTTTAAATTTACGCCATCTATTCGTGGTGTTTTTGCGCTTAATGATGAGTTAGTAAGAGATGAGGACCCAAATAGTCCATGGACAGGTAATGTAACTACAATGAAAACGCGAGGAGTTTTCTTAAACTTTACATTTCAGTAAAAAAAAGAGATTAAGTTCTCCTAAACTCACTCAAAACAATAGAAGCTGCAGTTGCAACGTTTAAACTCTCAGTGGCTTTTAAAGCTCCAAATCGAGGAATACTTAATTTTTTGGTAACCAAATTTTCAATTGGTTTAGAAATTCCGTTAGCTTCGTTTCCCATAACAATTATTCCTTTCTCTGGTAGCGTCTCTTTATAAATGTTGTTTCCGTCCATAAATGTACCAAAAACATCATTTTCACAAGTATCTAAATACGCATACAAATCTACATACTCGATAGCAACTCTAGTTAATGAGCCCATTGTAGCTTGTACAACCTTAGAATTATAACAATCTACAGTTGCTGTACTACATATTAAATTTTTTATACCAAACCAATCACAAAGCCTAATGATGGTTCCTAAGTTTCCAGGATCTCGAACATCATCTAAGGCTAAAAGCAAACCGTTAGATTCTATTGTTTTTTTCTTCGGAATATGAAACACTGCGACAGCAGTATTAGGCGTCTTTAAATTACTAATTTTTTGAAGCTCTTTATCTGTAACAACTATCATTTCGGCATCAAAAACAGTTTCGGTAGAAAATAACAGATGAAGCTTAAAATCTGAATTTAAAAACTCTTTAATTCCCTTTACACCTTCAACCACGAATAATTGCTCTTGCTGTCTAAACTTTTTTTGTTTTAGGCTCGTAATTAATTTTATATGGCTTTTGGTTAACATTAATTGATAGTATTTTTGTGTTACAACTATTAAATTACAAAGTAATACTTTTTTGGTCTATTATTTGTTATGTTAAGACGATAAGAAGATAATAAAAACTGTAAATTTGGGTACATTTTAAATGCAAACATCCTCTCTTTTGAAATATAACGTTTTAAGATTATTAATCTTTTCAATGATATGCACTACTTTTTCGTGTAATGTTATGAAGCGTGTAAAAAAAGATGAACACTTATTAGTGAGCAATACTGTTTTAGTTAACGATAAAACAACGTCTACAGAAACTATAGAAAATCTTCAGTACCAAAAGCCAAATGCAACGCTTTTAGGGATTCCTCTGCGTATTCATATTTATAATTTAGCGAGACCTAATATAGATTCTATTATAAATGCTAAAGTTTTAGACAACCCAAGAAAAGTAGCTTGGAAAACAAAACTACTCTCTAAAAAACAATTTTATAAAGAGTTACAATCAAGAAAAAACTTTAATAACTGGCTTAAAAAAACTGGTGAAGCACCAGCAATTTATAACGAAACAAGAGCCGAAAAAACTGCTTTGGCTTTAAAAAAATATTATTTTAGTAAAGGTTGGTTTGATGTAGAAACCTCGTTTAATACTGCCAAAGACAGCTCTCAAAAAGCAAGAGTAACTTATAATGTTACAACAGGAGATCCATATATTTTAGATTCTATTAGGTCAAATATTAAAACACCAGCTATAGACTCTTTATACAAAACCCAATTAGAAAATGGGTCTTTAATTAAAAAAGGGCAACAATACGATGAGGTCAATTATGCAAATGAGCGAGATAGATTAACAACAAAATTAAGAAACTCTGGATTTTATTATTTTGGACAAGACTATATCATGTTTGATATTGATACGGTTGGAACAAACAAAAAAATAAATACAGATTTAATTATATCTAATAGAGCAATTAGAACAGAAGATTCTGTTGCTCGACTTCCATTTAAAGTATATAAAATAAAAGATGTAAACATTTTTACAGATTTTAAAAATGAATATAGAGACTCTACAATCACAGACTCTGTTAATTTTAAAAACTATAATTTATACAGTTTTAATAAATTAAAATATAGACCAAAAGCAATCACAGATGCTGTATTTATTACCAAAGGAGATGTTTTTAAGGATATAGATAGAACAAGAACTTATCGATATTTAAGTGAGCTGCAAGCTTTTAGATATCCTCGTATAGACTACATCCCAAATGAAGAAGACTCAACGTTAATAGCTAATGTATATCTTATTCCGAAGAAAAAATTCGAACTCACAACAAGTTTTGAAATTTCGCAAAGTAATATCCAAACGGTTGGTTTTGCCTTTAATACTGGTTTATTAATTAGAAACATTTTTAGAGGAGCAGAGACTTTAGAAATTTCGGGATTGGGAGCTATTGGATCTTCAAAAGATGCCTCTAATACCAATGACCAATTTTTTGATATTAATGAAATAGGTGGTAATATTAGATTAAACATACCTCGGTTTTTCTTGCCTTTTAAAACCGAAAAGATTATTCCTAAATATATGTCGCCAAGCACAAGAATTAACTTAAGTGCGACTAGCCAACGTAATATTGGCTTAGACAAACAAGCCTTTACAGGAACGTTAAACTATAACTGGTATCCTACGACCAAAGTAACTAATAATTTTGACCTCTTTAATTTACAATTTGTAAAAAACCTGAATACTGGCAACTATTTTGGAGTCTACCAAAACTCGTTTGAGAGCTTAAATACAATTGCTCAAAATATAGGTTATATTGGTGATGAAGAAGTATTAAGAGACCCACCAAATCTGGGAGGTTCATTTGCTCCTGCAGATATGTTTATAGCAGATGTAATTAATGGTGACACGTCACTCACTGCTGCAGACGATGATTTTATAACTGTAAATAATATTAAACAACGAAAAGACCGTCTTACCGAAGACAACCTCATATTTTCTTCTAGTTTTAATTATGTTAAAAACCGACGCGAAAATTTATTAGATAATGATTTTTCTATCGTAAGGTTAAGGTTAGAATTGGCAGGTAATTTACTATCTGGAGTTTCGAGCGCATTTAATTTTGAAAGAAATTTAGACAATAAATATGAAGTTTTTGGAGTACCATTTTCTCAATTTGTAAAAGCAGAAATTGATTATGTAAAACACTGGGATTTAGGTCGCCAAAATGAATTTGCTATTAGAACCTATTTTGGCATCGCCATACCATACGGTAACTCAGATAACATTCCCTTTGCAAAAAGTTTTTTTGCAGGTGGCCCAAATGACATTAGAGCATGGTCTGCATATAACCTAGGTCCTGGAAGCTCACTATCTACTAATGAATTTAATGAGGCAAATTTAAAAATTACGCTAAGTGCAGAACAGCGTTTTAATATATTGGGACGTTTTAATGGTGCTGTTTTTGTAGATGCAGGAAATATTTGGAACGTTTTTGATGACGTAGAAGATGATGCTGCAACCTTTAACGATTTTTCATCACTACAAGATATCGCTATAGGCTCTGGTTTTGGTATTCGTTATGATTTTAGTTTCTTCGTTTTAAGAGGTGATATTGGCTTTAAAACTTATGACCCTTCTAGAGAAATTGGCAATCGCTGGTTTAAGGATTATAACTTTGGTAATGCGGTATATAATATTGGAGTTAACTACCCTTTTTAATTACATATTTCTTCACATTTAATAGTATTAATTAGGCACTTAAGCTATAACGTTTTCGTTAAAAACTATACAATGAAACTCTTAAAAACCCTTAAGATTATTCAAAAATTATGTACTTTTGAAACTTAACATTCAACTAAAATAAATCATGGGTCATAACATAAAACCAGGAGTAGCTACAGGAAAAGAAGTTCAAGCAATTTTTAAACTAGCAAAAGAAAAAGGCTTTGCTTTACCAGCAGTTAACGTAATTGGTTCTAATACCATTAATGGAGTTTTAGAAACAGCAAAAGCATTAAATGCACCTGTAATTATTCAATTTTCAAATGGTGGTGCACAATTTAATGCAGGAAAAGGACTAAGTAACGAAGATCAAAAAGCTGCAATTGCAGGTTCTATTGCTGGAGCAAAGCACGTTCATTTAATGGCAGAGGCATATGGTGTTCCTGTAATTTTACATACAGACCATTGCGCAAAAAAATTATTACCATGGATTGATGGTTTATTAGATGCCAGTGAAAAACATTTTGCCGAAACTGGTAAATCATTATACAGCTCTCACATGATTGATTTATCTGAAGAGCCAATAGAAGAAAACATAGAAATTTGCAAAACATACCTAAAACGCATGAGCAAAATGGGTATGACTTTAGAAATAGAATTAGGTATCACAGGAGGAGAAGAAGATGGTGTAGATAATAGTGATGTAGACGAGTCTAAACTTTACACACAACCAGAAGAAGTTGCATATGCTTATGAAGAGTTGAGTAAAATTAGCGACCAGTTTACTATAGCTGCAGCTTTTGGAAACGTACATGGCGTTTACAAACCAGGAAACGTAAAATTAACACCAAAGATTCTTAAAAATTCTCAAGAGTTTTTATCTAAAAAACATAACCTGCCACATAACCATATAGATTTTGTTTTTCATGGTGGATCTGGTTCTACAGAAGAAGAAATCCAAGAAGCTATTGGTTACGGTGTAATTAAAATGAATATTGACACAGATATGCAATATGCATTCATGAGTGGTATTCGTGATTACATGGGAGAAAAGAGCGATTACCTCAAAACACAATTAGGATCGCCAGATGGTCCAGCCTCTCCAAATAAAAAATATTACGATCCTCGTGTTTGGTTACGTAAAGGCGAAGATGCCTTTGTAGAAAGACTTAAAAAAGCATTCGAAGATCTTAACAACGTAAATACTTTATAATTTTTTTTGGGCGTTACCACAAAATTAAAAACAAAATTTTAATTTTGTGGTCGGGCTTTTCGCTATATCTTTTTTACATTTGATTTTTGACAAGCAAAAAAACAAGTGTAAAAAAGGATGTCGCTACAATCCCTAACGCGTAGTCTTAATTGATACAATTTTTGGCTTTCGAAAATAATTCTTAACTTAATAAGAATTTAAAATCACATAGATATATGTCTTGGTTTAAAAGAAAAGAAAAAGGAATCACAACCTCTACCGAAGAGAAAAAAGACACACCCAAAGGGCTGTGGTATAAATCTCCAACGGGTAAAATAATAGATACAGAAGAACTAGAAAAGAATTTCTACGTTAGTCCAGAAGACGGTTACCACGTAAGAATTGGAAGTAAAGAATATTTTGAAATTTTATTTGACGACAATAAGTATAAAGAGTTAGATGCAAATCTTACCTCTAAAGATCCCTTAAAATTTGAGGATACTAAAAAATATCCAGATCGCTTAAAAGCAGCACAAGATAAAACCAAACTTAAAGATGCAGTTAGAACAGCTGTAGGTAAATCTAAAGGTAACGACCTAGTGATTGCCTGTATGGATTTCACCTTTATTGGAGGATCTATGGGAAGTGTTGTTGGAGAAAAAATTGCGAGAGCAGCAAAGTACTCATTAGATAAGAAAATTCCTTTTATGATTATCTCCAAATCTGGAGGTGCGCGTATGATGGAAGCAGCATTATCATTAATGCAACTCGCAAAAACATCAGTAAGACTTGCTCAATTAGCAGATGCAGGTATTCCTTATATATCTTTAGCTACAGATCCTACAACTGGAGGTACAACAGCATCATTTGCTATGTTAGGGGATATTAATATTAGTGAGCCTGGAGCCTTAATAGGTTTTGCAGGACCTCGTGTTGTAAAAGATACTACAGGACAAGATTTACCTGAAGATTTTCAAACTTCAGAGTTTTTATTAGAACATGGTTTCTTAGATTTCATTACACAACGAAGCAAATTAAAAGATAAAATCAACTTATATATAGATTTAATTACAAATCAACCTATAAGAGCATAAAAGAATTAATGCAATAAAAAAACCTCACAAATTACACTTGTGAGGTTTTTTTATGTTTACATAGTAAAAGAATATTCTAATTAAAAGCTTAGTTAAATTACATTTTCCCATTTCCGAAGAAAATTAAGCCTTTAAAAAATAGATACTAAAACAAGTACCTTCTCCTACCTTACTCTCTACTTCTATACGTCCTCCAATACTTTCAATATGATTTTTAGTAATATATAACCCAACACCTCTAGAATCATGATGGTCATGAAATGTTGCCTTAAGTTTAAATAATTTATTTCTATTTTCTTTTAAGTCAATTCCCTGGCCATTATCTTTTATTTGTAAAACAATAAAATTGTCTTTTATAAACGTGTTAAGCTCAATTACAGGTTCTCGCAGAGGAGATTTATATTTTATAGCGTTAGTTAGAAAATTAAGTACAATGCTATCTAAATAAGCCTTAATACCTAATACCATAATGTCTTTATCAACATTGTTTTTAATCTCGCAACCCTCTTTTTTTGCAATAGCACTAATATTATACATTGCATTTTTGACGTACTTATATAAATTTAAGTTGTTTAAAGAATTACTCTTTTGAGGCTTATCTACTCTTATCGTATTGAGATGATCTATTGTATCTATTAAATTAGACACAGACTCTTTAAGCATAATATAGTTTTCATTAGTGCTTATGGTATCAAACTCTTCTTCTAAAAATTCTGTAATAGAACTTAAGTTGCCAGCATGGGTTCTTATATCGTGAGTAGCAATTTGAGCAAAATCATTAAGCTTTTCATTTTGACCTTTAACCACATTTACTAAAAATTGCAAATGCCAATTCGCAGATTTCTGTGCCGAGATATCAATGATTTGAGAAATAAAATATAAAGGCTTATTTAATACATCTCTAACTAAAGATACCGAGAGTAGTGCCCAAACGACATGACCGTTTTTGTGAAAATAACGTTTTTCTATTTGGTAATTATCAATATCACCATCTAACAATTGCTGCATATGATTTAAATCGGCATCTAAATCATCACGATGGGTTAACTCTTGGAAAGAATAATTATAAAGCTCCTCTTCTGAGTAACCAAAAAGTTTACAAACACTCTTATTAACTTTTACCCAATTACCTTCTAAACTTACTATAGCAATTCCACCATGGGCATGGGTGAAAATATTTTCAAAAAGCTCTTCTTTAACTAAACTAAGTTTTTTAGACATTGGGACTGATTATCAAATAATTAATAACAAATAAAAATAATAATTCTATGCGAATATTCCTATAAATACACCTAAAAAACAGTATCTAAAAAAAGTTCAAATTATGATTCAAAGATATTAATAATATTAGTATATTTGCAGCTTGAAAGATAGACTTTCAACGTACATAAAAATCATTTACAATAATATTAGCATGTATTTAGATCAAAAAGAAAAAGAAGCCATTTTTAAAAAACATGGCAAAAATGCACAAGACACTGGAACTGCAGAAGGTCAAATTGCATTATTTACTTACAGAATTAACCACCTTACAGAGCATTTAAAAAACAATCGTAAAGATTATAATACTGAGCGTTCGTTAGTAAAGTTAGTAGGTAAAAGAAGAAGCTTACTAGATTATTTAACTAAGAAAGATGTCTTAAGATATCGTGCAATAGTTAAAGAATTAGGATTAAGAAAATAATATTAAAGAGGCCTCGTGCCTCTTTTTTTTTGCATAAAAACTCGATTCGAACGAGTATAACTATCGAAATTGATTAAGCATATCCTGAAAATGAATTCAGGGTAAATAGTTTTTCATTGGTCACGACATTAATTGTCACACAACAACAACTACAACAACACAACGACCATTGTTTAATTAGAATTAAAAAATTTATGATTCCAAAAGTTTTTAAAGAGGTCATTGACCTAGGAGACGGTAGAGAAATTTCTATCGAAACCGGAAAATTAGCAAAACAAGCGCATGGTAGCGTTGTGGTGCAATCAGGAAAATGTATGTTGTTATGTACAGTAGTTTCCAATTACGAACAAAAAGATGTTAACTTTTTACCTTTAACAGTAGATTACAGAGAAAAATTTGCTGCTGCAGGTCGTTATCCTGGAGGTTTCTTTAAAAGAGAAGCTAGACCAAGTGACGGAGAAGTTTTAACAATGCGTTTAGTGGATAGAGTTTTACGTCCATTATTCCCAAAAGATTATCACTCTGAAACTCAGGTGATGATTCAACTTATGTCTCATGACCCAGAAGTTATGCCAGATGCAATGGCAGGATTAGCAGCTTCGGCAGCGATTCAATTATCAGATTTCCCTTTTGAGTGTGCTATTTCTGAAGCTAGAGTTGGTCGTGTAAATGGTGAATTCATTATCAACCCAACATTTGCTCAATTAGCAGAATCTGACATCGATATGATGATTGGAGCTTCTGCAGATTCTGTAATGATGGTAGAAGGTGAAATGGATGAGATTTCTGAAGAAGAAATGGCAGAAGCTATTAAGTTTGCTCACGAAGCTATTAAAGTACAATGTGCTGCTCAAGTAAGATTAGCTGAGGCCTTTGGAAAGAAAGAAACTCGTGAATACGAACCAGAAAGAGAAGATAAGGATTTAGAGAAGAAAGTTCATGACATGGCATATGATAAAGTGTATGCTATTGCAAAAGCTGGATCTTCTAAACATGAAAGAAGCGCAGCTTTTCAACAAATTAAAGAAGATATAAAGGCGACGTTTTCTGAAGAAGAATTAGAAGATTACGGTGGATTAGTATCTGACTATTATAGAAAAGCTGAAAAAGCTGCTATTAGAGATTTAACCTTAAACGAAGGGTTGCGTCTGGATGGTCGTCAAACTGACGAGATTAGACCAATTTGGTGTGAGGTAGATTATTTACCATCAACACATGGATCTGCAGTTTTTACACGTGGAGAAACTCAAGCATTAGCTACAGTTACTTTAGGTACCTCTAGAGATGCTAACCAAATAGATATGCCATCTCAAGAAGGTGAAGAGCGTTTCTATTTACATTATAACTTCCCTCCTTTTTGTACTGGAGAAGCTAGACCAATTCGTGGAACATCTCGTAGAGAGGTAGGTCATGGTAACTTAGCACAACGTGCATTAAAAGGTATGGTGCCAGATGATAGTCCTTACACAGTAAGAATTGTATCTGAAGTTTTAGAATCTAACGGTTCGTCTTCTATGGCAACTGTTTGTGCAGGAACTATGGCATTGATGGACGCTGGAGTTCAAATGACTAAACCAGTTTCTGGTATTGCAATGGGATTAATTTCAGACGGTGACTCTGGTAAATACGCTGTATTATCTGATATTTTAGGTGATGAAGATCATTTAGGAGATATGGATTTTAAAGTAACTGGTACTGCAGATGGTATCACAGCTTGCCAAATGGATATTAAAGTTAAAGGATTATCATACGAGATTTTAGTTAATGCTCTAAAACAAGCTCGTGCTGGTCGTTTACATATCTTAGAGAAATTGACCGATACTATTGCAACACCTAATGCAGATGTAAAAGAACATGCTCCTACAATGGTTACAAGACGTGTTCCTAACGAATTTATTGGAGCCTTAATTGGACCTGGTGGAAAAGTGATACAAGAAATGCAAAAAGAAACTGAGACGACTATCGTTATTAACGAAGATCCAGTGACTGAAGAAGGTATTGTTGAAATTTTAGGTGTTGGTAAAAAAGGTATCGAAGCTGTAATGGCAAAAATAGATGCTATTTTATTTAAGCCTGAAGTTGGTAGTATATACGAAGTAAAAGTAATCAAAATGTTAGATTTTGGTGCTGTTGTTGAGTATGTTGAAGCTCCAGGAAACGAAGTTTTATTACATGTTTCTGAATTAGCTTGGGAACGTACAGAAAATGTTAGCGATGTTGTTAATATGGGAGACGTTTTTGATGTAAAATACTTTGGTATAGACAAACGTACGCGTAAAGAGAAAGTATCTCGTAAAGCTATTTTACCAAAACCAGAAGGTTATGTAGAAAGACCACCAAGAGATGATAAACGTTCTGGTGGACGTGATAATAGAGGAAGAGATAATCGTGGACGTGATAATCGTCGTGATGATCGTAAGCCTAGAGAAGATAAGAAAGAAGATTAATTTCTAAATATCTTTAAATATATAAACCTGTCAAGTAATAAAACTTGACAGGTTTTTTTTATCTCTATTTTTTATCCCGAAATGTTAAAAAATCAACTTAAAATCATAAATAAATATTAAAAAAAATCTAAACCAAAAATACGAACGTAAATCTAGAAACATAACACTTAAAATATCTAGACATACAAATGAACTCTAAAAAGACCAACCCAAAAATAGTAGATTTACCTGCTAAAAGTAACACTACCAAAACCTCAAATAAATTTCACTCATTTTTTAATCGATTTGATATTGATATTCAAGATCGTACTACACGTCAAAATTTATCGGTAATATTTAGCTCATTTATTCTTATGAGTATTGGCGTTTATTTTTTTAGCGTTTTTAGTGGCGATTTTGATATACTTAATACAGAACGTTTAACTTCATTTTGGGGAACCATATTTGTAATCACAACTGCAATACTCTTTATATATAAGGCCTTGCTTTTTTTGTTTATGCTTTATAAGTATTTTCAATACAAGCCTGTTGCCTCAGTGAGCGATGATGAATTGCCAACAGTTACTGTAATTGTACCTGCTTATAATGAAGGTAAACAAGTTTACGATACCTTAATAAGCTTAGCTCAAAGTGATTATCCTCATAAAAAGCTTGAATTACTCTCTATTGATGATGGTAGTGTAGACGACACTTGGGATTGGATGAAAAAAGCTAAAGTACAATTAGGTGAGCGTTTAGTTATTTTACAGCAGCCAGAGAACCAAGGTAAGCGTCATGCTTTATACAGAGGTTTTAATTTAGGCATTGGTGAGATTTTTGTAACTGTAGATAGTGACTCTATAGTTAACACAGATACCTTAAGACATTTAGTTAGCCCATTTGTAAATGACGAGAATTGTGGTGCAGTTGCTGGTAACATTAGAGTTTTAAATAATAAAAAGGCAATGTTGCCTAAAATGCTAGATGTTAGTTTTGTACTAAGTTTTGAGTTTGTGCGATCTGCAGAGAGTAGTTTAAACTCGGTATTATGTACACCTGGAGCACTAGCTGCTTATCGTAGTACAGCTGTTCATAACTGTTTGCCAGAATGGATAAACCAAACGTTTATGGGAAAACCGTCAGACATTGGTGAGGACCGTGCAATGACAAACATGATTTTAAAGCAAGGTAAACATGTATTATTTCAAAAAAATGCTGTAGCCTATACAAATGTACCAGAAGAGTATACAGGGTTATATAAAATGTTTATACGTTGGGGACGAAGTAATGTGCGAGAAAATTTAGCAATGGCAAAGTATGTATTTACAGATTTTAGAAAAGGTGATAAATCTGGGATTAGATTACTATTTATTAGTCAGTTTTTTGAAATGCTAATGTGCTATCCATTTTTATTAATTATGATGTTCTTTATAGCTACTCATCCCTTGTTATTTTTTGGATCTACATTTATGAGTATCTTAATATTATCAAGTTTTTCGGTGTTATTTTATTCTCATCGTTATAAAATTTCAGAATCTATTTGGGCTTATTCTTACAGTATACTCTACACGTTTGGATTGTTTTGGATTACACCATATGCAATTGCCACCGCAAGTAGACGTGGATGGTTAACACGTGGACTCCCAGAAAAGAAATTAGCGTAAGTTAATTTAGCTATAAAATGATGATAATTATTCTACTTCTCAAGTATTAAAATTTCTGAAGTAATATAAAATAATAGGCCTATTAAATTGTAACAATTTAATAGGCTTTTATAATTTATATCAAAAATAATTGAGATTATTACGCAACCAATTGGCATTATATGAGTCTATAAAGAAACTAGCTATTATGAAATCTTTACAACTTATATGTATTACTTTACTATTTATACTAACTTCTTGCTCTTATGACCAAGATGATAATCTAACAGCAACTATAGATATTAACTCAGTTGAAGTAATTCGCTCAGATTCTGATTTATATGATGATATCAAAGATATTACGAATGATGAAGAACGACCAGATAAAAGTATTGCTTGTATTGATTTTATTTATCCGCTAACCTTATTCATTTTTGATGATACAGATACATACGTATCTACCAATTTTATTATTAATGATGAGCAATTTAGCTCAATATTAAACGGTCTCAATCCAAATCACTCTATTAGTATAAGTTTCCCTATAACTGGCACATTAGAGTCTGGAGAAGAAATTATAATAGATACACCCGAAGAATTAAAAGTGGCCATAGATAATTGTCATAATGAAGAAGAACTAATTGAGTGTAACATCTTTATTCAAAATTGCCCTTTAAAAATTGGCTATAGTTATAATTATGACAACACCTACTTAGGTGGTTATTTTTATGAAGACAATGGATTTACGTCTTTAAATGTTGATAATGAGGTTTTATTTGGTTCTTGGTCGCCATTAATTATCGAAAATGAATTACATTTTAATATCAATCTTGTAGATGATACTCAAATTGGAGAATTTTTCAACTTTGACTGGAAGGTTACATATCTCGATGAGAACACAATGCTGCTTACTAATAATGATAGAGAGCTAATTTTAAACAAAAGGTGCGACAGTAATTTTACAGATTGTGGAAATTTTATTTATGAAGAATGTGAGTTGTTAGAGAGTGAAGGCGTCTCAGAATTTATATTAGATAATTATACCGAATGTATATTTGACACTCTAGAGTTGGATGAAACGTTTCCTATATCTTTTTATGAGACCGACGAAGATGCTCAACAAGAAACTAACCCAATATTGTCGAATGAGATTTATTTAAACACTCAAGAAAATCAAGTTATATATGTAAGAATTAACGAGATTTTAGATATTGACGAAGATGACGAACCTGAATCTTATTTTGTGACAATCACTTTATCTTCAGTTTCTTGTGATTAATTACCACAGTAGATTATGCTACACCAATAAAATTTAACAAAAAATATAAATTCTAAATTAATAAGCTAACAGAGTCTTACATTAAAAAATCTATTTGGATTCACTAAAAACAATAAAAGCCTTAAGACGAATATACGTAAAGGCGTAAAGTCAATTATACAATATTTATAAAGATGACTTATATGCTTTATGCTCAAAATAGTGTAGAAGTAAAGAAGTAGCACAAGATAATTTGCAAGATTACTTTCATGACATATCTGGAAAAATCAAATCATACAAATTTACTGGCTCTTTTGTAGGCTGGTAGAATCGTATGACGAATTATAAAGCCAGTTTGGTGTTGGTATTGAACACAAATTGGTTGATAGATTTTTTATAAACTTAGAGTCTAACTTTAATTATCAACTATAACCCATAGCTTAAAATATTGATTACACTCCTTATTTTTTCAACTAGTACAGGTTTAGATTACAGATTTAAAAATAATTAAATGCTTAAAAATTTGTATTTCTCGTAGAATTTTAGTATACTAATAGCTATGATACATGCAGATAAAGATAAATACAAGGACATTTTAGAAAACTCAGTAGAGTACTTAGAGCAACACGGTTTTGAAAACATTAAGGCAGATACCGATGGTTACGAAACGCCAAAATCTTACTCAAAACGAGGTAGTGATATTTCTATCACACCAGATATTGTTGCAACAAAAGAAGGACGCAAACATTATTTTGACATTAGCTTAAAAAGTGAAAAGCCAAAACTATTAAAATCTAAATGGTTATTTCTTAATGCGTTGACAGCTTTAAAGTCATCACATTTCAGATTAATAACTACGAGAGGTCATTACAAGTTTACTTCAGAAATGCTTGATGATATCAACCTAAACAATAAAAAATTAATCAAAATTTAAATTATTTTGTTTTTATTGTAACATTTTTAGCACTTGTTACGTATAACTATATAGTAACATACATTTACCCAAATTTAAAGTATAAATAAATGAGACAGCTAAAAATCACCAAGCAGGTAACCAACAGGGAAACCGCCTCTTTAGACAAGTATTTACAGGAAATCGGTAAGGTTGACTTAATTACTGCAGATGAAGAAGTTGAATTAGCACAACGTATTAAAGCAGGAGATCAATTAGCGTTAGAAAAACTAACTAAGGCTAACCTACGTTTTGTTGTATCTGTTGCAAAACAATACCAAAACCAAGGCTTAACACTACCAGATTTAATTAATGAAGGTAACTTAGGATTAATAAAAGCTGCACAACGTTTTGATGAAACACGTGGATTTAAATTTATATCTTATGCAGTATGGTGGATACGTCAATCAATTCTACAAGCATTAGCTGAGCAGTCTCGTATTGTACGTTTACCTTTAAATAAGATTGGATCTATAAACAAGATAAATAAAACATTTGCCTTTTTAGAACAAAGTCATGAGCGTCCTCCAAGTGCAGAGGAGATTGCCAAAGAATTAGACATGACTATTAATGAAGTTAAAGAGTCTATAAAAAATTCTGGTCGTCATGTATCAATGGATGCGCCATTAGTACAAGGAGAAGATTCTAACCTTTATGATGTATTACGTAGTGGCGAGTCTCCAAATCCTGATAGAGATTTATTACATGAATCATTACGTACAGAAATTGAGCGCGCGTTAGAAACTTTAACACCTCGAGAAGCAGACGTTATTAGATTATATTTTGGTCTTGGTAATCAACACCCAATGACTTTAGAAGAAATAGGAGAAACGTTTGATTTAACCCGAGAGCGTGTTAGACAAATTAAAGAAAAAGCGATTCGAAGATTAAAACATACGTCTCGCAGTAAAATACTAAAAACTTATTTAGGTTAAATCAACACTTTTAGTTAGTTGATTTTAATCTAAAATGATTTATTTAGTTTGTAATTTTATAACTAAAATTACGACTAAATTATGACAACAACAGTTACAAAACATAACTGTTCGTTTTTTGATTGATGAAAGAACCCAGAGCTGATTACTCTGGGTTCACTCATTTATAAGGGTTACTTATCTCATTTTAAATACTTCGGAAATTTAACAAATAGAACACCTCATCTTATTAACTCACCACAATAATTAACTTGTTTTTTTATTTATCTTTGACGCAAATAACACAACACAACATAATGGCTTTAAAATTAATTGCACCTTCAATGCTTGCTGCCGATTTTGGTAACCTGCAACGCGATGTCGAAATGGTAAATAATAGTGATGCAGATTGGTTTCACATTGATGTAATGGATGGCCATTTTGTGCCAAATATATCATATGGTATGCCTGTAATTGCTGCGATGAAAAAACATGCAACAAAACCATTAGATGTGCATTTAATGATTGAAAAACCAGAACGCTATATTGAAGAATTTGCCAAAGTTGGAGCAGATATAATTACCGTTCATCACGAATCTACAGTTCATCTTCATAGAACTTTGAGGCAAATTAAAGATGCTGGGTGTAAAGCTGGTATTGTTCTTAACTTAACAACACCTGTATCTGTATTAGAAGATATTTTACCAGAGTGTTATATGATTTTATTAATGTCTATTAACCCAGGTTTTGGAGGTCAAAAATTTGAAGACATCACTTATCAACGTGTCAAGAAACTACGTGCTATGATTGATGCGCAAGGTTTAGACACTAAAATTGAAATTGATGGTGGTGTTACAGATAAAAACATTAAACAATTAGTAGAAGCTGGTGCAGATGTCTTTGTTGCAGGAAGCCACGTTTTTAAAAGTGAAAACCAAACAGAAACTATTAAACGATTAAAAGATTTAGCTAATAGCTAGACTGCTTAATCATTTCCGTAGCCATAACCATAACCATAGTTATAGGTGTAACCGTATGATCTACTCGCTCCAACGCCATTAATGACATAAGCCACGTTTTTAAGCTTACCAGTTTCACTTAATCCCTTAGAAAACTCTAATAAATTTTTCTCTGTATAATCTGCTCGTAATAAATAAATTGTTGCATCTGCTAATCTAGATATGAGCATTGTATCTGTAACTAAAATAGTTGGCGCAGTATCAATAATTACATAATCGTATAATTCTCTAGCCTCTTCAATAAGTGCTTTAAACCTTCCATTTGTAAGTAATTGAGTAGGGTTTGGCGGTATACTACCAGATAATAATAAATCGTGGTTTGGGTGTTTATCAAAACCTTTTACTGTAACAGTTTTCCAATCAAAACCATCTTCGTACAAATAATTAGATAGGCCTTTTTCATTTTTATCTTTAGAAACATAATTATGTATTTGAGGATTTCTCAAATCGGCTCCTATTAATAAAACCTTTTTGTTTATACTAGATAAGGCTAGTGATAGGTTTAAAGCGGTGTAAGTTTTACCCTCTCCCTTAATCGTCGAAGTACAATATATCACTCTACCTTTATTACCTAAATCTTCTTTTGAAGGTAAAATATACTCTACGTTAGCACTTAATATTCTAAAGGCCTCAGATTGTACTGACCTGTCTGTAGGATTTTCAAAAACTAAATTGTTACTCTTAATTTTAGGTAATTCGGCTAAAATTGGGATATTTCCAACTAGAGATTTAATATCATCTTTACCTTTAATTTTAGTATCAATAAGGTTTAAAATATAAATAGAAGCAAAAGGTATTAATAAGCCTCCTAAAAGTGCCATCATATAAATACTTCTCGAATTTGGAGAAATTGGTCCTCCTCCAGAAATTGCATATTCTACGACCTTTATAGAAGGTTCTGTAATAGCTAGGTTAATGGCTGCTTCCTCTCTCTTTTGTAATAAAAATAAATATAAACTTTGCTTAATAGCTTGTTGGCGCTCTCTAGATCTTAGTAATTTTTCTTTTAAAGGCAAACTAGCTACTTGATAAGCATACTTTTGATTACGATTAACCATTTGAGATCTAGTAGCTTTAAGTTGTGCATTGTAAGCATTTAGAGAAGCCTTAATGTTAGATTGAACACCTCTAAGTTTAGAATCTAATATCTTTACCGTAGGATTATTTTCGGCAGCACTAGTGGTTAACTTAGCTCTCTCAGATACTAACTCATTATGTTGCGCAATTAATACATTTATATTAGAATCACTAATACCAATATTTGCAGGAAGTAATTCTGTATTAAGCCCATCTGAAACTAGATTTTGTTTCATCAAGTCAGATATTACCAATTGATTTTCTATCTCAAAAACCTGGTCTTCAGACATGGTTCGTTGTGATAATCCTAATTCGGCATCAGATTCTATATTTATAATATTGTTTGATTTCTTAAAATCTTTAATTCCAACTTCAATAGAATCTAGCTCTTGAGCTAAAAATTTAAATCGTTCATCAATAAAATCTATGGTACGTTTAGAAATCTGTTGTCTATCATTTATACCATCTGTATTAAAAACATCTATAAGTGCATTAAGCGTTTTTTCAGACCTATATTTACTTTGGCTAGTATAACTTAGTTTTAACAAATCGCTGCCCTTACCTACTAGATTAACCATGACACCACCTTTCAATTTTTTGGTAGCGCTAGAAACTGGTATAATTTTTAAAATGTAAGTTTTGCCTTTGATTTCACGCATAGCTTCCTTATCGTCTGCAACGATTTCAAAAGGCAAATTATGCTCAACATTGTAAGAATTAAAATTTGGAATATTTAATGTATTATCTTCTCCTTTGGCTATTTCAAAAGCATTATCTGCAACAGTAATTCTAAATTGTTTATATGACCTAATACTATCATTACTAAGCGTCTTAGTAATCTTAAATGGAAATTTATCTATTTCGGTTGTTAGAACATTTCCTTCTTCATAATACTCCATTGTTAAATCTAATTTCTTAACAACTTCTTCTATAATACGGTAAGATTTAAGAATCTCAATTTCGTTTTCGAGATTAATATTAGATCTATTAAATACAAATGCAGCAGACGGTAACTCTAATCCTTTAGTCTTATTAAGAATTTTAATTTTTGCTGAAGTACTATATATTTTAGGCGTATATCTTAAATATAAATAGCCACCAATTAAAGCTAAGACTATACCAATAGCAAACCAGTACCAGTAGCGTAGGTATTTTCTAATTTCAGATTTTATTGTTTCACCCTGATCATTTTTTTTATGACCAAATGTGTTTTGCATTGGAGTTTCCATTTATCTTGTAATTAATACAATTGTTGTTAAAAGAATAGAAATTACAGAAATAACTGTAGATGTGTTACCAACAAATCCTGCGCTTTTAATTTTAGGACTATTTGGGTCTACTATGATGATATCATTAGGCCTTATTTGGTTGTACTCACTATTTAAAAAATCTGTAGATGTTATATCAACATGTGTTATAGTACGATTACCATTAGATTCTCTTATAAGTTTAATATCCTCACGTTTACCATTTATTGTTAAGTCTGATGCATAACCTAACGCTTGTAATAGTGTTATATTTTGCTCTGTAAATGTATATACTCCAGGATTATTAACCTCTCCAAGTACAGTGACTTTAGCATTAATTAACCTCACACTAACCGATGGGTTTTTTAAATGACCACCATCAACAAGTATGTTTTTGATTTCAACCTCTAGTTCATTAACGGTTTTATTTTCGGTAGAGATCAACCCTAATATAGGAAAATTTATAGTTTGATCTTGCGAAACAATATAGCCTTGTAACTGTAAAAACTCTATACTTTGACCTCCATTTGTAGAAGTAGATTTATTGTATGGTAATGCAGATTCTTCTACTAAAGCACTAACTTCTATTTTTAAAATATCGTTAGGCTGTATTTTTGGTATAGAATAATTTAATGCAGTGTCATTATAATTAGCAGAATCTTGCAAATACAATATTTCTTTCTTTGAAGCACAGGAGCTTAATATTAGTAAAAGCACACCTAAAATCTGAATTTTTTTCATTTACAATTGCATTAAAACACCTGCAAATATAATCGCAATTAAAAGATTGACAAAAGTTAACGCCAATTTTAAGGCACAAACTAATTATAAACGAAGAAACTTAGGTAACCTCTTATTAACTAACAGCCAATTATAAAAGAATAATGAAGAATATAACGTGGTACCAATAACCAGTAATAGTACAAATTGAAGATGAATATCTAGATCTCTAATTAAGTATGAAAAGGTAATTAACATCACATTAATAATAACAATAAAGCTTGTAGTTTGTAAATGTGAAAACCCTAAATCTAAAAATTTATGGTGTAAATGATTTTTATCTGCGGAAAATGGACTTTTCTTCAAAATAAATAATCTATATACAAATATCCTAAAGGTATCTAATAGTGGAAAAAACACAATAGAAAGCACCATTACTGGCGCAGAATTAAAAAACAACGACATTTGGCTTGTTTGTGTAGAACCTATAAATCTAACCGAGTAAAAAGCCACCAAAAATCCAACCAACATTGACCCTGTGTCTCCCATAAAAATCTTTTTATTTTTAGAGAGATTTAATCTTAAAAACGGAAGTAAAGCACCTATTGTAGCTACTGCTGTAGTTGCCATAGTTATATCTTTAATTTTAACCGCAATAAAAGCAAATGCTGCAGATGCTACAAGCGCTAAAGATCCTGCTAAACCATCAACACCATCTATGAGATTGTAGGCATTAATGACTAAAATGTAAACAAAAAGTGTGAAACTTACAGATAACCAATAGGGCATTATAGTTACACCAAACAATCCTGAAAGCCCTAAAATTCTCGTATCTGTAAACACGATTAATACCATTGCTGCAATAATTTGCCCAAAAAGCTTTTTTCTAGGAGAAAGTATAAGTAAATCATCTTTTAGCCCTAAGAAAAAAAGTATGGTTAAACTACCTAAAATAAGCATCAAAATTTTTGTATCTAATAAACCTCCTATTAAGGTTATTACAACTACAAGACTAATGTAAATCCCTACACCTCCAAGGGTAGGTGTTTTTTTAGCATGAATACTTCTTTCTCCTGGTTCATCCATGAGATGTTTAGCTTCTGAAATATTAAAAATCGCAGGAAATGTACTCATCGAAACTATCATGGCTATAAAAGATGCGCCAAATAACCATAGCTCTAGGTGATTTAGAGGATTAAAATTTTCAAGCAATTCTTTTATCATCTTTAATAATTAAGGGGCATTACATAGCATTAATTTATACTACTATACGTGCAAATATAATGTGAAAGTGTGGTTTTAAATAAAAAATCGGTTAAAAACTACACATACCTCTACGTACTGTAATATATTAAAAACAAACCATTAAATATTTATTCTTTATTGCTTACTATATATTTTGAGGCGAATTTTAAGTAAAAATTACTTTTTAAACCATTGAGGAATTTTAGACAAATTTTTACTCAATACAACTTTTAAAGGGAAGTTTAGTTTATTAAATTTTGTAGCTCTGTAATCTTCTTTTGTCTTTAGTATTATACTTTTTATACTTTGATTACTGGCTCCTCCAACTCTCATTTTTGTAATCACCTTGGGTAGATAGTAAAAACTATAAGCATTTGATTGAAATATTCTTAGAATAAAATCATAGTCGGCAGCAATTTTATAATCTAAGTTAAACAAACCTTTTTCTAGATATATTTTACGTTTTAAAAATAGTGTTGGGTGTGCAGGCATCCAACCTCGATTTAATAATTTTGACTTAAAGGGTTGGCTGATCCAATTTCTAACAATTGTATCAGGATTTTCAAAAGACACATAATGTAAATCTCCATAAACTCCATCTACATGTTCTGTTTTAAAACTTTCTACGATTTCAGCAATGATGGTGTTACTTGCTAAATAATCGTCGGAATGCACAAATCCTATTGCATCTCCAGTTGCCATTTTAATTCCTTTATTTAAGGCATCGTAAATACCCTTATCTGCTTCTGAAATCCATTTTATATAGTTATACTTATCTGCGCTTGCTTTAATTATAGAATTAGTGTTGTCTTTAGAATTTCCGTCGATAATAATATATTCAATTGAGTCATAAGTTTGATTTATGACAGACGACATGCAAACCTCTAAAGTTTTCTCGCTATTATAGGTCGCTGTGATTATAGAAATTTTCATGCTTATGTATTAATATCTCTGTGTTTAACCTTAACTGCGGGATTGCCTCTATAAATAGAATTGGCATCTAAATTTTGTGTAGCTGTTGAGCCTAATGCTAATATAGCATGTTCAAACAGAGTAACTCCTGGTCCTACAATACTTTTTGCTCCAACCCAAGCGCCTTGTTTTAATACAATAGGCTTTACAATTAAATCAAAAGATGGTGATTTATAATTGTGATTACCGCAGAGTAATAAAGCTCCTTGAGACACACATACGTGAGATTCTATCGTTACCTGATCTAAATTATCTATCCATACAGCTTCACCTATCCAACAGTGATCCTCAATTGTCAACATCCAAGGATATTTAATATTAACATTAGGTTTTATAATAACGCCTTTTCCAATTTTTGCTCCAAATAGTCGTAACAAAAACACCTTAAGACTCGATATTGGCAATAAGCTCGATCTAAAAAATAGCTCGTTTATATAATACCAGAATAAACGCTTTAAGCGAGGTCCTGGCTGGTACCAACTATTGTTATATGTAGATAAGTCTGTTTTCAATTAGTTTTTAATTGGTTGTCAAAAATAGGTTTTTGTTTTGATTGATTAGCGCTTGGTCTTGAGAAAATCGTTGTGCAAATAAAAATGATTGTTCTACCATCTGGCTATATTCATCTTGGCTTATGTTAGATAATTTTGTAAAAACCTCTTTAATTGCCTTGGTGTTATTGACATCTATATCCCAACCAATATGTTTAGTTTCTAGATTAACCCATGGTGTTTTATTTGAAATAATTACAGGACAGCCAACAGATAATGCTTCTAAGATTGAGTGTCCAAAATTTTCACCTTCAGAAAGAAGTACAAAGAAATCATAGTTTTTTATCATATCTAACACTAATTTACTTTCTATTACACCTTTATAATTTACAATTATATGGCTTGGTAGCTGTTCTATAGCTTTTTGACATTTTACCCAATAATCTGGGTCATAAATTGGTCCAAACATATCTAAAACAATTTGAGCTTTACTTGTTTTAAGAGCCTCTATCATATGGAGTGTTCCTTTTTCTATAGACACTCTTGCAACATTTACTAAGCGCAATGGCCAGTTTAATTGACTGCCTTTTTTTGTAATACCAATTAACTTTCTCGGAAACTGATTAGCCACTTTAATGCTTTTATATTGTTTAACACGTTGACGTATAACCTCAGCTTCTTCGGTATTAGCTGCATGAAAAGTTATATTTCTATATATTTTTAGAGCATTAAAAATTGCTAAGAATATTTTCTTTTTAAATGGTTTTACGCTAAAGGCCTGACTAGAAAGCATTCCATGAGGATTTACAATTACTCGATTACTTTTAGCAAATAAAACAGGTAAAATGGAGAAAAATGGAGAAAACATACCATTTACATATATAAAATCGTAGGTTGTATTTACTACTAAATCTTTTATAACTTTTATTGAAATATTAGTTTGAGATAAATAATGGAATTGACATTTTCCTCTAGTGATCCAAGTATTGGGTGTTATTGAGGGATAAGGCTCATCATCTGCATAATCTATATTTCTTGTAACAATTTTAAAATCGATATCTTCTTCTAAATAATCTACAAAATTACCAAAAGCTGTAATGGTACCACCTGCTTTGTAACCTGGTCTATACCAATCTATAAACGCTAATACAGTTTTACGTTTAGACATTGTTAATAATAGATTTATATAGGTTAGTATAATGCATAGCTATTGTAGTTGCTGTAAACCGTTTTGTGTTTTCAAAACCTTTTTTAACTAGGGAATCTCTCACTACAACGTCATTTAAAATTGTGGTTATAGCTTCACGGTATTCTTGCACATTAGATGGGTCTATTAAAAGTGCACTATCTCCTGCTACTTCAGGCATAGAACATTTATTTGAAGTAATTATAGGTCTTCCAATTGCTTGAGCTTCTAGTATTGGTAATCCAAATCCTTCATAAAATGAAGCAAAACAAACTAAATCTGCTTTTTCATAATATGAAATCACCTCATGATATTCTAAATCA
Organism: uncultured Psychroserpens sp.; assembly: GCA_947488655.1. Classification (GTDB taxonomy): domain Bacteria; phylum Bacteroidota; class Bacteroidia; order Flavobacteriales; family Flavobacteriaceae; genus Psychroserpens. The sequence continues at coordinate 430,022 of CANKZZ010000002.1, read as the reverse complement.
CTTTTATTATCATAATTTATTTGCGCTTCTTCTAGTAAACTAATTTGTTGTATTGTTAGTTTACCTATAATCATAAGTTTTACTTCTAAATTACCAATAGCTTTAATTAAGCCCTCCAAATTTTTATTGTAAGATGTTCCTACTTGAAGTAATACTGGTACTTTTGCTATTTCTTTTTTAGGCTGAAATTTTAAGTTACCAGCAAAAGGGTTATGTATTACCACAATTTTATCAGGATTTACATTAACTGTCTCTAATAATGCTTGCTTAGTATATTGAGAAATCACAGTTACCTTAGCAACACATTTTATGGGTAATTGGTACCAAAAAAACTTTAAAATAGCATGTTTTAATCCTGTACTATTTTCTAAAGGAGCCAAATCATGGATAGTTAATATTGTACGCTTTTTAGGCAAGAAGTAACTAACATAATGTATATCTCCTGTAATATGATTAAGTTCTCCTTTATGCTTTAATACTTCAAAACAGCTTTTTAAGCGCTTTACAATACCAACACTGTAATATTTTAAGTTATAATTTTTTACAATAATATCTTTGGGTAAGGCCTGCTGTACTATATTAAACACATTTTCTATGCTAAAATAGTCTTGGTATGGTTTTCTAAAAAAGTAAGTTACTTTCATACTTTTTGTTTAAGAAAGTTATCAATTTTAGAACAAACATACTTATTAAATAGAGTTACTACTATCCAAAAAACAATAAGGTTACCAAAAAATTTAATAAGAGCATTTTCATATTTATATAACAATAAAAATAACGGAAGCATTATTGCCATTGCCCAAAATGAATTGAACGATGTTTTATAAATAGATTTTATGATATAGCCTATAAACAGTCCAAAAATAAATATGGCAACCATCATCCAAAAAGGACCAAAATCTATATAAAAATCACCTACATAACCTAAAGCAAAAGACACACCCATTGATGCATCTGCATAGAAAACTCCTGTATACTTGGTTAAATGTTTTGAGTCATCAATAGCTGCTTTATTAGGATTAAATAATCTAGGTACCAAAACATGCATAATAGCATTTTTAGTCAACTTTCCATCTTCATGAGACACTATACTTGGCACATAATCTATACAAGAAGCAAAATAATCTATGTATGAAATTCGATTAATCATAGCCTCAAAACCAACCGAGAGTTGATCTCCCGAAATATCACCAACATTTTCTGCCAAATACCCTAAAGCTTCACCATCACTAACGGTTACTACTTGTTGTCCTGCATCTTCACTTACAAACTCTCTATATTCAAATTTAACACTCGTCCAAATAACACCAATATATCCAAAACCAATTAATGCAATGGTAAGTATGAAAAACTGTTTATGTCTTATTTGATACAGTGCCAAATAAGAAATAAGCACCATAAATACTATGGTTTTAAAATCTGCAAAATAGGATGCAAAACCAGATATAAACTCAAATAAAATAATAATATATAATAGAGTGCGATATTGATTTTGTTTTAAAGCAGAGTAAAACATAAAAAAGAACAATGCCCATTTTATATATCCTAAAGCTACAATGGCTTGAAACAAACCAGGCACTTTAAATCTCAAGGTATATAGAACCGTCGCTAAAACAGAAAATAATAAATAAGCTATTAACGTTTTTTTAGTGTCTAAGGTTAATAAATACTGTAAAATACGGTTAGGAAATATCTTAATTTTTTTAAGCATAATATATACACCATAAGCCAATGCAAGTAATGCCACACATGATAATAAATAGGCTTTTACGATTTGATTTGGAAACTCTGCAATATCTACTAAACTCTGTAATGTTAAAGTGGCATAAATTGGTTTTATACTCACTTGCAACCATTGATACGCAAACGCTACAAAAATCACAGGCGGATAACCATCTGTAGCAAACCATTTACACAAAAAAAACAAGACTACCATTGATGGTATAGCTATAAAATCTCCTGCTCCCAACATTGAAAACACAACCATTATACAGCTCAAAACAATTAAATAAGGAATTAATCTTTTAAAAAAAGTACTAGAACCAGAGTAAGGATGTAAAAATAACTCACTCATATACTTGTTTCCATTTTTGTTGAAAATCTTCAAAAGAGATCTCTAAAGTATTTATACTTTTTAATGCTTTGTTACCATGTGAAGGTATTAAAGAAATATTCTCACAATAGTAAGTCATACCCTCGAGCAAGGCTTGTACAGTTTTGTTTTCTGTTATGTAACCGTCCTCTTTATGACTTACCAACTCAGGCAATCCACCAGACGGAAAAACTATAGAACACTTACCAAAAGATTTAGCTTCTACAATAACATTAGACAATGGCTCTTGATATACAGACGGTATTATATTTACATCTGTAATATCAAATAATTTATCAATTTGCTTAACCTGGTCTAAAAACATAATTTTATCATTAAATCCAGCCTTATCAACCAAACTAATCAAATCATTAGCAAATTCTTGATTATGTTTTAAGCCTCCTGCAATTAATAATCTGCAATTTGGATAATTACCTTGGAGTTTCATAAAAGCTTCTACCAATAAATCTACACCTTTATCTTTAGATAACTGTCCAATAAATGTAAATGTAATTTTAGACGCATCTCTTCGCGGTAAATTGTCTCTGGAGTTTTCGGTTATTCTTTTCGGCGGAAAATTATAAATGATGGTTATTTTGTCTTTAGAACAACCCAGTTTAATCAACTCATTAGCAACAAACTGAGAAATACAGACAAACGAATCTACTCTAGGTATAATTAAACGACTCCATAAAAATTTATGAACTCTTGACAAATATCCTGTGGGTTTGTCTCCTAATCGATAAATTAATCGCGTTTTGGTTCTAAGTAATACTGGCAACAAGGTCATTACATGCGTATCATTACAAACATGTAAAAAATCAGGTTTAAACGATTTTATAAGTTTATACAGTTGATAGTTAGATTTCGGAATATTTATTAAATAAGCCTTTAAAATTTTAAACTTAAAGGTTTTTCTCAAATTCCAAGAAAAGCGCATTTTTTTGTAATTAAAACCTCTAGCATCAATTTCGGGTTGCAAATGCCACTGAAAACCAAAATCATTGACAGCTAGGAGCACATCGAAACCAGAATTTTTCAATAGTTCGAAAACTTGAATATTTGCACGTTCCTGACCATAAAAAGCCACGTTACCAAATACTGCTAAAACCTTCTTATTTTCCATGAATTAATTCTGTCTCTATTGCTGTTACGATGGCTTCAAAACTCCAATCTTTAATAGACTTTTGAGCATTTTTACCCGCAACTTGTAGTTTTTCTTTAGTTAAAGATTGTAATATATTAATGAGTTGAGTTTCATTATTAAAAACCCATCCATTGTTACCGCTATTTAAAATATCTTCTGCACACCCTACTTTATTACTAACTATACTAGCTCTTTCACATGATGACGCTTCGTTTACTGCTAAACCCCAAGTTTCGCCAGGACCTTTAGATGGTAAACAAAATACATCACCTAAACGATAAACTAGTGGCATTTTAGTTTGATTTTGAAAAGGGATAAAGGTAATAAAATCATATCCAGAAGCCTGTGTTTTAAGTTCTTTTGCCAATGGTCCATCTCCAACTAAAATTAATTGAAGAGCATTTGTTCTATTTTTATTTGCTTTTATAAGCGCGTTCAATAGAAAATCAGGCTGTTTCTTTGTTTCAAATTTACCAGCGAAAAGCACAACTAAATCATCTTTAGATATACCTAAATCTAATCGCCATTGTTTTGCAGATTTATCATATTGCTTAATAGCATCATCGTTAAATCTCTTATTATCTATAGCGTGAGGTGCATAAACTAACTGACTTTCTTTTAAACCATGTTTTAAAAAATAAGCTTTATTTGCCTCTCCAACATACAAAGCTCTATCAATATATTTATAAACTCTAGTAAGTACTAAACGTCTTAATTTAGTTTTTAGTCCTGCAACTTCATCGAGCAATGTAGAATCTCCTCTAAACCATACAGGAATTTTACCCTTAAAGTATCGCATGACTTTAAAATGACTTTTAAAATTCCATCCAAACACTAATATAGCATCTGCCTTATAGGTTGTAATGCTATTAATTAAATCTGGACAATCAATGCCATAAAAACGCTCTACGCCAGGCTGTTTTGCTTTGTTTGTTACAAACTCATAATTATAGCCTTCTAATAAGGGAATATCCCAAGTAATTTGTTGCCCAAAAGTTTTATCATCTACTACAGATTCTGCTTGAGACCATGTATAGAAAACTTTTATATCTATAATTTGCCTCTGTGCTAATAATTGAAACCAAGGCGCATTATATTGTATTGGATGCGTTGAGATTATTGCTAATTTTTTCATGATGTTGTATATGATTTTAAAACAGTGTTAAAAAAATCACATTGCACTTTAGTCATTGCCTCTGCTGTAAATGGTTTAAATTTATCCCAATTAGTATTTGGTACTTTTGGCAATTGAGTAATTATAGTCTTCATACTTTCTAAACAGTGCTCTACAGCCTTTTCTTTATCAAATAACACAACATCTCCAGCGTTTAAATCTTTAACAATACTCACAACACTACTATTAGAATGAAAAACACATAATAATGGTTTTTTTGCTAATAAATTAGGATATAATTTTGAAGCTGTATAATTGGCGTCTTCAGATCCTGGTATTAAAATTACATTTGCTGCTTTTAATAAAGTGAGCACTTCAAAATAAGGTTTTCTATCTGTAATTTCTTCAACGAAAGCCTCAACTCCAAATTGTTGAGCAATTGGCGTAATGGTTTTTTCTCCCTCACCATCTGGTGCATAACTTGTACCAATAAACCAAAATTTAAAATTTTTGAAAGCATCATTGTTGTCTAAACCATTTTTAAAAGCTTCAAAAATAACGCTCAAACTTTTTGCCATATCGTGTCCTCCTCTACCAATATAGATAAAGTTAGTTTTACTTTTATCTAACGTAATTGATAATGGAATTGGATGGTTATCAATAAATTCAAAATCTTTAACTGCAGCGCCAAAGGTTAATGTTTTTGCTGGTATGTTTTTAATTTTTGGATAACGTGTTTTTAGCATATCTATATAACCTTTTGATACAGATATTAAACCATCTACTTTTGGTATCGTAAAACGTTCTAAATTTTTATCTAGATTGTATGCAAACCAAAATTTTGGAGGTTTTTCTTCTTTAGGCACCGTTAGATAGTAATCGTTACGCCAAGGGTCTTGCATATCTATGACAAATGGTATATTAAATTTCTTTTTCCATAAGCGTCCTAAAGGCATAGATGCAAACATTGTGGTGCTAAAATAAACTAAATCAAAATCGCCACTTTTTAATAATTTATTTCCTGCCTTGTACAACTGATAAAATGCTCTCAAACCTAAATTACCTAACCCTAGTTTGCGTGTGTACTTTGTAGAGAATGCGCTAACCATATGTATGTCTACTTTTTTAGGTAATGACTCTAAAAGCACATTATCCTTAGCCATTTCTACATATTTAGGATCAACACATAATACAGTTGGCTCCCAACCAAATTGCTCGAAATAAGGTAAACTTTGACGTACTCTATGCATATCTGCTGCGTTTACAGGAGGGAAATGTGGTGAGACGATGAGAACTTTTTTCATTATGTTTTAATTAAAAGTCACTTTCCTTGCCCAATCATGAGAAGGTTTTTCAATGTATTTATATAGCAACCAAGCTGCAAAAATACTAAAACCTAAAGCAACAAAAACAACTCCTGTCTTAGATATTTCGTTTAATTGTAAGCGCTTACTCAAATTGATAATTTTTAAACCAATGGGTACATGGATTAAATATAAAGAATATGAAATGTTGCCTAAAAATTTTAAAGCTTTTACATTTCCGAAGAAACTCTTAAAAGCTATTAGCAAAGTAGTTAAAATTGTAATTATAGAGATGAGTAACCCATGACTATCATAAACGATAAATCCAATTATAAATATTGAAATGACATATGGTATTAAGGATAATTGTTCCTTTTTGTAGAAAGCAGTTATTACTCCAAGAACAAAAATATCTATATACTTAAAAAACAATATAAAATTTTGATTTATTAAGGATAGCACCAACAAACCTATAACTGTACTAAAGATTAGCCATGGCTTTTTTAAATTCCAAAGCGGTATAAGTAACCCAATTAGTAAGTAATAATGAAACTCAACTTCTAAAGACCAATATACGGGATTGAGCCAAGAGCCTTGAAAGAATTCTACAATATAAAAAATATGTTGAGCGATTAAACTTGATGATACTTCAAATTCGTTTCCTTCAAATCCTCTTGTTTTACTTGCTGCGATACCAATAACAATTACTAATAAAATTGACGCTAAATACGCTGATTGAATTCTCAATAAGCGTTTTTTAAGAAATTTAAAATAATGTTGAAATCCAAAACTTGTACCCAATAACGAATACGGAATTACAAATCCTGATATAACAAAAAAGACCTCAACTCCCATCCAACCATTTTTAAAAATATCCCATAACACATTGTTAGTGCTCAGGTAATCTCTAGTAAAATGATACATGCATACTGCAACTGCTGCTAAACCTCTAAGTAATACTATGATTGGCAAGTACTGCTTTTTATTAATTTGAGGTTTCATAAGTAAGTTTATGAATTTATTATATTAAAACCAGTATTTGATACAGTGTAACTATCGTTTTAAACTGCATCTACAAATTTATTTAATTTGACAGCCTCTTTCTCAAATGCCAAAATTTCTTGACCTGCTTGCCAACTGGCTAATTTCATTTGTTTTAAAACTTGAGGTTGTTTTACTATCATTTCTATACTTTGAGCAACTTGCTTAGGGTCTCTCTCTATTAATGATAAAGCTTGAGGTGCTAATGTCTTGATTTCAGCTTGACCTTGAGTTTTGGTAGCCAAAACCGCAATGCCTGCCTGCAGATAATGAAAAACCTTATTAGTTATGGTAAAATCTCGACTCTCTGGAGTGTTTTCTTCAAAAGCGATACCAATATCATGTTCGGCTATTCTAGAAATTAACTCTCCTACAGGCACCAAATCGTGTATAAATAAATCTACATGACTTGGCAATAGTGCTTCTAAAGTTTTTTTATAATTGTCTAAAATACGACCACGTAAATGCAACTCTAAAGGTGTGGTAGTTAATTGTAAGGCTTCAAAAAGTAATTCTAAACCTCTACCCTCACTAATTACCTGAGAAAACCAATATAAAGATGGTTTTAATTTATTGACTCTATCTTTTGGTAACTGGTCCATTTTGTCTCGATCTGCAGCAGGAAAACTATTGTAAATTACCTTGGGATTTTTTGCCTCGTATGTCTGGGCAATCGCAGTTGCCAGAGCACTTGATGTAGTGTAAGTATAAGCTGCTTTATTAAGCAAAAAGCGTTCTAAGTTTTCTAATAACTTAATTGGTCTATGTAATCTATCTTGAGGTAATAGGTCTTTACTATGCCAATCTTCAAAATCAAATGCTACTTTTTTTCCTTTTGTAATTAACGCTCTTGATAACGCCATGCTCATTTCTTCATGACCAATATATAAATCTGCATCTTCAATAAGTAATTTTTCTAAGTATGCAGTATAATCATAACCTAAAGCTGCAACAGTACTTACTCCAGTATATCTTACAAATAGTCTTGCTAATTTACGTTTAACTCTTATGTACTTAGATATAAAACTCCCGTATTTAAGTAAATTTACACCTGCTTTATAGTTTATAGATTTATGTAAAAGTTTACGATCTTTCTCTAATAAATTTTTATCGTACCATAATGCATATACAATAACATTATGTCCTGCTTTCGCGTAAACATTAGCCTCTTTTACAACACGTGGAGCAGCTACTAATGGAGATTGGGTAAAGATACAAATGGTTTTCAAGGTCTATATGTTTTGACTTTATGAGTTAGCGATAATCTCTAAAATGCGTTGCGTTGCATAACCATCCCATAATGGTGGTATTTCACCTGTTTTATAAGTATCATCTTGTATAGAATTGATTACGCCAAGTATGTCTTTTTTATCAAAGTTTAGTAATGTATTTGAGCCAATTGTGATAGTACTAGGACGCTCTGTATTAGGACGCAATGTTAAACAAGGTTTTTGTTTAAACGTTGTCTCTTCTTGTATGCCTCCACTATCTGTCAATACCATTTTACAATTATGTATTAAATTTTGAAAGCTAAAATAATCTTGTGGTGCTAACAACTTTAGGTGTGTTAACATTTCATAATCAGACTCTAAACCAAATTTTTTGATATTATTTAAAGTTCTTGGGTGCATAGGAAAAACGACCGGAATATCTCTTGGCATATCTTCTAGTAATGCCAATAAATCTTGCAATCCTCTTTTATTATCTACCGTGGCAGGACGATGAATGGTCATTAAAATAAACTCATCTTTTTTGATGCCTTGGGTGTCAATAATGTTTTTTTCTAAAATATCTTTTTCAAAAGCAACAAGTGTATCTATCATAGTATTGCCTACTAAATACATGTTATCTCGCGCTTTGCCTTCATTTAGTAAATTATCCATACCACTTTGCTCTGTAACAAAATAAAGGTTTGAAATTTCATCAACCAAAATACGATTTACTTCTTCTGGCATTGAGCGATCAAAACTACGCAAACCACTTTCTAAATGACCCAATGTAATCCCTAGCTTGTAAGCGGTGAGTGCTGCTGCTAGTGTTGAGTTTACATCTCCAGGTACTAATATTATATCTGGCTTAAACTCATTAGTAATTATTTTTTCTAACCTAATCATAATCTCTCCCATTTGAGTATTTGGAGAGGCTTGAGATATATTTAAAAAGTAATCTGGCCAAATGTCTAATTGCTGAAAAAACACATCTGCCATTGATTTATCAAAGTGTTGCCCAGTATGAACAATTTTTATATTAAACTGTCCTGCAAAATGTTTGGCAGCAACCTTTTTAAATTGGGTAACTTTAATATAATTAGGTCTTGTACCAACTACTATTAGAATGTTTTTCATAAATTATCTTAATAATTTGGCAATGATTTTATTATTATGAACCACAAATGACAATTTCTTAGCAGCTTTCCAACCAAAAATGTTTTTAATAGCCTCAATAACTTTACCTCCTAAAACTGGCACATAGTTACTACCACCATATAAGTTAGACATTTTTAAAGTCTCCTTACTTATAGTTGCATATTGTGGATACGCATCTATAGCAATAAATTTATACTGTAAAGCCATAGCTCTTTTATAATCTTTTCTCTCTTTAAAAGGGCTCAATACACTTTCTTTTGATTTTAAAGCTCTAAGCTGACTTTCTAAATGTTTTACCGTTTTACCGCTAGACACTGTATTATGATTAAGGTGTTTTCTATAATAACTATAAACAGAAGGTGCATAACACACTTTTTTTGAGCTCATTACCACTCTACAAAAAAATTCTCCATCTTGATCCTTGATTAGCGATTCATTCCAAAATCCTGCTTTCTCAATCACTGTTCTTGGTGTTAACCAAGCATGTTGGCTCACCATACCGTGACGTTTACCATCTGCACCATAAAGTTCTAGTAAAAAATCTTCGGGTTTAGAAGTATTGATAAAGAACTCCTCATCAATATTACAATTTTCTATGGTATCATAAAAATGGACTGTAGAACAAACTGAAATTGCATCGATTTGTGTATTAAGAAGTCGCACCTGCTCTTCTATTTTATTAGGACTCAATAAATCATCGGCATCTAAAAACTGAATATACTCACCAGTAGATAATCTAATCCCGTAATTTCTGGCTGCGCAAGCTCCTTTACCTTTATTAGATTTTACAATTATTTTTGAATCGCTAATTGTGTTTAAATAAGTTAAAGAGCCATCTGTAGAGCCATCATCTATAATTATAATTTCTAGATTTTGATAGGTTTGTGCAAGTACGCTATCTAAAGTTTCCTTTATATACGGTAAACCATTATAACACGGTATGATTATAGAAACTTTATTTTTTTTGGTCATATCGTTTTAATAAGCTTTGCTGGAACACCTCCATAAATACTCTCAGGCTCTAAGCTTTTGGTAACTACAGAACCTGCTGCAACCACAGTTCTTTTACCTATTGTAACACCTGGTAAAATAGTAACATTTGAGCCTACCCAAGCTCCATCTTCAATAACAATAGGACTTGACACTAACCCACCTTTCCACGCAGGTTTATCCCTATCTGTATAAATATGATCATGAGTATAAAGTGTGCAATTTGGCCCAATGGCTACATCATTACCAATAATTATATCATCTACAACATCCATAATTGTAAAGTCCCCAATGTTACAGTTATTTCCTATAATAAGTTTACCATTTCTATCTGCTTCTCTAGAAAAAATTGAACAATATGTTTCTATACTAACATTGGTCCCAAAAACCCAATCCTTTTTAACAAAGAGTCTAGCGTGCGTTCCTATTTTAAAATTATCGCCTATTTTTAAACTGTAGTCATTACCAATTGCGATATGTGCATTTGTTTCAATTTTCGAATTTGAAGCCATTTCTAATACACCTCCTAATCCAACACCTAAAAAAGCATTTTTCTCAATAGAGTTATTGTCTTGAAATGATGCATTACCCTTCCCTTCAACTTTAATAGGAAAACTTAAATTATTATTTCTCCCAAAACTTACCTGATTTAATCTATAAAACCAGTAAATAGATCTTACAATGGCATTTATCTTAAATTTAAAATATTTAATTATCATTATTGAGAGTTGGTTTTAATTCAATTAACAGTTTAATTTTTTTTAAAATTAAATACTCAAGTGTTGTTTACGGTACTTTTCAAATTTTTCTTCGGAAATATAACCTCTATATTTTTTTTTATATTCAAAATGAACAAACTTGTCTTTATCTAAACGCTTAATAATTTTTGCAGGAACTCCTCCAATAATACAATTCCCCTCAGGTACTGATTTAGAAACAACTGCGCCCGAAGCTACAACAGTATTGTCTCCCAAAACAACTCCTGGAAGGATGGTAGCGTTCATTCCTATCCAACAATAGCTCCCAATTCTGGTTTCATTTTTGGTTAAAATTCTATGGTCATAGATATCATGACTCCCACTCATTATTCCCGTGTTTTGACCAACAGTTGTATAATCTCCAAAATATAATTTACCAGTACTTTGAATATAGACTCCTGGATTAAACCCAGGATTTGTGCCTACACCTACCAAAATATTTTTTACTCCAACAATTTTTGATGTAAAGTGTACTGGCCAATACGCTGCTTTATTAAAACCTAAAATCTTTTGTCTAAACCAAATATCAAAATTAATTCTATCATTGGCAGATTGTGTTCCTTTTATAAATTTAAAATATGGCAACCTTGTTATGAGCCAAGTAAATATTCTAAATGGGTTATTAATAATATGCTTTATTTTATTATTTGTAATATTCATAAATGCATTATTAATCTATTTAAAATTAAATTTAGATGATAGAATTGTTAGAAAAGACATTTTACTAGCCTTTTTCATTTGTAATGCCTTTGAAATAGAATGGTGTTTTATTGCAGATACAATTGCTACACTTTTATGCTTTTTATTATTGTGCAAAGCCTTTTGTTTTTCAGCTTCATTTAAAGGGCAGTTTTTTGATAGAAGCAACTCATCTGCTAATAGCATATACTTAAAGGGCACAAAGGGATCTGCTCTATTATCATTCATTTGTTGATCATCGTGTACTCGATACCATGCTATACCGTGAGGCATTAAAACCACTGGATATTTTTGTGATAATATATGCCACATTTCAAAATCACCTAAATGTTGTTTTCCTGTAAAACCTCCAACTGCATTAAAAGCCTCTTTTTTAATTATAGAACTTAGAGGTGCTTTATGAAATAACGGTTGTTGTAAGTAATGACGCTCATAAGCTTGAGCTTGATTTAACTGAAATGGATATTGCTTAAACTCATCTTGCGGTAAAGAACATAAACCATAACCTGCTGTTGGAAATTGCTCCATGTAATAAACTAATTGCTCTAAACCATGAGGGTAAATTTTATCATCTGCATCTACATATTTTAGGTATTTACCTTTTGCATATGAGGCTGCTTGATTACGATTAGGATAATCACCTAAATTATTTTCATTAACAAAAACTTTAATTCTGTCATCTTTAATTTGATAAGACTTAGCAATCTCAACAGAATTATCTTTAGATTGATCGTCTACTATAATTAATTCCCAATGTTTATAAGTACTATCTATGACGCTTTGTATCGCATCTGCGATATATTTTTCGCGATTATAAACCGTCATTAAAACGCTTACAAGTACTTGGGTATCTTTATGTGTTTTTATGTCCAACTTTCTTCTGAATAAAAATGATTTGAAATGGTACTCGTTTGTTGTTTTATTTTTTCAATCTCTTCTGGAGTTAAAACTTTTTTCCAAGACTTAATATTGTCTTTAGAATTTCTACGTAATACATCGTTAATTTCTCCAGAAGTACTATGCTCTATTTCTAACACAATAGCCTCTGTAAAGTTTAGGTTTAGATACTCAAAGATTTTTCTATATTCTTCTACAGGATTTAATGAAATATCTTCATGCTTAACGAAATACCAATCTTCTTTATGTTTGTCTTGCAACTTAATTACAAAACTATAGATAACATTCCATAACAAGATAGCTTCATCTAATAAAGGTCCTGGATTATTAGCATATTTAATAATGTCGTCTTTATACTCAAAAAGGTGTTCGTTAAGTAAGCGTTCTTGATTTGCAAAATTATTAAAATTAAATTTCCAGTTTTTTCTATATATACTTGCGATAAATGCTGCAGGATGTCTAACAGATATAATAACCTTAGCGTCTAACATTTCAGCAATAAAATTTGAAGACATTAATGCTAAAGGATCTTTAATTAAAGGTCGTTTGCTTCTACTCTTTAACTCATATAAAAACACCGTAACATCGCTTGGTTTTCTTATTTTAAAAAACTCATGCATTATAGCTTTAAACGATTTGGTATAGAAACTTTTAATGTAATTTAAAATACTTTTTTGTCTCGCTACACTAGATTTTCGATCTACAAACTCAAACCAAAATTTTAAAGGAGATTTTAAGGTATAAATACCTAATTTACGAAGAGGATTTGCCCACTTTATCTGCAAATTAAAAGGTTCATGTACGTACTTTACCTCAGCAGAAGATCCAATGGTCTTTCCAATCCAGGTTGATCCAGATCTATGGATGCCTGTTACTAAAATAGGTGTCTTACTCATTAATTACTATTACTTTGTTTACCTATAGGAATATTCAAAGCTAATGATTGCTCCAAATCCGTTAGTGTGTTATTTTTTATTGCCTTTAAAAAATCTTTTGTTGCAGCTCTACTATTCTTAATTATTTGAAAATTATGCCAAATCCATTTTAACGGTAATTTCCATTTAAAATTACGATAAATTATTAATGCATAATCTTTAATTGAAGGTGCTCTATCATCTATATAACCAAAACATTTATATATAAATAATTTTGAAATTAAAACACGCTTATAGGTATAGCTTGGAAATTGAAAATGATAATGATGAACTCTTATATTATGATCAAATATTAACTTAAAACCATTTTCTAAAGCCATTTTTGCCCAAAGCATATCTTCTCCAAACATTAAAGGCTCAAAAGGCAGCTTAAGCAAAGCCTCTTTTCTATACATTGCATTTACATCATCCCAGCCACAGGTTTTACGTTGTTGTTTTGGTGTAAGTGCTTTAAAAGCATCTTTATCTTTAAACTGCACACTTGTAATTTCTCCCTTAGATTGTGGTCTAAACCACTCATGCGGATTTTTATTAAGATGATGTGGTATTACTTGTTGCCCACACACTCCCATTACTTCAAGATCATTAAAATGGCCCAACATTGCTTCTAACCAAAACTCATCTACAGGAGTAGCATCTTGCACAGTCATAACAACGAATTCTCCACTAGTATGACTCACACCTAAATTACGAGTAGCACCATGATTAAAGGTTTTAGGGTCTATAGACACTAATTTAACAAAACTAAACTGCGAAAGATATGAGACAGATTCGTCATTACTTGCAGAGTCTACAACTATAATTTCTAAATCCTCAAATAGGGTTTGCTTTTGTACACCTGCAATAAAATTGGGTAATGTTGCCATACCATCTTTGACAGGAACTACTATTGATATTTTTGGAGTGCTATTTTGCATTTATAGTGCCTGAATTATAGATTGTACTCTGTTATACCAAGTGGCATCATTTAAAAATTGCTTTAAATTGTCGGTATCAATTGCTTTAGCCTGCTTTAAAGATTTTATAAAATTTTCATAATCATTAGCCACCTCAACTAAATTATTAAAATCGTTACCAATATTAGCATGATAATTATTTACTACTATTGGTTTACCTTGAGCTAAATAATCATAGATCTTCATACTATTAACGTCAAGTGCTTCTTCTTCTCGATAAAGACCTATGCAAACATTGGTTTCTTGTAGTACTACATCTACATGTTTTGGCTCTAAAAAACCGTGTAATTTTATGTTAGAAAACCCCTCTAATTTAGAGTTTATTGTTGTTTCATAATTTTTACCAATAATGTTAATTATCCAATCTGGTTGATCTTGAGCCATTTTAATTAACCAATCTACTTTAACCCATTTAGATAAAGTACCACAGTAAGTTACCGTGAATTTATTATTGGCATCGTTATTTAAATTTGATATTGCTATGCGAGACTTAAAAACCCCATTCATCATTATTTTTAAATTGACAAAACCTCTTTGATCATACCAATCTAACATAGACCTAGAACTACTCAAAACAAGCTCTGCATCTTTTCCTGCTAGTAACAATAACTTTTCTCTCTTATCTTTTTGACTACTTTTTAAATTTGGATCTTCTATAATATTATGATCTGTATCAAAAACCATCCTATTATTTAGACCTAAGAACTTATAATCTTCATAAGCCTTTGGCCAATAACACCAAGAAAGTGTATTTTTTGAGATTAGTTTTTTGGGGTTTAATAACTTAAGTATTAATTTATTTAAAGGCCTAGTGAGAACCTTTATTAAAGATCGCTCAGGCAAAATAGCACCAATATATAGGTTTTGAATTTTAAGATTTGATGATTGCTTTTGTAATGTCTTATTAAGCAATAAATCTCTAGTGCATCGTATAACATTATAAACAAGCGTAACCTCTGGCTGTTTAGCAATTGATAATAAAACAGCCATATTGCGTCGTCTTATATCTTTTTCTGTTTGCTTTTGCCAAGGAGAGTCTGCTCCAAAGTAATATACAATCATGACAATTTTTGTTTTAATTTAACAACAGATTGTACTAGATTTTTTCCTAAAATTGGAAATATGATAGCTCGCCAAGTTCTTGATAAAGCCCAACCATCTTTTAAAGCAATTTTAATGTAACTAAATAGATTTGTATAATCTTTAGCATTTAGAGCTACTTGGTATTTAAAATTCAATAAATCTCCTCTAAAAAGTTTTCCTTGTTTATTTTCTACTGCTGGTTTGTTATTCGTAGTATCAATAATTGGTTTAGGCATCACCTCTCCTCGTTGTAATAAGTCGGTACCCTTAGTTTCTCTCTCGTTTGCAAATTGCATGGTCAAATCTCTGTAAAAGCCAGTTGACGACTTATAAACTTGCGTAGCCGACGTTGCATTAAGTCTTAAATAATAATATGTGTGTTTTAAGACCACAAACTTATATTTCTCAATAATTCTTAACCATAAGTCGTTGTCTTCGGAAGTTAAAAATTCTTCTCGATACCCATTCATCTCCTTAAAAATCGAGGTAAGTCCTAAAACTGTACCGTGAACAATTGGGCTATAAGGATTAAACATACTTTTCTCTACAATTATATAATCATTACCATCAAACAGTTTAACCTTAGGTTGTGTGTATTTATAAGCAACCTTACTTCTATCTGTCATAAAAGCACAACTTGTACTTACAAAATGAACATCAGGATGTTGAGCAATAAATTGCATTTGTTTTTCTAACATGTTTGGCTCAGATATATCATCTGCATCATGTCTTCGAATAAATTTAGTAGTAACAAGAGCTAATCCATTATTAAGAGTTCTCGCAACACCACAATTAGATTGTTTAATACATGTAATTCGCTTATCGGTATAACTATCTATTATATTTTGTGTAGAATCTGTACTGCCATCATTAATTATTAGAAGAATGAAGTCTGTATAAGTTTGCCCTAATATGGAATCTATAGCTTCTTTTAAGTAAGCTTCGCCATTATATACTGGCATTAAAATAGTAACGTTCTCCATTCTTTAGTTCAAAATATTATAGACTCTTAAATCTATTATATGCTTTAATAATTAGCGATTAATAATCACAAAACGCATCGAGTTCCTTTTGCAGTTTCTCCAGCGCAGCAGTGTTTTTTGTGTTGTGCTTATAAAATTTAGGATTGGATTTTAAATATTTCTTCTGAAAAATATTAGATATAGGATAGTAAGATAATGAAAATCCCATTTTAGAATTTAAATGATTAACGATTGTTTCATCTACATCCTGAATATCGTCGAGTTTAAAACAGACACGACGTTCATTATCAATTTGTTTTAAATGCTCAATAATACTCGCGTAGTAATTTATTACCGCTTTCTCATAATATTCAATTTCATTTTTAAGATCTCTTCTTTGTATTGTCCATTTGTATTTTAAAAGTTTCAACTTACCTAGCTTACCAGAATTGATTCTTTTTTCTACAGGTGCATATATTCTTCTTAATAACGAATCTATAATCTCTGCATAAGGTCTTAATATAATAAGATAATAAGCGTGAGGTAATAACTCTCTATAAGTTTCTAAAAAAAGACAAGTTCTAGGGTCTTTCCAACCCCATTCTGGGCTTTCATTTTTCTTATCTAATAGATCCTTAATTTTAGACTTTTGAATGGCATTAATATTAAAATCGTTAGGGTCTTTACAACCATGATAAGGTACTATATCACTTTTAAGAATTTCTTCATGTAGCTTTAAAAAATCTATATCTTCAAAATGACCATCTGGATTAGAAAAATGCTTACCCTCTAGCTCAGTACCAATATTTAGTCCACACTTTTGCAACCAATTAGTTGTCAATGAAGTACCAGAGCGATGCATCCCTATAATAGCTAATATTTTATTATCTGTACTCATTACTCTTTAATTTTATGGTCAACTATTGGCTCTTCTAATTGTGGATTCACTTCAATAATACGGTGACATGCCTCTAATGTAGAAAGTCTATGAGCAATTATGATTAAAGTTAAATCTTTATTAGCTAATTTGTTTATAGAATTAGTAATCTCTTCTTCGGTTTCTGTATCTAAAGACGATGTAGCTTCATCAAAAAATAAAATTTCTGCATCAAAGTACAATGCTCTAGCAATACCAACACGCTGACGTTGACCACCAGATAATTTAGTTCCGTTTTCGCCAATTTTAGTGTTTACACCATCAGGGAATTCACTAATTAAATTCCATAAACTAGCTTTTTCTAAAACTTCCTTAATTTTATTTTGGTCTATATCTTTATACTTACATCCAAAGGCTACATTCTCTGCTATAGTACCATCTACTAAGTAAACTTGTTGTTGTACATAACCTACTTTTTTATAAAAGGCATCTAAATGCGCACTATCTAACGGTGTATCATCAATGAAATAGGTGCCCTGAGTTGGACTTAAAAACCCTAAAAATATATTCATTAATGTTGTCTTACCTGCACCTGACGGACCTATTAGTCCTATAATTTCACCTTTATTTATAGTTAAAGAATAGTTGTCAAATATTTTCTCTTCATTATCTGGGTATGAAAAACTAATATTATCGAGCTTTAGATGTGTATTAAATTCTAAAGATTTAGGTTTTTCTTCATGAGCTAAATTTGCATTCTTTATAGGCTCTAAAATTGGAAAAATCCATTGTGATCTATTTAACCCATTAATACCTATCATTATTCTATTAATAGATGGCATTATACGATATCCTGCTACTGCAAATAATCCTAATAATTTTAATAAATCTGTTTTTGAAGGTAAATAATATACACCAAAAGAGACAATCACAGCAATTGCTAACATTAGCGAAGTTTCTATAATACGCGTAGGTGCTAGATTGTATATTGTTGTTTTAATCTCAACATCAACTAATTCATCCAAATTACTCTTTATCCTTTTTCGAAACTCTTTTTCTGCTCCAGTTATAATGACATCTACATAGCCAAAAATACTTTGAAACATATTTTTACCTACTATAGGAGATAATCTGTTACTAATTTCTCCCAGCTCAATAGACTTAGCACTAACCCATTTGTAAAATATAAAGAATGGAGGCATTACAGTTACTAGTAAAATTAAAAGTATTTGAAAGTTATAAATGGCTATTGTTGCCACTATTAATATTAGAACAAGTAGCTCATTTACAAGGTTCAGAGTCCCTAAAACCTGTTGTCTAGAAAACTGATTGGTTGCAGTTTTTATATTTCTAACAACCACATTAGAGTTTATAGATTTAAAATATGAGAATCCGTTTTTATAGTAAATTTTATGAAGCTTTAATGCAAAATCTTTATGAAGACCTAAAGCAAATGAGCTATTTACTTTTGAAATCCATAGACTTAAAATGTTTTTTACAATAATTATAATTAGTAATCCTACTGCTAAGGTTACTACCAACTGTTTTTCATCGGTAAGACTAAAGGCACTGTACATCCATTTAGCCCAATCATATTTATCTACAACATTATCTTCTAATAAAACAGAAAAAACCGGTATCATTGCTCCTAGTCCTAAAAGTTCTAAAAAAGAATTTATAAACAGTAAAAAAGCCACTCCAGCTAACTTAAGGTGATATTTTTTGGGCAACACCTCTAAAATAAACCTGATGGTTTTAAATAATATTTTCATGTAAGTATTTAAATTAAAAAGGGAGCTTAATTTTATCTATAATTAATTACCCCTTTTAAGATTTAATATAAATTCTTTGTTAATTTTTATGGTTTTAAACTAACCAGCTAAAACAAATACTTTATAAATAGAATTATAATATTTAGTAAGCATAAAACTCATCCAAATTTTCTAGTTTCAAAAGTGGCACAAAAATAAAAATAAAAATGGTTAATTTCCTTTCAACTTTTTGAAACTCAAATTGTATTTAGTAATCTTAAAAAAAGTCTGCATTAGCAAATTTTACTTGCTGAGTATCTTTCTCAGATAATTTTAATTGATCCTTCGGTAATATCCAATCTATACCTAATTGCGTATCGTCGTATGCTATACCTCTATCGTTCTCTGGACTATAATAATTATCAACTTTATATGCAAAACGAGCAGTCTCACTTAAAACAAGAAAACCATGAGCAAAACCTCTTGGCACTAATAATTGTTTTTTATTCTCTCCTGTAAGTTCAATACTTACATGTTTGCCAAAAGTTGGAGAGTCTTTTCTAATATCTACTGCTATATCTAATACTTTACCTTCAATAACTCTAACTAATTTTGTTTGAGCAAAGGGTGGCAATTGATAATGTAAACCTCTTAATACACCAAAGCTAGATTTAGATTCATTATCTTGACAAAAATCTATCTCATGGCCTAAAAAATCGATGAGCTTATCCTCTCTAAAGGTCTCCATAAAATAGCCTCGTTCATCTCCATGCACACTTGGTTCGCAAACTACTACATCAGGAATTTCTGTTCGTGTAAATTTCATAATCTATAATTCGTTTGCGCGTTCAATCAAGTACTGCCCATAACCATTCTTTTTTAGAGGCTCTGCTAATTCTAGCAACTTACTTTTATCGATATAGCCCATTTCAAAAGCTATTTCCTCTAAACATGCTATTTTTAAACCTTGTCTTTGTTCTATTGTCTTTATATAGTTAGAAGCTTCCAACAAACTTTCATGTGTACCAGTATCCAACCAGGCAAAACCTCTTCCCATTGGTAAAACTTTTAAATTTTCATCTTTGAGATACATTTGATTAACTGTGGTAATTTCTAATTCTCCTCTATGACTAGGTTTAATTTTTTTTGCTATATCAACAACATTGTTAGGGTAGAAATATAAACCAACTACCGCATAATGACTCTTAGGGTTCTCTGGCTTTTCTTCAATACTCTTTACATTTCCAGATTCATCAAAATCAACAACACCATAGCGTTCTGGATCTTTTACATAGTAACCAAAAACCGTAGCCTTATTTTTTTCTGTGACATTACGTACAGATTTAGCTAACAACTTAGTTAATCCATGTCCATAAAAAATATTATCACCTAATACTAAACAAACATCGTCATTACCAATAAACTCTTCACCAAGTATAAATGCTTGTGCAAGTCCATCTGGCGATGGCTGCTCTTTGTAACTAAATTTCATGCCTAGACTAGAACCATCACCTAATAGTGCTTCAAATCGAGGTAAATCTACAGGTGTAGATATAATTAAAATTTCCTTAATACCTGCCAACATTAAGACAGATAACGGATAATATATCATTGGCTTATCATAAATTGCCAGTAATTGCTTAGATGTACCTTTGGTTAGTGGATACAGTCTAGTACCAGATCCGCCTGCTAGTATAATACCTTTCATATATTATTCGTATTGATTTTCATAATAATCTTTATATGCACTTGAGTTCACATTCTCTAGCCATTCACTATTTACCATATACCAATCTATAGTTTTAGACAAACCTTCTTCAAAAGTAACACTAGGCTTCCAGCCCAAATATTTATTTATTTTTGAGGCGTCAATGGCATAGCGCAAATCATGTCCTGGCCTATCCTTTACATAAGTTATGAGTTGCTCACTCGTTCCTTTTTCTCGCTCTAACTTTTCGTCCATTTGTTGACACAAAAGTTTTACTAAATCTATATTTTTCCATTCATTAAAACCTCCAATATTATAAGTTTCTGTAGTAGCGCCTTCATGAAAAATTAAATCAATAGCAATAGCATGATCTATAACATATAACCAGTCTCTTGTATAATTACCATCGCCATAAACAGGAAGAGGTTTATTATTTATGATATTATTTATGAAAAGTGGTATTAATTTCTCCGGAAATTGAAACGACCCATAATTATTTGAGCAATTAGAAATTACATATGGTAAATCATAAGTTTCTCCATAAGCTCTCACAAAATGATCAGAACTTGCTTTAGATGCAGAATAAGGAGAATTAGGACTATAAGAGGTGTCTTCTGTAAATAAACCATCTTCGCCAAGAGTACCATAAACTTCATCTGTACTTATGTGATAAAATAATTTATTCTCCCAATTGTTATCCCATAAATTCTTGAACGCATTGAGCAAAATCATCGTACCCAAAATATTTGTTTTAGCAAATGCCAAAGGGTCTTTTATTGATCTATCAACATGAGACTCTGCTGCTAAATGGATAACACCATCAGGTCTAATCTCATTAAACAACTCATTAATAAAATCTTCATTAGTTATATCACCTTTAATAAACCTATAGTTTTTAGAATTCTCTATATCTTTTAAATTATGAAGATTACCTGCATATGTAAGACTATCTAGATTAATAATATCGTAATGTGGATATTTTGTCACAAACAATCTTACAACGTGAGAACCGATAAAACCTGCGCCACCAGTTATAATAATTTTTTTACTCATATTATATTCATTAAAATCTATAACCCACAGCTAATAGCTAATAGCTAATAAAAATTGTCATAGACTAATTTAACACCTTACAATTTAATGTAAAGTCATCTCTTTATTTTGCAAATCTATGCATTATAATAAAACCTCATAGCCTTAAAAGCCAAAAACAATTTTATAATATATAGGACTATTAATTTTAAAAACCACCCTCTTTAAGTCATAAAATTTCTTATCATGTTATTTAATGTAAGAAAAAGTTCACATTTACAGTCTTTTTATCTAAAAAAAACAAACTAACCTTTTTGTGCTGAGTATCTTTTATTACCTTTGTCTCTTCCCTCTATCTACTTAAAATTTAGATAAAATTAATTTTTAAGATTTTAGACACAAACACATAACGTTATGAAAAACAATTACCTACTAGTATTTACTTTTCTTATTTGCGCACTTGGTTATAGCCAAGCACCAATTGTAACTGTTGACCGACCTAATATTATTGGTCCAACTGCAACAGGGAACACTCCAGAAATTTCATCTTCGGGATTTGTACGTGGATCAGGAGTAATTCTAGCCACCACAAGTGCTAATTTTACAGCTAGTCAATGGAATGCTTCTAATCAAGCAGATGCTGCAACTAATAATGAATACATAGAATGGTCTGTTAGCGCAAGTGCAGATAATAGTGTTGAAGTCACAGAACTTGATACAAGAAACAGAAGAAATGCAAATGGTCCAGCCAACTGGCAAATTTTTTACAGTTTAGACAATTTTGCTACAGCTGGTATACCTGTAACTACTATACAAACATCTACTGATACAGCTTCTAACTCTAATTTTAATGGTTTGAGTATAGTTTCTGGCACAGCTGGGACAATAACGTTTAGATTATACGCCTGGAACTCTTTAACCAATAATGGTTGGTTTAGAATTGCTGGTAGAGCTGCTTTATCAGATTTTGGTATTGCTACACCAGGATTAAGAATCACTGGTACTGTAACAACTACAGCTATTAATGATACAGAATCAAATATTGTGTCTACTAGTTTTGACCCAACAGACAATATTGATTATACTCTATATGATGCAACCTCAGGATTAACAACTACCAACGCTATAAAAATTGGTGAATTTACCGTACAAGATGGTGGTGATGACTTAACAGATGCTGATACTGTACCAACAATACTAACCGATTTAGGCTTTAATGTTTCTAATAGTGCAAATCTAGCTGCTTTAGCTATTTTTGACGGGAGTACTAACATTTCCGAAGTAACAACAGTTACAGATAATACTTTATTTGAAGGTATCTCTGGTATAACTGCTCCAGACAATGGTTCAAAAACATTTGATGTTTACGCTACTTTTAATGCTACAGTTACAGATAATGATCAAATACAACTAACGATAAACTCTGCTAATGCTGACGCACTTTTAGGATCTACTTTTGATGCCTTTGATGCTGGTGGTGCTCAAACACCAATTGCTCCAGATGATAACAAAATAGAGGTTGTTGCAACAGCCCTTGTTTTTGATCAAGAGCCTGTTGATTCATTTCAATTTGAAACGATGAATCCATCTCCAGTTGTTAATACTGTTGATGCAAACGGAAATATAGATTTAGATTTTAATGGTACCATATCAGTAGTTTCTGGTGGTTCTTTAGAGCCTGGATTTAATACTTATGCAGTTACAAATGGTGTATCGATTTTTGATACTATAGTTTTTTCGGAAAAAGAAACTGGAACTTCATTAATTACTTTTGGTGGAGGTTTAATTACTGGTACGAGTACAACTTTTAATATTGATGGTCCATTAATAACTATTGCACAACAAGATTTTGATAGTGGTACTCCAGATTGGACATACTCTAGTAACGTTGCATTATTTGATAACGGTTGGGGAACTGATGGATATTATGGAGTTATTGATATTAATGATGCATCTCCTTTAGACAACCCTTTATTCTCAAACAATATATTTGGTGAAAATGATTTAAACGATGAAGGTGATAATGGTGCCACTGGTTTTGCTACTTTAACTTTTGACACGATTGATATTAGTAATTTTGATGATGTTAAATTATCTTTTGACTGGGATGTACATGGTTATGTAAATAATAACGATGATGCTCAATATAGACTTATATATGATGGAACGCCTCAGGCTTTTGAATTTCTTTTAGATGGGAATGATGCCATAGATACAGATGAAGGTTCAATCACTATAGATATACCAAGTGCAGTATCTACAATTTCTTTGCAAGTAAGAGTTAGAAATAATGGCATTAATGGTTACTCTGGTTTTGACAACTTTAAATTAAGTAGTGTATTTAACGGTTTACTTTATGAAGATAATGGTTGGTCACCAAACCCACCATCTGCATCAACAGGACTAGATAATGCATATGTTTTAGATGGTACTTATATTGTAGGTTCTAATATTGAATTAAATAATTTATATGTTAATGAAATTGGAGCCACTACAATTAGTGCAGGACAATCTGTTACAACAAACTCTGGCGTAGTTAACTTTGGTTTATTAGAACTTAACTCATCATCTACATCTTACTCTAGTTTAATTGCAGATAAAGTACAAGGAGAAGTAATTTATAACAGACACGTAAATCAATTTGCAGACTCAGGGTCTACAACTGGTAAAAATGATTTAGTTTCAGCACCTGTTACTGATGCTGACCAAACGTTTTTAGCTTTGAGAACAGTTAATCCAGACATTCCATCTGGAACAATTGGAGGTGTACCTTCTTTCTTATTTGGACCTTTTGATAGAGATGCTAACAATTATATTAATTATACCTCTGCAGACGATCCATCTTTAATAGAGTTAGGTATTGGATATAGAACTGCATCAGACACACCAACAGGATCTACATTTAGATTTGTTGGTAATGTAGAAACAGAAACAAAATTAGTTCCAATTACTGTTGGTGCTGGAAGTGAATTTAATTTAATTGGTAACCCTTATCCATCTTACATAAAATTATCAGATTTCTTATCAACCAATAACAGTGAGTTTAGTGCAACTAACTCTGGTGTATATGGATATGATGGTGATTTAGAAGATGGTTTTGTAATTTGGAATCAGGCTTACTCTGATGCTAATCCAACAGCTGTAATGGCTGCAGGACAAGGTTTCTTTGTTGCTTCTAAAGCAGGTGGAGGAACAATAACTTTTACTCCAACAATGCGATCTATTGGTACTACAGATGATTTTGTCGTAGGTAGATTAGAAAATAACATTAATCTAGCAAACTTAAGATTAGAACTATCTACCGATAATGACATATTTAGAACTGATGTTTATTTTAATGATAATGCAACTTTAAGCATGGACTCTGGTTACGATACAGCTATGTTTAATAATGTTACTCCAGACTTTGCAATTTATTCGCATCTGGTTAACAACAATAATGGTTTGGATTTAGCAGTTCAATCTGTAAATTATGATGCCATTAATGATGTAATTATCCCATTAGGAGTTAATGCAAACCAAGGAGTACAATTAAGTATTAGCATTTTAGAAAGCAATATACCAAACGCTGTAGATGTTTATTTAGAAGACACAGTAACAAATACGTTTACTTTATTAAACGATTCAGAGTATATTTTCACTCCTAGCGTAAATTTATCAGGAACTGGACGTTTCTTCTTAAGATTTTCTGCGGAAGCATTATCGACTTCAGAAGAAAATTTTGAAACAATTCAAATTTATACTACTAAAACTCCAAAAACATTATTTATTAAAGGAGCACTTCAAAATGATACTATGCTTGAAATTTATGACATACAAGGACGTATGATTTTAAATTCAAAATTAGATACTAGAAGTACTTCAAATCAAATTGATATTTCTGGATTTACATCAGGAATATATGTTGTAAAATTAAATAATGGAATATCTCAAAAATCACAAAAAGTGATTATTAAGTAAAACATTAAAAACGTATTTCATAAATAAAAGCACACTTTTTAAGTGTGCTTTTTCTTTTGTTAACTTTTTAATAATACTGCATTATATTGAAATTGAGAAGTTTTATTATATTTGCGAGCCCTTATTCTCAAAGACTTAACGCTATATTTCTGGTTTTATCGACTAACAACATATTATAACGATATATGAAACATTTTTACGCGTTTATTATGCTACTATTAGTAGCAAATTTAGGATTTGGACAAGTTATTATTGATGATTTTGAAGATGGAAATTTAACAGGATGGGGACAAGGCTCTGCGTTTTCTTGGGCAAACTCCACAACAAACCCAATTACTGGAAACAGATCACTAAAACACAATATTTCAGGATCCGCTGGATCTAGTTATATTGCTTATAACACATCTGCATTAGATTTAAATAATCAAGATACTAATTGGCAATTCAACCTATCAAATGGCAATTGGGACCCTTCAGGAGCTAATAAGTTCTGGGTATATTTAACCGCTAATGAATTTAATCTAAATTCAAATAACGTAGATGGTTATGTAATAGGAGTTAACCTAACTGGAACATCTGATATTTTAACATTATGGAAAGTTACCAATGGGTCTGCTGATGGCTCTATAATATCTTCTAGTATAAATTGGGATGGAAATGATACTGTTGGTATTAAAGTAACAAGATCTCTTAACGGTGAATGGGAATTATTCGTAGATACTGATGGTGGTTTTGACAATCTTATTTCAGAAGGCACAGGAATTAATACAGATTATACATTTAATAATTTTTTTGGACTTAGCTTTACTTATACTAGTACAAGGGCTGGTCTATTATGGATGGATGATCTGCTAGTAGAGAATATTTCAGGAAATATGAATAATAATGATACTGAAATTTTTGCAGCAACACCACAAATTAGCAATTCAACTATTGTTGCGAGTAACTCAATTACCATTGCAGATGATGCGGAAGTATTTGGCTTTGTTATAGAAGATCAAGCATCTGGAGACGCATTACCAACCAACGTTACAAAAATGCGCTTTACACCAGGAGCCAACAATACTGCTTTATGGCCTACAACTATTGAAGGTATTACACTTTATGATGAAAATTTAGTAGATTATTCTCCTACCGTTACTATTACTGATACAGATATTACACTAGACTTTGATACACCAATAACTGTAGCTAATGGTAGCTCACTAGAATTTGTATTAGGATTCTACTTAAAAGAAAATGATATAGTAGATAATAGCATCATACAATTTGAAATTAGTGATACTACAAATGGATTTGAAGCAAATGCCTCTGGATCTACATTTATAAATCCTTTAACTTTAGGAACTATTACCGGACCAGAAACTACAATTAATGTTGTGGCTTCCGATTTAATATTTGCTCAACAGCCATCTAATTCAGAAATTAATATTGCTATTAATCCAGCTGTAATTGTTGACGCGGTAGATATAAATGGTAATAAAGATATTGACTATACTGGTCAAATAGATTTAACTGTTAACGATCTCTCATTTTCTAATAGTGCTACAACATCTGTAAACGCAATAAATGGAAGCTCATTGTTTGATAATTTATTAATTAATACCTCAGGTGTAGGTACCCTAACTGCTAATGCTACAGGTTTAAATAATAGTAATCTTAGTAATGCATTTGGCGTTGCTCCAAATCGATCTAGTATTTGGTGCGAAACTTTTACAGATAACTCGCTATACAATGTTACACTTGGTGCTGAAGGTAATAATGGATCAACAGATTATTTTCAAATTACCGACGGTTCAAACATAAATATTGCATATACTGGAAATAACGGTAACTTTTTTGCTGCTCAAGATATTGATGCTGTTAATGGAGGTTCTAACCCAAGTCAATTGATTTGGTCAGGAATAAATATCGAAGGATTTACTGGTATTCGCTTTACAGGAAAATTTGCATCTGCAGCTACAGAATCTATTGACAATGCCGACGAAATTTTAGTAGAATATAGAACCAATGGGTCTGAACCTTGGATTAGCTTTTTGGCTTTCAATAACGTTGAAGGATTTAATACATTTTTTCAAGAAGATACAGATTTTGATGGCGTTGGTGACGGTATCCAATTAACATCAACATTTCAAAAATTCTCTAAGTTATTATTTACTACAGCTACAGACACTTCATTAGATTTGAGATTAACAGTTAGCGTAAATTCTGGTAATGAAGATATAGCTTTCGAAGACTTTAAAATTGAAGGTATTGGTGGCACATATCCAGGAAATACTGCAACAGGATTTGATGGACCTTTAGGTACTGGTAGTTTTGAAATTGATGCTAGCTCTGGTTCAAACATTAACTTCACTTTTAATAGAGGTGTTGGTGGCAATCTTGGGTTATTCGAAAATCACATTGTTGTATATATCGACAGTCAGCCAGGAGGAATTTCATCTACTGCTAATTTAACAGATACAGGTGACGACGGAAGAAAAGCTGTATCTGGCTTTTCTGGTATATCAAGATCTACGGTTAATTTCCCTCCAGGTTTTGAACCTGACTATGCAATATCTTTAAATAATAATTTTGCAGGATTATTTGAAATTGTTGAGAATGGCTCACATAATTTTGTTCAAAGTGCATCGTTAAGTCCATCAGGTGAAAATAATGCAGAGAGTTATGCTTTTAATATTGATTTTTCAAATATCAATGCTATAGCAGGCGGAGAAAGTTTTAAATTTCTTGCAACTTATCTCAATGCAAATACCGCCTTTAGATCTGATGAATCAATTGGAGACAATACAGCTACAGAAAGTCCTGGAACGACTCCAATTGATTTTATAACCTATTACCAAGCTACTAGCAGAAAAAAAGGTGGCCTAGCACCTTCTTCAAACGATGGTTTGTGGACTACAAATGAAACATGGGTTAATGGCAACGCACCATTAGAAGGTGATGAAGTTATAATTAATAACACTGTTAGCTTAAATACAGATTTCACAACTAATAATATAGATATCACAACTACAGGAATATTCACAGTTAATGCCGATTCAAATTTTGAAATCACAGGAGGTGTTAGTGGTAATGGATCATTTAATGTTGATGGAAATTTAATTATTGCAGACGGAGGATTTACAAACCTTGTGCCTAATTACGGTATTGGTTCTTCCCTTATTTATATGGATGTTATTGATACGTATAATCGTTTCAATGAATGGACAGATGGTTCATTGGTAGGCTCTGGCGTACCAGATAATGTTATTATTGATAATACTATTTTAGATTTAACAAATACAAGTCAACCAGGTTTAGTGAATTTTAACATTGGTACAAATCTATCAATATTTTCTAGTGGAAGTTTAACCATTGATCCAGCAGAAAGCTTAACACTTGGTGGAGATTTAACAAATATTGGTGGTAGTTTAGATTTAAACTCAGTTTCTGATAATTATTCTAGTTTAATTGTTGGAGGCTCTTCTATTGGAGATGTGATTTACAGACGTCATATAAACATTTTTAATAATACAACAGGCTCTACAACGGGTCAAAACGATTTAATAGCTGCTCCTGTAACAAACTCTAGTCAAACATTTGAGGTTTTTGCAGCTGCAAATACAAACATTCCTACAGGAAATATTAATGGTGTTCCATCATTTTTATTTGGACCATTTGATAATGATAACAATGCTTACGTTAATTTTAACGCTTCTAATAATGGTGATGTTTTAACTGCAGGTCAAGGCTATCGTTCTGCCTCAACTACTCCTGCACCAAATTCTACGTTTACATTTGTAGGAGATGTAGAAACAGGGAGTATACCAGTACCAGTTAATGTTGGTAACGCAAGTCAGTGGAATTTAATAGGTAACCCATACCCTTCATACCTATCAATGAGCGCATTTTTAACAGCAAACAGTTCTGCTTTTAATAATTCTTCATCTGGAATTTACGGTTATGATGGTGATGCTACAGATGGTTTCATTGTTCGTAATTTAGGCTATTTTGTATTAAACTCAGATGAATTTATTGCTCCAGGACAAGGGTTTTTAGTAACATCTGCACCAGGTGGAGCAACAGTAAACTTCAACCCAGACATGAGAATTGCAGATACTAATGGGAACTCAGATGATTTTATAATGGGTAGACAAGGTATTACTGAAAATGCTTTTATTACTTTAGAGATTAGTAAGAGTGATGCCATGTATACTACAGATTTGTATTTTTTAACAGACAATGTTTCTTTAGGATTAGACCCAGGATTTGACACGAGTGTTTTTGGGAATGAAGCTCCTAATGATTTTGCTATTTTTACTCACCTTATAGAAAGTAATGACGGTATAGATATGGCTATACAATCTTTACCTTCTTCAAGTTTATCTAGCGTTGTAGTACCATTAGGTGTAAACGTTAATGCTGGAGAACAATTTACAATTAGTATTAAAGCGTCAAGTCTACCAAATACTGTTGATGTCTTTTTAGAAGATACAGTAAATAGTACAATCACATTATTAAACGCTGGAGATTATGTTTTAACTACTAATGTAGATATAAAAGATACAGGTAGATACTTTTTAAGATTTACTGATGAATCGCTATCTACGCCATCTAATAACTTTGATACTCTTGATGTTTTTGTCTCAAAAGCTACTAAAGAGCTTGTAATAAATGGACAAGTATTAGATAATACGACGGTTAATATATTTGACCTTCAAGGTCGATTAGTTTTAGCTTCTAAATTAGAATTAAATCAAATACAAAACCGTATTGATGTTTCTAACGTAAGTACTGGTATATATATCGTTAAACTACAAAATGACCTTAACAAAACATCTCAAAAGGTTGTTATTGAATAGTTTTAAAATAAATTAAAATGAATTAATGACTTAAGTAAGAATATTTTATTATTTTTGCTTCTTATTATCGCATGTAATGAATAAAAAAAGTCCTCAAGATCAAATCACCCGTAAGGAAGCCATTAAGAAAATGGGTAAGTACGCTGCGCTGACCGCAATGGGTACATTTCTTATTCTTAATCCTAAGAAAGCGCACGCTTCTTCGCCTCCAGATCCAGGTGGAAATCCTTTTGATTAATTCAAATAATTTATTTTGAAAGCGAATTTAGCTCCAGAGCACATTCGTAACATTAATGATTGTTTCATTCTTTGGTTTAAAGAATCAAATAGATACGTCGTTGTATCTAAAGACGCATGGTTATTAATTAACTTGTTTTTAGAAACTAATAACGCTAAAACTTTTATCGACAATCTACAACACACCCTGTTATTAGGAAGTCCTGAGACGTGTAATGGTATTTTTGAAGAAATTTCTACATTTTTGTATGAAGCTAATCTAACACTACAGCAGGATAATTCAAATTTTAAAACAGAGGTTGTACCACTATTAGATATTGAAAGATATTATAAGTTTAAATCTATAATTATTAAAATAAATTATGCTTCGACTCTTATAGAAAGTATAATTCATCCACAAATTGCACATAAATTAATAAAAGACAGCACTACTTTTGATACAGAATTTGATGTATTTAAAACTGGTGACTATTTGCACCTAAATAAAAATAAAGAACTAGTAGGGAGTTTTAAAACTGAAAATTTTCATTTACTTCAAGGTCGCTTTGCATTAGAATTAACTAATACAATTCATAATAAAAATAATGAAAATTGGATTGCAACGTTTCATGCCTCAACAGTTGCAAACTCTAAAAATGCTATGATGTTAATTGGAGATTCTGGCAACGGAAAAAGTACATTGTCGGCTTTATTAATGGCTAATGGTTTTGATTTAATTGCAGATGATTTTACTCCTATGTACGAGGATTTAGAATTATATAGATACCCAAGTGCCATTTCAATAAAGAAAGGTGCTTTTGAACTGTTAGAATCTCATATACCAAGTTTCAACTCTTTAGAAACCTATTTCAATGGACCTAAAAAGGTGAATTTAAAATATGTTCCTAATTATCACGAAATAAAAAATAGTTCATCACATCTTCCTTGTAAAACTATAGTTTATGTAAAGTATGATAAGACTAAAAAATCTGAATTAAATCCAATTTCCGTAGAAAAAATACTTGAGACTTTAATTCCAGATTCGTGGATTTCACCAAATCCTAAACATGCCCAACAATTTCTAAATTGGTTAGAGACTGTTAAGTTTTACGAGCTTTGTTACAGTGATAATCAATTCGCAATAGAAAGTCTTAAGAATCAAATTAACAGTTAAATTTTTATTGCTCATATTTGTTTAAAATATAAGACCTGTTTATTTGCAAAAAAATTCCAACATAGAAACCTACAAGCTAATTGCCGACATTTTAAATTTTAACAATGACGATGATGGTTTAAAAAAGCAACTAAAATCTACTCATATTGATTGGGATAATCTGGTTAAAATTTCGAGCCAACATCTTGTGTTAACGACAGTGTATTGTAGACTCAAGCAAAAGAATTTGTTAGCTCATTTACCAAATGATTTACGTGATTACTTAGAAGAACTCACCTCTATTAATAGAAATAGAAACCAAAAACTAATAGATGAGGCTCGTGTATTGGTAGACACCCTTGATAAACATGATATAAATTATGTTTTTATAAAAGGTATGGCCTTACTTCTAGGAGGTTATTATAAAGATTTAGGTGAGAGAATGATTGGAGATTTTGACGTATTAGTTGGAGAGAAAGATCTAGAAAATACTTTTAGATTAATAAAAAATATAGGTTATGATAATTTAGTTAACTTTAATTATGAACGACCTCATTTTAGACATCTCCCTAGACAAGTAAATAAAAATAAATTAGCTGCAATAGAATTACATAGACATGTTTTAAACCCATCATATAGAAGTTTATTATCGGTGGAGGATTTACTTTCTAATAAAGTAATAATTAACAGTTTTACATTACCAAGCCAAACTCACCTTAATCAAATTAATATATTAACCACTGCGATAAACGATAGCAATTATTATTACAATACTCTTAATTTAAAAAACTCGTATGATAGTCTAGTTCTCAAATTAGACATACTTACACCAGATACAACCAAATTTTTAAGTTTAAAATACACGTCCCATTTTATCACTTTAAATTCAATTTGGTTTAAGCAATTTAAATCTCAAAAAACCACGTTAATAAATAGATTAAAGAAAAGCAGTTATTTGTTAAAAATGAAATCTAAGATTTTTCATAAAATTGAAAATATTACAAAATACATTACCTTTTATTTATCACATAGAATTAATTTACTTCTCACAAACAAAAGTTATAGATTATATCTAATCAAATCACTAGCAATAAGAAAAACTTAGACAATATTTGTTTTTTTATATGAACTTTATAACTACTTTTGACACAAATTTGTGTTATGAAAAATTTTGCAGTAATCTTATTAGTACTTTCATGTAGTTTTGGCTTTGGACAATCTTTAACCAAAACCGATTATCGTAATAGCCAAGAAAGATGGATATTAAGCGTTGGTGTGAATGCTTTAGGTAATGAAGGAACAAGAAACCCTGTTGAGAGATTAGATGAATTTTCTCTTAAAAATCCTCTAGCGTTTGCCATAGAATATCGTTGGTCAGATTTCTTAGCTATAGAACAAGACTTTAGTTTTAATGGTTACAATGCTAATACACGCATTGATAATGGCTTATTAACAGAAGATATATTTTATTTCTCTACCAATACAAACGTTAAATATTATTATTCAGATTATTTATTTGATGCTAATTGGTTAGATCTATACGTTTCTGGTGGTTTAGGTGTATTTTCTATTAAAGAATTAAACACATCTGCAAATCTATCTGTTGGAGCTTTATTTTGGTTAAACGACACAAGAACGATTGGAGTAAGATTTCAAACTACTGGTAAATTTGCTTTTAAGCATAAATCAAACCAATTTGACAACAATCACTGGCAACATTTTTTACAAGCTGTATTTAGATTGTAATTAATATCCTTTAAAGTAAAAACCTAACATAGTTTTTACTTTATGATAAATAGCAGGAAAATCTCTTTTAAATTGTTGTGGAGACTCAATAAACGTCTCTATTATTACAGATAGAAATTCAAACTGATTAGTATAAGCATAGTCTCTTAAAAAATTAGATTTTACTAATTTAATTTTTAATTCAGGATTATCATCAAGCATTTTAGTAAGCTCTACAAAAGCATCTAAAAATATGGCTGCACTTGTACTTGTGCGCCTTACTTTCATATAATAAAAATGGATAGCATGCGTAAATTCATGAATAGCTAAATTAAGATTATCATCTTCTATTTCATATCCATGCAAGACATCTTGCCATGAAAACACCAAGGCTTTTAACCCTAAATTAAACTCGCCTTTATGATAAGCATCATTGGTTTGTGAGTAAAATTCTTCTGGATAGAATATTATACGTTCTACAGACTCAATTTTATAATCTCTAAGCCCGAAAGTTAGCTTTACTAATGTTGCAGATGAGATTACCTTCATGTCCTCAGAAACCTTAATTTCCTTACCAATAAATTCTATTTCATTTATAATCTTACAAACTCTATGCTCAAAAAAAGACTGATATTTTAAGGGCAGATTTTGATAGAATTTAAAATTATTTTTAAGAATAGATTTTTGAGATTTTGTGAGCTTACGTTTTCTAAAATATACATGATTAATAAATAATTTTTTATTTATGTATTCTACATATGCCATCTCAAAAAAGTAAAAAAGTACTTTTAATCCCAATACCAAAATCACACCAAGAAGCACAAGTGTTAAAATAGCGCTAACCCAAACCTCAAATACATTCTCTTCTTTAATTGGTGCTAATGTTAAAATAGTATGGATTGTTATCATTATATGATGTTATGATATTTTTTTCTTCGGAAATATTAACAAATTAAAAATAGATCTTATTAAAACATGTAATCTATTTTAAGCATCAATATTAAAGCGAGCGTGATTTAGTTTTATACATATTCATTAAATCAAAGTTTTATTGGATTGCTGCGCATCCTCTAAAATTACGCTTTGAAAATAAAAAACCTAAGTTAATAAATTCAAACGAGCTTGATTTAGTTCTAAACTTATACATTAAATCAAAATTTTATTGGATTGCTACGCATCCTCTAAAATTCCGCTTTGAAAATAAAAAACCTAAGCTAATAAATTCAAGCGAGCTTGATTTAACGCTTAGGTTTTTTATTTATTCGTGACCTCGAGAGGGATACAACTTAGTTAAAATTTTCCACATATGACTAGGGTTTAAAGCTTATGAAAAATTAAGGGGATAGTAATAGGGATAATTATTTATGTTTTCTCCTTTTATGATAGCTCTTAATATCTTCTTCTTTTTTTGTCATTATCTTATGAAAGATATTCCAACTATTTCTAATTTGCTTTTTAATTTTATCTTCATTAAAAACACTGTAAGCAAGGCTAGTATAAGATAAAAAGTTTCCCCAATCATATTTATTAGTAGGAATCCATTTATCAGGATTGCTAGGGTCACGTTTATAAATAGTTCTTCTACCTGCTCCCAAATATGTAAACCTTTTATAAAGCCTATTCTTAAACAACTTCGGCTCACCATTCTTACCATACTTGGCATAAAAGCTACCTCTTCTGAAAGCTCTTTTCATTTTACGATAATATTTCGCTAAAGCAGATGATTTTAAATAAACATGATTACCATCAAAGGAGAATCCTAGATAATCAAATTTTGTTTTATTAGATAATTCTTTAGTTTCAATATTAAACTCTTTACAACAATATTCACCGTCAAATGCTTTAAAAACATAGACCTGAGTTTTAGAAGGCTGAATTTCTAATTGTACATTTTTAATTTCTTCTTGAAATTTATTAATTATTTCATCTCTGTATTCTTCATCAATGACTACAACCATATCATCACTATAACGCTGGTAGACACCTCCTTTTGAAGCTACAAAATCTTGTAATATAGTATCAAAATTAATCAAGTACACATTAGCCAAAATTGCGCTTATAGGTGAGCCTTGCGGAATCCCTTTATTCCTTAATATTTTCTTATTATTTTCAAACTTCCACTTATTTGATTTTATTAAATTTTTGTCTCTTATTCTACTTGGAAAATCTTCTTGATAACAAAATGCAACTGCCTTCTTTTCTTTTAACAAATCAAGCCTGGGCACTTTACTTCTTGTTAAATTTCCTTTTTTAGTCTTAACTACAATATCATTCTTAAATTCTTCAAACAAATCATCTATTTCAATATAAGCGAACTTTGTTAAATTTCTAAATATTGAATAATGGTCTTCTGGTAATTCATTTTTTAAACCTAATACTTTAATCCAAGCTTCTTTTAAAAGCCTATGATTTAGATTATCAAAAAATGAGGTTATATCAAATGTTATTGCAACTAAACTTTTACTCTTATTTGCCTTAATGTAATCAAATATATCTTTGGCAAAATCAACATTACATTTATTCCTAGAATTTTTGTTTTGTGGATTAAGTTTAATCTGCCGATAAGCAGTAACACAATTACTTACAGATTTATTCTCAATAAATTTTTCATAGGATTTATTTATTAAATCAGCATAATAACTAAAAATAAAAGAATCTAAATGGCTAGCATAAAACACCTCTCTCTCTTTATAAGACGCTATTCTTTTTTCTGAACGGGAACCATCGCTCAATTTCTTTCTCCTAAATTTTCTGACAGCAATCGTTCTATGAATAAATGGCAAAAAAGCGTGAGACTTAATTTTAGTCTTATTTTTCACATAGCTTTCAATCTTTGGTCTATCCTTATGTTCATACTGAAGTCCAATATGAGGATACCTTTTAATTCTAAACCAATCTTTTTGTTTTCGTTTTTTTGTCATAAAAAAATACCTCAAAGGCGTGACATCGGAGCATGCTTTACTTAATGGAACAACACGCGCATATGTCGCCGATACTAGACCAGCGCTCCTTACGTCAGGTATAAATATTGTATCTTTACAGAAGTTTAACTTAATAGTCTCACTTATGATATACACAGTATTAGAATGTATCAAGAGGTGCCTAATGAAAGGTCTCTTGAAGAAATATACAGCTTTCTTAATAGAAATTTGCATATTTGGTATACATTCACCTCGCTATCAAAATAGACGAGCAATTGTTTATTAAACGTGTTATTCAGCTCGCCTTCAAGGTACTATCCAAAGTTATAAATATATAGTGGAATATCTGCTTTCTAATTACTTTTCTTTAGATTTATTTTATACTTGCTTTAAAAAAAGTAAAACCCAATAAAACCATACTTAAAAACAAGTAAAGTATTACTTGTAGGTACTTGGCCTATCTTGTAATAAGCTTTCTGAATTTACTTGTACCATTCAAAAGCAAATCCAAAAATTTCGCTTTAATTATAAAAGTTATTAACTTACCTATACAGTATCTATCTTCTATTATTAATAGATAATATTATCTTTTAAATTGTCCAGCCTTTAAAGCAACTGAACTAGCAATATGTGTATAATAATTCCATTTCTTACCATCACTAAATTTCTTGTGTATTTTCAACAACTCTTTCTTTGATACACTTTTATGATTCTTAACAAACGTATCTGAAAGATATAATGTATAATCGATTCCTATTTCACACATTTTTTGGAATACTAAATAATCTAAAAACTCTCGTTTTGTCATACTACCTCTAGGGATTTCTTTTACACCTGAGAATAAATCAATTATTTTAAACTTGTAAAACCTATCTAACCAATCATCCACTAAGAAATCAAAGTTGTCTCTGACCAAAGCAAATGTCTTCACTTTATCCTTATGCACATAACCTGATTTAGTTCCTATCTTAATTTCAAAACGGAAAATAAAAATATATTCCATGAGCCTCTTTGCTGTTTCAGAAGAGATTTTTCCACGGTCTTTAAGTTCTTGTAACTTATCATAAATTATAAGTGAATATTTGTCTCCCTCAAACTTTACTGATTTTCTGCTAAATCTTGTCATTTCTAATCTAGGATAATCAATGATAGAAGGAATTAATGAATTATACTTTCTTTCTAACTTAACATTACCACCTAATTCTAAATTAGAAAATTCCAGTTTCCATATTTCCGATTCATCAACACCTAATCTTTCACCTATAAGCTTAACACATTTATTTAAATTCGATTTGTTTAAATCTGCAACAGCTGACTTTTCCCCAAACCACCATTTTCGTAAATTTCCCTCAATTCTTATTTTATGTGGTTGCTCTACTAAATATGAAAATATTAAGAAACGCTTATGGGATTTATTAGGGATTCTCATTCGCTTTATTACTGATGTATCTCTTAAATCATCTGAATACAATAAGCAATACTTATCTGGAAAATAAGATATTAATTCACCTCTAGCTTTAAAGTAATCAATCATCACTTATTTCTTCAAGTAATTTATAATATCTTTTCTCTGAACTATAATTACAGCCTTTGGCTTCTTTTGGTATACTTTTAGCCCATCTATCCTCCATCTATCAAAAGTTTTTCTACTTATACCAAATTCTTTAATTAAGTCATTTACTGTTAGCCAATCATCCATTGACTTTTGAATAGAAATTAACTCAAAATATTCTTTTTGTTGTCTTCTTAACTGTATTAATTTATTTAGGTTGTAAACCTTAAATTCTTGAATACTTCGTCTTAAATTATCCTCTAAATTTTTCATGTTTAAACAATTAATAGTTTATACTAAACTAATAACAGCTAGCCTCATTTTTGTGCCGCATTAAACCTTAAAATTTTGTTAAAATTTAATTTTAATCAAAAAAAACCGTTTGATTTAACAAACGGTTTAATTAAAATTTTGATAATTTATTAGACCCTTACAATCCTTACGAAATCGTGATAATTATTTCTTCTTACAATGATTTCCAATGACTCTATAAACTTATTTAATTCTCTGTTTAAAACTAATTTATATTCATCATTTTGCTCATTGAATTCTTTAGGTAGAAGATTGGATATAGCATGCTTTATTCCTGATAAAATAGTAGGGAAGTCAGCTAAAATCAAAGTATCCTCTTCAATAATGCTACTCACCCTTACACTCCTCATTCTTCCAGGAGTACCAAATGAAATTTCATCATTTATCTTTAATTTATTCTGCAATCTAACAGACTGTGTATTAGCATTATCCGTTAATATTTCAGGAACGAATATCTTAAATATTACTTTTTTGTACTTTATATCATTAAAGTCAAATCCATCATTATTAATGTAATATTCACATACTAATTTAACAAAATTCTCGTAGTAAGTAGATGCAATAGTACTAGATGGGAAAAAATTCAAATCATTACTACTTGAGTTTTTAAATAAATCTCTTATTTCATCAACCTTCTCTACTAAATTAGTATTATCATATAATGACAATTTAATACCCCCAAAATCAGATGGGATTTTAACATCTTTACTAACTAAAAACGCACATTTATCTAATCCTAACCTTCCTACAAACAAGCCTAATTCAAATAAAACATTATCCCTAGCTTGCATATATACTTTCTTCCTAGACTCAACTTTATCGTCTGGAGAACCAATTAAAATTCCAAAATCAAATTTCAATGTTGAAGCTAATAAGTCCGTTAAGAAATTATTATTCAATTTAAAAACTGGTCCTTTTTCCCATAATTTTTCGTCCCATATTACAACATCAAATTCATCTTGCAATAATCTCTGTACAATTTTTGCGGTTCCTAGCTCCTCAGTAGAACTTCCTATAAAAACTCTCTTCTTCATTATTATAAAAATTTAGCGTAAGAAGTTTGCGACATTAAATCTTCATTAACAGTGAAAAGCTCTCTAAATAACAATCTCAATTTATCAACTTTTTCATCTTTACCTCTAAAAATTGGTTCAGAACCGTCAATTGACATAATACTATTTCTATAATTTTCATCTTCAAATATTTTCATAAATTCTGAAAACAAAACGACTACCAATTCATAATATGGCTTATTTTCATAATTGTATATAGGTATATTGTAACAAATTGAGCTAATATCGAAACTAGAAATTTCTTTTAAGGTGTAATCTGAGTCTGCTTTTAAGTTCTTTAAGAATCTTATCATCTTTTTCAAACGACCATTAACGGATTTATCTTTCTCATTTAATAATTTAATCTTCATAAAAGGAAAATCTACAGGCAACCTTGTATTCTTTTCTTTATTGTAAATCTGGATACCTTTATCTGTTTCATCGTTTGTTAATACCGAATCTACATTAACATACCAAGATGCTGTAACAACATCCACAATCCTATCTGGATTAGTTGGATTGACCTCAATTGATTTAGCTTTAGTTATATCCACATTCTTATAAACAGAAGTCAGCACTAACTCTGCATCTGTTCTAAGTTTTCTCAAATCTGCATTTACATCGCCAAAATATGTACTACCATTAATAACGTCTAGTAATCTACTCTTTTCAGATACAGTTAAATATCCACTATTAAACTTGTTAGTAAAGCTAGATTTACTTTCATGCGAATAAAACGAATTTGTAATTTGAACCAAGTCAATATCACTATGCCCCACTATGTGGGTATTACTCGGAACAGACCCTTGAAATTTATAATCCAAACTAGAATTATTATTTTTCAAATGCATCATAACTTTATTACCTGCCTCAATAGTTCTCTCGGCATATCTTGATTCAACTCCTCTCATAGCCCTCTTAATATATTCTAGGACTTTTTTATCTGCTAAATCTCTAAGTTCGGCACTAAATGTCTTATCCATTATCTCAGATTCATTAATAGCATCTGGATTGGTTCTATGTTTAATATTCTCAATTAAATTTGTGTAATTTCTAGCCATAGTCTTATCCTTTAGATTTTATTGGGTCTTTAGATTTTGGATAGGTTCTTTCTTCTTGAAACCCTCCTTTATTCTTATGGATTTTTAATGATCCTCCACCTTTCGATTTAATAAAATCCCTAGCTTCTCTAATCGCATCAACCTTATTAGAGTTAATTACTTTAGATGCTCTTTCAGCATTCTCTCTTTTTAACTTGTACTTGTCGTCCTCTCGAACTAAATGAAAATTTTCCATTTTGCTATTAATATTTAAAAATAATCAGCATTTATCGGGGCTGAGCTTAAACCGAGAAAGGAAAGTTGAAAGTTTGTAGATTATAAAAAAAAGGTAGTATATTTGCACCCACAAAACATAGAGCGATTTAACCTTTCTAAGAAATCGCTCGTTATTAAAAAAAGTCCTTTCGGTCCAATGTCAGGACTTTTTTCATCTGTAAAAAACTGGACAAGTAACGTGCCAACTTTGTTAAAGAAATCTTAATATGACATCGTGTCATATATTTGTAGTTTAATCGATAATATTAACTTTTAATAGTAAAATTTTTATTAAAAATTACTGACAAGTAGTTTACTGCCATATTAACAGTTAGTTATAAAATAATATAATATACTTTTAAGCTGGGCTTTAAAAAAAATTAAGCATTATAACTTAAAGTAAAATTCAGCGTCTTAGCATTGACTCTAAACTATTTAAAACTCACTCAAAAACTATTCTTTGAAAACCTATCTGCTCAAAGGGAGCGTTAGAATCTCCATTCCAAATTGTATTTAATGCTAATTCTTCCGCCTCTTTCAAAAGGCAATTAGATAATGTTGTTGAGCCTTTCACACCTGAAATTACTTGCATTACTTTACCACTTTGATTTACTTTGATTTTAACCATTACCACCCCTCGCTCTTTACAATTAGAAATAATTTTCGGCATATATAAGAGGTTTCGATTGTTTAAAATGTAACCTTTCTTAATATCTTCCTCAAAATTATTTTCGCTATCATAGTGGATAACAACACCTGTTTAATTCTGTAAGTTTTGATTATTGTTTGTATCTACAAATTCATTACTATACATCTTTGTATTTGACTCTTTCTTTGATACTATTTCTGATGGCAAATAGCTCTTTCGCTGACTAACGCTTTTGTCTTTTACGTCTTCTAATTCTTTGGAGGCTCTTTTCAAATAATCATAAAAGTTTTCAATTTCATAACTTATTTGAATAACGAAAATCTCATCTCTTACATTTTTTTGAATTTGTAAACTAATTTCTTTCTTCTTTTCATTATTATACCAACTAACAAATTCTTCTGTCTTAGATAATTCAAAACCTACGCTTATAAAAAAACTCAAATATTCATCTAATAATTTTCCATCTGACATTCGTAAAATTGTATAGTCCTTATATTCGCTGTTTACACCCAATTTATTAGTAGTCTCTACATAGATTTTAAAAGTGACATCATTTTTTTTAATTTCATACAAATCCTTACCTAAATCGTTCCAATTGTTAATCTCCAATAATCTCTGCTTTTTAGGGCTTGTATATTGCGAAAACTCGAAAAACTCTTTTGGTGTATTAAATTGTGAATAGGCTAGGTTAATTATACATAAGGAGATAATGAGTAAGTATTTTTTCATGACTATTTTAAATATTCGCAAGCCCAAACGAAAATTAATTTCAAAAAAATAAGCGTGGAACTGAAGCTTACCGTTGAAGAGGTACTGGTATACCCACACTACAAATAAACCCAGCCCACGCCATAGCATGAGCATAAAGTCTATTTATCTCGTAGTGTCTAAAAATTACCAGTTTTCTTCAACAAGTTAAATAGCTTACGCTAACAATATTTTACAATAGTAAAAGTAATACTTTCCTATTAAACTTTTAAGCAGCATCGAAGCTTACTTTTTTCATTACATTTTCTAAGATGGTATCATCTGTATTAACATACCTACTCGTCGTTCTAATATCAGAATGCCCCATTAACTTCATAATATGGAAAGGTTGCACTCCTTCAATAGCTAATGTAGAACCAAAAGTATGTCGTGCTACGTGGAATGTTATAACCTTTGCTGTATCAATTTCAGCAATTCTACTTATCAGCTTTAAATCTCTATTAACAGAAACATTACATCTTCTTGGAAAGATAAATCCAATTTTCCTTCTAAAACTATACTTTTTCAAAATAGCTAACGCCTTATCATTAAGAGGTATGATAACTTTTGAACCAGTCTTTTGAGTTACTTTAACCACTCTATTTTGTTTAATTTCATCTATGACTAAACTTTCAACATCTGAATATCTTAAACCAGTATAACAACTAAATAGAAATTTATCCCTTGTTAGGTTTAATCCGTTTGTTCGAGAACCTACATCAAGGTTAGCAGTAGCTATATTCTCCATTTCATTTTTAGTCAAAAAAGTAGTTCTTGTTTTCTCCTTAAATCTAGGTAACTGCTTACAATAGTTTTTTTCAATTAAACCTAATTTTTTATATTCTTCCAAAACAGTAATTAAGTTTTTTCTTCTAGTCGCTAAGCCACTTACACCAACATTTTTGACATGACTTAAATAAAAAAAGAAATCGTCAACTAAACCATAATCAATTTGATGCATCAATAAAACTGGCTTAAATTCCTTAAGCTGTTTTTTAAGCAATAAATAATGACTTTGAGTTCCTTTTTTAATTACATTAAATTTCTTTTGAGTAAACTTATCAAAGTGATAATAAAAGTCTTTTCTAATATCAGTTCTACCATTATAAAACTCTTTTAAAGCTTCAAATGTTACAGGTTCATTTAACATTTCAAGCTTATTAATATAGTCTTTCATTTTTTGTTCTTTATTCTCTAGCAATTTCTTTAAAGTACTCGAACCATTTCCCTTTGGATAACTATTGTATCTATCTCCCCATTGGTCAGCGAACCAATCTTTACCAATTGGCAGTCTCAATTGCCTTCCATTTACAATAATACTTAGGTACAAAGGACACATACCGTTTTTCTTCTTTTTTTCTTTTCTTAGAATCGTTTTTACTGATGTTGAATTTTTCATAACTAAAATGTTTTACAATTAGATATTATTACATATAATACCTCTGAATTAAATTTTCTTCATGTAAAAACATCGTTAATCCTTTACAAAATTCAAAGCAATCCTAATGGTAACAACGGATATGGGCTGAATAATT
The DNA here is from genome assembly GCA_947488655.1 of uncultured Psychroserpens sp. GTDB lineage: Bacteria > Bacteroidota > Bacteroidia > Flavobacteriales > Flavobacteriaceae > Psychroserpens. The sequence continues at coordinate 386,328 of CANKZZ010000002.1, read as the reverse complement.
ATTTATTAACAAGACCAAAACTGTATACTTCTTCAATGGAAAGTTTGAGATTACATCCCAGTTTTGGGTAAATAAAAAAGCTATAATTATTTTCTAAAAAAATCGTGAAAATTACAAGGGCTAGAAATAGGGCTAGTGATTTTGAAGCATTATGGGTAATAATGACTAACCCAAAAAACAAAAAACCCCACTATAAGTGAGATTCTTTCGCCATGAATAGTCAATACTATTCACATATTGTGACCTCGAGAGGATTCGAACCTCCAACCCTCAGAGCCGAAATCTGATATTCTATCCAGTTGAACTACGAGGCCTCAAATTTTTAATAAGGCAGAAATCTACTTAATAATATTTAGTTAAGATAATTTTGCCTTTACAATTGTAGATATAGTTTTACCATCGGCTTGTCCAGCTAATTCTTTGTTTACAATTCCCATCACTTTACCCATATCCTTCATACCCTCAGCTCCAACTTGCTCAATCGTCATAATCACAACCTTTTCAATTTCTTCTTCACTAAGAGCTTCTGGTAAAAACTGACTAATAACTTCGGCTTGATCAATTTCTGGCAATGCTAAATCTTTTCTATCCTGTTCTAAATATATAGCTGCACTATCCTTACGTTGCTTAACTAATTTTGACAAAATCTTAATTTCTTGTTCTTCAGTTAAGTCTCCACCTTCACCAGAGGTTTGAGCAAGTAATATTTCAGATTTAACCGCACGTAACGCAGCTAATGCTGTTTGATCTTTGGCTTTCATAGCTGCTTTCATTGCAGCCATTATTTCAGTTTGTAAACTCATAATATTCTCTTTTATTAAGTTACGAAGATACTAAAATTGACTTTACCATTTAGAGCAAAAATGAGCGTTTAAGTATAAAACTCGATTACTTATAGTTACACACTAAAAAATAAAAAACCCGAAAAATTATGAAAATCTTTCGGGTTAAACAAAGTGTGAAACACTAAACTAAATTTGCTACTAATCTACGTTGTCGTGTAAAAATGAATTGTTACTTCTTAATTGAATATCATCGTTTTCATCACTGGAAACAGATGTTCTAGAAGTGTTGGTTTCTGATGAATGCTGAGCATCCTCTAAATTCACACCTTGTCTTTTATATGCAGGTTCTTTTTCAATTTCGTCTATTTTAGCTGTATTAAACTTGTAATTGAAATCTTTCATTTTACGACGTCTTTCATCTGCTCTCTCCTTTAATAAGTCTGAAATTGGACTATTCATAGGATCTACTTCCTCTCCTACTTGTTCCTCGCTAACCTCTGTCTTTATTGTCTTTTTTTCAAAAACAATTTCTTCTTCAACCTCTGGTTGGGTTTTCACATTAGCATCTTTATCATTCATTGCAGACTCATAAGTCATGAAATCATCTAACGCATAACGTTTCTCACCATCTTCATTAGCCTCTGTAACAGGAATAACTTCTACATGCTCATTTACTTGCATGTCTTTAACATCATCACCTAAAGTAAAGAAGGTTTTATCGTCTTCTTCACTTGCTTCTTTCTTATTTTCTGTTTCTTGCTCCTCTTCCGAAGCACCAAAAGATAAAGGCAAATCAAAAGTAAGCGTAATTTGCTCCTCTTCTGCTTCCTCTACAATAGTCTCTTGTACTTTTTGTACTGGAGTAATAACAAATTCTTCCTCTTTTACCTTATGATCTAAAACTTCTTCATAAACTATATTAATATTTTTTATGATATCTGTTGTAGCAATTAAGTTAGTTTCAAAATTATTAGTTATACCTCCATTATCATCTTCATCATCGGTTAAAGTATGTATAACAACTTTTGGAGCTTCTACAACCTCTTTTTCTAAAACAATATCTGGTGTTATAATAGCTGGCTCGCTGTCTTTTATATTATCATCTTCTAAAGCATGTACAACTTTCTTTTGCTCTGTATTAGAAATTTCATGCTGTTGGTCTAAATCAAAACCCGTAGCTATAATAGTTACAGAGATAGATTCTTGTAAAGACTCATCTTCTCCAACACCCATAATAATGTTAGCTCCATGACCAGCTTCATTTTGAATATGATCATTTATTTCTCCAATCTCATCGATAGTAATCTCTTGAGAACCAGAAACGATAAGCAACAATACGTTTTTGGCTCCTGTGATTTTGTTATCATTTAATAATGGCGAATCTAAAGCTTTCATAATCGCTTCTTGAGCTCTAGATTTACCAGATGACGTAGACGATCCCATGATTGCAGTCCCACTGTTACTTAATACAGTTTTTGCATCACGTAAATCAATATTTTGTGTGTAGTGATGTGTAATAACTTCTGCGATACCACGAGATGCAGTTGCTAATACCTCATCTGCTTTAGAGAAACCAGCTTTGAAACCTAAATTTCCATAAACCTCACGAAGTTTATTATTATTAATCACCACTAAAGAATCTACATGAGCACGCAAGGTATCAATACCTTTTGCAGCTTGTTCGTTTCTGGTTTTACCTTCAAACTGAAATGGCATTGTAACAATACCAACAGTTAAAATATCTAACTCTTTAGCTAATTTAGCAATTACTGGTGCAGCTCCTGTTCCTGTTCCACCACCCATTCCTGCTGTTATAAATACCATTTTTGTATTGGTATCTAACATGCGACGTAAATCTTCTAAACTCTCAACCGCAGCTTGTTCTCCAACATCTGGATTGGCACCTGCACCCAAACCTTCGGTTAAATTAACTCCTAATTGTATTTTGTTTGGGACACCACTATTTTGAAGTGCTTGGGCATCTGTATTACATATCACGAAATCAACACCCTTAATCCCTTGTAAAAACATGTGATTAATTGCGTTGCTTCCTCCTCCACCTACACCAATTACTTTAATAACGTTTGATTGGTTTTTTGGTAAATCAAATGCAATGTTGCCTAATTCATTGTTGTTGCTCATAAACCTACTTTTATTCTATTAATACTTTATTTCCCCAATTATTTTTGACCTTCCTACTAGGTCAAAAACGTTTTATTTATTCTACTCTGCGTTATCTAAAAAATCTTTAACGCGTTCTGTTAATTTGTCTAAAAAAGATTTACGCTCCTTCTTTGGAGCCTCTATAACTTCTTCCTCTTGTATATTATTTTCTTCGGAAACCTCAACTGTCGCAGTACTCATCTCTTCAACCTCTTTTTCAATACGTCTGCGTTCTTGACGTTTTAAACCATCCATCACTAAACCTACTGCTGTTGCGTATAACGGACTCGCAATATCATCATCACTATCTCCTGCTAAATGCTCATTTGGATACCCTATTCTCGTATCCATTCCTGTAATATACTCCACCAACTGCTTTAAATGTTTTAACTGGCTACCTCCTCCTGTTAATACAATACCTGCAATTAGTTTTTTCTTTTGCTCCTCGTGACCGTAATTTTTAATTTCTACATAAACCTGTTCTATTATTTCTACCACTCGAGCATGAATAATTTTAGAAAGATTTTTTAATGTAATCTCTTTTGGTTCTCGACCACGTAGACCAGGAATAGAGACAATCTCATTATCTTTATTTTCTCCAGGCCATGCAGAACCAAATTTTATTTTCAATAATTCGGCTTGCTTTTCTATAATTGAGCATCCTTCTTTGATGTCTTCTGTAACAACATTACCTCCAAAAGGAATAACAGCTGTATGACGAATAATCCCATCTTTAAATACTGCTAAATCTGTTGTACCACCTCCTATATCAATTAAAGCTACTCCTGCTTCTTTTTCTTCTTGACTTAAAACTGCATTTGCAGATGCTAAAGGCTCTAATGTAATCCCTTCTAATTCTAAACCAGAGCTTTTTACACAACGACCAATATTTCTAATAGATGATACTTGACCTACTACAACATGAAAGTTAGCCTCTAATCGTCCACCATACATCCCAATTGGTTCTTTAATTTCAGCCTGACCATCAATTTTATATTCTTGTGGTAACACATGAATAATTTCTTCTCCAGGAAGCATAACTAATTTATGAACTTGGTTAATTAGACGATCTATATCTTCTTCATCAATTACCACTTCAGAGTTTGCTCTTGTGATGTAATCGCTATGTTGTAAACTTCTAATGTGTTGACCTGCTATACCAACAGTAACATCTTCTATTTTAAGACCAGCTTCTGCCTCAGCTTCTTGCACAGCTTGCTGTATAGATTGTATAGTTTGTGTTATATTATTAACGACACCTCTATGCACACCTAGACTTTTAGATTTACCAATCCCTAAAATTTCGGCCTTGCCATATTCATTCTTTCGACCAATCATAGCCACAATTTTTGTGGTACCAATATCTAGTCCTACTGAAATTTTATTATTCTCCATCGTCTTACTTTTTGGTGCAAATCACTTGCTTATCAAACTTTAAATTCACTAGTTTATATTTATCCAGTGCTTTGTCTTTCATAGCTTTCATATAGAAAGCTTTTAGATTATTAATTTTTTTATCTAATAATTTTAACGTCCCTAAATGAATATTAAAATCTTGATTTCTAAATTTTAAATCTATTGTTTTATCTCTGTTTTGATGAATTACGACAACGTGCTTCATCAAAAACTCATCACTCTGTATTTTTTTAGCAATTTTATGCACATTTGCTAAATCATTTTTTTCAACAAAACCAGTAATTAATGGCACACGTGCAGTATAATTTGTTGATAAAGGCATAAATGAGCCTGTCTCATCAATGTAATAAGATGCATTTGTGCTTACTCTTGCAATAGGTTTCTTTTGTTCAATTTCAGCAGTGATTAAACCATTAACGCTCATAAACACTTGCGCTTGCTTAATCATTGGATTAGAGTTTAGGGCAGATTCTAATCGGTTCAAATCTATAATTTCTTTGGGCTTATTTGTAACACTCTCTTGATTTTGTATTAACAATTTACTAACAGTCTCATGTGTTACAAAAAGATTGTCATCACCTACAAATTTTATGTCTGGACTTACTACAGCTCTTGCAGCATTTCTCTTAGAGGAAAACGCATACAAAAACACTACTAAAATTAGTAGTAAGACAACTTTTATGTAACCATAATTAACTCGCATGACTTAATGCTTTTTTAATATGCTTAACTTCTTCTCCAATATCTCCAGCTCCTAGAGTTAAAATAACTGGAGCATTACTGGTTTTTATTACATCTATTAATTCTGATTTTTGAACTAGTTTCTTGTTATTATTTTCAATTTTATCTAATAACCATTGAGACGTCACTCCTTCAATAGGCAGTTCTCTAGCTGGATAGATATCTAATAATATGATCTCATCAAAATTTGATAAACTTTTAGCAAACTCATCAATAAAATCTCGCGTTCTACTAAACAAATGTGGTTGAAAAACAGCCAACACTTGTTTACCTGGATACATTTCTCTTACTGCTTGATGTACTGCATTGATTTCTTCAGGATGATGCGCGTAATCATCAATATATACTAAATTATCTGTTTTAATTTGATAGGTAAATCGTCGTTTAACACCTTTGTAAGATGCTAAAGCTTTGGCGAGCTGTGGTTGAGGGAGACCATATTCTACAGACATCGCCAAGGCTATTAATGCATTTGACAGGTTGTGTCTACCAGGTAGGTTAAATTTGAAATTTTCTAGTAACTCCTTTGGTGTTTGCACATCAAACTCATAGCTACCATTTACTATTTTTATATTTTTTACTGCATAATCACTATCATCTTCAATACCATAGGTTATTCCTTTAATTGGTAATCCGTTTTTTACAAAGAGTTTTCCGCTTGGCTTTATTTTTTCTGAAAAATCTTTAAAAGATTTTATAAGTTCTGAGGCATCTCCATAAATATCTAAATGATCTGCATCCATAGAGGTTATACACGCAAAATCTGGTGATAACGTCAAAAATGATCGATCAAATTCATCTGCTTCAACAACGGTCACCTCTGTTCCGTTGAGGATTAAATTAGAATTATAGTTCTCACTTATTCCACCAAGAAAAGCTGTAACTTCAACATCACAAGCATTCAACAAATGACCCAAAATACTTGTGGTAGTTGTTTTTCCGTGGGTACCAGCAACCGCCAAACAAAATGTTTGCCTAGTAATTTCTCCTAATACCTGAGACCGCTTCATCACATGAAATCCGTTAGAAGTAAAATAGTTTAACTCTTGATGATTTTTTGGTATTGCAGGTGTATATATTATCTGCGTTGTATTAATATCTAAAAATGCAACATCTACTAATTTAACATCATCTTCAAAATGAATAGAAACTCCAAGCTCTATTAGTGCGTCGGTTATATCTGTTTGGGTTTTATCGTAACCTCCAACAGTAAGACCTTTTGCTACAAAATAGCGAGCCAATGCAGACATACCAATACCTCCAATACCTATAAAATAAACGCTATTTGCTTGTTCTAAATTCATTTATTGTTTTAATAATTTTTCAACCTCGTCTACGATGTCATTTGTTGCATTAACTAACGCCAACTGCTTTATGTTTTTTGATAATTCTTGTCTTTTTTCCGAAGAAAAAAGTAATCGATCAAATTGAATCTCAAATTGAGCATCTAGGTCGCTTTCTTTAATTAAAATAGCTGCACCTTTATCTACAATTGCTTTTGCATTTTTGGTTTGGTGATCTTCTGCTACGTTTGGTGAGGGAATAAATATTACCGGTTTACCAACAACACATAACTCTGATACAGAACTTGCTCCTGCTCGAGAGATAATCATATCTGCAGCAGCATAAGCCATATCCATATTATTTAAAAACGCGTGTACCTGTACATGTTCTAACTCATTATAATGTTTGTATTGTTGATAGTATAATCTACCACATTGCCAAAGCACTTGTATATTATTTGATTTAAAATATTCTAATTGAGTTTCTATTAATTGATTAACACGTCTAGCACCTAAACTACCTCCTAATATTAAAAGCGTATGCTTACTATGAATCAATGAAAAGGCGTCTTTACCTTCTATATGCTTACCGTCTATACCCAGTAAATCTTTACGAATAGGATTACCGGTTACAATGATTTTTTCCTTCGGAAAAAACTTCTCTAAACCCTCATAAGCAACACAAATTTTATCAACCTCTTTAGACAATAACTTATTTGTTATTCCTGGATAGGAGTTCTGTTCTTGTATTAAGCTAGGAATCCCTTTTGATGTAGCAGATTTTAATAATGGTCCGCTTGCAAATCCTCCAGTACCAATAGCTATATCTGGTTTAAATGTATTTATTATTTTTCTAGATTTTAATAAGCTAGATACGAGTTTAAACGGAAATGCTAAATTTCTTAATGTTAATTTACGTTGTATACCAGAAATCCATAACCCTTCAATTTTATAGCCAGCTTGAGGTACTTTTTCCATTTCCATACGATCTAAAGCACCAACAAATAAAATCTCTGCGTCTGGAAAACGTGATTTTATTTCATTAGCAATGGCAATGGCAGGATAGATATGACCTCCTGTTCCTCCGCCTGATAATATGATTTTATAGTTACTCATTAAATAGTTTCGCTTAAAATTTCTAATGGATTTTCTTCATTAACTTCCTGATCTTTTATTTGCTCTCGTTTTGCACTTACGCTTAAAATGATACCTATTGCCAAACAGGTCATCCAAATAGATGTACCTCCACTACTAATAAGTGGTAACGTTTGACCTGTGACCGGAAATAACTCTACAGCAACAGCCATGTTTATTAACGCCTGAAATATAATTGGAAGGCCAACGCCTAAAACGAGCAATTTTCCGAAGATTGTATCAGATTTTTGAGAAACAATAACAATTCTAAACAGTAGCCAGGAATACAGTAAGAGTAAAAATAAACCTCCTATTAGACCATACTCCTCAATAATTATAGCAAAAATAAAATCTGACGACGATTGTGGTAGTACATTTTTTTGAGTACTCTTTCCTGGTCCTTTGCCTTGAATACCACCAGAAGCTATAGCTATTTTAGCATTTTCAGACTGATAATCTGCTTCTGTATCTTCACCATCAACAAAGTTTTCTATTCTACTCATCCACGTATCAATACGATTTGGCATCGCATCTGGAAAAGCCTTTGCTACTAGAACAAATAGGGCTAATGCTAAAATCCCTGTACCTAAAATAACCGCTAAGTATTTAATAGGATATCCTCCAACAAAAGTTAACATCATAACCATTAAAAACATAATTGCAGTTGTAGAAAAATTTGCAGGTAATATTAACATTAAAATTAAAAACACTGGAGCCCAAAGAGGCAAAAGCGTCTCAACAAAAGTGACTTTCTTATCTTGTATTTTTGACAAATAACGAGCTACATAAACCATTAAAACAACTGCTGCTAACGTAGATGTTTGAAACGACATACCAACAAAAGGGATTTGTATCCATCTGCTCGCATTTGCACCATCTATTGTAGTTCCTTGAAGCATTGTCACAACCAATAAGACAATTACTATAGGAATCATCACCATAGATAATCCTCTAAAATAACGATACGGTATTTTATGTACACCATACATAATAGCGAACCCTAAAAAGAGATGCATGAGATGTTTTACGAAAAAACTAAATGTGTTACCTACACCACCAACATATGCCAAATTACTGGCAGCACTGTACACAGGAAGAAATGAGAAAATTGCTAATAAAGCAGCAATTGCCCAAATTAATCGATCTCCTTTTATGTTTTTAAAAAGTGCTTGCACTGTATTGTTTTTATAAATTTCTTACTGCATCTTTAAATTGACGTCCTCTATCTTCATAGTTTTCAAACAAATCAAAACTTGCGCAAGCAGGTGACAATAATACATTTTCTCCTGCCTCAGCAATTTTATAAGCAATTTTAACTGCTTCGCTCATATATTCTGTTTCCACAATAATATCAACCATACCACCAAAGCTTTCCATCAATTTTTTGTTATCTGTGCCTAAACAAATAATAGCCTTGACTTTTTCATTTACAAATTGAAATAACTCCTTGTAATTATTACCTTTATCTACTCCACCAACAATCCAAACGGTTGGAGCATCCATACTTTCTAATGCAAAATAAGTTGCATTTACATTTGTAGCTTTAGAGTCATTGATGTATTGTACTTTATTAATCTTAAGTACATTTTCTAATCTATGCTCAACACCTTGAAAGTTTTCTAAACTTTCTCTTATAGTTTGTTTTCTAATTTTTAATAAATGCGCCACAGTTGATGCAGCCATTGCGTTTTTTATATTGTGTTTTCCTTCTAATGCTAAATTTTTTGTTGGCATAATTATCTGGTTGTTATCTATTGTTATTATTATTTTTTCTTTATTTAAATACGCTCCGTTTTCAATGGATTTGGTCAATGAAAATGGCAATAATGTGGACTGAACTGGATGTTTCTCTAACCAATCTAGAATAACCTCATCATCTCCATCAAAGATGAAATAGTCCTCTTTGGTTTGATTCTCTGCTATTCTAAATTTGGAGGCGATGTAATTATTAAACTCATAATTATATCTATCTAAATGATCTGGTGTTATATTAGTTAAAACAGCTATGTGTGGTTTAAAATCGATGATATCATCTAATTGAAAACTACTAATCTCTAATACGTAGTTTTCAAAATTGTGTTCTAAAATTTGCTTAGCAAAACTATCGCCAATATTACCAGCTAGCCCAACATTTAAATCATGTTTTAACAAATGATTTGTTAATGTTGCAGTTGTTGTTTTACCGTTACTTCCAGTAATACCAACAAGGGTTGCATTAGTATATTTTGAAGCAAATTCAATTTCAGAAACCACTAAAATTCCTATTTCTCTAATACGTTTAATTAGAGCAACATTATTAGGAATCCCAGGACTCTTCATTACTATAGCTGCATTTAGAATTTTTTCTTCGGAATGCTCACCATCCTCAAATTCAATCTCATTATGTATAAGAACTTTTTTGTACTTCTCTTTTATTACTCCTCTATCTGAAACAAAAACATCGTAGCCTTTTGCTTTCCCTAAAAGTGCTGTACCAACACCACTTTCTCCTCCTCCTAATATGACTAACCTCTGTTTTTTCATTTTCTTCACTCTGTATCCTATGCAGAATCTACTTTTATTTATATAGATTCCTGTCTTCGCAGGAATGACAGACTCTATCTAATTTTCAATGTCACTATAGAAATAATGGCTAACAAGATTCCTATAATCCAAAATCGTGTTACTATCTTACTTTCGTGATATCCAGATTTTTGATAGTGATGATGCAAAGGCGACATTTTAAAAATGCGTCGACCTTCACCATATTTTTTTCTTGTGTATTTGAAATAGCTCACTTGCATCATTACAGATAAGTTTTCTGCTAAAAACACACCACACAATACTGGTATTAACCATTCTTTACGAACAGCAATTGCAATAACTGCTATAATACCTCCTATGGTTAAACTTCCTGTATCTCCCATAAATACCTGAGCTGGATACGTATTGTACCATAAAAAACCAATTAAAGCTCCCACAAAAGCAGCGATATAAATAGTAATCTCTTCAACCCTTGGTATGTACATGATATCTAAGTAATCTGAAAAGATGATATTACCAGAAACCCATGCAAAAATCCCTAAAGTCAATACTATTATGGCCGAAGTTCCTGCAGCTAAACCATCAATACCATCTGTAAGATTAGCACCATTTGATACTGCAGTAATTATAAATATGCATGCTAATATGAAAATAATCCAAGCATATTTCCCTAAACCTGGATTTATCCAAGTTATTAAATCTGCATAGTCAAACTCATTACTTTTCATAAACGGAATCGTAGTTTTTGTTGACTTTGCTTCTTCCTCAAATAACTTAGAAGGCGATAGGTTTGGATTCTCTGCTAAAAGCACATTTTGCTGCTCTTGAGGTAACTTTTCTTTCATAGTCACATCGTCATGAAAGTACATGGTTGTTCCTATTATAATCCCTAAACCAACCTGACCAAGCACTTTAAAACGCCCTTTTAATCCTTCTTTATTATTTTTAAATTTCTTAATGTAATCATCAATAAACCCTATTATTCCCATCCAAACGGTTGTTACCAAAAGAAGAATGATGTATATATTTTCAAGCTTTGCTAATAGTAGAACCGGAATTAGAGTAGCCAAAATGATTATAATACCACCCATTGTTGGCGTACCTGCTTTTTCTACCTGACCTTCTAAACCGAGATCACGAATGGTCTCTCCTACTTGTTGTTTTTGTAGAAATCTAATTATACGCTTACCAAAAATTGTAGAAATTAACAAGGATAGAATAATAGCCACAGCAGCTCTAAAGGTTAAAAACCCAAAAAGAGACGCTCCAGGAAACTGAAACTGCTGTTCTAAATATTCAAATAAGTAGTATAACATTTGTAATTCACTTTTTCTACCTATACGTCAGAGTCTAACTAAGACGCGTATGTAGATTTATTTATGTAATTGTTTTAAAAACTCTTTAACCGTTTCATAATCATCAAAATCAAAACGTTCTCCTTTAATTTCCTGATACGTTTCATGACCTTTGCCTGCTATTAATATGATATCTTTTTCATTTGCCAATTGACATGCTGTTTTTATAGCTTGTTTTCTATCTACAATTGACATTGTTTTTTTAAAATTTTGAGGCTCAACACCTTTTTCTATATCTTCTATAATAGTCTCAGGAACTTCACTTCTGGGATTATCACTAGTAAAAATCACTTTAGTACTCAATGCCGAAGCTATATGACCCATTTTTGGTCGTTTAGTAGCATCTCTATCTCCTCCACATCCTACTACTGTAATTAATTGTTCATTTTTAGTACGAATACTATTTATAGTTTCTAATACATTTTTAAGTGCATCTGGAGTGTGTGCATAATCAACAATTGCTGTTATTTTTTCTTCGGAAATGAGATATTGAAAGCGACCGCTTACGCTCTCTAACTCACTAATTAAACGCAAAACCTCAACCTTTTCTAAGCCTAATAACTCTGCAACACCATAAATTGCTGTAATGTTATATGCATTAAAATCTCCTATTAGTTTGGTCCAAAGCTCACTATCGTTTAATTTTAATAATAAACCACTAAACTCATTTTCTAATACCTGTGCTTTATAATCTGCATAAGTTTTTAACGCATATGTATAGGTTTTTGCCTTTGTGTTTTGAAGCATAACCAAACCATTTTTGTCATCGATATTTATTAATGCAAAAGCTTGTTTTGGTAGGTTATCAAAGAATGTTTTCTTCACATCTCTATACTCTGCAAAGGTGTCGTGATAATCTAAATGATCATGTGAAAGATTTGTAAAAACACCTCCTTCAAAATGTAACCCTTGCGTACGTTTTTGATGTATGCCATGAGAACTAACTTCCATAAAGCAAAATTCTACACCTGCATCATTCATTAACTTTAAATACTGATTAATAGTTAACGAATCTGGTGTAGTATGTGTAGCCTTATATTCGGTATTATCTACCATTATTTTAACTGTAGACAATAGACCCACTTTATAACCAGCATTTTTAAATAATTGGTATAAAAGTGTTGCAATAGTTGTCTTACCGTTTGTACCAGTTACTCCAACCAAGCGCAAGTTTTCCGAAGGATTTCCGAAGAAATTTGAAGACATATACGCTAAAGCTGCATTGGTATCTTCTACCTCTATATATGTAACACCATCAATTAAATTGCTTGGCAAGATCTCACAAACTATAGCTTTAGCTCCTTGTTTTATAACAGCATCTATATATTGATGACCATCTACATTTGACCCTTTTATAGCAATAAAAACATCGTTATTAGCCACTTTACGAGAATCAAAATGTAACGCATTAATTTCTACACTCGTACTTCCTACGACTGCATTAATAGTAACCTTGTATAATATGTCTTTAAGATGTATCACGATGTTCCTAAAACAATTACTTGATTTGGTTTTACTTTAATTCCTTTATCTACAGATTGAGATTTGACTACGCCTGCCCCTTGCATTTTAACTTTAAGTCCCATGTTTTCTAACAATGCTAACGCATCCATTGCAGGAAGCCCAACCACATTTGGCATTATCGTTTTATGGAGTTGTGCTGTTTTATAATAGGACTCGAAGTCTTCATTAACTTTTTTATTGACAACTTCTAATGATTCTACCTGATCAATTAATGGTGTTTCTGTATATATTTTTTGAGCAATTCTTTTAAACACTGGACCAGAAACATCTGCTCCATAAAATCCAACTTTGGTACTAGGCTCATGAATGACTACTATACAAGAATATTTAGGATTATCTGCTGGAAAATATCCTGCAAAAGACGACACATACTTTCTGTCTTTTTTCCACTCTTCATAATTAGAATAGTCTAATCTTGCAGTTCCTGTTTTTCCTGCCATTGAGAAATTTTCAGAGTACATTCTACTTCCCGTACCTCTAACTACTACGTTTTTTAAAATTTCTCTAATTTCGCCTAGTGTTTTATCTGAGCATATTTTTTGATTAATCACCTCTTTTTCAAAAGTTTCAATCTCACGATCAAACTCTTTTACTGCATTAATAAAACGCGGTCTTATGAGTTCGCCATCGTTAGCAATAGCATTGTAAAACGCTAATGTTTGCAATGGTGTCATACGTAAATTATACCCATAAGCCATTGATGGTAGTGCATTACGACTCCAATTAGTTTTTCCTGGCTCAGGAATATCTGGAATACCTTCTCCAATAATTGACAATCCTAATGTATCATGTAGTTTCCAACTTTTAAGGCGATTAATAAATTTTTGAGGCTGTTTAGAATAGGCTTCATCAATAATTGTAGCTAACCCAATATTAGAAGACACTTCTAAAGCACGTGCTACAGAAATTTTTCCGTATCCTCGAGAATCTGTTACAGATCTTCCATAAAATCGCTTGCTGCCCATTTTAGTATCAACAACTGTAGAGGTATCAATTACTTTATCTTCTAAAGCTGCCATTAAGGCCATTACTTTAAAAGTTGAGCCAGGCTCATGACTCTCTCCAACTGCATAATTAAGACGCTCATAATATTTACCATCTTTATTTTTTCCTAAGTTTGAAATAGCTTTAATCTCACCAGTTTCTACATCCATAACGACTGCACAACCATGATCTGCCTGATATTTCTCTAATTGACCTAAAAGCGAATGATGCGCTATATCTTGAATATTTACATCTATAGTGGTATAAATATCATAACCATCTTGTGGCTCTACCTGATCGTAATCTACAATAGGTTTCCATTTACGGTTTCCTATTTTTTGCATGAGTCGCTTACCGTTTGTGCCTCTTAGATATTTTTTACCAAAGTAGCCATCAATACCTGGTCTGGTTACATTTCCGTCGTCATCAATTTTCTCATAACCAATGGTACGCTCTGCAATGCCTCCCATTGGATGATCACGTTTTTCTTCTTGCGTTACAATTAAACCACCTTTAATTGCACCTAGATTTAACATTGGGAAATTGCGAATCCTGATATAATCTGAATAACTAATATCTCGAGCTAAAAGAAAATATCTATTTTTATTTTTTCGCGCTTTTTTAATTCTGCCAAGGTGATAGCTTGAAGACTTACCCGAAAATTTAGAAAGCGAATCTGCAAGAGGTTTAACGAGCTCATTAAATAGTTCTTGCTTAGGTTGGATGGCATCTATTCTTATATCATATTTAGGAATTGAAGTCGCCAGCAAACTTCCATCGGCAGAGTACACATTACCTCTATTTGCAGGTATATCCATATCTTGTATGGTACGCTCTTCTGCCAACTCTCTATAAGCATCGCCTTGAACAAACTGAATAGTGCACAACTTAAAAACCACAGCAAGCGCAAAGACAAACATACTGCCAGCTACGAAATACAATCTGTTTAATATGTTAGTTTCGGTTGTTGCCACTTTATCAATTCTGTGATTTAACTTTTATTTTTTGAGGCGGAATCTCTGATATTTTAATTCCTTTTTCTGATACTTTTTTTATTATTGATGATTCCATTTTAAGCCTCATCAATTTTGAACGTCCATCTACAAAAGCAGACCGAAGCTCTTTTGCTTCATTTTTTAATCTTGCAATCTCATAGACCTTTTGATCTGCACTATGAGAACTCGCAATCATTATTATTGCTAATACCGAAATGAAAATTATAATTCTCCAGTTTTTAAAAGAATCATCACTCACCAAAAATTTACCTCTTAATATGCTGTAAATATTTTTTTTCATCTCAACTGCTACTACGCTCCATCCTCACAATAAAAGAGGAAACAATAGTTTATCTTATATTTTTTGAGCGATACGAAGCTTTGCGCTTCTTGCTCTATTATTAATTTTTATTTCTTCGGAAGTTGGAACAATTAAACCTCCAACCTTTTTAAGAGGCACTTCAAAGTTTCCAAAAACATCTCTTTCTGGCTCTCCCTCAAACAAACCGTTTCTAATAAAACGCTTAACCAATCTATCTTCTAAAGAGTGGTAAGAAATTAAACTTAACCGTCCTCCTTTTACCAAAACATCTGGTGTTTGCTGCAAAAACTCTTTTAAAGCTTCAATTTCTTGATTTACCTCGATACGAATAGCTTGATAAATTTGAGCTAACACTTTATTTTCTTTTTTATGATTTAGAAATTTTTTGAGAGTTGCTTTTAATTGTTGACTCGTTTTAATTTCTTCATCCTTACGTGATGAAACAATAGCATTTGCCATTGCTGGCGCCTGTCTCAACTCTCCATATTGAAAAAGCACCTGTTTAATTTGTTCTTCATCATAATCGTTAATCACATGAAAAGCAGAAAGCTTATCATCTTGATTCATTCTCATATCTAAATCTGCTTCAAAACGAGTAGAAAACCCTCTTGCTGCAACGTCAAATTGATGTGATGAAACACCAAAATCTGCCAAAACTCCATCAACCTGTTTAGCACCATGAAATCTTAAAAACCGCTTTATATATCTAAAGTTTTCATTTATTAATGTAAAACGATCATCGTTAATTTTATTTAAAAGAGCGTCTTTATCCTGATCAAATGCATATAACTTACCATTTGGCCCTAGATGTTTTAGTATCTCTTTACTATGACCACCACCTCCAAAGGTTACATCTACATAAACACCATCAGGCTTTATATTTAAACCCTTAACGGTTTCTTCTAATAATACTGGGTTATGATAATCCATCTTCTTCGTCTTGTCCCATTACTTCTTCAGCTAAATCTGCAAAGTCTCCTGTTGCATCATCAATAGCTTTCTCATATTTATCTTTATCCCAAATTTCAATTATGTTAATTGCAGATGACACTACGATATCTTTTGTAATACCAGAGAAAGCCACAAGATCTTTTGGAATTAACAAACGTCCAGTAGAATCAACTTCAACTTGCTTTAAACCTGCGGTAAAACGACGAATAAAATCATTGTTTTTCTTTTTAAAACGGTTAAGCTTATTGACCTTTTGCATTAAAACCTCCCACTCTGTCATTGGATACAATTCTAAGCAAGGCTGAAAAACTGCACGCTTAAGTACAAAACCATTTTGAAGCACAGGCAACAACTGCTTTTTTATCGCAGCAGGTAGCATGAGCCTTCCTTTGGCGTCAACTTTACACTCGTATGTACCTATTAATGGGTTCAAAATGATTGATTTACTATCTATAACGTATAAGAATCAAAGATATTGAAAAATTTACCACTATTTACCACTCTATACCACATTTGTTGATAAATTTCTAATTTGCAAAATTATTGAAGAGATGTCTTCCTTAATAATAATCTGTAAAACATTGATTATTAGTCAATTATTTTTAGGTGGTAAAATTGCATTCTAATTGTTAACATCTTAATTTAAAAGAGTTTTTCAAGCCTTAAATAATGTGCAAAAGTTTTAATTGAAATACCTATATTTGTTTTTAAGCATAACGACTAACTATTAATGGCACACCGTTTAAAAAAGGAAAAGGATTACAGATATATTGAAGTAGGAGAAGGTACACCAATAATCGTTTTACATGGATTAATGGGTGGTTTAAGCAACTTTGACGCAGTTACTAATTATTTTAGCGAAAAAGGCTACAAGGTTATTATACCTGAGTTACCTATATACACAATGTCTTTGCTAAAAACTAATGTTAAGAGCTTTGCAAAATACTTACATGACTTTATAGAGTATAAAGGTTTTGAAGATGTCATTTTATTAGGCAATTCGCTTGGTGGACACATTGGGCTTTATCACACAAAATTATATCCTAAAAAAGTTAGAGCACTTATTATAACTGGGAGTTCAGGATTATACGAAAGTGCTATGGGTGGAGGCTACACCAAACGTGGCGACTATGAAGTTATAAAGAAAAAAGCACAAGATGTTTTTTACGACCCAGCGGTTGCTACTAAAACTATTGTTGATGAAGTTTACGAAACAGTTAATGATAGAAACAAACTCATAAAAACACTTGCAATTGCAAAAAGCGCCATACGTCATAATATGGCTAAAGATTTACCTAATATGAAACTACCAGTTTGTATCATTTGGGGTAAAAATGACACAGTAACACCTCCAGAAGTAGCTACTGAATTTAACGAATTACTACCTAACTCTGAGTTGTTTTGGATTGACAAATGTGGTCATGCTGCAATGATGGAGCATCCTGAAGAGTTTAATACTATTTTGAACGACTGGTTGATCGACAAAAATATATAGTTTATATTACCTACTAATTTAAAACAGATTCCTGATTTTCGTTGGAACTAAAAGATGATAATTAAAACAGCTGAATTTATTGTAAGTAACTCTGAAGTGGATAAATGTCCAAAAGATAAGATCCCAGAGTATGCGTTTATTGGTAGGAGTAATGTTGGAAAATCTTCGTTGATTAATATGATTACCAATCATAAAAATTTAGCCAAAACATCTGGACGACCTGGAAAAACACAGCTCATTAATCATTTTTTAATAAATAAAGAGTGGTTTTTAGTTGATTTACCTGGCTACGGTTATGCCAAAGTTTCTAAATCAGCAAAACGTAAGTTCCAGAAATTTATCACAAATTATTTCGAAAAACGACAACAATTAGTATCTGCCTTTATTCTCGTAGACATAAGGCACGAACCTCAAAAAATTGATTTAGAGTTTATGGAATATCTAGGTGTTAGCCAGATACCATTTTCTATTATTTTCACTAAGGCAGATAAGCTTAAGCCAAAAGCAATTGAGCGTAATGTAGAAACGTATTGTAACAAACTATTAGAGACTTGGGAAGAAGTCCCAAATTATTTAGTTACTTCATCATCAAAAGCTATAGGAAGAGACGACGTATTACAATTTATTAGTGACACAAATAGTGAGATTGAGGCTCTACGCTAAATTCTAAATTTTGAAAGTTAATTTTATCATTATTGGCTCTGCAAAATCAGCTACTACAAGTTTGAGTAATGCGCTTGCGCTTCATCCCGAGATTTGTTTTAGTCAACCTAAAGAGCCACAGTTTTTTAGTAAAACAAACTGGAGAAAAGGTGTAGACCATTATCATTCTTTATTTAAAACAAAAGCAAGGTTATACGGAGAAGGATCAACCAATTACACTAAGCTACCATCCTTTAATAAAAAAATACATAAAGATATTTTTGAGTACAACCCTAGCATGAAACTCATTTATATAATGCGAAATCCTTTAGATCGCATTATTTCTCATTTTACTCACTCTTACAATAGAGGTTATGAGTCTCATAAAGATATAAATGATGCTATTTTTTCTCAAAGTCATTACATTGACGTTACTAAATATGCCATGCAAATTGAGCCATATATAAATACGTTTGGAAGAAAAAACGTATTACTTTTATTTTTTGATGATTTTATTAGCAATCCACAAGAGGTATTAAATACAACTTATGCTTTTTTAGATCTTAAAAACATTACAGTAAGCGAAGGTCATTTAAATACTAATAAAAGTTTTAATAGACGTTTATTACATTATAAATATGATAATCCTAAAACACTCTGGGAGAAGCTTAAAAAGGTAGCTTTGATTACAAAAAATCACTTTAATCCCGATTTTATAAATGCCAAACCTCAACTTTTAGAACATACGAAAAAACATATTATTAGTAACGTTGCAGACGATATTCATCGTATTGAAAAACTTACCAATAGAGACCTCTCTCATTGGTTAAAATATTAAGATTTAACATCTAGAGCATCTCTAAGCGCATTACCAATTAGCATAAATGCCATTACCAAAACCATAATACATATACCTGGAATAAGTGCTAAGTAAGGTTTACCTAATATGATGTAATTGTAATGATCTTTTATCATTGCTCCCCAACTTGCCATTGGAGGCTGTGCTCCTATACCAAGAAAACTCAATCCGCTTTCTATTAAAATAGCTGCTGCAAAATTGGCTGCAGAAATCACAATAATTGGCGCCATAATATTTGGTAGAATGTGTTTAGTAATAATTCTATAATCATTAAAGCCTAGTGCTCTTGCAGCAGTGACATATTGCATTTCTTTAGCACTAATTATTTGCCCTCTCACTACTCTAGCAACTTCTACCCACATTGTTAAACCTACAGCAATAAATACTTGCCAAAAGCCTTTACCTAAAGCTAAAGTAATAGCTATAACCAATAAAAGTGTTGGTATAGACCATGTAACATTTATAATCCACATGATAAATGCATCAATTTTTCCTCCATAATAGCCAGCAATACTTCCAAAGAAAATACCTATGATTAGGGAAATAAATACTGCAATAAATCCAATTGAGAATGAAATTCTAGACCCAACTAGCACGCGACTAAGCAAATCTCTACCGTATTTATCTGTTCCGAAGAGAAACGTTTTATGTTTTATATAGGATTTATAATCCTGATTGGGAAAAACGTCTAAATTAATAGATTTATTTGCTCCTATTAAACCATCACTTGCATACTCTGTGTACAATAATTCGTCATTTTGCACAGTGTATTTAGATATAGGAATTTCTGTACTATTATGTTTTGTGCCAAATAATAATTTAGAAGCGAGAGATTGTTGGTTTTCAATTTCCGAAGGAATATTAAGCATTTGCACTTTAAAACCTGGTCGCTGAGAATGTATTGCCAAATGCATTTGATTTGCATTTTGAGAATTGTCTGGCGCAATGAGATACGCAAATAAGGACATCATACCTATTATTACAATTAACCAAAAACTCAAAACGCCCCAAAAATTCTTCTTGAACTTTCGGAGCGCTAATTGTGATAATGAGTCGCTAGTTTTACTCATTTTAATTCTTTACAGATGTCGCTACTTTTTTAATTTCGTACGTCATTTTTAGGTCGTTTAAAACATTAAGCGCCTCTTCTATATAAACATCTTTACTTAAACTCGTGTGCCAACGCTCACGTTTCTCTTTTAAGATTGAATCTTTACTCATTAAAGTGTTTTCGTAAGGTAATGAGACAAAGGTTAAATTTGTCTTATAGTCTGATAATTTCTCAAAACGCTTAGACTCTTCTTGATTAAGATCTAAAGTCTTTTTATAGTCATCATAATTAAGAGAATACATTTCTCTATCTCTAATTCGTTTTACCCATTTAGCGTTTTCATCAATTAATTTTAGTTGTTCATTATTTGCCATACGCTCTTTACTTTTGGATATAGTTGAGTCGTAATCATAATAACTTCCCCAAACTTTGTAATCTGCTGCTTGGATTTTATCCCAGGCTAATGGGTTTTCTTGATCTTTTTCACCAATATCTATATAACTATAACGGTCTGGCACCACAACATCACTCTTAACTCCTTCTAATTGTGTTGAACCACCATTAATTCTATAAAACTTTTGAGTCGTAAACTTTAAAGCTCCCATGTCTCCTTCACTATTTTGTCTCACCATACGGTTTAAATCAAGAACGTTTTGAACGGTTCCTTTACCATAAGTTTGTTTACTACCAATTACAATGGCTCTCTTATAATCTTGCATTGCAGCTGCTAAAATTTCGGAAGCTGAGGCAGATAGTTCATTTACCAAGATAACCAATGGACCATCCCAAACGATTGATTTATCTCTATCGTTTAAAATTTCTTTAGGCTCACCTGCAGTTTTTACTTGTACGATTGGACCATCTTCAATAAATAATCCTCCCATATCAACAACAGTTTGTAAAGATCCTCCACCATTATTTCTTAGATCTAAAACGATACCTTCAACACCTTCTGCCTTTAATCGTTCTAATTCTAATTTAATATCAGATGCTGCGTTACGTTTATTATAATCTTCAAAATCTACATAAAACTTAGGAAGATTTATAACACCATACTTTTTATCATCTTTGATTACTGTAGATGACTTAGCATACGTCTCTTCTAACTCTACAATATCTCTCTTAATCGTAATATCTTCTATAGTACCATCAACTTTTTTAAGTGTTAATGTCACGTTAGTACCTTTTGGGCCTTTTATAAATTTAATAGCATCATCTAGACGCATCCCAACTATATTAATACCTTCTTCTTCATCCTCTTGGCGCACTTTCATTATTTGATCACCAACCTCAAGTTCATTTTGTCTCCAAGCTGGACCTCCACTAATAATCTCATTAACTATAGTTGCATCCATCTTTTTTTGAAGTCTTGCTCCAATACCTTCAAAATTACCAGACATAGCAACATCAAAACGATCTTTATCTTCTGGCGCAAAGTAAAATGTGTGAGGATCAAACTCTTCTACAATAGCGTTAATATACACTGCAAACCAATCTTTACGTTGTCTATCATCTATAAAATCATAAAGCTCATCAAGAGATCTTTGTGTAGCTTCTCTAGCATCTTCTTCTATTTCTTTAATAGATTTATTTATTATTTCTTTATTATCCTCTTGCAATTTCTCCCAAGCTACATCTGTCATACCTTCTGTAGGCTTGGTCATTGATTTTGCATTTTCCTGGTCTGAAATTAAATCGTCGTAATTAGCAATTGTAGAAAATTTAAGTTGTTGTCTCCAACGCTCTTTCATTTGTCTTTTAGAATCTACATAGTCTAATTTTTCATAATCGGTAGAAAAATCTTCGGCTACAGAAAAGTCAAAGGGCTTAGACAATACATCTTTATATACATCTTTAGATTCTGAAATTCGCTTTAATAAACGCTCGTGCGTTAAATTAAAAAACGATAGATCATAGGCTTTGATTTGATCATCCAACTGATTTTTATAAGCTTCGAACTCTTTAATATCTGAAGCATAGAAGTACCTCTTAAAAGGATCTATTTGCTCTAGATAATCTGTAAATACTTGTTCTGAAAATCCATCGTTTAAATCCTGAGGGCTAAAATGACCTTCCTCTAAAACGTAAGTGATTAATTGAATTAACAATTTATCTTTATTTGGATCTTGAAACTTCTTGGTCGTAAAACTGCATGAGGCAAATGCTAAAAGCAAAACTAGTAGCGACAGTTTATAATTCCTTTTCATCATATTAATCATATTTATTTAATGTAAATTAAATTAACCTTTAATTACTTTTAGGCTAATTATACTTGTAGATTATTTACATAATTTCTACTAAAGTAAAAGAAAAAACCATGCCAATAAAACGAGAAGCTAATAAATTTTTGTTAAACCTATATTTATAGGAATTTCAAGCGTCTTTATGTATTTTAGCAATAACAAACAAATTAGATAAAACAATCCATTTTTATGTCCAAAAAGCCACTTATTTTAGTTACTAATGATGACGGTATTACAGCTCCAGGCATTAGAACTTTAATAGAAGTTATGACCACCATTGGAGACGTCGTTGTCGTTGCTCCAGACAGCCCTCAAAGTGGTATGGGTCATGCTATAACAATAAACTCAACACTTCATATAGAAAAGGTTACAATAGATGAGGGTGAGCAAGAAGAATATAGTTGCTCAGGCACACCTGCAGACTGCATTAAATTAGGCGTTAAACAAATTTTAGACAGGCGACCAGATTTGTGTGTTTCTGGAATTAATCATGGTTCTAATTCGTCTATAAACGTTATTTATTCTGGCACAATGAGTGCAGCTATAGAAGCTGGTGTAGAAGGCATACCTGCAATAGGATTTTCGCTTTGCGACTATAATTGGAGCGCAAATTTTGAACATTGCAAAACGTATGTAAAAACTATTGCCGAAAATGTTTTAAAACATGGTTTAGACAGTGGTACAGTGCTAAACGTTAATTTTCCTAAATTAGAACATAAAGATATCAAAGGCATTAAAATTTGCAGGCAGGCGAAAGCCAATTGGGAAGAGGAGTTTGATAAACGTCAAAACCCTTATGGTAAAGATTATTACTGGCTAACCGGTAAATTTGTAAATTTAGATAATGGAGAAGATACAGATGAGTGGGCTCTAGCAAATGGCTATGTATCTGTAGTACCTATACAATTTGATTTAACTGCACACCATAGTATACAAAACTTAAACACCTGGAATTTTGATGAATAATAAAAATACAATCATAGGTATTATAATTGGTTTGGTTTGCAGTATTGTAGGACTCATTTTGGTATTATTATTTTTTGGTAAAGGAAACTCATTAAACGATTCATTTCAAATTGCACTTAATCAAGGAGTTTTCACTAAATTGATGAGTATGGGAGCAATTTTAAACCTCGCAGCTTTTTTTCTATTTATACAAACCAATCAAGACTCTAAAGCAAAAGGCGTACTCATAGCAACCGTTATAGTAGCTATAACCACTTTAATTATAAGGTTTATTTAAATGAAATACTATATTATAGCTGGCGAAGCCTCTGGAGATCTCCACGCATCTAATTTAATGAAGGCATTATATCAACAAGATGTAAATGCAGATATTAGATTTTGGGGTGGTGACTTAATGCAGGCTGTTGGTGGTACATTAGTTAAACATTATAAAGAAAGACAATTTATGGGTTTTGCTGAAGTTATTTTTAATCTTCGGAAAATTCTCGGACTTATAAAGTTTTGCAAGCAGGATATAGAAACATTTCAACCAGACGTTATAATTTTTATAGACAATTCTGGCTTTAATTTAAGAATAGCTAAATGGGCAAAGTCACTAAATTTTAAAACACACTATTACATTTCACCTCAAGTTTGGGCCTCTAGAGCAAGTCGCGTAGAAAAAATCAAACAAGATGTAGATGCTATGTACGTAATTCTTCCTTTTGAGAAAGAATTTTATGCAAAATATGATTATGATGTACACTTTGTAGGCCATCCCTTAATTGATGCTATTGCAGATAGAAAACAAGTTAACCTAAATGATTTTAGATCTCAACATAACTTATCTAAAAAACCAATTATAGCCTTGTTACCAGGAAGCCGAAAACAAGAAATTACAAAAATGCTTAGCGTGATGCTTAGTGTAGTTAATGATTTCTCAGACTATCAATTTGTAATTGCTGGAGCACCAAGTCAAGATTTTGAATTTTATAAAGCTTTTATAAAGCAAGATAACGTAGCGTTTATATCTAACAAAACTTATGATTTATTAAGTCTTTCTACAGCTGCAATTGTTACTTCTGGAACTGCTACTTTAGAAACTGCACTTTTTAAAGTACCTCAAGTTGTTTGCTATAAAGCTAACGCTATTTCTTATCAAATTGCTAAACGCATTATTACATTAAAATACATCTCACTTGTAAACCTCATTATGGATCGTGAAGTTGTTACAGAATTAATTCAAGGAGACCTTAACACTAAGCAACTAAAAAAAGAATTGACTAAAATATTAGATGATGATACACGTATTAAATTTTTTATGGAGTATTATGATTTAGAGAAAAAACTGGGTGGAAAAGGTGCAAGTGAGAAAACAGCAAAACTAATTTATGAGAGTTGTAGATAAGATTGTTGAAAACCTAAACGTTAATTATTCTAGATAACACCTTAATTACATATTTTTAGCCTCGATTACCAAATCTACATATGAAAAAAATTATCCTCATTTTTATTTTAAGTGCCTTTTTTGCTAGTTGCAAATCTTCTAAGCGCGTTGTTACCAAAAAGACAAAAACTTCAAAAAGCAGCAGTACCTCTGCATCTACACCAAAAAAGGTTGCAAATATTATAGATTATGCAAAAACGTTTGAAGGTACAAGGTATAAATATGGTGGTACTACCAAAAAAGGAATGGATTGCTCTGGGTTAGTTGTAACTGCTTTTAAAAAAGAAGATATCCTATTACCTAGAACAACAGCCGATTTATCAAAACGTGGCGATTGGATTGATGTCAAGAAAGTAAAAGAAGGTGATTTATTGTTTTTTGCTACTAGTAAAAACAATCGTCGTGTTAATCATGTTGGCATTGTTACCTCAAGCAGACCTGGTCATGTAGAGTTTATTCATGCGTCTACTAGTAGAGGTGTTATGATTTCAAATTTAGCCGAAAGATATTGGTATCTTGCTTACGTTCAAGCAAGAAGAGTGATGTAAACAATTATTTTTGTAACTTTTGACAATGAAGTTACTCAACTTTACTGTCATTAAGCTTACGTGTTGCCTAATAGTGGGTATTCTAATTGCTGAGTATATTCCTATTTCACTTTATATTTCTATCTACACCTCTGTAATCGCAGTCTTTGTATTAGCTATTATTTATTTTATTCCTAAACAAAATTCCAAAAAATCAATTTGGTTTGGTCTTATGACTCTTATAGCTATGACCAGTTTGGGTGTTTTAGTATATAACGCACATGATCAAATCAACTTTAAAAATCATTATAGTCATCATATTTCCGAAGAAAACATTAAAGCAGTTCCTGTTATTTTTAAGGTACGCGAGCGTTTAAAACCTGGTAATTATAATGATAAATATATTATAGACATTTTAAAAGTAGATGGTAAAAACACAAGTGGAAAATCTTTACTAAATATTAGAAAAGACTCCACTAAACATACCCTTAAAATTGATGATGTTTTAATGTTGAGCGCAACGTTTAACGAATTTACCAAACCAACTAATCCCAATCAATTTGACTACGGAAATTATTTAAGAAAGCAATATGTGCATCATCAAGTTTTTACAGAAAACAGTAATTTACTTTTACTTAAATCTAAGCAATCAACATTGTTTGGATATGCAAGTTCAATAAGATCACATATTAACAAAAAACTAAATAATTATAATTTTAAGCCAGAAGAATTAGCTATCATTAATGCCCTCATTCTAGGTCAAAGACAAGATATGACCAAAGAAATTTACGATAGTTACACAGATGCTGGAGCTATACATATATTGGCAGTTTCTGGATTACACGTAGGTCTTATTTTATTATTACTAAATATAGGTCTACGACCAATAGAACGACTTAAAAATGGAAAAATCATTAAAGTTATTTTAATAGTTTTTCTACTATGGTCATTTGCTATCATTGCAGGACTATCTGCATCGGTAACTCGAGCTGTTACCATGTTTAGCATTGTAGCCATTGCAATGCATATGAAACGACCAACAAACATATTTAACACTCTTGCTATATCTATGTTTATATTACTGTTAGTAAAGCCAATGTTTTTATTTGATGTTGGTTTTCAATTAAGCTATGTGGCTGTATTAGGTATTGTTTCTATACAACCATTACTTTATAGATTATGGCAGCCAAAATGGAAAGTTATAGATTATTTTTGGCAAATATTTACGGTAACTGTAGCTGCGCAGTTTGGGGTCGTACCTTTAAGTTTATACTATTTTCATCAATTTCCCAGCTTATTTTTTGTTTCTAATTTGGCTATCATTCCGTTTTTAGGTGTTATTTTAGGATTAGGTATTTTAATCATTTTCTTAGCTGTAATAAACGCTCTTCCTCAATTTATAGCAGATTTTTATGGCTATATTATTAATGCGATGAATATGGTAGTTGCTTGGGTCTCGCAGCAAGAAAGTTTTCTTTTTAAGAATATTTCTTTTAATGAAATTCAAGTTTTTGCATGCTATATATTGATTATAACCTTAACCTTTTTCTATAAAAAGCCAAATTACAAAAGACTCTTATTAACATTTACCGCTATACTATTTATTCAAAGTGCTTGGATGTTTACCGCATATACTAATACAAATAGTGAGTTTGTTATTTTTCATAAAAGCAGAAAAACGCTCATAGCCAAAAAATTAAACTCTACACTTTATACCTCACATAATTTTGATAGTATCTCATGGTTAAGAGATAAAATAATTACAAATTATAACGTCGGAAATTTTATTACTTCAAACTCATCAGATTCTTTACAATCTATTTATACTTTTAAAAATGAAATTATTTTGGTTGTAGATAGCTTAGGAGTTTATGAGGTTAACCATTTTAAACCTGATTATGTTTTACTTCGTAATTCACCTAGAATAAATCTAGACCGTTTAATTGATTCTATTGCGCCAAGAATTATTATTGCAGATGGCAGTAATTACACCTCTTATGTAACGAGATGGAAGCAAACTTGTATAAAAAGAAAACTCCCGTTTCATCATACAAGAGAAAAGGGAGCTTTTGTAATTAAATAATATCTTACTTACCTATTCTTGAAACTCAGCTTTAAATGCTTTGTAATAGGCATTAAATTCTTCTTGAGTTGTTATATTTTTATAGTCATTAGAGTGAAATAACTTTAAATATAATTCTATTTGTTTTGGTTTCATATAACCACTTATAGGTTGTATAACATCACCATTTTCATCAAAGTACACAATTGTTGGATAAGCTCTTATACCTAAGTGACGAGATAATTGATGTACACTATTTCTTCGGTTTTTGAGTTCTTCTTTATAGCCAGTATTTTTAAATTCTGCCCCTTGATAATTCACAACAGAGTTACCTTCGGCATTAAATTTTACTGCATAAAAATTTTTATTTACATAGGCAACAACATCTTTATTATGAAAAGTGTTTTTGTCTAGCATTTTACAAGGACCACACCAATTGGTATAAACATCCATCATAATTTTCTTAGGGTTTTTCTTTTGAAGTTCTAAAGCCTCCTCAAATGTTACCCAATTAATTTCTTGAGACTGAACCAACGTAGCACTTGATGACATCAAGGCAATAGCAAATAAAATAAATACTTTTTTCATAATTTGATTTGTTGCAAAAGTTGTTCCGAACTTACAAAAAATGCTCCAAAAGTGGAGCATTTTAAGTTATTTTAACGGTTTTACCCGATTGACTAGTTTATTCCGTGCATTTTTCGTTTTAACATTGGATTTAACATAAACATTATTAAAGCCGCAACTATAGGAATAATGGTAAATATTAAAAAGAAGGTGGTTAGACCATGCTCTTCCATTATAGGATCCATGTAGCTACCTGTAAATCCACCAAGTAGGTTTGCAAAGAAGTTTGCTGTGAACCATATACCAAACATCATACTTACTAATTTAACAGGTGCCAATTTACTAACATAAGATAATCCTACTGGAGAGACACAAAGTTCTCCCATAGTATGCAAGAAATAAGCAACTACCAAATACATTAGACTAACTGACGCTGTTTTAGCACCTTCAGGGATACCAGCTGAACCATAAGCCAATGCTGCAAACCCTAAACCAACTAATAATAATCCAATAGCAAATTTAATTGGACCCGAAGGATTAAACTTACTTTCCCATACTTTAGAGAAAAGAGGAGCAAATAAAATAATAAATAGTGAGTTTAATACCGAGAACCAAGATGCTGGCACTTCTGTAGCGTCTGATTGAAATTCTCTATTTAGCATCCAGATCACAATTCCCCATATAATTATGAAACTTAAAGCTAATAATATATTTGCCAATGCATACTTCTTAAAAGTTTGTTTAAATAACATTGCCAATACCCATGTTATTACAATCATTGGCACTACAGTAATTATAGTATTTATAATTTTAAAAGTTAAAGCTGCGCTCCCTTCTAATGCCCTATCTGTATAGTCCGCTGCAAATATTGTCATAGAACCACCTGCTTGTTCAAATGCCCACCAAAAAAACACAACGAAAAGAGAGAATATACCTATTACAAATAAACGATCTCTTACAACTTTAGAATTTTCAGCATCTTCAACCACATCTTCAACATTATCTTCTATTTTTTCAACACTATCCTTTATAACATCATCAAAATCTTCAGATTGCTTTGGTGACAAACCAATTTTACCAAATATAGATTGAGTAAAATAAAATTGTAACATTCCTAAAAACATGAAAATTCCAGCAAGTCCAAAGCCATAATGCCAACCAATATTTTCACCAATATAACCACACAAAAGAATTCCTAAAAAAGCTCCAGCATTAATACCCATATAAAAAATAGTATAACCAGCATCCTTCTCTTTTCCTTGAGATTTGTATAACTGACCAACCATAGAGGAAATATTTGGTTTAAAAAAACCGTTCCCTATGATTAAAAATGATAATCCAGCATAAAAAAACATTGAAGTCATACCCTCTAAAGCCATTGAAGCGTGACCTAAGGTCATTATAAAAGCTCCAAGAACTACTGCTCTTCTATAACCCATAAATTTATCCGCTATAAAACCACCGATAATAGGTGTTATATAAACCAGACCAGTATACCATCCATAAAGTACTAATGCGTCAGCTCTGCTCCATTCCCAACCACCATCAAGAACAGTAGAAACTAGAAATAGAACAAGTAAAGCTCGCATACCATAGTAAGAAAAACGTTCCCACATTTCTGTGAAGAACAAAACAAACAGACCTGAAGGATGTCCTAAAACTGTCTTTTGGTTCTCTGCTGAACCTCCAAATTTAAATTCCATATTATATATTTATTAGTTAGTTATATTATCCTTTAATTTTCATTTCTTCTTCCTTAGTTTCATTCTCCATGTTTCTATCTTCACCTAAGGTATTATGTATAAAATTTGTCATCTTTTTATATAAATGCAATCTCGTATTTCCGCCATAAATTCCATGATTTTTATCTGGATAGATCATCCATTCAAATTGTTTGTCTGCTTGTATTAATGCTTCTACCATACGCATTGTATTTTGAACATGCACATTATCATCTCCAGTACCATGAATTAATAGGAAGTCACCTTTAAGTTTATCTACATGGTTAATTGGTGAGTTTTCATCATAACCAGAAGCATTTTCTTGAGGTGTTGTCATATAACGCTCAGTATAAATTGAGTCATAAAACCTCCAACTTGTAACTGGTGCAACTGCTATAGCCATAGAAAACGTATCATTACCTTTAAACAAAGCATTACTACTCATAAAACCACCGTAACTCCATCCCCAAATACCAATGTTATTTTCATCAATATAAGCCAACTCACCCAGTTGTTTTGCTGCTTGGATTTGATCTTCTACTTCATATTTTCCTAATTCATTTTGAGTGACTTTTTTAAAATCTGCTCCTTTAAAACCTGTTCCTCTTCCATCTACACAAGCAATAATATAACCTTGTTGCGCTAAATGTTGATACCAATAATCATTAGCTCCGTTCCACCTATTAGCAACTTGCTGTGATCCAGGACCAGAATATTGATACATAAATAATGGGTACGTTTTGTTCTCATCAAAATTTGCAGGCTTAATCATCCACATATTTAAATCATAACCATTAATAGTAATAGTACTAAATTCCTTAGAAGATGTTTTGTATTGAGAGAGCTTTTGAGAAAGTTTATCGTTGTCTTTAATACTCTTAACCAATTTACCTGTTTTAGCATTATTTAATGTGTATTCTGGCGGCTTGGTAGCACTTGAGAAAGAATTAATAAAATATGTAAAATCTGCACTAAAAGATGCAGCATTGGTACCAGTATTTTTTGTTAAGCGTTGTTTCTTCTTACCATTAAGTCCGATAGAATAAACACTTCTATTGATTGAGCCATCCTCAGTAGATTGATAGAAAATTTGCTTTGTTTTTTTATTATATCCATAATAATCGGTGACTTCCCAGTCTCCAGATGTGACTTGATTTATTAATTTACCATTTTTATCGTAGTGATAGATATGATTAAATCCACTTTTTTCACTCGTCCAAATAAAACTATTGTCTTCTAAAAAAGTAAGGTTAAAAGTAACGTCTATATATGCTTTATCTGTTTCTGCCAAGACTAACTCAGCAGTTGATGTTTCAGCATTAATCATCCATAAATCTAACTCATTTTGATGTCTGTTAGTATATTGAGCACTTAAAATATTAGCATCGTTACTCCATTTAATTCTTGGAATATAAAAGTCGCTATACGTCTTATCTAATTTAACCTCTTCAGTTTTACTTTTGTCTAAATCATAAATATGTAATGACACACTAGAGTTTGTTTCTCCTGCTTTTGGATATTTAAACACAGTTTGAGTTTGATACAGTTGCTGACCATAAACATCCATAGAAAATTCTGGCACATTAGTCTCATCAAACCTTATATATGCTATTTTATTTCCTTCGGCATTCCACTCAAAGGCTCTCACGAAGCTAAATTCTTCTTCATATACCCAATCTGTAATACCATAAATAATTTTATTTTTTTCACCATCAAAAGTTATTTGCTCAGTTTTTTGAGTCTTTAAATCTTTAACATAAAGATTATTATTTAACCCAAAAGCAATTTTATTTCCATCAGGAGAAAAGGTAGGCTCTTGTATTTTTTCTTCGGAAACTAGCGTTGCTTCATTAGTTTGAGTATCGTAAACATAAAATTTACCTAAAGTAGAGCGTCTAAAAATAGACTCTACGTTAGTAGCCAATAATACTTTAGTTTCATCATCGCTAAAAGTATAGTTAGAAAATGCTTTGATATCATTAAGATTGCTAGATTTCACAAGAGTATTAACTTTACTTAAAGTTTTATAATTGTAGATATCTATTTGCGTCCCTCCATTTTCATAATTTAAAACTGAATATTGTTGACCATTTTTCATAGAATGCAGAGCATCCATTCGTTCTGTTCTAAAGGCCCCATCCCATATTTCTTCTAGTGAAATTTCTTTATTTTGTGCTGAAGACAAAGTGGTTACAAAAAATAAAAGAAGTGCAAAGGATTTCAATAAATTCATAGAGGTGTTTTTTTGACATAATAATGTCAAGTTTACTAAAAATAATGCAAAAAACACTAACTATTTACTGTTAAATGTGCATTATTATGACAAGGCATCAATAATAATACCAAGAATAGTATCTTTGTGTTTTGAGATTTGCACCAAATTAATACTAAATCATAGCAAATGAATAAAACCATTACTGGCTTTTCCAAGTTATCAAAATCAGAAAAAATTGATTGGCTTGTTGAGACATATTTCAAAGATGCGACCTCTACAAAATTACTCTTAAAACAGTATTGGAATAGTGACAAAAAACTACAACAACTTCATGATGAGTTTATAGAAAACACGATTACCAATTATTATTTACCTTTTGGTGTAGCTCCTAATTTTTTAATTAATGATAGAGTTTATGCCATACCAATGGCAATTGAAGAAAGCTCTGTAGTGGCAGCTGCAAGTAAAGCTGCAAAATTTTGGTTTGATCGTGGAGGATTTAAAACCCAAGTTATTGCTACCGAAAAAATTGGTCAAGTACATTTTATGTTTAAAGGAGACGACTCTAAATTAGAAGCGTTTTTTAAAATTTTAAAACCAAAACTTTTAATAGATGCAATACCACTTACCAAAAACATGGAGAAACGTGGTGGTGGCATCTTAGATATAGAACTTAGAAATAAAACTCAAGACATAAATAATTACTATCAATTACATGCCACATTTGACACCCTAGATGCCATGGGTGCAAATTTTATAAATTCTTGTTTAGAGCAATTTGCAAAAACACTTAAGCAGGAAGCTTTAGATAATGAGATGTTTTCTTCGGAAGAAAAAAATATCGAAGTCATTATGTCTATTCTGTCTAATTATGTGCCAAATTGCATTGTAAGAGCAGAAGTGAGCTGTAAAGTTGAAGAACTCACAGATAACCCAAATATTTCTCCTTTAGAATTTGCTCAAAAATTTGTGCAAGCAGTTAATATTGCAGAGATAGAACCTTATCGAGCAGTAACTCATAATAAAGGAATTATGAATGGTATTGATGCAGTAGTTTTAGCCACCGGAAATGATTTTAGAGCAGTAGAAGCTGGAGTACATGCCTATGCTTCTCGAGATGGACAATACACAAGTTTAACTCATGCAAAAATAGAAAATGATATTTTTACTTTTTGGCTAGAAATACCTTTAGCATTAGGCACAGTTGGAGGATTAACTAAATTACATCCTTTGGTTAAATTGGCACTAGAATTACTTGATGAGCCTACTGCAAAAGAATTGATGCAAATAGTTGCAGTTGCTGGATTGGCGCAAAATTTTGCTGCGCTTCGCTCGTTAACTACAACTGGAATTCAAGAAGGACACATGAAAATGCATTTAATGAATATTCTAAACCAGTTTGAAGCTTCAAAAGAAGAGAAAAATAAAATTGTTGAGTACTTCAAAACACACACTGTAACCCATAGTGCTGTTGTAGAAGCTATAACTAATTTAAGATCATAAATGAAAAGCTTTTATAGCAATGGTAAATTACTATTAACAGGAGAATATGTAGTACTTGATGGTGCTATGGCATTGGCTGTACCTTCTATATATGGCCAATCTTTACACGTAGAAACCAGAGAGGACGAATTATTACAATGGACTAGTTTGGATGAACATGGAGCAATTTGGCTAGACATTACATTTAAGCTAAGTGAGCAAAATATTTTTCCTACAACAATAGATGATGACATCTCAATACGATTGTTACAGATTTTGAATGCAGCAAGACAACTCAATCCAAAATTTTTATCATCTGCCAGTGGATACACTATAACCACTGAGTTAGGATTTCCTAAAAATTGGGGATTAGGCACATCTTCTACATTAATATCTAATATTGCTACTTGGGCCAATATTGATGCTTACAAATTGTTAGAATTAACTTTTGGTGGTAGTGGTTACGACATTGCTTGCGCAAAGGCCTTAGGTAGTTTACTATTTCAGATAGAAAATGATGACATTAATAATAAAAAAAAGCAAATAGTAACTGCTGTAGATTTTAATCCATCATTTAAGAACCATATTTATTTTGTATATCTCAATCAAAAACAAAATAGTCGTGATGGGATAAAACAGTATAGAGACAATGCTAGCAATGCATCGTCTTCTATTAAAACTATAAATAATATTACAAACCATATGATCTCTTGTGAGTCTCTAGATGAGTTCGAGAAGTTGATGACTGACCATGAGGAGCTCATTTCAGAAATAATAAAAGTAACGCCTATTAAAAAGCGTTTATTTAACGATTTTAATGGCAGTATAAAAAGCCTTGGTGCTTGGGGTGGAGATTTTGTAATGGTAGCTTCTAAAAACAACCCAACTGCTTATTTTAAGTCTAAGGGTTACAACACAATTCTACCATATACCGAAATGGTTAAAAACTAAAAAAAGCTCTACAATGTAGAGCTTTTTTTTATGAACTGTTAGAGTACCTATTAATAAAAGGTAGCCCTATTATCTTCTATATCTGCAGTTTCCTTTAATGCGTTATACACTTTAGTTTGTGCAGTACTTGCTCTTGATGCGCTTAAACGATTAGCTAAAGATTGATAGTTGTCTAATTTAGTTGCGTCTTGTACATTAGATACAGTTACCATATAAACACCTCTTTCTCCATCAATTAAACCAGAAGTCTCTCCATCTTTTAATCCAAATGCTGTACCTACAACTTTAGGCTCCAGTCCTGCTCCTGTAAGTGTTGGGTTTTTCATATTAACAGCAGTTGCATTTGTAGTTGGACGACTTTGATTTTTTGATACTTCATCAACTGTAGTACCAGTTATTTTAGCACGAATCATTTTGGCTTTCTTTTCTTTTCTAATTTCATTTAACACAGATGCCGAAGCAGTCTCTGGGTCCATTAAACCTTTTTCACCAACTTTAGTTACTTGAGCTACAACGTAACCTCCACCAGGAATAGTAAAACGCTTATAATCTCCAACTTTGGTTCCATTCTCAAATGCCCAACGTACCATTGGTCTTTGACTACCAATACCAGGAATTTGCTCGTCTAATACTTTAATACCATTTACTGGCTTCACTGTATATTTACGCTCTTCGGCAATTTTATTAAAATCACCATCTTGTACTGCAAGTTCAAATTTTGAAGCTTCAGTAAAAACATTATCTATTGTTTCGGTAGAAGGCTCAATATTTCTAGCTATAGTAGCAACTTTAACTACTTTAGATGATCCTTTTTGACCTAATATTTCAATAATATGAAAACCAAATTGTGTTTTTACAACACCAATATCTCCTACATTATTTCCAAATTCGAAATCGCTAAATGGCTGTACCATTTGACCGCTTGGGTGGTAATCATACTCTCCACCATTTTCAACACTACCCTTATCTGATGATAAAGCAGTTACAAGTGCTGGGAATTTAGAACGATTAGATTTTACGATAGCTAAAACACTATCTGCAGTTTTCTTTGCTTCATCTACTGTTTTTGTAACGTCTAATCCTGCGCTTGATGCTCCAATGTGAGGAATTAAAATATGACGAACTTTCGCAGAATCTGGCATTTGCTTAGTTGCTACCATTTTAGATAACTTCATCATTGCACCATCTTTATAAGGACCGTAAACATCACCAACATTTAAGTTAAATAAAGTATCTGCTACTGTTGCTGGCAATCCCGATTTTTTCACAAATGTGTTATTGTAACCCAAATCTGAAGATGCAGTGTAATTGATATAATTTTCTAAATCTGCTTCTTTAACATTTCTAAATGCTTTAATAGTATCATTTTTACCGTTTTCAAAAATAGCTTTACCATTAATGAAATCGTTAAGAGAAGTTTTAAGATTATTCTCATCATCTAAACTAGCTGCTTCTTTGAACTCTACATAAACAATATCTCTAGATGCTTCTACTTCAAATTTCTTTTTATTATTACTAATATATGATTTTATATCACCTTTTGTTACTTCTATTAAACTATCATTAATAGTAGAGTAAGGAACTTGCACATATCTCACATCTCTTGTTGAGTTCTCTAATAAATAATCTACTTCTGCTTCGTTTAATGTGCTATTAACACCAGCTTTAACCATATTGTAGAATGCCTGTTCTTGAGCACCTATAGCAATTGATTTTTCGTTAGTAACCCAGTCATCATAATTTAATTGAAAATTTCCTAATAAAGAACGCTCTGGATTAATTGCTTTAAGATTTGCAACAAACTCTGTTAGCTTATTTTCATCAAAAAGGCCAGCTTCATTTTGAAACTCAGCATAACCAGAAAAACTTTGTTTTAACAAATCTCTCATTTGATCTGCCTCAACAGTAAGACCAAGATCATCAAATTGCGTATTCATTATAGCACGACGCACTTCTTGATCATAAACTCTATTCATTGCTTGAGTAGAGGTTGCATTAGGGCCTAATTGCCTTTGTGTATTTTCTACCTTAGACATAAAGTCTGTTCTATTAATGTTTTTTCCATTAACAGTAGCTACTACATCTTGTGAAGCACCAAATAATGCATCACTATTTTTAAATAGATCTGTAAGTACAAATGCAAATAATGCCATTGCTATGATGAATATCAAAAACAGTGAGCGTTGTCTAATTTTATTTAAAACTGCCATTATATTGTTTAATTTATCGAATAATAAGTGGGCGAAAATACCATTTTCTATCAAATAATAAAAGTAGAAGTATGTTTTTATTACCGATTTTTAATAGGTTTCATCGAATGTTTGAGTTATGTGCAAAACCAAGAGCCTCAAAGCCCAACCTGACACCCAAAAGATTGATAAATTAATCTTGTTGAATAATTTGCAATGTCACCACATCAATTTTAGTAGAAGACACCTCTAAAATGGTAAATTTAAAATTACCAATTATTATTTGGTCGTTTACTTGTGGGATTTCTTCAGTCTCGTCAACAATAAGTCCTCCTAAGGTTTCGTAGTTCTCTCCATCTGGAAGGTTAAGCTTGTAGGTTTCATTAATATAATCTACCTCTAAACGCGCAGAAAACTTATAATAATCTACATCTATTTTCTCTTCAATAAGTGCAACACTATCATGCTCATCTTCTATTTCTCCAACAAGTTCTTCAACGATATCTTCTATTGTCATTATACCTGCAGTACCTCCATACTCATCTATAACAACAGCCATACTTTTTCGCTTTTTTGTAAGAATATTAAGCACATCTTTAACAAGCATTGTTGCTGGCACGTACACAACAGGCATTACAATAGATTTTATAGATTTAGGCTTTTTAAATAGCTCAAAGGAGTGCACATAACCTAAAATATCATCTATACTTTCTTTGTAAACGAGTATTTTTGACAATCCAGACTCTATAAATATCGCACTAATGTTGGGTATAGAATCTTTTACTTCAACTGCAATAATTTCGGTACGTGGTACCATTACTTCTCGTGCTTTTACTTCGGAAAATTCTAGCGCATTTTGAAAAATTTGTATTTCGCTATCAACTTCGTCATGCTCTTCAACCGACTCCATTTGTTCACTAATGTAATTTCCGAGCTCTACTTTAGTCATTGCTAATTGCACATCATCACCTTCAGTCTTAAAAAAACGTTTTAAAATAACATCTGAAATTGTTATAATAAATGAAGACAAGAACCAAAACATTAAGTAGAATACATATGCTGGAAATGCAAAAATCTTAAGAAATGAATTAGCATAAATTTGAAAAAACACTTTTGGGAGAAACTCTGCAGTAAATAAAATAATAATTGTAGAAATAATGGTTTGAGTTAGCAAACTTAAATCATTGAGTAAATAATTTACGATAGAATAATCTGATGGTAACATAGATTGAAACCAACCTACCAGCACATCTCCCATTACAAACCCATATATAACTAACGCTATATTGTTACCAATAAGCATTGTTGCAATAAATTTTGAAGGTTTGGCTGTTAGACGAGTAAGAATATTTGCTAAGAAGTCACCTTGCTTTTTCTCAATTTCTATATGAATTTTATTAGAAGAGACGTAAGCGATTTCCATTCCGGAGAAAAAAGCCGAAAGCAATAACATTACAATGATAATTACAATGCTAAAATCCATAATTATGAATCGTTGCGATTTCCAAATTTGTTTCTAAATTTTTTTCTAAAGAAAAACATAAATATGGCTAGAGCTGCAAAAACAAAAGAAATAATTGTTCTATTACCTTCTTCTCCCCAACTTGCGAAGCCATCATAAATGAATAATACTGCAAAAAACAGATAGATATATTGAAAAAACTTAAGAATTTTCATGAGATTTTATAAAAATTTATAGTACAAAGATAAGATGTTTTGGTAATATTTAATCTTTTAAGATCATATCTCCTCTACCTTCAAGTATTGTGTAGTTTTTAAATTTGGTGTCTGAGTCAAAAATATCTCCATGACCATTATTTGCTGTTGCAGATTTTAGACGTACGGGAAGATTTGAAAATAACCATTCATTTTTTTGATCGTAGTATAATTGCTCTGCAAACAAACTATCTCTTTGAGGTGTAACTAATATAACGTTACCTTGTAAATCTATTAAATCTGTAGCGTTATAAACAATACCATAATCTGCTATAACCACATTTTTTTGGTTTTTTTCATCATATAAGGATAGACGCACACCATCTGGAAACTCTGAAAACGAAAAATCACGGTTTGAGTAATCTAGCATTTTTGGACTCTCTAAATTTGCAACAACTTTACCAATAGAGTCTTTTGCCTCTGTATATTTTAAGTTAATATTTTTAGCTTCACCTATTGGCTGATTTTGAAGTATACCTATTTTTTGGACTTCCTTAATATTGCTTTCACATGAAAAAAACATAGTCACAACTACTGTTGTGACTATGCATAATTTTATATGTAAAAACTGTGTTTTCATTTATAGACTTGGCACTTTTACACTACCACCAATCCAACATCCAATGTTGATTGTTTTTCCTGCCATGTTCTCAGAAAATATTTCAGACTTGGTAGGTGCATTTCCTTCATAAGACGCTGCAGTTTTAGCTGCTGTACTTTTTAATCTAGGATCAACTTGACCTGCTTTTCTAGCTTCTTGAGCTGCATACCAGAATACTGCTCTTTTGTTAAACGCATTGTCTCCACAATTATTAGCACTCTTTGCATACATGTTAGCAATGTATAAGTGTGGTGTACCGTCTGATGGATTTAACTTTAAAGCTTCTCTATAATATGTTCTAGCAGAACCATAGCTTCCTCTCTTTTTAAAATCGTTAGCAGTTTTCTTAGCCATTCTAGCTTTTTTGATAGGATCTGTTTGCATGTCATAAGACTCTTTCAAATATCTATCTGCTTCAGCATTTTTACCTTCTTTTCTTAATACTGTAGACACGAAGTACTTTGTATCTGCAGAAGGATCTGCTTGATCATATGCTTTTACTAATTGTATGTATAAAGGATCATCTGTACATTCTTTATTGTACATTTTACTAACTGCTCTCTTTAACCAAGCACCATTAGATTTGTTCATTTCAAAATCCTTCTTGTAAAGTGGGATTAAGTTTTCACAATTAGCTAACTCACCTATGTAACCATCTAAACTACCTGCAATTTTATCATTAGCTTCTAACTTTTGACCATAGTAAGTTTTATACTTAGCTTCGGTTTTACCTAATGTTGTACCTGCTGTTTCTTTTTCAATTAACTTATTTAAAGATTTAGAATATTGATCATTTAAATCTTCTAATTGATCGTTAACATCATCATATTTATCAAATACTTTTTGAAGTTCAAATTTCCCTGCTTTAAATAAATCTACTGTTTTAGTAAAGTAAACATAAAGACCTTTTGTACTTGTAAAGTCTGCTTTATGATTTTGAAATACTGCGTCAAAAGCTTCAAATATTTGCATATCTGTAAGACCTAATTCTTCTTGGTTCTCGTACTTTAAAAGTGCTTTTTGCTCTTCTATCTCACCTTTAGAATATTTACTGGCAAAGTTTACACCTGCTTGATCTAAAAGCACCATATAATCCTCTATAAAAGGTTTCTTGTCTGCTCCAGTAGAATTATCAATTTTATGATCTAAAATCTTTTCTCCGTACTTGTAAATAGCAATATTAAATTTAGGACATTTGTTTCTAACTTTCATCCAAGGCTCGTATGCCTCGTCATATTTTTTACTCTTAACATAATCATTCATTAATGTTAAGTTAAGCATGCATTCTTCGTCTTGTTGAGCAAAACTGAAGTTTGTCACCATTAAAAGTGCTGCTAGGATTAATGTTATTTTCGTTTTCATCTTCTTGTAAATTTATGTTAGTTATATTTTCTTTTTTCAAACCATCTATCATTTAGTGATAAACTAATTTGTAGTCTAAAAAAGTTTTCTTGTATAAGATTTTGGTTTGTTGTTCCTCTTCTTCCAAACTCAACACCTAGATTTGCATTTGAAAACACATTCCCGACTGGTAGTCCTACTCCAAAAGACATGCCAAACTCATTTATAGTCTCATTATTAATCTCTAAACCTGTGTTCTCAAAATGAAACCCAGCTCTATAAGTCACTCGTTTCCAGTAACTACCAAATGAATTGTAATCTGGTATATAAAAACCACCAAATGATACATTTGAAGCATTTACAAAATTAGCATTCTCTATAGAAACGATAGGGTTAGCAAATTCACTCGTATTTTGCAATGTATATTCTCCTCCAACAAACCATTTTCTAGGAGCTCCAATACCACCACCAAATGAAAATCTTGATGGTAATGTTAAATCTGTTTTATCCAACCCGTCGGCTTCCAAATCTCCTTCAATCTCATTAACTACAAACTCTTGACCTGTTGTAGCACTAATTACTATTGTAGAAAATGTTCTTTCGTTTATAGATGATATATCACTTTTTGGAGAATATGTTAATCCTGCTTGCAGTTCTAACTTATCATTTAACATTGTTCTATACGTTAGACCTAAATTAAAGTTTAGACCACTTAGGTCTGATCGGTTGTTTTCTCTAGATTGGTATTGTACTATATTGCCTTCACTATCATAAACAAACTCAATAGCACTGTTTTGAATGTTTCCGAAGTTATAATTCATATCCACACCAAAACTTAATTTATTTGAGATTTGATATCCTAATCCTATAAAAGCTCTGTTAACTCCACCTTCTCCACTATATCTATTGGTAATTACATCGTCATCAATATCTTCTAGCTTATAACCAACAGATGTGTATGGCACTAAACCAAAACCAACTCCAAATTTACCTAAAGGCATAGACATGGCTAGATAATCAAACGTGGTTGAGCTTACCTTAGCTTCTCCAGAATCTGCTATTAAATTAGAGCTATTGTGACTTGCTCCTACTGAAAACTTTACAGGCCTGTTTTCGTTATTCCAAATAGATAGATTTGGTCCTGCATAAGCTGCTGGATTTCTTAAGTTGACGTGCACGCTATCTGTATAGATGCTTAATCCACCCATACTTCTATTTTCAACTGTTCCTTTAAATTTTAAGCTTCCAATTCCGTAGAAAGAATAAGGGGAAGCAGTGCCTTCTTGACCATACGATTGTATTGCAAAAAAAGTAACTAAAACTATTAAAAGTTTTTTTATCATTATTGTGAGTTATATTCTAAAATAAAATTCAAACCCTCCAAAAGAAAATTTGAATTGGCAAATATGCTATTTTTTAATTGGTTTGACAAGAAATTGGTATCTCCTCCTGTTAAAATAATTGTTAAATCTGAATATTTTTTAACATATTCATCTATCACACCATCAATTTCTTTTAAAACACCTATTACCACTCCTGAGTGGATTGAATTTTGAGTAGAATCTCCCAAAATATCGTCTGGCAATTGCGTATCTAACAACGGTAAATTTGCTGTTAAATTATTTAAAGTTTTATATCGTAACCTTATACCAGGAGAAATTGCACCTCCCAAATATTCGTTTTTTGTATTTATAAAATCATATGTAATGCAAGTGCCAGCATCTATAACAAGTACATTTTTATCTGGAAATTGTTCTACAGATGCACTTACTAACGCTATACGGTCAACCCCTAAAGTTTTTGGTGTTGCATATAAATTGGTAAATGGCAATTTTAATTGATGAGATAACTCTAAAACTCTAAGCTTACTTTTAAGAAAATCTATATGCGATTGTTTTAAATTGCCTACAGATGATATGATTGCTTGTCTCACATTAGGAAATGATTTTAATACATCAATCGCCATTTCGTTAAAATCATCAACATTTCCAACTACTCGCTCTTTTAGTAGTGCTTTACTAAAAACAGCAAACTTTACATAAGTGTTACCAACATCAATAATTAGATTCATAATCTCTATTAAAAGTGCTAAAACTACAAAATGAACTCTCAAGTTAGAACAGTAATTAACCAAATTATAACATTATTAGGGTTTAAATCAGTAATTTATAGGTGATAATGAATATTTAATTATTTTTTTGAAATTTATTTTTGGTAATACTAAAAAGGTGTCTATATTTGCACTCGCATTTTTATGCTACTGGTGCCTTAGCTCAGTTGGTAGAGCAAAGGACTGAAAATCCTTGTGTCCCTGGTTCGATTCCTGGAGGCACCACCACCAAAAAGTCCTAAACATTTGATTTAAAATGATTTAGGGCTTTTTTGGTTTTACAAAGGGACAACATTAGGGACATAAAAAATTATTTGAACAGTTTCGATATGTGTTGACTTATTTTTGAAGAAAGAACAGAACTCTTAAATGGAGCTCCGTTCTTACTTTTATTGATATTGTGAATTTAATGACTATCCGATTTCATTTCACCTGACTGATTCATCATCATTTCGTGGTCGTATTTACAACAACCTGGTAAATCTTTATAGGCTTCTTCACTTCCTGCAACTTTTTCGGTGTCGTAACCTGAAGCTGCTATTGCTTTATGAATTGCCATTGCATCTGATTTGGTATCATCAAAAGAAACATCAATCTTCTTTTTATCGACATCCCAATTGGCACTTGCAACACCTTCAACACTATAGGCTGCTTTTTCAATGGTACTTTTACACATACCACAATTCCCTCTTACTCCAAAAGATAAATCTGTCATTGCGATTTCTTTTGACACTTCTGTTGTTGTAGTATCTTCAACTTTTTTAGTTTCGTTTTTACAACTTGTTAAACCTATTGCTGCTATTGCAACTACACTTAAAATTACTTTCTTCATTGTTTAAAATTTAATTGTTATTACTTGATTTATTATTATTCTATTACTT
The DNA here is from genome assembly GCA_947488655.1 of uncultured Psychroserpens sp. Classification (GTDB taxonomy): domain Bacteria; phylum Bacteroidota; class Bacteroidia; order Flavobacteriales; family Flavobacteriaceae; genus Psychroserpens. Next base: position 343,107 of record CANKZZ010000002.1, on the reverse strand, counting down.
GTTTTACTTCTCCACAGGTTAGCATTGCTTCACCAAAATATGGATTGATTACTTTTTCTTCTTTACTCAACCAATAAGCACCATTGTTGTTATCTGCCATTGGACAAAATTCTACATACACTTTTTCATTGACACCAAATAATTGAACCGCATTGATTAGATGTGATGATAAATGCTTGAAATGGTCTCTTTGAGCCTTAATATCAGAGGTTTTAGAAATAGATGTCGCAGAAGATTGTATGTCGCCTACTAATGACATCCAATGTGTATGAGCATTATTGTCTGATAATAATTTCATATCCACTTTACTTAAATTGTTTAATAAACTTGTTGCATTAACTGAAGTATTTTTTGAATCTTCTTTAACTAAGGCATCTTTTAAATTGATATAATCATTGTAAACAACTTTTAGTTGTTCTTGAAATTTCTCTGATACTGTCAATCTTTCGTTCATATTAGTATGGCCATTTTCTTTTTTTGATGCCTTATTATCCATTCCTAAATGTCCTTCGTGACCAGTCATTACTTTGCCACCATCTTTATTCATCATAGATTTTTTACCTTGTAATTGAGCTGCTGCATCAACCGTAAAAGTTCCGTTAGTTACTATTTCATTGCCAACAAATAAGCCTTCTAAAACTTCATATTCATTACCAATTTGATTTCCTAAAACAACTTCACGCATTTCAAAAACGGTTTGGTCTGGATTGGTTTTTAAATAGACAACAGAACGTTCACCTGTCCAAAGTACAGCAGATGCTGGGATTGTTAATACCTTATCATTACTACTTGAAACTCGTTCAATATTAGCGGTTACAAACATTCCTGGTTTAAATACATCGTTCTTATTATTAAGCACCACACGTAAGGTTACTGTTCTTGTTTTGGTATTTAATATTGGGTCAATGAAATCTACTTTCCCTTTAAATTCCTTATTAGCATAAGCGTTTGTAGTCACTAAAACTTCTTGTCCCTTTTTAAATAAATCGATTTGATTTTCATAGACATCAAAGTTTGCCCAAACCGTATTGAGATTTGCAATTTTAAGCAATGGTTGACCTTGTTTTATGTAATCGCCTTGTTCTACTAATTTTTCGGTGACTGTTCCTGAAACGGTTGCATAAACTGGAAAATTTTCTTTTACCTTTTGAGTTTCTTCAATCTGATTGATTTGCTTTTCAGATAGCTTCCACAACTTCAATTTATTACGAACCGCCTTGTACAATGCAGGTTGTGATTCCTTTAAAGATGATGCTGTAATTAACTCTTGTTGTGCTGCATACAATTCTGGCGAATAAATGGTTGCTAATAATTGACCTTTACGAACTTCTTCGCCTGTAAAACTGACATTCAATCGTTCTATTCTACCCGAAAAATAACTGACTTGTACAGCGTTTGCTTCTTCATTTTCAGCAATTTTACCAGATAATTTGATGGTGTTACCATCAATTTTTCCTTTGCCTACAACAGTTGTTTGAATATTGGCTAATGCCATCGCATTTTCTGTTAACTTGAATTGGTCTGCTAATAAACCATCTGCACTACTTTCGGCAGGAATTAAATCCATACCGCAGATAGGACAATCACCTGGTTCTGGTTGCATAATTTGTGGATGCATAGAACACGTCCACATTTGATTAGTTTCTGCAACCTTATCGTGATTATGGTCTGTTTCTTCTTTTGATGAACCACCAAATAGGAACCAACCCAAGAGCAAACCTACTGCCAATAAACCTATGTATATGACTATTTTATTATTTTTCATTTTCTAATCGTTTTATCATTGCTTTCATTTCTTCTATTTCCTTTTTCTGTGCTTTAATAATATCCTCTGCTAATTGTTTAACTTCTGGGTCTTTTATATCTGCTCTTTCGCTTGTTAGAATTGCTATGGAATGATGTGGTATCATACCCTTCATCCAAAGTACATCACCTACGGTTGATTTTTGGTCACGTACTAAACCTAAAGCACCAAGGAAAAGGATGATGCTACCTAATACAATACCCAAATTTTTCCTTTTATTCTTGTACATATTCTTCATAAAGAAAAACATAATTAAGGCCATTGCTGCAATACCTAAACAGACCATATAAAATCGTGTTAGACTAAACCATACGTGGTCAAATTCATAAGTATTTAAGTACATTGTGATATACATTGCAACAAATGATGAGCCTAACATCAAAAAGAATTTAGTGTAATTACTCATACCTTTATTATCGTTGTTTGTGTGTTCTTGTGTGTTCATAATATTTTGATTTTAATGGTTAAACTTTAATTGTTCTTAATCGTAGTGCGTTACCTATTACCGAAACCGAACTAAAACTCATTGCTAAAGCTGCTATCATTGGCGAGAGTAGTATTCCGAAGAATGGAAACAACACACCTGCTGCAATAGGCACACCTAAGGTGTTGTAAATAAGTGCAAAAAATAGGTTTTGCTTAATGTTCTTCATTACAGCATTACTTAAATTTTTTGCTTTTACAATACCGTGTAAATCGCCTTTTACTAAAGTTATCATAGCACTTTCTATCGCTACATCTGTTCCTGTTCCCATTGCAATACCTACATCACTTTTTGCCAATGCTGGTGCATCATTAATTCCATCACCTGCCATAGCAACTACTTTGCCTTTTTCTTGCAGTTTCTCTACTTCTTTGAGTTTATCTTCTGGTAGCATACTGGCTTTAAAATCTGCGAGATTCAATTCTGATGCTACTGCTTGTGCTGTATCGTGATTATCGCCTGTAAGCATTATAACATCAATGCCTTTATCTTGAAGTGCTTTAATCGCTTTGGCACTTGTTTCTTTTATTTTATCTCCTATAACTACATATCCTACAACGGTTTTATCTATCGACAAATAAGAAACTGTCTTACCTTGTTTTTGGTAAGATTTAGCTTCGTCTTTCATTTTAGATGTAATATCTGCTTTGGCATATTCCATCATTTTAGGATTTCCTAATGCTACTTTTTTATCTTTTATTATAGCTTCAACACCTTTTCCTGTGACAGCACTAAAGTTTTCAGATTTTATTATTTCAGCGTTATGTTCCTTACCATATTTAACTGTCGCTTCTGCCAAAGGATGTTCACTATTGGTATTTAATGAAACGATGTATTGAAGTAGCTCATTTTTGTTTAAAGTATCACTAAAAGCACCAACTGTTTCTACTGTTGGTTTGCCTTCGGTAATCGTTCCTGTCTTGTCAACTATAAGTGTATTTACCTTATCCATTTTTTCAAGAGCTTCTGCATTTTTAATCAGCACACCATTTTGAGCACCTTTACCCACGCCAACCATTACAGACATTGGTGTTGCTAAACCTAAAGCACAAGGACACGCAATGATTAGTACTGCAATTGCATTGACTAATGCATACACATAAGCAGGTTCTGGTCCCCAAATTGCCCAAACCATAAATGTGATAATAGAAATAAGAACTACAACTGGCACAAAATAACCTGATACTTTATCTGCTAAATTTTGAATGGGTGCACGACTTCTACTGGCATCATTAACCATATGGATGATTTGTGAGAGTAACGTATCACTTCCTACTTTTTCCGCTTTCATTAAAAAGGATTGATTCCCATTAATTGTTCCGCTACTTACTTTATCGTCTTGTGATTTGTTTACAGGAATAGGTTCTCCTGTAATCATAGATTCGTCAATGGTTGTTTCACCTTCAGTTATTACACCATCTACAGGAATTTTATCACCTGGTTTTACTTTTAGAATATCATTTAATTCTATCTTATCTATACTGACTTCAACTTCTTCTCCATCAACAATTTTTATTGCTTTATTAGGTGCTAACTTCAATAATTCTTTTACTGCCGAATTGGTTTTGCTATGTGCACGCGCTTCTAACAACTGTCCTAAAAGCACCAAGGTTAGAATAACCGTTGCTGCTTCAAAATAGACGTGTACTGCACCAAACTCTGTTTTAAATTGCTCTGGAAAAACATCAGGTATAAGCATCCCAACTACACTAAATAACCAAGCCACACCTGCACCAATCCCAATTAGGGTAAACATATTAAGGTTCCACGTTTTTATACTTCTATAAGCACGTTCAAAGAACATCCAAGTCGCATAAAACACAACTGGAATGGATAATGCAAACTGAATCCAATTCCAATATTTTTGTTCCATTATATCGTACAATGGATTGTTATTGAGCATTTCGCTCATTGCGATTACAAAAATTGGTAAAGTAAATGCAGTTGCTATCCAAAACTTCTTCAATAATTTTTTATAGGTCTTTTCTTCTGCTGAAAGGTCAGGTTGCATTGGTACTAAATCCATACCGCAAATAGGACAAGAGCCCTCTTCATCTTTTACAACTTCTGGATGCATTGGACATGTCCATTGTTCAGCTGTAGCTTGTTTTGATAGATTTTGTTCTTCGACCAAATCCATTCCGCAAACAGGGCAATCGCCTGGTTTATCGTAAGTTTTATCCCCTTCGCAATGCATTGGGCAATAAAATGTGCCTGTACCTTTGCCTTTTGATGTTTTTTCTGTTTTATCTTCTAAATGATGATGATGTTCACCTTGTTTATGAATACTGTATCTCCCACCATCATTTTTTAAGGCTTCTTGAAATGTTTCTATAGGAATATGCGATTCCATTTCGATTGTAGCTTCTGCCTTTTCTAAATTGACTGTTGCTTTTGAAACACCTTCCACTTTTGAAAGTGTTTCTTCTACGTGAGTACGACAACCGTTACAGGTCATTCCGTGTATGTGATATGTGTGTTTCATAAGCTTATTGATTTATTTTTTTAAATGATGTATGTGAATGGATAATTTTCCATTCTCCATTAATCTTTTCAAGAATTGAAGTCGCCACACCTTTGCTTTCAATAGTTCGCTCTTGTGTACCTTTAACTTCATCACCTTTTAGAACTATCGTATATAAATAGTTTTCAGTAGTATAAGCGTAAGGTAAGTTTACAGTAGTATGGATTTCATAATCTGAAAATGTAAAGCTTTTAAAATGGCCTAATTCGGGCCCTAAATGGTGGTCTATATAATCTTTGTAAGTACCTTCAACTTTACCTTGTTCAAATACGGTTGCATCTGGTGTAAAAAGCTCAAAAGTACCTTTGGTAGTTAGATTTTGAATAGCATCTTTATATGCCTTCATTACGTTTTCAACTAACTGTTTTTCAGATTTTATATCTATAACTACTTCTTTTATTGACGTTTCTACTTCAACTTTTTCTTTGTTTTTACAACTGCTAATAATTGCAAAACTTAAAAGAATGAGTAATACGGATTTTTTGAGTTCCATAGGATTTGTTTTTAATTAGTTATACTATCTTTTAATTGCTTAACCCAATTGAGGATTTCTTCCTTTTCTTCTTCTGAAAACCTTGCCTCTTTATGAATCAAAGTATAAGAAGATAAAGGCATCTCATCACTTTCAATCTGCTTAATTATTGAACTTAACTTACTTGCCTTTCTTCGGTCAGATAAAGAATCCCATTTACTAAAATTTAATTCGGCTTTACCTTCTTTAATATGGTCTTCTAAAAACCAAGCAACTGGTTGCATTTTGTTATACCAAGGATAGTTTGTGTTATTACTGTGGCAATCATAACAAGATACTTGCAACTTACTTTTAATGTTATTTGGAACTTTGTTAACTAACATAAAATCGGTTACAGGAACAATAGCGCTTTGGTTGTGTTCTGTGGGAATAAATTGTATTCCCACAAAAGCAACTAATAAAACCAATATTATCTTTTTAACAATTTTCATTTAGTTAATCTCTTTCTGTACTTTACCACATTTCAACATCTCGCTTCCGTAATACGGGTTACGTACTTCTTCATTTTTACTTAACCAAGCACTTCCTTTATCGTACATTGGGCAAAATTGCTCGTATAAAGTATTTGCTGTGCCTGTAATGGCAACCATATCTGTAACATCTTTACTTAAAACTTTAAAATGTTCTCTTTGATGTGCCATTGGACTTTCTGAAATATGTTCTGCGTGTTCTATTGCATCTTCAACAATTTCTTTTAATTCTGTTTGTTGCTCCTCTGTATATTTAGAAACATCTAAATTTTCTAAACTTTTTTTTAATACTGCCCCAAATTCTTTTGCTTTAGTTTCATCATCTGCAACTAAAGCATCTTTTAGATTGAAATAATCTTTAAGTATCATTTCTGCATTTCCGTCTTGATTGCTAGTCATTGCCATTTCTTTTTTATCACTATCGTGATGACCATCACTATTGTCGTGATTCATTTCTGTTTTATGACCTTCATCGTTGTTCTGTTCTTTTTTTGCGTCTTTACACGACATCGCGATTAATGTTAAAAATGTCATTGCTAAAATTCCTGTTATTACTTTTAAATTTTTCATTGTTTTTTATTTATTTAATTATTAATGTTTATTGTTTAAAATCTTACCAAAAGACCGCCACCCCAACCGTATCGGTTGTTAAAGTTGCCTTGTATTGAAAAATTTCGTGACAAAATATAAGAGGCTCCAACTAACCATTGGGTTTCACCTTGATAGGATGTATTCCCTATATCATTGACCCATCCAAAGTCGGCTCTGTATTCATATTCGCCCTCTATAAAAAGTCTTGGAAATAGTAAAAGCTCTCTGTCTAAACGGATTCTTGGACGCAATTGATGGTCCATACTCACATCTACATTAAATCTATAGGGTGTAAAATATTTAACACCAACTAATCCTACGGTATTAAACGTGTCATAAGAATCCGGTGTTGACGTTTCTGTATTTACACCTGCATACACGCGCACCCAATCATTTAAGTATCGGTTATAATTTACTTCTACTTCAGCATTTTGGTCGTAGTCAAATTCGGCACGCAAGCCAAATTCATTTCTAATATTACTGGACATAAGGTTTAATTCTGTGAAATTTGAACCTGCACGGGCTCTTCCCCAAGAATAATAATGGTCTGTTTCATTGATGAGTTTTTGAACTGGATAGGCTTCCATTCTTTCATCCCTTGGTGTGTCATAACTAAATACTCTTGCCATACCACCCATCATATGATATAATACATGGCAATGAAAAAACCAATCGCCATATTCTTCGTTATAAAATTCAATAATCACTTTTTGCATTGGTGGCACATTGACCGTATGTTTTAAAGGCGAACGTTCTCCATTTTCATTAATAACCCTAAAATAATGACCATGAAGATGCATTGGATGGTGCATCATTGTTAAGTTATTTAAGGTTATTCTGGTAACCTCTCCACCTTTAATTTTAATCTTATCGGTTTCAGATAATGGCACACCATTTATGCTCCACACATAGCGTTGCATATTACCTGTTAGATTGAGTAAAAGGTCATTTACAGGTAAATCTGCCTTATAAGTCGTATTCTCTTTTGCCTTTAAAAAATCATAGTTGAAATAAGTTTTACGTGCATTATAATCAAACGACGAACTGTCTTTTGGCATCATAGACATATTATGGTTCATTGGTATAGAATCCTTTTTCATATCCATCTTTTTGTCCAATTCCATTTGCATATGATTATCATTCATAGGTTTTTGGTCGTTCTTTTTCATACTCATTTGATTATCCATCTTACCATCTTGCATCGACATCTTATTATTCATATCCATATTCATCTTGCCATCTTTCATATCCATTTGCATTCCATACCTTTTCATTAAAGCTTCAGGTGTATTTTTCTTTTGATTTCCTGCCATTGCAGGTGCACCCATTTTCATATCCATTTTAGCCATTTGCTTCATCATCGCAACTTTGTCTGGTCTATCTATTACAGTTGCAGGAAAAAGTTTGCCACTTCCTAAACGAATGGATGTACTGCCAGAGCCATCTTGTGTGGTTGCTGTAACTTCCAATATACCGTTAGGAATAGTCACTATAACATCATAGGTTTCTGCGATACCAAAGAGAAATCTGCTTTTGTTGACTGGTGTGACATCAACACCATCACTTGATACGATTAATGGGTTACCTGCTCCAAAATCCATCCAATAATAAGATGAGGCAGAGGCGTTGATAAAACGAAGTCTTACTTTTTCTCCAGATTTAAACTCTGGATATTCCGCCAATTTTTTACCATTAGATAGAAAGGCAGGGTAATAAATATCAGCAATATCTGCGCCTTCCATTCTATCGCGCCAAAACTTAAATTGCGCACCTAATGCACCTTCTTTTATAACTCTACTTAACGGTACAGCTGTTCCTTTTTTAATTTGATACCATTCGTTACCTCGTTTAAGGTTACGAAGCACATTCATTGGTTTTTCATTTGTCCAATCCGAAAGAACTACGACTAAATCTGTATCATATTCCAATGTTTTTTCTTTAGGCCGAATAACAATTGAGCCATATACTCCTTTCTGCTCTTGTAACATGGTGTGGGAATGATACCAATACGTACCCGATTGGTTGATAGGGATTCTATATTGAAATGTTGTACCAGGTTTTATTGGTGGCGTTGTTAAATAGGGCACACCATCATAAAAATTAGGAAGAATTAATCCGTGCCAATGCACAGAGGTTTCTTCATCCATTTTGTTGGTAACATTAATAATAGCGAGGTCTCCTTCATTAAATTCTAAAACTGGCCCAGGAATACTACCATTGATTGTCATACCTTTTGCAGTTACACCAGCAAGTGTCATTTCATTTTCTTCTATAGTGAGGTTATATTCTTTTATTTTCCTTCCTTCTTCGTTTCTATCATCTCCATTAGTCCCTACTTGGGCAAATGCGATTGACGTTAGGAATAAAAGAAGTATTGTGTTTAATATTTTCATTGTTTACTGAATTAAATAATTAATTATAGTACTCTGAACATAGTAGGTCTTCACAGATTCTATTTGGTTCATTTGAAATTTTAGTTGTAATTCTTGAATATCAAGAACATCATTAAAATCAATCGTTCCTGTTTCGTAGCTTTTGATTAAAATGTCTTCAGCATCTTTGGCTTGTTTTAAGTTCTTGGTTTGAGTCTCATAACTTATTCTTGTCGAAATACGCTCATTAATCGCCTTGCTTAAAAGCGTTTCCAAAGTGTTTAATCGTTCTTGTTTTTGAGCCGTAATTTCCTGTTGTTGCAACTTATTTTGCTTGGTTTGAGATTTGTATTTCTTATTGAATATTGGGATGGACACCGAAACCATTGGCATCACAATATCTTTACCGTTATCCGAGAAATTCATATCTGGTCTTTCGGAAACATTGATATAGTCCAAGCCAAAACCAATCATAGGACTACTTTCTTTTTGATTTAACAATTCTGATTGCTCTATGGATTGAAATAGTTTATCATACTTCAACAATTCGGGATGTAATGCTAAATTTTTAGTAGTGACTTCAAAGTCTTCTGAAGGCATCATTAAACTATCTACCACAGTAATAGCAATATCATTTTCCCTATTCAAAAGATTATTCAAATTAGTTTGTTCTGCTAAAAACTGTTGACTTAAAACATCTTTTAGTTGTTGCATTTCATTTTGACGCATTTGTAATCGCAACACATCTACAGCTGATGCTTTACCAACCTCAACCGATGTTAGAGCCAATGTCTCATAGGTTTCCAATAGTTTAATATTTTCTATTAGCACCTCTTGTTTCGCTTTGTTGGCGTATAAATTATAGTAGGATTGTGATACGGAAGCCATCAATTTTCGCTTTGCAATAACGATGTCTTCATATTTTGCATCCGCTAATGAACTGATATAATTTTCTCGTGAAGTAATTGTACCAAACCACGGTAACATTTGTTTAGCCGATACTTTAAATCGTTGCGCTCCTGTTCGTGTTTCTGGTTCGCTCACAAAGTAACCTACACCAAACTCGGTATTAGGAATGGTGTTGACTTCGTTTACTTTTTCGGAAGCAATACTATACTGAAATTCAAACTTTTGAATTTCAGGATTGTTATTTAATGCTTCATTAATAAGCGTTTCTAATTCTTGTGCATTAGAAACACTAAAAGTTAATAAACCGATGAGTGTATAAATTATTCTTTTCATTTGTTTGCTCTTTTCAATTTAAACTCTTCTCTCCAGCTATATAATACTGGCACAATAAAATAAGAGGTAATGTCTATAACCATGCCTCCAAATATTGGAATTGCCATAGGTATCATAATATCACTTCCTTTTCCTGTGGATGTCAATACTGGTAACAGCGCCAAAATGGTAGTAACCGTTGTCATTAAACACGGACGAATACGTTTTTCGGCTGCTTGTAAAGCGGAAGCTCTAATGCTATTTGTATCGGCAGGTTTTTCACGCTCAAAAGTTTGTGTGAGGTATGTTGCCATAACAACGCCATCATCTGTTGCAATACCAAATAGAGCTATGAAACCTACCCAAACTGCCACACTTAAATTGATGGTTTTCATATTGAAAAGGTCTCGCATATTTTCTCCAAACAAACTAAAATTGAAAAACCAATCTTGACCGTAAAGCCATAGCATGATAAAACCACCTGCAAATGCAACCGTTATTCCCGTAAATACCATTAGTGAAGTAGTAACAGATTTGAACTGGAAATACAGAATGATGAAAATAATAGCAAGGGCTAATGGAACGACAACTGATAATGTTTTTTCAGCTCGCAACTGATTTTCATAAGTTCCCGTAAATTTATAGCTGATGCCTTTAGGAACAGTTAATTCTCCTGAATCTATTTTCTGTTTAAACAACGCTTGTGCATTTTCAACAACATCAACTTCTGCAAACCCATCTATTTTATCAAACAATACATAACCCACTAAAAAGGTGTCCTCACTTTTAATTACCTGTGGACCTTGCTCATACCTAATAGTCGCTAACTCACTTAATGGAACAGGGCTTCCTTTTTCAACAGGAATATAAATGCCTTTTATATCTTCTGGATTACCACGCAACTCTCTTGGATAACGTACTCTAACAGCATAACGCTCTCTACCTTCAACCGTTTGCGTTAAAGCCATACCACCTATTGCAACCTTTAGCACGTTTTGTACATCTTCAATTGACACACCATAACGTGCTATCTTTTCCCTATCAATATCAATGAGCAAATACGGTTTACCAACAATTCTATCTGCAAAAACAGCTTCAACCTTAACACCTTCTGCCTGTTTTAAAAGACTTTCCAATTGCAAACCAAACGCTTCAATTTGTTTTAAATCTTGTCCTTTTACTTTTATTCCCATTGGTGCTCGCATACCTGTTTGAAGCATGACCAATCTGGTTTCTATGGGTTGTAATTTTGGTGCGGAAGTAACGCCTGGTAATTTGGTAACTTTAACGATTTCATTCCAAATATCGCCTGGTGATTGTATTTCTGGTCGCCAATTTCTGTAGTATTCTCCATTATCGTCTTCAATTAGTTGTTCATTTGTTAGATTAGTAGATGCCGAAATTCTTGCCGCTTTGTTCTCGACTGCGCTCGAACTGACTGCTATATTTTGGTTATGAAATAAACTACCATCTTTCAATTCAAATAAACCGTCCTCATTTACTTTGTAACGTTGCCTTTTACCTTCGGAATTTCGCATATATTCAGATTTGTATTGAATTATATTTTCATACATCGACAAAGGTGCTGGGTCTAAAGCCGATTCTGTTCGACCAGCTTTTCCAACTACAGTTTCAATTTCTGGAATAGTAGCTACTGCCATATCTAATTGTTGAAGCACTCTTTTGTTTTCTTCAATACCAGAATGTGGCAATGAGGTTGGCATTAATAAAAATGAACCTTCATTTAAAGATGGCATAAATTCTTTTCCAGTATTGTTCATTATCCAAATACCAGAAATAAGCACGGTAGTTGGTATCATTAAAAACAAGAGTTTGTTTGCTAAAGCCCAGTTTAAAATCTGTCCATAATACCTTCTGAAAATTGAAAATATCCCTAAAATTCCGAAGCAAATGATAGCGACAAAAATTAAGTTGATGAAGATACTTCTGTCAAAACCTAGCGGTCTCCAATATTCAGCAAGTAAGAATACAATAGCAGCACAAGAGATGATGATATTAACAAGATTGCTATTCTTTTTGTTCAGTTTTCCCGAAACTCCCAATAAACCTGTGACACCAAAAGCAATTAAAATTATACCTAACCAATATCCAACACCTATAATTGCGATTCCAGCAATTATTAAAGCACCATTTAAAATATGCTTAAAAGAATTTTTAAGTGATGTTTTTCTGAATAAATAAGCTGCAAATGGTGGAATTAAAAACAATGCAATGACCAAAGATGCTGATAACGCCATCGTTTTGGTAAAAGCAAGTGGTCTAAATAGTTTTCCTTCTGCACCAATCATTGTAAACACAGGAACAAAACTGATAATTGTGGTTAATACCGCAGTTAAAATCGCTCCAGAAACTTCGGCTGTGGCATTATAAATTATTTCATCTGTGGTAAATGATGTTCCATCGTCACGCAATCGTAATTTTTTATCATCGAGATGGCGAATCATGTTCTCTGCGAGAATGACGCCTACATCTACCATAGTTCCAATAGCAATAGCAATTCCTGAAAGGGCTACAATATTGGCATCAACGTTAAACAGTTTCATGGTAACAAATACCATTAATACGGCGACAGGCAGCAATCCAGAAATTAAAATAGAAGCTCTTAAATTGAAAACCATAACAATAATAACCAAAATGGTAATTAATATTTCTAGTGTCAATGCTTCATTAAGCGTGTCTAATGTTTCATGAATCAATTCGGTACGATCATAGAAAGGAACGATTGTTAATTGAGATGTTCTACCGTCTGCCAATACTTTTGTTGGTAATCCACCTTTCAGTTCCTCAATTTGCGCCTTTACATTGTTAATGACTTCCATTGGATTTGCACCATATCGTGCTACTACAACACCACCAACCACTTCCGCACCTTCTTTATCCAATAAACCTCTTCGTGTTGCTGGACCTAATGATACTTTACCTATGTCTTTAATTTTAATTGAGGTAAAATCTTCAGAAGTCACTACAGCGTTTTCAATATCTTCAACAGATTTCACATAACCCAAACCACGCACTAAATATTCAGCTTGATTGATTTCTAAAGTCTGCGCACCAATATCTTGATTGCTACTTTTAACCGCTTTTACAATCTGGTTTAAACTAATGTTATATTGACGCATTAATTCTGGATTGACATCAACTTGGTACTCCTGTACATAACCACCAATGGAAGCGACTTCAGAAACACCGCTTGCACTAGATAAAGCATATTTTACATAGTAATCTTGAATGCTACGCAGTTCGTGTAAATCCCAACCACCAGTAACATTTCCGTTTTCATCTCGACCTTCCAGCGTGTACCAAAATATTTGTCCTAATCCTGTGGCATCTGGACCCAAAGCAGGATTCACATCTTCAGGTAATAATCCACTTGGTAATGAGTTCAGTTTTTCTAGAATACGACTTCGACTCCAATAAAACTCTATATCTTCTTCAAAAATGATATAGATACTTGAAAACCCAAACATAGACGAACTACGAATGGTTTTTACTCCTGGAATCCCGAGTAAAGAAGTCGTTAATGGATAAGTAATTTGGTCTTCGATATCTTGTGGCGAACGACCATCCCACTTTGTGAATACAATTTGTTGGTTTTCACCTATATCTGGAATTGCATCTACAGCTACAGGATTACTTGGCAGAAATCCAGTATCCCAATTAAATGGTGCGTTAACAGTTCCCCAACCTATAAATAGGACAAGTAATAAAACTGCTACGAGTTTATTTTCGATTAAAAATTTGATGCTTTTATTTAGCATTGGCTTTTGATTATTAAACAATTAGACATTGGTATGATACCCAATAATCTTCAAAATAATCGATTGAATTCGTTTCTATTTCCTTTATATTTCAATATAAAATAGAACCGTAACTTTGGCTATGCTTATATTTTCTATTTCATCTAAAGAAAATATAATTCAAATTCATTATCAATCATTTTAAAGTTCATTCGGTATTAAGAAAACACCGAATACAACAAATTATCCACATAGCATAAAGCCATAGGATAACACAGTCTATTGTTTAAAAATCAAATTAAATACGTCTCGTCAATCTTGAAGATTTGCCTGACGACGAGTGGTGGTTTGTATTCTTCGTAAGAAGAAACGTTTTTTTCTAACCCTTCAAAAAGGTTAATATAAGTGTAAACAAATGAAGCGATGAATACCTGTTGCTCAAAAGAAATTTTATCAATGGTAAGTTGTAACTCATCTTGACCTTCAATTGCTAATTGTTTATCATCACAACAATTTTTCTTGGTAATTGAACAGCTTTCGGTTGAAGGGTTGCCCATTTCCATACCGCAACCTTTGGCTTTATGGAAAATAGCCGTTTCTACTAAAGTATCTCCGCAATAATGCATATTCATAGTAAATGACATTGTAGAGAATAACACTACAAAAGCCATTGCTAAAGACATTATTTTATGGAATACTTGCTTCATACTGATTGCGAAGTTACAAAAATTTAACAACTCCTTATTTTGTTTAACAGAAGTTTAATGGTTAACTCCATCTCATTCGTTGTAATCTAACTGCATTTAATATTGCTAATAATGCTACACCTACATCTGCAAAAACCGCTTCCCACATTGTTGCTAAACCACCTGCTCCTAAAATCAGAACAATTACTTTTACTCCAAATGCTAAAATGATGTTTTGCCATACAATTTTACGAGTGGAACGACTAATTTTAATCGCTTTTACCACTTTTGAAGGTTGGTCTGTTTGAATGATAACATCTGCTGTTTCAATAGCTACATCACTACCTAAACCACCCATTGCAATCCCTACATCACTTGCTGCTAAAACTGGTGCGTCATTAATACCATCACCTATAAATGCAATTTTATTTTCAGGATTTTGTTTTAAAAGCTCAACTTCATTTAATTTATCTTCTGGTAACAAACCACCTTTAGCATTTTTGATATTCAACTCTTTAGCGACTTGTTGGGTAATTGAATCCTTATCTCCAGAAAGCATCATTATATTATTAATACCAACTTTATGTAAGGCTGTAATTGTTTCTTTTGCATCTTCTTTTAATTCATCTGCAATAACAACATAACCTGCAAATGTATTGGCTATAGATACTAATACTATAGATTCAACGATAGTTTCTGTTTCCTCTAAAACTTTAATATTATTTGCTGTCATTAGGGCTTTATTACCAACTAAAACAGTCTTACCATTTACAATACCTTTTAACCCTTTTCCTGCTATTTCAGATACTTCAGAAGCCCCATAATCTTCGCCTTCTGCTTTATATTCTAAAATGGCTTTTGCGATAGGATGTGTGGATTGTTCTTCCATAGCCATCAAGTACTGCATAAACTCTTTTTCATCCCAACCAATTGCTTTGATTTCTTTTATTTTGAAAACACCTTTAGTAACCGTTCCTGTTTTATCCATCACCAACGTGTTTATCTTGGTCATTGCATCTAAAAAGGAAGCGCCTTTAAATAAAATTCCATTTTTTGAAGCTGCTCCCAATCCTCCGAAATAACCCAACGGAATGGATATTACCAAAGCACAAGGACAAGAAATCACCAAGAAAATTAAGGCTCTGTATAGCCAATCTCTAAAAACATAATCATCTACAAAAAAGTATGGTAGAAACGTAACACCTATTGCTAAAAACACAACTATTGGTGTGTAAATACGAGCAAATTGTCTGATGAATAATTCGGTTTTGGATTTGCGAGCTGTTGCGTTCTGTACCATATCCAAAATCCGAGCAATGGAACTATCTTTAAATTCTTTGGTGGTTTCAATTTCAATAACGCCATCCATATTAATACTACCTGCAAATACTTTTTCGCCTTTTGTAATTGTATCTGGTTTACTTTCGCCTGTTAATGCTGCAGTATTTAAAGATGCTTTTTCGGATAATAAAATACCATCCAATGGAATTTTTTCACCTACACGAACTTGAATTTTCTCTCCAATATTTACAGCTTCTGGCGACACACTTATATAGTCACCATCACGAAATACATTGGCTTCTTTTGGTCTAACATCCAATAATGCTTTAATATTTCCTTTTGCTCTATTTACTGCTGCATTTTGAAATAATTCTCCTACTGCATAAAATAACATTACTGCAACACCTTCTGGATATTCACCAATTATAAATGCACCAATCGTGGCAATAGACATTAAAAAGAACTCGGTAAAAACATCGCCTTTTATAAGGCTTTTCCATCCTTCTTTAATTACTGGAAATCCAACTGGAATATATGCTAAAGTGTACCAAACTACTCGAATCCATCCTTTAAATTGAGGAATCGCATCAAAATAATCTACAGCGATACCTACAATTAACATTACAAAACTTATGATAGCAGGAATGTATGTTTTGAATGCGCTACCATCTCCGTGGTCGTGACCATCATCGTGAGAATGTTGTTCCTTTGAATTTGGTTTTAAATCTCTTAAATTGACTTTCTTTTTCTTCATTTTGAATTGAATAAATTTTTAATATCATTAGGTATAGGCATAGATTTTAATGGTGGTACGTTTGCACCGCCTGTATTGCCAAGTGGCACGTGGTTAATAAATGATTTCCAACCACCAACAAGTAACCTAATAATTTGACCGAGTACTTCTTTAGTATCTTTTTGCATAAATCCAAACTTTAGCATTAACCAATGTGAATAGGTATGTTCTATTGGGTAAGATTGCCCTATGATATGACTGCGTTCTAAATGATACCAAGCATTACTGTACTGCTTATTTTCTAAACAGAAACTATATCGTTTTAATTCTTCATTATAAGCCTGTTTAAGAGGTTTAGGTATTTTAGTATTAAACTTCATTTCCACTAATTTTTTATAAAAATAATCTAATAGTAAGTGCAATGGAAGTGCATTTGTTATCTACTACACTTATCACAAATTCCTTTTACAACCAAATTGACATTCTCTGACACAAAACCATCTGGCACTTTAATTTGAGGAATTTTATGCTCGGTTAAGCAAATGGTTTCATTACAGTTATTGCAATGAAAATGTAAATGCAAATCGGTTTCAATCTCGCAATTACAGCCGTTTTCACACAAAGCATATTTAGTAATTCCTGTACCATCATCTATTTGATGCACAATATCCTTTTCCTCGAATGTTTTAATAGTTCTGTACAATGTCGTTCTATCTGCTTTTTCAAAAGCATTTTCTATATCACTTAATGTTACTGCTACTTCCTTTTCTGCAAGAAACTTATAAATTAATAAACGCATTGCCGTAACTCGTATATTTTTTGACTCTAATAATTGTTCTATTGTTTGCATAATTAATGTTCGTGTTCTGCTTCGCCTTTTTTCATTTCTGCTATAAGATAATAGGCATTATTATAAGCAAATGTTGTATTTGGTTTTTTATCTTCAGAAAATTGAATAGCTATCCAATTGCCATCTTTTGCTCCTAAAAGCACTTCAATAGGTTTAAAACTCCAATCTTCATTTTCTTTTTCTGCCGAAAACACGAAAAATCTATCGCCTTCTTTTACTATGGCACTTTCGGGCAACGCCATAGTTTTCGTATTTTCAGTTTGGATTTTCCCTTGAATATACATTCCAGGAATAAGAATGCCTTTTTTATTCTCAATTTCTGCGTGTACGTGCACCGCTTTAGGATTATCTTCGAAAGTTTTACTTACCGAATAAATTTCTGCTGTTAATTCTTCATCTTGCATTGTTTGTACATTAAAGGTTACTTTTTGACCTTTCTTAACTTTATACACATCTTTTTCAAACACCATTAAATCAGCGTGAACGTGATGTGTATTTACTATTTCAAAGAGTTCGGTTTGAGGTTCAACATACTGTCCTGTTTTTACTTCTACCTTTTGCACATAGCCTTCAATAGGACTGCGTAATGATATACTTTGAGCAATTGTTCCATTTCGTACCGATGACGAATTAATGTTTAATAATCTCAATTGAGCTTCCAAACCCTTAACCATTGCCTTTGAGGCTTCATATTCTGCTTCAGCTTTTTGGTAATTTGCACCAGAACCTACACCTGCATCGTACAATTTTTGTTGACGCTCATAATTCTTCTTTAAAAAATTACTATCACTATACGCATTTAAATAATTGGTTTGCATTTGTATAATATTTGGATGTGAAAGATATGCCACTACTTGACCTTTATTCACTTTGTCACCTTCAATCACTTCAATAGAAACTACATTAGCACCAATTACTGATGTTATGGCAGCTTCGTTTTGTGGTGGCACTTCTAAAGTCCCATTGGCTTCCACATAGCCACTCATATTGCGTGAGGCAATGGTGTCTATTTTCATTTTTAAGGCTTCAAACTGTTGTTGTGTAAGCATCACTTCTTCGCCCTCGTTATTGTCATCGTTTTCTTCAGTCTTTTGTTCTTCGTTATGCGAATTTTCATCGTCTTCTTTGTGGCTTTCTTTATTTCCGCAAGCAGAAACAAAAATGGATAACATTATAATGACTAATAATTTATATAATCTATTTTTCATTTTCTTATTGATTAAAATATTGTAATTGAAATGTACTTTCTAAATAGTTTACTAACGCTGTTTGAGCTTCCAATTCCGATTGAATAGCTTCTTTTATAAGTTGTGTAAACGCTGTGTAATCAATCTCTCCTTCTCTATAAGCAAACAAAGCACCTGTTTTTTGTTCTTTAATAAGTGGTAATACTTCATTCTTATAGAACAGCCAAGATGTTTTCCATTTTTGGTAATTTTCTTTAGCTTGATTAAATTTAGATTGTACTTCCTTTTGCTTGAACTGCATATTTGATTCGGCAATTTGTCTATCAATTTTTGCTGTTCTAACTTGTGCTTTTGTTGTACCAGATAAAAACGGTATGGAAATACCAGCTTGATAAGTGTAAAATCCAGAATTTCCATTTACTTTTTGCAAACCACCTTGAAGGTTGAACTTTGGTAAATTTTCGGCTTTTGCAGTTTTATAGTTTGCTTCGGCTTCTGCGACTTGAAGTTGAGAAATAGTATATAAAGGGTGTGCTTCTAAACTAAAGGATTCTACATTTATTTCGCTCTCTATATTAATTTCATCGGAAACCGTGAAAAAATCATCTGAAACCAACCAAAGGTTTAACTGTTGTAATGCAATAGCATATTCACTTTTTGATTGTATAAATTTATTTTGAATCTGTAAGGCTTGATTTTTGGCAGCCGAATATTCTAACCGTGAAATTGCTTCTACTTCATAATTTAGTGCTACTGCTTTTTCAAAGTTGGTATAAATAGAATCTAACTCTTTGTATAAATTATACTTCCTTTTACTCTGTAAGGCATTTGCCCACGCTTTTTTTACTTCTAATTCTAAAGCTAATTCTGAAAGCTGAAAGGCTTTTTGGGCTAACTGAATACGTTGCTCCTGTAATTTTCTCTTTGGTGAAATACCAAACACGTCTATATTTGATTGCCCAACACCAATAGTTGTATAAATACCTGTTCCATTGTTGATTTCTTCGCCACCCGTAAAAATTTGGGTAGTACCAAAATCGAAAGCAGTACCTTTTAATTGTTGTTGCTTATCAATTTCAAGCTGTCGTTGTTTTAAACTTGGATAGTTTTCTTTAGCCAGTTTTACAGCTTCTTGCATCGAAATAATAGATAACGAATCGTTTATTTGTTGTGCGTTTCCTGTTATTGGCAACAAAAACATAAAAGTTACCATAGCAGTAACTGTAATTACTTTTTTGTCAGCTCTAAAATTGAATGATTTGTTTTCTACCCAATGATACAATATAGGTAAAACGAATAATGTTAATAGTGTAGAGGTTAACAAACCACCAATAACAACGGTTGCTAAAGGTCGTTGTACTTCTGCACCAGCTGATGCAGAAATTGCCATAGGTAAAAAACCTAATACATCTGTAAGAGCGGTTAACATAATTGGTCTGATTCTTCGTTTTGTTCCTTCTATTATTCTGTCTTTTAGATTGGTAACACCTTCATCTTTCAACTCATTCAGACCACTAATCATTACTAATCCATTCAAAACTGCAACACCAAATAAAACGATGAATCCTACACCTGCCGAAATACTAAAAGGCATATCTCGTAACCACAATGCTACTACACCACCAATGGTTGCCATTGGGATTGCTATGTAAATCATCAACGTTTGTGGTAATGATTTTAGAGCAAAATAAATTAGTACAAAAATGAGTAACAAGGCAATAGGAACAACAGTTTGTAAACGGTTACTGGCACGTTCTAAATTTTCAAAAGCACCACCATAGCGAATGAAATAACCAGAAGGCAGTTCTAATTGTGCATCTAATTTAGTTTTGATTTCGCCTACCAATGATTTGACATCACGACCTCTTACGTTAATACCTACATAGGTTCTTCTATTGGTATTGTCTCTACTGATTTGCATAGGACCTCCTTTGTAACTCACATCAGCTACTTCGCGAAGTGGAATTTGTGCACCAGAAGGTAAGTTGATAAACAAATTTTGAACATCTGTTATGTCTTTACGATTATGAGAACTTAACCTAACCACTAAATCAAACCGCTTTTCACCTTCAAAAATAACTCCTGCTATTCCTCCTGCAAATGCTGATTGTACAATTTGGTTTAAGGTATTTATTTGAAGTCCGTATTGTGCCAATTTACTTCTGTTATATGTAATTGTCATTTGCGGTAAACCAGTTGTAGCTTCCGCTTTCATATCGCCAATACCTTCTGTACCAGCAATGATTTTAGATATTTCTTCAGCTTTTTGAGACAGTAGATTTATATCTTCTCCATAAAGTTTAATAGCAATGTCTTCTCTAACACCTTCAAGTAATTCATTAAAACGCATTTCAATAGGTTGTGTAAACTCATAGTTCACACCAGGAATTATTTCAACAGCTTCTTTCATTTTTTCAATGAGTTCATCTTTTGTCTCTACAGTAGTCCATTCGCTTTTTGGTTTCAGTATTACAAAAACATCTGCAATATCCATTGGCATTGGATCAGTTGGAATTTCTGCAACACCAATTCGACTTACAATTTTTTCAACTTCTGGAAACTTTGCTTTTACAATTTGCTCAATTTTTGTTGTCGTTTCAATAGTTTCAGTAAGAGAACTACCTGGTTTTAATATGGCGTGAAATGCAATGTCACCTTCATCTAATTGTGGAATAAATTCGCCACCCATTCTCGTGAACATAAAGACTGTAATTCCGAATAGCACGACTGCAATACCAATAATCCATTTTCCTTTTTGCAATGCTTTTACCAATAAAGGTTGATACTTGTCTTCAACCCAATGCACAAATCTATCTCCATAAGATTTTTTATCGTTTTTTGGTGCTCGTAACACCAATGCAGACATCATTGGCACATACGTCAAACAAAGTACCATCGCACCTATCATAGCAAAAATGAAAGTCAATGCCATTGGTTTGAACATTTTCCCTTCGATGCCTTCTAATGCCAAAATAGGAAGAAAGACAATTAGAATAATTAACTGACCAAAGAAGGCAGCATTCATCATTTTTTTTGAGGCATTTGCTGCTAAACCGTCACGTTCTTTGGAAGTCAATTTTTTCTTCTTATAGAGTTGGGAAGCGATTAGGAAAACGGTACTTTCTACAATAATCACAGCACCATCGACAATAATTCCGAAATCTATTGCTCCCAGACTCATTAAGTTAGCCCAAACATCAAAAACATTCATTAGTATAAATGCGAATAATAGTGATAATGGAATTGTTGAAGCTACTATTAAACCACCACGCCAATTACCTAATAAGAAAATAAGAACAAATATTACTATTAATGCACCTTCAATTAGATTGGTAGCAACCGTTGAAGTTGTTTCTGCTATTAATTTGCTTCGGTCTAACAAAGGTTCGATAATGACTCCTTCTGGCAATGATTTTTCAATTTGAGCCATTCGCACTTTTACATTCTCAATAACATCGTTTGAATTAGCGCCTTTAAGCATCATAACCAAACCACCAACTACTTCGCCTTCTCCATCTTGGGTTAAAGCGCCATAACGAATAGCAGCACCAAATTGTACCGTTGCAATGTCGCCTACGGTAATTGGAATATTGTTTGTGTTTTTAACCGTAATCTTTTTAATATCTTCTAAACTGCGTACCAAACCTTCGCCACGAATAAAATTGGCTTGATGGTTCTTTTCAATGTATGCACCACCAGTATTTTGATTATTGGCTTCAAGTGCTTCAAAAACATCGGTAATTGTTAAACCAATAGCTTTCAGTTCGTTTGGATCAACAGCAACTTCGTACTGTTTAATTTTTCCACCTATGGCGTTTACTTCAACAACACCTTCTACCATAGCCATTTGACGCTGTACAATCCAATCTTGCATTGTGCGCAAATCAGTAACCGAATATTTGTCTTTATATTCTGGTTTTACTTTAAGTGTGTATTGATAGATTTCTCCTAAACCAGAAGAAATTGGTCCCATAGTTGGCTCACCAAAACCACTCGGGATTTGTTCTTTAACTTCATTCAGCTTTTCAGCTACTAATTGACGCGGTAGATAAGTTCCCATATCATCGTCAAAAACTATAGTCACCACAGATAAACCAAAACGAGAAATGGAACGGATTTCCTTTACATCAGGTAAGTTACTCATTGCGACTTCTACAGGATAAGTAACAAATTGTTCAATGTCCTCTGTACCTAAATTGGGTGCTTGTGTAATGACTTGTACTTGGTTATTGGTAATATCTGGAACAGCATCGATTGGTACTTGGGTCATACTCCAAATACCTGCTCCAACAATGGTAAGCGTTAGCAAACCAATAATGAATTTGTTATTGATTGAAAAATCAATGATTTTATTAATCATAAAAAATGTTTTAATTCAGTTAAACTTTTCGGTACAATTCTGAAATAAAAAATAGAATTACACGAAATGAAAAGAACCATTTAGGCTCGAAATAGGATATAGTTATCCTTTAAAAAACTGAATTATGCCCTTGGTGGCTGGAAAAGTGATTCCAAATATCTGGAAGTGAAGTTTACTTTATGTAAATTATACTGTTTTTTCTCTTCAAACTTTAGTCGATCGTTCAAAGCCAAATTATTGTTGGCTATAATTAATACCAAAGGGTGACAACATTGAT
This sequence comes from uncultured Psychroserpens sp., assembly GCA_947488655.1. Lineage (GTDB taxonomy): Bacteria > Bacteroidota > Bacteroidia > Flavobacteriales > Flavobacteriaceae > Psychroserpens. Next base: position 319,977 of record CANKZZ010000002.1, on the reverse strand, counting down.
TATGGGAATGAACAGGTGTATTTTCCCTATCTGGGTTATGATGATGCTCTTCATTTTTTTTATCATTGTCAATGTAATCTTCAACTACATATTCAAGGAAAGAGTCGCCATAGACTTTATGTTCTTGATAATGGGTAATAACACTTGAAATTTCTTTAATTGGGCCACAAAAGTCCATATCTATGCTAATCCCTTGAAAAAAGAATAAAATAGACATTGATATGGAAAAGAATATTTTCATATAATAAAAACAAATATATAAATTATTTAATGCAATGGTGTTGCATAATGGTTGATATAAAAAATATTAAACTAATAATTCTAATATCCTATATAATAGCAATCTCCGTGTCAGTTAAGCCATACAAAAATATACCATTTGTCTATCTATTCATCGATTTAAAATGTTTGATTCGTAGTGTTAAGAGTTGCTCTAATTGTCAATAAATTGGTTTAAACACTCAAACTCATTTTTTTTTAGTAAATGTTCAGCCAATTGCTTTTTTAATGGTTTTGTTGAGTTCTTTGATGAAATGTAGTGAAAACACTTGGTGTATTTTTTATAAGAGTGATACACTACTGAAGTGTTGTATTGTGCCAAATATATTCTCTATACTAATGTTTGGAATAATGCCATTTAGAAGGAAATTCTTTAGTCACTAAAAATAACAAATAAAAAGAATTTCATCCTTAAATCTTCTTTTAAAAATTAGTTGGAAATTTATTTCCTCTATTAAGCATTAAAGCTTTTTTCAATTGTTTTAATTCTTCTTTTAAGCTTTCAATATCCCCCTTAGTTGCAGGCAGCGTTTTAGGTGCAAATAACTTTTTGACTGCAAAAGTACCCACATCTGCGGTAATAGTTCCAAACGCAGCTTCTTTAACGGATGTTGAGCTAATGCTTTTGTTTTGGCTAAGACCTTGAATTTTATTCTCTAATGCTTGCAAAGCAACAACTACATCTTTATTCATGGGTACAGATAATTGGTCTGAAGCTTGATCTTCTGGTTTCTTAAAGTGACCAGAAATGTATGTATAATTGTTTCGCTTGTAACTTGCTTTTGTTTTACAACTCGTTGTGCAATACACATGATTACTTCTTCTTGATTCAAATAATTGATAACAATGTTTACATTTTTTATTAGTTTTCATGGTCTTCGGGTGTTTTTTGCATCTTAATACGTTAAATAAAGTTTTATTTAACCTTTTAATCTTATCTATAACTTGTTCCTTTAAATTCAACAATATTGAACATTTCATAAAAACGATCATACATACGTGATCCATATCTTAAACCAAGATCAATTAAAGTTTGTTGAGCACAATTGCCATCATTTGTGTAATTACAGGTAACAAATGTTCTCAATTTATTATCATATCTGTGAATCAGGACTTCATCTATTACATCTACCTTACCAAAATTACTGGCTGTTCTCTCCGAACTAATGTCATCAATTAACATCAACTTTCTTTCAACATCTTTAAAAAAATACTGCTTATCCATTGGCTTTTCACATATTTCATATTTATGAACAAGTTCCTTTGAAGTGTAAAACTTAAATCTCAAATCTGGATAATTTTTGAATATACTTTCGAAAACTTTGAAATAATCTGTCTTACCCAATCCATATCCACCTATAATTAATAAACCTTTATTAAAAGAAGGAGTACTTATATCTTTTCTTAAATTATCACATTCCAAGAATGACTCATCTCGCAAGAAGTAATAAAATAAAATTTTTAAATTATTCAATGAGTCGATGTCATTTAGAAACTTCTTTCCGTATGTTGTTTGAAATCCATCAACGAAATAATTCCATAAACTCTGTTTTGATAAATTTTCCACTGGTTTTAGTTTTTTTTTAGTTATTTGAGAACCAAAATTTGTTTTAAGTTGGTTAATTATTTGATTTGTTCTTTGAACATCGTTATTTCTCATATCCTCTGTTATCTATTTATTTGTAACATTTTATTAGTTTTTACTGGGGTTTTAAATTCTTTCTCATTTAAAGCCCATTTTTTCAACCTTGTGTTGATATCAAAAAATTCATCTTTTTCAAATCGCATGACTGTTTTCTCAGAATTCAATTCACTCCAATAATCAAAAAACCCTTTTAAAATCTTTAAATCAAATTGAGAGAGAGCAAAAACTTTTTTTTCAAAGTTTTTAAGCCTTATCTCTATTTTTTCATTATTTGATTTATTTTCCTTATTACTTTCTTTAGTTGTTGTTACTTGACTGTTAGCTGTATGTTTTTTGGATGCTGTTTGATTGTTAACTGGCTTGTTGTTTTCTCCCTTAGCAGACTGGAATTTATCGTAATTAACAAGGGTTATAAGCGTAAATCGGTTTGTTGATTTAATTTTGATATAACCACTGTCTTGCAACTTTTGAATTGCGGTTCGTACAGTTTGAACAGATAATCTTAGATCTGTAGCCAAATGGTTATTTGAAGTAATTAACTGACCTCTTTTAACAAGCTGTCCTTGCCATTTTTTATCTTTAAAGTTTACCTTAAAAATTAAATGAAAATAAAGTCGCACAACATTTGGCGATTGGTACCATTCCCATTCCATTAAATCCCGATGCATGATTACATATCCTATCATATTAATCTTGCTTAATAAGTTTTAGGTATATATCACTTCTCTTATAGTACACACGGTTTCCAATTCTATAACTGGGAAGAATATCATTTTTTCGCCAATTCCATAATGCTTGTTTGCTACATTTTAGAAGTTTTATAGTCTCATCGACAGTGAGTAATTCTTCATCATCTTTTTTGGGAGGACTATAATTGTCAAAAAACTCCCTCAACTTACTGTCCACACCAATTAAGATACTGTCTGTAAGTTCCTCAGGGGTTGTTTGAAAAAAATGTAATTGCTTTGACTTCATTTGATGTTATTTAGGATTTGTTTCTCCTTCAAAATTACATCCAAATAACATTTTTTAAAGTACCCATGAGTACCGGTACCTATCCTAATATTCCAGAATTAGGTAAGTAAAATCCACTATTCGCAAACCTTTCATCCAGACTACTAAACTTTTCGGAATCCATGTTGCTATATTTTCTTAAAGTTTCTATTGTAGGTACTTTCTGATCAAAATCAAATGAATTGAGTATGCTACGAGATAATTCATGATGATTGATCTCTCCGTCATTTTTGACAGGCGCTTTAATATAGTTCTCTTTAATTAATTGGCCAACGAAATAAGCCAAATGTGAAGGCTTGCCTGACCATATTAATTTATTTGTTATCTGATTTCCTATTAAGTTAGAATTACGTTCTATAAATTCAGATATAAATGTTTTTCTTACTTTGATATCTTCATGGAGATTTTTAAGATCTACAATGTGATATAGCAGAGTATCTTCATACATTGGCTTAAGAATTACATTTTCTGTTTTAATAAAATCATCACCTAACCTGATTTCATCATAATAACCACCTTCCGACATACTACATTGTGCGTTTTTTATAACTTCATCTATTTTTGGTAAAATTTTATATTTCAAAATCTTTAAGAACGATTCCTGATTTGAAGATTGATCGTAATGGTATTCAAGAAATTCTTCCACGTCCAGAATATCCATTTCAACTAATAATTCTCTCAAAAAATATTTTAAATAAAAGTCATCAATGAGTTCAGGTTCATGATAATCATAATTATCAAGTTGATATTTTGAACCTTTATTGACTTTATCCTTTTTTAATTTATTGTAAGGAGTATTGTTGATTGCAAATATTTCTTTGTAATTCATAATTTGATTTGTGGGTTAATTTATTGAAAGAATGCACTATCAGCAATTTTTACTGCTCGTTCTTGAGGTGTAACTTTTATATACTTGTAAAACTCTCGCTCTGTTGAATGACCACTAATTGCCATAATATCTATAGTTGGCATTTTAGAAAGATAAGCATTCGTGCAAAATGATCTTCGAGCTGTATGAGAAACGATTAAAGTATGCTTTGATACCGTTTCACTTATTTTTTTCCCACCTATCGTTTTCTGAACTGAAATTTGGTCATTAATTTTTGCTTTTCTTCCAGCTTCTTTAATATATTCATTTATATCAGGAGCATTTAATTTACGAGGGAGATTGCCTTCATATCTCTCATTCATTATAGATTTAATTCGAGGATGAATTGGCACGTAGACCTTTTTACTTGTTTTCTTCTGCGTAAATTCAAAAACTTCTCTATCATTGAAAACTTTAATCTGCTCTTTTTTAATACCATTGTAATCTGACACCCTTTGTCCCGTGTAATAACCAATCAAAAAGATATCTCGTGCGAGTTCCCAATCTTTTGTGTTAGACAAATCTACATTGTACAACGCTTCAATTTCTAATTCAGTAAGGTATATTGATATTGTTTCTTCTGACACTGTTTTAAATTCCCTATGCCTGTATTGGAAATTGGTATTGACACCATCATCTGAAGCTCGATTAAGAATTGTAACTAAATTTTTAATGTGCTTTCCAATAGTATTAATTGAATAGTTATTTTTCTCTAAGTGCTGAATAAAAATGTAATAGAACTTTAAATCAATTGATTCAAAATCTAAACTGTATTTGACCTCCTTGTCAAAGTCTTTCAATCTACTAACGGTTTGTTTGTATGATCGAACAGTAATTGGACTCAACTTAACAGCACCTATATTTTTAGCTTGATTTTCTTTACTACTAATAAAATTATCTGCAAACTCAAAGAAAGAAGTAATTGGTTTTTCGACCTCCTCCGAGTCACGAATAATTTTTTCTAATAATCCTTTGAGAATTTTCCTATTATGTTTTTCTACTTCCGATAAATTAGAAACTTCATCTATAAAGTTAGAAGAGTACCTAAGTAAATCTTTATTCACCGTTTCACGATTTTGCAACGTTGAAACTGCTCTAATTCTTTGATTAGATTTATCCCAATTTTTTGGATTTACTTTATATCCAGTTGCAAACTTAATACGATTATTTCTTCCGAAGCTATAATCTAAAACTATTGAAGTTTCTGTTTTAGCGTTAACATCTTTTAATCTATATTTAATGGTTCCTGAAGTAGATTGAATTGCTTTACTCATAAAGATATGATTCTTGTAAATTATTAAAGGGACAACAAAAGGGACAACATTTGCTTTATATATTATTATATCAAATGTAGACAAATTACACAAGAATCACTATAAACTTAGTAATAATATAGCTTTAAACTAAAATCTATTAAATAGAGATAACATAAGATAAAGTAAATAATGGTACTGGAGGCACCACCACCTAAACCCGATCTGAAAAGATTGGGTTTTTTGGTTTTAAAGCACTTCTGCTCTTTAAATTAAACACTATCCATATTAATTAGTGCTCTAAATCGATTTTAAAAGCCTATTTCTATTTATTATTAATACTTTAGAAAATAATTTCAATTCTACGCTACCAATCATGAAAGTAAACAATGCTTTTTATCACAACTTAATAAAGCATAATATGAATCTCCAACATCTATTGGAGGACGAAAACTTGTTTACTGAAGTACCAACAAACTGGTATGTTGTTGTCGCAGATGTTGAAAACTCAACACTCGCAGTAGAAAATGGTCTACATGATGAAGTCAACTTAGCTGCTACAGGAAGTATAGTAGCAGTATTAAACGAATTAAAATTAAAAAAACGTCGTTTTAAAATACCTTATTTTTTTGGAGGAGATGGTGCTACATTTATTGTACCAAGTTCTATGCGTAAATATGTAATGGAAATTTTGCAAGTACATCGCCTTCATGTAGAAAACAGCTTATCTCTAAATCTAAGAATTGGCTCCATGCCTGTTCAAAAAATTAATGACTCTGGCTTTAAACTCAAAATTGCTAAACTAAAATTAAATCCTTTACTAACAATACCAATAATTTTAGGTAATGGTTTAAATTTTGCTGAAAATGAACTCAAACAATTATTTACACCTTCAAAAATAACATTTAAAAAGCGTGATATTAATTTAGAGGGAATGGAATGCAGATGGAATGAAATTAAACCCAAAGAACATGAAAAAAAGGTAGTTTGTTTACTTGTTAATTCTAATGATGAATTTAAACAGGCCAAAATTTATGCTGAAGTAATACAAAAAATCAATTCCATATTTGGCTCTTTAGATGAAAGACAACCCGTTTCAACAATTAATTTAAGTCTAAATTCCACCTTTAGTAAATTAAAAAAAGAGATGTATGCTAAAATAGGCAAATACAGCTTTACTTATCTCATAAAAAACTGGTTCTTCACCAATTTGGGTAAAGTATATTTTAAATTTTTTGAAGACGGAAAAGAATACCTTTTAAAACTTAGGCAGCTCACAGACACAATTATGATAGATGGCAATATCAACACTGTCATGTTAGGTAATGACACACAAATAAAGGATTTAGAATCCTTTTTAATTACTATGGAAAATAAAGGCGATTTAACTTTTGGGATGCACACTACCTACGCCTCTGTTATGTCATGCTATGTTCATGATCGCAAAGAAAATCACATACACTTTGTTGATGCTACTGAAGGTGGATATACTACTGCAGCCATTGCCTTTAAACAAAAATCTTTACTATAGTACATTAGCCCATTCCAATTACTACACGAGTAGTTATTTTTATAGAGTATAGACCTGCTATAACATTGCTTACTCGCAAGTTAAATATAATACCTCACAATCTAGAAGTAATATTTTTAAAATAATTTTTTCCACTTGAACATCATACAAAACAATGTTTAAAATACTGATTATTAAATAATTAGACTAATGTGTGCTTTATTGACTTTAGCCTCGTATTAATTATAGTGTTAGCTAAAAACATGCAAACAATTACCTTAGATTTAGTAAACATAAATATGAGTCAATTAAACAAACATAGTCGTAGATTAACACAAGATCAATCTCAACCAGCATCACAAGCCATGCTATATGCAGTAGGTTTAACAGATGAAGACATGCAAAAAGCTCAAGTAGGTATTGCAAGTACTGGCTACGATGGCAACCCTTGTAATATGCACTTAAATGGATTGGCAGGAGAAGTTAAAATTGAATGTAAAATTGCAGGATTAGTAGGCTTAGGCTTTAATACCATTGGTGTTTCAGATGGGATTTCTATGGGCACTTCAGGTATGAATTATTCATTAGCATCTCGAGATATCATTGCAGATTCTATCGAAACTGTAATGAATGCACAAAGTTACGATGCCTTAATATCTGTGGTTGGATGTGACAAAAATATGCCTGGAGCTGTTATTGCGATGTTACGTTTAAACCGTCCCTCAATTATGATGTATGGTGGCACCATTGCATCTGGAAATTATAAAGGAAAAAAATTAAATATAGTTTCAGCATTTGAGGCTTTAGGACAAAAAGTAGCTGGAGAAATTGATGAAGCCGAATACAGAGAAATTATAAAACGAGCCATTCCAGGAGCTGGAGCTTGTGGTGGTATGTACACTGCAAACACAATGGCTTCTGCAATAGAGTGTATGGGATTTGCAATACCTTATAACTCTTCAATTCCTGCAGAAAACCCAAATAAATTATCAGAAGCAGAACGTACAGCAATAGCTATTAAAAACTTACTAGAACTAGACTTAAAACCATTAGATATTATTTCTAAAAAATCTTTAGAAAATGCTATTGCTATAGTAAATGCTTTAGGTGGTTCTACCAATGCAGTATTACACTTTTTAGCAATTGCTCATGCAGCAGATATAGATTTTACATTAGAAGATATACAACGTGTAAGCGACAAAACACCGTTAATTGCAGACTTAAAACCATCAGGAAAATATCTAATGGAAGATGTTCATGGTGTAGGTGGCACTCCTGCAATCATGAAATATCTTTTAGATAATGGGTATTTACATGGCGATTGCTTAACCGTTACAGGAAAAACTTTAGCAGAAAACTTAACTAATGTTAAGGCAATGGAGTTTGAAGACCAAGATGTCATCTACCCAAAAGATAAAGCATTAAAAACCTCAGGAAATATTCAAATTATCTACGGAAACTTAGCCTCAGAAGGCGCTGTAGCAAAAATCTCTGGAAACGAAGGTTTGTTATTTGAAGGAAAGGCAGTAGTTTATGATGGCGAGCAAGCAGCAAATACAGGTATTTCTAATGGAGAAGTAGAAAAAGGAGATGTAGTCGTCATTAGATATGTTGGACCAAAAGGTGGTCCAGGAATGCCAGAAATGCTAAAACCAACGTCATTAATTATGGGAGCAGGTTTAGGTAAATCTGTAGCATTAATTACAGATGGACGTTTTTCTGGAGGAACTCACGGATTTGTGGTTGGTCACATAACTCCTGAGGCTCAATCAGGTGGCACTATAGCTTTATTAAATACAGGTGATAAAATTAGAATTAGTGCAGTGGACAATTCTATAAACGTTTTAATTTCCGAAGAAGAATTAGAAAAAAGAAAATCTAAATGGGTTGCTCCACCATTAAAACACAATAAAGGAATTTTATATAAATACGCAAAATCTGTTGCGTCTGCATCAAAAGGATGTGTTACAGATTTATAGTATGGAAAAAATAGAAAATATGGAAACAAAAACCATAAAAGAAACCGATACTACTTCACAACAAACAGTACGTATATCGGGAAGTGAAGCGATTATAAAATGCTTGTTGGCCGAAGGTGTAGATATCCTTTATGGATATCCTGGTGGAGCAATAATGCCAGTTTATGATGAGTTATATAAATATCAAGATAAAATACACCACGTGTTAACTCGTCATGAACAAGGTGCAACACATTCTGCACAAGGTTATGCTCGTATTTCTGGAAAAGTGGGTGTCGCAATTGCCACATCAGGACCTGGTGCTACAAATTTAATTACAGGTATTGCAGATGCACAAATTGATAGTACGCCTATGGTATGTATTACAGGTCAAGTGGCTTCTCATTTATTAGGTAGTGATGCGTTTCAAGAAACAGATATTGTGGGTATTTCTACGCCTGTTACTAAATGGAATCACCAAATTACCAAAGCTTCCCAAATCCCCGAAGTTATGGCTAAAGCTTTTTATATTGCTAGAAGCGGTCGCCCAGGACCTGTTTTAATTGATATTACAAAAGACGCTCAATTTGAAGAGTTTGATTTTAAATACGAAAAATGTAAAGGTGTAAGGAGTTATATCCCTATTCCAAAATTAGATAGAACTTCTGTTGAAGCTGCAGCAAAATTAATTAATGCTGCAAAAAAACCAATGATTGTTTGGGGACAAGGCGTAGCTTTAGGTCAAGCTGAAATGCAATTCAAAGCTGTAGTAGAAAAAGCAGGAATCCCATCGGCTTGGACCATTTTAGGCGCAGGAGCAATCCCAACTTCTCATCCATTAAATATTGGTATGGTTGGTATGCATGGTAATTATGCACCAAATGTATTAACAAATGATTGCGATGTTTTAATAGCAATTGGGATGCGATTTGACGATCGTGTGACAGGAAATCTTGCAACCTACGCAAAACAAGCTAAAGTGATACATTTTGAAATTGATCCAGCCGAAATAGATAAAAATGTAAAAACAGATGTAGCAGTTTTAGGTGATGCAAAAGAAAGTTTAGCAGCCTTATTACCGCTTTTAATAGAAAAAACGTATCCAGAATGGCATCAAAAATTTAAGGATTTATATGCTATTGAATATGAAAAAGTAATAAAGCACGATTTACATCCTACTAAAGAAGGCTTAACAATGGCTGAAGTTTTAAAGGAAATTAATAACCAGACTAAAGGAGATGCAGCAATTGTTACAGATGTTGGTCAGCACCAAATGATTGCTTGTCGTTATGCCAATTTTAATAAAACCAGAAGTAATATTACGTCTGGAGGTTTAGGGACAATGGGATTTGGTCTGCCTGCTGCAATTGGAGCAAAAATGGCAGCTCCAGAGCGTGAGGTGATTTCTATTTCTGGCGATGGTGGTTATCAGATGACTATTCAAGAACTAGGTACTATTTTTCAGCAAAAAGCTGGTGTTAAAATAGTAGTTTTAAATAACGAATTTTTAGGTATGGTACGTCAATGGCAACAACTGTTTTTTGATAAGCGTTATGCCTCAACCGAAATGACAAACCCAGATTTTGTCGCTATCGCTAAAGGTTATTTTATTGAGGCAGAAAAAGTGACAAAACGAGAAGATTTAAAAGATGCTGTAGCTAAAATGATTAATACAGACGGTCCTTATTTTTTAGAGGTTTGCGTTGAAAAAGAAGGAAATGTTTTTCCAATGATACCAACAGGAGCATCAGTTTCAGATATAAGATTAGAATAATATGAATCAAAATAACTTATATACCGTTTCAATTTACACCGAAAATAATATCGGATTGTTAAATCGAATTTCAGCAATATTTCAGAGAAGACATATAAATATTGAAAGTATAAACTCTTCTGTTTCTGAAATAGAAAATGTCACAAAATGGACTATGGTAGTCTTACTCGCAGAAGATCAAATGAAAAAAATCATTGGTCAAATAGAAAAACAAGTTGAAGTTATTAAAGCGTATTACCATACCGAGGATGAAACAATTTATCAAGAGTCTTGCATCTTTAAAATGAAATCAGATTTGTTATTTGATGAAAGACAAATTCAAAATATAATTAAAGAAAGTAATGCAAGAATTGTAACTGTAAATCGTGATTTTTTCGTGATTGAAAAATCGGGACGTAAAGAAGAAATAGAACTATTATACCGAGAATTAAACGTTTTTGGAATCATGCAATTTACACGTTCTGGACGTATTGCAGTGACTAAGGACGAAATGAAAATATCAACAATGCTAGAAGCTTTTCAAGCATAACCAACAATTAAAATAAAAGACAATGTCAAATTATTTCAACACATTATCATTAAGAAACCAACTAGAACAATTAGGTAAATGTAGATTCATGGATGCTTCAGAGTTTGAAGATGGTGTAAATGCATTAAAAGGAAAAAAAATAGTTATCGTTGGTTGTGGCGCACAAGGCTTAAATCAAGGTTTAAACATGAGAGATTCAGGTTTAGATATTTCATATACATTAAGAAAAGTTGCAATTGATGAGCAACGCGAGTCTTATAAAAACGCAACTAGTAACGGTTTTGCAGTTGGCACTTACAACGAGTTGATTCCTACTGCAGATTTAGTATTAAATTTAACACCAGATAAACAACACACCAATGTGGTAAAAGCAGTGATGCCTTTAATGAAAAAAGGAGCAACACTAAGCTATTCTCACGGATTTAACATTGTAGAAGAAGGCACCAAAATTAGAGAGGACATTACAGTTATAATGGTGGCTCCAAAGTGTCCAGGTACCGAAGTGAGAGAAGAATATAAACGTGGTTTTGGTGTACCAACATTAATTGCTGTACATCCAGAAAATGACCCAGAAAATAAAGGTTGGACTCAGGCCAAAGCTTATGCTGCTGCAACAGGAGGTCATCGTGCAGGTGTTTTAGAATCATCTTTCGTTGCTGAAGTTAAAAGTGATTTAATGGGTGAGCAAACCATTTTATGTGGTTTGTTACAAACTGGTGCTATTTTATCTTTTGATAAAATGGTAGCAGAGGGTATTGAAGCTGGTTATGCTGCAAAATTAATTCAGTTTGGTTGGGAAACTATTACTGAAGCTTTAAAGCATGGTGGAATTACAAACATGATGGACCGTTTATCTAATCCAGCAAAAGTAAAAGCATACCAATTATCTGAAGAATTAAAAGACATTATGCGTCCGTTATTCGAGAAACATATGGACGATATTATTTCGGGTCATTTCTCGAAAACCATGATGGAAGATTGGGCAAATGATGACGTAAACCTGTTGAAATGGAGAGCAGAAACAGGTGAAACTGCTTTTGAAAAAACAGCATTAACTTCAGACCATATTTCTGAACAAGAATATTTTGACCATGGTACGTTATTAGTAGCTTTTGTGAAATCTGGTGTAGAACTAGCATATGAAACTATGGTGAGTGCTGGAATTATTGAAGATTCTGCATACTACGAATCACTTCATGAATTACCATTAATTGCTAATACAATTGCTAGAAAAAAATTATTTGAAATGAACAGAGTAATTTCAGACACTGCGGAATATGGTTGCTACTTATTTGATCATGCGTGCAAACCACTTTTAATAGATTTTATGACATCAGTCGAAACAGATATTATTGGTAAGCCTTTTTCAAAAACAAACGGAGTTGATAATGTAGAATTAATAGCAGTAAACGATGCTATTAGAAATCATCCTATCGAAGCAGTAGGTAAGCGATTAAGAGCAGCAATGACTGCAATGAAAATCATAAAATCAGATGTTAAAACAGAAGCATCGGTTTTAGCCTAAATATACAATGTCATTTTGAACTAGATTCAAGATTTCACAACACATGGAAGAAACTCAAACTATATATAGACCAAGTTTAGAAGCTATTGAAGCTGCAGCAAAAAAACTACATGGTATTGCATCTGTAACACCGTTAATTAAAAACGCACGCTATTCTAAACAATTTGGAGCAAATATATTTTTTAAGAGAGAAGATTTACAAGAGGTACGCTCATATAAAATTCGTGGGTCATATAATAAAATCTCTTCGCTAAGCACCAATCAAATAGAAAATGAAATTGTTTGCGCAAGTGCAGGTAATCACGCTCAAGGTGTTGCTATTTCTTGTAAATTATTAAAAATTAAAGGCACAATATTTATGCCTTCACCTACGCCAAAACAAAAGGTAGAGCAGGTTAAAATGTTTGGAGAAGATTATATTGATGTCATACTCATTGGCGACACCTTTGATGATGCATATCACGCTGCAATGACACAATGCGAAGCACTTAACAAAACTTTTATTCATCCATTTAATGACAAAAAAGTAATTGAGGGACAAGCCACTGTTGGTTTAGAAATAATAGATCAAGCAAAAGAGCATCCAATTCATTATGTTTTTGTCCCAGTTGGTGGTGGTGGTCTCGCAGCAGGATTATCCTCTGTATTTAAAATTTTATCTCCACAAACAAAAATTATTAGTGTAGAACCTAAAGGTGCGCCAGCAATGTTAACTTCTATTAGAAATAATAAAAACACCGAGTTAAAATCAATTGATAATTTTGTTGATGGTGCTGCAGTAAAACGTGTTGGCGATTTAAATTTTGCCATATGTAAAGAGACTTTGCATCGTGTAGTAACGGTAGATGAAGGTAAAGTTTGCCAGACTATATTAGACTTATATAATAAAGACGCAATTATTGTAGAACCTGCAGGAGCATTAAGCCTATCTGCATTAGATCAATTTTCCGAAGAAATAAAAGGAAAAAATGTGGTTTGTGTTATTAGCGGAAGTAACAATGATATCACACGTACTGCCGAGATTAAAGAAAGAGCCCTACTATATGCTAATTTAAAACATTATTTCATCGTAAAATTTCCACAACGATCAGGAGCACTTAGAGATTTTGTAGTAGACATTTTAGGCCCAACAGATGACATTACGCATTTTGAATATACAAAGAAAGTAAATCGAGAAAATGATGTGGCTGTAGTTGGATTAGAATTAAAATCTCAAAGCGATTTAGAACCTCTAATTACCAAAATGAAACTTCATAATTTCTATGGAGACTATTTAAATGATAAGCCCGATTTGTTTCAATTTTTGGTTTAAAATAAATGAGAAGTTTTTTATTAACTATATGATAAATACATGCTATTAATTTTGTCAAATTCGTAAAAATCAAGTAAAAAGCAAACAATTGAGTCTCTATATTAAATTATTTTCTAATTTTACACCATGTTTAATACTATAAATAAAAACGAAAGACCCACAAGTTTGCCAATGCGCAGACGACGTCGCTAATACGCATACTTCAAGCATTTAGTTAATAGTTTTTATTTTTTTAGACAGTGACCAATTCAATTCAAATATTTCCTTTTTCAAATACAGTTATTAGAAATAATAACAGGATAACCTTACGTCCAATTTTTCGTCGTCGCCCTTAGGGTGTACTTCTATTTATAGAATTTAGGTGAGTCCGGTTCTGCTTTCAAAAACAAAAACATTACATTTTTAATTTAAAAATTCAATTACAATGGAAATTGTTATTGCAAATAAAGCACATAGTATTTACGCAGATATTATTTGTAACACTATTGCAGATGCTGCTCAAGTTAGAGGAACTGGTATTGCAAAACGAAAACCAGAATATATCATTACCAAAATGGAGAATGGTAATGCTGTTATCGCATTAGAGGACGATAAATTTGCAGGTTTTTGCTATATCGAACAATGGAGCCATGGCAAATTTGTAGCCAATTCAGGGTTGATTGTACATCCAGATTTTAGAAACATGGGCTTAGCTAAACAGATCAAACAGAAAATATTCGAGCATTCTAGAACCAAATTTCCAGATGCAAAAGTGTTTAGTATTACAACTGGTTTAGCGGTTATGAAAATGAATAGTGACTTAGGCTATAAACCGGTTACGTTTTCCGAATTAACAGATGATCAATCCTTCTGGAATGGTTGTCAGACTTGCAAAAATTTTGATGTTTTAACAAGAACAGAACAAAAAATGTGCTTATGTACAGGTATGTTGTATGATCCCTCTAAAAAGGAAGCAACAAAACCAGCAGCAAATAATCATGATAAAAAAGTATGGACCAGATTGAAAAATATTAAGCAATCTATGTTTTTAAAAAAAGAGAAAAATGAAAAATAAAGGCAAATTGGTAATAGCATATAGTGGTGGATTAGACACCTCCTATTGCGCAGTAAGTTTAAGTAAGGCAGGATATGATGTGCACGCTGTTAGTGTAAATACAGGAGGTTTTTCAGTAGAAGAAATAAAAACCATTGAAGCTAATGCATATAAAATGGGTGTGTCAACCTATAAAAATATCGACGCAATAGCATCGTATTATGATAAAGTGATTAAGTATTTAATCTTCGGAAATGTGCTTAAAAACAACACCTATCCGTTATCAGTAAGTGCAGAACGTATCATTCAAGCTATCGAAATTATCGAATATGCAAAAAGTATTGATGCTGAATATATCGCACACGGAAGCACAGGAGCTGGAAACGATCAAGTACGTTTTGATATGATTTTTCAAACATTAGCACCACATATTAAAATTATTACACCAATTAGAGACGGAAGTTTAAGCAGACAACAAGAAATTGATTACTTAAAAGAAAACGGTATTGAAGCATCTTGGGAAAAGGCAAAATATTCAGTTAATAAAGGACTTTGGGGAACCAGTGTTGGTGGTGAAGAAACACTAACATCAGGAAAACCATTACCAGAATCTGCTTATCCTTCGCAATTAAAACATGCCGAAGAAGAGAAAGTTACATTAACCTTTTTAAAAGGAGAATTGGTTGCTGTTAACGGAATTGAAAATGCAGCAGAAGTAAATATTGAAGTACTAAACAATCTTGCATCTGCCTACGCAGTTGGTAGAGATATTCACGTAGGTGATACTATTGTTGGTATAAAAGGTCGTGTTGGTTTTGAAGCTGCAGCAGCTTTAATTACTATAAAAGCACACCATTTATTAGAAAAACATACGTTGACCAAATGGCAATTACAGCACAAGGATTATATGTCAAATTTCTATGGAATGCATTTGCATGAAGGTCAATATCTAGATCCAGTAATGCGTGACATGGAAGCCTTTTTACAAAGCAGTCAAGACAAAGTTTCTGGAGATGTTTTTGTAAGGTTAAAACCGTATCATTTTACTGTAGACGGTATTACATCTAAACATGATTTAATGAACGCAAAGTTTGGAAGTTATGGCGAAGAAAATAAAGGTTGGACTGCAGATGAAGCTAAAGGCTTTATTAAAATTGTTGGAAATCAAAATAAGATTTATCAACAAGTAAATAGCTAAAATGACCTGACCTTGCAGGTTTTTAAAACCTTGCAGGACTAAAGTAAGTTGAATTAAAAAGATTCCCACTTTCGTGGGAAATTGATATGAAAAAATTAGAAATAGGAATCATTGGAGGAGCAGGTTATACAGCTGGAGAGCTAATAAGATTGTTGTTAAATCATCCAAAAGCTAACATCCATTTTATTTACAGTACGTCAAATGCTGGAAATAAGGTATATAAAGTACACCAAGATTTAATTGGTAGTACAGATTTGGAGTTTACCAATGAAATTAACGCAGAAGTAGATGTATTATTCTTGTGTTTAGGTCACGGAAATTCTAAAGCATTTTTAGAAAAGAATTCGTTTTCTGCAGAAACTAAAATCATCGATTTGAGTAATGACTTCAGATTAACTAAAGATGAAATTTTTGAAGGTAAAACTTTTGTTTATGGTTTGCCTGAATTGAATAAAGAAGCCATTAAAAAAGCTAATTACATTGCAAATCCAGGGTGTTTTGCCTCAGCAATTCAGTTAGCATTATTGCCTTTGGCAAAAGCTGAAGTTTTACAAAACGATGTGCATATTAATGCAGTAACAGGAGCAACAGGAGCAGGAACATCATTATCTGCAACCACACATTTTACGTGGCGAGATAATAACTTTTCGCATTATAAAGCGTTTACGCATCAGCATTTAGGCGAGATTAATCAATCGGTAAAATTGTTGCAATCTAATTTTAATTCGGAGATTAATTTTATGCCAAATCGTGGGGATTTTTCAAGAGGAATTTTTGCAACTATGTACACTAAGTTTAAAGGAAGCTTAGCAGAAGCAAAACAACTGTATGCCGATTTTTATAAAGATGCTGCATTTACTGTGGTTTCAGAAGATGAGATTCATTTGAAACAAGTGGTGAATACTAATAAGTGTATACTTCATTTACATAAGCATGAAGATAAGTTATTGGTAACAAGCATTATTGATAATTTGCTAAAAGGTGCTTCGGGACAAGCCATTCAAAACATGAATTTAATGTTTGGTTTTGATGAAACGGAAGGTTTAAAATTGAAAGCAACATATTTTTAATAAGCATTTTTTCATTTCCGCGAAAGCGGAAATCTAAAGAAGTTAATAGTAAAAGATTTCCGCCTTCGCGGAAATGAAAACAAAAAGATCAAGCATGAAAATAGCAATAATAGGAACAGGAAACTTAGGAAAATCCATCGCAAAAGGATTGATAGCCAACAACGCCATTACTAGTCTGTATTTAACCAAAAGAAATTTAGATGGAATTCAGGAATTTGATGGCTATAAAAATGTGTTTTTAACTACAGATAATACCGAGGCTGTAAAGCAATCGGATATTATAATTTTTGCTGTACAACCAGCACATTTTGAGCAAATATTGAATGATATTATGCCAGAATTAACAGAAAAACACGTGTTAATTTCAACCATAACAGGTTTTCTAATTCCTAAGATTGAAGACATAGTTGGAGCCGATAAATTTATCATTCGCGCCATGCCAAATACAGCGATTGCAGTTGGTAAATCAATGACTTGTTTGTGTAGTAATGAGCAAGGTGTAAAACGTATTAAAATTGCTGAAGCTATTTTTAACCGTTTAGGACATTCGTTGAGTATTCCAGAAAGTCAAATGCAAGCAGCAACTGTGGTTTGTGCAAGTGGTGTTGCCTTTTGGATGCGTTTAATTAGAGCGACCACGCAAGCAGCAATTCAGTTAGGTTTTGATGCCAAAGAAGCACAAGAATTAGCCATGTACACGAGTGAAGGAGCTGCGAGTTTATTGATTACTAATGGAAATCATCCAGAAGAAGAAATCGACAGAGTGACTACGCCAAAAGGTTGTACGATTGAAGGTTTAAATGAAATGGAACACAAAGGGTTAAGCTCTTCTTTGATACAAGGTATGATTGCTTCGTTTAACAAAATTAGTAACATTAAAAAAGAGCAGATATGAGTTTGTTTAACGTATATCCACTATTCGATATCACTCCTGTAAAAGCAGAAGATGTTTTTGTTTACGATGAAAACAACACCAAATATTTAGATTTATATGGTGGTCATGCTGTGATTTCTATTGGGCATTCGCATCCAAAATATGTGAAAAACATTAGTGAGCAAGTTGCCAAATTAGGGTTTTATAGTAACTCGATTCAGAATCCGTTGCAAGCACAATTAGCAGACCAATTAGAACGATTATCTGGTTGTAAAGATTATGAACTGTTTTTATGTAATTCTGGTGCAGAAGCCAATGAGAATGCTTTAAAATTAGCATCTTTTCATAACGGAAAGAAAAAGCTGGTTGCTTTTAAAAATGGCTTTCATGGTCGCACATCAGCAGCTGTTGCAGCAACAGATAATGCGAAGATAATTGCGCCAATAAATGCGCAACAAGAGGTAGAGATTTTAGCTTTAGGAGATTTAGAGTCGTTAGAAAAAGCCTTAGCAAAAAACGATGTTTGCGCAGTAATTATTGAGTGTATTCAAGGTGTTGGAGGATTGGACGAAAGTACTGCTGTATTCTACGAAGGTGTAGATGCATTATGTAAAAAATACAATACGTGTTTTATAGCAGATGAGGTTCAATCTGGTTTTGGAAGAACTGGTGATTTCTTCGCATTTCAAAAATATAATGTGACTCCAGATATTATTTCTATTGCTAAAGGAATGGGAAATGGTTTTCCAATTGGTGGTATTTTAATTCATCCAGATATTAAAGCCTCTTTTGGTTTGTTGGGAACCACTTTTGGTGGAAATCACTTGGCATGTGTTGCTTCACTTGCAGTTTTAGAAGTCATTGAAGAAGAGCATTTGATGCAAAATGCTAGAGACATCTCAGCTTATTTTATCGAGAAAGCAAAAGAAATTTCGGCAATTAAAAACATAAAAGGACGTGGTTTAATGCTTGGTTTAGAATTTGATTTTCCGATAGCTGAACTGCGTAAAAAGCTAATTTTCGAATATAAAATATTTACGGGAAGCGCAAAGAATCCTAATTTATTACGAATTCTTCCGCCATTAACTATCAAAAAAGAACATGTCGATTTGTTTTTTAAGGCTTTGAAAAGTAACTAGATTAATTTAAAGAGATTCCCACTTTCGTGGGAAATGAATATGAAAAAATACACCAAAATAAAAGACATTTCAAACGTTCAAGAAACAATCAAGGAAGCCATTCTGCTAAAAATGAATCCGTTTGAATTTCAAGACTTAGGTAAACACAAAACCTTAGTCATGTTATTTTTTAATGCTAGTTTGCGTACACGATTAAGTACCGAAAAAGCTGCAAAAAACTTAGGAATGGACGTGATGATTTTAAACGTAAATGATACTTGGAATTTAGAGTTTGAAGATGGTACAATCATGAATATGGACAAATCAGAGCATATTAAAGAAGCAGCACAAGTGATATCGCAATATGCAGATGTGATTGCAATAAGAGCATTTCCTAGTTTAACCGATAAGCAAAAAGACGAGTCTGAATTTGTAATGAACAGCTTTATGAAATACGCAACAGTACCAATAGTTAATATGGAATCGGCAACAGCGCATCCTTTACAGGCATTGGCAGATGCAATTACCATTACCGAATTAACAGAAAAGCCAAAACCTAAAGTTGTCTTGTCTTGGGCTCCACATCCTAAAGCATTACCACAAGCGGTTGCGAACTCGTTTGTAGAAATGATGCAAAATATGGATGTAGATTTAACCATTACGCATCCTGAAGGTTATGAGCTAAGCGAAGCAATCACCAAAAACACGCCAATAAATCACAATCAAGAAGAGGCTTTAAAAGATGCCGATTTTGTCTATGTGAAAAACTGGAGTAATTATAAAGACTACGGAAAAGTGCTTAGTCAAGACGAGAATTGGATGATGACAAAAGTGAAGTTGGGAAATGCAAAATTCATGCATTGTTTACCTGTAAGACGAAATGTGGTTGTGGAAGATGCGGTTTTAGATAGTGAGAATTCAGTAGTAATTAATCAAGCAAATAATAGAACTTTTGCTGCGCAAATCGTATTGAAGCAGATTTTAGAAAATTTATAAAATGAAAACACTAAAAGTCATAAAAATTGGAGGAAATATTATCGATGATGATAATGCTTTACAGCAATTTTTAAAAGCATTTGCAACTATAGAACCTCCTAAAATATTAGTGCATGGTGGTGGAAAACTAGCAACCAAACTAGCACAACAAATGCAAGTAGAGGTGAAAATGGTAGACGGAAGACGAATAACCGATCAAGTGACTTTAGATATTATCACTATGGTGTATGCTGGAAAAATCAATAAAAAGGTAGTCGCACAATTACAAGCCAACAATTGTAATGCTATTGGTTTTTCTGGTGCAGATGGAAACACAATAGTTTCAGATTTAAGACCATCAAAACCTATCGATTATGGTTTTGCTGGAGACGTCAAAAAGGTAAATACTGAAACGTTAGAAATTCTTTTAAATAACAAAATTACACCTGTGTTTTGCGCAATTACACATGATAAAAACGGACAATTATTAAATACCAATGCAGATACGATTGCTTCGGAATTAGCAATAGGTTTCTCTAAAAAATATAAGACCGAATTATATTACTGTTTTGAAAAGAATGGCGTTTTAGAAGATGTTAATAATGACGATTCTGTAATAGAAAACATAAACAGAGAAACGTATAAAACATTAGTAGAAAATAAAGTGATTTTTGAAGGCATGCTTCCAAAACTAAACAACTGTTTTCATGCTATAAACCATCAAGTACAAAAAGTTTGTATTGGTAAATCAGATATGCTTTTCCATAAAAATAATAAACACACAACCATTACCAAATGATAGAAAAACTAACAACAAGAGCAATTCAGCTGTTAAAAACACTCATTGAAACCCAGTCTTTTTCTTCTGAGGAAGACAAAACAGCTGCGCATATTGAACAATGGTTTGTGCAACAAAATATTCCTTTTAAAAGAACCAAACATAATGTTTGGGCAACCAATAAACATTTTAACGATAGCAAACCTACGCTATTATTAAACTCGCATCACGATACCGTAAAACCGAATAATGGCTACACCAAAGATCCATTTAAAGCTATTGTTGAAGACGGAAAATTATATGGTTTAGGAAGCAATGATGCTGGTGGTTGTTTGGTGAGTTTGTTGGCAACGTTTGCCTATTTCTATAGCAGAGAAAATCTAAATTTTAATCTGGTTATTGTCGCTTCCGCTGAAGAAGAAAGCAGTGGTGAAAATGGGTTAAATAGTATGCTTTCTGTGATTCCAAAAGTAGATGTCGCTATTGTTGGTGAGCCAACTTTAATGAATCTCGCTGTTGCCGAAAAAGGTTTGGTCGTGTTTGATGCAGAGGTAAAAGGAACGCCAAGTCATGCAGCGCACCCAAATACCGATAATGCTATTTATAACACTATTCCAGTTTTAGAGTGGTTTAAAAATTATACCTTCGATAAAACCTCTGAAGCTTTAGGGAAAGTTAAAATGACAGTCACACAAATTAACGCAGGTAAGCAACACAATGCAGTTCCTGCAGATGTAAAGTTAGTGGTAGATGTTCGTGTAAACGATAAATATTCCAACCAAGATATTGTCGATATTTTACAAAAGGAAGCGCCTTGTAATAGTATTATACCAAGAAGTATAAAATTAAATTCGTCGTCCATTCCTATCGATCATCCATTGGTGATTGCAGGAATAGAAATTGGTAGAAGCACCTATGGTTCTCCAACCTTGTCTGATCAAGCAGTTTTAACTTGTTCTTCTTTGAAATTAGGTCCAGGTGATAGCACAAGATCGCATTCTGCCGATGAGTTTATTTACGTGCATGAAATTGAAGAAGGGATTAAGATTTATATTAAATTATTAGAAAAAGTATTGTAGCAAACGTCATAACGAGGAAGAATGACGAAGTTATCTCATCATGAGATTGCTTCATTTCATTCGCAATGACAATAAAAAATGAATTATGAAACTCTGGGACAAAGGAATACCTATCGATAAAAAAATAGAACAATTTACCGTTGGAAACGATAGAGAGATTGACATGCATATTGCAAAATATGACGTTCAAGCATCGTTGGCACATGCAATAATGTTGGAGTCCATTGGTATTATTTCTTCGGAAGAATTAAAACAACTTAAAAGTGGTTTGCACGCTATTGCGGAAACCATTGAAAACGAAACCTTCGTTATTGAAGAGTCTTTTGAAGATGTACATTCTAAAATTGAATATGAGCTGACTAAAAGCTTAGGTGATGTCGGAAAGAAAATCCATACCGCACGTTCTAGAAACGATCAAGTTTTAGTTGCGCTTCAGTTATATTATAAAAACAATTTAAAAGAAATAAACACGAAAACAAAAACGTTTTTCGATACGCTTTTAAACTTAGCGGAAACACATAAAGAAGCATTACTTCCTGGTTATACGCATTTACAAGTGGCAATGCCCTCTTCCTTCGGATTGTGGTTTTCTGCCTATGCTGAGATTTTAATTGATGATGTATATTTACTAAATGCTGCCTTGAAAACCGTAGATCAAAATCCTTTAGGTTCTGCTGCTGGTTACGGAAGTTCTTTTCCTATTGATAGAGAGTTAACAACAAAAGAATTAAACTTTGCGACCTTAAAATATAATGTGGTTGCTGCCCAAATGAGTAGAGGAAAAAGCGAGAGAACTATCGCTTTAGCTTTAGGAAGTGTGTGTAATACTTTGGCGCGTTTTGCAATGGATATTTGTGTGTATAATAGTCAGAATTTTGGCTTCATCGCTTTTCCTGATGAGCTTACTACAGGAAGCAGTATTATGCCACATAAAAAGAATCCAGATGTGTTTGAATTAATCCGTGGAAAGGCAAATAAGATTCAAGCATTACATACCGAAATGGTTTTAATTACTAATAATTTACCAAGTGGTTACCACAGAGATTTTCAGCTGTTAAAAGAAAATATTATTGCAGCAATTGAAGATGTAAAAGATTTGTTAGATATCTTTACGTTTGCAATTCAGCAAGTTATTGTAAAAGATATCGATTTAAACGATGCTAAATATCAATACTTATTTACAGTAGATAATATTAATACCTTGGTTGTAGAAGGCATGCCTTTTAGAGAAGCGTATCAAAAAATAGGAGGAGAAGTTGAAAACGGAACCTACAAACCTGATACTTCTAAAAAGCACACACATGTTGGTAGTATTGGTAATTTGTGTTTGGATAAAATTAAGGGCAAATTTCCGAAGTAAAGCAAAAGAAAAGCATCTAGAAAAAGATGCTTTATACTTTTGATTTAAATCTATATTTTTAAATACCAACTAAATCGCCTTCTTCATTTTTAGTCGCTAAATCTGAAGTTCCCATAAGATAGATATCAACTTGACGAGCTGCCTCTCTACCTTCGGAAATAGCCCAAACAATTAGTGATTGTCCTCGTCGCATATCGCCTGCTGTGAACACATTTGGTATATTGGTTTGATATTTTCCGTAGGTAGCCTTATAATTAGAACGCACATCTTTTTCTAGTCCTAATTTATCTGCAATTGTAGATTCTGGTCCAGTAAAACCTAATGCCAACAATGCTAAATCGCATTTCCAGGTTTTTTCTGTACCAGGAATTTCAATAAGTTTTGGACGTTCTCCAGGGATCATTTCCCATTCTACATTTACCGTTTTTAAGGCTGTTAATTTTCCTTTTGCATTAGTAACAAACTCTTTTGTGTTAATTAACCAGTTACGCTCTACACCTTCTTTATGAGAGGATGATGTTTTTAACTGCAAAGGCCAATATGGCCAAGGTGTTGATGGTGAACGATGTCCTGGTGGTTTAGGCATAATTTCAAAATTAACTACTGATTTTGCACCTTGACGATTTGATGTACCAATACAATCACTTCCTGTATCTCCACCTCCAATAACAATGACGTTTTTACCAGTTGCTAAAACTTGATCTTTAACCTCTTGTCCAAAAACAACTTTTGTTTGTTGCGTTAAAAAGTCCATAGCTTGCACTACTCCATCTGCATCGATACCTGGTGTTGGTAAACTACGTCTTTCTGTGGCTCCACCACATAGTACAACTGCATCAAATTTTTTCAACTCTTCTACATCGTAATTTACACCTACGTTAACGTTAGTTTTAAATACTATACCTTCTGCCTCAAGAATTGCTAAACGACGATCTATGATTCCTTTTTCCATTTTGAAATTCGGAATTCCGTAGCGCAATAATCCTCCAATAGCATCATCTCGCTCAAAAACCGTTACTGTATGACCTGCTCTATTTAATTGTTGTGCAGCTGCTAATCCTGCAGGACCAGAACCAACGACTGCAATAGTTTTTCCTGTTCTTACTTTTG
Organism: uncultured Psychroserpens sp.; assembly: GCA_947488655.1. GTDB lineage: Bacteria > Bacteroidota > Bacteroidia > Flavobacteriales > Flavobacteriaceae > Psychroserpens. The sequence goes on along the minus strand of CANKZZ010000002.1, from coordinate 295,715 downwards.
GTGGTTGTGGCTTAATCCATCCTTCCTTAAAAGCGCGTTCAACTATATTTTTTTCAATATTTTCTATCGAAACTGGATCTTCAATAATACCTAACACACAAGCTTGCTCGCAAGGTGCAGGACACAAACGACCTGTAAATTCTGGAAAGTTATTTGTGGAATGCAAAATCCAAGAGGCCTTTTGCCATTCGCCTTGGTGTACCATATGATTAAAATCTGGTATTAGATTACCAAGCGGACAACCACTATGACAAAAAGGAATTCCACAATCCATACAACGCGACCCTTGTTCAGTCATGTCTTTATCATTTAATGGCACTGTAAATTCTTTGTAATGTTTTACACGATCTTTTACTGGCTTGTATGACTCATCTTTTCTTTCGAATTCTTTAAAACCTGTTACTTTTCCCATTTTTATTCCTGCGAAAGCTGCAATCTCTTCCTAACTTTCTAAATTTAAATTCTTATACTTTAACTTTTCAAAATAGCTTAATACTAAGCAATTTCTAATTCTTCAACCATTTGTTCTTCTGTCTCTAAACGCTTTAATGCACGTTTATATTCCGTAGGCATAACACGAACAAAATGTTTTAGGCTTGTTTCCCAATCTGCTAATAAAGACTTCCCTAAATCACTTTTAGTATATTTTACGTGCTTCTCTATTAAAGATTTTAAATCATTTGCATCCTTCTTCAGAATTTTTTCAAATTCTATAGTTTCAGTATTACACAAACCATTTTTAAACTTGTTTTCTGGATCATATACATAAGCGATACCTCCACTCATACCAGCAGCAAAGTTTCGTCCTGTTTTACCAAGCACCACTACCTTTCCTCCTGTCATATACTCGCAACAGTGATCGCCAACTCCTTCTACAACTGCAGTTGCCCCAGAGTTTCTTACTGCAAAACGCTCTCCTGCGATGCCATTTATATATGCCTGACCTTCAACAGCACCAAAAAGACACACATTACCAATAATGATGTTATCTTCTGCTTTAAAACTTGCGCGCTCAGGTTTCTTTACAATTAATTTTGCTCCAGATAATCCTTTACCTAAATAATCATTTGTATTTCCCTGAAGATTAAATGTTAATCCATGCGTTGCAAATGCACCAAAACTTTGTCCTGCCGAACCTTCAAAATTAATTTTCAAGGTGTCTTCGGGTAAACCTAAATGACCATATATTTTTGAAATTTCGTTACTCACAATCGCACCAACCGTTCTGTTTGTGTTTTTAATAGGATAAGACAATGTCATTTGTTCTTTTCTATATAATGCACGATGTGAGTCTTTTAAAATTTTAAAATCTAAAACATTATCTAAGTTATGTTCTTGTCTTTCAGAATTTTTAACTGGCATTTTACTGTAAGACTCTGGTCTATATAAAATTGAAGATAAATCTAGACCTTTAGCCTTATAATGTTTTATGGCTTTATTCGCGTTGATTTTATGCGTTTGACCTACCATTTCTGCCATTGACCTAAAGCCTAATTCTGCCATAATACTTCTCAACTCTTCGGCTATATAATAGAAGAAATTTATAACGTGCTCTGGTGTGCCTTTAAAGTTTTTACGCAATTCTTTGTCTTGTGTTGCAATACCTACTGGACATGTGTTTAAATGGCATTTACGCATCATAATACAACCAGAAGCTACGAGAGGTGCAGTTGCAAAACCAAATTCTTCTGCACCTAATAGAGCTGCAATAGCTACATCACGACCCGTCTTTAATTGTCCGTCGCACTCTACTACAATTCTACTTCTTAAATTGTTAAGCACTAAAGTTTGTTGTGCCTCTGCTAAACCAAGTTCCCATGGTAAACCTGCATGCTTTAATGAAGTTAAGGGTGAAGCTCCTGTGCCTCCATCGTATCCAGAAATTAATACGACATCTGCTTTTGCTTTCGCTACACCTGCTGCAATAGTTCCTACTCCAACTTCTGACACCAATTTTACGTTTATTCTCGCTTCTCGATTGGCATTTTTTAAATCGTAAATTAATTGTGCTAAATCCTCAATAGAGTATATATCATGATGTGGTGGAGGCGAAATTAAACCTACAAATGGTGTAGAATTTCGTGCAGCAGCAATCCATGGTAATACTTTTTCACCAGGCAATTGACCACCTTCTCCAGGTTTTGCACCTTGTGCCATTTTTATTTGAATCTCTTTAGCATTTGTCAAATAATGAGACGTTACACCAAAACGACCCGAAGCCACTTGCTTAATCGCTGAGTTTCTACTATCTCCATTGACATCTGGCTGAAAGCGTCTTCTATCTTCTCCTCCTTCTCCAGAATTAGATTTACCTCCAATTCTGTTCATTGCAATCGCTAAATTTTCATGGGCTTCTCTAGAAATTGACCCATAAGACATTGCTCCTGTTTTAAAACGTTTTACGATTTCTGTCCAAGGTTCTACTTCTTCAATTGGTATTGGGTCTATATTATTAAATTCAAACAAACCACGAATAGTCATTAAATTTTCGGCCTGCTCATTTATTGCTTTTGCATAAATATCATAACTTGCTTGATCACTCAATCTAACTGCTTGTTGTAGTTTTGCTACAGTTGTAGGGTTAAATAAGTGTTTCTCTCCATTACGTCTCCACCTATAATCACCTCCAATGTTTAAACCTAGACGCTTATCTAAAACGTTGCTAGGATACGCATGTTGATAGCGTTTATTAATCTCTTTTTCTATCTCATATAACCCAATACCTTCAATTCTTGAAGCTGTATAAGGAAAATATTTCTCTACAAACTGAGAATTGAAACCTACAATCTCAAAAATTTGAGATCCTCTGTAAGACCGTAGAGTAGAAATCCCTATTTTATTCATTATTTTTAATATGCCTTTGCCAATAGCTTTGTTAAAATTATCAACTGCTTTTTGCTCATCCATATCAACAATGAAACCTTCTTTTACTTGTGCTCTAATAATTTCATTTACCATATATGGATTTACAGCACTTGCACCATAACCAAATAATGTAGCAAAATGATGTGGCTCTCTTGGCTCTGCAGATTCAATAATTATATCAAAGTATGAACGCTTACGCAAACGATTCATTTGGTGACTTACATAAGAACACGCTAATAAAGGTGGTATTGGCGCCATATCTTTACTAACACCTCTATCTGACAGGATGATAATATTTGTTTTTCGTAATAAGGCTTTTTCAATTTGTACAATTATACTATCTAAAGCATCTTCTAAACCATTAAGTCCTCTATCTTTTTGATATAACATTTCAATGGTTTCAGCCTTAAAACCTTCAACTTGAATATTCCTAATTTTTGCTAAATCGTCATTTGAAATTACAGGATTTTGAATTTTTAATTTTCTACACTGTCTCTCTGTTATGCTAAAAATGTTTCTGTCTTTTCCTAAAGAAAGACTAATATCTGTTACAATTTCTTCTCTAATACCATCTAAAGGCGGATTGGTAACTTGTGCGAATAATTGTTTAAAATAGTTTGAAATTAACTGTGGTTTGTTTGACAAAACAGCTAAAGGTGTGTCTATTCCCATAGAACCCAAAGCTTCTTTAGCTTTTTGAGCCATTGGAGTAATAACCTCTTGTATATCTTCGTATGTATAATTAAAAAGACGCTGTCTAGTTTTTATATCTAACAATTCTACAGGACAGGTTTCGCCTGTGTATGGTATGTTTTTTAAATGCAAACGTGTTTTATCCAACCACTCTTGGTATGGTCTTTCTTTAACAATTTTACTTTTTATCTCTTCATCATTGATTATTCGACCTTGGTTCATGTCTACTAAAAACATTTTTCCAGGCTCTAGACGACCATGACTTTCTACATCTTCTGGTTGGATGTCAACAACGCCAATTTCCGAAGACATTATTAGTTTACCACTTTTTGTAACTGTATATCGAGATGGTCTTAAACCATTTCTATCGAGTAACGCACCAATATAATTGCCATCTGTAAAGGGTACAGATGCTGGTCCATCCCATGGCTCCATAATACAAGCATTATAATCGTAAAATGCTTTGCGCTCTGGCGACATGGTTTTGTGTTTCTCCCACGCTTCTGGTATCATCATCATCATTACTTCTGGAAGCGAACGACCTGTATGTGTTAACAATTCTACTACCATATCCATTGATGCAGAATCTGATTTACCAGGTAAAATGATTGGAAATAATTTTTCTATTTGCGGACCAAAGACATCACTTTTCATGATCTCTTCGCGCACACGCATTCTACTAATATTGCCTCGCAGTGTATTAATTTCACCATTTTGACACATAAACCTAAATGGTTGGGCCAATTCCCAAGTTGGCATTGTGTTGGTAGAAAATCGCTGGTGCACCAATGCCAATCTTGTCACCAAATCGTCTTCTTGTAAATCTTTATAATAGGGACCAATATCCTCTGGCATAATGATACCCTTATATATAAGCGTATTCATTGACAAGCTAGATACGTAAAAATAAGAACTTTGTGACATCTTAGATTTTCTTACTGTATGCTCTGTAATTTTACGCGCTGCGTAGAGTTTTGCTTTAAAATCTTCTTCGGAAACTTCATTAGATTTACCAACAAATAATTGTTCTATATTAGGCTCTGAAGCCAAAGCGATTTCGCCAAGTTGTGTAGAATCTACAGGGACTTCTCTCCAACCTATAACAGATAAACCTTGAGCTATGATTTCTTTCTCGAAAGTATCTTTGCAAAACTTGTATTGATTTCTATTTTTTGGCAGGAAAACCATACCAACAGCATACTTACCTCTTACTGGAATTTTAAACCCACAAACACGTTTAAAATATGCATGCGGAATGTCTATTAATAAGCCTGCGCCATCTCCAGTTTTACCATCGGAACTTACACCTCCTCGATGCTCTAATTTTACTAGGATTTCTAATGCATCATGTATAATTTGATTTGTTTTTTCTCCCTTTAGATTACAAATAAATCCAGCACCACAATTTTCGTGTTCAAATTCTGGTGAATATAGTCCTTGTTTCTTAAACATAATATCAAAAATTTAAAGGTTTTTACACCTTATTTTCTTTCTAAGATAGACGCTAATTTTTGATTATAAAAACTTGGCAAAAACTTTTCCGATATCGATAATTATGTGCTTTCTAAATGAAAAATTAGCAATTAATACAGGATATACTGTTAATAAGACAACGAATGTCTTTTCATAATAATTTGTTAATTACTGCGAAAAGGTTTGCGCAAAAGGCGATTCATTAAAAATTATTCACTTAAAAATGGAGAATTATGACAAATCCTTAATTTCTTGATTATCGATTTATTAAAAAAGGATAAAAAAACACAACAACCCTAAAAATTATAGGGTAAAAAATACAATATTGATAAAAATGCACATCTAGACCCTATTTTTTTATGGGTATTAAATAAAATAAAATAAATTTACACCTTAACTAACGAATCACATAAGATTTTTATTATGAAAAAAACTATTACATTTTTAATGTTTTTTATAGCATTAAGCGTTTTTGCTCAAGAAGAAGAAAAAGACGACAAAAAATTCACAATCTCTGGAAGCGTAGATGCGTATTTTAGAACAAATCTTACCGGACCAAACGAAGCTATTGAAGATGGCGATGACACATTTTTCTTAAATCCAGGAACTTCATTTGCAAATAGAAGCGGTTTTAGTCTTGGTATGGCAAATGTAATCCTCTCTTACGAAGGCGAAAAAGTAGGATTCGTAGCCGATTTAGTTTTTGGACCAAGAGGAGAAGATGCAGTTTTCTTATCTACAGGCTCTAGTAATATTGTTAACCAGCTTTACATGTACTACCAAGTTAGTGATAAAGTAAAATTAACTTTAGGAAACTTCAATACTTTTTTAGGTTATGAAGTTATTTCTCCTGTAGATAATTTTAATTACAGCACATCGTACATGTTCTCAAATGGACCATTTTCTCATACTGGTTTAAAAGCCGACATTGATTTGTCTGATGATTTCTCATTAATGTTAGCAATTATGAACAGTACAGATTTTACTGAAACGAATTTTGACGGAAGCTATACCGGAGGACTGCAATTAGGTTACAAGGATCAATATTTAAATGTACTCTACGGAAATCAAACAGGCAATAGCGACGCCACTTTTCAAGTAGATTATACAGGTGGAACAGATTTAGGAGATTCATTTTTCTTAGGTATCAACGCAACATACAACGATACAGACGGAAGCGGATTTTATGGAGCAGCGTTATACCCACAATATACAATTTCAGAAAAATTTGGTGTAGGATTAAGAAGTGAATATTTTGGTTTTCATCAAGAAGATTTTGATGATGATACTGTATTTGCAGCAACACTATCTGCTAACTACAAGGTAGATAATTTAACGATTATTCCCGAAATAAGATTAGACAGCTGGTCTGAAGAATTCTACTTTGATAATGATTTAGAACCATCAAAAAATCTAGCTTCATTTCTTATTGCCGCAGTATACAAATTTAACTAACATAAAAATATCATGAAAAAAGTAGAAGCAATCATCAGGAAATCTAAATTTTCCGCAGTAAAAAAAGCTCTTCACGATGTAGGAATTAATTTCTTTTCCTATTGGGATGTCACCGGATTAGGAAACGAAAAGGAAGGTCATGTGTACAGAGGTGTATCTTATAGTACTAGCGATATTCAACGTCGTTATTTATCTATAGTTGTTAATGACGACTTTGAGGCTGCAGCTATAAAAGCCATTCTAGAAGCTGGATCAACTGGTGAGGTAGGTGATGGTAAAATATTTATCTCACAAATAGATGAAGTTTACAGAATACGAACAGGAGAAAAAGGAGGAAACACTTTAAAATAAAACACATGGAAATATTAACTATAAATAATGTATGGATGATGATCTGTACAGCGCTTGTTTTCTTTATGCACTTAGGTTTTGCATTTTTAGAAATCGGACTAACACGTCAAAAGAATACACTTAACATTTTATTTAAAAACATATTTATAATTACAGTTGGGCTACTATTGTATTGCTTAGTTGGTTTTAATTTAATGTATCCAGGATTTGAAGATGGTGCAACAGGAATCTTTGGCTTTGCAGGATTTGGATTAGACTCTCCACTTACAGCAGATGGAGCTCTCGATTTAACTTATAACGAAGGCTATACCTATTGGACAGATTTCTTATTTCAAGGCATGTTTGCAGCAACAGCAGCTACTATTGTATCTGGAGCAGTTGCAGAACGTATGAAAATAGGACCATTTATGATTTTTACTATTATCTACGTTGGATTAGTTTACCCAATAGCAGGTTCTTGGGATTGGGGAGGCGGTTTCTTAGAAACTAGAGACACACCATTTTATGACTTTGCAGGATCTACATTAGTACACTCTGTTGGAGGATGGGCAGCTTTAGTTGCTGTTTTCTTATTAGGTTCTCGAATTGGAAAATTTAAAGATGGAAAACCACAAGCAATTCCTGGACATAATATCCCATTAGCTACAGCTGGTGTTTTAATACTATGGTTAGGCTGGTTCGGTTTTAATGGTGGTTCTGTATTATCTGCAGATCCAGGATTAACATCATTAGTACTAGTCACTACATCTTTAGCTGCTGCGTCAGGTGGTGTCGTAGCTGCACTCGTATCTACTATTAGATATAAAAATTTAGATTTAACAATGTTTCTAAATGGTATTTTAGGAGGTCTTGTTGGTATCACAGCTGGTGCAGACCAAATGAGCCCGACAGATGCTATTTTAATTGGCGCAATTGCTGGTGCGATTATCGTATTCGCAGTTTCATTAATTGATAAATTAAGATTAGATGATCCTGTTGGAGCCATTGCAGTTCACTTAGCATGTGGTATTTGGGGAACATTAGCAGTTGGCATATTTGGCGGTTTAGCTAGTGTAGACCAGTTTATCACACAGCTTGTTGGTGTTGGATCTATTGCAGCATTCTGTATAGTTTCAGCTTTTATTATAATTTTTGCCCTAAAGAAAACAGTTGGTATTAGAGTTTCTGAAAAAGAAGAACTAGAAGGTCTTGATGCTCATGAACATGGTATGGATGCTTATCCAGACTTTAGATTAAATGAGCATTAATTTATTGTTATTTTTATTTAATTAGTTAGGAAATAAACCCTCAAAACAATGTTTTGAGGGTTTATTATTTTCAACTTACAAAAGAATTTACTGTTTCCTGTGCATAAAAAAATCCTGAAGCCAAAAAACCTCAGGATTAAATTAAAGTATATTTACTTTTTCTATTAGAGCACTAACTTTATTTAGGCAGAATTTCTACTAGCATTAATATTTCCGAAGAGAGACCGTGTAACCATTTTTTGATAAACCTCTATCTCTTCTCCCGAAGTAACACCTTGCTTTTCTAATTCCTGTATTTTTTTCAATGCATATTGTTGTATAGTTAATAATGGCAATACGATTGACTCTCTTACTGCTACAGAAGCTTTTCCTGCTGGCTCTTCTTCCATTAGCTCCTTATAACCGGTTAGTTTAAGAAGTAAACGTTTTGATGTTTGATATTCTTGATAAATGACATTCCAAAATTCGCCATATTCAGGATCGTCACTCATGTATTTTGTTAAATCAAAAAATGATTTTGATAAAGACATCATACTGTTTTCTATAAGGGTCTTAAAGAAATCTGATGTTTTGAACAATTGCTGCGCTTTATCAAATTGATTGGTATCTTCATAATGTTTGAGCGCTGTACCAACTCCAAAAAATCCTGGAACATTTTGTTTTAATTGACTCCAAGAACCTACAAATGGAATTGCTCTTAGGTCTTCAAAAACGAGACCCTCTGCTTTTCCTCTTTTAGAAGGACGACTTCCAATGTTGGTCTTTGCGTAATATTTTAATGTACTCATATGTTCTAAATATGAGATAAATTTTGGATGTGCTTTAAAGTTTTTATAAGCTTCATAACTTAACTTAGACAAGTCATCCATTACCTCTCTATTTGACGGATGCATGCTTAAGTCTTTATCACTTAAACTATTATAAATACCAGAACTTATTAACTGTTCTAAATTATATTGAGAGGAATCTAATGTGCCAAAATTTGACGATATGGTTTGACCTTGAATAGTCAATTGCACTTCTTTATCTTCAATAGTTGGTCCTAAAGAGGCATAAAAATTATGTGTTTTACCTCCACCTCTTGCAGGAGGTCCACCTCTACCATCAAAGAATATCACAGTTACTCCATACTTTCTAGAGACAGATGTTAAATTTTCTTTAGCCTTATAAATAGCCCAATTTGCCATTAAATATCCACCATCTTTAGTTCCGTCGCTAAATCCAAGCATAATGGTTTGTCTGTTACCTCGAGATTTTAAATGCGCAGCATATTCTGGATTTGTATACAAATCTTCCATTACTTGTGGTGCATTTTCTAAATCTGTGATAGTCTCAAATAATGGACCAATATCTACTGTTAACTTATCTTGAAATGCTACAAGCTTAAGCATTGCAAATAATTGCATTACATGTAAAGTTGATTGGTTATTACTAATGATATATCTATTTGCAGCTGGCTCACCATTAATATCTTGAATGGTTTTAATAGCTTTCATGGTTTTTAAAGCCTTTAAAGTTTCTTCATCCTGTATTAGGGATAAATCTACTTCTCCTTCAACCTTTGATAAGATTTGAATTTGCTCGGTTTCTGATAATTCTTGATAATTTTTAGGAAAGATGCTACTTCCGCTTTTAATTAACACATCCACCATGTCATTAAAAAACTGAGCATGCTTTCTACTATCTTGGCGTATATCTAAGTTAGCAAAGTGAAATCCAAATAAATGAATTTTATTTAAAAGACTATTAACCTCAGCTACATAAAGAGATTGATGCTTATCAATTATTATGGCTTTAATCTCGGTTAATTCGGCTTTTAAAACCTCTTTTGTTAGGTTCGATTTTTTATTGGTTATAATTTTATACAGCTCTTTTTCGAGGTAAGATATTTTATCCTCTACGCCTTGAAACGTTAATTTACGACGTAGTTTTCTAATGTCTCTGTAATAATTTTTAATAATGGTTTGGTACAGCCTATCTGCAACTTTTAGAGTTATCTCAGGTGTCACAAATGGATTTCCATCTCTATCACCTCCTGGCCAAAAGCCGATATTAATAATATCATTATTAATATGTTTACCGTCGAAAATATTTTGTTGTATGTAATCGTATATTGTACCAAACGATTTGTAGAATACGTTTTCTAAATACCAAATTAAACTCACAGCCTCATCATAAGGTGTTGGTTTTTTATGTTTAAAAAATGGCGTTTTACCTAACTGAGCTAACAAATCATTAATTCTTAATAAATCATTTTCTTTTACAGCCTCTGTTAAATCTGTAATAATACCTAGCACAGATCCTGGGTAAAATTGAGTTGGATGCGCTGTAAGTACTATTCTCACTTTAAACTCCTCTAAATATTTTTGAAGTGTTTCTAGTTTATTGTCGGCAGATACAGCTTCTTTTAAACTTCGCAAAGTCCCTATCCCATCCATATTATTTACAACAGGAAATGCAGCATCTTCAATAGCATCAAATAACACAACCTGACGCTCTATGTATTGAATAAAACGAAATAAAAGCGCAATTTGACTCTTATCTGAGCGCCTTGCTTGATATTTATTAAAAAATGAATTAACTATTGTTGTTGGATTATCTCCTGCCTCAAACCCTTTACTACAAGTTTCATGAAATAAAGGCAATAATGCTCCTGTTTTTGTTATAGCATCAAAAGGTAAGGTCATGAAAATACTATTGTAAATCTGGTATTTTGACAGCACATGTTGATTAAACCTAGTAAGTTTTGGTTGTGTTGGCATCTAATTATATGATTGTTGATTGACCTAAGTGTATATTAGTAAAATTCATATTAGTATCTCCTGGATTATTAATAAAATCTTCAATAAAATCGCCCACCTTATTTGTAGTTATATGATCGTATTTTGTATTAACATCTGGTGTTGAGATTTGCAATTTTAGTGATTTTTCTACAGCTATCCTTATCATTTGGGCTTCATTATATAATTCAAAATGTTCTAATAGCATTGCAGCAGATAATATAGATGCTACAGGATTGGCAATTCCTTTATTGGTTGCCTGCGGATAAGAACCGTGTATTGGCTCAAACATAGCATATTTTTTCCCTACAGATGCTGAAGCTAACAAACCTATAGAGCCTCCAATAACACTAGCCTCATCACTAATGATATCCCCAAACATGTTTTCGGTTAAAATGACATCAAATTGTTTAGGATTGAGAATCATTTGCATTGCTGCATTATCAACAAATAAAAAGTCTAGCTCAACATCACTGTATTGTTTAGAAATTTCTGTAACGACCTTTCTCCATAATCTCGAACTTTCTAAAACATTTGCCTTATCTACAAGTGTCACTTTGTTTCTTCTATTTTGAGCTGCATCAAAAGCCAAATGTGCAATTCGCTCAATTTCTTCTCTAGTATACTCACATAAATCTGATGCGGTGTTACCATCTTCGCTAGTTTGTTTTTTTCCGAAGTAAATACCACCTGTTAATTCTCTATAAATACTAATATCTACACCTTTAATAATATGTCGTTTTAATGGTGATTTATCTAAAAGCGTATCGTAAGCTTTTACTGGTCTTATATTAGCAAATAAACCCAACTCTTTTCTCAACTTAAGTAAACCTTGCTCTGGACGCACCTTTGCAGAGGGATCATTATCATATTTTGGATGACCAATGGCACCAAATAAAATGGCATCACTAGACTTACAGAGTTTAAGTGTCGCATCTGGTAATGGATCGTTATAATGATCTATAGCAACAGCACCAACATGTGCTGTTTTAAATTTAAATGTGTGATCAAATTCTGAAGCAATAGCTTTCAACACCTTTACTGCTTGATCTGTAACTTCGGGACCAACACCATCTCCTGGTAAAACTGCAATTTGTAATTTCATTGATTATTGTTTTGTTTCTGTTTTAACCAGAAACCTAAGTTAGTTATTAATATGTTTTTTGAGCTTCAAATGCCTCAATTAATTTTATGTTATTTACAAGATAATCAATATCATCATAGCCATTGATCATACATGTCTTTTTGTAGGGATCGATTTCAAAATGTGCTAAAAGATTAATGTCTTTAGCTAAAATAGTTTGATTCTCTAGATTAACCTCAATAACCGTTTCGGGATGCTTTTCAATTTGAGCTAAAAGTGCTTTTAAACATACATCTGTTACCTGAATTGGTAACAACCCATTATTTAAAGCGTTACCTTTAAAGATATCTGCAAAAAAGCTTGACACAACAACTTTAAAACCAAAATCTGTTATAGCCCAAGCTGCATGCTCTCTACTTGATCCACATCCAAAATTATCTCCTGCAACCAATATGCTTCCTGAATATTTGGGGTTATTAAGAACAAAATCAGAATTAACCGAACCATCTTTATGATATCTCCAATCTCTAAATACGTTGTTGCCAAAACCTTGACGATCTGTAGCCTTTAAAAAGCGCGCTGGTATAATTTGATCTGTATCGACATTTTCAATATTTAATGGTATGGCTGTAGACTGTAATGTTGTAAACTTTTCCATTAATTTAATTGTTTAGTAATGTCTATAATTTTTCCTTCAATAGCAGTTGCTGCTGCAACCAGAGGACTAGCTAAAATGGTTCTAGAACCTTGACCTTGACGACCTTCAAAATTTCGGTTTGATGTAGATACGCAATATTCGCCTTGCGGAATTTTATCATCATTCATAGCTAAACATGCAGAACAACCTGGTTGTCGTAACTCAAACCCAGCATCTTCAAACACTGTTTTTAAGCCTTCTTCTATAATTTGCGCTTCTACTTGCTTACTACCAGGAACCAACCAAGCAGTCACATTATTAGCTTTTTGTTTACCTTTAATATAATTTGCAGCTACTCTAAAATCTTCAATTCTAGAATTTGTGCAACTGCCAATAAACACAAAATTTATAGGCTTATTAATTAGGGATTCTCCTTTTTTAAAATCCATATATTTTAACGACTTTTCAAAAGAAGCATCGCTAACTTCAGGAATATATTCTGAGATTTTAATTCCCATTCCAGGATTGGTTCCGTAGGTAATCATCGGTTCTATATCCTGCGCATCAAAATGATATTCTTTATCAAATTTAGCGTCTTTATCTGTTGGTAGAGTTTTCCAGTATGCTACTTTATTTTTAAACGCCTCTCCTTTTGGAGCAAATTCACGTCCTTCTACATAATCAAAAGTCGTTTGATCTGGCGCAATCATACCTCCTCTTGCTCCCATCTCAATACTCATATTACAAACCGTCATACGACCTTCCATACTCATCTCCTCAAATACATTACCTGCATATTCGCAAAAATATCCAGTACCAGAATTTGTGCCTAATTTTGCAATAATATAAAGAATGACATCTTTAGGTAAGACGCCATTCTTTAACTTGCCATTAACCGTAACTCTTAAACTTTTTGGCTTAGTAAGTAACAAACATTGACTTGCAAATACTTGTGCTACTTGACTGGTTCCTATACCAAATGCAATGGCTCCGAATGCACCATGTGTTGAAGTGTGACTATCTCCACAAACCATTGTTAAACCTGGTTGTGTAACACCTAACTCTGGAGCCATTACATGTACTATACCGTTATATTTATGACCTAATTCATATAACGTAATATTATTTTTTTTACAATTTTCTGAAAGTTGAGCCAACTGCTTTCTCGACAATTCATCCTCAACTGGCTTTTCTTGATTTTGGGTAGGCGTATTATGATCTGCAGTCGCAACAATTTGATTTGGTCTCAAAATCGGAATTTTACGATCTTCTAGTTCATTAAAAGCCTGCGGACTTGTAACTTCATGAATTAAATGTTTGTCTATATATAAAATCTGCGGACCATTTTCAATTGAATTGACCACGTGAGAATCCCAGACTTTATCAAATAATGTTTTGCTCATATATTTTATGCTGAAATTATCTGTCTGTAAACATTACTGGTTTCAATAATTTGATGAATATCACCATCATTAATTTCTTTCTTTTTATCTGCAAAACTTAGAAAGTTAGCATACACATCATCTAACTGAAGTTTAGTCAACTCATAACCCACATTTTTAGCTCTGTAAGCCAGTGCAGCTCTACCACTTCTAGCGGTTAAAACAATAGCACTCTCGGTTACACCAACATCTTTAGGGTTAATAATTTCGTAAGTTTCGCGATTTTTAATCACACCATCCTGATGAATTCCAGAGCTATGTGCAAATGCATTTGCTCCAACAATAGCTTTATTTGGTTGTGTATAAATCCCCATACTATCACTAACTAACTGGCTCATTCCGTAGAGCATTTCAGTTTTAATATTGGTGTCTAAATCTAGGTAAGGATGTTGTTTTAATACCATCACAACTTCTTCTAATGCAGTATTGCCTGCGCGTTCGCCAATACCATTTATGGTGCATTCTATTTGTCTCGCTCCATTAATAACACCCTCAATAGAATTGGCAGTTGCTAATCCTAAATCATTATGGCAATGGCATGATAAAATTGCTTTTTCAATTCCTTTTACATTTTCTTTTAGATACTTAATTTTTGCACCATACTCACTCGGCAAGCAATAACCTGTTGTATCAGGTATATTTAAAACAGTTGCTCCACCTTTAATTGCAGCTTCACAAACTCTAGCCAAATATTCATTATCTGTTCTACCTGCATCTTCTGCATAAAACTCAACATCTTCAACAAATGACTTAGCATATTTTACTGCCTCATACGCACGTTTAATAATATCTTCTCTGTTAGACTTAAACTTATGTATAATATGAGAGTCAGATGTCCCTATTCCTGTATGAATTCTTGGTTTTACTGCATATTGCAGCGCATCTGCAGCAACTTTTATATCATTCTCTACAGCTCTTGTTAATCCACAAACAGTGGCATGTCTCACTATTTTAGAAATAGCCTGAACCGATAAAAAATCTCCAGGACTAGATACAGGAAAACCTGCTTCTATGACATCAACACCTAGTTGATCTAATTGCTCTGCAATGATTACTTTTTGCTCTGTATTTAATTTACAGCCTGGCACTTGCTCTCCATCACGAAGCGTTGTATCAAAGATTTGTATGTTATTATTCGACATTTATTAAAATATATTTTCGTATTGTCTTACGAATGTATATTTTCAATTTATTAATTCATATGCTTATCAATTACATTTTACGATGTTCAAATCAAAAAGGAACTGCTTAAGCACTGAAATACAATTAGTTAAACAAAAAATCTATTGATGACAAAGGGTCAAAAAGATAATTTATTCCTATTAGTAAAATCATTAAACAAATCTGAAAAACGACAATTTAAGTTGTATGTTGGACGATTAGATGTAAATGCTGATTCTAAATTTTTAAATCTTTTCAATTTATTAGACAAGGCAAAATCCTATAATGAAACTGCAATATTAAAAAGTGGTATTGTAAAAAAACAACAACTAGCCAACGTAAAAGCACATTTATACAAACAGATTTTAATAAGTTTAAAACTTAACCCTTCTCATCAAAATATACGGTCACAAATTAGAGAACAATTAGATTTTGCTTCTATTTTATACCACAAGGGATTATATAAACAAAGTTTAAAAATTTTAGATAAGGCTAAAGATGTTGCAATCATTAACGAAGAGAAAAATTTAGCTTTCGAAATTGTTGAATTAGAAAAAATTATAGAAGCACAATACATCACAAGAAGTATTAACACAAGAGCAGACGAACTAACAATACAAGCCAAAGAATTAAGCTCACTTAATGTTATAGCAAGTAAACTATCTAACTTATCATTACAACTTTACAGTATAATTTTAAAAACTGGTTATGTAAAGAGCGAAGAAGAAAGCAAGCAAGTAACAGCCTATTTTAAGGCTAGGTTGCCAAAATATAAAATTAAAAACTTTGGTTTTAGAGAAAAGTTATGGCTATATAATGCGTACTTATGGTATAGCTTTTTACTTCAAGATTTTAAAAATTGCTTTAAATATGCTTCAAAATGGGTTGATTTATTTCATGAGCACCCAACTATGATTAAATTAAATCCAGTGTCTTATTTAAAAGGAAACAACTATTTATTAGAGTCTGTATTTTTTATTAGAAATAAGCCAAAATTTTTAGACATACTCTCAAATCTAAAATTAAAAGTAGAAGACAAATCTTTTCCTAAGGATGAAAACGTGCAGGCACTAACCTTTTTGTATTACAATTTACATGATATAAATAAGCATTTTATCGATGGGAGTTTTAAAGATGGCTTGGAGTTAATACCAAAGATAGAAAAAGAACTCACTCAATATAAAAACAAAATAGACGACCATCATAAAATGATTTTCTATTATAAGTTTGCCAGTTTACATTTTGGAGCAGGCAATAATAAGGAATGTATTATCTATTTAGATAAAATTATCTCTAACAGATCACTATCTATGCGAGAAGATTTACTCTGTTTCTCTAGAGTTTTAAATCTCGTTGCTCATTATGAGGCTGGTTTAGATTACCATCTTGACACCTTACTGAGGAGTACCTATAAGTTTTTAATAAAAATGAATGAACTCCATGAAGTTCAAAAAGAAATGATAAAATTTATTAAAGGTTTACAAGATATTTATCCGCATGAACTAAAAAACGCTTTTAAAGAATTGCACGCAACGCTTAAGCAATATGAAGACCATCCTTTTGAGAGACGTGCATTTTTATATTTAGATATTATATCATGGTTAGAAAGCAAAATCAACAACACTCCTGTTGACACAGTTATACAAACTAAATATTTAAAAAACTACGGTTCATAATATGAAACTTGCCATTGTAATTTTGAGCGCAGGAAGTTCTACAAGAATGGGAGCCACAAAGCAATTACTACCAATAGGCAAAACGTCACTTTTAGGACTATGTATTGAAAATGCAATCCAATCTCATTCTAATCATATCTATTGTGTTTTGGGCTCAAATTTTGAGACTATTAAAAAATCAATATCTCAATATAATATAGAAGTTATTTACAATCCTAAATTTAAAGAAGGCTTAAGCTCTAGTATTGTTGCAGGTTTAAATCACTTAGCAGACAAGAATTTTGATGCAGTTTTATTTTTACTTGGCGATCAACCCAAGGTAAATTCAAAATACATCAATTTATTAATTCTTACTTCGGAAAAAGAACCAACTCAAATCATAGCATCACAATATGATCAGGCAATTGGTGTGCCTGCTATTTTTCCGAAGAAATACTTCGAACAGTTATTAAAACTCAAAGGAGATAAAGGTGCTAAAGATTTACTAAATACTTGCAAGTCTCAAACCATTGCCATTGAGAGCAATAAATTAATAGATATTGATACTCACGACGAATATCTCAATTTTATTAAATCACTTTAAAAAGGTACGACACAGTCTATTTAACACAAATATTCTTTAACTTTAGCTAAATATATTTTAGCTATGGCAAGTTATAATTTGAAAATTAACGGTAAAGCGGTTACAGTAACTCTAGATGAAGACACACCATTACTTTGGGTGCTTCGAGACGAACTCAATTTAATGGGTACCAAATTTGGATGCGGTATTGCACAGTGTGGAGCCTGCACAGTGCATTTAGATGGAACCGCAGTAAGAAGCTGCTCAATCCCAATTGCAAGTTTAGAAGGCGCGAATATTACCACTATTGAAGGCCTAGAAGATGAAAAACTCCATCCTGTACAAGAGGCTTGGAAAGAACTAGACGTACCTCAATGTGGTTATTGCCAAGCTGGTCAAATTATGACAGCGACCTCGTTTTTAAGTCAAAATCCAAACCCAAATAACAAAGACATTAGAAATGCCATGAATGGTAATTTATGTAGATGTGCAAGTTATAACCGAATAGAAAAAGCAGTGGCTCTTGCTGCTAAAAAAATGTCTTAAGCTAAAAATCATGGAAAATAAAAACAAACTTACTTTTAGCAGACGAAATTTTCTTCGCACTTCTGCATTGGCTTCTGGCGGACTTTTAATTGGATTTAATTTTTTAACATCCTGTGCAGAAACCGCAACACCTCCTGTTGATGTTTCTAAATTAAATTTTAAAGATTTTAATGCATTTATTAAAATTGCTGAAAATGGCTACGTTACTATATTCTCGCCTAATCCTGAAATTGGTCAAGGCGTAAAAACATCTATGCCAATGATAATTGCCGAAGAGCTAGATGTCCCATGGGAACATATCTCTGTGGCTCAAGGTAATCTGGATACCGAAAATTTTAGCAGGCAAGTAGCTGGTGGAAGTCAGTCTATTCGTTTTGGTTGGGATGCACTACGTCAAACTGGAGCAACCGCAAAACAAATGCTCATTAATGCAGCAGCGATTAAATGGAATGTAGATGCATCTTCATGTACAGCTTCGGCAGGTATTATCAAAAATGCTAATGGAGAAACGCTTGGCTATGGTGATGTGGTTAACGAAGCAGCTCATTTGGAAGTCCCAGAAAATGTGACTTTAAAAGACACAAAAGATTATAAGATTATTGGCAAAGACGCTATTAACGTTGATATTGATGACATCATTACAGGAAAACCACTTTTTGGTTTAGACTATAAAGTAGATGGCATGTTATATGCTTCTGTTTTAAGACCTCCTGCTTTTGGGCAAGTTTTAGAATCCTACGACGCGACAGAAGCTAAAGCATTACCTGGTGTTATAGACGTCATTACTATTGGAGAAAAAGCGAGAAAGTATTTAAACCAAGAGAGTTTTGACCCATCTGCGCACTGGAGTGTACGTTTAAGTAAAACAGATAAAGTTGTAGTTATTGGAAAAACCACTTGGGATGTTATTAAAGGTAAAAAAGCCCTAAAAGCCAAGTGGAAAAATGAATCTTCAACTGAGAATACAGAAAAACATGACGAAGAACTATTAAAAATTCTAGATGGCAAAAATTTAGATATAAGACGAGAAGATGGAAATGTGAAAAAGGCATTGGCTGAAGCTGATAAAGTTTTAGAACGCACTTACGAATCTCCTTTCTTGCCTCATAACTGTATGGAACCTATGAATTTTTTCGCTGATGTTACAAATGAGAAGGTTCATCTAGTTGGTCCTGTTCAAACTCCAGAGGCTGCAGCCAAGGTTGTTGCATCATTATTAAATCGTAATCTTGAAGATGTACATGTAGATATGACACGAATGGGCGGAGGTTTTGGACGACGTCTCTATGGCGATTTTGTCTATGAAGCAGCAGAGATTGCTAACGTAATAAAAAAACCTGTTAAGCTAATTTCTACACGAGAAGACGACATGTCATTAGGTGTTTACAGACCAGCCATAAAATATAGAATTGCTGCGTCAATTAAAGATAAAAAAGTAACGGGTTATCATTTAAAAGAAGCTGCAATCAACTCTAATATGTACGGGTTAATTCCGCATTTTTTTCCTGCTGGAGCCATTAAAAATTACAAAGTAGAGTCTGGCAATTACCAAAGCAATATTACCACAGGAGCATGGAGAGCACCTTACACAAACTTTCTAGCCTTCGCAGAGCAGAGTTTTTTTGACGAATTGGCTGAATTGTGTGAAATAGATCCAATTCAACTTAGATTAGATTTACTCGACAAGGTTATTGATGGAGAGGATCCTAATATTCAATATTCTGCAAAGCGAATGATAGACGCTATAAAGCTTGCTGCCGAAAAAAGTAATTGGAGAAACACTAAAGAAGGTGTTCATCAAGGATTTGCAGCTTACTATAGTCATAATACGCATGTTGCTGAAGTTGTAGATATTGTATTAAAAAACGGATTACCAATGGTTGAAAAAGTGACCGTTGCTGTAGATTGTGGTATTGTAGTCAACCCTACAGGTGCAAAAAACCAAATTGAAGGTGGTGTTATTGACGGTATTGGTCATGCAATGTATGGCGATTTTTCTTTTAAAGATGGAGCGCCTCAAGATGTCAACTTCAACACCTATCATTTAATTAGAATGAAAGAGACACCAATTGTAGATACCTATTTTGTTGAGAGTGACTTATCACCGACAGGATTGGGAGAACCAGGTTTGCCACCAGCTGGTGGTGCATTAGCAAATGCCATAAAAGCTGCAACTGGACAAATTCTAACCAAACAACCGTTTGTGAAATCTTTAATTAAACACGATGAAGGCTTGAAGGTTTAAAATTTCCGAAGAAAAAATATTTTAATTAAAATTTCACCCTAAAACACTCAGCCATCATTTTATATAATTCAGGATGTTTGCGTTTCATGAGTTTTGGACGTTCAAAAAAGTACTCAGAGGCAACTGCGAAAAACTCAGCTTGTTTGGTGCCACCATAAGCTCGTATATCTGACTCATCATTATTGATTGCTTCCATTTTATCGTGCACCAATTTTAACCAAGGAATGGAATTGACATTTTGCATTAATACCTCTGGAATACCATCTACATTATCATCCATTTTATCAATTAAATGCACAAATTCATGGATTGCAGTATTGCCCTTATCTGTTTTGTTTCTAAACCCATGATAGAGCGCTTTTCTTGATAAAATCATTTTCTTTTCTAAACGACCTGTTCCAACTACACCAGCAATTCGTCTCGATTTGCTCTCATGGGAAAATTCAAAATCATCATTAAAATTATCTGGATATAAGATAATACCACTAACGGTTGGGTAATACCATTCTTTAAAAGCAAACACAGGAATGACTGCACTTGAGGCTATTAAAATTTTATCTAATTCTTCTAGTTCAAAATCAACACTATCAATGTAAACTTCTGCTAAAAACTGCATCATTCTGCCTTGAAAACGTTTTTGCTCATTAGGCTCTAGATTTTTATAAAACTTAACTTCTTTAAGTAAAATTGAATGCCAATGCTTAGGAAACTTTTGCGTCTTTTTTGAATACATTTTATAGAATACATAAATGACAAAAATAAAAAGTGCAATAAAAAGAATAATGTATAGCATAAATTAGAGATATAAATTTAAGAGGTTCAATCTAATGATTTTCTTTGGTTAAAACATACCACAAAAAAAAGGATGTAGTTTTCACCACATCCTAATTCAATAAATCAATCAAAATTTTCTATTTTTTCGCCATCAAGACTGTATCAATAACATAAACGATTCCGTTTGAAGCATCAACATTTCCTTGAATTACTTGGGCTTTTTTACCTCTAGAATCCATAATCACAAATTGGTCACCACTCATCATGGCAGTCAACTCTTCACCTTTTACAGTTTTAAAAGTATATTTTCCTTTTGCGCCTTTAATTGCAGCTGCCAATTTATCTGAAGTTATTTTTCCTGGTACTACATGATATTGCAATACAGATTGTAAGCTTTCTTTATTCTCTGGCTTTAATAAGTTTTCAACTGTACCTTTTGGTAATTTTGAAAATGCCTGATTAGAAGGTGCAAAAACAGTGTACTCTCCTGGCTCAGATAACATTGTAGCTAAGTCTGCACTTTTTAAAGCAGTGACTAAAGTAGAAAGATCTGCTGTTGCCATAGCTTTTTCAGCAATACTGCTTTCCATCATTATTCTTTTTTTCTCAGCCTCTTCTTTTTCTTTCATCGCCATTTCTTCTTTTTCAGCCTTCATTTCCATTTCAACTTGCTCCTGCTCCATTTTTGCCTTCTCTTCTGCTTCTTTTTTACCGTCATTACAAGCGGTTAAAGTTATTAGCATCATACATGCTAATGTTCCTAATATTCTGTTGGTTCTAAATTTCATAATAATTAAGTTATTTAATGTTTATACTATATATACGAGAGTATTGTACTTTAGATTTTTAATAAGTGCTATTTAATATAAGTTTAACAACTTATAATTAACTGTGTTTTTAAAAATACAGTATAGTTTGTTATATTAATACCTCATACTTTCTAACGTATAACACACTTAAAATGAGTAATTCATATATTGATATTCATTGTCATCCATCCTTAAAACCTTACGGTAAGAGTTTTAAATACCAACCTCAAAAACAAAACAATCTCAACAGTGGTCGCAAGAATTCGATATGGCATTATAGTCCGCCAAATTTTATTGAACGACAATTCAATAAAATATTAACCTTAACTAAATTCACGCAAACCGATCTAACTGCACTCGCAAAAGCAGACTGTAATATCGTAGTGATTTCACTCTACCCTTTTGAAAAACATTTTCTCAAAGACAAAATGCTAGGCGTTAAATTCCTACCAGATCTATTGGTCAATTTAGCTGCAGGTGTTAGTCAAAAACGTATTGATAATTTGAGGAATCATAACAGTTATTTTCAAGATTTAAACGATGAATATGACTATTACAAACAACTAGATAATTTTGCACAAGTTATTGATGGTATAACTTTTACTTATAGATTAGTTTCTAGTTATGCGGAAATATCTACCAATATAACCACCTCAACTGCTACACGAAAAATAATCAGTCTCGTACCAACAATAGAAGGCGGTCACGCTTTTGAAACTGGTTTAAAATTAAATATAAACACTGCAGACGAAGCTAATGTTTTAAATAATATTGAAACAGTAAAAAATTGGAATCACAAACCATTTTTCCTCACACTTGCACATCATTTTTTTAATGAAATTTGTGGTCATGCGAGAAGCATTAATATTGGACTTATAAAGAAAAATCAAAATAGAGGTTTAGATACAGACATCACAGATTTAGGTTTTAAAGTCATCGCCAAATTATTAGATAACACAGACAACAAACGTATTCTCATAGATGTCAAACACATGAGTCGTGCCTCAAGGACAACCTATTACAAACTTTTAGAAACGAACTACGCAAATGAAGATATTCCAATAATTGTTAGTCATGGTGCAGTAAATGGGAAACGCTCTATTGAAGAACCTAATGCATCAGACTCAGAGCAAAGTCAATACTTTAGAGAAGACGATATTAATTTTTATGATTCTGAAATTTTGAGAATCGCAAAATCAAAAGGTATTTTTGGTTTGCAATTAGATGAGCGTCGTATTGCTAATCAAAAAGCAATACGAGCTTCTAGAATTTATTGGCCTAGTAAAAAAAGACGTTACATCAATAAATCTGATTTAATTTGGAGACAAATACGTCATATTGCTGAGTTGCTAAACAAAAATGGACTTTTTGCATGGCAAACCGTTGCTATAGGCTCAGATTTTGATGGCATTGTAAATCCAATTAAGGGACTGTGGACAGCAGAAAACATTAAAGACATAACACCTTATCTGGTTGATAAGGCTCGTGATTATCTTAACATACATCAATCGCAATTACTTCCAAAAAATAAAATTTCAGCAGAAGAAATTATTAATCGTGTATTGTATATTAATGCTAACGAATTTTTGAAACAAAATTTTTAAGAAAACTATAACACACTAAAAGCGTCAATAAACGTTGTGATAATGCTAATTAGCATAACTTTGACACCTTATATTTACGCGTTGAACGAAACCAAAAACATAGAACCTAAATCTACAAAAAAAAGAAAATTTCGCTGGTTACGCAGAACTGGTCGAGTGTTCTTAAGTATAATTATTGTTTTATTTCTGCTTATTCTCTTTATAAGGAGTCCTTGGGGTCAAGGTATAATAGTTGACAAAGTAGTTAATTATGTCTCAAATAGGACTAATACCAAAGTTGAGCTAGACAAATTATTTATCACATTTGATGGCGACTTACAACTAGATGGTCTTTTTTTAGAAGACACCAAAGGAGACACGTTAGTCTATTCAAAATCATTAGAAGCCAACATCCCTCTTTGGAAAATGATTAATGGTCAAGCCATTGGAGTTGATGCCTTAGATTGGGATGGTTTACGAGCTAACATTATTAGAAAAGACACCATAGAAGGTTACAATTTTCAATTTTTGATAGATGCTTTTGCTCCTGTTGATACGACTACTGTAGCAGTAGACTCTACCTCAACACCTTTAAACATCGTTATTGGAAATCTAAATTTTAGTACCATAGATGTTGTATTTAATGATGAAGTTGCTGGAATTGACAGTAGGTTTAAGATTGGGCAGCTAACCGCTAATATTAATAATACCGATTTAGAAAATATGATTTTTGATGCTTCGGAAATTGAACTGAGCAACTCTAATATTAAATTTATCCAGAAACCAATTGCATTAGATACCACAACAACTCAAGTACCTTTACCTAAATTTACTTCAGAAAATATAAAATTAAATAATGTTGTTGCGTACTATGAATCTCAACCAGATCGTATTATTGCAGATATTAACATAGATGAGTTTTCTACCCAAACACCATCTATAACTCTTTCTAAAAGCAATTTTAAATTAAATAAAATAACGCTTAAAAATTCTAAAATTAACGTTACAACTAATGCACAAATTAATGGATTAACTCAAGAGTTTGAAAACTTAAAAGATGAAGCTAAAACAGATATTCAACAATTTGAATGGCCTCAACTTAAGGTTGATATTGCTGAGTTAGATTTAGAAAACAATCAATTTACTTACACAGTTGGAAGTGCTCAACCAAAATCTCAGGTTTTTAATCCAAATGCTATTGCACTATCAAATTTTACTTTAAAAGCTACAGATATTATTTTAAAAGAAAAGCAAGCAGGACTGCAATTAAATCAATTACAGTTTAATGAAATATCTGGCTTTAACCTTAATCAACTCGCTCTAAACTTTAATGTTACAGACAACGAAATGATTATAAAAGATTTGAATTTTAAGCTTAATGAGAATGCTGTAACTGGTTTTGCGCAATTAGAATACAAATCATTACAAGAACTTTTTGAGAGGCCTGCAAACAGTAAAGTAGCAATCAATTTTCCAGAGTTTAGCGTGTCTTTAAAAGAGGCGTTTAAATTTGAGCCAGAGCTTAAAAACAATATATACTTAGAGAAATTAAGTAAAAAACCATTTACAGGTAATATCAATGCATCAGGAACATTAGCATTAGTTAATCTTACAAATGCTAATATATTTTGGGGAGCTGCATCGAGAATATCTGCTAAAGGTGAGCTAAGCAATCTAACAAATCCTGAAAAGATTGGATTTAACATTCCGCAGTTTTCAATTAAAACTAAAAAAGAAGACGCACTTAAATTTATAGATGAAAATCAATTAGGTGTCAATTTACCAAATGACGTATTAATTGCAGGAAGTTTAAGTGGAAATCCACAAGATATTTCTGCGAAAGCGAAATTAACAACCACACAAGGTATCGCAACTATAGACGGTAATTTCAAAAATACTAATACGATTTTTTACGATGCAGTAGTTACCATAGACGATTATAAAATAAATGAGTTACTCAATAACCCACAATTAGGAGCATTGAGTTTAAATATAAAATCTCAAGGTAGCGGAACCACAATTAACACCTTAGATGCTACTTTAGACGCTACGGTTTCAAAATTTCAATTAAATAATTACGCCATTAACGACCTCAATTTAAAAGGAAAAATAAAAAACGGAACTGGTAATATTTTATCAAAGTATAAAGACGAAAATCTAAATATAAATTTAGATGCGTTTGTGGTTTTAGATTCTATTGCTCCAGAAGCCACAGTTGAGCTCGATGTAATTGGTGCCAATTTACAAGCACTTGGAGTTATGCAACGCAATGTTAAAACTGGTATGAAAATCTTTGCAGATTTTAAAGGTAATGCAGAGGCTTATGACGTTACTGCAATTATAGACGATGGTGTCGTGGTTTATGATAATAAAACTTATTTATTAGGTAATCTCGATGCTTTAGCCAGCGTAACAAAAGACACAACATTTATATCACTTAATAATAAAATGATTGATATTAATTTAAAATCTAATAGCGACCCACAAACCTTTAGTAAAGCTATACAAAGACATGTGTTAAGCTATTTTTACAGAGAAGAAAAACTGCCAGATACAATTACAAATCCTGTTAATGTAAAATTAAGTGGTAAAATATCACAATCGCCTTTATTAAATGATGTCTTTCTAGTAAATGTAAAAGATTTAGATACTATTGATATAGCTATAGATTTTAATGAAAAAGCTCGTTTACTTAAAGCCAACATAACTGCGCCTCATATTAATTACAGCGGAAATGAGCTAGACAGTTTAACCTTTGCCATGACAACAGATAAAGAGAATTTTAACTTTAATCTTGGCTTTAAAAATATAACTGCAGGACCTCTAGATGTTCCAAAAACGGTTATTTCAGGTAACCAGACTAATAATGAATTAGCTTTAAATTTTTTAGGGTATCATGATGGTGATCAACTTATGAATGTTAACACTAAAATAACAGGTAATAGAGAACGTTTAAGGTTCACTGTTAATCCTGATAGTTTGATTTTAAATAAAAATAAATGGACCATCCCATTAACCAATGAAATTATTATAACCGAAAACAACTTAGAGTTTAATGACTTCAAAATTTCAAAAGACAATCAATCTATAGAAATAACCAACAACTTACCAAATATTGCTAAAACTCATATTGCCATAGATTACAAAAATTTTAAAATTAGTGAAGTCTTTAATTATTTAAATCCAGAGTCTCAATTAGCTACAGGAGAACTTAATGGAGATTTTGTATTAGAAGACCCTTTTGGACAAACTGGTTTCTTAGCAGATTTAAGTATTAAAAACTTAGAAATACTTAAAACTAATTTAGGAGTATTGAGTTTAAATGGAAATTCGTTATCTAATAACAATTATGCCTTTAATGCAGGGTTAAAAGGTGGAGATATAGATTTTGATTTGGTTGGAGATTATACTGCAACGAGTACTGCTGCCAATTTAGATCTTAATTTAAATATAAACGAATTTAAAATGCAAGCTTTAAATACGTTGAGCTTGGGTGAAATCAAAAATGCCGATGGAAGTTTTAATGGTAAGTTTAAGGTTACTGGCACAACACAAGACCCAATTTATAATGGCGCTTTAAACTTTAATAATGCTGGACTAAATGTGGCAAAATTAAATACAAAGTTCACCATGAAAAGTGAGACATTAAATGTAAATAATGAAGGTCTCTCAATGTCTAACTTTACGGTTTTGGACGAGAATAATAATGCACTTGTATTGTCTGGTGAGATTGGAACCGAAAGTTTTATAAATCCAACTTTCAATTTAGATTTAGAAGCAAATAATTTTCAGGTGCTTAATGCAACTCAAGAAGATAATGAAGACTTTTATGGTAAAGCTACATTTAACGCCAACGCTAAACTTACAGGAGACTTACAAATCCCAAAATTAAATGCAGAGTTAACCTTAGGCTCAAATACAGATGTTACTTATGTGATGCCTTCAACATATGCTAATATAGAAGAGCGAGATGGTGTAGTTGCTTTCGTTAACAGAGAAAACCCTGATGCTATTCTAACGCAAACCGAAGAGCAAACTGCAACTATAAAAGGTTTTGATATTTCTACGCTCATAAAAATTGGTAAAGACGCTGCAGTTACAGTTGTAATAGATAAAGAAACTGGAGATAATTTTAGAGCTTCGGGAGAAGGAGAACTTATTTTTAATATGGTACCAAACGGTAGAATATCTCTTACAGGTGCTTATGAAATTTCAAATGGTCATTACGAACTCAACCTCTATAATTTAGTTAACCGAAAATTTCTAATTGCACCAGGCAGTCGTGTAACTTGGTCTGGAGACCCTTTTGATGCTAAGCTGGATGTTCGTGCTATTTATAATTTAGAAACATCTGCCTCTACGCTTATGGCTCCACAAATATCGGGAGCAGATCCTTCAGTAAAAAATAAATATAGGCAAGTACTACCTTTTAATGTATACCTCAATATTGACGGTGAATTATTGCAACCTAAAATATCATTTGGCCTAGATATGCCAGAAGAAGATCAAGGTGCTATTGGTGGTCAAGTCTATAGTCGTGTGCAACAAGTAAATGCACAAGAGGGAGAACTCAACAAGCAAGTATTTTCTCTTTTAGTACTTAATCGTTTTTATCCAGATGCTGGAAGTGACGGTAGCTCTGGAGGATTTGCTACAATTGCTAGAGATAATCTTAACGATGCAGTATCAGAGCAGCTTAATGCATTCTCTAATAAATTATTAGGCAGCTCTGGCATAGAGTTAGACTTTGGTCTTAATAGTTACACAGATTATCAAGGGGAAAGCGCTACAGATAGAACACAACTAGATGTTGCTGCTCAAAAAAAATTATTTAATGACCGTCTAATAGTTAGAGTTGGTAGCGAAGTAGATATTCAAGGTAGTAGTACAACTGGAGAATCTACGCCTTTGATTGGTAATGTAAGTTTAGAGTACATTGTTTCAGAAGATGGTAGATATAGATTAAAAGGTTTTAGAAAGAGTGAATTTGAAAATATTATTGACGGACAAACAATTATTAGTGGGATTGCTTTGATTTTTACTCAAGAATTCAATCAGTTTGACGAACTTTGGGATGCTATTTTTAAGTCTCAAAGCGATAAAAAAGCCAAACTTGAAGCCGATAAAAAAGCTGCCGAAGACGATATTAAAGCTAAAGAAGAGGCTACGAATAAAAGCCTAGAAGAAAAAAAGAATTAACCTTTGAAGTATACAATAAAACATATTACCTACCTTCTATTCTTTGCAATCCTATTGCACTCGTGCAGCATTAAAAAGTATGTACCAGAAGGAGAACGTTTATATACAGGAGCAACTATTGAAATTAAAGCAGATTCTTCTGTGCAAAATGTAGAGGCTTTAAAAACAGAATTAGAAACGGTTTTAAGACCAAAACCTAATTCTAAGTTTTTAGGTATGCGTCCAGGATTATATTACTACTATAAAACTCAAAAAGAAAATCCAGGTTTTATAAACCGATGGCTCTACAAACAAATTGGAGAAAAACCTGTGTACCAATCTAATGTAGAAACTTATGAAATAGAAGATATTTTACGCAACCGACTAGAAAACAATGGGTTTTTCTACAGTACTGCTACATCTAGTTTTGAAGAAAAAGAATTAGAAGCTTCTGTAACATATGCGTTAAAAGTACCAGCACCTTATAAGATGGAGAATTACAAATTAGACTCCATCCCTACTCCTTTATATGAAGATGTAAAAATAGCTAAAGACAAATCTCCATTGATTAAAGATATGAGGTTTGATTTGTCAAATCTTAAATTAGAGCGACTTAGAATAGATGCAGAATTAAAAAACAAAGGATATTATAATACTAATCCAGATTTTTTCATTTTTGAGGCAGATACAAATCAATATAACAATAAACGCTTTGATTTGTTTTTAAAACTTAAGGCTCAAGTACCTAAAAAAGCCATAGTACCATATAAAATTAGGAAAGTTAACATTTATCCAGATTACGATTTACAAGACTCTATTACTGCAAAAGAAGAGCGTTATAATTCTAAAAGCTACTATCAAGATTCCTTGTTTTTTAAACCTAAACACTTAGGTAAATTTGTAACCATAAAGGAGGGAGATTTCTACAACCCTCAAACTTCTAAAAACACATCTAGACGTTTAGCCACAATTGGTGCATATAAGTATGTAAATATTCAATATAAAGAAATAGACTCTCTCTTAACAGACAGTTTAGGCATCTTAGAAGCCAATATTTTCTTATCACCATTAACCAAGCGCGCTTTTAGAGCAGAGCTACAAGCTGTTACGAAATCTAATAATTTTGCTGGCCCAAACCTGTCATTAACTTATAGTAATAGAAATTTATTTAAAGGAGGAGAAACTTTAAATTTAAGTACAAATATTGGTTACGAAACACAGTTTGCAAGTGGAGAAAACGCAGGTTTAAGCAGTTTAGAGTATGGCTTAAAAGGCGAGTTAATTTTTCCACGAGTAATCTCTCCATTTACTATAAACGACGACTTTTTTGAATACTCTATACCAAAGACTAAAACAAGTTTAGGTGTAAGTTATTTACAAAGAAGTAAACTTTACACACTACTTACAGGTAGTGCACTATTTGGGTATAGCTGGAATGCCAATAAATATATAACGTATGAAATAAATCCTATTTCGGTTAATTATACAAGTCTCACCAAAACTAGTGAAGAATTTGAAGCTATTTTAGATGACAACCCTTTTCTTAAACGTAGTTTCGATCAGCAATTTATTTCAGGATTAACGTTTTCATTTACCTATAATGAAATTGGTAATACCAGCAGTTCTAATCAGTTTTTTCTAAACTCTACCTTAGACGTTGCAGGAAACTCAATTAGCCTTCTTGGCAAAGAAGAAACAGCAGGAGACCCTAAAACCTTTTTAGGCTTAGAGTATGCACAATATGCAAAAGCAGATATAGATGCAAGATTTCACTATAACTTCGGAAAAGATAAACAACAAACCATAGCTACAAGAGTATTTGCAGGCTATGGGTTAGCATATGGAAACTCTGATGTCATTCCATTTGTAAAGCAATACTTCTCTGGTGGACCATACAGTGTTCGAGCCTTTAGAATTCGATCCTTAGGACCAGGAACTTATAACGAAGATAATGACACAAGTAGTGATGGTACATTCTTTGATCAAACTGGTAACATACGTTTAGAAGCTAACTTAGAATATCGATTCCCAATTTTTTCATTCTTTAAAGGCGCATTTTTTGTAGATGCAGGAAATGTGTGGAACTCAGAAGCCAATCCAGCGTTTGAGGTTAATGGTGTGGCAACAGATAAATTCTCATCAAACTTCATTAATGAATTAGGTATGGGAACTGGTTTAGGTCTTCGCGTAGACGTTCAAGGCTTCGTCATTAGGTTTGATTTAGCAGCTCCATTTCATGACCCATCCTTACCAGAAGGTGAGCGTTTTGATTTTCAGTTTGATGAACCAGTACTTAATTTTGCAATTGGCTATTCGTTTTAAGTTATTTAATTTTAAAACATACTTAGTTTAATTGAAAGTATCCTATTAGTTTTGAAATTAATATCTTGTATTAAAATACAAATCCAACTCAATTAATTATATATGACAGATAAAGATAAATTCATGAAAGAAGCAGTTAATGCTGCTTTAAAAGGAATGAATAACAACGAAGGTGGACCATTTGGTTGTGTTGTTGTAAAAGACGGTAAAATTGTAGGACGTGGAAACAATAAAGTAACCTCTACAAATGATCCAACTGCGCATGCCGAAGTTACAGCCATAAGAGATGCTTGTAAAAACTTAGACTCATTTCAATTAGATGGTTGCGAAATTTACACCTCTTGTGAACCTTGTCCAATGTGCTTAGGCGCAATTTATTGGGCGAGACCAGATAAAGTATATTATGGAAGCAATCAAGTAGATGCTGCAAACATTGGCTTTGATGACGAGTTTATTTACAAAGAAATCCCTTTACCATACGCAGAAAGAAGCATCCCTTTTGAGCAATTAGCTCGTGAGATTGCATTAGAACCTTTTCAAGAATGGACTAAGAAAGTAGATAAGACGGAGTATTAGACACTAAAAAAAATGACCATAACTCTAACCTAAGATTATTTTACGTAAAAAATGAATATATAAATTTATAGAGACTAAATGATCACCTTCATCCTAAATAACAAAACCATTAAAACTTCGGAGCATTCCGGAACCACTTTATTGGATTTTGTGCGTTACCAACAACGTCTCACAGGAACCAAAATTGGTTGTCGCGAAGGCGATTGTGGTGCTTGTACACTATTGGTTGGCACATTAAAAGGTGACACAATAGAATACCAAAGCATCACCTCTTGTATTTCTCCCCTCGGAAATGCGCATGGCAAACATATTGTAACGGTTGAAGGCACTAATCTAAAAGACAGACTAACCACAGCTCAAGAAGCTATGAAAGCAAATTACGCTACACAATGCGGATTTTGCACTCCTGGTTTTGTGGTTGCCTTAACAGGTTTTGCCCTTTCAAATTCTGAAAAGAATTACAACAATGCACTTGATGCTATTAGTGGAAATATTTGCAGGTGCACAGGCTATAAAGCCATTGAAAAAGCAGCACATCAAGTGGTTGAGAAACTAGAACATAAAACCGAAACTACTTTTAAATGGTTAATCGATAATGAATTTATTCCTGAGTATTTTGAAAGTATACCACAACGTTTAAAAGATATTGAAGCCAAAGATTTAAATCAACCCAAAGGAAAATATGTTTCTGGAGGAACCGATTTATACGTGCAACAAGCAGATAATTTAACAGATAATCCTGTTCATCTTATTGCCGAAAAAGACTATCTAAAAGGTATTACAATTAAAAACGGAGTTTGCACGATTGGTACAAACACAACGGTTTCCGATTTATGGAATCACACTGAATTAAATAGTATTTTGCCAAACTTAAAAAAGCACTTAAAGCTAGTCTCTTCTGAGCAAATTAGAAATATGGCATCCTTTGGTGGAAATTTGGTTAATGCATCTCCTATTGGTGACATGACCATTTTCTTTTTAGCATTAAATAGCGAAATTACTATTACAGACCAAGATCAAAATGAAAGACACAAAGCACTCAAAGACTTTTATTTAGATTATAAAAAGTACGATTTAAAAGATGGTGAATTATTAAAATCTATCCGTTTTAATTTACCTTCAAAACATTCATTTTTTAATTTCGAAAAAGTCTGTAAACGAACTCATTTGGATATTGCAAGTGTTAACTCTGCAATTCACATTTCTGTAGAAAACGATAGTATTACAGAAGCTCATGTTTCGATTGGTGGAGTTGCAGCAATTCCAAAATACTTACATGATACTTCGAAATTTTTAGAAGGTAAAACCCTCACTTCAGAAACGATATTAGAAGCTAATGAGATGCTACAAAAAGAAATTTCGCCAATTAGTGATGTACGTGGCACAAGTGATTACAAAAGGCTATTGGCTAGACAACTATTTTTTGCACATTTCACGGAGTCATTTCCGAAGAAATTCACACTAAACGATTTTGTACAACATGCATAAAAACAAATCAAATAGTGACCTTGACTCTAAATTAGATGCTGTTTCGGTAGCATTAAAAAAGAGCATCAAAAACTTAGATTCTTACACGCATGTTAGAGGAGAATCGTTGTATGTAGATGATGTAAACATTAGGCAAGGCACATTTCATGCAGTTGTTTTTGATTCGCCAAAAGCACACGGGAAAATTATAAATATAGATTACTCTAAAGCGCGAGCTTTAGAAGGTGTCGAACGTATTTTTACCTATAAAGATATTCCTGGTACAAATGAAATTGGAGGCATTATTGCAGACGAACCCTTGTTTGCTGAAAATGAAGTGCATTTTTGGGGAATGCCAATTGCCTTAATTGTTGCAGAATCTGAATTTATTGCAAGAAAAGCAAGAGGTTTAATCGACATAGAAATTGAAGATTTACCAGTTATTACTACTGCAAAAGAAGCCAAGGCAAAAGGGAGTTTCATCAACGCACCACGCTCGTTTAGTTTAGGTAACACAGATAAAGCATTTGCAAATTGCGACTATATTTTTGAAGGCGAAACCTTTTCTAACGGTCAAGAGCATTTATACATTGAAGCACAAGGTGCGTATGCAGAACCAATGGAAAATGGCAACATCAAAATCACCTCATCAACACAAGGACCAACTGCTGTACAAGCGACTACTGCTCGCGTACTGGATCTTGCAATGCACAAAATAGAAGTAGATGTAACACGTCTTGGTGGTGGTTTTGGTGGTAAAGAAGATCAAGCAACTCCTTGGGCTGTAATGGCTGCTTTAGCGACGTATCATTTAAATCAATCGGTAAAATTGATATTAAATCGTCATGACGATTTACGCATGACAGGAAAACGTCATCCTTATGAAAGCACTTATAAAATCGGACTTTCAAAAGACTTAAAAATACTTGCTTATCAAACCGAGTTTTTACAAAATTCTGGAGCTGCAGCCGATTTGTCTCCAGCCATTGCAGAGCGTACTTTATTTCATGCAACCAACAGTTATTACGTACCAAACGTGACCACAAAAGTATTGAGTTGCAAAACCAACCTTCCTCCAAATACAGCGTTTAGAGGTTTTGGCGGTCCGCAAGGTATGTTTGTTATTGAGTCTGCAATTGCAAAAGCAGCTCACGAGATTGGTGTGAGTGCAAAACAAATACAAGAAGCCAATTTGCTTGATGAAAATGATACGTTTTCTTACGGACAAATTGCTAAAAAGGTAGAAGCCAAAAACACTTGGGAATCGGCTAAAAAACTATTTAATATTGAAGTTTTAGAGCAAGAGGTTGCCAACTTTAACAAAACCAATAAAACATTTAAAAAGGGATTGGCATTTATGCCTATAACTTTTGGGATTTCTTTTACCAATACACCAATGAATCATGCACGAGCACTGGTTCACATTTATTTAGACGGAAGCGTTGGCATTAGCACTGCAGCTGTAGAAATGGGTCAAGGCGTTAACACCAAAATGATGCAAATTGCTGCAGATGTGTTTTCGATTCCTATTGATAAAATCAAAATAGAAACTACTAATACGACGAGAGTTGCTAATACGTCACCTTCTGCTGCGAGTTCTACTGCAGATTTAAACGGAAAAGCAACGTTAATGGCTTGTAATAGTTTAGTTGAGCGTTTAAAAATTGTGGCTTCGGAAATTTTAAATGCTTCGGAAGATGATTTAGAATTAAATAATGGCTTTGTTTTCGTAAAAGGTAAACAATCAGAATTATCTTGGACAAGTCTCATAAGCAGTGCCATGTTAAGACGTGTTGCTCTTACTGAAAATGCTCACTATGCAACTCCAGAAATTCATTTTGATAAAACTAAAGAAAAAGGACATCCTTTCGCCTATCATGTATATGGCACAGCAATAACGACTGTTACGGTAGATTGTACACGTGGCACTTATGAGTTTGATAGTGTAAAAATTGTACATGACTACGGAAAAAGTATGAGCGAAGGTATTGATCTAGGACAAGTAGAAGGTGCATTAGCACAAGGTATTGGTTGGATGACCATGGAAGAGATTGCTTATAATGACGATGGTCGCTTATTATCAAATGCTTTATCAACTTATAAAATTCCAGATCTGTTTTCTGTTCCTAAAATTGTAGAAGTTATTCCTGTAGAGACAGAAGGTAATGATATGGCAATTTTAAAATCAAAAGCTGTTGGAGAACCTCCTTTAATGTATGGTATTGGTGCTTATTTTGCACTTCAAAATGCAATTAGCGCTTTTAACCCTGACTATACTTTAAAATTTCATGCACCTATGACACCTGAAAAAGTGTTGATGAGTTTGTATGGAAAATAAAAATAGTTGCAAATATCTAGCAAGGTTTTTAAAACCTTGTAAGTTTGAAAACAAGACCAACACCTACAAGGTTTACAACTTTGCAGGATTAAAACTAACAGCCTTATAGCTCTGCATTATAAAAAACAAAACATATTAAAAGGCGCGCTTATTTATAGTGCTGGAGACACTATTGCTGCAATTTTACTAGATGAATTCGCTTTATCTCGTCTATTGGGAATGATGTTAGTTGGCGCCACGTTTTATGCTTTCGAGATTCCTAATTATTTTGATTGGATTGTAAAAAAGACACAGTTTTTAAAAGGGATTAAAGCCACTTTAACCAAAACCTTTTTAGCTATCGCATATTTTAATCCCTTATGGATTGCCAGACATTTATTATTTATCAAACTATTTTCGGGAGCTTTTAATGCTATAGATTTAGATCTTTTAGAAATTGCTTTTTGGTCATTTTTAGTAAATATTCCAATTTCATTTATTGCCAATTATATTATTCAAAATCGATTTAAGATTAAATGGCGCTTTCTAGGAAGTGCTGTATTTTCTGCTATAATGGCAATTTATTACGCTTTAAGTGAAACGTTATTTAGTTAGCAAGAGATTTCGTACCAAGTATAGAATAACGATTTTAACTAAGATTATTTAAATCTGCTTTACTTAAAAGTTGATATTCAGCAATATTATAATGCTTAATAATATCATCTAATAAATAATCACGAACTACTAGAATTAAGTGTTGCTTTTCATCAATCAAGAATTGAGGAATTAATGTTTCTGCGGAAATGTGTAAACCTTCATTTTTAAGTTCTAATTTTCCTAATTCGTCGATAATTAAATATTGATTATCATTTTCCGAAGTAAAAGAACTTAAGAAATCATTGGCTTTTTTGAAAGCAGATTTCAAAAATTGAAAAGGTCCAATTTTGATGATATTTTCTGGTCTAATATTGTTATCTGTTGCTACTTCAAGTTGAAATTCTTCTTTTGAGTTCACTTTCAGAAAATAACGTTTTTTGTCCCTCCCATCAGGACAAATTAATCCATCTACATCCTTTCTATCGATAATCCAATTTAATAAAGCTGTTGTCTTGCCTGTTCGAATATCTCCTGTTAGAATATAAATCATTACGAAGGCATTTTAAAATGAATACAATTTGAAATACTATTTGCCATAAAATGTTTGAATCTCATATAGCCTTTCAAATGTTTTGTCTCCTTCCAAGTAAATGAAATAATCTGTCTAAAATATGGAAACAGGTCCATTGCATTAGTAATATCTTCTTTGTATTGAGATTCTTTTTTATTGAGGTATTTCCTAACTAATTTTAAGAGTAAAGGTCCAATAACCAAATACCAAAGCATTAATATTAAAAAGCTACGCAACATAATATATACGCCTTTTCGCCATCCAAATAAATCGCCTCCAAAAAACGAAAATGCGAAAACAATTATAGCAACAGTAATCAACCAAACCCAAATCACTTTAGTTTTAAAAGAAACTTTTGATGTCTTTTTCTCTGCACTTAAATCATCTGGTTCTATAAAAAAATCAGTGTCTGTTTTATTAGATATAATGTTAATCATGCTTTTAATAAAAAATCCTGCTAAAATTCCACAAATTCCATAAACAACAAGATACAATGTTACTAATGCTGATGTTGTAGAGGTTTCAGAAATAAAATTCAATTTCTTTTGCACCCAAGAACCATAAATATTGATGGCTTCCCATAATTCTGTACCATAAACAATTGTTAGTATCAATAATTTTTGGAGTGCAGATTCTAAAAAAGTGACCATTCCTAAAACCATTAAAGTAGCACCTTTCCATGAAAAGTTAGTAAACAAAAACGCTCCAAACAAGGCTTGAAAACTAACCGCAACATAGGCTCCAAAAGGAGAATATGGGCTTACTGCCATTTTAATAATTAACACAATTAGAAGTGCTTTTAAAATAGCTTGCCATTTATTTTCGGCATAATAAGCAATTAAACTAATGAGTAAGATTGATACTCCTCCAACAATTAGTCCAGTAAAAGGTGTATTAAAAACGTGTAAAAAACCGCCAAGACCAGACTCGTTTAATGCCCAAAGCGCAGTTAATTTGTCTAGAATGGATTTGTTGTTTTTCATGTTAAGATTCTTCGCTTTACTCTGAATGACACTATCTATTTTGCTATTGGTTGATAATGTACTTGAAGTAATTGTGCCACAACACTAATCGCAATTTCTTTTGGTGTATCGCCTCCAATAGGCAATCCAATTGGACAAACCACATTACTCATACCTTCTTTAATACCCAATTCATTAATGAGCATATTATTAAATCGTGCCTTTTTAGTTTTACTCCCAATTAAACCTAAAAACCTAGTTTCCTCTTTTAGTGCCATAGCAATGATATCAAAATCTATAGCATGATTGTGAGTTAATACCAAAACATAGCAACTACTTCCCCATTTTACTGCGTCTCTAAAGGTTTTAAAATCTATTTCGCTTACTTCACATGAGTTAATACTTGGGTCTAGATATTTCTCTTTAAACCAATTTTCTCTAGAATCAATTAAATGTACTTTAAAAGGTGTACCTACTAGTAATTGCACTATTTCTTGTCCGATGTGTCCTGCTCCAAATAAAAAGAGTTCTGGTGTTTGGTTCATAGGTTCTATAATAAATTCAACTTTACCTCCACAGCATTGTTCAAATTCTGGCCCTAAGGTATAACCAGATTCTATAATTTTATTTTTACTCAATGCAATCATAGCTTGCTCTATGGCTAAAAATTCTAATTTTCCACCTCCAATTGTACCATACAATGTTTTATTTTTAGTGACTATCATACGAGAACCTAAAACACAAGGCGTTGACCCTAAACACCTTGTAACTGTAACAAGTGCAACAGGTTGTTGTTTTGATTTAAATTCTAATAAAAGTTCTATCCAATTTTTCATTGTAACTAAAAATAGATTTTAAATGTAAGACTTTTTAATACAAACCATATTTCAAATTAACGATAAAAAATAAATTAGCATTCTGCTTATTTTTCTGTTAAGTTTGATATTTAATAGCGACTTAAAACTTAATAACTTTATTTTACGTAGATATACTAACTCTAGAAATTTTAAACATGTCAAAAACATATTACGATCCTGCAGACCTTAGAAAATTCAGCAAAATCACAGAATGGAGTGAAGAATTAGGAAACAAATTTTTTGAGTACTACGGAAAAGTTTTTGAAGAAGGCGCTCTTACAGCCAGAGAAAAATCATTAATTGCTTTAGCTGTTGCTCACACAGAGCAATGTCCATACTGTATTGATGCATATACAAAGGACACATTACAAAGAGGTGTTACAAAAGATGAAATGATGGAAGCCATACATGTTGGTGCAGCTATAAAAAGTGGAGCAACACTGGTACATGGTGTGCAAATGATGAATAAAGTAAACAAATTAGACGGTTAATAGTAAATGACAAAAGTTAAGACCCAATCCCTACAAAAAAAAGGAAGCGATTTAGCTCAAAGTAATAAACAGTTAGAAATTTTATCTAATGGTATTTTTCAAAATGGAGAATTACCAACTTTTAAAGCAAAAATTTCTGAGACGAGCCAATTTCCGCTTAAAGCAAAAAAACTAGAAATATTACAAATTAATGTTGGTTATATGTGTAACCAGGTTTGTGATCATTGTCATGTTGATGCTGGACCAGACAGAAAAGAAATTATGACTCGTGATACCATGAGACTATGTCTTGATGTTATAAAAAACTCTGGTGCACATACTTTAGATTTAACAGGAGGTGCTCCTGAGATGAACCCAGATTTTAGATGGTTTGTTGAAGAAGCTGCAAAAGTTGGTATTAAAGATTTTATTGTACGTTCTAATTTAACAATAATTCGTGCTAACAAAAAATATTACGATTTACCCGAGTTTTTCAAAAAACATAATGTACATGTTGTGAGTTCAATGCCACACTGGACAAAAGGTAAAACAGACAAACAACGTGGAGATGGTGTTTTTGCTAAGTCTATTAAAGCATTGCAAGAATTAAATGCTGTTGGATACGGAATGCCTGATAGCGATTTAAAGTTAGATTTGGTTTATAATCCATCTGGTGCTTTTTTACCTGGTGATCAAGCTGCAATGGAGAAAGATTTTAAAAAGGCATTGATGGAAGATTTCAACATACAATTTCATAATTTATTTGCCATTACAAATTTACCTATTGCGCGTTTTTTAGATTTTTTAATTGCTTCAGAAAATTATGAGGATTACATGTATCAATTAGTAGATGCTTATAATCCTGCAGCTGTAGAAAACGTAATGTGTACAAATACATTATCAATTAGTTGGGATGGTTATTTATTTGATTGTGATTTTAATCAAATGCTAGAATTACCCGTAAATAGCAAATCTAAACATATCTCTGAGTTTAACGAAGAGCTTTTAGAGGGTCGAAATATTGTTATTTCGCAACATTGCTATGGCTGTACTGCAGGCGCAGGAAGCAGTTGTCAAGGTGTGGTAGCATAATAGTTTCAAACCAATACACGCTACGAAAGAAACAAATACATCAATAATTTGAGTCATTGAAAAATAACAAAACAGCCATATTAATTTTTGCAAATTCTGCAGAGTTTGAAGCCACTCAAAAAAGGTTTCAATCTTCAAAAACGCTCTTTAATGCTTTAAATAAGCAAACTGTAGCGGTTGTAGAAAAAACTGGCTTACCTTATTTTTTATCTTCAGAAAAAGATCAAAATGGATTCTCTTTTGGCGAGAGATTTACAAATGCCATACAATCTATTTATGATAGAGGTTATGACAATATTGTAACTATTGGTAATGATACACCTCATTTAAAACCACAACATATTTATAAGGCAGTTACTCAATTACAACAAAGTGATGTTGTTTTGGGTCCTTCAAAAGATGGTGGATTTTATTTAATGGGTTTAAAAAAATCTCATTTTAATGCAGAAGCATTTTTACAATTACCATGGCAAACATCTATTTTAAATCAAAGTATTTCAAAATTATTATCTACTTATAAAGTTACCGTAACGTATCTAGAAATACTTTCAGATATTGATACATTTTTAGATGTAAAGACAGTTTTAAATAGCTTTAAACATCTATCAAAATATATTAAACAACTTTTACAACAGTATATTTCAGTAGAAAAAAAGATTAGAACTTTTCTTTTTTCTTCTGTAGAAACTAATTTACAAAAGCTTCTTTTTAATAAGGGTTCTCCAGTGTTACTTCCAATTCCTGTAAAAACAGGTTACTCTCGTACGTTTAAAAACTAAATACGTTTTTAAGCCCAAATTACTTTGCGAGGTTGAGAATTCTAAAATTAAATTTTAATTAAAAGATTACCACTTTTGTGGGCAGTTTATGAAGCAAATTTATATTTGCATATTGCTATTACTTTCTAGTTATAGCTATGCACAAATTACCGTAACAGGTACTATTACAAGCGAACTTGACAAGAAACCATTAGCTTACGTTAATATTACGACGGTTTCAGGGAATGGAACCATTTCCGACGAAAATGGAAACTACTCCATAGAAGCATCATCTCCAGATGACCAAATTAGATACTCATATTTAGGTTATAACCTAACAATTGTAATTGTTGGAAATAGATCCATTATTGATATTGAATTAACCGAAGACACCTCATCACTTGATGAAGTTGTTATCACAGCTTTAGGTCTAGAGCGAGAAACTAAAGAACTTGGTTATGTTGTACAAGAGCTAAACTCTAAAACTTTAACAGAGGTTAAAACTGTTA
This sequence comes from uncultured Psychroserpens sp., assembly GCA_947488655.1. Lineage (GTDB taxonomy): Bacteria > Bacteroidota > Bacteroidia > Flavobacteriales > Flavobacteriaceae > Psychroserpens. The sequence goes on along the minus strand of CANKZZ010000002.1, from coordinate 254,656 downwards.
ACTTTCTAGATAATATATCTGGTAAATTGGCAGGTGTAACCGTTTCTCAAGGTGCAACTGGTGTTGGTTCATCATCAAAAATCACAATACGTGGTGAGTCTTCTTTTTCTAATAACAATCCTTTGTTTATAGTAGATGGTACACCCATAAATAATGAGACGGTATTCAACTTTACTAATGAAGCTGCTGCTGGTTTTCAAGAAATAGACTTTGGTAATGGTGCAATGGAAGTTAATCCAGATGACATAGAATCTGTAACGGTTTTAAAAGGTGCTAATGCTGCTGCACTTTATGGTACGCGAGCTTCAAATGGAGTTATCGTTATCAAAACAAAAGATGGTCGTAATAAAAAAGGTTTAGGTATAAGTTTTAACACCTCGTTATTTGTAGATTCTGCATTTCGCCTACCAGATTTTCAAAATCAATACGGTCAAGGTCAAGCAGGACAATTTGAATATGTTGATGGACTTGGAGGTGGAATTAGCGATAATATTACCTATTCTTGGGGACCACGTTTAGATGCTGGGATTTTAATTGCTCAATTTGATAGTCCAGTAGACTTAGGTAATGGTAATTTTGTGCGTGGTGGTGATACCTCATTATATTCTGGCTTACCAATTACACCAACCCAATTTAGATCTAACCCAGACAATCTTAAAGATTTTTATGAAACTGGAGTAACGACAATCAACAATTTATCTATTTCTAATGGTTTTGACACTGGTAACTACCGTGTATCCTTTACCGATTTACGTAGTGAATCTATTATACCAGGAGTAAATCTAGACAGACAAACCGTTGCAGGAAAGCTAAATTTCAATCCTACGGATAAAACAGAAATTAACACATCAATAAGTTACGTAAATTCTAGTAGTGACAATAGACCTTCTAATGGTTACGGTAGTGAGAATGCTAACTATTCACTCGTTGCTTGGGGACCTCGTTCACTAGACATTAATAGCTTAAGAAATTACTGGCAACCAGGATTAGAAGGTGTGCAGCAATACTCGTTTAACTATACATTTTTTGATAATCCGTTTTTTATTTTAGAAGAGAATAGAAACTCTTTTGAGCGCGATCGTGTCTTCGGAAACATTAGAGTTCATCATAAAATCACCAATAAATTAAGTGTTTCGCTTAGAACAGGAATGGATTACAGTAATGAAACAAGACAGCTACGTCGTAATTTTAGTAGTAACCGTTTTCAAAATGGTGGTTACGCTGAGCATGATGTCACTTTTAGAGAAGTAAATACAGATTTTTTAATTAATTATAATGATCAATTTGGCGATATTTCTTTTGATATGTCTTTAGGCGGAAATCGTCTAGATCAAAATGCATCAACCAAACAATTACAAACTGTAAATCTTGCACAACCAGGCATTTTTAGTTTAAACAATGCTGCATCTCCTATTGAAGCGTTTCAATTTAAGAGTAGAAAACAAATTAACTCACTCTATGGGATTGTAAAATTGGGCTATAAAGACTTTTTATTTTTAGACATTACAGGACGTAATGATTGGTCTAGCGCATTAGCTACTCCTTTCTCTGTAGATGGTACTTCATTTTTCTATCCATCTCTCTCAACAAGTTTTATTTTATCTAATGTTACAGAGTTACCAGAAATTTTTTCTTTTGCCAAATTTAGAGCAAGTGTTGCGCAAGTTGGTAACGATACTGGAGCGTATCAAACTTCTGGAGCATTTGTGTCTCAAACACCATTTAACGGTCAACCAACATTTAGTAATCAAAATTTTATACCAAATTCAAACTTAAAGCCAGAGCAAACTACTTCTTTTGAGGTAGGAACAGATTTACGCTTTTTAAAAGACCGTATTAAATTAGATTTTACTTACTATAATGCAACTACTAAAGATCAAATCATTTCGCTACCAATTGCTGTGTCTTCGGGTTACAACCAACAAGTTGTTAATGGTGGTAAGGTTAACAACCAAGGTGTTGAAATTATTTTAGGGATTACACCAATTAAAACCCAAGATTTTAGATGGAATACACTATTTAATTTTGCAACAAGTCGTGCTACTATAAAAGATTTGCCACAAGAAGATGGAAGGTTAACACTTGCGTATAGTAGAATTTATGATAGTGCAAACCAGACAGTTTGGTTTCAAGTAGAAGAAGGTGGACGCATTGGAGACATTTACGGTACAGGTTATTTAAAAAATGACAATGGCGATTTTTTAATTAATGATAACGGACAATTTATTGCCGACAATAACCTTCAAAAAATTGGGAATTACAATCCAGATTTTACTTTAGGTTGGAACAATAATTTTAGCTACAAAAACTGGAACTTAAGTTTTTTATTTGATTGGAGACAAGGTGGAGAAATTGTTTCTAGAACTCGTGCTTTAGGTAATGTTGGTGGTCAATTAGCAGAAACTGCTTACAGACCAGATGAAGGTATTGTTGCACAAGGTGTAAACGTAAATTCAGGTTTACCTAACACAGTTGCGGTATCTGCCGAAAGTTATTACAGACAGTTCTATGATAGAAACCATGAAGAAAATAATGTATATGATGCTTCATTTTTAAAGCTTCGTCAATTTTCTATTGGTTATGACTTTCAATTAAAAAATGGCTTTTTAGGATTAAAAGAAGGAGCCGATTTAAGTGTATCTCTTATTGGCAATAATTTATTCGTAATTACCGAAAACCCACATTTTGACCCAGAGCAACTAGCTGTTCAAGGTAATGGCTTTATAAGTGGAGTTGAAGATATGAGTTATGCGACAACACGTAGCATTGGATTTAAAGCTGGATTTAACTTTTAAAACAATTAAGATGAAAAACATAATATACCTATATATAGTTTTAGGACTTTTAACAACTGTGAGTTGTACAAAAGATTTTGAAGAAATTAATACAAACCCTAACTCTCCAATAAGTGTTCAACCTAGTTTATTGTTGCGCCAAGTCATTTATGATTATGGAGAAAACATGAGCTACGAAGGTTTTGTTGCTGGAGATTTATTATCACAACATAGAACAGCTTTAGATTTTAATCTCTTTGATCGTCATGCTCTAAAATCTCCACAACTTGGTGGTAATCCTTGGCCAATATTTTACACCAATCTTAGAGATAATGAAATAATATTAAACCAATCGAGAACGGTAGAGACTTTTTCTGTTTATGAAGGACCTGCTTTAATTTTAAAAGCATATATGGCAGCTGGTTTAACAGATTTGTTTGGAGACGTCCCATATTTTGAAGCCTTTAATGGTGTTAACGGTACCGTAACTCCTGCTTACGATTTGCAAGAAGATATTTATTTAAATGAAAACGGAATTTTAGATAATTTAGATAAAGGTATTGCTGCAATTGAGTCTTATAATGACGTCATTCCTTTAGAAGGTGATATTTTATTTAATGGAGATTTAAGCGCTTGGATACGTTTTGCAAATTCCTTAAAAATTAAACATTTGTTACGCATCTCTGGTCAAGTTGATGTTTCCGAAGAACTTCAAAATATTTACAACCAGGGAAATTACATCACAACAAACGTACAAAATGCCATTTTTAATTTCACAAATACAGATCCAAACAGTTTTCGTTTGGCACAATTACGTGTTGGTGACTTTAACAATTTTGTGATGTCTCAAACAATGGAAGATATTTTAACTTACCTAGACGACACGAGAATACATACTTTTTTTAGACCATTTACGAGCTCAACTACAGGAGAATTTAACGGATTAATAAACGGTATTGACCCATCAGCCACCTCTGTAACCTTAGCAGATTACTCATTGGCTGGCACATCTTTTAGAGAAGACACATCTACCTTAGATGCTAACTTTATCACTGCTTGGGAAGTGCAATTTGCTTTGGCAGAAGCTGCAGCAAATAATGTAATAATTGCCGATGCTCAAAATTTATATGAAAACGGAGTTGCGCTTGCTTTTCAATATTGGAACACAGATTTACCTGCTAATTATCTATCAGGAAATGCAGCATATAATGCAGCAGGAACAACACCTACACAACAAATAATTACTCAAAAATGGATTGCCAATTTAATTAATGGTTATGAAGGCTGGGTAGAATTTCGTAGAACAGGTTTTCCTGAGTTATTGACAATTTCGGCAAGTTTTAATAATGATATTATACCAGTTCGAATGCCATATCCTGCAGAAGAAGAAGCTTTAAATAATGAAAATTATAGTCAAGCTGCTGCTGCAACAAATGATAATAGCATTAATGTACCTGTTTGGTGGAATGAATAATTAGTATGGAGACAATACATTGGCAATGGACATTAATAATTGTATCTAGTTTGATACTCTTTTTCTTGTCACCTTTAGCAAAAACAAGAGATCAGTTTTTTAAAGCTGTAAGTAACCGTAAAGCACCAAATACTTTGGTGTTAACAGGTAGCTTAATCATTTCTTGGATTTTTGCTAAAAGCATTACTAATGCAGCAAATCTAGGTTTAGATTACGGGATTGTTGGAGGCGTTGCTTATGCTGGCTATTATTTATCTTTTGCTGTTGCTGGTTTATTAATTTATCAAATGCGAACCAAAGGAGGTTTTAATAGTATACACGAGTTTTTGACTATCAAATTTGGAAAAGGCGCAATGGCAATCTTTTCTATTTTAATTGCCATACGTTTATTTAACGAGGTTTGGAGTAATACTATGGTCATTGGAAGCTATTTTGGAGAAAGTGGAAGTAAACCATATTATTTAGCCATTATTGTCTTTACGGTATTAACCTTAGCGTATGCTATAAAAGGTGGCTTAAGTAGTTCTATATTTACAGATGTCATTCAAATGGTATTATTTTCTATTTTATTGATTGTTATTTTAGCAACTATTTTTTCTTCGGAAAACTTTTCTCCTTCAGAAATTGCAACCTCAGGAACCTGGAGTTTTGAATTAGGTTTAAACTTATTTTTTGCTGCGATTATTCAATCGTTTAGTTATCCGTTTCATGACCCAGTTTTAACAGATCGTGCATTTATAACCTCACCAAAAGTTACTAGAAAGAGTTTTTTACTTGCAAGTATTCTTGGTGCTATTTGTATTGTACTTTTTAGTTTTATTGGTATTTATGCTCAAACTCAAGGTATGCAAGGTCAAGCTGCTGTAGAAGTAGGTAAAGCCTTTGGTGTTGTCATATTATTGGTTATTAACTTTATTATGATAACATCGGCAGCATCAACATTAGACTCTACCTTTTCATCGTTTTCTAAGTTACTGGCTATAGATTTAAATATAGGTTTAGACTTAACTTTTGGTCGTGCTTCTATGATAGCAATCGCTATTTTAGGAACATTACCTGTGTTTTTAGATGCCGAAATTTTATCTGCAACAACCATTTCAGGAACTATGGTAATTGGTCTAACTCCAGTATTTGTTTTCTGGAATATGAAAGTCCCAAAAATTAGTTTCTATTTGAGTGTTATTTGTGGTCTCATTTTTGGTTTTATGTTAGTATTAAAGATTTTTCCAGAGGCATTAATATTTACAACCGGTAAATATGCCGACTTGCTTTGGGTTAATGTTTGGGGAATTTTAAGTTGTATCATTTTATATATCATTCCAAAATGGATAAAAAAATAGAACATTTAGGCCAGCTCAAAGGCAAAGTATTGCTCTTTGGAGGTGTTTATAGCAATTTGCAAGCATTAGAAGCTTTAAAACAAGTTGCAGAGCGTGAGCAAATAGCTGCAGCAAATTGTATTTGTACGGGAGATATTGTTGGTTATTGTGCCCAACCTGAAGAAACGGTACAGTTATTTAAACTTTGGAATGCCAGAAGTATTGCTGGCAACGTAGAAATACAATTGCGCGAAGGCGCTCAAGATTGTGGTTGTGATTTTAGAAAAGGCTCTCGTTGCGACGGGTTTTCGCAGCAGTGGTATCCATTTGCGCAAAGTAAATTATCTAAAAACTCATTAGCATTTATGGAAACGCTCCCAGATCATATAACATTTAATTATGCAGGTAAAAGTGTCTCTGTGGTGCATGGTTCTTTTTTTAACACCTCTGAGTTTATTTATAAATCTACACCTTGGGAGTATAAGCAAACTAACTTTAACTTTTCTAATAGTGATGTAATTATTGGTGGTCATTGTGGCTTACCTTTTAATCATACTAACGACGACAACTTATGGTTAAATCCTGGTGTTATTGGGATGCCTGCTAATGATGGTAACCCAAATGTTTGGTATGCTATTTTGGATGACGCTCAAGAAAACTTTACTTTTAAACATCATACTCTAGATTATAATTATAAATTAACGAGCAAGTTGATGAATAATGGTTTATTACCTCAAGAATATGCACGAACAATTGTTACAGGTATCTGGGATAATACAGAGATTTTACCAGAAGTAGAAAGTGGTTTACAAGGGTTTGGCATTCAATTATAAAAACATGAAATTAATACTTTATATGTTCTTCGGAATTTTTTCGCTCTCACTACAAGCGCAAAACTCTCTAGACAATTTATTGAAACAGCACAATAAAAATAATGTACCATATATTTCGGTTCAAGAATTAGCAATGCCTAAAACTGAAGCTATTATTTTAGATGCTAGAGAGCAAAATGAATACAATGTAAGTCATCTTAAAAACGCCATTTTTATTGGCTACAATCATTTTAATCTCCAAGAAACCATCTCAATACTTAAAGATAAAGACCAACCCATTGTTGTATACTGTTCATTAGGTATACGGTCTGAAACTATAGCAAACCAACTTAAAAAGGCTGGCTTTACAAATGTCAAAAATCTTTATGGAGGGATTTTTGAATGGAAAAATAACAATTTTGAGATTTACAATTCCGAAGAAAAAAAAACCGATAGTATTCATGCGTTTTCTAACGCTTGGAGCAAATGGTTACATAGTGGCATTAAAGTCTACCCTAAAAAATAATACAAGTCATTTATATTGAAAACAGCACTCATAGTTTTTACCAGAAATCCAGAGCTTGGCAAATGCAAAACGCGTTTAGCTAAAACTTTAGGAGACCAGTCTGCATTAGATATTTACAAATATTTACTGCAACATACTGCACAAGTTGCACAACAAGTTGAGGCAAATCGTTATGTGTTTTATTCCGTAGAAATTAATACTAATGATATTTGGAGTGAAGCATATTTTAGCAAAAAACTTCAAAACGGTAATGATTTAGGAGAGCGTATGCATAATGCATTTGACGAACTATTTAAAGCAAAATACCAGAAGGTTATTATTATTGGTAGTGATTTACTAGATTTAAATAGAGACATCATAGAAAATGCTTTTAAAAAACTAGATCATCATGATGTGGTGTTGGGTCCTGCGATAGATGGTGGTTATTACCTTTTAGGCATGAAACAATTACATCCAGCAATTTTTAAAAATAAAGCTTGGGGAACAGAAACGGTAAGACAAGATACTCTTGCAGATTTAGCAAACAAGAGCGTATATTTGTTAAAACCTCTAAACGATATCGACACCTTTGACGATATGAAACATTATAATCAACTCAAACAATTTTATAAAACACATGATTAAATTTATAACAGAAACCGCAGAATATTTACAGTCTAAAGGATTTGAAAGTCCAGAGATTGGTATCATTCTTGGCACAGGCTTGGGCCAGCTCACTAATGAGCTTAATGTCATTGCAGAGGTTAGCTATAATCACATCCCAAATTTCCCTACAGCAACCGTAGAGTTTCATAAAGGAAAATTAATATATGGTACTTTGGCTGGCAAAAATGTAATTGTTATGCAAGGTCGTTTTCACGTATACGAAGGTTATTCGTTACAAGATGTAACCTATCCTGTTAGGGTAATGGAAAAATTGGGAATTAAAACGTTATTAGTTTCTAACGCATCTGGAGCCATAAATTTAGATTTTAAAAAAGGGGAATTAATGTTGATTGATGACCATATAAATCTTCAAGGTGGTTCTCCTCTGGCTTTTAAAGGTGTTGAAGCGTTAGGCGAGCGTTTTACAGATATGAGTGCTCCTTATAATCTAGAAATTAATGAGAAATTTAAAGCTATAGCAAAAGCAAATAATATAAAATTACACGAAGGTGTTTATGCAAGTGTGGTAGGTCCTCAGTTAGAAACAAGAGCAGAATACCGTATGCTTAAAATTATTGGAGCTGATGCTGTTGGTATGAGTACTGTACCAGAAATTATTGTTGCAAACCATTTAAACTTAAAGGCTGCAGCTATATCTGTTTTAACAGATGAATGCGATCCAGACAACCTTAAACCTGTTGATATTGGAGAAATCATTGCAATGGCAGGTAAAGCTGAGCCACATATGATTACATTGTTTAAAGAATTAATTAAAAGTCTTTAATTACATGAAGTTTTTATCATTTATAACTGTTTTATTTTTACTAAGTGTATCTCAGAGTTTTTCTCAACAAATAGCTAAAGGAGACATTGTAAAAGATAGACAGTTTTTAATTGATAAACCAGAACTTACTGCTACCGATGAGTTTGGAAACTTTATATCTATTAGGCCTCATAGAATTAATGGAACATTAAGAAATTATTACGTTGAGTTTTTTGATAATCTAAATTTTACTGAGCGTTTAGAGATAGAAACTCAAAATGATACCGACATTTTAGATGTGTTTATTTTAAATAATAAAGCACATATTTTTATTAAAGAGCGAGAAAATCAAACTATTAGTTTAAGATTAGATGTTGTAGATTTAAAAAGTAAATCATTCGCTAAAAAAATTTTACTTCAAACAGATAAAGAAACAGATAAGCCTTTATTTAAGGCCTTAAGAGACAATTATTTTATTGATTTACAGGTGTCATCAAACCTGGTTTTAAATTTTCCGGTTGTAGAAGAGCAATCTACTTTTGCCTATATAAAGGTGTTTTCTAAAAATCTAGAAGAGGTTACTCAAGTAAATGTATTTGCAGATGACAACATTTCATATCGCAACACCAGTTTTTTAAATGCCAAATTTATTAATGATAAAGCTTATGTATTATTTCAGCTTAAAGATAAAGAGGATGATAAGAAACGATTTTATAGATTAATTGAACATACTAAAGATGGTGAACAATATATTGACATTGAAATCCCTGAAGATAGTTATGAGTTAATAAATTCTAGTATTAAAGACAAACATTTAATTATAGCAGGCTTATATTCTCATTTTAAAAAAGGAGGTTATAAAGGTTTTACTTATTACAAAATTAACTTAGACACCTTTAACTTGGAGTCTCAGCAACAAACTGAGTTTATCAATGAAAAAGCCAAATCTTATTTTTCTGGTTTATTTACTGGTAATAGAAATATAGATATCAACAATTTATTTATTGATGATGACCTTAACACGTTTATTATTGGTCAATTCTATATTTTAAGAAAACAAAGTGCTCCTATTGTTTTTCCTATTGCATCATTTAGTATTGGCACCATTTCTGCCTTTGTTACTGTAAACCCAATTAGTATTAATTACAAAGTTTTTGATGATATTTTAATAGGTAAAATAAGTCCTCAAGGACAAATAACCTGGGATAATGTTCTTGAATTAAGGCAAACAGAAAAAATTAAATCTAAATCTAACAAGAGAGATTCTTCTACCTTTACATGTTTTGAAAACAATCAAATTAATATTTTTATTAATGGGTATATAGATTTAGACAAAGAAAAACTTATTGTTAAACAAGACAAACGACTATCTAAAACAAATTTTTATAATATCACTGTAAACCAACATGGTGGGATTACACCTAAAATAGTATTTCCTAATGCAGATTCAGAAACTTTATTTAGAGCAGAAACAGCTGTAAAGTCTAAAAATATTATTTACATCTTAGGTCAAGGTAACATGAGAAAACAACTACTTAAACTTAACTTTTAGTAGCACAGAATTATTTCTAGAAATAGCAAGAATTACAACATGGAAAAGTATATAGACCTTATAAAAAACTCCTATTCTGGCTACTGGAATTATTTAAAAAACGAAATTCTACTGCAAAATAACTGGGATAACTATTTTTATGGACTCATTGCCATTTCTCTAATTGTTTGGCTCTTAGAAGCACTTTTTCCTTGGCGTAAAAATCAAGGTTTGTTTAGAAAAGATTTTTGGTTAGATACGTTTTATATGTTCTTCAATTTCTTTATTCTTAATCTCATTGTACTCATTGCTTTATCTAATACTGTTGCTGAGTTTCTAAATGATATGTTAGGAGTTGTAGGACTTTCGTTGTCTAGCTTTCAACTCTTTAATTCAAAAGACTTACCAAAGTGGTTGGGTTTATTTATTTTCTTTTTGGTAAATGATTTTGTGCAATGGAACACACATCGTCTATTACATCGTGTGCCTTGGCTTTGGAATTTCCATAAGGTACATCATAGCGTTAAAGAAATGGGGTTTGCAGCTCACCTAAGATATCATTGGATGGAGCCTGTAGTGTATAATTCTATTAGATACATACCACTTGCTATTATTGCTAATTATAGTTCGCAAGACGTTGCCATCATTTATTTCTTTGCTATTGCTATTGGGCATCTAAATCATGCTAATTTAGGTTGGGACTACGGGTTCTTGAAATATATTTTTAATAACCCAAAAATGCATATTTGGCATCACGTTAAAAATTTACCAGATCATGTTAGGTTTGGCGTTAATTACGGACTAACATTAAGCATTTGGGATTATATCTTTAAAACAAATTATGTTCCTTATAACGGTCGAGATATAGAACTTGGTTTTGAAGGCGACGAACATTTTCCTAAAGATTTTTTACAACAAGAGCTATACCCAATAAAAACCAAAAGATAAAAGGTTACGTAAGTGTTTATAACAAAACAACTCAAAACAATGAAACATTTAAATTATATTATCGTAATTGTCTTATCTATTTTTTTAGCCAGCTGTTTTTCGGCTAAAGGGCTCCCAATTAAAAAAGTTAAAGACGATACAGCTATGTCTACCGAGTCTCAAAAAACTATGAAGGATGGTGAAGATAAGCAAACAGAGACTATAGATGATACTATGGTTGAGGATGATGTTCAAACAGATTATGTAACGATGAATCCCATGTTAGATCATGCTCCTTGGGATGCTTTATTAAAAAAATACGTTGCAAAAAATGGTGATGTAGATTATAAAGGCTTTAAAAACGATAGTCAAAAACTTAATGACTATATAAACTATTTGGCCAAAAAAGTACCTGCCAAAAACTGGAGCGTAAATGAGCAATTAGCATATTTTATTAATGTTTATAACGCTAATACTATCAAGTTAATTATAGATAATTATCCAACAAAAAGCATTAAAGACATAAGTAACCCTTGGATGAAAAACCGATTAAAAATTGGCGATGAAGATTACTCTTTGGCAGACATAGAAAATGGCATACTTAGAAAAATGAACGAACCTAAAATTCATTTTGCTATTAATTGCGCTTCTTATTCTTGTCCTAAATTATTAAACGAAGCGTATACTGCAGATAATGTTCAAGATCTTATGCAACGAGCAACAGTAGAATTTATTAATAATACCGATAAAAATAAACTCTCTTCTAATAACCCTAAAATTTCTGAAATTTTTAAGTGGTATAAGAGTGATTTTACAGAAAACGGGTCTGTAATTGACTATATCAATCAATATGCAAAAACTAAAATTTCAGCTAATGCTAAAGTAGATTATATTGATTATGACTGGAGTTTAAACGAACAAAACTAGGTATCGTATTTTTGCGTAAATAAAATATGATAAGTATAGTAGTTCCCATTTTAAACGAAGCAAACTCCATAGGCGAGTTAATAGAGCATTTGCTCGATAATTCTTCATCTAAAAATGTATCACAAATTATTGTTGTAGATGGTGGTAGTACAGACGGTTCACAAGATATTGTAACACAATTAATGTCTCAAAATACCGTAACACAAGAAGAGACTTATAATGTAAATAGCGATACGCTAATTCTTGATAAAGTATCAAAAGCTAAAACAAAACATAAAACCGCTATACGTTTAATTTCTTCGGAAAAAGGCAGAGCCAAACAATTAAATAAAGGTGCAAGAAATGCTTTTGGCGATATTTTATATTTCTTACATGCAGATTCTTTTCCGCCTAAAAATTTTGATAAACTTATCATTTCCGAAGTACAAAAAGGAAACAAAGCAGGATGCTTTAGAATGCAGTTTGACAGTAATCATTGGTGGTTACGTTTGGCTAGTTGGCTCACACAGTTTTCTTGGAGAGCCTGTCGTGGTGGTGACCAAAGCCAATTTATAACAAGAGAACTTTTTGATGATATTGGTGGTTATGACGAGAATTACATTATCTACGAAGACAACATTTTAATTAATGAGCTTTTTGCAAGAAAGCAATTTGTAGTTATAAATAAAAAACTAAAAACCTCAGCGAGACTTTATCGCAGACATGGTGTTTGGAAACTTCAATATCATTTCTGGACGATTTATGTAAAGAAATGGTTTGGTGCTAGTGCAGATGAATTGTTGGCTTACTATAAGAAGCACATCTGTTAAAAAACACATTATAACTTTCTTGACTTATTTCTATAAGGTTTTGAGAACCATTTAGATTTTAAGCCACATCTACTTTATATTTCTATTTGAGATTCCTACAAGGTTTTAGAAACCTTGCAGGATTTAATGACTTCTCTATGATTTTACTCGTTTTCTAATATTAGCTAAACTAGCATCCAACACTAATTTCCCATCACGATACACCTCTCTTAACTCTCCTTTATGTTCTTCTTCCCAAGAGACTTGATCTACTAATTTATAAGTTCCGTTTTGAAGTTCTATTTTGATTAAGCCTTTAGCAGATTTTTTGGTTCCGTCATCTGTTATTGGGTCTTTATAGATTTCTCTACCCTCTCCATTAACTTCGCCATAGGTTGCTTTCATTGCAAACCCAAACGTATCTCGCGTGTTGTATTGATAAGTAAAAGACCCAATACCTAACACCACATTTGTTGATGCAAAGCCTTTTTGTTTGAGTCGCTCGCAAATTTGGGTTGCACGATCTAATGTAATACTATCGCCATAAATTGCACCTATATGAGAATCGAGTTCTTTGTAGCCTTTGCTATTAGTTGTGCCTCCAAAAATGTCCCACAGTAGTTCTATGACTCCCTTCTTTTCTTCGGAAGTTTTTCCGTCAATATTTCCGCAGATAATATCTACAGGATCGCCAGAATCTGGTCTAATTACCACTTTACCATCTCGTGCTAAAACTTCATTTTTAAGATTAGGAAGATACTCTGTAAGCACTTTCCAAAGATCCCAAGTATCAGATACGATAGAGACAATCCCATTAGGATAAACTTCTGTAATTAGGCGCTTAAAAGTTTCTTGCTCACCCAAATTAGTTCCCATACACATTACCGAATGCTCAGTCGCAGCAACAGAACCTCCAACCAAATCGGTATCTGAATTGGCGTTGTAATAGGTTTCTAAAAAATCTATGGTTGGGATGGTATCTGTTCCAGTAAAGCTTAATAAATGTGCAGCAGATGACATCACTGCAGCTTCCAAACCAGCCATACCTCGCATTGAAAAATCGTGACCTTGCCAATCTACAAACTCTGGCATTGATGATGTTTGCGCTGCATAATCATCTAATATTTTGCGGTATTGTTTAGCAATTGTTGCAGAGTTACAAGGCATCCAAAGTGTGGTTGAGAGTAAGGTTTCAAAGTAATTTGTGAGCCAGAAAAACTCTGCTTTTGTATTATACATTGTTACCATTGGCACACGAATTGGCACTTGAGCACCTTCTGGCAATGCTTTTATAACCATTGGTAAATAACCCAAATCATGAAGCGCCTCAATATGCTCAATACCAACTTGATTTGGACCTAAATAATTATTAACGCGTCTTGTGTAGCGCTTACAAATTTCGGCTTTTGGTTTGTTGAAAAAGTTAGTATTAAAATCTTCAATCATGTACTTTTTGATGAAGTATTGCAAGCCAAAAAAAACGACTTCATCAATGCCTTCTATTCTACTTTTTCGTGGTGTCCAGTTAGAATAAACTAAGGTTGTGCCTTCTGGATATTGTCGTCTGTGGTCAACTTTGTAACCGTCTGTGTATAGTAGTGGATTCATAATTTACTACCTGCAAAAGCAAGTCTCTTTTTTTAATTAGTATTCTTGTCATTAAAAGAGTGAGAATTTCTGCCACTCTCATTTGGGTATAATGTGCAAACTGCATCACTTTGAAACACTTCTTTTGTGTCTAAATCCATAGCAGATAATTTACCCTTAAACGCTGCTCCTGTATCTACATCCCACACATTAATCGCATTCATAGGTTGATCTTGATTAAAATTTGTGGTTGGTGTATGGCCAATATAAATTTCATGGTAATGTTTTAATCTGTTTGGATATAACTCAGAGTTTTTCTCAATGCGTTTGTCCATCGTTAATGCCATTTCCCAAAGTGTACGGTCAAAATAAAAATTCTCCTTATGCACTTCTCGTTCTACACCATGCATAGAGGTAAAGCCTGCATGTAGAAATAATCTATTTTGGTCATCTAAATGATAGAGTTGCATATTTTCAAAGAAGTATAAATGTTGTTTTTTTTCGTCTTCGGAAATCGTCTTATAACTCTCTATTGTGCCTTTTCCTCCATGATGATACCAAACATCGTTTACATCATTTGTTCTTAACCATTGCTCGCACCACACATCATGATTTCCTTTTATAAAAATGCAATTATATGTTTTTGACAAGTCTATAACATATTGAATTACTTGTGCAGACTCGCTCCAGCCATCTACATAATCTCCCAAAAAAATAAGAGTATCATTGTTAGTTATCTCTAATTTCTCTATAAGCTGTTTTAAAGCTTTTAGTCCTCCGTGGATGTCTCCTATGGCTAGTGTTTTTTTCATTGTAAATATGTTTTTGAAAACTGTTCGCTCAATTTTAAAATATCATTTTTTCGTACCAAAGCATCTATCCAATTTTTTGGAACATCATCTAAACCGTAAGCCATACCTGCAACACCACCAACTACCGTTGCTGTTGTATCTGTATCATCACCAAGATTGATAGCTTTAAATACAGATTCTAAATAAGAATTAGTGGTTAACAAACACCAAAAACTGGCTTCTAGAGTGTTAATTACGTAACCATCAGACTTTATATCACTTTTTTCTAATATTGAAATATCATTGTTAATAATTCTATTAAAATGTTCAATTTCATAATTTGAAATTGCTTCAGCTATAAAAAATTGTTTGATGTCTTTTTGCATTGTATGATATGCATTTTTTAATGTAAGACCGTTATTAATATATTCGGCAAATTTTAAATAAATTAAACAAGCAATAGCACTTCTAATATGACCATGAGTTAAAGCAGAGACTTCCCATATAATATCAAATTGAGCCTTAATAGGTTTACCTTTAATATAATATAACAGTGGTAATATTCTCATTAACGATCCATTTCCATTTGTATACTCATCAACTTCATATTTTAAAAAGCTTAGAGCTTCAAAATCTTCATTTTCAATTATTCGTTGAAGTGTTTCTATAGAGCTTCTCGTTTGGATACCTATATCAAAAACACTTCCGTGAGGTGTCCAAAGTTGTGCACGTTTCCATTTAATAAAATTAAGAGCAATATCTTGAAGGCTATAACCGTGAATTAAACTTTGGGCTAAGCAAAACGTCAAAGAACTGTCATCACTCCATGTTCCTTTTGGCTGATTGTGCGTGCCATACTCCAACATAGTAGTCACCGGAAAATCACTAAAGTGTTCTCTAGGTTTAAACTCTACAGGCACTCCTAAAGCATCTGCCAAGGATAAGCCAAGAAACATGTTTGTTACCGTTTTCATTGTAATTTTAATTGGCGTTTTAATTGGTCATCTTTAAGTATAAATGGATGTTCTTCTGGTACGAGCAATTGATCTAATTGCTTATTTAAAACAAATTGATATTGCTCATTTACAAAGGCAGAGATATCTTCTATTTCTAATATATCATCTTTAGAATATTTCACAATCTCTTCTCCTCTAATCCCTAACTGTATGGCACGTCGCTCAATTTTAGCACCATAAGGATCATGATCTGGATCCCATTGTAAGCGTATAGATGAGTTTTGTACTTGTTCTTGCCATGCCTCTCTAGTTTTATATAAATCTTTTTGAAAACTAGAATACACTGCTTGTTTTAAATAACGCTCAAAAGCTTCTCTTTTTAAATTTATGGCTAAAACAACTTCTTGACCTACCTTTTGACCCCAACCATTTCTATACATCATCCATAAAAAATTGGGTTTAATCCATGTCATTCGATTTAAACTAAAAGCACCTCCAAAAAATTGATTTTGAGCTGCGAAATTCCCTATTTCTGGTCTGTATGATTGATACACGACAATTTTATTATCATCGTATTGTGCCATAATGTGATGACCTTTTTTTGGCCAAACATCTATTTGTTCTGTATATGGTTTTATGTTAAGTTTCATGAGTTAACATGTATTATTTTTAATTGTTATGTGATACACCCTAAATTGTAATTGCTCTTAATTGATAATTACCAGATATGGATGGTTCATTTTAATCTTGCTATATAAATTTGATAATTCTCATCATCAAAGCATACAAAAATCACATTTTTAATGGTCTCACTTTTATAATTTGAGATTGTTTTTATTGCAATTTCTGCTGCTAATTCTTTTGGGAATCTGTAAATTCCTGTACTAATATTTGGAAACGCAATAGACTTGAAGTTGTTCATTTCAGCAAGTTTTAAACTATTTAAATAACAGTTGGTTAAATCTTGTTTCTCTCTTTCTAAACGCTCACCACCATTGTATACTGGACCAACAGTATGAATCACTTTTTGAGCAGGTAAATTACCAGCAGTTGTGATGACAGCTTCTCCAGTTTTACATTTTCCTTGTCGGTTTCTTATGTCTCGACATTCATCTAAAATTGCAGAACCTCCAGCTCTATGTATTGCGCCATCTACTCCTCCTCCACCTAATAAAGATGAGTTTGCTGCATTGACTATGACATCTACTTCAATTTCTGTGATATCTGCTTTTACGACTTGAATTTTCATTTTATTAACGCTCTTAATTTAATCTGCTCAACACCATCCTCATCTAAATCCTTAAAGCTATCCGTCGTATAAATTTTAGTAAAGCTTTTATTTAACACGTCAACACCTTTATTAAAAATCCCGTGACTTACTGCTAGGTATAAACTACTAGCGTTTTTATTTTTAAGTTCTTCTGCTAGACCTATAAACGTTCCGCCTCCATCACAAATATCATCAACGATTAAACAATCTTTACCTTCCAGGTTATCTTCATAAACTTTAAAGCCTTCAAGCTTTCCGTTTTTGACATTTCGTTTTTTAGAACATTCTACAACTGGTAATCCTCCTAAAAACTCTGACACTTTATAAATCTTTTTTAAAGCACCTCCATCTGGAGAAATGAGGACGATTTCAGAATTTATATCTCTAATAACCTGTTCAATAAATCGATGATTAGAAATCACTTTACAATTATTGAGTAAGGCTGGAGTGACTTCAGAATGCGGATCAAATATCGTAACCGATTCTAAATTTAACCCATTAATTACATCTGCATATACCTTGACCGATAACGATTCTCCAGAAACCATAACACGATCTTGACGAGCTGCTGGCATATAAGGTAAAAATAGATGGATTGTTTTAACATCCGTTCTACGTAATGCGTCTACAGCAATCAATAACAATCCTATATCATTAAACGATAGAATTCTTGTAGTTACTGTTACCGCATCAATGCCATCCAAATTGGACTGAATCTTGATATGTGGCTCTCCTCCCGAAAAAGTAAAACTTTCAAATTGAATAGTATTTTCTCTTTGTAAAGGTTGAAACGAAGGGTCTAAATTTAAAATCATTTGCGTTAATTTTACACAAATGTAATTGGAATATATTAATTAGCAAAATATTTTGTGTAAAATCTACACAAACTTAATATCAAAGTAGAATCCGTCGTTTAATAAAGCATCGTATTTCTTTTTATTAAACTTAAAGAGTTTTGCAGGTCTACCGCTACCTTGCTGAGCAATTTTATTGGTTTCTTCAACAAAATCAAAACTCATAATTTTTTTTCTAAAATTTCTACGGTCAATATCCTCACCTAAAATTGTTGCATATAAATGCTCTAAATCTGAAAAAGGAAATTCGGCACTGAGTAAATCAAAACCAATAGGTTGGTATAATAATTTTGCTTTAAGTCGCTTTAAAGCAGTATTAAAAATTGTTTTATGATCAAAGGCCAATTTGGGCAAATCATTTACAGAAAACCATTTGGCTTCATCAGCATCTGTATCTGCTTTAATTTTAAAATGATTGGGACGTACAAGTCCAAAATAACTTATAGATATTACCCTATTTCTTGGGTCGCGCTTTGGTTTACCAAACGTATAAAGTTGCTCTAAATAATCTATAGTTACACCTGTCTCCTCTTTGAGTTCTCGTTTTACTGCTGCTTCTAAAGATTCATCTTCTAACACCAAACCTCCAGGTAAAGCCCACGTATTTTTAAAAGGCTCCACACCTCGTTTTATTAATAAAACCGATAAATTTCCTTTAGATTCGTACCCAAAGACCACTGCGTCAACAGCTACTTTAATGTCTTGTTGTAATGCCATTTTATTTTGTGTAGTATTAACACAAATATAAAGATATTTTTAGAGATTGATAGCGGTTGTTAAAAGCAAAACTTATAATTTATTAGTGAGAGCTTGCTCTGTAACAAAAATATTTTGGGTCTCATTAAAAATATTGCCCAATCCCAAACACTAATCCCTGAGTAGCATTATTTGTAACACCAATACCGTAATCTATTCTAAAAACAGCATTAAAGATTTTTTTGTGAATAAACCTCAAACCTAAGCCAGGATACACACGTATGTTTTGTGACTCTCCAAAATCACCAAAATCACCTCCCGGATTTCTCCAACTTCCTGCATCTATAAATGCATTACCTTGGAGAGAAAACCAGCTTTTTTCATATAGCGTATGCCTATACTCTGTATTTAAAACAATAGCAGCAGTACCACGATCAATAGTATTACCTACACCTCTAATATTTAAATTATTATCTACGGAAAATGGTGCAAATGGCGTGTCGTTATTTGTAGCCACTCCCAGACGTAAACGATTTGCCCAATTACCTTTGTCTCCTAAACGTTTAAAATATTGAAAATCATTCCAACCAATTAAAAATGCAGGTAATTGCGACTCATTTCTAGAGGTAACATATTGAAAATTAAATATACTTTTAAACCCTTCTACATATTGATAATCGTAATTTAAATCGTTGTACTCATATATTATTTTATAGAGTAATTTATGTACGCGTAATTGTTGAGGCACCTCTGGATTAGTTGCGCCAGATTTATACTCATAATCTTCTGTAAAGTAATTGAGACCTAACTCTAAGCGGTTATTAAAATTGACTTGAAATAATGCTAAACCCTCAATAGATTCATTATTATATTTATAGTCTGAAGTTGTATTATCAAAAAATACAGGCTCTTGTGTGGTCAAATCTTGATAATTAATTGCTAAACCTAAACGTTTAGAAAATAAAAAAGGTGCTCTAAAATTTATGGCATATGAGTTATAAATATCTTTTTGATAAAAACCACCAAAAGTTATATGTCTTCCGAAGAGATTAAACTCATACAACCCTAAACGATAAGCAAACTCATCGTTATTAGTAGTATATACATTTGCAGATGGAATTATTGTGAAATTCTCCTCAATATGATAAATCACATTATAGGTATCCTCTCCTAAGGAAAATACTTGATAATAAGCGTGCGCTATAGATGGAAGTCGTTTTAATAATTTTATATCTGCCTCAATAACTGTAGAGTCTAACTTAACACCAGCTTTTGTATTAGCAATTTTTTTTACAAATGAAGTTCTCAATTTTTTATTGCCTCGTATTTTTAAATCGGCAACAATAGCGTCTTGCGCAAAAGTAAAACTTGCAAATAAAAATATTAAGTTGGTTAGAATTTTCACGCGATGTTTATAAACCACTTTGGTCGGTTACATCACATATCCTTACGTTATTACAAGTAATTATTTAGATTTATAGAAAGACTGTAATACAGTTTCTACTGGTTTGTTTTGAGGCGTAAATTGGTTATCCTTTTCTCCACCTACCTTATCATGTGCATGAAACCATTTCCAAACAAAACCTCCTGCAAACCATTCTTCTTCCCAAAACTCCTCTAACAAGGCTTGGGTTGCATTAGATTGTCCTTCAAAATTTAACGATGTCCATGTATGATCACTTACCCAAGGCTCTCTACCTGTAAAATCTACACTTCTATAACCATACTCTGTAAATAAAATAGGTTTATCATATTTAAGAGATAACGATTTAATTACAGGTTTATGTTTTTGCCAGCCAGCTCTACACGCTTCAACTGTAGGTGTTTTTTTATCACTAACAGGAAAATAGGCATCAACTCCAATGTAATCTAATTCTCCCCAAAAAGGTGTACGCTTAAACTCATCCCAATTGGCTGCATAGGTTAATTTACCTTTGTAAACTGATTTAATTTTTTTTATTAGTTCATGCCAGTACTCAGGACGTTCTTTTACAAAATTTTCTAGCTCTGTCCCAATACATAAAATTTCTGCATTGGTTTCTTGAGCTAGTTGCGCATATTCTAATATAAAACTAGAATAAGATGTTTCTAAAGTTCTCCAATGTTCTTCATTAGACATTTTTATATATCCTGTAAAATCACCATTCCATACCCAAATTTGAGGTTTAACCATAATTTTAATATTCTTTTTCCTCAGCTCTTCAATATATTGTTTGCCTCCTGCTCTAGTTTCACCAAACCATTGTCTATCTGTATTATGAATAATTTCTGGATGTTCTAAACTTTTTAAAAAGCCAAAGGGCATAATTGCTGCATAATTTGCGCCAACATTAACTACAGGATTAGTATGTGTCTCGTCAACAGCATCTCTAGACGCTACAAAACTTACACCATTTATCTTTGTTGATTGTGCAGTGCATGACGTAATTATAAAAAATAAAATAATGATTCTAAAAGTCGACATCTAAATAAATTTATGCTTTAAATATAAAAAGATCCTAGTGTGATATAGTATCTTTTTAACTTAACATTTTGATTTAAAATAGTTAAACTAAAATAAAGCTCGTAACCCAAAGTTAAATGTATGTCCCAATCCTGTATTGTTTCCTCTAACAAAATTGGTGTATAAAGTTTCTATATTTAATTTTTTTGTGATTTGATATTTTGCTCCTCCACCTATTGCTGTAAAATCCTGCTCAAAATCATTTCCAGTATCAATTCGTTGTGAGTGCTGCACTAAACCCAATATTGTAAATTTACTATTAGGGAAATAACTAATAAAAATACCTGGTGTTAACGATAAGCTATTGTTAGCAAAACTATCTTCTTTTTTTCCGAAGTTATACTCAGTATTTAACTCTGTAAATAATTGCCAATCGCCACTTGAAAATGTATAATCATAGAAGAATCTATTCTGAAAAATAAATCCTTTTTGATCTAAAAACACGCCATCTTCGGTTTCATTATCTACCAAAGGAATATGTAAGGCGGTTTGAATTGTAAAATTACTAACACCTTTAATAGGATTAAACTTTACCGCTGGTGCAAAAGAGGTAAAACCAGATCGCGCTGACTCTCGTTCTCCATCAAATAAAAAAACGTCTAATGCTTGTCTATCATTAACCACATTAGAGCGAAATTCTAATAACAACCCAACATTAAACTTGCTATTTTTAGATAATCCAGTAAAAACATCTATTGTAGATGTAAAAAAGGTTTGTCGTGCTTCTTTACCGTTAGTAAATGTACTTTCGGTTTGTGTATAAAGGTTGTTAAACCACTTTAGATCCCATTGACCTTTATTTAATAATTTTGATGGTGTATATTCTTGTATTACACTTTTTTCTACTTGCTTATTTTCTTGTGAAAATCCAATAAATGATAACGCTATAATCGTTATTGATGTGATTATTTTTTTCATATTTGATTGTTTGATTAGTATTCTATAAAGTTTTTAAGACCTAATAGTCATTACTATTGTTGATTGTTTAAAGCCCAATTATAGGTGTAATAAGATATTTTAGCACCTGCCTCAATCTTTTCTCTTCGGAAAGTATTAATGAAGTCAATTTCATTTCCGTTCTTAATAAAATCTTCTTTATACCACTTAAAAATTTCTGAAAGCGATACTCTGTTCTTTGTAATTTTGATAAATTTTGGATTATTTAGTGCTATTTCAGTTTGTTCTTGTAGTTGTGCTTCTAAAGTATCAGGTGTATATGCTTCATTAATTAAAGGTGGACAGCCAACAGCACCGCAAACTAATACAAAATGAAAACGTGCATCTTCAAACTGAGCTCTTAATTTTTGGTTCTCTATAGCGTTTAGCGTCAAAGTTTCTCCAGCTATATTATATGTAGTTTTATCAAAAAAACCAGCCTTATCCAAAGGCGATTTTACAGGATAATTATCAATTATACCTTTGATGACATAAATGTTATAAACGTTAATCCAAAAGGCTTGATACGTTTTCGCGTCGTTTTTTGATATAGAAATTGTTTCAGCCAGATTAACCAGCGTATTTAATGATTTAGGGTTGTCTTTTATATCAGCATAAGCCACTTTTCCGTTTGAAACGTTAGCTTTAAAAAAGGCATCTGCTGCTGTAAAAAAATCTGACGTATTTTGTGCAAAACCAAAACTTAATCCTGCAAAAAATGTGAGTATAACCAATTTGTTTTTCATAATTATTTCTTCATTAATTAAAAATCTTACAGTTGCTGAGTCGTCTAAAAACCTGATACTTACAAAGGTTTAGAAAAAAAGCAAACGTCCTATTTTTACATAAAACCTTACATTGATATTCTAATTTAAAACTGTTATAAATTATAATGGTATATTAAGTTATTACCTTTAATTGCGACATAATCGTCACAACAACCAAAATTTATGGAACACATCGTTATTATAGGAAACGGTATTTCTGGTGTTACGCTAGCTAGACATATTAGAAAACTTTCTGATAAAAAAATCACAATTATATCTGCCGAAACAGATTTCTTCTTCTCAAGAACTGCTCTCATGTATGTATATATGGGACATATGAAATTTGAACACACGCAACCTTATGAAAATTGGTTTTGGAAAAAAAACAGAATTAAACTCCTAAAAGCCTATGTTGAAAAAATAGACACAGATCATAAAAAATTACATTTTGCTAACGGAGAAAATCTCAATTATGATAAGCTCATAATTGCAACAGGAAGTAAACCCAATAAATTTGGTTGGCCAGGTCAAGATCTAGAGGGTGTAATGGGTATGTACCACAAACAAGATTTAGAAAATCTAGAAGTTTATGCGCCAAATAATAATGTTTGTAAACGCGCAGTCATTGTTGGTGGTGGTTTAATAGGCATAGAACTAGCCGAGATGTTAAACTCCAGAAAAATCCCAGTGACTTTTTTAGTACGCGAAGATAGTTTTTGGAACGGTGTTTTACCCGAAGGCGAAAGCAAAATGATTAACGAGCATATTAAAAATCATCATATTGATTTAAGGTTATCTACCAATTTAAAAGAAATTAAAAGTGATGAAAATGGCAGAGTAAAATCTGTTATTATTGAAGAAACAGGTGAAGAACTCGCTTGTGATGTTGTTGGATTAACAGCAGGTGTGACACCAAATATTGATTTTTTAAAATCTTCAAAAATTGAATTAGGTCGTGGTGTAAAAGTTAACCGCTACTTAGAAACAAATATAAAAGATGTCTATGCGATTGGAGATTGCGCAGAGCAACATGACCCTATTGGCAATCGTAGACCTATCGAAGCAGTTTGGTACACAGGACGTATGATGGGAGAAACGTTAGCTCAAACTATCTGCGGAAATCGTCTGGCTTACAAACCAGGCCATTGGTTCAACTCTGCTAAATTTTTAGATATAGAATATCAAACTTACGGATGGGTTTTTGGAAAAAAAGGAAGACCAGAATATGAGCAACACTTTCATTGGAAACATGAAGATAACACTAAGTGTATTACAGTCGCTTTTCATAAAGATACCAAAGCGTTTTTAGGAATTAATACTTTTGGGATTAGAATGCGTCATGAAATATTTGACAAATGGCTTACAGATAAACGCGATGTAGATTACGTCATCAATAATCTCGCCGAAGCTAATTTTGATCCAGAACTCTACACCAACTATGAGTCTCAAATTTTAGCAGCATACAATAACCAACTTCAAACCACGTAATCATGAGCAATAAATTAAATTCTAGTATGTCATTGGCAAAACCTGATGCTGCAGATTTATCAACGAAACAAAAATTAGCTGTTGGATTAGGGCTTGTCGGACTTTTCATTCTAGTTCTAGCATTATTAAATCTAGACTTGCCAAATAATGCCATTTTTCTAACCGTATCTCTATCCTTAATTACCTTAGGAACCATCCTTTTTGCAAATGATATGTATCTCAACAAGTCAAAAGGCATTAAAAATGATGGTGTATGGTTTAAATCCATATCATCACGTGGCACTATAGCTTGGATGACTGGTATTGTTTTAACCTCTTTTTATGTTGTACTTTATTTTTATGAAGGACTTCTGGGAGCAGGAACTGATGGTGCTGAAAACACAGGTCTTATCTCATTATTTGATCCTTTAAGTCAACTGTTAAGTGGACGACCTGCAAGCCAATGGTTTGTTTATGGTACGCTCTATACCATTGCAATTCTCGCATTTGGGTATAAATTTATATTGAAATATCGTCATAATCGCTATGAGCAAATCAGGACAATATCTGTTATGTTTTTTCAATTGGCATTTGCCTTTTTAATTCCAGAATTTATGTATCTCATGAATTCTGATTTGCCATATTATGACCTTAAAAATGTTTGGCCTCTTAACTATTATAATTTTGAACAATATCGAGTAGATTCTTTCATAAATGGTGGAACAATAGGTATGGCAATGCTCATTTTTGGTATTGTTTCGGTATTTATAATCACACCAATTTTAACCTTTAAATTTGGTAAACGATGGTACTGTTCTTGGGTTTGCGGTTGTGGTGGTCTTGCTGAAACTGCTGGTGACTCGTTTAGACAATTGAGTGATAAAAGTCAAAGCGCTTGGAAAATTGAGCGTTGGGTAATACATAGTGTTTTAGTTTTTGTGGTACTAATGACTACCGCAGTTATATATACTTATTTAGGCTACGATGCTGATAAATATTGGCTAACGCGAGATGTATTTCTATTTTCTGTAGCAGGATTTCTCACTTTAGTTTTTGTATTAACCATGATTTTTAAGCGCAATGAATTAGGTAAAGATGCCAAATTTGGTGCTATTGGTTATTTTGTGATTATTATGGTTTTAATTGGTATGCACTTATTTAGCTCTGAAACTAAACTTTTCATATTTAAAGCAGAGACTCTTAGGTCAACCTACGGTTTTCTAATTGGTGCTATTTTCTCTGGAGTTATTGGAACTGGCTTTTATCCTATCTTCGGAAATCGTGTTTGGTGCAGGTTTGGTTGTCCAATGGCAGCAATTTTAGGATTTCAACAGCGTATGTTTTCCCGTTTTAGAATTACTACAAATGGAGGTCAATGTATCTCTTGTGGAAATTGCTCGACATATTGCGAAATGGGAATTGACGTTCGTGCATACGCTCAAAAGGGCGAAAACATTGTACGTTCTAGTTGTGTTGGTTGTGGTATTTGTTCTGCAGTTTGTCCAAGAGGTGTGTTAAAATTAGAGAATGATAGTATGAAAGGACGAATTAATCCAACAGAGATATTATTAGGTAACGATGTAGATTTGATGGACTTAGTAAATCAAAAGTAAAAATAGTTGATAGTGGTTAGTCTTGAGTTGGCAGGCTTACTCAGATGAAATAAAGTTGAGTACTCAATTAACAGATTTACTCTCCTATGAAAAATTTCAGAAAAAAAATCAATGAAGCATATTGTCATTATAATTTTACTATTGTGGAGTTTTAATATTTCCGCACAAAAAACGTATCAACGTAATTATTTTGATGATGGTATTTTAGCTTCGGAAGGTTGGATTAATAATAACCAGAAAATCAACTATTGGAAATTTTATTATACCAATGGTTTATTAAAAAGTGAAGGTTATTATCTCAATAATTTAAAGACCAAATATTGGAGAACCTATAGAGAAGATGGAACTAAACTTAGTGAAGGTCATTATAATAATGGAACAAAAAATAAATGGTGGCTGTTCTATGATTCCGAAGAAAAAATAAATCACAAATGCCAATTAAAGAATAACCAAAAAAACGGATATTGCCTCATGTATAAAAATGAGAAACTAATTTCTGCTGTGAAATACCAAAAAGGAATGAAAATTAAAGAGTGGACAGATTATCGCTCATTTAAAAAAGAAAACAGCTTAAAAGACCTGCAATGACCAACATTAAAGTCATCATACCTGCTTATAATGAGGCAGATTCTATTATACATGTTATAAACGATATACCACAAATTGTAAATGAGGTTATCGTTGTAAGCAATAACTCCAACGATGATACAGAGATCAATGCAAAACGTGCAGGTGCCACAGTTCTCGTTGAAAACAAAAGAGGTTACGGGTTTGCTTGCTTAAAAGGTTTAGAATATATAGCATCTACCTCTTTTAACGACCCAACAAAACGACCAGATATTATTGTTTTTTTAGATGGAGATTATAGCGATTATCCAGAAGAATTAACAAAGTTAGTAGCACCTATACTTAATAACGATATAGATTTTGTTATTGGCGCCAGAGTTAAAAAATTAAGAGAAAAAGGGTCTATGACACTACCTCAAATTTTTGGTAATTGGCTTGCTACAACACTTATGTCTATTCTATTTAGAGCAAAATTTACAGATTTAGGTCCTTTTAGAGCTATTAAATATAATAAGCTTTTAGATTTAAAAATGGAAGACCAAACATATGGCTGGACAGTTGAGATGCAACTTAAAGCCTTACGCCAAAAATTAAGCTATATAGAAGTGCCTGTAAACTATAGAAATAGAATAGGTGTCTCAAAAGTTTCAGGTACGGTAAAAGGTGCTATATTTGCAGGCGTAAAAATCTTAGGTTGGATTTTTAAATACAGTTTTAAGTGATCTATTTTCAATACACCATTATCGTTATCTATACCATTGCTATTTTGCTTATTTTCATGTACGCATTAGCACAACTAAATTTGCTTTTTAATTATTTATCGTCAAAAAAAGCAGATAAAACATGTGAGACTTTTGACTTCTCAAATGAAGAAGAAATACCATTGGTTACCATACAACTTCCTGTTTTTAATGAGATGTATGTGATGGAGCGTTTACTTGATAACATTGCTCTTATAGATTATCCTAAAGATAAATTAGAAATCCAAGTACTTGATGACTCTACAGATGAGACAGTAGGTACAACTCGTGAGCAAATTGAAAAGCTTAAAGTTACTGGATTAGATATAAAACATATAACGAGAACAGACCGAAGTGGTTTTAAAGCTGGAGCTCTCAAAGAAGGTCTAAAAATTGCTAAAGGAGAATATATTGCTATTTTTGATGCCGATTTTCTTCCGCAGAAAAATTGGTTAAAACGCACCATTCTTTATTTTAAAGACCCACAGATTGGTGTTGTACAAACACGATGGGGACATATTAATAGAAATTATTCTATACTCACAAAAATACAAGCCTTTGCATTAGATGCTCACTTTACATTAGAGCAAGTTGGACGTAATAGTAAAGGTCATTTTATCAATTTTAATGGTACTGCTGGTGTTTGGAGAAAACAGTGCATTTTGGATGCTGGTAACTGGGAAGGCGATACTTTAACCGAAGATTTAGATCTTAGTTATAGAGCACAACTTAAAAACTGGAAATTTAAATATCTAGAAGATGTAGAAACTCCTGCAGAGTTACCAGTTGTTATTAGCGCTGCACGCTCACAACAATTTAGATGGAATAAAGGTGGTGCAGAAAACTTTAGAAAGATGTTTTCTCGTGTTATTAAATCTAACAATATATCTGCAAAAACCAAAGTTCATGGATTGCTACATTTGCTAAACAGTACAATGTTTTTAAACGTTTTTATAGTGGCTGTTTTAAGTATTCCTATGCTATATATCAAAAATGAATATGCTCATTTGAGATTCTATTTTTACTTTATGAGTTTCTTTGTAATGAGTACTGTTATATTTTTTGTCTGCTATTGGTTTATGTATAAAGAAATTTATGGTAGCGGTTTTAAAAAATTCTTTGGTTATATTGGTATGTTTTTTACCTTTTTCTCAATTGCTATGGGCTTTTCACTCCATAACTCTATTGCTGTTTTAGAAGGACATGCTGGTAAAAGAAGTGAATTCGTTCGTACCCCAAAATTTAATATTAGCACTCTCAAAGATTCTTGGAAAGGAAATAAATATCTTAAAAAGAAATTATCCTCTCACGTTATTTTAGAAGGCATCTTAATGCTCTATTTTGCATTTGGCCTATATAGCGCATTTGTAGTTGGAGACCAAGGAGGTGATTTTGGATTATTCCCTTTTCATCTCATGCTGTTTATTGGGTTTGGCTATGTGTTTTTTAAATCTTTAACTTCTAAAGTTTGATAGCATTTTGGAAACTTAACAAAGTTCCATTACTGCTTACATTTGTTAGCTTATTTCTCTATTGGCTATTTGCATATGATTTAATACGAACAGAGTATTCTAAACTCATTACATTGTATTGCGCATTGTGGCTGGTATTTTTTTTACTAATGAAATACGCCAAAAAGAACCTCAAGTTCTTAACTACCATTGCATTTTTATCTAGGGCTATTTTTATTTTAGCAATCCCGAATTTATCTCAAGATTTTTATCGCTTTATTTGGGATGGACGTATGATTCTAGAAGGATTAAACCCATATCTCTATACACCAGAATCATTTATTCTAACTGGAACAAATTTCCCTGTTTCAGAAGCTAATGCGCTTTACGAAGGTATGGGAGAACTCAACGGAAGTCATTACACAAATTATCCACCAATAAATCAACTTTGCTTTTTTATAGCTGCATTGTTTTCTAGCTCAAGTATTTTAGGATCTGCTGTTGTATTTCGTGTATTGATTATCGCTGCAGATTTTGGAACTTTTTTCTTCGGAAAGAAGCTACTCAAAACACTAAACTTGCCAGAAAAGAACATCTTTTGGTATCTACTCAACCCTTTTATTATTATTGAACTCACTGGAAATTTGCACTTTGAAGGTGTTATGATTTTCTTTTTAGTGTGGAGTTTATATCTTTTACATAGTGGCAAATGGAAATCGGCTGCAGTAGTATTTGCACTATCTATTTCTGTTAAATTGATACCACTTTTGTTTTTGCCATTGTTATTTTTCTATTTTAAAAAGACAAACAACACCTCGAGCGACGTCAAGAAAAGAGAAAATAATGAAATTCTGAAACACGTTGAGAATGACGACCATAATCGAATACCATTAACAACCAAAACAAGTGTTGACTTCAAAAAATTAATTTCATTTTACACCATTGTTGGTATTACAACACTACTACTATTTGCTCCTTTTTTCTCTTTTGAATTTGTAAATAACTACTCTCAAACCGTTGCGCTTTGGTTTAATAATTTTGAATTTAATGCAAGTATCTATTACGTAGCTCGCGAAGTTGGTTACTGGTTTACAGGTTATAATGAAATAGCTTTGATTGGTAAAATATTACCAATTTTAGTGTTTCTGTTTGTTATGAGATTGGCGTTTTTCCGAAGAAAAATAGATACTAAAATATTGATAACTAACATGCTTTTTGCATTTACAATTTATCTCTTTTTAAGTACAACAGTACATCCTTGGTATATAGCAACGCTTTTAATTTTGAGCGTATTTACAAATTACAAGTTTCCCTTAGTTTGGAGCTTTGTTATCATTTTAAGCTACTTAGCTTACATTAATCTTAACAAGGCAGACAAGTCTGAAAACCTTTGGATAATCGCTTTAGAATACACGATTGTATATGGCGTTTTTATTTGGGAAGTGTTTATTTCTAGACGATTTCCGAAGCATAAAAAACCCGTTTAAATAACCATTAATTACTCAGCTATTTCATCAATAGAAGGTGCTTTCCACTTTGTTGTACCTACTTTTTTAGAATTTGCAATATCTGTAGATTTCGCATTTCGCTTTTTATCATAAATCATGGCTCCCGTCATAATTAGACTTGTACCTATAATTACAAAAAGTAGAATTCCAGGTTCAAAACTTGCTATTTCTGCCTCTTTTGGAATGGCGTAAAATAAGAGTACAGTAATTAATCCTCTAGGTGCAATAAATAATTGTGGTAAAATATCTGTACCTATAAAAATACGTAAAATCACAAAACGAATAGCGTAAATAGACAGTATAATTAATGTGCTAATTAATGCTACATCTACATTAAACAATGATCCTACAGCAATGGTTAACCCAAATATTACAAAGAAAAATGTACGCACTACAAATGCAGTTTCTAATGTAATAATGTGTAACTCATGATAGATTTGATGTGCTTTTTTAAATTCTAAAAACTTGCTAAGTTTTCCTGCAAAGAACACTTTCATGTTTGCAATGACCAAACCAAAAATTAGAATTATGATTAAAGACGACAAGTGCATTTTCTTTCCTAATGCATACAATAACAGCAGTACTGCTATTAATAAAAAGAGTTTTGCCTGACTTTTTATTTTCTGAAAAATTAAAATTATAGCATAACTCGCTACTAAAGAAATAACGATAGTTAATAAAATATTACCAGTAAAACCAATGACTCCAGAGTCTTCTGAAGGGTTTAATTTTCCTATTAAAAAATAGAACATCATAATTCCCATAATGTCTGAGAACGTACTTTCATAAATATGAAATTCTTTCTTTTTATCATTTAACCCACTTACACTTGGGATGATAATAGCACTTGATAAAATTGATAATGGTGTAGCATACAACCAAGCAGATTGCATGGTCATTTCTGGAATTAATTCATATAATATAATCGCTGCAACCCAAGCAGAAGCTATTAAACCAATTAAAGCAATTGCCATAGATTTTAAAATTGGCACTAATTTTTCTCGCTTTAACTCTAGTTCTAGCGCTGCTTCTAGTACGATCATTATTAAACCTACAATACCTAATACCTCTAAAATTGGGAAAAAATTGATTTTACCTTCAGAAAAATAATTAAGCGCATATTGCAATCCTACACCCAAAACAATGAGCATTAAAACAGATGGAATATTAGTTTTTTTAGAAATACCGTTAAATACAAAAGAGAGTATAATAATTACTGATACTTCAATTATGAGATTATATGATGATAAAATTTCCATGTTTATTATTTATTTTATTTGGCTAGCATTAAAATTATAGTGCTCTAAATATGAGATTAAAGCTTCAATCTTGGCACCTTTTTCTAAAGTTAAATTGAGTTGTAATTGATTACTAACTGGCAATTTTTTTAAGGTAGGCTTTTGTGAAAAATCTACTAAAGGGTTATCAAAAAGTAAATCTAAAATAGTAGTGATTTCTTCGGAATCTTGGATATATAGTGTTTTTCTCATTGCGTTTTCATCATGCTGACTAACACTAAATCCATTTTTATCAATATAGGAGTAGTTTATAAAACGGTCTCCTTCTGTTTCATTTAGGATAAATCCGAAATGTAAAAACTTGCTTATTTGTCCGTTAAATTCACCTGTAGAAATATTAGATCCTAAAGCTACTAATGGATTAATTTTAAATAATACACCATTGACGTAACTCTTGATATAATTAAATGCGACAACTATAAGCAGTAAAAACAAAATACCATGTACTCTGTAGTTTATAGACACAAAACTTAATAAAATAATTAAAACAGCAATTGGTTTATATATTTCGAGAACACGATTGATAATATTTGTGATTTTATCCACAATAGATTTTCTATTAAAAATCTGTGGAGCTACTTTTTTAAAAAAACTAATAACCAAGTATAGAATGATAAGTATACCAATGATTTTAAAAAACTCTAACCAAGAAATAGATGTTTCTAACATAATTAATTTGAATGCTCTTTATTGATTATACGACTTATACTATTTACAACAACTGGATTTATAAACAAAGTACCATCTAAATCTCGTAGCAATATTTTAACATTGACTAAACGTCTTATTGCAGATTTGAAATCTAAATCAAACGCATTAGAGGTTACTCGCTTTAAACCAAACTCTGTAATATTTTTAAATGTTAACGCTTGTTTTAAAATGATAAGTTCTGAGTTTGTAAAAAAATCGGCAAATTCTAAGTATGACTCTTTATATACCACTTTTTCATTGTCTTGAACAAATGTGTTATAAGTCCAGGATTG
The DNA here is from genome assembly GCA_947488655.1 of uncultured Psychroserpens sp. GTDB lineage: Bacteria > Bacteroidota > Bacteroidia > Flavobacteriales > Flavobacteriaceae > Psychroserpens. The sequence goes on along the minus strand of CANKZZ010000002.1, from coordinate 222,183 downwards.
AAGAGTGTCTCCAAAATTGTAGTGCTTTTGCTTAGCCATTTTGGTTGCTAATTGCATTACTTTTTGAGGTGTAATAGGCTCTAATTTCTCATCTAATAATTCTCGATGTGCTGCACCATGTCGCAACAAAATGGCCTGAGAAATTTCATTTTTATCGGCTTGGTTTACATCTAAAATATGACTAAAAGCGTTAGAGAAATTTAAACGCTGATCTAGATGTTCTCGCATCATAATAGTTGTTGAAATCATGACAAAAACATCATCAGACTCTGTTTCAATAAAATTTATAAGCGAGCGTATGTTACTTAATAAACTATGTTCTTTATCTCTCCAGAGCTCAATATCATCAATTATTAATGCTGGCTTAGTACTTTCTATATTATTATTTTTTACGTATTGTAATGCTTCCTTTAGGTCATAAGTCATTGTAAACTTTCTACCATCTATAGTAGCAGTACTATTAGGTTTTAAAATTACAGTATGTTTTCCAAAACGCTTTTTAGAACTATAGTTTAAAAACGTACTGCGTCCAGAAAGGCGATCACCAACTACTAACACAGATTTATTAAAGCCACTTTGCCATTGATTTACAATGGTCTCTAACTTTTCTTCTTGACTCTGTCTTGAAACTAAAAATAAATCGCCTATAAAATTTTTATTTAAAAATAATGAATCATAATGCTGACTTTCATCCCTATACATACGATGTGCAATACATTGCGTAGACACTTCTAAATTGGATAGCGATTCATAGCTTTTAGATTTTTCATAACGAGAATTAAAAAAAGACAACCCTTTATTCCATTTCTCTTTTACCGATTTTAGAATTGTACTCCCTTCTATTGTTAATGACGAATTAAGAGGCACTTCTATAAATGGCATATTCTTAAAAACATTAGACACCAAAAGCTGCGTATTAACTTCGTCTTGCAACTTTTTGGCTATAGAATTTGCTTTTAATTTGACGTCTTCTACATTGTCTTGCAAATGTGACAATGAGGTTACGACATTATCAAAATGATTATTAGAATCATTACTTTTTGTAATTTGAATTGTATTTTTAAGATTAAGAAGATTAATATTATAAAGACTCAATAAATTAGTTTCTAGTGCTTCTAGATCCATAAAACCCGGAAGTATTTGGTAATCGAACCATTTAGTGGTGCGTTTATTAAAATCAATTTCTCTAATCATTATCAAGCCTTCTTGTGTCTTGATAGGGACTTCAATTTTTTTTAGATTAACAATTTGATTGTTTATCGCCTCAGAAAACATTTCATGATTATTCTCTAAACTAAACTTTTGATTATCTAACCGATCTTCAACATGAACTAAAAACTCTTTAAAAGTTTCACTTTCTTTAGCCTTAATAGCTAAAAAATTTATGCTCTCATATATTTTTTCCTGAAAAACATCGTGCTTTTTATTGACATCTTCAACTACACTTTTTAGTTTATTAAATGAATTTACCGTATCAAGTAATGCTTCATTACGACTCTCAAGCATTGTAAATTGATCTTGAATTGTTTGGAGTTGCGATTTATAAATATCCCAAGGATCTTTTTGAAGTGCTGTTATTTTAGATATTTTCTTTTGAAAATTTTCGTCTTCGCCATTTTGAGATTGTGCTTTCTGTAATGCAGTAATAAAACTCTCTAATGCATCTAATACAAGTGCCTTTGAACTTGAAAAATGACTTTCTAAATCATGATTAGACACCTGTTTTTCAGCCTCGTAAATCTCACCTTTAACTAATTCTAATAATACATCGCGATGTAAAATTGTGAGATCTTTAAATTGTGGAGATAATTCATAATGTATCATATATGCATCAACAGATGCTAAATGATCTCCATCAATTTCATCTCCTAATATCACGAATTTACTCACAAGTGCATTAAACTCATTTAAAATTAATGCTTTTAATGCATGCCTGTCTTTTAGATTAGAAACAGATTCTATATAGAACTTGCAGCACTTTTGAAAACTAATTAACGTATCTATTTTTGGTTCTTCTAACACATTATTATTTATTAATAAATATCTTTAAAAGGTAATAATTTTTATCTGTATTTCTCAATTAACTGATAATTACATTAATATTCTATTTGAGATTCAAATGGTAAAGACCATTTTGAAGCTCTACCAATTGCAGGAGCAATTGTTGCAAAAACTTCTAATTTTTTAGAAAAATGAGAACTTGAGTGACTTTGCTTTCCTAATTTTAAACGCATAGCTGTTTTTATTGATACTCTTTTTTTATTGGCAGTAACGCATACGTTTGCAACTCCTAAATAATCATCCTTTCTACCCAAAGCTATAGATAAAACCTTAGAATCGTCCCAATTTGGTATTACGAGTGGTGCATCAACATCTCCATGAATATCATATACAAAAAGGTGTAAATAATATTCCATTTCTAATTTAATATCTAAATCATGAAACTCAACTTTAGTTATAACAGTTAAGTCATTGTCATCATCATTGATAATAATGACTTCGGGTATAGACTGTAAACTAACATCTAAAATTTTAGCCATAATTTTATTTATTTTTTTTCCGAAGAGATTAATTTTCGCTTCATAGTAATTAAAACACCTACTACAACACCAAAGACAAAACTGCCAAGTATAACGAGTACTCTAGATAATGATAATTTCCAAAATAGAAATTTAACCTCGGTTATTTCTGCATTTTGTAATGAAAAAGCAATAATCACTGATGCAAATATTAGTGCAATTACTAATTTAAATTTCATCTTATTTTTTTATAATTTGAGATTTATCATTAAGTCCTTCTACAGTAATGTGAGGTGTGCCATAAACATAAATATAGCTTTTGCCTTTAGCATAAATACTAAGTTCTTTACTTACATATAAATAAATATCTGAAGAATTTGATGCATTTAAGCTAGCATTAGTAACCTTCAAGTCTTTAGCTTTTATATCTGTTGATCCAGTGGTTATTAGATTTAGAACATCAGCATTACCCTCAATATTTATATCTGCTTTTTTATTTATAGTCATCTTTAAATCTTCTATAGATAGGCTTCCCTTAAGATATGCGTTATCATTTAACGTTATCATTGATGCGTAGCTTTTAAGCTGAAGTTTTGCCTTAGAATTATCATTGATGTTTATTGTGGTTTGTTTAGAATTAATGTCTAAATCAAAATAACTACCATCAAATACATTAATCATCAATGTATCTAATAGAAACTTGTTTTGTCCTTCTATTTTAGCGCCTTGTCTTAATGTTAATTTTTCAATCTTACTAAAAGTAACAGAGATTTCTAGTTTTTTACTCGACGTTATTCTTTTAGATTGGTAGATATTTAAAATACTATCTACCACTTCAAACTTCAAAACATCAACTAAATTAGAATCTGTAACAAGGCCAACTCCACTAGAGCTTGTTTGCATTAAAGAAATCTCTAAACCATCACTAATTATAATTTCGTTAAAAGCATCTAAATTATTAAAGACATTAATTACATCCTTATTACCTTTTATTTTCTCTTTTTTTTGAGCCAAAACTGGCAGCATAAAAAAGCACATCACTACTATTGCAATTATTTTATTTGTTTTCATACTTGTTTTATTTTTTACTTAATAGAAGTAACGGTCATCTTGTTTATCATTTAATAAATAGATAACCGTACTTCATTTATAATAGAAACAGATTACTATAACCAACTATTTTTTTATCAACCTTTTATAAAAAATCTTGTTTCTATTTTTTAATCTAAAATTTCAATTCTAGTTTCAATAATTTCATTTATTGGGATTACCATTCTCCCTTTTACTGTTTTAATTGTTACACTAATATTATTAAAACCAATTATTTTTCCTTCTATATTATCTACAACTATTGTTTCTCCAATCTCATATTGCTTATTAGAATAAAATGAAGCTATTATTTTTTGAATTGTAGATCTAGATCCTAATCCTAAACTAATTGAGATGGTAAGTAAAAACGCACCTAAAACAAGAGTTAAATTATTGGTAATAATAGTAGTATCAATTTGTGCTTGGTTTAGAGCCATTATAGTAACAATGATAACTATGAGGTAATAAACAATGTTAGCAATAGTTTTAGATCCTGTAAGCTCAAACGAACTAAAGAATCCTCTAACTATTTTTTTAACAAAACCTGCAATATAGATGCCTACCATAAACAAGACTACTGCAATTAATAACTTAGGTATATAACTTAAGAGACCTCCAATTTCTTTTGAAATAACCTCCCAATTTAAAACTTCTAGTGCTACAGTTAAAAAGACCAAAAACATCATAAATTTTAATGTTGTGATGATAATTTTAGAAATTTTAAAATCCCACTTTATTGATCCAAAAGCCTCTTTTTGCTTTAGATTATCCATTAATCCATCAACCTTAGTAAATTTTAAAAATCGTTTAGTTAAAAACACTAAAAATTTAGTAATTATCCAACCTAATATTAAAATCAAAATAGCTCCCAAAATATTTGGTATTACTTCGGCAATATCCAGACTCATTTCTCTTAAAGAGTCTAATAAAATGTTTGTCCAATCATTAATAGTTTCCATGATAAATAATATTTAGTTAGTTATTGTTATCTCTTTTATTCCTTTTTTTATCTTTTGAATTTATAGTAAACAAATCAACCAATGCTGATCCATAATTAACGGTAAATAGAGTTGTTATATCTCTTAAAAGCTCAATGCTCTCTACACCATCCATCACCTTTTTCTTTAACTTCTCTGAAGCTTCAACAGGTGGCTGACCTAAATTTTTAAAAGGATTTTTGTTCTGCATTTATATCGTATTATATGCTTGAATTAATCTGGATTTTGCACGTTTTAATCGCATTTTTATAGCACTTTCACCTAAATCAAAAATGATTTGGAGTTCTTTAATGGATAAATCGTCTTGATACTTTAATAACACAATCATTTTATCTTCTGGTGCAATTATCTCAAGCGCCTTTTCTAATTGTTGTTCTTTTAATTGAAAGAGACTATTATCATCTACATCAATAAGTAATTCATTAGCATCTGTAAGTTCTACAGAGGCTCTACTCATTTTTCTATTCTTATCTCTATTGACATAATTCACACAAAAATTATAAGTCAATACAAACAACCATTTTCTAAAACTTATGTGCGTTTTAAAAGAAGATAACTTGGAGTATGCATGAATAAAAACATCTTGTGTAAGGTCTTCTGCTTCTTCTATAGAACTAGAAAAACCTAAACATTTATTAAGAACTTTTGTGATATATCTATCATATAGTTCTCCAAAATATTGCGAGTTACCTTTATTTAAAATGATATCAATAATTTCATTATCTGTTAATGATTTGATATCTGTTGAATTTTTCAATTTTAATTAGTGGGTTATATTATAGAAACACCAATCTCTTAAATAAGTCACACCTTTTTAATAAATTATTTTCAAAGTCATGAAACTTTGAAGTAATTAAGGCCATAAATTACTGTGTAGTAAAAAAAAAAGCCAACTCAAAAGAGTTGGCTCAATCATAATAAGGTACTAAAATTATAGTTTTTTTAGGGCTATAATTGTATAAATTTCTACATCATCTTCATAACCTTCTTCATCTGTTTCTTTCTCTATTTTTGTAGTATATGTTACCGAAAATTTTGAACCCACTAATTTATTAGATTTTAAATCAAAAGATTTAAACACCGTTTCGTCTACATTTTGAAACGTCATTGTGTACTCATCATCATCTTCATTAACACCAATAAAATTATAACCGTAATCCTCTTGACCGTCAAATATACCTTCAAAAACTGTTGTTTCTTGAGTGGTTGTCATTGATGTTAAAACAAAGAGGCAAATCGTTAAAAAACTAGCAATAGTAATTGATTTTGTTTTCATATTAATAAAGTTTAAACGTTGAAAATTGTATTATTTTCTTCGGAAATTTGCCACTACAAGTCCGAGAGCGCTTTTAGTAATTTCATTTAATGAATTACGTGTGGAATACTTTATATACGATTTCTAAGCTGTTTTAGATTAAGTGCTCGTTAAATTTAACATATTGAAAATATGATAGTTATATTTTAATAACTATAAATTAGTCTTCATCAAAATCTGGATCTTCTCCTGGTTCTAAATTTGGGTCTGTTACTGCATCTGGATCATCATCATCAAAGTCTTCATAATCATCTTCATCATAATTTTCCATAGTGAGCTCTAGTTTAGTACTCACTTTGACCAAATACTTTGTGTCTTCGGTTATAACCTCAACAGCTTCTACAGTTTCATTTTTAGCATTTTTAAATGAAATAATATTATCATCATCATATCCATCAGGATATTTTTCTACCAATAATGCTAAAATTTCTGGAGTTAATTTTTTAAAGTCAACTATGACTCTTTTTAAATTTGCGTCTTTACTTTTCATCTTAATAAATAATATATTGGAGCTAATTTTAGGCTAAAGATACCAATTATTCTTTTACACGTATAACGTCATAAACATCTTTTCTTCGATCTTTCAAATTTTTAACAGCTCCAAAAGAATGTAACTCTCTTAATAAACTTAAATCTACATCTGCAACTAATATCATTTCGGTATTTGTGGTGGCCTCTGCCTTAATCCCATTACTAGGAAATGAAAAATCACAAGGCGTAAATACTGCAGACTGAGCATATTGTATATCCATATTATTTACATTTGGCAAATTACCAACACTACCTGCTATTGCAACATAACATTCATTCTCAATAGCTCTTGCTTGCGCACACAAACGCACTCTAGAATAACCATTTTGAGTATCTGTTAAAAAAGGTACAAATAATATATCCATGCCCTCATCAGACAATAATCTTGATAGCTCAGGAAACTCAGAGTCATAACAAATTAAGATTCCTATTTTACCTGCATCAGTTTCAAACGTTTGTAGTTTATGACCTCTCTGCATTCCCCAAACTTTAGCTTCATCTGGAGTAACATGGATTTTCTCATAACGTTCTAAACTACCATCTCTTCGACATAAATAACCTACGTTAAATAATTTGTCATCAATTAACTCTGGCATGCTACCAGTAATAATATTGATATTATAAGAGATTGATAATTGTTGCATTTTTTCAACAATAACCTTTGTGTATTTTGCAAGCTCTCTAATAGCATCTGGCTCATACATATGATTATATTTTGCCATTAATGGTGCATTAAAGAACTCTGGAAATAATGCAAAGTCAGACCTGTATGCTGCAACACTATCTACAAAATATTCTACTTGTTGCATTAACTCTTCTAAACTGTTATAGGTTCTCATTTGCCATTGAATTAAACCTAATCGTACCACAGTTTTAACAGTACTAGCTTTTTTGCTTTTTTTAGTGTAATAAATATTATCCCACTCCATTAAAACTGCATATTCGTTTGATGCAGTGTCTCCTTCTAAGTATCCTTTTAATACACGAACAGGGTGAAAATCATTAGAAATTTGAAAATTTAAAACAGGATCATGTATCTCTTTACGTTTTACTCTTTCTATATATTCTTTGGGTGTTAATTGAGAATGTTTATGAAAATTCGGCATTCTTCCGCCAAAGACAATTCCTTTTAAATTTAATTCTTCACAAATTTCTTTACGATAATCATAAAGACGCCTACCCAAACGTAACCCTCTATATTCTGGTTTGATGAAAACATCAATTCCGTAGAGAACATCACCATCTGGATCATGATTTTTAAATTTGTCTCCAGTAATAATATCTGCATAAGTATGATGATCATCTATTTTATCATAATCAACAATAATTGATAATGCACAACCTGCAAGTTTGCCATCTATTTTAATGACGACTTGCCCTTTTTGAAACATTGTTGTTAATTGCTGGATATGATCTTTTTTCCAAAAAGACTCTAATACACCTCCATAAGATTCTAGGGTTGCCGATTTTAATTCTTCAAAATCGTCAACCGTTAAAAACTTTAATTCTATATTTTCAATTTTATGATCTTCCATTACATATCAAGGAGATAAGCAAATATTAAAGGTGCCACGATGGTTGCATCACTTTCTATAATAAATTTTGGAGTATTGATATCTAATTTGCCCCAAGTAATTTTTTCATTAGGTACTGCACCAGAGTATGAACCATAACTAGTTGTAGAATCACTTATTTGGCAAAAATAACTCCAAAAAGGCGTATCTGTACGCTCCATATCTTGGTACAACATTGGTACGACACAAATAGGAAAATCTCCTGCAATACCTCCTCCAATTTGGAAGAAACCAATTCCTTTTTTAGAATTGTCTGTGTACCAATCTGCTAAAAATGTCATGTACTCAATCCCAGATTTCATTGTGCTAGCTTTTAACTCTCCTTTTAAAACGTAGCTCGCAAAAATGTTACCCATTGTACTGTCTTCCCAACCTGGGCAAACAATAGGTAGATTTTTTTCGGCAGCTGCATACATCCATGAATCTTTTAAATCTATTTCGTAATGCTCCTCCAAAACTCCAGATAACAATAACTTGTACATATATTCATGTGGTAGGTAACGCTCTCCTTTTGCTTCGGCATCTTGCCATATTTTTACAATGTGTTCTTGTATTCTACGAAAAGCTTCCTCTTCTGGGATACAAGTATCTGTAACACGGTTTAAACCTTTCTCCAATAAATCCCATTCTTCTTGAGGTGTTAAATCACGATAATTTGGTACACGTTTGTAATGAGAGTGTGCAACCAAGTTCATAATATCTTCTTCTAAATTTGCACCTGTGCAAGACACGATATGTACTTTATCTTGACGAATCATTTCTGCAAAGATTTTTCCCAATTCGGCAGTACTCATAGCACCAGCAAGTGACACTAGCATTTTAGCACCAGCGTTTAGTTGGTCTTCATACCCTTTTGCTGCATCAACTAGAGCTGCTGCATTAAAGTGTAAATAATACTTTTCTATAAATTTTGAAATTTCTCCTTTATTAGTTGTCATCGTCATTGTTAAATTTAGAAACTTTGATAGGGTTTCCTTTGGTTTCATTAATAGAATTATCGAAATCGTCGTCTACGTTTTCGTTTAAAAATTTATAAGTAAGCATTTTATAATAGAGTTTTGCAGCAAGAAAATCAGACGATTTTTCTTTATCGTTTGGACATAACTCTACGATGTCAAAACCTACCACATTTTTCTCTTCAAATACTTGACGTAAAAACTCTATTGTCTCGTACCATAATAATCCTCCAGGCTCTGGAGTACCTGTGGATGGCATAATTGAAGGATCAAACGCATCTAAATCAAACGTAATATAAACATTATCTGTCATTTGATCAATTGCCGAATCCATCCAAGCATCATCTTGTGCCATTTCGTGCGCAAAATAAGTTTTGTCATTATCCATTACTGTAGTCTCCATAACATCCATGCTACGAATACCAACTTGTATTAAGTTAGTTGTTTGGCTAGCCTCGTAAACAGCACATGCATGATTACACTTACTACCTTGATACTCGCTTCTCAAATCTGCGTGAGCATCAATTTGTAACACTGTTAAATCATCAAAGCACTCATTAAATGCTCTAATTGTACCTATTGAGATAGAATGTTCTCCACCAAAAGTAGTCACAAACTTATTACGTTTAATGTACTTTTTTGTTGTTTGGTGAACCTCATCTACCATTTTTTCAGGTGATGAGTTCTCAGTAATTGCATCTGCAAGATAAACACCTTGCTTATACACTTCTGTTTCTGTTTCAATGTCGTAAAGTTCCATGTTTTCTGAAGCGTTTAAAAAAGCCTCAGGCCCTTTATCTGATCCTTTTTGCCATGTGCTCGTACCATCATATGGTACTGGAATTAGTACAATTTTAGAACTGTCTAATTTAGAAAATTGCTCTTCTATTCCTGCGTAAGTCTTATTGCTCATTGTAACCTAAAATTTTAAGTAAGTCTTCACTTTTTTGTTGTTCACTAAATAGTTTTGTGGTGATGTTTCCTTCATCATCCTTTTGAATTAAAATATGCTTTGGCGATGGGATTAAGCAGTGTTGCAAACCTCCAAATCCGCCAATAGTTTCTTGATAAGCTCCTGTGTTAAAAAAGCCTATATATAAGGGTTTATCTTTATTATACTTAGGTAGATAGATAGCATTCATATGTTGCTCACTATTATAATAATCATCACTATCACAAGTTAATCCTCCCAATAATACGCGTTCATAACTATCATACCAACGGTTAATTGGCAACATAATAAAGCGTTTATTAATTGCCCAAGTATCTGGTAATGTTGTTATAAAAGATGAGTTAATCATATTCCATTTCTCACGATCATTCTGTTGTTTTTGGTAGAGCACTTCATATATAGCTCCACCACTTTCTCCTACAGTAAAACTACCAAACTCGGTAAAAATGTTTGGCACATCTACCTCTTCATCTTCGCAAACTGTTTTGATTTGATTAACAATTTCATCAACCATATACTCGTAATCAAAATCATAAGCCAAAGAGTTTTTTATTGGAAAACCTCCTCCAATATTTAAACTATTTAAAGACGGACAAATCTTTTTTAAACTCGTATACACCTTTAAACATTTATTAAGCTCGTTCCAATAATAAGCATTATCTCTAATACCTGTATTGATAAAAAAATGAAGCATTTTAAGCTCTACTTTTTTATTATTCTGAATTTGGCTCTTGTAAAATGGTACGATATTTTTGTAACCAATTCCTAATCTGGAAGTATAAAACTCAAATTTTGGTTCTTCTTCCGAAGCTATTCTAATCCCAACATTAAATTTTCCTTTTATTTCTTCGGAAAGCAAATCTATCTCTTCATAATTATCAATAATTGGAATTGCATTTTTGTGACCGTTATTAATAAGTCTGGCAATATTTGTAACGTATTGTGCTCGTTTAAACCCATTGCTAATTACAAAAGTATCGTTAGTAATTTTACCTTCGGCTTTTAAACGCTCAACAATATCAATATCAAAAGCCGAAGACGTTTCTATATGTATATTGTTTGTTAACGCCTCATCAAGTACATGTTTAAAATGCGAGCTTTTTGTGCAATAGCAGTAATTGTATTTTCCTTTATAGTTATTTTTCTCTATAGCATTTGCAAACCATTTTTTTGCACGATTAATGTTATTTGAGATTTGTGGTAAATAAGTAAATTTTAAAGGTGCTCCATACTCTTCAACCAACTTCATAAGGTCAATGTCATGAAACTCTAAGGTTTTATTTTCTAGTTTAAATTCTTCTTGAGGAAAATCAAAAGTTTGATTTACCAAGTCAATATATTTAGTATTCATTATAGTTTTTAAAAAAGTTAAATATAAATTGTGAAGGTTAACGTAGAGTTAAGCCAACATAATAATAATACTAAAATCATATTAATAAATGATGATAGATATTAAAAAATTAAGAAACAGAGATTAATCATACCTGCAATTGCGGATGAGTAGTAGGAATGAAACCAAACAAATGCTGGCTCATAAAAATGTAGTAAGCGGAAGTTAGCTCTAAAATTTGGTTGCTTAATCTATAAGCTGCTTTTGAATATGACTTCCTGATGTTCAAAAACCCAAACGTATAAACATTGTTCAATTTGTTCAGCTATGTGCTTTGCTAATAAGATCATAATATCTTAAAAAGCGTTGCAAATGTAATTTATTTTTTGACACACAAAACTTTTTTGCATTTTTTTTTAACTATAATTTTAAGTCTATTAATATATTAATCTTTAATTTTATAATTCCCTCATTTAAAAGGGGTTTTCACTAAGTTAAACACAGTGTTACCTCATTATAGTTAGTCTATATTTTAAATGAAAACTAAATTTGATGTAAACAAAACACATATAATCATGAAAAAACAAACGTTTAAAAAAATCACATTACTATTGGGTATTATGATGTTTAGTGCATTATTTTCTAACTCAATATTTGCGCAAAGCAAGGTAGAAGCAACGACCAGTAAAGCTCAACAAAATTTAATTGTAAAAGGAAAAGTAACCGATGATAAGGGCGCGCTTCCTGGAGTAAACGTCGTACTTAAAGGGAGCAAAGTTGGTGCTGTAACCGATGAGAATGGAGAATTTACATTTCCGCAGTCATTAAGCTCTGGAGATGTTTTAGTATTTAGCTATTTGGGTTATAACAAACAAAATATAACAATTGATGCCCAAACTACATACATCAATTTACTAATGTCTGACAATGTTATTGAAATTATGGGTGCTCCTAGCACAGATAAGCCTTATAAATCTAAGCGCTCTCACTAAGGTTTAAACCTATTTATTTAATAACAATGAGATACTTATTGCTCTTTATTTTTGCATTTCAATCTCATGCTCAAATATCTGACTTTGATCATATAGACTTTTCTAAGGCAGATCAAATGGCATCGATGTGTAAAAATGAAGGGCTTGATAACATGCCTAAACTCGTCTATAATCTTACTTCTAATTTAGATACAGATGTTGAACAATTTAGGGCAATCTACATGTGGGTTTGTCACAATATTGCTAATGATTACACACTTTATCTTAAAAACAAACGTAAGAGAAACAAGTTTAAAAATGATAGTACCAAGCTAAGAGTTTGGAATGAAAATTTTAAAAAAGTTGTTTTTAAAAAGCTTTTAAAACAAGAAAGAACTATTTGTACTGGTTATGCTTATATCATACAAGAGCTTGCTAAACTAGCTAATTTAGATTGTGAAATCGTACATGGTTATGGTAAAACAAGTATGACTAATATTAATGAACTCGATCCTCCTAACCATTCTTGGAATGCTATAAAACTTAACGAAAAATGGTATCTCTGTGATCCAACTTGGGCTAGTGGTATACCAGACCCTGAAACTAATTTTTTTAAGTTTGAATATAATAACGGTTATTTTTTATCTAATCCTAGGTTGTTTATTGTGAATCATTTTCCTTTAGATAAAAAATGGACTCTTTTAGAAAATGAAAATCACACTTTTGAAGAATTTCTTGATGCACCCATTCTCTACGGTAAAGCTTATACAAACTTAAAAGAACATGCTAAACCAAAGCAAATGCACCATCTGTTGCAAAAAAATGAAAAAGTTCAATTTAAATATGAACTTATTAAAGCTATAGATACTAAAAGCGTTAGCTTTTTAATTGATAATGGGTTTAATAATATCAAAACAGCTCCAAACTCTGTACACCTCGAAAATCGTTTTCTTATTTTAGAACACCAATTTGACACAAATGGTTTTTATGATGTGCATTTGTACATAGGTGACGACCTAATTTCTACTTATACGTTTAAGGTTAAAAGTTAAAAAAAATTATAATTTTATCTACAAACATTTATCTATGAAACAGTATTTAAAATATCAAACTTTAGTTTTTGTTTTAACCATATGCTTTTGCTTATCATGTAAAGAAAACTCAAATTTTGAAAGTAAATTAGAAAATGAAACTGCTGCAAAAACTGTACTTACAAAACATTTGGAGGCGGTAAGTAATAAAGATTTAGCTACATTAAAAACTACATTATCTCCAAAAGGAAACATGGAATTAATACAACCTGGCTTAGAAGTAATTTACAATGTAGATGGATTTATTAAATTTCATGAAGAGTTTTTTGAAGTACCTAACTGGACTTTTACAACAAAAATATTAAGTATGGATGTTGGTGATAAAATTGCAGTTGCTACAACAGAAATTTTATACGAAGAGCCAGAAAGAAATGGATTACCTTACTTTAATAGATTAACTGTTACTTACACTTTAGAAAAACAAAATGGCTCATGGTACATAATTAAAGATCATGCCTCATCCATAGAAAAGACAACACCACCAACTCAAATATAAGTTACTACTTTAAAATAATAACTCACGTTTAAAATTTTATGTTAGAGCATTTGTAGCGTATTAACCTCTTGTGTTGTTAAATGCTTCCAATGACCACGAGGTAAATCTTTTTTAGTTAAATGACCAATTTGCACACAATCTACTCGTACAATTTCATATTTGAGATAATCAAAAATTGTATGTAAAATAGAGTTTCCTGTGTTTTTAATTTTAAGACCTATTTGAGTTTTAGGAGCTCCATCGATGTAACTAATTTCTTCTACAGAAACCAGTTTACCCATTGGCTTTATTCCCTCTTGAATTTTCTTAAAATCTTCGTGTTTTAAATCTTTATTTAATTCTATTTCAAATAGTCTAGATACACCAGTTTTAGAATTGGTGAATTTTTTAGTAATCGCATCATCATTTGTAAAGAGCAATAAACCTGTAGAACCTCTACCTAATCTTCCAATTGGTTTAATTCGAGCTGTTGTTGCATTTGCAACAAGATCCATAACAGTTTTTCCTTTACTATCACTTGTAGTAGTTGCAAAACCTTTAGGTTTATTTAGCAGGACATAGGTTTTCTTCTCTGGATTTATTCTTGCACCATCAAAGCGAACATCATCATCTAACTTTACTTTGTAACCCATTTCATTAATGACTTTACCATTAACAGTTACACTACCAATTGCTATATGCATATCTGCATCTCTACGTGAGCATACACCTGAGTTTGCAATGTATTTGTTTAATCTAATTTCATCAGGATTTGATGGCTTTTTGGGAGCTGCAGGCTTAACCACCTTTTTCTTAACAGGTGCTTTTTCTCGAGCAATAGTTTCTTTTCTTGCTTCGTCTCTTCTTTTACCCGCTTTTTTATTTTTAGGCTTACTGCTTCCGCTTCCCTTCTTTCCTTGCTGTCTGCTCATGATATGTGAATTTTGCGCAAAGGTAGTCTATTCGTTGAATTAATCCATAAATTTTATTGTAGATTGACGTTCCCTATTAATTGATAACTGAGTTACATCTGGTCTAGAATAATGTCCTACGGGATCAAAATTTTGACGCTCTTCTAATACGCGATTAAAGTCTAAAGTATGATAAATTAATCCTTCTTTATGCAGTACTGGTTCTACTAGCCATTCTCCATCAGGTCCTGCTATACAGCTTCCGCCATTTGATAGAATTTTTGGCGCTTTATCTAGTATTTTATCGAGATGTGGTGTTTTCTGCGGAAAATCTTCCGAAGCCATTAAACAAGAAACCGAAATTACATACGATCGTGATTCTCTCGCAATAAATCGCGTAATGTCTTTTGTATTATGATCGCTTCCTGGCCAAACCGCTATATGCACGTTTTCTCCCATACCGTATAGTGCTGCTCTAGGTAATGGCATCCAGTTTTCCCAGCAGTTTAATCCGCCAAGGGTAAAATCTTTTAAGGCATGCACTTTTAAACCATGACCATCTCCTGGAGACCACGTTAGACGTTCATCATATGTTGGTTGTAATTTTCTATGCACAGATTGTATTGTGCCTTCTTGATTTATATAAACTAATGATGCATAAACACTATGACCTCCTCTATCTTCGGGACGCTCAATAATACCTAAATAAATTGCTATATTATGATGTTTTGCTAATTTACATATAACATTTAAATCTCCTTTTTCTATAGTGACAGCATTTTTTACGTAATGTGCATGCAGCTCTTTATTTACTTTAGTGTTCCACTCTGCTCCTCCTGTTAATGCTAACCAAAAAGGATAGCCTGGCACTAAACCTTCTCCAAACACTATAAGTTCTACATTTTCTTTTGAAGCCTCTTCTATTGCATTCTCTACTTTTTTAAGTGTTTCATCCTTATTTAACCAAACTGGAGAAATTTGAGCAAGAGCAACTTTGAGTTTATGTTTCATTTAGATTCTATTTAAAACAACATTTACATTAATTAGTACGATACAAAATACGCCAGACACGATGATAAACTTTAAAATATTATGAAGTATCAAATAGTGAATTTTGGTTTTAGATTGCCAAAGTACAAGTAGAAAAATTACTAATAAAATTACAGATAGGTAGAAAAACAAATACATATGACCTACGTCGTAGTGTGTTAATAGCAAATACACAGGCACGCTAGTTAGAGCAATTAAAATAGTAAGCATAATTTTAGATGCTTTTTCTCCGTAGACTATTGGTATAGTTTTATAATTTAGTAATAAGTCTCCTTCTAGATTTTCTAGATCTTTGGTAAGTTCTCGCATTGAGACTATTAAAAACAAAAATACAGCATGAACAAAAATGACATGTTCAAAGTTTTTGTAATATAGAAAAATAGCGAAAAATGGGAGTATCGTAAGTATAGCCGATGTTAGATTACCAATAAAGGGTAATTTTTTTAGTTTGTGTGAGTAAAACCATATAGCAAAAATATAAATGGAGAAGAATATCACAGCGTTAAAAGACACATAACTTGCCATTACAACTGCCGACAAATTAAGCACAAAATAAAATGAGAGTTTGGTGTTTTGGCTTATTAATCGATCTAATTTAGATTTATTAGGACGATTAATAAGATCTTTCTCAGAATCATAAAAGTTATTAATGATATAACCAGCTGCTATTGTAGCCGAAGAAGCTAATACTAACATAAATAAATTTACATCAAAAAGCACTTCTTTAAGTGTTTTGTCGTGAGCTAGTATATAGACAGATGTAAGATATTGGGCAATTACAATTATTAAAATATTATAACCACGAACGACAGAAAACATGCTAAAAAATTTCAGCAAAATGTGTTTTTGTCTGCGAGAAAACATAAATGAAGTTTTAGAAGTTATAAACTACCTCTAATTTATAATCTTTTAAAGATTGTCTTGCTGTTTCAATATCTTCAGTAAAACCTAAGATATAACCGCCTCCACCAGAACCACAAAGTTTCAAGTAATACTCGTTAGTTTCGATACCTTTTTTCCACAGTTCGTGAAATTGCTTTGGGATCATTGGTTTAAAGTGGTTTAAAACAATTTTAGATAGTTGCTTGGTGTTTTTAAAAAGCGACTTTACATCTCCTTTTAAGAAATCATCTACACAAGCGTCTGTATGCTTAATAAATTGATCTTTAAGCATGCTTCTAAACCCTTCCTGCTTCATGTTCTCCATAAAAATACGAACCATAGGAGCTGTTTCTCCAATGATGCCAGAGTCTAATAAAAACACCGCACCTTTACCATCTGTTTGTTGCGCAGGAATTCCTGTTGCTTCTATATTATCTTGAGAATTTATTAAAATAGGAATACTTAGATAACTATTTAATGGATCTAAACCAGAAGATTTACCGTGAAAAAAAGATTCCATTTCAGAAAAAATCTTTTTAAGAGATAATAATTTCTCTCGTGTTAAATTTTCTAATACTGTAATCTTATTATGTGCATATTTATCATAAATAGCAGCAACTAAAGCTCCACTACTACCAACACCATAACCTTGAGGAATTGAAGAATCAAAATACATACCTGCTTTAACATCATTTGCTAAGCTTTCTATATCAAAAGTGACTAAATCTACATCGATATCTCGTAAATAAGACACAAAACGACTTAAACTTTCGTTAGATTTTATAGCGTCTTGAGATGGATTCTCGTCTGTTTTTAAAGCACCATTATAAAAATTATAAGGTATAGATAAGCCTTTAGAATCTTTAATGATTCCATACTCTCCAAAGAGTAAGATTTTAGAGTAAAATAATGGTCCTTTCATAAAATAGTGTTCTGTCTTAAGTGAATGGTACACAAAAACCGTTTAGCAAATATACGCAATAAAATTAAATTTGGTTAGCGCCAAATCCTATTTGATCTGTAATAAAGTGCTCATTTTGACAATGATGAGCAAGTTTAGTTTTTATAAAGTCTAAAACGGTCTCTTTTTCATTCTCAGGATATAAAATATGAACATTTGCGCCTGCATCTAAAGTAAAACAAATTTTAGAATTTGTATTTGCTCTGTAAGCCCAAATTTTATTAATAATTTCTAGAGTGTTTGGTTTCATTAAAATGAAATAAGGCATACTAGTCATCATCATAGCATGAAGTGTTAATGCTTCACTCTCAACAATTTTTATAAATGCATCTAAATCTCCAGATTTAAAAATTGATATTAATTGAGACAAATTATCATGAGCCTGCTCAAAGCGTCTCTTTGCATATGGATGATTATGCATTAAATTATGCCCAACTGTGCTGCTAACTTGCTTTTCACCTTTATCAACTAACAGTATGGTGTCTTGGTAATTATTGAAATTTTGATGAACCTGATAAGGGTATTTTATTCCGAAGAGATTAGAACTCCCATCAATTTCATGATGAGTTCCCCAAACTATGAGATCTCCTTCAATACTTCTACAGGCACTACCAGAACCTAAACGTGCGAGAAATGATGCTTTTTGATTAAAGTATGTGTTTGATAATTGGGTGTCGCTAAGCGATTTTTCTAAGCTCATTAGACATAAGGCTAATGCGCTCATCCCAGATGCAGATGATGCAATACCAGAACTATGCGGAAAAGTATTAGACGTTTCAATTTTAAAATAAAAATGTCTTAAAAAAGGCAAATAATTTTCAATACGCTTAAAAAAAGTTTCAATTTTAGGTTTAAAATCTTCCTTTTTCTCACCATCTAAAAACACATCAAAAGAAAACTCATTATTATTTTCTTTTTCAGTAAAACTCAGTGTGGTGGTCGTTTTACAATTATTTAAAGTAAAACTAATAGATGGGTTTTCAGGAATTTGATCTTCCTTTTTTCCCCAATATTTAACGAGTGCTATATTACTTGGTGATGACCACGTAAAACGTCCGTTTTCTAGACTTTTTTTATATGGCTTGGGAATAAAATTGCTTTCTGTCATATCAACTAATCAAACGACAAAGATAATAACTTTACCATTGTTTTATAATTTCTAGATGTCGCTTTTACATTTAGCTTTTTTTCAAATATATTCATGTTAAATTTAGATTTTCCGTATCCAATAGAAGAATGAAAATAAATACAGTCATTGATAATTATAAATTCTTCATTATCGTAACTTATAGTCTTAACTTCTTCAACAAGTTCTACATCAGGAATATCACTTAATAAAACAAAATAACTATCTATCTTTTTTTCTTCGGAAAACGGACAAACATCAAAAATTTGCTTTAACTCACCTCTGGTTTTGGCAATTACCGGAACATCAAATCCAAAATGAGATGCAATAGCCTTGTATACTATTGCTTCTACTTCTAGCTTACTTTTAAAAGAATTTAAAATGATATTACCACTTTGTATATAAGTTGTCACAGCGTCAAAACCTACTTTAACGAGTAGTTCTCTTAACTCTGCCATTGGTACTTTTTTATGACCACCTACATTAATACCTCTTAATAAAACGACATAGTTAATCATAATTTATACTTAATCTAAGCTTTAAATGTAAGGGTTTTCTCTTAATTCTTAATATATTTAAGTCAATTGTTATGTTCAAAAAAATAATTGTAATTTCGCCACATCCAAATTGAAGAAAACCTACTTATAATGCACTTTATATCAAAGATGTACATCACTGTCTTATTTATATTATCCTCATTTTTTGCCTTGGGGCAAAACGACTATGACAAGGACTCAAGTGTATGCACGTTTAGTGATGAAAACTTGCACAGACTTGTTAGTAACGATAGTCTTTATGAAGCCTCCCTGTTATTAGAAGAATCTTTGTCGTTTGCAATTAATAATGATTTAAAAGGTGCTGAGGCTAAGACCTATTTTCATCTTGGAAAAGTGTTAGCAAAATTAGAAAACTATAAGAATGCCGAAAAATACTATTTTAGAGCATTAAAACTATATGACTCTTTACAAATAGAAAAAGAAAAAGATATTATTTTATCTCATCTTACTACAATTTATGTTAATGGTAAATATTACCAAAAGTTTGATAGTATTTTCCCAATTGCTCAACATCAATCTATAAAATTAAATAGCGAGTTACAGTTTGTAAATTTAGAAAACAAGGTTAAAAAACACTATTATAATTTTGAAAACGATAGTTTACTAGAGACTACAACACGAGCACTAGCTAAGTTAGATAACACCAATTTTAAGGATTTAAAAATCTCTTCAAAATACAACACAGAGCTTAATAAAGATCATCTCAAAACATACTTTTTGTATCATGAAGCCATTGCAAAAATGAGGTCTGAGAATTTTAAAGAATCTGGTTTTGACTTATTTTTTGATATAGAAGAAAAAGATTTAGAATCTGCACTTCATAATGATAAAGATCAATCTCGTATGTTGGCTTCATTTAATTATTACAAGTTTTTATATTACAGAGATGTAGAGAAAAACTTAGACTCTGCTGTAAAATACCTATTAGTTTCAGACACCTATAAATATAACGAGCTAACTACAAATGAGACTAAAACTAAAAAAAATGGTGATCTTATTTATAAAATTATTACAACAGAACAACAGCTAAAGCTCACCGAAAAAACACGTAATAACCAAGAAAAAATATCTAGAGCGTTCTTAATATCTACGATAATTGTCAGCCTTATTTTGTTTTTATCCCTTGTGATTTTTTACTTCTATTATAAAGCCAGAAAAAATATTACTCAAATAAACAGCCAGTTAAGAGAAAAAAACAACCAGTTACTTACTATAGACAAGGAGCGTTTAGAATTCTTTTCTATTTTAAGTCATGAGCTTAGAACACCAATCTATGGCATAAGTGGTTTGGCAACACTGATAAAACAAGAGGAGGAAGATGATAAAAAGCAATATTATTTAAACTCTTTAATTTCATCAAGTAATTACATTTCAATTTTAATTGACAACGTTTTACAAGCTACAAAACTAAGATTTGAAGACAAAAAATTACGTCCTAAACCAGATAAAATAAATAACCTAATTAAAAATGTTACAAGTAGTGTTGAAATTGCTGCAAAAAACAAAGGGTTAAATTTTCATACTGATATTCAAGATTCTAACGAAGATGAATATATACTAATTGACAGGGTAGTTTTTAGTCAAATATTAATTAATTTATCATACAATGCTATTCGTTATACTAAACAAGGAAATGTAACTATTAGCGTTAGTGAAAAGCATAGAACCAACGATGATGTAACATTATTGTTTGAGGTAAAAGATACAGGAATTGGTATTGATGAAGCACATAGATCAATTGTATTTAATGCTTTTGAAAACAAGAACTTTTTAGACCAAAACAGTCGTGGTTCTGGTTTAGGTCTTCACATTGTAAAAACCTTATTAAAAAGTTACAACACTAACATAGATTTTATATCTAAAAAAGGTGTTGGCTCTACTTTCTTTTTTGAAACCACTTTTAAATTGGCTAAAAAGGTTGATATAGACTCGAGTCTTACTGCAACAAATACCAATCATAAATCTCACATACTTATTGTAGATGACAATAAAATAAACCTCTTAATCACAAAAAAGAATATTGAAAAAATTAATGGTCATAGCTGTGAAACCACATCTAATGGTCGCCAAAGTATATCACTGGTTAAAGAGAAAAATTTTGATTTAATATTAATGGATATTAATATGCCAGATATGGATGGCTTTGAGGTTACAAAACATATTAGAATGTTTAATCCTAATATTCCTATTTTGGCATTAACAGCGCTAAACTCGTCTGAAATTGAAGAGAAAGCTTTAAAATGTGGTATTAATCAAGTAATTACAAAACCTTATAATTTTGAAGAGTTTAAACACATAATATTAAAATACTCGAAGGTTACTTATCCAATGTAGATATTGCTTTTGCCACGAGATAAGCACTAGACCAAGCATTTTGAAAATTAAATCCACCAGTTACCGCATCAATATTCAAAATTTCTCCTGCAAAATATAAATTTTCATGAAGTCTACTTTCAAACGTTTTAAAATTAACCTCTTTTAAATTAATGCCTCCTGCAGTAACAAATTCTTCTTTAAAAGTACTTTTTCCTGTTACATGAAAAACAGCTTGAGTAAGCTGTGAAGCCAATGCTTCTAGTTGAGACTTATTTAAGTCTGCCCAACGCGTTTCATTTGTCATCTGTGAAGCTATAACTAATTTTTGCCATAGACGTTTTGGCAAATCAAACTGTGCAGATTTAAACACGGTTTTTTTTGCTAAATTTTGTTTTAAATCTTTTAACCTCTCCATACAATCATCAAATGATTGCTTAATAAAATTAATTTCGATCTCAAAATCATAATTACGTTGAGCTAACTCTATAGCTCCAAAAGCCGAAAGTTTTAAAATTGAAGGTGCACTCATACCAACATGAGTTATTAACAGCGGACCTTCACTATATAAATTAGTATCTACAACTTGTATTGCAACATCTAAAGCTACCACACCTGGAATATCCTTTATACGCTCATCCTTAATATCAAATGTAAATAATGAAGGTACTGGTTGAGCTATTGTATGACCCAAATGTTCTAACAGTTTCCATATTTTTGGGTTACTTCCTGTTGCCATCATTAGTTTTTTAGAAACAAATTCACCTTGAGACGTTTCTAATACCCAATGATTTTCTAAATGCTTTACAAATTTTAGAGCATGATTATATAATACATCTACGTTATGTTTTTTTGCTTGTGTAAGAAAGCAATCTATTATAGTTTGAGAGCTATTGGTTATAGGAAACATTCTACCATCCTCCTCTATTTTTAACTCAACACCTCTATCGTCAAACCATTGTATGGTATCTCCCGTCATAAATTGATGAAAAGGACCTAACAACTCCTTCTCGCCTCTTGGATAGTTGAGTACTAGCTCTGAAGGAATAAACTCTGCATGAGTAACATTACAGCGTCCACCTCCAGAAATTTTAACCTTTTGCAGACCTTCTTTACCACGTTCTAAAATGGCAACTTTTAATTGTGGATTTAGCTCTGCAATATTTATTGCTGCAAAAAAACCAGCTGCACCTCCTCCAACAATTATTACATCATATTTTGTCATAGTCTATCTGGATTATCTGTAATTATTGCATCTACTTTAAAAGATTGCATAAGTTCTATAGCTTTAATATCATTAACCGTCCAAGTAAAAACCTTATAACCTAGATTTTGCACAAAGATTACATTTTGTTTTGTTAATAACGTATAATTTGGGTGTAATGCATACGCATTTATAGATTTTGCAATTTCTAGAGCGTCATCTACACTCGTTTCTGTCAAAACACCTAAGTTTAATTGGGGATTAATTTTATAGACTTTTTTAAGTTCATCATTATTAAAGCTCGAAATTAAAAATTGAGAATAATGCCACCCTTTCTCTTTTAAGTAATAGGATACAACATTACAGGTCTCTAAAGCAGTATCACTGCCTTTAAGCTCTATATTTACTATACATTTTTTGTCAATTATATCTAAAACTTCTCTAAGCGTAGGTATCGTAAATTGTTGATTAACTTTTAATGATTTTAGTTCATCAAGGCTATACTTATTGATTTCACCTGTGCCATTTGTTAGTCTATCTAATTTAAAATCATGAAACACAACTAATTCTCCAGTCGCACATTTGTGCACGTCAATCTCTATACCATCTACATTAAACTCTAAGGCTTTTAATATAGATTCTATTGTATTTTCTACAACATGATTTTTGGCACCTCGATGACCAATTATAAGTGGTTTTTGCATAGCGTATAAAAGTATAAAATTCAATTTTAGATAGCGCTACAAGATAAGTTTTATCAAATCTTTAAGAGTCTCAACTTTCTATTGTAAAGAAAAAATCTTTAATTTATTATAGAATTATATAAAATGAATTTAAACATAAAAATACTCTTAATTACGGTATTATTTTCAACCTCTTGTGATACCGGAAAATTAACACCTCTTGCAGATACACCATCAGGATTAAAAGAGATTTCGGCTATAGAAAAAACAACAACTTCTAACACGTTATGGGTTATTGAAGATGCAGGTAATAGTAATCATCTGTATGGTTTAGACACAAAAGTTAAGATAAGTAAAGACCTAGAAATCGAGAATGTACAAAATGTTGATTGGGAAGATTTAACGTCTGATTCCTTCGGAAATATCTACATAGGCGATTTTGGCAATAATAACAAAAAGCGAGAAAATTTCGCGATTTACAAAGTAACTAATCCTGATAAAGCAAATTCAACTGCAAAGGCAGAGGTTATAAGTTTTAAACTTCCGAAGAAAATGAAATCTGAAGATTTTGAGTCCTTTTTTCTGCATAATGACAGCTTTTATATTTTTAGTAAAAAGAATAAGGACGTGAAGCTTTTTAAGGTACCCAATACCATTGGAGACCATGTTGCAGAATTTATTTCGGAAATGAAATTAGAAGGTAAAAACACAAAAGTAACCTCTGCAGATATTAGCGATGATGGTGAAACAGTAGTACTTCTTAATCATACTAGGTTATGGAAATTAACCAATTTTGAGTCTGATGATTTCTTTACTGGTAATACCGAAGCCATTGATTTTGAACATAATTCACAAAAAGAAGGCGTCAATTTAATTAATGAAAGCACGGTTTTAATAACCGACGAAAAAACTAAGCATGAAGGTGGTAAACTTTACACTTTTAACATAGAATGAACATAGCACTCAATTACTCCATGAGTTTATTCATCTTAACATAACTATAGTTAATATCTCCTAGGTGCTTGTAACGTTTCTCCTCGCCTTGTAATTCTCCCCAACCAAAATTACGGTTAATGACTTCGTTGTCGTATTGCTTAAGTAAATTTTCTGAAATTAATAAGTACTCTGCCTCATCAATATCATTTTTTAATAAACGGTGAGCAACAATAACATCTTCTCCCATAAGTTTGATGCGATTACCAATTTGAACAGATTCTACGTTTTCTCCAAAGTGAAGTATAATTTTTAAACCTAAATCTGGCACTTTATCAACACCAATTTCTAAACTATACTCTTTAGACAATGTATCTAATTGCTTATAAAATTGAGTAAAAAACGCTCTGCATTGATTTATTAAATCTTGAAAAGGTGGCAAATCTCCCTTTTTAAAAAATAAAATAGCATCACCTTCTATCTCAGATACTCTTAGCCCAATATCGTTGGCATATATAATTTCGTTTAATAGAGCAGGTATAACTTTGGCACTTAACTCTATATTAGTATCACTCATAAAACGAGTAAAACCACTAATATCTGGGATGCAAATTAATGTCGGGTAAGAAGGCATATTTTTATATTTATTAATTGATGTGTAATTGTTTAACTAAATCTAAATCTGCCTTATTGCTTAAACTTTTTGTAGCATCTTCAAGAAGGTTTTTAAGTTCTAAATCTATAGCATCTTCATATATGCTTAATTTTTTATTATCATTAAATTTTAGATAATTAAGCATGAAAAATAGTTTTTGAACTATAATAATATCATGACTACAGTAAGTTCTTAAAGCTGCAGTAACCTGAAATAACAGGTCTTTAAAATCAACAGTATTAATTTTTAATAGTGGTTTATCATCTTCATCAAAAAGAATACTTACGTCATTTTTTTTAAGTCTTAGCCCAAAAAGTTCTGTCAAATAATCTATAGCATTAATTGCTGTACCTGGATCATTAATACCTGGTGACATTGCTTTAACAGCAATTTCTGTAATTTGCTTAAAAGCCAATAAATAGTTATCCTCTATGAGCTCACTTCTAGAAAAATGAAAGGTACTGCAAATATCTTCTTTTATCTCGTCTTCGACCTTAGAACTAGATTTAAACAGAGGTTGGTCATGTAAAACATAACTACCCTTAATTGGTATAATCTCTAAATTTAAATTATTAGTTACTGCTAATTTCTTTAATGCATTTATGTTTATATCCTGAAAATAGCCTGACTTACTAGACTTAATAACAGACCAATTTGATGTATCTGGAAAATCTGTTTTATCGTTTTTTTCTGAATCGATAAGCTTTTTAAGGCGGTCTCTAGAAGTGTCAAAAATACCATCCATGATATTATTTACTTGTATTTCTTGAGAAATTGAATGAATAAAATAGATAAATGCAGCTAAACAAAAGGTCATTAAAAAAATTGCGAGTAATACTGAAAAGCCTGGCAGTTGATATTTATTTCCATTTGGCTCTATCGATACTAATGTAAAAATACAGTAGAGTAAGGTAAAATTATAGATCCCTAAAACTATTTGATGTCTCGTATTTGAGATTAAACCTGGAAGAATTCTTGGCGAAAAATTACTTGATGCTTGGTTTAAAAGTATCATTACCATAGAAAAACTAAAAACCATTATTGATATTAATCCTCCAATAAAGGTTGTTAATAAACTACGTGCAGTTTCGGTATCATTTACAACTAATACAGGAGCGTGTTCTAATAGGTATTTAGAAATACCTTTACTTTCAAAATAAAACATTGAAAAAGCAAAAGTTAATCCTAAAACACTTAATAGCGTAGGATAAAAAGCTATTTTACTTTTTAACTTTACAATGTATTTAATAATGTAACTTAAATATGCTTTCATGTATTATTAAAAGTTCAAACCAAAACCAAATGAGAATCGAAGACCTTCTTCGCTATTAAAAAGATTAAAGGTGCCTGAAAGACTCTCTGCAGCTGTAACCCAAAAACCTCCTCCATAATCGTTATGCCATTTTTTAGAAAAATCTCCTCTAAACCATACTCTACCTACATCAAAACCTCCAAAGACTCCAATTTGTAATGGTAACGTTCTTGTTTTAAAAGAATTAAAACTATATCTCACATCTGTACTCCCTACAAAAGAGTTTCTGCCAGTAAAACGCTCTGTTCTATAACCACGTAAACCATTTTGACCTCCAATATTAGACGCCTGATAAAAAATTAAATCATTACCCACTCTAGTTTGTAATCTTACATCTGTTTTTAGAACCAGCTTTTTATTTTTACTCAATGCATTATAAAACCCTAAATTAGAATTAAGATAACCATAGGTATTCTCTGTATCTTCAAGTTCTGTTTTTACTCCAATATTGAGTAAAAAAGTCATAGCGCGAGATGGGTTGAGTTTATTGTCAAAACTTTCATACTTATATTCTGCTTCTAAAGCTCCAAATACACGTCTTTTATAAAACTCATCTGCCGATGCTGGTACAAAATCTGTGATAAAACGGTCTGGAGTATTATCAATTTCTATGGCTTCAAAAATGGTTCTAAAACCATAATCACTACCAAAGTTTCCTTTTTTGAGAATTCCTGCCTTAGCCATGTAAATACTGGTCTTAACACGATTATAATCTAAATCTAGTTCGTCATCATTATTAACAGTCTCATTTCCGTAGCCAAAAAAGTTATTGGTAAAATTCTCTGAAGTAAAGCGACCACCTATGTGTAAATTCCAATCGTTCATAATATTAGCAAACTCGCCATCATAACCTATTGAGAAACCATTTGTCGCAAAATAATATCCACCTTTAAAACGGTGTTGTTGAGAAAATGGATTACGTTGAAAACCATTTTTAGTTCTCACATACTGCAAGCCTAATGAGACACCATCATCTGGATTAAAACCTACTGCTGGTGTAATTGTACTTGTTTTAACTATGTGTTTATTAAAATCAAATAAATTTAGCTTGTACACATCTGTAAAACGTATCGTAGCGCTTTTATTTTCTACTATTGTATTAGGTTTACTTTCATGATCATAAATTTTTACTCTACGACCAGATTTAATAATGTAAGTGTCATTTTCTTGACCACCAATTAATCTGGTAAAAATTAAGTTACTAGCCTTACCAGATACTTCAAAAACATCCTTATCATCTAAACCATAAATCCATAATTCTTTGGTAACGTCTTTATTAAACACCTTATCAACAATTACTTCTCCTTTTTCTCCATCTTTAATTCGAGAGATTTTAACTTGGGTTTCATTATCACCAATTCTAATTACCTCTATATAATCGTCTTTATCTGTACCTGTTAGAATTACTAATTCATTTAAAAAATTATAGTATCTAGCAGCAATATCTAAAAGGTTAGAACGTCGACCTTTTAATTTTTGCTTAATCTCTTTTAAGGTTTCGTCTTGTGCCTCCTTAGGTACATTTGAGAAAGCTTTTTCTATAACTTCATCTGTGATATTTTCTTGTAAAAATTGTGCATGTTCCAACCATTTCTCTTTTGTAGATTGTTGTACCATTACTCTATCTAGTTTTACACCAGCTGCGTTCATCCACTCGATGTCTTCTAGTTTTTCATCATACACTTGTAATTGTTTGGTTGACCCAGAGATTATACGCATGACATCTAATAACGCACCATCAAAATTAGAAAAGACCTGATCTCTATCTCTAGGAATGGGCCTGTAGAGTTTATCTCCATTTTCTTGATCAAATTGAGCCCAACGCCATTGGTCTTGGTGTCTATCCCAATCTCCAATAAGCATATCAAATAAGCGAGCTCTTACATATGCATTTTCATCAATTTTATATTTTTCATCTTCTCTCACCTTTTCAATAATGTCGTGCGTGCTCTCAATATCATTTGCATAACCAAAATTACGCTCTCCAGTGTAATTCTCTTCGGGACGCTCCTCAATCATATATAGTTCTCCACCATAATCATTATTATACTTGCCTAAAAATTTGTGCTTAGGTATGTAATAAATTTGTGGATTGGTATGATAAATTTTTGCTGCATCTGATAACTCAGGAACCACTGTAAATGCATAAGGATGCGCAGCAGTATAAAAATCTTGAATTAAACCTTCTATTGCAGTTTTTTCGAACTCGTCTTGTATATAGGTGTCTTTAAACAATACAGTTTGTAAATATTGAGTTGCACTCTTTCGCAGGGCTCTCATATTTAACTCCCTACCATCTTTAGTTTTTAATCTTAGAGATTTTGTTTGATGTCCTCCACCTGCTCTAACAATTTCTAATCCGCCATATAACGTATCTAAAGTTGCCACTTTAGCTGTGATCTTTGTACTATAAATATCTCTGTAGTGATCACCCCAAACCGATTTAAAAAAACCTGTAACATCGGTTTCTTCTTTAGTGTAAACCGATGCTTGAATTTCTTGAGGAAACTCATCTGGCAAATGAGACACATCATAATCTTTTGTTGGCTCATAAACCTGTTGAGCAAATACCCGTTTTGGCTGTCCATTATCTACTCCATAAATTGTTACCCAACTACTGCCATCTTTATATATGGTTAGTTCTGCAAAGCCTTGTCGTCCGTATGAAAAAAGTCCGTTGTCACTTAACTGAGCTGCAGATTCTTTTGCACCAGAGCCAGATACTATTTGCTTTATTCTATCATTTTCTATGTATTGAAGTGAGTGCTCATGACCTGATACAAAAACTAAGTTTTCAGACTCAAAAGCTAAGGTCTCTAAACGACTCATCAATTTATTATATCGTTCGTTATATCTATCTTGTATAGACACTCCACCCTGAGTTCTTATTTGTGCAATTAATGACGCAAAAACAGGCACTGGAAAATTACTTTGTGTAGGATATAAGTGTTTTTTAGCTGCATAAAAACCGCCATGAACACCATTTGTGTACATAGGATGATGCATTGCAAATACAATAGTTTTATTTTGAGCTTTCTTAATCTCTCCCTCAATTTCCTCAAAGAAACGATCTCTAGTTTTTATTTCGCACTCATCATTTATAGTTGGATTTTTATTCCAATTCTCCAAATACCATTGTGTATCAATCGCTATTAACTGGATTGACTCACTAACATCTATGCTCTCTAACGGACAACCATTTTCTGGCTGAAAAGTATTTTTACCAAGTGCATCTTCAATATATTTTTCTTGTCGTTTTAGTCCTTCAAGTCCACCTGCGTACCAATCATGATTACCTGGTATAAATAAGACCTCTCCTTTAAAATCTTTAACAGATTTTATTTGTCCGTTTAATGCATTCTCAGCTTGAGATCTTCCTGCCTGACCTTCTCTAGGTAAACCATCAGGATATATATTATCTCCTAAAAAAATCGCATAATCTCCTTTGGTATCTTTATTTGAAATATGGTTATTAAAAGCTGTTAGGGCATTAGACATGCCTCCTTTTGGAGATTTACCTGCATCTCCAATGAGATAAAAAGTTTTATCAATGTCCTTATTTGGGCGCTCTGCTTGCTTAGATTCTTCCTCTTTATATTGGGCTTTATGAGTTGCACAAGCGCTAAAAAGAAAAGTTATTATTACTATAGAAAAACACTTATAAAAGTTTGCCATTACATATAATTTGATTTGTAAAAATAAGGCAAAAAGCACCATTTAATTTATCTCTATCCCTAAATATCTTGATGTTTACGCCTTTTTTACCCAGAGACTATCTGTAAAATAATGTTTACAATCTAAAAAATTATTATTTATACTGAAATTTGCCTCGCCAGCTAAAGCTTCAATCTCGTTAAGATCATACTTTTTAGACAGCTCAGTCCAAATGAGTTCATTTTGATCGAACTCAATAGTGACGTCTAGCTTTTTAATTTCAACCGTTTGAGTTTTTAAACTTACTATGTAGCTTTTAACCTCTCCATTTACCGGATTATAATGACAATAAAAGTCAAAATCATCGATTTTAAAATCTGCGTTAAGCTCTCTATTAATGCGTATTAATAAATTTAAATTAAACCGTTTTGTTACGCCTTCTTTATCAAAATAGGCATTATGTATAGTTAGTGGGTTTTTCTTTAAATCAATACCTATTAACAATTTATCATTAACATTCATGTTTTGATTAAAGAGCTTTAACAAATTAATAGCTTCATCTTTGAGATAGTTACCAATATTACTACCTAAAAACAATAATAAACTAGGTATTTCATTTTTAGACTCTTCGTTAAGCACTTCAAAATAATCGCCCACTTTAGGCTGAATAGATAATTTTGGCAAACGTTCTTTTAACTTATTACTTAGTATTGTTATAGCTTCTTGAGAAATATCAATAGGCACATAGTTAAATTCAATCTCAGCATTTACAAGATATTCTAGTAATTTAAATGTTTTAAATCCATCTCCTGCACCCAACTCTATAATATTAAATGGTTGCTTAAACTCTAATGCCTCAACTATTTGTTTAGACTGTAGCGATAGTATTTCAAACTCAGAATCGGTAAGATAATATTCTGGCATTTGCATAATTTCTTGAAATATGCGACTCCCATTATCATCATAAAAATATTTTGAAGACAGGTGCTTCTTTTTAGCGGTTAGTCCTTTTAAAATGTCATTTGCAAATGTGTTATTCATACTTATTTTACTAATCTAATTCCTGAAAATTGCCATCTCATTTCTGGATGAAAAAAATTGCGATACGTTGCTCTACTATGATTATCTGCTGTAACCACAGAGGCACCTCTTAGCACCATTTGATTAATCATAAATTTACCATTATACTCTCCTAATGCACCTGGAGCTTTTGAGAAATTTGGGTAAGGTAAATAAGCACTATTGGTCCACTCCCAAAGCGCACCATAATTAATTTGTTTAGAGGCGATTTCCCACTCAAACTCTGTGGGCAAACGCATTTGCCTAAACTCTGCATAAGCGAAAGCTTCGTACAAACTTATATGGCTTACTGGTTTTTTTAAATTTACGGGTAAAAATCCTTGTAGTGTATACTGGTGCCATTTGCCATCAACCTTATGCCAGTACTCTGGAGCTTTGATATTGTTTTTTTGAATAAAATCCCAACCATCGGCATGCCAAAGATTAAAATTTTCATAGCCTCCATTTTCAATAAAATCAATGTATTCTGCGTTGGTAATCAGTTGATCTGAAATGTCAAAATTTTGTAGATAAACCTTGTGTTTTCCTAATTCGTTATCATAACAAAAGGACTCATTATCATGTCCAATTTCATAAATACCTTCGTTAATTTTTAACCATTTTGCAGGTTGTTCAATTTCAGCTAAATAAATCTCGTTATCTATAGTTGGAAACGTTGGTTGATTACCTAAAATGTATTTAATATCGTAATAAAATAACTCTTGATGTTGCTGCTCATGCTGGATCCCTAGCTCAATTATTTCTTCTGCTTTATTAGATGGGTTTTGATCTAAAAACTCTACCATTTGTTGGTCTACATAAGTTCTATATTGGTAAACCTCGTCAACAGTTGGTCGTGTCATTAAACCTCTATTTGGCCTAAGTACTCGTTTACCAGCATTGTTGTAATAGCTATTAAATAAATAGGCAAAATCCTCATCAAAAACTTTATAATTGTCTTTAAATTGAGAAAGAACAAATTGCTCAAAAAACCAAGTACTGTGCGCTAAATGCCATTTTGGAGGCGAAACAAATATTTCTGGTTGTACAGAGTAGTCTTCTGTTTTTAACGATTTGCAAATTGATACAAATCTATGTCTTGTGTTGAGATATAACTCTTTTAACGTCATAACTTATTACTAAATAATTTCTGTATCTATAACAATTTCACTTTGTAGCGTCTTGTGCACAGGACATTTTGAAGCTATCTCTTTTAATCGTTGTTTTTGCTTCTCATCTAAATCTCCAACAAAAGTTAATTTCTTTGATAAATGGTCTATTCGAGTTGGTTTTTCTAAGTCTAACATCAAATCTTCGCTATGCTTTTTTGAATATGTAATGTGCGCATAAACCTCTTGTAAATCCCATTTTTTACGTTCTGCATATAATTTAAGCGTCATAACTGTGCAAGCTGCTAAACCTGCACTTAAAAAATCGTATGGTGATGGACCAAAATCATCGCCTCCTACTGTTTCTGGTTCATCTGCTATAAAACTATGTTTTGCAGTTTGAATAGTTGTTGTAAAATTATCTTCTTTTAAATTTAAATGTGCCACCAATTGCTCTCCTGCGGTATCTAGCATAGTATTTTCTTGCTGCGGAAAATAACGCTTTACCCAACTACCTATAATATCTCCCACATATAAACTATCTTGAGCATTAGATAATAAATGATCTGCATTATCTAAGCTCACAAAACTCTTAGGATGATGTGCTTTATGATACAGCTCTTCGGCATTTTTAACACCAACAATAGTATCTATTGGAGAGTGCAAAATTAATAATGGTTTTCTTAAGGTTTTTACGATTTCTGGTAAATCGGTTTTATCAAAATTAGATACAAATGCTTCATCAATTTTAAAAGGCCTTCCACCAATATTAACTTCTACTTGTCCTTTATTTTTAATATCATCTATACCATGAGAAAATAAATGTTTAACATGACTTACTGTAGAAGGCGCTCCAATTGTAGCAACTGCCTTTATATTCTCTAATTTAGAAGCTGCTACTAAAACTGCAGCTCCTCCAAGAGAATGCCCAACTAACAATGATGGCGCTTGGTATTGATTTTTTAAAAAATCGTTCACCGCTATAAGATCGTCTACATTTGCCGAAAAATGACTATCTGCAAATTCCCCTTCACTTCTTCCTAATCCTGTAAAATCAAAACGTACAATACCAAAACCGTGATTAGTAAGTGCTCTACTTATATTTCTTACTGCATTTAAAGAACTACTACATGTAAAACAATGTGCAAAGATGGCGTAGTTATTAGGTTTTTGGTTTGCTGGCAGCTCTAAATAGGCTTGTAGTTTAATGCCTTTTTTATTTTCTATTTTTAATTTCTTACTATTCATAATCGTTATTATAACAGAGACTTAACTTTTAAATGATTAAGTTTCTCGTGGTCTATAAAAGTGCTGTAATTCTTTAAAAGCAATTTTAATTTTGGATTGATAAAAGTCTCACAAAAAGGTTTGCCAGGATTATTATAATAATAATTTGCAATAGCTTCTCTCGATGCAGAAAATGCTCTAAAATCTAATACGTTTGTCACTAATTTATCTTGGTACTGTTCATTTAATGATGCTAAAATCTGCTTGGCATATGTTTTTTGTTCCTCTGAAAATGTATATATAGCAGATCGATATTTATCACGCATAGAATGATTTACTGTACTTTTATGAGTGGCTAAATGTACTTCTATTAGTAATTGGAGGTTAACTGTTTCGGGATTAAAATTAACACAAACCCCTTCAGAAAAACTTGAATTCTCATTATTTGATGCCAAGTAACCTTGCTCTACAGATACCACCCCTTTAATAGATTGAAATACTGCTTCTGTACACCAATGACAACCACCTCCTAAACCTATTTTCTCTAATTTATGCATTATAATACGAGCTCACGATATTGATACAACCCAAGCTTTACTGTTATTTTTTATCTATACTCTGGGTTTTCAAAAGACCAATGTGTACCATTGTCCCAAGCCTCTCTGGAGTTGCCATATTTATCATAGCCTTTATTATCTTTTAATAGTTTTGCAAGCTGTAAAAGATTATAAGTCATAAAAGTTGTGTTTCTATTAGTAAAACCTGAGTTAAAACCAACTGGTGGATTAATGGTCTCTCCTTTCCATTCGGTATCGCCATAACTTGGTCCTGGACCTACTTCTCCAATCCATCCACAATCGGCTTGAGGAGGTACCGAGTAACCTACATGCTGTAAGGCATATAAAATTCCCATAGCACAATGTTTTACTCCATCTTCATTACCTGTAACCATACAACCGCCAACTTTACCATAGTAAATATATTGACCTTTATCATTGGTCTTGCTACTCATTGCATAAAGGCGTTCTATTAGTTTTTGTGCCTCTGATGATTTCTCACCTAACCAAATTGGCGTACCCACAATAAGAATATCTGCCTCCATAACTTTTTCATAAATAGCTGGCCACTCGTCTTTATCCCAACCATGCTCTGTCATGTCTGGATAAACTCCAACAGCTACATCAGTATCTATAAGTCTAACAGTTTCAAAGGCAACGTTTTCTTTTTTTAAGATATTTTGAGACACTTTCATTAGTGTTTCTGTATGGCTAACAGCTGGTGATTTCTTTAATGTACAATTAATATATAGCACTTTAAGTTTTGAAAAATCCATAATTTTATTTTTTTAAATATTTAAGAACTGCATGATAACATTGAGCATCCTACTTTATGTCTTGCCCAATCTGGACGTTTAGCAAACCATTTTTCGTTGTGAGGTTGTTCATCATATGGTTTTTCTAAAAGCTGAAACAACTCATTAATTAATTTATAATCTCCTTTATTGGCATCATCTATTGCTAATTGAGCCATATAATTTCTAAGAACATATTTAGGGTTAAACGCTTTCATTTTTATTTGTCTCGCTTCATTTTCTAAAGACTCTTGCTCCAACCTTAAATCGTAGATTTTAAACCACTCTCTCCATTGTTGTGCAATTTTACCAGAGACTTCATTAGGAGTATAAAATGCATCTTTTATAATGTCTAATCCTTGTTCTGGATGACCTTTTCTAAATTTACTTAAATTTCTAAAAAACAAGGTCATATCTGTTTCGGTGAGCAACAACACGTGTTCTAACTTTTCAATCAACTCACTGTCTTGATCTGTAGTCATGCTTAGACCCAATTTAGAACGCATCATGTCTAGCGATTCTTTTTCAAAATTAATCTTATAATTTTCTAAGATGGTTTCTAAAGGTTCTGTCTCTTCTATTAATGGGTAAAGTGCATTGGCTAATTGGTATAAATTCCAAAGACCAATGTTTGGCTGATTTCCGAAGCGATATCGTTTGTGTTGATTATCGGTCGTGTTTGGTGTCCAACCAAAATCAAATCCCTCTAGCCATCCATATGGTCCATAATCTATCGTTAATCCTAATATAGACATATTATCTGTGTTCATCACACCATGAACAAAACCTACACGTTGCCAGTGAATAATCATTTTAAGGGTACGCTTAGAGACTTCTGCAAAAAACTTAATATAGTTTTCTTTTGAAGGTTCTCCCAAATGCGAAAAATGGTGCCTTATGGTATAATCTGTTAAAGTTTTTAGAGTTTTATGATCTTGCCTAGCTGCGAAGATTTCAAAATTTCCGAAGCGCAAAAAAGAAGGTGCCACACGTGACACAATTGCTCCTTTCTCTAACGCTGGATTACCGTCATACAACATATCTCTCATAACCTCATCGCCAGATAAAGCAAGAGATAAAGCTCGTGTTGTTGGCACTCCCAAATGGTGCATCGCTTCGCTACAAAGATATTCTCTAATTGATGAGCGTAAAACTGCTAAGCCATCTGCAGTTCTAGAATATGGTGTTTCTCCTGCGCCTTTTAATTGGACTTGCCATTGCTTATGATGATGCTCTATTTCAAACAAATTTATAGCTCTACCATCTCCCAATTGTCCTGCCCAATTACCAAATTGATGTCCTCCATAACACATTGCATAGGGTCTTGTATTTGACAATACCTCATTACCTGTAAAAACATTAGTAAACTGTTTGCTTTTAATATCTGTATCGAGAATACCCAATGTGTTTGCCATATCTCGAGATACATGCATCATTTTGGGTGACTGTGTTTTTTTTGGAGTTACGTATGAGAAGCAAGCCTCTTTTACCTGACGTCTCGAGTTTTTAGTAATGGGATCTGATGGAAGTTCTTTGGTAAACTTATTTTTTATATTTAATTGCATTGTGCTATTAGAATCGATACGGTTATTCTTTTTATTAATAAAGACATAATTTACAAATAATTTAGTCGTTAATTAGCTTTCATAATTACAGCTTATGTTAAATCTTAATTTTGTAATTTTACTTTAATCTATTATTGATATTTATGGCCACTGACTTTATTAAGAAAACTGAAGAATTTGTATTTGATTTATTAAAAAAAGATCTAGATCCAATTTATCTATATCATAATTATAAGCATACAGAACGTGTTCTAAAAAGTACTCGCGAGATTATTGAAAACACAGAGGTTACTAAAGACGAAGCTCAAATTCTAGAAATAGCAGCTTTACTTCATGATACAGGTTACACCCAAGGTGCAGAAGATCACGAAGAAAAGGGTGTTAAGATAGCGACAGATTTTTTAACAGAGCAAGGTGCTGATAAAGCCTTAATTGATGCGGTAAACACTTGCATCATGGAGACCAAGTTTAAAGAAGTCCCAACGACCAAATTAGGTAAAATTATTAGAGATGCAGATGCCTCTCATTTTGGTAAAAAATACTTTGAAGAAGCTAGTGAATTTTTAAGGAAAGAGTTAGAATTACGTGGTGTTGCAACTTATACTCCTACCGAATGGAGGAATGAGAACATTAAAGTACTATCAAAAAAACAT
This sequence comes from uncultured Psychroserpens sp., assembly GCA_947488655.1. Taxonomy (GTDB): domain Bacteria; phylum Bacteroidota; class Bacteroidia; order Flavobacteriales; family Flavobacteriaceae; genus Psychroserpens. Next base: position 185,177 of record CANKZZ010000002.1, on the reverse strand, counting down.
CAATATTATACAGATTACGCATTAAAAAACTGGCAATCTAGAAAAGATAAAAATCTTGCTAAACTTATTAAAGCTAAAAGAAAGCAAAAAAGTAAGTACAAGAAAGAAGAAATGAAAGCCAAGTATAAGATGCAGTATAAAAATGAAAGTCCTGAACGTGGTGTTCAAACTTTTTTTAGAACTGCTCTTAGAAACCATATAAAACTGAGTGATATTGCAGATACGAAAGCCAATATTTTACTTTCTGTGAATGCCATTATTATATCTGTAGTACTTGCCAATTTAATTTCTAAATTGGATACTAATCCTTATTTAACTTGGCCAACCGTAATATTTACTTTATTTAGTGTAACCTCAATGGTTATGTCTATTATAGCGACGAGACCTAATGTTACCAGTGGACAGTTTACTAAAGAGGACGTAAAAAACCAAAAAGTTAATTTAAGTTTCTTCGGAAATTTTCACAAAATGAAATTAGAGGAGTTTGAATGGGCTATACAAGAGTTAGTAACAGATAAAGACTATATATACAAAGCGTTAACTAAAGATTTATACTTTTTAGGTATCGTATTAGAACGTAAATATAGATTACTACGTAATACTTATACTGTCTTTATGATTGGTATAATAGTATCTCTTATTGCTTTTGGTATTGCTGTTAAAAGTAATCCAGGAATGGATATTCAAGAGGTATTAGATCCAGAATCTGAAGCAAATATTATTATACAAGATAAAGTTGATACAAACTATTATTTAGTTTAAGCTCTAATCTCTTTCATTAAGTCATCATACGTGTAAAACGATTTATCATCTTCATTTTTATGATATAACACACTTACGCGTATAGCTTTTAAACCAGTTACAGCTTGTAAATCTTGAAGTTCTACAATCTCTACATCATTGTCTAGATACTTCTTTGATTGAAGAAATTTAATATATCTCAAGTATTCTATCTCATCCTGCTTTTGAGAATATACTATGCTAATTTTTCCTTTTTGAGTTAAACGCTCAGTAGTACCTTTTATGTAAGCTTTATCTACACGTTTTTTTACAATTTCATATCTGGCATTATACGTACCGTCTACGTCAAATTGTTTTTCATCCATTCTAAAACTTATAGATAATGGTTGATTAAACACCAAAATCATTGAGGCTACATCTAATTTTACAGGAAAATTAGGTTGCATTAAATAAAATGAATTTTCCATTTCACACATAACTTGCAATTGCCACAATCTCAAATTATATAAATATATAGGGTTAAAAGAATCCTTCTTTGTAATAGACTCTCCTATATACATATTGTGCTCAACACCATCTGTTTTAAAACGTTCAAAATAATGAGGGTACATAGCCTGAGCTTCTATCTGTTTCTTATCTAAAAGCGCTGCCATTTCTTTATTAATTAAAGCTACGGTATTATCATACTCTTTTCTATGATGATAAAGTACATCAACCTTTTGATCAATACTTTCAAAATATGCATTCACTTCATCTTTTAAGACATCAATGACTTTAAGATGTTCTAGTAATGGGTCAATATCTTGTTTTACAAATGCCGAAATTTGCTGCTCACTATCTACCTGAAAGTTCGAACTCAAAGCATCAAGATAATCACTTATTTGATAAATAAATTGCTCATAAATTGGTAAATTTTCTAATTTGTGAGCATTCTCAATGATGGCTTTAATAGACTGAAGCTGTATCGTTAAATCTTGTTGCGTTGCCGAATTTCTAGCCTCAGAAGACCCTTTAATATCAATTTGTCCAAATAGAGGATAAATGTTATCAAAAGCTATTTTATTAAAACTAGGCTCTTTACCATTCATTTGGTCTTTAATAAAATTCCTAGCTTCTTTTTCAAAACGCCAGTTCACACTTGGATGAATTGAAGTACATTCTTGCTGAATAATTGCTTCTATAAGATTTTCTTCTTCGTTTTTAGAACGTTCTACAGCTGTTACAATAAAAGGCATAACATCTACCAATTTATTGGCATTAATACTGTTTAAAACTTTAGGCTGCTCAGATACGATTTCTAAAATCCCCATTAAGCCTTCATCGTTAGCAATTGGTGCAAGTATTGCACTTTTTATATTTTGCTCCTTTAAGGTTTTATATTGTGGCGCATTGCCCTTAGAAAGTTCGTAAAACTTATCTACATCAGAGATTGTGTAGAACTTCTTTTCTTTTAATAACGTATTATAAGATTGACTACAAAGCGCAGTTTGACACTTACCAGAATCTAATTTATTAAGTAGAAAACTATCTATACCAACACCATAAACGCGTTCAAATTCATCTTCTTCGTCATTATATATAGAAAAACCTACTTTAATATCTTTAAGCCCTAAAAGCGATTGAAAAATTCTATGAAAATCACTCATAAAACCTTCATCATTTCTTCTATCTTCTCCAATTAAACTCGATTTTATGTTAGAGATAGATTGATCATCAGTAACATTAAAAATATTAGAGATTACAAAGCCTTTAAACGTATAGCTGTTTGGAGGAAATTTTTCTTTCCACAAGGCCATGTTTTCAAAATTATCAAGTAATTCATCTACATCTTCTTGTGTAATTTTAGGTGCGTCCTTAGTTGGTATTATTTCAGTAAAATCGGCATTATACAATATTTTGTAGTATTGCATGATACCATTTTCGTCTGGAATTTCGTAATAAAATGGTCGTTTAAAGTTAATGTTATAACCATAACAAAACGACAATATAAATGTACATGCGATGATATAAGTATCATCTTTAGGCATGTTTTTAATCTCTAATTCAAAATCTTTACCTGCTGTACTAATTATAGATTTAAAACGCTCTGAAGAATTAAATATCAAATTATGGAAAGGTACAGAAGCAGTCTTTATCTCATTTTTAGTTAAAATACGACTAAAAGAATCTTGCAAAATAACACTAATCTCCTTCTCTCTAGTTATTAAATCTTCTGGATTTGTAATACCATCTCTAAGTTCTGGAAATCCTTCTGCAGTTCTTAAAACTCGACGTGCTTTTGCAGCAATAAATTCATCATCACTTTGAGCTAATTCCTCATAGTGCGTAAGAAGTTTATCGAAACTAACCATTAATTTAAATGGAGACTCAATATTTTCGTTAATGTTGGTCATTGTATTACTTTGTAACATGCAAAATTACGAATTAATAGCTTAGTCGCTACTAATAAGACTTTCTTACTTATAAATTGTTACAAATTAAGGTGTTAAAATCCTAAATGGCCATAGGTCCAGTTTGAGCCATCACTAATAAATATTAAAGTTTTTGTTCTATCACCTCCATCACTCCCAGCATCTGCAGTCATTGTAACAGATTTTAAACTTGCTCTACTATCTCCAGGAAAAAACTCAACACCATTTCCTAAACCTGCAACAAAACCAAATGTATATATTACTGCATCTATATTATCAGATATATTTCTAGCTATATAAACTCTGCCTGGCACTGTAGAAGCATCTGGTAAAATAAATTCAACATTACCTGCTGTTGGTGTGAGGTTTATGTAAATACCATCGTCAACTACTGTTGCGCTTCCACCTGGACCACCATTATAATTTGAAACCTTAAGTGATAAGTTTCCATTAATATCCAACATACTCTGTGGTGTAGTTGTACCAATTCCCACTTGAGCAAATCCTATTAGTGAACTCAAAAAAATTAATAATAAAACAATCTTTTTCATCATCTTAATTTTTAATTATACTTATTGCGCAACCTCCACCTTGAGCAAGGTGTAGTGTTAATTTAGAATTTTTATTAACTTCAATTTTTTCTATATCTAATGCTAAAGGATTATCATCCCAATGAGCATTCTTACCATCTTTGTAAATTGTAGCAGTATAATTTTGATTATCATCTAAAAAGTCTAAAGTAACTTCAAAGGTTCTAGATTTCTCATTGGTTATACTTCCTAAAAACCAATTATCTGTTTTTCTTTCTTTTCTAGCTATAGTTACATATTTACCAACTTCTCCATTTAAAACTTTTGTTGTTTGCCAATCAACACCAACATCTTTAATAAACTGTAAAGGTTTTGGGTTAGCCTCATAATGTTCTACCAAATCTGCAGCCATTTGTACTGGACTATAAATCACAACATATAAAGCAAGCTGTTGTGCTAAAGTCGTGTTTACTTGATTATTTTTTTTATACTCATCAAATTTAATATTGAAAATACCAGGTGTAAAATCAATAGGTCCAGCCAACATTCTTGTAAAAGCAACAATTGGTAAATGCTCTGGAGGATTCCCTCCATCTTCTGCCCAAGCATTAAATTCTTGTCCACGTAATCCTTCTCTAGAAATAATATTAGGATATGTACGCCTTAATCCTGTAGCCTTAATAGGTTCGTGAGCATTTACTGCTACCTCATATTTTGCTGCTTTTATGGCAGCATTATTATATTGATTTACCATGTACTGACCATGATGATACTCTCCTTTTGGTAATATTTTACCAACATACCCAGATTTAACAGCATGCATACCATACTTCTGCATTAATGCATAAGCAGTATCTTGCTGTTTTTCGTAAGTCTCTGTAGCAGCAGAAGTTTCGTGATGCATAATAATATCTACTCCCTTTTCTTTACCATAGCGCACAACCTCATCAATATCATAATCAGGATATGGTGTTACAAAATCAAAAACACCTTCACGATCTTCAAAACCAATCCAATGTTCCCAACCTGTATTCCAACCTTCCACTAAAACACCTCCAATATTATTTTTTGATGAAAAATCAATGAATTTTTTAACATTCTCTGTCGTAGCACCATGCGTACCATTGGATTTTCCTGGATCTGTCCATGTACTCATATCCTGAGTCATACCATAATCCCAAGAGGATTTACCCAAATGCATTTCCCACCAAACACCTGTGTATTTCATAGGTTTAAACCATGAGACATCACCCAATTTATTTGGCTCATTAAGATTAACAATAAGATTAGACGTTATTAAATCTGGTGCATTGTTAGTAATTTGAATGGTTCGCCAAGGCGTATTAAAAGGTAAGCTACGTTTTACCTTATAAGGTGTATTTTTTGAGCCAACAAGATTACTTTTTAAATTAAGATTCTCTGTATCTACTGCCAAGGTCATGCCTGCATAATCTATAAGTGCAGCTTCGTGAAAACTTAAATGTGTGCCATCATCGCCAACCATAGTCACTGGTGTGTTTACTGCATTAACCGGAATATGAGTTTGAGCCAAATTAACATGACCTACATATTTTAAAGCATCTATTTGAGACACTTTAGTTGTAGAATAAAGGTGCTCATAAATATCCCAATCTCCAGGAATCCAAAAAGTATTATAATCTTGTGTGAGATTAAATTGAGTATGCTCATCAACAATCTCTACTTCGCTTAATCGAGCTTGTTCAGGAAATTCGTATCTAAAACCAACACCATCATCATACACCCTAAAAGCAATAGTTAAAAAACGCTCTGGTGATATTTTTTCTTGTAAAAAAATTTTGAGTTCATTGTAATTATTTTGCACCAATTCTTGTTCTCCCCAAGGCATTTTCCAGGTTTCAGTATGAGATTCTATTTGAGATTTTTTTATAATAAAATTCTTATCAAAATCTGGAGCATCCTTAAATTCAAATCCTAAAAATGATATATCAATAACTACATTTTTATTGTTTAAAATTGTATAAAAAGGTTGTCCCTCTGCCGAAACATTAAAACTTACCTCAATATTACCGTTTGGAGAAACTGCAGTTAATTCTCTTTTTTCTTCGGAAGAATTGCATGACAAAACTGTTATAGCAATTATTAAAATTATTAAATGTTTCATGTTTTGCTTTTTATAATTGTTCTAGAAGTACAATATCATACTGTGAGTTTAACTCAACAAATCCATCTTTTACAGTTACCTTTTGATTAGAATAGGCATCACGTAGATTAGTACCGTCTTCAAATACTTCTCCAACTTTAAGTGTTTTTTTGCCTTCTTGCAAATCCATAGCAACCACTACCAAATCTTTAAAATTTCCGTGGGAATAACTCCTATAAAACACATAAGGCGATTGTGTAATCATTTGATGTTTGCCTGCTCCAACTGCTGGATGTGCATTTCTAAACTGACCTAATTTTTGCCAATGCTTTAAAATCTTTTGAGTTTTTGAATCATTTTTAATAGCCTCCCAATTCATGTTAGACCTCAAAGTAGCATCGCCTACCGTACCTTCTATCACCAAATTTCTTGCAGACTCATCGCCATAGTAAATTTGTGAAGCTCCTGGTGTTAACAACAACATATTAGCTGTTTCAAATGGTTTTTGACGAGTTGGATCAAAAGGTTTGCCATCATCATGTGAACTTAAATAATTAAGTACACTGTAACCTTTCATATTAGTATTTAAAGTATCTGAATAGCTTTTAAAAACCTCTTCTTTTGTTTGTTGCGCTACGTTCCATTTAAGTTCAAAATTAATGAGACTATTAAAGGCTCCATCAAAATAGTTTACTTTCTTATCGCCAAAATCAAATGCTTTTCCTGCGCTAATTCCGTAGTTATAAACCTCACCAACGAGATAAAATTGATTGTCATCTAAAACCTTGTCTGGGTTATTTTTTTTAAATTCATCAAAAGACGCATTACAAATGGTTCTAAACTCTTGCCATACATATTCTTCGGTATGTTTTACAGTATCTACTCTGTAACCATCTATGCCATAATCTGTAATATAATCAGACAACCATTTCATTATGTAAAAACGTGGTGCTTTTGGGTAACCTGTCGTATTAAAAAATTCTTCTAATTCTAGCACTTCTTGATCATAGCGACCCTCTGCTTTCCATTTTGCTACGAGTTGTGGAGGCAAATCTACTTCTTCATCACTTTCGGTTTTAATGTCTGGCAAATTTTTTACTAATGTACAAGTAACTGTATTTTCATAAGTATCGTAAGCACATTGTGGCTCTGTTCTAACCCAATTTCCTGGCCAAACAGGATCTTCGTCTGTTACTGGACCTGTGTGATTAACAACCGCATCTAACAATACTCTAATGCCTTTTTTATGTGCTGCATCAACCAGATTTTTTAAATCTTGTTTTGTGCCAAAATTTGGGTCTAAGTTTGTCCAATCTTTTGCCCAATAGCCATGAAAACCATAACTCAAACCTGTGCCTTCATCTGTACCATCATGAATTTGCTCCACAACTGGTGTCATCCAAATAGCATTAATACCCAAATCACTAAAATAACCTTCTTCTATTTTTTGAGTTACACCTTTTAAGTCACCACCTTCAAAACCACGAAGTAATCCTGGCTCTTCTGTTCTATCAAAATTGATGTCATTTGTAGTGTCGCCATTATTAAAGCGATCTGTCAATAAAAAATAAACATTAGCAGCTTCCCATATAAAAGGCGTTTTAGGTTTATCGATTTCTTTTGTTTGTTGCTTACATGAAAATGCAAAGCAAAGAACGAGCAGTAAAAGGAGTATGTTTTTCATTAGTTATTTAATTTTAGAATAAATGATTCTAACGGTTTTATATCAATTCTAATAGTCGCCTGGTCTTGTCCTACTTTTAATATTGATGTGTATGAATCATAAAGTTGGTCTACAAAACTGTAGTCTCCAGGTTCGAGTTGCCAAGTGTTTAAAATTTCAAGAGGTATTTGTAAATCAAAACCAAAAGTATCATTAGCATCAAAGTTTGATATTACTATTAGCTTTTCATCATCGCTCCATCTTACAAAGGATAACACTTTATCGTTGTACCACTGCGTATTTGCTCTATTGTATGCATGAATATCTGCATAGTTACTAGCTAAAGCAGTGCTATTTATGGTAAAATTTAACAAGCGTTTGTAGAAATCTCTTAGGTCTTTTTCTTCTTGAGTAGATTGACCACCATCAAAATTCTTGTCGTTTACCCATCTTACCATACTTGGCACACTTCCGTAGTCAAAAATAGAAGTACGCGTTGGGTCACCAAAACCTAAATCTTCTGCTCCAGGCTCACCAAACTCCTGACCAAAATAGACCATCGTTGGCGAAGTACTTATCGTTGTAGAAACGACCATTGCTGGTTTTCCTTTTTGGGCACTTCCTGCAAAATCTGGACTTGCAATACGTTGCTCATCATGATTTTCTAGAAAATGAAGCATGTGATGTTCTATGTCTTTTAAATCATCTTGTATTGGTGGAATATTATCAGTCTTACCGTGACCTTGCATTACATGTTTAATGGTATCATACAATTGTACTTTATCATAGAGATAATCCATTTTTCCTTTTTTGATATAATCTCTATATAAACTTGGATTATAAACCTCTGCTAATAAAAATGCCTCAGGATTTTTCATTTTAATTGCAGAATTCATATAACTCCAAAACTCAACAGGTACCATTTCTGCCATATCAAAGCGAAAACCATCGACACCTTTTGCTGTCCAGTATAACGCAACGTCCTTAAATTTTACCCATGAGCTTGGCACTTCTTTATCTTGCCAAAATTCAAAATGCTTATTAAAATGTTGTTCATCATAACCATCTGGTAATTCTTCAAAATCTTTTCTTCCTTCTGGAGACACTCCATAATTTACTTTTACCGTTTCGTACCAATCGTTCATATCTGGTTGCGATGCTCTAGACCCATTACCTGTCCACTTTGCGGGATTTTCTTCAAACTTGCCATCTGCTAATTTTTGAGTTTCTCCACCTAAAGGTTGGTAACCATTTTTCCATTGTGGGACTTTAAACCCTTCGCCTGGATTATAGTAAAAGTTATTATTGACGTCATAGACAACCGTTTTGTTGTCTTCTGCTCCAAAATCGGTAGTTCCTTCAGGATTAGTTAGACTCTGGTAGTTTCTAGCCACGTGATTTGGCACAATATCAATAATCACTTTTAATCCTGCCTTATGAGAACGCTCTATAAGTGCTTCAAATTCTGCTAAACGATTGTCTACATTATCCGCCAAATCTGGATTTACATTGTAATAATCTTTCACTGCATAAGGTGAACCAGCACGACCTTTTACGATATCTGGATCATCATTTGAAATCCCGTATTTGGTATAATCTGTAATCACATCATGATGCGGAACTCCTGTGTACCAAATATGAGTAACACCCAAATCTTTAATTTCATTAAGTGCTTTATCATTAAAGTCACTGAATTTTCCAACACCATTTTCTTCTAATGTTCCCCAAGGTTTGTTATTAGTATTTGTGTTTCCAAACAATCTAGTAAAGACTTGGTATACGACTTCTTTTTTCTTCAATTCTATTTTTGGTTTTGTTGGTTCTTCCATTACTTTTTTATCGTTTTTACAAGCAGTTATGCTTAATAAAACTATTGAGATTAAAATGCAATATTTGTTTTTCATTTACTTTAATATTATGAGATTGCTCTTAGCTCAAACAACACACTTCAATACTTACAAGAGCTTATTTGCTAAGCTTTATTTTGATTGACTTGTCTTTAGTTGTAACCCAATCTAAAGTAATATTGATTGTTTGTTTTTTGCTATTATAATTACCTTCAACTTTTTTTCCTTCTACCTTAATTTGCTTTGGTTTACGCGTAATATTATGTACCACAAGCTTTATTGACTTTTCTCTATCATTGAAGTTTGCTCCAATTTGAGCATCCATCTCTATTTCTATTTGTCTCTTTTTAATTTGTGCTTCAAACTCTAAAATCTCGTAATTACCATTAGCAAACGCGTTTACTATATTACCATTATCATTGTAAAGTTCCTGGTAACTGTCTTTTACAGACTCATCGTAGAAATAATGCACAACTAAACTGTTACCATCATAAATTTTTGTAGAATTTACAGTATTAGACATCGTTATAAACGCACCACCTCTCACAAATGTTGGTATAGTATTTTCCTCTAGCTGATAACTTACTTTGCTACCTCCTTGGAATAAACTGGTTGAATAAAAATCATACCAGTTTGAGTGCTTCGGAAAATAGACATCCTGAGTAGTTTGATCAGCCTTTAAAATTGGAGCCACTAACATATCATCTCCCCAAAGGTAAGCTTCAGAATACTCGAACAACTCTGGATTATCTGGTTCCTCAAAAAATAATGGTCTCATTAAAGGTATACCTGATTGATTGTTGTTAAACATGAGGTTGTAATTGTATGGCAACAACCTATAACGTAACTCGATAGCTTCTTTTGCTAATGCTTTTGCTTTATCACTTCTATAAACAGGTTCACTCGCAACCTCCTCTTGTGCATGCGGACGATAAATAGGCTGAAACACACCATACTGCAACCATCTCACATATAACTCATCATCTAGATTTGCACCAGCAAAACCTCCTAAATCGCTATGCATATATGCTAAACCTTGCATTCCCATTTGGAGTGCAATTTCTGGTTGGCTTTGTAAGCCTCCCCAAGTTCTGTTCACATCACCAGACCATGGCACTAAACCGTAACGTTGCGAACCTGAGTAACCTGCTCGCATGAGAATAAATGGTCGTTTTTCTGGATTGGCTTCTAAACTTGATTCTTGAACTAATTTTGCCCAATCGTGACCGTAAATATTATGGACTTCATCTGCTGTTCCTGTTGCGTGGATTAATTTTGAAGGGTGAACTTCTGGTTCTCCTAGGTCTCCCCAAAATCCGTGAACACCCATTTTAGCTAAGTCCTTATAAATATTTTTAAACCACTGGTTTCCTTTATCGCTATAAATATCAATCAAACCTGTGTTTCCAAAGTAAAAATCATATTTGAATGGATTCCCTAGAGAATCTTTTGCGAGAATATCTTCTTTTACAGCCTCATCCCATCGATGAGATGTCGTTAGCATAAAAGGCTCTGTGATTACAATGGTTTCAACATTTTTAGATTTTAAATCCTTAATCATTTGCTTAGGATTTGGGAAAGAATCTCGATCAAACTCAAGATTTCCCATTGTGCCTTTGATGTCTTTTCCAAACCAATACAAATCTAAAATTATGGCATCTACAGGAATATCTTCTTCTCTAAATTTATCTATAGTTTCAACGACTTCCTTTTGAGAATGGTAACCAAAACGACTCGAGAAATTACCCAAAGCCCAACGTGGCAACATAGGTTGTTTTCCTGTTAAATCTGTATAATTATCTACGATATCGTACCAAGAATCACCAACAATAACCTGGTAGGTTTTACGACCAGAAATGGTTTCATATTTAAGGGTGTTATCACCTTTACTATCTAAATCTAAAAAGCCAATTGGTGCATTATCAAAATGAACCATGTATTGATTTGATGACATTACGATTGGTAATGTAAAGTTCATTAACTCTGCTCGCGTTTCATAACCGTAGTGCGCTCTGTTATAGAGTTGCAAGCGGTTGCCACGACGATTCATCCCTAACGCTCTTGCGCCTCCTCCATATAAAACTTCATCTTTATCGAGATTAAAATGTATGGTTTCTAAGCTGTCGTTTTTAACGTAGCCTGCTTTTTCTGAAATTACTAATTTGTTTTTATGATAGTATGAGATTTGAAATGGACTTTTATTAATTTTTACCAATAGACCATTTGTCTCAACCAAAATATCATCTTCCATCTCTGTTAAAGTTACTTCAGAAATTGATGGATTAGCAATTACTGCATGAGATTTTTTAAATGCTGTTTCTCCAGTTGGGATGAATGTGGTTTGGACGATTTCCGAAGTAAAAAATTGAATTTTATAATTCCCATCGTTAACTTTAACTTCAATCCCATCATTAATTTTTGTTGCACTAACAAATTTTCGGTTTGCGTTTTGTGCAGTTAAGGAAATGGTTAAAAACAGTATTATGTATGCTAAATTATATTTCATTTTTGTTTGTTGAGTGAATCTGATACAAGTTCAAAATGACGTGCTAATTACTACCTAATAAAAATGTTAACGGTTGATCTAAGCGTTGATTCCAAGAATTTTCAGAATGGTCTGTCCCTTCAAAAAATAAATTTTTAGAATTTTTATCTGTGTATCCTTTTTGTTTTAATATAGTATCTACTCTTGGTGCAAATTTTGGATAATGCGCATCTAGTGTTTTATTTCCGTAGTCAAAATACAGTTTATGATTTTTTGCCTTTGGTAAGTTAGCCTCCATGTATTTGAAAATAGCCTCTGGATATGGATTATTCTCCATTGGCATACCACCAACCCAATGTGTTGAAAGGCAAGCTGCACCTCCAAAAATGTTGGGATATTCGCTAATGGCATACATAGACATTAATCCTCCCATGCTTGATCCCATAATAAACGTGTTTTCTTTATTGGTATGAACATTATAGGTTTTGTCTACTATAGGTTTTAGCTCCTCGACTAAAAATTTGAGATAATTATCGCCATTTAATTTAAAATTTTTAGCACCTGCAATATCTTTTACGTTTGATTTTGTGTCCTCGTCCATAAAATTGATTGCTTTTTGCGGAAACAAATCTTGCCACCTCAAATCGCTAATATTGTGTATGGCAACAACAATAAAATCTTTAGTTTTACCAGACTTCATGAGATCTGTAGCCCATTCATCTACTTTCCATTCTTGCTTGTTCCAAGACGTGGTAACATCAAATAACATTTGCCCATCGTGCATGTATAGCACTGCATATTTTTTTTCTTCGGAATAATCTTCGGGCAACCACACATCAACTGGTCTTGGTTTGATATAATTTGATTGAATACTATCTGCCCTATGCAATGTACCTTCTAATACATTATCATTTTCTAATGTTACAAAAACTGTTTTTTCTTCGGAAATTGGCTCGCTTTTAGCTTCGTCTTTGCAAGACATCACACCAAGGATTGCAAAAAGTAATACAAATCTCATAGTTTATTTAGTTTTGGTAGTTAATACAGTTACTCCTTTACTATTAAGTTTAAGTTCATCACTCCAAGTAAAACTCTCACCTGTTAAGATGTTTTTTAACGATTTTCCATTGAGGCCAATTTCAGCATAACGTTTTAAATCGATAGTTATAGGATTTTCGTTTTTATTTAAAATTAAAACCACAGTTTCATTGTCTAGTTGCCTAAATAAGAAATATGTACCCATAAATGGAGCAAAATGGATAGTTTTACCATCATGAATCGCTTTACTGTTTTTTCGGTAATTAAGTACTTTACTTACAAAGTTCTGCATGTTTTTTTCTTCCGAAGAAAGTCCGTCACCCGTAAATGCATTTTTGGTATCACCATCCCAACCTCCAGGATAATCTGTACGTATTAAACCGTGATCTCCAGGTTTATCAAAATCTTGCATTAAAATCTCTGTACCATAATACATTTGTAATATTCTTGGCATTACTGCATAGGTTGCAATTGCCATTTTTGTATTAGTTACGTCACCATTTAATTGTGTAAAAATGCGACTCATATCATGATTGCCCTCAAAAACCATTATGCTTTTTGGATTAGCATAATGAAAATCATTAGCCAAGCCTTCGTAGATTTTAACCAAACCTTTATCCCAAGATTCTGTTTCATTTAAGGCATTTACTACATTGGCTTGCATAGCAAAATCCATTGTAGATTTTAAGTTAGACTCGTAACCATCTTTATTGTTTGCTCCTTTTTGCCAATAACCAATAAGTAGTGGGTTGTGGCTCCACTCCTCACCAACGATATTAAAATTAGGATACTCCGTCATGATAGCTCCTGCCCAATTACTCATAAAATCTTTATCTGGATAAGGGTAAGTGTCTTGTCTAATCCCATCTAATTGCGCAGTTTCTATCCACCAAATACTATTTTGTATTAAGTAATTTGCCAAAAAAGGATTTTTTTGGTTTAAATCTGGCATTGTAGATACGAACCAACCTTGAGAATTACCATCTTTATCAAATTGGGATGCGTAAATATCTTGATTAGTGGTACGTCTGTGATTAGAATTTATAGTGACGTCGTTATTCCAATCATCAATGTTTTTCTCGTAATTTTCTTGCAGATTAACCCAATCTTTAAATGGTAAATCTTTCATCCACCAATGGTAAAGTCCAGCGTGGTTTGCAACTTGATCCATGATGAGTTTCATACCTTTTTCTTTTGCTTTTTGAGATAATTCTTGATACTCTTCTAAAGTGCCAAAACGTGGATCTATTTGGTACAAATCTGTTATAGCATAGCCATGATATGAGCCTTCTTTCATATCGTTAGTTAATAACGGTTGTGGCCAAATGGCTGTAAATCCTAAATCATGAATATAATCTAAATGATTTGTAATCCCTTGTATGTCACCACCATGTCTTGCGTAATCATTTTTTCTATTAATAGTTTGCTCCTTTAATGCAGGTTGACCTTCTATAGATAATGGTGTGTCATTATTGGTATTTGCGTTTGCAAAACGATCTGGTGTTATGAGATAAATGGCATCGCTACTGTCAAATCCTACATAATCATTGGCAGGTTTAACTCGAGTTTTGAGTTCGTATACATCTATAAGCTCATCGCCTTGACTGTTTTTAAATATGATATTAAATTGTCCTGGCTGAGCGTTTGTAGAAATAATAAGATCAAGAAATAGATAATTATTGCTTTTGGTGGCTTTACTTACTTTTTTAATTTCTACACCTTGATAATTTATTGAAGGCTCATAATTACCAATATTATTATGATGTACTAGTAATTGTAGTTTGTCGTTTTTAAAACCCGTCCACCAATTAGGTGGTTCAATACGCTCTATATCATTTTGCTCAATAAGCGCAGTTGATGTGGTATTTTTTGTACTAGCCTTATCTGTTTCATTTTTGCAGGACACAAAAAGAACTAATATTGTTGATAGAAAAATATAACTGAGTCTTTTCATTACAATAGTTGTTAGTTGTCTAGCTCTAAAATAATTAGGCCAATACATTAAACATTGAAAAAAAACCTACAAGATTTTGAGACCTTGTAGGTTAGAAATTATTCTATACAGTCACTAAATTATTAGGACTAATAGTTACCTTTTCTCCTTTTACGAGAATATCTATTTGCTCATCTCCATCTAACTGAAACTTAGTACCAGTTTGAGTAACATTAATTTTTAAAATTTGATTTCTAAAATTAATTTTAAACGAGTAAGATTTCCATTCATTTGGTATTTTAGGCTCAAATGATAACATATCATTTTTAACTCTCATGCCTCCAAATCCTTCTACAATACTCATCCAGGTACCTGCCATAGATGTAATATGCAATCCTTCTTCTACTTCTTTATTATAGTCATCTAAATCTAAACGAGATGTACGTAAATAAAATTCATACGCCTGCTCCATCCGATCTAGCTTTGCTGCTTGGATACTATGCACGCAAGGTGACAGTGAACTTTCGTGCACTGTAAATGGTTCATAAAAATCAAAATGACGTTCTAATTCTTCTGTAGAAAAATGATCTTCAAAAAAGTACATACCTTGTAACGTATCTGCCTGTTTTATATATGGTGAACGTAAGATTCTATCCCAAGACCATTTTTGATTTATTGGTCTTTCGGTATGTGGTAAGTCTGCAACCGAAATTAGTTCTTTATCTAAAAACCCATCCTGTTGTAGGTAAATATTCTTTTCTTCGGAAAATGGAAAATACATATCATCTGCTACCTTTTTCCAAAGGTCTAATTCATTATCAGAGATATTAGTCTTTCCCTTAATTCTATTATAATCGTCGTTATAACCTTCTTTTACTTTTTCTATATTTTCTAACGCGTAATTAATACACCATTGAGCAATATAGTTTGTATACCAATTATTGTTAACGTTATTTTCATATTCATTTGGACCTGTAACTCCTAAAATAACATATTTATTTTTTGCTGTGGAGAAAGTAGCTCTTTGATGCCAGAATCTTGCAATACCAATTAAAACTTCTAATCCTTTCTCTGGTATATAGCTATAATCTCCTGTGTATCTAAAATAATTATAGATTGCAAATGCTATGGCTCCATTTCTATGAATTTCTTCAAAAGTGATTTCCCATTCGTTATGACACTCTTCTCCATTCATGGTTACCATTGGGTACAATGCTGCACCATTAGTAAAACCTAACTTTTGCGCATTCTCTATTGCTTTTTCTAAGTGATTGTAGCGGTATTCTAAAAGACTTTTTGCAACGTTTTGATCTTTGGTTGCCATGTAAAATGGTATGCAATACGCTTCGGTATCCCAATACGTACTTCCACCATACTTTTCTCCCGTGAATCCCTTTGGACCAATATTTAAGCGTGTATCTTTTCCGAGGTAAGTTTGATTTAAATGAAAAATATTAAAACGAATACCTTGTTGAGCTGCAACATCTCCTTCTATAGAAATATCTGCCATTTCCCAAATTTTAGCCCATGCCTCTTTTTGAGTTTCTAGCAAAGCTTCAAATCCCATTTGAGATACTTTGTTTAAGCTCTTTTTTGCGACATACACTAACTCATTTTTATCATGATTTCTATCTGCAGTATAACCACCAAACTTAGTCATCGTGATAGTATCTCCTTTAGACACTTGATTTTTATAGGTAAATTGTATCTTGTCTATTGCATCACTAACCGTTTTTTCTTGTTTTATTTTGTCTCCATTTATAGAGACATGAGTTTGCATTGATGTACACACATAAAAATGAGTTTTCATTGTACGCGATACAATAAAAGCTTGCTCATCTTCGTGGTTTACGCTTAATACATCCCAAAACTTATCATCCCAGTTAGTATCTTCATTAGTAATACCATTATCTAAATATGGTGTAAAGTTTATTTGAGCATCATTATTTATTGGTGTTACACTATACTCTATAGCACCAACCTCATCAAATTCTAAACTTAAAAAACGTTTTGTTTCTACCTTAATTTCTAAAAAATTTTGAAGTGTAGCAGTAAAACTTCTAGACAACCAACCTTCTTTCATGTTTAATTCTCTACGGAAATGTTCTACTTTTTTACATTTTGCTAGATCTAATTGCTCACCGTTAATTGTTACATTGATTCCAATCCAATTTGGAGCGTTCAACACTTTTGCAAAATACTCTGGATAACCGTTTTTCCACCAACCTACTCTGGTTTTATCTGGATAATAAACTCCTGCAACATAGCTGCCTTGAAAGGTTTCGCCTGAGTAATGCTCTTCAAAATTGGCACGCTGTCCCATAGCTCCATTACCAATACTCATTAAGCTTTCTGAAGATTTCACACGCTCTGGATTAAATCCTTCTTCTATAATAGACCAGTTATCTGGTTTGATATAAATATGATTCATATATCTATAAATTATTTATCAATTGATAAATTAGTTTTTGTTTGTTTGATTATTTTATTTGACATGATGTCTTCTAGAAAATCTAGAGAAATTTCAGTAAAATCCTTAAATACATAATCTGCTTCGTTTAATACTGATGGTTCTCCAATACCTATAGAAATCATATTAGCAGCATTGGCTGCTTCAATACCTGCTTTTGCATCTTCAAAGACGATACAATCATTAGGATTAACGCCTAACAATTTTGCAGCATTTAAAAATACTTCTGGGTTTGGTTTTCCTATTTTAACTCCATTACCATCTACGATAGCATCAAATTTCTCAAGGAGATTAACTTTATCTAAAATAGTATGAGCATTTTTACTTGCAGATCCTAACGCTAATGGCTGCTCTTTACTAATTAAATAGTTTAATACTTTAGGCACATCAGGCAAGATTTCATCCTCTTTCATGTTTTCAACATGAGTTAAATAATCTTCATTTTTGAGAGACATAAGTCTATTAAATTCCTTTTCAGGAAGCGTCTTGTTTCCCCATTCTAGAATTTTCTCAAGTGATTTTTGTCTGCTAACGCCTTTAAGTTGTTCGTTTTGAATTTCAGTAAAATCTACTCCAACACCCTTAGCGAGTTTTCTCCATGCTAGGAAATGATATTTTGCGGTATCTACAATGACACCATCTAAATCGAATATGAATCCTTTTTTAGTCATTAATTTGAGTTAAATCTGGTTGATAAGAAATGGCTTGTTTGTTTGTTATTAAAAGGTTACAAAACCCTGCGATAATTAAACTTATTCCAGCAACAGTCATCGCATTAATTGCTTCTTCACCAAGTAGTCCTGAAACAAAATTAATACCACCTAAAGCTGCTATAATTTGAGGTATAACAATAAACATATTAAAGATTCCCATGAACATTCCCATTTTATTAGGGTCAACAGAACTTGATAACATGGCATATGGCATGGAAAGAATACTTCCCCAAGAAATACCTATTAGTACAAAGCACCATTTTAAATTTTCGGGAGATGCGTAATACATAAATATAAAACCTAGTCCTCCTAATATTAGCGAAAACATATGTACATATTTTCTATTAATATTTTTCTTAGAAGTGTACAAAACTAAGAGCAGTGCGAATGCCATTGATGACAATCCATATATACCCATTGCTGAACCTACTAAATTTGATGATTTTTGGAATGCTGTGTTTACAATTTCAAAAGCTTCTACTTGTGCAGGAATCGTCAAGTCATAAGCCGATTGCACTGGAGCTGGTGTATTAAATACATGTTCGGTTAAAGCAGGATTTGCCAAACTCCACATGGTAAAAAATGCAAACCAAGAAAAGAACTGTATGATTCCTAACTTTTTCATTGTTAGAGGCATATTTCCAATATTATTTAAAATATCTGGAATGAATTGGTTTTTTCTAGCTTTCTCACGTTCGAATTCTTCCATGTCTTCTGGAGGATATTCTGAAGTAGTAAATATTGTATATAGAATACTTACTAAAAAAACAAAAGCTCCAATTGCAAATGCGATTTTAACCGAATCTGTAATTACTCCAGAATCTGCAGAATCGCTAACACCAAGTTGAGATACCATCCAAGGTAAATTACTTGCTACCCATGTACCAATACCAATAATTAAGGTTTGAACTACAAATCCGTATGTTCTTTGTGATTCTGTTAATTTATCTGCCACCAATGCTCTAAAAGGTTCCATTGATACATTAATTGAAGCATCTAAAACCCATAAAAATCCAGCTGCTATCCACAATGCTGGAGAGTAGGGAACAAAGAATAAAGCTAAAGAACTTAATATAGCACCTATTAAAAAATAAGGTCTACGTCGACCCAATTTTGGATGCCAAGTTCTATCACTCATATAACCAATAATTGGCTGTACAAGCAATCCTGTAAGAGGTGCTGCAATCCATAATAATGGAATAGCATCTTTCTCTGCTCCAAGCGTTTGAAATATTCGAGACATAAAGCCTCCTTGTAGTGCAAAACCAAATTGGATTCCTAGAAAACCAAAACTCATGTTCCAGATTTCCCAAAAACCTAATACGCGCTTTTTCATAATAGTATATTATTAATTAATACTATTGACAAGCGTAAAACTCATCAAAACTTAATGTAGAAGTGAAAATATAAGTTTTGATTAAGGCGTAAATATACTAAAGATTTTGAATTTTCAATAGTAAATCTAATTTTTGGTAGATTCTCGTTCTATTAAATTGGTTTCAATAACGACTGTTTCGTAGACTTCATCTGTCTCATCATTATAATCAGTCTCTTCAGATTCTAACCTATTAATTAACAAGTTAGCTGCCTCTTCTCCAATTTCTTGTCCGTGTTGACTTACAGTAGTCAAGCTTGGTGTAGAATGTTTTGACAATACACCATCACTAAAACTTATAACCTGTAGCGATTTAGGAATTTCCAGACCTAGTTTTCTTGCCACCTTTATTGCGGTAACTGCATATAACTCATTAACTGCAAAAATACCGTCAATAGATTTATTTGATTGAAATAATTGTTCGATTTCTTTCTCCAATTTGTCTAGATGATCATCTGACATTAATTTATCTTCAATTTTTAGAATTAAAGAAGCTTTAGGCGTTATTTTATGATCTTCTAAGGCGTCTAGGTATCCTTGAGTACGTAATTTACCAACACTCACGTAATCTTTTGTAGAAATAATAGCTATATTTTTACAACCATTTTTTATCAATTTTTCAACAGCTTGCTTAGCTCCTTTTACGTCATCAACAATAACTTTATCGCAAGGTATCTCATTAACCACACGATCAAACATAACAATTGGCATCCCTTGATTGATAGTTTCTGTAAAATGATGATAATCCTGCTGCTGTAAAGTTTCTTTGGCTATTGAAAGGATAAAGCCATCTATACTGCCATTTGCTAACATTTGCATATTAATGACTTCTTTATCAAATGACTCATTAGACAACCCAACTATAACATTATAACCACGTTTATTAGCTACTAACTCAATACCTGTTATAACCTTGGAAAAAAAGTGATGAACAATTTCAGGAATAATAATTCCAATTGTTTTAGTCTTTCTGTTTTTTAAACTTAAAGCGATATTATTTGGTCTATAGTTGTAAAGTTTTGCAAAAGCTTGCACTTTTTGACGAGTATCTTCACTAATTTCTATACTATTTCTTAGCGCTTTTGATACTGTCGATATTGAAACATCAAGTTCTTTGGCAATTTGTTTTAGGGTTATTTTTCTTTTCATTAATTAAAAAAGGAATTATTTTTGTTTAAAATTTTTTTAAATAAGTTAAACAATAGGTTGCGTGTTCTATTGAATTTTATTATTTTGAGTTCGAAGTTAGCAATAAAGGTATTCTTTTTTTACAAAATTGATAATTTTAGGCTAAAACATAGTAGTTTCTGTTAAAATCGAAAAAGTTTTTAACACGAAAACGTTTTCGCAACTTATTATATAATACGTTAACATAAAATTTACATAGTTTTAACCCTAGAAGTGAAAATATAATCAATTAACAAAGCAACTAACTTTAAAAATATTTTATGAAGACATTTTTAAATAGCTTACTCATACTGGCATTTTTATTACCTGCTACACTATTTGGTCAAACCAAAATTACAGGTACAGTTACAGATGAAGCTAACGCATTACCGCTACCAGGTGTTAACATCCTTGTAAAAGGAACTACAACTGGAGCATCTACCGATTTTGATGGTAAATATTCAATTACTGTCAATGAAGGTGATATTTTAGTATTTTCTTATTTAGGATATTCTACAAAAGAAGTCACATTTACAGGTCAATCACCTTTTAATGTATCATTAACCGAAGACGCTGGGCAACTAGACGAAATTGTTTTAATTGGATACGGTTCTACGACAAAACAAGATGCAACAGGAGCTGTTGAAAAGGTTGGTGACGAAGAATTTAACAAAGGAGCAATTGTTGCTCCAGAACAACTTTTGGCAGGTAAATCTGCTGGTGTAAGAGTAACTTCTAATAGTGGTGCTCCTGGAGAAGGTGCAGAGATTAGAATTCGTGGTGGTGCTTCACTATCTGCTACAAACTCTCCATTAATTGTTGTTGATGGTTTACCATTAGACCAAAGAGGAGTGCAAGGAGTTAGGGGACAATTAAATGCAATTAACCCTAACGATATTGAAGATTTTGTAATATTAAAAGATGCATCTGCTACAGCTATTTATGGTTCTAGAGCATCAAACGGTGTTATATTAATTACAACAAAGAAAGGAAAGACAAATAGTCCTTTAAAATTTGAATATGATTTAAAAGCATCTATACAACAAGTAAACGATTTTGTAGATGTTTTAAATGCAGATCAATTTAGAGCTATCGCTCAAACTGCAGATGGTTATGACCCAAGTCTTAATGGAAATTCAAATACTAATTGGCAAGATGAAATTTACACAACAGCTGTTGGTGCAATACATAATTTAACAGCATCAAAAGGTTTTGAGAATTTCAATTTCAGAATAAATTTTAATCACGCTTCACAAGAAGGAGTATTAGATGGTGGATTATATGAGCGTAATGCTATCAACACCTCTTTTGTACAACGTCTTTTAGACAATGATTTAAAATTAACATTAACTGCAAAAGGTGTAATTGACGAATATAACTATGCCGATGGAGGCGCTATTGGCTCTGCAATTGCTTTTGATCCTACACAATCACCTTACACTGCTAACGGACAATTTTTTAATTATATAGGCGAAACATTAGCACCTGTAAACCCTTTATTTTTATTAGAAAATAATCAGAATAGATCAAAAAACAAACGGCTTATTTCTAATTTCAATGTAGATTATAGGTTTTGGTTCTTAAAGGACTTGAGATTTAATATGAATGCAGGTATAGATTACTCTGAAAATGATGGCGCACAATTTAATGCTGCTACACCAACAAATCCAGATGCATTTGCTTTTAGAAACCTTTATGATGGATTAGATAGAAACTCTGCTCTTGACTTTTATTTAAACTATAAAAAGGATGTAGAGTCTATAGATACTAATGTAGATTTAACTGTAGGTCATGCTTATCAAGAATTTTACAGACAATCTGGCGGTAGAGACACAGGTAACAACGGTATTTTTGTAGACCGTTTAGCCAATGTTAATAGAAACTCTCTAGAGTCATACTTTGCTAGAGCTAGTTTTGATATTAAAGATAGATATTTAGTTTCATTGAGTTACAGACGAGATGGTTCTTCAAGATTTAGTGAAGATAATCGTTGGAGTAGTTTCCCAGGAGCTTCTGTAGGTTGGAAGATATCTAATGAAGATTTTATGCAAGACTCTTTCTTTTCAAACTTAAAGCTTAGAGCTGGTTGGGGTGTTACTGGTCAACAAGAAATAGGACTTAACTACGCATTTTTAGGACTTTATACTCCAGGAACAGGTGATGCATCTGTACAAATTGGAGACCAGTTCTTAACAACTTTAAGACCAGAAGAATTTGACGAAAATCTTAAATGGGAAGAAACTACACAATATAACGTTGCAGTTGACTTTGGTTTGTTAGATAATAGATTAACAGGTACAATCGATGCTTATTATAAAGAAACAGAAGATTTATTAGCTACAGTTCCTACAGCTGCTGGTTCTAACCTATCAGATTTATTATTAACTAATGTTGGTAATACAGTGAGTAGAGGTTTAGAACTTAGTTTAAATGGTAAAGTTGCACAATCAGAAAACTTTAACTGGGATTTAGGTGTTAACGTAACTTTCCAAGATTATGAGATTACAAAACTTAACTTAAGTGGCGACCCTGAGTTCTTTATCCCTCAAGGAGGTATTTCTGGTGGTGTTGGTAACAATATTCAATTATGGAGACCAGGATACGACCCAACAACATTTTTCGTTTTCAGACAGGTTTATGACAATGCTGGAAACCCGATTGAAGGGGCTTACGTAGATGTTAATGGAGATAATCAAATTACAGAAGCAGATAGACAAGCATACAAAAAAGCAACTCCAGATGCCTATGCAGGTTTCACAAGTAATATGAGCTACAAAAATTTCGACTTTAGCTTTACTTTTAGAGGAAGCTTTGGAAATTATGTTTATGATAACGTTGCTTCAGATAGAGGTAATACAAACACTATTATAGGTGCTCCTGGAAATTATTATCCAAATGGACACGTTAGTGTTTTAGACACAAATTTCCAAAATCAAAATTTATTCTCAGATTTATATATTCAGAGAGCTGATTTTGTGAAATTAGACAACGTATCAATAGGATATTTAATTCCTTTTGAAAAGATAAAACTTAGAGCTTCATTTACAGCAACTAATCTTTTAACGATTTCTAAGTATGATGGATTAGACCCAGAACTTTCTAATGGTATTGATAATAATTTTTATCCAAGACCACAACAATATGTTCTAGGATTAAATTTCACATTTTAATTAAGAAAGAAAAATGAATAATAATAAATATTTAAAAGCTATGATGAGAACACTTAAATATGTTTTTGTTGCCTTTACATTAGTACTATTTGTACAGTCGTGTGAAAGTAACTTAGACTTACAGCCAGAAGACGGACGTCTTACTGCTGATGCAGCCTTTGAAGATCCAGCAGCTTACAAGCAATTCTTGGCTAAGTTATATGCAGGTATTTCTTTAAGTGGACAAGATGGTCCTGCAGGAAATCCTGATTTAACTGGATTAGATGAAGGTTTTTCTAATTACTTACGTTTATATTGGAAAATGCAAGAATTAACAACCGATGAAGCTTTAATTGGTTGGAATGATGGAACAATAAAAGATTTACATGGTCAAACTTGGACCTCTGGTAATGAATTTATTAGAACAATGTACAGTCGTATATTTTATCAAGTTGCCTTAAACAATGAGTTTTTACGTCAAACTACAGATGCTAAACTTGATGAAAGAGGTGTTGATGCAGATTTAAGAGCAGAAATTCAAAATTACAGAGCCGAAGCTAGATTTTTAAGAGCATTAAGCTATTGGCATGCAATGGATTTATTTGCTAATGTACCATTTGTAACAGAAAATGACCCAATTGGTGCATTTTTACCACCACAAATTCAAAGAGGTGATTTATTTACATATGTCGAATCAGAATTATTAGATATAGAAGATGCTATTGTAGGTGCAAGACAAAATGAATATGGTCGTGCAGATCAAGCTGCAGTGTGGACATTATTATCTAAATTATATTTAAATGCAGAAGTTTATACTGGTACACCTAGAAATGCTGAAGTAATTACGTATACAACTAATATAATTAACGCAGGATACGTTATACCAACAAATCCTTATTTTCAATTATTCTTAGCAGACAATGACTCTAATGGTGCACAAAATGAAGTAATTTTTCCAATTACTTTTGATGGCCTAAACACACAATCGTTTGGAGGAATGACATTTTTAGTGCATGCTCCAGTTGGTGGTGCAATGAGTGCTGCAGATTTTGGTATCAACGGTGGTTGGGCTGGTGTTAGAACTACACCAACATTTGTAGAGCAATTTCCTGATGAAGAAAACTCGGCAGATGGTAGAGCACTATTTTTTACAGATGGCCAAACTAAAGAAATTGCAGCAACATCTCCATTTAACCAAGGTTTTGCTATTGCTAAATTTAAAAACGTAGATGTTAACGGTAACCCTGGATCAGATTCAAGTGGAGATTTTATAGATACCGACTTTCCAATGTTTAGATTAGCAGATGTTTACTTAATGTATGCAGAAGCAAATCTTCGTGGTGGTGGCGGAAGCACAGATGTGGCTGTTGGTTACATCAATGAATTAAGAGTAAGAGCTTATGGAGATACAAGTGGTAACATTTCGTCTGGAGATTTAAATCTAGATTTTATTTTAGCTGAAAGATCTCGTGAGTTATTCTGGGAAGCACATAGACGAACAGATTTAATTCGTTTCGGACAATTTTCAGATCAAGGCATCTGGGCATTTAAAGGAAACGTACCACAAGGTGTAACAACCGAACCTTTTAGAGATGTGATGCCAATACCTGCATCAGACTTAGGAGTTAATACTAATTTACAACAAAACGAAGGATACTAAAAAATAACGAACATGAAAAATATTAAATTTTTAACCTTATTATGTATAGCCTTATTAGGCTTTAATTCTTGCGAAACTGAAGATGACGTTGTCTTTATCGCAAATAATTCTGAATTAAGTTTTTCTAACTCTTTTCAAGCAGAATATATCTTAAATCAGGCAACAGCAGGAAACTTAGCTGAGCGTTTTACATGGAATTCAGTAGATACTGGAGTACCAACTAACCTTACGTATGAATTACAAAAATCTATACTTGGTGATTTTACAGATGCTGAACCGGTTGGTTCTACAACTGCTAATGAAATTGCTGTAACAGTTGGAGATATGCTTGGATATGCAAACGAAGCTGGTCTTGACAACGATCCAACTACAGATGCACCAAATACTGGTAATGTGTCTTTTAGACTAAAATCTGTAATTGGAGATAATGGAGAACCTGTATTTTCTAGTGCTCAAGCACTTACTTTAGTACTTCCAGAAGATACTGGTATGGAAACTGAAGCTATTTGCGAAGTAGAAACTTTATATGCTGTAGGTGCAGGATTACCAACTGCAGGTTGGGATTGGGCAACTCCAGTAGCATTTGAATGTACTGGTGATGGTATCTGGTCTGGTAATGTTGAATTAACTAGTGACGGTGACGCTAACTTTAGATTCTTCACAGAAGCTACAAACTGGGATTCTGGTCGTAACTATCCATTTTATGCAGACGCAGGTTATACAATAGATTCTAATTTTGAAAATGCTGGTGATGGAGATTCTAACTTTAAATTTGTTGGAACGTCAGGAGTATACTTCTTAACAATGGATACTAATGAGAAAACAATAACCTTAGGAAGTGCTCAAGGTGCAGATACTTGTGAAGTAGAAATTCTTTACGGTGTTGGAGCTGGATTACCAACTGCTGGTTGGGATTGGGCAACACCAGTTGAATTATTATGTACTGGAGATGGTGTTTGGTCTGGTAATGTACAATTTCAAAGTACAGCAGATAATAACAATTTTAGATTCTTTACAGAAGCTACAAACTGGGACTCTGGTCGTAACTATCCTTTCTATGCAGATGATGGTTATACTATTGATGCTAATTTAGTAAATGCTGGCGATGGAGATTCTAACTTTGCTTTTGTTGGTACAGATGGTACGTATTTATTGACTATAGATTCAGTAAACAAAACAATTACATTAGAGTAGTAAACAACAATCATATTGTTTAATTATAAATTAAAAGGCTATGATGTATATATACAACATAGCCTTTTTTAATAAAAAATTGAAATGAGAATAAAATTATTTTTAATAGTAGCTTTTATAAGTTTTTATAGCAATGCACAAGTAACTTTTGATGTTGGCGCTATAGAAGTAGACCAACCTGTTACTATCACTCTAGATGTTAATAGTACAGATACAGACTGTAATGCTTTTACCAACCCTACAAAAGTATATATGCATTCTGGTATAGGTGATAATTCTAATGCTTTTGGTTATAGTGTCGTTGGAAATTATGGACAAGATGATGGCATTGGACAAATGACTAATAACGGAAATGGTACTTATAGTATTACCATTACACCTCAAACCTATTATGGCTTAACACAACCTGAAGCAGATAGTGCAACGCAAATTGGTATGGTCTTTAGAAATGAAGATGGTTCTCAAGAATTAAAAGCTAATGGATGTTCAGATTTTATATTTCCGGTAGGAACTGTAAATATTAATATTACACAACCTAGTAGCAATATTGTTGTATTAAACTCTGGTGACAACTTAACGGTATCTGCAACGATAGCTTTTCAAGGATCTACAGTTGTACAAGGATCTTTTGAAGTATTTTACAACGATGTATCTGTAGCAACCGGAACTTGTGGTTTTCCTTCTTGTAATACAACAATTTCTAATATAACAGAAAGTGGTACTGTAAAATTTGTTGGTTCTCCTCCTAGTAGCTCAGATACAGGAGAAGCGAGTTTTGATGTCTTCATTATTGATGGAACTACTGAACAAGCAATACCTGCTGGTTTACAGGACGGAATTAATTATACAACAGACCAAACAAAAGCTACACTGGTTTTATCTGCTCCTGGTAAAGAATACATTCAAGTTGCTGGTAGTTTCAATAATTATCAACCAACAAGTGCAGATGCAATGAAACGTGATCCAAGTACTGGTAAATATTGGTTAGAAATTTCTGGGTTAACTCCTGGTCAAATAGAAACATATCAATATTGGGTTTTTGATACTAATCCAGTAACAAATTCTCCTGCATTAGTAAAAACAGCAGATCCTTTCTCTACTCTAGTTCTATCTCCTTTTGATGATCCTTTTATTTCTACAAACACTTATCCTAACTTACCAAACTATCCTGCAGGACAAGAGCGCGAGGTTACTGTTCTACAAACAGGACAGGCAGCATATAACTGGCAAGTACCAAACTTTAATGCACCAAAGGAAGAAGACTTAATTGTTTATGAAGTATTAGTAAGAGATTTTGATGCAGATAGAAATTATCAAAATATCATTAATAGAATCGATTATTTTAAAAATCTAAATATTAATGCTATTCAATTAATGCCTGTTATGGAGTTTGAAGGAAACGAAAGTTGGGGTTATAATACCTCTTTTCATATGGCATTAGATAAGTTTTATGGTACAGAAGAAAAATTTAAAGAACTAATAGATCTATGTCATCAAAATGATATAGCTGTTATTCTAGATATAGCTATAAACCACGC
The DNA here is from genome assembly GCA_947488655.1 of uncultured Psychroserpens sp. Classification (GTDB taxonomy): domain Bacteria; phylum Bacteroidota; class Bacteroidia; order Flavobacteriales; family Flavobacteriaceae; genus Psychroserpens. Next base: position 157,141 of record CANKZZ010000002.1, on the reverse strand, counting down.
TTTTGGCAGAAACCCTTTAGTTCGTATGTGGATGGATGATCCAGATGGTGATGGTTGGGGAGAACCAAGTAGTGATAGCCCTTATTTTAATGAAGTACCACTACACAGTTATAATGTAGGGTCAGACTTTAATCATCAAAGTAATTTAACACAAGAGTACACCAAACGTGTTGTAAGACATTGGGTAGAAGATTTTAAAATTGATGGACTTCGTTGGGATTTAACAAAAGGATTTACTCAAAATTGTACAGCTAGCAATGAAGGTTGCACCAATAGCTATCAACAAGATCGTGTCGATGTGTTAAAAGAGTATGCAGATTATTCTTGGTCATTAGACCCAGACCATTATGTGATTTTTGAACATTTAGGAAGTGAAAATGAAGAGAAAGAATGGGCAAATTATAGATTTTCAGAAGGTAAAGGTATTATGATGTGGGGAAAAATGACAGATCCATATAGCCAGTTACTAATGGGTTTTAGCTCTAATAGCAATATAAACGGGATTGGTCATAACTCTCGCACGCAATTTGATGGTCCACGCGTTATGGGCTATCCAGAAAGTCATGATGAGGAGCGCCTAATGTATAAAGCAGTAACATTTGGTAATAATTCAACAGGATCTCATAATGTTAGAGATTTAAATACAGCACTATCAAGAATGCCTGCAATAGGTGCAATGAGTATAACCGTTCCTGGTCCTAAAATGTTATGGCACTTTGCAGCCTTAGGAATGGAAAATTCGATTTTCACCTGTAATAACGGTGTTGTAAATGAACCAGGAGGATCAGATGGTGATTGTAAATTAGATACTAAACCACAACCTCAATGGACAGAGAATTGGTTAGGAAATGCAAATAGAAATCAAATCTATAATGATTGGGCTAGACTAATTAAATTAAAAATTAATGAAGATGTATTTGAAGGAGAATATGTTCTCAACTCAGGTTCTCTAACCCCTCGTATTGATATTTTTGACACGTCTCTTCCAACAACATCGTTAAGAAACGTTATTGTTTTAGCAAACTTTGATGTGGTTTCTCAAACGGTTAACACCAACTTCCCAACAGGTGGTAATTGGTATGATCTTATGGATGAGACTGGTAATACTACTTATAGTGCAGCAACTGTTACTATTCCTGCAGGACAATTTAGAATCTTCGGAAATGTGCCTTCTACACTAAGTACAGATAGTTTTGAAGCCAATACAGATTTTAGTATTTACCCAAATCCTGTAAATACATCATTTAAAACTAACAAAGCTATTTCTAGTTTAGAAATTTTTGATATCACTGGTAAACTAGTAAAGACCTTTAAAGGAGATTTTACAACAGATAATGCTTATGATATTTCAGATTTAACACAGAGTATCTATCTCGTTAAACTTGAAAACAATAATGGTCAAACTTTTACAACTAAGCTAATTAAGCTTTAATAAATTTGATTAATAGTATTTGAATTAGCCTTCAACCGTCAAGTGAAAACTTGGCGGTTTTTTTTAAATAAAAATTCTAAGATTAGCCTGGTACATTTTAAACAGAAAAAATATTAAACCTGTCATAAGTCATAATGTTTTAAAAACAAAAAAGCTAACTCGTTAAAGTTAGCTTTCTAATTAAGTACAGGCGGAGAGACTCGAACTCTCACACCGTAAGGCACTAGATCCTAAGTCTAGCGTGTCTACCAATTCCACCACGCCTGCATTTGTCCCAAATCGGGATGCAAATATAAAAAATACTTTCTACATTCAATTAACTTTATTTAAGAAAAATATACTCTTCGTTTTTGTATTTTTGAAAGAATCCAAAAAATATCAAAAATGCAGCATATTCAATCTTATTTAGATGAACATAAAGATAGATTTTTAAACGAACTTATAGACCTATTAAGAATACCATCTGTAAGTGCAGATCCAGCTTTTAAAGACAATGTTATTAAAACAGCTCATGTTATAAAAGACAGTCTTTTAAGCGCAGGATGTGATCATGTTGAGATATGTGAGACCGAAGGTTTCCCAATTGTTTATGGCGAAAAAATAATTGACGAAAAATTACCAACCATTTTAGTTTACGGTCATTATGATGTGCAGCCTGCAGATCCTGTTGAACTATGGCACTCACCTCCTTACGAACCTGTAATTAAGAAAACAGAGATTCACCCAGAAGGTGCCATTTTTGCTCGTGGCGCTTGTGATGATAAAGGTCAAATGTACATGCATGTAAAGGCAATGGAATTTATGACTAAGACCCAACAATTGCCATGTAATGTGAAATTTATGATAGAAGGCGAAGAAGAAGTTGGAAGTGTTAACCTATCAAAATTTGTAAAAAACAATCAAGAAAAACTTAAAAATGATGTGATTTTAATTTCAGATACTGGAATGATTGCTCAAGATGTCCCATCGATTACCACTGGTCTTCGAGGTTTAAGTTATGTAGAAGTTGAAGTTACGGGTCCAAATAGAGATTTGCACTCTGGTTTATATGGTGGTGCAGTTGCCAACCCAATAAATATTTTAACTAAAATGATTGCCTCTTTACATGATGAAGACAATCATATTACTATCCCAGGATTTTATGATAAGGTTGAAGACCTATCTGACGCAGAAAGAGCCGAAATGGCAAAAGCACCTTTTTCATTAAAGGAGTATGAGAAATCAATTGGTATAAATTCTGTTTATGGAGAAAAAGGGTATTCTACTAATGAGCGTAATTCTATTAGACCAACATTAGATGTTAACGGTATTTGGGGAGGCTACATAGGAGAAGGCGCCAAAACAGTGATTGCGAGCCAAGCCTTTGCTAAAATTTCTATGCGTTTAGTACCAAACCAAGATTGGGAAGAAATTACAACGTTGTTTAAAAATCATTTTGAAAGTATTGCTCCTGCAGGAGTAACTGTAAAAGTAAAACCTCATCATGGTGGGCAAGGTTATGTAACACCTATAGATAGTATTGGTTATCAAGCAGCATCAAAAGCCTATTATGATACTTTTGGAAAAAATCCAATACCTCAAAGAAGTGGAGGTAGCATACCTATAGTATCGTTATTTGAGCAAGAGTTAAAAAGTAAAACTATACTCATGGGCTTTGGTTTAAATAGTGATGCCATACACTCACCTAACGAACATTTTGGTGTTTGGAATTATTTTAAAGGTATTGAGACGATTCCGTTATTTTATAAATATTTCACAGAATTAAGTAAATAACATCTAGACTATAAAAAAGCCACTAATTACAACTTAGTGGCTTTCTTTTTTTTCTTCGGAAAATGATACTTTATTAAAATAGCTCTATTCCTTTACAATTTTATAAGTTCCAGATTTTTCTTTGGTGTTTACTTTCAAAAAATAAATGCCTTGAGGTAAATCTTTTATATTCAATTTTGTGGTTTCTGCAATAGTTTTATTTAGCACTAATTTTCCTGAAACATCAAACAAATTTACTTGCGTTACTATTTCCGAAGAAAATTCTATGGTTACAAAATTTTGAGCAGGTATTGGATAAATTTTTAATTCCTCTTGTGTAAAAGACTCTAAACCGAGTGTATCAAATATTATGTCTTCACTACGCTCTGTGCATGTTCCAGATGTTACCTCAACATAATACACACCATTTACTGTTGGTGTAAATGATTGATTGGTTTCTCCTCCAATTGCTGTATTTGTAGCAGCATCAAACCATTGATAACTTGCAGAATTTTGATTTGAAGTTAACATAGTTAACGTTTGTGTTATGGTATTATCTACATTAACCAGACCTCCTTTAGTGACCATATAACCGGTTACTAATTTTACCATTTCATTGAGATATGGTAAATCTAAAGTTGCAACACGATCTTGTGGGCTGTGATAAAATGGTGTTTCATCATTTGTCTCCCAAGACTCTCCGACCAAAACTGCAGAGTATCCTTCTGCCCAAAAACTGGCATGATCACTAGCTGTAGTGCCTGGATTAACTTCAATGACATTTAAATCAAAAGTATAAGTATTTAAAACTGAGAGAATATCGTTTTTCATTGCAACTGATCCTGCAATATTTCTATAATCTATATCAAATTCATTATCTCCAGGTTGGCCAACAGCATCACCATCATAACCAATCATATCCATATTTAAAACACCTAAAATATTATCTCCATTATTGGCAGCTTGGTTGGCATAAAATTGAGAACCACGAAGACCTATTTCTTCTTCATCCCAAAACGCATATACGATAGTGTTATCTAGACATTGTGTAGATAGTATTCTTGCAATTTCTAACACTGCTGCAGTACCAGTTGCATTATCATCTGCACAAAAATCTGCAACCGTATCGTAATGTGCACAAACAATATAAATATTGTTTGGATTTGTTTTACCAATTTGCGTTGCGATAACATTTCTACCACTACTATTAAATGGCTGCTCAGTAACCACTAGGTTATCTAATGCTTGTAGTTGTTCTACTAAATAATCTCCAGCCAACTCATTAGCAGCATGTTGTCTATTAAAAATGGTAACTGTATTACCATCAACAATGGTAGATTGCTCTCCTGTAAACTCATTTAGTGTTAAGGAGATTTTATTAATATCTACTTGATTAATTATATCCTGAATATTTTGTGCAGTGGAAGAAAATGTGATTAATAAAACACACATTAAGGTGATTTGAAAAGCTTTCATTGTGGGCAATTTTTCTTTTTTATAATAATCAAATATAGTGTATTTGAACAACATGTATTAAATAGAATTTTGATAATTAATATTTTTACTCTACATTTGTAGAGTTAATTCTAAACATGTAGAGCAATGCAATTATCAAATTCTGAAGAACAACTTATGCAATATCTCTGGAAAAGAGAAAAAGCTTTTATGAAAGATTTACTTCTCGCCTATCCAGAACCAAAACCTGCCACGACAACTGTTGCTACGCTTTTAAAACGTATGATTGATAAAGGTTTTGTGGCTTATAGGCTCTACGGAAAATCGCGTGAATATTACCCTTTGGTAAAGAAAAAAGACTATTTCTCTAAACACGTAAACACCTTAATTAAAACATTTTTTAATGATAGTGCGTCACAATTTGCCTCCTTTTTTACAAAGGAAACAGATTTAACAAAAGAAGAATTAGAGGATTTGAAGGCCCTAATTGATAATGAAATTAAAAACAAATAATTATGGTAATCTATATTTTAAAATTTAGTGCTTGTCTTGCTGTACTTATGTTATTTTACAAATTAATACTAGAGCAATCTAGCATACATAAGTTTAAACGTTTTTATTTATTAGGCGCTTTAATTGTAGCTTTAACTATACCATATCTAACATTTATTGAATATATAGAACCGGTAACTGTTGGAGAATTTACAACTTTTGTTGTACCAGATTTTGAGATGACAGAGACTACTCAAGAAGTTATTGACGTAGATTATACACCAATTATTTTATGGTCACTTTACGTATTGGGAGTTTTAATATTTCTGCTAAAATTTTGTTTCAATCTTAATAATATCATTTCTAGAATTAAGAGTAATCCTAAATTAAAATCGGAAGGCTTTATAAACGTCTTAGTTTCTAATTTGAGAATTCCGCATACGTTTTTTAACTACATATTCTTTGACAAGAAAAAGTACGAGCTTGGCGACATACCACATGAAGTGCTCATACACGAGCAAACTCATGCTAAACAAAAACATAGTATTGATGTGCTTTTATTAGAATTATTACAAATCATATTTTGGTTTAATCCATTAATCTATCTCCTAAAGCGTGAGGTCAAACTAAATCATGAGTACTTAGCAGACCAAGCTGTATTGCAAAACGGAATTCAACCATCTACATACCAAACCATTTTACTGGCTTTCTCATCAAAAGTCGAACATCAAGAATTGGCAAACGCCATTAATTATTCATCAATCAAAAAACGATTTACAGTCATGAAAACACACACATCAAAAACATCCATTTGGCTGCGAAGCCTATTAATTTTACCAGTTTTAGCTATTTTGTTATATGGCTTTACAGAGCGCGAGCAGGTTGTTAAGAAAAACTCAGTTACTGTTGAAACTGATATTTCCGAAGGTGCAACAGATGCAATGATGAAAGAATACAAAGATTGGATTAAGCAATTAAACAATTCTTCAAAACTTTCTATACCTGTAGGCACATTTGAGCGCATAGTTGCAATCTATGACCTTATGAGCGAAGAGCAACGAAACTCCGTTGAGACTCATCCTTTTCTACAAGGATTAACTCCTAATTTATATTCGGTAGAACCTAGTAGACCCACAACTGCTCAATTTGAATCTTGGAAAAATGAAAAGGAGTTTGCAATTTGGTTAGATGGAAAGCACATATCAAATTCAGAATTGAACAACTATAAAGCAAACGATATTACATATTATGTAGGCTCGAGTGTTTATAAAAATGCTTTAAGCGAAAAATTCCCTCAACCTTTTCAATATAATTTATATACCAAAGAAGGCTATAATAAGTTTTTTAAAGAAGTCTATGTAAGTGACTATAAAGCATTAAACAGAACGTATTCTAATCTAATTAGTGCTTATTTAAAAGGTTCGCAAACAGATAACTCTGAACTTAGAATAATAAAAGCGCAAGCTGATAAATTCTATAATCAATTTACTAAAGAAGATTTAAAAGAATATAGTTTACGTCCTGCTCCAACTGTACCAATGCAAAAATCATTTCAAGAAGGAGCAACACCAGAGCAAGTAGCAGAATACAACACACTAGCTAAAAAATACAATGCACAACCACAAGATAAACGAATTATAAAACGTAAAGATATTGAACGTTTAGAATATCTCTACAAGATAATGAGTGATGAGCAAAAGAAAAATGCTGAGCCTTTTCCTAATTGCCCTCCGCCTCCACCACCTCCTCCACCAATATTATCTGCAAAGCAACTTGAGGAATATAACAAACTAGCAAAAAAGTATAATGATAAACCTCTAAAAGATCGCATCATAAAAGTAAAAGATTATGAATATCTAGAAGGTTTATATCAAGCAATGAGTAAAGAACAAAAGGAATCTTCACAACCTTTTCCGAGTTTTCCTCCTATAATACCTCCACCGCCTCCGCCTCCTGCTGAAACCAAAACTGGTTTCATAGAGATTAATAATGAGTTGTATTATTATGTAGAATTTGCAAAACAAACTAAATATTATAATAGTGAAGGATTTCTAGTTTCTAAAGAAGGAAAAACTATTAGTAAAAGTAGAGCTAATGCCTCAGATATAATTCCTGGTCAATATATCACGAAAGTATATGTTGGCAACGAGGTTTTTGTTGAATTTGAAGACAATAAACCACATAGAATGGATGACATTGTTGATTCTCCACCTCCACCACCACCTGCTCCTGCTCCAAAGTCTACATTAGACTTTGTAATTGAACTGGCTAAGAAAAATGCAAAGTTTTATTTCAATAAAAAAGAAATCTCATCAGATGAAGCCATTTCAATTTTAAAAAAGAATCCTGAGTTTAATCTACTTGCTAAAAATACAGATAAAGCACAACCTTTAGTATATATTTCTAAAGAGCCAATTAAAATAAATAAAAATGATGAGCTAGTTAAAGTTAACGACAAAACTCCTATTGAAAATCAAGTGAGTCTAACAAACAAGGAAGCCTTCAACTTTAAGTTGAGCTTAAGTGATGCAAAAGTACTCAATTTTAAACTTAAAGTACCTGGTCAACCTACACGAACAATTACTGGAAATACGCTAGATACTAATGGAAAATCTCTACTTCGTAAGCTTCCCAAGAATGCTGTTTTTCAATTATTTGATATTAAAGATTCTAATGGGTTCGTCCATCTACCAGTGGTTATAAGCATTATAAAATAATAGTATATCAATTTTATCAAGACCTTTCATTTTCACCAAATGAAAGGTTTTATGTTAAATTATGTAACAAACAACATCGTTTAGCGTTCTAATAGACAATCAATCAAAAAACACTAATCATGTTAAAAAAATTCTTCATCATCTGCTCTGGAGCAGATACAGACATCCTTGACAATTGCGCCATTGGCGAACAAAACAAATTTGCAGGTATTGGAGCCACTGTGTTTTTTACTGCAGTAATGGCTTTTATTGCATGTAGCTATGCACTTTACACGGTTTTTGATAATGTATATGCAGCCATTGGATTTGGTTTTATTTGGGGTTTATTAATCTTCAATTTAGACCGTTTTATTGTATCTACAATTAAAAAAAGAAATAATATAATTGACGAAATCCTACAAGCCTCACCAAGATTAATCCTTGCAATTATTATTGCCATTGTGATTTCAAAACCTTTAGAACTTAAAATTTTCGAAAAGGAAATCAATCAAGTGCTTTTAGAACAAAAAAATGAGTTAACACTTGCCAATCAAAATCAAATAGCTGCTCAGTTTACACCTAATGTGGATGCATTGTCTTCGGAAATTTTAAATCTCCAGTCACAAATAGCTACTAAAGAAGCAGAGGTTAATGCGCTTTATGATATTTATATCGCTGAGGCGGAAGGCACTGCAGGAACTAACCTTTTGGGTAAAGGACCTGTTTATCAAGAAAAGAGAGACAAGCATGATGCTGCTCTAGCAGAATTACAACAATTAAAAACCGATAATAAAGCAAAAATTGCTGCAACCGAAAATCAAATTGCTCAACTTAATTCAAATTATGATACTCAAGTTGCAACAACACAACCCATTATTGATGGCTTTGATGGGTTAATGGCTCGCGTAAATGCTCTAGGCGAATTACCTTTTTTACCTTCGTTATTTATTTTGTTGTTGTTTTTAGCTATTGAAACCTCACCTATTTTTGCAAAATTAATGTCTCCTAAAGGTGAATACGATTACAAATTAGAAGATGCCGAAACTGCAGTAAAAACTTGGGTCGAGCAAAAAGTGAGTGAACGTAAGGTACTATTAAAAACAGACCAGACACTTAATAATAGAATTTATAATGATATCGCCGAAGAGGACGAACTCTATACCTACAAACGTAATAAAGCTCGAGAATTAATGCAATTGCAAGCTGATGCCTTTTTTAAACATCAAAAAAACGCACTTTAAAATGGTAGATTTATCATTGAGGGTTTTAGAAACCTTGTAGATATTAATTCTGTTTAAACTATATTTAATCTCTAAATATAGTTTTTATGAAATACACGTATATTTTTTTGATGTTAATCGTATTATCTTGTCAAGAAGAACCAAAACAAATTGAACATGTAACGATTTCCGAAGAAAATATTGAAGCATCCATTACAGCAATTAAAGAGGTTATGTCTGCACAAGAAATCGCATGGAATAACCACGACCTAGAAGGTTTTATGGATGGTTACTGGCAAGATAACAATCTTAAATTTTATGGTAGCAATGGTCTCACAAAAGGCTGGAAAAACACCTTAGCTAATTACAAAAAAGGTTATCCTACAAAAGCCGAAAGTGGCACACTACGATTTGTCATCAATGATATTTCTAAAATTGAAAACGGTAATTATTGGGTCATGGGTGAATATCATTTAACACGACCAATTGGTAATGCCAATGGTGTATTTATGATAATATTTAAAAACATAGATGGTCAATGGAAAATCGTTGCAGATATGTCTTGTTAATTAAGCTGCTTCTTCAGTTTTTACGCGATTGCACATACTGCCTTGCCCTAATCCTATTATTGATAAGCGCTTATTTTTAACTAACGCTTCATTATGCAACTGTGCTATTGCACTTACACCATAACGATCTATACTTGTTAAATTTTCAATACTTACAGTTATTGAACTTGCTTTATCAAAAACGTTTCTAAACTGTTTTTTAAACAAATGAATGTTGCGTCTATCTAAAGATCCGGTTACGTTAAAAATGTTGTTTGTGTGAGTAATTTCTAGGTTCATAATAATACGATTTAGGTTAATATTTAAAAACACTATTTGCTACTAATCATTATCATTATTCATGCCAGTTATTTATTAGGTTTTGTAATAACTAACAATGTAAATATCTATAATAAAAATGGAGCGCAACTATATATTCGACCAAATGTGTATTTGGTTGGTTTTGTATTGCAAACAGACTTTTTTATTCGATAAACTACAGGTAATTGGACTCCTATAATATCATTTATTTATGTTTTTGAAGTGTTTTTCTAAATCTACAGGCTTAAAAACTATTGATTTAGAAACTGGGTATTTACTTAGAAGATGATAAGGTCGTATTGGTCGTTCTACAAAGTTTCCTCCACAATTAGAGCAAACCTCTTTTAATAGTGCGACACAGTCTATACAAAAGGTACACTCAAAGGTGCAAATCATTGCTTCTTTAGAATTGTACGGTAAATTTTTATTGCAGTTTTCACATGTTGGTCTAATCTCTAACATGAGTTTTATATCTTTTTTACGTAGTCTGTAATTATAACTGTTAGTGTTGGTCCTACTTTACCTTCTATATACTTATCATTTTCGTGGTCTAAGCGTATGTTTCTAACAGCAGTTCCTTGTTTTGCAATTTGACTAGATCCTTTAATTTTGAGATCCTTAATTAAAACCACATTATCTCCAGACTCTAAAATTACACCATTTACGTCTCTATGAATAATTTTATTAGCCTCGTCTTCGTGCTCACCAGTTGCTCTTGCCAGTGCTAATGCCTCATCATCTAGATACATCATATCTAATAAATCTTGTGGCCAACCATGATTACGAAGTCTTTGTAACATTCTCCAAGACATGATTTGCACAGGTACATGTTCGTTCCACATACTATCATTTAAGCATCTCCAATGGTTTACATCCATATCTACTTTCTCTTCAATTTGCTCTAAACATGTGCTACATACCAATATATCGTTAGCCACGTTTTCGTTAAGCGATGGTGGTATTGTATACTGTTTTAAATCTTGAGGAGATGAGCAAAGCTCGCAAGTATTGTTACTTCTTTCTTGTAGTGTTTGTAGTACGCTCATAGAGGATGTTTTTTGCAATGATAATGAAATTAAAATAGACTGCTAATCTCATAATGAATCTCTCATTTTTTTAGACATTCCTTTAATGACCATATCGTATGAATGATCTATTAACTCACAAATTAGTTTTGGCTGCAATTCGCCTTTATGAATATAAAGCGTGTTCCAGTGTTTTTTACTCATATGCCAACCTGCTTCTATACTTTCGTGGGTTTCTCTAAGTTGTAACGCGTAATCTGGATCACATTTTAGATTAACAGATCCTTCTCCTCTTTCCCATTTTGTCAACGAAAAAAGCGCAAACATTTTACCCAAAACTTTAAAGACAAGTGTGTCTTGGTCAAACGGAAAATCTTCGGTTACCCCTTTTTTATTTAGACAATAGTCTCTAAGTTGCTCAATATTCATGCTTATAATATTTCCGAAGCTATTATTTTAGGTTAATTTTTTAGAGGTTTTGTCTTCAATTTTTAGAGCAGTATAATCTAACTTCCAACCAATAGTTTCAACAATACTTTCTATAAGCAAAACCGAATCTAAAGCTTCCTTTTTGGCAATGTCATACAAACCACTCTCTGGCACTTTATTCATGATATGAAGCTTGGCTTCGTTATGTAGACCTGTTAAATCTGAAGCTTCAAACTTATTAAACATCCCATCTGATTTATCATAGTAGTTTAAATCTGTCTCTATACTTAACACTTCGGGCTGCGGAAAATGAAAAAGTGTAACTGTTTTTGTTTTTACGTTAGAGTCCATTTGTATTTTAGACAAATCAAAACCTACATGAGCTTTAGCGTTAATTACCACCAAAGCTTTTTTTCTACTTGTAACGAGTTTTAAAAATCGCTCTTTTACATCTTCGTAATGGTAGATTTCTGCAAAATCACCTTCTACTGTAATAAATTTGCAAACTCTTTTTATTTTATCTAATAAAATTACAGATTGAGAATTAGTTTGTTTTTTTAATCTTAATTGCTTTACAATGGTAACAATACCTAGAGTTACTAATATGCTTAAAATGATAATAAAAAATGTGTCCATAGTTAGTTTTTCTATATAATTTTTGATGTATAGAAGCTTGTATTCAAATTTTAAGCCATAATTTAAATCGTGTAATTACTGTATTACTTTGTATAAAATTGGTTTACTTGGCGTTGCATCATTCTCAAAAGGTGCAATTTGAAGGTTTAAAAAATAGGTACCATCCTCTACATTATTTGGGACGTAGATGAGCTCTGTAATAGTTGCATCTTTACGTAATTTACCGCCAAAATTCCAAAAGGCTTTGTGTCCTTTTAAAACACCTCCATCATCTTCTCTATCTATACTTGGCAAATCTATAAGCAAATGTTTAATACCTTTTTTTACTAAAAACTTAACTGCCTCTTCGCTTAGATACGTCCAATTAGTGTTTGAGTATTGTTGAGACAGTTTCTCATCTACATTGGGTATAGTTCTAATAACAATTGCATCACGCTTTTTGTTACCTAAAGCAAATTGTAATTGCTTTTTAGAAATAACGGTATCTTCATTTACATACTCTGGTGCCACTGTAACAACTTCGGCTAAAAAGAAAAACTGTTTTAGATTTTGATTAATTGAGTGAAACTCTTCTGTGATATGCCCAACACACTCTGTATGCGTACCGTGTGCATGTGGATTAAATTTTATGTTATTAAAGTTTACTGCTGCGCCTTGAGCAACCGTCATAATGTTTTCGTCAAATTTAACAGCCTCAATTGTTGGTTCATCAATGTACCAAGCGTTAACGTTAGTTTTAGACGCACGCATTGGGATAGAAATATCTAATGGGTTTGATAAATCTATTTGGAGTTTTCTAGAGTTGTATTGTATAGTTGTTAGCATATAAAGAATACGTTTTTAGTTGCATTTTTAAGTAAAAAATGACTTCTGTTTGTAAAATTAGGACTTTTGGATTCAATTTTCTTATAAAATGGAAACTAAGCTTTAGTTCATCATAAACAAATTTGAAGCTATACCATCACTCAAAAACTTTCCTTCTTTGGAGACCAAAAGCTTTTCATCTTCAATATACAATAATTGTTGATTTATAAAAGTTTGGGCTTGTTGTAAAAGGTAATTTTTATAATGCAATCCAAAATTAGCCTCAACTTTTTGTAAAGAAACTCCCCAAATGGTTCTTAAACCCGTCATCACATATTCGTTGTATTTATCTGTTGTAGTTAGTGTTTCTGTTTCCTTCGGAAATGTGCCAGCTTCAATAGATTTTATATATTTTGAATTATTACGAATATTCCAACTACGCTCATTTCCGCAGAAAGAATGCGCAGATGGACCAATACCTATATAGGGTTTACCTTGCCAATAAGCAGAATTATTTCTACTAAAAAAGCCATGTTTACCAAAATTTGATAACTCATAATGCACAAAATTATGCGCCTCTAAAGTATCTACTAAAATATGAAATTGCTCGTGCGCCAAATCATCATCTACCTTGTCAATAATACCTTTTTTAATAAAAGTTTCTAACGCTGTTTTGGGTTCTACGGTAAGTGCGTAACTAGATATATGCTTAATGCCAAAACTCAAAGCCTGCTCAATATTTTGTAGCCATTGTTTATTACTCAAACCTGGTATACCGTAAATTAAATCAATAGAAATATTACTAAAATGCTTAGTCGCTTCTAGCAAACACTTTTTTGCTTCTTGAGCGTCATGAGCACGATTCATGAGTTTTAAATCTTTCTCAAAAAACGATTGTACACCAATAGAAAGTCTATTAATACCAATATTTTTATAGGCCTCAAAAATAGTAGCTGTATTAATTTTAACAGTTTGCTCTGCTTTTATTAAATCATCAGGATTGGCTTCGATTGTAATTTCTGGTGCTTCGGAAACTTTATAATTTGCATATACTTGCTTAATAAGAAAATCGAGTTCATCAATAGTTAAAAGTGAAGGTGTACCTCCTCCAAAATAGATAGTCTCAACCGTAGTATTTTGAAACTCAGCTTTACGCATTTCTAATTCTTTAGCCAATGCATTTACAAGCTCATCTCTTTTTTTTAGAGATGTAGAAAAGTGAAAATCACAGTAATAACAAGCTTGCTTGCAAAATGGGATGTGAATGTAAATACCGCTCATTATTTTTTTCGTTTGGGACCTTTAGCATATTGCCTTGTATCTTCTCTTATAATATACAAACTAGGGTTAATTTGTTTTAAAGAATCTATATTTTGATCTGTTATCATCTCGTGATCTACCAAAATACGCTGTAGGTTTTTAATTTTAGCTATTTCTAGAGGAATCTGTTTGAAGCTATTATTATGAATCCAAATAGTTACTAAGCTATCTATATTAACAATCTCTTTTGGAAAACTATTTAATCTATTATAAGAGAGACCACAAAAATTTAATTTATTAAAATTAGAAAATGATTTTGGCAGCTTACGTATATCATTACTACCTAAAGATAAATGTTCTAAACTAGACAACTCTCCAATAGATGCTGGTAACTCTGTGATTTTATTTGCAACTAAATTAATATGTTTAAGATTTATTAATCTATCTATGTCTCTTGGTAAAGTTTTTATAGTACCTGCATTACCTACAATACTAACTAATTGAGTACAATTTGCTAGTTCATCTCGTAGTCTATTTAAACCATTTGGTGACACATTAAGTAGTTGGAGACATCTTAATTGACCTATAGATTGAGGCAAGTCTCTTAACTTACCATTACTACCTATATCTAAATATTTTAAATTGGTTAGCGCACCAATGTTTTCATTTAAGGTTCTAAAATCATTAAACTGCATACTAAGTACCAATAAATTTTTTAGATTTTTTATCCCATCTGGTAGCGATCTTAGATAACATCTGTCTAACTCTAAAATAGCCAGGTCTGGAAACTTTGCTAAGTCATTAAAGAGTTTGTCATTATCCTTAAATCTATTACCTGAGAGATTTAAATATTGTAAGTTTTTAAACTCAAACAAGTCTAAAGGAAGTTCATTTATACCAGAATAACTTAGGTTTAAAGAATAAACATCTTCCTTAATTGTAAGTAAAGATTTTAAATCTGTTGTTTTTTCTAAATAGAAAAATTGATTTAATACTGCAGATTTACGATAGCCATTTCCTTCAAAAATTTCGAATTCTGAACATTGACTAGTAATTGCATTATACACCTCATCTAAATTAGAATTTGGCACGTCAAAATTTGCTAAATCTTCAAAAACTAGCTCATTATTTTCTATCTGTTTTAGTAATTTATAATTGGGTTTGAAACCTCTGTCACCTAAAGCTGCAATTTCCCAAAGTGCACTTTCAGTATTGCCTCCAAAATGTTTTGAGAATACCCAATAGTAGTAAGTGCTTTTTAAATCTTCAAGGCTCCCATTAAGAGCTAAACGTTCTTTATAAGCTCGCTCTGCAATTTTAAATTTTTTTGAGGCAAATGCAATATTACCTTTCCAAGCCAGTAGGTAAGCACTTTTTCCTTTTATTTCTATAAGTGCATCGACACCTTCTAAAGCCTTATTTAATTGGTTATCTAGATAATAGGTTTGAAATCTAAAGACCTTTATCACATCATCATTAGGAAAAGCTTCTAAATAGACGTTTAGGTCTTCAATGATTTGAGTGTTATCTCGATTTTTTAAATGAGACAAAATTAAAGCTCTCGTTAAATAATTTTCACTTTGTGTAGAATCTCTAACGATTATTTCGTCTATGAGCGATTTAGAACTTTCCCAATTTTTATCTGTATAAGCCTTATCAAAGCGTTGCTTTAATTCTTCATCACTAATATAAGTGGTGCACGATATTATAAAGAGTAAACATAAAATGGAAATAAATCTCATTATGACTTAATTTTATTTTTTAACTCTATCCTCATTTTGCTTAACAAAAGCGCTCCAACCCGTATAATTTTTACCAATCTCAACACGACCTTGATTATAAAAGTGGCAAACTGCAGCAGCCAACCCATCCATAGAATCTAAATTTTTTGGCAAACTTTTTAAGCCTAAAATACTTTGCAGCATTTTAGCCACCTGCTCCTTACTTGCACTACCACTACCTGTAATAGCCATTTTAATTTTTTTTGGAGCATACTCAGTAATTGGTATTTCTCTAGATAAACCAGCTGCCATTGCCACACCTTGTGCACGACCTAATTTGAGCATACTTTGTACATTTTTGCCAAAAAATGGAGCTTCAATAGCTATCTCATCTGGATGATGCGTATCTATGAGTTCTATAGTGCGCTCAAAAATGAGTTTTAGTTTTAGATAGTGATCGCTATATTTCTTTAAGTCTAACTCATTGAGCTGTAAGAAATTCATCTTTTTACCCGTAACCTTTATGAGACCAAATCCCATTATGGTTGTTCCTGGATCAATGCCTAGTATTATTTTTTCGTTGCTCATCAATTAACAGTATTGGCAACCACTTAAAGAAAACGTTATTCCAAAAGTTATAGTCATTAAGTTACCGTTAAATGAACCAAAACCGTCTGTAATTGGGTCAAAATCTCCACCCAAGCCTGCTATATAAGACACATCTGTATAAAAAGACATATATTGACTCATGGCATAATGTATTTCTAAGCCTCCCATTATATTTAAAAACGAGTTATTATTAGCTCCATAATTACCTAAGGGTTTTACAAATGTATAACCTGGTCCAGCATGTGTTACTAAACCAATTCTTGGTGGTAAAAATGTAATAGACTCTGTAGGATCATAAACCAACTGTGCATTAATTCTCGTGTAGTTAGTTTTAAATTCCATTGAGTTATCATCATTTGAAAAACGATTAAACCCAAAATCTAATTTACCTCCAAATTGACGTTTAAACATATATTGAAATCCTAAATTTACCGTCGGAAAATTTATTGACTTGCCTTGAAAACCTTCAACAAAACCAGATTGTGAAGGACTATTAACGCCTAAAGCAATTTGAGCTTTAATTTGATTTGTAGCCTTTTGCGCATGGCATAAAGTAATAACCATAATCATAATGAGTAAAATACTTAGTTTTTGAAGTGGTTTATTTAAGGTCATATCATTATAATGGTTTATTTTGATGTTTATTTGGCATAACACATCAGTATTTTATGAATTTTGGAGGTCTTCCTTACAAAACTAAACAATTCTTTTTTGTGCTTATTAAATTAAGTATAGTTGTTGGCGCTTTTTATTTTATATTTAATAGACTCACCAATAACAAAGATTTAAATTTTGTTGATTTTACAACTCATTTAAACCAAAATGGGGTTTTTTCGATTAAAAACGTTAGTATTTTGGTCATTTTATCCATTTTAAATTGGTTTTTTGAAATTATTAAGTGGCAAACATTAGTACAATACATAAGTCATATCTCTTTTAAAAATGCTCTTGAGCAGAGTTTAGGTGCCTTAACAGCATCGCTTTTTACTCCAAATCGTATTGGAGAATATGGCGCAAAAGCTATTTATTTTAAATCTGAGTTACGTAAAAAAGTAATGCTTCTTAATTTAACTGGTAACATGATGCAAATGACTGTTACCATTATTTTTGGTAGTTTGGGTTTATATATTATGCATACAACATACAATTTAGATATTGATTATTTTAAACTTTCTAGATTGCTATTAATTGTAATTGTTGTTATTGGTTTTACAATATTTGGCCTACACCAAAAAAGGTTTAATATTAAAGGCTTTTCTTTAAATAAATTAAAAATGTTTTTTAAGGATTTACCAATTACACTGCAGCTTATAGCTTTTGGAACTTCTATTTTAAGATATTTAATTTTCTCATTTCAGTTTTATTTTTTGCTACAAATATTTGGCGCAAATTTGACGTATTTAAATGCAATGATGGTAATTACAAGTATGTATTTATTAGCATCAATTATTCCTACTATTTTTATTTTTGACGTGGTAATAAAAGGCAGTGTTGCAGTATATTTGTTTTCTATCGTTGGTATAGATGAGTTAACAATACTTAGTGTAATAATGATAATGTGGTTGCTTAACTTTGTTTTACCAAGTATCTTTGGGAGCTATTATGTACTTAATTTTAACCTTCCAAAACCAGACGACTCTTTATGATTACTATTGTTTTTATCATTATCATTTTATACGTGCTATTAATAGGGAGCTTTGCATATGGTTTTGACAAAGTACAGGATTTTAAACTAGAAGATATTTCTCCTAAAACTAAATTTTCAGTTATTATTCCATTTAGAAATGAAGCAAACAACTTACCAAATTTATTGACTTCTATTTCGCGTTTAAACTATCCTAAAACTCAGTTTGAAATTATTTTTATTGATGATGACTCTACAGATAACTCTCTAGAATTACTTGAAAGTTTCGATTTCAAAAAAACAGATATTTCCGTAGTAAAAAATATTAGAAGTACTAATTCTCCTAAAAAGGATGCCATTACATTGGCCATTTCAAAATCAAAATATGAATGGATTGTTACCACAGATGCAGATTGTAATCTACCAAAATTTTGGTTAGATGCTTATGATAATTATATACAACATAATGATGCCAATTTACTCATTGCACCTGTAACACTTACTGGTGTTACTTCATTTTTTAAACGATTTCAATTGTTAGACATTTTGAGTCTTCAAGCTGTAACTCTAGGTAGTTTTGGTATTAAAAAACCCATGCTTTGTAATGGTGCAAATATGGCTTACAAAAAAAGTGTTTTTAATAAGGTTGCTGGTTTTGAAGGCAATGCTCATATAGCAAGTGGTGACGATGTTTTTTTACTAGAAAAAGTAAAAAACTTAAATTTTAATGCAGTTCACTACATAAAAAATAAAGAAATTGTAGTCACCACTCAACCAGAAATAACCTTTGAGAGTTTAAAATCTCAACGTGTGAGATGGGCTGCAAAAACTTCAAATTATAATAGTGTGTTTAGCAAAATCACAGCTATTATAGTTCTATTTACAAACGGGTTTTTGGTTTGCTTACCACTTTTATATTTAGCACAAATTGTATCCTTAAAAACGCTGGTTTACACCTTTTTTATAAAATTTATGATCGACTTTTTATTGCTCTTTAAGTCTGCTCGCTTTTTTGATCAAACACAATTTTTGTCGTCTTACCTTTTTGCTTGTATTATATATCCTTTTTTTAATTTATACGTGGCATTTGTATCTGTTTTTACAAGTTATAAATGGAAAGGTAGGGTCTATAAAAAATAGAACCCTTATGACTATCAATTATTTTTGCTAGATTTACGTAAATCCAAATCTTTATTGCGATGAAAAAATTAGCTTGTTTATTTTGTTTTGTATTAAGTTTTGCGGTCTCAGAGGCTCAAGACACATATACTGTTAATGGAGAACTTCTAGAATTAAAAACAGAAGTTAATGGTAAACTCGATTTATTATGGAATATCATTGATGGAAAATACCGATATTTCGTTAGAACAGAAAACAACAATATTGTAGAATTAAAAAACACGAAAGTTGACGGTAAATTTCAGCAAGAATATAAAATATTATTAAGTGAGCTCACTAATGAGTCTATGTCAACCAAACGTCTTAATCTAACACTTTTTAGTCTTAAAGAATTTATTGATAAGCACAATAGTAATACCGATTCATCTTATCAATCTACAGCAGTTAGAAATAAATTACATTTTAGACTAGGTGTTTTTGGAGGTGTTACAAACAACCCATTTATTACAAATCCAGATAATGTAAGTACTCCTCAATTTGGAGGAGAATTAGAAGTCTTAGATGCTGGACAAATTTCTAGACACGCAGTGTTTTTACAAGCAAAACATGTAGTAGAACATGATGACCTGCAATACTCTACAACAGAGTTATCTTTAGGTTATCGTTTTAGATTTATAAATAAAGCCTCTTTTAGTCTCTACGGAAATGTAAAATTTGGAACTTTAAATTTTACTAATTCTACAGTAGTTACAAACGTAGATGGTGTAATTACCACTCAAGAATTTAATCAAACTGCCTTTGACGTTCCTTTTATTTTTGGTGTTGGAGCAGATATTAGAGTTACTAAAAACAGTTTTATCACACTCTCATACAATGAGCTATTTGCATTATTCTTAGATAACCAAGGTAACTTTTCTCAAGATTTTGCTTTAGGCTACAAGTTTAATTTATAGTGAAATTATCTAATTACAAAACCAATAATCCTGTGTTTTCAGGTTATTTTTGGGATGGCTCTAAATCGTCTTTAAAAAAAATGACCGTTACAGGTATTTTTATAAAATCTTTGGGTTGCATTTTGGTAATAGCAGCAATAACTGCTTATTTATGGAAACTTAACGAAGAAGGTATGCCAATGAAATGGTTTACTCTTGGTGGCATGTTGGCAGCCATAATTATTAGTGTTGTGATTTCTGTAAGATACCATTGGGCACCATTTTTAGTCCCATTATATACGATTGCAAAAGGGATTTTTCTAGGCGGATTTTCGGCTTACGCACACAAACATTTTCCTGAGTTGCCCTATCAAGCAATTGGCGTAACTATTGTAACATTTTTTGTGATGCTCCTTCTCTATCAAACCAGAATAATTGTAGTTACTAAAAAACTTCGTAGCGTTATAATCACCTCAGCAATAAGTATTTTTGTTGTATACTTAATATCGTGGATTTTAAGTTTCTTCGGAATCAATAGCTACATAAGAGGTACATCATGGTTTGCAATAATTTTTAATTGTATAGCTGCTATTGTAGCCTCCTTTTCATTACTACTAGATTTTGATCATATAGAACGCCAAAAAAATAAAGCTCCAAAATGGAAAGAGTGGCTTGCAACTTGGGGACTTTTAGCAACCTTAATTTGGTTATATGTAGAAATACTAAGACTGATGCAAAAGTTTGCAATACGGTTTTAATAACGTTAATAGTATAAAGAAACTTATTAATCTATTTTAATTATTACCGGTAAACTAAATTGTGTTTTAACTTGCTGACTCCGTTTAATGGCAGGATAAATTTTTGGTAACGAGTCTAAACTATTTCTAAGCAAACTATCTAATTGTGGTATTTCTGCTAGTGTATTTTCACGACTAATAATGTCATTAATAACAAATAGACCTTTACTATCTATAGTTATTTTAAGCAAAATTGTATCATGTATTTCTTCGGAAACTATGATATGAGATTTTGCCAGATTATCATTTAAAATCTGTCTAAGTGTAGTCTCAAAACAAGCGTTCTTTATCTCTTTAGCCGATTCTCCTTGACAAATATCAAAAGAAGGGTACTCATCAACATCATTCCAATTAAATGCCTGCAACTCTTCCTCTAAAATTTCATTAGGGTAGACTTTCTTCTTCTCGATAAATTCGCAAGAGCAAAATGTAATTAAAATAAAAAAAGTAAAGATGCGGTTCATAACAGTTAAACTGAGACCGAAAAGTACAATTTTTTTGGGTATTAAAATCTAATCATCTTTTGCCTTTAAAAATTTCTCTTCTTTAAGTTCTTTTATACGCTTAGATGCAAATGTAGAATAGTAAGTATCTGGGTATTTATCTCTAAAATCTTCATACATTTTAATCTTCGTGTCAAGATCTGCATAATACTTATCTTTTGTAGATATGATGTAAAATTCAGAGCTTATATTATTAGGGTTTTCTTTGATTGAATTTTGAAAAGCCTCAATAGCTTCTTTGTTTTTGTCCTGTCTATTTAAAACTGTGCCTAACAGTTGGTATTCGTAATCTAATGGCACATCTTTTACTGCTAAATACTGCTTTAAGTATGTTTCGGCATTTTTATAATCTTTTAGTCGGTTATAATATCTACCTATAGTAAACATTGACTCAGCGCTATAAGGGTTATACTTTAAAACTAATTTCTCTTGCTCTATTGCCAAGTCATAGTCAGAATGTTCTGCATGTATACGACTCATTCTGCTATGTATAAATTCTGATGATTCTCCTAAATCAATTAGTTTTTGAAACCATGTCCTCGCGTTATGAAAATCATCTTGGTAATAATAATTTTGAGCTTTAAGATTTATGAGGTCAATATTATTTTCATAGCTTTCTAACCCTTTATCAATATATTTATGAGAGAGGTCGTGTTTTCGTTTAATTAAAAAATGTTTAGCAATTTTAAAAATTGCTTTTTGATGGGTTTGGTCTAAATCGTATGCAGAGCGAAACCTGTTAAGTGCTGTAGAATCTTTCATACGCTCTAACGTTAATCCCATTTCATAATGATAATTGGGATTGCGGTAATCTATATTCATTAATTTATTGAACACTTTAATAGACGCTTCAAAATTTTTAGTTTTAGATAATAATCTAGCATATTCGTATAAAATAAGTCCGTTTTTTGAGTCTTCTTCTGCAGCGAGTTTATAATATATTAATGCTTTATCATTATTACCTAAAGCCATATAGGATCTGGCAATTTTAACATAAACCTCATCTTGATTGACATGTATTTTATAGGCCTCAATTGCTTTGCTATAATTACCATTACTATATAAACTATCTGCCTTTTCCAAAATTGGAGATTGAGCTTCTGCTTTTAAAATTCCTATAATACTAATGAGTATAAAAAATAATCTCATTAATTTTTCTTGTTTTTATTAACCTCTCCATGTATTTGAAATTGAATTGGCAGTTTGTACATTACCTTAATTGATTTCCCGTTGTGTTTACCAGGCATAAATTGCGGTAAGGCAGATATTACTCTAATAACTTCTTTTTCTAATTCTGGATGTGAGGCTCTCACCTTTATATTTGAAATATTACCTAATGTATCAATTATAAACGTTGCAGACATGCGTTGTCTACCGCTAAGACCCAATTTTGAAGCTAAATCTAAATTGAAATTTCGATTGACAAATATTGAGATTTCCTTAGATACACACAATTTTTGGTCATAATTATTATCAAGTTTTGAACACGCTTCATATAATGGCACTTGATCTACCTCTCCAAATTCAATTATATTTAATTGTGCATCTACCAACTGTTCTTGTGCATCATTTAAGGCTTTTTTATGAGTAATTGTATTTTGATTTGCAATACTAGGTTTAGGATCTTTAGCTGCAACTTGAAAAATAATTGGTAAGCTATAAGGCACAACAACTGCCACACCTTTTTGATTTCCAGGCACTAATTGAGGTAAAGTTTTAATAACGCGAACTGCTTCGTCTTCTAAAGCTGGATGTGGCGCTCTAGATTTAACATCAACAACATGACCGTCTTTATCAATTTTAAAAATAACATTGATGCGCTGTCTACCAACTAACCCTAAACTATCTGCTAGTTTTGTGTTGAAATATCTATTTACATGCTTTGAGATGTGATTACTCATACATGCTTTTCGTTCTTCATTGGTTGGTAATGCTTCGCAAAAAGTGAACGTTGGTGTTTCTTCAACTATAGAGAATGGGATTTCGCTATTAGTATCTAATTCTTTTATTTCTACTACTTCTGTAATTGTAGTTGTGGTATTTTCATCAACTTTTGGCGTTTTAGTTTTTTCTTGTGCATAAGAGGAAGTATATATTAGCATTGTAAATACCAAAGGAATTAATAAGACATACTTAAATAAATTTATTCTACTAGATTTTGATTTGCTTAACATAACGATTCGTTTTTTGATTAATGATTGTTTAAAAAATGGATTTACAAATGAGAATTGCTGTGTGTCAAAAACCTGAGTTAACAAATTATCGTAATACGCAGCTTTATTTTGACCTTTTATTGCTTTTGCATCTGCAATATATTCATGAAGTGTAGCGATTCTATTTTGATAGATATACACAAGTGGATTAAACCAAAACACAATACGCAAGAGTTCAAAAAACAACAAGTCTAAAGAGTGTTTTTGTTTAATGTGCACCATTTCGTGCTCTAAAATTGAGGTGCTTTCTTTTGGTGTTAGCCTGTTTCCTAAGAAAATATAATGAAAGAAAGAAAAGGCTTTTGTACTGTTTAATAAACAAACAATTAAAACCTTACCACTCCAACGTTTAGGATTGTTAGACACTAATAACAGTAGTTTTATGATTTTATAGATTAAGCTTAATGCTGCAATACACATCCCAGAAATTAATATAATGTACCAAATAGATATTGGTTCTGGTTCTAGATTTATGCCAGCTTCCATCGCAATCATTGGATCTATTGTACTAGCAACTTTTGTTGTTTCTCCTATGAGGACTTCGGGTAAAGAAATCACAAAATCTTTAGCGACGACTTCTTTAATGCCTTTTATTTTTATAAATGGAATTATTAATGATAAGACAGATGTGCTTAACAAATAGACACGATTGAGGTTAAAAAACGTTTCTTTCCGAAGAAAAATATCATAGATTATTAAAAACAGTAATTGAAACGCAACGACTTGTAAAATGTAGTGTAACATGTTATTGGTTTGTTTTATTAATATCTTTTAAAATGGCTTCCATATCTTTTAAATCAACATCATTTTTCTTGACAAAAAAGGATACCATACTTTTAAATGAGCCTTGAAAATAATTATCTACCAAGTTATTTATAGACTGATTACTATATTCTTGTTTTTTAAGTAATGGGAAGTAAATATGCCCTTTGCCTTGCTTTTCATAATCTACAAAACCTTTATTTTCTAAAATCCTAATAATTGTAGACACCGTATTGTATGCAGGTTTTGGCTCTGGAAGTTTATTAATAACTTCCTTAACGTTGGCTTTTTCTAATTGCCAGAGAACTTGCATGATTTCTTCTTCTGCTTTTGTTAATTGCTTCATTTATGCTAAAATTATTTCAGTATCTTAAATACTATTTGTTTTTATTATTAGTTTTCAGTGCTCAACCAGAGCATTAAGTTTCTAATAAAATCGACGTTATTTGGAGCTGTTTCAGAATTAAATCCAACATGAAACGTTCCGTTATCATTCGTTATAGTTTGCGCTGTAAATTGCGCTGCTTCACCAAAAACAGCCAGTTTTCCTTTACCAAATTCTAGAATTGCACCTTGGTAACTAGATCGTAAATCTTTACTAGGCGTAGTGTCGTTAAATTGCCATGCAATTTCTGGTTGTAAACATTCATCTCCTTTAAGAAATTTTAAAATACCTCTGGCTTTTTCTGGCATTTCAAAAGACGATCCAGTAAAAGTTGTAACACTAGTAACAGGCTCACCAAAGGTGCCATCTGTTATTATTGAGGAGAGCAATCTTTTATTCTCTTCGGAAAATAAATCGGGTTCATTTTGAGGCTTTGATAATTGAGCAAAGCCATCACAAAAATCAAATCCGAAAGCATTAGCTAATGAGTTACTCGCTCCCGAAAATGGCATGTGGTCTGCTATAAGTAAAAGCTTCCCTCCTTTTTTTACCCAAATTTTAAGTGCCTTTATTTCTTCCGAAGAAAAAGCATCATAAATGGGTTGTTGCCAGTTACCAATATTTCTAGAATTAAGAGCGTTAGAAATTACTAAAATGTCTTTCTCATCTAATAAATTAATGTTTGTTAATGCTTTAACATCATAACCATCTCTAGTTAAAAGTGTACTAAATGGTTTAAAACGACCTTCTTTGGTATGAAAATTATTGTGAATTTCATCTATATATAGTGTTGGAGCATTGATTGTATTATAATATGGATTATCTATTTGTGGTACAAGTGTGGTATCTGCCACCTGTTGTGATAATGCAATACATGAATACGCACACAAACTGTAAATTATAAACTTTTTAAACACTTTAAATGCCATTAGACCTATTTGTTATGGTGATAAATATAACTAATATTTTAGTTTAAACTAAACTTTTAGTTGAAAACTGTAACAATTTTAACAGTTTTACGTCTTATTTGTAGAATTATAAACACGTACAATGGATATATTTTTAGTCATTTTGGCTGCCTTTTTTATGCTTTTAGGTTTTATAGGTAGTTTTCTTCCTGTTTTACCAGGACCATTAACTAGTTGGATTGGATTACTTATATTCCATTTAGCAGATGTAGTACCAATGAACTGGACATTTTTAATTGTAACATTAATAATTGCAGTTGCTATTTGGGTTTTAGACTACATCATACCAGCCATGGGTACTAAACGATTTGGAGGCACAAAAGCTGGTATGATTGGCACTTCTATTGGTTTAATTGTTGGTTTGATTGCTCCTATTCCTTTTGGCATTATAATAGGACCGTTTTTTGGAGCTTTAATTGGAGAGCTCATTAATAAAGCAGAATTAGACAAGGCGGTAAAAGCTGCTTTTGGTTCGTTTCTAGGATTTATAGCATCAACCTTTATTAAGTTTTTAGTTGCTATAATATTTATGGGATTCTTTATTGTTAAGTTCTTCGATTATAAAGATCTTTTATTTTAAGATAGCTTATAACCTCCTTTTGGTAGTATTAAAAAGAAAAAACCTAATACTTATTGAGAAGTATTAGGTTAATTTTTCTTTGCTATTAATTCAACAAATTACTTAGAGGGATTAAAATACTTTTGTTGACTTGGTCAAATATATCTAATGTTAATAACTTTTTGATGTGGAAAAACCGTAAACTTGATGTGGAAAAACCGTAGTTTTCATATATAACAAGGGTTTAGGACCAAGACAAACCTGCAAAAAACATCAATTTTAACAATGTTTTGTTATAGAAAACCTTTTTTACGAGCCTCATTTATTAACGATTCGTCCTTACCATCATTAATTGAGAATAAGATTTTAAGTTGTTTCTTTCTCTTTTCTATCGCACTCATAGATAAATCTATATACTCTGTCAAGCTTCTTGTTTTTATTCCTTGAGA
The DNA here is from genome assembly GCA_947488655.1 of uncultured Psychroserpens sp. GTDB lineage: Bacteria > Bacteroidota > Bacteroidia > Flavobacteriales > Flavobacteriaceae > Psychroserpens. The sequence goes on along the minus strand of CANKZZ010000002.1, from coordinate 130,430 downwards.
TAATAAATGAAGAATCTTACGATTAATTTCGTCTACATAAATCTCATTAATTACAGATTTATTTAAAAAATTACTAACCGTACTGCTGTAATAAGGAGGATCAATTAAAATATGATGAAAAGCCTCTGCTAACTCGCTAGAAGTTAAATCACTTTTTATTAAAAACCCATCTGGATTTATTTCTTTTACAATGTTATGTATACGATAAGACTCATTAAACATTGTTAAAATAATAACTTTAGCTTTAGGCATTATATTACGCGAAATCTTAGCTAAGTCTTCTCCTGAAGTTATTTTACCGTCTGCCGATGCTGGTAAACTAATATCAAAAAAACAGACATCATAAGGACGCTCATTAGCTGCTTTTTGCATTAATAAATTTGCAGCATCACAAGTATTAGCAGTATCTATAACCAAAGTTTGGTTTTCCTTTTTGGTTGCCATTAGTGTATTTTGATACCCTTCTATAATGATTGGATGATCATCCACCATTAAAATATGAATTTGTTGCATTGTGTCTAATTTTTGTAAGGTATTGTAATATTTACTTCGGTGCCTTTTTTGGCAATAGAATAGAATTGTGCTTTCCCTCCAACCTCATCTACTCTACTATTTATATTTTTAATGCCAATTCCCTTTTTACTTTTATTGACATCAAAGCCATCTCCATCATCAACTATAGACAAGCAAATTACATTATTTTTTAATTCAAAACTAATTTTAACGCTCTTAGCATTGGCATGTTTATATATATTTTGGAGTGACTCTTGTATAATTCTATAAATATTAATTTTAGTTTTATTGGGCATGATTTCCCAATGAATATCATCTGTAAAATCAAATTTAGATTTGAGTTGATACGCTTTTGTTTGTTTTTCTATTAACTCAGATACGATATCCATAAACCCAGAGCCAGAAACAAAATCTGTATTTAAGTCATGAGATATTTTACGAATATCATCTTCAATAATTTTTAACTCACTTATATAATCCGCTCTCTTACCTATAGCATCTTTTCCTTCGGAAAAATTATAACTATCCAAACTGAGCCTAGTCCCAAATAATCGTCCTAATATACCATCATGTAACTCTTTTGATATTCGGATTTTCTCATTAGCTCTGGCCTCATCGACTTTATCCTGTTGAGACAACATGAGATTATAAATATCTTCGTTTGCCTTTTGCTGGTCTTTTTCAAACTTGAGTTTTTTGTTTTTTGCCTGCTGTGTTACAATAATATAAAGTAAAAATAATGTTAAGAGTAAACCTCCAGAAATTACCAATAGCCACATACGTTGTTGTGACATTCTCTCGTTTTCTTCTACAACCTTATCTGTTTCAAACTCTATTCTGGCATATTTGTTTCTAACTTGCCTTTCTACATGTAATAAACTATCGCTTAACTTTATGTATTCTTTTAAATAGGCTTTGCCAGATTCTCCTTCTTTTAATTCTGAAAGTACTTTAAGAGCATCGAGTAAAATTTCATTAGAAGAGGTCTCTTTAGCTAAATCATATGATATGTTAGCATATCGTAAAGAAGAATCTCGCTCTTTTTGTTTTAAATAAAATTTTGAAATATCTATACTAACCTGCAGTTTGGTAATTGGGTCATTAATGTCATCACTAATATTATAGGCCTCATAAAATAATGCTTTCATATTATCATAATCTTCATGACCAGCTACCAATTTTGTATAAGCGTAATTATCTAAAACTAACGGATAAAACGTTGGATCATACTCATTATAATCTTCTTTTATATCTCTTAAATTATTATATAAATCTAAAGATTTTTCAAACTTTTTTTGCTCTCTATATACAAAAGCTCTATTGTTAATAGAATAGATTTTATTGTAAAAACCCGCTCTCATATCGTCTGCAATAGACTCTGCCTTGTAATGGTATTCTAATGATTTTTCATAATTACCAAGTTTTAAAGAAATTATACCTAATAGATTATTGAGTATCCACAGGTGATCTAAATTATCTTCCGTTTTAGGGAAACTTTCAAAAATTCTAAGCGCCTTAATAGCATTCTCTTCACTACCTATATAATCTTTTTCGGTATCTTGAATATCGGCTATATTGAGTAAAATTGTAGCCTTGTACTTTAAATCATCTGTTAAGTTATAGTGCTTTAATGCGATAGAATAGTAGTAATATGCACTATCATTTTCTTGCTCAGAATGATAGAAACGTGCCAAGTTATCATTTGCAACTGCTATCGCTGTAGAATCATTGAGTCTTTGGGCAAGAATAATATTATATCTCGTTAAATCTAAATAGTCATTATACTGCTCATTTTCATAATATAAAAGTGACAGTTGCCTATTACTCAATAAAACAGATGAGTCTTGTTTAATTTTTTGAGCCAGTTCTACAGATTGAGTAGCAAAGTCTAAGCGTTCATTAAGTGTATTGTTTTGATTTTTTGATTTTAATCTTAATGAAATAATTTCTCTTTGTATACTTTCATTATTTTGGGCTTGAGACAAAAATGAAATTATAAAAAATATAACTAGTATTAAACCTTTCTCCAAGTTTGATTATTTATTGTTATTCTCAAAGTTAGAATAAATTTATGTATTATAAATAGAAAAAGCCCTTATAAAAATAAGGGCTTTTAATAAATATTTATTGGAGTTTAATTATCCGTTTGGATTTAATTTAGCTCTCTTTTTAGCATGTGCTAATAAATCATATTGTTTTTGTGTAGTATAGGTTGGCTCATTAGAATCTGCAACCGTATCGCTACTTTGTCCAGACAATGTAAATAATAATACAGCAAATAGTAGTAGTGTAATTTTTAGGGTCTTCATGTTAATCAATTTTAGGGATTATATATTCAATTTAATTATGTTAATAACAAAAGAGCATTAAAAATGCCAATTCGAGGGATGAATGGATCATTAACTTTAAGGCATAACTATGCCATAAAAATTGAGGGATATAAACGTCTAATGACATTTATCATAAAATGGATTAACAAAATTCCTTAATAAGTGTGTTTAGGGGCTTATGAAGGAGGACAAATTTAACATTATTTTGGAGTAAAACAAACAAAAATCCGATAAAATGTAATTTTGTATCGACAAAAAGCATTTTTAATCAAATTATTTGTTCATAACTTGTTAACAACTATGATTTTTGACGTTTTAAAACTATTAAAATTAATACATTTAGAAATGTTTATATAGCATCTTAATATAAAGCGTTATTAAAATAAATAGTTATTAGAGCAATTGTTTGGCTTTTGATAATACAAGAAGTATAAATTTAGGATTAAAAGTAAAATGGTTTTAAAACAAAAAAGCATCCCGATTTTCAATTAAGAAAAAAGGAAAGCTTCTCATTGGTAAGAACTCAACAACATTGAGTTTCTCACAACTCTCAGATTTCTCTGAGAACAACACAACTTCTTTAAATTGCTTAAAAAAAGCTTCAATTTCTTGAAGCTTTAGTTGCAATTTTTTTAGCGGTCTGGACGGGACTCGAACCCGCGACCTTCGCCGTGACAGGGCGACATTCTAACCAGCTGAACTACCAGACCGTTGCTTTATTGCGAGGGCAAATATACACTCGATTTTTAATAACACAAATGTTTTTGAAGATTTTTTTAAAAAAATTAAATAAATTTTTGACGCTCGACCATATACGTCGTTAAGATCTTGTCAAATGATTTATTTATATCTGCTTCAACATATTTAATTTGGTATTGACCGCACTTTAGCTTGATACTTGTAAAGTAATCATCTACAGCGTTTTCATAACCTTCTTTGACAGTATCTGGATATAAATTAATAAATTCATTTGTTTCTACATCAATAAATCGCTTTGGTGTATTATCAAAATTAAATTTAAGTTCTTTTTCTTTATCTATAACATGAAATAGCACAACTTCATGTTTGTTATGTTTAAGATGTCTTAAGGCTTCAAATAATTTTATCTCGTCAATAGATGTTTGAAACATATCTGTAAAAAAGAAAATAAGAGACCGTCTATGAATGTTTTCTGCAATTTGGTGTAAATATGTATAAGTTTCAGTTTGCTTGTTTAGCTGTTTTGAAATTACCATTTTACTCAACTCTGCTAATAGCATTTGGTGATGTCTCTCACTACCCTTTTCTGGAGAGTAATAATCATATGCATCGCTATAAATACTTAATCCAACTGCATCTCGTTGTTTTTTTAAAATGTGCATAAGTGATGCAGATGCTAATGCAGAAAATCCTATTTTATTAAGGCTAGTTATACTAAACTCCTTTTGTTGTGGATAGTGCATAGAACTACTGTTATCTACGATAAGATGACAGCGCAAATTTGTTTCATCATCATAACGTTTGGTATACAGCTTATCTGTTTTTGCATACAGTTTCCAGTCTATATGACGTGTACTTTCTCCTTGATTATAAATTTTATGTTCTGCAAACTCTGCAGAAAACCCATGAAATGGACTTTTATGCATTCCTGCAATAAAACCTTCTACTACTTGCTTGGCAAGTAGCTCTAAGTTTTTAAAGCCTCCTGCTTTATTAAGTTCTGCTTGTAGGTTCATGGGTTTTAAAATTTCCGAAGAAAAAAATTAGATTATATCGTCGACGATTCCGTAGGCTTTAGATTCTTCTGCTCCCATCCAGTGATCACGATTAAAATCTTTCATGACTTTATCAAAATCTTGCCCGCAATTATCTGCCAATATTTTAGCACTAAGCTCTTTTGTTTTTAAAATTTCTTGTGCTGTAATTTCTATATCACTTGCTTGACCACGAGCACCTCCACTTGGTTGATGTATCATAACTCTAGCGTGCGGTTGTATGAAACGTTTTCCTTTTGTACCTACAGACAACAATATTGATCCCATTGATGCAGCTAATCCTGTGCATATGGTTGACACATCACTGTTTAATGATTTGATGCAGTCATACATTGCAAATCCCGATGTTACATAACCTCCAGGACTATTTATGTATAGATGAATATCTTTTGTTTCTAGAGAGTCTAAATACAATAGACGATCTATAACGTGTTTTGCCGATTTATCATCTACCATACCCCAAAGAAATACTTTGCGCTCTTCTAATAATTTACTATCAATTAAGTCTTGCGTTTTTGCTTGCTTACTCATGTTTATATATCTTATATCTTAATATTAGTTAAAAATAAAAAAAGGTTTGCCATACTGGCAAACCTTTTATCAATTCTTTATGAATTATATTTTATAATAAAGCGTCGATTGCTTCAGAATAAGCGTTTTTAGGTGCTACACCTACTTGACGACCTACAACTTCTCCATTTTGAAACACTAAAACCGTAGGAATGTTTCTAACACCGTATTTTGCTGCGAATTCTTGATTTGCATCAACATCTACTTTACCTACAACTGCTTTACCATCGTACTCTGTACTGATTTCATCAATGATTGGCCCAACCATTCTACATGGTCCACACCAAGCAGCCCAGAAATCTACCATTACTGGCTTATCACTTTTTAGTACTACTTCCTCGAAATTTGCATCTGTTATTTCTAATGCCATAATTATATATTCTAATTGTTTAACTTCATTTTAATTTACACAAAATTAGTCAAAATTTTTACCAAACCTTACACAGGCAGTATTTGTTTTGATTATGAGGTTATTGATTGATTGTATATAGTTTAAATTTTTATATACGTTAGTCTTAATTTAGTTTGTACATTACATCATTAGTTTCTAATTCGTTTAATAGTTCTTGGGAGATTTTAATTTTCTGTTTTCGGCTTGGCATATTGAGTTTTATCTTTTCGGCATTATCATAAACAACAAACGTTAGTGCTTTCTCACCATGATGTAATCTGAATAAATCCTGTAATACTGAAATTTTTTCTTCTTCTAAATCCTTAATATTTAATTGGATGGATAGTTTTTTTGCATAAGTATCCATAACGTCATGCAATAGTTGAAAACTATTAAACTGAAGTCTTGGATCACTTTTTTTACCAGTTTCTCTATTTGTCCAGCCCTCTCTTACAAACGATTTTATATATACGAAACTGTTTTTAACTAAAAAATGCCTGTATTTAAGGTATTCTTCTCCAAAAATTCTAAACTCATAATTATCTGTATAATCCTCAACCATAAAAATCGCCCAACCTTTACCTTGTTTACTCACACGATGTTGCACATCTGTAACTACACCTCCAAATGTAATTTCACGGTTAACATAATTTTCCATTTCATTAAAAAATGCCAAATTACCACTGCAAAATGTTTTCATCTCTACTTTAAAATCATCTAGAGGATGACCAGAGATATAAACACCTACTACCTCTTTTTCTTGAGCTAGTTTTTTCATAGTTCCCCATTCTTCGGCAGGAGGAACAACTGGCTCTTCTATTTGAACATCGCTAGCAGCTCCAAACAAACTTACTTGAGCAGAATTTTCGTTTTCTTGATGTTTTGCGCCATATTTTATTGCTTTTTCTAAAAACGTTATTCCGTCTCCTTCATCTTGAAAATATTGTGCACGATGCGTATCACCAAATCCATCAAAACCGCCTGCGAGCGCTAAATTTTCAAATGCTTTTTTATTGGCTGCACGTAAATCTATACGCTTTGCTAAATCAAAAATAGATTTGTAGTGACCTTTTTCTTTTCGGTTGGCAACAATAGTTTTTACAGCACCATGACCAACACCTTTAATGGCTCCCATCCCAAAGCGTACTGCACCATCTTGATTTACTGAAAACTTATAATAAGACTCATTAACATCTGGACCTAAAACATCCATTCGCATTCGTTTACATTCTTCCATAAAAAATGTTACTTGCTTGATGTCATTCATATTATTAGACAATACTGCTGCCATATACTCTGCAGGATAATGTGCTTTTAAATACGCAGTTTGGTAAGCAATCCAAGCATAACATGTTGAGTGCGATTTGTTGAAGGCATAACTTGCAAAGGCTTCCCAATCTTTCCAAACCTTTTCTAATATTTTGGCGTCATGACCTTTGGCACTTGCTTGCTCAATAAATTTTGGTTTCATTTTATCTAAAACTGCAATTTGCTTTTTACCCATTGCCTTTCTCAAAACATCGGCTTCACCTTTGGTAAAATCTGCCAATTTTTGAGACAAGAGCATTACTTGCTCTTGGTAGACTGTAATCCCATAGGTTTCTTTGAGATATTCTTCCATTGCTGGTAAATCGTACTCAATATCTTCATCACCATGTTTACGTCTTGTAAAACTTGGTATATATTCCATTGGACCTGGACGATATAAAGCATTCATTGCAATTAAATCTTCAAAAACCGTAGGTTTTAATTCTTTAAGGTGCTTTTGCATTCCTGGAGATTCATATTGAAACACACCAACAGTTTCACCTTTTTGGAAGAGTTCATATGTTTTTTCGTCATCTAAAGGAAACGTATCTGGATCTAAAAGAATATCATGTTTTGCTTTTACAATTTTAACGGTATCTTTAATTAGGGTTAAGGTTTTTAATCCTAAAAAATCCATTTTAAGCAAACCTGCATCTTCAACCACTGAGTTATCAAACTGAGTGACATATAAATCGGAATCCTTAGCTAAAGCAACAGGAACGAATTTGGTTATATCATCTGGTGTAATAATTACACCACACGCATGTATTCCTGTATTACGAACAGAACCTTCAAGTGACCTTGCCAGATTTACAGTTTCAGCATCTAGACCTTCACCATCTGCGATATTTAAAAGTTCGTTGACTTTTTCTAAATCTTCTGCCCTAAATTTATTACCAAGTTCTTTTTCCGATAGGCCAAAAATCTTATTCAATTTTGACATGGTTGGAATTAACTTAGCAATACGATCTGCTTCAAACAAAGGCAAATCAAGTACCCTTGCTGTATCTCTAATAGACGACTTTGCTGCCATCGTACCGTAAGTTATAATTTGAGCTACTTGATTAGAACCGTATTTATTTATTACGTAATCCATGACACGACTACGACCTTCATCATCAAAATCGATATCAATATCTGGCATACTAACACGATCTGGATTTAGGAAACGCTCAAAAAGCAAATCGTACTTGAGTGGATCGATGTTTGTAATCCAAAGACAATAAGCTACTACAGATCCTGCTGCAGACCCACGACCAGGACCTACAGAAACATCCATATTACGAGCCTCTCTAATAAAGTCTTCAACAATTAAAAAGTAACCAGGATAACCTGTGTTTTCAATAACGCTTAACTCAAAGTCTAGGCGCTCAATCACCTCATCACTTAAGTTTTCTCCATACCTTTTTTTGGCACCTTCAAAGGTTATGTGTTTTAAAAATGCATTTTCACCACGCTTACCACCATCTGCTAAGTCTGCAGCATCTTTAAACTCATCTGGAATATCAAATGCAGGCAATAATACATCTCTAGCTAATTGAAATGCTTCTACCTTATCAACTACCTCTTGAATATTTGATATGGCATCTGGCACATCCTTAAATAAGGATTTCATCTCATCAGACGACTTAAAATAATACTCCTTATTTGGCATCCCATAACGATAACCTCTACCGCGACCTATTGGAGTAGCCTGCTTTTCACCATCTTTTACACACAATAAAATATCATGTGCATTTGCATCTTCTTTTTTACAATAGTAAGTATTATTAGAGGCAATTAATTTGATATCGTGTTTTTTAGAAAACTCAATTAATACAGGGTTAACACGATTTTCATCCTCTTGATTATGACGCATTAATTCTATATACAAGTCATCACCAAATTCTTGTTTCCACCATAATAAGGCCTCTTCTGCTTGGTTTTCTCCAACATTTAAAACTTTACTTGGGACCTCTCCATAGAGATTACCTGTGAGACAAATTAAGTCTTCTTTATATTGCTGAATTAATTTTTTGTCAATTCTTGGCAAATAATAAAAGCCATCTACAAAGGCATGGGATGATAATTTAGCCAAGTTGTGATAACCGTTTTTATTCTTTGCAATTAATACAATTTGATATCCGTTATCTTTTCTAGATTTATTAGTATGATCCTCACAAACAAAAAACTCACAACCTAAAATTGGTTTGATTTCTTTTAAATCTAAAGTTTCTCCTTTTTCTTGAGCTTCTTCAATTTTAGCTTTTACACCTTTATTGTGATTATTTACAGCTTTTACAAAATGAAAAGCTCCCATCATATTAGCATGATCTGTTAATGCCACAGCAGGCATTTTATGTTCGGCAGCTACAGCAACCAAATCTGTAATGCTTATAGTTGATTGTAAAACCGAAAACTGAGAATGATTATGTAAGTGTACAAAATCAACATCTTTTAAATCTGCAATGTTTTCTTTTATTTCCTCTTCGGAAATATCAACTGATTGCAATTTTTGGAGGCGCTCATTTATTTTTGCGCTTTCCTTTTTAAGATTTATATGTTTTAAACCAATGAGTTGAATCGTTTGCGGATTCTTCTCGTTAAAATTTTTAAAATAATCTGGCTCAACATCCAATTGCTCTTTAGTATACTCTCCTAAGCGTATGAGTTCAAAAAAACATCTTGTTGTTGCTTCTACATCTGCTGTCGCATTATGCGCTTCTGCAAATGGTTTATTAAATAAAAATTGATGTAATTCTGTTAAAGTTGGTAGTTTAAACTTTCCGTAGCGACCACCAGGAATTTGACATAGTGATGCAGTATGCTCAGTACAAGTATCTAATACTGGTAATTCTTGAAGTTGATTGTTAACACCCTCTCTAACAAACTCTGCTCCCATAATATTGAGATCGAATTTTACATTTTGTCCAACGACAAATTTGGTTTTTGAAAGTGCGCTATTAAATTTTGACAAGACCTCTTGTAAAGAAACACCTTGCTCTTGAGCTAACTCAGTAGAAATACCATGAATTTTTTCAGCGTCATATGGTATATTAAATCCATCTGGTTTCACCAAATAATCTTGATGATCAATGCAATTACCCATTTCATCATGTAATTGCCATGCTATTTGTATACATCTAGGCCAATTATCGACATCTGTAATTGGAGCATCCCAACGTTTTGGTAATCCGGTCGTTTCGGTATCAAAGATTAAATACATACTATTTGGGCTTTTATAATTCTATTTAAGTGCAGTGGCACAATACGTTACTAATTATTGAAAAGTCTAGAAAACATTTTTATTACAAAATTTCTAATGACATAATTTACATAAAAAGTAGCGTATAAAATTACGAAGAAAGTCCTTTTTTATAAAGTGAAGTTATAAACAGTTTTAAACAAAAAAAAGTCAGCTTTACAGCTGACTTTTTTCTACGATGAATTAATTGATTTATGAAATTAATTCTTCGTGAACTTTTTCGGTATTAATTGCCGATTGGATTGCATTTTTATGCTTTAATAATAATGCATCAATTGTAGGTGGTAAATGACGTTCTTTAATTAAGTCATTATACTCTTCTAAACTGGCCTCTTCTCCTTTAATTGCTTCTTCGAGGATTGACTCTTCATTATTAGAAGTAAAAGTTGATTTTAAAGACATCCAATTACGATGCATTGCTCCCTTAAAACTACCCGAATCTTCTGGTATTTCTCCATACTGTAATATTTCGGTTCTTAGTTCTTTGGCAAATTCGCTACGCTCTGTTGCACGTCTCTTGAAATACATTTTTAATCTATCACTATCAACATTATCTATAGCGTTTAAATAACCTTTTTCTGCGTCATAGTTTTTTACTAATAACTCATTTAATTTATTTGAAATTTCTTCTGAATACTTCATATCTCTCTTATCATTTTTAAATTTCAATACTTTATTTTTTGATGCGTATTGTTTCACATCCAACTATTTTTAATATAACAAATAAAATAGGAAAAATCTAACAAATTAACGTTTTTAACATAACCTTAGAGCTCTTTAACAAAAAAAGCAGCCATTAGGCTGCTTTTTTTAACTTATGTGGATATTTATTAAGGTATACAAGTACCTAGGCTCTCAATAATAGCTTGTTGACTACCATCTGGATCACCGCAAATATCTATTTTATCTATTAATGCTAATCTATAGGCATTACATGCATCTGTATAATCTGGCATTGTCGTATCTGTTGCATTAAATGCTGCTTGCGCTATATTAGCTTGCTGTGTAGCCTGCAAACAACTACTCCCTCCATCTAATGCTACTAAACCTCCTACGATAGGTACCTTATGAAAAACACCCTCATTAAAATTTACTGTTTGCGTACCATCGCTAGAAAATGCATAAAACCAAAAAGTTCCTGTGATTGTTCTAGGTGTTGTATTAGAAACACTTTCTATAATAATTTGACCTTCTGCTGGATACAAAGTAAAATCTGGGTCTGGATCATTCCCAGAAGAATACACATCACCATTAACATCTTTAACAATAGCAACACTTGGACTATCTCCTCCTAAATTATAAATTCCAGCAGTATCATCTTGTGTTATTAATTGTACAGTCTCAATGTTATTACTTCCTTGTACTAAAAACCCACCAAAATCAATATCTGCTGCAAAAGAAGATGCTTTCCAAAGATTACCATTATAATTTCCCTGTATTGCAGGCGAATTAAATTGAAGCTCTTCTCCACAACTAAACACAGTTGCAAGGGTTATAAGAATTAAGGCTAATTTTTTCATGTTAATAATTTATAATATATTTTATGTAAACAAGAATAACGTTTTAGTGCTCCCAAAAGTATAATAAATTTTCAATATTACTTAATTACAAATAAAATGTTGAGAATTAAATTATTGTATTATCTTTGCGCCTCATTAATAATAGAGGTCGCGAACCTCGCAAATTAATTAAAAATATGCCTGTAAAAATTAGATTACAAAGACACGGTAAAAAAGGGAAACCTTATTATTGGATCGTTGCAGCAGATGCACGAGCAAAAAGAGATGGTAAATACTTAGAGAAAATAGGTGCTTACAATCCAAACACTAACCCAGCAACAGTAGAATTAGATGTTGATGGAGCAGTACAATGGTTACAGAATGGTGCACAACCAACTGATACAGCAAGAGCAATTTTATCTTATAAAGGAGCTTTGTTAAAAAATCATTTAGCTGGAGGTGTTACTAAAGGTGCTTTAACTGAAGAGCAAGCTGAAGAGAAATTTAATGCTTGGTTACAACAAAAAGCAGAGAAAGTAGAAGCTAAAGAAGCTGGCTTATCTGACGTTCAAGCAAAAGCTAAGGCTGATGCATTAGCAGCAGAAAAAGCAGTTAATGAAGCTAGAATTGCAGCTGCAGCTCCTGTAGTTGAAGAAACAGAAGCGACTGATGCTACTGGTGAAGAAGCTAAAGCTTCTAACGAAGAAGAATAGAAAATTATTTTTTATACTTTTAAACTCCGATACAATTGTATCGGAGTTTTTTAGTTTTATAAGAAGTAGTAATTACAATTAAAATTGCACCATGGTGTGATTTATAAATATATATGTCATGCAAAAAAGTGACTGTTTTTTTCTAGGAAAAATTGTTAAAAAATATAGTTTTAAAGGCGAGTTATTAGTTAAACTAGATACCGATGAACCTGAGCTTTACGAAAACTTAGACTCTGTTTTTATAGAAGTAAGAGATACTCTCTTACCTTTTTTTATAGAATCTTCTCAACTACATAAGTCTGAATTATTGAGAGTTAAATTTGAGGATGTTGATACAGAGGAAGATGCAGATTCTCTAATGAAAAGTGAACTATACTTACCTTTAGAATTTTTACCTAAACTAGATGATGATAAATTTTATTTTCATGAAATAATCGGTTTTAAGGTTGAAGACAAAAATTTTGGGCACGTAGGTAATATCACAGGTGTTAATGACTCTACTGCTCAATCTCTCTTTGAAATTGATCGAGAAGGAATTGAAATTCTTATACCTATGAATGACGAATTTATTTCTAAAGTAGATAAAGAAAATAAAATCATTTTTGTAAATACACCAGAAGGTTTAATTGATTTGTATTTAGAAGAATAATATACAATGCATAAACCTTTTCAATTTAAAAACTTCTCAATACATCAAGATCAATGTGCAATGAAAATTGGCACAGATGCAGTTTTGTTAGGAGCCTGGACCTCTATAACCACCAATCCACATTCTATTTTAGATATTGGAGCAGGCACTGGTATTTTAGCTTTAATGTTGGCACAACGAAGCAATGCACAAATAATTGAAGCATTAGAAATAGACGATAATGCTTATGAGCAATGTGTAGAAAATTTTGAACAATCTATATGGAATGATCGCTTGTTTTGCTATCACGCTTCTCTTGATGAGTTTGCAGATGAAATTGATGATAAATATGATTTAATCATTTGCAATCCACCTTTTTATTCTGAAGACTATAAAACCGAGAATACACAGCGAGATTTAGCAAGATTTCAAGATGCAATGCCCTTTGAGCATTTGTTAGAAAGTGTAGTAGCTTTACTTTCTGAAAATGGAATATTTACGGTAATAATCCCATTTAATGAAGAAATACGTTTTATAGAATTAGCTTTACGAGTTGGCCTATTTCCGAAGAAAAAAACAAGAGTTAAAGGCACCATTACGTCAAACATAAAGAGGAGTTTATTAGAGTTTTCATTTACTGAAACAAAAATTGAAACTACTCAATTAATTATAGAAACCGAACGTCATAAATATACCGATGACTATATAAATCTAACAAAAGCATTTTATTTGAAAATGTAATTGTGCACTGCAAACGTTTTCGTTATTTTTGTTATCAAACAAAATATCATATAAAATGAAGCCAGATTTATTCGAAGCACCAGATTATTACAATCTTGATGAATTACTTACAGATGAACATAAATTAGTACGTGATGCAGCTAGAGAATGGGTAAAACGTGATGTCTCACCTATTATTGAAGAGGCAGCACAAAAAGCAGAATTCCCAAAATCTATAATTGGTGGTTTGGCTGAAATTGGTGCTTTTGGACCATACATACCTGAAGAATATGGTGGTGCTGGATTAGACCAAATTTCTTATGGATTGATTATGCAGGAAATTGAGCGTGGAGATTCAGGCGTTAGAAGTACTGCATCGGTTCAATCTTCTTTAGTAATGTATCCAATTTGGAAATATGGTAGCGAAGAGCAACGAAAAAAATATCTTCCAAAATTAGCAAGTGGAGAATGGATAGGGTCATTTGGTTTGACAGAGCCAGATCATGGAAGTAATCCTGGAGGCATGGTAACTAATTTTAAAGATATGGGTGACCATTATCTTTTAAATGGTGCTAAAATGTGGATCTCTAATTCACCTTTTTGCCAAATTGCTGTGGTATGGGCTAAAAATGAAGAAGGACGTATTCATGGTCTTATTGTTGAACGTGGTATGGAAGGTTTTACAACACCTGAAACTCACAATAAATGGTCATTAAGAGCCTCTGCAACTGGTGAGCTCATTTTTGATAATGTTAAAGTTCCTAAAGAAAATTTGTTGCCTAATAAATCTGGTTTAGGAGCACCTCTTGGTTGCTTAGACTCTGCTCGTTTTGGTATTGCTTGGGGAGCAATTGGTGCTGCAATGGATTGTTATGATACTGCTTTACGTTATAGTAAAGAACGTATGCAATTTGGTAAGCCTATTGGACAGTTTCAATTGCAACAGAAAAAATTAGCAGAGATGATTACCGAAATTACTAAAGCACAATTATTGGCTTGGAGGCTTGGTGTAATGCGAGAAAATGGCACTGCAACTTCTGCACAAATCTCAATGGCAAAACGTAATAATGTAGACATGGCTTTAAAGATTGCTCGCGACGCTAGGCAAATGTTAGGCGGAATGGGAATTAGTGGAGAATACTCTATCATGAGGCACATGATGAACCTTGAAAGTGTTGTTACTTACGAAGGCACACACGATATTCATTTGCTCATTACTGGATTAGACATTACAGGTCTTAATGCCTTTAAATAAAGAAATAAAAAAGCTTCTCTAATTAGAGAAGCTTTTTTATTACAAACCATTTTAGCTCGTTCTGCGTATATTTTATACTATGAATAAAACAATTATTTTTCTCTTAATACAAATAATATCATTTTTATCGTGCAGTGTAAATGACGACAATGTAATAACCTCTTTTGATGATCCTATTAAAATTTTAAATTTAGGAGATAGTTATACTATAGGACAAAGTGTATGCGATACATGTAGATTTCCAGAACAATTAAAAAGCGCCTTAAACGATAGTATTAACAAGACAATTAATATAAATGTAATTGCACAAACTGGCTGGACTACAACAAACTTAATTAATACTTTAGAAGACCAATCATTACAAACCGACTACGACTTAGCAACGCTTTTAATAGGTGTTAATAATCAATATCAAAATATAGATTTTTTAGTTTTTGAAGCTGAATTTCCTCAACTATTACAAATGGCTATTAATGCCATTGGAGGAGATAAAAGCAATTTAATAGTGCTTTCTATACCTGATTATGCTTTTACAACTTTTGGTCAAAATAATGGAAATCCTGAGACAACTTCCGAAGAGATTAATATGTATAATGACTTTATAGAGAGCTATTGTCAACAAGAAGACATAACTTTTTTAAATATTACAGACATTACACGTCAAGGTTTAGAACACCCAAACTTAGTAGCTATAGATGGTTTACATCCATCTGAGTTAGCATATACAAAATTTGTAGAGCGCTTACTACCAATTACTCTCCAAAAGATTGAATGAGAATTGAAACTTGAATAATTTCTACTTATTTTAGTTGAAAGTTTTTATATGTCATCAAAATCGAGATTAGATCGAGCCTACAATGAAGCTAAAATAGTCAATTTTGACGATTCTAGTAAATACATATTATTTAGTGATTGTCATAGAGGCGATAATAGTTTTGCAGATGATTTCGCTAATAATCGTAATATATACTTTCATGCACTAAAAAACTATTATGCCGAAGGTTTTAGCTACATAGAACTTGGTGATGGTGATGAACTCTGGGAAAACCTTTCGTTTGAGTCTATTTTAAACGCTCATAAAAATGTTTACATGTTGATGAAGCTATTTCATGAGCAAGACCGATTGCATATGATTTGGGGAAATCATGATATGGTATATCGCGACCCTAAATATGTAGAGAAAAATTTATCAACCTTTTTCGACCCTAAAACAGGAGAGGATGTTGATTTATTTTGCGACATAAAATATCATGAAGGTGTTATTTTACAACACTCAAAAACTGGTCAACAATTATTTCTTACACATGGTCATCAAGCAGATTGGTGGAACTACCTTTTTTGGAAATGGAGTAGATTTATGGTTAGAGTACTCTGGAAACCCTTAAATGTTATGGGTATTGCAGATCCTACAAGTCCTGCAAAAAACTATAAAGAACTTATAAAAATAGAACGACGTACCAAAAAATGGATTACAGATAATAATAACCTCATCACCATTGTTGGTCATACACACAGACCACGTTTTCCTGAGCCTGGAGATATTGCATTTTTTAATGACGGGAGTTGTGTACACCCAAGAAGTATAACAGGAATCGAAATTGAAAACGGTGAGATTTCACTCATTAAATGGCAGATTGCTACAACCGATGATGGAACTTTGAAAATTGTAAGAGTACTTCTAGAAGGTCCAAGAAAATTGATAGACTACAAAACGAACTAAAACTATTAGTTACTAAAAGTTTAAAAAAATCGCTGTTAAGATTCTGGCGCAAGTTCTACCTCTAAGCCTTCCATTTCTGGTGTCATTTGAATTTGACAACCTAAACGAGAATTGTCTTTAACGTAAAATGCTTCGCTCAACATAGCTTCTTCATCATCCTGCATTTCTGGCAGTTCAGTGTCACTCACAACATAACATTGACAAGATGCACACATTGCCATGCCACCACAAACACCAATAGTACCCTCTGGAGCCAACTCAAAAGAACGAACAACTTCCATTAGGTTCATAGCCATATCTGTAGGTGCTGCTACATTATGTGTTACACCATCTCTATCGGTTATTTTTATGTTTATGTCTTGATCCACTATTCTATTTTCTTTACAACTGCTTTAGGTGCCTCTTTTCTTGTACCATCAAAACCGTTAACACCAGCAACTGTTGTATATTTTAAAACATATCGCTTACCAGGATTGATGATTTGGTAAGCTGCCTGGCACATTAATGTTGCTTCATGAAAACCACATAAAATTAACTTTAGCTTTCCAGGATATGTGTTTACATCGCCAATAGCAAAAATACCAGGAATATTAGTTTGATAGTCTAATGAATTATTAACCACAATGGCATTTTTTTCAATCTCTAAACCCCAATCTGCAATAGGACCTAATTTTGGAGATAAACCAAAAAGCGGTATAAAATGATCACATTCTAACTCAAACTCCTTTTCGATATGCTGTGCTTGTTTTACTACTACTGCATTTACTTTATCATCTCCAACAATACCAATAACCTCAGCAGGTGTAATTAAATTTATTTTACCTTTATTTTTTAATTCTTGTACTTTTTCTACGGAATCTAGATGACCTCTAAACTCATTTCGTCTATGTATTAAAGTAACTTTGCTAGCTACATCACTTAAAAAGATACTCCAGTCTAATGCCGAATCTCCTCCTCCTGCAATCACTACTTGTTTATCCCTATAAATCTCTGGATCTTTAATAATATACTCAACTCCTTTATCTTCAAAATCTGTAATATTATGAATCAAAGGCTTACGTGGTTCAAAACTCCCTAAACCTCCTGCAATAGCAACTACAGGTGCGTGATGTTTTGTGCTTTTATTTGTAGTAACAATAAAAGAACCATCTTCTTGCTTATCTATAGTCTCTGCTCGCTCACCTAGTGTAAAACCAGGCTCAAATTGTTTGCATTGTTCTAATAATTTATTGGTTAAATCACCTGCTAAAATTTCTGGATATGCAGGAATATCGTAAATAGGTTTTTTGGGATATATTTCTGAACATTGACCACCAGCTTGAGGCAATGCATCAATTAAATGGCATTTTAATTTAAGAAGTCCAGCTTCAAATACAGTAAAAAGTCCTGTGGGTCCAGCTCCAATTATGAGTATATCTGTTGTAATCATGAATTATAATTTCGAAAAAGCAAAATTAATTGAGATAGCTTAATTTTATATGATAATTATCATTTATTAAGCTTCTATATTAATGACCTGTTCAATTTGAGGTGCGTATTTTTTAATGGTCATCTCTACACCAGATTTTAATGTCATTTGGTTAACACTGCAACCAACACAAGCGCCTTGTAACTGCACTTTAACTAATGTATCGTTTTCTATTGAAAGCAATGAAATATCGCCTCCATCACTTTGTAAAAAAGGACGAATTTCATCTAATGCTTTTTCGACATTTACTCTAAGTTCTTCTGTACTCATCTATTATTTTTTTATTGCTGAACATCCAGCCATAGTCGTTATTTTAATTGCTTCAGTTGCTGGTAAGTTTTCGTTACGACTTACAACTTCTTCTACGACATTCTGTGTAAGTTTTTCAAATGCTTGTTCTAGCTCTGTAGCTGTTTGTAATGCAGCAGGTCGACCAACATCTCCCGCTTCTCTAATACTTTGTACTAAAGGTATTTCTCCTAAAAAGCGTACACCAATATCTTCGGCAAGATTTTTAGCGCCTTGTTTTCCGAAGATATAATATTTATTATCTGGAAGCTCCTTTGGAGTAAAATAGGCCATATTTTCTATAATACCTAAGACAGGTACGTTAATACTTTCTTGTTGAAACATAGCGACACCTTTTTTAGCATCTGCAAGTGCAACGTTTTGAGGTGTACTAACTACAACAGCTCCTGTTATTGGTAAAGATTGCATGATACTTAAATGTATATCGCCTGTTCCTGGAGGTAAGTCTATGAGCATAAAGTCTAATTCTCCCCAATGTGCATCAAAAATCATTTGGTTTAATGCTTTTGCTGCCATTGGTCCTCTCCAAACTACTGCTTGATCTGGTTTTGTAAAAAAGCCTATTGATAACATTTTTACTCCGTAATTTTCTACAGGACGCATTTTAGATTTACCTTCTACAGTAACTGCTAGTGGTCGCTCTAACTCTACGTCAAACATTATTGGCATTGAAGGACCGTAAATATCTGCATCTAAAACACCAACTTTAAAGCCCATTTTTGCCAAAGTTACTGCAAGATTTGCGGTTACTGTAGATTTACCTACACCACCTTTACCAGATGCCACTGCGATAATATTTTTAATGCCAGGTATATCTTTACCCTTAATAACGTTAGGAGCAGACTTTGCTGGCGCATCTACTTTAACGTTAACTTTTATTTTAGCTTTTTCATACACCATTTTATGAATGGTTTGCATGATTTCAACTTCGGTTTTCTTTTTGGCTTGTAAGCTTGGATTCGTAATTGTTATGTCTACAATAACCTCATCTGCAAATGTTACAACATTGGTTACTGCTCCACTCTCTACCATGTTTTGTCCTTCTCCAGGAGCAGAAATGGTTTCGAGCGCTTTGAGTATATCTTTCTTATTTAATTTCATAATCTTTTTTAAATTCTGAAATAAATTCTATTCAGAATCATTCTAAACGCAAAGATACTTAATAAAGCTTGAAGTTTAAAGTGTTGGTATTGTAATTTATTATGGTACGATTTGAGATATAAATTATCTATATATGCGACTATAATTCTTTGTTAGGATCCCAATAAACAGTTTCTAAATCTTGTATTTGATTGTCTATTACAACTACACCTTCGCTTTCTAACAATTGTTGCATGAGATTTGTACCATCAAAGTGATGTTTACCTGTGAGTAACCCTTTTCTATTTACGACTCGATGGGCAGGAATATCTTTACCGTGTGACCCATTCATTGCATAACCAACCATCCTTGCGCTGCGCTTAGCTCCCAAATAATTAGCTATTGCTCCATAGCTCGTTACTTTTCCGAAGGGAATTAATTTAGCAACCTCATATACACGATCAAAAAAACTTAGGGTTTCTGGTTTCATCTACATGCCCATTATAATATTAATTAAGGTTATGATAGCCACTATACCAGTTAATGCTCCTATTGAATAATTCATGTTTTTTTGAGACGTTAAGTTTTTATTTTTGATTTTATCAAAAAAGAAAATATATACGTAAAGCATAACAAACGTCCCAGTTGCAGCACCAGAGCAATAAGTTAAAATGCTCATAGCATCAAACGAAAACCAACCAAAACCTGCAATAGTAATAGTCATGTAAGCTTGATATGGTACTGGGAAAACATTTATTGCAGACAAAAACATGCCTTGAAAAAAACGACTCGGCTTACTTTTGGCATGTGGCTCTACATCTGGTTTTGGGTTAGATTTTGAAATAAATAAAAAGTAGATTGTTATGAGTACAAATATTACAAATGCTACTTGTCTCAAGATCTCTACAGTGTGAGGATGATTACTCAAATAGCGTGCTAACATAGCTGCTATGTAAGTTTGTAAAAACACAATTAGGCATACTCCAACAGAAAATATTATACCTCTACTGTAGCCCTCTTTTAAACTTACTTTGGCAGCTGTCATATTTAAAAGTCCGGGAGGTACTACACCAATGAGCGCAATTATAAGACCTAGAAAAAAAATGACAGTAATGTTCAATTCTACTTAATTTTAAACTTTATGTAGGTTATAGGCTTATTTTGTTCTAAATATTGAGACTCATAATATGTTTGTATACTGGTTACTTCCTCTGGGCTACCCTCTTGCTTGTATACATTATGATTTGCATACAAAACTTCATGACCTTCTCCATGTAAAAGGCCAAGCGTATAGCCATGCATAAATTCGCTATCTGTTTTTAAATTTACAAAACCTTCTGGGTTTAAAATAGTTTTGTAGCGTTTTAAAAATTGAGAATTGGTCATTCTATGTTTTGTTCGCTTATATTTAATTTGTGGATCTGGGAAGGTAATCCAAATCTCATCTACTTCATTTTCTGCAAACACAACGTCTACTAATTCTATTTGCGTACGTATAAATGCAACATTAGAGATATTTTCTTCAATTGCTGTTTTTGCTCCACGCCAAAAACGAGCACCTTTAATATCTATGCCTATAAAGTTTTTCTTCGGAAATTTTCTAGCCAATTCTACTGAGTATTCTCCACGACCACAACCTAGTTCTAACACCAACGGATTATTATTTTTGAATACGCTAGATTTCCAGTTTCCTTTTAATTTGTAAACTGAATCAACTAATTCTTCTCTCGTTGGCTGAAACACGTTAGCGAATGTTTCATTTTCTTTAAATCGCTTAAGCTTATTTTTACTTCCCACTACTTATGTTTAACAATTTGTTAATTTTACTAAATATGCGGTAAAATTAAGGAAACATTTTAAGCTTTATCTTTGAATTCGCTAAAATGGTACAAATTTGAAAAAAAGAATACTTATAGCTCCTTTAAATTGGGGATTGGGTCATGCAACAAGATGCATTCCGATTATTCATGCTTTAATTAATCATGATTTTGTACCTATTATTGCCAGTGATGGCACAGCATTATCTTTACTTAAGAAAGAATTTCCAGATTTAGATTGCGTAGAGCTGCCTTCATACAAAATTACTTATCCTAAAAAAGGGAAACATTTTAAATTAAAAATGCTCCAAAGCTCTCCAAAATTAGCTAAAGCAATAAAAGCAGAGAAGAAAGCTATTGCTCAAATTATTACAGCATATAATATTGATGGTATAATTTCTGATAATAGATTAGGTGTACACAATAAAAATTTGCCTTGTGTATTTATAACGCATCAACTACAGGTCTTAAGCGGTAATACAACATGGCTTAGCACCAAACTACACCAAAATATTATCAAGCAATTTAATGAATGTTGGGTACCAGACAATTTGGGACAAACTAATCTAAGTGGTAAGTTAGGACATACTATGCTTTATGATATACCAATAAAATATATAGGTCCTTTAAGCAGGTTTTCTAAAAAAGAGCTTACTGTTAAATACGATGTTATGGTTTTACTTTCTGGTCCAGAACCTCAACGATCTCTTTTTGAGAAAAAGTTGCTCATAGAATTTAAAAATTATAATGGTAAGGTTATTTTTATTAAAGGTGTTATTGAAGATGAACAGCAAGTTTGCGAAGAAAATAATATGCTTATTTATAATTTTATGACTAGCTCTCAATTAGAAAACGCAATTAACGCGAGTAAAATAATAGTGTCTCGATCTGGTTATACAACGCTTATGGATTTAACTAAATTAAGTAAAGACGCTTTTTTTGTGCCAACTCCTGGACAATTTGAGCAAGAGTACCTTGCTGAGCGTTTAACAACTTTGGGCATAGCTGCTAGTTGTAAACAGGATGAATTTACTATAGATAAAATTGAAGACACTTCTAAATATAAAGGTTTGAGCGCAATGGATTATGAGGTAAATTATAAGAAATTATTTAACCTTTTCTAGAGTAAACGAAAACTCACTACCTACTCCAAGCTCACTTTCTATATAAATTCTTTCGTCATGTGCTTCTATAATATGTTTTACAATAGATAGTCCTAAACCTGAGCCACCAACCTTACGAGACCCACTCTTATCTACACGATAAAATCGCTCAAACAATCTTGGGATATTACTTTTAGAGATGCCTTCTCCATTATCTGTAACCCTTACAATAACCTTGTTTTTTATTAAATTTTCTATGCTAACCTCTGTGGTACCATTACTCTCGCCATACTTTATAGAGTTTACAATAAGGTTTGAAAGAACTTGCTGTATGCGTTCTTTATCAGCAAAAACCATTATTGGCTCATTATAATCTATATCAAAAATTAAAGAGATTTTTTTCTTAGCAGCTTTCATCTCTAGTAAGTCAAAAACACTTTCTACCAATTCTACTATATCAAACTCTGCAATGTTTAATTGTAAATCACCAACCTCTAATTTGGTAATCATGTCTAAATCATTAACAATATAGATAAGACGCTCTAAGCCTTTGTTGGCTCTGTTGAGATATTTCTCACTCACTTTTTCGTCATGAATAGCTCCATCTAATAAGGTTTCTAAATAACCTTGTACTGTAAATAAGGGCGTTTTTAACTCATGAGAGACATTACCTAAAAATTCTTTTCGGTATTCTTCTCTAACAATTAAAGTTTCAATTTCTAATTTTTTATCCTTAGCATATTTATCTATCTCTTCGGTAAGAGTTGCCATATCTGTTGTAATAGGCTGCTTGCGTAGTGACGCAGATTCTAAGAGCGTTAAGTCATCATATATTTTTTTTACTCTCCTGTAAATAAAGCGCTCTACTCGGTATTGTATAACTATGAACGAAACTATATATGTAAAGATTGCAAATAATAAAAGATAGACAATATCTATAGAATGTAACAAATACAAAAAAACACTCGATAAGAGCGTTAAAAAAATAGTAATGTACAATGATGTTTTAAAAGCAAACTTGTACGTTTTTTTTAATTTATTTTGCATTAGTCTACAAACTTATATCCAACTCCTTTAATGGTTTTAAACTTTTTATCTCCAATTTTTTCTCGAAGTTTTCTAATATGAACATCAATAGTACGTCCACCTACAATAACTTCATTTCCCCAAACTCTATCAAGAATTTCTTCTCTTTTAAACACTTTATTTGGCTTGGTTGCTAACAAAGATAATAATTCAAATTCTTTTCTAGGTAAAAGTAATTCTTCGCCTTTAATAATAATTTTATACTCTTCTCTATTAATAATTAAGTTTCCAATTTTTAAAATATCGTCTGTTTTTTCATCATCTTTTAATCGTCTCAAAAGTGCTTTAACCTTACTCACCAAAACTTTAGGCTTTATAGGTTTGGTAATGTAATCATCTGCACCAGCATCAAAACCAGCCATTTGAGAGTAATCTTCACCACGTGCAGTTAGAAATGTTACTATAGTATTACTTAGATCTGGTAATTTTCTAATTTGTTCACAAGCTTCAATACCATCCATTTCTGGCATCATAACATCTAAGATGATAAGTTGAGGCTTATATTTTTTAGCTTTTTTGACACCTTCAATACCATTCTCGGCAGTTATAACTTGATAACCTTCATTTGATAGGTTATACCCAACAATTTCTAATATGTCTGGCTCGTCATCAACTAATAAAATTTTTATATCCTTTTTTTTCATCTCTATTTATTGAAATCCTTTGTGTTGTAAAGATAAGATTATTAACAAAACCTAATATAAGCACTTGAATTAATAACATTAAGTTAACCTGACCAATCTTTATTGAATTGATTTTAAGGGCTTTTAAAATTCAATGTTATACTATTGTTAAATAGCCATATAGCTAAAAAATTATTCGTTTAAAGATCAAATTCTACTTATATTTGTTCGGTTATTTTTTAAAACAACTTAAAACACAATAATTATGAAAAAACTTTACTTTTTATGTTTAACTGCTTTGATTGGCTTGTCTTCGTTTGCACAAACGACGTTATACCAAGAAAGCTTTGAAACACCTACTAACGGAACAAATTACACGACTACTGAAGCAGAATTTTCGGATGGTTTTGGAGATTTCTTCTTAAGAACTGATGGAAGTGATATAGCATCAACTTACGAAGTTAATGGTGTTGATGGCCTGTTTATTTTTGCTGCTCAAGATATTGATGGAGAAGGTGCAACATTACCTGTTTCTCTTTCTACTATAGCAATTGATGTAACTGGATTATCTAGTGTTGATTTTGCAATTTTATTGGCTGAAGATGATGATGGTACTAACCAAGATTGGGATGATGCCGATTTTGTAAACATCACTTACTCTGTAGATGGTGGTGCAGATCAAAACTTAATCTGGATTAGAAGTGAAGCTGCAGGATCTAACAATATACCAAGAATTGACACAGATTTTGATGGTGTTGGTGATGGAGCAGAAATAACTTCTACTTTTACTGAGTACGTAGAGAGTGTTGCTCTTGCTGGTAACTCAAGTATTACTTTTAAAATTGAAATGAGCTTAAACTCTGGTGATGAAGATATCGCTATTGATAACATTAGAGTTGTTGATGGCTTTGTTGCAACACCAAGTATTGCAATTACATCTCCTGCTAATGCATCTGAATTTGCACCAGGAACTACATCTGTTGATGTAGAATTTACGACTGCTAACTTAGAAGGTGGAGAAACTGTAGATATTACAGTTAACGGTACAACTACAACAAACGTAACGAGTCCTTTCTCTGTTACAACAGTAGATGGTCAATCTTACGATGTTACTGTAGAGTTAGTTAATGGTGGTTTAATAGATTCTGATATGGTTTCTTTTAGCATCTTAGCATCAAACACTGTTGCTACAATTGCAGAGTTAAGAGCAGGAACTATTGGACAAGCTTATGAATTAACAGGAGAAGCTGTTATTTCATATATCGTTACAGATAATAACAGAAACCAAAAGTACATCCAAGATGCAACTGGAGGAATTTTAATCGATGATAATAGTGGTACTTTAACAGGAGCATTTAACATTGGTGATGGTCTTACAGGTTTACAAGGTCAATTAGGAGAATTCTCTGGAGTTTTACAATTTGTACCTGTTGCAGATTTAGCTGGAGCATCTTCTACTGGTAATACAATAACTCCAGAGGTTGTAACTGCTGCACAATTTTTAGCTGCAGGAGAATCTTACGAGAGTGAATTAATTCAAATTACTGGAGTAATGTTTGAAGATACTGGGTTATTTGCTAATAACACAAACTACAACATTGCAGATGGTGCAGATGTTACAATTGCAAGAGTTTCTTTTGCAGATGAAAACTTAGTTGGAGCAAACATACCAACAACAATGTCATCTGTAATTGGATTAGGTGCAGAGTTTAATGGGACTTACCAAGTACTACCTAGATACGTAGATGATGTTGCAGGCGCTACATTATCTCTTGATGATGTTAATGCAAACACATTCTCAGTATATCCTAACCCAACATCTACAGGATTTGTAAATGTAGTTGGAACTAATGATGATGATATTTCTGTGTCTGTTTATGACATCTTAGGAAAACAAGTAATCAACGAGACTTTAACTAACAACCGTATTAATGTATCTGCATTAAATGCTGGTGTTTACATCGTAAAGATTTCTCAAAATGATGCTTCGGTTACTAAAAAATTAGTAATCAAGTAATCACTTTTAAATAAAGTAATAAAGAAGCGTTGTCAGTTATGACAACGCTTTTTTTTATTTTTGCAGCTATGATAAACACAGACGCTATTTTTTCAATTTCTTCGGAAAATGAATTTAACACGCTAGCTTTGGAAGTCTTCAAATTTCAGTTTGAAAACAACCCAGTTTATCGCTCCTTTTGCGATTTATTATATAAACACCCTAGTGATGTAAAAACCGTTGAGGAGATACCGTTTTTACCTATTCAGTTTTTTAAAAGTCATAACGTTATTAGTTCTCAATCTCAAATTGAAGAAACGTTTTCTAGTAGTGGCACAACAGGTGCAATTACCAGTAAACATTACGTGACAAATGTTAGTATTTACGAGCAGAGTTTTAGAAAAGGGTTTCAACATTTCTACGGAAACATTGAAGATTACACTATTCTTGCCTTATTGCCAAATTATTTAGAACGCAAAGGCTCGTCATTAATCTATATGGTTGATGATATGATTAAACAATCTCAACAGCCTGATAGCGGATTTTACCTTAATAATCTCGACACACTTAAAACAAAATTGTGTGCTTTAGCTTCCGAAGAGAAGAAAGTCTTACTCATAGGCGTGTCTTTTGCGCTTTTAGATTTGGTGGAGCTACATCAGTTTAGTTTAAATAACACTATTGTTATGGAAACTGGCGGAATGAAAGGTAGACGAAAAGAAATGGTTAGAGAGGAGTTACATGCGGTTTTAAAATCTGGTTTTGGCGTTTCAAAAATTCATAGCGAATATGGGATGACAGAGCTTTTAAGCCAAGCTTACTCACTTGGAGATGGACTATTTAAATGCCCAAATTGGATGCGAATTCTCACTCGCGATCCTGAAGACGCTCTCACCATTCAAAAAATTAATAAAACTGGTGGCATAAATGTTATTGACTTGGCTAATGTTAATTCTTGCTCTTTTATTGCAACGCAAGATTTAGGACGTGTCTATAATAATGGTGCTTTTGAAATTATTGGCAGATTTGATGCTAGTGATATTAGAGGTTGTAATCTCATGGTAATGTAATTATTTAGGTTTTTTCTCGACTACACTAAAATGAGAACTAAACTATTGAGTACAATTTTCTTCTTCGGAATCTTAATTGCATCTGCACAAACCGTTGATTATAATACAAAAAATGATTACATCGCCAAAGGGTATGATGTGGTTGCATATTTTGATAATGAAGCTATAGAGGGCAAAAAAGAGTTTACTACCATGCACTTTGGTGTAAAATACAAATTTGCTTCTAATAAAAATTTAGAGACTTTTATTAATAATCCAGATAAATACATACCGCAATATGGTGGCTATTGTGCATATGCCATCGCTGTGAATAATAAAAAGGTAGATATTAACCCAAAAACCTTTGAGATAAGAGATGATAAGCTTTACCTCTTTTACAATGCTTGGTTTAACAATACATTAACGTCATGGCAAGAAAGTAATGTGAAAGGTTTACAAATAAAAGCCGACAAAAATTGGGAAGCTATGAATCTAAAATAGTTTAGAGTTCTATGAAAAAGAGAGATTAGCTTCTAATAATAGTTGATTGGTTAATGTTAAACGTCCCGTATTTTACGGGACGTTTTTCTTTTTATAGCTATTTTAAAACTTTACTGTTTAATCGAGTATTTTAAGATACTTTAATTATATAAGTATTCTTCTTTCCTTTATTAAGAATAATATATTTACCATTGATTAAATCATCTTCAGAGAGCTGATAATCTTCTTTTACTTTTTCTTTGTTTACTGATACTGCATTTTCTTTTAATGCACGACGTGCTTCGCTATTAGAGGCTAAAAAATTTGTTTGGGCTGCTAAAGCACCAATCATGTCTAGCTGAGATAGGTCTTCTTTAGATATTTCGGCTAATGGTACACCTTCAAAAACATCTAAAAATGTTGTCTCATCTAAGGTTTTAATATCGGCTTTAAATGTTTTACTAAATAAGATATTTGATGCCTTTTTTGCGTTTTCAAATTCTTCTTGTGAGTGAACTAGCTTAGTTACCTCTTCGGCTAATTGCTTTTGTAATTTATTAAAACCTCTATTCTCATTATGCTCTGCTATTAGAGCATCAATAGTATTTTTATCTAAAAATGTAAAAATCTTAATATAACTTGCTGCATCTTCATCGCTAGTATTTAACCAAAATTGGTAAAATTTGTAAACCGATGTTTTTTCAGCATCTAACCAAACGTTACCACCTTCACTTTTACCAAATTTAGAACCATCTGCTTTGGTAATTAAAGGACAAGTCATAGCGTAAGCTTTGGCCTCTTCTCCAACATTCATACGTCTTACAAGCTCTGTACCTGTGGTAATATTTCCCCATTGATCGCTACCTCCCATTTGTAATAAACAATTATGAGATTTGTATAAATGATGAAAGTCATAACCTTGTATAAGCTGGTAGGTAAACTCTGTAAATGACATACCAACGCTACCCTCTTCTCCACTTAAACGTTTTTTAACAGAGTCTTTTGCCATCATGTAGTTTACTGTGATACGTTTACCAACATCTCTAGCAAATTCTATGAATGAAAACTCTTTCATCCAATCATAATTATTAACTAGAATTGGTGCATTTTTTGCTTCCGAAGAAAAATCTAAAAATCTAGCTAGTGTTTTCTTTATTCCTGCTACATTATGATTTAAAGCTGCTTCATCTAATAAATTACGCTCATCACTTTTGCCAGAAGGATCTCCAATCATGCCTGTTGCACCTCCAACTAAAGCAATGGGTTTATGTCCTGCTTTTTCTAAATGCATTAATAATATAATAGGAACCAAACTACCTATATGTAAAGAATCTGATGTTGGATCAAACCCAATATAAGCTGTGGTTATTTCTTTTTGCAATTGCTCCTCTGTTCCTGGCATGATATCATGTATCATTCCTCGCCACGTTAATTCTTCTACTAAATTATAGTTCATTTTATAAGTATTATTCTTAAGTGTGACAAAGATATGTTTATCAATCAAAAGAGAAAAGCGAATAACAAAAAAGACTATTTTTGTTAATATGATTTTAGTTACAGGTGGTACAGGTTTAGTTGGTTCTCATTTATTATATAAATTAGTGAGTAATGGCGCTACTGTTAGAGCAATATATAGACGACCTCACAAGTTAGAATTTGTAAAAAAAGTGTTTGCATATTATACTAATGATGTTGCGTCTCTCTATAATAAAATAGAATGGATAGAGGCAAACATTAATGATGTACCTGCCCTAGAACAGGCGTTTTTAAATATTACTTACGTTTACCATTGTGCAGCATTTATAAGTTTTGAGCCTAATAAATATCATGAACTTAGAACAGTAAATATTAAAGGCACTGCCAATATTGTTAATTTGTGTATCTCTAATGACATTTTAAAATTATGTTATGTAAGTTCTATTGCTACAATTGGTAACGAACCTCATGAAGATACTTTGATAACCGAGAAGACAGAATGGAATCAAGAACTTGATAACAGTGTTTATGCAATTACAAAATATGGTGCAGAAATGGAAGTTTGGAGAGGCACTCAAGAAGGTGTTGACGCAGTTGTAGTAAACCCAGGAATTATATTAGGTCCTGGTTTTTGGAAAAGTGGAGGAAGCGCTAGTTTAATTAGACAAATTGATAAAGGCATCAAGTATTACCCAAATGGAACATCTGGCTACGTAGATGTTTGGGATGTTGTAGAAGTTATGATTTCTTTAATGACAAGTGAGATTAAAAATGAACGTTTTATTTTAGTTTCTAAGAATTTACCATATAAAACATTTTTAAATAAAGTGGCTAGTGCGCTAAAAGTAAAACCTCCAAAAAAGGAGGCTTCTAATTTTTTATTATCTATGGCATGGCGATTAGATTGGTTAAACCATAAACTTTTTGGTAAACGTAGAAAACTCTCTAAACAAATGGCAAAATCATTATCTAGCAAAACAGTTTTTGACAATACTAAAATTAAACAATATTTAGATTTTAATTTTACCTCTATTGATGATTCAATAAGTAAAGTAACAGCGTATTATAAGAAAGATTGTAAATAGGCTTGTCTAATTTTTAGCTTCTTGAATTTTTCTAGATTTATAAGTTTTGATAGAATCACTTAATCTTTTAATAGAATCCTTTTTTCGCTGAACCTCTTTTACGTCCATATCTATTTTAGTTTGAAACCTGTCTTTATCGTTATTAAACCTATCTTCTACTCTAGCTATTATAGATTCATATTCTTCTACATGAAAACCATAATATTCATTACTAAGAGCAAATTGTAGACTATCTATATTGTGTTTTTTAAAGATATAGTTCTCTGGGTAAATCCCATGGTTTTCTAATATACTTTTACTGGTCCCTTTTGCTGTATTTAAAACAAAAGTATCATAAAGAACATCTACCATTTTATCTTTAGAAATAAGATCATCTGGTTTTTCTGGTTTCGCATCTTTACCACACCCAAATGTCAATAAAATTAATAAATAGATTACAAGGTGTCTCATCTATTAAAGGTTAATCGCTTACCTGCTTTTACATCAAGAATTTTAAAATTATTGTAAACTAAAGTTCCATTTAAAAAAGTGTGTGTTATTCTCGATTTAAATGTGGTACCCTCAAAAGGAGACCAACCACATTTGTAGAGTATATTATCTTTATTAACCGTCCAAGGGTTATTGATATCTACAATAACCAAGTCGGCAAAATACCCTTGTTTTATGTATCCACGTTTTTCAACCTGAAATAAAATTGCAGGATTATGAGCCATTTTTTGTGCAATTTTTGGTAGAGATATTTTTTCTTTATGAAACATTTCTATCATAGCAACCAATGCATGCTGTACTAATGGTCCGCCAGAAGGCGCTTTTGTATAGTTGTTATTTTTTTCTTCTAAGGTATGAGGTGCATGATCTGTAGCAATAACATCTATTCTATCATCTAAAAGGGCTTTCCAGAGTTGGTCTCTATCTTTTGCTGTTTTCACAGCAGGATTCCACTTTATATGTGTACCTTTTTTCTCATAATCTTCATCACTAAACCAAAGATGATGTATACACACCTCAGCAGTGATTTTTTTATCTTTTAATGGTATTTTATTACTAAATAAACTGGTTTCTTTACCAGTAGACAGATGAAAAACATGAAGTCTTGCTCCTGTTTTTTTTGCTAATTCTATCGCTTTTGAAGATGATAAATAACAAGCTTCTTCGCTTCTAATAATTGGATGTTTCTCTATAGGAATATCTTCTCCAAACTCATCAATATGCTCTTTTAGATTTTCCCTTATTGTAGCCTCATCTTCACAGTGAACAGATATAACCATATCTGTACTTTTAAAAATATTTTCTATAACTTTTGGGTCATCTACCAACATATTTCCTGTTGATGACCCTAGAAATAATTTTAATCCTGCTACTGTTTTAGGGTCTACTTTTAAAATTTCGTCTAAATTATCATTAGTTCCACCAAACATAAATGAATAGTTAGCGTAAGATGTCTTTGATGCTATTTCAAATTTTTCTTCTAATTTTTCTACTGTAGTTGTTTGCGGATTTGTATTGGGCATTTCTATAAATGAAGTAATTCCGCCAGCTATAGCTGCTCTAGACTCAGATTCTATATTACCTTTATGAGTTAAGCCTGGTTCTCTAAAATGAACCTGATCATCAATTACTCCAGGAAAGACATAATTACCTTCGGCATCAATAACGACAACATCTGCTGATTTAGCACTAATAGAGTCTGAAACTTCTTTTATATATTCTCCTTCAATTAAAATATCGCCTTCTGTAACCTTTCCTTCGTTTACAATTTTAGCATTTTTAATAAGTATCGTCTTATGTTGCATCTTAGTTTTTAAATAAACTTTTAAATTTCATATTAATAACACCAAAAATGGCTTCAGAAATAATCCCTCCACTCATTTTAGATTTTCCTTTAGTTCTATCTGTAAAAATAATAGGAACTTCTATAATTTTAAACTTTTTTAGGTGTGCATTAAATTTCATTTCTATCTGAAATGCATAACCTACAAATTTTATTTTTTCTAAATTTATTGTTTCTAGAACTCTCCTATGATAGCAAACAAAACCTGCTGTAGTATCATCAATTTTCATTCTAGTAATAAACTTAACATACTTTGAGGCAAAATAGGACATTAACAACCTCTTCATATCCCAGTTTACAACATTAACTCTATTATTAATGTAGCGAGAACCTATAGACATATCTGCTCCATTATTTACGCAAGCATTATAGAGATTTATTAAATCATTTGGGCTATGAGAAAAATCTGCATCCATCTCAAAAATATAAGTATAGTCTTTACTTAAACACCATTTAAACCCTTCTATATACGCTGTACCTAATCCTGTTTTTTTTGGTCTATTTAGTATATGCAATTGATTTGCAAATTCTCCTTGTAACTGGTTTACTTTTTTTGAGGTACCATCTGGAGAGTTATCATCTACTATTAAAATATCAAATGCTTTATCTTGAGAAAAAACAGATTTGATTATAGCTTCAATGTTTTCTATTTCATTATAAGTTGGTATGATGACGATAGCATCTCGCATAGACTAATATTAAAGCTTATATAGTGTTAGTTGTTGACAAAAATAAGTGTTTTATCATTTAAAATTAACAGTAAAAATCATAAACAATGTTAATCTTACAGTAATGTTATTTATATGCTTGGTATAAGGTATAAATTCATCAAAAATTCTTCATAGTTTTGTAACATGCTTAGAGATGCAATATCAAATGATTGGTTTACTATTTTTCTAGTATTGAGTCTAGGATGCATTACTGTATCTAAGTTTTTATTTGCTCATAGATTTAAAGATTTTTTAGCTGTAATTGGTAATTCAAAATATCTAAAAATTTACGCTAGAGATCAAAAATTTATTGATGGATTTGATGCTTTATTATTTTTTAATGGCATATTATCAATATCTATTTTTGCGTTTATTGGATATACTACGTTGGTCAACCCAGCCGAATTTAACCTCAGTCAATTTTTTAAATTACTTTTTGGAATTGGCGTTTTGTTTTTAATAAAAGTACTCTTAGAGCGCTTAATTGCTAGTTTATTTGACATTGATGAGATTATCGACTCTTATTTATTTCAAAAAACAACCTTTAAAAACTATACTGGTTTAATATTATTTCCTCTTAATTGTATTTTAATTTACACACTAGATCCTACCAAGAAATTAGTTTATATCATTATAGGATTACTTATTTTAATTAACCTAATTGGGTTTATAACTTCATTTAAGAATCATCAAAAATTATTATTAAATAACATATTCTATTTTATTTTGTATCTTTGCGCACTTGAAATCGGACCCTATCTGATTTTATATAAGTTAATTATAGATTTCAACGCTTAAAACACTTTAAGGAATATGACGAAAGTGAAAACGATTTTAGTATCTCAACCAGAGCCTAAAATAGAAAATTCGCCTTACTTTGATCTTCAAGAAAGACAAAAGGTCAAAATAGATTTCAGACCATTTATTCATGTTGAAGGTGTAGAGGCCAAAGATATAAGACAACAAAAAGTTGATCTTGCAAATTATACCGCAATTATTCTAACGAGTAGAAACTCTGTTGACCATTTTTTTAGAGTTGCAGATGAAATGCGTTTTAAAGTGCCAGATTCTATGAAATATTTTTGTCAATCTGAGGCTGTAGCTTATTATCTTCAAAAATATGTTGTGTATAGAAAACGTAAAATCTATGTTGGTAAACGTACCTTCTCTGATTTATCGCCTTTAATTAAGAAATATAAGGACGAATCGTTTTTATTACCAACAACAGATAAATTGAAGCCTGAGGTGCCAGAGATATTAAATGGTTTAGGTGTTAAATGGAAACAGTCTGTTTTTTACAAAACTGTTATTAGCGATTTATCAGATCTTGCCAATGTGTATTATGACATTTTAGTGTTCTTTAGTCCGTCTGGTATAGAATCTTTATTTCACAACTTTCCAGAGTTTAAACAAAACGATACTCGTATTGCTGTGTTTGGGAACACTACTATAAAAGCAGTAGAATCTCATGGTTTAAGAGTTGATATAGCTGCTCCTACTCCAGAAACACCATCTATGACTATGGCATTAAAAAAGTACATAGATAAGGTTAATAAAAGTAAATAAATTACAATTATATCATATATAAAAAAAGCGATTTCAAATTTGAAATCGCTTTTTTTTATATTTAATGTATTCACTATTTAATGTGCATAACGTTGAGGACCTCCTCTACGAATATCTTCATTAGCATCATCTTGAAATTTCTTAAAGTTCTCTCTAAAAGCATTTGATAATTTAAACGCTGTTTTATAATAAGCTTCATCATCATTCCAAGTTGTTCTTGGACTTAATACTTCTTTAGGCACACCTGGACACACTCTTGGTTGCGCTACTCCAAAAACAGAGTGTATATGATAATCTTCATAATTATAAGCACCTAAATCTCCATTTAGCACTGCATTAATCATGGCTCTTGTATATTTAAGTTTCATACGAGTTCCTACACCATAAGGACCTCCTGTCCAACCTGTATTAACAAGCCAAACATTTACTCCAGCATCCTTCATTTTTTTACTTAGCATCTCTGCATATTTAGTAGGATGTAATGGCATAAAAGGCGCACCAAAACAAGCAGAAAAACTAGGTACCGGTTCTACTACACCAGCTTCTGTTCCTGCTACTTTAGCTGTATATCCAGAAATAAAATGATATGCAGCTTGGTTAGGCGTTAATTTAGAAATTGGAGGTAATACACCAAAAGCATCTGCAGTTAAAAAGAAAATGTTTTTAGGGTTTTCTCCAATAGATGGTTGTCTTATATTTTCGATATGATGAATTGGGTAACTAACTCTTGTATTTTGAGTTATAGAAGTATCTTCAAATTGTACTTCTCCTTTATCATTCATGATTACATTCTCAAGAATTGCCCCTTTTTTAATGGCTTCATAAATTTCTGGCTCTTGCTCTTGAGATAAATTTATTACTTTAGCATAACAGCCTCCTTCAAAATTAAATACTGTGTTTTCCTTGGTCCAACCATGCTCGTCATCACCAATTAAACTACGATCTGGATCTGTAGACAATGTTGTTTTACCTGTACCAGATAAACCAAAAAAGATAGCAGTATCTCCATCTTTACCCACATTTGCACTACAGTGCATAGGTAATGTGTTTTTAAATACCGGTAGAATAAAGTTAAGGGCAGAAAATATTCCTTTTTTGATTTCTCCTGTATATCCTGTTCCTCCAATAAGAGCAATTTTACGAGTAAAATCTAAGATAGCAAAATTGTGTTGCCTTGTTCCATCAACCTCAGGATCTGCCATAAAGCCAGGTGCATTTACAATTGTCCACTCTGGAGTAAAATCTTTTAACTCTTCTTCAGTAGGTCGTAAAAACATATTGTAAGCAAACATATTACTCCATGGGTACTCGTTTATTACACGAATATTCAATTTGTAATTATCATCTGCACAAGCATAACTATCTCTTACGTAAATCTCTTTTTCAGATAAATAGTCTGTCACCTTATCATATAACTTTTGAAATTTGTCTGTATCAAACGGTATGTTGATATTTCCCCACCAAACGCGATCTTTTGTAACATCATCTTTTACAATAAATCTGTCTTGTGGAGAACGCCCTGTAAACTCACCAGTATTAACTGCCAATGCACCCGAAGATGACTCTACACCTTGACCTTTATCAATAGTAATTTTCTGGAGTTCATCTGGAGATAATTGATAGTTAACTTTAGCATTTTTAATACCATAAGTTTCTAGCGAAATCGTTTTCGTGTTTTGTGTATGGTTTACCATAATTTGTTTATGTTGTTTAGACTGCAAAATTAAACAATATTTTAAAGTAGCCTCCTATTTTAGGATTTATCCCTATCTAATTTCAAAAAGTTTATCAACAATACAATCCAGGCAATTATTAATAATAATCCTCCTATTGGTGTAATAAAACCAATAGTTTTAAAATTAAAACTGGTTAAGTCATTTGTAGACAACCCATAAATAGAGCCAGAGAAAAGAACGACACCAATTAAAACGAAATAAAAGATAAGGTGTTTTGTTTTTTCTGAAATTATTGAGAATCCACCTACAAATAATAAAAATAATGCATGATACATTTGGTATCGCACACCGGTTTCAAAAGTTTGTATAGCATCTGCTGTAATTAAAGATTTTAACCCGTGAGCACCAAATGCTCCTAATATAATAGCTATTATACCTAATACGCTACCCAAAACAAGAATTCGTTTGTTCATATATAAATTAGATTTAGGTTTTTATAACCCGCTGTATTTAGTAAATTCGTAATTGCAAATTTACTCAACTCAACCCACTATGCGAAAGATTTTAGTTATTGGTTCAGGAAAATCAACCTCTTACCTTATAAAATATTTATTAGATAAATCTATAGAAGAACAACTACATATCATAGTTGGAGATATTAATATTAGCAATGCAAGAAAATTAATTGGTGGGCACGAAAATGCAAATGCTATTACTTTAGATGTTTTTAACAAAACCTCAAGACAAACAGCCATAGAAAATGCAGATATAGTAGTATCTATGCTACCTGCAAGATTTCATCTAGAAGTTGCCAAAGATTGTGTAGCCTATGGAAAGAATATGGTTACTGCATCTTATGTAAGTGAAGATATGCAAAAGCTTAACAAGATAGTTACAGATAAAGGGCTTGTTTTCATGAACGAAATTGGTGTAGATCCAGGCATCGATCATATGAGTGCTATGCAAGTCATTGATCAAATTAGAGATAAAGGTGGTAAAATGGTACTATTTGAATCCTTTACTGGCGGACTCGTTGCTCCAGAAAGTGATGACAACCTTTGGAACTACAAATTTACATGGAATCCCAGAAATGTAGTTGTTGCAGGTCAAGGGAGTGCAGCAAAATTTCTTCAGGAAAACGCTTATAAATATATACCATACAATAGACTATTTAGACGAACAGAATTTCTAGAAATTGAAGGCTATGGTCGTTTTGAAGCCTATGCCAATAGAGACTCCTTAAAATACCAATCTGTTTATGGTCTAGACAATATTAAAACCCTCTATAGAGGCACAATACGTCGCGTTGGCTTTAGTCGTGCATGGAATATGTTTGTGCAATTGGGCATGACAGATGATAGCTACACAATAGACGACAGTGAAAATATGAGCTATAGAGATTTTGTAAATGCATTTCTCCCTTATAGTCCAACAGACTCGGTAGAACTAAAATTTAGACACGCCTTAAAAATAGATCAAGACGATATAGTTTGGGACAAGCTAGAA
Source organism: uncultured Psychroserpens sp. (assembly GCA_947488655.1). Classification (GTDB taxonomy): domain Bacteria; phylum Bacteroidota; class Bacteroidia; order Flavobacteriales; family Flavobacteriaceae; genus Psychroserpens. Next base: position 92,924 of record CANKZZ010000002.1, on the reverse strand, counting down.
GAGCTAGACATTTTTAATAAAACTAAAATGGTCGAACTCAAAAATGCAACTCCAGCCCAAATTCTTCAAAAAATATTGATGGATAGTTGGACCCTAGAAGAGCATGATAAAGACATGATTGTAATGTATCATAAATTTGGGTACGAACTCAATGGTGAGATGCATCAAATAGACTCAACCATGGTAACCATTGGAGATGACCAAACCTATACAGCAATGGCAAAAACGGTTGGATTACCTGTAGCAATTGCTACTATGGCAATTTTAAATGAGAAAATTACAACACCAGGTGTTCAAATACCTATCACAAAAGAAGTCTATGGTCCAATTTTAAAAGAGCTAGAAGACTTTGGTATCAAATTTAAAGAGAAAGATGTTACTTATTTGGGCTACAACCCTTTAAATATTTAAGTTTTCTTCGGAAATGTGCCAGACTCAAAACTAAGTCTTTACAATGAAAATAGTTAATCACAACATACAAATAGACGGAATTGATAAAAAAATTCTAAGAGCTTTAATGCAAGATGCGCGAACACCAATTCTAGAAATAGCAAGAGGTGTTGGTATATCTGGAGCTGCAATACATCAACGATTAAGAAAACTAGAAAAATCTGGTTTAATCTCTGGATCAAAATTTGTTATCAACCCAAAAGTTTTAGGGTATACTACCATGGCATTTATTGGTATATACTTAGACAAAGCCATTAGCAATCCTGAAGCTGTAAAACAATTACAAAAAATTCCTGAAGTTCTAGAATGTCACTACACAACAGGTAACTGGAGTATTTTTTGCAAAATCTTATGTAAAGATAATGAACATTTAATGCACGTTCTCAATAGAGACATTCAATCTATTACTGGAGTTTCGAGGACAGAGACTTTTATTTCTTTGAATCAGCAAATTGATAGACAGATTAAGATATAAACTGTAAAATGCTCTTAAAACAATTCCGTTAAAAACGGTATCACTCAAACTAACAAAAACAAAAAAAAACTCCTAATGTGATTTAGGAGTTTTCTTTTGTAATAATTTATTTGTCTAATTAATGATAATCTTTTTTACTGTAGATGCAGTTTTCGAAGAAATTGTCATAAAGTACATTCCTGAAGACAAAACAGAACTAAGATTAAGTTCTTTGTCTGAAGTTGTTCCATTCAAATCGTAAGATTTAATTACGCGACCATTAATATCTGTTACGGTAGCGCTCTCTAAAATAACACCAGAATTCTTTATAGTTACAAAACCATTTGAAGGATTTGGATAAACTGAAACTGAATTATTTAAATCAAAGTTTGGCGTTGATAATGTTGTACCTGCAGAAAATGAAATAGCATCTATAGCTAATTCTTCTGCTGCAGAATTTGATGAAAATTCAATTACTAATTCTGCTTTACATCCAATATTTGATGTTAAATCTGCACTTAAAGTAATCCAGCTATCCTCAATACCCAAATCATCAATATCGAGTCCTTCAGTGTCAATTAATGTTATTGGAGCATCTGTACAACCCGTAAATTTAATAGTAATTCTCAAAAAATCCTCTGCTTCATAACCTGTGTCTTCCAATTGATATTGCATTGAAAATTGAGGATTAGTTGTCCCTGCTAAATCTACCAAATCAAAACTCATAGTCACGGTCCCATCAGTATCTTCCATAAAGAAAGCTTGTGATCCTTCTGGAGCGACAAAACCTCCTTCGCTTGAAAGAAATGTAGCAGATGCAACACCAAAGGCATCACCATCTGAAAAGCCAAGTGGTCCATTTCCTGTTGTTGGATCTAAAACAATACTATAACCTAAAGTAGTGCCTGAGCTAACTTCTTTAACCACAATTGTCCCACATGGCGCATTGTAATTTTCAATTTCATGAACTGTAATATTATCTGCGTCATAATAGCGACAAACACCACCATCAAAAGTGATTCCAGTGGGACCTTCAAAGCCATTTCCTATTTGGGCATTACTTGTAATCCCCAAAAATAAAGCACTCGTCATAAATGCTAATAAGCGTAATTTTGTTTTCATAATAGCTAAAATTTAAATTAATAGTTGTTAAAACCCCTGTACTAACGTTCATTAAATTAGATACTTCGTAGTTACTCTACGACATTCAAGTTATAATGTTAAATACAGTTTTATTTAACTGTTTAAACAATTTAGCAGATTTATTATAATAGATTTGGGTTAGAATAACATAACTTATTCTATAATTAGCCTCTTTGTTACCGACTCATTATTAGATGTAATGGTTACGAAATAAACACCAGATAGAGCACCTGTTAAATCAATTAATGTATCAGTAGTTATACCATTCATATCAATTTTAGAAATCGTACGACCATTAATATCAGACACTTGTACTGTCTCTAAAGAGGTTCCGTTATTTTTAATTGTAAAAACACCTTTAGATGGATTGGGAAATATTGAAATTGAATTATCTAAAGCAAAAGTATCGTTTGACAATGTCATACCTGCAGTAAATAAAATAGCATCAAGCCCTAATTCTTCAGCTGCAGAATTTGATGAAAATTCAATTACTAGCTGTGCCTTACATCCAACATTTGACGATAAATCAGCATTTAAAGTAATCCAACTATCTTCAATACTTGGTACTATATCATCAATATCAAGTCCAGAAGTGTCGATTAATGTTAGTGGTGTGCTAGCGCACTCTGTAAATTGAATCGTAATTTTTAAAAAATCATTTGCTTCCCAGGATGTGCCTTCTAATATGTATTGCATGCTAAATTGTGGGTTAGTTGTTCCCGCAAGATCTACCAAATCAAAACTCATGGTAATAGTCCCATCAGTATCTTCAATGAAGAAACCTTGAGATCCCTCTGGGACAGAAATAAGTTCATTGATAAAATGTGCTGCTGTAGCCACACCAAAAGCATCACCATCTGTAAAACCTGCAGGTCCATTAGGTGTGGTTGGATCTAGTACAATACTATACCCTAATGTGCTTCCAGAACTATCTTCTTTAACAAATATGGTACCACATGGAGAAGCGTAATTTTCTAATTCATGAACCGTTATGGCATCTGTATCAAAATAGCGACAAGCGCCACCATCAAAAGTAACTCCAGCAAGTCCCTCAAAACCATTTCCAGTTTGAGCAAACATTACTAAAGGCAATAAAAAAGTGAATAAAAGTAATTTTGTTTTCATAATAATTTGTTTTTTAAATTAAAAACCGAAGGTATTGAATATGAATTCAGTACCTAAGGTATTATTGTGTTTTTCGACGACGAACATCAATTAGCTTCTTGGTGGATATGGACCTTCCATACAAATGATATAATTAGTTCCCAAAAATGGGTTTTGAATATCAAATGCCTGGTTACCTCCTTGAAGACCTGTGTTTCCAGAAACTGCTCCTCCTCCAAAAGTTGCATCATTAGCCGAAGAATTGTATGGTGTTCCAGATTCAGCAATACCAATATTACGTCCAGATGGCTCATTGTTATCTCCATCATCTTCATTACAAGATAATGTTGCTGATAATGTGCTTCCATCATGACTATGAGAAGGTAATTGACCTGTAGTTAGAGTCACGTTTTCACGTCCTGCTATTTCTCCCAGAGTAACAGGTTGCAATCCTGGACCATTACCAGGGTGTTTTGGTACGCGTCCTCTTAAATCTGGTAAAGCAAACGTCGTTCTACCATCTCCTCCATAAGTTGTTCCTAAAATTGAAAATAATGCGTTATAATTAGCAATTGGCAATAATTGCCCACTACAAAGTGCCCATCCTCTGGGAGCAAAATTTCCTCCAAACATAATTACTGTTCCTATATATGCCTCATCCATAATATTATAATTTTTAAAAGTTGATTAATAATTTTAATTTGTTTTTAATTTAGCTTCTTGGTGGAAAAAGACCTTGAAGAGCAATAATGTAATTGATTCCTAAAAACGGGTTTTGTATGTCTACAGCTTGATTATTACCTTGTGGTCCCGTATTTCCAGAAACTGTACCTCCACCAAAAGACGCATCGTTAGCTGCTGAGTTAAATGGTGTTCCTGATCCAGCAATACCAATATTACGTCCTGATGGCTCATTATTATCACCATCGTCTTCATTACAAGCCAATGAGATACTCAAACCGCTTCCATCATGACTATGTGATGGCATATTTGCTACAGTAATAATCGTTTGCTCCTTACCTGCTCTTTCTCCTAAAGTAATATCATGAAGTCCTGGCCCAAGACCAATACCTCTAGGCGATCTTCCTCTTAAATCTGGCAAAGCGAAAGTTGTTCTACCGTCACCTCCATAGGTTGTTCCTAATAGAGAGAACAACGCCGAAAATTGCGAAATTTGTAATAATTGCCCATTGCAAAATGCCCATCCTCTGGGAGCAAAATTGCCAGCGAACAAAATAATTTGTGCCATAAATGGATTCATAATAGTCTAATTTTTTAAATTGGTTAATAGTGTTCAAATTTGGCTCTAAACCTCTAAATATTTAAACGCAGAACCACTACAACATAAAAACACGTAGAAATACCTGATTTTAAAAATCAATAATTTATTTAGAATCTAATTGAGTAGCTTTATAGTCTATTAACCAACAAAAATTAGAAATTATGAGTTCAACAACACCCGCAACTAGAACAGTTAAAGAAGCTAAAAATTGGACAAAGAGATGGCAAGACAATAATAAAAGTCATGCAAAGGCTTTTTTAGTTCCTATTGGCGATTTAATTGCTTGTTTTAATGAAATGAATGTTAAATTTACCACAGATGCTAACGGGAAAATCCAAGCAGTATCTCAAGGTCATGAAGTTAACATTAGAGCTTATTTAGGTACAGACGATAAAAGCCCTTCAGAAGATCATCTATTACTAGTTGGTACAACTACTACAGATGGTGTTAATTATAAAGATATGGTAGAAACCGCTGCTGGAGTAAGTCAAGTCTATGATTTCACTAAGCCTTGCCCGAGTAATTGTGACCCAGGAAGTGAATTAAATCATAAAGCAACCGCTATATTTTCTAAATAAACATAATAAATGGAACAATTTGATAACTTCATGCATTTTACTGGGTTATTTTTAATTGTTTTAAACGCAGTTCTTTATATATGGAGCTATATTTTTAACAAAAAAAATATAGCTCTCTTTTACTTAGCAATCTATCTATGTATTTGCGCAATAGTAATGGTCGTGACTGCTTACTTAGCTCACTATAGTAAAGCCAATTTACATTATTCTCACATTTATTTTATCTTGCAATTTGTCTTTTTGACCCTGTTTTACAAAACTTTATTTTCTAAAATACAAAGAAAAATTGTCGTATTTATACTGTACTTTGTGCTATTGGTGCTGCTCATTCAATATATTAATAACCCATCATTAATTAAACAGTTTAACTTATTTGAAATTTTCATAACTTCTTTTCCAATAATCATTTATTCTATAATTCATTTGTATAATTCATTGAGTAAAGAAGGAGAATACATGATTATCAATTCGGGTATATTAGTATATATAACGACTAGTACTTTAATTTTTTTCTTAGGCAATTACCTATCTGGAAATCACGGTAACACGATAACGAAAATATGGTTAATTAATAAGGTTCTCTATGTATTATATTTAGTATTAATTTTAATAGAATGGAAGAAAACATTTTTGCCAGTCACGAACAAATCATAGGCGCTCTTGTTTATAGTTTGATTTTTCTAGTGTTAGTTACTCTAGGGCTTATTCTATTTTTCTATTATTCTAGAAAAAAAATTATAGAGAAAGAAGTTGAAAAGGTCAATATTAAATTAGATCATCAAAAAAAAATATTACAAACCACTATCAATGTACAAGAAAAAGAGCGTAATCGTATTGCCCAAGATTTGCACGATGCCATTAGTTCTAAACTCAATGTAGTGAGTTTAACAACTAATGTTTTATTAGACGATGAGTCAATTAATATAGAACAGAAAGAAGCTTTAAATCATATATTAGATATTACAACACGTACCTTAGAAAGCGCTCGTAAAATTGCACATGAGTTAATGCCTCCAATTTTAGATAAGTTTGGACTAAAAGTGGCGTTAGAAGAGTTATTTGAAGAGTTTACATCAAACACTTCTATTAAAATAAACCACGCAATAGACACTTTAGAACACCTGAATAAAAGTAACGAACTACATGTATTTAGAATAGCACAAGAACTTATAAATAATGCTCTAACTCACGGTAAAGCAGATCAATTAGAAATGGAATTAAAAAAAAACAAACTAGGTTTTGAACTTATCTTTAAGGATAATGGCGTGGGATTTGATATTACCGAACATAAAAAGAAATCAGGAATTGGATTACAAAATATTAAGAGTAGAGTTGCCATTTTAAATGGTCAACTTTTTGTTGAGAGCTCTAAAAAAACAGGAAGCATTTTTACTATAAACTGTCACTCTTATGGATACTAAAATTACATTAGCAATTGCAGATGATGAGCTGTTATTTAGACAGGGTCTTATATCTATTTTAAGCAAAGAAAAAAATATTGATATTTTTTTTGATGCCGAAGATGGTAATGATCTTATGACGCAATTGAGAAGTGCACAACTTAGGCCTGAAATTGTTATTACAGACCTAAAGATGCCTGGACTCAATGGTGTAGAAACCACCAAACTCATACGTAAAGAATTCCCAGATATTAAAATTATTGCATTGACCAGTTATTTTAGCAAACCTTTTATCATCAATATGATTTCAATTGGAGCTGTTGCCTATTTAGCTAAAAATAGCACACCAAAACTCATGCTAACTACCATTTACGAAGTTGCAGATAAAGGTTTTTATTATGATTCTCAAGTCATGAAATTTATACATGAAGGCTTATTGAATAAAAATGATCAAGGTAAGAAATCAAACTTTGATATGACTTATTTCACAAAGCGAGAAAAGGAAGTGTTAGAGTTAATTTGCAAACAATTTACAACTAATGAAATTGGAGAAAAACTATTTATTAGCCCAAGAACTGTAGATGGCCATCGCAATAATTTACTTCTAAAGACCGAATCTAAAAACCTCGCTGGTTTAGTCGTTTATGCTATACAGAATAAGTTAGTGAATCTCGAAGAACAATTCTAAACATAAAAAAACTGAATCAATTTAATTGATTCAGTTTTCGCTTTTACTTCTTTAAATATTAGTTTAATCCTAATACAGCAGAAAACGCATAAATAACTCCCATTTCTTCAGGGTTATTTATAACTGGAGCTGTTGTAAAGGCAACTCCCCAATAAATTGTTTCTGCTCCACCTAATTGGTGTTTACCATAAAATGTACCAGTTAAACCACCATTGTTGGCAATTTCTTGTGTAATTTGTTTTGCCATCCCTGTAATAGTAGCTTTATCTACAGGCAGTTCCCAGCTAGAGAAGTCTTGAGTGATTGCATCGGTTACACATTTTGGTGCTTGACCACCAACATTATTTTTCCAAGGTGCCATTATCGCATTATCTGTTTGATAACTTGCATAAGGCTCAAAAGCTGAAGGCCAACTTGCAGCAAGATCTTTTTTAAGTTTTTTATCTATATTACCTACAACATCACTTACTGTTGTTCCTGCTGGTATATCACCAAGACCATTTGCTTTGTATGCAGCTGCATACTCATTTACATTTACTGTAATATTTGTTACACTTATTTTAGCCATAATATTAAATTTTATTAATTGATTGTCTACTCGTTATTAGGTTTTTCGACATCTACCTGTCATTCTTTGTTGCAACAATTTAATGATGTTACAAAGTTGGTGTAGATCTCTACAACATTTAAGCGTAAACTCTCGTGATTAAAATTATAGTTATATTATCATGATTAATAAGATATGTAACTAATTAATCATTAAGCACATATACCTATAAAAACAGAAAAAGCACCCTTTTTTTAGGGTGCTTTTTCTAACATTTATATAACTATTTGTTATAAAATAAGATAGTGTAGTTTTAGTCTCTAGACATAAAAATTTGTAAAACATACCAAAAAAGCAACATCAACGATGCAAATAAGCCTAGTGATGCTGGTATATAATCATCTTCTGTATATTTATTAATTAAATTTGATGTTTGGTATAAAATTGAACCTCCTGCTAATAAACACATCCCAACCGAAAACCATAAGCCAAGATTAAACCCAAATAATGAGCCAGCCACAATTAAACCAAGCGCGATAAAAAATCCGATGGTGAGTCCCGTTTTCATAAAAGAGAAATCCTTTTTAGTTACAAAAACAACAGCAGTTAATCCAGTAAACAAAGCTAGAGTTACAATTGCTGCTTGTTTTAACATTTCTGGTCCTGTTTCCATATAAATTGCAGCAATATAAATCATTGGTACAAAAATAAATGCCTGAGCAAATATGTATAAACCATAAGCCAAATACTGCTTTGTTTTATCTTGAGTTTTCATAGTCATTCTTTCGGCATACGTAGTTACTAACATAAAACCGCCAAGCATTAACAACCAGCGCATTCCTTGAGTCATTGATAAAGCAAATTCTACAATTGTATCGCTTTGTAGCAACAACCACTCAAACAAAATAAAAACCAAAACTCCACCTGCAACATGTGCATAAGTCTTTTTATAAAATGCAGTTCGATCTGAAACTGCGAGTCTGCTTACTAACATCTTGTTATCAATACTTTCAAATTGATTAAAATTAGAATTTTCCATAAGTAATAATTGATTTAGTTTAATCTAAAGTAATAAAACAAAACCGAATAACGTATTAAAAATTGCCATTCGGTTTCTATTCTTTTTTTCTTCGGAAATATTAATCGCGACCTCCAAATACTTGCATAGCCCAATATAATAAAGAGGCCAAAGCACCTAAAGCTGCAACAAGATATGTTCTAGCTGCCCATTTAAGAGCATCTTCAGATCCTGCATACTCCTCTGGAGTTACCATGTTTTTATTTTTTAACCAAGCTAATGCTCGATTACTAGCATCATATTCTACAGGCAAAGTAATAAAGCTAAATAAGGTAGCAAAACCCATAAATACTAATCCTGCAATAGAAACCCAGTATCCTAAACCTACACCAGCAGCAGCTCCAAGAATTAAACCACCAATAACCAGCCATTGAGACATCCCAGAAGTTACACTTACAATGGGCACTAATGCAGATCGCATACCTAACGCACTATATGCTTGAGCATGTTGTACTGCATGACCAACCTCATGTGCTGCTACAGCTGCAGCAGCTGCATTACGTTGATTGTAAACTGCCTCACTTAAATTTACCGTTTTATTTTTTGGGTTGTAATGATCTGTCAATTGACCAGCTACAGAAATCACCTCAACATCACTAATACCATTATCTGCAAGCATTTTCTCAGCAATTTCCCGACCACTCATACCATTTCGCAATTGCACTTTAGAGTACTTTGCAAATTTTCTTTTTAATTGACTACTTACTAACCAGCTTACCAATGCAATGGCACCAATTAATATGTAATATCCCATCATTCCGTTCATAATTTTTAGAATTTAATTGTTTAACCAAATAGATTTAAAATAATAACTCAACTACCATTTAAAATAAGGTTTGGTTTTAATACTAAGATAGCAAAAAGTAAGCCAATTTGATAATAAGAAAAATTGTCAGTTTAATCCTCCATTCTTACCCTAAACACTTCGTTGGCTACGTTGTTTTCAAATACAATAATCAGTTCTTCTCGTTTGAGCTCTCTAAAACTAGGAGGCGTCCCAATTTTATAATTTAAAATATCTTTTTCAGATTGTAATGGGTCTACAGGTTCTCCTAAAACTTCGATGATGTCTTGCTTAGATTTTCCTATAAAAATTTCATCGTCAATTATGTCATCAGCCATTTTGTAACGCCTCGACGGATTAGAGTGCCACACTTTCTCATCAAATTGCTCTTCAAAAACCCAATTAAAAAATAATCCAATTGAAAAAACTGCGAAAAAAAACAGAATAACTTTGTCATATTTCCCTGGAGCAAAGCGCATTAATCTTTAAGTTTTATAGTTTCTATTTTAAATCTATTTTTTTCTATATCTCCAGATACTTCTGCAGTTCTAATCACTTCGCAAAAACCTGTATTTTCGTCATGAGCATCGCCAAAATCGTCAATATTTGCGCCATCTACAAAATATGCTTTGTCGTTAATGCGTACTGCCAAATCGCAGCCTTCTTGTGAAGTGAGACCAAATTTACATTGTCCGCAAGATAATTCTACAGTTTGCTTTTCCGAAGTAGAACAAGCAAAACTTAAAAGGAGAATTAAAATAAACACAACTCTTTTCATACATAATAACTTTAAAACAAAACAGTTACTGCCAATTAATAACTAGTGACTAAATACTATTTTATCCTACAATATTTACAATTTTACCAGGAACCACAATCACTTTTTTAGGTGTACGACCTTCTAATTGTGCAATTGTTTTTTCGTGAGCCATGACTATTTTTTCAATATCATCTTTGCTCATATCCATTGGTAACTCTAAGGTAAAACGCATTTTACCGTTAAAAGAAATCGGATAATTTTTACTACTCTCTATTAGATATTTTTCTTCAAACTCAGGGAATGTTGCTGTTGAGATGGATTCGTCATTTCCAAGTCTACTCCATAATTCTTCAGCAATATGTGGTGCGTAAGGCGATAATAAAATTAAAAATGGTTCTAAAATTGCTTTACTCGTACATTTTTGAGCAGTGAATTCATTTGACGCAATCATAAATGTAGACACTGATGTATTGAACGAGAAGTTCTCAATATCGTCTTCTACTTTTTTGATGGTTTTGTGCAAAGTCTTTAAATTAACTGCTGTTGGCTCAGCATCATTAACTTTTAAACCGTTGTCATCAACATACAATTTCCATAGTTTTTTTAGGAAACCGTGAACTCCAGTAATACCAGCAGTATTCCAAGGTTTAGCTTGCTCTAATGGTCCTAAAAACATTTCGTAAAGACGTAGGCTGTCTGCTCCATATTGCTCACAAATCGCATCAGGATTAACTACGTTGTATTTGGATTTAGACATTTTTTCGACTTCGCGACCAACTTTGTAAACACCATCTTCTAAACGAAACTCTGCATTGTTAAAATCATCACCAAACTCACTATCTTTTTTTAATCCTTCAATATCCAATTCATCTGAAGAATTCACATATTCTACTTTCACGTGGATTGGGTGAACATTCTTACCTTCAATTAACCCTTTAGATAAATAGTTATTTGTTCCATCTTCTCTGTAAACAAAAGCACTAGTCCCAAGTATCATCCCTTGGTTAATCAACTTTTTAAAAGGTTCATCAACATTTACAAAACCGCGATCTTTCATAAACTTTACCCAAAAACGTGAGTAGAGTAAATGTCCTGTTGCATGCTCGCTTCCTCCAATATATAAATCGACGTTTTCCCAATAGTTGAGTGCGTCTTCACTTGCAAAATTGTCTCCTCTATTGGCAGCATCTTCCATATATCTAAAGAAATACCATGAGCTTCCTGCCCAACCTGGCATGGTGTTGAGTTCTAAAGGATGTATTGTTGTATTATTTATTTTATCATTACTTACAACCGCATTACTTTCTGTACACCAAGCCCAAACATCTGCGCGACCTAAAGGTGGCTCGCCTTCTTCGGTTGGAAGGTATTTTTCAACTTCTGGCAGTACGATTGGCAAATGTTGTTTATCAATCATTTGTGGCATTCCATTCACATAATACACTGGGAATGGTTCTCCCCAATATCGTTGTCTAGAAAAGACAGCATCTCGCAATCTATAGTTTGTTTTACCTACACCTTGACCAAGTTTTTCTAGTTCGTAAATAGCAGTTTTACTCGCTTTTTTATAGTTTAATCCGTTTAGAAATTCACTGTTTGCTATTCTTACATTGTCTTTTGCTCCATAAGCCTCTTCACTAATATCTACGCCTTCAAAAATGTTAGGAATAGGAATATTAAAGTGCTTAGCAAAATCATAATCTCGTTGGTCTCCACATGGTACAGACATTACTGCTCCTGTTCCGTAGCCAGCTAAAACGTAATCTCCAATCCAGATTGGAATGGGTTCTTTAGTAAATGGATGTTCTGCATAAGCACCTGTAAAAGCTCCCGAAATTGTTTTTACATCTGCCATACGATCACGTTCACTACGTTTTGCTGTAGCTGTGATATAAGCTTCAACGTCGGCTTTTTGCTCATCAGTCACGATTCGTGACACGAGTTCGTGCTCTGGAGCTAAGGTCATGAAACTAACACCAAAGATAGTATCAGGTCGTGTAGTGAAAACCTCGATTAAATGAGACTCTTCGCTAGCGCTCTGAGTGACAGCAGGAATTACATTAAACGTTACCGAAGCTCCAACCGATTTCCCAATCCAGTTACGCTGACTTTCCTTAAGCGAGTCTGTCCAATCAATAGTGTTTAATCCTTGAAGTAAACGTTCTGCATAGGCAGAAATTCGCATGCTCCATTGTGTCATTTTTTTACGCATTACAGGATGTCCTCCACGCTCTGAAACACCATTGACTATTTCGTCGTTTGCTAAAACGGTTCCTAATGCTGGACACCAATTAACTTCGGTTTCTGCTAAATATGTTAACCTGTATTTTAATAAGATGTCTTGTTGTTTTTCCGAAGAAAAACTGTTCCATTCTTCCGAAGAAAAAATAGTAATATCTTCATCACACTCTGCGTTAACCTCTGCGCTACCTTCCGAAGAAAATATAGAAATTAAAGTGTCAATAGATTCTGCTTTGTTTGTAGCATTATTATACCAAGATTCAAAAAGTTGGATAAAAATCCATTGTGTCCATTTGTAATATTCTGGATTTGAAGTACGTACTTCTCTACTCCAATCAAATGAAAAACCGATTTGGTCTAATTGACGACGATAGGTTTTTATATTGGTTTCTGTAGTAATTGCTGGATGTTGACCAGTTTGAATTGCATATTGCTCTGCAGGTAAACCAAAACTATCATACCCTTGAGGATGCAATACATTAAACCCTTTATGACGCTTGTAACGTGCATAAATATCGCTTGCAATATAACCTAATGGATGCCCAACGTGTAATCCTGCTCCAGATGGATAAGGAAACATATCTAACACATAATATTTGGGTTTATCGCTATCGTTAACAGCTTTAAATGTGTTGTTTTCTGCCCAATATTTTTGCCACTTGGCTTCTATCTCATTAAAATGATAACTCATGGTATAATTGCAAATTTAGACCGCAAATTTAAAGGTATTACAACACAATTAAAAGTTTAAGCGTTGTAATCATTAAACAAACAAATTCTTTTATATTTTTACAGCATTAATCTATACATTTTATGGCATCATCTTTTGATCAATATCAAAAACGAAAATTAATTTCTTCATACTTTTCTGTTGTAATAAGTATTGCTTTAGTCTTATTTTTATTGGGTTGCTTGGGGTTATTAGTGTTAAATGCTAAAAAACTGGCAGACCATTTTAGAGAGCAAGTTGTGGTTACTATTTATTTAAGTGACTCTGCTAAAGAGGTTGAGGTTAATCAACTTAAAAAAAGTTTGGCTATGGCAGATTATACCAAAGAAGCCAAATATGTTTCTAAGGAGGAAGCTGCACAGGTTGTAAAATCTGATATTGGAGAAGATTTTATGGAGTTTTTAGGTACAAATCCTTTACAAAACTCTATTGATGTTTATTTAAATGCAGATTATGTTACCAATGAAACTTTAGATGGCATTACTGCAGAGTTGTCTAATAAGGCCTTTGTTGAAGACATTAAATACGATAATGATTTGGTAGAAATCATGAATGAAAATGTCAAAAAAATTACACTTTGGGTGTTAATTTTAAGTGCCATATTTACCTTAATTGCTGTTTTATTAATTAACAGCTCTATAAGATTGGCAGTGTACTCTAAACGTTTTATTATAAAAACTATGCAAATGGTTGGTGCGACTAAACGGTTTATTAGAAAACCTTTTGTTGCAAAGAGCATACAATTAGGTGTTATTGGAGCTATAGTTGCGCTATTAGGTATGGGAGTTGTTTTATATTATTTAAATGATAATTTCCCAGAGTTAGAGCTTCTACAAAATCCCTTACTTATAGGTGTGTTATTTGGTGGTATTTTTATTCTTGGCATCTTAATTACATGGATTAGTACGTTTATTGCCACGCAACGCTTCTTAAATTTAAAGACAGATCAACTCTATTATTAAATCAACTTCTATATGTTTAAAAATATCATTTTACTCGTAACCATTGTATGTTTTATAAGTTGCAATGAAGACAAAAAAATGCCCGAAAATTTTGATTATGGTACTATAGAAAATGGTATTTACACTAATGATTATTTTAAATTTAGGTTAGATTTTGATGAGTCTTGGAATATACAAACACAAGAACAAATGAATGAAACTGCTCAATATGGAGCAGAGTTAATAACCAATGATAATGTTAAAGCAGCAATTAAGGCCACAGAGGTTAATACTGCTAATCTCTTTTCGGCATATAGACATCCCTTAGAGCAATCTATAGAATATAACTACTCTATAGTAGTACTTGCCGAAAACACAAAAATGTACCCAAGGGTAAAACGAGGTAGCGATTATTTAGACGAAGCCAGAAAATTAATGTCACAAACTGTAGTAGATTATGAGTTTGAAGATAACTACACGACAAGAACTATTGGAGATCAAACTTTTGATGTTATGACGGTTACTGGTGATTATATGGGCATTTCTTTTAGACAAGAATATATGACTACCATAATTAACGGATTTAGTTTTTCTATCATTTTATCTTATGATACAGATCAACAACGTCAATCGTTACAAAATTTAATAGACAAAATGTCTTTTAATGCCTCTAAATCTAAAAAGAAATCTTAGGCAATATATTTTGTTTTTTTTCGTTTGGTTGTTTGCAACCAATCCCTCAAAATAATGAATAAACGCAAACTCTGGTTTTCTTTAATTATCATAATTGCATTTATAATTTCATTGTCATTTCACTCTTGTATTATTAACAATCCCAAGCCTGAAGACTGTGAAATTATTACAGCAAAAATTATTAAAATAACAGAGGGCTCATCTTACGATATTGTGTTTCATGATGCAGGTACAGATTTTTATTACATTAATCGTGGATTAGAAAACGGATTAAATTTAGATTCTCTTAACGCAAAAGTTTTAAATAAAACTGTTACTTTGCACTTACCAAAATTATTTTATGGTACGTCAGAGCATATTGCACAATTAGCAATTGGAGATGACATTATTTTTACAGAATTTCCCTCTACTACAAATAACACAGAGGATTAATTTAAAATCATGGGAGAACAAAAACGTAAAAACGCATCAAAAAACGAATTTATCTTCGGAAAAAAGAATTACAAATTTATGCTTATTGGTTTAGCATCAATTGTACTTGGTTTTATTTTAATGTCTGGTGGTGGCAGTGACGACCCTAACGTATTTGACCCATCAATTTTTAGCTGGACACGTATTAGATTAGCACCAACACTTGTATTACTTGGCTTTGGCATACAAGTATATGCGATATTATTGAATCCAAATAAAGCGTCTAAAACCAAATCTTAATTTTCAAAATTTACAGTTTCCAATTCTCTTATTTGGAAATTGATATTGGTTAGTTGATATTTGCCTCATGGATATCATCGATTCAATTATATTAGGAATTATACAAGGTCTTACTGAGTTTTTACCAGTATCATCTAGTGGTCATTTAGAATTAGGAAAAGCCATATTAGGCGATGATTCTCTACCAAAGGAAAGTTTATTATTTACCGTTGTTTTACATTTTGCAACTGCATTAAGCACAATCGTAGTATTTAGAAAAGATATTTTAGACCTTCTTAAAGGTGTTCTAAAATTTGAATGGAACGATGATTTACAATTTGTTTCTAAAATTGCATTATCTATGATTCCTGCTGTTATTGTTGGGCTCTTTTTTGAAGAACAATTAGAGCAATTATTTGGTGGTAATATACTACTTGTTGGTTGTATGCTTTTAGTTACTGCTGCACTTCTATTTTTAGCAGACAGAGCAAAAGACACCAATAAAAAAGTGACCTTCTCTAATGCATTTATCATTGGTGTTTCTCAAGCAATTGCAATGCTCCCAGGTATTTCTCGCTCTGGAGCTACAATATCTACATCTGTACTGTTAGGTAACGATAAAACTAAAGCTGCTCGTTTTTCATTTTTAATGGTTGTGCCTCTTATCTTCGGAAAAATCGCCAAAGACATTTTAGGTGGAGAAATAACATATGATAGTGCTAATTTTACAAGTTTAGGTATTGGTTTTATTGCTGCATTTGTTGCAGGATTATTTGCTTGCACCTGGATGATTGCTTTAGTTAAAAAGAGTAAACTATCTTACTTTGCAATCTACTGTGTGATTGTAGGCATCATTGCAATTACTTTTGCGCTACTAAATAAATAATATGATAACTGCCGAAGATTTTCAAGCTGGTCAAGTTTTACTTATAGATAAACCCTTAACGTGGACATCATTTCAGGCTGTCAATAAATTACGCTGGGAAATAAGGCAAGCCTTTAACATCAAAAAAATTAAAGTTGGTCATGCAGGTACGCTTGATCCTCTAGCAACAGGTCTATTAATTATCTGCACAGGTAAAATGACCAAACAAATCAATACGTTTCAAGGTCAGGATAAAGAATACACAGGCACTTTCGTTTTGGGTAGTACAACACCTTCTTATGATTTAGAATCTGAAATAGACCAAAGATTTCCAACCGAGCATATTTCCGAAGAAAATATACATAATGCCACGCAACAGTTTATTGGAGAAATTGATCAATTTCCACCAGTATTTTCGGCATTAAAAAAAGACGGAAAACGATTGTATGAGTACGCTCGTGCTGGAGAAGATGTTGAGATCAAATCTAGAAAAGTGAGCATTTCGGCATTTGAAATCACTAAAATTGAGGGTTTAAATGTAGAATTTCGAGTCGTGTGCAGTAAAGGGACTTACATACGTTCTTTAGCTCACGATTTTGGGAAAGCCTTGAACTCTGGAGCCCATCTATCTGTACTTAGGCGCACAAAAATTGGTGAGTTCGATGTTAATAATGCTGTTTCTCCAGAAGATTTTATAAGTTCTCTTTCTTCGGAATAATTATTGATAATATTTTGCTTCTAAACTCAACTAATTATGAAGCAATTCTCTACTCTACTATTTCTATTTTTTTTTACTGCAATACAAGCTCAGGCTGATGAAAAAACAAATGGCTTATTTTATAAAGCATCACTATCTGCCACACTAACTACCAATGAAGATTACACCATTGCTAATGATTATGGTGATACATTTATTAATCTCAACGGTATTTTTATCAATAACACAATTGGTTACCAATTTGATTTGAGATCTAGTATTGGGTTAAACTTAGAATATGATTATTATATAGATCAACGATTAAACTTCTTACCTGTTTATTTAGATTTTACTTATAACATTCTAGATTTTGACGATCAAGTTTTTATAAGAGGTGGTTATGGTGCGCTAGTTAATTTAGGAAAATCGTTTGAAAAAGGCAGTATGTATAAAGCTGGTATTGGCTACCGTTTTTATGATGACGACTTTAAAAATTCGTGGTTAATTGGGTTTGATTTTAGTAGAAAGCGTTTTGGTTTTAGACAAGAAAACAAGCTCTCTAGCTTTGCCATTTTTTTGGAGTTTATGTTGTTTTAATCCAATTTTGTTATATTGAACGTATATATAGTAACATACATAACTTACTCTAATTAAAATTTTGCCTACTTGAACTTTGTTGAAAAACATAAAGCACTTCTATTTACATCCTTAATTACAGGTACAATTGTGCTTGCTATGTTTGGTTTAAGTATCTCACAAAAAGCAGATTTTATTACAGAAAGTTATTATGAAATAGAACCTCAAACCCAAGAGGAGATAAAAGCACAACAAGAGCTTAAAGAGCTAGAAGCAAGCGAGCAAGCCAACACCAATGAGGCTTTTAATGAAGACCAAGAGTTTAAAGAAATGATGCGCAATTTTAAATCAATGAGTAATGCGCCAACTTATGATGATCAAAAATTAGATGAAAATTCTTTTGAGGATGTTTCTCAAAACTCTGAAGATGTATTAACAGCTACAACACCGTCTAACACTTCAAAACAATATGCATTAGATGATAAAGAGCGAGAACGCTTTAATAAAGCTAACGACGTTCTAGCAATGCACACTCAAAAAAAATCTGAAACAAATAGTATAAGTAATGCTAATAGTAGTGTGTCGTTTTCGTTAAAAAATAGACAAAAAGTAAAATTACCTCCTCCTGTATATTTATGTGAAACTGGAGGTAAAATCGTTGTTAACATCACAGTTAATGGTCAAGGTCAGGTAACAGACACTTATATTAACTCATCATCGTCCAGTAAAAATCAATGCTTAATAGACGCTGCTCTAGATTATGCCAATACTGCTATCTTTAGTACTGCTAATCGTAAACGTCAAATTGGGTCTATCACTTACTATTTTAAAAGTAAATAAGGTTTAAATATTTAATAAGTTTAAGGCATCACTCATAATGTTTTGACCCTTATCTTTATTATACCAAATTTGTAAATCTTCTTTAAACTCTGGTGTTAAAACACCATGCTTAGCTTTAAAATCATTAACTAACGCAGTAGCTTTAGTTGGTCTAGGACCATAAGTATTAATGACTTTATTAGTGAGATTATCTATCATGATTAATTTTGCAATAGCACGACCACCATTAGTTAAAAAATGATCCATTAAAGCTTCATTATCATCTCTAAAAACCAATTTTAAATTAATATTTGGAGACAACTCTGCTATTTTATTAAGTGCTGGTATTACATGTGCAGCATCACCACACCAACTCTCTGTTATAACTAACCAAGTTACATTACCGTTAAAATTTGAAGCCTGTTCTTTCATCTCTTCCGAAATTTTAAGCGTCTTATCCCATCGTTTCATTCTCCTGTCGTTAAGCATAGTGTAATTAACTAGAGCTTCGGTTTTTTCATTACCGGTCGTAGATTTGTTTATTACTAATTGTTGTACCAAATCTCGATAATCTTGATATGAGATTGCTTTTTTTAAACTTGCTGTAATGATTTGCTTTATTGATGTATCTTCCAAAATGTTCATAGTATTGCAGGTTGCAATTTAAGTATTTTCATTTCCGAAGAAAATGATATTAATCATAAAAATTGCTTGTTTATATTATTCTCTAAGACGAAGCATTAACTAAAAACTTACTATTTTTAAAAACAGTAAGTAAATAATAGTATTAGTATGGAAAAACATAAATGCGGTTGGTGTAAAGGGGATGCGCTGTACGAAGCTTATCATGATGAAGAATGGGGAGTTCCTGTTAAGGATGACGACACACTATTTGAATTTCTTATTTTAGAAACGTTTCAAGCTGGTTTAAGTTGGATTACAATTCTTAAAAAGCGCGAAAACTTTAGAAAAGCATTTGATCATTTTGATTACAAAAAGATTGCCACTTACAACCAAAAAAAAATTGATAGCCTACTCCAAAACGAAGGCATTATTAGAAATAAATTAAAAGTAAATGCTACCATCACCAATGCTCTGGCATTTATGGAAATTCAAAAAGAATTTGGGTCTTTTTCAAAATACATTTGGGGTTTTGTAGATGATAAACCCATAAAAAATAAGATTAATAATTATAAAGAGGCTCCAGCAAATACTCCTTTGAGTGATGTTATTAGTAAAGATTTAAAAAAGCGTGGCTTTAAATTTGTTGGCTCTACCGTAATCTACGCACATATGCAAGCCACAGGAATGGTAAACGATCATGAAGTAAATTGCTTTAGGTATAATGAAGTTTAATTTTATAAATATGTTAAAAATTCTTCTCTAGAGATATCTTGAGCACCCAAACTTTCAAGATGATTTGTATACACTTGACAATCTATTAGTTTATAATTTGAGTTTTGAACAAACGTGATAAAACCAACTTTACTCGCATTACTTACTAAACTAAACATGCTTTCTCCACAAAACACACCATTGTTAACATCAATGCCATATAAGCCTCCAACGAGTTCATTATCTAGCCATACCTCAACAGATTTTGCATAACCTAACTCATGCAATTTTATGTAGGCAGATATCATATTATCTGTAATCCACGTGCCATTTTGACCTTCTCTTTTTATTGTAGAACACTGATTAATCACACCAATAAAATCCTTATTTACTGTGAATTCAAAATTGGTATTTCTAAGCACCTGTTTCATACTTTTAGATACTTTTAATTGCTCCGGAAAAAGAACAAATCGAGGATCTGGCGACCACCACATTAATGGGTCTTCATCATCAAACCAAGGGAAAATTCCGCTTTTATAAGCCAGTAATAATCGCTCTACAGATAAATCTCCACCAATTGCGAGTATACCTTCTTTAGAAGTTAATCTCACATCTGGAAATACGATGTCATTTGAAAGTAAATGCATTTATAAAATTTAATTTTTAATTCTAAAAAACATAAAAGCCTCAATTAACATCGAGGCTTTTATAAATTTAACGATACACCTCAACGAGCTCAGTGTACAATTAATGTATTTAGATTAAAACGGTAAATCGTCATGATCTTCTTCGTTTAAATTTGTTGCTGGCTCAAAAGCCTCTGTTGGAGCTACAGGTGGTGCATTGTTACCAGCTGGTTGAGCAGCTTCAATTCTCCATCCTTGTACAGAGTTAAAATATTTAGTTTCTCCTTGAGGGTTAACCCATTCTCTTCCTCTTAAATTGATATTTACTTTAACAGCCTGACCAACTTGGTAGCTATTTAATAAATCTGTTTTATCTTGAACAAATTCTACTAAAATATGTTGTGGGTATTGCTCCTCTGTAGTTACTACTAATTCTCTCTTTCTAAACCCGTTACTTCCAAAAGTTTGAGTTTCTCCAATCATCTTGATTTTTCCTTGTACTTCCATTTTTGTATTACTTATATTTAATTATAGATTCATTATAGTTATGATAGCAACATTTTCCATGCACTATCTACATCACCAAAACTCAAATAGTTTCTGGCAATTTTATGTTTTTCTCTATGAGACATCTCCTTAATATTTGGGTAATTCTCACTTATGTCGTTTAAAAACTTATCAATATCTATCTTACTTGGTAATACCTCAACATTACCTAACATTCCTAAATCGTTACCCGTTAAAATCATACTGTTTTTAACTTCGGCAGGCATATTATCTACACCAATCCCTAAGGTTGATAAAGGTTTTGGGATTTCAAAAAAGCCTCTATTAGCTCTACTGTAATAACTTCCACCTGCTCTTGCCACCAAGTCTAATTTATTTTGGTCAATAACATCATTTTCGTCTAAAACCTCATCTGCAATATGAAGTTTAACGACTTCGCATATAACTAGGTTTCCTGCTCCACCTTCGGTACCTAAATGTACAATCTCATTTACTTTACATTCAAATTGAACTGGAGACTCTGCAACTCTAAAAGGTTTTACAATTTCCGAAGAAAGCATTGTTAACCCAGTTTTTTCAAACTCGTTTACGCCTTGAGCATACTCTGTACTACTCAAAGACATTTGGTGTACAATGTCATAATTAACCACATTAATTACGACTTCTTTTGTAAGCTCAACATTTTCTAATGTATGCTTTGTTGTATTATCTCTTACACGACGCGCAGGAGAAAAAATCATAATTGGCGGATTAGCACTAAACACATTAAAAAAACTAAAAGGCGATAAATTAGGATTTCCATTAGCATCTATTGTACTTGCAAAAGCTATTGGTCTAGGAGCTACAGCACTTAATAAGTAACCATGTAACTTGCCAGTAGAAATGTCTTTTGGATTAAATGATGCCATGTGTTTGATTTTTGGTTAAATACAACCGTTTCAAGATATTGAAATGCAAATGTAACACTATTGTAAACGCTATAAAAATGAATTCGCCTTCTATGAAGACAATATTATTAACATAAATCGTTTATATTTAAAATTCAAAACAGCAATTAATGGCATTAACCATAAACCGTAATATGACACGATGGATTATCATTGTGGCTTCCTTTATTATCATCTCTCTTATATTATGGAATACGTACGTATTTTTTCAAAATTTTAAGGCAGAGGAGCGCAGTAAAATGCAAATATGGTCATCTGCCCAACGTGACCTGCAAAGAGCAATTGCAGAATCTGAAAAGAACCAAAGCGATGATATCTTTGGCGAATTAGATTTAGCGTTCGAGATTTTAGACAATAATAACACAACTCCAATGATTCTAACAGAGTTGGATTCTACAGTTGTTATTTATAGAAATATTAGTGGTAATGTAGAAAACAATGTATTACAGCTAAAAAAAGATTCTATAAATGTAGCTAACAATCATAAAACATTAATTATAAAATACAGTCAAGAAAACGAGCCTATTAAGATTGAAGGTTATGATAAAATTCTTTACTACGGAAACTCGCCACTACTCAACAAATTAAAATATTACCCTTTAACCTTATTATTAATAATCATACTTTTTGCTGCTGTAGCCTACTTTTTTTATAAAAGTGCAAAAACCGCAGATCAAAACAAATTGTGGACAGGTATGGCAAAAGAAACTGCGCATCAAATTGGCACACCATTATCGTCTCTAGTAGGATGGACAGAAATTTTAAGAAGCGAAAACGTCAACCCAGACTATTTAATTGAAATTGAAAAAGACATTACAAGACTACAAACCATTACAGATCGTTTTAGCAAAATTGGCTCTTTACCAACATTAAAGCGATGTGATATTGTGCAAGAAACTGTAGAATCTTATGAGTATTTAAAAGCGCGATCATCTAAATTAATTGAGTTTGAAATTTTAGTGCCAGACAAAACACTATATGTAAACCTAAATAAACAACTGTTTAGCTGGACTATTGAAAATTTAGTGAAGAATGCTATTGACGCAATGAAAGGTAGAGGTCACTTAAAACTTGTCATTACCAATGACGATAAATATGTAAAAATTACCGTAGAAGATACCGGAAAAGGAATTTCTAAACAAAGCTTTAACTCGGTATTTCAACCTGGATATACCACAAAAAAGAGAGGTTGGGGATTAGGATTATCTTTAGCAAAACGTATTATAGAAGATTACCATAACGGAAAAATAAAAGTACTTTCTTCGGAAATTGGAAAAGGAACAACCATGCAAATTTCATTGAAATTAATCGCTTAATCACAGGTCATGAAACAGCAAAATTATTTTACATTAAAAGAAGTACAGCTTAGTAATAATTGTCCAGAATGTTACTCTAATGAAGGTTTAGAGCTTACGTTTAAACAGCGTTTTATAGAAAATCAATTTTATAAAGCAGTAACAGAAGAGACTATTAATGAAATGCATTGTATAACCTGTAATACAGATATTTTTCCTGTGCGATGGACTAACGAAATTGAGCAAGTTGTTAATTATCAAAAACGAGCAGCAACACCAAAACCCAAATCTCTTAAACTTAAAAAATTAGCTTGGATTTTTATAATTGTAGATCTTATAATACTTATTGGTGTCTTACTATTTGCTTTTGGAGTTATAAATTTTTAATTATATAAACGAGGCAATCCTAGCAGCTATAGTTTCAAACTCTTCTTTTTCTAGTTGAGTTTTGTTAATAAACCTCGCATCGTCCATTGAGTTTAACGGGATTAAATGTACATGTGCATGTGGTACTTCTAAACCAATTACTGTCATCCCAACACGCTCGCAAGCCACAGCTTTTTCTAGAGCTATTGCAACTTGTCTAGAAAACTCCATTAAGCCATGAAAAGTTGCTTCATCTAAATCAAAAATTTTATCTACCTCTTTTTTAGGAATACAAAGCGTATGACCTTTTGCATTTGGATTAATGTCTAGAAAAGCAAGATAATCTTCGGTTTCTGCAACTTTAAAACATGGGATTTCTCCATTTATAATTTTAGTAAATATCGTAGCCATAGCTTTTGTTTTTAGAGTCTATGTAAATATAAAAAGATTCCTCTTTTGAAGGAATCTTTTAGACTTATATTAATAATATTACTGCAAGCGCAGAACTTATTTATCTAGAAATTTCTAAAACATCAAATTTCATTATACCATTTGGCACTTGCACTTCTGCAACCTCACCAACAGACTTTCCTAAAAGTCCTTTACCTATAGGAGAATTTACAGACAATTTACCAGATGCTAGATCTGCTTCACCATCTGCAACTAAAGTATAAGTCATTTCCATACCATTGGTTTGATTTTTTATTTTAACTGTAGATAATACCAAAGCTTTAGACGTATCCATTTGAGACTCGTCAATCACCCTTGCTCCTGCCATTGTTTCTTCTAATTTAGAAATTTTCATCTCTAACATCCCTTGTGCTTCCTTAGCAGCATCATACTCAGCATTTTCACTCAAATCACCTTTATCTCTAGCCTCTGCAATTGCTTGTGAAGCTTTAGGACGCTCAACGTCTTTTAATTGTCTTAGTTCGTCTCTTAACTTTTTTAATCCCTCAGGAGTATAATAAGATACTTTACTCATAATCTTTTCGTTTAATATTAAATAATAACTAGTGATAGCCATATTCAAAATATCCCGAAACAAGTTTCGGGACTAATGAAAAAATCCCGCAGTGACGAGATTCAATACAAAGATACAAAATATTTAATTCAACATTTAAAATATTGTAAATTGCAACAAAAAATTAACGCTCCTATGAAAAAAATATTATTCATTTTACCGCTCTTATTTTTAAGTAATTGTAAAGATGATGACACTATAAATAACTGTAATTTTTTAATTGATGTTGGCGTAAATGCTACCATAAATTTAAACCTCCCAGAATTTAATAATCTTTTATTTACAAGTGGAGTTGTGTTAATTTCTAACCAAGGTGGTAATGCTGGATTTTACATCATAAACATTGGAAATGACCAATATAGAGCTTGGGATGCTGCAGATCCTAATCATGCTCAACAAAATTGCTCTTTTATGCAACGAGACGGTATTGAGGTGACTTGTAGCTGTGTAGATGAAAACAAATATAATCTATTTACTGGTCAAGCGCTTGGCTCACAATTACCTTGTGGTCTTAAAGAATACCGTGTTAACGTTTCAGGCAATACTATTGTGATAAGTAATTAAAATTACTTCGGAAATGTAACTCAAAAAAACTCCCAAGTCTGTTGATTTGGGAGTTTTTTAAATTCAAATTTCTCAATTAGAGATTCCTGCTTCTGCAGGAATGTACTAAAACTTCAAAGTAGCACCTAATAAAAAGTTAGTCGTTGCTTGAGGGTAAAATCCTGCAAAATATCCTGTTGTTGTGCCTGTTGGGCTAGTATCATCAGAAAAATCAAATGAACCAAAGTAACCGTTAGATAAATATTTTTCGTTAAAAATATTATTTACTAATCCTGAAAACACAATAGATTTAAATATCGATTTTGGTTTCCATTCGTAAGTAATATTAAAATCATTAACGAAATAACTGTCTAATTTAGAATCTGGATTTTCGGTATTTCCCATAAATTGCTCGCCAACAAATTTGCTTAGTAATGATATTTGAAATCCTTCTTTTGGTTGAAAGACAAAGGCATTGGCTGCGACAATTTCTGGAGAAAAAGAAATATCTGTTTTACCTAAATCTAAAAGGACTCCGTTGACAGACTCAAACGTTTCTCTATTTTTATTAGAACTTAATGTAAAATTAGGTTGTATAGAGAATTTATCTGTTAGCGCAACTGCTGCATCAACCTCCAAACCTAAACGATAACTGTCTCCATTATTTGCTCTAATTGGATCTCCTGTAGTATCAATTTGACCTGTTAAAACTAACTGTTCGTTATACAACATGTAATAGCCATTTACATTTAATCTAAATTTTTGAGTGTTGTGTCTCCATCCTAATTCAAAGTCGTTAAGTTGCTCTGGTTTTACAGTTGCATTGTTCTCAAAATCGCTACGATTTGGCTCTCTATTTGCTCTCGCATATGAGAAATACAAACTGTTATTAGTGTTTAGAGTATAAGTTATTCCTGCTTTAGGATTAAAAAATGTGTAATTTTCATCTACGTTAAACGGTAGTCTATCTGAGTTTAATCCAGAAGTTTCATATCCAACTGTACGCAATTGTAAATCGCCATATAAACTTACTTTGTCATTTAATCTATATGTTGCTTTCGTGAAAAAACTTAAATCTGTTTTCTTTCCGTTTCCTTCATAATAACGATCTCTAATTTCACTATCACTGGCAAATTCAGACCATATAATTTCACCAAAATGGTCTCCATCGTAGAAGCTGTATGAACTTCCGAAGAGCACATCAACCTCATTATTTTTATAATTTGCGCTGGCATTTAATACATAGAAATCATTGTCTAACCAACGACGTCTAATTAAATCTGTGGTTTCAACAGTTTCTCCTCCAATAGTGATTGGTGTTAAATCGTAATCTGCAAAATCCTCGTCTTCCTTATATTGCTCAAAATAACCTCTTCCGTAGGTATAATTTAAACCCAAGTTAGTTGACCATCTGTTATTATATTTTTGATTCCAATGCAATTGATAATGATCTTGATTGTAGTTATCAACTTCGTTATCATAAAAACGTGTGTTGCCATCTGCATCTGTATACATACCAGATGGATTAAATGTTCTATCCTCAATTAATTGGTCTGCATCAATACCATTCCAGGCTTGATAGGTCACTTCTTGTCCGCCAAAAGTTATAGCTTTTATTAACGTGTTATCATCTACATAAGACCCTTGTAAAAAGTACGATTTTAGATCTGTACGTGCTCTATCTATATAACCATCTGAAGATATATTTGATAAACGACCTGCAATTTCAATATGTTCATTTAATAAACCTGTACTAAATTTTACAGTATGTTTACGTGTATTGTAGCTACCAAAGTAGTTAGAAATTTCTCCATTAGACTCTTTTGAAACCGCATCTGTTAACACGTTGATACTGGCTCCAAAAGCACCAGAACCATTTGTAGATGTACCAACACCACGTTGTAATTGTAAACTTTCTACAGATGATGCGAAGTCACCTAAATTAACCCAAAAAGTCCCTAAAGATTCGGCATCGTTATAAGGAATACCGTTAATAGTCACATTGGTAGATTGTGCATTAATACCACGAACACGAATACCTGTGTAACCAACACCAGCTCCAGCATCTGTAGTTGTCACAACCGATGGTAAATAGTTTAATAAAACAGGAATATCTTGTCCTAAATTTCGTTTTGCCAATTGCTTTTTGGTGACATTAGAGTGTGTAATTGGAGACGTTGCCTCTACTCTAACTGCTTTAACTAAAACTTCGTCTAGTTTTTCTGTTTTAGTAGAATCTTGTTGTTTTGTGTTATCTTGTGCAAATGCATTAAACGATAGTACCAGTAGTACTATAAAAAGAAAATTGTGTTTCATACGATTATGAATTTATAATCGAATAAAAAGAGGTAATTATTCTTAATAGTTAATAATTAGTTTACAAATACTAATTAGCAAATTACTGTGTTGGTATAACCACAAAGTATTTGGTAATTAGTATTCAAAATTCCTAAACAGCATTACCTGTTCTAGGTTCAATGGGTATGATCTCAGCCGAAAATAGGCACCCCTTTTTTGAGAACGCTGCAAAGATAAAATACATTTATCATTTGAGCATTATTAAACATTAAATATTTTAATTAATCTATTGGTGGAGGTTTTCTGTTAGATTTTTTTTCTGAATTTTTACGTTTGTTAGATAGACGTTTTCTAACTACAGCTCTTGGTATTTTTGTGGGTATACGATCTTTCTCTTCAATTAAATTAGCTTCAATTAATTCTAAAAATCGCTTAATAATTAGAGACTTATTTTTATGTTGGCTCCTACTCTCACCACATTGTAAAATAAGTACGTTATCTTTTGTAAGCCTTGTTTGTAGATTGCTCTTTAATAATTCTTTTTGAGCTTCACTTAAAAATTGTGATGCTTCCAAATTAAAGGTAAGTTCTACCTTAGAAGAGGTTTTATTAACATGCTGTCCTCCTGCACCAGAGCTTCTTACAAATTTAAATTCTAACTCATTTAATATGGCAGCCTCATCAAACATTTTACTTAATTTGATGTGGTGCTTTAAGTAAATCATTTACTGTTTTTACCGGGTTAAAAGTAATTAAAGGCACCTCAACAAAAATTGTGTTCCAGTTTGCCATACTCCCGTTCCATAAACCAGGAAGCTCAAGTGCTTTTAAATCTTTACCTGTTTTTGTTTTCATGGTTATAAAAGCAGCTTTATGATCTATAAACTTTTTTAAATCGTATTTTTCGCCTTTATGATTTTTAATACCACAAACTAAATCTACCGGATTAAAATGTGTGGCTCCTTTTAGAATTTCTTTTTGAATTTTACTCTTTTTATTTATTTGTGCAGACTCAATGATTTGCAACGAGATGTTCCCACTTTCATCTTTAATCCAAAAGGGACCTCCTCCAGGTTCTCCTTCGTTTTTTACCATACCGCAAACACGAATTGGACGATTTAACTTTTCTGCTAAATACTCAATTTGATATTTACGTGAGTATTTCTCAAACTCTGCGTTAATTTTTACATTTAATCTATTGACTAAAAACTCACCTATTTCAATACTTTTTTCTTCGGAAACCTCGCCATTTTCTAGAATTGTAAGATAATTGAAAGCTTTTTCTTGAACCTCTAATAAAATACCTGCTAATACTTTTTTATACTTAGCAACTTCTTCTTTGTATTTATAAGTAACCACATTATCTATATTTTTTATAAAGATAACATCGGCATCTAAGTCGTTTAAATTTTCTATTAATGCACCATGACCAGATGGTCTAAAGTGAAGTGAGCTATCATCTTCTCTAAAAGGCTTATTTTTTGAGGTAACTGCAATAGTATCTGTAGATTCTTTTTGATACGAGAATGAAATATCAAATTTTGATTTTGTTATTTCTTCTACTTTTTTTTCAATTCTTGCAAACTCTTCGTCAAACTTATGTTTATGTTTTTCAGAAATTGTAAAATGCAATTTAGCAGATTTCTTACTAGATGAGTACAATGCAGATTCGTATAAATGCTCTTCAAAAGCTGTAGAAATCTTTTGTTCTTTATATTGATGAAAAGGTAATAATCCTTTTGGAGAATTACCATAATCTAGCTTATTGCTATCTAGCATCATTTGCACAAATCTAAGACCTTGCTCATTAATTGAGCTCTCTTCAAAATCTGGATAAGTATCTTTTAGTCTATTAACCACAATATGATAAAAGGGGAACTTTTCTAAACCTATAAAAAAGATTGATAAATCTTTATTTTTTGTTTTATTGATATAAGAGTTAATACTT
Source organism: uncultured Psychroserpens sp. (assembly GCA_947488655.1). Lineage (GTDB taxonomy): Bacteria > Bacteroidota > Bacteroidia > Flavobacteriales > Flavobacteriaceae > Psychroserpens. The sequence goes on along the minus strand of CANKZZ010000002.1, from coordinate 63,515 downwards.
CCTTTCTCAATATTATATTCGTCTAAAAATGTAAATAAAAATTTGAACATCCTTGTTGCAGCACCAGATGCAGGAACAAATTTTAAAATAGATTTATCATTTTTTTTATCGTCAAATTTTGAGATATAACGTTCTATTTCAGTTTTTGATAATCTAAGTATTCCATTATTTATGGTTGCTTCAGAAACCAGATTAGCAAAAGGCAATCCGTTTTCAAAAAGTCGTATTTGCTGCTCAACATCACTTACTGTTAAGCCCTTATTTTCTATTTGTTGTATATCTTTTTGAGAAAAATTCAATGTCTTTATTTTAATAGGTTATCAATTTGGGTTTTGCAAAATTCTAATCGCTCTTCAAAACTACCTTTTACTATAACGTAAGGTTTTTTAAAATCTTTTAAAGCGTCCTCAAAACTATCAAAAAGTTGCTGCCTGTTATTGGGTTGGTCTCGTATGCCATCATCTTCCCAAACCGTGTCAATATAAGTTAAAAAATATAAATCGTAAGTATTTTCTTTTGCATATTTTTCTACAACTTGTGGGCAAAATCCATTATAATAATGCTGTGAGTACACTTTTGTTTCGAGTAAATCTGTATCGCAAATCAATAGATTATTTGCTTTTTTTATTTGCCTGTTTTCCTCAAACATTTGACCAATAGCTATTGGTAACACATCATTTTTAGTGAGTTTTTGATTTTGCTCTACTTTTTTTTGCGCATATAAACGAGAAAACTCTTTAACATAAACTGTGTTATACCAATTTGCCAATTCTATTGCAAGTGAAGACTTACCTGTAGACTCAGGACCATACAAAACTACTTTTATGCAGTTTGAGTTGTCTGTGATTTGTTTAAGTTTTTCTTCCATGCTAAATAGCCAAAAATGGCAATAAATGTGAATCCTAAATACTGAAAACTGGTAAAAGTAAATCCTTTATAAAAATAAAGTGGTACAGAAATAATATCGCCAACAATCCAATATATCCAATTTTCTAATTTTCGTCTTGCCATCAACCACATACCAACAAAAAATATGGCTGTAGTAATCGTATCAACGTAAGCTACCCAACTTGTCCATTTATCAAAAGCTTGATAAACTACATAGACAAAAATCAAAGTTGCAATAAATATTAATACACTTATTTTTTTCTCTTTTAAGGTCGTTCTAGTAATTGGTGTCATATGAGAATCATCAACTTTTCTTGTCCAGATATACCAACCATAAACGCTCATTATAAAATAGTAAACGTTTATCATCATATCACCTAGCAACTCCCATTTTACTAATAAATAAACAAAAATAGCAGTGCTTATCATACCTGTAGGAAACACCCAAATTTTGTTTTGTTTAGAGAACAAAACCGAGAGAAATCCAAAAACAACAGCTGTTATTTCTAGAATAATATCTGTAGTAGAGTAGTCAAAATATTGACCAAAAAAGAAATTAAAAATGTGGTTCATAATCGTAACGGTCTGATTTTACAATTTTCATGTGTAGCAAACCTCTTTCTATGAGTTCAAAAGCTTCTTTTATTTCTACTGTTAACGTTTTCATTACCTCATCATACTCTCCATAAACTTGAGTGCTTAATGGATTTTCGAGTACTTTTAAGTTAGAAGCTCTCAGTTTTTTTATAAACTGAATTATTGCAGGCTCATAATCGTCATGCAAAGGTGTTAGTGTTAATTCTACTGATATTTTCATATTAGTTTTCCGCGAAAGCGATACTTTTATTTAGTTATACTTATATTTTAATTTTGAGATGTTGAAATTAGTTTAGCATGACGAACTACTTGCGTAGTTGATCAAAAAACGCTTCATCATCCTCAAATGCGGTACCTATAACCACAAGGTCTGCACCAAAATTATAAGCTTCATTTAATTGTTGTTTTGTTCTAATTCCGCCACCTACAATTAAAGGGACGCTTAATTCTTGCTTTACAAAACTAATGATTTCTAATGGCACTGGTTGTAGTGCTCCACTTCCCGCTTCGAGATAAACAAGCTTCATACCTAGCAATTCGCCAGCTTTTGCAGTGTCAATTATATATTGAACATTCTCTATAGGCAAAGGTAGCGTTTGTGTGACCTTTTCTACAGTAGTCTGCCTACCATTTTCAATCAACAAATATCCTGTTGGAATAACTTCTAAAGCCAAGTCTCTTAATTTTGAAACTGCTTTAATATGCTTTCCAATTAAATACTCGGGATTATCACCAGAAATTAATGACAAAAACAACAACGCATCTGCTTTATTGGTAATTTGAGAAACATCACCTGGAAATAATACGACAGGTAATTTGGTGTGTTTTTTAATTTCAAGTACTATTAATTCAGTAGCATAATCGTTAACTGTGCTTCCTCCAACAAAAATATGAGTCGCAATAGATTGATTTAGTTTTTGCATAAAACCAGATAAGGCTTCGAGCTTCATTTTATCTGGATCTATTAAAACTGCTAGCAATTTTTTTTCTTCGGAAATAGAACTCAATATGTCGCTGTAGGTCGATTTCATTTACGTTGTTACAAAAGCACAAGAGAATCCTTCAAACTCTAAGAAATGCGTGTTATATCTATACTTTTTGCCTTTATAATCTATCCAAGCAACAGTTTCACCATCTTCTAACATAAATGGAATCACCAAAAAATGCTCTCTAAATAGCATGCCTGGAGTTGCAAATAGTTTGTATAGCGATTCTTTAATTCCCCAAATTACGGTTAGTTTTTTAATGTAATCTTCGTCTGTTTTAGAAAGATATTTAAATTCATAATCCACAAATTTTTTGGCGATAATTGCAATTTTATCTCTCTGCTTTTCTATGTCTATGCCAATTTCCGAAGAAGAAATTATAACACCAGAAAACGTAAACGAATGTGTAATAGAAATGTATTTACCATCTTTTAAATGTGGTTTCCCATGATCATCATAAAACAAATCTTGATCTGTATAACCAAATTCTCTAAGCAAATGTCTCACACTTAAAAAACCACGTTGATGCAATTCACTCTTCATCCCTAAAACACGCTCCAAACTATTAGGTTTTAAATCTAGTGGTTGGAGCAACTCATTATAAGCCTCTGTAATCTTCCAGATTTTAACAGTAGTTTGTGAATTAGGCTCAATAGTTTTATAAAGTGGCATTTAATTATCTGAAACTTAATGATTATCTTTGCATCGCCTAAGGCAAATGCTGTATATTTTACAATAGCGAATTTAGTTATTTTAAGTACTTAAGCCAAAGGCATATTATAAATTAATAAACAAAGTAAAAAGATAGATGAATACAAAAACAACGACTTACGTGCCTAATAAAGTAAAAGATATATCTCTTGCTGCATGGGGAAGAAAAGAAATTGAATTGGCTGAAGCTGAAATGCCAGGACTTATGAGTCTTCGTGAAGAGTACAAAAACGAACAACCATTAAAAGGTGCTCGTATAGCTGGATGTCTTCATATGACAATTCAAACTGCTGTTTTAATAGAAACATTGCAAGCTTTAGGAGCAGAAGTTACTTGGAGTTCTTGTAACATTTTCTCTACACAAGATCAAGCTGCTGCTGCAATTGCAGAGGCTGGAACTGCTGTGTATGCTTGGAAAGATATGACAGAAGAAGAATTTGACTGGTGTATTGAGCAAACGTTATTTTTTGGAGAAGATCGTAAACCATTAAATATGATTCTTGATGATGGTGGTGATTTAACAAATATGGTTTTGGATAAATATCCAGAATTATCTGACGGAATTAAAGGACTATCTGAAGAAACAACAACAGGAGTTCACCGTTTATACGAGCGTGTAAAAAATGGTACATTAACAATGCCAGCAATCAATGTAAATGATTCTGTTACAAAATCTAAATTTGATAACAAATACGGTTGTAAAGAAAGTGCAGTAGATGCAATACGTCGTGCAACAGATATAATGTTAGCAGGAAAACGTGTTACTGTTTGTGGTTATGGTGATGTTGGTAAAGGTACTGCTGCCTCTTTTAAAGGTGCAGGAAGTATTGTAACGGTTACAGAGATTGACCCAATTTGTGCATTACAAGCTGCAATGGATGGTTTTGAAGTAAAGAAATTAGAAACAGTTGTTGGTAACTCAGATATTATTATCACAACAACGGGTAATAAAGACATCGTTCGTGCTGAGCATTTTGAGGCAATGAAAGATAAAGTTATCGTGTGTAACATTGGGCATTTTGATAACGAAATCCAAATGGGTTGGTTAAACGAAAAGCATGGTAATACAAAAGATACAATTAAACCACAAGTAGACAAATATACTATTGATGGTAAAGATATTATCATTTTAGCAGAAGGTCGTTTGGTAAACTTAGGTTGTGCAACTGGTCACCCTAGTTTTGTGATGAGTAACTCATTTACTAACCAAACTTTAGCTCAAATTGAGTTATGGAAAAATGCTGATGCTTATGAAAATGATGTGTATATGTTACCTAAGCATTTAGATGAAAAAGTAGCAAAATTACATTTAGAGAAAATTGGTGTTGAGCTTACTGAGCTTGCTCCTTATCAAGCAGAATATATTGGCGTAACTGTAGAGGGACCATACAAACCTGAGCATTACAGATACTAATATACTTCTTTAAAAAAAGAAGTATAATATTAAAAAATCCCAAACATAATTGTTTGGGATTTTTTTTGAGTTTAAGTCATTGTAAATTACATTTTACGAGTGCTAATATTACCTGAGACGGTTTACATTATGACATTTTGATCAATTAAAATTTGCATTCCTTTAGCTAAAGTATGGAGCTTAAAGGAAAAATTTATTAGTACTTTCACAGTCTAAATACTAAAAACCTATGAGTTCAGAAAAAATAAATGGTTTACTTAACAAACTAGAAGCACATATAGAAAACCATACTGTTTCTAATCCAAAAATATCTAAAAGCGGTATTGCCTGGCATATTGACCACAGTCTAAAAGTAATTAATAGAGTTTGCGAAACATTACAAGCATCAGATCCTGAAACCTATAGAAACAATTTTAGTTTATTAGGAAAGATATTTTTTACACTAGGTTTTTTTCCTCGCGGAAAAGCGAAAGCTCCAAAATATGTAATTCCGCCAGAAACTATTTTAAAAGAAGATTTAATTTCGCAATTACAGCTCGCTAGAACCAACGTTAACACTATAGATGATTTACATAAAGACGCCTATTTTAAGCATCCTTTCTTCGGAAACGTTAATAGCAAAAGGATTTATAGATTTTTAGAACTTCATACAAATCACCATGTTAAGATAATTAATGATATAGTGACGAAGAAATAAGATTAATTGCTAGGCACACTTAAGCGCTCATCAAAAATCCAGCTTTTAATCAATTTCTTATTAGTTGATATTTCTGCAAAAACATAAATATTTGATGAGAAGCAAGGCGAGGTTTCTGCTAATTCAAAAACTACCTTATCATCACAATAACTAGAATGTAGAAAATAAAGTACCTCATCTTTACCAATCACATAACCAACGTGGTTATCTAAACCAACAAAATAAATCCCATCATCATAAACTGAGTTGACTTTAGTTTTTAAATCTTCAAAAGTCACATTTCTAAATATTTTAAGTTGAGAGTTTGACTGCAACATTCTAGCTTCTATAAGTCCTGCCTGTTGTGCCATTTTATAACGATTGAGATTAAACCCAAAATGTTTTAATGTAGTAGATACGAAATAACCACAAGCAATTTCGCCTTGGTTTGGGATGTTGGTATGACCATTAAAATCCCATCCTGTACCATACCAATGTGGTACAATATCATTTAATAATTTAGAATATAAATATTGAGAGGCGCTATCTATTGCTTTTTCTGGATTGGTTTCATACAAGCTTTTAAAATAAGATTTATCATTCTCTATTTTACTTTTTATTGATGTATAGTTGCCTTTAGGTATAAAATTTAGTTTAAGTTTTAAAGAATCTAATGATGGTTCGAGAATATCAATGGGAGTTTCTAAAACTTCAGTAATTTCTTTCTTAGATTGTTCTAAGATTGGGCTTTTTTCAGCATTTATATTGCAAGCACACAATAGAATTAATAATATAAGTAAATAATTCTTGATAAGGCATTAGATTGGTTATACCTCTAAAACTCTTTTTTTATTTAATTATTATCTTTACAATATGCAATTATCTCCAAAACTTAATAAGGTAGAAACCTCTATTTTTTCAATAATGAGCGCGTTAGCCAACAAACATAACGCAATTAATCTATCTCAAGGTTTTCCTAATTTTAAAAGCGACCAAAAACTTATTGATGCAGTTTCAAAAGCCATGAATACGGGTTATAATCAATATGCTCCAATGGCTGGTAATTTAGAATTAAGACAAGCTATAAATAAAAAATTCGAAACTCTTTATAACTCATCCTATCATCCAGAAACCGAAATTACAGTGACTGCTGGTGCAACCCAAGCTATTTTTACTATAATATCTACATTTATAAAACCTGGAGACGAAGTCATTATTTTTAAACCAGCTTATGATTGTTATGAACCTGCAATAACATTAAATGGTGGCAAAACAATTTCTATAGCGCTTAAAGCACCAAATTATAAGATAGATTGGGTTAGCGTTGCGAACTCTATAACTAAAAACACCAAAATGATTTTGATTAATACACCACACAATCCTAGTGGGACTGTATTAACTAAAACAGATTTATTGAAATTACAAGAGCTAACAAATAATACAAACATTATAGTTTTGAGTGATGAAGTTTATGAGCATATTATTTTTGATGAGGAGCAACATCAAAGTGTATGTCTTTTCCCGCAATTAAAACAACGCAGTTTTATCACAGCGTCGTTTGGAAAAACTTTTCATAATACTGGTTGGAAAGTTGGTTACACTTGTGCACCAAAAGACCTTATGAAAGCCTTTAAAAATGTACATCAGTTTAATGTTTTCTCTGTGCATCATCCTACACAAAAAGGGTTGGCAGATTATTTACAAACACCTAGTCATTACCAAGAACTAGCAGGATTTTATCAAGAAAAACGTGATAAATTTTTAGAACTCATAAAGCCCTCTAGATTTAAATTCACACCTGCAAAAGGAACCTATTTTCAGGTATTGGATTTCTCTAATATTACTACGGAAAAAGATACAGAATTTGCAAAACGTCTTACTATAGAAAATGGACTTGCCTCAATCCCTTTATCTGTTTTTAATGATTATGAGCGCGACGATAAAGTATTACGTTTTTGTTTTGCAAAAACCGAAGACACACTTAAAACAGCTGCAGATATATTAAATAGAATTTAAAAGACATCTACGTATTTAGCATATGAATCAAATTATTAATTAATACCATTGATAGTATTAAAAGTAATTGCGTTTATTGAAAACATGAAATTAATAAAAACGTTAAAAACAATGAAGTCAATAAAAATCTTACAGTTATTCACAATCTTACTACTGGTATCATGTGGTACCACAGAAAGCATCATAACAGATGATGGTAAAATTATAGAAGTTAAAGGCGGTACTTATAAAAGTGATGGTGTTGATGTTACAAATCAATTGACCGATGAGGAGAAGATGTCGATAAAAACTAAAATATCAGAAAAAAATGAGCTTAAAGAAGCCACAGAAAAAAAACAAAAAGAATTAGAAGACAAACAAAAAGAATTAAAAAAAGCGCAAGAAGCTGCCAAAAAAAAGCAGGATGAATTAGAGAAAATTCAAAGAGAATTTGAGCGTAAACAAAAGGAAAAAGAAGATGCCAGAGACGCTTTTATTAAAGCAAAAAAAGAACTAGAAAAAAAGCAAAAAAGATACGAGCGTTTAAAAGAAAAAGGTAAATTGTCACCTCGTGATGAAGCCGATTGGGAAGAGCGATTTAAAGATTTAAATGAGACACTTAACAAGGCAAAAGAAAAATTAGATAATTTAAATAAACAAGACTAATGAAACACATTGTTACAATAATTATCATCCTATTTGGATGTGTTTTAAATGCTCAACAAGTTGAGAAAAACGGAAAAACATACGAAGTTAAAAAAGATAAAATTTTCTTAGATGGAAAAGATATCACCCAAACTTTAAGTATTGAAGAAACAGCTTCTATTCTAGAAGCAGCTCGTCTAATTAATGAAAAAACTGCTTTAAAGGAGCAGGAAATGAAAAGAGCTGAAAAACAAGAAAAAGAAGCTAAAAAGCTTGAGAAAGGCATGAAAAAAGCTGAAAAAGCTCAAAAAAAGGCAGAAAAAGAACAAAAACGAGCAGAGAAGGCTTTAGAAAAGCAACAGAAGGCTCAAGAAAAATTAGAACGAGCAACTAAGAAATTAGATGATGCTCAAAAAAAATATGATAAACTTAAGCGCAAAGGCAAACTCTCTCCTAATGACGATGAAAAATGGCTTGAAAAGCTTAAAAAGTTAAGAGAAAATATAGAAAAAGCTAAAAGTAAAATATAGCAATTCTAATTCTATAAAATTTAAAATCCATTTTAGTTAAATCTCACGAAACTAGAATGGATTTTTTTATTTAGCTCATTTAAAAATTTGTAAATTTAAGACATGCAAAAAGAATTAAAAATAGCACTTATACAAGCTAATCTGGTCTGGGAAAATCCTGAGCAAAACAGAATTAATTTTACTAATAAAATTAGTGCCATATTAGAAACTGTAGATCTTATTGTTTTACCCGAAATGTTTACTACAGGCTTTACTATGAACCCTACCCTAGTTGCCGAAACTATGAATGGAGACACAGTTTCATGGATGCAAAAATTAGCTAACATAAAAAAAACTGCCATTACAGGTAGTGTCATCGTTAAAGAAAATAATGAATATTACAATAGACTCCTTTTTGTTTTTCCTGATGGTAAAGTTGAGTATTATGATAAAAAACACACGTTTACTTTAGCTGGTGAACACAAAGTTTATAGAGCTGGCTCAAAACAATTGACGATAAATTATTTAGGATGGAAAATACGCACCTTAGTGTGTTATGATTTACGCTTTCCTGTTTGGGCTAGAAACAACAATGATTATGATGTATTGCTTTATGTTGCCAATTGGCCAAAAATTAGAGTTTCAGCATGGGATGCGTTGTTAAAAGCTCGTGCTATTGAGAATATGAGTTATTGCATTGGTGTTAACCGTGTTGGCTTAGATGCCAATAATTATGAATATTCTGGTAATTCTGGTGCTTATGATATTCTTGGCAAGCGCATAGATTCTATACCTGAAGACAAAGAATTTACCCAAATTGTTACGCTTAAAAAAGAACATATTTCTAAGTACAGAGAAAAGCTAGGCTTTTTAAATGATAGAGATCAATTTACTCTAAAACACTAAATTCTATAACTGGATCCCAGTTTGCTCGAGCATCAATAGGTTCTGGATAATAACTTATACGCTCTGCTTGTCGTTGTTCTAAATAATTTCCAGAATCCCATTTTTGGTTTCCGTTAGTATCAAAAACTACTCGTAAGTAATAATTTCCTGGTGTGAGGTTTCTAAAATCAAATAAGCGTTCTTCTTCCGAAAACTGCTCGTATTTCACAACTCCTTTTTCTGTAACCAGTTGTAGAATGACAGGATAGGTCATATTTCTAAGCGTTACTCGTATGTTTGAGTAATCTGAGTAAAGTTTTGTTCTTGCGCTATAATTTAGTGTGTCATTTACATTTCCGAAGAAATCTTCTAAAGCTCCAGGCAACATTTGTATTGCATACTGCTGGGTTTGATCTTTATCAAATTGCAAACTATAAACGTTTTTAAAAGCATCATAATTAGTGTTAAATGCGACACTAAGTGAGTCTTTATCTAAAATTTGAATCTTCTCCTCATTAAATTTTACAAATGGTATTGTTCCTGTAATTTCTACGTTATCGCTAAACCCTAACGTACCAGATGACAACATTTTAATCGTTAAAGAATCTCTATCTACGGTTCTAAATCTATGATTTAACGTATCTATATAGGTTTTGTTTTTTATAATAAATTGGGTGGAGTCTAATTCTAATTTTGGCTTGTACCAATAGAACAATGTATCTGCACTTGGGTCTTTTGTAATTCTAGTGGTATAGCCTTCTGGTTTGTTGTCTAACAACTCTATTTCCATTGATTTATAATCACCTTCAAAACCAAATGCTATTTTTTGACCTGCAACTTGACGAGGTCTTTTAATATCAAAATTAATAGGTTCTTTAAATAATTTTATAGTATAACTCTCATCTGTTGGAGCGGTTACAAAACCTTCATAAAACCCTATTTTATCTTTGTCCTGCTGAAATGTAAAATTTCCATTATCATCTTTTAGAGCTACCAATTTATAGGTGCCAGGTTTAATATTATCTATACTAAAAGTTGTGAGACTGTCTAAAGTATTAGTTATATATTTAGGTTTGTTTTTATACACAATAGAGTCTGTATACGTAGAATCTTTCTCATATAACATGACAGATACAAATGACTCTGGACTTCTATTTTCGGCATCTAATATTTGTCCTTTAACAGATAATGAATCTATGTAAGGTCCTGTAGAGAATACATATCTATAATAATCATATGCGTTTTCTTCATTATTATCTACTATACTTTGTCCAAAATTAAAGGCATAAGTGGTGTTATCATCTAAAGTATCATTTATAATAATTGTAATGTATTTACTCGCTGTACCTAATGGAGTTACCGTTGGCTCTGGGTCCATAGGAGGCGAAATAATAAGTTGTTTTTGAAGGTTTTTTATTTTAACGTATTCGTCAAAATAAATTTTAATCTCTTTGCCTTTAAAATTAGTCGTTAAATTCTCTGGAGAAGATTTTATAATTAATGGTGCTTCCACATCTTTTGGTCCACCAGAAGGTGTACCTCTATTTGCACAACTTATTACTAATGAAATAATAATAAGTATGATTAAGCTTTGTAAAAGATTTTTGTGCATGCGTACTTCAAATTTCAACAAATTAACAATAAAGCAATGTATCCTCAAAACAATTTAGTACCAATTTAACCTAAAGAAATCTACTAAAAACTAATGTTTACACTCATTATTTTAAAATTTGAGTTTTAATTGTTTGAGAGTAGAGTTATCTGTTTTTTAATCTGTGATAGACATTGTTGCTAAACTTAACCTCACACCTTTAATATCTAATAATGTATTGGCACAATCCTCTATTGTAGCTCCTGTAGTAATAATATCATCTACAATAAGTATATGCTTGTTTTCTAAACCCTCTGTATTAATTATTTTAAAATTGGTGTGTTCGTTAAAATTTCGTTTTAATCTGTCTTTAAAAACTTGTGTTTTTGTATTTGTAGTTTTTATTAATACTGTAGGGTAATATTTTGCATTTAACGCTTTAGCTATAGCTATCCCAAACCTATCTACTTGATTAAAACCTCTGGATTTAAGTTTTGCTTTGTGTAGAGGGACAGGTATTACTACATCAATTTTAGAGTACGCATCAATTTGCTGTAACTCTTCTCCCAACCATTCTCCTAATAAGTGGCCAATCTCTTCGTGACCACGATATTTAAGATTGTGCATAAGCTGCTGTACAATGCTTTTTTTAGAAAAATGAAGTAATGCTGTGGCTTGTTCTAATTTTACTCTTCCGCAGAGTATTTTATGAACTGCGTTATCCTTGTCTTCATGAAAATTAGTGAGCGGTAAATCATGTCTACAATGTGTGCAAATTAGTAATTCATTATCAGACAAATGATTACTGCAAGCTCTGCAAACTTCTGGGAAAAATAAGTTTAACAAGTTTTTTATCATTTCAACGATTAAAATTAATTATTGACAACATATTCTTTAGTTTCGCCTGATTAATTAACAAAATTAATAATGATAGTTAACCCTCAATTATTTAACTACAGATTAATTATTGGTTCTTTAATTATTGCAGTTGCAGTTTTAACTGTTTACAGTTTTACAAGTTACAAATCCATTGCATCGCATCAGCAATTTTTAGAACAAGAAAAAAAACTAGTTGAAAGCGAGCTCTCCCAAATGATTACGCGCTATGATGATGTTTCTTCTTCCAATGATCTGATATCTTCCAAACTGGAAGATGCCAAACGAGCAACCATTTTAACTTTGGATTCTCTTAGAATGGCACGTAGCGATCTCTCTTTAATTTCAAAGTTTAAGCAGCAACTCTTTTACATAAAACTTAAAAATAAGGCTTTATTTAAAACTGCAGACTCTTTAGATAAAGTAAATAAAGATTTAGAAAGAGAAAAACTACTAGCATACAATGCTTTACGACAACAACAACGAGAAAACTCTACGCTTGTTCAAAAAAATAAAAATTTAAACGAAAGCTTAGAAAAAGGTGCCTTGTTAACAGCCAACTCTTTTGAAGCTCAAGGTTTTGAAAAATTCTTTGGTGCAAAGAGACCGAGTACAAAAGCTAAACGCGTACACAGTATAGAGGTTAGTTTTATTTTAGCCGAAAACTCATTAACCGAAGCTGGAGAAAAAGAAATATACATACAAATTGTGAATCCTCGCAACAATGTAGTTGCAGATAAAGGCTCTATAGATTTTGGAAATTCTACTTTAATATATAGCGAAAAGCAAGTTGTAAATTATAATAATGATGTGGTAGAAGTTAGTATAGATGTTGATGCAGATATTAACGAGCAACCCTTAGAAAAAGGCAATTATTATATCTCTATTTTTCATAAAGACAGAAAATTAGGGAGTACGCAAGTATATTTGAATTAGATTTTATTTATAAATAACACGATATAATTTATTAAAAACCGCACTATTTATTGATGCGGTTTTTTATTTTTGCAGTATGGCAAATGAAGATCAATTTAAAAAAGTAATCTCTCACGCAAAGGAGTATGGTTACGTATTTCAAAGTAGTGAAATCTACGACGGATTAAGTGCAGTTTACGATTATGCTCAAAATGGTGCAGAACTCAAAAAAAACATTCGCGACTACTGGTGGAAAGCCATGGTGCAAATGAATGAAAACATTGTAGGTATAGATGCTGCAATTTTTATGCACCCAACAACCTGGAAAGCTTCTGGACACGTTGATGCATTTAGCGACCCGTTAATTGACAATAAAGATTCTAAAAAAAGATATCGTGCAGATGTTTTAGTAGAAGATTATTGCGCTAAAATTGAAAACAAAATAGACAAAGAAGTCAAAAAAGCAGAGAAACGTTTTGGAGACGCTTTTAATAAAGAAGAATTTATAACTACCAATGGTAGAGTTGTTGGTTACCAAGAAAAAATTGATACTATACTTAAACGTTTAGGTCAATCTTTAGAGAAAGAAGATTTGGCAGATGTGAAAGCTCTAATTGAAGAGTTAGAAATTGCCGATCCACTTTCTGGCTCTCGTAACTGGACAGATGTGAAGCAATTTAACCTCATGTTTGGCACAAAATTAGGAGCAAGCGCAGAACATGCTATGGATTTATATCTACGTCCAGAAACCGCTCAAGGTATTTTTGTAAACTTTTTAAACGTTCAAAAAACAGGACGTATGAAAATTCCTTTTGGGATTGCCCAAACTGGTAAAGCCTTTAGAAACGAAATTGTTGCAAGACAATTTATTTTTAGAATGCGTGAGTTCGAACAAATGGAAATGCAGTTTTTCATTAAACCTGGAACACAAAAAGAATGGTTTGAGCACTGGAAAGAAAACAGATTAAAATGGCATTTATCTTTAGGGTTGGGAGAAGACAATTATCGTTTTCATGACCATGAAAAGTTAGCGCATTATGCAGATGCTGCAACAGATATAGAATTTAAATTCCCATTTGGGTTTAAAGAACTAGAAGGTATACACTCGCGTACAGATTTTGACTTAAAACAACACGAAGAGTTCTCTGGTAAGAAATTACAATATTTTGACCATGAAGATAATGAGAATTACACACCTTATGTTTTAGAAACTTCAATTGGTTTAGACCGTATGTTTTTAGCTGTTTTCTCAAATGCTTTAGAAGATGAAACTTTAGAAGATGGAAGTGTTAGAACTGTTTTAAAATTACCAGCAGTTTTAGCGCCTGTAAAAGCAGCAGTTTTACCTCTAGTTAAAAAAGATGGTTTACCAGAAATTGCTAGACAAATTGTAGACGATTTAAAATGGGATTTTAGTGTTGACTATGATGAAAAAGATGCAGTAGGAAGACGTTATAGAAGACAAGATGCAAATGGTACACCTTTTTGTATTACTGTAGATCATGACACTTTAGAAGATAACACAGTTACCATTCGTCATCGTGATACAATGGAGCAACAACGTGTTAAAATTGAAGATTTAAAAGATATCATTAAAAAGGAAGTTGATGTAAAACACTGGCTTCAAAAAATGTAAATCATTTATTTTTTCTTCGGAAATATAAAAACTCCCAAACCGTTAAGATTTGGGAGTTTTATTTTTTATTGTAATTAGATATATTTAAAACCTATATCCCAAATTAAAACCAAACTTTCCAACAAAATCAAAATCGTTGTTATCATTATTGCTGGTATTACTGTTATTAATTATATTTCTACCAAAACCTGCATTTAGCTCAAAAACAAAACCACTTTTGGTCACCCACTTTCCTCCAAGACCAAATCCTACAGCAACATTAGTAAATGTATTTTCTTCAGTTACAAGTGTTGGGTCAAATTCATTGCCTGTAAAAAACGAATTTCGTTCGTCATAAGATGATACCATCCCAAAACCTTCAATAAAAAAACCTGCTGCATATTTTTTTCCGAAGAAAACACGATAATAAGGTGAAACGTAATAATTTAAATCTGTATCTAAATTTTCTATATCTAATGGAATTAAAGCAGATATACCAACCGAGGATGACTCTGATAAATTACGCTCATAACTTGGCTCAAGCGCTCCTATTAACAGAAAAACTGCGTTTAATTTAATTTCGTTATCCTTTTTATAAGGGTCTTGTATGGAGTCATTTTGTGCATAAGCACCAGACAAAAATATAAATAGACAAGCAATAGATAAAAGCGTAGTTTTCATAAAAATTTAGTTTAGAGTTAATAGCGCAATTGTATCAACAATTGTTCCAGATTTAAGATGCAAGTATACTAAATAGGTTACGTTAAAATATTAAAAATAAGCCTTTAACTGTACTGTTCCTGTATGAATGGTTTTGCTAGTTTCGGTTTTTCTTCCAAAGTAATTTATATTTAAATCTAAAAATTTAGTAAGCTTCTTTTGTGCCAATAAACTCCAAGTAAAGTTGTTTCCTGGTTGTAAACCTTCTAAAATTTGATAGGCAACAGGTGTATTTGCATTACCAGTAAATTCGTTTTTAAAAAAGTTAACTTCTCCTGTTAAAGCCATTTTGTTTGTGTTGTTATATGTAAATGACAATCCGTAATTATTCTGGATTAGTTGCTCTAAACTACCAATAGTATTGTCTTTTGATGTGTATTGATAAAAGATATCAAAACGTGCATTTTCATTAAACAAATATGATAATTTAGGCTGAAATCTTATCTCATCTAATTCATAATTTCGGGTGGCGAAATTTTCGCTCAAACTTTCATTTGTTTCTAAGCTAGATTGTAAATTAAGAAGCCAGCTTGTTAAAAACTTATGATTGAATTGCAATTGGTGACTTTCTAATGTGTTTTCTTGAAAACCAATAGATAGTGTTGTTCTATTCGTGTTTTCTAGATAAGTGTACGATGTGGTAAAATTTTGCTTCCCTCTATTAAAAAATAGCACGTTACGAATACTTTTATTCAATGCTAACTGATTATCGTTAGAAGTAGAAAACGGATTTAAGTCAAACTCCTCACCTTCTCGTCTATTTTTTCTATCAATTAAATAAGACGTTTGATTATAAAAATGAGACCAGAATTTTTTTCCTTTGTCTTCTGATACTGCCCATTGTTGTGGGTTTACAGTTAATGTTTGACTAAATCTGTTTTGATGGGTTTTTACAAAAACCTGGTTTGGGAGTAAGACTCTAATATATTCTCCTTGATCACTAAATTGCGCAACCTCAAACTCATTAAGTTCTTGTATACCATTGTCGTTATAATCTATCCAAGTATAGGCACCTTGACCAGGCTCTACCGCTACATAAGTAAAATCTTGTTGAGGCAAAGTGCCTGAGTTAGTTTCAAAAACGGTGTTTAAAAGCACAAGATTATTCCATAGTTTTTGATTAAAATTTAATCGAGAATTTAACGAATTTTCATCCTCTATACTTTCATCCTGGCTAATTAGCTTACGATAATTTGCATAAAGACCTAAATTAGTATTTTGATTTTGAATAATCTTAGACTTTAAATAATACGTATTAGATGAATTTACGCGTTTAATGACATTAGCTCGTAAACTATCATTAACACGATGTTTGTAACCAACCTCAACAAAAACACCAGTACTATCTCCAATACCTGTAAATACTTCATACGACTTAAAACGCTGACTCAAAACTGTTAAAGAGTCTGTTTGTTTATCTCGCTGCTCATTATCTTCTAACGCAATTCTAGTACCAACCCATTGTTTTTTAAAATTGTAGGTTACTCTATTAAAAGAGCGTATAAATGTAGATGTAGAGAGACTACTATTATTATTTAAAAAACTAGAGCTAGAAAACACATTAAAATCATTAAGTTTAAGATTGGCAAACACATTATGACGATTACCATTAAAATTTTCTGAGTAACTAAGATGTTCAAATTGATAAGACGCCAATCCTTTTTTTGGATGCAACAATTCTAAACCTGTTGTGAGTAATGATTGATTACCTAAGGGGTTTTCTAAATTCCAATCTCGATTAAACTCTGCTCTATATAAACGCTGTATAGTTTCAAAGTTTTTGTTAATTATATCTACATCAAAATTGGCGTTAAGATTCCAAAGACTATCCGTTTTAATGATGTTTTGGTTGACCCGTAACTTTGCTGCAAAGCCATCATTATTACCATCATCTAAATTAGAAAATAAGTTTTCATCATTTTTACTACCAGCCAATTCAAAAAACACATCTGTTTTTTCGGTTGGTTTATATGCGCCATTAACAACAGCAACTTGCAATTTTTCTGGTGCAATTAATCTAACAATCGGTTCGTAATTTCCTTGCGGAATTCCATTTACAGGATCTACATATTCAAAAATGTTCTCAATTGCGTTACTGTTTATCAAAACATAATTACCAAGATTGGCACCAACTAATGTAAAACGTACACTAAACAAATCGTCATCTTCATTATTTGAAAACACAAAACGTTCTATCCCATTTATAATCTCTTTTCTATATAATATTCGGTTTTCATCGTAGGCTTCGGAAACGTCTGATGGCGCAATCATTAGCGATTGATTATCACCTGCGTTAGATAATATTTCTACTTGTTCTGCTGAAAGATTTTGCTGTAAGGGTTGATTTTTTGCATCTGCTTCAGAATAGACTGAAACACCAAGTTTTAACTTTTCAGATTCATAAGCACCACCTCCAAAAATGGTAAATCGAGAAAAATTACGCTCACTAAACTGATAATCTACAGTGATTCTCATTTCTGAAGTAATAGGAAACGTAGAATTAAATATAATCTCTCCAGCATTATAATCTATGATGTAATCTTTGTTTTCGCCACGCTCTATTGGAATTCCATTGACATAGACAGTTTCGCTACCAGAAACGATTAATACAAATAACTCATTATTGGGTCCTGTGAGTTTATAAGGTCCTTGATTACCTTCTTGAGCTGTAAATTGACTCGTGGTAAATTGACCTCTAACCAAAGCTCCAGAGGCAAAAAGCGTGGTTTTTGAGTCTTCATCTCCAAAATTTGCTGCGACTTGCAAACCTTGTACGCGCTTGGTGAAGTTGGCAAAATAACTATTAGTATTTGTGAGATCTATGTCACCTGCTCTTATATTCCAACGGTCACTAAACAGTTCTATAAATACTTGATCAAACTCATCTAATCGTTGTGAATAACCACTCTCTTGTAAAGGAATATTAGCATCTTGTATAGAGGCTCTAAGCGATACCTTATCACTCAGTTTACCAGAAATTTGTAAATCCAACTCACTATTTAAAACCGAGTTTTGGTTATTACCTAGTGTTACGCCTCGCGAAATACTTCCAGAGGTGCTTAATCCTCCAAAGGGTGTGTAATTTTTTTGAATATTAGATTGGTTGAGCTTATAGAGTCTTTGTAGATTATCTGTGTTTTCTACAATGATCTTTTCGTCAAGTTGGGCATATTTCCGAGTTAAAAAATCTGGATATCGTAAATATGATATTTCTATGGAATCTACATCTATAGGTTTTTTAAAGGTTAGTAATGCCTTGGCAAAATTAACTTTATAAAAGGATGTATCTATGAGTGTGTTATTTGTTTTCCTAAGAAAAAACCAGCTTGAGTTGATGCTTACTGTATCTATTTTTACAGAATCTCTAACCATCACTTTTTTTGTTCTATAATTAGTTGTTGTCTCTTGTGCGAGCGCACAAAAGGACAGCATAAAACAAATAAGTGAAATAGCAATTTTCATTCAGTATATAAACTTCAAAACACAGAAAATATTTTATCCTTAAAATCGGGTTAAAATAGTCGTGTAAAAGTACAGTATTATTTATTTTTAGCTAAAATTAAAAACCTAACCATGAAAATCATCTCCTACAACGTTAACGGTATTAGAGCTGCCATGAATAAAGGCTTAGTTGACTGGCTTAAGAGTGCAAATCCTGATGTTGTTTGCTTACAAGAAATCAAAGCCATGAAAGAACAAGTTGATATCGAGGCTATTGAAAACGCTGGATATAAATATAACTACTGGTTTAGTGCACAAAAAAAAGGCTATAGTGGAGTTGCGATTTTGAGTAAGATAGAGCCTAACCATGTTGAGTATGGAACTGGTATTGAATCTATGGATTTTGAAGGTCGTAATATAAGAGCAGATTTTGATGGCATTTCTGTAATGAGTATGTATTTACCATCTGGAACTAACGATGCAAGATTAGCTCATAAATTTGAGTACATGAATATGATTCACCAATATTTAAATGAATTATGTATTGAGCATCCTAACCTTGTGGTACTTGGCGATTATAATATTTGTCATGAAGAAATTGATATTCATAATCCGAAAATGAAAGGTGTAAGCGGTTTTTTACCCGAAGAGCGCGAATGGCTTGGAGAATTTATAGAAAGTGGTTTTATAGATGCTTACAGACACTTACATCCCGAAAAACAAGAATTCTCTTGGTGGAGTTACAGAGCAAATTCTCGTGCCAACAATAAAGGTTGGCGATTAGATTATGCAATGGTAAGCAAACCTTTACAAGAAAAAATTAAACGAAGCGTTATACTTACAGAAGCTGTACATAGTGATCATTGTCCTATCTTGGTTCAAATAGATTAATAATTGGCTGCTAGTAAAAATAGAAAGCAATTTTGGGAAGAACAAAATATAGTTGATGTTCATGGCCCAAATCAATTGGAGGAATTGAGTTCCCTAATGCATAAAAAATGAATGTTAACGAGATTAAAATATATTTTAAATAAAGGTACGAACCTAGTTTAATGGAGTTGCAAAGCGAAGTTTTAAGTACTTATTTCTAAAAGCGAATGTTGCTTTAACAATTACATAGTATTCATAAACACCAAAAAAAATAGATAACCCAAATTAAATAATTTAAATTAAAAACAACATGCTTAAAAAATTGTCATTAATAGCACTAACCCTAGCATTAACAACGTCATGCGTTTCTAAAAAAGTATATACAGACTTAGAGAGCAAGTACGCTAATCTAAAAAAAGAAAATCGGTCTTTAGCTGACGAAAATTCAGATTTAACAGACATGAAAAACAGTCTTACTAATGATTTAACCACGCTTTCCAAGCAATATGACAATGCATTAGAAGAACTCAATAAGCTTAAATCAGATTATGCTGCCACAAAATCTAATCTAGATAATTTAAAAGCATCTTATGACGCTTTAGAAAAAAATAGCAGTGCATCTATTGCAGAAAACTCTAAAAAAAATAGAGAATTGTTAGCTCAATTAGAAGCCAAAGAACAGGCTCTTGCTGCAGAAAATGCAAGACTTGAAAAAATGAAAAAAGAATTAGAGTCTAGATCGCAACGCGTTGCAGAGTTAGAACATGTAATTGCTTCTAAAGATGCTGCTATGACCAAATTAAAAAATGCAATATCAAAGGCGCTAACTAATTTTGAAGGCAAAGGTTTAACTGTAGAACAACGTAATGGTAAGGTTTATGTTTCTATGGAAAATAAATTACTTTTTCAGTCTGGTAGTTGGGCAGTAGGCTCACAAGGAAAGCAAGCTGTAAAACAACTTGGCGAAGTATTGGCAGACAACCCAGAAATTGCCATTTTAATAGAAGGTCATACAGATGACGTCCCATATAAAGGTAACGATCTATTAAGCGGTAATTGGGATCTATCTGCAAAACGAGCAACTGCAATCGTTAATATACTAAGAGAAAACCCATCTATTCGCCCAGAAAACCTAACTGCTGCAGGACGTGGAGAATTTGCTCCAATAGCGAGTAACGATTCTTCGCAAGGTAAAGCTCAAAATAGACGTATTGAAGTGATTCTAACACCTAAACTAGATGAGATTTCTAAATTGTTGAATGATATTTAAAGCTATTAATTAAATTAAACATGAGATTCATCAGTCGTTACCTCCTTCTTAATTACATAACAGATTTTGCAATTAAAAAGTAGTTTTGTCATTCAGAGCGTAGTGAAGAATCTTTAATACATCTTTATGAAATAAGATTAATAAATTTTTAAAACCTTAACACACATTTAGACCTTTCAGACTTTAAAAACCTGAAAGGTCTTTTTATATTTACATACATTAAAGTTTAACTAATGAATAAGCTCCTGAAACGAATTCAGGATGACAAATCCAAGAATTTGCTATGAAATATACAACACTACCAAAAACAGATATAAAAGTCAGCAAAATATGCTTAGGCACAATGACTTGGGGAAATCAAAACACACAAAACGAAGGTTTTGCTCAAATGGATTTAGCACTTGATAAAGGCGTTAACTTTTTTGATACAGCAGAGCTGTATCCTGTTCCTGCAGAGCAAAAAACGTATGCCGAAACTGAGCGTATTATTGGTAACTGGTTTGAGAAAACAGGCAATAGAGATAAAGTAGTTTTAGCAAGTAAAATTGCTGGTACTGGAGATTATACTGCTCATATAAGAACTAACGGTTTTAGTAAAGAAGCCCTAAATGATGCAGTAAACCAAAGTTTAAAGCGTCTAAAAACCGATTATATAGATTTATACCAATTACATTGGCCAGAACGAGAAACTAACACTTTTGGAGTACGTGATTATGACCATAAATCTCAAGATAAGTGGAAAGATAATTTTAATGAAATTTTACATAATTTAGATGACATTATTAAAGCAGGTAAAATACGCCAAGTAGGAATTTCTAACGAAAAAGCTTGGGGAACCATGCGTTATTTAGAAGAATCAAAAACTAACGATTTACCAAGAATGATAACCATACAAAATGCTTATTCTCTATTAAACCGTGTTTTTGAAGGCGACATGGCAGAGGTTGCCATACGTGAAGAAATTGGACTTTTAGCCTATTCTCCTATGGCATTTGGTGTGCTCTCAGGAAAGTATCTCAATGGCAAAGCACCAGATAATTCTCGATTAAAATTATTCCCAAGATTTGCAAGATATAGCAGCGATAATTGTACAGAAGCTACAAAACGTTATATGAAAATTGCTGAAGACCATAATATGTCTTTAGCTCAAATGTCATTAGCTTTTGTAACCGACAGACCATTTATGACCAGTAATATTATTGGTGCTACCTCTTTAGAGCAATTAGAAGAAAATATTAATAGTGTAAATATCACATTGAGTGATGAGATTTTAAAGGAAATAAACGAAGTGCATGCTGAGATTCCTAATCCAGCACCTTGATTTTATTTCTTCGGAAATGTGCTAAACTTGATTTAAAATTTCCGAAGAAATTAAAACCGTTTTAAAAACAAAAACCCCTTTCCACGTAAGTGAAAAGGGGTTTTAGATATTATTTGATTTCCTTACCATCTTTATCAATAAAATGGTATTCAAGATATGTGTAAGCATCTCTAGGTAAAACTTTTACCCATTTTTTGTGTTCCATAAACCACTTAGAACGTACTGATGGAAACCCTTTGGTTATAAAGGCTGCTATAAATGGATGCGCATTTAGCGTAATCTTTTTATAGTCTTTTTTAAAGAGTCTCTCCAGGTCTTGAGTAATACGTTGAATCACTTTAATTGGTGCTTCAATTTCTTCTCCTGCAACACCATTTGGATTGTCTTCTTTTGTTTTAATATTGCGTTCTGGGCGAACACGTTGTCTGGTAATTTGTATTAAACCAAACTTACTAGGAGGCAAAATTTTGTGCTTTGCCTTATCATCTTTCATTTCGTCACGAAGATGATTGTACAATTTTTTTCGATTCTCTGCTTTATTCATGTCAATAAAATCTACTACGATAATTCCTCCCATATCACGTAAACGCAATTGTCGAGCAATCTCTGAAGCAGAAATCATATTAACTTCTAAAGCAGTGTCCTCTTGATTTTTTTCTTTGTTAGATCTATTACCGCTATTAACATCAATAACATGCATCGCTTCGGTATGTTCAATTACCAAATAAGCGCCTCGTGCCATAGAAACTGTGCGACCAAAAGATGTTTTTATTTGACGTTCAATTCCAAACTTTTCGTAAAGTGGTACACCATTTTTATACATCTTGACTATTGATTCTTTAGCAGGTGCAATTTCTTGCACGTAATCTTTAATTTGTCCATAAAGTACTTCGTCATCTACTGTAATACTTGAGAATGAATCATCAAAAATGTCTCTTAAAATAGACGATGCTTTGTTCATTTCACTCAACACTTTACTAGGATGATGTGCTTTATTTAACTTTCTACACATTGCTGTCCATCTATTCAGCAAATTCTGTAAATCTTTGTCGAGCTCAGCAACTTTCTTGCCTTCTGCGACAGTACGAATTATAACACCAAAACCTCTAGGCGTAATACTCTTGACCAAACGTTTTAAACGCTCTTTTTCTTCTTTAGATTCAATCTTTTGAGAGATTGAAATTCGATCTGAAAATGGCACAAGAACAATATAACGACCTGCAATAGACAGCTCGCTACTTATACGAGGTCCTTTAGTTGAAATTGGTTCTTTTACAATTTGTACTAAAAGAGATTGATTAGATTTTAGAACGTTAGCTATGCTTCCGTTTTTATCTATATCTTTCTCAAACTGAAAATTTTTCAGTAAAAAATCGGTATGTCTACCTGCGCTTACACGTTTAACGAATTTTAAAAGTGAAGGTAATTTTGGCCCTAAGTCATGGTAATGCAAAAAAGCATCTTTCTCATAACCTACATTAACAAATGCAGCGTTTAGTCCAGGAACAGCTTTGCGTATTTTGGAAATAAATATATCACCAACTGCAAAGTTGTTATCATCTTCATCTTTGTGTAACTCGATAAGTTTTCCATCTTTTAATAAGGCAAAATCAACAATATCAGAACTCGATCTAATAATCAATTCTTTTTCCATGTTGTTAATTTTAATCTATTTTGATTCATTTCAAAACAGATGGATATTTATTTTGACACAGGATATTTAATCCAGCAAACCCATGTATTACGAAGGTAAACGTAATAATTTCATGAATTTTATATCAAAGAACGTTGTTGTTAAAAATTAAGAAAAGTAGTTAAAAACTACTTTTCTTAATTATTTTTTCTTGTGACGATTAGCGCGTCTACGTTTTTTACGCTTATGCGTCGCTACCTTGTGTCTTTTTCTTTTTTTACCACTTGGCATAAATAAGTTTTTTTTAAATTAATATTCGTTTAAATACCAAAACCCTTTTGGTACAAATGTTTTAGTTTACTTCCACGTTAGTCTTAACACCTTCTACAAATACTTTTGCAGGTTTAAATGCAGGAATATTATGTGCAGGTATTTTGATTGTTGTGTTTTTTGATATGTTACGTCCAGTTTTTTCTGCTCTAGTTTTTACAATAAAACTTCCAAATCCTCTTAGGTAAACATTATCACCACCTTCTAAAGATGATTTTACTTCTTCCATAAATGTTTCAACCGTTGCTTGAACATCTCCTTTTTCAATTCCTAATTTATCAGAAATTTTAGCTACAATATCAGCTTTTGTCATTGTTATTAATTTTAGGGTTATCTATTAATTATAAGGGATGCAAATATAGGCAATTTAATTTCAATATTTCAAGCGTAATTAATTAAAATTTAACATACTAAAGATTTACTTTTGCTGTAATTTATTATTCTAAATGAAATTTACAGAGATTTTAACACGTTGGTATTCAGTTAATAAAAGAGATTTACCATGGAGACTTACTAAAAACCCGTATCATATTTGGTTGTCTGAAATAATTATGCAACAAACCCAAATTAAACAAGGTTTACCTTATTATGAAGCTTTTGTTACCAATTTTCCTTCTGTTTTTGACCTGGCAAACGCTAATGAACAAGATATTTTAAAGCTTTGGCAAGGATTAGGTTATTATTCTAGAGCTAGAAATCTACATGCATCTGCAAAGTATATTGTTAATGATCTTAATGGCGAATTCCCTTCTACTTATAAAACTTTATTAAAGCTTAAAGGTGTTGGCGATTACACTGCTAGTGCTATTTCATCTATTTGCTTTAAAGAGCCACATGCGGTTGTTGATGGTAATGTATATCGTGTTCTTGCCAGATATTTTGGCATCTCTACTCCTATTAATACTACTTTGGGCATTAAAGAGTTTAAGGTCTTAGCTACCAAACTATTAGACACTAAAAATCCTGGTGACTATAATGAGGCTATTATGGAGTTTGGTGCTATACAATGCAAACCTAAAAATCCAGATTGTGCGCTTTGCCCTCTAAATAATAGTTGTGTTGCTTTACAAAGGGATAAGGTTGATAATTTACCTGTTAAAATTAAAAAGACCAAGGTTAGTAATAAGTACTTTAATTTTTTAGTTATAATATCTCAAGACAAACAAACTGTTTTTGAAAAGCGTGTCTCTAAAGGTATATGGCAAAATCTATATCAGTTCCCTTTAATTGAGTCAACTAAAAGCTTAGAATCTCATGAGTTTGATCAACTCAATTTAGATGACACGATTTTAAAGGATACATCTATAGAATACTCTTTATATAATGAGGTTGATATTATTCATAAATTATCGCATCAACATTTATATACTAAGTTTTGGATTATTGAGGTTAAAAAGATTGAGAGTAGTAGTATTCCTGTTTCCGAAGTAAAAAATTATCCCACACCTATTTTAATAAGTAATTTTATAGATGCCTTTAATTTCTAATTTTAGAAAAATCATAATTTTTTCATACTTTTAATACAGTGATAACAAAAAGCTTAATTTTGTAATCTTAAATAAAATTAAATATGTCAGGAACATTAAATAAAGTAATGCTTATTGGGCATTTGGGAGATGAAGTAAAGATGCATTATTTTGATGGTGGCAATTGTGTTGGTCGCTTCCCTTTAGCAACAAACGAAACATACACGAATAAACAAACTAATGAGCGTGTTACTAATACCGAGTGGCACAATATTGTGGTAAGAAATAAGGCTGCCGAAATTTGCGAAAAGTATCTATCTAAAGGCGACAAAGTGTATATTGAGGGTCGATTAAAGACTAGAAAATGGCAGGATGATAAAGGGATGGATCGTTACTCTACAGAAATACAATGTACAGATTTTACATTTTTATCTACTAAAAACGACAATCAAGGTGCAAATGCGCCAGCAACAAACTCACAACAGGCTGCTCAAAAACCTGCCAATAATCCTGTAACCGAAACAAAGACTGAAGATGCAGATGATCTTCCGTTTTAATTAAACTAAACTATTTACCTTGGATCCTGAACCCACGAGTTTAATAATTTTAATGCTTAATGACAACGTATCATTCGTTTCTGGGCTTATTTTGTTATTTGTTTTATTGTTTTGCTCTGCATTAATATCTGGTGTAGAAGTGGCTTTTTTCTCGCTTAGTAAATCTGATATTGATTTAGGACTTGATGAAAACGCTAAAAAATTTAATATAATATCTAAACTTTTAGAGCGTCCAAAAAAGCTACTGGCAACAATTCTTGTGGCTAATAATTTTATAAATATTGGGATTGTTATACTCTTTGCATATTTAGGTGAAACTTTATTTGCTAGCGTAGAGCTATCTTGGGTAAGATTTCTATTAGAAGTTGTTGTTATTACATTTTTAATTTTATTATTTGGTGAAATTGTACCAAAAATTTATGCCAGTAGAAACCGAGTTAAATTTTCGGTTTTTATGGCTATACCTCTTAAAGTGTTAGATGTAATTTTTTCTCCAATTAGTCTACCAATGCGCCAAATAACCTTAGGTATTCATAACAAACTAGGTAAACAAAAATCTAATCTAAGTGTAGATCAATTATCTCAGGCTCTTGAGTTAACAGGCGATAGTGATACCACAGACGAAGAGCATAAAATTTTAAAAGGTATTGTATCTTTTGGTAATACAGATACTAAGCAAGTCATGCGACCAAGAATGGATATTTTTGCATTAAATGAAGATGCTAAATATGCAGATATTATTACTCAAGTGATTAGTAATGGTTACTCAAGAATTCCTGTTTTTAAAGATAGTATAGACGCTGTTACTGGAATATTATATGTCAAAGATTTATTACCATACATAGATAGAGAAACGTTTAATTGGACCACTTTACTTAGAGATCCTTTTTTTGTGCCAGAAAACAAAAAACTGGACGATTTAATGGTTGAGTTTCAAGAAAAGAAAGTACACCTTGCCATCGTTGTAGATGAGTATGGTGGCACTTCTGGTGTTGTTTCCTTAGAAGATGTGATCGAAGAAATTGTAGGTGATATAAGTGATGAGTTTGATGATGACGATGTTATTTACACTAAAATTGACAAAAACAATTATTCATTTGAAGGTAAAACAACTTTAAAAGATTTTTACAAAATTATAAAGCTAGTAGACGAAACAGATTTTGAAAACCACAAAGGCGAAGCCGAAACTCTTGCTGGTTTTGTTTTAGAAATTTCTGGGATTTTCCCAAGACGTCAAAGCAAAATAAATTTTAAAAATTACGTTTTTACAGTAGAGGCTATTGACAAAAAGCGCATTAAACAAATTAAATTTACCATCTTAGATTAAAATAATCTAACTACTATGAGAATTAAAAGATTAATTATCCCTTTACTAACTGTTGCTTGTTTTTCCTGCGGAAATGATCCATTACCAAAACCAAAGGCAATGCTAAGATTAGATTATAAGGCACCAAAATACTCTAAAGTAGATGTAAGATTACCTTTTACATTTGAAAAAAATGAACTTGCAGATAAAATTTCTAGCATAAAATTAGATGGCGTAAATAATCTATCTGGAGTAAACATTAATTATCCTACAATGAAAGGTACCATCTACCTTACATACAAAAAAGTAAACGAAACAAATCTAGACTCCTTATTGAGAGATGCGCAAACATTAACTCAAAAGCACACTTTGAAAGCAGATGAGATTGAAAGTGTGATTTATGAAAATCCAGAAAACAATGTTTTTGGAATGTTTTATGCAGTTGGAGGTAATGCAGCATCACAATCTCAATTTTATGTTACAGACAGTACTAAACACTTTTTAACTGGCTCTTTATACTTTTATGCAAAACCTAATTACGATTCTATTTTACCAGCAGCAGCTTATCTTAAAAACGATATAAAGCATATTATGGAAACTGTAGAGTGGAAAAAATAACGATTCTCTATTTTATTCTACACATTAGATTATGCCTTCTACATATTTACTAGCAGAGACAATATTGCATACTCTCAAAAATCTAAACAAAACTTAAATTTATTCTTTCTTCGGAAATAAAAAAATGCCTATCGAATTAACGATAGGCATTTTTTATAATTTAAAGGATGTAATGTATTAGTCTACGTTGTAAACCCATTCTCCTTCTAATTTTATTAAACTGAAATCTTCAGTACCATTACCACCATCATAGATATCAACAGTCATAACATATTTTTGCTCTTCTTCTGCTCCAGGAGCAATAACATTGTTTAGAAGATCTGCAAACACAGTTAAAATCATATCATTACTCCAAAATGCTGCATTTGATGGTCTTCTATCAAAGTTACCAAAATTAGCCATACTAGATACCGCAGATTCAAAACCAACAACATCTGCATAATTAGCTTCGATATAGTCGTAATCAGATCCTGTTATAGTATATCTAATTGTATTATCTGGCACCCATTCACCATCTGCAAATCCAAATTGTAAAGATGTAGAGATTACAGATTCACTTTTAGTCCAAGAACCGTTTAAGAATGTGTAAAAATCACCTCTTATACCTAAACCACTGTTACTAGAGAAGTACTTATAGATCACGAAAATTTGATCTTCTTCTTGAGCAAAAGGATATTCTAAACTTAAAAATGTAGGTAAGTAATTATCTGCAGGTGTAGAACTACTAAAGTTATTAAAAGCACCTGGCTGTCCAGATCCTTCACCCATTGAGTCATAATCTGAATCACTTAAGTAATACACATCTTCTGCTTCTTCCCAAGAACCACCATCGTATACAAAGTATTCTCCTTTGCTATCTGTATCTCCAGAAACACCTACTGCTTTCACAGCAAATGACTCTACTCTCCATCTTGCTGCATCACCTGTATCTGGTGCAGGATCTTCATCTTCTCCAACAGAGCTATATTTTAAAGCAATATAAACTTGCTGTCCATCATAATCTGAGAAATCTAAATCTCCAGATGACGTTAACGAACCAAAAGCATTTTTATCAAAATCAAACGCTGTCCAATCTGCAGGATCAATTCCTCCTCCTGGAGTATATGTAGTTGAAACTAAGATATCGATTAAATTCTCATCTCCAAGAAAATCAATTTCTTGAGTTATTTCAAATACAACATTAGACTGACCACTTAAATTGATTTGTGGAGTAATTAACCACTCTTCTACCGTAAGTTGCTCAAATATTGAAGAATCAAAACCATTACCAGTTACATTACTAGCAGTTTCAGTCCATCCAAAACTAGCTGTATCAGGATTAGTTACTGTTACTCTCTCTAAACTACCATAATCTCCAGGAAAAGTTGCCTGGTAAATATTAGCTAAACCAATAACTGGAGTTTCAAAATATTGCTTATAAGTAGCTAAAACTAATTGACCATCAACTGGATTAGCTATTTGAGTATCTAAAACAGCAGGAATTTGATTAGTTGGATCAACATTTGGATAAAATCCAAAAGCATCACTTCCAGTTGCAGCGTAATCTGCATTTGTTAATTGATACGTTGTTGCACCTGTAAAATCACTTACACCATCTGCAGCACCAACAAAAAGATCATAGTTAACTAATACAGATGAACCTTCTCCATATAAAGGATACAATTCTTCTAATAATAATGGAATAGAATCTTTTGCTTGTTGCTCAGAACCAAAGTTCCCAAAACCTAAGTCAAAACGTTCATAATCTGCATCGATTAGTGTGTATTCAAACACACCAATATTTGGCTCGTCAGGTATGGCATCAACTTGTTCGTTGATATCATCTAATGGGTTACAACTTGTAAAAATTGCAGCCACTAAAGCGAATAAATAAATTACTTTTTTCATTTTTCTTTTTTTTTAAAAATTAAGTTTTGCACCAACACTAAATGTTCTTCCAAAACCATAATAAACTCTTGAAGTAAAAACATCTGAATCTGCACCATCACGAGCATCAGCAATATACTCAGTATCAAAAACATTGTTTATTCTTCCTGTAAGTGCTGCATCAAAGCTACCAAATTTGAATTCGTGTCTTAAAGCAGCATCAAAAATACCGTAATCTGGTAATTTCCATGCATCTGGACCAGGTGTTGTACGGTTACTAGGATCGTAATCTGCGTAGATATCTGCAAAATAGTTGTAATCTACTGTAAATGTAGTTTTAGCAGTTAATTTATAATTAGTACCTAAAGCAAATGTTGTTTGTGCAGCGTTACCAACATGTAAATCTTCAATAAAGATGTTTATTGGATCTCCAACTTCGTTGTTTTCTTCGTCAAAAATTTGAACATCTTCAACATTGTTTTGCCATCTCCAATCACCAATAGAAGCCATACCAGTAATAGATAAATCATCTGTAGCTTTATAAGTAAAATCAACTTCAATACCTTGGTGTACTGCATTAACACCTAAAATGTTAGCAAAGTTACGTGTACCAGCTTCTTGACCTTGGAAGCTTACAAACTCTGTTCTATCTTTCCAAGTTGTATGGTATACGTTTACGTTTGCAGATAATTTTTCTCCTCTGTGACCATAACCTAATTCAAAACTTGTAATTTTTTGATTCTCTGCATCCTCATTAACATCTGTATTGTTACGGTTAGCAAAGATAGAGTTAAAGTAAGGTGCTCTTTCAAAATATCCTAAGTTAGCAAATACGTTGTTTTTATCATCAAATCTATAGCTAGCTCCTCCTTTTGCTCCATAAGCAAAGTAGTTGTATTTTTCTGACTCTTGTAAAGGATCGCTATCTAAGTAAAGAAAACGATCAACTCTTTGGTAAGATGTATTAGATGCAGAAACAGATAAGAATGCATTTAAATTTTCTTGTATATCATACTCTACTTGAGCAAAAGCTCCTAACCATCCTACTTTACCATCATTGTCATATAAGATTTTATCTCCTACTTGAGCCATGTTATTTGGATTGTTTACATTACTATCATCTGAATAGTATTGACCACCTAATAAATCTGTTACTTCTGTAAAGTGAATTCCTTTATAACCTCTAAAATCTACACCAGCTAATAAAACCATATCATCAGAAAGATCTGTTTTTAAAGTTGATAAAAGACCATACCATTTGTGATCATTACGTGAAGCTCTTAAAATAGATTCAGACCCATTTACACCAGCTGCGATATTTTCGTCAACGATTTTATCAAAATCAATTGTACCTAAATGTCCTATTCTGTAATCACTGTTATCAAAACCGAATTTGTTTTCTCCACTAAATCCGCCTCCACCTCCAGAGCCAAATGACACGTAAGCTGCAGTTGATAAACTTGTTTTATCATTGATAGTCCAGTAATGATTTAATGAAATTTGTGGTTTATGGTAAAAGTTATCTTCAGAATTAGTTAACTGTCCATTTTTATAACCCCAATCTGAGTTATATTTTCTTCCTCTTTCACTTTCTCTAAATGTCTTTACAAAATGAGAATTTTGTCTTTGACCGTGATTTTGTTTTGCTCCAAAAGCAGTTAAAGATAATTTATGATCATCGTTAATTTGCTTAGAAACATTTACAAAATATGATACTGCATTAAAAGGTGTTCCATCAACATAACCGTCACCATCTGTTTTAGATCCAGATACTGTTGCTGCTAAACCATTTTCCATTAAACCAGTAGAGTATGTAAATCCAAATTTTCTAAATCCGTCATTACCTAAAGTTGTGTAAAAGTTACCACCTTCTTCAACATCTGTAGTTTTAGAAATAATGTTAATTGTACCACCAATAGAAGGTACAGCAACCTTAGAAGCTCCTAAACCACGTTGTACTTGCATAGAGCTAGTTACATCACCTAAACCTGCCCAGTTACTCCAGTAAACTTGTCCGTTTTCCATGTCGTTAACTGGTACACCGTTAATCATAACAGCTACGTTTTCAGAATTAAAACCACGAAGTCTTATTTCTCCATCACCATAACCACCACCAGTTTTAGTAGCATAAACTCCAGGTGTTGATTTTAAAATTTCAGGAAACTCTTGTGTTCCTAATTTTAATTCAATCTCAGCAGCTCTAACTGTAGATACAGCAACAGGAGTTTTTCTATCTACTGCAACAGATGCAATAATTTGAATTTCCTGTAAACCAACTTCACTAGATGTTAAAATAATTGTTCCTAAATCTTGATCTCCAGAAAAAGAAATCGTTTTAGAATTGTAACCTACAAAAGAAAGTACAAGCTCACCAGAAGCTGCATTGGTTTTGAAGGTAAAGTTTCCATCAAAATCTGTAGTAGTTCCATTTGATGTTCCTTTTTCAACAATATTTGCACCTGGTAAAGGCTCATTATAATCTGACCCTAAAATTTTACCAGTTATTGTGCTTTGTGAAAAGGCAAGTGTAGTGCACAAAAAGACTACAAGTACCAATAAACATTTTGAAAATTTTTTCATTGTTTAAGATTTATTTAAGAGTTTTAATTTTCGGCAAAAATACGTCTGTTTAAACGATACTATATTACCATAATGTTAAGAATTATTAACACACAAAATTACTTAAAATTTTCTTAAAACATGAGACCAGATTGCTGATAGTTAGCTAAGTATTTAACACCTACTAATCAAGTTGTTGGTAGTATTTAATGAGGTTTTGGGTAGAATTGTCGTGATTGTTAATAACATTTACGTCTTTAAGCTCCTTTAAAATCGTGTTTGCAAGTTGTTTTCCTAATTCTACTCCAAATTGATCGTAGCTAAAGATATTCCAAATAATACCTTGTACAAAAATCTTGTGTTCGTACATTGCTATTAACTTCCCTAAACTTTCGGGAGTTAATTTTTCTATTAAAATAGTTGTGGTTGGCTTATTGCCCTCAAAGACTTTAAAAGGTGTGAGATCTTTAATTTTTTCTTCGGAAACACCTTGCTCTTTTAACTCATCAATTACCACTTTTTGAGACTTACCACTCATTAAAGCCTCTGTTTGAGCAAAGAAGTTTGACATGAGCTTATCTTGATGGTCTTGATTACCATGCAGCGATTTTGCAAAACCAATAAACTCTGCAGGAATTAACTTTGTCCCTTGGTGAATTAATTGAAAAAATGCATGTTGCGAATTTGTACCAGGTTCTCCCCAAATAATGGTTCCTGTTTGGTAGTTTACTTTATCTCCATTTCTATCTATACTTTTCCCATTACTCTCCATTATACCTTGTTGCAGGTAAGTAGCAAATTGATTTAAATATTGCGAATATGGAATAACAGCTTCACTTTCGGCATTAAAAAAATTATTATACCATACGCTTAATAGTGCTGTAATTACAGGAATATTTTTATCAAAATCTTGAGTTTTAAAGTGCTCATCCATTTTATGAGCACCTAAAAGGAGCTTATTAAAATTATCAAAACCAACCGCTAAACTTATAGTTAAACCTACAGCACTCCATAAAGAAAAACGTCCTCCAACCCAATTCCACATTGGGAAAACATTAGCCTCATCAATACCAAAGGCTTTTACTTTTTCTATATTAGTAGATACAGCGACAAAATGTTTAGACACTGCATCTTGTGGTGCATGTTTTAAAAACCACTCTCTAAGTGTATTTGCATTAGATAAAGTTTCTTGAGTTGTAAATGTTTTTGAAACGATAACAAAAAGTGTTGTTTCTGGATTTAAATTTTTAATAATTTCATTTACATGATCTCCATCAACATTACTTACAAAATGCGTTTTTAAGTGATTTTTGTAATATGCTAATGAATCTACAACCATTGCTGGACCCAAATCTGAGCCACCAATACCTATATTTACAACATCTGTAAAGGGCTGGTTGTTATAAGTTTTTAAGTCTCCGTTGATTATCTTGCTTGTAAAGTCTTCAATTTTTGATTTTACCTCAAAGACGTCTTTCATTACATTTTCTCCTTCTACTAAAACCTCAGCATCTTTATTGTTTCTCAACGCTGTATGTAAAACCTCACGTCCTTCGGTTTTGTTTATAACATCTCCTCCAAAATACTTGTTCATGGCATCTTTTAAATCCACTTCGTGTGCTAATTCTAAAAGCAAATCAAGTGTTTCTTGAGTAAGTCTATGCTTTGAATAATCTACATAGAAATCTTCCCATTTAATGGTCATATCATTGGCTCTATTTGGATTTTCTTCAAATAGATTTTTAATATGAGTATCTTCTATTGTTTCAAAATGTGCCTGTAATTTTTTCCAAGCATTTGTTTTTGTTGGGTTGATTGTTTTTAATGCCATTATTTTATTTTACTGGTAAGTGTTTCTTCTTCCGAAGGTATTTCTATATTATTATCTTCAAATTGAATATTATCTAGTTGCAATTTCAAGGGTTTTATATACTCTGAGTATCTCGTTTTTAGGGAGTCTGGTATGGACTCTGCTGCTGGTAGTTTTTCTTTAAAAGGATCTACTTG
The DNA here is from genome assembly GCA_947488655.1 of uncultured Psychroserpens sp. Taxonomy (GTDB): domain Bacteria; phylum Bacteroidota; class Bacteroidia; order Flavobacteriales; family Flavobacteriaceae; genus Psychroserpens. Next base: position 29,248 of record CANKZZ010000002.1, on the reverse strand, counting down.
TTTACCATTTTTCCAAAAACGGTAGCACACATGAGGTCCTCCAGTATTACCTGTCATACCAACCCAACCAATTACATCTCCTTGCCTTACAAAATCTCCCTTTTTAACATTTTGAGCTTTCATATGTAAATACTGCGTACTGTAGGTACCATTATGCTTTATTTTTACATATTTACCGTTTCCGCCACGTCTTGTTGACTCTGTAACTGTACCGTTTGCAGTTGCTAAAATCTCGGTACCAATAGGTGCTGCAAAGTCGGTGCCTTTGTGAGGCTTTAATCTATAACCGTAATACTTTATACGTCTGTTTAAATTATAGCGAGAAGAAATTCTACTAAATTGTACAGGCGCTTTTAAGAATGTACGTCGCAAACTTTTAGTGTTTTCGTCAAAATAATCTGATATATTTTTTGTGCTATCTACCTCAAAATTAAAAGCATAAAATGGTTCGTCTTTATGTTTAAAATAGGCTGCATCAATACTTTCTATTCCTGCGTAAATAGAGTCTTCAATGTATCGTTGTTTATATACAATTTTAAATCGATCGCCTTTTTGAAGTCTAAAAAAGTCAATAGTCCATGCATAGATATCGCTCATATCGTTTATTAAACCGTAAGGCAAACCTTGCTTCTCCATTGTTTCAGAAAGATTATTCATAACAATACCAGATGCTTCTCTTTGAACAATAGTTATTGGCTTTTTATCATTATAAGCCATTATAGAATCTGCAAATTTAATAACGACGTAATCTATACTGTTACGTTGGTAAATAAAACACTCTGGTGTTTGAAGCGAATCTTTAGCACATAATAAAGTGTAAGGCTTACCCACTTGTAGTTTTCTAATATCAAAGCTGTCTTTAGCTTTTTCTGCTATATTAAAAATTCTTGGATACCCAATGTGGTTGCGTTCTAGAATTTCTCCAAAACTATCTCCATTTCTAATGGTATCTCGTTTTACAATGTAATCTTCTAAAACAAAACCAAATTCTTTAATTGGTTCTGGTTCTGCAATGGTTTCTATCGTTTTTACTTCTGGTTTCTCTTCCTCTTTACAAGAAAAAAAACAGATGCATAATAAAAGTGCTATTAATAATTGTTTTGGTTGCATTAATTAGTCTATTAGATATTTTCTCCCCAATTTTTTAATTCGTCTTCACTCCATAATTCTGGAAAAAATATGCGTTTTTGATATTTAGGATGCATGTATTTTTTCCAATCACTTCCACCTGTAGCTTCACCATCTCCTGTACCGCTTTCTATATAATGTCGAGCTGCATTATAATGAGCCATTACCCAGGTAATATTAACCGTGTAATCAAAATGACGCATGGCTTTCACTAAATCTTCATCTTTTTGATCTTCTTTAGGAAGTTCTTTAAATCTAGACCATAGATTTTTTGTATTGTAGGTTTGCATAAAACGAATAAAATCGCCTTTGTAACGTTTTTCAAAGTTAACTAAGAGCGTAGATTTTTTACCAGTTTTATAATCTTTTCCTGCTGCTTGCCAATATAAATGCTCAAAAGCATGCTCAAAAGGTGTATTGCGATCTATCGTTTTTCTAAATCTATAATCTATGAGATTTATAAGCTCTGTTGAGGCAAATTCAATTTTTCTATATTGAGCACTTTGAAATCCGCTGGCAGGAGTTAACGTATATCTAAACTTCATATATTGCTCTATAGACATGCCTTCTCTCATAATATTAAAAGATGTGGTAAGCATATCAAAATACCTGCTCACTCGCATAATCTTTTCTTCAAAAAAGGTAACGTTTAGCTCTTCTTTCTCTGCTACTTGCTGTATTTCCCATAAAATCATCTTAAAAATAAGTTCATTTATTTGATGATAGGCGATAAAAACCATTTCATCTGGCAAAGTAGTACGCTGTATTTGAAGACTTAACAGCGCATCTGTTTGTATGTAGTCCCAATATGTAATAGGCTTGCTGTAAAGCAAGCCATGTAGGTGATCATCTGTATCCTGATCTATTTTTATATATTTCTCTTGTAATTGTTTGACCACATTGTCAAACTTGTGTAAATCATCCATTTAATTAATCAAATTGTATCGGGAAATAATGTTTAAGACCTTTAAATTCTACCAAATCTGCTCTTAACGAACCTACTGCCAAATCTGCTTTTATTTTTAGCGGAATCTTATTTTCATCTGCACTAACCCAAAGTGTCAAACTTTCTTGCTCCTTAAAGACACGTCCTGCCATAACATATGGCCTAAATCTTAACGTTTTTATTTTACCAAACTCTGTCTCAATCGTTTCTCGTCCCAAAAACTTTAATTTAAAACCAAAATTTTCTTCATCGAAAAACATATCTAACTCTACAACATCACCAACCCTTATATTATCTGTATCATAATTATTACGAAGATAATAAAATGCAGATACCATATCTTGTACGTTAGGCTCTGTAGCAACAGTTTTTTTTGTTTTGTACTTTTTATTTTCAACTAAGGCTTCTTGCTTAACTTGATCAAATGCTATTTCTATATCTTTTGTATGACCACCTTCGTCTATTTTTCTAATAAATTTATAAGGCACTCCTGTTTCTTTATCAAAATAGCTTTCATACTTATCTTTAACTTTAAAAACCCACTTTATCGCACCAGTTGTCCACCCTTTTCCTGTTACATGATAAACAGGTTTACCATTTAAGGTTGTCTCATCAACAGATAGCGTAGCATTACCAGCTTTTAAAAACCCACTATAACTCATTTCAAATTTAAACCATTCTCCATCTTTAAAAGCACTTTTCTTTTGGGCAAAAGAAGTTTGCATACAAAACAGAACACCAATTATAAGTAGTATATTTTTCATTTTTGTAATTATTATAAATGAAACTTTTTGTGTTTCATTTTATTGTTCAGTAGGTAGAATTACAATTACTATTCCAAAAATATAAATTTTATTGAAACCATTATAAATAAAGGCGTTATAGTTATGAGAGATTTAAATTTTTTTTTCTTCGGAAATGTGCTTCATCCATCTTTAGAGATCATAAAAAAACCCAATCTTTTTAGGATTGAGTTTTAATCTTTAATTATAGAATCGTTTTATTACAATGTACCTCTCTTTGCCTGCTCTCTTTCAATAGATTCAAAAAGCGCTTTAAAGTTTCCAGCTCCAAAACCTTGAGCTCCCATTCTTTGAATAATTTCAAAAAACAAGGTTGGTCTATCCTCTACAGGTTTTGTAAATATTTGAAGCAAATAACCTTCTTCATCTGCATCAATCATAATAGACAAGTTTTGTAGTTGGCTAATATCTTCTTTCATCATTTCCATATGTTCTCCTAAACGATTTGGAATATCATCATAGTATGCCTGAGGTGGTGGTGGTAAAAACTCAACTCCTCTAGCTTTTAATTGAGATACTGTTTTTATAATATCATCTGTTGCTACAGCTATATGCTGCACTCCAGAATCTTCATAAAAATCTAAATATTCTTCAATTTGAGATTTTTTTGCTGCTTTTGCTGGCTCGTTTATTGGAAATTTAATGCGACCATTACCATTACTCATTACTTTACTCATAAGTGCAGAATACTCTGTATGTATTTGTTTGTCATCAAATGACAAGAAATTAACAAATCCCATCACATCTTCATACCATTTTACCCAAGTATTCATTTGTCCCCAACCTACATTACCAACCATGTGATCAATGTATTTTAATCCTACAGGTTCTGGATTGTAATCACTGTTCCACTCTACAAATCCTGGCATAAAAGTGCCATTATAGTTTTTACGTTCAACAAACATGTGAACGGTTTCTCCATACGTGTAAATTCCTGCTCTTACGACTTCACCGTGTTCATCTTTTTCAACGGTTGGCTCCATATAAGATTTTGCTCCTCTTTTTGTGGTTTCTTCATACGATTTTCTTGCATCATCTACCCAAAGCGCTACAACCTTTACACCATCTCCATGCTTTACAATATGATCGTTAATTGGTGATTTACTATTTAATGGTGTTGTTAATACCAATCTAATTTTATCTTGTTTAAGTACATAACTCACTGAGTCTTTTGAACCTGTTTCTAATCCACGATAAGCATAGGATTGAAACCCGAATGCTGTTTTGTAGAAATGTGCAGATTGCTTGGCGTTACCTACGTAAAACTCTACATAATCTGTACCTAATAATGGTAAAAAATCTTGTGCACCTTCAAAGATTTTTTCTAATCCGTAATCAACACTTTTTACTTCTTTTGCCATAATGATTTTATTTTACAATTTTCTTTGGAGTTTTCATGTTTCCGAAGAAAAAAAATTTATTATTTTAATTGTTTAAACTGTCTATTTCTGTTTCTATCAACTCCTCTTCAATTAATTCATTAATATTGATAGAGTCAACTCTAATGGTATCTTTTTCTATTTGGAAATCATCGTCCTCATAAAGATATAGAGAATCATTTTGCCACTCATAATCATAATCGCCATTATTGTTTTTAGATTCTTCGTATACTTGTTGAAATATCTCTGATATAAACACACCATAAATCATAAAGTATGCAACATAACCTAAGGTTATTAATGAGCTTATAACTAATGAAATAATGTTTATAATCTTTGCTGTAGCTACATTGCTTTTACTGTTTAGGCTATAAGCCTCAGGATTTGCTTTATACTCGTGCAAGCTTTTATTGGCAATAACCAGACCTATAATACTAAGAATTACTGGTATGATTGCAAAAATACCACAACAACAGCCTGCTAAAGAAATAGTGATGGCAATGATACCTAAAATGAGCGACGATGGGTCTGCCGATAATTTATTGTTTTCCATTACGATTTAATGTTCTAACCATGATTTATAGTAATCTTCGTCGGCAATTTTTAATGCCTCTTCTGTTATTTTTAATGGTTTAAATGTATCTACCATAACTGCAAGCTCATCTGTTTTTACTTTACCAATACTACGCTCTGTGGCTCCAGGATGTGGACCATGAGGTATACCTGCTGGATGTAAACTTATGTGTCCTGCATCAATATCGTTTCTACTCATAAAATCGCCATCGACGTAATACAACACCTCATCACTATCTATATTGCTATGATTGTATGGTGCAGGAATACTATCTGGATGGTAATCATATAATCGAGGGACGAAGCTACATACAACAAAGGCATCAGTTTCAAAAGTTTGATGTACTGGTGGTGGTTGATGAATGCGACCAGTTATAGGTTCAAAATCGTGTATTGAAAACGCATACGGATAATTATAACCATCATACCCAACCACATCAAAAGGATGTGAGGCATAGACCATTTCAAAAATATCGTCTTGCTTTTTGACTTTCATTAAAAACTCACCAGATTCGTTATTGGTTTCCAACTCATAAGGCTGACGTAAATCACGTTCACAAAATGGCGAATGTTCAAGGAGTTGACCAAACCAATTACGATATCGTTTTGGTGTGTAAATTGGTCTGCGAGATTCTACGATGAAGAGTCTGTTATCTTCTGTATCAAAATCCATTTTATAGATAACACCTCTTGGTATTACTAAATAGTCTCCATATTTAAAATCTAGATTTCCTAGGTGTGATCTTAATTTCCCTGAGCCTTTATGAATAAAAATTAGCTCATCTGCATCTGTGTTTTTATAGAAGTAATCTGTGGTTTTGTTTTTTGGTGCTGCTAAAATAATAGTACAATCGCTATTAGTGAGCATTGCTTTTCTGCTCTCTAAATAATCATTTTCTGGTTTGACTTGAAACCCTCTTAAACGATAGGATTGAATATGATTTGCTTTCGCAATTTTTGGTGCAACACTATATTGTTTTTTTATTGCTTTGACTTGTGTTGGTCGTTGCTCATGATAGCTATTGGTTGACATTCCATCAAAACCTATAGTGCCAAATAATTGCTCAGCATATAAGGTCCCATCTTCTTTACGAAATTGGGTGTGTCGTTTTGGCGGAATTTTTCCTAATTTATGATAGAAAGGCATATTTGAAATATTAAATATTAGATTTTAAAAGTTTGAGGTACAAATACCTGCTTCACTTTTTTTGACTTGTTATAAATATACGAATATGTAGCTTTATTCAGGTTTCCTTTTAAGAAGAAATTGAAGATGACTTAATAAATCTTTGAAGATGAGATTTTGCATGATGTAAATATCGGGAAAATATAAATAATTTAAAACCTGATGTTGAAATTTTGAAAATAATAAGACAATAATTGACAATCTTTTACAAAAAAAAAAACGCTTTTGCAATAAAAAAATTGACTTTAACAGCCAAATGTTAAAGTTCGGAATATTTAAGTCAAAAATTTACGGTATTTCCGCAGTCTTTAGATTTGGCGTGGGTTGAGCGGTGGTTTTTAATTTTTCGGTGGAATTTTGTTTTTTCGTTTTATTGTGTTTACTTTGAGTGGTTGAAAATGAATGTTTTGAGAGGGTTAGAAGTCGCTCAAAATTGATTTGACAACAATTGTTGCAACTTAAACAAGTGCTTGTTTTTTATTTAAAAAATGACTTCTTGACTTCTTGACTTCTAAAAATATGACTTCTAAAACCATTTGACTTCTTGACTTCTTGACTTCTTTGAAAAATTAGTTTAATAGACCTATGATATAGGTTAAAAATCAAGAAATTATGAATACACAAAAACTGTGTTTATTGTTATTTACTGCTATAATGTTTGCATCATGCAGTAATGATTCACAATACAAAGAACCTACATCTCAAATTGATACTGAAGAATTCACTTCAAATACTATTGAAAATGCTAGATTAGATCAACAATTGGAATATAAAAAAACCCATTTAAAAAAATTAGGTAATTGGTTAACTAAAAACTTAACGCAAGTAAGAGAACTAGTAAACGAAAATAACATAAATGATTCTGATTACTTCACAATATCAATTAATTATTTAGTTAATAATATAGAAAATACTATTGACCCTCAATTACAGAAATCAATGGATGCTTTTCTTAATATTGAAGGTAAAAACTGGTATCCTACGGTAACCTTTATTAATTCTGATCTGAGTTTTATACAAGCTAGAACCGGTGAAGATCAAAATGATAAACCCATAATTGCACTAGAGAAAATTGTAAATGAAGAACAAACCTATGAAGGTTATGAGCAAAATGAACTAGATGAACTAGAATTAATTCATGAAGAGCTTGAAGAAGATTTACATTCTAACCGTGAAATTATGTTAGTAGACATATCTGGTTGTGGAGAAGAGGGCATCGCTGGACCAGATGCCTTTGTAAATTGTGATGATGTCTATGCAGACGGTAGTGAAGGCTCAGGTGGTACTGGAAATGGAAACACATCTTCTACTGCTAGAATACGAATTAACAAAATGACCGTAAAACATCATAAAGAAGGATGGCCAGGACGTTCAGAAGTTAATTTTATTGGCTTTAAAACTGCTGGATTACCTATCACAAGTGGATATTGTGGTCAAAATATTGCTGGATCTTTAAACTGCTACAACCCAGACGGTAAAAGAATTGATCGTTTTAAAAGAAGCTGGATTGGTGATGAAAGAACTATGAATTATTTGGTAAAAGAAGATCCTAGTTATGCAAATCCTGACGAATATCTGTTTTTTACAATTTTTGAACAAGATTCATGGCCTGCTCCTAAAAAAAGTAATACTTATAATTTTCCAAATAATCAGTATAGAATTTTAGAATATCGTTCATGGCAAGGTGACTATGATTCTCAATTATTATCTCAAAATTATACAAATCCCTATAATATTCCTTTTACAAATGATTTCTCAAATGAAAATGGAGGTATTAAATATAATTTAACTAGAGGACAATAATAACAACAATTATGCAGCTCAAGATTTGAGCTGCATAATATTAAAACCAAACACATGACTTTAAAAAACCTACTTTCTTTTTCTTTACTTTCGCTTATATTTATTAATACAACTAATGCTCAAGATTTAGATTATTTAACACCTGAAAACAGAATAGGACAATTATTTTTTAAAGTTAGTAGTGAATATCGTATTACTCCATTAACTTACACTGAACCCATTAAACCAGGTGTTACAGTTGATCCTGATTTGCAAAATTCTGGTATGGCATTTGCCTACAATCTTGATATGTTTATAACCAAGAATTTAAACTTAGGTTTTTCCAATTCTTTAAGATATGATTATTTGGGAGGTGATATAGCTCAAATAAAAGGTGATTTTGGAAAAAAACCCTCAAATAGAGGACTAATAATTGGGTATCATTTTTATTTAGATTATCATTTCAAAATATTTAAAGAAAGTGAATTATTTATTAGAGTTGGCAAATCTTTATTAAATAGAGGAACAAATATAAATTCTAAAACTACTTTTTTTGATAGCGAGGGAAATGTGTTGACGGTATTAGACAGCAGTTCTGATTTCAGTTATGAACCATCTAATTTGGGACTTGGTTGGAAAAAAAGAAAAATCGAAATTATGCTTGGATTTTATACTTCAAGTATTTCTGAATATTTTGAAGAAAATGTTAACTTTACAGTACCATATTTCAAATTTAGTTATAATCTAGGACGTTTGTAATAAAGTTGCTAAGCCTATGCATTTGAAAAATTTTTTAATATTGTCATTAATATTTGCAATTTTTTGTAACGTAAAAAGCCAAGCACAAACTGAGTTTAAACATATCATATTTAACAAAGGCTATACGTTTACTACATATTTAAATAAAGACTTCTCATTTACTCAAAGTTTAATTATGACATATAGTGGAGATTACAACACACTAAATATCCCAATAATTTTAACTAAAAATATCAATAGATTTTGGTCTTTATCTGGAGGCATACAGTTATCAACAATATACCAATCTAATAATAGAGAATTACCTATAAAAACATTTGATGCGTTAGATATTAATGGGTCTTTTGGTGCAGAGTATAGTTTTAGAAATAGTACAACCAGCTATTTTTCAATACAACCGCAACTTATTAAAATAGATGGTAGCCCTAATGCGCCAATTATTAAGACTCAACCTTTAAATTTTAATTTTGGTATAAAATTTTGAAAATCTTCAAACTAAATATTTTCAATTCATCAATAAACATCCCAAAATCAATATTTATATTTATTTGGTGTTTCGCAGGAGTATTAATTATGACCGCAGGATTCTTAGATGATATTGTAAATAAAAATGAATTTTCTATACGAGCATTTTCTTTACAAATAAGTTGCCTAGCTTTTTTTCTTTGGTATTGTATTTCTTATCTCAAGACTAAAAAATAATAAAAACAATCGAAGAGTAGATACTATAATAAGCAGTATGTAATTTATTCTTTACTGCTTTTATCTAAAACCAAAACCCGATATTAAAATACCATACACTTTCACGTTGCTCTGGAGAATAACTAAATTTTGCTTGGATTGGACCTAAGAAAGTTTCAACGCCATAACCTAAAGCATAACCTCTATAATCTGGCAGAGTAAACCATTCTCCCGAATCAAAAATATCATTATCAATATTTGCCCAATTAGCTTCTAATGTAATGTGGTTTTTATTAAAAATCTCATAATCTGCGCTTGCATAGGCTTTTACATAACTATTTCCTGTTAGAGATATATAATCATAACCTAGAAACGGTATGAAATTATTTATGAAATTATTACCATAACCACCCAAAGCAAAATCTAATGTACTGGTAGAATTATCTCCAAATTTAAAACCACCTCCTGTTTTTAAATTAAAACTTATTTTTTTTGAAACTCTAAAAGCGTATCCCATATCGGCTTTTGCTATAGAAAACTGTTCAAAATCGTTATTAAATTTTGAAGCAATTAAATAGGTATGCAAATCTCCGCTAAAATAAACGCCAGATGATGGGTAATGTTTACTATTGTATGTGTCTAGTTTTAATGTGCCAAAAACACTAAAATAATCGGTATTCTCAAATTGAAAATCATCAGTTTGAGCGTCTATTGCTAACGTTTCAGATTTAATCGTTAATCGTTTATGCTCTGCACCAATACTTAACGCAAAATCTTTTCTAAATAAGGTTTGTAAATAAAATTGATTGGTTTGATCTCTCAACTTAACGTCTAACTTATTTATTCCTGTTTCTGCAATTTGTGCTTCATTTAAAAGCAACTCACTATTTATACCTTTTTCAAATTGATTATAACGCGAGCGTAAACCAACACTCCAGTAAAAACCTTTATCGATTAAGTATTCGAAATTATACCTTACATTATCTCCCAAAATAATATCTAATGATGCTATATCATTATTAAACAATAACCTCTTTTTAGTTAAATTTACTAAAGCTGCACTTTTATAAACATCATCATAGTGTATACCTAATTTTAAAAATGTGGTAATTTTAGCTTCTCTAACATTTGCCTCAAAATCATAACCCTCTTTATTTTTTGAAGGCTTAAAATTATATTGAAATGAATCAAAGTTGTTAGTCGCAATTAAGTTATTTACACCTTGATTAAAATCTTCATAACTCACCGTTTCACTTCCTTTGAGCTTTAATTTACCCATAATGTAAGATCGTGTGTACCGATTATTACCTGTAATGTAAGCTCCATTAATTGTGATACTATCTTTTGACTTTAAGTTAAGTGGTATCTTTTCTCTATCTACCTTTTGTTTGGGTAATGTACTTAAGGCTTCTATTTGCTCTAAGGCAGCTATTTTACCATTTTTAATAATGTCTTTACCTTCACTAAAGGAAATAACTGTAAAATTTTTAATATCTGGTTTAATATAGATATCTGTCTTTTTAGACTTTAATATCATATCATTAATGGTTCTAAAATTATTTATCTGCAATAATACATCTGGTGCAGATGTCATTTCATCTCTAGTTGCCAAGTCATCTTGTACATCTACACCAATAATAATATCCATGCCTTTAGCTTTTAATTCATCTATAGGATAATTATTAACAACACCACCATCTATCAACAAATCATCACCAATTGCTACAGGCTGAAACAATGAAGGAAACGCACCACTAGCTGTTATACACTGTGGTAAATTACCAGAATCTAATATGACTTGCTTACCTGTTTCTACATTGGTAGCAATGCAAAAAAACGGAATTGGCAACTCCTTAAACTTATCCACTTCACTTACATGCATAGTGAGTTTAGTAAGTAAATTAAAAACGTTTTGACCTCTCGACAAAGCCGAAGGTAATTTGAGTTTAAAATGGTTAAACGGAAGTACCACACCGTACTTCTCTGTATTATTGCGTTCGTAAATAGTTTTAGAAGATCTCGGCAAATCGTCATTTATTACAGCATCAAAATCCAGACTCGCAAAAATAGAGTCTAGCTGTTGGCCAGAGTACCCAGAGGCATATAAGGAACCAATTATTGCTCCCATACTAGTGCCTGCAACATAATCTACTTTAATACCAAGACTATCAATAACTTTTAGCACACCAATATGCGCAAAACCTTTTGCTCCACCACCACTCAACACTAATCCAACCTTAGGTTTTTTAGGCTTACTATTAGATTGTGCATGCATTGTAAAAGTGCACGCTAGTATTAATATTAAAAAGATTTTGTATTTCACTTTTTACTGTAATAGTCTATTATTTTTTGAGCTCGAGATAAGCCCACAACTTTCTCGAGATCTTCTTTTTTCGCTTCGGAAATACGCTTAACCGACTTAAATTTTTTCATTAAAGCCACAACCGTCTGCTCTCCAATTCCTGGTATGGTTTCTAACTCTGTATTTAAAGCCTGTTTACTACGTCTATTTCTATGATGCTCAATCCCAAAACGATGGGCTTCATTTCTTAAATGTTGTATAACCTTTAATGTTTCGCTTTTTTTATCTAAATATAAGGGAATTGGATCATCTGGATAGAATAATTCTTCCAAACGTTTAGCAATACCAATTATTGCAATTGTGTTTCTAAGTCCTAAAGCATCCAAACTTTTTAGAGCCGATGATAATTGCCCTTTACCTCCATCAATAATTATTAATTGCGGTAGAGGTTCTTCTTCTTCTAATAGTCTTTTATAACGACGATAAACCACCTCTTCCATAGATGCAAAATCATCTGGTCCAACTACTGTTTTTATATTAAAATGACGATAATCCTTTTTACTAGGTTTGCCATCCTTAAAAACCACACAAGCAGCCACAGGATTGGTTCCTTGTATGTTAGAATTATCAAAACACTCTATATGCCTTGGTTCTTCGGGTAAACGTAAATCTACCTTCATTTGAGCCATAATTCTATTAGCATGACGATCTGGATCTACAATTTTTACTTGTTTAAAACGCTCCATACGATAGTATTTTGCATTCCGAAGAGATAAATCTAATATTTTCTTTTTGTCACCCAATTTTGGCACTGTAACTTTTACATCATTACCCAAATCTACCTTAAAAGGCACATAAATTTCTCTTGATGAGGAGTTAAAACGTTGTCTAATTTCGGTAATTGCCAATTCTAACAATTGTAAATTAGTTTCGTCTAATTTCTTTTTAATTTCTAAGGTGTGCGACCTAATTATACTTCCGTAGGATAATTGTAAAAAATTAACATAGGCGTAACTTTCATCACTCATAATGCTAAACACATCTACGTTGCTAATTTTAGGATTAACAATGGTTGATTTTGCTTGATAATTCTCTAAAATCTGAATTTTTTCTTTAATGCGTTGCGCTTCTTCAAACTGCATATCTTGAGCCAACCGTTTCATTTGACTTTTAAACTGCGATAATGAGTCTTTAAAATTACCTTTAATAATTTCTCTTATGGCGATAATGTGTGCATTATACTCTTCTTCGCTTTGCAAATCTTCACAAGGACCTTTGCAATTACCTAAATGGTACTCTAAACAAACTTTGTATTTTCCTGCTTCTATTTTTTCTTCGGAAAGATTATAATTACAAGTACGTAAGCTATATAAACCTTTAATTAAATCTAATAATGTCCAAACCGTTTTCATACTTGTATATGGACCATAATACTCTGATCCATCTTTAAAAATACGTCGCGTAGGAAACACTCTTGGAAAACGTTCGTTTTTTATACAAATCCATGGGTAAGATTTGTCATCTTTAAGCAATACATTATAACGAGGCTTGTATTTTTTTATAAGATTATTTTCTAGTAAAAGCGCATCAGTTTCTGTCTCTACAACGATATGCTTAATATTTCTAATCTTTTTTACAAGTACACGTGTTTTGCCATTATCATGAGTTTTTGTAAAGTAAGAACTTACTCTTTTTTTTAAATTTTTGGCTTTACCAACGTAAATTAACTTATCATCGGCATCAAAATATTGATACACACCAGGCTCTTGTGGTAACGTTTTTAATTGTATGTCTAGTGAAGGTTTATCCATTTTTATCAAAGTTAGTATTTACTAATTAAAACTCATTTTTTATGTGTTAAAAATTAGAGATAAAAATTATTTTTTAGATACACATATTGTTTACCTTTCGCCTCTTAAAATAGATAAATGGCCAAAAAAATAATTGGGAGAATCGATAAAATAGACTTTCCTAAACTTAATTTAAAAAGTGTTGATGTTAAAATAGATACTGGTGCGTACACATCGGCTATTCATTGCTCAAAAATTACAGAACAAGATGGTAAATTAATTTGCACTTTTGAAAGTAAAGGGCATCCCAACTTTAAAAGTGAGAATATTATTTTTGATAACTATACACTTACAGATGTAAAAAGCAGCAACGGGTTTAAAGAAAACCGTTATAAAATCAAATCAGACATCATATTCTTTGGTAAAACATATAAGATTAACTTAACTTTAAGCACTAGAGATGATATGAAATTTCCTGTGCTTATAGGACGACAATTTCTTAGCAAGAAGTTTTTAGTTGATGTTAATCTAGAAAACGTCTCTTTTAATAATACTAACTCATGAATATAGTAATTTTATCCAGAAATGCCCATTTATACTCTACAGATCGCCTTATTAAAGAAGCCGAATCTAGAGGTCATGAGGTAGAAATCATTGATCCGCTTAAATGTGATATCATCATTGAAAAAGAAAAACCTACAATTTTTTATAAAGATCGTTATTTAGATTATGTAGACGCTATTATACCAAGAATTGGATCTTCTGTAACCTTTTATGGTTGTGCAGTTGTAAGACAGTTTGAAGAAATGGGTGTATTTACAATAGCGACTTCAGATGCTATACAACGCTCACGAGATAAATTACGAAGCTTACAGCGTTTAAGTAAAGCAGGAATAGGAATGCCAAAAACAGTATTTACAAATTATTCTCGCGATGTCGAAGAAGTAATTGAGCATGTTGGAGGTACACCTGTAATTATTAAACTTCTAGAAGGCACTCAAGGTTTAGGTGTTGTTTTAGCCGAAAGTAAAAATGCAGCAGAATCTGTTTTAGAAGCATTTAATGGTTTACAAGCCAGAGTGATTGTACAAGAATTTATTAAAGAGGCTAAAGGCGCAGATATTAGAGCTTTAGTTGTTGACGGTCAAGTTGTTGGCGCAATGAAAAGACAAGGCAAAGAAGGTGAGTTTAGATCTAATCTACATCGAGGTGGTAGTGCAAATATTATAAAATTAGATACAGATGAGCTAAAGCTTGCTATGAATGCTGCAAAGGCTTTAAAACTACCTGTATGTGGTGTAGATATGCTACAATCTGCAAGAGGACCGTTACTGCTAGAAGTTAACTCTACTCCAGGTTTAGAAGGAATTGAAGGTGCTACTGGAAAAAATATTGCAAGAGCAATTATTACATTTATAGAGCGTAGTACTAAAAAATAAGTTTTGGTGTAAGAGCTAATAAAAAAATAGTCTACAAATGAGTAATAAAGACGTTTTAGAAATTTTAGGAGAAAAAATTGCTTTAGGCAAAAGTGCAACTGTAAATTTTGAAGTTGCAAAACTTCATACTCGTAATACACTAGAAGTCCCAATCATTATAGAACGATCAAAAAAACCTGGACCAACGGTTTTAATTACTGCAGGTATTCATGGCGATGAAATAAATGGCGTAGAAATAGTTAGACAGATTATTGCAAAAGGTATTAATAAACCTAAAATTGGAACCACTATTTGTGTTCCTGTTATAAATGTATTTGGGTTTTTAAACATGGACCGTTTATTTCCAGATGGTAGAGATTTAAACCGCGTTTTCCCAGGAAGTGCTAATGGCTCTTTAGCAAGTAGAGTAGCCAACTTTGTAATGAAAGAATTAGTTCCTCATGTAGATTTTGCTATGGATTTTCATACAGGTGGTGCAGATCGTTTTAATGCATCACAAATTAGAATCGTTAAAGACGACGACAGACTTATAGAATTAGCTCATGTTTTTGGAGCTCCTTTTATCTATTACTCGCAAAACTTAAATAAATCTTTTAGAAACGCATGTAGTAAAGCTGGCGTACCAATGTTATTGTTTGAAGGCGGTAAATCTTTTAATATACATAGTACAGTAACTAATACTGGAGTTAATGGTGCCAAACGTGTTTTACATCATTTAGGGATGTTAAATAGAAAATTTAAAGTTTCTAAACCTAAAACCCAAGCTATTATAATTGAAGAAAGTAAGTGGTTAAGAGCTAAATTTTCTGGGATGTTTAAGGCAACTGTTTCAATAAATGCGTTTGTAAATAAAAATGATGTTATTGGTAATATTACAGATCCTTATGGTAGTTTTAATCATTTTGTGAAAGCTCCTAACGCAGGCTATATTTTTAATGTTAACGAATCTCCAATTATCTATCAAGGAGATGCTATTTTTCACATTTCAACTGCTGTAAATAATGACAAAAGCTGAAATTAGAAAACATCACAAAATTCTGCGAAAGGCTCTATCTGAGGACGCGTTAGAAGATTTTAGCCTCAGTATTGCTAATCAATTATTAAGACTTCCTATTTGGGAATTTGAATATTATCATCTCTTCTTATCTATAGTAGAACATAAAGAAATTAATACAGATTACATATTAAATATTCTCTCCGGAAAAGATAAAAATATCATTATCTCTAAGAGCAATTTCTCAACTCGAGAAATGTCTCACTACTTACTAACCGACAGTACAAAAATTAAAAAAAATGCTTGGAATATTCCTGAACCTGTAAATGGCATACCAATTGATTCCCAACAAATTGAAGTAGTTTTTATACCCTTATTAGCTTTTGATGAAAAAGGTAACAGAGTTGGATATGGCAAAGGATTTTATGACAAGTTTTTGGCAGGCTGTAAGCCTCATACTCTAAAAATTGGTTTAGCCTTTTTTGAGGCAGTCAATGAAATTAAAGATATAAATCCTTTAGATATACAATTAGATTACTGTGTTACTCCTAACAAGATTTACAATTTCCGAAGTAAATAAATATCGGTAAAACGCAAATAAATTAGATTAAATACATTTTTTTACTATATTGCAAAGTAGTTGTCCCTCAAACTATTAGCAATTTTATTATAACCTACATAAAATGTCTGAATCTACATTAGAAAAATTTGTTATGCCTAACAGCGAGATTTGCTATTGGGAATTACATAATAATACCAGTTTTTGGTCGCAAGCGTTTATTAGCAAACTAGGCTACGACATCTCTCAAATAGATATAAATCTAGAGTTTTTTTTAAGTAAAATTATACATAAAAATCATGCTTCTACATTTAGAGATAATTTTTACAATCTCGTAAGACATGATGTGCATTTTAAACAAAATATATTATTGTTAAATAGTAAAGGAGACTATGAGGAGTTTATTTGTAAAACCAACGAGGAACTTACATTAAGCCTTAAGCCAAATGCTAAAGCAATTTATTTTTTTAAGGCTAAAATAAAAACACATCCTAAAGTAAAAGACGATTATTATTATCTAGAGACCGCCTCAATGACCTCAACAGGAAGTTGGTATATAGATTTTGAAAACAAAAGAAGTTATTGGGATCAAATTACTAGAAAAATTTTAGACTATCCAGAAGATTTTATACCATCATTACGTATGGCTTTAACATTATATGCCAAAGAGCATCATGCTATAGCAACTAATGCATTTTTAAACTGTGCAATATCTGGTACCCCTTTTGATTTAGAGATTATTATGATAAAATCTACAAATAAAAGGTTTTGGGCTAGAGCCATTGGCAAACCCGTTTATAATGAGGGTAGAGAAATTATTGGTATGAGAGGGGTTTTTCAAAATATAGATAGCGTCAAAACAAAGGAGATTAATTTAAAACGAACATCAGAGATTGTCGCATCTCAAAACTCAAGATTATTTAATTTTGCTCATATTGTTTCTCATAACTTAAGATCTCATAGTAGTAATTTAGAATTAATTGTTCAATATATAGAATCTATTGACAACCCAGCAGAACAATTAATGATGCTAAGTACTATAAAAGAAGTTTCTTCTAGTTTAAACAAAACTATAGGACATTTAAATGAGGTTGTAACGATACAAACTAACTGTCAGCAACACAAAGAGGATGTTAGTATAAGTGCAACTTTAGACCAGGTTTGCAAGTCAATAGGTCAAATAATTACAACAAACAATGTAACCATAAATACAGATTTTAAGGCAGGAGATATTGTGTCTTACATACCTGCTTATATGGAAAGTATTATTTTAAATATTTTAACCAATGCTATAAAATACAAGCATCCAGACCGCGACCCAATTATCAATTTTAAAACTTCATTAAATTATAGAAATAATGATCGCTTAATTTTAGAAATTAGTGATAACGGTATTGGTATAGACTTAGATAAATTTGGCGACAAAATTTTTGGCATGTATAAAACATTTCATCTTAATAAGGATGCTGTTGGGATTGGGCTTTTTATAACCAAAAACCAAATAGAATCGCTTAATGGAGAAATACTAGTTGACAGTGAAGTAAATAAAGGAACCGTTTTTACAATAAAATTTTAGCACCTATGAATAACAAAATTAAAGTGGCATGTATTATTGATGATGATAATATCTATGTAAACTTGGTTAAAAAAATAATAGAGACTAAAAAGCTTTGTGATAATTTGCTAGTTTTTAAAGATGGAAAAGATGGTATTGATTATTTTGAAGCTTTGTTGCAAAATTTGAATCAAAAAGGAATTCCTGAAATTATTTTATTAGATATTAATATGCCAATAATGGATGGCTGGGAATTTATTGAACGCTTCACAAAAATTCAAAATAAATTTGATAAACGAATTACACTTTATGTGGTTAGCTCTTCTATAAATGTCACAGATATAGATAAGGCTAAGTCATTGAGTACTGTACAAAATTACTTAGTTAAACCTGTTAACATAGATGATTTAGAAGCTGTATTTTCTAGAACTGCCTAGCTGGTTTTAAATGCTCTTTTATTAAAGAAAATTAAAATACCAATACCTGTACTAATTGCCATATCTGCAATGTTAAAAACAGGATCAAAGAAGGTAAAGTATTGTCCGCCATAAAATGGTATCCAGCTTGGTAATACACCACTCCACATTGGAAAATGAAGCATATCTACTACTTTGCCATGAAATATCGTGTCATAACCTTGCTCTGGTAAAAACGTTGCAACTTGTCCTGAACTTGAGTCAAAAATTATCCCGTAAAAAACAGAATCTATAATATTGCCTAATGCACCTGCTAAGATTAATGAAATAGCAAAAATTAAGGTTTTAGAACTTTTATCTTTTATAGACTTTCTCAACCAATAACCTATACCAACAACTGCTATAATTCTAAAAATGGTTAAGCATACCTTTGCTGTCCTGTCTGATATGAAAGAGACAAAATCACTAATTTTTGTTCCCCAAGCCATACCTTCATTTTCTACAAACGCAATTTGAAACCAACTAAAAACTTCTAGCTTCTCATTAAGCGCAAAATTTGTTTTGATATAAAATTTACTTATTTGATCTATAAGCAGGATAATTACTATTAAAATAGTGGCTTTTTTTAGAGACATTTATAGGTTTTAGAGTAACAAAAATAAGGTTAATATTATGAACTAAAAAAACGTCTTAATAGTTAAGACGTTTTAATGTTTTTGTGCTCATTTCCGTAGAAATAATGTTATTGCATATTTTTAGCTTCAATGCTTAACGTCGCATGAGGTACTAATTCTAAACGCTTTTTATTGATGAGTTTTCCTGTAACTCTACAAACACCGTACGATTTATTTTCTATTCTAATTAAGGCATTTTTAAGGTCTCTAATAAATTTTTCTTGTCTAATCGCTAATTGAGAATTAGACTCTTTACTCATTACAGCACTACCCTCGTCAAAGGCTTTAAATGTTGGCGAAGTATCATCTGTACCATTGTTACCATCATTCATGTAAGCACTTTTTATTAAATCTAAATCGTGTTTTGCTTTTTCAATTTTCTCTAAGATTAAAGTTCTAAATTCTTCTAAATCTTTATCTGAATATCTTACTGTGTTCTCGTTAGCCATATTTTATAATTTTTGAATAAACAATTTGGTATTTACATCATCAAAAGCAATTTCTATACCACTATTTAAGGTTTCTACAATCTCCAATTTATTTGTTAGAGTTTCGGTCTTTATATAATCTAAATTTGCCTCTATCGCCTCAACAATTTGAGCATCTTTTTGAAATTGAACGCTAATTCTATCTGTTAACTCAAAACCAGAATCTTTACGTAAGTTTTGAATTCTATTTACCAGCTCTCTCGCAACTCCTTCTTTCTTTAAATCATCTGTTAACGTTACGTCTAATGCTACTGTTAATGCTCCAGAACTTGCTACAAGCCAACCTTCAATATCTTTTGAAGTAATCTCAACATCTGATAGTTCTAAAGTAATACTTTTTCCGTTTACTTCAACGTCTAATCTGCCATTTTGCTCGATTTTTTTAATATCATCTGCTCCAAAGCCATTAACTAATTGGGCAACAGCTTTCATATCTTGTCCAAAGCGAGGTCCTAATACTTTAAAATTTGGTTTTATTTGCTTTACCAAAATATCACTTGCATCTTCTAATACCTCAACAGACTTTACATTAACCTCAGATTTAATTAACTCTGCTACAGCCATAATTTCTTCCTTTTGTTCTTTTGAATCTATAGGAATCATAATTTTTTGCAATGGCTGTCTCACTTTAATCTTCTCCTTAGCTCTTAATGATAACACTAAAGATGAAATGGTTTGAGCACTTTCCATTTTACGTTCTAAGCTCTTATCTACATAAGCTTTATCATATACTGGAAAGTCTGCCAAATGTACACTCTCAAAGTTTTCTTTATGTGATACCTGAGTTAAATCTAAGTAAAGTCTATCCATAAAGAAAGGTGCAATTGGCGCTCCTAACTTAGCAATAGTTAACATACAAGTATATAATGTTTGGTATGCAGAGATTTTATCTGTCTCATAGTCTCCTTTCCAAAAGCGTCTTCTGCTTAAACGCACAAACCAGTTACTTACATAATCTTGTGTAAACTCTGAGATTGCTCTTGCAGCTTTTGTTGGCTCATATGCTGCGTAATACTCATCTACTTTTTGAATCAATGTATGTAACTCAGATAAAATCCAACGGTCAATTTCTGGACGTTGCGCTAACGGAATTTCTTCTTCAGAATATGTGAATTTATCTAAATTAGTATACAGTGTAAAAAATGAATACGTGTTATATAATGTGCCAAAAAACTTACGTTTTACCTCTTCTATGCCTTCTAAATCAAACTTTAGATTGTCCCAAGGATTTGCGTTCATTATCATATACCAACGCGTAGCATCTGCTCCATAAGTATCTAAAGTAGTAAATGGATCTGTTGCATTACCAAGACGTTTAGACATTTTTTGTCCGTTTTTGTCTAAAACCAATCCATTAGAAACTACGTTTTTATAAGCTACAGAATCAAATACCATAGTACCAATAGCATGTAAAGTATAGAACCAACCACGAGTTTGATCTACACCTTCTGCAATAAAATCGGCAGGAAATGATTTATTATCGTCAATTAATTCTTGGTTTTCAAAAGGATAATGCCATTGTGCATAAGGCATAGAGCCAGAATCGAACCACACATCAATTAAGTCACTTTCGCGTTTCATTGGTTGACCTTTTGGTGATACCAACACAATTTCATCAACGATATTTTTATGTAAATCTATTTTCGCATAGTTTTCTTCGGAAAAGTTGCCAACTTCAAAATCGTCAAATATATCTGCAGCTAGAACTCCAGCAGTCACTGCTTTTGCCATTTCTGATTTTAATTCTTCTACAGAACCAATACAGATTTCTTCTGTGCCATCTTCTGTTCTCCATATTGGTAAAGGGATTCCCCAATAACGAGATCTCGATAAATTCCAGTCGTTAGCGTTTGCTAGCCAATTACCAAAGCGACCAGTACCAGTAGATTTAGGTTTCCAGTTAATGGTATCATTTAATGCTACCATACGCTCTTTCACATCTGTCACCTTAATGAACCATGAGTCTAACGGATAGTATAAAATTGGCTTGTCAGTTCTCCAGCAATTTGGATAACTGTGTTTGTATTTTTCAACCTTAAAGGCTTTATTTTCTTCTTTTAATTTAATAGCAAGCTCAACATCTATTGAACGTTCTGGAGCTTCACCATCATTGTAATACTCGTTTTTTACATACTTGCCAGCAAACTCACCCATTTCTGGTCTAAAGCGACCTTGTAAATCTACAAGAGGCACTAAATTATCATTATCATCTTTTACTAATAATGGCGGAATTTCTGGTGTTGCTTGTTTGGCAACTAATGCATCATCTGCTCCAAATGTTGGTGCTGTATGAACTATACCTGTACCATCTTCTGTGGTGACGAAATCTCCTGTAATGATTCTAAATGCATTTTCAGGATTATCGTTAGGAAGTGCATATGGTAATAATTGTTCGTAAGTGATGCCTACTAAATCTTTGCCTACAAATTCTTTTACGACAAAGTATGGTATTTTTTTATCGCCAGCCTTATAATCTAATAAAGCAGCTTTATCTTCTACTAAATTAAACTTTCCGGAGAATTGATAATTAACCAGTTTTTTGGCTAATACCACATTCATTGGTTGAAAGGTGTATTGGTTATAAGTTTCTACCAATACATAATCAATTTTTGGTCCAACAGTTAATGCTGTATTACTTGGCAGTGTCCAAGGTGTTGTCGTCCATGCTAAGAAATAGATATCACCTTCGTTTTGTAAAAAGTCTGGTAGAGAATCTGCATTGGCTTTAAACTGAGCAACTACTGTTGTATCTGTAACATCTTGATATGTACCAGGTTGATTAAGCTCATGAGAGCTCAGTCCTGTACCTGCTTTTGGAGAATACGGTTGTATGGTGTACCCTTTGTAAAGTAAGCTTTTATTATAAATTTCTTTTAGCAACCACCAAACACTCTCCATGTATTTGGGATCGTAGGTAATGTATGGGTCATCCATATTTACCCAATAACCCATTTTTTGTGTAAGATTGTTCCAAACATCAGTATAACGCATCACTGCTTTACGACAAGCTGCGTTATAATCTTCTACAGAGATTGTTTTACCAATATCTTCTTTAGTAATTCCTAATTCTTTTTCGACTCCAAGTTCAATAGGTAAGCCATGAGTATCCCAACCAGCTTTACGCTTAACTTGGAACCCTTTCATGGTTTTATATCTTGGGAAAATATCTTTAATAGCACGCGCTAAAACGTGGTGTACTCCAGGTAATCCATTTGCTGAAGGTGGTCCTTCAAAAAAGACGTAAGGCTCACTACCTTCTCTTGTGGAAATACTTTTTTCAAATATGTTGTTTTCTTCCCAGTAGTTGAGAATGTCTTCTGCAACTTTTGGTAAGTCAAGTCCTTTATATTCAGGAAATTTCGCGCTCATGATATCTATATTCTAGTCGAGTCGCGAAATTAAGGAATTTTAGTAAAATTATTGAGGTTATTTAGGGCAAAAAAGGCAATGCGTAGTGAACAACGAAATGTGGATTAAAATGATAGATTTGATTTGTGTCATTCTATCGTTTTAAATCAATTAAAAGAATATCATTTTAAATGCTATTAGAAGTGCAATTAAGGATAAAATTCTTTTTGTGTTTTTCATTTTAGGTTTTACTATTTATGTTCTATTATTAAGACACAAAAAAACCTAAAAAGTCACATTAAAATTAATTTATTTTATTTGGATTAATCGTCTTGCCAATCTGTACAATAATCATTGTAATAGTTCACTAATTCTATTATTTGAGGTCGACCAAATTCGTTATTATTCACTTTTTCTAGTAACATAGGGCAATCTGCAAAATATGCTCTTACTTTTCTCTTA
This sequence comes from uncultured Psychroserpens sp., assembly GCA_947488655.1. GTDB lineage: Bacteria > Bacteroidota > Bacteroidia > Flavobacteriales > Flavobacteriaceae > Psychroserpens. Next base: position 5,984 of record CANKZZ010000002.1, on the reverse strand, counting down.
AAACCTCCATTTAAACTAGATATTACAAATACAGATTTTCTATTAACAAACAATCTGGTTGTTGTTGGGATTTGTATTGTAGAAAGCGATAATACATTACCAGAAACAAATGGGATAAAGATCTTAGTACTAAATACATCTGCATAAAGAGTTACCTCACCTTCTGTTAAGACTTCTAAAAGTAATGGATACCTTTGGTCTTCAGTTTTGTACATATATCGATACTCAACATTTTCTTCAAAACCGTGAAATGTAATGCCCGAAACCATAGCATCTGTCCAAATATCTGCATCTAGATCTTTAGAGGTTCTAAATTTAATTTTCCAGTTATCAACAACTTCGCCATAACCAAAAACGTCAGTTCCATCATTAAAATGAATTGTAGCTTCTTGTATTTGAGCAAAACCCTTGAGTACAGTAAAAAATAAAACAACTATTGCAACATATTTCATTTCTTACTCTTGTCTATAAAATGAATTTTTAAAACGTTTGGCTTTTTGTAAAAGTAATTTAACGTCTTCATCACTTACATTAATTGACGAAACTACTTTTTTATCGCCATTGGTATAAATCTTTTTATCATTTTGATTTGGAGTTGATGACACGATATACACCAAATTGTGATTACGGAAATAATAATGTTCTGTAATGGTAACTTTAGAGATTTCAATATTTTTTATTCTGAATAGTTCTTTACTATCCTTATCAAAAAGCACTGAGTATTTAAATGTGCCTATATCTTCAAACCCATTCTCATCGGTAAGTGCACCTTCTGTAGTTTCCTCTTTGAGGTTTTTATTAGTATCTATTTTAGACACATACGTTTCTGTTGTATTGATAACTGTATCGTTTGATTTTACGTTTTTAGTTCCGCAAGAAAACAAAATCAATGTTAGTACTAGTGTTGCTATTATTTTTCTCATATCACGAAGTTAATAAAATGGTTTTCAAAAAAGAAAGCCTACACTGAAAAACAGTATAGGCTTATTTTTATTTTTTTATTACAACTTATTGCGCTAAAATCTTCTTAGTTTTAATACCATTTTCGGTTTTAAAATAAGCAACATAAGTTCCTGTAGTTAATTTTGAGAGTTGTAAACCATTATTTAAATCTTGATAATCTACGTCTTTAAATTCTTGAACAGTTTGACCTAACATGTTTATTATTTGTACATGTTGCACATTTTTTTGAAGCCCTTTTACAAACAGTTTATTTGTATCTGTATTGAAATAAATTAGATTATATTGATAATCCTGCTCTACTGTAGATAATGCCTCTCTTGGTTGAAAAACAATTTCAAATCTCGTGTTAAAAGTTCCATTTTCCGAAGAAAACTCATAAGCCTGATTGTTTCTCAAATTAAAAGTTTCTCCTGTAAAATTGTCTTTTAAATAAATAGGTTGATCCTCATCAAAATTTGTTAATTCTGAAATTTTAATTGTGTAATTAAAATTACCAGACGTTTTAATTGATAATGGTACAACTTTAGCATCTGTAACTGAAGCATAGGCTTGAATGAGCATTAATTTGTCGTTTAAGACAAGACTCATATCATCACCACCAACACCAGAATTTTCTGCTTCGTAACCGTAGTCAAACTCATCTGTAGTAAAATCACTAAAAGCTAATAAAACCTCGCGTCTAGCAGCTGGACCATCAACAGAGTTAAACTCTAAACGAATTTTCTGCATTATATTATCTTCGGAAATTTGCTCCTCTTGAGAATTTTCGTCGGTTCTCAAAAATACTGAGCCTACATCTGATGTACCATCTGCATCTGCTTCTTTAATAAAGATACGTTGACTATTTTTGAAAATGATGTTTCCTGAATTTGCGATTTCTGCATTAAAGCCCTGACCAACTGGAAGATATCTGGTTGGTAATTTTGTGCCTTCTTCTCCTCCACTATTTCCTCCATCAAAACCAACAAATTGTGACGCTCTAACAGAACCACTCAAAGTTACAGTAGCATATCCACCATTATACTCATCTAAAAAATGAGAATTGCCACTCCATTGTTGCCAAAGTTGAATTGGACCTTCAATAACTGGTAAGTTATCTAGAATAAATTTATGAAGATCTATTGCTGATGGGTAAGGGTTACCTAATAAATAATCTGTTCTAGATATTGATGGCACTGACCCGTTACCACCTGTATCTATAGCGTTAACTAGAATAGTACCATTATTAGGTTTACCTTCAAAAATATACTGCTGCTCAGCTCCAGAATTTCCTATTCCTTTTTGTGTGTAACCTACTCCTGGTTGTATAATTGTGTTTTGATCTATTGATGCATAATCATTATACGTAACTCCATTTTGGTACACGTACGTCCATCGTGTACTTACTTTACCTGTTTCATTATGCGCATTGGTAAATTGAATATTGGCTCCATTACCTTTTTTTAGCATATTTAATTGATAGTTGGTATTACTAGTATTATTTGAACTTGTATTATTGTCAAAAAATGATGTAGCACTTGTAGCACCAATTGGTGATGCCCAATAATTATACCAATACACACTAGAGTTACCTTCTTGACGACGTAAGATTTTACCTAATGAAGATGTTACTAAATCACTATTATTACCTTGAACTAATTGAGAATCGTCTTTAAGATCTAAAATCCCATTAAGTTCAAAATACCAAGTATTTTCTACTTTATGGTCTCCATTAATTGTAAGTTTTTGATTGTCATCGATAAACAATCCTAAATTAGTGTGCGAGTTTGTTGAAGTAACTTGATGGTTTATTTTTACAATACTCCAATCTTTATTATCTACAGCATTTTCAATATCCCAAACGTCTCCATGTAACCATGTGTTTTCTGCACTCCAATCTCCATTAGCACTCGTTTGAAAAGGCATTGGTGCTGTTTGAGGTAATATGCTTGAAATATTTCTAAGTTTTAAGTCTTTATTATAGCTAGATTCATCATAAGCAGTATTATTTATGATGTCTGTCATTGGATAATAAGCTATTAAGTTAACCCACGGAATATTTTGATTTGTTGAGTAGTCTACAATATCTTTTTCTATTTGAGTCCCTCTAACTTTACCCGATTGATTCTTAATTTCTTGAAATACTTGCTGTTGCACTTGTTGAGCTGATAGCGCTGTATTAAACACTCTTACTTCATCAATATGCCCATTAAAATATTCTTTATTAGAATCTGTGGTCGACTTTCTTCCTATTTCGAAATTACCATTCCAGTTATCACTATTTGTCAAAGTTTCATCTCCTGTTGGCTCAACCCAAATGGTATAAGTTGACAGCTCTCCATCAATGTATAAAAATGCACCAGTTACATAGCCTAGATTTTCTATAAATTCATAGTTATTAAATTTTAGAGATATATGGTGCCACTCATCATAAGGTATTTGAGCGCTCGTGGAGACTGACGATTTTCTATTACCAACTTGCATTTCAACACCAGGCTTATTACCATCAACCAAATAAAATCTTAACGCCTCACTTTCACCAAAAACGGTTGTTTTAGAGGAGGTTGCATTTTGAGAGTCAATGTTAATCCAACCCATTATTGTAACTTCTTCTAAACCTCCTATCATTCCTGGCGTAGACAAATAATCATTAACACCATCTAAATCTATAGTTGCAATTGCAGGCTGATTTGTATCAAACAAATCTCTATAATCAACATCTCCACCATTAGACAAATCACCATCAGCATCTGGTAAATTTGAAGGATTATTAATATCTTCATTTACATCAAAAACAGCGTCATTTACGCCATTTGTTTCAAAAACATCATCTAAACCATCGTTATCTGTGTCATTTCCCGAAAGGGTATTTGCCATACCATTTTCCATAATATCAGGAGTACCATCATTATCGGAATCTAAGTCTAAATAATCTGGAACACCATCTCCATCTGTATCTACAGGTGTTAAAAACGGACCGTAATTAATTGGCTGACCATTACTATCTACACCTCCTGAAGGTTGAACATATCCAAGGGTAGATTGCGCTTCTACGTTATCTGGTATACCATCATTATCGCTATCTATATCTAAATAATTTTCAATACCATCTCCATCTGCGTCTTCAAGTAAAACTGTAGGGCTAACAAAGTTATTAACGCAAGAAAATTCTAAACTAAAATTTCGATCTACATTGGGATGGAATGTTTCTGGTAAGGTGTCACTAGTTAAAATCCCAAGTCGGAATGGATAACTCGACAAATTAAAATATCTTGAAGCTATATTTACATTAGGATGACCATTACCTGTCCCTGGAGAACTTTGATTTCCAGATGTAGCCACCAATAAATCGCCCTCTTCTGATATGGTTACACTGGTTGGTGTATCAATTGTATAACTAAAAGGTTTTTTTACTTTATCTTTTTCAGACAGTAATGTAGTACCATCTATATCATTCAAATTAATAAAAACTTCTGGAACAATTACTGGTGTTGATGTTCCTGTTTCAACAAATTGCAGGTTAAATTCTACAAAGGCTTCTGTGCTTGCAGGCACTCCAATAAATGAAAGTCCTGGTTTTAAAAATGTTGGGTCACTACCGTTATTGTCTAACTCAACCACAGTTGCTCCTTCAAAATTTACAAGGGTCAATAAAGCATCAAGTCCTGTACCTACATTAGAAAATCGAAATACCTCTCCTTCTAAAAAAGTAGATACGTTACCATCTCCAGACTCTTCTGAAATTGATGCAGGATTAAAGTTAAAGTTCACTTCTCCACCACATTCTTGTTCGCTAGAGCTCGCGTTTCCTTTTTCAATACTATCTGGAATTCCGTCATTATCAGAATCCGCATCTACGTTATTTGAATAAGTATCGCCATCGGCATCTTGAGTGAAAGACAATTGAGGGATAGAAAAAAGTATTAGAAAAAATACTATATGTAGTAATTTTTGCTTCATAGCACAATGGTTAATTTTAAAAAACTAATTTCTTAGTCGAATAGATTTTACTAGAGGGACATCTATTAAATAAATTGAACATAACAATTCATCTCATAATTAGTACAATATTACGCATTAGTAATAGGTTTGAAATTGCTATATGAGGTAAATTAGTTGAAATGTTTAGGAAATCAGTTGAATGACTAGCTGCAATTGTTAAAATCTCTTAAAACCCTCCTATTAACTAAGAGAATAAGCTCTTAATCAACACTATAATTCACATAAAAAAAGGCCACTTCATTGTTAGTGAAACAGCCTAAATGTTTAAATTATGAAGTTGATTACTTTATAATAATCTTCTTAGTTTTTACACTTGTATTGGTTTTTAGATAAACCACATATGCACCTGTTGATAGGTTTGAAACAGAGATACCGTTATCTAGTTTTTGAGCCTCTACATGACCAAATTCTTGTACCGTTTGGCCTAGCATGTTAATAATCATCAATTGCTCTGCATCACTCTGTAATCCTTTTACAAATAACTTATTGGTGTCATTATTATAATACATTAAATTGTAAGTATAATCTTCTTCGGTTGTAGATAATGATTCTTGATGGGCCTCTTGAAACACGATTTCAAATCGGTTGGCAAACACACCACTTTCCGATGAAAATTCATAAGCCTGATCTGTTCGTAAATCAAAATAATAACCTAATAAATTATCTCTTAAATAAATCTCTTGGTCTGGCTCTATGTTTTCTATTTGTGTCAATTCAATCCTGTAATTATAACTCCCAGAAGCTTTAAACTTTAATGGGACCTCTTTCTCTGCTGTGATGCTTGCATAAGCTTGTATCATCATATTTTGACCCTCTAAAACCAAATTTAAATCATCTTGGTTCTCGTCTATATTTTTAGCTTCGTAACCATAATCATATGCATCTGTTGTAAAATCACTAAAGCCTAATAATAGTTCGCGCTTTGTTGCAGGTCCATCTACTGCGTTAAATTCTAAGCGTATTTTTTGCATGATGCCTTCGGTTTGCACTTCTTGTTCTTCGGAAGCTGGCGCGTCTTGAGAGGATGTTGTTCTAAAAAA
>CANKZZ010000001.1 GCA_947488655.1 uncultured Psychroserpens sp. | reverse complement strand
GTTGGTGGAGATGGTTGAGCTTTCTACACGCACGTAAACGGTTTGCATATCTTCTACAATGTTATTGTATAGACTTACTAATGCATTTACATTATTATTTGCATCTGCCAAAGTCTCATGGTAGCTCACTGTTAATGTTGGATCGCCTCCTGTAATTTCATTGGTTTTGCTTTCTAAATCAAATTCGCCAAAGCCATCACTATCTGGATCACAGTACTCTAATGGTGTTGGTGTGTTTGCTATTGGTGCTTGTTGCACATTAAGTTCTAAAGTGGTCGTATCATAACAACCTGTGTTGATATCTTGTACGCGTACAAATACAATTTGACCATTGACTTGGTTTGTATAAGGTACTGGTAATGGGTCCAAGTTATTTTGAGCATCAAACAAATCTATGTGGTAACTTACTGAGTAATTTGAATTGTTACCTGTGATTTCTGCGTTTTTTAAAGTTAAATCAATACTAGTTATACCATCTGGTGTACCATCATCGCAAACTTCTAATGCGGTTGGTGTGAAGAGGATTGGTAAAGGGTTTACAATTAAATCAAAATTACTAACATTAACACAACCAGTTGTTACGTTCGTTATACTAACAAAAATTGTTTGAGGATTACTTGTATTAGTATATAGATTAGGTAATGAATTTAAACCATCCATAGCATCAGACAGCGATTCGTGATAAGATACTGTTACACCTGTTTGCCCATCAATAGCTTCAGCATTTTTAGTTGAAAGATCAAATTCTTCAGCCTCATCTCCTAGTGAATTTTCGTCACATAGTTGATAGTTAGACATAGATCCTACTGATGGTAGTGGATTTACTAACAACATCAATTCTACTGTACTTGCACAGCCACTTAAATCATCTGTTAATCTAGCATACATGGTTTGGCTACCTGCTGAAATATTACTGTAAGGACTATTTTGATTATTTACGCCATCTATAGCTTCGATTAATGTTTCATGATAAGTTACAGTCATACCAGTTTGAGTACCAATAATCTCGAAATCCTTTGATGTTAAGTCAAACATAGAAAAGCCATCATTATCATCATCACAGACTGCATAAGCAGTAGGAACCAGAGGAACTGGTAAGGCATTCACTATTAATTCTAGTGAGGTAGTATTATAACAATCGTCACTAAGATTAGATTGTACTCTTACAAATATTGTTTGATTATCTGCCATCATATTTGTGTACATAGATGGTAAAGGGTTCGCACCAGATTCTGCTTCAGCTAAAGAAGTATGATACGAAACAGTAACAGTGCCTGGATCGAGAACATCAATTACTTCTTCATTAGCATCGGTTAGCGTAAACATTGCCGACCCATCATTATTATCATCACATACTTGTAATGGTGTAAGCGTTGGGTTTATATTTAAATCTGTAAACTCTAAATCAAAAAAGGTGGTATCAAAACACTCTTGAGTTAATTCTCCAATACGAACATAAATTGTTTGAGGATTAGACACATTGGTATAAGGACTCGTTAATGGCCCAACATTATCTATAGCGTCCTGCTCTGTTAAATGATAACTAATTTCAAAATCTGCTTCGTTTTGAGTTCCAAGTACTTCGGAATTATTATCTGTTAATATAAATTCGCCTGTACCTGATGTACTACATATAGTTAGATTTGGAGGTGTATTTGCTATTGGAATTGGTTTAAATTCAACAAGAACAGAATCATTAGCTTGACATATACCAGAAAAAATAACATCAACAGAATAAACTCCTGTCTCAGTAACATCTAATGTAGAACCAGTTTCTCCAGCAATTTCAACTCCATCTTTATACCATACATGAGCTGCGGTAGGTGTATTTGTATTTAAAACTGTTACCGCTCCTTCACACTCTGCTGTACCTGCTAATATTGTGATATCATCTCCTAAATCTCCACCAAGATCAAAACTTCCTGCTTTTAAGAAAACTCCAGAGTCTAAGGCAAAATCTGACGCATCTGCAACTACTAATTTTATATGGTAAGTATCACCAGGTATAACCGTAGATTGCGCTGTAAAAACAGTTGTACGACCATCAAAACTCATAGGTGCCTGTGGTGGTGTACTTGCATTATAAGGCACAGACATATCTGGCCATTGTGTATAACCACCAAAATATTGCTCATTTACAGCGCTACATCCTGAGTTATCTGGATGAATATTTGTTACCAAAATAGGTGTTGTTGTTGCAGGTAATACTGCTAAGTTGGTTACGTTATTTGAAGCATCTGTTAATAAAAACGCAAAAGCATCTGAAAAGGTACACTCAAACGACCCTCCAGAATACCCGTTATATTCTTCCGAAGCCATTAAAAAATCAAAACTTATACTATCTGCAAGAGGGACAAAGTCGAATTCTATAATTGAGGCATTGTTAGAATTAATACCAACTGCTGCGTCTAACTCGTCATCTCCAGGCCAAGCTCCTCCACCGTCGCTTAAAGCATTATCGTTGGGACCTCTTACTTTACTTGCATCACCAGATGTTAATAAAATACCATCTGTAAAAGGAAAAAGACTACCATCATTTATAAAGTAACCTATACCATTATCATCTCCAAAATTAGATCCCGTTGAGAAAGAAATATTACTAATTTGAGCACAATCACTATTAATTAAAACGTCTTCTACTAATTCTTCTACGGTATATGTGGTTTGATCTACAACAATGTTTTCTCCCACAATAAATACAGATATTGTTATAGTTTCGGTACATCCAATTGGGTTATCATCTGTAACTATTAGTGTTACGGTATATGTGCCTGGTGCTGCATAAGTATTAGATACTGTTGTACCAGTGTCTGTGTTTGTGTCTCCAAAATTCCACTCATAAGTGGCACCTGTCCCGTCTGACGAAAACATAGCGCTACCATTAAAAGTGATTACATCGCCAACATTTGCTTGTACTGAGCCCGAAGAATTCATTTCTGGAACAGTGCTATCTATAGATGGCGTTATTGTTTGACAAGGAACTGCGCATATGATATCTGCTTCCCAACCAGTGGTCGTCCCAGTCGCATTAGAAATAAACTCAACGGTAATGCAACCACTAGTGTTTGTGTCTGAAGCTATAATTGTTCCTGGATTGTTTGCACCATTGAATGATCCAATTAAGGGTGCCGAAGTATCATCTCCATCATAAATGGTTAAGACATCTACATTAAGTTGAGTACTAAATGCTAAAAAATCTAAAATTATAAACTCTCCTGCATTATTTGCACAAATTGTAGTTACTAAATTTTCATCACTACTATAAGCGCCTCCTGGTCCTCCTGAATCATAAAATTTATCTGGTGCACATCTATTAAAACTTCCATTTTGCATATTTAGATCTTGCGCAATAGAAATACTGGTACATAAAAGAAATAGTAAGTAAAGCTTTTTCATAGTATTCGAAAATAGTTTTAAACTCATTATTTAACGTACAATCATCGTATTTTATGAAACAGATGACATCAATAACTTAGAATAAAATTACTATAAAAAGCAAAAAGAAGTCAAGTTATAGGTAGAGGTTTTCATAATAAGAGCGAAATTTAATAAAAATTAAAGGAATCACAATTGTTAAATCGTTATAATAATAACAGTTTAACACTTTAATTTCCCAGCTCACTTTATAAAATAACTCTCATTATAATCTTTTATTTTAATTAGTGATTTGATTTTAAAAAGTTATGTTATTCTTAAAAATGTATTATTTAAAATTCTAGTTAACTATTTTTGCAGAAATAACTTCTATGACAACGTATTCAATTTCTATAAAAGAGACTACAAATCCTACGATAATTAAATTTGAAACTAATCAATTTATTACCCAGCATCAAAGTTTTGAGTTTAACAATATTGATGAAGCCTCTTCATCGCCTTTAGCTCAACAATTATTTTATCTCCCATTTGTTAAAAAAGTATATATTTCTAGTAATTTTATTGCCATTGAGAGATTTAGCATTGTTGAATGGCCAGATGTACAAAATGAAGTTGCTGAGCAAATTGAGACGTATTTAAACTCTGGAGCTATAATTGTAAATTCTACAGAGCAAAAAAAGAAAACGCCTGTTACAGTATATGCTGAGAGTACACCAAACCCATCTGTATTAAAATTTGTTGCCAATAAAAAATTAGCGACTACTACACATGAGTTTACATCAATTGATGATACAAAATTTGCTCCTTTAGCAGCAGAACTTTTTCATTTTCCGTTTGTAAAAAGTGTATTTATTGATGAAAATTTTGTATCTATTACAAAGTTTGATGTGGCTGAATGGAATGAAATAACTATGGAGCTTAGAGAGTTTATTAGAAGTTATGTTGAAGATGGAAAAACGATAATAGACTCAAATGCACCTGAAGCCAAATCTAAACAAATTGATCAATTAGATAATGATTATGAATCTAGAGATGATATATCTAAAGAGATCATAAACATTTTAGAAGAATACGTAAAGCCAGCTGTTGCAAGTGATGGTGGTAATATAGAGTTTCAATCGTATGACCCTAAAGAAAAAAAGGTCAAAGTAATTTTACAAGGCGCTTGTAGTGGCTGTCCTTCTTCAACATTCACTCTAAAAAATGGAATTGAGAACATGCTAAAAGAGATGATGAAAGATAAAGTAGAAACGGTTGAAGCTATTAATGGCTAATTAAAAATTTCAATTATATATTAATTTAAAACAAAATAAAATGGCAGTATTAAAAGTTATTGAAGTATTATCAAATTCAGATAAAAGTTGGGAAGACGCAACTAGAAAGGCGGTTAAACAAGCCTCTAAAAGTGTAAAAAATATAAAATCTGTTTACGTAAAAGAACAAAGTGCAATTGTTAAAGACAATGAGGTAACAGAGTTTAGAGTTAATTTAAAATTAACATTTGAAGTTAATTAAACAACTAGAAAATCATGTGCGCTTTCATTCTAAATATAGTATATTAAATAAGGCACAGTTTTTGATATTTAATTAAAAAAAACATTAATATGAAAAAATCAACTCTTTTAAGTTTATACATAGTATTAGTTTCTTCATTTTCATCAGCTTATGCTCAAGATAATGGTTCTAATCAAGCGCTATGGGAAGGCGGTATTTCTACCATAATTACTATTGATGAAAAAAATAAGGAAGCTGTTGGCTCACCCTATCTTTTTGAAAATTTTACAGCAGCAAAAATATCTGCAACACCAAATGAAGTATACGACATTAGATATAATGCTTATTCAGATGAAATTGAAGTTAAGGTTAATGAGAATGAAATTCAAAATTTTAACAAGAACATTAGTAATGTTGTAATTACCTTTATTAAGGAAAATCTTCAATTTACATCCTTAAATTTCATCAACTCTAATCAAGGTTTAGAAAGAGGTTATTTTGTAATTTTAACGACTGAAAATGATAAGGTAAAATTATTTTCTAAAAAAGAAATTAAATATTATGAAGCTAAACCTGCTAAAACTGGTTACGACCAAGATAAACCAGCAGAATTTAAAACCATGGGTGATACTTACTATGTATCCATAAATGATGGTTATGCTCGAGAATTACCAAAAAAGAAAAAGGATTTAATAAAGATATTTCCTAAACACGAAACTGAGGTGGCCAATTTTATAAAAAAGAATAAGATTAAAACATCTAGAGAAGCCGATATAATTAAGTTAATAAACTACGTTAATTCGCTTTAACATCTCGTAAAGCTATTTAAAACCCGCATGATATCTACTATCGTTCGGGTTTTTTTATTAATATTATACTTTAATTAAAAACTATATTATGGAATTACAAAAATGGGCTGACAAAGGTTTTGAACTTATTGTAGACTTCGGTCCAAAGGTACTAGCAGCAATTGTTATTTGGATTATTGGTTCATGGATAATAAAAGCTCTCGTTAAAGGTTTAAGAAAAACAATGAGCAAAAGAGAGTTTGACCCAAGTCTTCAAAAATTTATACTAAACTTAGTTGGTTGGATTTTTAAAATTGTTCTCATAATAGTTGTTTTAGGAACTGTAGGTGTAGAAACCACATCATTTGCTGCAGTTTTAGCAGCTGCTGGTTTAGCAATTGGTTTAGCTTTACAAGGCTCTTTAGCTAATTTTGCTGGTGGTGTTTTATTGATGATTTTTAAACCAATTAAAATTGGTGATTTAATTGAAGCTCAAGGCGAAATTGGTGTCGTTAAAGAAATAGAGATCTTCACAACAAAGCTAATAGGCCTTTCTAACAAAGAAATTATTATACCTAATGCAGCACTTTCTAATGGAAATATTGTTAATTTTTCTACTGAAGGTACTCGACGTGTTGATTTCGTATTTGGTGTAGGTTATGATAGTGATATAAAGCAAACTAAAGAAGTCTTAAAGAGTGTTTTAGATGCACATCCATTAATTTTAAAAGATCCTGCACCAACAATCGCATTGTCTGAACTTGCAGATAGCTCTATAAATTTTGTCGTTAGACCTTGGTGTTTAACAGCAGATTACTGGACTGTATATTTTGATATAACCGAACAAACTAAAGAAGCGTTAGACGCAGCTAACATTGAGATACCTTATCCACATTCTGTAGAGATTCAAAAACAAGGTTAAAAAGTTTGGAAGCTTTATACTTTTGAAAAATTCAATAAACATATTAGCTCTACTTATATTATTCTTCTCGTCTTTTGTAACTATTTTTTGCCAAACACCAACTAAAGACTCAGGAGAAATAATTAGTGGCTCTAATATTGGTTACATTGGTGGTAATCATTTGCCAGATGATTTTTTAAGCTCAAACAACGAAGTTCTTTACTATAAAGATGTTTTAGGAACTCCTTATATAAATAATTATTCTGGTGCAGATAACAATCTGCCAATAGGCAAAGTGTACTCTAAAGATTTAAAATACATCACTACAGCTTTTATACGATATAATGCTTATACCGATAATATGGAAGTCTCTAAAATGGAAGATGGCGTAGATTACTACCTTCTAAAAAAGAAGGAGAATTTTCTATATATTATTCTAAAAAAGAAAACATACAAGGCATTTAAATACGAAAAAGGAATAGGGTATTTTGTCATTTTATCTGAAAATGATAAAAATCAATGCACCTTACTATTAAAAGAAGAGATTAACTATAAAAGAGGAGAAAAATCTAGAAGTAGTTTTTTATCTGACACCGAAGATAGATTTCAAAAACTGAAAGATATTTTATTTATTAAGCTTAATAATGATGTCATAAAATTACCTAAGAAGAAAAAAGACTTCTATAACCTCTTCGGAAAAAATAAACAAGCTATTGTTGAATACATGCAATCCAAAAAGTTAAAATTTAATAACGAGAATGATTTAATATTGATTGTAGATTATTTCAATACTTTATCTAACTAAGATTTTGACTTCGGTTTTAAAGCAATAAAATCTTTTAAATAAAATGGCTCAAAATAGGCGACATCTTCTGTGTCGTCTATTTTATATTTAGCATAGGCTAACATACTCATCTCATTTGCCGACGGTAATTTACCATCTATAAAGACAGCATTTTTGTGAGTTATTAGTGATTTGGTTTTCTCTGTTCCGTTTCCAACGAAAAAAACCTTCCCTTTATTTAAAATCTCATCAAAAGAGTTGTCATCTAAAACTTGAGCTTCAATACCTCGTATGAGATTAAAATTTGAATCATAAATTGCAGCATAAACCTCCATTCGTCTAGCATCTAACATTGGTACTATAGCGCTATCATTGCATGATACCTGGTAAGCCAATGCCTCTAATGTAGAAATAGAAATTAAAGGAATTCCCAATGCATAACACAATCCTTTTGCAGCAGACACTCCAATACGCAAACCAGTATATGATCCTGGGCCTTTACTAACTGCAACAGCATCTATTTGCGATTTTTTTATGTTGGCAGTTTTTAAAACATCTTCTATAAAAACGTGTAAAGATTCTGCATGCGAGTAATTAGCATTATTATCTTCTTTTAAAACTAAAGTCTCTCCTTGTTTAGAAAGAGAGACTGAGCAATTCGTTGTAGATGTTTCTATACTTAAAATTATAGGCATTGAGATGATTTAATTAATATAAACATACTTACTCTTGAGTAGTCGTTTCCTTTTTATTTTTAGTACCTTTTTTTTCTATTTTATCTCCAGGCTTTAATGTTTTAGACACCACATTATATGGTCCTGTAATAATCTCTGCACCTTCAGATAAACCAGAAACGATTTCTATATTAGTATCATCTTGGATGCCAGTTTTAACCTTTTCTAGCTTAGCTACACCATTATCATTTACAAAAACACACTCAAATTTTTCTTCTTCCTCAGTTATAATTTCTTCGGAATTTGATGCGTCTTTACTAATCTTATTATTAGTCATTTCTGACTCTGTTTTAATTACAATTGAGCTAATTGGTACTGCTATAGAATTATCTCTCTTATTTGTAATAATATCTACAGTAGCAGTCATACCAGGTCTAAAAGGCGAATAATTTTCTGGTTTATCCTTTACCAAATCGGCATAAGACTCTTCTAAAATTCTTACTTTAACTCTAAAATTTGTAACCTGATCTGCTGTTAACGCACTAGCTGCAGAATTTGCTATTTCTGTTACAACACCTCTAAATTCTTTCTTTAAATACGCATCAACTTCAACAATTGTAGAGTCACCAATTTGAACTTTTACAATATCATTTTCATTAACATCTACCTCAACTTCCATGTTGTTAAGATTAGCCACTCTTAAAATTTCTGTACCAGCCATTTGCTGTGTACCAACAACGCGTTCTCCTAACTCTACATTAAGTAAAGAAATAGTACCACTCATTGGAGCGTAAATTGTTGTTCTTCCTAAATTATCCTTAGCTTCATTTACTGTAGCTGCAGCACTTTGTACATTATAATATGCAGAGCTTCTAGAAGCTGTAGCAGTTTCATAAGCTGCAATAGCTCTATCCCAATCAGCCTTTGAAATAACACCTCTTTCAAAAAGTGATTTATTTCTGTCGTAATTAGCTTTTGCTTCTTTTAAAGATGCATCTGCTTGCTCTAATCCTGCCTTTACATTTTGGTAAGAAGCTTGAGATCTACTCACAGCAGATTGAATTAAATCTGGATTAACTCTAACTAAAAGTTCTCCTTTCTTTACTTGTTGCCCTTCCTTAAATGGCAAGTCTAAAATCTCTCCTGAGACTTCACTTGATATTTTAACTTCGACCTCTGGCTGAATTTTTCCAGTTGCAGACACAGTTTCTGTAATATCCAGCAATGCTACTTTCTTTACTTCTACTTCTTTAAAATTTCCTGATTTGCCTATCAATCCCATTGATTTTGCTACTACTAATCCAATAATTAGTAACAGAGCAATACCGAGAATGATTTTAGTTGTTTTATTCATGGTTATTAAAACTTTAATTCTGTTGCAGGTATTCCAAAATATAACTCGAGTACCTTTAACTTAAAAATATAATCGTATTTAGCACGATTAACTTCAATTTTTGCGTTATCAAACCTCAGTTTAGATTGACTAAAATCAAACGCGTTTGTTAATCCTACATCATAACGTTCTTTAGCATAATCGTAAGCTAGCTGTTGAGATTCTAAAGCCAATTCTGCTGCCTCATAAGACTTGAGCGAGCCCTTCGCATCAACATAAGCCTGATAAACAGTAGATTCTAAATCTAACTCTGCTTGTTCTAATTGATATTCTGAACGTTGTAAATTTATTTTACTTCTTTTGATATTACCTTTAGTTGCAAACCCATTAAAAATAGGAATATTTATATTTAAACCATAACCAATACCATCATTTTGTGACAGTTGATCTATAAAAGGATCTGCACCTACTTCTCTTAAAACCGTATTAGGAAATTGTCCTACTACAGATTGACCTGTATCTTCAACAACACCAATTTGCTCTGTTGTAAATGGATTATCTGCATCAACTTCTTGTATAAAAGATGAGTTATTAGTGTATCTCGTGTTATAACCAAAAAAAGCTGTTAAAGTTGGCAGGTTGGCACCCTTAGCTATTTGAACATCTTTTTTAGCTAATTCTACATTTTGTTGAGCAATCTTTATCTCAGATCTAGACTCTTTTGCTTTTGCTAGAATTTCGCTAATATCTTTATCTGCTATTCCTCCATCTACAACATCATACCCTTCATCTTCAATATCAAAATTTTCATAATCTTTAATTAGCAATAATTGAGCTAAGCTAATTAATGAAATTTGTATCGCATTTTCTGCATTAACAATTGTTTGTTTTTCACTAGCATCAATGGCTTTAATTTCTAACAAATCTCCTCTTGGTAAAGATCCTGCCTCAACTAATTGAGTTGTTCTTTCAATTTGCTCATTAGTAACTGCATTTTGAGACTTTAGCACTTCTAAATTTGCCTTATTTAAAATAACTTGTAAATATCCATTAGCAACAAAAAGTGAGATATCATCTTTCATTTTATCTAATCGGTATTGACTTGCCAATTTAGAAATTTCGGCACGTTGTATAGTTCTAACATTTCTAAGACCATCAAATAATGTATAGCCTACGTTAATATTTCCGTTAGCAGATAAAAACGTTTCTGTTTGTGCGTTATTGGTTACTGGGTTAAAGTTAAGACCTGTACTTTCTGATACTCCCGCTCCTGCATTTAAACTAGGTAAAAAATTACCTATCGCAGTTAATTTATCTATATCTGCAGTGGCAATATCTAATTCGCTTTGCTTTACTGAAATGTTATTTTCTAAAGCATATTGAACACACTCTATAAGTGTCCATTTTTTATTTTGAGCTTGGGAGCTTATTGTTATTAAAACAATTAATATGCTGACTATTTTTTTCATAATTAAACTATAAGTATCTATAATTATTAAAGTGTTACACTAAATGTTATTTTTTTTATTGAGCGTATGCTGGAATACCTTGTATTTGGTTCCAAACTTTAATTTTATCGTCTTTTGTTATACCACTTTTTATTTCTACAAATATACCATCACTAATTCCTAGTTCTATCTCTCGTCTTTCATATTGCTGATCTCCAGTTTCAATCTCAACATAAGGCTTTTTAGTGTCTTTGTCATATTGTACTAATGCTTCTTTAATAGCCAATACTTTTTCTGCCTTTTCTAAAATAATAGATGCATTGGCACTTAATCCTGCCCTAATAAAGGTAGAGTCTATTTTTTTTAATGATCCTTTAATTTCAAATTGTATAGCACCATTTTCTGCCACACCTTTTGGTGCGATGTAATCTAAGATAGCATCAAATTTCTTATCTTCAATAGCTCCAACTGTAATTTCTAATGGTAAACCTTCTTTTATCTTACCTACTTCACTCTCATCAACTTTACCTTCAAAAATCATTTGTTTAACATCTGCAAGAGAAGCAATTGAGGTGCCTTCATTAAAATTATTAGCCTCTATAACTTGATTTCCTGCCTTTACTGGTACATCTAAAACCATCCCAGATACCGTTGCTCTAACCTGCGTTTGAGCTGCATTACCTAATCCAGATGTAGTACCTGTTTTAATAATGTCATAATTTTGGCTAGCAGAATTCACATTTATTCTAGCTTGCTCTACAGCTTGTTTAGTCTGGAGATATGTGTTTTTAACACCTTCAAAATCATTTGCCGAAATCACACCTTTTTCAAACAGTGCTTTTTGCCTGTCATAATTAGATTGTTGCGTTTGCAAATTAATCTTAGCAGTCTGGTAAGCAGTTTGATTTGATGCAATATTATTTTTTGCACTAGTTAATGATGACACATTAGGTATTACTCTAATTTGAGCAATTAAATCACCTTGTTTTACATATTCTCCAGCTTCTATAAATACTTCTTCAATAACTCCAGAGATATTTGGCTTAATTAATATTTCTTCCTTCGGAACAATACTACCAGTTGCCACTGTTTTTACAACTATGGTTTGCTCTGATGGGCTTTCAGAAGTATACTTTACAGGATCTTCTTGATTTTTTTGCCATAGATAAAATAATGCGCCTCCAAATACGACAACAATTAAGATTAATATAATTATGGTTCTAGTTCTTTTCATTGGTTGATGATTATTATATAATTTCTATTTATTTATATGTTCTTATTCTATTCTTAAAGCGTCTACTGGTTTCATTTTTGTAGCGCTATTAGCTGGAATTAAACCTGCAAGTACTCCAGAGACTACTAAGATTATTAATGCTGTAAATACAACTTCCATACTCACACTTGGATTTGCAAAATTCTCTACAGGCCCAACGCTATCTAAAATGCTATTCATAACCCAAATTACAAAAGCTGCAAATGAGATACCAACCATGCCAGACAGTATTGTTAGAATTAAACTTTCCTGTAAAATTTGTGATTTAATCATCCAAGGTGATGCTCCCAACGCTCTTCTAACGCCTATCTCTTTTGTACGCTCTTTAACTACAATAAGCATAATATTACTTATACCAATAATGCCTGACATGAGTACTAACGCTCCTACAAAATATCCTACAATTGTAAGAATTGAGAACAACCCATTAACGCGTTCGAACTGTTCAGACAAATCAAAATGACCAATAGCTCTCTCGTCATCAGGATGTATTTTATGTCTAGACTTCATTAATTCAAAAATTTGCTGCTTAAGACTGGTAATACTTGTACCATCTTCTGCAGTAATAGCCATCCAACCTACACTTTCGCCTCGATTAAAAGCTTGACCAAAAGTTGTAAAGGGTATATAAATAGTGCTAGCGTCTTGCTCACCATCTCCTTGACTATTACTCATTTTAAATGTCCCTACCACCAAAAAATTAACGCCATTAATCTTTATGTAAGTTCCTAATATATCTTCGCCTTTATCATATAATCCACGTTCTACACCTGAGCCTATTACACATACTTTGCGTTTAGAATCAATATCTGAGTAACTAATAAAACGACCTTGGATAATATCCATAGGCTGCTGTTTGATATACTCGGGATAATCACCATATATTTCAAAAGCACCTGTTTTTGTACCTCTTATAACATTATTAGCGCCATTATATCCACCTAATTGATTTCTTGGAGATACATATTTAATATTTGGCACCTCAGTTTTTATAGCTGCTACATCGCCAATCTTATAGTTAAAATAGCGTCCCTTAGGCAAACCTTTATAAGGTTTTGAGGTCCCTTGCGTCCACATAAACATTGAGTTTGTAGCAAAGTCACCAAAATCGGCAGTTACACCATTTTTTAATCCATTTGTTAGTGCCAGTAATAAAACCAAAATTGTAATACCCCAAAACACACCAAATGCAGTCAAAAAAGTTCTAAACTTATTTGCATTTAACGCCTCTAATATTTCGTCCCAACGGTCTCTACTAAACATATTATTCGTCTCTTAGTGCTACAATAGGTTTAATTTTTGCTGCACGATATGCAGGAATAAAACCTGCTAAAGCACCAGCAAAAACCAATAAAAACACTGTTATTAGCGCTATATTAAAATCTACCTGCGGATATTTTATAAAATCACTTTCTAACTGAGGACCAACGATCTCTAATAAACCAAGTCCAAAAATTAGCCCAAATAATCCTGCAAACATTGTTACAAAGACAGCTTCTTGTAAAATCATGCCCACAATAGACATTGGTAATGCACCTAAGGCTTTTCTAATTCCTATTTCTTTTGTACGCTCTTTAACAATTATGAGCATTATATTGCCAACACCAACAATACCTGCGATGATGGTACCTATCCCAACAAACCAAAAAACAGCCTGTATGGTTGCTATTAATGAGTAAATCTTTTTTGCTTCTTCCAAAGTGTTATTTACACGTACAGCACTCAAATCGTCTGGCGCAACTGTATGAATTTCTTTAAGCTGTTGTTCTACACCCAATGCTATGTTATTTGACATCGCTACAGCTTCATCAAAATTATCGGCCATTTTTACGGTAAATGACATGTTTCTAATATTTTCTCCTGCATTAAATACTTTTTGCGCTGTAGAAACTGGTATATAAACTTGACTTTCCTCTCTATCTCCTCCTGGATCAAAGTAAACACCCACAACCTTAAAATTCATTCCAAATATTTGAACATTTTTATTAATAGGATCCTCTCCTTTAAATAAATCTGTTTTCATTTTGTTACCAATAACTGCTACTTTTTTTGAACTATGGATATCAGATTGATTAATAAAACGTCCAGAACCTATATCTGCGTTTTCAATAAATTGATTATCTGGTAAAGTACCTCGAACGCGATAATTTCCAGTTTCATTATTATAAGAAACGGTTCCTCCCCAAATCATATAATCTTTAGTTCTATACTCTAAATACTCGTCATATTTTTGCTCGACCGCATCAAAGCTAGAATTTTTAAGCTGTATATATCTTCCTGGATTTAAACCTTTATAACCTTTGGTGGTAACTCCTGTCCACACAGAAATTTCATTAGTAGCATCGCGTTCAAATTGAGATTTCACGCCATTTTCAATACCTTTACTAAAACCCAAAAGAACAACCAGAATAAAAATACCTGAGGCCACAGAAAGCCCTGTTAAAAACGTTCGTAATTTATTTTTACTTAACGTCTCAAAAATTTCTTGCCAACGTTCTAAATCAAACATGTTCTGATGCTCTTACTTGTTGTACTGGACTATCGTCAATAATTAATCCATCTTTAAGATTAACAATACGCTTTGTCATTTGTGCAATATCATGCTCATGTGTTACTACTAAGATTGTTTTACCCTCGTCATTTATACCTTGAATGAGATCCATAACTTCATACGATGTCTTAGTATCTAAGGCTCCTGTAGGCTCATCTGCAAGCAATACTTTTGGATCACTAGCTAGAGCTCTTGCGATAGCTACACGTTGTTTTTGACCTCCAGATAACTCACTTGGTAAGTGATGAGACCATTGAGCTAAACCTACTTTTTCTAGATAATGCATAGCTCTTTCAGTACGTTCTTTGCGTTTAACACCTTTGTAGTATAATGGCATAGAAACGTTATCTAAAGCACTTTTATAATTTATAAGATTAAAGGACTGAAAAATAAAACCAAGAAATTCATTTCTATACTTAGCTGCTATTTTTTCATTTAGATTTTTGATTGGTACATTATCAAGAATATATTGACCTTCATCTGCCTCATCTAACATACCCAAAACATTAAGTAATGTTGATTTACCAGATCCAGATGAGCCCATAATAGAGACAAGTTCTCCTTCCTTTACGTCAAAATTTATACCTTTTAATACATGAAGCGAGTTGCTTCCCATGTGGTAAGACTTATGTAAATCCTTGATTTGAATCATAATATGGTTGGTTAATTCACACAAACTTAGTCAAAACAACAAGTGATTTATGCTAAGTATTTGTTAAGAATTATAATTTTGATTGATATTTATAAGACGTCTAAATACCAATTATGTTACAGTTGTAGTAGATTTTATTGAATTTCTTTTTTATCGCGAAAAAATTTCCAGTAAATCATAAATCCAACTCCTGCAAGTAACAGGTAAGGTATTGCCATTAAATACATAATACCATCATTAACACCTTCTGCTGTAGATTGTCCCTCTTCACTTTCTAAAACTGCTCTGCACATAGCGCATTGTGCATTACTCTTTATAAAAAAAAGCAAGGCAAGAAATATAAAAACGACCCTTTTATGCATAGTATTAAACGTAATACGGAGAAATCATAATATATACGATAACTCCAGTGACAGCAACATATAGCCACAACGGAAATGTAATTTTCGCAATCTTTTTATGACGCTCAAAATTATTTGTAATCGCTCTTACATAAGTAATTAATACAAAAGGAATAATTACTATAGATAATAAAATATGTGTGAGCAAAATAAAATAATATATATATTTTATAGCTCCTTCTCCTCCAAATTTGGTAGAATCACTCGTCATATGATACGCTACATACATCACCAAAAACGCAACTGAAAGCATAATTGCAAATTTCATTAAACGCTCGTGTAATTGTCTGTTTTGTTTTTTAATAGCCATAACTGCAATAATTAAAACAAATGCAGTTAAACCATTAATTGCTGCGTAAATAGGAGGCAAAAAACTAAGTGGCTCTACTTCAATACCAAAATCTTGTAATTTTAATCTGGATAACACAGCAACCACAACTGGAATGACAATTGCCAAAATAACAATCCACTTATTATATTTTTTTTCTTCGGAAATGTTTTCTGCAGTACTCATTATCTAGTCTTCTTTTAATAATTTTGAAATATCTACTTTAAGCATGCTAATTTCTTCGGCTTGACCATCGTCATCTACTTTTTCCTCTTCAGAAATTATTCCTTTATAGAAAATTTTAGGGTTACCAAAATCATCTTTTCTAGAACGCATATATCCATTTTTGTCTACTAATGCAAAATTACCTGAGTGCTCAAACCCATCTTCTACTTCAGGATTTTCTCCTGCGTAAATATTAAATCCAACATTAGCTAATTCATAAATAATATCTTGATTACCCGTCATTAAATGCCAATTTGGATTGGTTATTCCATAATTTTCGGCATATTGTTTTAAGACTTCTTGTGTATCATATTCTGGATTTATGGTAAAAGATGCTACTCCAAAATTATCGAAATCTGAAAATGTATTATTTATCTGAACTAAGTTTCTATTCATTCTTGGGCAAATAGAACCGCAAGTTGTAAAGAAAAATTCTACCAAGTACACTTTACCTTCATAATCTTTGTTAGTAATTGTTTGTCCGTCTTGATTTGTGAACGAAAAAGGCGGTACTTTTTTAGGCTCACCATTTATTTCTAAAAACATTAAGTCTGATACATAACCCTCTGCAGCTGTAGATACATTTTTAGACCTACTCTCACTACGTGTAATATCTCCTCCTTTAATTCTATCTATAATTTTAGGCACAAAAATTATCCCAAAAACCAATAGAATAAAGGCTATACCAATATAAGAGTAATTTGTTTTTTTAGTACTCATAGCAATTAATTATCGTTAGCATTTAAATCTTCTGCGCGTCTTGATGTAGAGTCGAACTTACCTTTACGTTTTTGACGATATTCTGTAAACAAGATTCTAAGATCGTCACTCATTTTATTTTTAATCTCTGCAACTTCAATACAATCGTAAGAATAAAGTGGATACACTTGTGTCTTTTTTTCAATCTCTTTATCTGTTCTATCATCTAATCTACCTCTTTGTTTTACGTCTTTATCTACGATAAAAACATGATCTGTAAATAAGTTATTATCTAGAGACTCTTCGGTTTTAAGACTATTAAAGAGGTTCTTTATATCATTTGGTTGACCAAAAACGTAATGCCAAAAGCGCATATCGT
Source organism: uncultured Psychroserpens sp. (assembly GCA_947488655.1). Classification (GTDB taxonomy): domain Bacteria; phylum Bacteroidota; class Bacteroidia; order Flavobacteriales; family Flavobacteriaceae; genus Psychroserpens. The sequence goes on along the minus strand of CANKZZ010000001.1, from coordinate 715,536 downwards.
CATAGTTGTTGATTTCTTTTTGTAATTGTTCTGCATTAGCTTCGGCTCCTTTTGGTAATACGATAACAATTTGAAACTTTTTAAAGCCTTTAAACTTATCATATACAAGCTCTTTTAAGTTTGAAGCTGCTATGGTGTTTTTTTTGGGCTCATTTCCGAGGAAACCTATAATTGTAATATGGTCGTTTAGGAGAATGTCTGATGAAGAGTTTGAAGTAAATAAGTCTAAATCTATGACATTTTTATCTACGATTTCTAAGGGATCGTAATTATGAGATGAAGGATACAGCATTAATAAAAATGCGACTGGTAAAAAGAATAATATACCTAGAACTAAATTGCGTTTTACCTTACTATTTTTCATAGTACAAAAATAAAAAAAAAGACGGTTTAAAAACCGTCTTTTGCTATACTTTATAATGTTGATATTATGTTAAAAATCTCTTTTTACATAACCGTTTTCATAGACGCTTTGAATGTAACCTCCTTCTTGTAATAAAATGAAGATAAGGTAACAGATTAAAAATACTCCTGTCCATACTACCATTTTTCTCAAAGCACTAGTTTCATCTCTCATGTGCATGAAGTCCCAAGTAATATAATATGCTTTCACTATGGTTAGTAATATGAATATTAGATTTAAAGGTTTCATATAAATAATTGGAGAAAATAATATATTACCCAAAGTAGCAAAGAAACCACCTTCAAAAGGTGACATCCATGTGTGCATAAAAAACTCAGGCTTATAAATACCTAGTATAACTTCTATTGCAGTTACTATTGTTAAGAAAATTAAAACACCCCAAATTTTTTGAATGTTAGATTTAAACTTAACTGTACCTCTAAATATTGCTAATTTATGTTCGTGTGCCATTTTTAAATTTTATTCTTTTATTAAACTAAGTAGAAGAATGTGAATACGAATACCCAAACTAAATCTACAAAGTGCCAATATAATCCAACTTTTTCTACCATTTCATAGCTACCTCTCCTCTCATAAGTACCAAGAATAACATTAAAGAAAATGATAATATTAATTACAACTCCTGAGAATACGTGAAAACCGTGGAAACCTGTAATAAAGAAAAAGAAATCTGCAAATAATGATGTGCCATATTCATTAACCTTTAGGTTAGCTCCTTGTACTACCAATCTACCTTCTTTCTTTAATTTTGTTAAAGATTCTTCTCTTGTAAGTACAGTTTTATGACCTTCTTCATTTATAATTTGTGTTCTAACTAGTACATCTGGATGTGCCACTAAACCATTGTAAACTTCGTCTACAGTATATGCTGGTAGTGTTTCTTCCTCTACAAACCATAGACCATTTTTACGCTCGTGTGCTACTCGCTCTCCATGTGCGTTAACCGCTATATCACTAATGGCAACTCGCTCTCCATCTGTATTAACAAATTGAAGTATATTACCACCTTGTGTTTGTACTGCTCCAAAATCTCCTTTAATAAATGTTCCCCATTCCCAAGCTTGTGAGCCAACGAAAATTAAACCACCAATAATGGTTAAAAACATGTACCAAGTAACTTTGGTTTTATTCATATGATGACCTGCATCAACAGCTAATACCATTGTTACCGATGACATAATTAAGACAAATGTCATAAAAGCCACATAAATCATTGGATAATTACCATGAAAAAATGGCACGTGCGTAAACACTTCATCTGCTATTGGCCAAGAACCAATGTATTTAAAACGGGAAAATCCGTAAGCTGCTAAAAATCCAGAAAACGTTAAAGCATCAGACACGATAAAAAACCACATCATCATTTTTCCATAACTCGATCTTAGTGGTTGGTTTCCACCACCCCAAGTCTTGCCTTCTGATCCAGTATTTGCTACTGTAGTATCCATATAGAGCATTTAGTTGTTAAAAGTTGCACAAAAATAATCATTTTATCTATCTAAAAAAACATCCGATTCTAAAATTTAAAATCATAGGTCTTCACTAGACTAAATCACTCCTTTTAGGGTGTTAAAATGATTTAAAAATTAAACGAAATATGATAAAAATAAAAACAAGAATAACCACAGTATATCTACAAAATGCCAAAAGGTTGCAGAAAGCTCCATACCTAGCATTTTAGTTGCTGTATATTTTTGTTTAAAATGATTATAAATTACGACCAATAATGAGATTAATCCAGCAATTACATGTAAAATATGTACAAATGCTATGACATAGATGAAACTCATCGTTACATTAGAGGTTTCACCAGTAAAATAATAACCAGATGCTACTATTTGCTTAAATCCTTCTAACTGGCATATTATAAAAGCAACACCTAATCCAAATGTTAACAATAACATTATAGTAGTTAAACTTCTATTATTATTTTTTAGCGCTTTTTTAGCAACTATAAAAGTTATACTGCTAATTACGATTAAAACACAACTTATTAAAAATGCTTGTGGCATTTCGAAATCGTGCATCCAATCTTCACGCTTTCTACTTACCAATACAGCACTTGTTAATCCTGCAAATGACATTATTAAGGATCCAATCCCAAAGACAAGCATCATGCGCTTGGCTCTATCATTTTTTTGTTCTAAAGTACCTTCGGTTAAATCCATCTATCTTATAAATTTATCTGCTACGTAAACAATTTGAATTAATGTTATATAAATCACACTAGATAACATTAATTGCTTAGCTGCTATAGCTGTTCTCTTTTTAAATAATTCAAAAGCGTAATACAGCATTACTAATCCCAATAAAAACACTATAACTGCAGCAACTATAGATAACTTTAAATCTCCAGTAACACCAAAAACAGGTACAATAGAAATCAAAATTGTCCAAATAGTATACATTATAGTTTGTACTGCTGTACCCTTATCTCTTTTTCGGGTTGGTAACATATAGAAACCACCTTTATTATAATCATCAAATAAAAACCAGCCAATTGCCCAAAAATGTGGGAATTGCCAAAAAAATTGCAAAGCAAATAGCGTCCCTGGTTCAATACCAAAATCATTTCTTGCAGCAACCCATCCTAACATAAATGGTATTGCACCTGGTATAGCACCAACAAAAACAGCTAATGGAGTTTTTGTTTTTAGAGGTGTATACACACAGGTATATAAAAAAATAGAAATTGCGCCATACATGGCAGTACGCTCATTAATAATATAAAGCACAGTAATTCCTAAAATGGTAAAGATTGTGGCAATAATAAATGCTGACCTCACACTCATTCTACCTGCAGGAATTGGACGATTTTTAGTACGATCCATCAAAACATCCAAATCTTTTTCAATGATTTGATTAAATGCATTAGATGCACCAACCATAAAATAACCACCAAAAGCTAAAAGTATTAAGGTATAAATATCAACCTCAATTGCACCAAGCAAATAACCAGCAAGTGCAGAGAATACTACACTTAAAGACAGTCTCATTTTAGTAATTTCCTTAAAGTCGGAAATTAAAGACACTCGGTTTACAGATGATTTTACAGTACTCAATATGAGAGATTTTATTGCGTTTGCAAAGATACTTTTAAAAAAGCTTTTGGACAATTCAAAATACGATTAATTAACCGCAATGTAAGTTTAACTATATTTATAAGACTTTATACTCAAAACAAACAACTATGAAACATTTTTCTATAATCACATTGATACTATTTTTTACCTTCGGAAATCTTGCCAACGCACAACGCTTTGATAAAGTAGAAATTGAAACCATAAAAGTTTCAGATCATGTGTACATGCTTGTAGGCGCAGGAGGAAATATTGGAGTATCTATAGGTGATGATGGTGTTTTTTTAATTGATGACCAATTTGCGCCTCTCTCTCAAAAAATACATACCGCAATTAAAGCTTTAAGCAAAAAAGACATAAAATTCTTGGTCAATACGCATCATCATGGTGACCATACAGGCGGAAATGAGGATATGCAAAAACTGGGTGCAACAATAATTGCTCATGATAATGTGAGACATCGTATGGAAACTACTCCAAAGCGTGATGGTTCTTCGGAAGCTAAAGCAGCTTTGCCAATTATCACCTTTAACGATGAGATGAGTCTACATATCAATGGAGAGAAAATTGGAGTTTTTCATGTAGAACATGCACATACAGATGGTGATGCACTTTTATTTTTTACTAAGAGTAATGTTTTACATACAGGAGACACCTACTTTAATGGACGCTATCCTTACATAGATTTAAACTCTGGTGGCAGTGTAGAAGGTTATATCAATGCAGTAAAATTAGGGCTTCAACTTATAGATGATACTACAAAAGTGATTCCTGGTCATGGAAGTTTATCAAATAAAACAGAGTATCAAACCTTCTTAAAAATGCTAGAGTATTTGAAAACTAAAATTTCCGAAGAGATAAAAGCGGGTAAAAGCGAAGATGAAGTTGCTAAAAATGAAGCCTTGACCAAATTTTACGATGATTTAAATTATGGAACCGGATTTATAAATTCTGAAAAGATAAGACGCACCTTTTATTTGAGTTTGAAATCAAATTAGTTAAAATAAACTTTGGTTGAATCATCTACGCATGTGTAATACAATAAAGCTTACATCTTAATTTACTAATGATAGGCTTTATTATGAGCCAAAGTCTCTCCACAAGTACCACATGCTACAGCAGATCCTGCACCACCTGTATGCCCTTTTGCACATGTATAATGCCAAACACCTGCAGCATTTTGAGCTGGCTCAGGAGGAGGAGTGGCTGCATTAGCTGCATTTGCAGACGCAAAAGGTGCAGAGTTTGCAGAGTTCGCAGAATTTGCATGATACGTCGTATTATGCACTAAAGTATTACCACATGTTTTACATTTTGTTGCCGAACCAGCACCTTCTGGACAGCCAATAATACAGGTATAATGCCAAACACCATTTGCATTTTGAGCAGGTTCTTTTGTTGCAGGAGGAGTAACTTCTTTCGTTGACTCTACTACATTAGTAGAAGTATCTGCATCCTGTTTTTGAGTTGTACTTTTATCATTACAGCTATAAATAAATAGCGCTAAAGAAAATAAAATAATACTAAGGTTTTTTAAGTTTTTCATAATCAATTTAATTTTTTTTAATGTAAACTTACATTATTTAATAGTCTATTAAATAGCACAAGCTATCTAACTATTGTTCTTTTTAGAAATCATTATACCAATTAAATAAATCTGTCCTTACACCAACAGTAAACCATGCTGTACTTGTATTTAATGCAGCTACAGTATTTGCTTCTGGATTATAATTTCTAAATGTAATATTTGTAAACAATCTCAAGTTTGTAGCAGGATTAATTATATAACCACCACCTAAATCTGCCTGAAAGACGTTTGTTGTGTTTCCTTGTCCTACGGTTATCCCTGTATTTGCGTTACGATTAACTTCGCTTCTGTAAATATTGCTTCCGTAGTTCAAATTATCTGTTCCATCATTAAAATCAAACCCTCGTTGACCAAAGATAAATTTAGCATCACCAAACCATCGTTTATAATTGTAACGACCTATTAAAATAGCTTCACTAAAATTGGCTCCCCAAAGATGCGCCATTGGTTGATTGTTGTGCGCATAATTTAAAACAATAGAATTATGAGAGTATGTATATGGTCGTACTCTATTATATTCTAATTGCAATAATAGATTATCTACTTTAAAAGCGTCAAAATATTTAACTCCTAATTGGTAACCAAATTTATTTCTCCAGCTCTTTTCTCCAGCTGTAATATCATTAATAGCAAATTCATCTAATATAAATTGACCATAAAGGTTTACTTTATTATTCCATTTGTATTTTGCAGATGCTCCCAATATTGCATTACCAGCATCTTGACCCGTAGAAAATTCTATGGCACGATAAAAAATTACGGGATTTAAATAATTTATATCAAAACCTCTATTATTATCGTTAGCCCATAATACAGACTCAAATAGACCTATATTTAAGCGCTTACTCACGTTCCAACTTAAATAATGGTTTGCCATATATTTGGTTAAAAATGCACCATCCTCTGTAACTTCTGCTCTTACATCTCTTAGCCACATCCAAGTGTTTGTGTATTTTATTTTCCAAAATTTGGTATTCAACTTCAAAAATGGGTATGGACTCGTAGCATCTCCTTGCAATAAAGATCTATAACCATCTCCTATAAAATTCTTGCCATGACCAAATTGAACATTAATAAACTTTGCAGGTGTATATGATAAATAAGCTTCGGCAACAGGATAATCAAAACCGTTATCTTTAAATAATTTAGATAAGCCTCTTCCTGGCACAATTGGCTCATTGCCTTCTGCACTTAAACTTAAAGCATACTCATTAAAATATTGTGCAAAACGTCCTTGACTTTCATAAATTGAGGTTGTAAAATTGAATTTTTTACCCAAACCTCCTTGTATAAAAATACCTCTTGTATTATTATAGGTGGTACTAAAATCTGCTTCGGTATCTTTACCTACTTGTAAATCAAAAATTGGATCTACTGTAAACCAATAATCTTTACCTTGAACTTCTACTAAATGCTCATTCCATAATTTTCTACTCCACCAACTCTCACTACCTTTTATTAAAGCTTCTTTTTCGGCTTTAAAATCATAATAGGCAGACACTTCATCAAAAGTAAATGGTTTTGCTGCTGTATGACTATTTGTGCCTAACCCATTCATCTCCTGGTCAAATCTCGCATAATAATTATGCGTAAACGGAATATTTAGCTGACTACTATATTCTAGTTTTTCATATTTAACTATACTATCGACAACATTTTTATACTCGTCGCTAACATCTGTATTTAAATTTTGAGGAGAGGATAAATCTATCGTTTTAGCGTTAGCCTCTTGTGTTTGAATTTCCGAAGGATTAATTAGAGGAATTTTTATACCCAATGAGTATTGATAAAATATCGGTCTTCCGTTGTAAGTACCTGGAGTAATTTTTGGTAACAAATTGAAAATACGTTTAGTCTCTTCTTTAAGCTCGTCGTAAACAGCATCTAAATATAATACTGCAATCTCGCCCTCTTTATTTACTTCAAAAAGCACCTTGATTTCACCTTTATAACTATCGTCATTAACTATTTGCGGAACCTCAAATTCTTTAAAAATAAAAGCATTAATCTTATTATTAAAACAAGTTTTTAAGGCATCAATTGGTTGCGATTCGCAGCCAGGAAATACTGGTGATTTTTCAAAATTAGAAACCTCTTGTGCATTTATAAAACCAAACGCCAATAAAAACACAAGTAAGAAACGATTCTTCATATAGCAAGTACATCATTAATTGCCGAAAGATACTATTTTTTTCAAAATAGAGGCCTTAGGATTTATCATTAAAAAACGGTCTAATCCATGTTTATGGATTAGACCGTATAATATTTTCTTTCTGAAATTTATATTCTTACTGCACCTTGAAAACTATTGGTAAATTATAAATAACAGACACAGGTACTTCTCTTTGAAGTCCTGGTGCCATTTGTGGTATTTTATTAGTGACACGCTTAGCTTCTTTTTCTAAACTAGGGTGTGGAGCTCTTGCTAAAATATCTGTTACATTTCCATGTTGATCAATTTTAAATTGAACGTTAATTCTTTGCTTACCCGATAAACCTAATTCTCCAGCAAGATCTGTATCAAATTTTCGTTGTACTAACTTTGTAATTTTTTCATTCATACATTTAATTCGCTCTTTGTTAGTTGACATTTTTTCGCACCCAGGATAAACTGGAACAATTTCTACTCCTGTTAAGATAAAAGGTTTTGTGACATCAACATCTGGTTCAATAGGATCTACAACATTAGTTGGGTTTATTGGCTTGTCAACAATTACAGGTTTTGTAATAAGATCTACAGGAGGCACAAAATCTACATCCTCTACAACCTTTAATTTGTTGGTAATAACTTGTTGTTTGATTTTTTGTTGTGGTTGCTGTTTTGGTGCGTTTGGCTCAACTACAAATGGAGGCACATCTACAGTATAGTCATCAAGATTTAAAGGTTCTAAGATAGCTACCTGTAAATTTTTAGTTTCAAACTTCATCTCAAACATAGCATAGGTACCTAAAAGACAAAGTATGAGTCCTATTTGAAAATACAACGATGAGTTTTTTTGTAAATTTGCATCGTGTTTGTGTGTTTTTTGCACAACTTTATTGCTCTGACCAGCAATATTGTGCGATTTTTTAAAATCTTTCATAATATTTAATTTATAATGTTAATATTATGATAAAAACACAATAAGCATACCAAAGTAAAAATCCCATCTAATTAATTTAGATGGGATTTTGAATTTATGTGATATGTTTAATATATCTAATCTTGAACTTGAAACAGGATAGGTAATGAATATGGAACATTCACTGGTTTACCTCTCTGTTTTCCTGGCTTCATTTTAGGTAATAAACTAATTACTCTTTTAGCTTCTTTCTCTAAACCTGGATGTGGAGCTCTAGCTCTAATACCAACAATATTTCCTGTTTTATCAATTTTAAAGATAACATTAATACGTTGTCTTCCTGATAAACCTAAATCACCAGCTAAATCTGTATTAAACTTTCGGTTTACGAATTTGCTAATTTTATCAGACATACATTGCTTTTTAGCATTGTTACCTTTTTCATTCTCACATCCTGGAAAAATTGGAACATTTTCAATAACGTTAAAAGGAACATCTATATCTTCTTCTACTTCTTCTACTTCAATCTCCTCAACCTCAACAATCTCTTCTGTTTGATCTGTTTCTGTAGATTCAATTACTGTTTCTTCAATTTCTTTTTCATCTTCCACAATTTCTATTTCCTCTGGCACTACTGGTGGTGGAGGTGGTGGAGGTGGTGGAATTATTTTTTGATCTGTAATTGGGATATCCTCTTCTTCAAGAGCCTCTAAATCTAATTGTCCAATATCTATTGCATCTTTTTCATATGACTTATAATTAATAGTCATATAAGTAAGCGCTAACATTAATGCAAGACCAACAGCAAAGTAAAGTGAGCTGTTTCTACTCACGTCTGATTTAATATTCTTTTTAGGTTCCATAGTGCTTAAACGGTTTTAAGAATGCTAAATTAACCAAATATTTGTTAAAAAAGCAAGCTATTAGTTCATTTTAACTTTAGTTTTTTTCTAACTATAATAATAAGAGCTGCTAAGACAGCTCCTAAAGAATTTGCTAAAACATCATAGACATCTAACGTTCTATATGAGGTCATAACTTTTTGTAATAGTTCAATAATTATGCCATAAATAATGACACTTAGTATAGCTTTAGGTATAGCATTAGTTAAGTTTCTTGCTTTACAATAGTTATAAACTAATACTGTAAAAAGAAAGTAAGCTATAAAATGACGTATTTTATCCTCAAATGAGAACCCTAAGCTTGGCATCCCATTTAAATGAGCCAAACTTCCAATTGTTAAAGCCAATACATAAATAACCAAAATAGGCAATGCCCATTTTTTAAGCGCCAATAAGAGCTTTGTAATCATCAGCAGATAATAGATTATCAATTTCTGAAGCATCAGAAAATTTAATTTTAATCATCCAACCGTCTCCATAAGGGTCTGTGTTTACTTTTTCTGGTTCGTCTTCTAAACTTTCATTAAAAGCTGTAATCTCACCAGAAAGTGGTAAGAATAAATCTGAAACTGTTTTTACAGCTTCAACTGTACCAAAAACCTCTTCAACATCTAAAGTTTCATCAAGAGTTTCTACTTCTACGTATACGATATCTCCAAGTTCTCCTTGAGCAAAATCTGTAATGCCTACGGTAGCTATATCACCTTCTATTTTGATCCACTCGTGATCTTTGGTGTATTTTAAATCTGATGGTATATTCATCTTGTTCTAATAATATTTATTGTTATTACAAATGTAATTTTTTTAGAGAGTATTTACTACTAATTTCCAAAATTGTAACGTAATGTAAATCCAGACCTAATTGTAGTTTGAGGAAATGCTGTTGAAATCTCATACTCTGAGAATGTATAGTCAAAATAGAATATAGCAGTTAGGTTTTTAGAAAAAGCATAATCTGCTGTATACTTTAATCCCCAAATGGTTTGACCTTGAGTAATTTGATTATTTTCTATATCTAAATATCTTATGATAGTTTTGTTGTTTCTTACTGAAACATCTGCCTTCATATTTAGATCACTTTTAATTACTTGTTTTGGTCCTGCTAATTTAGAACGTATTCGTAAATCTTTAATTCTATATCCTAACCCTAGAATATATTCTTTCCCTTGAATTTCTGTCAATAAATTATTATCAAAAGACATTGATAAAATTCTGTCTTTTCTCATCTCTGCCAAAATCTTAACCGAGTTTTTCATTTCAAAATCTAGTCTAAATAATGGGCTAAATTGCTCTTCTAAATTTACATTACTAAATATAGTTTCGTTTTTGAAATTACCTGATTGATCTACAACATCACTAAAATTAGCTTGGTCATCATAAGCAACTCCTGGTTGTAAGTCGCCTGGTTGTAAATCTAAGTTGGTTCTAAATTGATTGATTGTATAACTAGAACGGTAACCATGTGTGATAGAAAAACGTTTAAAACGTTTTTTAAACCACTTCATTTTCATAAAACCAGTATATTTTAATTGCCAGTTAGGAATAGGTATATCTCTAAAAGCAGACAAACTAATTTTATCTGGATCTGATCCTTTGTAAGCTGCTAAAAATGATGGCAACAATACTGCTTGGCTATTTTTACCAAACCCAAGAGGGTAACCTTCTTGATCAACTGCGAAGTTATCTGTACCATAAAATTCTCTTGCTAATCGTCTTGCAACAACCAATCTGTTAGATCTAAAATCATCAAAAGCTGCAGATTGATTTTCGTCGCTTTTACCAAATGATGTTTTTATTAAAGCGGTTGAAATATTAAAGTTTCCGAAGGAATTAGTAATTAACTCATTATAAGTATCACTCAAACCATCACCATTAGTATCGGTTGTGTTAAAGTTTTGAGTCATATTCTCTGAGTACGTACGTCCTCCCGTTAAATCAATATTTAAATCTGGTATTAATTCTACATCTGCCGATATATCTAAAATACGATTAGTCGTCTCGCTATATTGCTGATTAAAATCTGGAAACACGGTTAACCATCCATTTCTTGCTGCTAAATCTCTAATGTCACTTTGGCTTCCAAATGTATATCCTAAGGTTGGTTTAAACGTACCAATAAAACCTGGTGTTCTTAAATATCCTGGTAAAAAAGTACCATTATTTTCGGTATAATTTATTTGTATACGTTTTACCGCAGTTAATATATCTATACCTGCATTTAAAATTTTAGAACCACCTCCAGTTTTAGCTGGTGTGTTTTGTGCTGTTGCTGTTGGAGTTTTACCATCCTTATCTAAACCTCCTGGTGTAGCTCTTCTTGGTGTTCTGGCTTTCTTTTTAGTAAGACCAATATGCTTATACAATGTCTCCATATTAAACGTGGAGTTTATATTGTGAGTATTTGCATTTTGAATAGAGTTACCTAAATTGTAATTGGTAAATGTCCCTGGAGCATTCTCATTTTCTATAGGTAAATTGTTATTTAAATCTGATCCTTTTTGCCATTGGAAATCTCCTGTATATGAGTATGTAGCTCTCATAAAACTAAACGTAGGAATCTTATACAAAGGAATTTCATAATTAATTTGTATTTGCTGACTTTGAATATTAGGGTCACCCAAATCGAAGAAGCCATCCCAAACGTCTAGATTTGGATTTTGTCTACCATTAATAACATCATCTACAAAATAATTTCTAACGATGTTAGTATTGGCTGCTGTAAAATTAAGACTTAATGCTTTTGTTAAATTATAGTTTATGGCATACTGTGTATTAAAATTATAATTTCTTCGGAATAACTCTTCCAAACCAATATTACCTCCTGCCAAGTCAATTTCTCTAAACTTTTGTTTATTAAATTGACGTATAATATCTGTATTTACAGTAAAACTAGTTGGAATTGGATTAAAATTAAAGTCTTTTAATATTTTCCAGTATTTCCCTCTAAATAAGGAGTCATTCTTTTTAAATGGCTCAATAGGTTTTGAGTCAAAACTATAGGCATAATTAACACCAGCTCGTACTTGTTGGCTCAAAGCATTCTCAATTTCAAAATCTCTATGCTCTTCTTTATTGTATGAATAATTGAATGTTAAATTTTCTACATCATAAAAACGTGGTTTTGAATCACCAGTTCTATTTTTTCTAACACCAATAAAGTTGATGCTTTTTCGTTTTGTATAATCTTCAGATTGTGTTCTAATAGTTTCCCGCTCCTCTGCAGAGTTGGCTGCGTTAAGTCTCGCATCTAATTTAATATCTCTATAAAATTGATCGTACTCTGGCGTTATTATTTGCTCTCCAACAGCATAATTAAATGGTAATTGAATACCCCATTTTTTTGGTAATAGCTGTCCTAGATTTAAATTAGTAACCACATCATACTGCTCTACATCCTCTCGACTACGTTCATTAGGACGTTGCTCTACAGAACCAAAACCAATTGTTGTTTTACGACCAGTTGCGCTCACTGTAGCAAAATCTGCCATATTAGCATCTATCGCTGCAACCGCAGCCCAACCGCCTTCGTTATCTAAATCGGCTAAACGCAACTCATTAAACCAAATTTCTCCGCAAGAATTCATTCCGTTTTGACCTGGGTTTTTTACACCAACCATTAAAACACGTACATCGCCAAAATTTGGGTTACCTTTTATTGCAACTCTTTGCGCGTTTGCTGTACCAATTGCTGGATAGGGATCAAATTCATCTACCTCTGTGAGCTCTCCATTTACCAAATCATAGAACGTAGGTTCTATATTTGCAAGAGTTCCATTTGCAATTCCTAAAGATTTTATTTGCTCAAGAACATCTAATTCTATATTAATTTCATTGGCTTCTGGCCAAACAGTTTCGGCAGAGGCCAAACCAGATGATGCTTGTAAAGGCACCTCTATTTGATAGTAATTTTGTGTAAAGTCATTACCCATACGAATAAATCCAACAAGATCTCCATCATTGAGAGTCCCTGACTCACCATCTTCGGCATGAATAAACATGCGCAACTTATTATATTGACGCATATCTACGTTAATATTTTTAAACACTCCACGAGAATCTTCGGGCTCTAATTCACACACTTCTAATTGTAGAGATTGCTCGTTTTGTCTAATAATATTATTGTTGTTATTTAACTGCTCTAATACAACTCCTGGAGGTAATACATAGTTACCATCGTTTTGTTGAAGTCCTACAACTCCTACTGTAAAGTCTGTATTATCACTATCATTATTTGGTTCATCATCTAATGTCAATTTATATCGTCTCCAATCGCTACGTACTAAGTCTAACGTCGCAAAACGCATGACAGTTCTCTCTGCAAAATCTGTTAGAAAAAGTCTAGCAAAACGCACAGATCTAATATCTGTTATACCACCAATCGCATCTGTAGGCTCAGAAATTGGAATTCTAAATTGGTAATATGAAACTGTTGCAGTTTGCCCATTAGGTAACGTAACCGTTCTATCTTTTACATCATTAATTTGAGGATTAGATACGTTGAGCGTATTTGGATTGATCTCTACTTCATATTGAAAATAACTATCAATCGTATTCATCGTATTATCTCTGTTGATATCCTCAACATCTGGTTGTACAGTAGAACCTCTATTAGTATCTGTAAATACATCTGGAGAGTTACCTTGCAACCCGTTATAATTTTTATAACGATCAAAAATATTACCTTCTGTATTTAAATAGTATAAGTAATTATCTTTTGCAGGATCTTCGCCAAATGCACCTCCAAACTGTGCTAATTCTTCGGCATCATCATATCCATCATAACCAACATCTTGATTTGCCCTTTGGTCTCCTCCTGTAGAAAATGTATATATTAAAGATTGATTTCTTGGTACAACTGTTTGATATGATGTTGCTGGCAATAATGGTGTAATATCACCATCTTCTGGCAATCCATTTTCGTACTGTTTTTTACCATCTTTTAAAACATCTTCAGAAATATTACCTAAATTGATAAATAGCTTTCCAGGTGCTGAACTCGTAATGGTGTTTCCCGTATCATCCATAAATGGATTCATTAACCAAAACTCAATATACTCAACATTAGCTTGCTCAAAATCTGTAGAGGTAATTTGTCTTGTAATTCCTGCCCAACTGTTTGTTGGATCCAAGTTATCATCTGTAGCACCAGGTTCAAAATTATAAGGTCCTCTCTCTGTAGGATAATAGGTTAAATCTAACGTGTTAATAATGGTACTTTGACCTTGAGCAATATCTATCTCTGGAAACACTTCATCTATAAATACACGTCTTGTATACAAATCTGAAACATCGTCATCACTAATATCATCTGGTCTTTGGCTACTGTAAAAAATCGGATCAATAGTATACCAGTTTAAGAACGCTCTATCAAATCCATTTTGAATTCCATTATCATCTTCGTCACCAAAACCTGCATAAATCTTACCTAGATTTCTTGGTCTACTTGATAAAAACCAAGACTGTGGTGATAATAAATCTATAGCGCCTTGAGTACCTTCAAAATCATCTACATAGGCAGTAGCTTCATTTTCGAAATCGGTTCCTTTAGGAGCTCCAGGAGCTAGATAGGCAAACTCACCTCTAACAGATAAGTTTGAAGGTGCATCTGTATCAATGTTAGGTAATTTGTTAGCCAGCCTTGTTAGAAAGGGAACTTCGGTAGAATAGTTACCGTTAAATCCAAAAATAGTATTATTAATTGGCTCTGTATTATAATTTGCTTTTTGTGTTACAGGTCGTTCATTTAAGTTTAATAAAGTAGCTCCTAAAACAAAGTTCTCATTAAATTGATGCTCAACATTTACACCTGTAAAACGTCTTGTTTGTTGTCCAAATACTGCATTATTTTCTACCGAAACATTGATAGGAATATTTGAAGACTTTAATGCTTCATCAATAATGTAGACACGACCAATTTGATAATTAACTGTATAATCTTGACCCTCAACTAAAGTTCTTCCTCCTGCTGTAACAATTACAGATCCTCTAGGCACATTAAACGCTCCTAATGGGATCCCATCACCTCCAGAAGATTTATATCGTCCCTTTATTTGAAATTTATTTTTCTCAGCCTCATCTAAAGCTGCTGTTTTTGTTTGCTTATAAAGAATATCATAAACATATTTCTCTTGGTTAAGGTTATATGGGCTACCCATAACTGGCCCATCATAATTATAGTCTGCTTCGTTGTCTATAGCATTTCCATCATCATCAAGAATATCAAAAAGATAACGACCAAAAGGCTCTGTCTTTGTGAATATAATCTTGCCATTTTGAGTTAATACAGTTAAACCAGGTACAAAATCGAAAAAACCATCACCACCTGCTTGTGGGTCATTGTTAAAGTTTAATCTATCTAAATGAAAGAGCCTAATTAAAGGTACGTCTTGAATTTCAGAATCATCCGTATTATCAAAAGGTGTATTATTACCAAATGTAGGAAAAGCGGTTCCTTCAACTGGTACTATATAGTTAAGAGGAGATGTTTCGGTATAAAAAATATTTAATCTGAAATCATCTTGATCTAGTTGAAATGCGCCTGTATCATAAATGTTCTTCATCATTAAATCCCAAATAGGCTGATTGACATCTGTTATAGGACTTTTTAACATTTTAACCACTAAACTCTGGGTAGAACCTTCTTGAACTGTAATAAATGAATCATTAATACCATCTCCATTTACGTCTGGACCATTATCAATTGTTCCGTCACCATTTACATCTGCATCACCTGTATCATTAATGCCATCTCCATCTGTATCTGGACCATTATCTATAACACCATCTCCATCTACATCTGCATCTATATCATTTGGGATATTATCACCATCATCATCATTACCTTCTGCTGTTGAGTTTACACCATCATTAGCAAATTCTCCAACTTGGTACACTTCACCACCAATAGTGTACTGAAAAGCTACTGCTAGAATTTCGTCATTAAGTAATCTTTGATTTAAAGATATATAACCTAGTTGCTGGCTTAACGTATAATCTCTGCCTTGCTCTAATTTTCTTGCATTTTCTAGTTTTCCAAAGTCAAAACCTTCATTTGCTGGCACTAAAATTCCTTGTTCTGCTGTTGTAATATCTCTAATTGCAGTAGATAATTGAGAACCAGCTCCACCAATATTTGTTGGGTCAAAATCATTATTTCCATTGTCTGGAAATGATCCTGATGGTACATTAATGAAACCAGCAGGAGGGTTATCTAAACCAATATTATCATTTGCAGGGTCTGCAGGATCAAAATCTGATTCTCCTAAATCTTGAAGTGCTACAACGTTTCTTACATTTTCGGTTTGATTACTTCTATTTGTTACCCAAACTTCTAACCTTGTAATTTGTACATTATTAGCAATGTATGGGTATCTTAACATAGATTGGTCATAAGTATCCCTAAAATACTGAGCTAAGAAATAGTGTCTATTTTCATCATAATCTCTTGCAAAAAACTCAAACTCCTCTACTGTACCTCCACCTTGAGCTACAACAGATTGTGATTGTGATTTTTGTTCAGAAAAAATAGCTGTTACTCTGGTTTTACCAAATTGCAACTCTGTTTTAACTCCAAATAAACTTTGTGCTCCTGTTATTAAAGAACTATTGAGTGGCATACTAACATTACCTACTTCAATTTTTCTAACAATATCATCTTCTGTTGGTGTGTATTCTAGTTTTGTTAATTGCTGAAAATCAAATGTAGACTCTGTATCATAATTAACAGTTACTTGTAAACGTGTACCAACTTTACCTAGCAAACTCAAGCTTATTCTTTGATCAAAATCAAATGTAAAATTACTTCTGTTTCTAGGTGAAAACGTGGGATTATCTTGTTTTGTAAATAAAACCCCTAAATCAACCTCTGCCGAACCTTGAGGGATAACTTCGATGGTATTGCCTCCAAATATGGTTTCAAAAAATCCTGAGTTGACATAAAATTCTGGCAATAGATTTTTTTGTTCTTCTTCTGCTCCTTCTTTCTGTCCTGCTGCAGCGTCAATTTTTTGTTTATAATATTTTTGTTGTTGTTCTAATAATACAAGCCTCTGAAACTCTGCTGGTGTTAATATTATAGGATAATTAATATTAAATTTTCCTACGGTCTCTGTATAAATATATCGATCTGTTATTGGGTCATAAGTGTATTTTGACACTATACTTTGAGGGTTGGGAATAGTAAGTCTACCTAAAGAGAATCCTGTTTTTGTAGAATCTTGCTCTGTTGGATTAGTTTGAGCATGGCCAAAGCCACTTAATAAGACAGAAGCGATGATAATAAATAATCGAGATGATTTTAATAAAGTAAAGTTAGTTGTACTCAAATTTTATAAGTTTTTTAAAGCTTCCTTAATTATGTTTTCTACGGTTGCATCTGGTTGTTTTGACACAATTTTATCTACAACACGCTCAGCTTGTTTTTTTGCAAATCCTAAAACTTCTAAAGCTGATAACGCTTCATCTTTGTTCGTATTGTTTTTATTAACAGAAACTTCGTCAATATCATACACTTTAAGCACTTTATCTTTTAAGTCTAAAATTACACGTGCTGCTGTTTTGGCTCCAATACCCTTTATAGATTGAATTAATGCAACATCACCATGTGCGATACCTTCTTTTACTTGCTGTGGTGATAATGACGATAGCATTGTACGCGCTGTATTAGCTCCTATACCACTAACAGATAATAAAAGTTTAAAAATTTCACGCTCTGAAATAGATGAGAATCCATAAAGGGTATGAGAATCTTCTCGTACAATTAAATGTGTATAAAGTTTGAGTGCTTCTTGATCTGGAATTTGAGAAAATGTATGCAATGAAATGTTTAAAAAGTAACCAACACCATTACAATCTATTACAACATCTGTTGGATTCTTCTCAACTAATTTACCTTGAATATGTGTAATCATTACTCATTTGGGTTTGATCTAAAAATGTAAAATAGAGGCTCTATTTTAAATTTAAGATTGAAAACTCAAATGTAATAAAATTATTTGCATTACAAAGGCGATTACTTTGGTAATACACTCTGCTTAATTACTTAACAACTTTCCTTTTTGTTGTGCGTCAATAACAGCTATTGCAGTCATATTTACAATTTCATCTACACTTGCGTGAAGTTGCAAGATATGTACAGGTTTTTTCATACCCATCATAATAGGTCCAATAGAGTCGGCTTTATTAAGTTCTTTCAATAATTTATATGTAATATTAGCAGATTCTAGATTAGGAAAAATAAGCGTATTTACCTTTTTTCCTGCTAATTTTGAAAACGGAAATGTCTCTTCTAACAATTCTCTATTAAGTGCAAAATCTGTTTGCAACTCACCATCAACAATTAAATCTGGATGTCTCTTATGCAAATACTCAACTGCTTCTCTCACCTTTACAGCAGTTTGGTTTTTAGAAGAGCCAAAATTAGAATAAGATATCATTGCCATGACAGGTTCCATACCAAACATTTTAACCACACCTGCTGTCATTTGAGCAATCCTCGTTAAATCGTTTGCAGATGGATTAACATTTATTGATGTATCGCTCAAAAACATTGGTCCTCTCTGAGTCATCATCACATTTGTGGTTGCTGCTCTTGTAGAACCAGGAGCCAAACCAATAAGCTCTAACATTGGTTTTACTACCAGTGGGTAACTTCTTGCATAACCAGAAATCAGCGCATCTGCATCGCCAATATTTACCATCATTGCTGCATAGTAATTACGTTCTCGCATGATTCTTTCTGCGGAATATAGCGTTACACCTTTACGTCTACGCTGTTCCCAATAGACTTTTGCATATTGATTTTTTCTCTCTTCTTCCTCATCAGATTTTGGATCAATTATTTCAATATCTGCATCAAACTCAATCTCTTCCATTAATCTAACAATTGTTTGACGACGACCCAATAATATAGGTATAGCGATACCTTCGTCATATACAATTTGAGCTGCCTTAAGAACATCTAGATGATCTGCTTCTGCATATACTACGCGTTTTGGGTTAAGTTTTGCTCTATTTAACAATAGTCTAACAATCTTATTATCAGACCCTAAACGCTCTAAAAGTTCATCCTTATACTTATCCCAATCTTCAATAGGCTCTGTGGCCACACCACTTTCCATAGCTGCTTTTGCAACTGCTGGTGGCACTTCAGCAATTAATCGTGGATCAAAAGGTTTAGGTATAATATAATCTCTACCAAATGTTAAACGAGTTTCTCCATAGGCAATATTTACTTGCTCTGGTACGGGTTGTTTCGCTAATTCTGCTAGAGCAAATACTGCTGCCATTTTCATGGCTTCATTTATTTTTGTAGCACGTACGTCTAACGCTCCTCTAAATATAAAAGGAAATCCGAGCACGTTATTTACCTGGTTAGGATGATCACTTCTTCCTGTTGCCATTATGATATCATCTCGAGTATCTATGGCCAGATCATATTTTATCTCAGGATCTGGATTTGCCATTGCAAATACAATAGGATTTGCAGCCATCTTTTTTAACATTGATGGCTCTACAATATCTGCCATAGACAACCCAATAAAGACATCTGCATCTTGCATAGCCTCATCTAAAGTATCTATTTTTCTATGTGTTGCAAATTCTGCTTTTTCCTTAGTTAAATTTTGACGATCATCTCTTATAACACCTTTACTATCACACATGACCATGTTCTCTCGTTTTGCACCACAAGCTTGATACAATCGAGAACAAGAAATCGCAGCAGCACCTGCTCCACTAATTACAATCTTAACATCTTCAATCTTTTTTTCTGCAATTTCTAAAGCATTTAAAAGTGCAGCAGCAGATATAATTGCTGTACCATGTTGATCATCGTGCATCACAGGAATATCTAGCTCCTCTTTAAGACGACGTTCTATTTCAAAAGCCTCAGGAGCTTTAATATCTTCAAGATTAATACCACCAAACGTTGGCGCAATCATCTTTACGGTTTGAATAAATTCTTCAATGTTTTCTGTATCAACTTCTATGTCAAAAACATCAATATCTGCAAATATTTTAAATAGCAAACCTTTACCTTCCATAACTGGTTTGGATGCTTCAGGACCAATATTACCTAACCCTAATACTGCAGTTCCGTTAGATATTACAGCAACCAAATTACCTTTTGCTGTATATTTATAGGCGTTTTTTTTATCTTTTTCAATCTCTAAACAAGGCTCTGCAACACCAGGTGAATACGCTAATGACAAATCTCTTTGTGTTGCATATTTTTTTGTTGGGACAACTTGAATTTTCCCTGGAGTTGGTTTAGCGTGATAAACTAATGCTTCTCTACGTTTACTTTGCTTGCTCATATACTAGGTATTATTAATTAGTTTATATTAAAAAACTAAATACAAATGTACGTGTTTTATGAGAAAGATGTGTTTAAAAACACTAGAGAGTAAAAGTATTTATCAAACTTTTAACAAGTGAAAAAAATAGACTTTATTGGTGTAAAATTAACCTAATATTATTTTATTTATATCAATTTTATCAGGCAATCTACCCACATTTTGCAATTTAATAGCTGCAAGTTTTTGGGCAATTGTAATACTCTCTTCCAAGCTTTTGTTTTGTATTTGTGCAAATAGAAAACCTGTCCAAAAGGCATCTCCAGCACCAGTTGCATCTTTAACCTTCTTGATTTCAATAGCTTTTTGAAAGAACAAACCTTCGTTTTTATCTGAGACTACTACACCATTTTTGCCTTTAGTTAAACAAATCGTGGTTGCTCCAAGATTATGAAAGTAATCAAAAATATAATCTTCAGATTTTACTTCGGCAAATAACCTATAGCAGTCGTCTTCACTCAATTTAACTAAAGGGTCGTTAGACAAATAATCTTTCAACACACTTTTGGCCTCTTTTCTATCTGGCCATATTTTTTCAGAAAAATTAATATCAATACTCAATCTCAAACCCAATTCTTTAGCTTTTTGAGATCTCTCTAATATTGTATTTCTTGCTGGGTTTTTGCTTAATGCAAAACATGTTGTGTGAAAAATTTTCGCAGTTGAAATTTTTTCATCCAGTAATTGATGCTTTAAAATCTTACAGTCGGCTTCTCTAAAAGGTATAAATTCAGGAGTTTCGGTCGATTTTGAAACAAAAATTACAGATGTAGGTTCATATTCACATCTTCTTAAACATGATACATCGACATTATTTTTTTTCAATTTTCTTGATATATAATCTCCTAACCCATCCTGACCACATGAAGCGACTAAACAAGATTTTAAACCCAATCTTGATGCATTTACAGCAACATTTGTTGGTGATCCTCCTAAAAAACGATGGTAATTCTTAGTTCTGCTAATTGATGTATTAACTTCATGACCTATAAAGTCAATTAAAACCTCTCCAACACTTATTATATCTATAGTTTTCAAATTAAACTAATATTTTAAAATTGTTATTTCTAGTTTGATGCAGCAGTACTCCTGCTGCTGCACTCCATGCACAATATGGCACACCGTTTGGAGCTTGAGTTTGAGTATTGAAATTTTCGTAAAAAGAGAATGATGCCATCTCATTAGAGGCATTTACTTTTTGAAGTATAATTTCAGCCTTTTTGTGTTCTTCTTTAGCATGTAATGCCAAACCAAAAAAACCATTAACCATAGCCCAACTCCCACCATTATGAAACTCATAGGGATAATTTCTAAACTCATACTTACAATTATCCTTAAGCAAGCTCCAATGTTCATCATTTTCTTTTATTGGTGGCCAAAATGCTGGTACTAAGCCTAATTTAGTACTTGATGCTAAATCATATGAAAACTCTATTTGCTTTTTTTGAAAGTCGCTATCTCCAATATCTAGTAATAATGACAATGCATTTGCAAAAGCATCATATTGTGTTTTATAACCAGATGGTGAAAACGAACAGGGTAAATATTGATTAAATTTTACTTCAGAATAAGCACGTTCATGAAATTTTTCTCCGCTAGAATTAGGAAAAAAATTGATTTCAATTTGAGTTGTAATATTTTTTATTTTTTCTGAAATACTTGTGCTTTTTTCAAAAACGTTATAACTTCTCAATGCCCAAAGACGCAGCAATTGATCATAAAGAACATAACCATCTGTAATATACTCATCTGCCCAATTACCAGATAGTGGTACATATAATAAATGTTTATTGTTAAACTCCCAGGCATCTAATAAAGATAAACACTTGTCTATGTGATTTTTATATTTGACCACAAATGCATCATTTTTTGTATGCTGGGCATATTGGCAAACACCAATTATAAACCATGTAACAGCATCCACTCTACCTGCCAAGCCACCATAACTTACATCTGAATTTTCCTTACCTATGCCAACATTAGATGGTATAGTTCCTATCTTATGTTGGTTATTTGCAAGCGTTTCTAATGTTTTCTTAAACGTATTTATAAGGCGATCATCTTTTGATGCTAATGCAGCCAAACCGCAAATAACACCATCTCTAGCCCAAACTCTTTTATAATTTGAAATGTCTTGAGCACTGGCCAAAAACCCTTCCGTAGAAGAACATTTTACTAGTAACTCTATGGATTTATCATATATATTAGTCATTGACTACCGTTTTTTTTGTTTTTATTAAAAGTGTACAAACTGTAGCTATTAAAAGCAATACTCCTGCAAATGTTATTGCATTTCTGGGATCGTTGTTTAAAAAATGTTTTAAAACAAAACCAAAAGTTAGAGTTTGAAAAATCATAGGGATTACAATCATCATATTAATTATACCCATATAAACACCATAGCGTTCTTTAGGAATATCTGATACTACCATTAAATAAGGTATACCCATCATACTTGCCCAACCAATACCAAAACCGGTAATTGCGAAAAACAATAGATTTTTATTTTCTATATGCGGAAATGCTAAAAATCCAAGAGCAGCTATTACTAAACAAAACGCATGTACTTTTTTAGCACTGTATTTTTTCGCAAAACCAACCAGAGCAAAGGCTACTAGAAATGTTACCACGTTGTACCAACCATTTACCAATCCCGTCCAACTCACTGCTTGACTATATGCTTCTTTATTATCTGGTGTTGCATTCCAGACAGAAAGTGCCACACTTTTTGATGAGTTTTGCCAATAACAAAATAATGCATACCATTGAAACAAATACACTAATGCTAATTGCCACATAACTTTTGGCATGTCTTTTATTGCTGAAAAAATTTCTACTAAGGGACCTAAAACACTTCTTTTTTCACTTCTAAGTTTTGCTAATTCTTCATCTGTTGGAGGGATTTCTTTAGTTTTACTAATGCTCCACAAAATAGTCGCTATTGAGCAAAATGCTCCTAAAAAGAAAGATGCATATACCCAAGTTGGTAATGTACCAGTTGAACCTATAAAAATTAGTGGAAATATAAATAATGATAGATTAGCCAAAACTTGACCTAAACCTGTGAAAAAGCTTTGCATTTGAAAACCTAAGGGTTGCTGTTCATCATCTAGCTTATCTGCAATAAGTGCTCGGTATGGCTCCATTGCTGTATTATTTCCTGCATCTAAAATCCATAATAATCCTGCAGCCATCCATAGAGAACTACTAAATGGGAAGGCTAATAACGTCAAACCACAAAGAATAGCTCCAATTAAGAAGTATGGTTTACGTCTTCCAAATCTTGGGCTCCAAGTTTTATCACTTAATGCTCCAATTATTGGTTGCACCAGTAATCCTGTTACAGGACCTGCAAGATGTAATATTGGAATTTGATCTGGACTGGCTCCTAAAAAATCATAAATTGGCGTTACAGCACTTTGTTGTAAACCAAAACTATATTGAATCCCAAAAAACCCAACATTCATATTTAAAATTTGCCAGAAGCTTAATTTTGGTTTCTTTATCATTTTTGTGATTTTTTTATACAGTTAGCTAACTAATTTAATTAAAATTTTTAGTTAAAAAGAGCCAATGCTTTAAATAGGCATTGACTCTTTTAAAACTCAAATCAATCTAAACTCAATAAATTTTCTCAACACTTAAAAATTTATTAAAAACTATAGTTAAGTCCAAGAGAAATAGATCTTCCTGGAACTGGTCTAACTCTTAAATAATTAGTTTGTCCTTCTACAATACTTCCTTCTTCAGACTCTGTAATACCTAACGTATCAAATAAGTTATTTGCAGATAGGTTAGCATTAAGTTTCTCTGTAATACCAATATTAATAAAACTATTAACTATTACAAATCCTGGTAATACTAACTCATTAGAGTCTTGTGCATATGCCTTACTTTGTCCTATAAAGCTTAAACCAATTGCGTTTTGGTTCGTTTTTCCGAAGTTATAAGTAGGAATTAAATTATAAATAAAATCTGGTTGTCTTCTTGGAGTATTACCTTCGTTATCTCCAGAGTCTATTTGAGCATCTGTAAAAGTTAATCCTCCACGTACATCAAAATCATCATTAAATCTATATGAACCTTCTATTTCTATACCTACAGATTTATAGTCGTTTTCTATTATACTGTTAGACGTTGCTTCAAAACCGCCTTCTTCTACAGTTTTTGCAAAGAATAAAGTTGCGTAAAGTGATCCTTTATCAAAACCTCTTTTGTATCCAAATTCTGCTTGATTGATAAAATCTAAAGCATTTATTGCATCACTGTTTGTATAATCTAATCCAGCAAACAAGATACGATCTGCTTTTGCAGAACCACCTCTACTATATCGAGCAAAGATTGCTTCGTTATCTTTTAATAAATAATTAGCACCAAATGAGAATGATACATAATCATAATCGTAATCTACTGTTGTTGGGTTAGCTAAATCTATAGATTGTACTGTTTGCTCTGGCAATGAAATGTTACCATCGTTATTTATATCATATTGTGAAGTTGTTGGACCAGAAAATGTACCATCTACTTGACCTTTATCGTAACGAATACTTGCATCAAAATTTAATTTTTCGGACGCCTCTAAAGCAACTGCCAAATAAGGTGCAGATGTATTGTATCTTGTATCATAGCTACGTTGACAACAGTTACCAAAAAATGCTGCGCCATAACCAACTAAACCATTAACTGACAATGTGTTACCTCCTGCATCTAGAGCATCAATCAATCTTGCATCATCTCCAGAAGCTTCTAATAAATATGAGTTCCATAACCAAGACATAGATACATTTTGAATGCCTTTAAAATAACCTACAGTTACATCTAAATTATCAAATGATTTAGTTAAACGTATATCATTCATAAAATTATTAAAGTTATTTAATTGGGTATCAAATAGAACGACTGGAGCAATAATTGAGTTACCATCTACTGCACCATCTCCGTTTGCATATACTAATGAATCATAACCATTATCTGTAGCAAAACCACCAGATAAAAAATCTGAAGCAGTAGATACGCTTGCAGGAAAAGGAGAATTAAAACCACCTTTATTTACAGAGAATCTACCATTATTTTTAATTTTAAATCCATCTCCTAAGTCAAAAGATGCCTCCATACCTACAGATGTAGAAACAGGGTTCATACCATCACTTACATTTGAACGTCTTAACTCACCATTAGCACCTAAACCAACGCTTTGAGATAAATAAGGTGTATGCAATGTTTGGCTGTTTGCGTCAAAATTTGGTACATCTTCAAATGTTGGATCTGCATTAGTACCAGTTACTTGAATTGGGTTTGGCAAGTAAGAAATTGCTCTATCATTTAAAAACTTTGTGTATAATCTAACGTACCCTTTATCAAATTCCTTAGTAATGTTAAACTTAAATTGTCCACCGTTATTAGCTGTGTAACCAGCATCTCTTATACCTTCACCTACTCTATAGAATCCACCCATATGAAAATACAGGCCATCACCTATAGGTGCACCGTAATCAAAATCTGTTCTAAAATTACTATAATCTAAACCAAATGAAGTTCCCATAGAACCACCTTCTGTTTTACCTGTTTTACTTATTAAATTAATAATAGCTCCAGGAGAATTAGAAGATAATGTAGATGCCGAGCCACCTCTAATCGCTTCTATTCTTGAAATATTTGAATCATATCTAGTAAAAATATCTGCGGTTGCAAATGACATGTCTCCAAATAATAACACAGGTAAACCATCTTCTTGTAATTGTACATATTTTGATCCACCAGACGATACTGGAACACCACGAACTGCTATATTTGAATTACCTTCACCACCTGAAGACTCTGAACGAATACCTGGTATTGTTCTAAAAATTTCTGCAGTAGTTCTTGGAGCAGATTGCTCAATAATTTTAGGTCGCATAGTAGTTACAGAAACACTAGATTCTATTCTAGATTTAGGATTTGTAACACCTGTTACGATAACTTGATCTAAAGACTCTGCATCTTCACTCATAACAATATCAACTGTTATATTTTGACCTGCTATACTCACACTTTTACTAAATTTTGAATACCCCAAGTAAGTAGCATTTAAGGTATACGTTCCATCTTCAACGTTTGTAATGGTGTAATTTCCATCAAAATCTGAAACAGCTCCCTGAGTAGTTCCATTTAGAATGACATTTACTCCACCAACAGGCATTCCTGTATCATCAGATACTTTTCCTGATATAGTAGACTGAGCTACCATAGAAGAAACAGAAATCAATAGTAGAAGTAATAAACTGTAACTTTTTTTAATTGTAATCATTTTAGTCTATTTTATTAATTTGATAATTATTTTGGTTAATTATTGACTAATTTATAATCAAATGGCCTAAAAAATAGAAAATAGAAATCGAAAACGTTTTCGATTTACCGAAAACGTTTTCGATTCAATAATTTTAACTATTTTTATTTAAAATTATGTTCAAATGAAACCTGTTACACTAAAAGAAATAGCTGAGACACTCAACATCTCCATAACAACTGTTTCTAAAGCTCTAAAAGATTATCCTGATGTAAGTAAAAAGACAAGAAAACTTGTTAGAGAAACTGCTGAGCAACTAAACTATAGACCAAACTCATTTGCTGTTAATTTAAGAACTAAAGAATCTAAGACCATTGGTTTAATAATACCCGAGGTTGTACACCACTTTTTCTCTACAGTTATAAAAGGCATAATTGCCCAAGCAGAAAAAAAAGGATATTTGGTAATAATTTTACAATCAAATGAATCTTATGAATTAGAAAAAAAGCAAATTGATTTACTGTTAAGTAAACATGTTGACGGTATACTTATTTCCTTGGCTAATGAAACATCAGATTTTAAGCATATTACAGATGTTATTGATTTAGATAAGCCTATTGTTATGTTTGATAAAATTGCAAAAATTGTTAACTGCTCTAAAGTAATAATAGATGACCGTAAAGCATCCTATATAGCTACTCAACATTTGATTGACACAGGTTGTAAAAGGATTGCACATTTTAGGGGACCTCTCTTGCCTCAAAATTCTATTGACCGATTTCTAGGTTACAAAAAAGCATTAATAGACAATGGCTTATCTTATGACCCATCTTTAGTTTATATATGTGATTGTAGCGATAAAAGTTTTGAAGAAGGCAAGAAAAATGCAGCGCAATTATTGGCTGACCATAATGATGTTGATGGTATTTTTATAAATACAGATATGGTTGCTATAGGTGCAATTACAGAGTTTAATAGTAGAGGAGTCAAAATTCCTGAAGATATTTCTATCGTAGGTTTTAGTAATTGGTTTATGTCATCTGCAATTACACCTACATTATCTACTATTGATCAACCTGGTTATTTAATGGGGAAAATGGCATTTAAGCAACTCTATAAAGAACTTAAATCTATAAAAAGTGGCGAGGAAGTACATCCAAAAATTATTGAGTTAGAAACCGCTTTAGTTAAAAGAAACTCTACAAAAACTATTGTTTCAAAAATTTAATATTACGTTGTAAACCTTCAAATTTAGTTCGCTTTACTGCCGATTTTTTAAACACCTTATTAAAAGTTTCTTTTGTTATTTCTTCCCAGTCTTTTTTAGTCATAGAAAGTAAATCAGGATGCGGATTAAACAAAGGTTCGCTATGAGCTTTTGAAAAGCGGTTCCAAGGACACACATCTTGACAGATATCGCAACCAAACATCCAATCGTTAAATTTCCCTTTGACTTCTTGAGGAATATTCTCTTTTAATTCAATAGTGAAGTATGAAATACATTTACTGCCATCTACAACATAAGGCTCTGTGATGGCTTCTGTTGGACATGCATCTATACAAGCAGTACACGTGCCACAATGATCGGTTACTGCGTGGTCATGTTCTAATTCTAAATCGATAATTAATTCGGCAATAAAATAAAATGAGCCTACTTTTTGAGTGAGCAAATTGCTATGTTTACCAATCCAGCCTAAACCAGATTTTGCAGCCCATGCTTTATCTAATACTGGTGCCGAATCTACAAAGGCACGACCATGAACTTCTCCAATCTCATCCTGAATTGATTGTAGTAATTGTTTTAATTTGTCCTTAATGACAAAGTGGTAATCTGTCCCATAAGCATATTTAGAAAGTTGATAACTTTCAGGGTTTTGAATTTCCGAAGGAAAATAATTTAAGAGTAGTGACACCACACTTTTTGAACCTTCAACTAATTTTGTTGGATCTAAGCGTTTATCAAAATGATTCTCCATATAGCGCATTTCTCCATGCGCATTATTTTTTAGCCATTTTTCTAATCGAGGTGCTTCTTCTTCTAAAAATCCAGCTTTACTTATACCGCATGATAAAAAGCCAAGGCTTTTGGCTTCTGCTTTAATAAACTTACTGTATTTAGATTTATTGGCTATCACCTATTCTCAAATCTTAAAAATGCATTTTTAGGTTTTAAAGTAATTAGAGGTGTAATATCTATCTCATCAAAATTAGAGTATATTTTATGTTTTGAAACAAGTTCTTGAACCGCAATAATCATTTCAAACATTGCAAAATTATTACCAATACACTTTCGTGGTCCAGCTCCAAAGGGGAAATATTGAGCGGAAAATGGACGAGAGCCTTGTGAAAAACGTTCTGGTACAAATGCTGTAGGTTGTTCCCATAGTTTTGGATGTCTATGTATTTCATAAACCGAAAACAATAAATTACAACCTGGCTCAAAGGTCATGTCATTAAAACTATCTGCTTCAATATTTACGCGATCTATAAAATAAGCAGGAGGATAGAGCCTCATAGATTCTTCAAGTACTTGTTGGCACATTTTAGACGAGGATACGCGCATCATTAAATCAGTTTCATCTGCTCCCATATTTTGCCACTCGTCATAAATTTTATCTTGCCACTCTGGATGTTTTGCTAATAACTGAAATGTAAAAGTTAACGCATTTGAAGTAGTTTCATGACCAGCAGTAAAAATTATTAAAATTTCGTCTATAAGTTGCTCTTCACTCATCCTTTTACCATCATCATACTTAGTTTCTAACAGCATGTCGAGCAAATCGTCATAACGTTTTCCAGATGATTTTCGATCTTCGACAATACCTTTTAAGATTTTTCGCGCCTCTTTTGAAAGATTTAGGTATTTATCTAATGTTCCACTTATTTTAAACCACCAACCCAAATAAGGTTGTCGTAATTCTTTAACAAGCATACGTTGATTTGCCTCGGTTATAAACTGAAGCCTTTCCATATCCTCAGATTTTGCTGCCTTGGTAAATAATGATTTAACTACAGTTTGAAAAGCTAAATCATTTAGAATTGGAAAAATATCAATGGTTGTGTCAACTTTTATTTTTTTAAATTCTGACACAATTGTATCCTGCATACCGCTTAACAAATTCTCAAGTTGCTTTTTATGAAAAGCTGGTTGCATCATCTTACGTTGCTTCTTCCATTTTTCTCCTTCGGAAGTAAGCAAACCTTCGCCTACATATTTAACTAAATCTTCTGTTTGAATTTTAGATTTAACATAATTTTTTTGATTTTTCTGAAGCACATATTGCGCTAAAGCTGCATCACGACAAAAATATATTTTAGTATTAAACCCAACATTAAGTTTGAATATATCTCCTTTCTCTTCAAAATTTTTATTGTGAAACGGTAATGGGTTTTTAAGAATTTCTAATGAATGCTTAATAAATTTAGATAAAGGAACTTCTGGTATTTCTTTCATTTTAAAATAACCCTCCTTGAGTTGGTCCTTTAATTTTACCTAAATGCTTATAGGCTTGTTCTGTAACTTCTCGACCACGAGGTGTACGCATTAAAAATCCTTGTTGAATTAGAAATGGCTCATATACCTCTTCGATAGTTTCGGCACTTTCACTTACTGCGGTTGCTATTGTAGTAATCCCAACTGGTCCTCCTTTAAACTTCTCTATAATGGTTGACAAAATTTTATTATCCATTTCATCTAATCCATGTGCATCAACATGCAAAGCTTCTAAAGCAAACTTAGCAATATTTATATCTATACTACCGTTACCTTTTATTTGCGCAAAATCACGCACACGACGTAGTAATGCATTTGCAATTCGTGGTGTACCACGACTACGACCTGCAATCTCAACAGCAGCTTCCATAGAAATAGGAACTCCTAAAATAGATGCACTACGTTGAACGATTGTAGTTAATAATTCGGTATTATAATATTGTAATCTACTCTGTATACCAAATCGAGCTCGCATTGGAGACGTTAATAATCCTGATCGTGTTGTAGCACCAACCAAAGTAAATGGATTGAGATTAATTTGAACGGTCCTTGCATTTGGTCCAGACTCAATCATTATATCGATTTTATAGTCTTCCATTGCTGAGTATAAATATTCTTCTACAATTGGACTTAATCTATGTATTTCATCAATAAATAACACGTCGCGTTCATCTAGATTTGTCAATAATCCTGCTAAATCTCCAGGTTTATCTAATACTGGTCCTGACGTAACTTTAATAGACACATTAAGCTCACTTGCTAAAATGTGCGCTAACGTAGTTTTACCCAATCCTGGAGGTCCATGAAATAACGTGTGATCTAATGCTTCGTCTCTACCATTCGCTGCTTGAACAAAAATTTGAAGATTCTCCAACACTTGATCTTGACCTGTAAAATCATCAAAGGATAAGGGTCTTAACTTTTTTTCAACGTCCAGTTCTTCTGGTGTGAAATTATCGTCTGTTGGGTCTAGGTTTTCGTTCATACTACTTCCTGCTAAGGCAGGAATCTCTTTTGATTATACTTTAAACAATTGTATGTAAAGTTAACAATTAGAATTTACATTATTGATAATTTTTGAATGGAACCGTTCTCATCCACAATAAAAGATATGCCTTTTGAGCCAACCCATGTTTGTAAAGTTTTGTCTTTAGCTTTTATTGAAAATTCAGCATCTTCGGAAGGAACAATTGGTATCAAATAAAAATCAGACAATTTTAAAAATCTATTTGTGATTTTTATGAATTTTTCATTTTTATAATACTCATCACAAGTATTGAAAGTTATATTAAAACTTTCCTTTAAACCATTAATCTCAACAAACTGTTTTCTTAAATTGTATTTGTTTTTATCTGAGTTTTTATGTGCAGCTTCGAAATAGTTAATGATATGATTTGAATGTTTTTCTTCTAACTCATAAATAATTCGACGCTCTCCTTGATTGCTCCATTGCATATTACATGAGAACAAAACAAAAAGCAAGATAATTGAGAATTCATATTTCAGCATAATCAAATATAAAAAAAAGACCTTTAGAATGTTTTATGATTCTAAAGGTCCTTTTTTAATTTTTATAAGATTTCTACTTACGTAGATATTAATCTAATGTTGTAATTCTTCTTCACCATCGTATAATGGTACATCTTGCGGTACAAAATCATCTTCATGACCAGGTTTGCTATAATCATAAGCCCAACGATGTACGTGAGGTATTTCTCCTGGCCAGTTACCATGAATATGCTCTACTGGAGCAGTCCACTCTAATGTTGTAGATCTCCAAGGATTTTTCTCTGCCTTTTTTCCGAAGAAAATAGAATAAAAGAAATTCCATAAATATACTAATTGAAAGATACCTCCTATTATTGCAAACATTGTAATTACAACGTTAGCATTAGCTGTATCATCAAATAAAGGGAAATTAGAATTTGTATAATAACGTCTTGGTAAACCTGCCATACCTATGAAGTGCATTGGGAAGAAAACACCATAAGCACAGATTGCTGTTACCCAAAAGTGTAAATAGCCAAGATTTTTATTAAGCATACGACCAAACATTCTTGGGAACCAGTGATAAATTCCTGCAAACATACCATACAATGCAGATATACCCATTACTAAGTGAAAATGCGCTACTACGAAGTATGTGTCATGCACGTTAATATCTAATGCACTATCACCTAAAATAATTCCTGTTAAACCTCCTGTAATGAAGGTTGATACTAATCCAATAGAGAAAAGCATAGCTGGATTCATTTGCAAATTACCTTTCCAAAGGGTAGTAATATAGTTAAAGGCTTTTACTGCAGATGGTATTGCGATTAAAAGTGTTGTAAATGTAAATACAGATCCCAAAAATGGATTCATACCTGATATAAACATATGGTGTCCCCAAACAATCGTTGAGAGAAAAGCAATTGCAAGAATTGACATAACCATGGCTCTGTAACCAAAGATTGGTTTACGTGAGTTGGTTGCTATAATTTCTGAAGTAATACCTAATGCTGGTAATAATACTATATATACCTCTGGGTGACCTAAGAACCAAAATAAGTGCTCAAATAAAACAGGAGAACCTCCTTGATAATGTAAAACTTCACCTTGAATAAAAATATCTGATAAGAAGAATGATGTACCAAAACTTCTATCCATTATAAGTAATAATGCTGCAGATAAAAGTACTGGGAACGATACAATACCAATAATTGCTGTTACAAAGAAAGCCCATATTGTTAAAGGTAAACGCGTCATAGACATACCTTTAGTTCTTAAGTTGATTACAGTAACTACGTAGTTAAGTGATCCCAATAAAGAAGATGCAATAAATATTGCCATAGAAACTAACCATAAGGTCATCCCCATACCAGAACCTCCTTGTGCCATTGGCAAAGCACTTAATGGTGGATAAATAGTCCAACCTGCTGCTGCTGGTCCTGCTTCTACAAATAATGAAATAATCATTATAACACTTGATAAGAAAAACAACCAATATGATACCATGTTTAAAAAACCTGATGCCATATCTCGTGCTCCAATTTGCAATGGAATTAGTAAGTTACTAAATGTACCACTCAAACCTGCTGTTAGTACAAAGAATACCATGATAGTACCATGTATTGTAACTAACGCCAAATAAATATCTGCATCCATAACACCACCTGGAGCCCATTTACCCAATAATGCTTCAAATAAAACATTTGGTTGTTCTGGCCAAGCAATTTGCATACGGAACATTATTGACATTAAAACACCAATAACACCCATAATTGTACCTGTAATTAGATACTGTTTTGCAATCATTTTATGATCTTGACTAAATATGTATTTAGTTACAAAAGTCTCTTTATGATGATGTCCATGATCGTCGTCGTGTGCGTGGGTATCTGCGTGTGCTGACATAATCTTTTTTCTTTTTTAATCTTAGTTGTTTGTTAATGAATTCTTGAATATTTTTTGCTCTTTCATCCAAGCATCATATTCTTCTTGAGTTTCTACTATAATCTTCATTTGCATGTTGTAATGTGATTTACCACAAATCTTATTACATAATAGTAAGTAATCAAACTCATACATTAAGTCTTGACCTCTAGCTTCTATTTCATCTTTCTTTTCTAGTCTAAGCGCATTTATATTAGCAACTTTCTCTTGAATATCTGGATTAAGACGCATTTCTTTGGTTGTAACAGTTGGAGTAAATCCAAACTGAGTAATCATTCCAGGAACGCAGTTCATTTGTGCTCTAAAATGTGGCATATATGCAGAATGTAATACATCCTGAGAACGCATCTTAAATAATACTGGTTTTCCTACTGGTAGGTGTAATTCTGTAGTAATAACATCATCTTGTGCATTAGGATCTGACTCGTCAAGACCTAAAATATTAGCACGATCAATATCTATCAATCTCACATTAGCCATACCTAATGTGTTATCTTCGCCTGCATAACGAGCTTTCCAGTTAAACTGTTGTGCATATAACTCAACAACTAAAGTTTCTTCAGTTTCTTCAACATTCATTATACTAGTCCAAGTAAATAAACCATATATAATCAAACCTGCTAAAACTACTACAGGAATAAAAGTCCAAATCGCTTCTAGGGTATTATTATCAGCATAAAACAAAGCTTTACGTCCTTTTTCACCTTTATATTTAAAAGCAAAATAGTGGAGCAAGAATTGCGTTATGGTCTGAACTATGAATATTAATGTCATAGAAATAACCATTAAGTTATCAACTTCTGGTCCATGTTCTGAAGCAGAATTAGACGTTAATGGTAAATCTCCTAAATACCAAAAACTAGCAATAGTTATAGCATAGATGAAGACTAAAAACCCCATCATTAGATAACCATTAATTTTGTTGTCTTTATCTGTAGCTACCACGCTATTAGAAGAGCCTACTTGAGCAAGATCAAATATTTTGACCATTTGCCAAATCGCAATAGCTATAAAAAGTACTATTATAAGTGTTAAAAAAGCAGTCATTGTCGTTTCTGTTCTTTATATAATTTATTAATAATGGAAATGTTCACTTTCTTTTATGAAAGGATTACGTTTTGGCTCTAAAGGTTGCTTTGTCAACGCAGTAAAGACGATAAAGATAAATAGCCCAGCAAAAAGGAATATTGAACTAATTTCTGGAATACCTATAGACCACTGATCTCCAACTGTTGCTGGCATAATCATATTGAAAATATCAATATAGTGACCGCATAAAATAACAATACCTGCCATTATAACAAACCAAGGAATTCGTTTATAATCACTATTCATTAATACCAACAATGGAAATATAAAGTTCATTGCAACCATTCCTAAAAACGGTAATTGGTAATCCTGAAAACGCGTTACAAAATAGGTAACCTCTTCTGGGATGTTTGAATACCAGATTAACATAAATTGTGAAAACCATAAATAAGTCCAGAAAATACTGAAACCAAACATAAATTTTGCTAAATCATGTATATGGCTATCGTTTACTTTAGGTAACAGTCCCATTGATTTAAGATAAATTGTAATCATTGCAATTACAGTAATACCGCAAACCATCATTCCTGCTAATACATACCATCCAAATAATGTTGAGAACCAGTGAGGATCTACACTCATTATCCAATCCCAAGACATCATAGATTCTGTATATAAAAAGAAAACTAAAAATGCTGCTGAAATACGGAAGGTTTTAACAAAGTTTTTATTGTCATCTGCTTCATCTTGAGCAATAGAAAATTTACGAGAAAAATGTCTATAAAGATACCATCCAGTTATATACAAAAATCCTCTTACCCCAAACCAAGTGATATTTAACCATCCTGCTTTACCTTGAATTAATTTATCATGGGCTACTACATCTGGATCCATCCACACAAATAAACCGTAATGACCTATTAAACCAGAAAGAATTGCTATTAATAAAACTATTATCGCACCAGGAAGCATGTAAGCTGTAATACCTTCCATTACCCTTAGCAATAACGGAGACCAACCTGCTTGTGCTGCATATTGAACTGCATAAAATGCTAAAACACCAAGTGCAATCATAAAAAAGAAAAATGCTGCTACATAAAGTGCTGCCCAAGGTCTCTTATGCATAGCATGCATAACATGATTAACATGTTTAGTATGCTCATCTACTTCTGTATGACTATGACTACCGTCTGCTTCATGACCAACTTTATCGTCATGAGCAACAACTGTATCAGAAGCGTGAGAATCTTCGGCATTTGCTACATGATGCGTAGTGTCTTCTCCGTGACCTTCTCCATGATGAGATTCTGCAGCTAACATCGTCTCTACTTCAGTAAAGCTTTTGTTAGATGTTAAAAAACCATAAGTTACACCTATAAAGCCTATAATCATTAAGGCAAATGCAACCGATTTTAATTTACTTGAAAATGTATACATATCTATATATAATCTTTATCTATCTTATTTTTCTAGGTCTGCTTTTAATTCCATTACATAATCAACAACTTGCCAACGCTCCTCTTCATTAAGTTGATTAGCGTAAGATCCCATTGCGTTCTTTCCGTAGTAAATCGTATGATAAATACTACCAGGAGTAATTGCACGACCAGCATCATCATAACTTGGCACACCTAAAATCTTCTCTCTTTTAACTAATGTGCCTTGACCGTTACCTTTTTTACCATGACAAATTCCACAGTAAATATCATATAGCTGTCCTGCTCTTAACCTGTCATACTGAGTAGAATCTAATGGATTATTTAAACTTGTTTTAGCAAGTTCATATCCAGCATTAGAATTTTCGATTTCAAATGGCATATGACCACCTCTAGGTATTGAACCTTCTGCAGGCAATTGAGCCTCCATATTATTTTCTAATATATGCTCACCATCAACTACGACATCTGCTTCTTGATAAGCCTCATATCCTACTGATTCATACATATTAGGCATAAATTGATAATTTGGTCTAGAATTCTTTTGACAAGAAATTACACTTCCAATTACCATTAATACCACTACTATTTTAAAAACACTTTTCATCTGTATCAATTAATGCGTTTTATCAATTAAATTAATTTCAACTGCTCCAGTTTCTTTCAATAAATTTGTCAATTCATTTTCATTACCATGAACTGCGATTTCCATTAAAAAATGATCATCTGTTGTTCTCGGATCTGGATTTTCTGCTTTTTTAAATGGCCACATTCTACTTCTCAAATAAAATGTAATAACCATCAAGTGTGCTGCAAAGAACACTGTCAATTCAAACATAATTGGCACAAACGCAGGCATATTTTCTATATAACTAAAACTTGGTTTACCACCAATATTTTGAGGCCAATCTTCTATCATAATAAAATTCATCATTACGACAGCAACAGTTAAACCAACACATCCATACATAAATGATGCAATTGCTATTCTTGTTGGTGCTAATCCCATCGCTTTGTCTAGTCCGTGAACTGGAAAAGGCGTGTATATCTCGTCAATGTGATGTCTAGCAGTTTTAACTTTCTTAACTGCATTCATTAAGACATCGTCATCGGTATAAATAGCGTGAATTACTTTTGAAGCTTCCATGTACTATTTTAGTTTATTAATTTTTTAGCCTGACCAGACCAATCATCACGTTCTGCTCTTCCTGGGAAAGATTCTGTGATTTCATCTAGTAAGTCATATTCTCTTTTTGACATTTTACTCACCTGTGCGTAAGTAAAGATTCCAATACTATTTAGAACCTCTTCCATTTTTGGTCCAATACCGTTGATGACTTTTAAATCATCTGCGGTTTGTATAGAAGGATCAAATGTACCAACACCTTTTAGTAAGTTATCTAACTTTTCTGTTTTATCTTGCTCAGGTTTAATTGCAGTGGTGTCTTCAACTAATTTTAAATTAGAAGTTCTCTCATCTGCTCCTGTGCCAACTAAACTATCTCCTCTTTCTCTAATATTCTTGTATCGCTCTCCCGAAGATTTCAATATTGTTTTTACTTCGGCTTGTGCAATCACTGGGAAAGTTCTTGCATATAATAAGAATAATACGAAGAAAAATCCAATTGTACCTATGAAAATACCTATATCAACAAAAGTAGGTGAGAACATCGTCCATGATGATGGTAAATAATCTCTATGTAATGAGGTAACAATAATTACAAAACGCTCAAACCACATACCTACGTTTACCACAATAGATATAAAGAAAGAAAACATAATACTTGTTCTTAATTTTTTAAACCACATAAACTGAGGTGAAAACACGTTACAAGACATCATCATCCAGTATGCCCAAGCATAAGGTCCTGTTGCTCTATTTAAGAATGCATATTGCTCATACTCAACACCAGAATACCAAGCGATAAATAGCTCAGTAATATAAGCTACACCTACTATAGAACCTGTAAGCATAATTACAATATTCATTAACTCTATGTGTTGCACAGTAATATAATCTTCGAGATTACAAACTTTTCTCATTATAATAAGAAGTGTATTCACCATTGCAAATCCAGAGAAAATTGCCCCAGCAACGAAATATGGAGGAAAAATCGTTGTATGCCAACCTGGAATTACAGAAGTCGCAAAGTCAAAAGATACAATTGTATGTACTGATAATACAAGTGGTGTTGCTAAACCAGCAAGTACTAAAGATACTTCTTCAAAACGTTGCCAATCTTTAGCACGTCCAGACCATCCAAAACTTAATAATGAATATATTTTTTTCTGAAAAGGCTTAATAGCACGATCCCTTAACATAGCAAAATCAGGTAATAAACCTGTCCACCAGAAAACTAGTGATACAGATAAATATGTAGAAATTGCAAATACATCCCAAAGTAATGGCGAGTTAAAGTTTACCCATAACGATCCAAATTGATTTGGAATAGGTAATACCCAATATCCTAACCATGGTCTACCCATGTGGATTAAAGGAAATAAACCTGCTTGAACTACTGAGAAAATTGTCATTGCTTCTGCAGAACGGTTAATTGCCATTCTCCATTTTTGACGGAAGAGTAATAGTACTGCAGAAATCAATGTTCCTGCGTGACCAATACCAACCCACCAAACGAAGTTAGTAATATCCCAAGCCCAACCAACGGTCTTGTTTAATCCCCAAGTACCAATACCTGTAGATATCGTATAGATAATACACCCAATTCCCCAAAGGAATGCGACAAGTGATATTGAAAACACAATCCACCAAGCTTTGTTTGCTTTTCCTTCAACAGGTGCTGCCACATCTACCGATACATCGTGATATGATTTTTCTCCTGTAACTAAGGGTCTTCTAATAGGTGCTTCGTAATGAGACGCCATAATCTATTATAATTGTTTCTTAATTAATTTTTCTATGCTTCTGTAATATTTCTCACTTTAGTATGATACTGAACATTAGGTTTAGTACCAACACTTTCTAATAAGTGATACATACGATCATCTTCTTTAAGTTTCGCAACTTTACTGTCCTTATCATTGATGTCACCAAATACCATTGCACCACTGCTACAAGCTGCAGAACATGCTGTTTGGAATTCACCATCTTTAATTGCTCTACCATCACGCTTGGCATCAAGAATAGTTTTTTGTGTCATTTGAATACACATAGAACATTTTTCCATTACACCACGAGAACGAACTGTTACATCTGGATTTAATACCATACGACCTAAATCATCATTCATATGATAATCAAACTCATCATTTTTATTGTACAAGAACCAGTTAAAACGTCTTACTTTATATGGACAGTTGTTTGCACAGTAACGTGTACCTACACAACGGTTATACGCCATATGATTTTGGCCTTGACGACCATGTGATGTTGCTGCCACAGGGCAAACAGTTTCACAAGGTGCATGATTACAATGCTGACACATTACTGGCTGAAATGCTACTTGCGGATTATCAGCTGGATTTTCTAATTCTCCAAATCCTCCTAATGACCCTTTATCACCCCAAAGACCAGAAAATTCTTCTTTTTTGGTGTCATCTTCTGCGAAAGTATCTTCCGAAGAATAATATCTATCAATACGTAACCAGTGCATATCACGACTACGTCTAATTTCTTCCTTACCTACAACAGGAACATTGTTTTCTGCATGACATGCAATAACACAAGCTCCACATCCAGTACAAGAATTTAAGTCGATAGATAAATTAAAGTGATGCCCAATTGAACGATCAAACTCATCCCATAAATCTACTTCTGGAGATGTTACTTCAACTTCTTCATGGTTTAAAGATACCGTTGGCACTTTATTCCATACGTTTCTATCTTTTGTGTTAAAGATTTCTAACGTTGTTTCCTTTATAATATCTCCACGACCCATTAAAGTATTTTGCAACTGTACACATGCAAATTCATGCATACCTACTGCCTTCTTAATAGATACGTTTTGAGTAGTATTAAAATCTTGGTATAACGGGTAAGCGTTAACACCAGTCATCATTTCTTCTTTTAAACCTGCAGTTCTACCATAACCAAATGATAACCCAACAGAACCTTTAGCCTGACCTGGTTGAATAATTACCGGTACATTCTTAACAGTTGTTCCATTTACAGTAACATCTGCATAACTTCCATCTAAAGCTCCGGTTGCAACGTGATTATTTTCTAAACCTAAAGATTTAGCATCTGCTGCCGAAACTGTTAAATAGTTATCCCAAGATGTTCTAGTAATAGGATCTGGAAATTCTTGTAACCAAGGATTATTAGCATCCTGACCGTCACCCATACCTGTTTTAGTATATAATGACAATTCCATACCTTCTGACTTAGCAGAAGATGCTAAATTTCTAGCTGCACTTCCTGCACTAATCGCAGCAACTCCAGCAGTACTGTTAGAACCTCCTGTGGTCGAAGTTGAAGATGATGTTGTTGTTACAAATTCATCTTTATCTTCATCCTTAATACCAACGCCTACAGCAACGTCATGTATTACGCCACCTAAGAATGTTCTATCTTTTTTATCTTTTAATTGAGTTGATGTTTCTGTAGTGGTGGTTGATGATCCATTTGGCGCACTAGAAAAAGTACCCGAAACATAAACTCCATCTTGCAATGCTTTATTGAAAGATCCACCAGACCAACCCGATTTAATATATTCTCTATATGTTGCATCACTTCCTATCCACATTAATAATGCTTGTTGGAATTGACGTGTATCAAACAACGGACGAATAGTTGGCTGC
This sequence comes from uncultured Psychroserpens sp., assembly GCA_947488655.1. Taxonomy (GTDB): domain Bacteria; phylum Bacteroidota; class Bacteroidia; order Flavobacteriales; family Flavobacteriaceae; genus Psychroserpens. The sequence goes on along the minus strand of CANKZZ010000001.1, from coordinate 674,707 downwards.
ATTAAACTGAAATGTCCTTTCTTGATTTCTACGTCTCCCCAAGACTCTAGGTAATGAGGTGCAGCAGCAATATAATCTGTATTTAACGCTGTTTCATCTGCTTTCATTGAAAACGAAACTGATAGCTCTGTTTTCTCCAGACCTTCAGCGAACTCTGATGCATTAGGCAATGTATACATTGGGTTAACACCACTCATGATGATACCTCCAACGCGTCCAGCTTTCATATCTGCAACTAATTTAGTAACAGCATTATTATTACCTTGCCTGGTTAATATAGGTGTAGAAGGATCAAATGCTTTACTATTTAGTCTTTCGTTGATTGATAACGCAACTGTTTGCGCATTTACATCTTGAATTCCTGTTACTAAAACTCCGTTACTTCCTGCTTTCTTTAATTCTGAAGCAGCGTTCTGAACAGCTTTATTTATATGCTCAGGCAATTCTGTAGATACAGATCCACCAACCACTAAACTATATAATTTAGCTAAAACTTGTTTTTGTTGTGTTGGTGTTAGTGGCACACGCTTATCTGCATTTGCACCAGATAAAGACATATTTGATTCAAATTGAATGTGCCTAGACATTTTTCCATTCTTTGGAACACGTCCTTGAGCATATCCTGAATCAAATCCTCCACCTTGCCAATCTCCTAAGAAATCTGCTCCTACCGACACAATAGTCATAGCTTTAGAAAAATCATAGCTCGCTAACCCACGAGTGCCATAATTTCCTTCAAAAGCATCTAATGCTGCAGACTCTGAAACTGCATCATAATTTACATGACGCACGTTTCCGTATTTAGATTTAAATTCTGAAATTAATCTAGATGTTGACGGACTGGCATAAGTTTGCGTCAATAACACAATTTGTTTACCAGCGTTTTTAAGATCTGTTAATTTTTGATTCGTTTCAGCATCAAAAGTTTCCCAAGTAATAGCGCTTTCGCCTTTCATTGGACCTTTTACTCTCAAACTATCATATAATCCTAAAACAGAAGCGTTAACTCTTGCATTAGCACCATTATGTGTTTTTGCTAAGTCGTTGTTTTCAATTTTGATAGGACGACCTTCACGTGTTTTAACTAAAACACTTGCAAAATCAAATCCATTAGCAATTGTTGTTGCATAATAATTAGCAACACCAGGAATAATAGATTCTGGCTGAACAATGTAAGGAATTGATTTAATTACCGGTCCTTCACAGGCAGCCAATGAAGCTGCTGCAGTACTAAAACCAACATACTTTAAAAAGTCACGACGCGTTGTAGAAGATGACTCTAGAGTCTTTTTATCTCCCAAAAATTCATCCGTAGGTATTTCGTTTACGAACTCATTTTGTTTAAGCGTCTCAACAATAGAGCTATTATCTTTTAGCTCTTCAACACTTTTCCAGTATTTCTTGTTTGATGACATATTATTTAATTGAATTACTTCTTATTAATTTTTTGTTTAAATCTTTTTTAAAAGATTTCTGCTTAACAAATACTACCAAAACTAGTTTTAGTAGTGGCATTTACCACATTCTAATCCACCCATCTGAGCAGCTGTAAGTTGGTCTACACCATATTTTTTAGATAACTCTTCGTGTATTTTAGTGTAATACTCGTTACCATCTACCTTAACATTTGTTTCTCTATGACAATTAATACACCATCCCATTGTTAATGGAGCGTGTTGATACATAACTTCCATTTCTTCAACTGGTCCATGACAAGTTTGACATTGAACACCTGCAACCTCTACGTGTTGTGAGTGATTGAAATAGGCAAAATCTGGCAGATTATGAATTCTAATCCATTTCACTGGCTCAGTAACTCCAGTATATTTTTGCTCAGCTTCATCCCAACCAACTGCTTTGTAGAGCTTTTGGATTTCTGCATTATAATCTACTCCATACTCATTTATACCTTCTTGCTGAGTTTCCTCTGCTACTTGATAAATAGATTTATGACAATTCATACAAATATTTAAAGATGGAATACCAGAATGCTTACTTACTCTCGCTGACGAGTGACAGTATTTACAATCTATACCATTTTCTCCTGCATGAATTCTATGTGAGTAATGAATAGGCTGAACAGGTTCGTAACCTTGATCAACTCCTATTTGAGAAAGATAACCATATACAAAATATGCACTGGCTAGTAAAAAGAAAATTACAGTTACCAAAACTAAAAATTGGTTTTGAACAAATGCTTTCCAGATAGGAAGACCTTTATCTTTTTTTACTGCTTCAATTCCTTTCTCGTCTGCAAAACGATTTAATGTCCTCCTAACAAGAATTAATGATACTGCCAATAAAGCAAACAATAGTGCGAGCGCACCAAGAATTAACTTATTAGTTGAACCATCTCCTGATGAACCATTGCCACCTTCATTCGGTCCTACAGTTGGCGTTGGAGGCTCAACTTTTTCTTGAGCTGTATACGCTAATATATCAGAAATATCTTGATCTGATAATTGCGGGAACGCTGTCATTGCAGTACCATTGTACTCGTTAAATATCTGGTTTGCATAAGCGTCTCCAGATTTAACCATGCCAGCACTGTTACGAATCCATTTATTTAACCAATTTCGATCTAAACCATGCTCTTCTTCTAAACGTGTTTCCACATTACGAAGCGCTGGTCCTGTCATCTTCCTATCTAGATTATGACATGATGCACAATTAGTGTTAAATAAAGTTTTTCCCTTAACAGGATCGCCTTCTTGAGCAGTAAGTGAAGTAGAAAACGTAAGTAAAATAACCAATCCTAAGTAAGGAATCTTTGAGGCTAAATGTCGGTAAATCACCTGTATCATATTGTTAGTTGAATTATCTTCTAAACTTTGGTACGATTTTTTCATTATTACTCTTGAAAAAAACGTGTATAAAATCTCATGCAAAAATAATACTTATAGTCCATTTTAGAAATGTTACAGAACTGTTAATTGATAATTTATACGGATTCTAAATAATATTTATGGTTGTAATTTAATTATTATTTTGAAGTTATAAATCAACACTTAAAAAAAAACGTTTTCTTTGTACTAAATTTCAAAATATATGAAACGAAATATTTTAAAAATAACACTCTCATTACTAGCTTTATTGCTTTTTTCGAATAACATAAATGCTCAAGATGGAGTAGTTAAAATAGAGCAGGATAGTGATATAACTAAGCTGTTAGAATACAAGAAAGATGTTAAAACTGTTGACTTATATAAAATTCAATTAGACTTTGGATCTCGATCTGAAGCTGAATCTTTAAAGCGAAAATTTCAAAATACTTTTGCGCAATGGCCAGCTGAGATGGTTTATGAAACGCCTAACTACAAAGTTTGGGTTGGGAATTTTAGCACTCGACTAGAAGCTGATATTGCTTTATTAGAAATAAAGAAGAAGTTTTCAAAAGCAATGGTTTTTGAGCCTAAGAAGGATGATTAATTCTTTTTAAATACATTTAAAATAAAAAAATGCGACTCAAAAGAGTCGCATTTTTTATGCTCATATTTTACTAAAGTAAATTCCGAAGAAACAAAAATTAATAATTATTTAATTTCTATTTTGTTTTAAGTTTCTTCTTAACTTCTACCTCTTGGAATGCTTCTAATACATCTCCAACTTGTATGTCGTTATAGTTTTTAAGTTGCATACCACAATCATATCCTTTTGATACTTCTTTAGCATCATCCTTGAATCGTTTTAAAGATGTAAGCTCTCCTGTATGAATTACTACTCCATCTCTAATTAAACGTATTCCTGAACTTCTATAGATTTTTCCACTTGTTACCATACATCCTGCAATCGTACCAATCTTAGAGATTTTAAATGTTTCTCTAATTTCGGCAGTTCCAGTGATCTCTTCTTTAAGTTCTGGAGATAACATACCTTCCATAGCATCTTTAAGATCATTGATGGCATCATAGATAATCGAGTACATACGGATATCTACTTCTTCTTTATCTGCAATTTGACGTGCATTACCCATTGGTCGCACATTAAATCCAATAATTATAGCATCTGATGCTGTTGCTAATAACACATCACTCTCTGTAATGGCACCAACACCTTTGTGTATAATATTTACCTGAATTTCTTCGGTAGATAATTTTTGGAACGAATCTGTTAATGCTTCTACAGATCCATCAACATCACCCTTTATAATGATATTAAGTTCTTTAAAAGTACCTAAAGCAATACGTCGTCCAATTTCAGCTAACGTTAAGGTCTTAGTTGTACGAACATCTTGCTCACGTTGTAATTGCATACGTTTAGTTGCAATTTGCTTGGCTTCACGTTCATCTTCAAAGACGTTAAATTTATCACCAGCCTGTGGTGCTCCATCTAGTCCTAATATAGATACTGGAATTGATGGTCCTGCAGATTTTACTTCGTGACCACGTTCATCATGCATGGCTTTAACTTTACCACTGTTTTTACCTGCTAAAACATAATCTCCAATTTTTAGAGTACCTGCTTGTACCAATATAGTTGATACATAACCACGACCTTTATCTAAAAATGCTTCAACAACAGTTCCGCTTGCTTGTTTATTAGGATTTGCTTTAAGCTCTAATAACTCAGCTTCCAGTAATACTTTTTCTAATAATTCTTTAATACCTGTTCCGTTTTTAGCCGAAATATCATGAGATTGAATTTTTCCTCCCCAATCTTCAACTAATAAATTCATTTGTGCTAATCCCTCTTTTACTTTTTCAGGATTTGCTCCAGGCTTATCAATCTTATTAATAGCAAATACAATTGGTACTCCAGCTGCTTGAGCGTGAGCAATTGCTTCTTTTGTTTGTGGCATTATAGAATCATCGGCAGCAACAACAATAATTGCTAAATCAGTTACTTGTGCACCACGCGCACGCATTGCTGTAAAGGCTTCGTGACCTGGTGTATCAAGGAATGCTATTTTTTGTCCGTTGTCTAATGTTACTCCATAAGCGCCAATATGCTGTGTGATCCCTCCAGATTCTCCAGCAATAACATTTGCTTTACGTATGTAATCTAATAATGATGTTTTACCGTGATCTACGTGACCCATTACTGTGATAATTGGCGCACGAGGTTCTAAATCTTCTGGTTTATCTTCTACTTCTTCTATAGATTCTTCAATATCTGAAGTAACAAAATCAACTTTATAACCAAATTCTTCGGCAACAACAGATAATGTTTCGGCATCTAAACGCTGATTCATTGTAACCATCATACCAAGAGACATACATGCTGATATAATTTCGGTTACTGAAACGTTCATCATCGTAGCAACTTCATTTGCAGTTACAAACTCTGTAACTTTAAGAATTTTGCTTTCTGCATCTTCAATTTGAGCATCAATTTCTGTTTGCTCTCTATGTTGTTCTCTTTTTTCTCTTCTGTATTTTGCGCCTTTACCTTTACTAGATTTACCTTGAAGTTTTTCTAGTGTTTCACGTACTTGTTTTTGTACTTCTTCTGCACTTGGCTCAGCTTTTACAGTAGATGTACGCTTACCTCCTTGGTTTTTACCTTTGTAACCACCTCTTTGGTTTCCGCCACTTCTATTGTTTGATCTATTATCTCCACCAGTTGATGGTCCTTTGCTTATTCTTCGTCTCTTCTTTTTATTATCTGAGTCTGAAGATTGTTTATCATCCTTCTTTTTAGGTTTTTTAAATTGAGATAAATCAATTTTATCACCTGCAATTTTAGGACCTGAAAGCTTTTTATATTGTGTTTTTAAAGTCTCTTCAGCAGGCTCTGTATCTTTTGTTTCAGTTTCTGCTTTAGGAGTTGCCTTAACTTCTTTTTTAACTTCCTCTTTAGCTTTTGGCTTATCTTCTTTTTTAGCTTCTTCTTTTGCAGGAATTTCTTTTACCTTATTTTCTTTTACAGAAGTTTCTTCCTTTGCTGTAGGTTTTTCTACAACTGGAGCTTCTTCTTTTGAAGAGGTTGCTTTAGAAGTTTCCTCTTTAGTAACCTTTGCTTTTGGAGTTTCTTCCTTAGGAGTATCTGCTTTTGGAGACTTATCCTTATTAAGATCTATTTTTCCAACTTGCTTAGGTCCACTAAGTGCTGCTTTGGCTTTAACAACCTCACGACTCTTAGCTTCTTTTGCTGCTTTTTCTTCCAATTCACGCTCACGTTGCTCACGCAGTTCTTCTTTTTCTTTTAGCTTTGCTTCGCTAACCTCTAAAGAAGCTACTTTTTTATTAGCATCGGTTTGGAATTCATCTGAAAGGATGCCATAAACCTCTTCTGATATTTTAGTATTAGGGCTCTTCTCTATCTCGACACCTTTTGATTCTAAAAAATCAACAGCGCGATCTATAGAGATATTTAATTCCCTTAGTACTTTATTTAATCTAGTTTGAGCCATAAATTGCTTATAATATAACTTAAAAATCTATTCTACCAAAATAGCCATTAGAGGCTAATTAGCTTAATCTTCGAATTCTTCTTTAAGAATTCTAATAACATCAATAATTGTTTCTTCTTCTAAATCTGTTCTTTTTACAAGATCAATTACATCTTGCTCTAAAACACTTTTTGCAGTATCTAAACCTGCCTTGCTAAACTCTGCAATAATCCATCCTTCGATTTCATCTGAGAATTCTGATAACTCTACATCTTCTTCTGCTCCTTCTCTAAATACATCAATTTCATAACCGGTTAACTTACCAGCTAATCTAATATTATGTCCTCCTCTACCAATAGCTTTAGATACCTCTTCTGGTTTTAATAAAACTTCAGCACGTTTGTTTTCTTCATCTAATTTTACAGATGTAACTCTTGCAGGACTTAATGCTCTTGTAATAAACAATTGAATATTATTTGTATAATTAATAACATCAATATTTTCATTACCTAATTCTCTAACAATACCATGTATTCTAGAGCCTTTCATACCAACACAAGCTCCTACTGGGTCAATTCTATCATCATAAGAATCTACAGCTACTTTTGCTTTCTCACCAGGTATTCTAACAACATGTTTAATTGTAATTAAACCGTCAAATACTTCTGGAATTTCTTGTTCAAATAACTTCTCCAAAAATGTAGGTGAAGTTCTAGACATTATGATAGCTGGCTTATTTCCTTTTAATTCAACACTTTCAATAACTCCTCTTACATTTTCTCCTTTTCTAAAAAAGTCTGAAGGTATTTGCTTGTCTTTAGGAAGAATAATTTCATTACCATCGTCATCTAATAAGATTATTGCTCTATGACGAATATGATGCACCTCTGCAGAATAGATTTCTCCTTCTAATTCTTTAAAGTGCTTATATATGTTGGTGTTATCGTGTTCATGAATTTTAGAAATTAAATTTTGACGTAATGCTAAAATTGAACGACGACCTAAATCTATTAACTTAACTTCTTCCGCTACATCTTCGCCAACTTCAAAATCTGGTTCTATTTTTTGTGCCTCAGATAATGCTATCTCTTGATTTGGTTCTTCAACCTCATCATCTGCAACAACTATTCTATTTCTCCAAATTTCTAAATCTCCTTTATCTGGATTTATAATAATATCAAAATTATCGTCATCGCCATACTTTTTCTTTAACGCATTTCTTAATACATCTTCTAAAATAGCCATCAGCGTTACACGATCAATTAATTTATCGTCCTTAAATTCTGAAAACGAGTCAATTAACGCAATATTTTCCATAATTATGAATTAAAATTTTATTACCACTTGAGCTTTTGTAATAGCGTCATACGCTATTTCTGCTTGTTTCTTTACTGTTACTTTACCCTTACCAATAGGTTTAGGCTCTCTTGTTTTCCACTCTAAAAGAATAGTTTTGTCATTTGCCTGAGTTAACAACCCTTCTACCGTCTCGTTCTCATTGGTTTTAACGCTAAGCGTTCTACCAATGTTTTTCATATACTGCCTGGTATTTACCAAAGGCTCTGTTGCTCCAGCCGACAATACTTCTAAAGAAAAATCTTGTTCTTCTCTATCTAAATTATGTTCAATAGCACGACTTATAAAAATACAGTCTTCAACTAGGACTCCATTATCACCATCAATAATGATTTTAATTGCATTATCAGGCAACACGTCAAGGCTAATTAGAAACAAATCTTCTCGCTCTTCTAATGCATCGTTTAATAAACTATTTACGGTATCTCTGAACATTCTTAGTATAAAAAGAGCGGACTTCTCGTCCGCTCATTATTCTTATTTCTTCAAACAACGCTGCAAATATACAACATTTTTATTGATTCTCACAAGTGATTAAGTCTCGTTTTTTATTCTTAAATTTATAGTAACATAATCAATTCAAGTAAGATGAAAAAAATATTAGTTCCTACCGATTTTTCGAAAGAAGCAGAAAACGCTTTAAAAGTGGCTGCGCAAATAGCAAAAAATCATAATAGTGAAATTTATTTATTGCATATGTTAGAAATTCCTATGCAAGATATTGATACTATTAGCACTCAGGCAGATGTACCAGAGGTAATGTTTTTTATGAAAATGGCCCATCAAAAATTTGAAGAAATCATGGATAGTGATTACTTAAAGGGTATTACTGTACATGAAATTGTTAAACCAGATGGCTCTTTTAACGGTATCTCAGACATTTGTAAAGAACATGGCATTTCAATGATAACCATGGGTTCTCATGGCGCAAGTGGCATCAAAGAGATGTTTGTAGGATCTAACGCAGAAAAAGCGGTAAGAAACTCAGACGTACCAGTACTGGTTATTAAAAACAATCATGATAACTTTAGTATAGATGACATCGTATTTGCATCAGACTTTAAAAATGACAACAAGGAAACCTATCGTCAAGCTACAGAATTTGCTACTGCTTTTGGCGCTCAAATTCATTTATTAATGGTCAATACCGCAAGTAATTTTACAACGACCCAAAAAGCTAATGATAGAATTAACGATTTTATAAAAGATTATAGCTTTAAAAATTTTAGTATAAATATCTATAATGATGAGTCTGTTGAGAAAGGCGTACTCAATTTTTCTAAACATATAGACGCAGATCTCATTGGAATAAGCACTCACGGTAGACAGGGTATTGCCCATTTTTTCAACGGAAGCATTAGTGAAGACCTTGTAAACCATGCCAATAGACCCGTTATAACATTTAAAATTTAAGTAATAAAAAAATTACAACAATAAAAAAGTCCTTACTAAATATAGTAAGGACTTTTGTTTTTAGTTGGCCCACTAGGTTTCGAACCTAGACTCTTCGGTACCAAAAACCGATGTGTTAGCCAGTTACACCATGGGCCAATCTCTTTAAGAGGGTGCAAATTTAATACAAAGTTTTATTTGTGCAAACAATTTTTTAGAAAAAAATTAAAAAATGGTAACGTTTACTTAAAATGACTAGTGCTTTTGATATTTATTGTTAAATTCGCTCGCATTAAATAGACTTGTTTTATGACACATTTCAACTTCAAGAAATGGAATACCATTTTAGGATGGTTTGCTTTTACCGTAGCTTTAATTACCTACGCACTAACCATTGAGCCAACCGTTAGCTTTTGGGATGCAGGAGAATATATCCTAACTTCATCAAAATTACAAGTTGGACATCCACCAGGAGCACCACTATTTCAAATGTTAGGTGCGTTCTTTTCAATGTTTGCTCTAGAACCTGCACAAATTGGTGCGATGCTTAATATGATGAGTGCAGTGTCAAGTGCTTTTACCATATTGTTTATGTTTTGGACAGTTACCATATTATTAACAAAATTGGCTAGAGTGGCAAGTCCTAAGCAAGAAAACCTAAATAACACTTCTTACGAGCGTTTATCTAAAAATCAATATATCGCTATTTTGGGTAGTGCTTTAGTTGGTAGTTTGGCATTTACTTTTACAGATTCATTTTGGTTTAATGCTGTAGAAACAGAGGTTTATGCTATGGCAACATTAATTATGTCTATCTTATTTTATTTAGGCTTGCGATGGGAAGAAGACATGCACAAACCTAGAGGTCATAGATGGTTAATCTTAATTGCTTTTGTTATTGGCTTATCGTTTGGAGTTCATTTTATGGGATTATTAACCATTCCTGCTTTAGGTCTAATTTATTATTTCAAAAATTATAAAGTTACTGTCATAAGTTTCATTATTGCTAACATATCGGCAGCAGCAATCTTACTTTTTATATTTAAATTACTACTTCCAAATGCGCTTTTACTTTTTAGTGCTTCGGAAATTTTCTTTGTCAACACCATTGGTTTACCTTTTAACTCAGGATCTATAATCACCGGATTACTTTTAGTAGTAGCATTCTATTTCGGTTTAAAATATACACGCAATAAAGGTTATAAATATGCCAACACCTTAACACTTTGCTTAATTTTTATATTTATTGGGTTTTCATCGTGGGTTATGTTGCCAATACGTGCTAATGCTAATGTAATTATTAATGAAAATAATCCTTCTAGTGCCAGAGAGTTATTAGCTTATTATAATCTAGAGCAATATCCTGAAACTCATTTATTTTACGGTCCACTATTTACAGATCAATATTCTGGTTTAGATGAAAACAATCCATATAAAGATGCAAAACCGAAGTATGAAAAAGATTATGACAAAGGTGAATATGTAATTGTTAACCAGTGGAAAAACGCTGAGCAACGCTATAATTCTAAACATGCGTCGATATTACCTCGAATGTGGAGTACAGAGCATGCCGAAAATTACATGATGTTTACAGGCTTGTTAGATTTTAGAATTAAACCAGAATACCAAATGGAAAATCAGGTGCGCCAATTGGTTAATGAGTTTAAAAATGAAGTTGCTCAAGGTAAAGTTGACTACGAAGATTACCATATGTTCTTAAAACAGTTTGGTAGAGATTTTCTTGTTGTAGAGAAACCATCATTTGGAGATAACCTTGCATACATGGTAGACTATCAATTAGGATATATGTATTGGCGTTATTTTATGTGGAATTTCTCTGGACGTCAAGATGACATCCAAGGACGATATGACGACTTACATGGTAATTGGATTAGTGGTATAGATTTTATAGACGAAGCTCGTTTAGGCATGTCACAAGACAACCTTCCAAGTGATGTAGCCAATAATAAATCAAGAAACACTTATTATATGTTGCCTTTAATTCTAGGAATTATAGGTTTTTTATTCTTATTAGGACGAGATCCAAAACGTTTTTGGGTTTTACTTGTATTCTTTTTATTTACAGGATTAGCCATACAGTTTTACACCAATGTTAGACCATTTGAACCACGAGAAAGAGATTACTCTGTTGTAGGTTCTTTCTATGTTTTTGCTATTTGGATAGGTTTTGGCGTTTATGCAATTTTTGATGTACTTCGAAAATATACGAGTTCCAAATTTTTAGCACCTGCTATAACTATAGTTGCTTTATTACTAGTTCCAGGAATTTTAGCTGCAGAAAATTGGGATGATCATGATAGATCTGAAAAATATACAGCACAAGCCATGGCTCGAAAGTATCTAGAATCTTGCGCACCAAATGCGATACTATTTACCATTGGAGACAATGATAGTTTCCCACTTTGGTATTTACAAGAGATTGAAGGCGTAAGAACAGACGTTCGTGTTGTAAATACAAGTTTATTTCAAACAGATTGGTACATTGATCAAATGAAGCGCAAAGCGTATGAAAGTGACCCAATCCCTTCACAATTAACTCATGACCAATATAAATACGGTACACGAGATTATATAATGAAGTATGAAATTACAAAGGACACCATGATGATAAAGGAGTTTATGAATTTCATATCTAATGATGATCCTAAATATAGCCTTAAGTATGCTATGCAACGTAAAGGAGAAGACCCTAATGGTTACCCTATACAGTTGCAAAACTCAAACTATCTACCAACGTCCCATGTTAGAGTTCCGGTAGACAAAAATGCTGTATTAAAAAATGGTATCGTAAAACAAAAAGATGCTGATAAAATTGAACCTTTCATCGATATTACAATATCTGGAGGTGCTTTATATAAGAATAGATTATTAATGCTTGATATTATAGCAAATAACGATTGGAAACGACCTATCTATTTTACTGGTGGTGCCTTTGGTGATGAAGATTATATCTGGATGAAAGATTACCTTCAGCTTGATGGATTATGCTACAAACTAGTACCAATTAAAACACCTGTGGATAGAGCAAATCCATTTGATATGGGACGTGTAGATACAGACCTTATGTATGATAAAGTAATGTCTTGGGATTGGGGAAATAGTGGTAGTGATAATATATACCATGATGTAGAAACTCGAAAAAATGGTATTACATACAGAGGTAATCTTGCAAGACTTTTAGAGCAGTTGATAAACGAAGGTGAGCTAAATAAAGCAGAGAAAATTGCAGATTTAGCTATGAAAAAAATGCCTGTTGATAAATTTGGCTTCTATACATTATTAGAACCTTACATTAGTGCTTATTATGAAATTGACAAAAAAGATAAGGCAAGACAACTTTATACAGATGTAACGAGAAAATATCAAGAGAATCTAACGTATTGGAGCGAGTTGACTATAGAAAATCAAACACGTTACATAGATGAAATTGTAACAGATATAGAACGCTATAGAAGTTTAGTAGACATTTTAGTCATTTACAATGATAAAGAATTTGCGATGCAAGAAACTGAGAAGTTTAACAAGTATCTAAAATTATTTAAGCACTTTACTGATGACGAAGTCGATGAAGCTACACCTCCAGCTAGAGAAGAGCGCGATTTCCCAAAAGATACAATAGATCAAATTATAGGAATCCAAGAATAGGGGATTGTGAAAATAGCTCCAGTTAAAACACCTATAGTTGCAAAAAAAATGTTCCCAAACTATGTTTGGGACATTGCAACTACAAATAAGGAACTATATTTAACTTTTGATGATGGTCCAACTCCAGAAATTACCAATTGGACCTTAACCACCTTAAAACAATATAATGCAAAAGCCACTTTTTTTTGTATTGGTGCTAATGTTATAAAATACCCACACATTTATAAAAATATAATTAATGATGGTCATACTATTGGCAATCATACGCAAAACCACATTAAAGGCTGGCAAAGCAAAACTAAAGATTATCTAAGAGAGGTTGAAGAGGCTCAACTGAGTATTAATAAAGACATTAATCTATTTCGACCTCCATATGGACAAATTAGTCCAAAACAAGGCAAAGCACTTATTAATTTGGGTTATCAAATAATCATGTGGGATGTTTTATCATTTGATTGGGACAACGATATTTCCGCAGAAAAATGTTTAGAAAACGTTATCTCAAAAAGTAAAACAGGTAGTATAATCGTATTTCACGATAGCGTAAAGGCATCTAAAAACATGATGTTTGTGTTACCTAAAGTATTAGAGTTTTTTAGCGAGAAGGGCTATGAATTTAAATCTTTAAATTAAATCTAAAGATATTCTTGAACAATACCTATAAGAGTGTTTGCATCTTGCTCACCACTATGACGCCATTTCATCTCACCATTTTTGTAAATAATAAGTGTTGGTAAACCTTTAACACGCAGTGCGTCGGCTAATTCTTTGTTTTTATCAACATCTATTTTAATGACTTTAGCTTTATCACCAAGAGCAGCTGCGACATCTCTCATTACAGGATGCATTGCTGTAGATTGCTCATTCCATTCTGTAAAGAAATCTAACAAAACAGGAATGTCTACATCTATAAGTTCTCCAAATTTTGACATACGTTTAAACTTTTAAATCAAATATGTTAATACAAATATAACATTTCCACGATATTAAGCATTATTTGTGCCTTTTTTTAGCGTTATAACAGTAACCTCTGGCCAAATCCCTACACGTCCAGGATATCCTAGGTATCCAAAACCTCTGTTAACATTTATATATTGACCCATTTTTTCATAAATGCCTGCCCATTGTTTATAACGCCATTTCACAGGACTCCATTTTATCCAACCAGGAATTTCAATACCAAATTGCATACCGTGAGTGTGACCACTAAGGGTAATATGATAATGATAATCGTCATGTATGACACATTCTTCCCAATGACTAGGGTCGTGACTTAATAAAATTTTAAAATCTGTGGCATCTACTTGTTCTGTAGCTTTTCTAAGATCACCAGCTTTTTTAAAACCACCTTTTCCCCAATTTTCAACGCCTACAATTGCAATGCGCTCACCGTTTTTTTCAATAAACCTACTTTCGTTAAGCAACACTTTATAACCCATTGCTTTTTGAATGTCTATTAAGTCAACAAGGTTTTGAGCTTTAGCATCTGGCGTGGCCCAATCTATATAATCACCATAATCATGATTTCCTAATACTGAGAACACACCATCTTTTGCTTTTAAAGAGCCAAAAAGTTCTACCCAAGGTATCATCTCAGATGCTTTGTTATTAACCATGTCTCCAGTAAACATGATAACGTCAGACTTTTGCTCGTTGATTAAATCAACACCATATTTTATTTTGTCATAATTATCAAAACTACCAGAATGTATATCACTAATTTGGGTTATTTTATATCCATCAAAAGCTATTGGTAAATCTTCAAAATGTAAAACATATTCTAAAACTCTAAATCGATATTTACCTTTATACATCCCATAAAGTAATGACGTAAAAGGAATTGCTGCTAAACCTAGCGCAACTTGACTTATAAACTTTCGTCTAGATGGCATATGAAAAGGCTCTTTAGTCACCAATTTATCATATAATCCCATTGCACTTCGTATGATATCTTCTCCTAATAGAAAAGGAACTATGACTAAATTTAAAGACATAAAAGCCAATAGAAATCCAAAAGCATAACTCTTAGCAGGACTTAAAACACGCCCTTCTGTACCAATAGAAAATTGATATATAAAATTACCTGCTATTATGAGTGCAACTACAATAAATAAGTAATGCAACCAACTAACTTTGGTAATTGTTTTTATAGCTTGATAACCGTAAACTGAGAAAATACAATAGATTAATATAAAAATAACCCAACGCAACATAAAATGAAGTTTTTTCAAAGGTAAACGAATTAAAACCCAAATTAACATTTCAAAAAATTTTTAACGATACGTTAAGAATTAGTATCTTTTCATTCGATTTAAACAACCTTCTATGAAATCTCTTTTTTCTATTGTTTTAACAGCTTTACTTCTAATAAGTTGTAAAGCAGAATCACAAATAGAAATCTCAAAAAAAGACAAACCACTTATTGAGTATGTAAATCCTTTCATAGGTACTGGAGGCCATGGGCACACCTATCCTGGAGCTACAATGCCTTTTGGCATGATGCAACTTAGTCCAGATACTCGACTAGAAGGTTGGGATGGTTGCTCTGGCTATCATTATAGTGATGAGTATATTTATGGATTTTCGCACACACACCTCAGCGGAACAGGTGTTAGTGATTATGGAGACATTTTGCTAATGCCAACTAATAGTATTAATTTTAATAATGGGAGCGATAATAAATCAGGCTATCGCGCTCATTTTTCTCACAATAACGAAATTGCACAACCTGGTTATTACAAAGTGCATTTAGACGACACAAATATTGATGTAGAACTAACCGTATCAAAACGTAGTGGAGTTCATAAATATCAATTTCCTACGGAAGAAAATCAGTTCGTAATCCTAGATTTAGAGCATCGTGATCAAGTTTTAGATTATAAAATTCAAAAAGTCAATGACTCAACAATTTCGGGTTATAGACATTCTAAAGCGTGGGCTACAGACCAACGTTTGTTTTATACCATTCAATTTTCAAAATCCATAAAAAACATCACTTACGTTGAAGATGAAACGCCTATTTCTAAAAATTACAAATACCAAAGCAAAAAAGCAGCCATAGAATTTAATAACCCAAACAACAATCCTGTTTTTGTTAAAGTAGGAATTTCTGCAGTTGATCAAGCAGGAGCAACAAAAAACCTACAGCAAGAGATAGGCAACAAAACATTTGAAGCAGTAAAAAAAGAAGCCCAAGATTCTTGGGAAACGCAACTTGATAAGATTGTTATAGAATCTCAAAATGACGATTATAAAACAAACTTTTACACTTCATTATATCACACTATGTTAGCTCCAAACTTATATCAAGATGTTGATGGTCGCTATCGAGGTATGGATTTAGAAATCCACGAAACAAAAGATTTTGAATATTACACCGTCTTTTCACTTTGGGACACTTATCGTGCTGCTCACCCACTCTATACGATTATAGAACAAGATCGCACTAATGATTTTATCAATACATTTCTAGCAAAACATGATGAAGGTGGTATTATGCCAATTTGGGATTTAAGTGCTAATTACACAGGCTGTATGATTGGCTATCATGCAGTTCCCGTAATTTCAGATGCTTACATGAAAGGCATTAGAGGTTATGATGTAGAAAAGGCTTTACATGCTATGAAACATTCGGCTACGAGAGACAAACTCGGACTCAAATCTTATAAGGAATTTGGCTTTATTCCCGTGGAAGAAGAAAGCGAATCGGTTTCTAAAACACTAGAATATGCGTATGACGATTGGACGATTGCTCAAATGGCAAAAGCAATGGGAAAGGATGACGATTATAAATTATACTCAGAAAGAGCTCAATTTTACAAGAATATTTACGATCCTGAAACTAAATTTATGCGAGGACGATTTAGAAACACATGGTTTGCACCTTTTGATCCGTATGAAGTCAATTTTAATTATACCGAAGCCAACTCATGGCAATATAGTTTTTACGTACCTCAAGATGTGTCTGGCTTTATGAATCTTCTCGGCGGAAAAGATAAACTAGAAGCGCAATTAGATGAATTATTTACTGCGCAAGCCGAAACTTCTGGTCGCAATCAAGCAGATATTACAGGTTTAATTGGACAATACGCTCACGGAAATGAGCCAAGCCACCACATGGCTTATTTGTATAATTTCGTCAACAAGCCTCACAAAACACAAGAGAAAGTTCATCAAATTTTAACCGAGTTATATACCAATGAACCTGACGGAATTTCTGGTAATGAAGATTGCGGACAAATGAGCGCATGGTACGTGTTTTCATCTATGGGATTTTATCCTGTAACACCAGGAAGTAATCAGTATATCATAGGAACACCTCTTTTTGAAAAGGCTACAATTAATTTAGAAAGCGGAAAACAATTTACTATTGCAGCTCATAATTTAAGTGACACAAACATTTATATCGAACATGTTTACCTTAACGGAAAAGCGCTAAATCAATCATTTATATCTCATGAAGATATCATGGCTGGCGGAACATTAGAATTTAAAATGACCGATAATCCTGCAATTTGGGGAAGTCAAGAAGGTCAAGAACCTAAAACTGAAATTAATGAACATCTTATAGTTCCAGTTCCTTTTATTGCTAAAGGCGATGTTGCATTTAAAGATGAAACCGAAGTAAGCTTAGGAATTGTAAACTCTAAAACAGAAATTTTTTACAGCATGAACGATTCTGAATTTAAGCTATATAGTGCACCATTTAAAATTTCCGAAGCAATGCCATTGAACATTTATGCAATTGATGAATTTGGAAATAAAAGCGCTACTGTAGAAACCAATTTCTACAAAATAGACCCAAATCTCTCTATTAAATTAGATACAGAATATGCCAATCAATATAATGCTGGAGGTAACAATGCGTTAATTGATGGCATTATGGGTACGCAAGATTTTAGAACTGGCACTTGGCAAGGTTACTCAGATAAAGACGTCATTGCCACAGTAGATTTGGGAAGCTTAAAACCTATAGAAAACATTAGCATCAATTTTCTACAAGATCAAGGTGCATGGATTTTCTACCCAACCGAAGTAGAGTGTCTCGTTTCTAAAGACGGAAATCAATTTACGTCTATCGAAACCATTAAAATAGATGCTGCAAAACGAAATGAAGACAGAATAATAAAAGAAATACTTTTTACTTTAACTGCGGAAGAGTATCGTTACGTTAAAATCATTGCTAAAAAAATGGGAGAATTACCAACCTGGCATTTGGGATATCCTCATGATGGTAGAAGTTGGATTTTTGCAGATGAGATTTCAATTAAATAAACTTATTACACTACATTTAGACCACTAACTAATTTACACATGACAAATCAAAACAACAAATCGGCATTAACTACTTTAGTGACCGTCTTCTTTTTCTGGGGATTTATTGCAGCATCTAATGGTGTTTTTATTCCATTTTGTAAAACCTATTTTAATATTGACCAGTTTCAATCTCAGCTGGTTGACTTTGCTTTTTATGGTGCTTATTATTTTGGCGCTTTAATATTGTTTATTCTTTCTGGTTCTTTAAAAAAGGATATTTACAATAATTGGGGTTATAAAAATGGAATTATTTATGGCCTATTATTATCTGCGATTGGTGCATTTGCGATGTTTCCTGCAACTGCAGGTGCTGAACAAGGCGATACAAGTGTATTTTATTTAGTGCTTATTGCTTTATTTATAGTTGGCTTAGGATTCTCACTACAACAAACTGGAGCCAATCCATTTGCTATAGCATTAGGCGACCCTAAAACAGGATCTCATCGTTTAAATTTAGCTGGAGGTGTTAATTCTTTTGGAACTACGATTGGACCAATTGTAGTTGGTTTAGTCATTTTTGGATCTGCCACTAGAGGTACTGATGAGTTAGCTTCTATGATTGCTAACAATGATATTACCTTAGTTACAGTTCAAGGCTTATATGCTGGAGTTGGTGTGCTGTTTTTAATTGCAGCAGCTCTTTTTCGTTTTTCTAAAAAATTACCTGCGTTAAAATCTGACACTCCATTTGAGCCAGCAAATAAAGCACGAAATCTACTCATTGTTTTAACACTAGTTATTATGGGTTGCTTCGGGTATATATTTAGCACATATTCTGGAGACGTAACTGCTAACGAAAGTTTAGAGCAAACACGCTTAATACTCTTATTTATTGCTCTTTTTGCAGTAGTATCTGCTGTATTTATAGCCTATTCTAGCGCTTCTAAAAAACCTGAAGGTTGGGGAGCAATGAAATACCCACAGTTGGTTTTAGGGATGCTTGCCATATTTACATATGTAGGTGTTGAAGTTACAGTAGGTAGTAATTTAGGTGAATTACTAAAAAAAGCAGTAGATGGGACAGGATTAAATGAATTAGGTTTACCAACCCTTAATGATGCTCAAATTGCACCTTATGTCTCTTTATATTGGGGAGGATTAATGATTGGTCGTTGGGTTGGAGCTATTGCAGTTTTTAATCCTAGTAAAGGTTTAAAAAAAGTGCTACTTATTATAGTGCCTTATATTGCTTTCGCAGTTATAATAGCAGCAAACTCTGTTAAATATAATTTTACTGCAGATGAAATATTATTTTTTGGGATTTGTATTGCCTTTCAAATTGGAGGTTTCTTTTTAGCTAAAGATAGACCTGTTAAAACACTCAAAATTTTTAGTTTATTAGGAGTTCTTGCAATGTTGGTTGGTTTATTTGCATCAGGAAACGTCGCTTTATTTGCATTTTTATCTGGTGGATTATTCTGTTCTATTATGTGGCCATGTATTTTTACATTAAGTATTGCTGGATTAGGAAAATATACCTCTCAAGGCTCTGCTTTTTTAATTATGATGATTTTAGGAGGTGCAATTATTCCGCCAGTTCAAGGAAAATTAGCCGATGTATTTAATATTCAATCTTCGTATTGGATTGCTGTTGCCTGTTTTGTGTATCTCTTATTCTATGCGTTTAGAACTAAAACTGTTTTAGACAAACAAGGCGTGACTTATTAATTATAATTTAGGTGTCAAAATTGTAAAAATGTTTTAGATGAAAAGACGACAATTTATTAGAAATGCAGCTCTAACTGGTGCTGGACTGGCTATAGGCAAAACATTAACGGGTTGTGCAGATACGCCTTCCGAAGAAAAAAAAGAAGCGACAATGAAAACTAAAACTCAAAATACTCCTATTGCAATATGTACTTGGGGTTTTGCAAATGCCAATGCTAAAGCAGGAGAAGAGTTGAGCAAAGGTGTAAAAGCACTTGATGCAGCGATTTCTGGCGTTGAGGTTGAAGAGGAGAATTTAAAAAACACAACAGTTGGCAAAGGTGGCGCGCCAGATAGAGAAGGCAACGTCACATTAGATGCCTGCGTTATGGATAGTAATGGTGATTGCGGATCTGTGTTATGTGTGGAGAACATCACAAATGTAGCAGAATTAGCCAAACGCGTTATGACAGAAACTCCGCATGTTATTTTGGCTTCCAAAGGTGCCGAAGAATTTGCCTATAGACAAGGGTTTGAAAAAGATCAACTTTTAACCGATGCCTCAAAAAAAGCATGGGAAAAGTGGTTAGAATCGCCAGAATACAAACCTCTAATTAATATTGAAAACCATGACACTATTGGTATGCTTTGTATGGATAAGGATGGGGATATTGCTGGTGCATGTACCACTTCTGGATTATCATATAAAATGAAAGGTCGTGTAGGTGACTCTCCTATAATTGGCTCTGGTTTATTTATTGATAACGAAATAGGAGGTGCAGTTGCTACAGGAATGGGTGAAGAGGTTTTAAAGACTGTTGGAAGTTTTCTAATTGTTGAATTAATGAGAAATGGCATGTCACCTCAAGATGCCTGTGTTGAAGCTGTAAATCGTATTACGAGCAAAAATGATCGTTATAAAGATTTTCAAATCGCCTATATTGCTATTAATAAAGCTGGTGAAACTGGTTCTTATTGCATACATAAAGGTTTCACCTATATGAAATATCAGGATGGAAAAAATGAAAACGTACATTCAGATTATTTTGATAAAGCTTAAAACCACTTAATCGTTAAATCTACTAGCTTTTGTTTAAAATTGGTATAAGGCGGTTTTAATAAATCAACAGCTCCTAAAGTATGTTGTTTTAATACAGAACGTTGATTGGTGAATTCTAAAAACCCAAAATAGCCATGAGATTTTCCTATACCGCTATTATTAGAACCTCCAAATGGTAAATTATGATTTAAGAACTGGAGCAGATTATGATTAACACATGTACTTCCTGCTCGTGTATTATTTATAATCTCAGTAACTCGTTTATTATCATTACTAAAAATGTAAAGTGCCAAAGGTTTTTCTTTTGAATTAATGTAATCTAAAACTTCAGAAATTGAGCTGTAAGTCTTTACAGGAAGTATGGGTCCGAAAATTTCATTCTGCATTAATTCGCTTTCTTCGGGAGCATCAAATACAACAGTAGGTTCTATATAATTTTCATTTTCTTCGGAAATTCCGCCAATAGCAATATCTGCATGTCTATTTCTTGCATCATCCAGATAGTTTTGTAATCTCTTAAAATGTTTTTGATTTACAATCCTTCCGAAGGAATTTGATTGTGAAGGGTCTTCAGAATAAAAATCTTTTAAATGTTTTTTAAATGCAGCAACAAAATTAGATGTCAGCGATTCGTGAATAAGTACATAATCTGGTGCGATGCAAGTTTGACCTGCGTTTAGAAATTTTCCGAAGATAATTTTCTTAACCGCATTATCAAGATTTGAATTATCATCAATAATTACAGGTGACTTCCCACCCAATTCTAAAGTTACAGATGTTAGATGAGCAGAAGCTGCTTTCATAACAATCTTACCAACTTGAGGTGAGCCTGTAAAAAAGATATGATTAAATGGCAATTTGAGCAACTCTGTAGACACCTCAACTTCTCCCTCAATAAGTGCAACTTCATCATTTGAAAAAAGGTGACTCACAATATTTGACATCACTTTAGATGTGTGAGGTGTCATTTCACTGGGTTTTAAAATAACTGTATTACCTGCTGCGATTGCAGAGACTAATGGGCCAAAGGTTAAATTTACAGGAAAATTCCATGGTGATATAATTAAACAAACACCTTTAGGTTCATTTTTTATCCAAGAAGAGCTACCTAATAAAGAAATTGGCGTGTCTACCTTTTGATTTTTTAACCATGATTTTAAATGTTTTCTTATAAACCTAATTTCGTCTATTACTGGATAGATTTCGGTAAGATCGACCTCTAACTGTGGTTTTTTAAAATCCTTATATAATGCATCTCTAAGTTGTTGTTTATATGTTTTCTCTAAAGCAATTTGTAGCGATTTGAGTTTTTTTAAACGCTGCTTATAGGTCATTTTACCAATTTTAAATTGATTAGCTTTTTGTGATTTAAAAAGTTCTAAATACGTGTTATCTGTATAATTTGTCATTTAATCCTTAACAGTTTTATTGGGCTGCGAGCCACATTTATGTATTTCGTCGATGTTTTCTACTAACGATTTCAACTCATCTAGTAATCTACCAGTTTCAACTATTATATTCATCATCAACCGTAATGTTACGTTTCTTTGAAATGATTATAACAACAAATCCCTCGACGATTATGAAAAAAGTATTAACAATTTTAGCCTTGACATTATTACCTATCCTTTCTATGGGACAGGAAAACAATGAAGTTATCAAAAATAATGATACTGTAATCGAAAAAACACTAGAAAGTAAAGACATTAAGAAAGAAACTGCAGCTAGCACATCTATGAGAGCTAAAGTTTTGAAAATAGACAGAAAAAAAAGTACTGAAATTATAAGTATCAAAGCTTATAGAAAAAGTTTACAGATAAAAGTAAAGACAGTTAAACTTTGCTAATATTTCAATTTTAATATTTTGGATTAAATTATACATTACTATCCAATATTAAATATTATGTGCTACAACTAATTGTTGACGCTGCAAGAAAATTGAGGTTAGAACACATATTATAAAATTAATATGTAGTTAACCTTTAGTTTAATTGCTGGTTCTTAAGCAATTATTATGTATTTCATCGTCATTTTTTACATTAACATTCCACTTAACTAAAAATCTATCGTTTTAGCCAAAATATTAATTGTGAGAAGCAATGTGGTGTTTCTTTGCCATGAGTTTAAAACAAATGCACAATTATTATGAAAAAAGTATTAACAATTTTAGCCTTTACATTATTACCTATTCTTTCATTTGGACAGGTAGTTAATGAGAGTAATAAAAATGCTAATACTACAGAGATTATAACTGAAATAACAGTTGAATCTCAAACTATAAAAGTAGAAACTGCAGCAAGTTCTGCAATGAAAGCAAAGGTTTTAAAAATAAACAGAAAAAAAAGTACCGAAATCATTAGTATTAAAGCTTACAGAAAGAGTTTACAAATTAAACTTAAGACTGTTAAACTTTGCTAATCAATTTATAAAGCATAAAAAAAAAAATCCGAAACGCAAGTTTCGGATTTTTTTTGGTTAATATTTACACTAATCAAATTTCAATTCTCCAGTAGCTTCTTGCTCTTTAAATTTCTTGACTAAATCTAAAGCATCAGGAATAACGTCACTGCATAATATAATTAAAGAACCTTTAACCGCATTTTTAACTGCAAATGTAATAGCTTCTTTTTCTGAAGGAATAATAGTTGTTTTCTTATTAGGATCCTTCATCTTAATACCATCATCTAACATTTTAATAAGCTCCTCTTCTGTTTTACCACGAAGACGTTTGTCTTGTCGTATAATAATTTCGTCAAACATTTCGGCTGCAATAGAACCCATCTCATTATTATCTTCTACTCTTCTATCTCCAATTCCTGCTATGATACCAACTTTAACAGTATAATCTAACTCATCTGTAAATTTTTGGAGCGCTCTCATTCCTGCTGGGTTATGAGCATAATCTAATAGAATCGTAAAGTCGTTAAATTCAAACATATTTAAACGACCTGGTGTTTGAGCTGCCGAAGGTATAAAGGTTTCTAAACCTGCTTTCATATCTTCTATACTAATGCCTTGTACATGCGCAGCAAGTACAGCAGCAAGTACATTTTGAATCATAAATTTAGCTTTTCCTCCGTACGTAAGTGGGATACTCTCTGCTTTCATTAATCGCATTTTCCATTCGCCTCTGCAAATTGTTACCCATCCATTTTCATAAACCGCAGTTATACCATTTAAGCGTTGTAATGCTTTAATTCTAGGGTTATTCTCATCCATAGAAAATAAGGCAACATTACACTCTACATTGCGACGCATATCGTATACCAAATCATCATCGGCATTTAAAATAGCATAACCATCTGGCAAGACAGTTTCTGGAACAACCGCTTTTACTTTGGCCAATTGCTCTATGGTATGAATACCTTTTAGACCCAAATGATCTTCTGCCACATTAGTGACTACTGCAACATCACATTTTTTAAAACCTAGACCTGCACGTAATAATCCACCTCTTGCACACTCTAATACTGCAAAATTTACAGTTGGATCTTTAAGCACAAACTCTGCACTTGCAGGACCTGTACAATCTCCAGTCATTAATAATCTATTTTGAATATATACTCCATCACTTGTAGTATACCCAACACGATAACCTTTCATTTTGGCTATATGAGCAATTAAACGGGTTGTTGTAGTTTTTCCGTTTGTTCCAGAGGTTGCAATAATTGGTATACGACCTGTATCTCCTTTTTGTGGAAATAGCTTATCTATAACTGGAGCTGCCACGTTTCTAGGCAATCCAGATGTTGGTGCTAAATGCATTCTAAATCCTGGACCTGCATTTACCTCGAGAACAGCTCCTCCTGTTTCAGAAAGCGGTTTAGAAATATCTGTGGTCATTATATCAATTCCGCAGATATCTAAATCGATAATTTTAGAAATTCGTTCTGCCATACTCACATTTGCAGGATGAATTATATCTGTAATATCTTCTGCTGTTCCGCCTGTACTTAAATTTGCTGTATCTTTTAAAATTAGTTGTTCTCTATCTGCAATTACAGACTCGAGAGTATAACCTGCATCTTTTATTATAGTTTGCGTTAATTCGTTAACGGTTATCTTAGTTAAAACATTTTCGTGACCAAATCCACGACGAGGGTCACTGTTAACTTTATCAATTAATTCTTGCACTGTAGATTTCCCATCTCCTATAACATGAGCAGGTGTTCTAATTGCGCCTGCAACTAAAACATTATTAATTACTAATAATCTATAATCTTGTCCAACAATAAATTTTTCTACTATAATTGCGCCACTTCGAGAGCTCTCTTTTGCGTGATGAAATGCTGTTAAAGCATCTTCGTAATTTTGAATGTCTACCGTTATACCACGACCATGATTGCCATCAATAGGTTTAATTACCAACGGATAACCAACATACCTGCAAGCGTCTTCTAAACTACGCTCACGTCTAATAATATCTCCTCTTGGCACTTCTACCTCAGCTTGCTCTAATAGATATTTAGTATCTTCTTTATCACATGCTAACTCAACTCCAATACTACTTGTCTCACTTGTAACTGTAGCTTGAATACGTTTTTGATTGGCACCATAGCCTAATTGGCATAAGGAATATTTATTAAGTCTAATCCAAGGTATACCTCTAGCCTCAGCCTCTTCTACTATAGATCCCGTACTTGGTCCTAATCGGTCAGCTTCCCGAAGTTCTCGCATTTCTTGAATATCTTCTTCCAAATCATACGTATCTCCACTTATTAATGCCTCACAAATTCTAACAGCAGATTTTGCTGCATAACGTCCAACGCTTTCTTCCATATATGAGAATACAACATTGTAAACACCTTCTTCGCCATAACCACGTGTTCTCCCAAAACCAGTATCCATTCCTGCTAGAGTTTGTATTTCTAATGCAATATGCTCAATAACGTGACCCATCCAAGTACCTTCATCAACACGCATAAAAAAGCCACCTTCACAGCCTTCAGAACAACGATGAGAAAACATAGACGGAAACATTGCTTTTAATCGCTCAGAAAAACCATCTACTTTATTGGACGGTCGCTCTTCCATTTCTTCTAAATCCAAAACCATTACAATAAGTTTATGTCGTCTTACAGACCAATAATTTGGCCCTCTCATTGCATTTATTTCGCGTATTTTCATATTGGTTGGTTTTAATTCTAGTTTAAAGTGAAAGATTATAAATATAGCATTTTTCAATAGAAAATTTAGTTTATTTTTGCCCAATATTATAACAACAGAAAGATTTTATGCTGAAGAATAAAGGAACACTAATACCCATTGGTGGAAATGAAGATAAAGGAATAGAGGACAGTGAACAATACACTTTAGAGTTTATTGATGAAGGGATTTTATTTCATGTTGTAAGAGAAGCAGGAGGAACAGATGCAAACATTGTTGTAATACCCACAGCATCAAGTATTCCTGTAGAAGTTGGCGAGAATTACTTAGAAGCGTTTTCTACTTTAGGCTGTAAAAATGTTACTGTTTTAGATATTAGAAGCAAGAAAGATTCTGAAAAAAAAGAATCTATAGAATTAATAAAAGCTGCTAACTGTATCATGTTTTCTGGAGGTGATCAATCTAAGATTACTAATAAAATTGGTGGCACTAAAATTCATGAAATCATTAAAGACCGCTACAAAAACGAAAAAGGATTTGTAGTAGCTGGCACAAGTGCTGGCGCGATGATGATGTCTCAAGAAATGATAGCAGGTGGTAGTGCTGCAGAATCTTTTATTAAAGGAGCAGTAAACATGTATAAAGGCTTAGGATTAGTTCCTGGTTTAATTATAGACACTCATTTTATTAAACGTGGACGATTTGGTAGAATATCTGAAGCTGTTGCACAGTTTCCAAATTTAATTGGTATTGGTTTAGCCGAAGATACTGGTATGATTATCAAAGACAAAAAATGTCGCGTCATAGGCTCTGGCATGGTAATTATTTTTGATGGCAGACGTATAAAACATAATAATCATAAAGTATTAAAAGAAGGGACTCCAATGTCTCTTACTAATATGCGCACTCACATTTTATCTAATGGAGATCGTTTTCACATAGACAAGAAAAAAGTGAAAGTACTACCTATAGAAGCGCCTTTTATCTAGTTTTCTTGATATTCATTTCTATTTCATGTAGATTTAAACCCTATGAAAATTAGGTTTTACTTCGGAATTGCTTTTCTCTTGCTACAAGTAGGAGGTATTGTGTATGCTCGTTTTGTACCAGAGCGTTTTTTCTGTTGGGCTCCATATGATAGTCATACTTTATTTGAAACTTTTGTAACCATTGACGGAACAACTTTAACTCAACAAGAAGCCGAAGCGCGTTACAAATACAAAATGAAAGGATGGGAACAACGATCTATTGATAATGTATTTTCATTAATTTCTCAGTATGAAGATACCTACGGAAAATCTGACAATGCCCAAGTCGTCGTTAAATATGAAACCAATGGTCACCAACAAAAAGAATGGATTTATAAACGATGAGCAATTTAAAAACATTTTTAATTAGACCGTTTCAATTTGAAGGCACAAAAATGCATGCAAATGTATTATTAATGTGTAAATTATTAGTTATTCTATTAGTGACCCATCATATTTTCTTTAAAATTGCAGACCCATTTATTCCGTTTATTCCTGCTTTAGACTATTTTCATAACTACCCTAATCTTTTTAACTACGCTTTAAAAGCGATATTATTACTTGGCGTTTTTTGCCTGTTTTTTAATATTAAAGTTAGAACCGCAAGTATTGCAATAGGATTGGTAATTATAGTAAACACCTTAGGCTCTAAACCTCTTTTTTTTAATCACACTTTTATTTGTGCTTGTGCTCTTATTTTGGCAGGTTTATCTAATAACAAACAACCACCATATCTCTTAATATTACAACTAAGTTTAGTGTATTTTGGGGCTTCTATTAACAAATTTTTGGATGCAGACTGGTGGTCTGGCGCATTTATGGATACATGGTTAGGTAGTGGTAGAGAAAACCCGGTTTACCTTTATGTTTCTGAGTTACTACCAAACATGGTATTAGCTAAAATATTATCTTACATAGGTATGTTTACAGAGTTTGCTATAGCTGTAATGATACTTTTTAAAAGAACTCGCTCTACAACACTATGGTTTATAATCATTTTTCATACCACATTATTTACCCTAACATCGTTTAGATTTGGTCACTTTCTAGAATCATTGGTGCTAATTTTGTTGGCATTTTTAAACTTTCCGAAGAATAAATTAATGGTTCACTTTAAAGCTAAAAGCTTAACACTGTTAAAACGATTCTTTAAAATATTAGACCAAGATCATAAACAAAACTGGATACCTTTATCTGTGGAGACTAAGCATTGGCTAACATTAAAATTAGAAGATAAAACAGTTTATAATCATACCGCATTGAGAGGGCTACTGCTAAACACACCCAATTTTTTCATGCTACTCATGGTATTAGATATTGCTATCTATATTGTACTATACAATTATAGAACCACACTATTTATAGTTAACGCAGTTTTTGTTTGGACAATGATATTTTACTTTTTACCATTTAATAAAAAATCCCAATAACTTTTATATTATTTGTAAATAGCAATAATTTCGTCTGCATTTGAAGTTTTACTTGCACGATACATCCCTTCGGTATTAAAAGGCATTGCAATATTTCCTTTAGCATCAACAGCGATTAAACCACCATCACCACCAATTTCTAAAATACGCTTATTTATTACCTCATTTGAAGCATCATTTAAGCTCATGTTTTTGTGCTCAATTAAGCAAGCTACATCGTAAGCCACAACACCTCTTATAAAAAACTCACCGCTTCCTGTACAAGAGATAGCACACGTTTTATTATTGGCATAATTTCCTGCACCAATCATAGGACTATCACCTACACGACCCCATTTTTTATTCGTCATACCACCAGTTGATGTAGCTGCAGCAATATTACCATCTTGATCGCAAGCTACTGCTCCAACAGTACCAAATTTTGAATCTTTTTTTATAGAATGATCTAATTGAAAGCTATCTGTATCTTTAATTTCTAACCACTGTTTATGGCGAAATTCATCATAAAAATAACTGTTATCCTCTAGTTTGTAATTATGTTCTTTTGCAAATTGCATGGCTCCTTCACCAGCAAGAAAGACGTGTTCACTTTTTTCCATAACATCTCTGGCAAGGCTTACAGGGTTTTTGATGCCAGTAATTAAGCTTACTCCACCTGCATTAAGCGTTTTACCATCCATAATACTTGCATCCATTTCGTGAGATCCTGTAGCTGTAAATACCGAACCTTTTCCTGCATTAAATAATGGAGAATCCTCTAATACTTGTACTGCCTTTTCAACTGCGTCAATAGCAGACCCGTTATTTTCTAAAATTTTGTATCCTTGGTCCAAAGCATTTTTTAAGTCTGCTCTATATTTAGCTTCCAACTCTGGCGTCATCATTCCTTTTACTAAAGTTCCTGCTCCACCATGAATGGCAATTGAAAATGTTTTCATTGTATTGTTTTTTAACTTCGGAAAATTACAAATTGTACTTTAAAATGTTCTAAATAAACGCATAAGTTTTTGTAATTTGCAAACTGTCTATTTGAGCAAGGTTGAAAGCGTCTTTCTTAAGATTTTAATCGCATAGAAAACTTTCAGTTTATATCAAAGAAAACATAAACTTCAATTTAAATTTCAATATGTCAGACCAAAAACGCCTATTTCTAGTCGATGCCTATGCCCTAATTTTTAGAGGATATTATGCTTTTATAAAAAATCCTCGTATTAACTCTAAAGGAGAAGACACCTCTGCAATTATGGGTTTTATGAACTCACTTTTAGATGTTATAAAACGTGAACGACCAGATCATCTCGCTGTTTGTTTTGACAAAGGTGGTAGTGCAGATAGAGTAGAGTTATTTGAGGCGTATAAAGCTAACAGAGATGAAACTCCAGAAGGTATTAAAACTGCCATACCACACATTTGCAATATTTTAGAAGCCATGCATATTCCTATAATGGTGAAAGAAGGATTTGAAGCAGATGATGTTATCGGTACACTTTCTCGTCAGGCAGAAACAGAAGGTTATAAAGTATTTATGGTTACACCAGATAAAGATTTTGCTCAACTCGTGACCGAGAATATTTTTATGTACAGACCTGTTTTTGGTGGAGGTTATGAAACTTGGGGAATTCCAGAGGTTCAGAAAAAATTTGAAGTTGAGACACCAATGCAGGTGATTGACTTTTTGGGTATGATGGGAGATTCATCAGATAATATTCCTGGGTTACCAGGTGTTGGAGAGAAAACTGCTAAAAAGTTTTTGGCAGCTTATGGTAGTATGGAAAACCTTTTGGCAAACACACATGAGTTGAAAGGTAAAATGAAAGAGAAAATTGAGGCTAATAAAGAATTAGGTCTACTTTCTAAGCAATTAGCAACTATTATGCTAGATGTTCCTGTGACCTTTAACGCTAAAGATTTTGAACTCGATCATCCAGATGTAGAAAAGGTAAAAGAAATTTTTCAAGAATTAGAGTTTAGACGTCTAACAGATAATTTTATTAAAACTTTTACTTCAGGAAATGAGGCTACTTCTTTAGCTACAGAATCGTCTAATACTAAACCCAAAACTACGGTAACACCTACAGAGCAAAAATCGGCAGGAGAAGGTCAGTTTTCTTTGTTTGGAGGCGCACCTTCAGATACGTCACAATCCGAAACGACAAATGAATTTACCAGAAAAACTATAGAGACAACATCTCACTTTTACCAGAGTGTTACTCCAGGTATGGCAACCACCTTATTTGTCAAAAATTTATTAAATCAATCTTCAGTTTGTTTTGATACAGAAACAACTGGTTTAAACCCGTTGACAGCAGAAATCGTTGGTATCGCCTTTTCATGGGAAGCTGGTAAAGGGTTTTATGTTCCATTTCCGAAGGAAAAGGAAGACGCACAAAATCTCATTGAGGTTTTAAGACCATTTTTTGAAAATGAATCTATTGAAAAGATTGGTCAGAATTTAAAATACGACATTAAAGTCTTAGCAAAGTACGATGTTGAGGTTAAAGGAAAACTCTTTGACACTATGTTGGCGCACTATCTTATTAATGCAGATATGCGTCATAATATGGATGTTTTGGCAGAGACCTATCTCAACTATACACCAGTTTCTATTACAGAATTAATTGGTAAAAAAGGAAAAAATCAACTCTCAATGCGAGATGTACCATTAGAGAAACAAACCGAATATGCAGTTGAAGATGCCGACATTACGTTACAACTAAAAGAACATTTTACAACGGAATTAGGTGAAGCTAACACTCAAAAATTATTTGATGATATAGAAGTGCCTTTACTTCGTGTTTTAGCTGCAATGGAATTAGAAGGTATTAATTTAGATAAGGCCTTTTTACAATCATTATCTATAGATTTAGAAAAAGACATTGCTGCATTAGAAGCAAAAATCTACGAAGTTGCAGGAGAAGAATTTAATATTGCTTCACCAAAACAATTAGGTATAATTTTATTTGATAAATTAAAATTGGTAGATAAGCCTAAAAAAACAAAAACTGGACAGTATAAAACAGGAGAAGACATCTTATCATACTTAGCAAAAGACCATGAAATTATTAGAAACATTTTAGAGTATCGTGGTTTGGCAAAACTAAAAAGTACGTATGTAGATGCATTACCATTACAAGTGGAAGAAGCAACAGGACGCGTACACACAGATTATATGCAAACCGTAGCTGCTACAGGTCGTTTGAGTAGTAACAATCCCAATTTACAAAACATACCTATTCGTACAGAGCGTGGTCGTCAAGTGCGTAAAGCATTTGTACCAAGAAATGATGACTACACCCTACTTGCTGCCGATTACTCTCAGATAGAATTACGAATTATCGCTGCCTTAAGTGAAGAAGAAACTATGATTGAGGCTTTTAAAAATGGTGAAGATATTCATGCCTCTACTGCTTCTAAAGTTTTTGGTGTTTCAATAAACGAAGTTACGAGAGAGCAACGTAGCAATGCAAAAACAGTTAATTTTGGGATTATTTATGGCGTGTCAGCCTTTGGGCTGAGCAACCAAACCGATTTATCTCGTGGTGAAGCTAAAGAGCTTATCGACACTTACTATGAAACCTATCCAAAATTAAAAGCTTATATGAGCAAGCAGGTTGATTTTGCCAGAGACAACGGTTATGTGCAAACAGTTTTGGGTCGACGTCGTTATTTAAAAGATATTAATTCTCGTAATGCAGTAGTTCGTGGTGCTGCAGAGCGTAATGCTGTAAATGCACCAATACAAGGTAGCGCAGCAGATATTATTAAAATTGCCATGATTAATATTTACAATAAATTAACCCACGGAAATTTTAAAACTAAAATGCTCTTACAGGTTCATGATGAATTGGTCTTTGATGTCTATAAACCAGAACTTGAAGAAATGACTTCTTTAATTAAAACCGAAATGGAAAATGCTTTTAAAATGGATGTGCCATTGGATGTTGAGGTGGATACGGGTTTGAATTGGTTGGAGGCGCATTAAATTTTTATCGATGAAAATCATTCCTGTAACTTGTGCTATCATTCAATTTGATGATAAAATTCTTGTAGTTCAAAGAAGCGAAAAGATGAAGCTTCCATTGAAATGGGAATTTGCAGGAGGGAAAATTGAAGAAGGTGAGACTGAAATTGATTGCATTAAAAGAGAAATCTTAGAGGAATTAAATATCCATATTAAAGTCAAAGAAAGGTTGACTCCAGTCATTCATCAATACCCAAATTTTAACATTGAATTAATTCCTTTTGTTGCTGAATATCTTTCAGGTGAATTAAAACTTAAAGAACATTGTAGCTTTCTACTCGCAAATAAGGATGAATTGATTAATTTAGATTGGGCTGAAGCTGATTTGCCAATTTTAAAAGAATTTATAATTCATCAAAACCAATTTCTTTAAAGTAATTATAAGTTTCATCATAAAATTTGTTTGGTCTTGTACGGTCAATTTCTGAACCTTCTGGAATAAAAATAACCATTCCTTGCCTAGCTCGTGTTAATAAAACACGATAAGTGTTTTTTAAATAATCTTTACTGATTTCCTGATTAATATTCATCCATTTACTTCCTTTGAAACTCTGAAAGTGCCATGTTCCGTTTTTTAAATGAAAATTTGCTCCCCAAATTAAGCAAGTTCTATCAATTTCTAAACCTTGAATATCGAATTCTGTTGAAATATCTTCAAGGAAATATGAAGATCTAATATCATTACTATCGTTAAGAAACCAATTTGGAGCTGAAATTTCATTTTTCACATCTAAACCTATAGCTTTTAATCTTCTTGCTCCAGAAGATGCGACGAGTCCAATTCTCTCTGTTCCTTTACTATTGGTTCTTAACCAATTTTTTGCTTTATCTAAATCTCTCGTTAAAACTATTGGAAAAGTTTTATTAACTTTCATGTATAGATTTCTAGTTTTCTCAAAATTTAATTCTAAAAGTTCATGAACAAATTCAGAAACTAATTCTGACCTAAAAGACCTTATAGATGCAGATAAGTGCAATTCTGACTCAGGAATTGCATTATGTTTCAACCAATCTTTATGCTTAATAGTTTTAATATAATTTGGACTATCTACAATCGAATTAGAATAATGAATATTCCAGTCTTGGTAATTATTTTCAAAAGCATTAATCCATTCTTCCAAGCCAGCTTCACCAGTATTTATTTCTTGACCTCCACCGATTAGGCATACAATCGTACACCAATCTTCATGTCGATTCATGACATCAATTAAAAACTCAGGTTCAGACATTGAAAAATCTTCAATACCTTTTTTTCGCTTCATGAAAGAGCTTGCTTGTTTCTTAGTCCAAGCTCGTTGTGCTTCATCAAATACAACTACTTTTTCTGTAGGCTCTGTTTTATTCTTTAAATACTCATCTCTAAAATGATGAATATTTTGAATAAAAGCACTCGTTCTCCTACGAGCTTCTCCTTTTGTTATTTTATCTCCTTTTTCTTTTGAAGTAGCAAATAAATCTAGTGCTAAAGCTTCTCTAAGAACATCAACTAAAGGTCCATTTCCTGACAAAAATACTGCATGTTCATCTTCATCTACCTTCATTCTTTCGTTAGCTATATTCAATCCTGCCAAAGTCTTTCCTGCTCCAGGAACTCCTGTAATAAAACATATAGATTTTTTATTATTCTTTTTTGAATAATCTATAACTCTATTGATACAATCTGAAGTTTTAGTTAAATTAATTTTATCAGAATCATGCCTTGATATCTCTTCAACATCATGTCCTTTATACAATGATTGAGCAAACTCTATTATTGTTGGAGTTGGTTTATATTTTGAATTCTCCCAAATGAAGGTATCGATAGCGTCGTTTGATTTTAAATAAAATTTGTTCAAAGTTTCTTTGATTGTAACTTTGTTACATTTAGCGACTTCATTTAATTCTAATACTTCATTAATTTGAAATGATACAGCTTTAGCGTTTGTTGCAACGAGTACAGGAATAAGTTTTGCATTATGACTACCTTCATGAAAATTTTGCAAATCCAAACTATAATCCATTACTTGTAATTCAGCATGTTTTCCATATGTATCATCACCAACTTTAAATTCAACAACGAAAATACAATCGTTTATAATTATAATATTGTCAACTCGTTTTCCCATTCTAGGTATTGAAAATTCAAAATAAATTTTACCTTCAAATCCTATCAATTCATTTTTTAAAATTACAATTTGTTTAACCCATGCATTTTTTTGTAAGTCTTCTAGATGGCGATTCGTATGATTTAAACTTAATTGTCCTAAAATTGAATTCGAATCTTCAGTTAAAAAGTTGGAAATGGAATTATTATAATAAGCTCTATTCATCTAATTTATCGGTTTTAAATTCATAATTCCGATAACTTAATTCTT
Source organism: uncultured Psychroserpens sp. (assembly GCA_947488655.1). Lineage (GTDB taxonomy): Bacteria > Bacteroidota > Bacteroidia > Flavobacteriales > Flavobacteriaceae > Psychroserpens. The sequence goes on along the minus strand of CANKZZ010000001.1, from coordinate 640,000 downwards.
GATTCTGATTTTTAAAGTTCAATAAATCAGAAATCTCCATTTCAAAAGCTTTTGAAAAAACTGCAATATTAGTTAGTGATATATTTCGTTCTCCACGTTCAATCATACCAATGTATGTTCGGTGAAAACCTGTTTTGAAAGAAAGTTTTTCTTGACTTAGATTGTCTTTAATTCTTAATTCACGAATTCTAAGCCCAAATTCTTTTAGAATGAATTTATTTACCATTAGTCGAAACTATACTTATTGTATACTAAAATCAACATACAATTAGTATCAATTCTTTATATTTGACATATAATCAAAACAGAAGACTAATGACCTTAAACGAAAAAATTATAATTTTTGAGAAGCAGTTAACGGTTATAGGAGATAATTACGCAGAAAGTTTGAAGGCCGATTTCTATATTCTAATTGGAAATTTCAATTCATCAAATCAATCCTTAGGTTTCTTGACAGATCTAAATTCCAAAGAAGAAATAATAACCTGGATAGAAAAATTAACTTCAAGAATTGTAATGAAGTTTGATAAAGAAACAGAGTCTATTAATGATTTTATTTTTGATTATATCGAGTTAGGATAAAATTTGACACTATCACCTACGCTTTTTCTTATTCCGCTTCTTCTTTCCTTTAAACCTAACCGCATCCTCTGGATTCCTCTGGTTAAAAGGCACAGCATCATTAAATGTATCTTTAGCGTCTCCAGTTGGTTTATTCTTACGCCATTTTTCTTCTTTTTCAGGAAGGAGTACTTTAAGTAAATCTGTACGACCTAATTTGTTAAGTGTCTTTTTAATCCACGCTTTATTTTCATCCTTATACCAAAAGAAAAAACGATGTTGCTCATCTTTCTCTTTTCTAGTAATAGGTGTGTTTACCTTTTTAAGCGTGTAAGGATGGTAACCACTATAATAAATCACAGTAGCAACCGTCATTGGTGTTGGTGTAAATCCTTGTACTTGTTCTAACTGAAAACCCATGTCTTTAGTTTCGGCAGCAAGGTTTGCCATGTCTTCTACCTCACAAGCAGGATGATTAGAAATAAAATAAGGAATTAATTGAAGCTTCAACCCTTTCTTAATATTAATCTTATCAAAACGTTCTTTAAACTTATGAAAATATTTAAACGACGGTTTTCGCATCAATTTCAACACAGGATCACTCGTATGTTCTGGAGCCACTTTTAATCGTCCAGATACATGTTTAGTCATCACCTCTTCAGTATAATCATCAAGCTCCTTAGGGTCTGCATTTTTATTAAACTCAGGCACTAACATATCATGTCTAATTCCAGAACCAATAAATGACTTTTTCACTTTTGGGTGACTATCTACAGCTTGGTATAATTCGGTTAAAGGCTTATGAGACGTATCTAAATTACTACAAATCACTGGCGAAATACAACTTGGCGCCACACATTTATCACAAATAGATTGCACCTTACCTTTCATTTGATACATATTGGCACTTGGTCCACCAATGTCACTTAAATAGCCTTTAAAGTCTGGCATATTTGCCACTTTATCAACCTCTTTTAAAATAGACTCCTTACTACGACTAGCTATAAATTTTCCTTGATGTGCAGAAATCGTACAAAAACTACAACCACCAAAACAACCACGATGTATATTTATAGACGTTTTAATCATCTCATAAGCTGGTATTGGTCCACGCTTATTATATTTTGGGTGTGGTAATCGTGTGTAAGGCAAATCAAAAGACGCATCAATTTCGGCCTCTGTCATCGTTGGATAAGGCGGATTAATCATCAAAGTCTTTTCTCCAACCTTCTGAAAAATTCGTCTAGCAGCCAATTTATTAGATTCCTGCTCTATCACCTTAAAGTTAGACGCGTATTTTTTCTTATCGCTTAAACATATTTCGTGCGATGCAATTTCAACATCTTCCCAATTACTATTCTTCGGGATTTTATCTTCTTTATTTAATAATACAGCAGTTTGATTAACCGTATTAATACTCCTAAAAGGCACACCTTTTTGTAATAATCTTACAATTTCACGAATTGGCTGCTCACCCATTCCATACACTAACATATCAGCTTTAGAAGTCTCTAAAATTGTTGGCATAAGTTTGTCGCTCCAATAATCATAATGAGTTACCCTACGTAGAGAGCCTTCAATACCACCAATTAAAACAGGAGTATCTGGCCATTTTTCTTTTAAAATATTAGAATAAACAGTAGAGGCATAATCTGGTCTAAACCCAATATCTCCATTTGGTGTGTACGCATCTTTATCACGACGCTTTTTATTCGCGTTATAATTACTAATCATTGGGTCCATACAACCTCCAGTTACACCAAAAAACAATCTAGGCTTTCCTAATTTGACAAAATCCTGGCGATTATCTGTCACACTCGGTTGAGGCACAATTGCTACTCGCAATCCAAAACTTTCTAACAAACGACCAATAACTGCAGGACCAAATGTAGGATGATCCACATAAGCATCTCCACTAAATAGGATTACATCGAGGTATTCCCAACCTCGAATTTTCACCTCTTTATTTGTGGTAGGTAACCAACTAGAAAGTCTTAATTCTTCTTGCATAACTTTGCAAAAATACGCAAAATTGAGCGTCCTATCATTAAAGTGTTAATTTTTTGGGCGTTACCACAAGGGTCGCGCTTTCGCAAGTCGCAATCAAAGATGTGCTCCCACAATTGCTCAATCCCTAACGCAGAGCAGTAATTAAAAAAACATTGAAAAAAAATTAAACCTAGTAAAAGTTCTAGTCCCAAATCAGTTCAGAAAATTGAAAATGTCAAATCTTAGAATGTATTAGAATATTAGATATACAAGGCGAAGCTTAAGCACAGAGCCAAGCGTTAAAAAAATTTAGGGTGCATATATGTAGCAAATGAGCCAGCTGTCGCTGGGCAAAAAATAGAATGTTCTGCGAGAAAATAATTATATTGATTTATACTTTTAGTTCGTTTATGCGCCTGCACCTATTTTATGAAACTCAAAATAGGCTTCCAGTTTACATCAATCCAAAATGACCAGAAATAGAAATAAATAAAATCTACAAATCAAGAGCTCTAATACTCTCCACCCTATTACGTTCTAAAAACGCATCAACAGTTTCAAAATGCTCAATCACGCGCTGATCTTTAAACTCAAAAACCTTTTTAGATAATCCTTGTAAAAAATCTCTATCATGAGATACAAGCACAAGCGTTCCGTCAAAATTTTGTAATGCCTCTTTTAAAACATCCTTAGATTTTAAATCTAAATGATTGGTTGGCTCATCGAGAATCAATAAATTAACAGGTTCTAACAACAATTTCACCATAGCCAATCTCGTTTTCTCACCACCAGAAAGTACGCTAACTTTTTTATCAATATCATCACCTCTAAACATAAAACCACCCAAAATGCTCTTAATTTGAGTTCTCACATCTCCTTTAGCAACTTCATCAACAGTTTGAAATACTGTTAAGCTTTCATCTAGCAATGCAGCTTGATTTTGAGCAAAGTAACCAACTTTAGCATTATGCCCAAGCGCACAAGTACCCTCAACGTCAATTTCGCCCAATATGGCTTTTATCATGGTAGACTTACCCTCACCATTTCGTCCAACAAAACAAACTTTCTCCCCTCTTGCGATAGACATATTTGCATTTTTAAAAACAGTATGATCTCCATAAGATTTAGAAACATCTTTTACCGTTATAGGATAATCACCCGATCGTTGTGTTGGCGGAAATCTCAACTTTAAAGCAGAAGTATCAATATCATCTATTTCAATAATTTGTAGCTTTTCAAGCATACGCTCTCGAGATGAAACTTGGTTTGTTTTAGAATAAGTTCCCTTAAAACGATCTATAAATAATTGATTGTCTGCTATAAATTTCTGTTGTTCTTGGTAGGCTTTAATTTGATGCACTCTTCTATCTTCTCGCAACTGCAAGTAATGCGTATATTTAGCTTTATAGTCATAAATACGACCCATAGTTACCTCTATAGTCCTATTAGTTATATTATCAATAAATGCTCTATCGTGAGAAATAACAACTACAGCTTTAGCCTTATTGACCAAAAAATCTTCTAACCAAATAACAGATTCTATATCAATATGATTTGTAGGCTCATCTAATAAAATTAAATCTGGTTTTTGAAGCAAAATTTTTGCAAGTTCAATGCGCATACGATAACCACCAGAAAACTCATTGGTTTGTCTAGTAAAATCGGTTTGTTTAAAACCAAGCCCTTTTAATGCTTTTTCAACTTCGGCATCATAATTCACATCTTCTAATGCATAATATTTCTCTCCCAAATCAGATACGCGCTCAATTATTTTCATATACTCATCGCTCTCATAATCTGTTCGGGTTTCGAGCTGTTTATTTAAACCCTCCATTTCATCACGCATTTCAAACACATGTCTAAAAGCTTTAGAGGCTTCTTCAAAAACAGTAGTATCGTCTTCGGTTAATAAATGTTGAGGCAAATAAGCAATTACAGCATCTTTTGGTGTTCTCACATGGCCACGAGTGGCATTTTGTTCGCCTGCAATAATTTTCATCATTGTAGATTTTCCCGCACCATTTTTACCCATTAGTGCAATCTTATCATCTGCATTTATGGTAAAAGACACGTCACTAAAAAGGGTGTGACCACTTAATTCTACTGCTAAATTATCTACTGAAATCATATTCCAAATTTTGAATTGCAAAACTAGTAAAAGTGAGAGATTCTAACTTCAACAGTTAGAGGATTATTTTATAAAGGTAATTTTTGATTCAATGGCGTTAATTCTTTTCTAAAAAACAGCCTATTATTAGACTATAACTTTAAAATTAAAATATTATGGATACGAATTCAAAACAAAACAGTGACCAACAAAAAAATAAAACTAGCATCAAAGAAAGTGCTATTAATAAAAAAGAAGTTGATGGCAGAGACTTAAATAAGCAACAAAAAAATAAAAGCGAAACGCATCAACCAAGAGATAACGCTTAAATAATAACGACAAAAACAAATAAATTATGATACTTACAAAAGTACTAGGCTTAACAAGCGCACTAACAAAAAGTAAAAAAGCAAAAATTGCAATTTTAGGTTTAGAAATAGCAATACTTACGTATGCAGTAGCTAAACAAAAATCCGAAAAAAGAAAACAGAAGCAACTCAATGCTTAAATAACTGTTACTTCAAAGTTAATTTAAGTCTAGAATATCAATAAACAGGCTTAAAAAATTTGTCGTATTTAAATTAGTTAATAACCCGTTAACAACATTTTAAACATACAGGATATTCTAATCTAAATTATGTTATAAAATATATGTTCACAGTATTTGGTAATCAAATATATAATCGTAAATTTGCAAACTCTTTTCGAGAGAGAAAGTTTAACAGCCTGTCGTGCACAGGCAACTAATATTAATAAGTGTGGACACATTAAGCTACAAAACGATTTCAGCCAACAAAGCTACTGTTAATAAAGAGTGGGTTTTAGTTGATGCTGCAGATCAAACGCTAGGTCGTTTATGCTCTAAAGTAGCAATACTTTTAAGAGGTAAACACAAGACTAACTTCACACCACATGTTGATTGTGGAGATAACGTAATTGTTATCAACGCAGAAAAAATCAACTTATCAGGTAACAAGTGGAATGACAAAACGTACATTCGTCACACAGGTTATCCAGGTGGTCAAAGAAGTTTAACTGCGACTGAATTGTTTGGAAAAGATCCAGCAAGAATCGTAGAAAAATCAGTAAAAGGAATGCTCCCTAAAAACAAACTAGGTGCAGCTTTATTCCGTAATTTAAATGTTGTTGTTGGTTCGGCGCACTCTCACGAGGCTCAAAAACCAAAAACAATAGACTTAAACAAAGTTAACTAATGGAAGTAATTCACAAAATCGGTCGTAGAAAGACGGCTGTTGCTCGTGTGTACCTTGCTGAAGGAAAAGGCAAGATCACGGTAAACAAAAAAGACATGACGGATTATTTTACTACTGCTACATTGCAGTATAAAGTAAACCAACCTTTAGTCATGACTAACAACGATGGCAACTTTGATATTACAGTAAACGTTTTTGGTGGTGGTATTACAGGCCAAGCAGAAGCGATTCGTTTAGGATTATCTCGCGCAATGTGTGAGTTAGATCCAGAAAACAGACTAATATTAAAGCCAGAAGGATTATTAACTAGAGATCCACGTATGGTTGAACGTAAAAAGTTCGGTCAAAAGAAAGCAAGGAAAAAATTCCAGTTCTCGAAACGTTAATCCTATTCTTTTTTATTATTCTGATTTTTCTTCGGAATATAAAAAAATTTCAAAGCTGTTCTGGTCAACCATCAGAACAGCTTTTATTAAAAGCCTGAATTGTGAGTTTTTACATTTCAGCAAAACATTAAAAAATCCTGAAACGAGTTCAGGTACAGTTTAGCATCTAAATGATTAAGGCGAGCAAAAGCAACCACTTAATCATTGCTAATTTAATAGAACGTAAACAATTACAAAATGAAACAAGTAGAAGTTAAAGACTTACTAGAAGCAGGTGTACACTTTGGTCACTTGACAAGAAAATGGGATCCAAACATGGCTCCTTACATTTATATGGAGCGTAACGGTATCCATATTATCAACCTTTACAAAACTCAAGCAAAAATTCAAGAAACTGGAGAAGCGCTACATAAAATAGCAGCCTCTGGAAAGAAAATCTTATTTGTTGCTACAAAAAAACAAGCTAAAGACATCGTTGCTGAAAAAGCAGGAAATGTAAACATGCCTTACATTACAGAAAGATGGCCTGGTGGAATGTTAACCAACTTCATTACAATTAGAAAAGCTGTTAAGAAAATGGCTATGATTGATCGTATGAAAAAAGATGGTACATTTAACTCTCTTTCTAAAAAAGAACGTTTACAAGTAGATCGTCAAAGAGCAAAATTAGAAAAGAATTTAGGTTCTATTTCTGATATGACACGTTTACCTGGAGCATTATTTGTTGTAGATATTAAACGTGAGCATATTGCTATTAAAGAAGCTCAAAAATTAAAAATTCCAATCTTTGCAATGGTAGATACTAACTCTGACCCTCGCGAAGTAGATTATTTAATCCCTTCTAATGATGATGCATCTAAGTCAATTGAGTGCATTATGGCAGCTGTAGAATCTGCAGTAGCTGGTGGATTAGCAGAAAGAAAATCTGACAAAGCCGAAAAAGACGCTAAAAGTGAGAAATCAACTGCAGCTAAAAAAGAAGCAAAGGCAGAAACTAAAGCTAAACCAAAAGCAGCAGTTGCAGCAAACGAAGAAGAATAAATTAACAATTACACAATACAAATAAGTCGTTTAGTTGTTTTCTTCGGAAAGTTTAAATTAAACGACTTTTTTAAATTTTAAAACAATTTGAAGTTATGGTAAAAGTAACAGCAGCAGAAGTAAATAAATTAAGACAAGCTACAGGTGCAGGTATGATGGACTGCAAAAAAGCATTAGTTGAAGCCGAAGGGGATTTTGACAAAGCAATTGATGTACTTCGTAAAAAAGGACAAAAAGTTGCAGAAAAAAGAGCCGATAGAGATTCATCTGAAGGTGCAGCAGTAGCAAAAATTAATGCAGACAACACCTCTGGTGTTGCTATTGTATTAGGATGTGAAACAGATTTCGTTGGTAAAAATGACTCGTTTGTAACATTAGCTAATGACTTAGCAGATATCGCACTTACTTGCAATACAAAAGAAGAATTCTTAGCTGCCGATTTTGGTGGTATGTCAGTAGCAGATAAACTAGTTGAACAAACTGGAGTTATTGGTGAAAAATTAGACATAACAGCTTTTGAAAAGTTAGATGCTCCTTACGTTGGGCAATATGTACACATTAATAAAATTGCTGCTTTAGTAGGATTATCTGCAAAAGTTGACAATGCAGAAACTTTAGTAAAAGACGTAGCAATGCAAGTAGCTTCTATGGGAGCAACAACGTTATCTTACAAAGATTTTGATGCAGCATACGTTGCCTCAGAAACTGAAGCTAGAATTGCTGTAATTGAAAAAGACAATATAGAGTTAGGACGTTTAGGTAAAACATTAAAAAATGTACCTAGTTATATTTCTATGGCTCAGTTAACTCCAGAAGTTATTACCAAAGCCGAAGAGGATGCAAAAGCAGAATTAAAAGCAGAAGGTAAGCCAGAACAAATATGGGACAGAATTTTACCTGGTAAAATGGAGCGTTTTATCTCTGATAATACAACTTTAGATCAAGAACAATGTTTATTAGATCAAAAGTTTATTAAAGACGAAAAGCAAACTGTTGCTCAATATGTAGACTCTTTTGGAGATGTTCATGTTACAGGTTTTAAACGTGCTACAGTAGGATAATTTAATTTATTATCTAAGAAATAAATAAGCCTCTCACAATGTGAGAGGTTTTTTTATGAACTCATTTTAAATTCTACTTTTCTAAATTACAATAATGATTATATTTGCTAAACCATAATTCCTGCATAATATAGGAATCTTTAAAAATCGATGAATTCAACTATGAAATATAAAAGAATCCTACTCAAATTATCTGGTGAAGCACTAATGGGATCTCGCCAATATGGAATTGACCCAGAACGTCTTGCAGAATATGCTCAGGATATCAAAGAAATTACTAATTTAGGTGTTGAAGTTGCCATAGTAATTGGTGGAGGAAACATTTTTAGAGGTGTTGCTGGAGCAATGGCTGGTATGGATCGAGTTCAAGGTGATCATATGGGAATGCTCGCTACAGTAATTAACGGTTTGGCTTTACAAAACGCATTAGAAGATGCTGATGTTAAAACACGTTTACAAACTGCTATTAAAATTAATGAAGTTGCTGAGCCTTTCATAAGACGTAAAGCGATGAGTCACTTAAGAAAAGGTCGAGTTGTAATATTTGGTGGTGGTACTGGTAATCCTTATTTTACTACAGACTCTGCAGCAGTTTTGAGAGCTATAGAAATTGAGGCTGATGTAATTTTAAAAGGAACACGTGTAGATGGAATATATAATGCAGATCCTGAAAAAGATTTAAACGCTGTGAAATTTGACCACATTACTTTTGATGATGTTTTAAGAAAAGGCCTTAAAGTAATGGATACAACCGCTTTTACATTAAGTCAAGAAAACAAATTACCAATTATAGTGTTTGATATGAATAAAAGAGGAAATTTAATGAAGGTAGTTTCCGGAGAAAATATTGGCACAATGGTTAACTTGTAAAAGTTGGCTTATTTTTTGGTAGGTATTTTAGTAATTAAAGTTATTTAAAAATGAACGAAGACATAAAATTTATATTAGATTCAACAAAAGAAGCTATGCATGATGCAATAAAGCATCTAGAAAAGCAATTTATTAATATTAGAGCTGGTAAAGCAAGTCCTGCAATGTTAGGAAGTGTAATGGTAGACTATTATGGTTCTCAAACACCTCTTTCTCAAGTTGCTAATGTTAATACTCCAGATGGTAGAACTATAACAGTACAACCTTGGGAAAAAAATATGCTACAAGAAATTGAGCGTGGAATAGCTTATGCTAACTTAGGTTTTAATCCAATGAATAATGGAGAAACTATTATTATAAACGTTCCGCCTTTAACAGAAGAACGTAGACGTGATCTTTCTAAGCAAGCTAAAGCAGAAGCCGAAGACGCAAAAATTGGTGTAAGAAATGCTCGTAAAGAGGCTAACAATGATATTAAAAATCTTGATGAGGCGTCTGAAGATCAACAAAAAAATGCCGAAATTGATGTACAACAAATGACCGATAAGTACGTTAAGAAAATAGATGAACTATTTGAGGTCAAAGAGAAAGAAATTATGACCGTATAAAAACAAAAGCGACTTACTTAATGTCGCTTTTTTTAATTAATCTTATTATTTAAAAATATATGCACAAGTCTATTTGCTTAATTATAATTATGCTATGCACCTCTGTACTATATTCTCAGACCCCAAATACAGAAAAAGATTCAACTACGGTTAAACAAGATTCATTAAGTAAAAAAGAATTTATAAAGCAATTAGGCAATGGTTTCTTTCCAACAAAATTTATAAATGTTGACTTAAAATATCTTGTGAAATATAACCAATATGAAGGGTTGAGAACAGGTCTTGGAGGTGTAACAAATAATGACTTTTCAAAGACCTATAGAATAAATAGTTATGTGGTTTATGGGTTTAGAGATCATAGATTTAAATATAAAATTGGTGGAGGGTTTAGAGTAAATGAGGCTACAAATACGTGGATAAACCTTTCTTATACAGATGATTTACAAGAAACTGGTAGTTCTACTTTTTTAACAGATAAACGCTTTTTTTCTTTTTTTGAACCACGACTACTAAATATAGATTTGTTTCACAAACACATTACTAAAGCAGTTTCTATAGAGCACAAATTTTCAAATAATCTGCTATCTGAACTAGAAATTGCTACTAGTAAAATAGAACCCACTTATAATTATAATTTTAATATAGACGACACCTCATATAGAAGTTTTGATATTACAAGCGCTAAATTAGCATTACAATGGAATCCATTTAGCAAAAATGAGACCAATGAAAAAGGAGTGTTAGAAGTTAAAGAAGGTTATCCTAAATTTACTTTACAGCTCTCGCAAAGCTTTAAAAATGAAATTACTGGAGATTTTAATTTTTTCAAGACAGATTTTAGAACCATACATAGATTTATACATAATAAACAATCTTATACAGAAGCGACAGTTACCACAGGTTTGGCCTTAGGCAACACACCTCTTACCCATTTGTATCATGCATACCCTAACAATATTACCAAGGAAACCATTTTTCAAAGGTTCTCTGTAGCTGGTATTAATAGTTTTGAAACGATGTATTTTAATGAGTTTTTCTCAGATAGATTTACAACGTTACAAATAAAACATTTTATTAAACCATTTAAAATTACTGAGCGATATAGACCTCAATTAGTGCTTATTTCTAGAATGGCTATTGGTGACATGAATAATATAGAACGTCATGAAAATATAGAATTTGGTACACTAGAGAAAGGATATTCAGAAGCTGGTTTTGAAATTAACAAACTACTATTTGGATTTGGGTTAAGTTTTGCATACCGTTATGGTGGTTATCATTTACCATCACTTGCAGATAACGTTGCTGTAAAATTTACATTTAATGTTAGTTTATAGGTCGATAATATATCGGTAATTAGTGTATGTAATCCCTAGGTTTTTTCTAACTTTGCGCTTCTTTTAGAACTCACATGTTTAAACTGTTTACTAAAAATTTTTGGGAAGTTATTGCACGATTAATTTTGCGCAACAAGATTGGTATTTTAGTCGTCATAATTTTGGCAACTATTTTCTTTAGTTCACAGTGGCAACACATGCGTTTTACTTACACTGAGGCTAACCTCCTACCAGATGATCATGAAGTAAATGTTACGTACAATGAGTTTTTAGATATTTTTGGGGAAGAAGGTAACCTTATCGTTCTAGGCGTAAAAGATTCTACTTTATTTACTGTAGATAAATTAAATGCCTGGAATAAATTATCTGAAGATTTCAAGTCTTTTGACGAAGTAGAAACAGTGGTCTCACTTAGCGACCTTCAAAAGCTTGTAAAAAATAAAGAAGAAGAGAAATTTGACCTTGTCCCATTTATTAAAGACTCACTCACATCTATAGAACAAATAGATACTCTACAAGACGAGTTATTTAAACAATATCCATTTTATGATAATTTCTTATTTAATAAGGATACAAGAACAATAAGAACCGCGATTTATCTTAATAAAGATATTGTAAACACATCTGCTAGAAAAGATTTTATTATGAATATCCTTAATGTAAAAATTGAGGAGTTTGAAGAGAATAATGAATTAGATGTAAGAATATCTGGCATGCCATATATTAGAACATTAAATGCTCAAAACATTGTTGATGAAATTGGAGTTTTTATAGGTTTAGCACTTGGTGTAACCTCACTAATTTTCTTTTTATTTTTTAGATCTTTTAGAGCTACATTTATTTCTCTTATTGTGGTTTGCGTTGGTGTAATGTGGACCTTTGGTATAATAGGTTTACTCAATTATGAGATTACAGTACTTACTGCATTAATACCACCATTAATAATTGTTATTGGTATACCAAACTGTATTTTCTTAATAAACAAATATCAACATGAAGTAAAGCTGCATGGTAATAAAGTAAAATCTTTACAACGTGTAATTACCAAAGTAGGTAATGCTACTTTAATGACAAATGTTACAACTGCATCTGGTTTTGCTACATTTATATTAACAGAGAGCACCCTTTTAAAAGAATTTGGTATCGTGGCATCGTTAAGCATACTTGCTATTTTTATATTATGCCTATTAGTAATACCAATTATTTATACATTTTTGCCTTACCCTCAAGATAGACATTTAGAACACCTCAATAAGCGTTGGATTGGTGGTTTTGTTGATTGGACAGAGCGTATGGTAAGGGAGCAAAAAATAGCAATCTATGCCTCGTCATTAATACTTATAATTGGTAGTATTATAGGTATGTACCAAATAAAAATCTCAGGAAGTCTTATAGAAGATATGCCTAAAGAAGAAGCGTTCTTTAAAGATATACGTTTTTTTGAAGAAGAGTTTAATGGGATTATGCCAATGGAAATCATGGTAGACACCAAACGAAAAAAAGGTGTCATGAAATTGAGCACGCTCAAGAAAATGCAAGAATTAGAAGATCTTATTGATGACATTCCAGAGTTATCACGTCCTATTTCTGTAGTAAGTTTAGTTAAATACAGTAAGCAAGCCTACTACAATGGCAACCCTAAATATTATCAATTACCAACAAGCCAAGAGAATAGTTTTATTCTATCATATGCAAAAAACTCATCTTCAGATGTAGATTTACTTCAAAATTTTGTAGACAGTACTGGTCAATATGCTCGTATAACAACATTTATGAAAGATATTGGCACAGATAAAATGGAACGTATTGAGGAGGACCTTCAGAAAAAAATAAATAAAGTATTTCAACCAGAAGACCGTTATAATGTAACGATGACTGGTAAAGCTTTAGTTTTTCAAAAGGGAACAAAATATTTAGTTAAAAATCTGGCAATATCTTTATCATTGGCTATTTTTTTAATCTCATTATTTATGGCTTATATGTTTAGGTCTTTTAGAATGATAATAGTTTCTCTTATCCCTAATTTACTGCCATTAGTTATAACTGCTGGCTTAATGGGATATTTAGGCGTACCAATTAAGCCTTCTACAATTTTAGTTTTTAGTATCGCCTTTGGGATATCTGTAGATGATACTATTCATTTTTTAGCAAAATACCGACAAGAACTACAAGCTAACCACTGGAAAATACGCAAATCTGTGTACGCTGCATTGCGCGAAACAGGTGTAAGTATGTTTTATACATCAATCGTACTGTTTTTTGGTTTTATTGTATTTACAACCTCTAGTTTTGGAGGCACAGTTGCATTAGGAGCCTTAGTTTCTATTACATTAGTATTTGCTATGCTTTCTAATTTACTTTTATTACCATCATTATTATTATCATTAGAGCGCAGTATCGCTAACAAAGAGGTTATGCGTGAGCCTTCCATAAATATTATTCCTGTGGACGACGATGAGGATACAGATGAAAATCATATTTCTTAAACATTTATATTTGCATAAAATTTCAAAATAATGAGCTATACAGTTTCACAATTATTAACAGAAGATATTAATTTTCAGCCTATAGAGATTAAGGGTTGGGTAAGACGATTTAGGTCTAATCGTTTCATTGCTTTAAATGACGGTTCTACGATAAATAATATACAATGTGTGGTTGATTTTGAAAACACAGACGAATCAATTCTAAAGCGTATTACCACAGGTGCTGCAGTGCATATTAAAGGTGAGTTGGTAGAAAGCCAAGGTAAAGGTCAAAAAGTAGAAATACAGGTAACCTCTGTAGAAATTCTTGGAGACTCTGATCCAGAAGAATACCCTATTCAACCTAAAAAACACACGTTTGAATTTTTACGAGAAAACGCACATTTACGCACTAGAACCAGTACGTTTAGCGCAGTAATGCGTTTACGCTCTTCATTATCGTTTGCTGTACATAAGTATTTTAATGACAATGGATTTTACTATATGCACACTCCTATTATTACTGGAAGTGATGCCGAAGGTGCAGGAGAAACATTTAGAGTTAGCACTTTAGATATTAAGAATCCTCCTTTAAGTGACGACGGAAAAATTGATTATAAAAAAGATTTCTTCGGAAAAGAATCTAATCTAACCGTATCGGGTCAATTAGAAGCAGAAACCTATGCGATGTCTTTAGGGAAAGTATACACTTTTGGACCAACGTTTAGAGCAGAAAATTCTAACACAACACGTCACTTATCTGAATTTTGGATGATAGAACCAGAAGTGGCATTTATGGATTTGGCTGGTAACATGGATTTAGCAGAAGATTTTATGAAATCTGTGTTAAACTATATTTTAGAGCATAATTTAGAAGACCTCGAGTTTTTAAATCAGCGTTTGTTAGATGAAGAAAAAACGAAACCTCAAGCAGAACGCTCTGAGATGAGTTTGATTGAAAAAATAAAGTTTGTTGTAGACAATAACTTTAAACGCGTTAGTTATACCGAAGCCATTGATATTTTAAAGAACTCTAAGCCCAATAAAAAGAAGAAATTTAATTATATAATTGAAGAATGGGGAGCCGATTTACAAAGTGAACATGAGCGGTTCTTAGTAGAAAAACATTTTAAATCTCCTGTGATATTATTTGATTACCCAGCAAATATTAAAGCCTTTTATATGCGTTTAAATGAAGACGGAAAAACGGTTAGAGCAATGGATATTTTATTTCCTGGTATTGGAGAAATGGTTGGAGGTTCTCAACGTGAGGAGCGCTTAGAAGTTCTAAAAGAGAAAATGAAAGCTTTAGATATCTCTGAAGAAGAATTATGGTGGTATTTAGATTTACGAAAATATGGTACTGCTGTTCACTCAGGCTTTGGACTAGGTTTTGAGCGTTTAGTGATGTTTGCTACTGGTATGGGCAATATTAGAGATGTAATTCCTTATCCTCGTACACCTCAAAATGCAGAGTTTTAATTCATTAAAATTATAGAAGTAATATAAGACCAATCTAAATTCAAAAATAGATTGGTCTTTTTAATTGATAGACGTTTTAAGAAGAAAAGAACAACTTCTAAATTATAGTTAAAAGGCATAATATTTGTAAGCAATTGTAAATAGTTTTTTCTAACTTTACTTAAAACCAACACAAAGCATGCTCAAACAATACCTACAATTTAAATTATCGCAAAAGTTGTCACCGCAACAAATTCAGCTTATGAAGTTGATACAGTTGCCTACACAAGCATTTGAGCAACGTATTAAACAAGAATTAGAAGAAAACCCTGCATTAGATACTGGTAAAGAAGAAAAGATCGACGATCAATTTGACGAATTTGACAACTCTGAGGATGACTACAACGATAACGAAGAAATAAATACCGAAGATATAAACATAGACGAGTATTTAAGTGACGATGACGTGCCAGATTATAGAACTCAAGTAAGTAACTACAGTAGTGACGACGAAGAAAAAGTGATGCCTTATGCTGCAGGAACGTCATTTACGCAACATTTACGTAATCAATTAAATACTTTTAGACTCAATGACGAAGAGAGAGAAATTGCAGAGTTTCTAGTTGGTAGTGTTGATGAAAGCGGTTATATACGACGTGCTTTGAGTGATATTATGGATGATCTGGCTTTCACACAAAATATCTTTACTACGGAAGAAAAAATTGAAAAGGTACTCCATAAAGTCCATCAACTAGATCCTGCTGGAGTAGGTGCTAGAAGTTTACAAGAATGTTTAAGTATACAATTACACCGTAAAGAAAAACAACCAGATATAGAATTGGCTTGTGATATTATTGACAAAGCTTTTGATCAATTCACGAAGAAACACTACAAAAAATTACTTCAAAAATTTGATATTACTGAGGTACAGCTTAAAGATGCCATTGAAGAAATTGAGCGCTTAAATCCAAAACCAGGAGGTTCTTACGCTGGTAATAATAAAAGAGTTGAGCATGTTGTGCCAGATTTTGCAATAAAAATTGTTGATGGCGAATTAGAGCTCACTTTAAACGGTAGAAATGCACCAGAACTTCATGTCTCTAGAGAGTATAGCAATATGATGAAAGGCTATAAAGAATCCAAAGACAAAAGTAAATCTCAAAAGGATGCTGTGATGTTCATCAAACAAAAGTTAGATGCTGCAAAATGGTTTATAGAGGCGATTAGACAACGTCAACAAACATTGTTTGTAACGATGAGTTCAATTATGCATTATCAAAAAGAATATTTCTTAACTGGTGATGAGCGTAATCTCAAACCTATGATTTTAAAGGATATTGCAGATGAGATTGACATGGATGTATCTACGGTATCTCGCGTAGCAAACAGTAAATATGTAGATACGCCTTATGGTACAAAACTCATTAAAGAGTTCTTTAGCGAGTCTATGACTAACGATCAAGGAGAAGAGGTATCTACTCGTGAGATTAAGAAAATACTAGAAACTGTTATTGAGGAAGAGGATAAGAAAAAACCGCTTACCGATGAAAAACTAGCCAAAATATTAAAAGAAAAAGGCTATCCTATTGCTAGGAGAACTGTTGCCAAATATCGTGAGCAGTTGGATATTTCTGTGGCTAGGTTGAGGAAGAAAATATAAGATTATTTCATTGGCTTACTACCAACAATTTTTCCGCCTTTGATGAAGAAAAATGAATCTGTAATTTGAGGATTGCCAAAACTATCATCTGCCCAAGCATTTTTATGTAAATTTATAAATGTTTGTAACAACTCTTTATTAGGAATTTTTGGCATCACCATCATACAACGACGTCTAGGAATAGATACTATTAATTCTTCAGCATTTAAAAGCTCATGTGCTTTTTGCATATGCTTTGAAGATAGAATACGCTCGCTAGAAAAATCTTGACCACTAGAGGTTAATACTTGGTTATTTAATTCCTTTGAGGGAATAAATTCTGTATTGTAGTTCTCTAAATTAGAATATGCCTCTTTAATGATGTCATCTGATGATTTTTTCTCTAAATCCATTTGAGTTAGAAAAATAAAATTATCTGGTGTATCATAACCATAAGCAATAACTACTTTTGGGCTCTCTGTAGTACCCAAAAATGTTTGAACCAAAGCCCCTTGTTTGATACCAATCCAATTTCCTGGTTTTAAAATTGGGAATATTTTATTGAATTCTCCCTGTTTTACCTGCTTAACAGATTTCTCAATTTTTTGTTGCTCTTTTTTGGAAGCATTTCCAAATATTTTTTTAAACATTTTTTAATTTTTAAAAAGCTTTCCGAAGAAACCCCTATTATTATCTCTATTTTGTTCTAATTGGTTTTTGAGAACTTCATATTGTTTGCCATCCAAAAGTTGTATGCCCATAATATCAAAACAAACATTAACCATATCAAAAAAATAATCTATTTCATCTTTAAAGTTTGTAAACATATTGGTAAATGGTTGTTTTTCTATATAAATTTTGTCTTTGTTTTGATGTGAGATATGATAATTACCCAACTTTGCAAAATCGTAATGTGTTTTATCAAATTCTTGGGGGTTTGTAAATGCAAGATAAATTAAATCTACATTGTCCTTAAGTTCTTTTTGGGTATAGGTGGCATCCCAATTATCAATAATCAACTGTTCTATGATAGCCTTGGTAACCTCTATTTTATTTTTTGGTGGGTGCTTTTTATACTTGGCATTTGGTTTTGGTACTTCTTTTTTGGTTTTAATGTTAGGCTCATAATCTGCTTTTAAAAACTCATATTCAATCTCATAAGTATCATTAGGTTGGATAGGTAATAATTGTTTTGGCAACAATGGATGGTCTATATCTACTTCTATGCCTTTTATCCATGCTAGTTTGGCAAGTACAGTAGCTTCTATAGAGATGAATTTATGGCTAATCATGCCTTTATCTGGAGACTTATTATGATTAACAGGAAGTAGGAAGAACTCTAGGAGTTCTTCTACTTCTTGCTTATTGCTATTTATAATTGCTTTTAATATTAAAATATGTTTACTTTTTAGTGCATAATTTTTGTGTTTTTTTTCAAAAATATCTAAATACTTTAGTGCTTCTTGACTATTGTTACTTAATATTTGATGAATTACATACCCTAAACAGTGACCATTAGTTATCCTAAATGAGTTAGAACCTAATTCATCAAGAATTATTGCTTTAAAATTTTCCAAAACTTCTCGACTATCAGACAAAATAAAAAAGAAACTGTTTATTTGTGTTGGGAAATATTTAAAACCGGAGTGTTTATTTATAAACTCTAATAACTTTCCTGAGTTAAATAATTCTTGTTTTCCTCCTATTAAATTATTATTGATATAATATTGGTACAAAAATTTAGTTCCTGTTATTTCACGTAAACCTGATGCAATATTTAAGATATTGTGATTAGGATTAGTTTTAATAATATTTATTTTTTGCTTTTCTCTAACTAAACTATTTTGGTAATATTCTTCTAATGATAACATCTAATTATGTATTTATGGTGTCGAAAAACCTGTTATATTTAAAATGACCAATTCTCCTGTATTTTTGCTGACTCCTGACACTAATTGAGTCACTTCATTTCCACTATCAATAAAACTAGAAATATCATTAGCAAGATTTCCTAAATCTCCACCTTGAATTTGCATTCTTACTAAGACATCATCAATCCATTGTGTTGACATTTGAGTACAATTAAAACATAAAGAATCTAATGTACCAGAAACACCACTACTTAAATCTATGGTTCCTGTATTAGAAACTTGTTTACTTTCGTTAATGATAATCTCAGTAATATTCCCACTTATATCACGCTTTATCAAAACATTATCAAATCTCTGACCACCATTAAGCTGTACCGTATCAAGATTCGGGTATTCAACGCTTTGAATAGGTTTTTTAAAACCATCCTGTTCCAATAAATCATCCATTATATCTTCAGATAAATTGCCTTGAGGATCTCCATTTAATTTTATATCATCAACTATCGACTTATAATCACTATTTTGAGGATCAATTCTCAATGCCTTATTATTAATTTTATTTGCATTAATATGTCCAGCACCTGTTGGTACAATATTATCTAATAGTTTTAAATCTGCAACCTTAATGATGCTCTTAGCACTATTTTTTAAAAGCTTAAGTACATTGTCTTGGATACTTGCTATAGCTTGATTAAAATCACCCAAAATTCTAACAGTACCTTCAAATAACTCTACTTTATGCCCTAAGGCAATAAAATCTACAACTTCATCTAAATAACGAAATACAATTTTAAATATTTTAAAAGATTTATAGCCAAACTTAGCTACTTTTCCTATTACTTTCAAAATTGTACCACCAAAAGCATCTACTAATAATCCCGCAATACCAAAAGTAACTGCGACATAATCTCCTTCATCTAATCCTTCAACTACACCAATGATATCACTACCAGGTATAAATGCTATCCCAATTTCTCCTAAAAACTGTAATAATATTTGCCCTAAAGCTTCCCATTGTTCTGCGTTTTGAGGCCAATGTTCTCCTATTAATGATTTCACATTAGATAATAATGCTATAAAAGCAGAGTCTTTTTCTGCTCTGGCTTGATCAAATTCATTACCGTTTAACTTATAGTCTATATATATGACATAACTTTTGGCTGAGATTATAGTCCAATCTCCTAAATTTAAATTGTTGTCTTGATCTATATTACTCCATGCCTCTGCATGTTCATCAAATAAGATTCCGTTTAGACTAGTTAGTTCATCTCCTAAAAAACTTACGAAAAATTTATTTATAAAGGTCGTTGTTAGACTATCAAGATTTTGTAGGCCTGCAATAATTCTTAATGTAGTTTCTGCACTATTTTTTATTTCTTGGGATAAAGTTCCAGTCTCATCTTTAATTTTTTTAACTTTAAAGTACATCGAGACCACTACAGAAGCATTCTCAAATTCATTTATCCAACTTATTAAATCAGTATCATTATTTATACCTAAGTCATTTAAACCAATCAATGTTTTTATCTCTGATCTTATATCAATTTTAGAAGTTGGTGCAGTATATATAAATCCGCTACCTACAGAAGGTCCTGTACCACCAGTATTTGTGTTACTAGAATTGTTATTTTGACCAATATTTCCATCATTATTATTACTTTCATTTGGACCTCAGCCTGAACTATCAGCTGGACAATTTATAATTACAGTTACCGTAATCTGACAAAAATCATCATCGCCCATTTCACCTTGATGATGGCAAACACTACCTTCTCCAAACTCAAACGATTGGCCATCTGGAGTTAAATGATGTACACGTATTTCATTTTCACAACTATTCTCGTCGAGACGTCCTAAATATTCATTGAAATCACCCTCTAAATCCACAACTTCCATTTCTAAATTAGAATCTATATGATCAAAGTTTGTTAATTGATTTAACTGATCTTCTGTTAAATTGTATTTTATAAGTTTTGCACTGTAATCAGATCCATTTTCAGAAAACAAAACAAGATTATCTAAAGACGTATCTTCTGCGTCAGCAGTTATTATTGGGAATGTATAAGAATGATAAGTACCATCAATAGACTCAATATATTTTGCGAAATCAGTTTCAACAGTAAAATCATAATTACTATTATAAATTAATCTGTTTACCGGATCATTTTTGGACTTTAATGGCTTTTCCTTTAGACCACACAAAGTTTCTGATAAAAGTTTATTTTGATTTATTTCATCTGAGAATGCATATCTAGTCTTATGAAATAATAATTCGTTTGAAGATTGTTCAGGTTCTACAAACAGTTCCTCCTTCTGGCAATTAGTAAAAGTCAAAACTGTAATTAATAGTAGAAAATGTGTGAAGTACTTTAATTTTTTCATTTTTTGTTACGTTTAAATTATTTATATAAAGCCTCATCTATTCACATGAATAGATGTAGTACTCAGAATTTAGCGTCAACAAAAATTAATTAAGTAAGTATCACAAAACTAATCACTAATCAAGAAGTTACTTATTAGATTTACCAATAAGATATAAGCCATATCGATATAATTTTTAACTTTGGTAAAAACATGAAATTATGATAGGAGATCGAATTAAAAGGGTAAGAGAAATTAAAGGCTATTCACAAGAGTATTTGGCTGATAGTCTTAATATTTCTCAAAGTGCCTATTCTGATTTAGAAAATAATAAAACGAAACTTGGCTTAAATCGTCTTCAAAAAATTGCAGATGCACTAGATACAGATATTATTGAGTTTATGTCTAGTAACATCACTTTTAGCGATAATCAAAAAGGAGGTGTTGCAAACAATGCTTATGTAATTAACCAACTTTCAAATCAATTAAAAGAACAATATGAAATACGATTAAAGGAAAAAGGTGACATTATAGAAATGCTTAAATCTCAATTATTAAGCAAATAGATTAGATGTCTTGAACCAACTCCTCAAAAGCATATCATACATTTTTCATCCATTACTAATGCCTCTACTTGGTGTGGTATTTTACTTTTCTAAAACACCACGTTTTGTACCAGAATCCTTAATGAAAGCAAAGGTGTTCTCTATATCGATTCTAACTATTGTACTCCCAATTTTACTATTTTATTTATTGAGAACTATTAATAAAGTAGACACATTTCATCTAGAAACAGTGAAAGAGCGTAGATTACCATTAATTATAAACAGTTTTATAATTATTCTTATTTTAATAAGAGTATTACCTCTTGATGAAATATCAGAACTCTATTTTTTCTTCATAGGTATATTAATATCAACTATTACGTGCTTTGCCCTAGCTTTAGCGAACTTTAAGGCAAGCATACATATGATTGCTTCAGCAGGGTTTTTTATGTTTGCTATAGCTGTTGCTATTCATTTTAAAATAAATATAAATGGCACTATAGCTTTAATGTGTATAATTTTAGGTGCTATTGCAACGTCGAGACTTCATATGAAAGCGCATACAATTATTGAGCTTATTGCAGGTTTTTTTGTTGGGTTACTTCCTCAACTTATATTATTTAATTATTGGATGTAATACGATGTTCTATAAAATGTAAAAAATCAATCCTATTTTAATTGCATTCATATCTACATTTTCTGCACTACTGCTCACAATGGCATCGGTACCAAAAATATTATTAAGAGCATAATACAAATAGAAATTGACGTTAGAGTAACCTGCACTAAATGTGAGACCCATTTGTAATTTGTTAATATCACTAATGTTTGATAAAGATATGTCGTTTGGACTTCCTCTATATTTTGAAGAATTATAAAAAACATATCCCATTTTTATACCAGTATATATTCTCCAAAAATCAAAATCTTTAGCTGTAGACGTTCGCCATCTAAACTCTAAAGGGATTTCTATAAGATATGTAGTAAATTTATTTTTACTAAATGAGGTATCATCATCTAGTACTGTATAATCGTAAACTCCGTTATTTTCAGAAATAAAAAGAGTTTGGTTAAAAGAATTTGTAGAAAGCCCTAAACCCAATCCAATGGCAACGTTACGTCTTTCGTTTAGAGGCATGTCTCTTATAAAACCAAAATGAAAACCACTAGAAAATCCATTTTGTGAAACACCATCTGGTTTATTACCCAATAAATTATAGGTCACAGAGACATAAAATTGATCTTCTCTATAATTGTCATCTACAACTTTAATACTATCATTTTCTATAACATTAGATAGCCTAATTTCACGGTCTTGTGCAAATAGGGTAAATAATGGTAAAAGTAAAAACAGATAGATTAGTTGCTTCATAATACAAATATAACTTAATACAGATTAAAATATTTTAAAAATAGGCCATAAAAAAAGCACCCATAACTGGATGCTTTTTTATATAATTTCTAATGTTAATTTCTAATTATCTAGAGCACTACCAGTACCTACAGTATAATTAATTTTTAATGCATTAGCTTCTCTAAGTTCTTTTTTAATATCTCCAACAATACCCATATTAGCTTCTTTGTCTACTTTTAAAGATATTGTTAAAAAGTCTACTAATTCTTCTCTCGCAATAGCAGCTCTTTCGGCATTTATGAAAGCTCTAATATCAGAAATATCCATAAACTTATCGTTAAGTTGTAATCTAGCTTCATTACCAAATTTCTCGTAACCTTTAGCAGGCTTACCTGCATAAATGTAACTAATTGGGTACTTTTTTTCTAGCTTTTCAACTTGATCTGCTTGTGGTAATCTGTTTTCAATTAAAAGAGTGTCTTCTCTCATTACAGTTACTACCATAAAGGAAAACAATAGCATAAAAACAATATCTGGCAATGAAGCTGTATTTACAGCTGGTAAAGCATTGTCTTTTTTATTTTTAAATTTAGACATAGTGTTTTTGTTTTTTATTTATTGTACTTCAGAAAGCTTCTCAGGATACTCTTTTCTAATTTGGTCAATGACCTCCTTAAGCTTTTCCTTATTTCCATTAAATTTAGTGTCTTTGTAATTTTTTTCCATAAGAACAAAATCCATATCACTAAATCCTCTTCTAGCTCCAATTTCTAAAGCTCTCCTATTACGTAAATCATTATAAGCAGCAACAAGTTCGTTTTGCACAGAAATATATTGAGCATAAGATGTTTCTCTTTCATTTTTTAGAGAAATAATAGCTTTATCAGGATGATCTGATGAACTTGGGTCTCTTTTACCTTTACAGTAATCACACTTGTTACCTTGAGCATCTGTTCCACCACCATTATCTAAAAACTCAATAGCAGCCTTACGTAAGTCTTTGAGTTCCATCAACTCATCTTCAACTAATAATTGATCTTTACCATTTATTAAAACAGTAAAAATATTTTTTTGCTTAATAACTACTTCATCATCGTTAGGCGGTTCCATTGGAGGAAGCTTACGATTTATCCCAGAATCTTTAGGGATTGTCGTCGTTACTAAGAAAAATATAAGAAGTAAGAATGCAATGTCTGCCATAGAACCTGCATTAACTTCTGGTGCTGATCGTTTTGCCATAATTTAAATTATTTACTTAGCATCTTTTTAACTCCGAAAAACAACATTAAACCTGCTGCTAACAAAATTAAAATATAGAATGCTTTAATTCCTGCTTCAATCATTTGAGATTGACCTGCAGTTAACGTTGTACCGTCACTTAGTAATCTTTCTTGTCCAGAAGATGCAAACCATGCAACTGCTAACACAAGTGCAAAAACGCCTAACGACATTAATGCTTTTTTAAGTTTACCTGGCTGGCTAACTAAGTTAACCAAACTAAATACAACCGCAGAAACTGTTGCAATTCCTAAAACCACGTATGCAAGATTAGCAAACCAAGATAGTACAGCTTGGTTAGCAACGTCTGCCTCAATAGCTTCATCTCCTAGCATCATTATTCTTACTAAAAAGAATACCGCGATTAGACCTATTACTAAAGCAACAATTTTGATTATTTTTTGAATATTCATGTTATGTTTGATTTAATAATTGGGTTATTATTTCTTATGTCTTACTAATAAATCTATTAATACGATAGACGAATCTTCCATATCATTAACAATACTGTCTATTTTAGAGATAATGTAATTGTAAAAAATCTGTAATATAATAGCTACAATAAGACCAAATACAGTCGTTAATAAGGCTACCTTAATACCACCTGCTACTAAAGATGGGTTCATATCACCTGCAGCTTCAATTTTATCAAAAGCATCGATCATACCTAATACAGTACCCATGAAACCAAGCATTGGTGCTAAGGCAATAAATAAAGATATCCATGATACATTCTTTTCTAATTGTCCCATTTGAACACCACCATAAGCTACAACAGCTTTCTCAGCAGCATCAATATTTTCGTCTGCACGATCTAAACCTTGATAGTAAATTGATGCAACAGGTCCTTTTGTATTTCTACAAACTTCCTTAGCAGCTTCAATTCCACCAGAGTTAAGAGCATCCTCAACATCTTGAGATAATTTCTTTGAATTTGTTGTTGCAAGATTTAAATAAATAATTCTTTCAATAGCAATTGCTAATCCTAGAATTAAACATAATAATACAATTCCCATAAAAAATGGACCACCTTCAATAAAACGTTCTTTTACTTGTTGAGTAAATGATTTTTCAGCTACTGCTGTTTCATCTGCGTCTTGAAATGTTGTGGCAACTGCTGTTGTTGCAGTTTCAACTGTGTTTGCATTTGTACTTGCATTAACAGTACCGAAAGCCATGATACCTACTATGGCTAAGATTGAAAAAAGTCTTTTCATCGTGATTGTTCTTAATTTTATTAGTTAAAGTGTTAAAGATAAAAAAAAAATGTAATTAAAAAATAAAAATACTAATTGCGTCGTACGTTTTAACGTTGTTTTGGCGAATTAGTAATTATTAGGAAGACGAATTTAAATAAAATGTTTTGGATTATTTAACTATAAGATAAAAAACTTATTGCTCACCTTACTATTTCTATACTTTTTACACATCGTTCTTATGTTTTTTCCTGAAATTTTAAAACTTGCAAATCGTTCACGTTCATGTAATTTAGGCATTTATTATTCCTATTTATATTTTATAATCCTGATATGTTTTTTTTTGTGTTAAAAAAAAGACAATCCCTAAACGATTTGATATTTTGAAGCCATTTTAGGTCAAATAATCGTCATGATTTTTAATTACCACTAGTCACAAAATCATTCAATTAAAAAAACCTATAACTTTGGTTATAGGTTTTATTGCAGAGAGGAAGGGATTCGAACCCTCGATACCGTGAAGTATACACGCTTTCCAAGCGTGCGCCTTAAGCCACTCGGCCACCTCTCTATTTTAAGAATGTAAACATACAACTCATCTTATTCTTAAAAAAGATAAATGTTATTTTCTATGACATTTCTCCTCTTAAGGAAGTTTCAAAAATTGTTTTGAAAGTTTTTATAGATACTTTTTCTCCTAGCATAAACATTAACTTAGCCAATGCTGCCTCTGTAGTTATGTCTTTACCAGATATTACACCTATAGTTTTTAATTGAGTACTTGTCTCATATTGTCCCATTAAAACACTACCGCCAGAGCATTGTGTTACATTAATAATAGGCACACCTCTTTTTATAGTTGCTTTAAGCATGTCAATAAACCAAGACTCTGTTGTTGTGTTTCCTGCTCCATAGGTTTCTAATACAATACCTTTTATATGTACTAGCTCAAATAGAGGTTTTAAAACAGACTCGCTAATACCAGGAAATAGTTTAATTAATAAGATATCTGTCTCAAACTTTTTATGAACCACTAATTTTTTTCTATTGTTTGGCTTATACAAATCATCATACTCTACTTTTAAATGCACGCCAGATTCTGCCAAATGCGGATAATTTAAAGACTCAAAGGCTTCAAAATGCTCTGCATTTATTTTAGTTGTTCTATTTCCTCGATATAATTTATATTCAAAATATAATCCCACCTCGCGTATAACAGGTTTACCTCCTTTTTGTAAAGAAGCCATTTGTATAGATGTAATTAAATTTTCTTTAGCATCTGTCCTTAAATCTCCTATAGGTAATTGAGATCCTGTAAATACAATAGGCTTAGCTAAGTTTTCAAATATAAAACTCAAAGCCGATGCCGAATAACTCATTGTATCACTACCATGTAGTATTACAAAACCATCAAAATCATAATAGTTATCTTCTATAATTTCTGCAATTTTAACCCAGTACTTTGGACTCATATTACTACTATCAATTGGATCGCTAAATGATATGGTCTCGATATTACAGTCTAATAATTTTAGCTCTGGTATTTTTTTTAAAAGATTATTAAAATCAAACGACTTTAGCGCTCCAGTTTCTGGGTGCTTTAT
Source organism: uncultured Psychroserpens sp. (assembly GCA_947488655.1). Taxonomy (GTDB): domain Bacteria; phylum Bacteroidota; class Bacteroidia; order Flavobacteriales; family Flavobacteriaceae; genus Psychroserpens. Next base: position 613,052 of record CANKZZ010000001.1, on the reverse strand, counting down.
CATCCCAATGGTTCCGCCAGTGTATACTAATAATATGTTAGGTTGATTTGCTGCCATACTTTATATTCCGAAGATATCTTTAGAATTTTGAGTTGTAATTTCGGCAATTTTTTCTTCGGAAACATTATAAATTTCAGCTAATTTCTCAACCACTTTTATAATGTAGCTACTCTCATTGCGTTTTCCTCTATATGGTTTTGGTGCCAAGTACGGTGCATCTGTTTCTAAGACAATGTGTTTTAAATCAATCTCCTCCAAAAATTGATCTATTTTTCCATTCTTAAATGTTGCTACACCTCCAATACCCAATTTCATATTTAATGAAATTGCTTTATGAGCCTGCTCTAATGTACCTGTGAAGCAATGAAAAATCCCAAAAAGTTTATCATCATTAACTTCGTCTAAAACATTAAATATTTCATCAAATGCTTCTCTACAATGAATAACAATTGGCAAACCATACTGTTTGGCTAATTTAATTTGATGCTTAAAAGCTTCTATTTGTATATCTAAGGTTGATGTATCCCAATACAAATCAATACCAATCTCACCAACTGCGTAAAAAGATCGTTTTGCAAGCATATCTTCTACATGTTGCAGCTCTTCTTTATAGTTTGCTTTTACAGATGTTGGGTGCAAACCCATCATGAGATAGACATGATTAGGAAAATCTGCTTCTAATGTTAACATAGCCTCTGTATAATTAGAATCTATTGCTGGAATAAAAAATCTAGAAACATTTTGTTCTAGAGCTCGCTCAATCATTTGACTTCTATCTTCATCAAAAGCTTCACTATATAAATGTGTGTGAGTATCTGTTATTATCATAATGCAAAAATAATAGAATTATATTTGCACAAATTATAGTGCCATGGAAACTTTACAAGAATACTTATTACATAAAGATTACACTAAAATTAAATTAAAGCTTACAAAAACTAATCATTTTGAAATCAAAGCTTCTATTAATGGTGTTAAAGGACGCTTCATTTTAGATACTGGTGCGTCTAGCTCTTGCGTTGGTTTTGAAGCTATAGAAACTTTTAAACTTATAGCTAAAGACTCAAAAATAAAAGCTGCTGGTGCTGGTGCTATTGATATGCTTACTCAGGTTTCAAAAAAGAATTCAATTAAAATAGGTAAATGGAAAAAAGACAAAGTTGTACTGGTACTTTTTAATTTATCTCACGTAAATACAGCATTAACAACTCATAATGCCAAACCAGTTGATGGTATTATTGGTGCAGATATTTTAAAAAAATCTAAAGCTGTTATAGATTATGATAAGAGATATTTATACTTAAAATTGTAGGAAAATAGAAGATTGGTTTATAAAATCTACTATCTTTAGCTTTAAATCCCTCACATTAATAGCAAACATGTCTACATCTATCATTATTGCAGATGATCATCCACTTATTTTAAAAGGACTTAATGATTTTCTGCTAGAAAAACAATTTAATGTCATTGCAAGCGCCAAAAACGGAAAAGAAGCGTTTACTCTTATAAACGCTCACAAACCAGATATTGCCATTTTAGACATTCAAATGCCTATATTTACTGGTTTGCAAGTTGCAGAAAAGTGTAAAGATGCTAACCTAGACACAAAAATAATCATTATCACTTTTGAAAAGAGTGAAGAAATTTATAACAAAGCAAAATCTTTGGGAATCTATGGTTATATACTTAAAGAGTTTGCAATTGCAGAATTAGAAATCTGTATTGCAAATGTATTACGAGAACAAAATTATTTTAGCCCAGAACTAATTGAGTATATAGAAATAAAAGAAACTCCAGAAGAATTAAAAAGCTTAACGGTTACCGAAATGAAGGTGCTTAAACTTATAGCTCAAAATGAAACTGGTGTAATGATGGCAGATTCTATGAATATCTCTGTACGAACAGTAGAAAAACATAAAAGTAATATTATTAAAAAACTAAACCTTAATCACAAACAAAATAGTTTGATTATTTGGGTTAAAGAAAACGAAGAACATATTTTGTAAAATATACGTAAAGTTACGTATTGACTTCATTAAATATTATATACATATTTGCCTATCTATTAATTCTTATAGGGAGAATTAGAAACTATGAAACTCTGAATTTGTAATGAATTCAGAGTTTTTTTCATTAAAACAGGTATATATACCTATAAACTTTATGAGATATTATTAAGATATTTGTGAAGTCTATTAATTTTTATAGGGAAAATTAAATATTGCAGAACTCTAGATAATTTTATTCTAGAGTTTTTTTTTAATAAAAACTAAAATATACGTAAAGTTACGTATTGTTTGATATCATAAAATTTTTAAAATTTGCATTGCTATTAATCAATTTCCTTTTTTTATTAAAAGGATTAAAGCTCTAAGTCACATGACTTAGAGCTTTTTTGTTTTATAACGTTCATATTTATAGTAAAAAGTCAAAATATACGTAAAGTTACGTATTGTATTGCATGACTTAAATAGCGAATTTTACACCAGAGTTATTAAGATTAGAGGGATTTTTTTTAGGTAACTCTATTAATTAATTAGGGTATATAAGGCTCTGAGTGATTAAAAACTCAGAGCTTTATTAAAAACGTAGCGTATAATTTAAAACATAAAAAAATGGAAACAATGAAAAACAAGCAAAGCTTAACAAACAAACTGTTTATTGCGGGCTTAATATTTAGCGCCATTTTAATAATATCAATCAATATTCTTGTGAATTTTTTTTAGTTAGTTAGTTATTTTTATTAGGGAGAAAAAGCGCAATTCTATTTATAGAGTTGCGCTTTTTTATGCTTTTAAGTTTTCTTCGGAAACTAGAACACTACAATAATTGTCTTTTAGGTAAGCAAAATGCTTGTACTATTTAATAGCAAAAAGCGCAATCCAAAAGATGAATTGCGCTAGTTTTAATATTTCGGTAGGACAGAGAATTACATTTCTAATGCTCTCTTTACATCATTATCCATTAATAACTCAATTGGATTTTCTAACGCCTCTTTTACTGCTACTAAGAAACCAACAGATTCTTTACCATCAATAATTCTATGATCATAAGATAAAGCGACGTACATGATTGGTCTAATTTCTACATGACCATCAATAGCAACTGGACGCTCAACAATATTGTGCATTCCTAGAATCCCACTTTGTGGTGGGTTGATAATTGGCGTAGATAACATACTGCCAAACACACCTCCATTTGTAATTGTGAATGTACCACCTGTCATTTCATCAACTGTGATATCACCATCTCTAGCTCTAAGCGCTAAACGCTTAACCTCAGCTTCAACACCTCTAAACGATAAATTTTCTGCATTTCTAATCACTGGCACCATTAATCCCTTAGGACCAGATACTGCAATTGAAATATCTACAAAATCATAAGTCAACATTTCTTTTCCATCAATCATAGAGTTTACCGCAGGATACATTTTTAATGCTCTAACAACTGCTAGCGAGAAGAAACTCATAAACCCAAGGCTTACACCATGCTTAGCTTTAAAATCTTCTTTGTATTCTTTACGTAATGCAAAAATTGGTGACATGTCAACTTCGTTAAACGTTGTTAACATTGCTGTTGTATTTTTAGCCTCTACCAAACGCTCTGCAACTTTACGACGCAACATTGACATTTTACTGCGTGAGCTTCCTCTATTTCCACCGGTTGGTGTTCCCATAGATGGTTTTGCATTTACAGCGTCGTCTTTTGTGATACGACCGTCTTTTCCTGTACCAGAAACTGATGAGGCATCCATACCTTTCTCGGCTAACACTTTTTTAGCTGCTGGACTTGCAGTACCAGATGCATAAGTTTTTTGAGATGGATTTGGTGCTTTGTCATGATTTTCTTTATTCTTTCCAGAATCTAGATCCTCCATGAGTTCTTTAGTTTCTTGCTTATTAGCTCCACCTTCAGACCCACCACCTTGATAAGTAGTTGGAACATCTTTTCCTGAATCTGTACTAGGTTTTTCGGCAGCTGTATCTATTAAACACACTACAGCTCCAACCTCAACAGCATCACCTTCTTCGGCTTTGAGTGTGATTGTTCCGCTAGCTTCAGCAGGAAGTTCTAATGTTGCTTTATCACTATCAACTTCTGCAATGGCTTGATCTTTTTCTACGTAATCTCCATCGGCTACTAACCATTCTGCAATTTCAACCTCTGTGATTGATTCTCCTGGTGAAGGAACTTTCATTTCTAAAATCATCGTTCTGTAATTTTATTTTTAAGCGTTTGTATCAGTTTATATTTTTTATAAAATCTTCCTTTACGGGAAGGTAATCATTCTTTATTTCTCCATTGACCATTATATGATCAAAGTAAATTTTACCTCCTGTTGATATATTCATATCTACAGCGTTTTGTAAACTTAAATGTAAATGAGCCTCTGTTGTATTACCAGAATTACCGCATTGTCCCATAACATCACCTTGTTTTAACATTTGGCCTTCTTTTACTACAATAGAGTTTTCTTTTAAATGTGCGAACAGTAAATATTCTTCATCTTCAGTTTGTAAAACTATGGTGTTACCTGTGAGTTGTTTTGGATTTAATTCTCCTGGAACATTATCTATTACTCCTGTTATTACTTTTACAACTTTAGCATCACAAGGTGCGATGATATCTTTTCCGAAGACATAATAATTTTCATTATTTTTTGGATCTCCTTTAAATGAAACGCCATCCTTAATCATTAATATATCATATGCATATTGCTGATTTTCATAAGCTACATGATAATTTTGTTCTACTGTAGTTCCTCCCCAAGACACAAACCACTCCTCTTTAAAAGGTAATATCATTTTAGTTGTATTTCTTTTTAAAACAGGTAAATCATTTGATTTATGTGGCGCTATATACAAACCTCCAATTTTATCATTTTGGTCTAAATAAAATAGAATATCTCTAAGCTCGTCTAATGAGAATGTGGTTTTATATATATGAGCTTCCCCTTGTTTTAGTTTACTAAATTGAATTGTTTTTATATCTCCCAATTGTAATTGCATATCTTCTAGAAATGCCTTGGTTTTTTCAACTGGTAATGCGTTTTGCATATCTAAGTTAAACAAATCAAAAATACCATTGTAATCTTTGGCATTGTATAAATCTATAAATTGAGAAGCCACTACGTTATAGTTTTCTTTTTCTTGCGAAAACGAAAACACCGTAGATAACAAACTCAATATAAAGACTATTTTTTTCATTTAACGTTGATTGTTTTTAGACTTATCAAAAACATAATCTATAACTTCTTGGTGACGTTTTTTAGAACGCACACTACTACCTGCTGCTGGCGCACCATAAGGTCTTCGCGTCGCAGCTCTAAAAGTTCTAGCCTCATCTAAATGCATTAACATATGGCTGTAAGCTCCCATATTTCTTGGCTCTTCTTGTGCCCAAACTATATCATCTGCATTTTTATATTTTGATATCGCTTCTTTTATTTGCTGTTCTGGTAATGGGAAAAGTTGCTCTATCCTAACCAATGCAATATCATCTCTTTCTAATTGCTCGCGTTCTTCTAATAAGTCATAATAAAATTTACCCGTAACAAAAACTAAAGTTTTAACCTTATCTGCTTTTGCAGTTGCATCATCTATTACCATTTGAAAACTACCATTTGCAAATTCTTCTACAGATGACACAACTAGAGGATGACGTAACAAACTCTTAGGTGTAAATACAATGAGTGGTTTTCTAAATTGTGCTTTCATTTGTTTACGTAATAAATGAAACATGTTTGCAGGTGTTGTACAATCCATCACAAACATATTATCTTTAGCACATAACTGTAAGTATCTCTCCATACGACCAGATGAGTGCTCTGCTCCTTGACCTTCATAACCGTGTGGTAATAACATCACCAAACCGTTTTGTAGTTTCCATTTATCTTCGGCTGCAGAGATGTATTGATCTAGCATAATCTGTGCGCCATTACTAAAATCACCAAATTGTGCTTCCCAGATAACTAATGTTTTAGGACTAGCCATGGCATAACCATAATCAAATCCTACAACACCATACTCTGACAGTAATGAATTGTAGATAAAAAACTTACCTTGCTTATCACTAATTTGATTAAGTAATAATATTTCTTCTTCGCTATCTTCTACTTTAACAACTGCATGTCTATGTGAGAATGTACCACGCTCTACATCTTGCCCAGAAATTCTAACATCATAACCCTCTTCTAACAATGTACCGTAAGCTAAATGCTCTGCCATTGCCCAATCTAGTTTATCTTCATCAAACATTTTTTGACGAGATTGAACCAGACGTTCTATTTTACGTATAAACTTTTTTTCGTCTGGCAAATTAGAAATCACTTTTGTAATTTCTGCCAATCCATCTTTAGAAAAAGTAGTATCTACAGATTGAAGCATTTTATCTTCAATTACTGTATTATAATTTTCCCACTCATCTGCCATAAACGGAGTAATAATAGTCTTGTCTATTTTGCGAGAATCTTCTAAATTTTCTTCGAGTTTATCTTTGTATTGCTTTTCTAATTGAGAAACATAATCGTCACCAATAATACCCTCTGCCATTAATTTTTCGGCATAAATATCTCTAGGGTTTTTATGTTTAGCAATTGCTTTATATAATTTAGGTTGCGTAAAACGAGGCTCATCACCTTCGTTATGACCATATTTTCTATATCCTAATAAATCTATAAAGACGTCTCGTTTAAACTTCATTCTAAAATGTAATGCAAATAACATAGCATGTACAACAGCTTCTGCATCATCTGCATTAACATGCAATACAGGAGATAATGTAACTTTACCTACATCTGTACAGTATGTACTTGATCTTGCATCTAGATAATTTGTAGTAAAACCAATTTGATTGTTTACTACGATATGAATAGTTCCATTTGTTTTATAACCATCTAATTGTGCCATTTGCACAACCTCATAAACAAGTCCTTGTCCTGCAATGGCAGCATCTCCATGAACTACAATTGGTAAAACTTGTGATGGGTCTTCACTATATTTATCATCTTGTTTTGCTCTAACAATACCTTCCACCACTGCGCCTACAGTTTCTAGGTGAGAAGGGTTAGGTGCAATACTTAAATTAATTTTATGTCCACCTTCGGTATTTCTATTACTCGTCCAACCTAAGTGATATTTTACATCTCCATCAAAAACTTCTTGCTCGTAATCTTTACCATCAAACTCACTAAAAATATCTTTAGCACTTTTTCCGAAGATATTAGTTAACGTGCTTAATCGACCACGATGCGCCATACCCATCACAAATTCTTTAACGCCATGCTGTGCTGCATTTTCTATTAAAGAATCTAAGGCAGGAATTAATGACTCATTACCTTCTAATGAAAATCGTTTTTGACCCACATATTTAGTGTGAAGAAAACTCTCAAAAGATACAGCCTCATTTAACTTTCTAAGAATATGTTTTTTTTCTTCGGAAGAAAATTTAGGCTGATTGTCGTTAATATTGAGTTTGTTTTGAATCCATTGAATTTCTTCAGGTTTTCTAATATACATGTACTCAACACCAATAGAATCGCAATAAATACTTTCTAAATGTCTAACAATTTCTTTTAGTGATTGCTTACCAATACCTAAAATTTCACCAGCATTAAATGTAGTATCTAAATCGTCTTTTGTTAAACCAAAATTCTCTAAATCTAGAGTTGGCTCATATTTTCTACGATCTCTAACTGGGTTTGTTTTAGTAAATAAATGACCACGATTTCTATAGCCATCAATTAACTTTACAACCTGAAATTCTTTTTGAACATGCTCAGGAACTTGTGTAGAAACACCTTCTACAATGTCACCTTCCATGCCATAGCTCTCGCTACCAAAGTCGTATCCTTGAAAAAAGGCTCTCCAACTTGGCTCAACAGAATCGGGATTTTTTAAGTATTGGTCGTATAAATCAGCAAAGTATGCTGTATGTGCTGCGTTTAAAAAGGAATATTTATCCATAAATGGGTGCTGTCGTTTTCGCTTCAACAAAATTTAATCAAAAATACAACAATTACTAAAAATAGATACCTTTTTGGTATATTTATAAGCCATATTTAACTCAAATTTAGAATTATGAAAATTTGTAAGCGCATAAATCTCAATTTCTCAATTATTATTACACTTCTTTGTGCAATTTCTTTTCCATCAAATGCACAAGATATTAGCCAACAAAATGATTTTTGGCAGAATGTGAGATATGGAGGCGGAATTGGGTTGAGTTTTGGTGATGGTTTTTTTAGTGGTACGCTTGCACCAAGTGCAATTTACGATTTTAACGACCAGTTTTCTTTAGGGTTAGGCCTTAATGGCACTTATAATAGCTTAAAAAACTCATATAACTCTACAATTGTTGGTGGGAGCATTATTGGTTTATTTAACCCAATCAACGAAATACAATTATCTGGCGAATTTGAACAACTTAATGTGAGCAGAAATTTTGACAATAATATTTTTGAAGACGATAACTACTGGTACCCAGCTTTATTTTTAGGTGCTGGATATAGAGTTAACAATGTTGCTATTGGGATAAGATACGATGTGCTTTATGATAGAGAAAAAAGTATTTATGCAGATCCTTGGGCACCGTTTTTTAGAGTATATTTTTAATAGATCACTTTAAGAATAAGCATTTTTGTACCAAACCTTTTGCCACTCACGTAATAAAATTAAGAAGGTGACCTGCTCAGACAACTTTAGGGTATCACTCCCATCTAATTGTTTTACTTTTTCTTCGGAAACGTCAACTATATAAAGTAGGTTTAAATACTCCACAAATTTTTCTTGTATGAGTTTATATACAATCTCATGCAGCATAAATTTTAAACTAGAAGGCAAAATGGCTTCATCAAAGTCTAAATCTATATTAGCTAATAAAAAATCTTTATTAATTTGTTTAACAAGTTTAGAATAAAGGTTTAAATCTGTGACATTTGAGATTAAGTCATCAAAATTTGCTGGTAATTGCATTAAGTATTCCTATTCATTAAATTATTACCAAAAGCTTTAAGTGCTTCTTTATTTTCTTCAGAAATTTTTAGAGAATCTAAAACCGAAAAAGCTTTATTAGTATAATTCTCAATTTCTTGCTTTGTTGCCTCTGCTGAACCACTTGATATAAATAATTGTTTAACCGTTTCTATTTTATCGCTAGGATCTGATGGATTTACACCATACAAATGTTCTAATTGCAGTTTATCATCATCATTAGAAAACTCTACCGCTTTTAAATATAGATAGGTTTTTTTATTTTCTATTATATCTCCTCCTACCTGCTTACCAAATGTTTTTGGGTCACCAAATGCATCTAAATAGTCGTCTTGTAATTGAAAAGCTATACCTAGATGTTTTCCGAAGTTATAAATAGAATCCTGACAATCTTGAGACGCATTGGCAACAATAGCTCCCATTTTCATTGCTGCACCAACTAAGACTGCTGTCTTATATTCTATCATTTTTAAATACTCTGCAATTGTAACATCATCTCGTGTTTCAAAATCAACATCATATTGCTGTCCTTCACAAACTTCTAATGCTGTTTTACTAAATAACTTTGCTAATTCTAGAAACTGCTTAGAATCATAATTCTCGAATAATTGATACGCCATAATTAGCATAGCATCACCAGACAAAATACCAGTGTTTATATCCCATTTTTCATGCACTGTAGTTTGACCTCTACGCAAAGGCGCATCGTCCATAATATCATCATGCACTAATGAAAAATTATGAAACACCTCTACACTTAGTGCTGCATCTAATGCTTTTTTGTAGTCACAATTAAAAATTTCGGCAGTTATAAGCGTTAAAACTGGTCTTAATCGCTTACCTCCAAGTTGTAAGATATAGTCAATTGGCTCATAAAGATTTTTAGGCTCTTTAGGCTCTACGTAAGCATTTAAATAATCTATAAATGCGTCTTGATAAGATGAAATGTCTTGCATAGTGCAAAAATAATGTAAATGAATAAACCTACCGCAACACTTTAACGCAATGTTAAAAAAACATTAAAACTTAGGAAACTATTTTTGTTTTTAAAGTTTCCTGTTGTACTTTTGCGCCTTAAATAAATAAGCTATTCCACAATTGTGGTATGTAACATATGAGAGAAAAGATTATACATAAATCAACAGAATTGTTTTTGAATATTGGTTTCAAGAGCGTTACTATGGATGATATTGCAAATGAAATGGGAATCTCTAAAAAAACCATTTATGTTCATTTTCCAAATAAAACAAAATTGGTAGAAGCGGTTACCTTTAATCTATTTGACACCATTTGTGACGGTATAGATTCTATTTGTGACAACTCTGCAAACCCTATAGAAGAGTTATATGCAATTAAAATGTTTGTTATGAAACATTTAAAAAACGAAAAATCATCTCCTCAATATCAATTACAAAAATACTACCCACAAATACACAGTGTTTTAAAATTTAAACAATTTGAAAAAATGCACCAATCTGTTAAAGACAGCTTACAACAAGGTGTAGATACTGGTGTCTTTAGAAGCTCTATAGATGTAGATTTTATTTCTAGAATGTATTTTACTGGTATGACAGGTATTAAAGAAGTCATGTTTTTTCCGCCAGAAAAATATCAAATGGAATATCTAATGGAAAGCTATCTAGAATATCATTTACGCGCCATAGTATCTAACAAAGGAATGACCATACTCAACAACTTTATTAAAAACCAATCATAATAATGAAACAAACTTTATTAATACTACTACTTTTTTGCTTTAGTCTTGGCTTTGCACAAGACCAACCAACAAGTCTTAGCTTACAAGAAGCCATAGAATTTGCAATTGAGAACAACAGAGTTGCTAAAAATGCAGGGAGAGACATAGAAGCTGCAAAAAAGCAAAAATGGGAAACCATAGCTAGCGGTTTACCACAAATAGATGGTCAAATTAGTTATATAAACAATATAGAACAACAATTTCCAGGTATAGATTTTAATGGAGATGGCTTGGTAGATATTGGAGCTAAACAAAACATCACACCATCTGTAACCCTAAATCAATTAATTTTTGATGGATCTTATTTAGTGGGATTACAATCTGCTAAAGTGTTCTTAGAGATATCAGAAAACGCTAAGATTAAAACAGATTTAGATATTCGTAAATCTGTTATTAATGCCTACGGAAATGTGCTACTTGCAGAAGAAAGCGTTACAATACTAGAACGTAATGTAGATGTTTTAGAAAAAAATCTATTTGAAATTACTAAGATTTATGAAAATGGTTTAGAAGAAGAAGAAAGCGTTGAGCAATTACAAATCACATTAACTGGTGTAAAGAGTAATCTTAACAATACCAAACGTCTTAAAGACATTGCTTACCAGATGCTCAATATAACATTAGGTTTGGATTTAAATAATGAAACTACATTAACAGATTCTTTAGAGACATTAGCAATAATGAATATGGAATTGGGTTTGTTAGACAGTAATAATAATGTAGAAAACACGATAGACTATAAAATTGCTAATAACAATAAAGTTTCAAAAGAATTATTAGTTAAACTAGAACAAAGTAAAGCATTACCAACAATTAATGGTTTTGTAACAGCTTCGTACATTGGCAATAATGACAAATTTAGATTTTTAAGTAGCTCTCAACCTTGGGTTGGTACTGCAGCTTTTGGAGTTAATATGAGTATACCAATTTTTGGTTCAGGTTTAAAAACTGCAAGAACTCAACGAGCTAAAATAAACTTAGAAAAAGCTGAAAATGATTTAAAAGAAACCGAACAACAATTAAAACTTCAAATAGCTTCAGCAAAAAGCGACTTTAAATTTGCCATAGAAGATTACGATAATAAACGAAAAAATTTAGCGCTAGCCGAGCGTATTGAAAATAAAAATCAAACCAAATTTTTTGAAGGTATTGCCTCTAGTTTTGAGCTTAGACAAGCACAAACCCAATTATATACAGCGCAACAAGAATTATTACAATCTATGCTAGATGTCATCAATTCTAAAGCTCATTTAGAAACCGTATTAAACTCACCAATCAACAATTAAATTTAATTACTAATGAAACATATATATAAATTATTCATCCTATCACTTCTTATCGCATCTTGTTCTGGCAACAAAGAGCAAACTGTAGAAGACATCATAGCTTCTAATGATGCTATTGCAATTCAAACTAAAAAAGATGCTTTAGTTACTCAGCAACAAGAAATTGCGAATAAAATAAAGCTATTAGATGATGAGCTTAAAAACATTAATCCAGATCGTAACATACCTTTAATCACAACGTTTACAGCAAAAGAGAAAGAATTTAAGCATTTTTTAGAACTTCAAGGTAGTGTAGAAACCAAACAAAATTTGGTAATTACACCAGAGATGGGAGGCATCTTACAACGTGTTTATGTAAAAGAAGGAGACAAGGTTACAAAAGGACAATTATTAGCTAAGATAGATGATGGAGGATTAAGCCAACAGGTTGCTCAATTACAAATTCAGGCAGATTTAGCTAAGACCACTTTTGAACGTCAAAAACGACTTTGGGATCAAAAAATTGGTAGCGAAATTACTTTTTTACAAGCTAAATCTCAATATGAAGCTGCTCAAAAAGGAGTAAATCAACTCAATCAACAAGTAGCTAAAACTAGTGTTAGAGCACCATTTTCTGGGACTATAGATGATGTAATTACAGACCAAGGTAGTGTTGTTGCTCCAGGTCAAACACAATTAATAAGAATTGTAAACCTTGATGATATGTATATTGAAACAGATGTGCCAGAAAGTTACATATCAAGCATTAGCAATGGTAAAGATGTCGAAGTAGATTTCCCTGTACTTGGCAAGCAACTAGATGCTAAAATTAGACAAACAGGTAACTTTATTAATCCCGCCAATCGTACTTTTAAAGTAGAAGTTGCTGTTCCTAATAAGGATAAAACAATAAAGCCTAATCTTACAGCACGCTTAAAAATTAACGATTATACTAGTGAAAATGCCATATTAATTCCGCAGAGTATTATTTCAGAAAATGCCGATGGCGAACAATACATCTATGTTTTAGTTGATAAAACTGGAGAAAAAGCCACTGCTAAACAGGTTATAATAAAAACAGGAAAGACACAAGGAGATGTTATTGAAGTTTTGGAAGGTCTTCAAAACAATGATGAAATCATAGATGAAGGTGCACGTAGCGTTAAAGACGGACAAGTAGTCAAAATAATATCTCAAAACTAAGACTAATGACTAGTAAAAAGAAAAAAAATAAAAAGAAAGTCGATAAAGAATTTGGCTTATCGTCTTGGGCAATTAATAATAAAACCACCATGTATGTGGCTATTTTATTAATATTATTTCTTGGAGGATCTGCCTACTTTAGTATGCCTAGAGAAAGTTTTCCAGAAATTAAAGAAACTAAAATTTACATTAGCTCACTATTTCCAGGAAACACTGCAGAAGATATAGAAAAGCTCATTACAGATCCTTTAGAAGATCAACTTAAAAATGTGAGTAATGTGGTTGAGATTACATCAACATCACAAGAAGATTACTCTATGATAATTGTTGAGTTTGATGAATCTCTAACAGTAGAAGCTGCTAAGCAAAAGGTCAAAGATGAAATTGATAGCGAAACCTCTGGCGAAGACTGGCCAACGTTTAATGGTGCAAAAGTTGAGCCTAATGTATTTGAGTTGAGTATGTCTGAAGAGATACCAATTCTCAACATAAATATTGCAGGAAATTATCCAGTAGAAAAACTTAAAGAGTTTGGTGAGTATTTAGAAGATGAAATTGAAGATCTTCCCGAAATTAAGAAAGTAGATATTCGTGGCGCTCAAGAGAGAGAGGTAGAAGTAGCAGTTGATGTCTATAAAATGATGGCCTCAAAAGTTAACTTTCAGGATATTACAAATGCCATTGGTAATGGTAACATGACTATGTCTGCAGGTAATTTTATAACCAGTGGTCAACGTCGTACCATACGTATAATTGGAGAAATAGACGACCCACAAGACTTACAAAATTTTGTAGTAAAATCTGAAAACAATAATTCTATTTACTTAAAAGACATTGCTTCAATAACTTTTAAACCTAAAGACAAAACAACATACGCCAGAGAATTTAATCAAGCTGAAGAAACTGCTGAAACCGTTGTAATGTTAGACGTTAAAAAGCGTGCAGGTAAAAATATGGTTGCTGCTGCCGAAAAAATTGAAGCCATTGTAAAAGAGGCTAAGGCTAATGTTTTTCCAACAAATTTAAGATTAACAATTACCAATGATCAGTCCTCTAAAACCATTGGTCAAGTAGACGATTTAGTTAACAATATTATCTTCGGAATTATTCTCGTTGTAACTGTTTTAATGTTCTTTTTAGGATTTAAAAACGCTCTGTTTGTTGGGTTTGCAATCCCAATGTCAATGTTTATGTCATTAATGATACTAAGTGCCTTAGGTTACACAATGAATACTATGATTCTCTTTGGATTAATCATGGGTCTTGGTATGCTAGTAGATAATGGTATTGTTGTAGTTGAAAACGTATATCGTTTAATGGAAGATGAGGGCATGTCTCGAGTAGAAGCTGCCAAAAAGGGAATTGGAGAGATTGCTTTTCCTATTATAATATCTACTGCAACTACAGTTGCTGCATTTATTCCATTAGGTTTATGGCCAGGAGTTATGGGACAATTTATGGTGTATTTTCCAATAACATTATCGGTTGTATTAGGGTCATCTCTCGTTGTGGCAATATTTTTTAACTCTGTATTAGTATCACAGTTTATGACTACAGAAGATAAAGACATGCCATTGAAACAAATTATAACTATTTCTGCCATTATTGGAGGTATAGGTCTTATAATTTTATTGGTTGGTGGAGATTATCGTGGTCTTGGTACAGTAATGATTTTTACAGCTATTATGCTTTGGGTTTATAGATTAATTCTTAGAAAAGCTGCAAATAGATTTCAAAATAAAACTTTGGTAAGTCTAGAAAACTTTTATGAAAGTGTTTTAAAACGCTCATTAAAAGGCTGGTTTCCTCAAATTATCACAATTGGAGCTATCATACTTTTCTTTGCTGCCATTGGTAGCTTTGGAGCGTCAGTTGCAAGTCAACGAACTAAAATTGAGTTTTTTCCAGATAATAAGCCCAACCAAATAATTGTTTATATCGAGTATCCAGAAGGTACAGATATTAAAAAAACCAATGAAATTACAAGTGAAATTGAAACTAAAGTTTATAGCATTTTAAATGATCCAGAATATATTAAAGATGGTCAAAATTTCTTAGTAGAAAGTGCAGTTTCACAGGTTGGAGAAGGCGCAGGAAATCCACAAACAGATGGTGGATCTGCAGCAGAGATGCCTCATAAAGGAAAAATTACAGCCTCAATGCGTGAGTATAAATACCGAAATGGTAAGGACAGTGAGGTGTTACGCCAAAAGGTACAGGAAGCCTTAACTGGTATTTATCCTGGGGTTTTAATTTCTGTTGAAAAGGATGCAAATGGACCACCTGCTGGTGCACCTGTAAATATAGAAATTGAAGGAACAGATTATGACACTTTAATTAATGTTGCAGAGCGTATGCGCGAGTATATTAACTCTAAAAACATTGCTGCAATTGATGAGCTTAAAATAGATGTTAATAAAGATAAGCCAGGAATGCAAGTTGTTGTTGATCGCCAAAAAGCAGGAGAGTTGGGTGTTAGCACAGGTCAAGTAGGTCAACAATTACGTAATTCATTATTTGGTGCTAAAGCAGGTATTTATAAAGAAGATGGAGACGATTTTGATATTTATGTGAGATTTAATGAAGATTTGAGGTATAATACAAATGCACTTTTTAATCAGAAAATTATTTTTAGAGATATGGCTTCTGGTCAAATTAAAGAGGTACCTGTATCTACGGTTGCGACACAAAAAAATAACTCAGGTTTTAGTGCAATTAAACATAGAGACACAAAAAGAGTAGTTACTGTCTATTCCAATTTAGCTCCAGGTTATGTAGATGCTGGTGCTGTTGTAGAACAGATTAAAAACGAAATGAAAAATTTTGATGATCTCCCAGCAAATGTGAAGATTGATTATACTGGGCAGATAGAAGAGCAAAATAAAGAAATGGCGTTTTTAATGGGTGCTTTTTTTACTGGACTTGCTTTGATTTTCTTCATTTTAATATTTCAGTTTAATAGTATTTCTAAACCAACTATTATTATGATCGCGATATTTCTAAGTTTAATTGGTGTATTTGGTGGCATAGTTATTACAGGTTCTTCTTTTGTTATTTTAATGACAATGATGGGTATTATTTCATTAGCAGGAATCGTTGTTAACAATGGTGTAGTACTGCTTGATTATGCGCAATTACTAATTGATAGAAAGAAAAATGAACTTGATTTAGAAGACAACGAGTATCTTCCTAAAGATGAATTATTAGGCCAAATTATTAAAGCTGGTAAAGCACGTTTACGTCCTGTGTTATTAACAGCGATAACTACAATTTTAGGCTTAATTCCATTAGCCATTGGATTAAACATCAATTTCTTTTCTCTGTTTAATGAATTTGATGCTAATATTTATATGGGTGGAGATAACGTGATATTTTGGGGACCTTTAGCTTGGACAGTTATCTATGGTTTGTTTATTGCAACATTTTTAACCTTAATAGTCGTGCCTGTATTATTTTATCTAGCAATGCGACTCAAAATGTGGATTAGAACAAAATTTAAGAAAGAGGATAAGGTTAGTATAGAATCTCATTCAAATTTGGAATCTACGCTATAGTTTAAAACTAAACAATAAAGACCTTTTATTTTTAAAGGTATGATTAATAGCAGAAAAGCCTCAACAATTGTTGAGGCTTTTCATTTATTAAATTATTAGATATTATTGATTTTCATTTGCTGGAATTGGCACAGCATCTGGTACTGAGTCACCTGCTCTGTCATTAGGTAATTCATTTAATCTATTAAATCTTCTCATATCTATCCAACGATGTCCTTCTCCAAATAAAGAGTAACGTCTTTGAAAAAGAATTTCATCTTCTAAGGCAGCTGGAGTTATAAGACCTAAGTAATTTCCTAATCCTGCAGCATTTCTAACAACATTTATTGCTGAAACCGAAGTGTCAGGATTAGACGTAATATTTGCCTCTGCAAAAAGTAGAATAAGCTCCTCATTTCTCATAATTGGCACATTATCTACGTTAGATTGATAAATCCATACATCATGAGTACCTACTAAACCAGTAGCTTCTCTTGGGCTATCTCTTAACACTACTTTATTTACTCTATTATCCATTGGTAAAGCATCATCTGTAAAACTAGAATGTGCTACTCGCACATTTGCTTCTTGATTTAAAGCTATGAAAAGAGGGTTAGATTGGTCTGCACCAGAAAGAGAAAATGTATGATAAACACCATTATATAAGTCTCCTGTTAAGTTCATAAATGAACTATTTAATAAACTAACTACATTGTTATAATTACCTCTATAAGCTTCTACTCTAGCATTTAAACCTTTATTAAATTCTAAAAATCCAGCTGGAGTATTAAAACCTGTATAACCTGATGATAAATTAAAAGGAAAACTGCTTCCTCCATTTGCCAAATCTGTAGCAGCATCACCTAATAAATCATTAATTTCTGTAAGTGCTTCCATGTAACTCACAAACGGTCCTAAATTATCCGGATCTGAAACATCTACTCTAATACCATTGGTATATTGATTATTTGCTACCATTAACAATTCGTGAGCTTTTAAAGTATTTAAAACTCCTCTTGTAGCAGCAATTTCTTCAGCAGAAAAATCAGACGTTGTATTATTTAAACCTGAAAGTGTTAAATTAATATCCTTAATAGCTGCATACCTAGAGCCCCAAGGAGAAGTCGTATAAAACGTATTATTATCTAAATTTCCTGTTACTACGTCTCCTTCAAATCTTGGATCTGAACTTGTAAAGTAATAGTACTCTCTACCAAATATACTTTGAACATCTACTTGCGTATTTAATCTTGATCTCATATCTGATAGTACTCCAGATATGGCTTGTGGCAATTCCCCTCTAGATAAATCACTAGATATAGAGGTTGTACTTGCTCCATTTAAACTTTCACCTCCTTCAAGCTCGCACGACGTAAATATCGTGATGCTTAGGGTCAAAATTATAATATAAAATTTTCTTAATATTTTCATTTTTATAGTTTTTTATTTTTAAAATTGAGCTGATAAATGGAACATATACCTCTTAGAAGACGGGAATGGTGTTACCTCAACTCCTGTAGATAATCCATTACCTCCAAAGTTTGATACTTCTGGATCATAACTGTTGTAATCAAAGATGTTTATTAAGTTATTACCTGAGAATCCTACTTTTATGTTAGACACAGTTCCTTTAAACCATTTTTCTACACTTTCTGTTGGGATGCTGTAGTATAAACCTACTTCTCTTAATCTTAAATAAGATGCATCTTCTACAAATGGTCTTGCATTACCAGCAAAAATACCATTGTTAATTCTATAATCTCCATTTCTAATTAATCCTTCTGGATCTACAGTAAACTCATCATAATCTGCACTAGTTCCTCCAAAATCAGATAATAATTTTGTTAAGTTGATGTTATCACCACCTTTTTTCCAATGCCATAAGAATGATAATGTAAAGTCTTTATAAACAAGTCTATTGTTAAAAGTCATTTGAAAATCTGGCTCAGCATCACCTAATACAGATACTGGAGTTCCTGGTCCTGTTGTACCAACAATTTGAGTTACACTTTTTCCTTCTTCAATTTGAAACTGTCCTAAACTGTTACCAAAACCTCCTAAATTAAAGGTTGGTACATTTAATTCTGTCATTTCAGAAGTGTTTTTATACCAAGTAACTCCCGAGTTCCATTGAAAATCGTCAGATTCAAACGCTGCTACATTAACACCAATCTCTACACCTCTATTCTCTAAAGATCCTCCATTAATCCACTCATTTCCAAATCCAGTTGATGGCTCTATATTAGCTTGTAATAATAATTCATCTACTGTTTTTTTGTAGTATGTAAACTCAAGTGACACTTTATTATCAAATAAACCTGCATCAAAACCAAGTTCTAATTCCCCTTGTCTTTCTGGTGTAATATTAGAATTACCTCTCGTAATTGGTACCGAAATACCTACATTACCATCAATAGAAGAACTACCATAAATTGTATACAAAGATCCAAATGCTGCAAAAGTACCAGCTTCTCCATATGCTATACGTGGTTTAAGTCTATTTATTTTGCTATCCTCTCCCCAAAAACCGAAATTATGTAAGTTAGCTGCCAAAGATGCTTTTGGATAGTAGAACAGCTCATTAATGTCTCCATTATTTGTAGACTTATCTCCTCTTATACCTAAAGTACCAATAAGCTTATCTTGATAATTAACAGATTCTTGTACATAAAAACCAAAATCTTCTTGTTCTAACCTAAATTGATTTACAGTTTGATTTGCTGCTTGGTCTACATTCGTTTCTGAAGCAATTAAATCTGATGCAGTAACTCTAACTGTGTTTCGAGAAAATTGCTCGTTTGTAACACCTGCTTGCGTTGTAAAATTGATATCATTTTCTGTTCTATAGTTATGAACTAAAAATGCAGAGTAGTTGGCATTGGTATTGGTAGTTGTTGTATTTGCAGTAACACCATTAACACCTCCTTGATCTGGTCTCATAAATTGTAATTCTTTTGGAAAAATTACAGTTCCTACAGAAGTATAACTATCTGTACCAGCTTTTAATACAAATTTTAAATCTGAGTTATCACCTCTATATAGGTTTACATCTAATCCTGCTCCAAGAATAAATCTTCTTGTTGCCTCATTATTTGTCATTAAATCTCTGGTTTGTAATGGATTTGATGAGTTATTTGGATGATCTGGGTAATTACCATTAGCATCTGGTAATAAAAAGTCCCAAGGACGTGTAGCTGTTAATGCAACACCAATTGTTGTACCAGTATTATCATTGTTAAAAAACCCTCTATCGGCAGATGAGTTTATATAGTTTGTTGTAAATGATAATTTAATATCATCTGTAAACCTATGGTCTGCATTTAATCTAACAGATGTTTTATCATAACCTGTTCCTTTAACTATACCATCTTCTTGATTTCTAGATAAACCTGCATAGAATGTAGTTTTATCAGAACCGCCAGACATACTTAAATTTGTATTGCTAATAAATCCTTTTTCACCAAAAATTTCTTCTTCGTAATCACGCAGAGTTCCGTTGGCAGCAGCTGCAGCATATAAATCTCCTTCACCAAATTCACTTTCGGCTAATTCTTCTGTCCAATTTCTTTGGCCTTGTAAATTAATAACTTGATTAAATCCAACCGATTGAGAGAAATTCAATTTCGTTTTTCCGTTTTTACCTTTTTTAGTTGTAATAATTATTACACCAGCAGCACCACGAGATCCATAAATAGCGGAAGCAGATGCTCCTTTTAAAATTTCGATATTTTCAATATCATCTGGGTTAATATCGGCAATTCTATTTGTAGCATTATCTTGTGAAGATGCACTTCCTCCTGCCGAAGCACCAGATACTGCATTTAAACCTCCAGAAGCTGCACTACTATTATCGGCATATACGCCATCAATAATATATAATGGCTGTGAGTTACCAAAAATAGAGGTTGCACCTCTAAGTTTAACAGAGAGTCCTCCACCTGGCGCACCAGAGTTAGAACTAATTAAGGCTCCAGTAAACTTACCTGCTAAAGCACCATCTAGAGTTTGTGGTGGTGTTACACCTGCCAAATCAGCAGCAGAGACACTGGCAACACTATTTGCTGCATTGGTTCTCTTTACTGTGGATGCAAGTCCAGAAATAATCACTTCATCTAAGCTCGTAGCAGATTCCTGTAATGTTACATTAACATCTCTAACTTGTGTTAAAACAATTTCTTGAGTTTCAAAACCCAATGAAGATATTACTAGTGTGGCAGGAAAACTGTCAATATTGATCGTAAAATTTCCATCAAAATCTGTGTTTGCTCCAGTAGTTGTCCCTTTGATGACAACATTAGCACCAGGTAGAGGTTGGTTGGATGCGCCATCAATTACAGTTCCTTTAACTTGTTGACCAAAGGTAAACAACGGGATAAAAATAATTGAAAACAATAGCACTTTTAATGATAAAGTGTAATTCATAGTTTTAAAAGTTTATAGTTAATTATGTTAAAGAAACAATAAAATTTTATAAAATTCACAATGATCATACGTTAAAATTTGAAAAAAATTGAAAAAAATATGAATACACCACTAATACCGTAATTAGACTTTTTACGGTAACTCCTTTTATATCAGTTTAAAAATTTTATTTTTCCTTCAGAAATATGCCTGTTTTAAACTAAAATCTTTTCTATTTTAAAATTGCGCTTAGAGCTTCTGCGTCGTATGGCTTTGCTATTATGTTTTTATCTTTATCAAGTAAGAAGAAAGAAGGAGTTGATTCTATCCCATAGGCATTAGATATTGGATTATCCCATTTTCCTAATCCTAAAACATGAATAAAACTTTGATAATCTCCAATCATTTTTTGCCAGTTCTCTGCGTCATCTTCTAAGCCAATTGCTATTACCGTTAAGTCTTTTTTATCGACTAGGATATCTTTTACTTTAGGTAACTCTTCAAGACAATGACCGCAAGTGCTACTCCAAAAAATAACTAAATATTGATTTAATTTTTCCAAATCATATAACGAAGAGTTAATTATCATACCATCATCGTTAAATGACAATTCAAAATTTGCAGCTCTTTTACCCACTGCATTATTTTTATAAATAATTAATTGCTCTTTTAAGGCTTCGTAATTGGTAAGCTCTGTTAATTTTAAAAGGTACTTATCTGTAACGTAGTTTGCTAGTTCTGCATTCTCTATTGCTTTAAACCGCCTCCAAATCATTTCGAACAAAATAGTTTTTATTTCTACATTGCCTTCTCCAATAGTTGTCATTAAGCCATCAACATCCTTTTTATAGACATCATTGCTAGTATTGGCAGACATTCCGAAGATATAAGCCATCACACGTTCTACCAAAAAGTCTGAGCTTTGCAGTAAGGGATGACCAAAATCTACATGCTCTAAATACGTGCGTTTTAAATTTTTAGAGTAAGTAGATAAATCTTCATACTTAGTTGGTATATAAGGTGTGTTTGCCTTGACAAAAACAGACGCCAAGGTACCTTTTGAAGTGTCTTCATAGGCTTTTTGAGTATCGCTTAGTGTTTTTATAATCTCTAAGTATGCTTTTTTATCTGTACTTTCTTGAGCGTAAAAGTTGCTTATAGTTCTATTAACCAAATCCATACTTTTAATATAAGAAGCCCATAATTTGTTTTCATTACTATTTGTAAATTCTAAACCGTTTTCTAAATTAAATGTAAATGCAACTGTTTCTTTACCATTATAGATAAAATCAAAATTATTATCTTCTGGTGGCAAGGCGTAAACTATCTTATAAATACCTGGTGCAGATGTAGAATCAAAAGGGATACTAAAACTGCCATCCTCAGCCAATTGTGCTCTATTAATATAGTCTGAACCTGTTGGTGTCGAATGATACAAAAATGCATATGAATAGTCTTTTGCAGGTGTAAAAACACCGTCTATACTATGTTGAGCAAAAATAAATGACGGTACTAATGCGATTAATAACAGTAATTTTTTCATTAAATCGTGTATTTAGAGCTTCATAATAATGAAGTGTTATGTTAAGTTTAATTTCTATAAGGCTTAAGCTAAGTTATATTGCGACTATATGTACCTTATAAAATTGAATTTCAAATATCAAGCCAAATATCTGAAATTTATCTTTTAGTTATACTTTTTGACCTTACACTTTCTATAATAACTGTAGAAATTATTAATGATCCGCCTACAAAGGTGTTCCATGTTGGAATTTCATTTAAAAATAAAAAAGCGATTATAATTCCAAAAATTGGCTGAGTACTACCTATAATACTGGCTGTACTAGCTTTAAAATATTTAAGACTCATAATAAACATAGTATGACCAATTGCAGTTGTTAATAATGCGAGCATAATTACAAATGGATATTGAGTAGAAATAGCAGATGTACCTAGAATAGGCAGTGCAGGAAAAAGCACAATAGATAATATTACAACCTGATAAAACATTAGTGTGCTGCCATGATATTTTAAAACCTGCTGTTTTAACATTAGCGTTCTAATTGCGTAACAAAACGCAGATAGCAAACCAAATAAAATCCCTTTGAGTGCATCATCCTTTACATTAAAGTTTGGTGCTAAAAAATAAATACCAATAAGCACAATTATACCAAGAATGATGTGTACAGGATCAAATTTAACTTTAGAAAATAATGGCTCTAAAATGGCTATAAACACAGGAAATGTAAATAAAGACAACATACCAATTGCTACATTAGATAATTTTAAGGCGTAAAAATAGGTGATCCAATGTGCGCCTAAAAATAATGCAGCTATCACAAAAGTGCTTTTGTCTTTATTTGTATTTATCTTAAATGAAACTTTTTTATACTTACAAAATATGAAAAGTAATAAAGCAGCAAAAGCAGATCGCCACCATATAATAACAGGAATTGGCATATCTATATACTTGCCCAAGGCTCCAGATGTACTTATAAAAATTGTAGCAACCGTTAACCATAGAACATGCTTTAGATGTGTTTCTTTCATATGGCTTGTAACTTACTTAATGCTTGCTTAACAGATTTTATGTGTTCAAAAGTTAAAAGAAGTCTAAGTCCATTTCTAGTTTGTTTTTCTTTCATTTTACATTCTCTAGGATGTGTTTGCACAAACTGAAGCACTTTGGTAAAATTAGAACTTTGATAAAAAGCACTTTGTTGATCGTTAATAAAGTAACCAACAAAACGTCCTTTTTTCATAATAATTTTCTCTAAACCAATTTTTGTAGCAACCCATTTAAGGCGTACACTGTTAAACAAATCAACAACTTGTACTGGTAATTCTCCAAAACGGTCTATAATTTCAGATTCAAACTTTTGAAGTTCATCTTCTGTTTTAAGGGTGTTTAGCTTTGTATATAGATTTAATCGCTCAGTAATATTATTGACATAATCATCAGGGAAAAGTAACTCAAAATCTGTATCAATAGTAATATCTTTTACATAATCTTTCTCCTTACCATCATCTTCATAGAGATCTTTAAATTCATTATCTTTTAGTTCTTCAATAGCTTCATTGAGAATTTTTTGATAAGTATCAAATCCAATTTCATTAATAAAACCACTTTGCTCTCCTCCTAATAGATCTCCTGCACCTCTTATTTCTAAATCTTTCATGGCAATATTAAAGCCACTTCCCAACTCTGTAAACTGCTCTAAGGCGCTAATTCTTTTTCTAGCATCTGTGGTCATAGCAGAGTAATCAGGTGTAATAAAATAACAAAATGCTTTTTTATTACTTCTACCAACTCGACCACGCATTTGATGCAAATCACTTAATCCAAAATTATTGGCATTATTTATAAATATAGTATTGGCATTTGGCACATCTAAACCACTTTCTACAATAGTTGTACTAACGAGTACATCAAACTCACCATTCATAAAAGCAAGCATTAATGTTTCTAACTTTTTACCATCTAACTGTCCATGACCAATACCTATTTTAGCATCTGGCACTAAACGTTGTATCATACCAGCTACTTCCTTTATATTCTCGATACGATTATGAATAAAAAACACTTGTCCGCCACGTTGAATTTCGTAAGTCACAGCATCTCTAATGGTTTCTTCTCCAAAACGAATTACATGACTCTCAATAGGATATCGGTTTGGAGGCGCTGTATTAATAACAGATAGATCTCTGGCTGCCATTAAACTAAATTGCAAAGTTCTTGGTATTGGTGTAGCTGTTAGAGTGAGCACATCTACATTATCTTTTAAGGTCTTTAATTTTTCTTTTACAGCAACGCCAAATTTTTGCTCCTCATCAACAATAAGTAATCCAAGGTCTTTAAATTTCACATTTTTATTAACTAGTTGATGGGTTCCAATAATAATGTCAACATGACCTTTTTCTAATTTTTCTAAGGTTTCTCGTTTTTCTTTTGCGGTTCTAAAACGGTTGAGATAATCTACTGTTACAGGAAAATCTTTAAGTCGCTCAGAAAAAGTTTTATGGTGCTGATAAGCCAAAATAGTGGTAGGTACAAGTACAGCAACTTGTTTACCGTTATCTACCGCTTTAAATGCAGCTCTAATTGCAACTTCTGTTTTACCAAAACCAACATCACCACAAACAAGACGATCCATTGGTCGTTCACTTTCCATATCTGCTTTAATATCTGCAGTAGACGAAATTTGATCTGGCGTATCCTCGTAAATAAAAGACGCTTCTAATTCATGTTGTAAATAACTATCTGGTTTGTATTGATAGCCTTTTTCTAATTTACGTTTGGCATAGACTTGTATTAGGTTAAAAGCAATCTCTTTAACTCTAGATTTTGTTTTTTGTTTTAATGTTTTCCATGCCTTACTACCTAATTTATAAATTTTAGGAGGCTTACCATCTTTACCGTTAAACTTGGTTATCTTATGAAGCGAATGAATACTTAAGTACAACACATCTCGTTCTCCATAAACAAGTTTTATGGCTTCTTGTTTTTTACCTTCTACATCAATTTTCTGGAGTCCGCCAAACTTTCCAATACCATGGTCTATATGCGTAACATAATCGCCAATATCTAAATTAGTAAGTTCTTTAAGCGTTATAGCTTGCTTCTTAGCGTATCCATTTTTAAGCTGAAATTTGTGATAACGCTCAAAAATTTGATGGTCAGTATAGCAAGTAATTTTTTGCTCATGATCAATAAAACCTTGATACAATGAGAGCACAATAGTTTTGTAATGTACATTTTCATCGGTATCTTCAAAAATATCATGAAAACGCTTGGCTTGTTGCTCACTCGCACATGCTATATAATTTATATAACCTCTGTCATGATGTAAGTTAAGATCTTCAATTAATAAATTAAACTGTTTATTAAATGACGGTTGAGGTGTCGTATTAAATTCTATTTTTTCTTCGGAAAAAAGACTAGATGCCCCAAATTCTACTAATCCAAACTCTAATAATTGTCGTTTTAATTCTTGTGAGTTGCAGAATAATTCGTCGGGAGCTGCGTGTTTAATTTCTGAAGAAAGATTTTTAAATGCGTCTTCTGCTTTTCCGAAGAAATCATTAATTCTAGAAAATAATAAGTCTGTATTTTTAGAAAAAACTACGGTTTTTTGTGCAATATATTTAAGAAAACTTTGTCTGCTTTCTTCTAAAAATTTATTTGCAACGTTAGGAATAATTCCTATTTTTTTAATTTGCTCTGTAGAGAGTTGTGTTTCTACGTCAAACGTTCTAATACTGTCTACATCATCTCCAAAAAACTCAATACGATAAGGCTCGTCGTGAGAAAAAGAAAATACATCTACTATACCTCCACGCACCGAAAACTCACCAGGTTCGGTAACAAAATCTACACGTTTAAACTTATATTCAAACAAAACTTCGTTTACAAAATCTAACGATAACTCATCACCAACAGCAATTTTTAAGGTGTTTTTTTCTAGTTCTCTACGTGTAACAACTTTCTCAAAAAGAGCATCTGGATAGGTCACAATAATAGCAGGTTTTTTACGCGAATTAATTCGGTTTAAAACCTCTGCTCTCAATAACACATTAGCATTATCTGTTTGTTCTATTTGATAAGGTCTTCTATAGCTACCAGGATAAAAAAGCACATCCTTATCGTTAAGTAATGCTTCTAAATCATTGAGATAAAAAGCAGCTTCTTCTTTATCATTAAAAATGAGCAAATATGGCAAGTCTGTATGTTTAAAACTTTCACTTATAACCAGTGATAAAGATGAACCAACAAGACCTTTAAGGTGTATTTTATTTTGGGGTTTGGCAATGGCAGTGCGCAGATTTTGCAGTTGCAAAGCCTGTGCATACGTTTGCGAGAGACTAGATTTACTCAAGACATTTTATTTTTTGTAAAGATAAAATTTTTGTGTTATTGAGTATTGTTAAAATGTAATTATAAAGCTATCTTTGTGCCACAAAAAAACAAACTTATGTCATTTGCAGATTTATTTGATAGCGGATTTAAAAGAAGAAACGAAGACCATTTTGCAGCAATTGTAAGAGTGGCAATGGATGATGGTATAATTACCGAAGAAGAAAAAGCTTTTTTAGACCGTTTAGCAAGACGTTTAGAAATTGGCGAAAATGATTATGCTACAATCTTAAAAGATTATAAAACTCACCCTATAAACCCTCCAACTTCATACGATAATCGTTTAGAGAGATTATATGATTTGGCACGTATGGTTTATGTAGATCATATTAAAGGTGACCACGAAGAAATTGTATTGCG
Organism: uncultured Psychroserpens sp.; assembly: GCA_947488655.1. Taxonomy (GTDB): domain Bacteria; phylum Bacteroidota; class Bacteroidia; order Flavobacteriales; family Flavobacteriaceae; genus Psychroserpens. The sequence goes on along the minus strand of CANKZZ010000001.1, from coordinate 585,630 downwards.
TAAAATTGCAGTAGGATTAGGTTTCTCTACAGAAAATGTAAAATATGTCGTAGATAAAGCATTAACTCTTGTTAGTAACGGTGTAGATTTAGATACATTTACTGAAGAGATAAAAACAATGAATAGATAAAAAAAATAGCACCTTAAAAAGGTATTTATATTTAATTACAATAAAAAAAAGCCACTTTAAAAGTGGCTTTTTTTTATAAATATCATTAATTGCTCGTGTCTATGCATTACGCATAAACTCTTCTGCTTTTTCTACCATGTTTTTACTGCCACAAATAAATGGGACACGTTGATGAAGCTCTGTTGGCTCAATATCCATAATTCTTGTAAAACCATCACTAGCCTTACCATGTGCTTGTTCTGCTATAAAGGCCATTGGGTTACATTCATAAAGTAAACGTAATTTTCCATTAGAATTTGTAGAACTTTTAGGATACAAATAAATACCTCCTTTTATCATATTTCTATGAACATCAGACACTAACGAACCAATATATCGACTTGTATAAGGACGATCACCTTCTTCTTGCTGACAATATTTAATATAGTCTTTTATGCCTTGCGGAAAATGGATATAGTTACCTTCATTACATGAGTAAATTTTACCATCTTCTGGAAAACGCATATTAGGATGCGATAAGTAAAACGTACCAATTGCTGGATTTAATGTAAACCCATTAACACCATCTCCTGTCGTATACACAATCATTGTTGACGTACCATAAACCACATAACCTGCTGCTACCTGCTGACTTCCTTTTTGAAGAAAATCATCTATAGTTACTGGTGTACCAACTGGAGTCACTCGTCTATAAATTGAAAAAATTGTACCTACAGAAACATTTACATCAATATTAGAAGATCCATCCAAGGGATCTATAAGCACAACATATTTGTTTTGGTTATTCTCATCTTGACTATTAATAGCAATAAAATCATCTTCTTCTTCACTAGCTATACCACAAACAATATTTCGTTTAGTCATCGTTTGTATGAACTTGTCATTGGCATAAACATCTAACTTTTGTTGATCTTCTCCTTGTATATTTGTATCTCCTGCAGCACCAATAATATCTACCAGACCTGCTTTATTAACTTCGTGATTAACCACCTTTGCAGCCAGACGAATAGAATTTATAAGGCGCGATAATTCGCCAGAGGTATATTTAAAAGACGATTGATTTTCAATTATAAATTCTCCTAGAGTTTGGTTTTTTCGAGACATGTAGTGTTGTTGTTTCTGCAAATATCTTATTTTTTTGTTCAACTACAACGTTTTCGAGTGAATATTGTATTATAAAATTACTTAGTTTGAACTATATTTGGACTAAAGAAAAATTATGGAGTTTTCTATTCGCGAAGCCACAAAAAAAGACATGCCAAGAGTTCTAGAACTCATCACAGAATTAGCTGTATTTGAGAAAGAACCGCACGCTGTAGACATTACTACAAATGATCTAATCAAAGGAGCTTTTGAGAGCCCAAAACAATTTGTATGTTTTGTTGCAGAAACCCAAGAAAAAATAGAAGGTATAGCTTTGGTTTACAACCGTTTTTCTACCTGGAAAGGTTCTATTTTACATTTAGAAGATTTAATTGTTAGCCAAAATAAAAGAGGTACGGGTTTAGGCACTGCTCTTTTAGATCAAGTTGTAAAGTATGGTCACAACTTAGGTGCAAAACGCATAAGCTGGGAAGTTATTGACTGGAACGAACCTGCAATTAAATTTTATGAAAAGAAAGGTGCGAATGTAAAACGAGATTGGGATGTTGTACATCTTAATGAAGAAGCTATTAAAAATTACATAGATAACATTAATTAAAAATTCCCAAGATTAAGGGAAATAAGTATGCAAGTATTTAAATTTGGAGGAGCCTCAGTTAAAAATGCTGAAGGTGTAAAAAACTTAGCAAAAGTCCTACAAGAAGTAGGTTATGAAAACACTTTGGTAGTTGTATCTGCAATGGGTAAAATGACTAATGCTCTTGAGCTAGTAATTAAAAACTATTTTGAGAACAAAACAGAGTTACAACACTCTATGCAAGAGGTTAAAAAATTTCATAATGATATTTTAATAAACCTTTTTGAGAATACACAACATCCTATATTTAAAAAGGTGTCCTCAATATTTCAAGAATTAGATAGTTTTTTTCTTCGGAATAAATCACCAGATTATAACTTTGTTTACGATCAAGTTATTGGGTATGGAGAGCTAACCTCTACCACGATAATTAGTGCTTATTTAAATGAAATTGGCCTTAAAAATAATTGGTTAGACGTAAGAGAGTTTATTAAAACAGATAATTATTATCGTAGATCTAATGTAGATTGGGAACAAACTCAAACCAATATAAAAACAAACTTTGACAGTACGGTTTTAAACATAACTCAAGGTTTTTTAGGAAGTGACGCTAATAACTTTACGACCACTTTAGGCAGAGAAGGTAGTGATTATACCGCAGCAATTTTTGCCTATTGCTTAAATGCCGAAGGTGTTACCATTTGGAAAGACGTACCTGGTGTACTAAATGCAGACCCTCGATATTTTGAAAACGCACAACTACTCAATAATATCTCATATAGAGAAGCAATAGAGCTAGCATTTTATGGTGCATCTGTAATACACCCAAAAACATTACAACCGCTTCAACAAAAGGAAATCCCTTTGTTTGTTAAATCATTTTTAAATCCAAAAAATGCAGGTACACGTGTTGGTAAAGGTATAGGGATAGAACCTAATGTACCTTGCTTTATTGTTAAAAAGAATCAAGTATTAATCTCATTATCGTCATTAGATTTTAGTTATATCGTTGAAGAAAACATTAGTGAAATTTTTAAATTACTTCACCTTTATAAAATGAAGGTTGATGTTATTCAAAATTCTGCAATTAGTTTTTCGGTATGTTTTGAAAATACTTATGATAATTTAGAGCGTTTGCTTCAACATCTTAAAGCAAAATTTAAAGTCACAATTAATAAAAACGTTAGTCTTTATACTGTAAGACATTATAATGAACAAGCAATTGCCTCTATAGAAAAGGATAAAGATTTGCTATTAAAGCAGTTAACCCATGAAACGATGCAAATAGTTACTCAATAAAGAATTTACTATTTTTACCGTTACTACCAATCACATATGACCAAAGAACAAGACACAGGATTAGTTACCGCAAAAGAGGTTGCAAAAGCCATTCATGCCGATAAATATGGATTTTTGGGAACTTTTTTTGGTTGGGGATTAATGAAAATTTTAAAAATATCTACATTAAATAAAATTTATAACCGTAACAAGCACTTAAGTGATGGTAAATTTTTAGATGCAATTTTAGATGATTTTAAAATTAAATTTGAAATACCCGAAGAAGATTTAAAGCGTCTACCAAAAAATGGTGCCTATATTACAGTTTCTAATCACCCACTTGGTGGTATTGATGGCATCTTACTACTTAAACTTATGATTGAGCAGCGAGAAGATTTTAAAATTATAGCTAACTTTCTTCTACATAGGATAGAACCTTTAAAACCTTACATAATGCCTGTAAATCCTTTTGAGGATAGAAAAGACGTAAAGTCTAGTATTGCGGGTTTTAAAAATGCAATTTTACATTTAAGAGAAGGTCATCCATTAGGTGTTTTTCCTGCAGGTGAAGTATCTACATACAGAGACGGTAAATTAGTAGTAGATAAACCATGGGAAGAAGCAGCAATGAAGCTTATTAAAAAAGCAGAAGTTCCTGTTGTACCCATTTACTTTCATGCAAAAAACAGCAAGTTATTTTACAAACTTTCTAAAATAAGTGATACGTTTAGAACTGCAAAATTACCTTCGGAATTGCTGACGCAAAAAAACAGAGTAATCAAGGTTAGAATTGGACGTCCAATTTCTGTAAATGACCAAAAGGAGCATGAAACCCTAGCTGATTTTTCAGATTTTATAAGACGAAAAACATATATTTTATCTAACTCTTTTGAAGATAAACCTAAAATTTTAGATAATTTATCTAACACCTTAAAACCACCTGCCAAACCACCAAAGCGAATTGTTGGCTCTGTTAGCACAGAAAAAATGGCTGCCGAAGTTGATGCTTTACGAGACCAGAATTTTAGATTACTAGAAAGTAAAAACTACGAAGTATTTTTAACCGAGGCCAAACTTATCCCAAACATATTGCATGAAATTGGGCGTTTAAGAGAAATTACCTTTAGAGAAATTGGAGAAGGTACTAATGAGGCTATCGATCTTGATAGTTTTGACACGTACTATCACCATATGTTTTTATGGGATACCGATACTCAAAAAATTGCTGGAGCTTATAGAATGGGATTGGGATCTAAAATCTATGCTCGCTACGGTATTGACGGTTTTTATCTACAAGATCTCTTTAGGTTTGAACCCGAACTTTATAAAATGATGAGTGAGTCTATTGAGATGGGTCGTGCATTTATAATTAAAGAATACCAACAAAAACCAATGCCTCTTTTTTTACTTTGGAAAGGTATTGTGCATACCACATTACGTTATCCAGAACACAAATATTTAATTGGAGGTGTAAGTATTAGTGACCAATTCTCAAACTTCTCAAAATCGTTAATGATTGAGTTTATGAAATCGCATTATTACGACCCTTATGTTGCTCAGTATGTACATCCTAAAAAGGAATTTAAAGTAAAACTTAAAGATGCAGATAAAGATTTTGTCTTTGATGAAACCGAAGCAGATCTAAATAAGTTTGATAAAATTATAGACGAGATTGAGCCAGGAGCTTTACGTTTACCTGTACTTCTTAAAAAATATATTAAACAAAACGCAAGACTTGTAGCATTTAATGTTGACCCACTATTTAATAATTCGGTAGATGGTTTAATGTATATTAAAATAGCAGACTTACCAGAAAGCACTGTAAAACCTGTAATGGAGGAATTTCAAGCCGAGTTAGAACGTAAATTTGCTAATGGAGATAACGAAGATTAAACTATTATTTTTAGTCTTTGCCTTTTGCAAAGCGTCTTTATTTGCGCAATCTATTTCGGGTATTGTATTAGATGCTAATACAAATGATCCTATTGAGAGTGCATCGGTTTATTTTGATAATACAACTATTGGCACATCAACTAACGATAAAGGTTCATTTACGATATTGGTAGAACCAAGTATCAACTCACCATTAATTATTTCATTTTTAGGTTATGAAAAGATCGTAATTCCTAACTATAGTGCCAATAAATACTATAAAATATTATTAGTTGAAGACCAAAATGCTCTGGATGAAGTTCATCTTACTTACTTTGACGGAATGCCAAAGGATATAAAAATTAAGCATTTTAGGGAGCAATTTTTAGGCAATTCTATTAATGGTAAATCTTGTAAAATTTTAAACGAAGACGATTTATTATTTCGATTTAATAAAAAAACAAAACAACTTGTAGTATCCTCAAAGCGACCTATTCATATTAAAAATGAGAATTTGCAATATGACATTGAATTTGATATTAGAGATTTTGTGATTGATTATAGTCGCGTTAATTTGGAGAAAAACATTTTTAGAATCCAATCGGTAGTTTACAAAGGCACGTCATTTTTTAAATCACTTGACACTATCAACGAGGCGACAATAAAAAACAGAAAGTTAACCTACGAAGGCTCTGTATTGCATTTTATGAGAGCTTTATCTAATGAAAATTTATTGGCAGAAGGCTATCAGGTTTTTAGTAATGGTTTTGTTGTGGAGCCCTCTAATTATATTAATGTAAGGCGCATTAATACATTAGACTCTGTAAAGGTAAAACTACGATTGCCTTTAAGTGTTTTATATAATAATGAACTGCAGTCTTCTTTGATATCGCAAACAGTACATCAAACGAACAAAAAAAATAAAAAGAATACACCTAAAGTTGGTGATACCATTCATTTATCTTCAATAAACCAAAATAAATCATCAACTAACTCACCTTATTATAATACCGAAATCATTGTTGATGGTTTTGGTAATTACAGTCCTATTGGTGCTTTTTACTTTACGGGATATATGTCTAGATTAAGGGTTGGAGATACGTTGCCACTAGATTATAATTTACTAGATGATTAACAAATAATTAAAAATGCCAAAGCATTTCTGCTCTGGCATGATATATATTTAATCAAACTTGGTTGAGATTTAAATTCCTTTAAACCATTCTTGAAATTGGTTCCCCAATAAAAATACTGGTTTCTTTTCTCCGCTTAATGCGCCTATCAAACTCATTACCCACATAGCAACTGGCAAAATCCAAGCAATAAGATTAATCACAGGTATTAAACCGCAAACAAACCCTAAAAGCATGATGCCTAAAACTTGACGCACATAAAACGAACCGAAATCTGTTTTATTAGAACTGTTCATTATAATTGCAATAATCCAACCTATAAGTGTGATATGTGCTATAATCGCCACATTTTTACCATCACTTAATACCTGTTTAGCATCATCTGCAAATTCATTAGCTTTTTCTTTTGCATCATTAGCAAACTCTTTTGCATCTTCACTAAACTCTTTAGCAGAACTACTAATTTTATCTCCTGCTCTTTTTGCCCCTTCTTTTGCATCACCTATCATATCATCTAGGTCGTCACTTAAATTTTTACTATCGTTAGACATATTAATTAATTTTTTATTGGTTAGGTTATAAATTTAATAAAATTGCTCAAAACAGAACACTTTTATTTATAAGTAGTTATAAGCAATAAAATGTTACAAGATTATTTAAATGCCTGATCAATAGGTTCCCAAAGTTCAATTTTATTACCTTCATTATCTAAAATCCAACCAAATTTTCCGTAGTCAAACTCTTGCATTTCACCAACTATAGTAACACCTTCATCTTTTAAAGTAGCTAATAATTCTTTCAAATTTTCTACACGATAATTAAACATAAACTCTTTTTTCGAAGGCTCAAAATATTTGGTTTCTTTCTCAAAAGGACTCCATTGTGTTGAGCAATCGTTACCTTCTTTATCCTGCCACCAAAAGGTAGAACCATAATCATCAGTATTAAAACCTAAATGTTTTTTGTACCAGTCTTTAGATGCCTTTGGATTTTCAGACTTAAAAAACAATCCTCCAATTCCTGTTACTCGTTTTTTCATTAGTACATTTTTATTTCATTCCCTCGTAAAAGGGAATCGTATTAATTATATATTTATTAAATGTTTTTTTGCTTCGGAAATGTAACCACTACAAAACCGTTTTTCTATTTTTTTATCGCTTTCTCGTAGATTTCAATCCATTCCTCAACCGTCATTTTACCTAAAAGTTGCTCAATCAAATCATACGGTATATCGTCCATCTTTTTAAAACGCACACAACTTTTGCCCATATCTAATTTGTACTTACAGTGTTTTGGATATTCTGCAACAAACCAGTCATACAGCTCTTTTTTTGCGTACATTCCAGAATGGTACAATGCTATAAAATTCTTTTGGGATGCTAAATTAATAAATGGTAAAGGCGGAAAAGGCTTACAATGATATCCATCTGGATATATAGATTTTGGCACATAATATGCTAACATACCATATCCCATTCCAGCTTCTAAGCCTTTAGGCATATGCTTTATGATAAGGTCGTTTAATTTTGTAATTGGTATTTTTCTATCTTCTGGTAATTGATTGATGTACTCCTCTTGAGTTGCTGCTTTAGACGTCATGATTAGATGTATTAATTGTTTAAAGTTAACAAAATTCTACTTTTATTTTATCTACAATTGTTTGCGCCAATTTCTCTTTGCTCTCAACGGTCCAACCAGCAACATGAGGTGTTAAAATCACATTTTCTGCGGAAATGAGATACTTAAAAGCCTCTGGCATTTTTGTGGTAAATAGATTTTCGAAAGACGCTTTTTCATACTCTAACACGTCTAATCCTGCTCCTAAAATTTTATCTGTTTTTAATGCTGAAACCAAATCATTAGTAACTACACTTTTGCCACGTGCTGTGTTTATTAACCAGAATGATTTTTTAAAACCATTAATAAACTTAGCGTCTACCATGTTTATTGTTAATGGTGTTTCTGGAGTATGCAAACTAAGAACATCTGCTCTTTCTTGTAATACATTTAAAGTTACTTGAGTTGCATTGTTGTCTCCAATATTTGATATTAAATCATAAAAAATAACCTCAACATCAAAACCTCGAAGTTTTTTGGCAAAGGCTTTACCCATATTACCATAGCCTATTAAGCCTACTGTTTTACCGTCTAATTCTAGTCCGCGATTATCTTCTCTCAACCATTTACCTTCTCTAACTTCACGATCTGCCTTGTTTAATTTATTAAATAAAGATAGTAACATTGCTAAACTATGCTCTCCAACTGCATTTCGATTACCCTCAGGAGCTGCTATTAATTTGATGCCCTTACTTTGAGCATAGTCACAATCTATATTTTCTAATCCTGCACCAACACGACCAATAAATTTTAAGTTTTTTGCAGCGTCTAGAAATGGCGCGTCAATTTTAAATCGGCTTCTTATTATGAAACCGTCGTATTGATGAATGATGTTTTCTATAACTTCTTTTGACGATGTATAATCTTCGTCATTGGTAAAGCCTAGTGCATTAAGTTGCTCAATGAGTAAAGGATGGTTGGAGTCTAGGTGGAGGATTTTCATGTTTATTTGTAGAAGCAGTTCCGAACACTTCGGGATATTTAAGTTAAACAATTTAGATAAAAATACAATCTTTTACCCTTCCGTCTTTCAATTTTAAGAAATAGAAATATACCTTCCCTTAAAAAAAGGGAAGGAATTTTAGAATGATTATATCTCAGGATATACAGTTTGTGTCATGTCGGCTTTTACTTTTCCTGTGTGTGCTGTGCTTAGTTTTTCAAATAAGAGAAGATGTACTTCTTCGCCATCTTTTGTGGATGGATTATGCTCTACACCTTTTGGTACAACTATAATTTCGCCTTCGTTAACGACTTCTGTCCTATCTCTAAATTGCATATAAAGTGTGCCTTTAATGACTTGAAATAACTCGTCTTCGTCTTCATGACTATGCCATACAAATTCGCCTTTTATTTTAGCGAGTATAACTTGCATATTATCTACCGTAGCTATACGATGTGGATGCCATTGTTTTGAAAAAAGTTTGTGTTTATTTTTTATATTGATTGGCTTCATAATTAATAGAACTTATGACTTTAAAATTACGAATTTCTGCGTTAGTGATGGAGCAATTGTTGGAGCTCCTCAAAGAGAGCGACTTGCGAGAGCACGACCTGTAAAGGAAACGCCAAAAAAAGTTTAGAAACCAATAATTAATCCTGAAAGCACAAAAAAGAGGTATATACCTAATATATCATTACTAGTAGTAATAAATGGTCCTGTTGCAATTGCTGGATCTATACCTCGTTTATCTAGTATGATTGGGACAAAGGTGCCAACTAGTGCTGCTACTACAATAACAGACATCATTGATACTGCTATGGCGAGACTCTCTGTTGTATTTTGACCAATAATAAAACCAAATAGTATAACGAGTAAAGCTAAGACAAAGCCATTAATGAGACTTAAGCCTACTTCTTTTAATAACCTGCTTCCTATGCTGCCTTTAACATTGTCATTGGCTATACCTTGAACTATAATTGCGCTTGATTGTACACCTACATTACCTGCCATTGCTGCAATTAATGGAGTGTAAAAGAATAAAGATGGTACGGTTTCCATAACGTCCTCAAATCCTTTCATAATAAATACACTACCTAATCCTCCAAAGAGTCCTAAAACGAGCCATGGAAGTCTTGCTCTGGTGAGTTCTATTATACTATCATCTGCCTCGACATCTCCTGTAATACCAGCTGCCATTTGGTAATCTTTCTCTGCTTCTTCTTTTAAAACATCTACAATATCATCAATGGTAATTCTACCAACGAGAATTTGATTATCATCAACCACAGGAATAGCTTCTAAATCGTATTTAGACATTACTTTGGCTACGACCTCTGCATCGTCATGCACGTTGACGTAATCTACTGTGTCTTTGGCTATATCTGCTATTTTTTGCTCGCTTTTTGCAACAATTAAATCTTTTAGAGATAAGCGTCCTATGAGTTTATCTTCTTTATTAACTACATAAATTGAGTGTACTCTAGTGACATCTTTTGCCTGACCTCTAATACGACGTAAACATCCTGCAACTGTCCAGGTTTCATAAACTTTTACAAGCTCTTTTGCCATAAGACCACCAGCTGTGTCATCATCATAAGCTAGTAGCTCTGTAATTTCTTCTCTGTGTTCTTGATTTTCAATTTGCGAGATTACTTCGGCTTGACGCTCTTCTGGCAACTCTGCAATCATATCTGCAGCGTCATCTGTGTCTAACTCTTCTACCTCTTCGGCAATTTCTTTTGTAGAAAGATTTTTAAGTACTTTTTCTCGTATATCCTCATCGAGTTCCATAAGGATTTCTGATGTAGTTTCGGAGTTTAGTAATTTAATTACGTAAACAGAATCTTCGAGATCTAATTCGTCTAGAATCTCAGCTACATCTGCAAAATGGAATTCATTAAGCACACGTTTGAGTTCTTTATCGTCTTTAGTTTCGACACAAAGTTCTACTTGCTCTATAAGAGCATCTGTTAATTCAAATTGACTATTTTCTCTTTCTTCGATCATGAGGTTTTGAAGTTTCTCTCTGCCCGAAATGACAAATTTTTAATCTTGATTATCGTCGTTTTCAATACGTTGCGTTAATTCTATAAAAGCATCTACGCTTAGTTGTTCTGGACGTTTGCCAAATATAACATTTGCTTTTAAATTATCTGAAAGATTGAAGCTTTTTAAACTATTACGTAATGTTTTTCTACGTTGCTGAAATGCAGTTTTTACTACTCTAAAAAATAGTTTTTCGTCAACAGGTAATGAAAAGTCATCTTTTCGTTTAAGTATTAACACACCAGACTCAACTCTTGGTGGTGGCGTAAAAACGGTTGGTGGCACTGTGAATAGATACTCTGCATCATAAAACGCTTGTACCAATACAGACATAATACCGTAAACTTTAGAGCCTTCTTTTGAACAAATTCTTGCTGCAACTTCTTTTTGAAACATACCTGCAAACTCTGGGATTTGCTCTCGCATCTCTAAAGTTTTAAAGACAATTTGTGTAGAGATATTATATGGGAAATTGCCAATAATAGCAAAAGGCTCATTATTAAAAATATGGTTTAAATCATATTTTAAAAAATCTTCTTCATGTACACGATTTGCCAAATTGAGATAATTTGCTTTAAGAAATTCTACAGATTCTGAATCGATTTCTATAACATGTGTCTTTATATCTTTTTTGAGTAAATACTTTGTTAAAACACCTGTTCCTGGACCTATTTCTAAAACCTGCTTATAACCTTCTAAAGTTAAGGTATCTGCAATATCTCTAGCTATATTCTCATCATTTAAAAAATGTTGTCCTAAATGTTTTTTTGCTTTTACTTGATGATTGTTTGACACGTTATTTTAATTTATTGTTTTTTATCGCGAAAGCGCATATATACTACTATTTTCTTACTCTAAATCTTTTTTTTAAAAAACACTTAGATAAAAAATTTATATTGAGCTATTACTCTTTTAAAATTATAATTTAATTAATTCTATAGTCTCTTATAATGTTGTCTATTGCACATTATGTTTTGACTAATAATTTAGTTAAGTAAACTTAACATTAAACTCATCTACAATTTTAAGCTCAGTTCTAAAAGCTAACATTTTATCTGCAAATTTTTTTAATCCTTCTTGTCGTAACCTATCTGCATCTTCTTTATAGTAAGCATCTAATGCTTCTCTTGAGTATGAACGATATTGAACTGAATAGGTTTGACCTCCCATTTCTTCATCTACCATAACTTGAGATAAGGTTGCTTTTTCAAATTTCCCTGTTCCTAATACCTGCGGAATATGTTCTGTCTTCATCCACTCTAACCATTGATCGTGAACAGAATCGTCTATATTAATTGTAATATTATATATAATCATTGTCTTGTTTTTGTAAATTCCTCATGGTTTTATATGACATTAAATGAAATGATGAGGAAAGAGTATATATTATAAATCTTTTGCAAATAACAGAAGTTCTTCGTCGTCATCAAAGGGTTTTACTGTTTTTTGGTAAGATAAGCCTAATTTTTCCAAAAGTTGAATAGATGGTTTATTTATTAGAAGTGTAATTGCGCAAATGCTTTTTATCCCAAATTGATTTTTAGCAAGTTTTAAAACTTGACTTGCTGCTTCATATCCATAACCTTGACCATGATATTTGGGTAGCATTGAAAACCCAATATCAATGTGGTCTAACTCATCGCGTTTTAATAATCCGCACAATCGTTTTTAGGTTTTGAGCTTTAATTTGCATTTTGTAATAACCATAACCATGCTCATCATAACATTTGAGTTGATTGTTTTTTATGTACTCAGCAGCAGCTTCAACAGTTTTAATATTACGATCGCCTATATATTTAAGCCAATCTGGTGTATTCATCAATTGTAGAATAAATGGTGCATCATCTACTGTGATTTTAGAGAGGATAAGACGTTTGGTTTCCGCTATTGGCATTTTAAAAAAGGTATGATGTAACGTAAAATAATAGTGAGTTTTACAGTTTATGATAATGCGTAGTTGCCTTACGTCATTATTTTATTTTTATTTTCCTAATCTGTGGTTTATAACGAAGCTTGTCCATTCAACTGCCAAACTATTAATCGCTTTATTTTCCTTATTTGTTAAATGCGTAATCAATTCATTAAAAGGTAACATAATACCTATAATTTTACCATTACGATTGTCTATAATTATTGGACTGTATGGGACGTCACTATCTGTATAAGTAATTTCTAAAATTATTAACTCAAAATATCCTTTTTGAAATTTTTTATGAATTTTTAATTTATCGGTATTTTGTTTTGCTTTAAGCTTTTGAATAAGCTCTGTTGAAATAGGTAAATGATTAACAACTTTATTTTTTGGTGACCATAATAAGCTATTTATCACATTTTTATCTCCATCCTCTAATTTGGATAGCAAATCTCTGTAATCAAACTTAGGTTTCTTTTTAAATAATCTCATTCATCAACGTGCTAGATCTAATTTATCGCATCACCACGCAACATCCTAAAACGCTTTCTCGCTTCTATAAAATAAATACTATCTTCATGATTAAATATAATATTCTCATAAAGCACCTTAGCCTTTTCGGGTTGTGCTAAACGATCTTGATAGAGTTCTGCTAAGTAAAAATGTGAATCATCTGCAAGAATCTCGTCTCTGTAATTTGCGATGATATATTCGTAATTAGCAACTGCTTTATCTATTTGCTTAGTCTTTTCATAAAGTTTAGCCTGCATATATAATGCTTGATCTTCAATAGATTCTCCCTTATGTTCAGTTAAAATTTTATCTAGAAGCGTAATGGCTTCGCTATTTTTATTTTGAAATGACATTAAGTCTGCCTTTGAGTATAGTTTTAAAGCAGTTTGTAATGAGTCTTCATCTTTGTTGTCACTAATAAGTAATTTTAACTCTAAAGCGTCATTAGCAATTAATTGCGACGTTGATGACTTTAAAATTTTTAATTGTGATTCTGCCCACTCAAAATCGCCTTTATAATAGCTAGTTTTAGCTACTTTAAAACGTGCTTCTTGTGAGATTGTACTGTTTTTTAAATTGGTTTGTATTTGCGTATAATAAATTAAGGCTTCATTAAATCGCTCTTGAAACACCAATATATCTCCCAATTTTAACTTTACAGTTGCTTCTTGAAAAGTTGATAAATTTAATTCTAAACTCTTTTTTAAAAAATCACTAGCTTCTTTTGGCTGCTGTTTATTGAAGGCTATAAAATTTCCGTAGGCAATTTGAAGCGCAATTGTTTGTTCGTATTTACCAAACTCAAAAAATAATTTATTAAACTTTTCATCTATCTCAGATAAAAGTTTTTGGTTTGTACCTGCATTTTCAATATCAATTTCTAACATGTATTGATGTGCAGTTAAAACCGTATTTATATCTTGTGAATTTTCTAAAACAAACTCAAAAATAGAGTTAGCACTTTTATAATCTTTTTGCTTTACTGTGGTTAAAGCTAAATCAATAATTCTACTTAAACTTTCTCTAGAGCGACGATATATTGCTTTTTCTTGAATAAATGCTTTGTTGTACTCTTTTTGCTGTATGTAAAGCCAACTCAACATATCGTTCCAGAATGGTTGTGGATTTGATTGCGATTTTTTTAATAACAATGTTTTTAGGGTAAGGTTATTTTCATTGTCCTTATTCTCAGACACAAAATCGCTAAAAGCTCGTTTTGCGGTAGAGATAAATTCTGGTTTAAACTCTACATAATCTAAATAATTAGAGAACAATAACTCTATATTACCTTGCTCTCCATAAATACGCGCCATTTGCATATTAAAATTATAATCTGGATTTAGCTCCATACCTTTTTTATAGGTAAGCAGTGCTTCATCTAACAAAGAGTGATCCTCAAATTTTTTAGCAATACCATATGTATATGCTGGTCTTTCTTCAACTTTAGCTATGGCTTCTAGGTAATATTTTTTGGCTAATTCTAAACTATCTTTAAGTTGATAATTATATCCTAACTCTACTAATAATGGAGGATATTTTATCTCTTTCATTCGTCTCAAAATCTCCTCTTGAGCTTCATCATAACGCTCTAGTTGTTGTAACGTTTCGATTATTTTATCAATATATTTTGAGTTTCTTTTTTTCTCATTTAACTTTTGGTAAGACAAGAGTGCTTTATCAAATTCGCCACGTTTAAAATAATCATCTGCCAATTGTTCGCTTTGCGAGAACAAAAAACCACATGATAATAAGGTTAGACATAATATTATTTGACGCATATTAATTTTATTTATGTAAATATAACAAATGTAATATCCAGATATTGTGAATGTTTTTATAATTATTTATATAGACTTTGGTTTAATATTACACTACTCTTTACAATCTCAAATAGAGCGCAAAAAAAATGCCTAAACGTTAGTTTAGGCATTACCGACAAAATAAATGTGCTATTAATCTATTCTTTACAAAATGATTCAGTTATTCTGTTTGGCGTTCTTTAATTAGATTTAGGTAAGAAAAAGTTTTTAGAAAAAAACTTTGCTCGCCACAACTACTAAAACTGCAAGTAGTACTATTCGTTTTATATTTTTCATGATTAAGTAGGTTGATTCTCAATTGGATTACTAACCTCTTAATTTAAATTTAAAAAACAAAGAAAAATGCTAAAAAATCGTTGAACAACGTCATTTTTTAGCATTTAAACGATAAAACATATTATTTTTCTTACAAATAATATGTCATTTATATTTTGTCAAATCCTGTATATGGAATTAAAACTTCTGGGATATTTATACCATCTTCAGTTTGGTAGTTCTCTAAAATACCTGCTAAAACTCGAGGTAACGCTAATGAACTTCCGTTTAATGTATGTGCCAATTCATTTTTACCATCACTGTTTTTAAAACGTAAACGCAAACGATTAGCTTGGTAAGATTCAAAATTAGAAACACTAGAAATCTCTAACCAACGATCTTGAGCTGTAGAAAACACTTCAAAATCATACGTCATGGCTGCAGGAAAACCTGTGTCTCCACCACATAAACGTAAAATTCTATAAGGTAATTTTAACTCACGTAAAATGTTTTTAACATGCTCAATCATACCATTAAAAGCGTTATATGAATTATCTGGATGCTCCACTCTAATAATTTCTACTTTATCAAATTGGTGTAACCTATTTAATCCTCTCACATGCGCACCATAACTACCTGCTTCTCTTCTAAAACATGGTGTATAACCTGTAATGCCAATTGGCAAATCACTTTCTGCCAACAATACATCTCTAAACACGTTTGTTCCTGGCACTTCTGCAGTAGGTATTAAATACAAATCGTCTCTAGAGTCATGATACATTTGACCTTCTTTATCTGGTAATTGACCAGTACCGTAACAAGACGCTTCATTAACTAAATGCGGTAATTGATACTCTGTATAGCCAGCAGCTGTATTTTTATCTAAAAAATATGCAATCAATGCACGTTGTAACCTAGCGCCTTTTCCTTTATACACAGGAAAACCAGCACCAGATATTTTATTTCCTAATTCAAAATCAATGATATCATATTTTTTTGCTAATTCCCAGTGAGGCATTGCACCTTCAAAAAGTTTTGGCACATCACCTTCATTAAAAATCTCTTCATTATCTTGGTCTGAGTTGCCCTTAGGCACACTCTCATGAGGCACATTAGGAATTTTATACAACAAATCTGTAAGCGCATTAGACGTTTGGTTTAACTGGTCGTTTAAAGACTTAGAATCTTCTTTAAGTTGAGACGTTTTTTCTTTAAGCACATTAGCTTCTGCTGCTTTTCCAGATTTATATAAGTCGCCAATTTCTTTAGACAGTGAATTAGATTCGGCAAGCGTATTATCTAATTGTGTTTGCAATTGTCTGCGCTTCTCATCCATTGAAATAACATCATCAATTAATTGTGTAGCATCAAAATTTCGTTTAGCCAAACGATTAATTACATCCTCTTTGTGATCTCTAATAAAAGCAACTTGTAACATGATAAAATTGTATATTAAATTTACCTCATCAATGTAATGAGGTGTCTATATTTTGAAACGCCAAAATTAATGAATTGTCAGTTATTCTCGTCTTGATTTGATGGTAAAATCCAATCGTGATGTTTAAAGGGATTCCATTTTTCATTAGCAAGATCAACATTTGGGTCAATTAACTGTTTACTGTCTTTTCCATTTACCCTAACATATGCTCTTACATAAACTGCTATATCCATACCTTTTTCGGCATAAACACGTTTTAATCGTTGTGCAAATTGCCACATTACATCTGGTTTAGAACTAACAGATCGTATTTGTTTTTTACTAAGATAATCTTCAAGTTTTATAGGTATAACAGCATTAGAGGCTTTATCAACGACTCTAAAACTTGTGTTTCCGCTTTTAGATCTCAGCATCATTCTCCAGGAAAGTCTATGACCTTCTTCTGTCCATAATACATTATCCTTTATAAAATGATGTCTTAATGGTAAGGCAATTTGAATAATAAAATATGCCACAAAAACAGTTTTAAATACCGTTGCATATACTGGTACTTCAATTTTTTCTTCGGAAAATAATGGCTTACGTTTTAAAAATAGCTTTTGTATAACTTTAGGTTCAAAGAAGAAAACCGCAAAAGCAAGTGATAAATACGGAAATATACCAACTTGAAAAATAAACGAGTTAAATAGATGAAAAAATATCGATGCAAAAAATGCTACTTTCCTGGTTCGTTTCCATAGCAAAAGCGGGATGATAAGACCGTCAAATAAAATTCCGCCATAGGCTATAAGGTAATGGACAAATTTTTGTTGTAGCACATTTCCGACGAGAAAATAATGTTTCTTACTTTTCATGAGCAACTCAGGTACCGACAAATCTAACCAATCTGGGTACATCTTAGCAATAGAGGCATACGTGTACAAAATAAATAATTGGATTATAAACACCCAACGACACCAATTTGGCATCGAAAAACTTTTAATATCTGGATTTTGTTTAACGTCTATTGATGCATATTTATGTGCTGGCAAAAACACCATAATTGCACTTAAAATCATTAAAAAATAATAGTGGTTATTATAAGATGATTTTTGCATAAAATAGGTTGCAGCCCATAACAGTGTAAAGGTTATCATACTCATTCTATACTTGTAACCTACCATTACAAATAACCCACAAATACCCATAATAATATAGTGTACATACATCCACTCACCTTGGATTGTTTGTAAAAAATCAAAGCCAATAAAATTAAAGGTAAACTCTGGATCTACAAGCGTTCTTTTTAACCATCCTGTAAAAATTGCTCCAATACTTTCTAGAAAAATCAACGCTCCAAAAAGACATCTAAACACAATGAGTGCGCTATTATCTATATGTTTAAATAAAAATTTATTCATCTAATTGATCTATAAATTTTAAAGCATTTATTTTGTCGTCTTTAAGCTGCTTTTTGAGTAGTGAGACAGATTCAAATTTATGTTCTTCTCTTAAATAATGTAATATTTCAATCTTTAATTTTTGATCGTATAAATTTTGATTAATATCAAAAAAGTGAACTTCAATTGATTGTTTATTTTCTTCAAAAGTTGGGTTTTTACCAATATTCATCATTCCAAAAACCTGCTCAGTATTAATATAGGTTTTTACAACATAAACTCCATCTTTGGGTATTAATTTATACGTTTCACTAATATTTATGTTTGCGGTAGGAAAATTTATAGTTTTTCCTATACCTTTTCCTCGTATAACTGTTCCTGTTAAAAAGTAAGGATAGCCCAAAAAAGCGTTAGCAGTTTGGACATCGCCTCGCAAAAGCGACTGCCTTACTTTAGTAGAGCTTACAGCCACATCTTTTATATCTTGAGCCGAAATTTCTTCTACAGTAAAGCCATATTGTTTTCCAAAAATTTTGAGGTCATCAATATTTGCGGTTCTATTTTTACCAAAATGATGATCATAGCCAATAATGATGTGTTTGGCATTTAGCTCATCTACAAGGATTTGCTTTACATAATCTTGGGCAGATAGGTTTGAAAATTCTTTGGTAAATTCTTTTACAACCAACCTGTCTAAACCAAAATGAGACAGTATCTCTTGGCGTTCTTTAATGGAGTGTAATAATTTAATATCAAAATCTGGTTGTAATATCATCCTAGGATGCGGAAAAAAAGTAAGTACGATAGATTTTAAATCCTTCTTTTTTCCCGTAGCAACTAATCGTTGTATTATTTTTTGATGTCCAATATGCACGCCATCAAAAGTTCCAATAGTAATTATAGAAGGTGGATTATCTGCAATATTTAAAGGGTTTGATGCCAATATTATTTTTTTTGTAAAAGTAGTTATTTGACGTCATTAAAATAAAAACAGTAATTAAAATATTAAACTAATATCTCAAACATCTGTATTATAAAAATATTAATCATTAGTATTTATCAATAATTACTGTAATATTCTCTGTTTTAAGCACTCAAATACCAACATTTATTTAATAGTTAAGGCTTATATTAAATAATTTTAAATATTTTTACCTCATCTAAAATTTATTTAAAATCAGATCATGGAAAGAAAAATTACATTAACGAGAACTTTAATGTTTGCATTTACACTTCTATTGGGTTATTCTACATACGCTCAAGATAGAACTTGCCTTACAGACGAATATATGCAAGAGGCTCTTAAAAATCCTGTATATGCTGCACAATACAAAGAAAATCAAAAGAAATTTAAAGCAGAATTAGACAGAAGAGCAAATGGCGACTTTAGCCAAAGAGGATCAACGATAACTATTCCTGTTGCTGTACACTTTCCTAACGGAAGTGAAGCAAACAGAGATTGTTTAGTTTCCTTAGCTCAAAATCAAGTAGATATTTTAAATGCCGATTACTCTGCTACTAACACAGATGTAGTTAATTGGGCAGTAGCAAGTCCTTTTTACCCAGGCTTACAACCTGGAGCAGCTAACATCACTTTTTGTTTAGCAACTTCAAATCACCCAGTAGGTGTTGACCCAGAATTATTAGAAGGTGAGCCAGCAGTTACAATTGGTTATAATTTTGCAAATGGATCTGGTTTTCCAGAACAAGATGCAAATTTTGTAGGATACATGAACTTCTTAGTAAAACCTATAGGTGGATTAGGTTATTCACCAGGTGGTGGAAGTATAGCAAATGGTGGTGCAGTAGTTATGAACATTAACGCATTTGGATCTGGATCTGGATGTCCTGGTTTTCAACCTGGAGCTCCATACAATCTTGGTCGTACTGTAACGCATGAGCTTGGACACTTTTATGGTTTAGCTCACACTTGGGGTAATGATCAAAATGTAAGTTGTGCATCTGATGATGGTTTCACAGATACACCAAATACTGGCGAGCAAACATTTGGATGTCCTTCACCTGGATCTTTAAATGCTTGTGTAACTGGAGAAAAAATATTATCAATGAACTATATGGATTATGTTAATGATGCATGTATGTATATGTTTACACCTCAACAAATGAATGCTGTTGATGCTTATATCGTAAGTGTTATTGCTCCTGCTATTAAACCTGGAGTTTGTGAACCTGCAATGCCAAGTTTTGATATTACAGCAAATGATGATGAAGTGTTTAGCTGTCCTGAAACAGATACAAATGCAACTTTTTCTCTTTCTTATTCTACTATACTAGATTTTAGTGAGACTACAGTGTTTACTGCAACAGGACAACCTGCTGGATCAACAGTAAGTTTTAGTCCAGCATCACTTAATAGTCCTGGAGATTTTACTATGACAGTTGGTAATTTAGGTGCTACGGTTTCTGGAGTCTATACAATTACAGTTACTGGTACATCGAGCTCTGTAACTAAATCTGTAGATGTAACTCTATCTAATAACTGTGTTGAGTGTAATGAATTTACAAATGACACTCCAGTTACCATATCTGCAACAGGAACACCAACTGTTACATCAACTGTAAATATACCATCTCAAGATGATGTAGCAATTCTTGATGTAAATGTTAGAGTAAATATTAATCATACTTACGTTAGTGATTTAATTTTAACATTAACTAGTCCTAATGGGACTTCTGTATTGTTAAGTGAAACAAATGGTACTGCAGGTGCAGATGATTATACAAACACAGTTTTTGATCAAGAAGCATCAAGCTCTATTACAACTGGCTCTGCTCCTTATACAGGAACATATATACCAGAAGGGGATTTATCTACTTTATATGGCGAAATGTCTGCTGGAGATTGGGTATTAACAGTTGAGGATACTTTCAATCAAGATGGAGGAGCTATAACTGAGTTTACAGTAGAGATTTGTGCTGATAGCTCACTTTCAATAGATGAAAACACTTTAGAAGGTTTTGCAATATTTCCAAACCCTAACAAAGGAGAATTTACTGTAAAATTAAACTCTAACTCAGGTAACGATATTAATATAGATGTTTTTGATATAAGAGGTCGTAAAATTTATAACAACTCTTATGCTAATGGATCTAACTTTAATCAACTAGTAAAATTGAACAATGTTCAATCTGGATTATATCTTGTTACTATTAAAGATGGAGATAAAAATGTTACCAGAAAAATAGTTGTAGAATAATACAACAACTAATTTTTTAAATATAAGAGAGGCTATTTTTTAGCCTCTCTTTTTTTTGTCAAAAAAATCGATTTCTTTGTCACTTATAACTAGTTAACATAATTAATTTGTTAAAAAATTATCAGTTGTATAACTATTGTAATATTTTTAGAAAAAATAACTTACAATGAAAACAAAACTATTCTACCTTTTAACGTTTTCTTTTTTATTAGCGACTACAAACGTGTTCGCTCAAGAAAGTTTATGGTTAAAATCTGCATTTATAGATGGTACTCAAGGTGTATCATTACAGCATTTAGATTCTAAGCATTATGCTGTCTTTAATTTAGATATTGAACAAATTAAGCAACAACTTACTAATGCACCATTGAGAAAATCATTTCAAGGCGTATCTAATACTATAGTAAATTTCCCTGGTGTTGATGGCAAGATGCAACCATACCGTATAGTAGAAACTTCTATATTTTCTTCGGAAGACAATGCTGCACAACATCCAAATATTAAAACATATTTAGGGTCTAGAATAGACAATTCAGGAACAAGGGTGAGATTTAGTGTTACACCTTTAGGCTTAAAAGCTATGATTTCTGAACCTGGTAAAGAAGTAATTTACATACAGCCTGTTACAAAAATTTCTAACGGACAGTATTTAGTTTATAACAGATATGCAGATATCAACTCTACAGACACCTTTGAATGTCTAACCGAAGATATCGATATCTCAAAAAGGCTTGTAGGTAATGCAATCTCTAGAGACGCAAACGATCAATTACTTAGAACCTTTAGAATGGCAATGTCTGTTACATCTCAATATACAAGCTTTTGGGATGATGGTAACAATGCCAATGGAGATGCACAAGCAGATGCTCTGGCTCAAATGATATCAACACTTAATAGAACTAACGAAGTTTTTGAAGTAGATATGGCAATTACTTTTGTATTAGTAGATACCGCAGATGACCCAGCAATAGATTTAGTTTACTCTGGCACAGACCCATATGGAGGAGATTTAAATGGTGATTTACAAGATAATTTAACTGCAACCGTTGGAGAAGGAGATTATGATATTGGCCACTTACTTACATTTGCTGGAAATAACGGAAATGCTGGATGTATAGGTTGCGTTTGCCAAAGTGGAAAAGGAAGCGCATTCTCAGCACATTCATTTGTCGATAATGATGGTGGACCGTTTATGGCAGACTTTTTTGATATAGATTATGTACCTCATGAGATAGGTCACCAAATGGGTGCAAATCATACGTATTCTAACTTTAGTGAAGGCACAGGAGTTAATGCAGAACCTGGAAGTGGAACAACAATTATGGGTTACGCAGGTATTACAGGTGGTAATGATGTGCAGGACCATAGTGATCCCTATTTTCATTATTATAGTATTACTCAAATTTTAAATAATGTTGCAAATGCACCAAATAATTGTGCTGTAACGACACCTATTACTAACAATCCTCCCGTAGCAGATGCTGGTATAGATTATACAATACCAAATGGTACTGCCTTTATTTTAAAAGGTGCTGCTTTAGATCCAGATGGTGGAGATACTTTAACTTACACTTGGGAACAAATTGATGATGGTGTTACTAACACAGGTAATTTTGGGCCAACAAAAACAAATGGAGCAGTGTGGAGATCTAGACCACCAAGCACATCTACAGATAGATATATGCCTATCTTAGATCGTGTATTAGATGGGGAATTAACAGAAACTAATCCTGTTGAATCTGCAGATAATTCTACTTGGGAAACAGTATCTACTGTTGGAAGAGATTTGAATTTTGCTCTTACAGTTAGAGATCGATCTGAGGCTGGAGGTATTGGCCAAAGTCCTCAATCTGATTTTGATGAAATGACCGTTACCGTAGATGGTGCAGCAGGACCATTTGTGGTGACATCTCAAAATTCAAATGTTAATTGGGATGCAGGCTCAACTCAAACTGTTACATGGAATGTAGCTGGTACAGATGGTGGTGCTGTAAATACACCAACAGTAAATATACTACTATCTATTGATGGCGGACAAACTTTCCCTTTTACAATGGCATCAAATGTAGCCAATGATGGCTCTCAAGATGTAACTGTGCCATTAACAGGTGGAGACACAAATATGGCTAGAGTAATTGTAGAAGGAAATAACAATATATTTTATGCAGTAAATTCTAGTAATTTTTCAATACAAGAATCAGAATTTGTTGTAACTATTAGCAATCCAGTAATAGATGTATGTTCACCAGATGATGCAGTATATAATTTTACCTATAACACTTTTCTAGGATTTAATGATACAACAAATTTTAGCGTCGTAGGTTTACCAGGAGGAGCTACAGCAGTAATTAACCCTACATCTGCTACCTCAGATGGTACAACAGGTACCGTAACAGTGTCTGGTATTGGATCACTAGCTATTGATACATACGATTTTACTTTACAAGGTACATCTGGCACAATAACAAAATCGGCAGATGCTACATTAAACGTATATAGTAACAGTATAAACCCAATTTCACTAGTAAGTCCAGCAGATGGAGAAATTGATGTGGCTGCAGATGGCAATCTCGTTTGGAACACCACTCCAAATGCTCAAGATTATTTAGTTGAAGTAGCGTCTGACATAGGTTTTACAACAATTGTAGAGTCTACAATAACTCAAGTAGGTTTTTACACAACAACAAATTTAAGCCCAAATACCGAATATTTTTGGAGAGTTACAGCTTCTAACCAATGTACTACCGCAGCGCCTTCAACAATTTATAGTTTTACTACTGCTAATTTAACTTGTGATGTATTTGTTGACGATGTTTCACAAAACATATCGGCAGCTGGTGCAGGAAATACAATTACTTCTACAATTAATATTGGTCCTAATTTTCCAATTACAGATGTAAACGTAATTATTGATATTGATCATACTTGGACTGGAGATTTAGATATTACACTTACTAGTCCAGCTGGTACGGTTGTAGAATTAACTTCAGATAATGGTTTTAATGGAGATAATTATAATGATACGACATTTGACCAAGAAGGAACAGATGGATCTATATTAGATGCAGCTGCACCTTTTACAGGTAGCTTTATACCAGAAGGTGACTTATCTACAATTTATGGAGAAATGTCTGGAGGAGATTGGATTTTAACGGTTGTTGATGATGCTAACCAAGATGGAGGAACCTTTAATAGTTTTAGTTTAGAAATTTGTGTTCAAGGAACATTGTCTGTTGATGATATAGACAACCCGCTCGCAGGATTTTCTATCTACCCTAATCCTAATAATGGCGAATTTAATGTTCGTTTTAATAACCCAAGTACAGAGAAAATCAAAATTTCGGTTTTTGATATAAGAGGAAGACGTGTTTTTGAAAACGCTTATATTTCTAATTCAAACTTTAATCAAACTGTAAAATTAGATGCAATTCAAGCAGGAATTTATCTTGTTAATGTTAATGACGGTACAAATTCTGCAACAAAAAAGATTGTTATAAAATAAATATTTTCTTCGGAAGTGTTAAAAAAGGAGAGACTTAAGGTCTCTCTTTTTTTATTTACCATTAAAAGTGTTCATGGTATTGTTTATCCCAGCTGTGCCAAAAGATTTAATAAGTTCTACAGACTTTTCTAAGCGTTCAGATAATTTCTGGTTTTCTTCATCTGTCCATTCTCCTAATACGTAATCTACTTGTCTACCTTTGCTAAACTCATTGCTTATGCCAAATCTAAATCTATTATATTTTGTCGTTTGAAGCGTATTTTGAATGTCTTTTAAACCGTTATGTCCACCATCGCTACCTTTTGTCTTAACTCTAATATTTCCGAAGGGAAGATTTAAATCATCTGTAATAACTAACAAGTTTTCTTGTGGTATTTTTTCTTTTGTTAACCAATATTGTACCGCTTTACCGCTCAAATTCATATAAGTACTTGGCTTTAATAAAATAAAGGTTCTGCCTTTAAACCTAAAAGAAGTTAGGTCACCAAGCTTTTGAGTTTGAAATGTAAGATCTTCTTTTTGTGCTAAAGCATCTAAAACTTTAAAACCAATATTATGTCTTGTATTTGTGTACTTCTCGCCTATATTGCCTAGACCAACAATTAGAAATTTTTTCATGGCATCTGTTTCTTCTACATCAAAAGATGTAGTATTCAAATTAAATAATTTACGGATGAAATTCCAGATAATAGTTGTGTTATGATTTATTCAAAAATAAAAAAGCATTCTAAATTAATAGAATGCTTTTTAATATTATAAAAAAATATGTTCTATTCTTTTACTGCTGCTACATCATCAGTTTCAGTAGAAGGTACTCCTCCATCTTCTCCTGCTGTTGCATCATCTTCATCTTCATCATCTTCATCATCAATAATTGCAGTTCTAGCAGTTTTAATTTGTACTACTACTGTATTATCTGAGTGAAGTAATTCATAGTTTTCTCCTTCTAAAGCAGTAACATATAATTTACCACCAATTTTAAGAGGTGTAATATCTGCTTCTAAGAAATCTGGTAAATTTTTAGGTAAAGCTTTTACTCTTAATTTACGTCTGTTTTTACGAAGAATACCTCCATTTAAAACTCCTCTAGATGTACCAATAACATGTACTGGAATATCCATTGCAATTTCTTTGTCTTCAAATAAACGGTAGAAATCTACGTGTAGAATTCTATCTGTTACTGGGTGAAATTGGATGTCTTGTAAGACAGCATCATAAGTTTCACCGTTTTCTATGGCAATCACAACTGTATGCGCATTAGGCGTGTATACAAGTTTAGAGAAAGCCAATTCTGGTGCAGAGAAATGCACGTTTTGGTCTCCTCCGTATAATACGCAAGGAACCTGACCAGCATTACGTAAAGCTTTCGTTGCCTTTTTGCCTACGCTTTCTCTTTGAGATCCATTGATTGTAATTGATTTCATTTTTAAAATTTATAGTTATTATTAATATTCGTAATTAATTACCAAAGTAACACTAGATTATTTTGGCAATTGAGCTCGTTAAAGCTACATTAAAAATTTAGAGCTTATTGATTTGTTATAATGTACATTGTGCATTACTTCAGCAAATAAATTTGCACAGCTCAATACTCTAATTTTATCACTTTTCTGTTTTAAAGGAATAGAATCTGTTACGATTAATTCTTCTAATTTAGAATTTTCTAGTTTTTTATAAGCATCTCCAGATAAAATAGGATGAGTACAAATAGCTCTTACGCTTAATGCTCCTTTTTCCATCATTAAATCTGCTGCTTTTGTTAATGTTCCTGCAGTATCAACCATATCATCAACTAGTACAACATTTTTACCAGTAACATCTCCAATTAATTCCATATGAGAAATCACATTAGCCTTTGCTCGTTGTTTGTAACAAATAACAACATCACTTACTAAGGCTTTAGAATATGCATATGCACGTTTTGATCCTCCCATATCTGGAGAAGCAATTGTTAAGTTTTCTAAATTAAGTGATTTTAAATATGGTAAAAATATTGTTGATGCAAATAAATGATCAACAGGCTTCTCAAAGAATCCTTGTATTTGATCTGCATGCAAATCCATCGTAATTATACGAGTAGCTCCAGCAACTTCTAGCATTTTTGCTACTAACTTTGCTGCAATTGGCACTCTTGGTTTATCCTTACGATCCTGTCTAGCCCAACCAAAATATGGTAAAACTGCTGTAATGTGTCTGGCAGATGCACGCTTTGCAGCATCAATCATTAACAACATTTCCATCAAGTTTTCTGGACCAGGATGTGTAGAACCTATAATAAAGATTCTTGTTCCTCTAATAGATTCTTCATATGATGGTTGAAATTCTCCATCACTGTAAGTTGAAGTAATAACATTACCTAGAGGCGCACCAAAAGTTACTGCGATTTTCTCAGCAAGTTCTTTACTTTGTCCGCATGCAAAAATTTTTGCTTCTGTAACTCCGTTTGGCATTGGTAATGAATTATTTATATTGTTAAACTGCGCATTATTTTAACGAGGTGCAAATTTAGGAATTTATTTGAACTGAAAAAGCATAAAACCTACTATTTTTGATTGATTGTAATAATTTATTTTATAATTTTGCAGTCCAAAATTGCTCAAGTGGTGGAATTGGTAGACACGTTGGATTCAAAATCCAATGTCGCAAGACGTGTGGGTTCGATTCCCACCTTGAGTACTTATAAAAACCGTAAACACTTTATTAATAATGTTTTACGGTTTTTTGTGTTTTAAAACTGTACGATATTTGTATGGTAACCAAAAATCACTTTCTTAATACTACTTCAACATATTAGGAGTAGCCACTGTTCTAAATCCTGTATGGTCTGTTCCAGAATCTGCAGTTACTCCCATTCTTCCCGAAATTCTAAAACTCGCACAATAGGAAGCATGACATAAAAAAGATCCTCCTTTAATAATATATTCTCTTTGATATGGATTATTTGGACTATAAGATTTTGAAGCACCTTTAGGATTTATTAAAGCTGCAGATGTATCTATATCGTTATAATAATTTATATTAAACAGGTCGCTGGTTAATTCCCAAACATTACCAATCATATCATACAACCCAATACTATTTGGATTATAAGATTTTACTGGTGCAATTAGTTTAAATCCATCTATACTTTCATTTTTTACAGGAAAAGTGCCTTGCCATGTATTTGCATTTTTGACTAAACCATCATTATTATTACCCCAAGAGTAAATATTATCTTTATAAAAACCTTGAGCAGCAGATTCCCACTCGGCTTCTGTAGGCAACCTTCTATTTGCCCATTTACAATATGCTTGAGCATCTTCTAAGGCAATATGCACAACAGGATAATCTTCTTTACCTTCAATTGAGCTATTTGGACCTTCTGGATGTTTCCAATTTGCACCAATTCTCCAAGTCCACCATTGTGTATAGTTAGCCATACTTACGACAGCATTCACATTTTTATTAAAAATTAGACTTCCAGGCTGTAAAATAGAATCATGAGGTTTTGGTGTATTTTCAGGAAGTTCTAGTTTCATAACCTCCCAATCTATAGGTCGTTCTGCAAGAGTAATATACTTAGTAGCGTCTACAAATGCTTTAAATTGCTTATTAGTAACCTCTGTTATATCAATAAAAAAACCATCAACAGTTACTTTGTGTGCTGGTTTTTCTCTCATCATTGCAAATTTATCTCCTGCTTTTGCTCCTTGTGTAAAAGTTTTACCCTCTACCCATACCATACCATTTGGTATCGAAATATTTGATGGTTGCTCCTTTAGAACTCGGTAATTATCTTCGTTAGTATTTATTACACTTAATTCTAATTCTTTATTCTCGGTTTTACAATTAAATAAAAATATGACTATAAAAAGATATAAATAAACTTTTAATCTCATTTTGAAACTTCATTTAGTGAAACTAACTTAATTAGGGTTAACTATCAAAAATAAATTATAAATAGTTATACTCTCAATTATTAATGGAATTTAAAAACAAGTAGTGAGAAAAGGAAGCTTTTTTATTCTGTCTCCAGGACTAGCGTTACCTTATTAAAATCTGCAGCGCTATTAATGACTGTTCTATACTCTTCATATAAACTGGTGTCTACATGATTAATTCTATAATGCTCATCTGCAGTTATGGTTAAGATATTACCATTTAATTCGTAGTACGAATCAAAACTCAACAAGGTTTTCCCTTCCTTTATGTATTCATTTTTAATTTTAATATCATCTAGGTTAGCAATTTTATAACCTTGAGGTATGGTTATGTTTATAGTTCTAAAATAACTACGTTGAAACTCACCTTCTACTGGTAATTTACGTTCTTTCTCTTGATATAATTCTTGTTGTCTACCAATTAAATCACCCACATTAAATAATTGTTTTCTGCCTGCATTTTCTACAAATTTATTTGATGTAAATTCTACAATAAATTGTATTGGCTTAATTCCGAAGAGATTAGAATTTTTATTTTCTATTGTCTTGCTCACAATCTCTGCATCTTCATCTAAATTTTTTGCAAAACCCTCTATTATTTCTTTTTCATTTTCTGGTTTTACCAAATCCATATAAGGATGAATATACATCCCATAATATCCACTCATAGAACGATCTAGTTTAACGTGTGTTTTTGAGATATCATCTTCATCAAACGTAACATCAATTACCATTTTATCCACATTTTGCTCTGCTTTTATTGGTTTAATGTACTTTATTTTTGCAACTGCAGATTTAAAATCTCCAATTACTACCTCTTTTATTGCTAAGCCATAAGTGTCTGTAAGAAATGCTGGTGGATAACCGTAACGCGAATCAATTTCGGTTGGCGACAGGTATTTTTTTGACTTTGGAAAATAGAATAAAGCATCTTGCAAATAATTATTTGCTTCAAACTCTTTATCAAAACGCATGTACTCCCTACTACAAGTATAAATGAACTCATATTTTATATCCAGCTCATTAAAAATAGCAGTATAAAGTATAATTACGCCTCTCTCATTTGCTACTTTATCATTAGTAATTTGATATAAGTCTGATAATTTTTCACTTGTTGAATTCGCTACAAAAATGTTATTTTTTATGTATGTTTCTATCGTTCTTAACTTAGTATCAATATCATCTTCTTTTTTATAATTAATAGTTTTTAAAAACTTTTTAAGTGCCGAAATTTCTTTTTTAGAGCGCTCTTCATTATAAAACTCATAAATATTTTGAGCCACATTTGCATATGAACTAATATCCTTAACTCTGCCTGCAATATTAGCATCTAATGCATAAATTAAATATTGCTTATCTGCTGTGTAGGCAGCCATTTCTTCTTCTTCTAATAACTCTACTGTGTCTAATTTGAGGAAATAGTGTTTTTTTTCTTCAGAAATTGTATCTCTCTCCACCTCATCTAAACCATTAAAACTTTTAAACTTAAATAATAGGTTTGATGGCGAATACAGATCAAATTCAACATTTTTTCTTGTGTAATCAGATTGTAAGGTGATGCGCTTACCTTTATAACTTGGGTAACGATTTACAACATACATATACTCAATAAAACTTCC
Organism: uncultured Psychroserpens sp.; assembly: GCA_947488655.1. Taxonomy (GTDB): domain Bacteria; phylum Bacteroidota; class Bacteroidia; order Flavobacteriales; family Flavobacteriaceae; genus Psychroserpens. The sequence goes on along the minus strand of CANKZZ010000001.1, from coordinate 555,354 downwards.
TTTTTCTACACCTTCAAAAGCAAAATACTTGTAGGTTCTATCGGTTTCAGAATCTGTTGCTGTTAAAATTTTAGATTCATCTAAATTAATTACTTCACCGTTTGCGGTAATTACTCGCGCTTTATTGACTACCAATTTAGACTCAGAGTCATAAGGCAAATACACTTTATTAAAGGCTTCTATTTTATCATCACTGTTAAGGTAGTAGACTTTATGTTCTAAAAAATACTCTGTCAAATTACCTTGGTCATCAAAATAGAATTCGGTAACAATTTTTTCTTTCATAGAAGCCATGTTACTATCTTCTACTCCTTGGTTTGAGTAACTAGGATTTGCATCCCAATTATAAGACTCATAAAAAGGTTGAGCATGTATAGTTATTATAGAGATGAAACATATTAGGCAAGTATTTAAAAATAATTTCATAGATATATTTTATTGTTTTTTTAGAACGATTGTATCTTTAAAGCTCTTTTCGGCTACTTTAATAGCATCGCTTACTGTTTTTTGTTGTTCTGGGTTTAATGTTAGAAAATTCATTTCTAATTGATGTTTATAAACAATAGTATTATCTACAGTTTCATAGGTAATTATAGAATTCATAAACTCATTAGAAACAGAAAAATCTTTTGGTAAATAATCTACCTCATAACCAACTGGTATTTCTAGAGTAGTATGATAATCGTAATAACTTTTATAGGTTACTTCGATATCATTTTCTCTATCATCTTCAAATTTAAAATCTGTTTCGTCTTGTCTTAAATTGAGATTTATGTAAATTTCATCGCCTAATATTTTAGCAAAATCATTTATATTAAAGGTATAGTCAATAATTAAATCATTATCATAGTCATACTTGTTTGTTTCTGAGACAGCATCTATTAAAAATTTATTATTCCCTTTTTGCATTTTATAATTATAATACTCTTTAATCTTTGCAGGTGTATTTGCATCTTCTAATTGATTAAAGAAATCAATTTTATAATACCCAGAAATTTCTGCTTTAGTTGCACCTACTAGTTTAGTGTCTTCTAAACGTAACGTAGTAACCTCTTTAAATGTATTTGATTTAGCATCAACTATTGGTACATCCTTAATTTCATATTTAGCTTCGCCATTAGAAATTAATGCTTCTTTTCCTTGTATAAAAGATGAAGGCATTTCTATTGGTAAGTAACGACCTGTAGCATCTAAGAAATAAGTTTTGCCATCAATTTCTATAGATAAAATCATGTGATTATCTACAATTGGAGTTGGTACGTCATTGTAACTGTAAGATATACTTCTAGTTCCAATCCAAGTGAGATTACCTTCTAAACCAGCAATTTTGAGCATTTCGTAAAGTATACTTGAATTGTCTTTACAATCGCCATATTTTTTCTTGTATACATCATTAGCCTCTCGTGGGATAAAACCGCCTAAGGCATACTCAAAAGCAATGTATTTAATGTTTTTTTGTGTCCAATAGTATATAGCTCTAGCTTTTTCTAAATCTGTTGTTTTATCTTTAGTTAATTCATTAACAAGGCTAACTAAATTAGGATCTGGCTCACTTAAGTTTATATTTTTTACCATTGAGTAATACCACTCATACAAGCCAGATACATCATGTAATAGATTTACATTTTGATTGTTTGATTTATAAGATGTTATAATTGGTATTATATGTGGCAACACATTAGAATAACTAGGTACATTATTTTCATACTTGTGTTTATCTACATCTAAAATTTCCCAAGTGTATATTATATTACCGCGTTTTTCTTCTCTAGTAAAATCAATTTTATAATCTTCTGTATTAAACTCTTGAAATCTAAATTGAATATCTTTGTCTGCTACAAGAGTTACTCTTTTTTGTTTAATTGGGTAGAAGTCTCCAAAATAAATAGGACTTAAAAATCTTGGATTTTTAACAACCTCTGTATACTCTAGTTTTGTTTTACTACCTGTTGATAAATTAGGGTAAATAAAATTTAATGATTTTGAGTCGTCATGAAAAGAATCTTCCATTTCGTCTTTTTCTAAAAACTCTTCTACTTTATGGGTTTTGTATTTACCATCTTTATACTCATAAGACGATGCTTCTACAGACTCTAACTCAAAAAAGGATGAGAACTTTATATTTCTCTTAGAACCATATATTGCAGACTCATCTAAATATAAATCTTCTTCTATAAAAGATTGTTTTACCTCTAGTTCTCCATCTTTAAATTGTACCGAAATCTTAACATCTTCTAACAATCTCACAATTTTAGAATCTGGATATTTGTTCTTTATAAGATCAAACTCCTTAGTGTATTGAGCAAGCGCATTTTTTGGTAATAGCACTAAAAATGCAATGCATAGAAATGTTAGTATTGGTGTTTTATTTAGATTCATAAATATCTCCATTTGTATAATACTCAGTCAATGTTAATTTTCCATTTTCGTCGTAATAAGTTGCCTCTCCATGTTTTTCATTGTTGAGATAATTGGTGCGTTCTTTAATATTTCCGTTAGGATAGAATTTTTCAGATAAACCATGTCTATCTCCAAATAGCATATTTTCTTTAAGTTTAATTGTTCCGTCCTTGTAATATTCTTCATCTAAACCGTTGTACTCACCTTTTTCATAGATGGTGTGATTTTCTAATGTACCATCATAATAGTAGGCTTTATAGTCTCCATGAATAACTCCGTTTACAAACTCCATCGTTCTAGATGGCTTACCATTATCAAAAAAGCCTTCTAATTTACCAGTCTCATTTTTAAGAGGTATCATCTCTTTTTCTTTACCATCTGTACCAGTATAAGTATAACCTATTAAGGTACCATGATCGTAAATTCTAACGATTTGTAATTTGCCTTCTCTGCTGAAAAACTCTTTTCTACCGTGGTTTTTGTCATCTACATATGCAGTAGATGTATAAACTTGACCGTTATCATAATAAGATAGCCAAGTACCTGTTCTATCTCCTTCGTCATAGAGATAATCATCTTCTATTTGTCCAGATTTATAATAGCGTTTTGAGCTCCCATCCTGTCTTCCGTTTATATAAGTATCCTCGTCTTTTAATTCTCCGTCTTTAAAATACCATTTCCAATCACCATTCATTTCATTATTATGATAATTACCTTTAACGGTTACTTTTCCGTAGAAATTATAATAAGTATAAGGTCCATGCTTTTCTCCATTAACATATGTAGTTTCAGATTTTTTATTCCCATTTTGATAGGTTGATGAAATGGTATATGTTTTATCAGGTTGTTGATATTGATAAGAATTATAAACGTCTCCTTTTGTATTATATCTTCTTTCTGAAACGAGCATGTCGTATTCATAATCTATTTGATTATCAACCGTACCATCTACATTATAATAATATTGGGTACCATGAACCTCGCCTTTATGGAAAAAATTGATTGCTTCTAAAGTACCATCATTATAGTAATAATGCCATTCGCCATGTTTTGAACCATCTTTAGACCAACCTTGCGTTTTTAATTGACCACTTACATAAAAATATTGATAATACGAGATGTCTGCATCTGGATTATGAGTTGTGATACTTTGTATCTCTCCTGTAGTATAGTACGTTTTTTCTTCGCCTAATGGTTTGTCTTCGTTATAATTACCTTCTTCTGTGATGGCTTCATTAATATCATAAAATTTCCATTCTCCTACTTTTCCTCCTTTTAAATCATACAGTCCTTTTGCTGCTCTGTTACCATTTGGATGATAACCTTCGTAGAAAAATTCTCCTCCTTTTTTACGATTCTCAGAGATTACTTTTCCTGATTTATCAAAAAATGTATAGCTAATAATTTGACCTTTTCTATATTGAAAATCAGATTTTAATACACCATCTGTATCGTAAGATTTATAATCGCCATCTAATGCACCATCCTTATAATTATAATCGTTACTTAATGTTCCATCTTTATAATAACTCTTCCATGAACCTTCATAATAACCATCACTAGCCTGACCTACCGCTTTTTTATTTCCGTTAGCATAAAATGTGGTATACGGTCCTTCTAACTGGTTATCTTTATAAGTAGATTTCATTGATATTTGACCGTTACGGTAATATTGAGTTTCGTTACCATTACGTTTTCCGTTCTTAAAATTAATTACAGAATATGTATTACCATTAGCGTAATACTCTATAGCATCTCCTTGTACCTCATCATCTTTATAATTTATATCATATTCTATAAGATCTTCTCCCACATCAAAATAAGACATGTATTTACCAGATAATTTACCGTCTTTAAATATCTTTTTTTGTTTTAATCCACCTTGTTTTAAATAGTAGGTATACGCTCCATTAAACTCTCCATTTTTAGAAGTAGTCATGATGTATGGTTTACCATTATCATAGTATAATTTATTTTCTCCAGACGTTTTTCCTTCTTTATAGTTTGCTATTTCTCTTATGGAACCATTATCATGATACCAGGTCCATTTATTCTCTTTCTCTCCTTTTTTATTATAATAGCCATCACTTATTTTGCGACCATTACTATCATAAAATGTCCATTCTCCTGTTAAGACGTTATTTTTAAACAAGCCTTCTCCTCGCAGCACACCTTCTTCATAACTATGAGAAAGTTGTCGTTTTGGGTTATCGCTAAATATCTCATAAAGTTGATTAACATAAGCGCTAACAAACTCGTCTACCTTATCTTTATTTTTCTCGATTACTTTTTCGTAATCTTTATTTTTTATTGCGTAATTTATAGTGTACGTAAAGCCATCAAATAGATCGTTTTCTGCAATCCATTTATAAAATGGAACGTAATACGTATCCCAAAACCCATCATTACCTTCAATATTTTTTAATTGCTCTAGTAAAGCATGATTTTGTTTTACCAGCGGAATTTCAATTTTAGTATCTGTCTCATAGTCTGAATCTAGTACAACCCTATTGGTTATGATTAAATCAATATCTTCAAATGCTTCATCATCTGCCGAAACCTCTAAGTCTGGATCAGGTTCATTATCATTTTTAGCAGCTGCTATTTCATTAGCATACTTTAATAACGCAAAGCCACGATCACTATCTGGCTCAATCATTAAACTCATATTATAGCACATTAAAGCCTGAGAAATTAAATTTTGACGATAGCAAATATTCCCTAATTGTAAGTGCGCATTTCTATGAATTGGATTGTATATAATTGTTTGTTGATACGCCTTAATAGCTTGAGCAGTGTTATTGACCTTCTCATAGGCTAAGCCTTTATTATACCAAAGTCTCGAGTTTCTTGGAAACTCCTCTAAGGCTTTATCATAAACCTTTATAGCCTCTTCAAAACGATTGGTCTCAACTAAAGAAACCCCTTTATTTATATAAAAATAAAGCTTAGACTCACTATCACAATTTAATGCAATACCTTCATTTGTAACCGCAATAGCATCATCAAATAGTTCTAAAAGTATATTATAATAAGACTTAGATGTTAAGATAGAGCAATAAGTAGAATCGTTTTTATTAATGCGATTGAGCTCCTCTAAAGCTCCTTTAAAATCTTCTTTTGAGGCTTTATCTATTGCTACTTTAGCAACATCTTCATAATCAATAAACGGAATTTTATCTTGTGCATTTAATATAAAACTAGAGCATAGAATGGTAATAAATAATAAATATTTCATAAGCGTTTAGTATCGTTAAGGTTATCGAATATAACATTGTAAAACCTAAAAACATAAAAAAAACCAGATTTTAGACAAAATACATCTCTATTCTAGGGTTTAAGATGATTTTATTTTCAAATTCATTAATAAACTGTAACTTTGGTTTAACCCAAATACAATAACGTATGATAGACCAATTTCTGTCAAATTTTCAAGATGGTGTTTACCACATTCTAAACATAAAAGCCTACGACCATATTTTATTTTTAATCGTACTTACAGTACCTTATTTGTTTAAAGATTGGAAACGTGTATTTATTCTCATTTCGGTTTTTACAGCAGGACATTGTATATCCTTAGCACTCACAACCTATAATATTATAAACGTAAATCTTAAATTAATTGAGATCTTAATACCTCTCTCTATTTTAATCATTGCAGTGTTTAATGTATTTACAGGCGGAAAAAAATCTCATGGACCAACACTAGGTGTCGTTTTCTTTGCGACTCTATTTTTTGGATTAATTCATGGACTAGGTTACGTAAGCACATTTGAACGTTTAATTTCTTCTTCGGAAAACAAATTACTCGCACTATTAGAAATTGGCCTAGGTATAGAAGTAGGACAATTATTTGTAGCTTTTATAGTTATCTTTTTAAGCTTTCTTTGTCAAACTATTTTTAGGTTTTCAAAACGCGATTGGGTTATGGTAACCTCTGCAATAGTTATTGGTTTTGTATTACCTATACTCATTAACAGTGATTTGTTCTCATAAGAAATAGTGTTATGAAAGTCTTAAAACCTAATCTACATTTTATATAATTATTACATTTGATAATATAACCTAAACGGTTGAGTTGAAATTTCTCAAAAAAAACCAACAACACCAAAGCTAGATAATGCCAAACAAAAAACAATTACGTTACGATAAAGCCTATTTAAGAATTGCCAAAGAGTGGGGAAAACTCTCTCACTGTAAACGTAAACAAGTAGGTGCAATAATTGTTAGAGACAGGATGATTATTTCAGACGGTTACAATGGCACACCAACTGGTTTTGAAAATTATTGTGAAGATGATGAAGGCTACACTAAATGGTATGTACTACATGCCGAAGCTAATGCCATCTTAAAAGTCGCAGCCTCTACACAATCTTGCAATGGAGCAACGTTATATATTACTTTATCTCCTTGTAGAGATTGCAGTAAATTAATACATCAAGCAGGAATTGTAAGAGTTGTTTATCACGAAGGTTATAAAGACAACTCTGGTTTACAATTTTTAGAAAAAGCAGGTATAGAATTAGAATTAATAGAAGATATAAAAGTGTAAATGGCTTTCCAGAAAAAATACATACCTCTTATTATTGGTGTTGCAATTGCAGCAGGTGTTTTTATTGGCGGGAAATTAAATTTTACCGATACATCAGATCGTTTATTCACATCAAACAGCAAAAAAGACAAACTTAACAGGCTAATAGATTATATTGATTATGAGTATGTAGACGATGTAAATACAGATAGCATTGTTGATGTTACCGTAAACGGAATACTTGATAATCTAGACCCACATTCTACATACATTCCTAAAAGCGAATTAGAACGTGTTACCAACAATATGAAAGGTGACTTTGTTGGATTAGGCGTTAATTTTTATACATACAATGATACCATTGCTGTGATTAGAACAGTAAAAGATGGACCTAGCGAAAAAGCAGGTATTAAAGCTGGAGATCGCATTTTAATGGCAGATGGTGATTCTATTTTTGGTAAAGAATGGAGTAATGCAGATATCATTTCAAAATTAAAAGGTGAAAAAGGTTCCAAAGTAAAACTTTCGGTATATCGTAAAGGCGAAAAAAACTTATTAGAGTTTAAGGTTAAAAGAGATATTATACCAATAGAGAGTGTAGATGCTGCTTACATGCTTACCAATAATTTGGGTTATATAAAGATTAACCGCTTTGCAGAGTCTACTTATAAAGAATTTAAGCGTGCCTTAGATGCCTTACAAGAACAAGGCGCTACACAACTTGCCTTAGATTTACGAGATAATCCTGGTGGTTTTTTAGGCATAGCAGAACAAATTGTTGATGAGTTTTTAGAAGATGATAAACTTATACTTTTTACTAAAAACAAAACGGGTAAAGTAGAAAAAAGCTTTGCGACATCTAAAGGCGATTTTGAAGAAGGTGAGATTTATATATTAATTAATGAAAACTCTGCATCTGCTAGCGAAATAGTTGCTGGTGCATTACAAGATAACGACAAAGGCACCATTGTAGGTCGTCGAAGTTATGGAAAAGGTCTTGTACAACGAGAAATGGCTTTGGGTGACGGTAGCGCAGTAAGACTAACCGTTTCTAGATATTACACACCTACGGGTCGCTCTATTCAAAGACCGTATGATAACGGAAAAAGCAGTGATTATTATAATGACTATAAAAAGAGATTAAGTAGTGGAGAGTTTGAAGACGCAGAGCAAATAAAAATTGCAGATTCTTTAAAGTTTACCACACCAAAAGGTAAAATTGTTTATGGAGGTGGTGGCATTATCCCAGATATATTTGTACCGTTAAATACATCTGCTCATAACGAAACCATCAATTATCTCATTAGACGAGAGTATATTAGCAATTTTGTGTTTGAAGAGCTTGATAAAGACAGAAGTATTTATGAAAATGTTACTGCCAATGATTTTGTCGCTAATTTTATAGTTAGTGATGATGTGGTTGTAAAGTTTCAAAATTTTGTGAATTTTAAAGAACGCTCAAATATCACTTTTGTAGCTTATCATGATCAAATCAAACGACTTATTAAATCTGAATTAGCTCAACAACTCTACGGTAGTACTATAGCAGAAAAAATTAAGAATGAGACAGACGATATGATTGAGGAAGTCATATTATTAAGTAAAGGCGACGACTACTTTGAAGTTGATCTTTCCGAAGACAATTAAATCTTAAACCTTATCATGAATTTTGGTTTGTTTACCATCATTCCAAAGTGTTAAAATATCTGTAGCTACTTGCGCTCCACTTCCAGATGCTATTGCAAATTGACTTCTCCAACCTGCTAAAGTTCCTGCAACATACAAGTTGTTATCAACCAAATGATTTTCGTTTTTTAACCAAATACGCTCCTTTTCTATTGCTGCTCTAGGATGCGGTTCTACGTAGTTTTCTAGACCCTTAATGGTCATTAAATTAGTATAACCTACTGCTATTACTACACGTTTTGATTGGTATGTGTTTTTATTGGTTGTAATGGTAAACCCATTAATAGTATTTAAAATAGATGATACTTTCTCGTTTTCTATTTGTTCTATTTGAGGATATAATTCTTGAAGTTGAGATTTTCCGTTTGTTAAAATATCTGCGCCTAAAGTTCCAGGAGCCAATCCTAATACATTATTAAATAGAGCATTTTGCAAATGTGATGTTTTTTGATGCATGACAATAGCCACCTTCATATCTAATGCAAAAGGCTTAGATTTTGCAGATCCTAAAATTAAAGCACAAGACATACCTGCTGCTCCACCTCCAATTATAACGGTATCGTACATTATGATTTTCCTTTAAGTTTATCGTCTACGCGTTTTGACAATCTTAAAACCTGTAAAATTACAATGGCACAAAGTGATGCAAATATTGTAATAAGCGCAATAATACTTTGACCTTCAAAAAGGTTATCAAAATCTAACATTGTAGAATTATAAATTATAAATCCTGTTGCTATTATGGTTACTATTATCGTAAAATATTTCATGAGCTTACCTACTTGTTTTAAATTTAAATACAGTTTAAAATTTGTCACCTTAAAAAGCACATGCACTTAATTTACTCTAATGCTGTGACTTTAAAAATAGACTAAGCCATTTCAAAAAGCTCTTTAATGTTGTGTGCAAATAACTTAACTGCAATAGCCAATAGAATAACACCAAACACTTTACGTATAATATTTATACCGTTTTGACCAATCATTCTCTCTATTCTATTAGATGTTTTTAATACAATAAAGATAATAATAACATTTAGTATAACAGCAATTATGATGTTTTCAATTCTATATTCGGCTCTTAATGACAGTAAAGTAGTTAAACTTCCAGGTCCAGCAATTAAAGGGAAAGCCAACGGAAAAACAGATGCTGTCATTGTTGTACTTTCATCTTGTTTATATAAAGTAATACCTAAAATCATCTCTAAAGCAATAAAAAACAAAATAAAAGCTCCTGCCACTGCAAATGAGTTTACACCAACACCTAAAAATGATAATAGCGTTTTCCCTAAAAATAAAAACACAATCATAATTATACCAGCAATTATTGAAGCTTTTTCGCTTTCTATATGGCCAACTTTTTTACGTAAATCAATAACAATAGGTATGTTACCAATAATATCTATAACCGCAAACAAAATCATAAATGCAGTAAAAATCTCTTTTATGCTTAATTGAATATCCATTATTTCAAAATTTTCGGCAAAAGTACTTCTTTATAAGAGATTTGCAACGTTAAATAATGGTAAAGTTTACCTACTTTTGCGTTTATATATTTCAGCTTAAAAACTCATGTTTCAACTAGGAAAAACAATTGTTTCAGAAGATATTATTGATAAAGATTTTGTGTGCAATTTATCGGCTTGTAAAGGTGCTTGTTGTATAGATGGCGACGCTGGAGCTCCTTTAGATGCTTCGGAAATTGAAATTCTCAAAGATATTTATCCAAAAGTAAAACCGTTTTTACGACAAGAAGGTATTGAAGCTATAGAAAAACAGGGTACACATATTACTACAGAATTTGGAGATTTTGAAACCCCTTTAATTAATGATGCAGACTGTGCTTACGTCATTTTTGATGATAAAAAAACTGCTCTCTGCGGAATTGAAGAAGCCTACAACCAAGGAGAAATTTCTTGGAAAAAACCTGTATCCTGTCATTTATACCCAATTAGAGTTAAAGATTATTCAGAATTTTCTGCGGTTAATTATGACAAATGGGAAATATGTGATGATGCTTGCTCCTTAGGTAAAGAATTACAAGTACCTGTTTATAAATTTGTAAAAGAGGCACTTATTAGAAAATTTGGTGAAGATTGGTATCTAGAGTTAGAAAACGTAGCAGCAAAACATCTTAAATAGATTTTAAACACCCAAACACACACTTTTATAAACCATATATACATTTGAATTTTAAGGAGTTAAAAGGTTTTGTAAATTGAAATTTTATTAATTAATTCAAAAATTTCAACACAATGACTTCTAAGATTTTTAACAATTTCGGGTTTATCCTTGCTTTTTTATTTATGTTTCAAAGTGGTTTTTCTCAAAAAGCCTCTAAAGTAGAACTACCAGCTACATACAATTTTGATTACGCTTACAAACTAAAAATGACACACAAAAAAGGGGATGTTGTGCTTACATACTTTTTAAAAGAAGATGCAAAATATTTTGGTTTTGACACTGCAGAAATGACAAAGGGATCTGACACCAAAATGTTTATGGTTATGGATGGCAACTTGGGTGTAACTGCAATGTTTATGGAAATGATGGGTAAAAAAGTAGTTCAAAAAACAAAACTTAAAATGTCTGATTTTAATGATAAAGCCAATAACTCAGACTACACCTTTACAAAAATAGACTCTAAAACAATTATGGGTTATGACTGTGAAGGTTTTGTAAGTGAAAATGATGAGCATAAAATCACGTTTTATATTACAGATGATGTGCCTGTGAGTTTTAACCAAGTATTTGGTGCAAATGCCAAACAAATGCCTAAAGGTTTTAATCCAGAGTGGATGAAAAAATATGCCGAAAATGGACTTATGATGCAAATGATATTTGTAGACAAAAAGAAGTCAAAAAACAGTATGACTATGGACTGTATTGGCTTAGATAAAACAGATTTTTCAATAGATGCTTCGGCTTATGGCTCTATGATGTCTGCTTTTGGCAACTAAGCAGTTCTTAAAATATTAGATCGTGTTGGTATTTGTACGATAACATTTGTACCAATAGCATTATTGTTATCATCATACAAATCTTCAATGTCAATATGATAATCGTTGGTGTAGTCTTTAGAGAAGTTTGCTAATCTTGCTTTTGTAATTGCTATACCAACAGATTTTCGTTTTATAAGTTTATCCTTATTAATTTTCTCAGCTTTTTCTCTACCAATACCGTTATCTTGTATAGAAATCATTATAAAATCATCTTGTGTTCTATAAACGTGTAATTTTATTTCTTTATCATCTTCTTTAGATGACAAACCGTGCCATAATGCATTTTCTAAAAATGGTTGCAATATTAAAGATGGTAATTTTATATTAGATGCATTAACATTATCATCAACCTCAATTTGAAAATCTATTTCGTTAGAAAATCTAATGTTCTCTATATTCATATACAACTTCATGGTATCTAACTCATCTTCTAAAGTGTTTTCTTTTTCCGAAGAAGCCACTAAAATTTTTCTAATTAGTTTAGAGAATTTGTTTAAATAATATACTGCATTTTCTTTTTCGTTATTAATGATATATAATTTTATAGAGTTTAGAGAATTAAAAATAAAATGAGGGTTCATTTGACTTCGCAACATATCTTGCTCCAAAGTTAAAATTTGTTTTTCTTGGCTTAGCTGCCTATTTCTATACAGAGCCACCAAAACACTTACTATAATAATAAGCACCAACATAGAATACCAAAAAATCTTCTTATTGCGTTCTAGTTTGGTTTTCCAAACCTGGTTCTCGTTTGCTAAAGCTTTTATTTCATTGTTTTTTGCCTCATTTTCAAATTGTATAATAACATCATTGACATATCTTAAATTACGATCATTATTTATTGTTTTTTCTACCTCAACAGACTCTTTATAATGATCTAATGCAGATTCATAATCTTCTTTAATCTTGTATAATTCTGATAGATGTTTGTCGGCTTCAACGATAGAGAGGTTGAGATTATATTGCTTTGCGGTTTGTAATCCTTTTTTTAAATTTTCTTCGGAAGCTGTAAACGCTTTCATCTCCTTTTGTACCCAACCAAGATTTATATAGGATGCAGCAATGTAAAATTGATCATTAATTTTTAATGCCTTTTCTAGAGCTTTTTCAATGATTATTTTAGCGTCTGTATACTTTTTTTGTTTTATATAAACCTGCCCAATACTATTATAGCAAATTACACGTCCTAAATTAGAATTAATTTGCTCGTTATAATCAAGCGATAATTTATAATTACGTAGTGCATTATCTAGATCTCCTTGCGCTTCATAGGCATACCCTATATTTTGATAGTTAATAGCAAGTCCTAGTCTATTACTGGCTTGTTTTTCTATCTCTATAGATTTCTCAAATTGCTTTAGAGCAAGCTCATACTGCTCTAAAATGAGATAAATATTACCAATACTATTTTGAGATACTGCTATATTATAAGATATGGTCTCTGAAGGATTTTCTATAGATCGCGCTATATCTAATGCTTTAGTATGAAAATCTAGAGCTGGTTTTACTAAGTCCATTCTTCTATAAGCAACACCTATATTATTTAAACTTATAATTTCGAACTCTAAATTATTAGCATTGGTTGCAATTGTATTTGCTCTTTTATGAGTTACTATAGATTGCTCATAATGCGATAAATTTCTATAAATTACACCTAAAGCATTAAGACCATAACTTTCACCTTCATTGTAACCTACCACGTTCGACTTTTGAAATAATGCTTTCATTTTTAAACTGTCTCTAGCATACTTTTTAAAAACAGAATCTATACTAGCATAATGCGTAGGTCTAAATGAAACTATTTTATCAATTTCTTGCTCAAATGTGTTTGCTGTGTTCTGAGAATAACACTTTTGAAAATTAAATAGCAAACACAAAAAGATAACTAATACAGAGTTAGTTAATGATTTTATAATATGAGATTTAGATTGTTTCAAATTATAACTTCTCTAGAAAGTCTGATTTACGTTGTCTGGCAACAGGGATTTTGTGATTAGACTCCATAACCACATAGCCTTCGCTTTTTATAAACTCTTTTATCTTGTTTAAGTTAACTATAAAGGAGTTATGTATTCTAAAAAAGTAATGTTCTGGTAAAATAGCATCAACTTCTTTTAACTTTTTAGTGATTACTATTTTTGGTTGTGATGTTGTTACTATGGTACAATAATTACCATCTGACTCTACAAATAAGATGTCATCAATCTCTAGAAAAATTAGTTTACCGTCAGTATTAATGGTAATCTTTTTTTTGTCGAATTTTTCATTAAAACTCCCTAACACTTCTTCAATTTTAGAAGAGTTAATAAGTCTAGAATTGTATTTTTTTATTTTTAGAATAGTGTCTTTTAAATCATCAGAATCTACAGGCTTCAACAAATAATCAATAGCTTCATGTTTTAAAGCTTTTATAGCGTATTCATCATAAGCTGTAGTTATAACTACTGCAAAATCAGTATTAGATAGCTTGCTAAGAAATTGAAACCCATCCATTGTTGGCATTTGGATATCAAGAAATAAGCAATCTGGTGTATTAATATTTAAATATGCAATAGCTTCTTCTGGATTAGAAAACGTCTCTACAATTTCTATATCATTACTAAAATTTGTGAGTTCCCATGACAATCCTTGAATAGCTTTTGGCTCATCATCTACTATTACTGCTTTAATCATAAATCAAATATAAAACATAAAACAATACCTCGTTGGTAATATGTATAGTTAGCACGTTTTACTGTATAATGTGTTTATTGCAAGGGTATTAAATAAATTCCATTTTTCTAATTACCATTTATACACTTTTCATAACCATCTATACAATATGAAAATTTATACCACATATATTTATGATATTTGGTTTGAAATTAAATAACCAATCAATTTTTTAAATAAATAAAATAGAGCGATCGTGGGGATTCACTATTTTGATTAAATGCTATTAATCATTTAAAAAAAGTCAGGTTAGTCCCTGACTTTTTTTTGAGACATTTAATTTCAAACAACAAAGCTTCACAACATGTGATTAGTTTTAGTTAGTTTAGTTAATTATTAGGGAAGAAAAGAGAACTGTAAAAAGTTCTCTTTTTTTGTTTGATTTAAGATTCATTTTAATGCTATTATAACATCTAGTAAACATCACTTGTAACCACCAATTTAATAAGATTATACCTACATAATAAAAAGCAAAAATAAATTTTTAATAGACTAAATATCAATTAGTTATGATTATATTTATAAATACTACCCTTTTTTTACGAATAATGTATTGTTAAAAACTTGTTGAAAAGCTTTCTCAAAAAACACCAAAATATCTCATACATTTTTCAATCTTTGTTAGTCCCAAATCGCGCTATATTTTTCAGCCAAAATTTAAATTAAAAAACCCAATTACTATGTCTCAAGCTGTAGAACCAATATTGCAAGAAAACAAAGATAGATTTGTAATTTTCCCTATCCAACACCATGATTTATGGGAATGGTATAAAAAATCTGAAGCTAGCATGTGGACTGCAGAAGAGATTGATTTACATCAAGACATATCTGATTGGACAAATAAATTAACAGATGATGAGCGTTATTTTATCAAACACGTTTTAGCATTTTTTGCTGCAAGTGATGGTATTGTTAACGAAAATCTTGCTGAAAACTTCGTAAACGAAGTTCAATATAGCGAAGCTAAATTTTTCTATGGTTTCCAAATAATGATGGAAAACATACATAGTGAAACTTACTCTTTGTTAATTGATACGTACGTAAAAGACGAGAAAGAAAAAGCAATGCTTTTTAATGCTATTGAAACATTTCCTGCTATTAAAAAGAAAGCAGATTGGGCATTAAAATGGATAGAATCTCCAAGTTTTGCAGAGCGTTTAATCGCATTTGCAGCTGTAGAAGGTATATTCTTTTCTGGATCGTTTTGTTCTATATTTTGGTTAAAAAAACGTGGTCTTATGCCAGGTTTAACGTTCTCTAATGAGTTGATTTCTCGTGATGAAGGTATGCACTGTGATTTTGCTGTACACTTACACGAGCACCATTTAGTAAATAAAGTACCAAAAGAACGTATTAAAGAAATTATTGTAGATGCCTTAAACATTGAAAGAGAGTTTATTACAGAGTCTCTTCCTGCTAGTTTAATTGGTATGAATTCTAAATTGATGTCACAGTACCTTGAGTTTGTTACTGATGGTCTACTTGCAGATTTAGGATGTGAAAAAGTATACAATACAGCAAATCCTTTTGATTTCATGGATATGATTTCTTTACAAGGAAAAACTAACTTCTTTGAAAAACGAGTTTCTGAATACCAAAAAGCTGGTGTTCTTAACAAAGAAGAAGAGGAGAATAAGTATGACTTTGGATCAGACAGTTTTGATTTCTAAAAACATAATATTTTAATTGGCTTACTGTTTCTAAAGTTTTAAAATTTCTGAGGAAAAACACAACCAGTTATTATTTCTATATAAAAAAAACTAATTATTAATCCATTGTTAGTCAGTCTCCTACTGATTAATGATAACTAACTAACCCTTTTTCTGAATGGTAGCTTCAGAAAAACTAAAAAAAGTGTAACCTATGTTTGTATTAAAAAGAGACGGTAGAAAAGAACCAATAATGTTTGATAAGATCACTGCTAGAGTGCGTAAATTGTGTTACGGACTTAACGAACTTGTAGATCCTATCAAGGTAGCTATGCGTGTAATTGATGGATTATATGATGGTGTTACTACTAGTGAATTAGATAATTTAGCTGCTGAGCAAGCTGCAACAATGACGACTGCTCATCCTGATTACGCAAGATTGGCTGCACGTATTTCGGTCTCTAACTTACATAAAAACACTAAAAAGACTTTTAGTGAGGTTATGACAGATTTATATACTTATGTCAACCCAAGAAACGGTAAAAAAGCACCGCTTTTAAGTGACGAAGTTTATAAAGTTATTATGGATAATAAAGATAAATTAGATTCGTCTATTATCTATAACCGTGACTTTGGGTATGATTATTTTGGCTTTAAAACTTTAGAGCGTTCTTACCTTTTAAAATTAAATGGTCAAATTGCTGAGCGACCACAACATATGTTAATGAGAGTTTCTATAGGAATTCATATTAATGATCTTGACGCTGCACTTGAGACATATGAACTTATGTCTAAAAAATATTTTACACACGCTACACCTACACTTTTTAACTCTGGTACACCAAAACCTCAAATGTCATCTTGTTTTTTATTAACAATGAAAGATGATAGTATTGATGGTATTTATGATACCTTAAAACAAACTGCTAAAATTTCTCAATCTGCTGGTGGAATAGGATTATCTATTCACAATGTGAGAGCTACAGGAAGTTACATTGCAGGAACAAACGGAACAAGTAATGGTATTGTACCAATGCTTAAAGTATTTAATGATACTGCGCGTTACGTAGATCAAGGTGGCGGAAAACGGAAAGGAAGTTTTGCAATGTATATTGAGCCTTGGCATGCCGACATTATGAGTTTCTTAGATCTTAAGAAAAATCATGGTGCCGAAGAGTTACGTGCTCGAGATTTATTCTACGCAATGTGGATGCCAGATTTATTTATGAAACGTGTACAAGAAGATGGCCTATGGACATTAATGTGCCCAAATGAATGTCCTGGATTATGTGATGTACACTCTGAAGAATTTGAAGCGCTTTATACTAAATATGAAACTGAGGGCAAAGGTCGTAAAGCTATAAAAGCTCGTGAACTTTGGGAAAAAATATTAGAATCTCAAATTGAAACTGGAACGCCTTACATGTTGTATAAAGATGCAGCAAACCGTAAATCTAACCAGAAAAATTTAGGCACTATACGCTCATCAAACTTATGTACAGAAATTATGGAGTATACTGCTCCAGATGAAGTTGCTGTTTGTAATTTAGCATCTATTGCATTACCAATGTTTGTTAAAAATGGTGCGTTTGACCATAAAGAGTTATTTAAAATCACAAAACGTGTAACTAAAAACTTAAATAAGGTAATTGATAGAAATTACTATCCTGTAAAAGAGGCAGAAAACTCTAACTTTAGACATAGACCAGTTGGTTTAGGTGTACAAGGTTTGGCAGATACTTTTATTAAATTACGTATGCCATTTACTAGTGATGAAGCAAAAGCTTTAAATCAAGATATTTTTGAAACATTATACTATGCTGCAGTTACTGCAAGTATGGAAGAAGCTAAAGTTGATGGTCCTTATGAGAGCTACGAAGGTTCTCCAATAAGCCAAGGCCAATTTCAGCATAACTTATGGAATATAGATGAAGACACCTTAAGTGGTCGTTGGGATTGGGATAAGTTGAGAAAAGATGTTGCTAAGCATGGTGTTCGTAATTCATTATTAGTGGCTCCAATGCCAACCGCATCTACTTCACAAATTCTTGGTAATAACGAATGTTTTGAGCCATATACTTCTAACATTTATACACGTCGTGTATTATCTGGAGAGTTTATCGTTGTAAATAAACATTTATTAGAAGATTTAGTTGAGCTTGGTCTTTGGGATGAAAATCTTAAAAATGAAATCATGCGTGCTAATGGCTCTATACAAGGTGTAGATATTATACCTCAAGACATTAAAGACCTTTACAAAACTGTTTGGGAATTAAGTATGAAAGATATTATAGATATGTCTCGTCAAAGAGGATATTTTATAGATCAATCTCAATCTTTAAACTTATTTTTGGAAGGCGCTACGATGGCAAAATTAACATCAATGCATTTCTATGCTTGGAAAAGCGGATTAAAAACAGGTATGTATTACTTGCGTACTAAGAGTGCTGTAGATGCTAAAAAAGTAACTATTACCAGAGCAGCAAAAGCTGAGCCTGTTGCAGAACCTGCAATAACTACTGTAGAGGTAGATTCTATTGCTCAAAAGCAACAAAAAGCTGCAGATACTGCTGCTAAATTTGCTCAAAAAACAGTAGTTACTGCTGAGAAAGTAGATGTAGAACCTATGAGTGCCGAAGAAATGAAAGCATTAATCTCTCAAGCAAAAGAAGCCGAAGGTGATGATTGTTTGATGTGTGGTTCTTAAAACTCATAATTACTAAATAATAAAAAAGCATCTTGATATTTGATTATTAAGATGCTTTTTTTATGTTTGAATTTCTTAATCCCCACCATTCATGCATCAAAACACAGTTGAAATAACCGAAGATTTATTAGCAAGTAAAGGACAACGCTTTCTTCATCATATTATAGATACAGTACCTCAATACGCTTTTCTTTATGCCTTATCTTACGGTTTTTTCTATCTAGGAGAATTTACAGGCAACTACACTTTAAGTGATTATTGGAATGGCATGTCTGAAATAGAAGACACTATAATTAGCTATCTCTTTATGTTTGCTTATTATTTTCTAATGGAAAAATACACATTTAAAACGTTAGGAAAATATGCAACAAATACCATTGTAATCTCTACAGATGGTAGTGAGCCAACGACCAAACAATTATTAAAAAGAAGTTTTAGTAGATGGATACCCTTTGATGGTCTTTCATTTTTAGGAGTAAATGGTAAAGGTTGGCACGACTCTATCGCCAACTGTTATGTGGTTAAGGCAGATAAATTTAATGAGAAAAAAAATTCTATTATTGAGTTAGAACAAATTGGTTTAATTGGTGAAGATTTTTAATTTTCTAAAAAATCTGTACCCAAATACTTATCGTCTTTATTATAGTACCAAGCTCTGTCTCTTGGCAATTTTATACCATTAACCACTGTAGTATCTGTAAGTAAAATATACTCTCCAGTATCTAATTTAACAGTTCCATTTGAATCGGTTTTATAAAACTGATATATCTCCATAGCATAACTATCTGGATCAAAATAAAAATACCATACATCACTCCCTACACTTTTATCATAAGCCACTTTTAAAACTAGATATTCTTTTCCTTTAAAAGACTTACGCTCAACATCATCATGTATTATAGTGCCTTCATCATTTAATTTCATGGGTAAACCGTAGAGATACGTATAATAGTTTTTATATAAGTTGGCTCTTTCGCAATTCAAATTATGCTTTTTTTTATTTTCTTCGGAAATATCAACTGCTCCATTTAATTTTATTATACAGTCGGTTTTATCTAAAGTATACTCTGTTGTTGTAGAGTCTCGTTTGGCTTTAACATAGAAAAATTCCGAAGGTAAATTAATAACTACTCTACTTTCTCGGGTTGGATTATTTGGTGTCTTCATAGTAATTAAGAATTCGCCATTAAAATCTAACCAATTATTATTTGGGTCATGATATGAAATTGCATTTTGTAATAGTTCCTGCCCAGTTATCTCTTGAGAAAATAAAGACTGTAAGCTCAACAACGTGATTATGATTATGTAATAGTATTTCATAAGGTAAAATTATAATACTAAAATAATCTATTTGAGATTAAACTAAGAATATTATATTTGAAACTAACTAAACCTAAAACCAACTACTATGAACAGAATAAAATACACAGTAACACCAGATGTATTAGCATCAAAAGGCATAAGATTTGCAAATTTTGTATTAGACTACATAGTACAAATCCTAATAGGTGGAGCCATAGGATTTGTCATTGGTGTCGTATCAGAGTTGACAGGTAGTTACGGTTTTATAGATTTCTTTTTTAATTCTGGTAGGCTTATGGAATTTATTTTTGGCTATATCATATTACTAATTTACTACACAACTATAGAAACTCTCACAGGTCGCTCTTTAGGTAAATATATTACCAAAACTAAAGTGGTACTTTATGATGGTTCTAAACCTACTTTTAATGAAATTTTAGTACGCTCTTTATGTCGTTTAATTCCATTTGAGCATTTTTCGTTTTTAGGAGAAGAAGGTAAAGGTTGGCACGATTCTATATCAAAAACTTATGTGGTTGACGTTGCAAAGTTTGATGCTAAAATTGCTACGTTTGAAGACTTAGATGAAATTGGAAAAATTGGTGAATAAATTCAAATAAATCCTAAAATAAAAAAAGACCATCTATAAATGATGGTCTTTTTTGTTTTTAGTTTTCGATACTCGTTTCTGTATCAGAACCTGGTAATTTGGCTGGTTCTATTTTACTATCATGAGCATTATGATACTCTTCTAAAAGGCTCATAGTTGCTTTTAGTAAATCTTTAGTTTCTAGGAGTAAACTAAAGTATAATGTCGTATTTTTTGGACTAGACTCGTCTGTTCTAGTTCGCTCTACTTGTTTTTGGATCTTCTCCTTAACCATTGTATAAACTTCAGATCTTTGATTTAATATAGCACCTATTTGCTCAAAAGAACGAGAATCAAACGCTGCTTTAGTGTTATTAAATAAAATTTCCATTTTATCGTCAACTTCTTTCAATTCTTTAATTTGAGAGAACTTTAGTTTTTTATGATTATTATTAACGTGCTTATGACTTACTTTAGATATATACTCTAAAGACTGAGTCATATCTTGTAAGTAACCCAAAATATTAATATAAAAATTACTGGCACCTATACTAGATTCATCAAGGTTTTTAATGAAATAGAATATATTATCACGTAATTCATCGATTTCATTAGATAGCTTATTGACTTGCTTTTTATTCTTTTTCAATAGAGATAAATCCTGTATTGCTAAACCATTAATAGCATTTGTGTAAATTTTATTACCACGTTTTACAACATTTGCAATATTTTCTGCACTTTCATGAATTACACCTTGTACTGAGCTACTCTCTGCCTTAGTTAAACTATCCTCTACTTTAGACTCCTTAGACTTTTTATTGTGTGATATATAATTTCTTAGTAATAGACCAAAAGCTGCAAATAAAAGTATAGGGAACATTACTTTTAAGTTGAGATTTAGTAAATAAGCCACGAGAGCTGCAGCTAAAAAGGCACTAATTGCTGTAAAAAACCAACCACCAATTACATTAATTACACCAGCAACTCTATAAACAGCACTTTCTGCTCCCCAAGCCCTATCTGCTAATGATGTACCCATAGCAACCATAAAAGTTACATAGGTAGTAGATAATGGTAATTTGTATGAAGTCGCAATAGATATTAATACTGCTGCAACCATTAAGTTAACTGCTGCACGAACTAAATCAAAAGCTGGCAACTCATATTTTTTATCTTTTGGTAATGTAATTACAGGCGGTTCAAATTGTTTCTCTATTGTATCCTGCCAAGTCTTTGGTAAAATATATGAAGACATTTGTGATAAGCCTACAGCTACTCTAACAAACCCTCTAGATAAAAAATTTGGTTTAAAACGTTCTTTAGTTTCTCCTTGGCTGGCTAAATCTAAAGATGTTTTTACAACATTTTTAGCTTTAGTAGAAAACCATAATGTTAACACCATAATCATACCAGCAGCAAAAAGTAATAAATTATTGGTAGGTACTTTTTCTGCTAAGACATCCATAGGGAAATCTGTAGCAGGTAAACCAGAAAGTGTCCATTGCTCAAAGGCATTATATGCAGCAATTGGAACTCCAATAAAGTTTACAAGGTCATTACCTGCAAAGGCCAATGCTAATGCAAAAGTTCCTATAATTATAATTAACTTGTAGATATTAATTTTAAAGAATGCTATTAATAGGTATGAGAAAATTGACCATATCACTAAACTCACTAAGATAATAGATAAGACTTCATTCTCTAAAAAATCTTTCATGGTTGCACCACTTAGAATATCAAAAGACTCACTTGCATAAGAGGTTCCTTTTAAGCCCTTCATAAAGATGAAATAGCTAATAGCTGTTATTGCTAATCCACCAAATACTGCACCTACCCAAGCTGCCTTTTTTTCAAAATTATATGATAATAATAATCTAGAAACCCATTGCACTAAGGCTCCTATAGAAAAGGCGACGACGACCGATAGTAGAATACCAAATATTATTTGAGTGGCTTTAGAAGTGTTGATATAACCAACCACATCATCAAAATTACCACCATCATGACCAATTTTTATCAAAGCCATAGCTACAGCTGCACCTAACAACTCAAAAACAATAGATACTGTAGTTGATGTTGGCATACCAATAGAATTAAAGAAATCGAGCAGTAGAATATCGGTTATCATAACTGCCATGAAAATTATCATGATCTCATTGAACATGAATTCTCCTGGATTAAAAATCCCTTTTCTTGCTACTTCCATCATTCCACTCGAGAATACAGCTCCTATGGCAACACCAATACTAGCTGTAATCATTATAGTTCTAAACGAAATAGCCTTAGAACCAATTGCAGAATTTAAAAAATTAACCGCATCGTTACTTACACCTACAACCAAATCAGCAATTGCTAAAATGGCTAGCGCAATAATCATATATAAATAAATATTATCCATAAATCTTTAGTTTAAAAGGGCCTGCAAATATATCTAGAGTTTCTCTGCAATATGTTACCTAATTGTTATGTTTTTAGTGTTAAAAATGAATATCAAACCCTAATCTAAACATGATATTATCATCATTTCCATTTAGGGTTGTATAGCTTATATCGGTTTGTACTTTTAATTTATGTCCAACAATATATTTTGAGGCACCAAGGGTATATTGCTTTGTTGGTAATGTGCCAGTTACAGACTCATAATCTAAAGTTGTAAAACGAGTTGCAATTTCATAATTACTATTAAAAAGATAACCAGCTTGTAAATTTAAAGCATTACCCGTCAAAACAACATCACCTGTAGGAGTTCCATCTACGTCTATAGCTATTGGATTATTTGCAGTACGCTTTGCATATTCTCCCATAAAGGAAAACCCATGATATTTAAACATAGCATCTGCAAAAAACGTAGTAACATCTGTTTGATAAAGTGATTCATCGCTTCTAAACATATAATCACCCAAACCACTGCGTTCTCTAACTGCATCTCGATTTAGATTATACGTTAAGCCAAACATTAATTTTGGTGTTTTCTCACGTTTTACATCGGCTTGTACATAATCTCCTTTTGACTTAAATGTTCCAAAAGGTAAAAGCTCTAAACGAGCTGTATATTGCAAACCACCTTCATTACCTTCTGTTACATTACGACCTTCCCCTTGTGATAATGCCAACTTTTCTCGTATTAAAAATTTACCGCCTAATTTCGTTTTATGACGTAATTGTATACCAATATCACGATCTAAATTAAAACGACTATTTAATAATGAACGGTTAATTAATTGCAGATTTCCTGATGATACTACACGCTCTACATTGCCAGGTAGCTTTGTTTGGCCTGCCCACAATTCCCAATTTCCGGAGAAATTCCACATTAAAACAGCATCTAAAATATAACGAGGTGTGTTTCTATTAAATTGGTTTGCACCAGATATATCTCTATTAGATAAACCGAGCTCTATTTTATATTTAAGTTTAGGGCTATAAGCAAATCCATCAAATTTTAATCGTGCACGTCTTACAATAAAATTATGTTCTGGGCTACCATATTGCTCTCCATCATAATCCCATGAAGATATTGAACGTACTTGAAAGCGAGGCGCGAATTTTATACTAAAGGAACTATCTTTTGCTGTAAAGTTTATTAACCCTTTACCAAAAGACGTATCACTTATCTCTTGAGAATTAACAATGCATACAACACACAAAGAGAGTGTGATTGTAATAATAAATTTCATTTATATTAGTTTTTGTCGAATGCAAAGAACTAGTTTTAATGTTAATTGAATGTTTCCTAAAAATTAATAATCAAAGTCATCTTTAAAAAAAAAGGCTACTTTTATGAAAAGTAGCCTACTTAGAAGTCATAATTATACAGTCGACAAAAACTAATAGTTATTATGAAATACTAACTGTGTTCTAAAACACAAAACAAAAATGAGCAATACAGTTAATTTAATTGTTACGTCAATATTAAGTAATCATTATGAAAATCAATTTTAATAAAATTTTAATTAATTGATTACTAGTCGATTAAATGATTAATGTTAATTTAATGTTATCTAAATGTTTGGATATTGTAAAGTGTTTTTATATATTTGATAAATAATCATAATCCAAATCTAAATATGAAAAAGATATTCGCAATTTTATTAATGTTAGGTGTGACGCTTACATTTGCACAAGAAAAGCCAAAAGCAGAATTAAATAAAGATGGAGACTTAACCGTAGCAACTTACTACCATGATAATGGAGCTATTGAACAACAAGGTACTTTTAATAAAGAAGGAGAGCTTCATGGTGTTTGGACCAGTTATGATCAAAATGGTAACAAAGTAACAGTTGGTAACTACGTTAACAATAAAAAAGTTGGTAAATGGTTATTTTGGTCTGATAATAAACTTAAAGAAGTTAATTATGAAGATTCTAAAGTGGCAAGCGTGAGTGAATGGACAGATAAAGTTCAAGTCGCTGTGAGTAACTAAAAATATATTTATAGAATAAAAAATCCCAACCATTAAGTTGGGATTTTTTTTTGACTAACTCAAACTTAATTTTAGAATTTATAAGTATATCCTAAGGAAAAACTTGTGCCTGGATCTCTCAAAGTAAAAACTTGATTTTGAGCATTGAATGATTCGTATTCACTTATTCTAGAATTACCCAAAATATTTGACACTTTAAGATCTATTGATGTATTTTCATTTTCACCAAACGTTTTATTTAAAGTAAAATTCAAACTATTAAACGGTTTAGTGTACACATCTGGCACTTCTCTAATACCAACAACTTCTAAAGTTTTACCTTGTACATTGAAAAATAAACCAGTTTGTAATCCTATATCATCATTATTATAATCTAAACCAACATTTATTAAATAAGGTGCTTGACCTTGTAAGTCTCGTTTTTTATCTATTGTTTCTCCATCTCTAGCACTTGCTAATCTTCCTTGAAACTCATCATCAGACATCGTTAATTCAGATTTAATTATTGAAACATTTGCATTAATTTTTAGGTCGTTCAATCCTTCAGTAATAAAACCTAAACGTTGACGCACTTCAAGTTCTGCTCCAATAACATTTGCATCTCCTAAATTACCTACGGTAAGTTGAGTTGGTGCGTTGACAAAGAATTGCTGTTCAATTGCATCTGTAAACCCTTTATAGAATCCACTAATAGCGAACATTTGACCTTTTTCTCCAAAGTGCTCATACCTCACATCAAAGTTATTTATATACGTAGGTACTAACGGTTTTACACCTAAGGCACCAATAAACAATCGTCCTGTTATTGGATCAAATATTTGTGAATTAGATTGTTCTTTAAACGACGGTCTAGCAGTAGTACGAGAGTATGATGCTCTTATATTATCATCATCATTTAAAGCATAAATAAGGTTTGCCGATGGAAAAAAATCAAACTCATCTAATACTAATTCTCTATCAAATACCTCTTGTCCATCCTGTCCTGTATAGTAAGATTTAAAAAATTCTGTTCTTAATCCAACAACAGTTTTCATCTTTTCACTTACATTAAACTCCAGTGACACATAATTAGCTCCAATGTGCTGTTCTCCTTCGTAAGCATCGTTAGCATTAAACGTATCTATATTTATTAAATAAGTACCTGCATCACTTGTTGGATTCCAAACATTTTCTGAAGCTAATAAATTATTTACATCACCATTAGCAATAAATGATTGGTTACCTCTAATATTAAACGTGTAATCATCTATACTAAAATCTCTAAATTTATAAGTATAAGCTCCACCAAATTTTATTTTAGCAGGCCTATTAAATAAATTAATTGTTTTATCTAAATCAACCTTTCCATTCCAAGATTCTTCTAAAAGATTTCTCCACAATTGTATTGGAAATGTAGAAGCAGAAGGCGATAAAAAAGAATTCCCATTATCAGATTGCTGTAATGGTGTAATTCTATGTCCTTTATCCATTACTTTAGAAAATGTTGGAGACAGTTTCCATTCAAAATTAAATGCCTTTTCATCACCAATACTGTTTAATCTATGTTTACCTGTTAGTAATAAGTTAGTGATTGACCTTTCGGTATAAGCAATTGCATTTTTAGTTAATGGCTCTAATGCTCCACCTGTTCCATCTTGTGAAATTATTTGATCAAAAAAACCAGCTGAAGATTCTCCATTTTGAATGTGTAAAATATTCACTTTAAACTTAGATTTATCAGTTTTGTATGCAATACCTGCTAAACCATTTAGAATGACATTGTTTATTCCTTCGGAACCTTTAGAATCTAACGCAGCAAGTAATTCATATTCTGAAGTGTCTTGAGGGTTTTTAATATAAGCACCATCCACACGATTTTCATAAAACGTTGTTGTGTTTTTGTAAGAAAATGAAGCTTGATATCCTATTTTATCATCTCCTATGTCGTATTGATTTCCTAATGTAAAACCAAAATCAACATCCATCCCACTTCGTTCTTGTTTTGCAGCAAGTTCTTTTTGAAAACTATTTGTAAGTGTTGTTAATAATTCATTGTTTTCACTTGTTGCAGGAATTGGTTGATATCTATTAATTGGTAGATTTCTTGAGCCATCATCATATCCAAATATATCTGTATCACTTCCTTCCGAAGTTAAATAGTTCTCATTAAAGTGCATATCAGGATTATAACTACTTCCTAAAGAGATAGCATATTCTGCCTTAGTTGGAAAGTCTTTGGTAATAATATCAATAATTCCACCAGTAAAATCTGCTGGATATTCTGCTGCTGCAGATTTTAATACAATGACATTATCCAATATGCTAGTTGGAAATAAATCCATTTGTATTGTATTTCTATCAGGATCTAGTCCAGGAATATCAATACCATTTAATATAGATTTAGTATATCTATCACCTAAACCACGAACATAAACATATTTCCCTCCTTGAATAGAAACACCAGGTACATTTTTCACAGCTGCAGCTACATTACCTGCTCCACTGCTTTTAATAGCTTGTGCAGATAAACCATCTAATAATGTCACCGACTTTTTTTGTAAATTCAAAACAGCACTTTCTGTGTTTTTTTTGACACTTGTTGTTAAAATAATGGTGTCTAATGAATTTGTTTGTAGCGTTACATCTAGCTCAGTAACTTCTCCAGCTTTGATAACAACATCTACAATTTCTTGAGTATTGTAACCAACAAATGAAAACACCAATGTATAAGTTCCTGGATCTAATTCTAAATTATATTTTCCATCAAAATCTGATGTAGTTCCTGTAGTTGTCCCTTTGACTAAAATATTAGCAAATGCCATTGGCTCTACAAACTCACCATCTATAATATTACCTGCTACTATTCCTTTTTGAGCATTGACAAATCCAACACATAAAAAGAAAAGTATTAAGAGTGAGTATATTTTTTTGTTCATAATTAGTTAATTATCTAAAACATACTACTCGTTAAAAAGTTAACGAGTAGTAGTTTATATTGAAAAGAGTTAATTTATAAATTACCGTTTAGTTGACTTAGTCTAATTGTTTATTAGAAACCTAAACCTCCTACAGTATTTGCGTATGTCCAAGCTAATTGTGATGTGTTTGCTCCAATTGTATTTGCACCTGCAGCTACTGCAGTTGCTGTAGAACCAAATCCAGTTACTGTTACAGTTTCTGCTTTATTTACAAAAATGTCGGTTACATTAGCAACACCTGTTGGTAATACGATTTCCCAAGCACCAAACGTTAATTCATCATTATTATAATTTGTTGCTACACCATCGTTATCTAACTCTACATCTGATGAATCTTTAAAACCATAAGCGTATATATTATTGGTTGCTCCAGTAGCTCCACTTCTATAATCTGCATATTCTCCGTTTTCTGTAACAGTGTTACCAATGATTGTCGCATTTTGAATAACAAATGAACCAGTACCAGTACCTTCTGGACCATCTACTTCAAAAGCATGATCAGAAATATCTCCTAGAACAACCACAGCATTATCAATTGTACCAGAGTAAGCTTGGTCAATATCTAAAGCATCATCTCCTTGAGCCCATACTAATAAATTTGTAGCGTTTACAGTACCTCCAAAAAACTCAATTCCGTCATCAACATTTGCTACAACCTCTATATTATTTATTATAGTCCCGTTTCCAACACCACCTAAAGTTAAACCGTTGATTTCGTTGTTTTCACCAATTAATGCTCCACCATGACGAATTGAGATGTACGACATTACTCCAGAATTATCTGCAGCATCAGAACCGCCATACAACCCAAAAGTATCATCAGCAGGAATACCTTCAATTTGGTTTTCGATTAAATCACCAGAAAATGAACTTGGTGCATAACCTAATACAATTAATCCTCCCCATTGACCTCTGTCATTTTCATCTAAGTTTGTTCCTGCAGTTTGACCACAAGTAATATTATCACCAGTAGATGTAAAAATAATTGGCTCTGATGCTGTACCTACTGCGTTAATTTTCGAACCTCTTGCGATAATTAATGCAGACGCTAATGAACCTGTTCCTGGTGACCCTTTGATTATTGTACCTGCTTCAATTGTTAATGTTGCTCCATTATCTACAACAACTTTTTGATTTAATTGATATATATTGTCGTTTGTCCAAGTTGTGTTTTCAATAATAGCTCCAGTAACTGCTACTATAGGACACGACTCTCCTCCATTTCCGTTACCACCTTCACCGTAGTTGTTAACTGTTGTTGTTTCAATTACAATTGGAGTGTCATCGTCTTTAAAACATCCAGTAAATACTAGTGAAAAAGCGATCAATGCAGATAATATTATTTTTTTCATGATATTGTTTTGTTAGTTTTTTATAATTTAATTAACGATGCAAAGAAAAGCGTACAGTGTAAAGACAAGGTTAATTAAGTATTAATCCTAAATCATAAAACTGTTAATTGAGTGTTATTAGAAACTGGGATTTTTATAATCTAGAAACATTAATTTAACATTGAAATCGTTATCTTGCTGCAGTTAAATAAATTCTATGAATTGGGAACAATTACTCTCCTTAAAACGCTATGGAGATGCTCATAAACGCTTAAGAAAAGAACAAGATGAGACACGACTAGGCTTCGAGGTTGATTATGACCGTATAATTTTTTCTTCGGAATTTAGGAGCCTACAAGACAAAACTCAAGTGGTTCCATTATCTAAAACAGATTTTGTACACACAAGACTAACTCATAGTTTAGAAGTTAGTGTGGTAGGTCGCTCGTTAGGCAGAAAAGTAGGTGAAAGAATTTTAAAAAAGCATCCTCACTTAAAAGATGTTCATGGCTATCAAATGAATGATTTTGGTGCCATTGTTGCAGCAGCAGCGCTTGCACATGATATTGGAAATCCGCCTTTTGGACACTCTGGTGAAAAAGCTATTGGAGAGTTTTTTAAAACTGGAGAAGGTAAATATTATGAAGATCTATTAACTAAAAAGCAATATCAAGATTTATGTGATTTTGAAGGTAATGCCAACGGGTTAAAAATTTTAACCGAAAGTCGTCAAGGTCGTATTGGAGGTTTACGTTTAAGTTATGCTACATTAGGAGCTTTTACCAAATACCCTAAAGAATCACTACCAAAAAAACCAACAACACATATTGCAGATAAGAAGTATGGCTTTTTTCAAAATGAAAAAGAAACATTTAAAGACATAGCCGAAGATTTAGGTTTAATTAAAAGAGGCGATGCCGATGACGTAAGCTATTGCAGACACCCTCTCGTTTATCTAGTAGAAGCTGCAGATGATATTTGTTATACTATTATTGATTTTGAAGACGGTATCAATTTAGGCCTAATACAAGAGGAATATGCTTTAGAGTATCTCATAAATTTAGTAAGAGATTCTATACAAACAAAAACTTACAATGCCTTACAAAGCACACAAGACAGACTTAGTTATTTACGTTCATTAGCAATAAACACACTTATTAACGAAGCTGTAGAAATTTTTATGAAATATGAAGACGAAATCCTTAGTGGATCGTTTTCAAAAGCTCTAATAGATTATAGTGCTTATGAAGCTCAAATAAATGATATTATAAAATTAAGCATTTCTAATATATACCAGTCCCAAGACGTTATTGATAAAGAGATTGTAGGTTATAAGGTTATTAATGAACTTTTAAATATCTTTACAAAAGCGGTTATAAACAACCTTAATGATGAACTTTCAAACTTTGACAAATTAATTTTGAAAGTTTTAGGACCTTTTGTTGACTTAAAAAACAATAATATTTACGACAACTTATTATCTGTCTGTTTTTATGTCTCAAAAATGTCTGACAGTAATGCAATGTTAACATACCAAAAATTGAAAGGGAATCATCTTTAAAAAAAATTGAAAACATGAAAAGAAAATTATTATTAATCACTTCACTTGCAGCTATTTCTTTGATTGCTGTTTTTATCTTAAAATCCAATTATAAAAATAGTAATACTATTGAAAAATTAAGAGAACAACATTTATCTCATTTAGAAAATAGCCCATTTAAAGAAACTCAAAAATTAACGAGAAAAGAAAGAAAAGCAATGGGTTTACCTCCAAATGCTTATAACGAACAATTATGGGAATTAACTATGAATCCCTCTCTTGGTAGACCAACGCCAGAGGTAGCTCTAGAAATTCAACGTGAGA
Source organism: uncultured Psychroserpens sp. (assembly GCA_947488655.1). Lineage (GTDB taxonomy): Bacteria > Bacteroidota > Bacteroidia > Flavobacteriales > Flavobacteriaceae > Psychroserpens. Next base: position 524,201 of record CANKZZ010000001.1, on the reverse strand, counting down.
TTATTGCAGAACGTCAATTAACTAGAGGTGTTGGAGGAGAAACTGTAAACCCATGGTCTAATAGAGGCCCAAATAATCAAGGAGGTAGAACAAGAGGTATTATGTTTGACCCTAATGATGTTGGTAATGCAAATCCTGCAGATGATTACACAAGAGTTTTTGCTGGAGGAGTATCTGGTGGCTTATGGGTTAATGAGGACATTACAGATGCTAATGAATCTTGGCAACTTATACCAACTATTCAACAAAATATCTCTGTGACAGCAATTATATCAGACCCAAATGATGATAATATATTTTATTTAGCATCGGGAGAATCATACACACAAGGAAGTGTTGTAGGTAGAGGTGTTTGGAAATCTTTAGATGGAGGTGTAACTTGGGACATCGTTCTTGGCGGAGGAATCACTAGTGTTACAGGTGGTGGAGAAGATGTTAATGGAATATTCTATGTAAATGATATCGTGGCTAGAGATAATGGAGGCGTAACCGAAATTTATGCTGCTGTTTCAAGTGGTTTTTATGCAGACGCTAGTAGCCCAAATAATTTTCAAGGTTTTGAGGAACGTGGATTATATAAAACTACCGATGGTGGTGATAATTGGAATCGTTTTGCTATTCAATACAATAACGGTACATACAAAAATCCAAACGATATAGAGATTGATATAAATAACAATATTTGGTTAGCTACTACAAGCGATATTTTTGGTAATCAAGGTGGAGAAATTTACAGGTCTACAGACGGAAACTCGTTTACACAAATAAATACAGTATTTGGTGCTCAAAGAACAGAGATAGAAGTTTCTGCTACAGATCCTAACAAATTTTGGATTGCTGCTAACATATCAGGAAGTGCAAATATATATGTAACTAATGATGCCTTTGCAACTATTACTCCTATTAATGAACCAAATGATGTAGATACTGGAATACCTGCAACAGATTATTCTAGAAATCAAGCATTTTATAATTTACCAATAGAGGCAGATCAAAACAACAATATTTTTGTTGGAGGTATAGATTTATTTAGATCTCCTAACGATGGTGGCTCTTGGGCACAACTTTCAAAATGGTCAAACAATAATAACTTAGGTGGATTAAATGTACCGTTAGTACATGCAGATCAGCACGCTATTGTTTTTAGACCAGGAACAAATGATACCGAAGCTGTATTAGGGAATGATGGTGGTGTTTACTATACAGCTAATATTTTAGCTGCTGCTGGAGACTCAAATGCAATACAAGCTAGAAACAAAGATTTTGTTACTACGCAATTTTATTATGGTGCTATAAACCCAATAGATAGTGCAGATGGAGATGATCTAGCTGGTGGCACACAAGATAATGGAACTCAATTTGTTGTAGATGCAACGGTTGGTTTAAACCCTTTCTTTGACCCAGTAAGTGGAGACGGAGGATTTACCGAGATAGATGATACAGGATACGCAATTACAACTTATCCTGGTAATAATCACGTGTTTTTCAACTTTCCAAGCTTTGGTAATTTTGCACAAATATCTAGTGGTTCAGGTGGTAGCTTTATAAACGAAGCTGGTTTAGATAAAAATTTAGACATATTATTTACTAATGCAAGTTCTGGTAATAATAGAAGAATTGAAAGAATCAAAGAATTTTTACCTGGTGGTCAACCAACCGAGTCAGATTTTTTAACATCATCGCAATTTAATGCTAGCCCAAGTGCTTTTAAAGTTTCTCCTTTTAATACATCGTCAACCACACTATTTGTTGGATTACGTAGCGGACGTTTACTTAGATCTAATTTTGCAAACTTATCAACGCCATCATTTGTAAACATATCTGGTTCTTTATTTGTAGGTAGTATATCAGATATAGAATTTGGTCAAAACGAACAAGAAATTTTTGTAACTATGCACAATTATGGTGTAGTTAGCATATGGTTTTCTAATGATGGAGGTATAAGCTGGACTAATATAGAAGGGAATCTTCCAGATATTCCTGTAAAATGTATTTTACAAAACCCTTTAATTCCTGAAGAATTAATAATTGGTACAGAATTAGGTGTTTGGGCTACACCAGATTATACATCTCCAAACCCAATTTGGATACAGGCTTATAATGGTATGAGTGATGTTACAGTTGTCGATTTAGATGTAAGAGCATCAGATAATACCATTTTAGCTACAACGCATGGTAGAGGTTTATTTACTAGTCAATTTACTAGTCAACCTTTAAGTGTATTAGAAAGTCAATTTAATGCTAATGTAATTACATTATTCCCAACAATTTCTAACGGACAGATTACTATAAAATCTGAACGCGATTTGGGAGACGCTAATATTAGAGTATTAAATATAAATGGTCAAGAAGTCTATAAGACCACTTCATATATTTCTTCATCTAATACCAACGTTAACCTTAATTTAAACGCAGGAATGTATTTTGTTAATATTAGTGTTGATAATTATTCTGAAACAAAAAAGATCATTATTAAATAATCATAATATTTGTGATGTAAGAAGGGAACTATATAGTTCCCTTTTTTAGTTTCAACATGCATTTCATCGAATAAATTTGTATTTAAACGATAATTGTATATATTTGTTTAACCGTAATCTTTTAAACCTACAATTATGAAGAAAAATCTTTTAGGAGCTGCAGTTATATTCTTTGTAACCTTAGCATTTTTATTAATGTTAGATGATATTACAAGTAATGGAAATCACGAACCACAACAAAATAATGTGGAGGTTTACGATTCAAATGAAAAACCAGATGTAGTTATTCTAGACGAAGAGTAATAGTATTAAAATACATAAGCAAATTTTCAACATCAATCTTAGCAGATTGATGTTGTTGTTTTACAGAAGCTTGTTCTATAAAAGTATCAGAAATCCCGAGTGTTTTGACAGGAACTGAGTAACCATTTGAAGCAGCAAATTCTAAAATCGCACTACCAAAACCTCCAGATAAAACACCATCTTCGACTGTAATAATTTCTTTATAATTTTTAAATACACGATGTAATAGATTTTTATCTAGAGGTTTTACAAAGCGCATATCGTAGTGAGATATTAAATTACTTCTCTCACACCTAGAAACAGCTTCTATTACATTATTTGCAATAGCACCCACACTTAAAATAGCTAAACTTTTACCCATTTTAAGTTGTATCCCTTTTCCTATTTTTATTTTAGTAAAAGGTTGTTGCCAATCAATTATAGAACCTCTACCTCTAGGATATCTAATAGCAATTGGGTGGTCGAGACCCAATTGAGCAGTATACATGATATTTCGTAATTCGATCTCATTACTTGGCGCACAAATTATCATATTAGGTATACATCTCAAATACGCCATATCAAAGACTCCATGGTGAGTAGCACCATCTTCTCCAACCAAACCAGCACGATCCAAACAAAAAATTACAGGCAAATTTTGTAAAGCTACATCATGAATTACTTGATCATATGCGCGTTGCAAAAAAGTTGAATATATATTACAGTATACGATTAAACCTTGTGTCGCCATTCCTGCTGCTAAGGTAACCGCATGTTGCTCTGCAATACCTACATCAATGGCACGTTCAGGAATTTGCTCCATCATAAATTTTAAAGAACTCCCTGTAGGCATAGCAGGAGTAATCCCAACAATGTTTTTATTTTCTCTAGCAAGTTCAACTATGGTATGACCAAAAACATCTTGAAATTTTGGTGGTTGAATGATTTCTTCCTTCAGAATAATATCACCCGTAACCGAATCAAATTTTCCAGGAGCATGATATTTTACTTGATCATCTTCAGCTTGTTTTAAACCTTTACCTTTAGTGGTAATAACATGTAAAAACTTAGGCCCTTTAACAGTTTTCAATCGCTCTAATTCTGAAATCAAAACCGTTAAATTATGTCCATCAACTGGACCAGAATAATCAAAGTTTAATGCCTCAAAAATATTGTCTTGTTTTTCTTTTCCTTTTTTAACATTGGTTAGATATTGTTTTAGAGCACCAACACTTGGGTCAATCCCAATAGCATTATCATTTAATATAACTAATAAATTAGCAGTCGTAACTCCAGCATGATTAAGCCCTTCAAAAGCCATACCACTAGCAATTGATGCATCACCTATAACTGCAATATGTTGCTTATTTTCTCCTTTTAATTGCGATGCAATTGCCATACCTAAAGCTGCAGAGATAGAGGTTGATGAATGTCCCACACCAAATGTATCGTATTCACTTTCTTCTCTATTGGGAAAACCACTTATTCCGCCTTGTTGTCTATTCGTATGAAAATTATCTCGTCGTCCAGTCAATATTTTATGACCGTAAGCTTGATGACCAACATCCCAAATTAATTGATCTTCTGGTGTATTAAACACATAATGCAAAGCTAAGGTCAATTCTACAACTCCAAGACTGGCTCCAAGATGACCTTCTTTAGTAGCAACAATATCGATGATAAACGCTCGTAACTCTTTAGCAAGTTGAGGCAGTTGCTCTTGATTTAATTGTCTTAAATCTTCAGGAAAATTAATATGATCTAATAACCGTTTTTTCACATGGTAAAAATACGAGAATTAATTAGTCTTCAATATTAAAGGTGATTGGTAAATTATAAGTTATAGACACATTTTTACCATCGTGACTGGCTGGAATAAATTGAGGTAGTAGTTCTAAAACTCTTTGGGCTTCCTTTTCAAATGAAATATGAGGTGCTCTTACTAATATATCTTTTACATTACCACTATCATCAATAGTAAATTGACTATTAATTCTTTGTTTTCCTTTGAGCCCAAGATTCCCTTGAGGAATTTTAAAATGTTTGGTAACAAAACTCTGCAATTGTTTATTGAAGTAATCTTTAATTTCACTGTCTTTAAGATTATTTGGAGTATCAGTGAAATTTGGTTTCACATCAACAAATTGCCAAGAACACGGTTTTGTTTTATCTTCAATTTCAATTTCACCTTCAATCATAATAATATCTCCCATAATTATTGGAACTGGGATTGGAGCTTTTGGTTTTTTAACAATTACACTATCGGTTTTTGTATTTAAAATAGAATCTACATGCTTTTCTTTTTTAAGTTGAGCAGTATCAATAACCTTTTCTAATATCTCTATACTATTAATTTTTTTAACCTGTCCTTGATCATCTGCACAACTAAATAACGATGTTCCCATAGCAAATAATAAAGCTAATAAAAACAGTTTTTGATAACTTAGAGTTTGCTCAAAAATAGTTTCTGACACTTGTAAATTGATAGTATCCATCTGGGTTTGCTTTATATGTGCACAAATACGTTGACCTTTATTTTCATGAACATATTCTTGAATTTCATTGGTTTTCATAGTGGTAAAATCAACAACCGTTTTAGAGCAGGATTGACAAAAGCGACCTTTCTCATTTGGCGTCATCTTAGACCAATTTTCGTGACATGGTTTTGGGATAGTGATAGAGTAACGTTTTTTCATAATTGAGTAGTTTATAAAACAGCATCAAAATTCTTGCCGACATTTAATTTAATCGATTAGAATCGTATTTTTACAACTATGGAAAACCCTTTTGACGATAACTATTTTATGAAAAAAGCTTTGCAAGAAGCTGAAGAGGCTTTTAGCAAGGGAGAAATTCCTGTAGGCGCAGTAGTTGTTATAAATGATAGAATTATCGCAAGAGCTCATAACTTAACAGAGCTTTTAAATGATGTTACTGCACATGCCGAAATGCAGGCCATTACAGCAGCAGCAAACTTTTTGGGAGGTAAATATTTAAAAAATTGTACACTCTATGTCACTTTAGAGCCTTGCCAAATGTGTGCAGGCGCTTTGTATTGGAGCCAAATTTCTAAGATAGTATATGGTGCACGAGATGAAGAGCGCGGTTGCATTGCATTAAATACCAAATTACATCCTAAAACTAAAATGATTGGTGGTGTTTTAGCAGAAGAAACTTCAGCATTATTAAAACGGTTTTTTATTGAGAAACGCAATTTAAATTGATAGAATTTTTATTTATCATACTCAACCTAAATAAGTATCATTAGCGTTAAGGATGGAGGGATTGTTGGAGCTCTCCCGACAGCTATCGGGAAGCGACTCCCGAGAGCCTGACCTGTTTCCTACAAGGTGTTGAAAACCTTGTAGGTATGAAAAGGTAACGCCCAAAAAAACACAAAAAAAACGCCTAACTTTCGTTAGACGTTGAAACTGTAATAAAGTATATCTCTTAGAGAACTTGCACGTTAGCTGCAACTAATCCTTTTCTTCCTTCTTCTTCTGTGTACTCTACATTATCGCCTTCACGTAACTCAACACCATTAAGGTTTGATACGTGTACAAAAATGTCTTTTCCTGTTTCTTCGTTGGTAATGAATCCAAATCCTTTTGAATCATTAAAAAATTTAACTGTTCCAGTCATGGTAAAAAAATATATTAATTAAGCTACAAATGTAATACATATTACAATGCAAAAGGTTATTTAATCATAAATTTTTAAAATTCTGGTAATTAGAATATTGGGATCACCTTAACGTTTACCTCGTTTTTGACTCTCTCTCATTTTGTCAATGTTTTCTTGAGTAATCATATAATCTTTAATGTCTTTATTTTTCCAGTGACGGTAGGCAAATAACGGAAAAACAACTATAACAAGACCAATTACTCCAAAACCAATGAGTTTTTGAGAATAGGCAACATCGAGAAGATAACCACAAATAATACTACCCAAAGACGCTAAAAAAGCAATAAGAATTATGTATTTCATTAAAGTAAATTTAAGTTGTAAAATTAATCAATTCGCGACGGTAGGCTGTTAATAATTTTGATTTTGATACAAAGCCATAATAACTTCCTTTTTTTATTACTGGCAGATTCCATGCACCACTGTCTTGAAATTTGCGCATGACCTCTTTCATTGAATCGCTTTCGTAATATATATAATCTGGTGGGTTATGCATAAAGGTCTCGACCGACGTTGTTTCATACAACGCCTGGTCAAACATGACAGTTCTAATATCGTCTAATAATATAATACCAACTAAAAACTTATTCTCATCAACTACAGGAAACAAATTTCTACTGGATTTAGAAACACCTTGATGTAACATCTCTCCAAGAGACATTTCTGGATTTAAGATTGTAAAATCTTGCTCTATTACGCTATCTAACTTCATTAATGTTAAAACAGATTGATCTTTATCATGAGTTAAAAGCTCGCCTTTTTCGGCAAGTTCTTTTGTATAAATTGTATGCTCTACTGCGCTCTTAGTAATAATAAATGACATAGATACGGTTATCATTAACGGAACGAACAACTGGTAACCTCCAGTTATTTCGGCAATTAAAAATATAGCAGTTAAAGGTGCATGTAGTACACCTGCAATTAATCCTGCCATACCGAGGAGTGTGAAATTAGTCTCAGATACTTGAAAACCTAAGCCTATATTATTAATAATTTTTGCAACGACATTACCTAAAGCGCTACCCATAACCATTGTTGGGATAATGATTCCTCCTGCTCCTCCTGCTGCAAATGTGGTCGTCATCGCAATAGCTTTAAAAATAGTAATCCCAAATAGTAGTGCAATAACTACCCAAATATTATCTAAATAATCATCAAAAGGTGTTTTACCTAAGGCATGTAAGTGATTGCCATCGAGTAAATCATTGATAAAGCCAAAACCTTCTCCATACAATGGCGGAATAAAATACAACATTACACCAATTGCCAAACCACCTACGATGAGTTTTTGTCCGCTAGTTTTAAAGCGTTCAAAAAACTTGTATACAGCAAAATATATTTTAGAGAAATAAATAGAGGCTATACCTGTACCAACACCTAAAACAATTAAAAACATAGTGTCTTTTAATGCAAAAGGTGCTGCATTATTATAATTAAAAAGCACTCCATTACCAACGAAAAAATAAGACGTTAATACTGATGATACAGATGCTATCAATAAAGGTAACAAGGATGCGAAAGTTAAGTCTAAACTAAATACCTCTACAGCAAAAATAATGGCTGCAATTGGCGACTGAAAAATAGACGCAATAGCTCCTGCTGCTGCACAACCAATTAGTAACGTTCTTGTTTTTCTATCAACATGAAATAATTGACCAACATAAGAACTTACTGCAGATGCAGATACAATTGCAGGACCAAGCAATCCAACCGATCCACCAAAACCTGCAGTTAATGGTGCAGTTATTAATGGTAAATAAATTTTGCTTCGTTTAAGCAAACCATTCTTTTTTGACAATGAAAATAAGATGCTTGGTATGGCGTGTTCGATTTTTCGTTTAGAGACGTATTTCACGAATAAATACACCAACCAAAGTCCTATTGTTGGGAGAATGAAATAAATACTATTTGCTGAAACAATAACGAGATGCTCAAGAATCCATTGAATACCGTAGGTAATATTTTTAATAGTTACAGAAACTAATCCAGACAATAGACCAATAAGCATTGCGAGTAAAAACACGAAGTTTTTTTGCGAGATATATTTATATCGCAAAATGAGTAAGCGTTTTATAATTGGTTGTATTGGCATAGATTAAATCTACTAAAAAATCCTGCAAGAAGCAGGATTTAATATTTATGATTTTAAGTTGAGTTTTAAACTCAACTCTGTTAATTGATCATCATCAATTGGTGCAGGAGCATCTATCATGACATCACGACCATTATTGTTTTTAGGGAATGCGATAAAATCACGAATCGTTTCTTGTCCGCCAAGTATAGCAACCAATCTATCTAATCCAAAAGCTAAACCACCATGAGGAGGAGCTCCATATTGAAAGGCATCCATTAAAAATCCAAATTGTGCTTTTGCTTCTTCTGGTGTAAAGCCTAAATAATCAAACATCAACGCTTGAGTTTCTTTATCATGTATACGAATAGAACCACCACCAATCTCGTTACCATTAAGTACTAAATCGTAAGCATTAGCTTTTACATCTCCTGGATTTGTTTTTAATAACTCTAACTGTCCAGGCTTTGGTGATGTAAATGGATGATGCATTGCGTGATAACGCTCAGTATCTTCATCCCATTCCAATAAAGGGAAATCCATTACCCAAAGTGGTGCAAATGTTTTAGGATCTCTCAACCCTAAACGTTCTGCTAATTCCATACGTAAAGCACTCAATTGTGCTCTCACTTTGTTTTTACCTCCAGAAAGGACGCATACGAGATCACCTGGTTTTGCACCAGTTACCTCAGCCCATTTTGCTAAATCCTCTTGGTCGTAAAATTTATCTACTGATGATTTAAAGCTTCCGTCATCGTTACATCTACTATAAACCATACCTAAAGCTCCAACTTGTGGACGCTTAACCCAGTCTATTAATTTATCAATTTCTTTTCTAGTATAGCTATTTCCGCCAGGAACTGCGATACCAACTACTAATTCTGCAGAGTTAAACACTCCAAAATCTTTATGTTGAGCAACCTCATTAAGTTCTCCAAACTCCATACCAAAACGAATGTCTGGTTTATCGTTTCCGTAGAGACGCATTGCATCATCGTACAACATTCTTGGGAATTTCTCTACCTCAACTCCATTTACTTCTTTAAGTAAATGACGTGTTAAGCCTTCAAAAGCATTTAAAATATCTTCTTGTTCTATAAATGCCATTTCGCAGTCAATCTGCGTGAATTCTGGTTGCCTATCTGCACGAAGATCTTCATCCCTAAAGCATTTTACAATTTGAAAATACTTATCCATACCTCCAACCATAAGCAGCTGTTTAAAGGTTTGAGGTGATTGCGGTAAGGCATAAAATTGACCTTCGTTCATACGAGAAGGCACCACAAAATCACGAGCACCTTCTGGAGTTGATTTTATTAAATACGGTGTTTCTACTTCTATAAAACCTTCAGCAGATAAATAGTTTCTCACTTCTTGAGTCACTTTATGTCTAAAGATTAAACTATTTTTTACAGGATTACGACGAATATCGAGGTAACGATATTTCATACGTAGTTCTTCTCCACCATCGGTTTCATCTTCTATAGTAAAAGGTGGTAATTTTGATTCGTTTAATATTGTTAATTCAGATACTAAAATCTCAATATCACCTGTTGGTATATTAGGGTTTTTTGATGCACGTTCAATCACTTTTCCTTTAACCTGCACTACAAATTCTCTACCTAAATCTTCTGCACGTTGCATCATTTCTTTGGGAGTACGCTCTTCATCAAAAACGAGTTGAGTAATACCATAGCGATCACGAAGATCTACCCATACGATAAACCCTTTATTTCTAGATTTTTGAACCCAACCTGCAAGGGTGACTTCTTTATTTATGGATGATATTCTTAATTCACCACAATTGTGACTTCTGTACATAGTAATAATATTAGTACACCTTTAAAATACTTTGGTGTTTCAAGTTGCAAATTTAATAAGTTAATGCGTTTAATTGAATGAAATGGGAAAGTTTTCTAATAGAAGGTTCTAAAAAAAAAGAAAAGCACAACGTTATGTTATGCTTTTCTTTATGTTATAAATTATAGAGTGGACTTAATCCAAATTTGGAATACGTAACACTTGCCCAACATAAATCTTATCAGGATCTGATAACATTGGTTTATTAGCTTCAAAAATTTGTGGGTATTTCATTGCATCACCATAATAGTGTTTTGCAATTTTACCTAAAGTGTCTCCACTAACTACTGCATGAAATTGTGCTTCTGGCTCTGGATTTTCAACAGTCATTTGGTCATCTACTTGCGAGATTCCTGCTGTATTACCTACTACTAAAACTACTTTTTCTTTTGTAGCTTGATCATGTGCTGCACCAGAGACTCTTGCCATATCGTCATCTACAAATACTTTTAAATTGTCTACATCAAGTTGTAAGTCTCTAATTGTTTCTTCCATATTTCTTGCTGCAGCTTCTTCTAATCGAAGCTCAGTTGCATCTGCTTCTCTACTAGCTTTTGCTCTAGCCTCTGCAGCTTCTTCTTCTGTTGTTTTTCCTATTCCGAAGACTTTTGCGCCTGCGTTTTTAATAAATGAAAATAATCCCATAGTTGTTTCGTTGTTTTATTATTAATGTATTTGTAAAGTTGGCGAAATTATGCGTGATTTCCAATTATAACCAACTGTATTATTTGGACACAGTTTATATTAAAAAGTTACATTTCCGAAGAAAAAAAAATTGATTACAAAAGAAAACGCCCAACTCAACTTAATGAGGTGGACGTTTCTGGAGACTAAATAACCAACCAAAATCTAGCTCCTTGTATTTTCTCTTGGGTTATCTTTTTTAGCAGTTTTCTGCTTACGTTTTTTTAATTCTTTTTTACCTTCAATCTTTCTGCCTTGAGCATCTGTTTCTCTTAAGAATTGAATGTACCCTCTACCTGTAAATTCATATACGGTTTCAGATGATGGATGAAACAACTCTATTCTTTGGTCATTTATAACGCTCAACTCAAAGTATTCATTGTCAAAGAAATCATAATCTAGTGTTAATGTTTTTAAATACATATTACCACTTATATCTCCTACGCCATAAACGCCTGTATAATCCCAGTAAATATTATCTGGGTTTGATATGTTAGTGTCTTGAGAGCTTCTAAACTCTGAGTCATTTCCTCCTGAAAGAAACTGTAAATAGTTTTCGTTATCAAATTCATTTATTGATCCCATTTGACTTGTGTATGTTTTCTCCCAAGCTTCATATTCTTGTAAGAAATAATGAATATTATCATAGAATACAAAATCATAATCAAACGTACTTCTTTGATAACCATTTAAAAAATATGAAGTGTCGTTAAATGGGTTGTATAATTCTATAGTGTTATTATCTATTTGATAAACATCAAAGGTTTCATATCCATCTATATCATGATTAATATCTAAAATCATATCATACGCATCATAAGTACCCACATCAATACCAAAACCATTACCTTGATTACCAAAACCAACTAAGTTGTTATTTGCATAAACAAGACCATTTCTAAATGATATGGTAAAAGCTATGTTTAAAAAAGGAGTTTCTCCGTTTCCTAATGTTTCATTAATGTCTACATACCACAACTCATAAGAACTCAATAATTGGTTTAAAGAGACTCCAGGATTGTTATTGTAATCATTTACAATGACTTCATCTGTATAACAAGAGGTAAATAATGTTGCTGTTAAAGCAAAACCTATAAGTAGTTTCATCGTTTTCATAATCGTTCGTTTTGTGATTTCTATTGTATATTATTCAAATGGCGTGCCAAAAATTAAAGTCTCTCTCTTTTCTCTTCGGAAAAAGGCCATAAATTACGTATTTTTGATAGTATAATTAATTTCTAGCAGTTTAAACTAATAATAGTTTAACTACAACATAAAATAAAAAAACCTCAATGAGTCAACCCTTAAAGTATGCAGTATTTGGAGCAGGAAGCTGGGCAACAGCCATAGTTAAAATGCTATGCGAAAACTTAGATGAAATTGGTTGGTACATGCGAAGTGTGTACACAAAAGAACATTTATTAAAAGAACAGCATAACCCAAGTTATTTAAGCTCTGTAGAGTTTCATACCGAACAACTTAAATTGAGTAATGATATTAATGAAATTGCAGAGTGGGCAGATATTTTAATATTTGTAATCCCATCTGCCTTTATACATGGTGAATTAGAGAAACTTACTGTTGATATTTCTAATAAAACAATTGTGTCGGCAGTAAAAGGAATTATGCCCGAAACTGGGAAGCTAGTAGGTGAGCAATTTCATGATGTGTATAATATTCCTTTTGAGAATATTGCTGTAATTGCTGGACCTTGTCATGCTGAAGAAGTTGCTTTAGAGCGTTTGTCTTATTTAACGATTTCATGCGATGATGCAAAAAAGGCACAAACCATAGCAGATGCCTTATCGAGTGATTACATAAAAACAAAAATTAGTGATGATGTAATTGGTACAGAGTATGCTGTGATGCTTAAAAACATTTATGCAATAGCTGCAGGTATGGCTCACGGATTGGGTTATGGAGATAATTTTCAGAGTGTTTTAATGAGTAATGCCATTAGAGAAATGAAGCGTTTTATCAAAAAAATGCACAAGATGAAACGTAATATTAATAACTCAGCTTATTTGGGTGATTTATTAGTAACGGGTTACTCTGTTTTTTCTAGAAACCGAATGTTTGGTAACATGATTGGTAAAGGTTACACTGTAAAATCTGCACAAATGGAAATGAATATGGTTGCCGAAGGTTATTATGCTACAAAAAGTGCACACGATCTCAATAAAAAAAATGCAAAGAAAACGCGTTTACCTATTATTGATGCAGTTTATGATATTTTGTATGAAAATAAAGACCCAAAGAAAGTTTTTAAAAAGCTGACAGATAAGCTTGACTAACTTTTTAATATAAGCCTTTAGCAATTAGCTAAAAACGAAGCGCTATTTTACCAATACTCCTTTTAACTGCATTAAAGGTATCGTTTGTAACGCCTTTTTATTAATGGTGTTTTTTCTAAACAGATAGGTTTTATCACACATTTGATTGCCTTCAAAAAATGTAATTTTAAACTCATTGTTTAATTTAAGTACATCATTTTGCATGAACTCAATCTTTGCATAACTTCTTGCTGGTAAGAGTTGGATGGTATGACGCATTACAGGTGTTATTTTTTCTTCGGAAAAACCTTTTGAGACAATTAAAACGGTTTCCAAATCCACATCTTTATTATTTATGATGTAGGCATTCCAATCATCGGTTTTATACTCAGGATGTTGTTCTTGAACGACTGCTACAAATACGTCTTCTACTATAGGGATTTTAATATCTTTTTTCATGTTTCAAAAATAATAAACTATTCAAAAAAAGAATTAGAATAATTTATACTGTTTTAATTTAAAACGACTTTAATAATCCCATTAAATGATGTAAAATAAAAAAGCCAACTCTTTAGGTTGGCTTTTTTGTTTATACTAGAATCGTTTATAACGACGATTTAAATTGCTCTAAAAAACGAACATCGTTCTCACTTAATAAACGAATATCACTAATTTGATTAAGTAGCATTGCTATTCTATCTATTCCCATACCAAATGCAAAACCAGAGTACTCTTTAGAATCAATACCACAGTTTTCTAAAACATTAGGATCTACCATACCACATCCCATTATCTCTAACCAACCAGTTCCTTTAGTTATTTTATAGTCTGTCTCTGTTTCTAATCCCCAATATACGTCTACCTCTGCACTAGGCTCTGTAAACGGAAAATATGATGGTCGTAGACGTATTTTACTTTTTCCAAACATTTCTGTAGTAAAATATTGAAGCGTTTGTTTTAAATCTGCAAAACTTACATCCTTATCAATATACAAACCTTCTACTTGGTGGAAAAAACAATGTGCTCGTGCAGAGATTGCTTCGTTTCTAAACACTCTTCCCGGTGAAATAGTACGAATTGGTGGTTTGTTATTTTCCATATATCGCACTTGTACAGAACTTGTGTGTGTACGCAATAAAATATCTGGATTTGTTTGAATGAAGAATGTATCTTGCATATCACGAGCAGGATGATATTCTGGCAAATTTAATGCGGTAAAATTATGCCAATCGTCTTCAATTTCTGGACCTTCACTTACATTAAAACCAATGCGAGAAAATATATCAATAATTTGATTTTTTACAATAGATATTGGATGACGTGCTCCAATTTCTATAGGTTCACCAGGACGAGATAAATCTCCATAAACACCTTTAACTTCTTCTTTGCTTTCTAATTCTTCCTTTAAAGCATTTACTTTAGCCTCGGCAGTTTGCTTGAGTTTATTTATAGTTTGACCAAACTCTTTTTTTTGCTCGTTTGCTACATTTTTAAACTCTGCAAAATAATCATTAAGTAATCCTTTTTTACCTAAATATTTAATACGAAATGCCTCAACCTCTTCTTTAGATTGTGCTTTAAATTCTTCTGCCTCTGCAATAAGTTCTTTTATCTTGTCTATCATGTTGCTCTAAAATGAATGGCAAATTTAATGAAATTAAACAAAAAACTCCTCTTAAAAAGAGGAGTTCTATTGTATCTAAAAAAATAGATTATTGTTTTATATAAACATCTCTTTCTATAATATCATCTGAGGTATCATCTGGAGTACCATTGTCATAAATATATTCTAAATAAAATGTATTACCTTCAAAATTAAGTTGATCTGTATCGGTAAAGCCATCATAGTTAAAAACGTACAGATTACCTCCTGCATTTTCCCAAGTTCCGGTTAATGTTTCATCTAACTCACAATTACCATTTACTTCAGCATAAAAATTAGCTACATATTGACCATCACTTGTAACAATTAAAGTTTCATCTGTATCACAAGGGTCTAATGGTTGCTCTACTCCGTTTTCTATGTACTTAAAATATTTCCAAGTACCTATAAATGGATCCTGGTTAGATGATGCGTCATCATCACTACTACAAGAGGTGAAAACTAAAGCGAATACGCTTAAAAATAAAATTAATTTTTTCATGTTGTTTGGGTTTAGAGTTTTTATTGTTGGCAATAAAAATAAAAATTATTTTATAAACTCTGTTTCAATAAAATAATTAACAATAGCATCTTTCATTAAAACGCTTTGTTCTCCTGCTTTTAATGGCGGTAATTCTTCTTTTATTTTGTAATGTGGCCATCCATCTTCATCTGCATAATCAAATTCATAATAGCCATAAGGTGCGAGTAGCTTACAAATGGCAATATGCATTAAGTCGAGTTTGTGATCTTTTTTAAACTTACGGTCTAATTGTCCTAATTCTTGAACTCCTATTAAATAAATAATAGCATCTAAATCTAATGGATCACCATCTGCAAAACGTGCAGATAGTTTTTCTACCACCAAATCCCAACGTTGTTTTAATTGTTCGTCTCTTGCCATTTTCTTATTTCCGCGAAAGCGAAATTATATTTTTATTATTTGTGCTTGCAAAGTTAACAAACTATAACATCCCAAAAAGCGTTATTATTTTAAAATGAGAAAATTTATGTAGGTTTGTTAAAACTGACGATTACTATGGCAATCATTGATATTATATTAGGTGCTCTATTACTTTTTGGTCTTATTAGAGGTGTAATGAAAGGGCTTTTTGTAGAGGTAGCTTCTCTTATTGCACTTGTAGCTGGTGTTTATGGTGCTATTCATTTTAGTAATTATGCTGCTGAGTTTTTAGATACAAGATTAGATTGGGAAGAGAAATATATTAATTTAATAGCTTTTGCTGTGACTTTTGTCATCATTGTTTTGGCAATAGCCTTGGCAGGAAAAGCATTAACAAAACTAGCTGATTTTGCTGCCTTAGGTATTTTAAATAAATTATTAGGTGGTGTTTTTGGTGCTCTAAAAATTGGATTAATTTTAAGTGTTTTACTTATTATTTTTGATAATATGAATAATACTTTGCCATTTGCAGAGGACGAAGATTTAGAAAATTCTATTCTATATAAACCTGTTAAGGGCTTGGCGCCATTATTGTTTCCTAGTATTTTAAACAAAGGAAAGGAAGAACCTGAAGACGCTAATAACAGAGACACTGAGGCATAAAAAAACTGCCTATTTGCATAGACAGTTTATAGTTTTTTTACCTGAGAAATTTTATAGCATTTCTACTTTACCTGTTTTAAGGCTATAAACGCCTCCTACGATTTGAATTTCTCCGTTATCTTCCATCTCTTTTAGAATTTGACTCTTTTCACGAATACGTTCTATTGTAAGTTTTACATTGTTTTCTACCGTTTTAGCAACAAAAGTAGGGTTAGATGAATTAGCTTCTCCCTCTACCTCATCTGCAGATTGTCTAACTGCTGGCATAATGTTGTCTAACATTGCAGTTATGTTTCCTAGTTCTACTCCATCACATGCTGCTTTAACTGCACCACAACTTTCATGTCCTAGAACAAGAATTAATTTACTTCCTGCAACTTTACATGAGTATTCTAAACTACCTAATATATCTACGTTTTCAAAATTTCCTGCTACTCTAGCTACGAAGACATCTCCAATGGCTTGATCTAAAACAGTTTCTACTGGCACTCTAGAATCTATACATGATAATACGACTGCTTTAGGAAATTGTCCTCCTGTAGTTTGGTTTACTAACGCTGAGTTATCTGTAGCTTGAGAATTTCCGCTTGTAAAACGACTGTTACCTTCTAATAAATCTTGCAATACTCCATTAGGTGTCATTGCGCTTTGTACTGTTTGTGTTATTGCTGTATTTTTCATTTAAACATTTTATTATTATTCCTTTTGTTTAAAATTTTTAAAAGGAATTTGATTCAACTTTATTTTTAATATTCGTCCTTAACATTGTTTCTTATCCATGTTAAGCATTCTTTGAAATTTTTGAAGATGTGATCTTCTGAAATAAAATCTGGGATTATATCAATACGCTCCATCATATAGCGAGGTTGTTTTAATAAATTAACAAACAAAACATCTATACCCTTAGATTTTAAATCCTGAAGCATATCTTCCATAGCATATAATCCAGATTGATCCATATATTGCATTCTACCAAGCCTTAAAATTACATAAGAGGCAGTATCTGGAATTTGCAAGGTGAGATTTTGAAAATCTGCTGTTGACCCAAAAAACAAGGGTCCTTTTAAGTGTTTTATAAAAACCTCTTCTTTAAGCCTATCTGGAAATTCGGTTTCATCTGCCCACGTTTCTTCTCTTAAAGGTTTTACATCAGATCGCTCTGCTGTAAGGTCTCCAATTTTTTTCATGAACATTAGCGAAGCAATTACCAAACCTATACCAACTGCATAAACTAAATTCCAAAATGTAGATAGTACTAAAACTACTAACATAATTAATACTTCAGAACTTAATTTAATTGGTCCAAACTTTATGTCTTTAGGTAAAGCAGGAATTGCTTTGAGACCCTTATAATCCATAACTCCAATACCAACTGTAATTAAAATGCCAGCCAATACTGCAGCAGGAATTTTAGAGGCTACAGGACCTAATGCTAACAAAATAATTAATAGCATTACGCCAGCAATCATACCAGACAATTTAGTTTTACCACCTGCTTTAATGTTAACAACGGTTCTAATTGTTGCTCCTGCCCCAGGAATACCGCCAAATAATGCTCCAATACTATTACCTATACCTTGACCAACTAATTCTTTATTAGGTTGGTGTTTGGTCTTTGTCATATTATCTGCCACAACACTTGTAAGTAATGAATCAATTGCGCCTAATAAGGCTAATGTTATTGCTGTAAAAATATAGGGAGTCACCGATGCCAAACTAAAATTTGTAAAAATTTCTAGATTGGGTATGGGTAGTCCTGTTGGAATTTCTTCAATAGGCCTATAGTTTAAATTAGCAAAGTAGGCAACACCAGAGACGACAATCAATGCCACCAAAGCACTTGGTATTTTGGTTGTAATACGTTTAAAACCATAGACAATAAATATTGTTGAAAGTGCAAGGATCAACTCTAGCCAATTAATATTTTTAAGCGCTCTAGGTAAAACTTTAAATGTACCTAAAACACCCGAACTTGCAGATTTTGCTAATGTTTTTGACTCTTTAGCAATATCATCTTCTGTTGTAAGTTTTGATCGCCTAATGGTTTCTTCAAAATTTTCTAACACAAGAATACCTTCTCCCGCTTCTTCTTTTAAAATATTCTCAAGTATAATTTCTTCTGCTTGAGGTTTAAATTGACCCACTAATTCTATATCTTCTTTAGCATAATAACCTACTGCAGGTAAAATTTGAGTTACTAATATAATAACTCCAATTGCGGTCATAAAACCAGATACAACAGGGTACGGGATATAACGTATATATTTACCCAAACCAATTGCTCCAAGACCAATTTGAATTAATCCTGCTAATAAGAAAACTGTTAAAATAGCTGGCAATGCTTTTTCAACACTACCATCATTTGCTGCAATAATACCTGCAATTACAACCATACTCACAGCAGTCATTGGTGCTGTGGGACCAGATATTTGAGTATTAGTTCCTCCAAAGAGGGCTGCAAAAAAACTGATAAATATAGCTCCATATAGACCTGCCTGAGGTCCTAAACCAGAAGACACACCAAATGCCAATGCCAAAGGTAGCGCAACAATTCCTGCTGTAATTCCACCAAAGGCATCTCCTTTGATATTTGAAAATAATTTCTTCATAGTTTATTTGTTAGTATTTATCTAAATTTAACATTTTTTACTCAGTAAAAAAGGATAATAGAAGCTTTCAACTTCAATTAACATGATTTTATGAGTAACTTAAACTATTCCCAGATATTAATAGCGATACGCTTACATTATTTATTACATTTTTAATATCAATATTACTGTTTGCTTTTTCTTTATCACCTCGATCTAGACACAATAAATTAACATCACTTCTACGCAAGTAATTAGATAAACTTTGAATTGATTTATCTCCATGATCAAATACTAATTCTACAATTTCATTTGCTGTAAGAGTTGAATTCTCAAATTCAGTTTCTACAAATTGCGTTTTAAAGGATTTAACTGGTTTTTGTGTATAATTTAGTAAAGTTGAACCTAAACCTGCACTTAGCGTTGTAGTTTTTAAACCATCTAATACACCTAACGAAATCTCTTTATTTGGTTCTAAAGGGTTTTCTTCGGAAGCAATTAAAACATCTCCATTGTAATTTTTGACAACATGATCAATAACATTATCGCCAATAAAGTTTAACAATTTTGATTTTCTTTTTCCTAAGATAATTATATCTGGTTTGTAAGACTTTATACAATCATTAATAGCACTTTTTATATTACCAATAGCTTGACTATGGCTTATTTTTACCTCATAATCATTAGCTATTGGCTCTATAATATCCTTAATTTCATTTTCGATAGTTAAGTAAGTTCTATTAATAGTTCTCATTGCAGACAATTGATTTTCTCGTTCTACAACTTCTGTGGGCTT
Organism: uncultured Psychroserpens sp.; assembly: GCA_947488655.1. Lineage (GTDB taxonomy): Bacteria > Bacteroidota > Bacteroidia > Flavobacteriales > Flavobacteriaceae > Psychroserpens. Next base: position 504,274 of record CANKZZ010000001.1, on the reverse strand, counting down.
TTTTACATGAAAAAAATGTAAATCTCCATCGACCATTTTAGTTAAACTAACTGCACTCTTTAAGGTGCTAGTTGTAGTCTCTTTCAAATCTGAAAGCACTAATATTTTATATTTTTTATTCATAATATATCTATTTAGGCGCTTTTTGGTCTTAATTTGAAAAATTCTATAAAACTATCTGGATTTTCTACAATTCCTCTTTCAGAAATAAGCTGTATATCAATATTTCTTTCTTTAGCTTTAAAAGCAAAATCATCTAAGATTTCAATAATATCATTATCTAAATATCTTGTCTTACGAACATCTAATTCTAAAAATGTATCTCTTGGCAAACTGTCTAATTCCTTAAGAATTGCTCCTTTATTGAAAAAGGTAACTTCTTCGGCTAGCGTCATTTTAATTTTATGTTTACCATTACTTTTATCTTCAATATGTAAGAAGTGAGAATTTTGGTAACTCTTAATTAATATTACCACGATACCAACTAATAATCCAAGACCGATTCCCCAAAGTAGATCAATAAAAATAATACCTAATACAGTTACAAAAAATGGGATGGATTGTTTCCAACCTAAATCGTACATTTTTTTGAATAATGCAGGCTTAGCCAGTTTATAACCAACGATAAATAACACTGCTGCTAATACCGATAATGGAATCATGTTTAATAACCTTGGAATTAATATTACAGAAATCAACAATAGGAAACCATGAATAATTGCCGATAACTTAGTACGTCCACCAGATTGGATATTTGCAGAACTTCTAACAATAACTTGAGTTATTGGTAAACCTCCAATCATCCCAGAAATAACGTTTCCTGTACCTTGAGCCAATAACTCTCTATTAGTAGGTGTTACGTTTTTATGTGGATCTAATTTATCTGTCGCCTCAACACATAGTAACGTTTCTAAACTTGCCACTAAGGCTATTGTGAAGGCAACAATCCAAACTTGTGGATTTGTTATTGCTGAAAAATTTGGAAAACTAAACTGCCCGATAAATGAATCTAAATTGTCTGGTACTGGTACACTAACTAAATGCGATGCTTCTAGAGAAAGGGTCTCATTAGATTGAGTTAAAATATAAAATATAATACCAACTACTACAGCAACTAATGGTCCTTGAACAATTTCAAAGAACTTCCCTTTTTTACTTAACACGTTACTCCATAATAATAAGATACCTAATGAAATAAGTGCAATAAGAGTTGCGCCTTTGTCAAAATTACCACTAATAATTGCATTTATAGTTTTAAGTAATTCTGTTAATGTGTTTTCTCCATCTAATTGAAGAAATGCAAAATCACCTTCAGGGTTTTTATCAAGTCCGAAGAAATACGGAATCTGTTTTAAAATTATAATTAAACCAATACCAGTTAGCATCCCCTTAATTACAGACGATGGAAAATAATACCCAATAATTCCTGCTTTAGCTAATCCAAAAACCAATTGAATGATACCTCCTAAAACAACTGCAACTAAAAAATTTTCATAACCTCCCAAGGTTCCAATTGCTGTTAATACAATTGCTGCTAATCCTGCTGCAGGACCACTAACTCCAATTTTAGAACCACTTAGTGATCCTACTACAATCCCTCCAATAATACCAGCAATAAGACCAGAAAACAAAGGTGCTCCACTGGCTAAGGCAATACCTAAACATAATGGTAGTGCGACAAAAAACACGACTATACTCGCTGGTAAGTCATTTTTAATATTTTTAAACATATACATAATTCATTTGTGCTATAGACTATAGTTCTATAACAATTGTTAATAATTTTTTTGGACAGTTTTGTCCTTACATAAAAATTAAGAAATGAATTCTGGTGGTGGAGAAATTAAATTGAGATGAGGCTTTGGGTACGTTTTGAAAAAATAGGCTGTTTGTTTAGCCTTTTCCATACCATTAATGTAGTCTAATAAGCTCATAGATTCTTGACAAAATATTTTGCCTCCTTTTGAACCTTGATGACCCTTTTCTTCTTCTTCCTCATTCATAGTATATAAGCAAGAAATATCAATAGAGCTATCAATAGCCATAACCACAGAAGGCGCCGAAATTAGCGCTGTAAATATGATTAAAAAAAATATAGCTGATAGCTTTTGTCTCATGGTTGATTTTAATAAAAAGCAAAGATAAGCACAGATTTTCATTTTTTTGTTAAGGAATCTTTAAAAATTCTTCAACATTTTAATATCATCACTTATAACCCAACCAGTTTTACCATCTGTAAGCTTAATTCTTGTCCAGTTAGAAACAGTATCTATAACCTGAACTTTTGTGCCTTCATGTAGTTTAAAAGCTTCTGCGCTTCTCAAATTTGGCTCATTCTTAATCTGGCTTTCTTGAGCAAATACAATAGCTGGTTGGTTTTTTTGGTCTAGTTTATAGCTGTTAAATGCAAATGCTAGTGCCAAAAATGCAACTCCCAACGATGATAAACTAAAAATAAATGCTAATCGCTTTTTAGACGTACTTTGTGAGAAATAATACACTAGAAATAAGACTACAAATAAGACTACTAGTATGATAGATAATTTAGCCCAATTATCATATACCATAGTATGCGTTGCCTTTTTTATTAATCTAGAAAAACCAACTTCTGGTACAACCTCTATGGCATCTATGGTCATATTTTTTGCAAATGCTATGTTATTTAAAATGTCTTTATCGTTAGGCTTTAATAGTAAAGCCTTTTCATAATAATAAATACTTGGGGCAATATGATTTAATTTGTAATGTGCATTAGCAATGTTAAAATATAACTCTGCCGAATGTTCTCCTGTATCTAAAATAGATTTGTATTTACTTAATGCCTCTGTATAATTACCGTCGTTATACAAAGTATTAGCTTTCTCAAATATAGATTGGTTTTGAGCAAATGATTGTGTTCCCACAATAAATAATATTATATAAAATATGTGTTTCATCACTATCTTATCTCTTTATCTATTATTGATATTGTTGATGCAGCTTTATCATAATCTTGCTGCATTTCTACATTGGTAATTGGAGTATATCTTGCCAACTCACAGTGCTCTAGAATGCTTATAAATTCTTTAACCGTTGGCTCGTTAACTTGTCTCTCTATTAGAATTTCTTCAATTTTTCCCTTACTAAAGTCACTGGTCTCAATCTGTAATTTTGCTTTGAGATAATTATGCAATGCTTTTTCTAAGGCAATGTAAAACGCTTCCTTATTACCTAGTGATTTTCTTGCCTCACTTAAATATTTTTTAGCCAGTTTATCTGCCTTTCTTATCTTATTACCAAAGACATCTGCGTTACGTTTTTCTCTTTCTTTACGAAATACGATTGCTAATGGAATTAATAATAAAGGAGACAATAGAGAGCCCCAAAAAACAGTGCTCTTGAAAAAGTTAGACGATTCTATCGGTTTTAAATTTGCCTCAGTTTTCACAAAAGCAAATTGATCATTATTAAGTACAACCTCTTGTTTATTCCCATTAGACGCTGTGAAATTATCATCGCCAGATGAGTTATTTAAAGGTCCTTCAATAACATCTACAATAATTTCTCCAGAAGATACACGTTTGTAAGTTTCAGTTTTTAAATCAAAGTAAGAAAATGATATGCTTGGTATTGGATATTTACCTTTATACTGCGGTACAATTGTATAACTATCTGCAATAGATCCTTGCATACCACCTAAGTAAGTTCTAATAGATTCATTATGTTCTGGCTCGTAAACTTCTAAAGAGCTTGGCAATGTTAATTTTGGTAATTGAAAAAGCTTAAGGTTACCTTGACCTGTTACTTGTACTGTTGCTGTTAAACTTTCCGAAGCATTAAGTTCAGATTTTGAAGTCATAACATTAAACTTAAAATCGCCTACTGCCCCAGTAAAATCATCTGGTTTACCTTCTTCTGGCAAAGCTTTGACATTTATAGTTCTACTACCAGCAGAGACGGTTCTATTGGTTTGCACCATATGTCTACCACCAAAAATATCTCGTCGGTTGGTTGGCACCTCAACAGTAATATCTAATTTTAGAGGCTCTATTTCTAATTTACCAGATTTTTGAGGGTAGAGTACAGTTTTTCTCAACACGACATACCTGTAATCTTCGCCTTTATATTTTCCGTTTAAAATTCTTAACCCTTTGGTATCTATTTTTTGACTCCAAAAATCGTTATATCTAGGGTTTTCTAATTCTCGCCAATTGCTTACACCAGTATCTGGAGACACATACAGCTTATAAACCACTGTAATGGCTTCGTTGAGATATGGATCTGATTTAGAAATCTCTGCTACTAAATGTATATTCTCAGATGCAACACCCTCAACATTATATGGGTCATTAGGTCTTTTGACCTCTTTAGTAACTTGTACTGTTACAGGTTTGGTTTTATATACTTGACCGTCAATTTCTATACTTGCACTCTTAATAGTAAATGTGCCTTGTTTTTGAGGTGCTAAAAAATAACTATACGTTTTAGCATAAGAGTGCACACCATTTAGCCAAGAGTTGCTCACCGATGTGTTTGGACCTCCAATAACTTGAAAATTTTCAAAATCTGGTGATTCAAAATTGTCACCATCCTTGTTCATCGTAAAATCTATACGCAAACGCTCATTTTGCCCAAGTTTTGTTTTACTCACTTTGGCTTCAAATTTAACCTGCGCAAAGCTCATACTCGATGTGAGTATGATTAATAAAATAGATATGTGCTTTAAGAGTTTCATCTCAATTTTTTCTTCGGAAATGTTATGATTTTACCTTAATTTATAATTTAACAATTAACTTATTTAAGACTTATCGAAAGTAAATTTAATATTACTTAGAATTATAACTGTAGAACTAAATATTACCAGTCTTTCTCTGTTTTAACTTTAGCTCCTTTTTGCTTTTCGGCATTTATTTTCTCTTGAACTTTTTGTTCATTATTATTCATTGCTTCTAACAAGTTTTTAATTTGTTGAGGCGATAATTGCCCTGGTTGTGGCTTAGGTTTGCCTTCTTCTTTTTTATCGTCTTTCTTGTCACCTTTACCTTGATCCTTTTCATCTTTAGGTTTACCGTCTTCATTCTTTTCGTCTTCGCCTTCTTTTTTATCTTGGTCGCCTTCGTCTTTAGGATCTTCTTTTTTCTCGTCTTCTTTTTTATCCTCGTTCTTTTCTTCGTTTTCTTTGTCCTCGTCGTTTTTCTCCTCTTCCTTATCTTGTTCTTGCTGTTGTTGAGCAGCACACTCCTTTGCTAGAGCAAGATTATAACGGGTTTCATCATCGGTTGGGTTGTTACGTAACGCATTTTTATAAGCTTCAACAGCTTCTTTACATAATTCCTCTTTCATTAATACATTACCAATATTGTGATAGGCTCTATATTTTTCATCTTTTGAAGTTGCGTTTTTTGCAGCTTCGGTATGACGATATAACGCTTCGTCATAATTACCTTTTTCGTAATAGGTGTTTCCTAAATTATAAGAGCCTGCAACAACAGATGGCGCTTTATCTATGGCTTTTCTGTACTCCATCTCTGCATTGATATAATTATCTGCATCGATGAGCTCATTGCCTTCATAAACGTAGTTTTTAGCATTTTCTAACGCTAATTGTTGCTCTTTTTCTTTGTCTTTGTTTTGCGCAAAGGACAAACCGAAGATTAGAATAAAAAAATATGTTAGATATAATTTCATGTATTATAAAAATTTACTTCAATGTCAATTAAGCTCTAGTAAAATGCTTAGCAATATATGAAACAAGTAGAATTGATATAGTTAAAGAATTTATAAAATATGGGCTGGGTTAGTGTTTGATGTAATTGTATATTTAAATCATGAAAAAAACATTGTTTTATTTAGTGATTATCGCGGTTTGTCAAATTGGTTGTAAATCTGAAATCAAAAAACTTTGTCCTAGTGATGAGTTAATCTTTATTAGCAAAGCAAAGTCTTGTTATGATGGTAAAAATCAAACTTTCTTAAATTCGGAAAAAGAAATAAATTTAATTTGTGATAAACTTGAAAGTTTATCAGCACCGATTAATAATGCATCCGTTAATTTTAATAAAGGTTTTGTAGAAGTTTATTCAGAAAATGAAATTTTATATATTATTATCTTTTCTGAGGATAATGGTGCTATTATAAGATATCAACAAGACTATTACTATAATAATAGTCTGGTAAATAAATCTCTAGAGTATTTAAATATGAGTTTAAAAAAAAATCTTCCTGGAGATTGTGATAAATTTAAAAATTCGCTCACAAGAAATACCAAATTATAACGTTTCCGAAGAACTAAAAATTCTCATTAAAAAGATTAAGTCGTTTCAACCAACCTGTTTTACGTTCTAGGAAGAAAATATCTAAGAATAAAAAGAAAATACCAAAACCTAAAAACCATTGAAACTGGTCTTTATAATCCGCGAACTCTTTGGCTTCAAATTCGGTTTTATCCATCTTGTTAAGGATGTCTTTGATTTCTTTGATAACGTCTGCAGTGTTGTTACCATTGATGTAAGCACCATTGGCTTCGTCTGCGATATCCTTGAGCGTTTCCTCGTTGAGTTTTGTGATAACCGTTTCTCCTTGATTGTCTTTTTTGTAATTGAGCAAAATACCATTACGTTTTATTGGGATACGCCCTCCTTTTACATCACCAACACCAATGGTAAAAATCCTGATACCTTCTTCACTGGCTTCTTCTGCAATTGTACTAGAAACATCACTATGGTCTTCTCCGTCTGAAATAATAATTAACACTCTATTTGTTTGCTCCTCATCATCAAAATAAGTTTTTGCTAGTTCTATAGCTTCGTTGATGGCTGTACCTTGAGAGGAGAGCATATCTGTATTCATGTTATTGAGAAACATTTTTGCTGAGGCATAATCTGTAGTAATTGGTAATTGCGGAAACGCCTTGCCAGCATAAGCAATAATCCCAACGCGATCACTTGCCAAATTATTGATGATTTGAGTCACCAACTGTTTTGATTTTTCTAGTCTATTTGGTGCAATATCTTCTGCCAACATACTTTTAGAAACGTCTACTGCAAATACTATATCTACACCTTGACGTTTTACAGTTTCTAGTTTTGTACCAATTTTTGGGTTAACCAATGCTATGGCAAAACAAGCAATCGCTAAACAAAGGACAATAATTTTTAGAATAGATTTAAACAACGACTGATTAGGACTTAAACGCTTTAGCAGTTTGGTGTTAGCAAAACGTTTTTGTGTTCTATATTTCCAAAACTGAAGCATAGCAAATAGTAAGATTATTACTGGAATAGCCAGCAACATCCAAAACCAAATTTTTTCTTCTAATTGAAAATCAAACATTTTTTATATTCTCTAAGTTACAACTACACAAAACTTCTAAAAACAGTAAACCTAAGTAGCACTTCTACAAGTAAGAATGCTAACGCTATTAAAATCAACGGACGATATTTTTCATCATACGTCGTGTATTTTATTTCTTCAATTTCGGTCTTTTCGAGTTTATTAATTTCGTCGTAAATTTCTTTTAATTTTTTGTTATTTGTTGCTCTAAAATAAATCCCACCTGTGACATCTGCTATTTCATTAAGTAGCTCTTCGTCAATTTCTACTTGTATTCTTCGATATTGAAAATTTCCGTTAGGTAAAATAGAATATGGAGATAATGCCATACCATTTGTACCCAATCCTATGGTATAAACTTTAATACCATATTCTAGGGCTAGTTCACTTGCTATTTTAGGGTCTATAAAGCCAGAGTTATTGACACCATCTGTCAATAAAATAATAATCTTACTTTTTGCTTTACTATCTTTTAAACGGTTTACAGATGTTGCTAATCCCATCCCAATGGCTGTACCTCCTTCTATGACAGTATTATATTTAATATCTCTAAGAGAGCGTAAAACAATACCTTTATCGCTTGTAATTGGCGTTTTGGTATAACTTTCTCCTGCATATTCTACCAAACCTATACGGTCATTAGGTCTGCCTTTTATAAAATCTCCTGCCACTTTTTTTAATGCTTCTAGACGATTTGGAAGCAAATCTTTAGCCAACATACTTGCAGATACATCTATTGCCATAACAATATCTATACCCTTAGTTGTTTTAGTTTTTGTTGTCTCGTCTGAAGTTCTTGGTCTAGCCAATGCTAAAATTAGAAATGATAAGGTTAATAACCGTAATACAAATAATACAGGTCGAAATTTTGGCAATAAAGAATTACCAACTTTAAAACCTTTAATGCTAGACATTTTAAGCTCTGCTGTTTGTTGCTTCCTCTTAAAAACATACCACAATATTGCTATTGGCAGTAGTAAAAACAACCAAAAAAACTCTTTATTTAAAAACTCTATTCCTTCAAACATTACTCTTCTTCTAGTTTTTTAAGTTCTATAGATTTTAAAACGCGCTCCATCATCTCATTGGTATAAGTATTGCCACCTCTCCATTGCAAAATTATTTGTTGTCTTACATTTTCGGCCTTAAATAGAATAATATTATAATTAGCAGGTGTATCGTCTCCATCATTAGAGAGCATCATGGTGCCATAAGTTTTAAAACCTTCTGCTGCATTAGGAGTGATAAATTGTTCTCTTTTTACCGTAATATTTGTTGCTCCATCTGCCTCTAGTTTTTGAATATATTTTTCTGAAGCTGCAAGTAACTCTCTTGTTTTACCTTCTTCGGAAAGCGCTTGCTCTTTTTCTTCATCGGTATAATTAAATTTGGTTGTACTCACCTGAATATCAATTCCTGCTTCATCAGACAAAAATCTAAACGATGTGTTCTCTATTTTATCTTTTAATTCTTCTGGTATTTCAATATTAATACGCTCTAAAACTACAGGAGTAGAAATCATAATTGGTGGCACACCATAATCACTACGCACCCATTCTCCTTCTAGAAGCTCTTTGCTTTCTTCTCCTACAATGGTATCTACCACATATTTAAAACCATATTTTACGCCAAAACCTACAAATGTTGCAATTAGAATTAATACACTAGCTGCTACAGTAAGCCAAATCTTTTTGCGCTTTGCTTTTCGCTCTTGCTCGTCTCTATATTGCTCGTCTAGTAGTTTCTCTTCTTCAGTTGGTTCTGGTAATGCTTCTTTAACTTGGTCAATTTCTATATCAATCGTATTTCTATCCAGTTTTGCCAACTCGATATCTGGTGCTGATTTTGCGAATTTTACCAAATCGGCACGTTTCAAAATGGTTTCAATATTTTTTATATCGTCATTGCTTAACTCAATCTGGTTAGCATCTCTAAGCATACTTAAACGATCTATCAACTCATCTGTAGTGCTTTCTAAGGCTCTATCATAGACTTTTTCATCTAGATACTTTCTAATAATAAATGTGAGCTCAGAGTAATAATCTTTTAACTCTTCTTTTTGAAGATAATCACTCTCATCTAATTTTTTTAAAGCCATTTTAGCTCTATCATAAGGTGGTAGCAATGCAATTTCCTCCTCTTCGGTTAGAGGTTTTTTACGCCAAATAAACCAATATAAAATAAAGGCTACTAATCCTAATATAAGTAAACCTAAAAGTACATAAAGCCACCATTTACTTGAGGCCTTCTCTACGGTAATCATTGGTTTAATGTCAAAAAGTTTTTGCTTTGTGGTATCTACAGGAATTGTTTGTACCTCAACACGTAAAGAATCTGTAAAATACGTTTTTGTACCAATAACGATTTTTTGCTTCGGGATAATATATGCACCAGAGTCAAACTGCGTTAATGCATATTTTTTTATAAGCTGAAATTTGCTGTTATTTTTAGTAGAATCTATTTTATAAGATTCTATCATCTCTAAAGGCATAAAGGTTTGACCCTCTGGAAACACTACCAAATCTGTAGTATCTGCTTCTACTTTTACTTGATATGTAATTTGCTCGCCAATTCTAATTTTTGTAGTATCTATAGACGATGTAACTTGAGCAAAAGAAAGGAAAGAAAACAGAAAAAAGAATACAGATAAATTGACCGTTAATGGAGAACTCTTGCGAGAAACGACCTTATAATTACCATTAAACTTTTTAATATTTAGCTTCATAATCAACCTTAGTACAATGTATTTGTACCTCTAACTTTTTTATCTTCTCTTAAAATAACCTAGTAATTTTTTTACATAACTCTCATCTACACGACAATCTATTGTGCCAGAACCAGATTTTGTAAACGTCTCTTTAAAATAGTTTACTTTCTCTTTATAATAATTACTATAATTGTTTCGCACCTGCTTTGATGCTGTATTGACTAACACCAATTCTCCAGACTCCTCATCTTGCATTTGCACCATCCCAAGATTAGGAATTTCTTCTTCCCCTTTATCAAAAACTCTAATGCCTGTGATATCATGACGACCAGCAGCAATTTTTAAATTTTGCTTGTAATCATCATCTGTGACAAAATCGCTAAGCATAAAAACAATTGCTTTCTTTTTCATCACATTAGATAAAAATTTCAATGCTTCGGAAATATCTGTGAGTTTACTTTTTGGTTTAAATTCAATCAATTCTCTAATAATTCTCAGTACGTGAGAACGTCCTTTTTTTGGCGGAATATATAATTCTATAGCATCTGAAAATAAGATGAGACCAATTTTATCATTATTCTGTGTTGCAGAGAATGCCAACGTTGCAGCAATCTCAGTAACAATTTCATTTTTAAACTGCTCATCTGTTCCAAACAATTCTGAACCCGAAATATCAACCATGAGCATCATCGTTAATTCTCGTTCTTCTTCAAAAACTTTAATGTATGGTTCGTTGTAGCGTGCAGTAACATTCCAATCTATATTACGTACATCATCACCAAACTGGTACTGTCTCACTTCAGAAAAAGTCATACCACGACCTTTAAAAGTCGAGTGGTATTCGCCTCCAAATATATGATCAGACAATCGTCGTGTCTTAATCTCAATTTTTCGTACTTTTTTTAAGAGTTCTTTGGTATCCATTTTTGTGTTCTGTCACTCTGCACTTGATGCAGAATCTATCAAATTAAAATTGTTATAAAAGTTAAAGAGATTCCGCGTCAAATGCGGAAGGACAATTTTAAGGCACCTCTATCTCATTTACAATCTTGTTAATGATATCTTCAGATGTTACGTTTTCTGCTTCGGCTTCATACGTAATTCCAATTCTGTGTCGTAACACATCATGTACTACTGCACGAACATCTTCTGGGATTACATAACCACGACGCTTTATAAATGCGTAACATTTTGCAGCAGTTGCTAAGTTGATACTTCCACGAGGCGATGCTCCAAAAGAAATTAATGGTTTTAAATCTGGTAATCTATATTGATCTGGATAACGCGTTGCAAAAATAATATCTAGGATATATTTTTCGATTTTCTCATCCATATAAACCTCTCTAACAACCTCCTGAGCTTTTAGTATTTGAGCAATGCTAACTACAGGATTTACTTTTTCCCAACTGCCTTTTAAATTAGCTCTCATAATAAGCTGCTCTTCGGCTTGTTTAGGATAATCAATTACTGTTTTAAGCATAAAACGGTCAATTTGCGCTTCTGGCAAAGGGTAAGTTCCTTCTTGTTCTACAGGGTTTTGAGTTGCCATAACTAAAAATGGCTTGTCTAAAACATAGGTTTCATCTCCAATAGTTACTTGCTTTTCTTGCATCGCTTCTAACAAAGCCGATTGCACTTTTGCTGGTGCTCTGTTAATCTCATCTGCCAACACGAAATTTGCAAATATTGGTCCTTTTTTTATTGAGAAATCATTAATTTTCATGTTATAAATTAATGTACCAACCACATCTGCAGGTAATAAATCTGGCGTAAACTGTATTCTACTAAAACTTCCATCTACTGCTTGTGACAAGGTATTAATGGCAAGAGTTTTTGCTAGACCAGGAACACCTTCTAATAAAATGTGCCCTCGACCAAGAAGTCCAATAAGCAAACGTTCTACCATGTGTCTTTGCCCAACGATGACTTTATTCATTTCCATCATTAACAAATCAACAAAAGCACTTTCTTTTTCTATTTTCTCATTTATGCTTTTAATGTCAATTGTACCTGTTTCTTCCATTATTTATATGTTTTTAACGCTGTGATTAACTCCATTTAATTTAGTTACGCAAATTGTTAAATTTTTTGATGATTAGCTGTTAACATTTGGTTAAATGTTAAAGGCAACACATATCGTGTTGCCTTTAAGTAAATTGTATGTGATTAATTTATGTAAAATCTTAACTTAAAAGAGATTAAATAATCTCATTTCTGTAGACATTTTTGGGTTTAAATTTGCATGACCTTCCGAAGAAATATTTATAGACTCATCTGTATCAAAAACTAATACAAAATCATAAACCTTATTAGATATTAATTGTTTTTCTACCACATTAATTGAGGCATTGTCTGCGTTTACATTAAAATCTAAAATATATTCTATACCATTTTCTACCACAGTGTTATTATCTCCAAAAACCAATTTTATATTGTAAATATAATTAGATGGTATCTCTTCAAAATCTACAAGCGTTACTACTTGATTATTTACAATTTTTGTTACATCATGTATTCCCGTATTAACAGGATTTAAACTTATCCATGCATTAGGGTCTAACTCATCTTCTAAAACACGAATTTGGATATCTAAAATTTCTAAGTTTACTCTATTTAAATTACTTGGAGTGCCTTGTAATTTTACAGTTATTAAAGAACTGTCTTCAAAGGTTTCTGTTTCTAACTCATTAGAACAGCTAGTCATTAAAAAAATGGTTAACAAACCTATAATGAGTATTTTAAAATTGCGTGAGGTTTTCATAATAAGGGACAATTAATTAATATGTAACAATGATATTCATTTCTATTAGATTTGTCTATTTTTATACATGAATTGCAGAAAAACCATCATAAACTGAAAAAAAAGTGACATATTCTCGATTAATTGCAGGTACTATGACTTGGGGAGTTTGGGGTAAAAACCTTAACAAAAACCAAACTATTGATTTAATACAACACTGTATTGCTCAAAATATTACCACATTTGACCATGCAGATATTTATGGTAATTATACAACAGAGTCTCATTTTGGAGAGGCTCTGAACGATAGCTCTATTGCTAGAGAAAACATTCAACTTATTAGTAAATGTGGTATTCAATTATTGGCAGAGAGTAGGTCTAATACTGTTAAACACTATCAATACGATAAAGATTATATAATTTGGTCTGCTCAAGAATCTTTAAAGTACTTAAAAACAGACTATTTAGACTTGTTTTTATTACATAGACCAAGTCCTTTAATGCAAGCCAATGAGGTTGCAGAAGCTATTACTAACCTCAAAAAAAGAGGGTTAATAAAACAATTTGGTGTTTCAAATTTTACACCATCTCAGGTAGCATTGCTATCTCAATGTGTAGATGTTGATGTCAACCAAATTGAGTTTTCTTTAACCCAACATAAAGCAATGCTAGATGGCACTCTTGACCAAATGCAAATAAAAAACATTAAGCCTATGGCTTGGTCTCCATTAGGAAATGTTTTTAGAGAAGATACTGCACAAACAAGACAAATACATAAACAACTTGGTGAGTTGTTAGACAAGTACAAAGCAACCGAAGATCAATTACTATTAGCTTGGTTGTTAAGGCATCCTTCAAAAATTCATCCAGTAATAGGTACCACTACAAAACAGAGAATTACAGATGCTGCCAAAGCATTAGCCCTAAATTTAGACTTACAAGATTGGTTTAAAATACTTGAAGCCAGTCAAGGTCATGAAGTACCATAAATAATAATTAGCACTTATAATACATGAATAAAACAGCATTAATAACTGGAGCAACAAGCGGAATTGGAAGAGCAACAGCGCACGAATTTGCAAATCACGGTATAAAATTAATTCTCTGCGGTAGACGTCAAGAACGATTAGACACAATTAAAAGCGCTCTAAGTAAACAAACCAATGTACATACTCTAAATTTTGATGTACGAGATAAAAAAGAAACTTTTGCTGCTATTGAAACTCTGCCAGAAGAATTTCAAGATATTGATATATTAATAAATAATGCTGGTAATGCACATGGTTTGGACCCAATACAAACAGGTAACTTAGATGATTGGGATGCTATGATGGATATTAATGTAAAAGGTTTGCTTTATGTAAGTAAAGCCATTATACCACAAATGACTGCACGCAAAAGTGGTCATATTATTAATATTGGATCATCTGCAGGCAAAGAAGTATATCCAAAAGGAAATGTTTACTGCGGAAGCAAGCATGCTGTTTTAGCCATTACAGAAGGGATGCGTATAGATTTAAATCCGTTTGGTATAAAGGTAACAGCCATAAACCCTGGACTTGTAGAGACCGAGTTTTCTCACGTTAGATTTAAAGGAGACCCAATTGCAGATCAAGTTTACAAAGGTTATAAGGCCTTACAACCAGAGGACGTTGCAGAGATGATTCAATTTACAATCTCAAGACCTGCTCATGTTAACATTGCCGATGTACTCATGTTTTGCACAGCTCAGGCTAGCTCTACTATTGTAAATAAAAACCTATGAAATGTGAGTTAATACAATTTAAAAACTCATGGTTACTTTGCCTGTTTATTTCAATAATATCATGCACGTCGGTTGCACAAAAAATTGAAGATAACCGTTTTGTAATACATACTCTTGATTTAAAAAAGAGCGATTTAAAATTTTATCTCAAAAATGATAAAGGTATTAACTTCGGAAATTTTAATACTCTAAAAAATGAGCTAAGCAACAAAAATCAGGAACTCGTATTTGCAATGAATGGAGGCATGTATCTCAAAGATGGTTCTCCTCAAGGTTTATACATAGAAAACGGAATCACCAAGAAAGAAATTGACACTACAAAAGAAGCCTACGGAAACTTTTATTTACAACCTAACGGGATTTTCTATTTAACACATAACAATAAAGCTGTTATCTCTAAAACAACAGATTTTACGACAAATATAAATATTAGCTATGCCACTCAGTCTGGACCTATGCTCGTTATAGATGGCAAAATACATCCTGTGTTTGTACAAGGCTCTAACAATTTACACGTTAGAAATGGTGTTGGTGTTTTACCAAACGGAACTCTCTTATTCGCTATGTCTAAAGATGTCATTTCATTATATGATTTTGCAGAGTTCTTTAAAAATCAAGGTTGTAAAAATGCTCTATATCTAGATGGGTTTGTATCTAGAACTTATCTTCCGAAGAAAAAATGGGAACAATTAGATGGCAATTTTGGAGTTATTATAGCAGAAACAAAAAAGCACTAAAAAAGAAACTCCTACGCTAACGGTAGTTGTTTGAGGTACTTGGAACACAAACCAAATGATTCTCGTTTTTTCGAGAATAAAATGAGATTTCTACTATTGCAAGAAATATTATGATTAATAAACGACTACTTATTAAAAACTTGCTCGCTCATAACGATGAGAACAGTTTTTATGACAAAAAGCGAAAAGTAGATATTACTCATAAAGAAGGAAAAGCCAAATTTTTAAAACATATATGTGCACTCTCTAATAGTAACCCTAAAAACAACTCGTACATAGTAATTGGTGTAGAAGACGAAGACAATACAATTATAGGTGTTCACTTTTTTGATGATAGTAAAATTCAAAACCTTATCAATGCCTATTTGAGTAATCCGCCTATTGTGCAATACGAGAATATACCTTTTCCACATTTACCAGAAGATAAAGTTGTTGGCCTCGTAACTATTAGAGCTAATAATCAAATTACTTCGCTTAGAAAAAATATTTGGAAATATTATGGAGGCACTGTCTTTTTAAGAGACGGTAGCATTAGTATGCCCAAAGTTTTTGATATTAAAATTAACGATGTTAATTCGCAGCTCGTAGAAGCTATTGAGTCTCATTCTCAAAACAATATAGAACATACGTTAAATGGTGTTTTTGATTTTATGAATATGCGTAAAGACTATAACCCACAATACAAAGTATTTAAAGAGTATTTTGTTTTATGCTGGTCTGGACAAAAAAAGACAGTTAAAAATGAGGTGCTTTTTTCTAGAGTAGATATAGAATTAATTAATGAGCAAGTACGTTTGTTCTTTTCTACTTTTGATGAAGTTTCTATATCTTATAATGATAATAGCTTTAAAATTGTGGAGTACGTTAATTTAGGTCTTCAAAACCAAAATACATATTACGAATTAGAAGAAACACTAATTCATTTTAATGATAATGCACACTATACTATTGAAACTAAATTATTGTTTGTACCTCCTCAATTTGATAAAAAGATATTGCATCATATCTATAACTCTAATAATGCATTATTAGAAAAACTTAAAAAAGGTTTAAATCTTAACAATAATGAGATGAAAGATTTAAAAAACCTTCCAGCAACATACTTAATATGCTACCTCAATTTATTTAATGACGCCATTAACAGGTTAAATGAGGCAAAACCTTATTTAAAATCACACAGTCTAGAGGTCTATAAATCTTACCAAGAGGCAACTAGAATTTTACGCAAAATTAAATACAGTTAAACGGTGTATTTTGCAAAAATTACCGTTCATACCTTTTTTTTTGCTATTTGTAGTAATTATTCTACAGCTTCTATAATTTTTACGAAATTGTCATTGCTATTAATCAATTACACATAACCTTATTTCTAAATCGATTTATCGATAATGAAGTAAGGTTTTTGTTTTTTTAAAACTATTGCAACTCTCTTTAATACAGTTGTTTCTAAATTAAAATTGATGATTTTTATATAGAAAAAGATGGTTAAACCATTTTTATAGAATTAAATCTACCATTCATACAGTTTTTTTAACCACTTATAGTTTTTATTTAATAGTAAAGGATATTTATACGACTTTAGCAGTGCTATTAATCAATTACAAATTACCTTATTTCAAATTCGACTTGTCGACTACGAGATAAGGTTTTTTTATGTCAAAGAATTAAATAAAATCTAGCTTGTTGTATGATTTATTTAAAACTCGCTTATCTTCTACTTCTAACCAATTAGACAAAATTGTGGCATAAATTGATCTAAAATCTATAGTATATTTTAAATCTCCATTATCATCTAAATCATTGAGACTCGCCAACTCATTGTAGAAACCTTGTTTTTTTAATTGATTACCAATAATAAACACATTACTTGCAGAGCCATGATCTGTACCATTAGCTGCATTTTGGTTTACACGTCTACCAAACTCAGAAAAAGTCATAATTAAAGTATCATTAAATGTGCCTTGAGTTTTTAAATCATTAACAAAAGCTTCTACACCATCTGCATACATTTTAAGTAAGCGACCTTGACGATTTACTTGTCCGACGTGCGTATCAAAACCACCAAGTGAGGTATAAAACACTTTTGTTTCTATACCAGAGTTTATCAATTTTGCTGTTGTTTTTAGTTGATTAGAAAATTCATCTTTAGGATATGTTTCTTGACTATTAGCTGCTTTATGCTTCTCAAAAATATATTTTGCAGATGACTCTGCAGCAATCATGGTTTTATATAAATATCCTAAATTATGCTCGCTCAAATGCTCATCTTGATAGTGCTTTAAAACGTTTTTAAAATATGGGTCTTGTGACGTTCTAAATAAAATTGCTGGGTTTTTTGTAGCTATCCCATTTATATTTTTTCCTTTTAAAGCTAAAGATAGACTATCATCTGTTTCAATAGCGTTATATGGCTCATTTCCGTAGAGATCCAAATAACGACCAATCCAGCCTTCTTGTAAATATTCATTAGAGTCACTTGCGGTTTGCCAAATATCTGTAGCCCTAAAATGAGAACGATTTGGGTTTGGATAACCAACATTATTGATAACCGTTAAATGACCTTGATCATATAATTTTTTTAACGGAAGTAGATTAGCATGAAATCCTAAATCACTTGACGCTTTTATGACGTCATTTTTAGTTATCGCTATTTTAGGTCTGTAACGATAATAAGCATCATTATTAAATGGCACAATGGTATTTAATCCATCATTACCTCCAGATAGCTGTATGATTACCAAACGCTTATAGCCTAAACTTTTAGGTGATATATTTTCTAATGCCTTTACAAAACTAGGCACAAAAAATAAACTGCTTGCTAGTGTAGATTGTTTTAAAAAATGTCTTCTGTCCATAATCTTAAAAATTAAATTAACACATTTGATATTCTGGCAGCGACATTAATTGAATACAATATTCTCTTTTAGACGATTTACTTAACGAGTCTAAATAGGTTTTTGTACCATCACTTATTTGCGCAATAATAAGTTGTTGCTCTAATTCTTTAATGCTAACATCTACAAACTGTTTTTCAAACTCTATCCAATTTGGTGTAACATTTATAATCTTTTTACGTTTACTCTTGGCATAAAACTCTTCGTAAGAATCTTCATATTCACCTTTTGGTTTGACAGATATTTGAGCATTACCTAGTAATATAGATGGCAACTTTAAACGCAACATAATGGTATTACTATCTACCCAGTTTTTTCCACCTTTCCAACCTGCCACATTTGGTGGATCTAACAAGGTTTGCCCAAGTAATTTTTGTATTTTAAACAGATCTTTTTGTTTTTTAAATGCCATTGGCACCACTTTATTCATACCAACCAATAACTCTATAGGAGATTTTATTTTTGCACCTATATTTTCTTCGGAATAAAACCAATCTGAATTAAAGATGTATCGCATTAGTTTTTCGATATCATAATCTTTATAAAAAAGGTTTGTTAACTCCTCTAAATGCTTATTATTTATAGTGTCATTTATAAAATATTTATAAACTTTAGCACAAACAAAGCGAGCGCATTGTTTCTGTTCGAGTATCATATTTATAATATCATCTCCATTGAAATTGCCTTTTTTTCCGAAGAAAACCTTTTCATCTTCATCATGTAATAATCTTTTTAATTTAAAATTTCCGTTACGATCATGATTATAGCCTGTAAAAGATCTTGCACTTTCTTTAATATCAAATTCGGTATAATTACCTACACCTAGCATAAATAACTCCATAAGTTCTCTGGCAAAATTCTCATTGGGATTTTGCTTTATATTTCGGCTATTATTGAGATAATTTAACATGGCAGCCTCCTTTGAAATAGCTTTTGTAAAATCTCCATAATTACCCAAAGCATTAGATCTAAGCGCGTTATTGTATTTTTTTACAAATAATATATTTTCATTTCTGCACACAAAATGATTAGCCCAAAACAAAGTCATTTTTTCTCTAAGTAACTCTGGAGTAGTTACCAATCGTTCAATCCACTTTATATTATAAATCTTAATTCTATCCCTACTTTTTTTTCTGAGTTCTCGTACAGTTGTTTTGTCTAAATTTCTATAATTAATGTTTACAAACTCAGAAACGTCAATTTCTAAGGGTTGTATCGCTTTAGAAGAGTCAAACAATGCATTTACAATTTGGGCTCTATTTAACCCAACACAGCGTTTTAAATCGTTTTGGGTGGCTCCAAAACCTGCTCTAGCGTATAAATGAAGAATATGTTTAGTGTTCATAGTTTTAAGACTGAAAAAGAAACTAATGGTTTAATCTAATAAGAAAACCGCCTCTTAATAAGAAACGGTCATTAAACTAAAATATTGGTTTTTCTTATTAAATCACAAAGAATTAATAAGGTCCTTACCTTTAAAAGAAAATTTTATACCAATACCAATTTTATTATAAGTACCTCGCCTAAAGGTATCTTCTAATGATGCTGGCACATCAATATTTGTTTTATCTACTCTGTATGAGTAATCTGCAAAAATCATAAATTGATTAGAAATTTCATAAGTAACATAAAAGCCATAACTATTTAAACGTGCTGAGTCTTTTTGATAAACGTCTTCTGCAAATGAATTTTTATAATTAGATTGTCCGTAAACAGATGCATTAACTCCAACCCTTATATCTTGTGTAGGTACAAACTCATAACCAATAAATAAATACTCCTCTGCTATTCTCGTTTTTTTATAATTACCTACAATTGCTGGATCTTTGACCCTAAAATAGCTAGCTCCTAGAGCACCACCTATAAAAAACTGTTTGTAAACATAGACCTGAATTTTAAAATCAAAGCCACCTTTGCCTTCTAATCCTTTACCTATAAAATTATCTCCAGATGACATTGGTTTGTGATATCCAATAGAGTAAGCAACATTACGTTGTTTAGAATTGGTAATAGTATCTTCGCTTTTTGAGGTCTCTTCACTTATCGCTTCATTTTGCGCATTTAAATTAAAAGCACTAAACACTAACAAGAAGCAGATTGTTGATTTAATAGCTGAATGTAAATTCATAATTTTCTTGATTTAGTGTAAAGATTTCGGTAATTGATTCTTGCTCATTTAAGGTATAAGTAAATTCTACCTGAGTACCGTAAGGTGTTCTAAAATTGCCTTCGAAGTCTGGATTATTATTGCTGGAAGTTCTATTTAGAAATTGTTCTTCAAAGCAGAAACTTTGATTAGGATCTAATCCATCTAGATTGTAGAACTCTAAACAAAAAGGGATAACATATTTAAATGAAAATTGCAGGCTATTATCGCTACCGCTTTCTCTCGTAATGGTGTAATTTACATTACCTACTCTTTTTAACTCTACAGTTTCTAAATTAAAGCTTAAATTATCTGGAACATTTTCTACAGTATTTGTTGCGTATTCATAATGCGAAAAATCTTCATCTTTTAAAACTACAATTGAAAAATCTTCGTCCCTATCAAAGATAGATACCACCTCAAAATTTCCGTTTTGAGAACTATAATTACGTCCAAGAAGAAATTCATTAGAACTAGATGGTCCTGGTGCAAATACATTTCCTGTAGATCGTCTCGTATAGACACTAACCTCAGCAGCTTCAATTGGAGCTCCTTCATCATTAACTACAGTTCCATTTACCGCAATTCTAACATTGGGATCAAATCTAACTTCGCAACTAAAAAGCATTAGTAATACTGAAATTAGAAAAAAGTAGACATATTTATTCATATACAAATAGTTGGTTATAAATTGTAGATGAGTAAAGTATGAAAAGGTTGCGTTTATTTTGTAAAAAAAAAGCCACATATAAAATGTGGCTTTTGATATAATAATTTGAGTGTCTACAAATCAAACTTAATTCCTTGCGCTAAAGGCAACTCGTCAGAATAATTTATTGTATTTGTTTGTCTACGCATGTATACTTTCCAAGCATCAGATCCAGACTCGCGTCCACCACCTGTTTCTTTCTCACCTCCAAAAGCTCCACCAATTTCGGCTCCAGAAGTACCAATATTTACATTTGCAATACCACAATCTGAACCAGCATAAGACAAGAATTTCTCTGCTTCTTTCATTTCATTAGTCATAATTGCAGATGATAAACCTTGTGCTACACCATTTTGCTTAGCTATAGCATTTTCTACCTCTCCAGAATACTTCATTAAATATAAAATTGGAGCAAATGTCTCGTGCTGTACGATTTCAAAATGATTTTCGGCTTCAATTATTGCTGGTTTAACGTAGCAACCACTTTCATAACCTTCACCTTCTAAAACGCCTCCTTCTACTAATACGTTTCCACCTTCGGCTTTAGCTTTCTCAATTGCAGCTAGGTAAGTATTTACAGAGTCTTTATCAATTAATGGACCAATATGGTTTTTTTCATCTAAAGGATTACCAATAGTTAATTGCCCATAAGCACCAACAATAGCATCACGTACTTTATCATAAACCGATTCGTGAATGATTAATCGTCTTGTAGATGTACAACGTTGCCCGCAAGTTCCAACAGCACCAAAAACAGCACCAGGAACTACCACTTTTAAATCTGCAGTTGGTGTAATAATGATTGCATTGTTACCACCTAATTCTAGTAACGATTTTCCAAAACGCTCAGCAACCTTTGCTCCAACAATTCTTCCCATACGAGTAGAACCAGTAGCAGAAACAAGAGGTATTCTAGTATCTGTGGTCATCATTTCACCAACTTTGTAATCGCCATTGATAATGCAAGATATTCCTTCTGGTAAATTGTTGTCTTTTAAGATTTCTGCAATAATATTTTGACAAGCAATGGTGCATAAAGGTGCTTTTTCTGAACCTTTCCAAACACAAACATCTCCACAAATCCAAGCTAAAGCTGTATTCCAAGCCCAAACTGCAACAGGAAAGTTAAATGCTGAGATAATACCTACAACACCAATCGGGTGCCATTGCTCTCTCATAACGTGTCCTGGACGTTCAGATGGAATTGTTTGTCCGTTTAATTGACGAGATAATCCAACTGCGAAATCACAGATGTCTATCATTTCTTGAACTTCACCATAACCTTCTTGCAAAGATTTTCCCATTTCATATGACACCAATTTCCCTAAAGGTTCTTTTAAATCTCTTAATTTGTTTCCAAATTGACGTACAATTTCACCACGTTGTGGTGCTGGCTTATCTCTCCAAGATAAAAATGCACTAGTTGCAGCATCCATTACTTTATCGTAATCTTCTCTTGTGGTAGATTTTACTTTCCCTATTAATTGTCCATCAACAGGTGAGTAAGATTCTATAATTTCACCGTTAGAAAAATTATTAGATCCTGTAGATGTTCCGTCATTTAAATCTTTAACACCTAATTGCTTTAAGGCGTCTTTTATTCCGAAATCGGTAGCAATTGCTTCCATATATGCTTAAATTTTATGATTTATTAAATTATCATGCGAAGTTACTAATAAATTATCATTTTTTCTTGATGCAACTTAATGAATACTGTAACTTTAAAGCTCTTAAAAACCATACGTTATGAACAAACATATCTTCCTTTTTACATTACTTTTTTCTTTATGTTTTAGTTGTGGAGAATCAACTCCAAATTCTAAAAAAACAGCGAAAGATGACGCCTTAGAAATTTCCGAAGAAAAGGAAAATAAAAAAGCAGAATTTGCTATCATCATTCATGGTGGAGCTGGGACAATTCTTAAAAAGAATATGACTCCAGAAAAAGAAGCTGCATACAAAGCTAAGCTAGAAGAAGCAATTAGAGTAGGATATGACATCTTAAAAAATGGTGGCAGTAGTTTAGATGCTGTTGAAAAAACAATTAACATTATGGAGGATTCACCGCTTTTTAATGCTGGAAAAGGTGCAGTTTTTACAAATGCCGAAACTAATGAGTTAGACGCCTCTATTATGGACGGAAAAACCTTAAACGCAGGAGCATCTGCAGGTACTACAACTGTAAGAAATCCTATTAACTTAGCGCGACTTATAATGGATAAATCACCTCACGTGATGATGGCTGGTCTTGGTGCAGAGACTTACGCAAAAGAGCAAGGATTAACTATGGTAGATCCTTCTTATTTTTATACTGAAAGTAGATTTAATTCTCTACAACGTGCAATCGAAAGAGAAAAAGTAGAACTCGACCATGATGATAAACAGGCTTTTTACGACCCAGAAATTAAAGACTCTAAGTTTGGAACCGTTGGTTGCGCTGCGTTAGATAAAAATGGAAATCTTGCAGCTGGAACCTCAACTGGTGGTATGACTAATAAACGTTATGGACGCGTAGGTGATGCACCAATTATTGGAGCAGGAACTTATGCTAATAATAATTCTTGTGCTGTATCAAGTACGGGTTGGGGAGAATATTTTATACGCGCTATGGTTGCTCACGATATTTCGGCACTTATGCAGTATAAAGGACTTACTCTTAAAGAAGCTGCTCATGAAGTTATTCAAAATAAAGTACCACAACTTGGTGGTGATGGTGGTATTGTTGCTGTAGATAAATATGGAAATATGGTTGCTGAGTTCAATACAGCTGGTATGTATCGTGCTACGATGAATGATAAGGGAGAATTGGTAATTGGTATTTATAAAAACTAGTGTAAACGAATTCTATCATATTTACAACGAATACTATTTTAGGTAGAACACATAACACAACCACATTAATAAACCTATAATTTTAAGTTAGTTTTACGCTATTCAACTATCAAAATTGATTGTTAAAATATCGCAGTAAAACCAATAAACACGTCTATAAGCCATGAAACTAAAGCAACTTACCATCATCCTTTTTTGTTTAGCAATCTTATTTTCTTGTAAAAAGAAAGATGCTATTACCGAGCAAACAGATAATCTATTTAAGTATAGAGATTATATAAGTTATACCTCTTCTGGCTTACAATCTGTAACAGATCCTATTAGAATTAATCTCGCAACAGATGTAGAATCTTGGGAAGACGGTCAAGAATTAGATGGAGACCTCGTGAGTGTTTCTCCTCATGTTGATGGTAAATTAACAGTGGTAAATAAACATACACTAATGTTTATGCCAGATGAAAATTTAGAACCTGCAACAGCGTATTCTGTAAAGGTAAAATTAGACCAGATTTATAAAAATATGCCTAAAGATTATGAGGATTATGTATTTCAATTCAAAACAATTACTCCAAACTTTAGTATCAATACCAACGCTTTACAATCGTACAGTAAAAAGTGGCAATATCTAGAAGCTGTTATTAAATCTGCAGATATTATTTCAATAGAAGACGCAAAAAAACTTATTGAAGCGACTCAAAACGGAAAAAAATTAAAACTAGAATTCAATGAGCTCAATGAATTTTCAAAACAATTCGATTTTAGAATAGATAGCATTAATCGTTTGGTAGAAGATTCTGAAATTCTAATAAAATGGAATGGTAAGTCCATAAAATCAGACAATATAGGTGAAAATAAAATACAGATTCCTGGTATCAACAATTTTAAAATTGTCAATGTTGAGCCTTACAAAACTCCTGAGCAATTTTTATATATCAATTTTTCAGACCCAATAAAAAACAGTCAAAATTTTGATGGTTTAGTAACGATTCAAGGCGTAAAAAACCCAAAATTTGTTGTGGTTGGCAATGTTTTAAAAGTATATCCAGACACTAAATTGGTTGGTAATATACAGGTTGATGTATTTACAGGTATTAAAAATGAAGACGGTTATAAGTTGAAGCAGTCATTTTCCGAAGCCATATCATTTGAAGAAATAAAACCTATGGTGCGCCTCATTAGTAATGGTACAATTTTACCAAATTCTAATGACCTTAAATTTAATTTTGAAGCTGTTAATTTAAGCGCTGTAGATGTAAGAGTCATTAAGATTTTTGAAGACAACGTCTTACAATTTTTACAAGACAACCCGTTAAATAGTAATAACAAAAACGAGATTAAACGTGTTGGTCGACGTATTGCAAAACAAACAATCCAATTACAATCTGCAGCAGAAAACTCTGGCAAATGGAAAGCATATAGCATCGATTTATCTAAATTTTTTAAGGCAGATGCTGGCGCAATCTATCGCATAGAAATTGATTACAATAAAAATTATTCCCTGTATGACTGCGAAGCAAACCCAAGCGGTTCGTTAAATGAAGATGATGAATATGATGATTATTACTACGAAGAAGATTACTATTATGATGGTGATTATTCTGAAACATCTACTGAAGACGAAGATTTAAAAGAAGAAGAATATTGGGATAATCGTACCTATAGATATAGAAATTACAGTTACAATTGGAGACAACGAGACAACCCATGTAACGATGCCTACTATGATGACAATAAAATAGTTTCTCAAAATTTACTGGCATCAAATTTAGGTATCATTGCTAAACAAGGTGCAGATAACACCTATTATTTTGCAGTTACTGATATTTTAAATACCAACCCAGAAGCTAATGCCAATGTAAAGTTATTCAACTTTCAGCAACAAGAAATTGGATCAGTTTTTACCAATAGCGAAGGTTTAGCAACTTACGAAGCTAATAAATATGCCTCGTTTGCTATTGTAACCAAAGGAAATAACACGAGTTATATGAGACTTACCGACGGAAATTCTCTATCTCTAAGTAAGTTTGATGTCTCAGGAAATAGATTGCAACGCGGACTAAAAGGCTACATCTATGGAGAACGAGGCGTTTGGCGACCAGGAGATTCGTTGTTTTTAACCTTTATGCTAAATGATAAAGCTAACGAACTTCCAAAAGGACATCCTGTAAAAATGGAAGTCACAGATCCTAACGGGAAATTGGTTTACAAAAACGTCACCACAGACAACGTCAATAACTTTTACAAATTTGTTGTGCCAACTTCCGCAGAAGGAAAAACCGGAAATTATAACGCAAAAGTATCTGTTGGAGGCGCACAATTTTATAAAGCGCTTAAAATTGAAACCGTAAAACCTAACCGTTTAAAAATTAAAATAGATTTTGAAAACGAAATTCTTTCTAGCACAGAACCTCTTGACGGAACACTCGATGTAAAATGGCTACATGGTGCTCCTGCAAAAAATATTAAAGCAGAAGTTAAAGCTAAATTTAGTGCGTCATACACTAACTTTAAAAACTTTAAAGGCTATATATTTAACGATCCTACACGACAATTTAATACTGAAGAACTCAACGTGTTTGAAGATAATTTAGATGAAGAAGGAAAAGCAACCATTAATACAAAACTAGATATTGGTAAAAATGCTCCAGGAATGCTCAACGCTCAATTTTTGGTTAGAGCTTTTGAAAATGGAGGTGATTTTTCTCTAGATGCGTTCACAAAACAATACTCACCTTTTGAGTCTTACGTTGGCTTAAAATCTCCAGAAGGTAATTACTATGGTTCTTATTTTACAGATACTAATCAAACTTTTGATCTTGCGGTAGTCGACAAAGATGGAAAACCTGTAAAACGCGATAATCTAGAAATTAAAGTGTATAAAGTAGAATGGCGTTGGTGGTGGAACTCCTCTTACGACAACTTATCAAACTACGTGTCGAGCAGTTATCACAGACCTGTTTTAGACCAAAAAGCGTCTACAGGTGCAAATGGCAAAACAACATTTACACTCAAAATTCCTGAAAATGATAGAGGTCGTTATTTGATAAGAATTTACGATCCTGTCAGTGGTCATGCAACTGGACGTACAGCATATTTTTACAAACACTGGTCTGGTATGTCAACGGGCAATGATAAAGAAGCAGCAAAAATGTTAGTGTTTGCAAGTGACAAGGATAAATATATGGTTGGAGAAACAGCAAAAATTAAATTTCCATCTGGTAGTGAAGGTCGAGCGTTGGTAAGCATAGAAAATGGATCTGATGTGATTGATTATAAATGGGTAAAGACAAAAAAAGGAGAAACAACGGTTGATATTCCTATTACTTCAGAAATGGCACCAAATGTATTTGTCAATATTTCTTTATTACAACCTCATGCGATTACAAGTAATGATTTACCAATTCGTTTGTATGGTGTAATTCCGATTTTAGTTGAAGATCCAAAAACAATTCTAGAACCAGAATTACGAATGGCTAGTGTTTTAAGACCAGAACAAGAATTTGAGGTTTTCGTTTCAGAAAAAAACAACAAAGCCATGACTTATACTATTGCTATGGTAGAAGAAGGCTTGTTAGATTTAACACGATTTAAAACACCAAATGCATGGTCTGAGTTCTATTCTCGTGAGGCTCTTGGTGTAAAAACCTGGGACATTTTTGATGATGTTATTGGCGCATATTCTGGGAGTATAGATCAAGTATTCGCAATTGGTGGTGATGGAAGTGCTGCAAAAGGCAGAAACAAAAAGGCAAATCGTTTTAAGCCAGTAGTCACTTATTTAGGACCTTTTGAGTTGAAAGCTGGTAAAAGTAAAGCACACAAAATTAAGCTACCAAATTATATTGGAGCAGTACGCACGATGGTTATTGCTGGAAATAACGACACCGAAGCTTATGGTAGCACAGATAAATCTGTAGAGGTTAAAAAACCGTTGATGGTGTTAGCTACGCTTCCTAGAAAATTAAGTCCGGGAGAAAAAGTAACACTTCCTGTAACCGTATTTGCTATGGAGCCTAATGTAAAAAATGTGAGTTTGAGTTTGAAGTTGAGTGATGGGATTTCGGTAGTTGGTAGCGCGACTCAAAAATTAGCATTTGCTAAACCTGATGAAAAAATGGCGTTTTTTGAACTCGATGTTTCAAAAGCAAAAGGCATAAATACTGTTGAAGTTATTGCGACTGGAAATGGCGAAAAATCAACCTACAAAGTAGAGCTTGATGTGACCAATCCAAACCCAATAACGTCGAAATATGAAAACGGAAAACTGGAGGCTAATGCTTCGGAAACATTAGAATTTACAACCTTTGGCGTTCCAGGAACTAACAAGGCTATTGTAGAATTTTCAACGCTTCCTCCTATGGATTTCACTAAGCGATTAGAGTATTTGATTCGCTATCCTCATGGATGTTTAGAACAAACGACGTCTGGCGTATTTCCGCAGTTATACTTAGCAGATATATTCGATTTAAAATATGAGAAGAAACAGGAAATCCAATCCAACATAGAAAACGGAATCAAACGTTTAGGGAATTTTCAAAGACCAAATGGTGGCATGAGTTACTGGATGGGAGAAAACACTGCCAATGATTGGGGATCAAGTTATGCAGGACACTTCATGATAGAAGCCGAAAAGAAAGGGTTTGTGTTGCCATTAACGTTTAAAAGCAACTGGTTACGCTATCAAAAACAGGCAGCCAGAGATTGGAGACCAAGCTATAGAAACTATAATTCAGATTTGGCACAAGCTTATAGATTGTACACATTAGCTTTAGCTGGAAGTCCAGATTTAGCATCGATGAACAGATTGAGAGAATTTACTGAAATTTCAAACGAAGCAAAATGGCGATTGGCTGCTGCTTATGCATTAGCTGGACAAAAAGAAGCGAGTGAAAAACTATCACAACGCGCTAATATTAACTTCAAACCTCAAAAGTATAATTACTATACCTATGGTTCGGTAGATCGAAATAGAGCGATGGCTTTAGAGACGATGATTATTACTAAAAACCCTAAATCACGTGATCTTGCAGAGCAGATTGCTAAAGATTTATCGAGTAATCAATGGATGAGTACACAAACAACAGCATATAGTTTATTGGCTATGGCTAAACTAGTTGAGGCTAATGGTGGTAAAGACATGAGTTTGACATACACTTTTAATGGTAAAACCGAAACGATAAGCACCAAGAGCACCATTGCACAAAGAGAGCTTGCAGTTAATGATGGTATTAATGCTTTAAAACTTCAAAACGGTATTGGTAATTTAGTTTACGTAAGAGTTTTAAACTCTGGTCAACTACCATTAGGTGAGGAGTTGGTTGAGCAACGAGGATTGAGTGTTTCTGTGATTTATCAAAATTTAAACGGAAATCGTTTAGATGTTAAAAAACTACAGCAAGGTCAAGATATTGTTGCAAGAATTACCGTGAGTAATAAGGATGATAATAGACTTTATGATGTTGCTTTAACGCAGATTTTCCCTTCAGGATGGGAGATTGTAAATACTCGCTTTACAGATTTTGGAGATACCACAACGAGCCAAGCTCGATATACAGACATTCGTGATGATCGTGTCAATTTCTATTTTGATATTGGAGGAAGCGGAAGCAGAAATAATGGTGGAGAAAAAGTATTTACAGTGATGCTCAATGCTGCATATTTAGGAACATACTATTTACCAGGAACACAAGCAGAAGCGATGTATGATAACGATTTCTTTGTGAGAAATAAAGGTCGCTGGATTACCGTTGTGAAGTAACAAACTCCTCTAAAGGCAGTCCTGAAATTTCAGGACTGCCTTCAAATCAACATAATTATTATAAAATTAAAAAGCAATTAGGAAACAAGTGAACTTTTTTTCAGATCATATCATATTCGCATTTGGATTATTATTTAGAGTATGTTTCTATACACTTCTTATAACGCTTATGTTTTTTCAAGAAGCAAGACAGCTCAAAAAAAAATACAACAAACTAATTAATATTGTTATAATACTATTTGGTCTCTCTTACATAGGTTCACTAATACCAATGCTTTTTGATGACAATGATTATGGTGGTTTACCAGAAGTTATGATGACTGGTTGGTTTATGTTTTTTCTTTATTTACTCATATATAATAATCACTCAAAGTATAAATTTGAACTCCATAAAAAGGCTTCTTATGTGACAGTGAGAGTTTTTATTGTTGTTATTCTGTTTTGTAGTGCACAACTTAATTATCATTCTTATAATGGGACGTGGTATGGCGATTATGAAAGTGAAATATTTCATGGTTTTCTATCATTTTTATTACCAATAGCTGCACATGTTTTTTCAAGTTTAAAACCAAAGAATGCTAACCTTGGTTGGTTTATTGTTTTGGTTACATTATTACAATTCGCATATGGCATATCATTATCTTACGGTATTGATGGTTATATAAGTGATGACACAGAATTATCTATACTATTTATTTTAAACACAATCCTGTTTTTTAGTGCTGGGATTTACAATATTTATAGTGCTAAAAAACCAAAAATTGTTATACCATGAACAGAGACAATCCTTACTACGCAGTAATTTTTACCTCAACCCAAACTATAAATATTGAAGGTTACGCTGAAATGTCTATCCAAATGGAAAACCTCGCCAAACAACAAAAAGGCTATTTAGGTATTGAAAGCGCAAGAAATGAGGTTGGAATAACAGTAAGTTATTGGGAAAGCTTAGAGGCCATCAAAAATTGGAAACAACAAACCGATCATTTAGTAGCGCAACGAAAAGGCAGAACAGATTGGTACAGTTGGTATAAGGTAAGAATTTGCAAAGTAGAACGAGAATACGAATTCAATAGTCAACATTAACAAATAATAAGAGAGATACCCATTTTCAAGGGAAGTAATATGAAACTAGTAAACTACATAAAGAAACACAAAAAGAAGTCTATTGCTTTAACGATACTTCTAGTTTTTTATGCCTTTTGTTTGCCTAGTGATTTATTTAAAGATCCAACTGCAACTGTTATAACGAGCAAAAACCATGAGCTTTTAGGAGCTCAAATTGCCTCAGATGGCCAATGGCGCTTTCCTCACAATGATAGTATTCCAGAGAAATTTAAAATATGTATTGTACAGTTTGAAGATGAATATTTTTATGATCATCCTGGTTTTAATCCCATTTCCATTTTTAAGGCATTAAGAGATAATGTAAGCTCTAGAGAAGTAAAACGTGGAGGAAGTACTCTAACACAACAAGTCATTAGATTATCTAGAAAAGGACAAGCAAGAACCTATTTAGAAAAAGTAAAAGAAATTATTTTAGCCACACGATTAGAAGTAAGAGATTCTAAACAAGAAATCTTAGCATACTACAGTAGTAACGCTCCTTTTGGAGGTAATGTTGTTGGTCTAGATGCTGCGTCTTGGCGTTACTTTAATAGAGATGCACATCAATTATCTTGGGCAGAAAGTGCAACTTTAGCTGTTTTACCAAATGCGCCAAGTCTTATTTACCCTGGGAAAAATCAAAAGCGTTTATTAGAAAAACGTGATAGATTGTTAGCTAAACTTGTAGAAAATAAAATAATAGATAGCTTAACGTATCAATTATCTATTTCCGAAGAACTTCCGCAAAAACCTTATGCATTACCACAAATTGCGCCTCATTTACTGCAAAAAGTAGCGACTACAAATCGTGGTGAACGTACACAAACCACAATTGATCGCAATCTTCAAGAACGCGTTAATTATATTGTAAAAAACCAATACAACATCTTAAAACAGAATGAAATTCATAACGCATCTGTTTTAGTTTTAGACGTACATACTCGCAAAGTTTTGGCTTATGTTGGCAACACTCCAACAGATAGAGCACATCAAAAAGATGTTGATATTATTGATAAGCCAAGAAGTACAGGTAGTATTCTAAAACCATTTTTATATGCTGCCATGTTGGATGCTGGAGATTTATTGCCTAATACTTTAGTTACAGATGTCCCAAGTCAGTTTGGGAGTTATAATCCAGAGAATTTCAATAAAGAATATGATGGAGTTGTGTCTGCAAGTCGTGCTTTGTCTCGTTCTTTAAACGTTCCTGCTGTGCGAATGCTTCAGGATTTTGGCCTAGATCGTTTTCATCAATATCTAAAACAATTACAGCTTAAAGATTTAAAATATAATGCCAATCATTATGGATTATCATTGATTCTAGGAGGTGCAGAAAGCAACCTTTGGGATTTGTGTAAAAGTTATGCATCTATGTCGTCTACACTAAATCATTTCTCTGAAACGTCTAGCGAGTATTACACCAATGAGTTTGTTGAGCCTACTTTTTTTGCTTCGGAAATTGTAAACTTTGGAGATAAATCTGCTGAAAAAACACTCTTTGATGCTGCATCAATTTACCTCACATATGAAAGTTTAAAAAAAGTGAACAGACCTCAAGGTGATGAGAGTTGGGAGTTTTTTGATGACTCTAAGCAGATTGCTTGGAAAACAGGAACAAGCTTTGGTTTTAGAGATGCTTGGGCAATTGGGACTACAAAAGATTACGTTGTAGGTGTTTGGGTTGGCAATGCAGATGGTGAAGGTCGTCCAGGATTAGTAGGTGTACAAACTGCTGCACCAATTTTATTTGATGTGTTTGATGTGTTGCCAAACAGTGATTGGTTTGCAAAACCTTTTGACGAAATGCAAGAGGTGACTATTTGCTCAAAAAGTGGGCATCGAGCATCGACCAATTGTGATGCGACTGAGCAAAATTATATACAAAATAGCGGATTGAAGACAGAGCCTTGTCCTTATCATATTCTTGCTCACGTGGATAAAACAGAAACCTATCAAATAAATTCTTCTTGCGAGAATCTCAATGATATTAAGCATAAGTCTTGGTTTGTTTTATCTCCATTAAAAGCTCATTATTATAAAAGTAAAAATCCGTTTTATAAGCCATTACCCAAATTGCGTTTAGATTGTATGGGAGAACATCAAGTATCGATGGATTTTATTTATCCTAAGGAGAATAACTCTATTTTTCTTCCGAAGGATTTCGATGGCGAAACCAATGAGCTTATTTTAAAAATTGCACACTCAAAACCAGAATCTAATGTGTTTTGGTATGTTGACGAAACGTATATTGGGACGACGAGAGATATTCATGAACTGGCTATTCTTCCGAAGAAAGGAAACCACACCATAACCGTTGTTGACGAGTTTGGTAATGAAGTGAAGCGATTGATTTCAATAATGGAGTAATACCAAATTAAAAATACCGTTTAAATTATTACCTTTGACTTCATAATTTTAAAACCATAAACGATGTACGAAGTTGTTAAAATGATTCACTCTTATTGGGCTTATCTTGTTGTGATAATGCTAGTTGTAGCTACGTTTAATGCATTATTTAAATTTTTTAGCAGTAAAGAGTTTCATGCTGTAGATTTTAGAATTGCGTTATTTACTTTAATAGTTACTCATATTCAACTACTTATTGGTTTGGTATTGTATTTTACTTCGCCATTTGGCTTCAAAAATATTAGCGCAAATGGAATGGGAGGATTAGATTCTTTTTCTCGCCTCTTAGCGGTTGAGCATCCTTTTGTGGGTATTCTTGCTGTAGCTCTAATTACTATTGGCTATTCAAAACATAAAAAGAAATTGACGTCTAATCCAAAATTTAAAATGTTAGCCATTTTTTACACTTTAGGTTTTGTTTTAGTTTTATCAAGAATTCCATGGTCAAACTGGTTCTAAACTATACTGATATAATAAAAAAAATGCGCTATTAAATAATAGCGCATTTTTTTTTAGATAAGGTAAATCTTATTCTTCTACAACTTCTTTAATTAAATAAACGTAAACTGGAAAGTGGTCACTAAAACCATTTGAAAATCCTCCATCTGCAAAACTTCTAAATGGATATCCTTTATAACGACCTCTCTTATTTGTTAAATATTGTTTATTATAAATTCCTGCTTTATAAAATCTAAACGATGAATAATCATCTTTTTTAATTAATTCTTTAGTAAACATGATTTGATCAAATAAACTCCAAGCATCTCTATATGCAGTAGTACCATAACCATTTTTTCTAAACATATCTTCATAAGGGTTATAAATACCTTTTAGGTCTACATCATTTTTATCACTCTTGGCATTTAAAACTTTTTTTACACTTTCGTTTGTAGGGTCATCGTTTAAATCTCCCATAATAAAAATTTTAGCATAAGGGTCTTTAACCATTAATGAATCTTTAAGATGTTTACTCACTTTTGCTGCTGCAACACGATTTGGTCTGCTTCGAGCTTCTCCACCACTTCTAGAAGGCCAGTGATTTACAATAACGTGTATTAAATCACCATCTAACTCTCCACTCACTAATAGTTGATCTCTAGTTTGCTTACGTTTTCTTGTTTTAGAATCATAGATTTTTACTTCGTAAGAACCATGGCTAATAGGTCTAAATAACTTTTTTTGATAAAGTAAAGCCACATCAATACCTCTGGCATCTGGAGACTCGTAGTGTATAATACCGTAATCTTTAGCCAATAAAAGTGGGTCATTAACTACATCTACTAAAACTTGTCTGTTTTCTACCTCACAAACACCAATAATAGCTGGTGTATTTCCTGTAATATCTGCTCCAATATCTGCAATTACGCGAGCCATATTTTTTACTTTTTTCACATAGACTTCCTCTCTATTGGCATTCATTTCCATGATAGGACTAGCTTCATCAAACTTAGTGGTGTCGTTGATAGTATCAAATAAATTCTCTAAATTGTAAAATGCTACTGTGTGAATTTTAAAGCGTTTTTCTTTTTTCTCTTCTTGTGAAAAACTATTAAATGCCAGTAAAAGACATATAACTACTAAAGAAAAATGTTTTGGTTTCATAGTGTATATATTATGTTATCGTTATTATGATTGCAATTGTCGAGCCAAAAGTATGTATTTATTATAAATAATGTAAATTTGCTAGCTTTTAAATACTAATATTTAGTTAAGCAAGATCTATTAATCATTAAAATAAGGTATGAAGAAAAGTTTTTTTATTTTATTATTCGGAATTTTCTCCGTGCTCACATCATTTGCACAAGAAACTATTGTAAAAGGTAGTGTACTTGATGGGACTACAGGAGAACCTATTCCAGATGTAACAATAACCATTGAAGAAACTGGGCAATCTATTAAAACAGATGCCAAAGGTGAATTTCAATTTCCAGGAATTGTTCCCTTGGGAGAACAAGTTTTAAAAATTGAAAAAACAGGTTACGAGACCAAACGCTATCCAATTGTGGTAAATGAAGGAAAAACCGTTGACATTAGCGGTATGACTCTAGATTATGACAATAGTGATAAAAAAGATTTATTTATTATTTCAATTTCTGATGACAATTTAAATAGTGAAGATGATGGACTAACCGATAATATTTCAGGATTACTTCAATCCTCAAAAGATGCATTTCTTAACGCTGCTGCTTATGATTTTAGCGCAACGTTTTTTAGACCTAGAGGTTTAGATAATGCCAATGGTAAGGTACTTATCAATGGTATTGAAATGAACAAACAATTTACTGGTAGACCACAATGGGGAAATTGGGGAGGACTTAATGATGTACAACGTAACCAAGTATTTTCTATGGGTATGGCTCCAAATGACTATTCATTTGGTGATTTAGCAGGTACAAATAATATTATTATGCGTGCTTCTAAATATAGAGAAGGTGGACGAGTGTCTTACGCATCGGCTAATAGAAGTTATACAGGTCGTATTATGGCAAGTTATAATTCTGGTTTATTAGAAGGTGGTTGGTCTTATTCTATACTTGCATCTCGTCGTTATGGAGATGAAGGTTTTGTTGATGGTACATTATACGACTCTAACTCATTCTTTGCTGCAGTAGAAAAAAGAATAAATGACGAACATAGTCTTAACTTTACAGCAATCTACGCACAAAATAGAAGAGGTCGTTCTACAGCAATTACTCAAGAAGTTTTTGATTTAAAAGACAATACTTATAACCCTTTTTGGGGAGAAGTTGATGGCGAAGTTAGAAACTCGAGAATTAGAGAGATTAATGAGCCTATTTTTATGTTAAACCATTTTTGGGATATCTCATCTAAAACAAAATTAAATACAAATGTTGCTTACCAATTTGGTAAAATTGGTAACACTAGAATTGATAATAATGGTGCTCGCTATGATGCAGAGAATAATCAATATTATGGTGGAGCCAGAAATCCTACGCCAGAATATTATCAAAACCTTCCTAGCTATCATTTAAGAGATCCTAGTCCAACAGCTTATGATTATGAACAAGCATATTTAGCTGCAGAAGAATTTAGAAACGATGGTCAATTAGACTGGAATGCATTATATAGTGCCAATGCAACTCTTAGAGCACAAGGTTATAATTCTATCTATGCAATACAAGAAGATAGAAATGACGATAAGCAATTTACAATTAACACTATTTTTGATACAGAATTATCAGATCGTGTGAGACTTAATGGTAGCTTAAGCTACAGAAATCTTAAAAGTGAAAACTTTGCTATCCTACAAGATTTATTAGGAGGAACAGGATATTTAGATATTGATGCTTTTGCTGAAGAAGATGCAAACACAACTGGAGCGTTAGACGAATTAGCACAAAGTGATCTTGCAAATCCAAATAGAATAGTAACCGAAGGTGAACGTTACAAATACAACTATGAAATTGATGCTGATGTAATCTCAGGATTTGCACAAGCACAATTTAAATATAATAAAGTTGATTTTTATTTAGGAGCAAATATGTCTCAAACGTCTTACCAAAGAAACGGACTTTATGAGAACGGTTATTTTCCTGGCACAGGAGATGAAGGATCTTTAGGTAAAAGTAGAAAATTAGATTTTTCTAATTATGGTGTAAAAGCGGGTGCTACATATAAAATTACAGGTCGCCATTTAATAGATATTAATGGTAGTTATTTTACAAAAGCACCAAGTATTAGAAATTCTTTCGGAAATGCGAGACAAAGCAATGAAACCGTAATTGGTTTAGAAAGCGAGAAAGTTAAATCTGCCGATGTAAGTTACATTTTTAGAAGCCCTAAAGTAAAAGCAAGATTAACAGGTTATGTCGCAGATTTTGAAGATGGTACAGATATCGGGTTTTTCTTTACAGAAAGTTCATCAGGATTTTTTGTTCAAGAAGTACAAACAAATATTGGACGTCGTAATATTGGTATGGAGTTAGGTTTAGAAGCCCAAATAACACCAACAATTAAGTTAAAAGGTGCTGCAGCAGTTGGGCAATACGTTTACACAAACAACCCAAACCTTTACTATACAAGTGCAGATTTAGATCAACCTTTAACTTATGGTAGTGGTACAACTAATTTAAAAGATTATCATGTAGCTGGTGGACCAGAACGAGCTTTTCAAGTAGGTTTTGAATATCGTGATCCAGATTACTGGTGGATAGGAGCAACTGCAAACCACTTCTCACAAGCTTACATAGACCCTAGTGCATTAAAAAGATCTGATGCCTTTGCTATAGATACAGATTTAATACCAGAAAGTACTTTTCAAAATGGAGGAAATATCTCTGGAGCCACCTTTAATGATTATGATGAAGCAACTGCAAGACAGTTATTACAGCAAGAACAATTTGACTCATATATGCTCGTTAATGTTATTGGAGGTAAATCATGGAAAATTGATGACTACTTTGTAGGTTTCTTTGCTACCATTAATAATGTATTTAATAAAACATATCAAACAGGTGGTTTTGAACAATCAAGACGTGTAGATTATAGAAGTCAATTAGAAGAACAAACCAGCGAAACAGGACCTGTTTTTGGTAATCGTTATTTCTTTGGATATGGCACAACTTACTACCTTAATTTTTACATAAGATTCTAAATAGTTAATAAACAACATACACTTCCTAAATTTCAGGGAAAAACAAAAAAAATACAATGATGAAAACAATTAAATTAAACAGCATTTTATTACTACTAAGTTTAGTAATATTTAGTTCTTGCGTTCAAGATGATGATTTTGATACACCAAATGTGAGTGTAGATAATATTCAATTTGGTGCAGATGATATAATTATAGATATAGATGCAGTTATTGGCAACTATGTACAACAAGGAGAATTGGTAACTTATGAAGATAGCCCAAATTTTGATACTTACGTATCAGGATATGTGATCTCTACTGATGAAGCAGGAAACTTTTTTGAGGAACTAGTTTTACAAGATAAAGCAGAAAATCCAACTGCAGGTATTAATGTACAAATAGATGTCAATCCTTTATTTACTTTATATGAATTTGGTCGTAAAGTTTATATCAAATTAGACGGTCTTTCGGTATCAGAAAATAATGGTGTTATTCAAATAGGAAAAGTTGACGGAAATAATTTAGCAAAAATTTCTGCAACAGAAAGAGCTGAGCATATTTTAAGAGACCCAGAAGTAGCTACTATAGTTCCTTTAGAAGTTAACATAAGTGATTTTTCTAATGATTTAGAAAACTTATATATTAGATTAAATGATGTTCAATTTAATAGAGACGAAGTATTAGGTAATAACCCTAAAACTTTTGCTTCTGAGGATACAGATCAATTTGATGGTGAGCGTCTTTTAGAAAGCTGTGCAGGAAGTTCTTCTGTAATCTTAAGCACAAGTACGTTCTCAGATTTTAAATCTCTTAATTTACCTGTTAACAGAGGTTCTCTTGATGGTATTTTAACTAGAGATTTCTTTGATGAATTTTACACTGTAGTGATCAACTCTCCAGAAGACATCAATTTTGATAACGAAATGAGATGTGACCCAATAGAAATTGCTTGTGGTTTAGCTGATACAACTGGATCAAATAACTTATTTGCCGATGATTTTGAAGGACAATCTACAAACACTTTAATTTCTGGAAATGGTTGGACAAATTTTATCGAATCTGGATCTGAAGGTTGGGAAGCATACACACAATCTGGCACAAATGCTTCACAAGGTATTTCAGCAAGAGTTGGATCATTCAATTCAGGAGACGCAAGTACTGTAGCATGGTTAATTACTCCTCAAATAGATTTAGATGCAAATACTGGTGTAACTCTAAACTTTGAAACTTCAAATAGTTTCTCAGACGGAAGTACAATGGAAGTTTTATTCTCTAATGATTGGGATGGAACGGAAGCTGGAATTACTAGTGCAACATGGGGAATCGTATCTGATGCTTATGTAACTCAAGATAGTGATTTCTTTGGAGATTGGTTTGAGTCTGGAAACGTAGATTTATCTTGTGGTTCTGGTCAAATCTATATTGCTTTCAAATATGTAGGTAGTGGAGATGCAGATTTTGACGGTACTTATGAATTAGATTTTGTTAGCATAGACGCACAATAAAGACAATAAATATTAAGAAAAGCCACATCTTATAGATGTGGCTTTTCTTTTATAATATTATTTACGCATATGGAATTTTTTGACACTCTGTTTTTTAATGTTTTTGACCATTATAAACCAACAAAGAAACAAAAGGCAAATACTATTGCCCTATATTATATTTCTACTCTACAGTGTAGCTTATTGCTTTTAGCAGGTATATTCATTACAGCTTTTTTTAATGAAATGAATTCGATTAGATTTTCTTCGGAAAGTGCTTGGGTGTTATTTATCGTTTTATGCATTGTCATTATTTTTAGAAACTGGATGCAATATAGCGGTAAAAAAAGGACACTCTTAAAAGCCAAACTTAATAGCAAAAAATCAAAAGATCAATACAATATTAATTTATTGTGGTTTTTACTTGCTGTTAGTATTGCGCTACCTCTTACTATGTTATTTGTAATTTAATTAAAAACGAGACGTAGTAACTAAATCTTATTATTTAAATATTAGAATTTTATTGATGGCCAATTTCCGAAGTAAACCAAAAAGTTAAGCTATTAATTATCTAATTATTAAGGATAAAAAAAGCCTCAAGTAAATATACTTGAGGCTTTTAGTTATAAATATTGGTTGATTATTTCTCTCTTTGAATGTAAACCCAACCGGTTTCACTTTCTCTATCTTCAAAGTCAACAGAATAGAAATATGTACCTACAGGAAGCTCATCTCCATTGTCTGCTTGACCAAACCACTCATCTACATAGTTAGCTTTTTGGTATACAGACATGCCATATCTATTAAATATTTCTAGTCTTGTTACTCTAAAGTTGCTAAGGTCAAAACTGTCATTCATACCATCTCCATTTGGAGAAATACCTTGTGGAATGAAGCAACTTTCTAACTCAATCACCTCTTGAGATTGTGATGATGTACATCCAGTATCATTAAATGTTACTTCAATTGTATAAATACCACCTTCTAAAACAGGTAATGTTAACCCGTTCTCTCCAGTAATTAATTCTGGAGTTGCACTAGCATCAAAAGCATAGTACCAGTTTAATGATACTTGTGAAGTATCATAATTTTGTGGTGTAGCTTCTATAATAATTGGCACAACAGCATCAGGACAAACTTCATAATCAAAATCTGTAGTAAACGTAGTTTCTGGCTCAGTACCTAACACTAAATTAAAACTTGTTGTATTTATACATCCCGTACTATTATTTACTACTAGCGCATATACCGTTTGAGGATCAGAAACACTAGTGTAAGGACTCATTAAAGGATCAACACCGTCTAATGCATCTTGCTCAGTTAAATGATATGTGACTGTAAAATCAGCAGGACTTTGAGTCTCTCCTAAAATAGGCATATCATTATCTGGCAAATTAAATACTGCTGTATCATTACCAATAGAACATCCAACTAAGTCTGGTGGAGTATTAGCAATTGGCAATGGTAAAAATTCTACGATAATATCATCTGATATAATACAAGATGGTGAGAATATAATTTGTGCAGTATAATTACCATCTTCAGTAACTACTAAAGTGTTTGAAGTTTCTCCATCAATTTGGAAACCATCTTTAAACCATACGTGATCTACAGAAGGAGCTTGCGTTTCTAAAATTACTTGCTCTCCAATACATGCTGCAGTTCCTGCTGCTACAGTAATATCTGCACCTAACTCTACCTCTCCAATATCAAAACTTCCAGCTTTTAAAAATACACCAGAATCTAATGCAGCATCACTTGCATCTGCAATAACTAATTTAATATGATATGTTTCTCCAATATTTACAGGCGAAAAAGCAGTAAACACTGTAGTACGACCATCAAAAGAGATTGGAGGTAAATTTTGTGGAGTATACCCACCAAAAAATTCTTCATTAATTGCTGGACATCCTGGGTTTTCTGGATGAATGTTTGTAACTAATATTGGCGTGTCAGTACCAGGCAATACTGCCAAGTTAGTCGTTACATTGTTTTCATCTGTTAATAAAAAGGCAAAAGCATCTGAGAACGTACATTCAAAACTACCTCCTGTACCACCATTATATTCTTCTGAAGCCATTAAAAAGTCAAAACTAATTTCGTCTGATAAAGGCACAAAATCAAATTCTATTATTGAGGCGTTATTAGAGTTTATACCTACTTCTGCATCCAGCTCTGGATCTCCAGCCCATGCAAAACCTCCATCACTCATTGCATTAAAGTTTGGACCACCTGCTAAAGCAGCGTTTCCTGAAGTTAATAAAATTCCATCTTCAAACGGGAAACTTCCTTCATCTGCACTAAAATATCCAATACCATTAACATCTCCAAAATCTGTTCCTGTAGATGATGTTATATTAGAAATTTGCGCACAAGGACTATCTATTAAAATATCTACTACAAGTTCTTCTATAGTGTAAGTTGTTTGATCTACAGATACATTTCCTAATCCAGGTCTAATACATAAATCAAATGTATAGTCAACTGGATCTGAACCTGCAGAAAACACTCTAATAAAGTATGTATTGCCAACTGTTAAAGAGGTTGTAAGACTAGCGTCATTATCAGAACAATATAATTCTACAGGTGCATCACATGTACCTTCATATACTGCGTGATCTAAATCTTGAAAAAAGCCACCACCATCTATATTAGTTAGTTGTATAATTTGAAATTCACTTAAGGCAGTAAACTCAAACCAAACATCATCATCTGGATCTCCGCCACATGTACCATTTGTTACGCCCGAATCTGTAGCTTCTAATAGCGTACCAGAAGTAAAAATTGTACAGCTATCATCATCGTTAACTCCCGCAACTGTTGCGTTACATGGGTTGTCATTGTCTGGTGGACAAGCTTCTAATCGTATTGGAGAACTATTAATTATACAATTAATATCTTGATCATTACTTAAAGTAATGATAATATCTGTTGCAAATGGGAACGGTCCAACTTGGTATATTCCTGCAGCTGTTGCTGAAACTGTATTTGCATCAAAATTATTAGAAATTGTAATTGATGTTGCGTCACCAATACTTGAGACATTTACATCAACTAAAAACTGATCTCCATTTTCACAATCGTCAATTACTTGATATGTTGCCGATGGATTAATACAAGTTGCACAAGCTACTGTAAAATCTATTCCATCTGAACAACAGAAACTGCCAGAATCACAACTCACAGAACCATCTGATGTTACTTGAAAAGATATTGTATCTCCAGTAGACTGAAATGTTAAACCTGAGATATCACCATTATTTCCTTCATCATTATATAACTCTGTTCCATCTGTATCATATACAACTAAGAAATCAAAAGGAGCTCCTTCAACTTCACCTGCTAAAAATGATAAGTTTAGTGGAGAACCATCGGTACTTGTATATGTTAATATCAACGAATCATTATTTCCATAACATAAAAAGCCTGGTAATTGTCCAGCTCCACAATCGACATCAAAATTAGTTTGAATAGTAGTATTAAATTCACCAGGTCCTACCCAACTACTTAATCCTTCAGCACCACAATCTGCTCTGACCCATACTTCATAAGCTGTATCAAATTCTAATCCTGTAATATTTACAGTTGTTGTTGTAGTAACCGTTCCTGGTGTTGTAGGAGGTCCTGTTCCTGCAGGAATCACAATATATTCCCAACTAGTTTCACCAGCACCAGCTGTCCAACTTACGTCAACAGTAGTACCTGTTACGTTAGCAATAGTTAAGCCTGTAGGTTCTTGACAAGAAGGTATTGCGCGTACTCTAAAATTGTCTACAAAAACATCATTATCTTCTGGATCATCTACTGTACCCTCTGATCCTAAAATACCAAATTGAACGGTTTGTCCTGAAAAAGCTGTTAAATCATAAACCACTTGTGTCCCTGTTGGTGGTACTACAGTTGTATTATCAAATGTGATTAGATTGGTCCAAGTTGCACCATTATCTGTACTAATTAAAAGTTCAACTGTATCATCAGATCCTAAAGTTCCTGCATTAGTAGAACTTCCAAACTGCATAATTCCAAAATCAAAATCAACTTGAAATGGACCACCTGTTAAGTCAAATTGAGGTGATAATATCCAATCACTTTTAAATGCTTGCCATAAATTTATTTTATAAGCACCATTGAATCCATTATTTAAAAATCCGTCAGGATTCCAATCTCCTGCACCT
This sequence comes from uncultured Psychroserpens sp., assembly GCA_947488655.1. Lineage (GTDB taxonomy): Bacteria > Bacteroidota > Bacteroidia > Flavobacteriales > Flavobacteriaceae > Psychroserpens. The sequence goes on along the minus strand of CANKZZ010000001.1, from coordinate 460,906 downwards.
AGACCTGTAGGACCTGTGGTTGCATCTCCATCTCCTGCCTCATCCCAACAATCTGGTATGATAGTCGCGAATGTTTCTAAATAATCTGGCACAAACACGTCACAACCTGTTTGAAAATTAACTGGTCCAACCCAGCTACTTAATCCTTCTGCTAAACAATCTGATCTTACCCAAACTTCATACTCTGTAACTGGAGTTAATGTCATCGCAGTGTATGGATTGTCTTGTGTAGCAGTTCCTGGTCCTGTAGGTAAACCTGTGCCAACTGGTTGTATAGCAACTTCCCAATCCATTTCAGCTCCACCTGCAATCCAACTTATATCTGCTGTAAACGCTGTTATATTATTTACTGCTACTCCAGTAGGCTCTGGACATGTAGGTATAGCTCTTACTCTAAAATTATCTACGAAGACATCATTATCTTCTGGATCATCTACAGTACCCTCTGATCCTAAAATACCAAACTGAACTATTTGTCCTGAATACGCAGTTAAATCTGCCACAACCTGTGTCCCTGTTGCAGGAATAACACTAGTATTATCAAAAGTTAATAAGTTAGTCCATGTTGTACCATTATCTGTACTTATTAAAAGTTCAACTGTATCATCAGACCCTAATGTTCCAGCATTGGTATTACTACCAAATTGCATAATTCCGAAATCGAAATCCACTTGAAAAGGGCCTCCTGTTAAATCAAACTGTGGAGATAATATCCAATCACTCTTAAATGCTTGCCATAGATTGATTTTGTAAGCACCTGTAAAACCATTATTTAAAAATCCATCAGGATTCCAATCTCCTGCTCCAAGTCCTGTAGGACCTGTAGTTGCATCTCCATCTCCTGCTTCATCCCAACATGCTGGAATAATTGTATCAAAATTTTCAACATATTCTGGTACGAAAACATCACAAGCAGATTGAAAATTTACTGGTCCAGCCCATATGCTTAAACCATCTGCACCACAATCTGACCTTACATAAACTTCATAGTTAGTAATAGCTGTTAATGTTGAAATAGTATAAGGATTATTATTTGTCATTGTTCCAGCTCCTGTTGGCTCGCCAGAACCTGCAGGTTGCACTACAACTTCCCAATCCATTTCAGACCCACCTGCTATCCAGCTAATCTCTGCTGAATTAGCAGTAATGCTAGTTACTGTAATATCTGAAGGAAAATTACATGTAGAATTATAAACTTGAATATTATCAATCATCCAATACCAAGCCCATGCATTACCATCATTATAAATAAACCTAACTTGCATTGCGGGATTAGAAAATGCAGTAATATCAATATGCTGCTGATCTGGTGTATTAAAACCACCAATATCTGCAGTTTGATTTAAAACTTCTATCCAAGTAGTTCCATCAAAAACCTCTACTATAGCAGAATCTCCACCAATACTATTAAAGTATTGATCAAAATCTAAAAACAAAGCTGTGGCTCCAGTAGTATCAAAAATAGGAGAAGTTAAAGTTTCTATTAACTCTGTACCGTTTCCATTAGAATCACTATCAACTATAGCTCCATCTGTACCATCTAGAGAATTTCCTCCTCCTTGCTGGCCTGCAATCCAAGAATCTCCTGTAGCTGCACCACCATCTGTAATAGTCCAAGTTGCAGGTATTTCAGTATTAAAGTCTTCTTGTAAATACGTTTGCGCATTAACCCAAGAACAGGTAAAAATTAGCGCAATTATTAAAGTAATATTTTTCATTTGTGTTGGTTGTTACTTTTTCTTATTACATAATTATTTCTTCGTAATTATTTATAAAGTATCAGCCTTGATTATTAATCAAGGCTGATACATATTAATACATTTTATTGTGGACTTCCACTAACAATTATAAATTCTGATCTTCTATTAAGTTGGTGCTCTTCATCTGTACAATTAGAACCACAATTAACTTTTAATTCATTTTCTCCTTTACCCATACCAGATATTCTCGACTTGTCTATTCCTTTAGAAATAACATACTGCACTGTCGTCTTAGCTCTTCTATCAGATAATTTTTCATTGTATGAAGCTGAACCTCTACTGTCTGTATGTGACGTTGCATTGATTACCAACTCTGGGTATTTATTCATTATTTGGACTAACTTATCTAACTCAAATGCAGCTTGAGATGTAATATTTGACTTATCGAAATCAAAATAAATTGGATTTAAATTAATCGTTTCTGGACCAACAATAACATCTATTGGATCTAATAGAATACTTACTTCTACTTCTTCTTCTTGAGTTGCTGAAACAGTAATTTTTTGACTTTCATAACCATCCATAGTTATTTCTAATTCTGAAGTTTTATCACATTCTACAATAAACTCAACAGTACCATCTGAATTTGTCACTTTTGAAAGGATTTTATTTCCTTGATCATCATAAAGCGTTACCGATGATGCATTTAATGGGTTACCTGTTTTACTATCTGTTACTGTTCCTGTAATTAAAACGTCACATAATGGTTGTAACTTTTTTATGGCATATATATCATCTCCTCCAAGACCTCCATCTCTGTTAGACGATACATAACCTTCTTCTGTTTCCTCGTCTAAACTAAAAGCAAAATCATCTGCATTACTATTAATTGGAATTCCTACATTTCTAATTGGTGCTATTTTTCCATCTATCTCCTTGGTATAAAAAACATCTAAATTACCTAGACCTAAGTGACCGTTTGAAGAAAAGTATAAAGTATTATTACTACTTATGAATGGAAACATTTCTTGACCTTGAGTATTAATCTTTTGTCCAAGATTAGTTGGTTCTCCTAATGATCCATCTGCATTAATACTTGCTTTATAAATATCAAATAAACCATAACCTCCTGGCATATTAGATGCAAAATAAAGCGTTTTACCATCTGAACTTACTGATGGATTTTTAACCGTATATTCTTTATTATTAATTGCAAATCCTTCAACATTACCCCAAGTATCACCTGTTTTTGTCGCTTTAAATAAATGCAATTGACTCTTTTTGTAGTTAGTTAAAGAATCTTTTTCATATTCGTTTTCAAAATAACTTTCTCTAGAAAAATACATTGTTTTTCCATCTGGAGAAAATGAAACTAATCCTTCGTGGTATTTTGTATTAATTTTATCTTCAACTAAAGAAGCTGCTTGATAACTACCATCATCACCTTTAACTAATTGGTATATATCTAAAAAAGGTTCCTCATTCCAGCCATACGTTTTACGAGATGTGTTTCTGGCTGATGTGATATATAATTTACCATCTTTGAGAGTTCCTCCAAAATCAGAATACTTAGTATTAAACCCTAAATTTTGAAGATTAAATTTCTTACCCTTCTCTAAAATTTTTGGCAAATAATCTGGGTTTTTGTTAAAGGCAATTGCACGATCGTCACTTGGACGCATTTTAGCAAATTTTGCCATTTGAACATTAGACTCTTCATATTTTCCGTTTGCTTTAAGCATTTGTGAATACTTAAATACCATTTCTGGACTATCAGAACTCTCTAAAGCTTTTGCATACCAACGTTCTGCTTCTTCAGTATTAAAAACATTATAGTAAGACTCAGCTAATTGACTGTAAACGTAAGGATCGCCTTTACCATCTTCGACTAATTTTGCGTAATCTTCTGCAGCATCAACAAATTCAAATTTGTTAAAATGTTTATCTGCTTTTTTTGTACTTGTATTCTGTGCCATTAAGCTAAAACTACTTAACGCTGCGATTGTAATAAGTGTTAATATTTTTTTCATAATTATTAGCTTAACTGGTTAGAAATATCTTGGTGAACGTGAAACTTTTTTCGGGAAATTCAAATCAAATAATAATAAGAATTCATGTGATGCTGGAGCGTATCTTTTTATATCTGAAGTAACACTATCATAGGCGTATCCAATTCTTAACGATGGTGTAATTGCAAAATTAATTAGTCCAGAAAATGAATCGTCTAATCTATACGATCCTCCAATTTCAAGTTTTTTATAAAAACGCGCATTAAGGTTTACATCAAATGATGTTGGTGCTCCAAATGCTGATTTTACCAAGAACGAAGGTTTTAATTCTGTATTTGCTGATAAATCAAACACATAGCCTCCTGTAAAAAAGTAATGAGATTCTTCTGAACCAATTTTATTTCCATTAGCATCTAAATGCACTGAACTTAAAATATTTGGTACAGATCCTGCTAAATAGTATTTATCTGTATAATAGAAAAATCCTGCTCCAATATTTGGTGTGGTCGTATTTATATTCTGAAAAAATGGATCATTAGGATCTATTAAATCTATGCCTGCCAACCCTATATCATGAAATGTAGCTCCAGCTTTTATACCAAATGCCAAATTATGTTCTCCTCCTAATTTTAATGTATACGAGAAATCTGCATAAACATTGGTCTCTTTTACAGGACCAACCTCATCTGATATTACAGATAACCCTAGACCTACTTTATCTCCTACTGGTGAATGACCAAAAAATGTAGCAGTCTTTGGTGCTCCATCAATACCTGCCCATTGCGAACGATAAAGCAATCCAAATGACAAATTCTCTTTAGAACCTGCGTAGGCTGGATTGATGACATTCATATTATACATATACTGTGTGTATTGTGGATCCTGCTGACCATACACCTGTGTTGCAATAAGCAATACAATTATGATATAAAAATTTTTCATTTGTTAATTGTTAGTTGTTTAATTTTAGTTGTTTGGTTGAATTCAAGAATTCTTTATTGTGATTATTAATTGATTTTTAATTTAAGCGTTGTATATAAACCCAAGCACTTCTTTGCTTACCACCTTCATACTCCATAGTATAGAAATAGGTACCTACAGGCAACTCTTCACCATCATTTGTTTGACCATGCCATTCGTCTGTATAATTTGCTTTAGAATACACTAATGTTCCGTTACGATTAAAAATTTCGAGTTTGCTTACATCATAACTACTTAAATCAAAAGTATCATTCATACCATCTCCATTAGGTGAAATACCTTGAGGTATAACGCAAGTTTCTAATTCTATAATGTTTTGAGCAGTTATACTAGAACATTGTGTTCCATCATTGAAAGTAACTTCAATTTCATATAACCCAGCTTCTAATACAGGAAGAGTTAATCCGTTTTCACCAGCAATAAGACCTCCATCTTGGTACCAAGCTATTGTAACTTCTGATGCTGTATAATTATTCCCAGTTGCAGTTATCATAATTGGTACAGTTGCATTTGGACACACTTCATAATCAAAATCTGTTGCAAAAGATGTACTTGGCAGAGGTTTAACAATTAAATCAAAAGGAGTTGTAGAGTAACAATCAAAAGCTATATTACTTTCTACTCTTGCATAAATAGTTTGAGTTGAACTGCTATATAGTACAGAAGTATCAATTGCGCTAGTACCAGTTTCTGCATCTGCTTCACTTTCATAATATGTTACTGTAAAATCTGCTGCACTTTGACCGTCTAATATATTTGCATCATGAGCTGCTAAGTCAAACAGAGCAACACCATCTGTATCATCGTCACAAACTTCTATTGGCACACTAGATGCATTAGGAGTTGGTCCAGAAATAATTAAATCAAATGTTGTTGTTGCGAAACAAAATTCTGCATTAGCATCCTCAATTCTAACATATATAGTTTGAGGATTTGAGATATTAGTATATGGTGATGTTAAAGCACCTGTATCACCTTGAGCATCTGCTAAAGTTAAATGATAAGTTACATTAAAATCTTCGGCTACTTGAGTCCCCAGAACTCCTGCTGTTTGCATTTCTAAGTTAAAATCTTCTATGCCATCTGCAGAGATATCATCACATGTTATAATATCATCTACTGGATTCGCTACTGGCTCTTGACCAAAATTAACAGTTACAGTATCTTGAGCTTGAGAATCACATTGTTCATCGTATGCAATAACAGTATATGTACTAGAATTAGAAACTGTTAATGTAGGCCCAGTTTCTCCTGGTATTATGAAACCGTCATCATACCATTCATAAGTATCTGCGAATGGTGAATCAGCATTTAATTCAAAATCAGGGAAACCACAAAAGTTTTGATCTGGTCCTAAGTCTACTTCAATTTCTGCTGTAATGTCTCCATCATCTGCTCCACCTGTGTTGGTTTGACTAATAGATATTGTTCCTGGATCATCTGAGAAATTAGTTACTAATAATAGATAAATTTCTCCTGTTTGAGCATTATCAATAGTTAAGTTTTCTACTGAAACGAACGAATAACTACAATCTACGATATTTCCGAAGGGATAAAAGTCTGGATCTCCTGTATTATTTGGACAATCGTTTGGATTTGGACAACCTAAATCTAAGCCATCACATGCACCTTCTAAATCATCAAATGGTCCCCAAAGCACGAAATCTACATCTAAACCGTTACCATCTGCATCAACTTGAGATATTTCTATTTCAATTAATCCAGGATCTCCAATTTGAATAATATTCCAAGTTGGATTTGGAGCAGAAAATAAACATGCAATATCTGTTGGATCTGGAATACCAATGATGTTTGAAGTTGTTAATGCTCCACCCGGCTCTGCACAGAAATTCTCAGCATTTTCACAGATTATATTAGTTGGAGCTTCTTTAATACATAAATCAAATGTTGTTGTTTCTGGATTATTTCCGCCAGAAAAGACTCTTACATAATATGTGTTACCTACTACTAACTGAGGTGTTACACTTGCTGTACCATCTGTACATTCTAATTCTACTAAATTATCACATTCGCCTTCATATAACGCATGGTCAGTATTAAATCCTCCTCCAGCTATATTAATAATAGAAATTAATTGTACTTCATTTAATGCTGTAAATTGAAACCAAACATCATCGTCTGGGTTACCACCACAACTTCCATTTGGCACTCCAGAATCTGTTGCTTCAATTAAAGATCCTGCTGTTACTAAATCACACGATTGATCATCATTAACAACCGCTACTGTTGCGTTACAAGGATTATCATTTTCTGGTGGACATGCCAATAATTGAATTGGGCTACTATTTATAACACAATTAACGTCTTGATCGTTACTCACTGTTACAACAACATCAACTAAAAATGGAAATGGACCTATTTGATAAACACCAGCAGTAGTTACCGGTACTGTGGTTGCATTTATATTATTTGAAATTGTTAATGATGTCGCATCTCCTAAACTAGTAACATTTACATCAATTAAAAATTGATCTCCATTCTCACAGTCATCAACGACTTGATATGTTGCTTCTGGATTTATACACGTAGCACATGCTACTGTAAAATCTATCCCATCTGAACAACAAAAGCTGCCAGACTCACAACTTACAGAACCATCTGAAGTTATTTGTATTGTGATAGTATCTGTAATTGATTGAAATGATAAGCCATCTAAAACACCGTCATTACCTTCATCGTTATATAAAACGGTTCCGTCACCATCAGATACAACTAAAAAATCAAATGGTGCTCCTTCTATTTCTCCTGTATTTATAGTAAGATTTAATGGTGAACCATCTGAGCTTGTATATGTAAATATTTCAGAATCATTATTTCCGTAACATAAAAAGCTATCTATTGGTCCAACTGCACAATCAACAGTGAAATTTGTTTGTATCGTGGTTGTAAAGTTTGTTGGGCCTGTCCATATGCTAAAGGTTCCTCCGCCACAATCGGCTCTAACCCATACTTCATATTCTGTTTCAAAATCTAAACCTGTAATATTTGCTGAAGGTGTTGTTACTGTAGTTCCTGGTCCAGTAGGTTCTCCTGTTCCTGCAGGAACTACCACATATTCCCAAGATGTTTCTCCATTGTTAGCTGTCCAGCTAATATCTGCAGAAGTTCCGGTAATGTTAGCAATTGTAATTCCACTAGGTGGTATACAGAAATTTCCACAAGATTCTACTCTCACAAAATCTATAGACATATCGCCTTCAAAACCTGTACCAGCTCCACCGTAACTAAATTCTAAATAAATCACTTGACCTAAGTAAGCATCTAAATTAACACCTACTGGTGCCCAAGCTTCAGCATCTGTAAGTTGTAAATCTCCAACCCAAGTAAATACGTTTGTAAATGGTCCTGCTGCATCATTTGCTATTCCAACATTTAATGTTCCCATATCCTCTCCAAAGGCATGAAAGAAGAATGAGAGTTCTGCTCCATCAATTGCTGCAGTTAAATCTATTGCAGGACTAATTGCAGATGCTATATCTGTTGCATCTCCTGATGCTTCATATTCTAAGTGCGAACCAGAGCCTCCATCAAAAGCATTTGCTGGACCTGTTCCAAATGAATTAGCTCCAGCTGCTGTAATATCCCAATTACCGTCTGTGCCAGCAAAACCTGTTCCTGTCCAACCTGCTGGTGGGTCTTGATCAAAGTTTTCTGTAAATATAAAAGATGATGTACCTGTAGCACACGTCACTCCAACTGGAGCTGGTGGTGGTACATTTAATGTTGTAAAATTAATTGGGCCAACCCAATTACTAAACCCATCTGTGTCACAATCTGATCTCACATAAATTTCATAATTGGTACTAGGAGTTAATAGTGTAGCATTATATGGATCGTTTACATTTGTTGAAACTCCAGATCCCGTTGGGATTCCTGTACCAGCTGTTTGCACAGCAATTTCCCAATCCATTTCTGCTCCTCCTGCTAACCAGTTTACTTCAGCAGAGTTTTCTGTAATTGCAGTAACCGTTATACCAGAAGGCTCTGGACAACTAACATCAAAAATAGAAACTGTATCAAAGGCAACACCTTCATCTTGTACAGATCCATCAGACCCAAACGCAATTCTTAAAATAACATTTGTTTGACCACCAAGACCATTTAATGCATGTCTTGCAATTACCCATCCGCCAGAACCTGTGGCTGCACGTCCTGTCCAACCTTCTTGTTGACCTCCAGGGTTTCCTGCGATTGTACCATCGTTATACCAATTATTAGTATCTCCATTAGCTCCTACATTTTGCCAAGTTGCTCCTCCATCTATAGAAGATTGCAACACCATACCATCCCAACTAAACTCTGAATTCCACCAAACACTCAATTCTATTGAAGGAGATGATAAAGATGATAAATCAAATACTGGACTTGTTACAATACCGTTTTCATTAGCACTGTAATCTCCTGTTAAATTAGTTACCCAAGCGTTAACGCCTGAATCTGCACTGTTAATCACAGCTGCTGCTGGTGTTCCTAATGCCCAACTTCCTGGATTGGTAGCATCTATAACCCAACCACCATCGCCAGACTCAAAGTCTTCTAAGTATGGATAGGTTGTTATTTGTGCCGAAGCACACCAAATTGTAAAAATAAAAAGGAATGGTAACGTGAGTAAAACTTTTTTCATATCAACAAATGCTAAAATCAATTTAATTAACTGATAATTAATGTTTTAATAATAGTCTTTAGGGCAGAACGTAAAATACTTAAATTATACGTCTTGTAGGAAAGACCATATAAGAAACCGAAGATAAAAAAAATGCCAGTTAACAGACTGTTAACATTGTTATAATAGATAAAAGGTAGTTTTTATCGACAAAAAGAAAAAGTCATTAAGAACTTAAGATTGAGTAATATTTAAATGAACATAAACCGGGAAGTGATCACTATACCCTCCTGTATACTTTTTACCTACATAAGTCCTAAAGGGTTGGCCTTTAAACCTGCCTTTATACTGGGTTAAGAACTTTTCGTCAAAAATATTTGCTTCATCAAATTTGAGCTTATTCAACTCTGTTTCAAAAAAATTGGTAGAAAATAGTATTTGATCAAATAAGTTCCATCTAAAATTATGATTAACACTGCCTCTGGTATAAGACAATAATGTTTCCATAGGATTATAAAGCTCTCCTTTATTTGACAGCAATTTTATACTGTCATTAATTGGGTTGTCGTTAAAATCTCCCATTACTAATATTTTAGGGTTAGGGTAGATTAACTTTATACTATCTATAATTTCAATAACTTTTTCGGCAGCTTTTAAACGCTTAGGATGAGATTCTAGCTCACCTTCTCGTCTTGAAGGCCAATGATTGACGATGATATGCAGTCTTTCGGTATTAAATATACCTGAAACTAGTAAAATGTCTCTAGTATAATCTTGTTCTCCAATATGATCTTCTAAATACACAGAAAATGTTTTGGACGATTCAACTGTAAAAACAGTTTTATCATAAATCAAAGCTACATCTATACCACGCTCATCTTTAGAGTCATAATGAACCAAATCATAATCATAAGGTTCTAGCTCTGAGCTTTTAAGCAAATCATTAATAACATTTTTATTCTCTATCTCTGCTAAACCCACGATAGCTGGAGGTCTTTGAGTGTTATCAAACCCTATTTTTGAAATAACCTGACCCAATTTATGTAGTTTTCTTTCGTACCTTTTTTTGGTCCATCGTTTATCGGAACCAGGTAAAAAATCATAATCATGTTTTGTTGCATCATTATAGATATCGAATAAGTTTTCGAGATTATAAAATGCAACAGTATATGCGGTTGTTTTGGGCTCTTGAATATTCACTACGCAAATTTAAGTTTTAAAATGCAATAGACGAACATTCAATTATGTAACTTTGTTATTTATTAAAATATATGATTGAAAAAAAAGATATAGCATTAGAGAAAGCAGTTCTCATAGGAGTGGTAACTAAAGAGCAAGATGAAGAACAATCTAACGAGTATTTAGATGAGTTAGAATTTTTGACATACACTGCTGGTGGAGAAGTATTAAAAAGGTTTACGCAAAAAATGGATATGCCAAATCCCAAAACCTTTATTGGATCTGGTAAAATGCAGGATGTACAACAATTTATAGAAGATCATAATGTTGGCACTGCTATTTTTGATGATGAGCTATCTGCTGCTCAAGAACGTAACATAAGTAAAATTTTAGGTTGTAAAGTATTAGATAGAACTAACCTTATCTTAGATATTTTTGCCCAACGTGCTACAACAAGTTATGCACGCACTCAGGTCGAATTAGCACAATGTGAATACTTATTACCAAGACTTAAAGGGATGTGGACTCACTTAGAGCGCCAAAAAGGTGGTATTGGTATGAGAGGTCCTGGTGAGACAGAAATTGAAACAGATAGACGTATAGTTAGAGATAAAATTGCTTTACTAAAAAAGAAAATTAAAACAATTGATAAGCAAATGGCTGTGCAACGAGGTAATCGTGGCAAAATGGTTCGTGTTGCTTTAGTAGGTTACACCAATGTTGGTAAGTCTACATTAATGAATGTTATAAGCAAAAGTGAAGTTTTTGCCGAAAACAAATTATTTGCAACTTTAGACACAACTGTTAGAAAGGTGGTTATTCAAAATTTGCCTTTTTTATTAACAGATACAGTTGGATTTATAAGAAAATTGCCAACACAACTTGTAGAGAGTTTTAAGAGTACTTTGGATGAAGTTAGAGAAGCAGATTTACTATTGCACGTTGTAGATATTTCTCATGCAAATTTTGAAGAGCATATAGAGTCTGTAAATAAAATTTTAGGTGAAATAGAAAGTTCTAATAAACCTACAATTATGGTCTTTAATAAAATTGATGCTTACGAGGCTCAACCGTTTGATGAGGATGATTTAATTACAGAAAGAACGTCTCAACATTATACCTTAGAAGAGTGGAAAAAAACCTGGATGAATCGTGTTGGAAACAATGCTCTTTTCATTTCGGCATTGAATAAAAAGAATATTGACGACTTTAAAAAACGTGTTTATGATGAAGTAAGAGATATACATGTTACCCGTTTTCCTTATAATAACTTCTTGTATCCTGATTATTCTGAAGAAGAGTAATTTCCGAAGTAAAAAAGTAAGCATAAAAAAAGCATCTCGAAATTAACGAGATGCTTTTTTTTGGTTTTTAAACTTATAAGGTTTAGAACTTATATGTTAAACCTAATGTATAATATGTTTGTAAATCGTTATCTACATTATCAAAAGTTGGCACTGGTGTTGCTAAAGTAGGATCTGCTGCTAAAGCTGTAGCGTACTGTCCTGTTGCAAAGTTAAGTGCTTCTTGTTTGTTGCTTCTTAAAGCAAAATCAAAACCTACACCAATTTTTTTCCATAGTGTGTAGCTAAATGAGTTTGTCCAAGTTGCGTTAGATAAATCTCCATCTTTATAACTTTGAAACATAGATAAGTTAGACTTAAAGCCAATTTTACCAATTTGACGTGTATAGTCTGCAACAATTTTTGCACCTAATGAAGATTCAAAAATATTATCATTATCTGAAAATACAAAGTTGTAGTTTAAAGGGTGAATTACCACAATTAAATTTTCTATAGGTGTCCATGTAGCACCAATACCAACATCTAAATAACCTGGATCATTAAAGTTATCTAAAATTGTAGTTCTATATTCTGCTAACGCAGAAGCTGCTAATTTCTCACTTAATTTTCTTCCGTATAAAGAAGAAATATTAAATACATCTGTTGTTGGCTCAAATTTATCACTATCGTTTGGATTATCTTTATCATCTAACTTAACCCAACTAAGGTTAGTTGTTAATGAGTTTCTCCAGAAAAATTTATCTTCAATTAAATTTGCAAACCCATTAACTGTAAAACCAATGTTTCCTGATGAGTTATTAGGTACACCTTGAGAATACCAATTGTTAAAGTTAGATATGCTTCCACCTACAACACCAAAAGCGCCTACTCTCCAACCTGGAAGTGCGTCTATTTGTGCTTGTAATGCATTAGCCTCTGCTTGAGCAGCATCTGCAATGCTTTGTTTCTCTGCTTTTTGTGCTTGTAATTCTTCTTTAGTTTGAGAAAAACCAAAAGCTATTGATAACATCAATGCAGCTGTTAAAAATACTTTTTTAGTCATAATTTTAATTTTAATAGTTTTCAACTTTATTAATTAATGGTGCAAATATAAATGTTAGATATTTTATCACCTAAAATTTGATATAAAATGAGCTATTGCTCAGTTTACTCTTAAGTAAGACCCTTAATTATTTTAAAGTCACAAAAAATTTAAATTATTTTTTTTTGAATAATGGAACAGATGAGCATGCCTCACCGTACATAATAGACTTTGCTACTGGTTTTAATTTACTTGATAGCAAAACATAAGCATTGGCTGGTACAGGCTTGTGTGCGCATCCTTTAATTATAAGCGGTTTGTCTTGATATGGGACCACATCTAAATTAACTATAATATCTTGATATATTGAGGTCTCAAGCGCTTCTAAATCTCCAATAATTACCTTTTTCGCAAAAGGTTGTAATTCTAGAGTAATTAACATATAAGCCCAAGCTGGTATTATTGCATCTGTAGAACATGTTAAGGCAATAAATTGATTTTCGTGTTTTGACCAATTATAGTCTTTGACTAATTGCCTAAAATCTTTCTCTTTTAAAACGAAACCTTCGTACAGCCAATCTTTAATATCAAAAACTACACGTTCTCCTTCTGGATAGTAATCCTCTAGATCAACTACCATAAGTTTACTTAACGCGACTCTATTTATAATTTCTTCCTCCATAGTACAAAATTAAGTTATTTTCTATTGATAGCCCTCTGCTTGTAAAGTGAATAACTCTGCATACAACTTATTATTTGCCATTAATTCTTGATGAGTACCAATCTCTAAAACTTTACCTTGCTCTAAAACAAGAATTCTATCTGCTTGCCTTACTGTAGAGAATCTGTGAGAAATTATTATACTGGTCTTATTCTCTGTTAATGCAATAAAACGTTGAAACACTTCGCTCTCTGCTTTAGCATCTAATGCAGATGTTGGCTCATCTAAAACCATTACTTGAGCATTTTTCATGTACGATCGTGCTAAGGCTACTTTTTGCCATTGACCACCAGATAAATCTTGACCTTTAGCAAAACGTTTTCCTAATTGTTGATTGTAACCATTTTTTAATTCTGAAATAACGTCACTTGCCAAGCTCATTTCCGAAGCTTTTTTAATTTTCGTGAGATTATCTATTTCAGCAATATCACCAATTGCAATGTTTTCTTTAGCAGTAAATTCATATTTGAAAAAATCCTGAAAGATGACACCAAAAAATGCTTGATATTCTGCTTTATTAAATCTATTTATATTAATCCCATCTAATAAAATTTCACCAGATGTTGGCTCATAAAACCGTAATAATAATTTTGTTAGTGTGGTTTTACCTGCTCCATTTTGTCCAACAAAGGCTAATTTTTCTCCTGCTTTTAATTGAAACGAAATATCTTTTAAAATCTTTGTAGATGAACCTGGATATGAGAAAGTAATATTTTTAAACTCAAATCCTGTTTTGATTATAGCTGGTATTGGTTGATCTTCTTTATGATTTGGCTCTATTGAAATGTCAATAAATTCAAAGTAATCTTTTAGGTATAATGCGCTTTCGGTAATTCTTGTAAATTTTGAAAAGAAGTCTTGTAGGTTTTTTGTAAGTCTATTAAAAGAGCCTGATAAAAATGTAAGTTCTCCCAATGTTATCATGCCAGTTACCACTCTGTAAATTATAAATACATATGCGCCATAATAACTTAATGTGCCTAATACATTAAACAAAAAACCTAGTGCAGACCTCTTGATTGCTAAATTTTTATTGAGGTCATAATATTCTTGAGACAGGTTTTTAAATCTATTTACAATAAAATCTGTAAGACCAAATAGTTTTATCTCTTTTGCTGTTTCATTATTGGCTCCAATGTATCTTAAATAGTCTAATTCTCTACGCTCTGTAGTCCAACCTCTAGCTAACGAATATTGCCTTTGACTAAACCAGATTTCGTTTATAAAAGAAGGTATAATACTTATTATAAGCAGTATAATTAAATAAGGCTCAAAATATATTAAACCTGCAACCAAAGTTGCTATAGATATTAGACTTTGAATTTCTCCAAGTGCATTAGACATTAAGCCTACACGACCTGTTGTTTGAGTTCTTGCGCGTTCTAGTTTATCGTAAAACTCAGAATCTTCTAAAAGACTAATATCAATTTTATTAGTCTTTTTAATAATACTAACAGAGGAGTTTATAGAATAAGCATCACCTAATAGCCCATCTGTTAAAGAAATGGCTCTACTTATTAAATCTGAAAGAATGATAAGACCAAACTCAATGCCAACATATAGCCAAAGTGTAGATAGGTCTACAACATCATTTTTGGTCTGTAAAATGATTTCATCTATTATTATTTTACCAACCCATAAAATGATTACTGGTAAAACTGCAGCAACTAATCGACAAATAGCAGATCCTAAAAAAAGTGTTTTATTTGTGTTCCAGATTTCTTTAAAAAATCTAGGAATATAAACTAGGGCTTTAAACGACCCTTTGAGGTTTACTTTATTTCCCTCTGTTATAGATTTTGGTTTCTGTCTTGGCATTTAAAATATTAAGGTCAACTTCATTACAGCATACCTAGCTCTAATTTAGCCTCTTCACTCATTAGATCTTGGGTCCATGGTGGATCAAAAGTAATTTCTACCTCAGCAGTCTTTACATCGTTTAATGATTTTACTTTCTCTTCTACCTCTAATGGTAAGGTTTCTGCAACAGGACAATTAGGGGTTGTTAAAGTCATTAAGATTTTAACATCATAATCTTCATTTACAAATACGTCATATATGAGACCTAACTCATATATATCTACTGGTATTTCTGGATCAAATATTGTTTTTAAAACGCGTACTATTTTTTCTCCTAGTAGGTTTGTATCTATTTTTGCTTCGCTCATGTTAAACTAGTTTAACTGTGTTTGGTATGCTAATGCATACATTTTTATTTTTTTTATCATACTTACCAATCCATTTGCACGAGTTGGTGATAAATGTTCTTTTAATCCTATTTTATCAATAAAATCTGTGTTACCCTCAATAATATCTTTTGGATGTTGATTAGAAAAGGTTCTTATTAAAATCGCAATAATTCCTTTAGTAATAATTGCATCACTATCTGCAGTGAAAATTACTTTATCATCGTTCATCTCTGCATTAACCCAAACTTTACTTTGGCAACCTGTAATAATATTATCTTCTGTTTTATATTCTGGTTTAATGAGAGGTAAGGATTTACCAAGATCAATCATATATTGGTAACGTTCTTGCCAATCGTCAAACATTGAAAACTCATCTATTATTTCTTCTTGTATTTCTGAAATTGTCATTCTTCTATTTTTGTCTATGTCACCATTATTTTAAGAAGATACAAAGATACGATATCTCTACTGCTTCTCTATCATTGTTTTAATTGATAACATCTTTTCTACAATTGGATATATCAATTTAGGAGGATTTCCATGATCAAAACCGAGAGATTTATAAGTCTCATCGCCAATGGTAATTTTAAGAGTAGCGATTGGTGCACCATCGTATTGATGTTTTTTTGAAGGCGACTCTATAGTTGGTAACTGCTTCTCATCAAATTGATTAACTAAATCCATCAACGCTTCTTTTTCTTCCGTTGGGATTTGATGTGTATGAATATCTTTTAAGTTGTAATCTGAAGTGTATTTTATCGTATCACCTTCTATCCAAATCTCTAAATAAAACCCTCTTGTAGCTGCTCGATAATTTAAAACCTTATCATCTTGTGCTTGTTTTTGAGACATATTTGCCGATAAATTGGACTCTGTTTTAGTTTGACTATCAATTTCTGCCTTATTATTATCACATTCTTTAGCCGAAATTAACATTATAAGCATACATATAATTAGTTTCATAATATTATGTTTAATGGTTACAGTAGTAATATTACAAAAAAGAAGCCAAAGTTTAAGACAACATCATTTTTGCAGTTTCAACGCCTTTAACTAAAGCGTCGATTTCTTCTTTAGTATTATAAAATGCAAATGATGCTCTCACGGTTCCTGGTATTTTAAAAAAGTCCATAATTGGTTGTGCGCAATGATGACCTGTTCTTACCGCTATTCCCATTTTGTCCAGAATAGTACCAATATCATAAGGATGAATACCTTCAATGTTAAAAGAAATTACAGAGGTTTTATCTTTTGCTGTTCCGTAGATTTTTAACCCGTCGATGTTTAATAATTGCATAGTAGCGTAACTTAAAAGCTCATGCTCGTAACTAGCTATATTATCAAAACCAATAGTATTCATATAATCTATAGCTGCTCCAAAAGCTATACCTCCACAAATATTTGGAGTTCCTGCTTCAAACTTATGTGGCAAACCTGCGTAAGTAGTTTTTTCAAATGTAACCTGGTCTATCATTTCTCCACCTCCTTGATAAGGTGGTAATTTATTAAGCCATTCTTCTTTTCCAAAGAGCATACCTACACCAGTTGGACCACACATTTTATGAGCAGATGTTACATAAAAATCAACATCTAATTCTTGTACGTCTGGCTTTATATGAGGACATGATTGTGCTCCATCTATTAAAACAGCAGCACCAACTTGATGCGCTTTTTTAATCATCTCTTCTATAGGGTTTATGGTTCCTAAGGCGTTTGAAATATGGTTTACAAATACTAATTTTGTTTTTTCTGAGAGTAAACTGTCATAAGCGCTCATAATTAATTCGCCATTTTCATTCATGGGAATTACTTTTAAACTCGCTCCTGTGCGTTCGCACAACATTTGCCATGGAACAATATTACTATGATGCTCTAATGCAGATACTAAAACCTCATCACCTCTTTGTAGTAAAGATGAAAAACCATTTGCTATTAAATTTATACCATGTGTTGTGCCAGATGTTAATATAATCTCATAGCTATGTTTGGCATTAAAATGCTCTTGAATTTTAAGTCGTGCTGCTTCATATAAATCTGTTGCTTCTTGACTTAAGGTATGAACACCTCTGTGGATATTAGCATTGTAATTTGAGTAATAATCTACAATAACATCTATAACCTGCTTAGGCGTTTGTGATGTTGCTGCATTATCAAAATAAATTAATGGTTTCCCATTAACTTCTCTGTTTAGGATTGGAAAATCTTCTCTTATTTTATTGACGTTTATCATAGCTTTCTTTTTTAGCCCAGATTGAGGCATTTGTTGGAGCTCCTCGCAGAGAGCGACTGCCGAAAGCTGGAAATAGCTTCAAATAATAATTAAGATAATATTCTACTTATTTCTTTTGGTGTTAGAAATTAAAGATCAAACCCAATATTAACTCCCAGTTTATTGGCAATAATCTTAGTGATACGTTGCTTAATTTCTGGAATTTTAACTGAGTTTAAAACGTTGTTACTAAAGGCAAACATTAATAGTGCTTTTGCTTCCTTTTCTGGGATACCTCTAGATTTCATATAAAACATTGCGCTTTCATCTAACTGCCCAATTGTACAACCATGTGAACATTTTACATCATCTGCAAAAATTTCTAATTGTGGTTTACTGTTTATTGTAGCTTTATCACTCAACAATATATTATTGTTTGATTGAAATGCGTTTGTTTTTTGAGCTTCTTTATTTACAACTACTTTACCGTTAAAAACACCTGTAGATTTATCTGAGAATATACCTTTATAATCTTGGTGGCTTTCGCAATTTGGCTCTATGTGATGCACTAATGTGTTATGATCTACATGTTGTTTGTCTCCTATAATGGTAACTCCATTTAAGGTAGAGTCCATACGTTCACCGTTTTGATAAAAATTTAGATTATTACGTGTTAATTTACCTCCAAACGTAAAGGTGTGCATTGATACATGACTCTCTCGCTTTTGATCTATGCAAGTCGTATCTATTAGAGATGCGTTTTCTTTATCATTTTGGATTTTATAATAATCTACAATGGCTCTTTTACTAGCAAAAATCTCTGTAACACTATTGGTAAGGACAGGATTATCTGTTAAACTTTGATGACGCTCTATGATTTGCACATGAGAGTTTTCATCTACAACAATTAAATTACGTGGCTGTAAAAGTAAAGCTGATTCATTTCCTGTTGAAAAATGAATAATTTGTATTGGTTTTTCTACTAATTTATTCTTTGGAATATGGATATAAGCACCTTCTTTAGAAAACGCAGTATTTAAAGATGAGATACCGTCTTTAGCAGCTACTTTATTAAAGTAGTTCTCTATTATGAGCTGATATTTTGGTTTTGTTAATGCTGAAGACATAAGACACACGTCAATCCCATCATGCGTTGTTTGTGAAAGATTTGATGAAAATTTTCCATCAACAAAAACTAGGTTATAGCTATCTATATCGTGAATAAAATACTTTTTTACATCTTTATAGTCGATTGCGTTTTCTTGTTTAGGAAACACACTATAATCATGCTTTAAAACGCTATTTAACGATGTATACTTCCAAGCTTCATCTTTTTTAGAAGGAAACCCTTTATCTTCAAATATTTTTATAGCCTCATTACGCACCTCATGAACAGCAGTATCATTATCTACCGTGTTTTCAAATGCCATATATGACGATACTAATTTATCTTTTAATTCCATTAAATTCAGTTTTTAGTCTCAGTCTAAGTTTTACTAAGAAAACTTTAAATCATTTAAACTGTACTATCTTTAAATTATATTTAATCTAGAGCACAACAGCTAACTACAATTAAATATTGCTTATTTATTAAGCGCCTACTTCTTCTTTGATCCAATCATAACCTTTTTCTTCTAGCTCGTGAGCTAACTCTTTGGTACCTGATTTTACAATACGACCATTATAAAGTACATGAACAAAATCTGGCACAATATGATCTAATAATCTTTGGTAGTGTGTAATAACAATAACTGCGTTATCCTTATTTTTTAACTTATTTACACCATTAGCAACAATTCTAAGTGCATCAATATCTAAACCAGAATCTGTCTCATCAAGAATGGCTAACTTAGGCTCTAACATTGCCATTTGAAAAATTTCATTTCTCTTTTTCTCTCCTCCAGAAAATCCCTCGTTTAAAGAACGAGATAAAAACTTACGATCAATTTCTAAAAGCTCAGATTTTTCTCTAATCATTTTTAACATGTCTTTAGCTGGCATGTCTTCTAATCCTTTTGCTTTTCTTGTTTCGTTAATAGCTGTTTTCATAAAGTTAGTAACACTAACACCTGGAATCTCAACTGGATATTGAAACGATAAAAACACACCTTTATGAGCACGCTCCTCTGCAGCTAACTCTTCAATATCTTCACCATCTAAGAGAATTTGACCTTTATCAACTTCATACTCTTCTTTACCTGCAATAACAGAAGCTAAAGTACTTTTACCAGAACCATTAGGTCCCATAATTGCATGTACTTCTCCTGCTTTTACTTCTAAATTAATACCTCTTAAAATTCCTTTTCCTTCTACACTTGCGTGCAAATCTTTTATTTCTAACATAATTATTTACTTCCTAGTTTTATGATATCGCTTTCTTCTGGTGCTGGTTTTGAAATCTTTAAAATCTCTTTTATTTCGATTTTATTTTTCCACTCATTTTCTGCCTTTTCATTCTTTATAATTCGACCTCTCAAAGTTACAGGCACCATAGTATACTCATCAACTTTGTATGATTCTATTTGCTTTTGTAACTCCATCATTTTCTTATCTAACACAACTCCATACATTTGTGTTGGTGTTTTTAAAACTGCAGCATTATCTACTTTAGAGTACAAAAACTCTCCTTGTATAGCAATTAAACCATCGTTTTGCTTTGATGTTTTACCATCTTTTGCAGTTATTGACTGATTTTCTTCACCAGTATCAATATCGGTTTTTTTGTCGTCTTTACAGCTCATAATGACTGTAACAAGCATAAGCAATGCAACTATTTTTTTCATAATATTAGTTTTATCCTACCGAACCTTCTAAGCTTATTTCTAATAATTTTTGAGCTTCTACAGCAAACTCCATTGGTAATTTATTGAGAACTTCTTTACTAAAACCGTTTACAATTAAGGCAATAGCTTTTTCTGTATCTATCCCTCTTTGGTTACAATAAAAAATCTGGTCCTCACCAATTTTACTCGTTGTAGCCTCATGCTCTATTTGAGCCGATTTGTTTTTTGCTTCTATGTAAGGAAACGTATGAGCTCCACACTCATTACCCATTAACAAACTATCACATTGTGAGAAGTTTCTAGCGTTATCTGCCCTAGAGCTTATTTGTACTAACCCTCTATATGAGTTTTGAGATTTTCCTGCAGAGATTCCTTTAGATATAATTGTAGATTTCGTGTTTTTACCTAAGTGTATCATCTTAGTACCTGTATCGGCTTGTTGGTAATTATTGGTCACTGCAATAGAGTAAAATTCTCCTACAGAATTATCACCTTTAAGTACGCAAGATGGATATTTCCAAGTTACAGCACTACCTGTTTCTACTTGAGTCCATGAGATTTTTGCATTAGTCTCACAAAGACCTCTTTTAGTCACAAAGTTATAAACACCACCTTTACCTTCAGCATTTCCGGGATACCAGTTTTGTACAGTAGAATATTTAATTTCGGCATCATCCAATGCAATTAACTCTACCACTGCTGCGTGTAGTTGATTTTCATCTCTACTAGGCGCTGTACATCCTTCGAGATAAGATACATAACTACCTTCATCTGCAATTACTAAAGTTCTCTCAAATTGTCCTGTTCCTGCTTGATTAATTCTAAAGTATGTAGACAATTCCATTGGGCAACGTACACCTTTAGGGATATAGCAAAAACTACCGTCACTAAATACAGCACTATTTAAAGCTGCATAAAAATTATCTTTTTGCGGTACAACAGTACCTAAATATTTCTTTACCAACTCAGGATGCTCTTTAATAGCTTCAGAAATACTCATAAAAATAATTCCTTTTTCGCCAAGAGTTTTCTTAAATGTTGTTGCAACAGAAACTGAATCTACAACAATATCCATTGCTATATTATTCATTTTCTTTTGTTCATCTACAGAGATACCAAGCTTCTTGTACATAGCCAGCAAATCTGGATCAACATCATCTAACGTTTTATTTGGATCTACTGCTACTGGAGCAGAGTAGTAAGCTATTGCTTGAAAATCTGGTTTTTTATAATGAACGTTTGCCCATTCTGGTTCTGCCATTTCTTTCCAAGCTTTAAAAGCCTCCAATCGCCACTCTGTCATCCATTCTGGCTCTTCCTTCTTTTTAGAAATAGCTCGAACGATATCTTCGTTTAAACCAATAGGAAACGTTTCAGATTTTAAATCTGTATAAAAACCATATTCGTATTCTTTGGTTTTTAATTCTTCTCGAAGATCATCTTCTGTATACTTGCTCATATTTCGAGTTTATTATTAAAAATTATAATGAAAATGATTCTCCGCAACCACAAGTTCTATTGGCATTAGGATTATTGAAAACAAAACCAGCTCCATTTAACCCACCAGAATACTCTAAAGTGGTTCCAATCAAATATAAAAAGCTCTTTTTATCTACAATGATTTTAACACCATTATCTTCAAAAACTTTATCATCTTCTTTTTGTTCGTTATCAAATTTTAAATCATACGATAAACCAGAGCATCCACCACTTTTTACACCAACACGAACATAGTCGGTTGTTGCATTAAAGCCATCATCGCTCATGAGTTCAATAACTTTCTTTTTCGCTGTTTCTGATACTTTCATCATTTATTATATAGATATTGTCTAAATAGATTGCAAATATACGACATAAGTCGATTTTAACCATACAACCTAACATTATATTAGCAAATGATAGCATAAGAAATTGTAATGTCTAGAAGTTCATCTAACATTAACAGAATACGATAAAATATTTTAGTTTTTTTATACAGAAATATGCCTGCGAGAATATTGGCTCTGTAATATAAAAAGCTCCTGTAACGCGGTTCTTATATCTTTATTTTTGAAAGGATACATATCAAGATTTTCGAAATCATCATCAATTTGTTGAGATTGACAAGTAGCACAAGATAGAACATGTGCTTTCTTTTTCTTTTTTGAAGTATATTTTAAGTTATGTCCAAAAACAGAACATAACAATCTCTCTTTTGTAGTTGTGTGCATAATAGGTAATAGATTTGGGACTTCTAAAATATAATAAATTTCTTTACGTGCCGATTAAATACTTATTTTTTCGATGAAATGCATAATAATTTAATTCCGAAGTACTTAAAATTACCTTAAAACCTTATAAAGCTTAAAAAATTGGGCTTATTTTTGTAGCATGATAGAAGATAAAAACCAATCACGTACCTCATTAGACCAACTTGGAGAGTTTGGCCTTATTGACCATCTTACCAAAAATTTTGACATTAAGCACACTTCTACAATTAAAGGAATTGGCGATGACGCTGCTGTTTTAGATTCAAAATCAAAACAGATAGTAGTTACAACAGATTTACTTGTTGAGAATGTTCATTTTGATTTGTCTTATGTACCACTTAAACATTTAGGATATAAAGCTGTAGTGGTTAATTTAAGTGATGTGTACGCTATGAATGCTACTGCTACACAAATTACAGTATCTATTGCTGTATCTAATAGATTCCCACTTGAAGCTTTAGAAGATTTATATGCAGGCATTGAAACTGCTGCAAAGGTTTATGATATTGATGTTGTTGGAGGAGATACTACCTCATCAACAACTGGTCTCATTATCTCAGTCACCGCAATTGGAGAATTAGATGAAAATAATGTGGTTTATAGAAATGGAGCAAAACCAAATGACTTATTGGTAGTTACTGGAGATATTGGCGCTGCTTATATGGGTTTACAAGTTTTAGAGCGAGAAAAAGAAGTGTTTAAGGTAAATCCTCAAAATCAGCCAGACTTAGATCCTTACAGTTATATCATTGAGCGACAATTAAAACCAGAAGCTAGAAAAGATATTATTGAATTACTTGAAAAATTAGAAGTGAAACCTACTAGTATGATTGATATTAGTGATGGTTTATCTTCTGAAATTATTCACATTTGCAAACAAAGTGACGTTGGTGTAGAAATTTATGAAAACAAAATACCGCTAGATCCACAAGTAATATCTACATGCGAAGAGTTTAAAATTGATAGTACAACAATTGCACTAAATGGTGGTGAAGACTATGAGCTATTAATGTCTATCTCACAAAAAGATTTCCCTAAAATAAAGGGCAACCCAAACTTAACAGTCATAGGTTATATAACCGAAAAAGGAAGAGGTATGCACCTAATCACCCGAGGTGAACAAGCAATACCCATTATAGCAAAAGGATGGAATGCTATGAAAAATGAGGGGTAAAATCTAAAAATGCTTCTTGCTTAGTTTTAGATATTGACTTTTGTTTAATTCTATCTATTCGTCTATTATGAATACGAGATAAAACAGAATTTATTTCTTTATACTTAGGAGTTAATGGTATTAAACTACCGTTACCGCTGGTAGTTACTTGAGAATTACAATGTGTACACTTATACACTTTTACATGGTACGTTATGTTTTTTGAAACCTCATATTGGTGTCCAAAAAACGAGCAGTAGATATTTTTCAATGTATTGCGCTATTAATTATTAATCTTAGAGGATGACTAAATATATGAATTCTAGATAATAACGTACGACTTTACTCTAATATATCGATGAACTGAGCGATTTTTTCTTTAAACGAGACATTCTTCGCATGTAAATCTCAGATAAAATGGCATTAATCTCTTGAAATTTAGGTGTTAGCTCAATTAATTTACCGTTACTATTTGTAGTGAGTTGACGCTTACAACATTTACAAGTATACTCTTTTACATGTGAGGTTACTTTTTTTGAAACTTCATACTTATGTCCAAATATATCGCAGTAAATCTTTAACGGGCTGGTAGTTTTTGTGGTAGTACTTTTCATGGCTGTTAGATTTGGGGTACGTAAACTTAATAAAAAAATAGTAATAAAAACGTTTATACGTCTATTAATTCGACAAACTGTTTTATTATGTAAGATAATTCCTCTTTGTTTTCAATATGACTCATATGCCCTAACGCTAATTCGTGACAATTTATATTTGTATCTCGAGTTTCGTTAAGTATTGCTTTTCCTTTTATTACTGGATCTTTTTTACCAATTATAATTAATTTTTCTGCCTCTAGTTTTTTGTAAAAATCAAACTTATCTTCCCTTAACAGCATTCCTTCTTGACCAGCAATATACCCTTGAGGAGAGGTTTCTAAGGCTTGACTTAGCATTTTCTCTATTTCTAATTTGTGTTTTAGTCTGCTTTCCGAAGAAAATAAATTTGTAAATGACATTCTTACCATATTTTCAAAATTGGTGAGTACCATCCTATTTGCCCTTTTTCTTAAATTCCTTAATTCGTCATCGTCGGCATGATAAGTAGAATTCATTAAGCATAATCCCAGTACAGATTTTGGTCTTTTTTCGGCTAATGCCAATGATACATATCCACCCATTGAGTGACCAATTAAAATATATGTTTTAAGCTGCAAATGATCTAATACTGCGAGCACTGCATCTGCCATGTCACTCATAGTATGACTGTAACCTAAACACTCTGTTTGACCGTGTCCTAGCAAATCAATACAAATAACTCTATGATTTTGAAGCAACATTGGCTTAAGACCATACCACATTGTAGAGTTTTCTAAAAACCCATGTAATAAAACTACAGCGTTACCGCCACCTTCGTCTTCGTAATACACAGGACTTTTTTTATGTTGTAAAATCATAGTTTGCAAAGATAAGATTTGAAAAGATTTTGAATGTAAGTATTTACTATATTTGAATATTAATCTGGTAAAAAATACTCAATGTTATTAAAAAGATATCTTGCTATTTTATTATGTATTTCAAGCTTTACGTTTCATGCACAAATTGCAGAAAACCAATTAGATAATCTCATAAAAGAAACGTTATCAACTTTTGATGTACCTGGCATCTCTGTTGGTATTATTAAAGATGGAAATGTAATTTATTCTAAAGGTCATGGTGTGCGCTCGCTTACCAATAAAAAAGAAATGAATGAAAACACCTTAGTTGGTGTCGCTTCAAATAGTAAAGGTTTTACATGTTTTGCTTTAGCGATGCTAATAGACGAAGGCAAACTTAATTGGGATGATAAGGTGCGAAAACATATCCCAGAATTTCAATTACATGATCCTTGGGTAACTCAAGAATTTACTGTGAGAGACTTGGTAACACATCGCAGTGGTATGGGTTTAGGTGCTGGAGATTTAATGTTTTTTCCTGAAGGTAATGACTTTGATGTTAATGATGTAATTTCTAATGTAAAGTACTTAGAGCCTGAAAGTTCTTTTAGAAGTAAATTCTCATATAATAATAACATGTTTATTATTGCAGGTGAAGTTTTAAAACGTGTTAGCGGATTGTCCTGGGAAGAATTCATCGAGACTAAAATCTTAAAACCTGTTGGTATGAGTAATAGTAAAGCCTCTTATAATCGTGTAACTGATAAGTCAAATATTATTGATGCTCACACAAAAGCAGATGGTGAGTTGGTTCAAATTCCGCATGATTGGAGTACAACTGCAAATCCAGCTGGTGGCATTGTAAGTAACGTTACAGATATGTTGACTTGGGCAGAGTTTTTAATGAATGACGCTGTTACAAAAAACGGAAAACGATTATTAAGCGAAACGCAATTTCATGAACTCTGGCAGCTACAAACACCTTTAAAAGTGACAAAAAATGATAGTTACAATTCTAATTTTAGAGGCTACGGTTTAGGTTGGTTTGTAACCGATGTTAAAGGTGGATATAAACAAGTCTATCATACAGGTGGATTACTTGGTACAGTAACACAATTTACAATAATCCCAGATTTAGATTTGGCTATAGTAGTACTTACTAATCAAATGGTGGGCTCTGCATTTAATACCATTACAAACACTATAAAAGATAGTTATTTGGGCTATGAAGACCGTAATTGGTTGCAACAATACGGAGAAAGAAACGCAAAATTTATTACATACAATGACAGTATTAAAAAAGCTGTCTATAATAAGGTTGAATTAGCCAAGAGTGATAAAAACATCCCCAAGCCATCTCAAATTACCGGAACCTATACAGATGATTGGTTTGGCAATATTAAAATAACACATAACGGTAAAAACTATACTATAATATGTGAGCGCTCTTCAAACTTACAAGGTGAGTTATTACCATATAATTCAACAACTTTTATTGCAAAATGGAATAATAGAAGTTATGATGCCGACGTTTATGTTCATTTTACATTTGACGAAACAGGAAACGCAACTGGAGCAACTATGAGTTATATAGCACCAATAACAGATTTTAGTTTCGATTTTCATGACCTTAATCTTAAAAAAACCAACTAATTGAATTCTAGAAAAGAACTTTTCATCACCAGTTTTGGCTTATTCTCTCTGTTTTTTGGAGCAGGAAATCTATTATTACCACCACTTTTAGGCTATAATGCAGGAGAGAATTGGTTTTTAGTAGCCTTAGGTTTTATGGTTACCGCTGTAGTAATACCTATTATTGGTATTTTGGCGCACGCAAGATTACAAGGAACTTTATATGATTTTGGTAAAAAAGTATCACCACAATTTAGTCTCATTTATTGCATATTAATCTATGTAATTGCTGTTGCTCTGCCATCTCCAAGAACAGCTGCTGCTACCCATGAAATTGCTATACATCCTACATTTGGTACAAGCCCTTTACTTACAAGTACAATTTATTTTATACTCGTTTTGATATTTGTACTTAATAGATCAAAAATATTAGGTTTTATAGGTAAATTTTTGACACCTCTTATAGTTACAATCTTATTATTGGTAATTGGAATTGGTTTATTTTCTTCGGAAATGTTAACTACCACCTCACAAATTAACACGCCTTTAGTATCAGGGATTTTAGAAGGGTATCAAACCTTTGATGCCATTGGAGCTGTTGTAGTTGGAGCTGTAATTATAATTTCTATTAATCTTCGTCATAACGGAAACTTTGAGGAAAAAAGATCTCTCATTGCAAAATCTGGCTGGATTGCTGGCTTTGGATTGTTTATTATTTATGCAGGTTTAATTTCGGTTGGTGCTTATTATGGATCAGAAATAAATATAAATGAAGAACTCTCTAATGATATGCAACGAGCAAATTTACTTCGTAAAATTAGTATTGCCTCGTTAGGTGGTTTTGGTAATACCATTTTAAGTGTACTAATTTCATTAGCATGTTTTACAACAGCTGTTGGAATTATCGCTGGTACTGCAGATTATTTTAAAGGGTTGTTAGGAAATTCTCAACTGGTATATATTGTTACAGCAATATTAGCAAGTGTACTAGGTGTTGTTGTAGGACAATTAGATTTTAATTCTATTATTATAGTTGCTGTACCTGTTTTACTATTTATTTACCCTATAACAATTGTACTCATTATACTCAACGTGTTGCCAAAACAATTCTCAACACCTTTAGTGTTTAGAGCAGTAGTAATTGCAACATTTATATTTAGTATACCTGATGTTGTTGGTTTTATTTCTCCTTCAGAAAGTTTAGGAAAAGTCACTCAATATATACCTTTAGCAAATTATAGCTTGGGATGGGTTTTACCAGCTTTAGCTGCTTGTTTGATAGTTGGATTATTACCAAATAAAAAAGCCTAAAACTATTTGCTTTAGGCTTAAATATATTTATTGTAAATAATTATCTAAGAATTCATAATCTCTTCAATCTCATCTGCTTCAATTGGGATATTGCGCATCAAATTAAATGGTTCTCCGTTTTCTTGAATAACGACATCGTCTTCTAAACGAATGCCAAAACCTTCCTCAGGAATATAAATTCCAGGTTCTACTGTAAACACGTTATTAGCTTGCATTGGTTCTGTAAGAATTCCGTAGTCGTGCGTATCCAAACCAATATGATGAGAGGTACCATGCATAAAGTATTTTTTATAAGCAGGCCATTCTTTATCTTCATTTTGTACATCGGCTTTATCCAATAACCCAAGACCTAATAATTCCGAAGTCATTAACTTTCCAACTTCAACATGATATTCTGCCCAATCAGTTCCTGGAATCAACATTTTAGTAGCGTCATTTTTCACACGATTTACTGCATCGTACACTTCTTTTTGGCGCTTAGTAAACCGACCAGACACTGGTATGGTTCTCGTCATATCACTAGCATAATTAGCATATTCTGCACCTGCATCAATTAGTATAAGTTCTCCTGCTTTACATTGTTGGTTGTTTTCAATATAATGTAATACGTTAGCATTTTTCCCTGACCCTATAATTGGTGTATATGCAAATCCTTTAGAACGATTATTCAAAAACTCGTGCATAAACTCTGCTTCTAGATTATATTCCCATACATCTGGCTTAACAAAGTTTAGTATACGACGAAAACCTTTCTCTGTAATATCGCAGGCTTTTTGCATTAACTCAATTTCAATAGAGTCTTTTACAGAGCGCAAGCGTTGTAAAATAGGATTGCTTTTTGCAACACTATGCGCAGGATATTTGTCTTTTAACCATTTAGTAAAACGGTCTTCTCGTGTTTCGGTCTCAACGGAAGCTCTATAGTGTTCGTTAGTATTTATGTACACTGTATCGCATTGTGTCATAAGCTCAAACATGATTTTTTCTAAATCTTTTAACCAATAAACGGTTTTAATTCCGCTTGTTTCTAAAGCTGCTTCCTTGGTTAGTTTTTCTCCTTCCCAAACTGCGATATGCTCGTTGGTTTCTTTTAAAAATAGGATTTCCCTGTGTTTTTCTTTAGGACAGTCTGGAAACAATACTAAAATACTTTCTTCCTGGTCCACACCACTTAAGTAAAAGATATCTCGATGTTGTTGAAAAGGCATCGTACTATCTGCACTTATTGGATAAATATCGTTAGAATTAAAAACCGCTAGACTGCTCGGTTTCATTTTAGACATAAAATTTTTACGATTTTTAACAAAAAGGGTACTATCTATTTTATGATATTTCATATGTATTATTTGTTTTTAAGACACCTATTATAAGCTATTATTCTTGTTTAAATATGTATTTATCGTGCTGTTATAAGATGATCAATTATTATAGTGTAAAGGTAAATAGATTAAGTAACTATATCAAATTATCGATAAATTGTTATATTTACACGTTAAAATACATATTTTCAAGAAAATAAACTCAAATTTATCACATGAAAAGAAATACACAATCTAAGTTATTTATAGCGCTATTTTTTAGTATCGCTATGACATTCACATCATTAGCTCAAGAGCTAATGATTGAAATCCCTTTTAATACTCAAGTGCAATCTTCATCTTCTATTGTAGAAGGTAAAGTACTATCTAAAACTTCTTTTTGGGATACAAATCATTATAATATTTATACCGTAAATACTATTGAAGTTTACAAAATTTTTAAAGGACAGTCTTTTACCGAAACAATAGAAATTATTACGCCTGGAGGAGCTGTAGGAAATGAATCTGAAGTAGTAACACCAAGCCTTACACTTAATGTAGGAGATATTGGTGTGTTTATGTTAGAAGATAATACTCTTTCAATAAATAACGGTACGTCTCAAAACAAGTTTAAACCCTTTGCGTCTTCTCAAGGATTTTACAAGTATGATTTAAAAAATAATAATGTATTTAATGCTTTTAAAAGCAAAGAAGGGATTTCTACATCATTCTATGATAGTATTACTGCATTAACAAACAACCAAAATATTACCGAGATTTCCAGCTTTGATGCAGATGAAATATACACTAGCCTTTTAGCAAATCGTAGCACAGCAGGAGTAGCAGAAATAACTAATTTCTCACCTACAACTGTAAATGGTGGTGTTAGAGATTTACTAACTATTAATGGTGCTGGTTTTGGTAGTAACCAAGGTAATGTGAATTTTAGAGATGCAAACTTTGGTGGTAATCAATACTATACAGCATTAGATACTCAAATTATTAGCTGGAGTGATTCTCAAGTTGTTGTCGAAGTTCCATCTAGAGCAGGAACTGGAGATATACAGATTGTTACTTCTTTTGGTATAGATATTACATCAAATTCAGATTTAACAGTTTTCTTTTCGCAAATAAATCCAAGTAATGGCACAAATGATTTTGAGTCTCAACATTTTGATCTTAATGGAACTGGAGGATACACATGGCAAATGGAAACGAGCTTTGATGCTAATACAGCAGCAAATGCCTCTTTTGTAAGAGCTTTTGACTCTTGGGTGTGTACAACTGGTATTAATTGGGAAATTGGAGCAGTTACTACCATTGATGTCATTGCTCAAGACAATGTTAACATTATACGTTTTGATAATGGAACAGAATTACCTGAGGGTGTTTTAGGTCGTTGTACATCTCGCTTTGGGTCTTGTACTAATTTAGCTTCACCTGGAGGAATTGATGTTGTAGTAACAGAGTTAGATATCGTTTTTAACGATGTATTTACAGGGAATTTATCGCAATTATCATGGGAGTTTGGACCAGATACAGCAACAGGCTTTGAAGTAGATTTTGAAAGTGTAGCTGTACATGAACTTGGTCATGGACACCAACTAGCACATATTATAAATCCAGGAGAAGTAATGCATTTCTCTATTGCTAACGCTCAAAACAGCAGAGACCTTGGAGCTAGTGACCTAGCTGGAGCAGCAAATGTTATGAATAGAAATATTAACAATAGCGTTTGTGGTACAAATACTATGACAGCGTCTGCTTGTTCTACATTAGGAGTAGATGACGTTACTTTAGCAGATAATATTTCTATTTATCCAAATCCTGTAAAAAACAATTTAAACATACAAACTGCTTTAAACCTTCAATTAGAATCTGCAACTATTTATGACGTAAGAGGACGACAAGTAATTACTCAAAATTTAAAAGCGTCTAATACTCTAAATACTATTGATGTTAGTCTATTACAAGAAGGTGTATATTTTATTAAAATAAACCTAGACACCATATCTACAACCAAGAAATTTATTGTGAAGTAGATACAAAATACAGCAATATTTAAAAGGCGTTTGATAAATTATCAAACGCCTTTTTTTAATATTGAGTGTTTTTTTCAATTATGCATGCGCTATATTTATTACCTTTAGACTTCTGTTTATTTAAATTCTAATCTTATTTAGAGCTATTAAAAACCACTCATTATGTTAAAATACATTTGTTATTTTATTTTTGGAGCAGCATTGATTACAAACGCTCAACAAACCTCAACTTCATCACAAACTATAGAAGACGCTTTAGCTAAAAAAGCACAACTTAGTAAAACATCATTAGTTAAAAATGTAGCGTTTAAAAACATAGGACCAACCGTTATGAGTGGTCGGGTTGTTGACTTGGCTGTAAATCCAGAAAACCCGACAGAATTCTACGTTGGCTATGCTTCTGGAGGTGTATGGCACACCAATAATAATGGTACAACTTTTACACCTATTCTTGATTCTTCGGAAACTCAGAACGTTGGAGATATTGCTGTTGATTGGAAAACTAAAACCATTTGGGTTGGTACAGGAGAAAATAACGCATCTCGTTCTAGTTATGCAGGAATAGGAGTTTTAAAATCTACAGATAATGGTAAAACTTGGCAAAATATGGGACTCAAAGATTCTCATCATATTGGTCGTATTCTTATAAATCCTAATAATGTTGACGAAGTAGTAATTGGCGTCACTGGTCATTTATATTCTGCCAATCAAGAACGAGGCATATATAAAACCACCGATGGTGGAAAAACATGGTCGCAAAAACTATTTGTTGATGGTATGAGTGGTATTATAGATGTACAATCCAATCCCAATAATTACAATTTGATGTTTGCATCATCATGGACTAAAGATAGAAAAGCATGGAATTTTGATGGTAGCGGTAACAACTCTGCTATATATAAAAGTACAGATGCTGGAAATACTTGGACTAAGGTGTCTACGGAAAACAGCGGTTTTCCAACTGGTCAAGGTGTTGGTAGAATTGGCTTAGCGGTTTATGATGATAATATTGTTTATGCAGTTCATGATAGTCAGTTTCGTAGACCTTCCGAAGAAAAAAAAGAAACCTCAAACATGCTATCTAAAGAAGATTTTAAATCCATGACTACCGAAGCATTTTTAAAGCTAGATGATAAAAAATTAAATGGCTACCTTAAAATGAATGGGTTTCAAGAAAAATACAGAGCAGAAAACGTTAAACAAATGGTTAGAAGCGGTAACGTAAAACCTATTGACTTAGCAAGCTATTTAGAAGATGCCAATTCTATGTTATTTGATACACCAGTTATTGGTACCGAAGTTTATAAAAGTACAGATGGTGGTATTACATGGAAAAAAACTCACGACGATTACTTAGATGATATTTACTACAGTTACGGTTACTACTTTGGCCATATTTATGTAGCTCCAAATAATGCAGATAACATTTATATCTATGGTGTGCCAATTGTAAAATCTAAAGATGGAGGTAAAACATACACGTCTATTAGTGCAGAAAATGTGCATGCAGATCATCATGCACTCTGGATTAATCCTAAAAATCCAAATCACCTAATTAATGGTAATGATGGCGGTGTAAATATTACCTATGATGATGGCGAAAACTGGATTAAAAACAACTCACCTTCAGTTGGTCAATTTTATGCTATTAATGTAGATAATGAGAAACCATACAATGTATATGGTGGTTTACAAGATAATGGTGTTTGGAAAGGTGCTTTTGGTGCTCCCGAAGATAAATCATGGCATCAAAGTGGTCAATACCCTTGGGAAAGCATTATGGGTGGAGATGGTATGCAAATTCAAATTGATAGTAGAAATCATAACATCGTGTATACAGGTTTTCAATTTGGAAATTACTTTAGACTTAACTTAGAAACAAACGAGCAAACCTACATACAGCCAAAGCATGAATTAGGAGAAAATCCGTATCGCTTTAATTGGCAAACACCTATTTTACTTTCATCTCACAATCAGGATATTTTATATTTAGGCGGAAATAAATTAATGCGTTCCATGAATCAAGGAACAGATTTTACAGCTATCTCTGGAGATCTTACCAATGGTGGTAAAAAAGGAAATGTAGCTTATGGTACCTTATCAAGTATTAGCGAATCTCCTTTTCAATTTGGATTACTTTATACAGGTAGTGATGATGGTCTCATTCATGTAACCAATGATGGTGGAGCAAATTGGAGAAATATATCAAACACATTACCTAAAAATCTTTGGGTAAGTCGAGTTATAGCATCACAGCACAAAAAAGAACGTGTTTATGCCACATTAAACGGTTACCGTTGGGATGATTTTAAGGTCTATGCATATATGAGTGATGATATGGGGAAAACCTGGAAAGACATAAGTTCTAACATTCCTGCGTCTCCAGTAAATGTTATTAGAGAGGATTCTGAAAATGAAAATATCCTTTATCTAGGAACCGATAATGGCGCATATGTATCTTTTAACAATGGAACTAGTTGGGAAGCATTTAGTAACGGACTTCCAAATGTTGCAGTACATGATATCGTAATTCAACCAGATGCAAAACACTTATTGATAGGCACACATGGTCGTAGTATTTACCAAACAGATATTGAGCCTTTACAACAAATGAGTAGTGACATGCAATCTAAAAACACCACACTTTTTAAAGTTAATGATACGAGATACTCATCACGTTGGGGAAGTGCTTGGAGTAAATGGTTTGATGCTTATGAACCTAAAATAGACATCACTTTTTATTCTAATGTTTCCGAAGAAAAAACGATTAAAATTTATTCTGAAAATGGAGCGCTTGTAAATGAAATGAAAATTAAAGCAGATAAAGGCTATAATTATACATCTTATGATTTAACAATAACTGAAAAAGGCAGAAAAGCACTACTTAAAGAAAATTTCAGTATTGATATTAATAAAGCCAAAAATGACGAGTATTATGTGCCTAAAGGAACATACACAATTCAAATAGGAAATGATAAAATTACATTTGAAGTAAAATAAATTAGTTGAATTATAGTTATGTAAAAAACTCTAAATCAATGAAACTATTTAAATTACTTCCTGTTTTAGCTATTGGTCTTCTCCTATCCTGTGGAGAAGACCAAGATGATGTAGCACAACCTAGCACTCCTAATTTAATAATAAAATTAAAGTTTGACCCGACACAAGAGCGACTAGGCAATCTGGGAGAACCAGTCTCTGTAGGTTTTGGCAACGCAGCGCAATCACCATTTATAAGAAAAATGAGTGCTAATTATATAGAATTTACTCCTAGCGCAACAACAGCCTTAGGAAATGGAGAAATTATATTTAATGGTGACGAAACTACAATAGGAGGAGATTTAGCGATAAATTTTGAAAATGCTGTATTTGCTGGAGATAATGAAACCTTTATAACTTTACCATTAAATGATGTTGCAGCTGGAAGTTACAATTGGGTAAGAGTATCTCTAGCTTACCAAGAAGGAGATATTGATATACTAGTAGATAATCAAAATATAACTGGAACTTTAGCAAGTTTTGTTGGTTACAATACTTATATAACGTCATTTAATTTAAATGAAAGTACCATTGCTGTAAATTCTAATAAATCACAAGGCTTTTGGGCTTTTGAAGCTTTAGGGTTTACATCACAAGGTCAAGCTCCTGCTGGCGCAACTACGGTTCCTAACCCATTATTTAATTCTTCTCCAATACCTCAAGGATCTTGTGTGGTTACTGGAGAATTTTTAAACGCCTTAAATATAACTGGAAATGAAACTCAAGACATCACTGTAACACTATCATTTTCAACCAACAATAGTTTTGAATGGACAGAGGTAAATTTAGATGGAAAATATGAACCGAATGCAGGTGAACAAGTAGTTGATATGGGATTAAGAGGTTTAATCCCAAGTGTTTCTAATTAAACCCATTCTAAATAAGTAAAATAGAAAGTAAAATTTTGCTGAGCATAGCTCTGAGCCTTATCTTTGTGTTACAAATAATTAACTACAATTATAATGAGCGGAATTTTAAATTCGTCTATTGGAAGAAAATTTGCTATGGCACTTTCGGCACTCTTCCTCATGATTTTCTTATTACAACACTTTTCAATCAACATCCTATCTGTCTTTAGTCCAGATACTTTTAATGAAGTATCGCATTTTATGGGTACGTTTTGGGCAGTTCAATATGTATTACAACCTATATTGATACTTGGAGTTATTTTTCATTTTGTAATGGGATTTGTACTAGAAATAAGAAACAGAAATGCTAGAAAAATTAACTACGCAAAAAACAATGGCTCTGCAAATTCATCTTGGATGAGTAGAAATATGATTTGGAGTGGATTGGCAATTTTAGCATTTATAGTTCTTCACTTTTACGATTTTTGGGCTCCAGAAATTAACGTTAAATATTTTAAAGGAGATATGAGTGGTTTAATTGATCCTGACAATGTAGATAGCGGATTTAGATATTGGGAAGAACTTCATCATAAATTTCAAGATATGTGGCGCGTCATATTGTACTGTGTTGCCTTTATCTTTTTATCGCTACACCTTTTACATGGGTTTAGCTCTGCATTTCAATCAACTGGAATGAATAATAAATACTCAAAAGGGTTACAAGGTTTTGGAAAAGCATATGCTATTATCATTCCGTTAGGTTTTGTATTCATCGCATTATTTCATCACTTCACCCACTAAAATACATCTAATATGGCTTTAGATTCAAAAATACCAAAAGGTCCAATTAAAGATAAATGGACAGATTATAAAAATCATATCGATTTAGTAAATCCTGCTAATAAGCGTAACATTGATGTTATTGTTGTTGGTACTGGTTTAGCAGGTGGATCTGCAGCTGCTACTCTGGCAGAATTAGGATATAACGTAAAAGCATTTTGTTTTCAAGATTCGCCGAGACGTGCACACTCAATCGCTGCTCAAGGAGGAATTAATGCAGCTAAAAATTATCAAGGAGATGGTGATTCTACATACCGTTTATTTTACGATACTGTAAAAGGTGGTGATTACCGTTCTCGAGAAGCTAATGTCTATCGTTTAGCTGAGGTGTCTGCAAATATTATTGATCAATGTGTGGCACAAGGGGTTCCTTTTGCTCGTGAATATGGTGGTTTATTAGATAACCGATCGTTTGGTGGAGTATTAGTGTCTAGAACATTTTATGCTGCAGGACAAACAGGACAACAATTATTACTAGGAGCTTACTCTGCTATGAACCGTCAAATTGGTCGTGGTAAAATTAAGATGTACAATCGTCACGAAATGCTCGACGTTGTTAAGGTTGATGGAAAAGCTCGTGGTATCATAACACGTAACTTAATTACTGGAGAAATTGAAAGACATTCTGCTCATGCAGTTGTTTTAGGAACTGGTGGTTATGGTAATGTTTTCTTCTTATCTACAAACGCGATGGGAAGTAATGTAACAGCTGCCTGGAAAGCGCACAAACGTGGTGCATACTTTGCAAATCCTTGTTACACACAAATACATCCAACATGTATTCCTGTTTCTGGAGATCACCAATCAAAATTAACTTTGATGTCTGAGTCTTTACGTAACGATGGACGTATTTGGGTTCCTAAGAAAATGGAAGATGTTGAGGCGATTAGAAATAAAACGTTAAAACCAAAAGATATTGCAGAAGAAGATCGTGACTACTATTTAGAACGTCGTTACCCTGCATTTGGTAACCTAGTACCTCGTGATGTTGCCTCGCGTGCAGCAAAAGAACGTTGCGATGCTGGTTATGGAGTAAATGCAACTGGTGAAGCTGTGTTTTTAGATTTTGCATCTGCTATTATTCGCTACGGAAAAGAGCAAGCAACAGTAAGACATCTAGATGTTAACGATGCTGCTTTAGTGAAAAAATTAGGTCAAGAAGTCGTTAAAAACAAATACGGTAACCTATTTCAAATGTATGAGAAAATTGTAGATCAAGATCCATACAACACACCAATGATGATTTATCCTGCAGTACACTATACAATGGGAGGCATTTGGGTTGATTATAATTTAATGACTACAGTTCCAGGATTATATGCTATTGGAGAAGCTAACTTCTCTGATCATGGTGCTAACCGTTTAGGAGCATCTGCATTAATGCAAGGTCTAGCAGATGGTTATTTTGTTTTACCTTATACTATTGGAGATTACTTATCAAATGATATTAGAACAGGACCAATTTCTACAGACACAAGAGAGTTTGAAGACGCTGAGGCTGAAGTAAGAAAAAATATAGACCATTTAATAAATAACAACGGAACACACTCTGTTGATTATTTCCACAAACGTTTAGGAAAAATTATGTGGAACAAATGTGGTATGGCTAGAAACGCCGAAGATTTAAAATCTGCAATTAGCGAAATTTCTCAACTTAGAGCAGAATTCTGGAAAGATGTTCGTGTTCCTGGAACAGAAAACGAATTTAACGAAGAACTTGCAAAGGCAGGACGTGTAGCCGATTTTCTAGAATTAGGAGAGCTGTTTGCTAAAGATGCATTACAACGCGAAGAATCTGCAGGAGGTCATTTTAGAGAAGAATACCAAACACCAGAAGGCGAGGCAATGCGTCGCAAAGAGTTTCAATATGTATCTGCTTGGGAGTACAAAGGTGAACCTAAGGATGCTATACTTCATAAAGAAGAATTGGCATATGAAAATATTGAAGTAAAAGAAAGAAGTTATAAATAAAGAAAAGCTATGAATTTAACGTTAAAAATTTGGCGTCAAGCAAACGCTAACGATAAGGGGAAAATGGTTGATTATAAAATCAGCGATATATCACCAGATATGTCTTTTCTTGAAATGTTAGATGTTTTAAATAACGAATTGATTGAAAAGGGTGAGCAACCTGTAGCCTTTGATCACGATTGTCGTGAAGGAATTTGCGGGTCTTGTTCTCTATATATAAATGGTGAGGCTCATGGTCCAGATCGTGGAGTTACAACTTGCCAATTACATATGCGTATGTTTAAAGATGGTGATACAATAACTATAGAGCCATTTAGAGCAACAGCATTTCCTGTAATTAAAGATTTAATTGTTGATAGAACATCTTTTGATCGTATACAACATGCAGGAGGTTTCATATCTGTAAACACATCTGGTAACACTATAGATGCTAACGCAATACCTGTAAATAAACATAATGCAGACGACGCTTTTTCTGCAGCAACATGTATTGGTTGTGGTGCTTGTGTTGCAAGCTGTAAAAACTCATCAGCAATGTTATTTGTAGGTGCAAAAGTATCTCAATTTGCATTATTACCTCAAGGACAGGTTGAAGCTACAGACCGTGTTTTGAATATGGTTAAACAAATGGACGAAGAAGGTTTTGGTAACTGTACCAATACTGGAGCTTGTGAGGTTGAATGTCCTAAAGGAATTTCATTAGAGAACATTGCTCGCATGAACCGTGAGTATTTAAAAGCGTCTCTTAAAGGTTAAGCAAACATAAAAACATAAATATATTTAAGCCCAAGTTGTAACGACTTGGGTTTTTTCGTTTCTTTATACCATTAAATTTAACTATGAATAACTCATCATCATTTTATAAAACACAATTAGAAACACATAAAACAGAAGTGAGTGCACTACATAAGCAACTCGTTCTCTACAGTATGTTGCGATTATCTATATTTATAATTGCAGGATTTGGTATATACTTAG
Organism: uncultured Psychroserpens sp.; assembly: GCA_947488655.1. Lineage (GTDB taxonomy): Bacteria > Bacteroidota > Bacteroidia > Flavobacteriales > Flavobacteriaceae > Psychroserpens. Next base: position 421,393 of record CANKZZ010000001.1, on the reverse strand, counting down.
TGTTACCAAATTGGCAAATAGCCACTGTTATAGGTTGTGTTGGCTTAATAACTTTTCTATTATTATTATCAAAATACACTAATAAAAAGCGAAAACGAGAACTTCATAAATCTTTAGTCAATATCAATGAAGAAGAACTAAAAATCGCATCTGGAGATTTTCATCATAGACCAACAGGAGAACAATTTCAAGATCCCCAACATTTTTATAGTTTAGATATTGATCTCTTCGGAAAAGGATCATTTTTTCAATATATCAACAGATCAAGTTCAAAAGAAGGTGAATCGCAACTAGCAATAGCGCTAAAAGCTAATAACGTTACTAATATTACAGATCGACAAGAAGCAATAAAAGAGTTAGCACAAAAAACCGAATGGACGCAACTCTATGCAGCTACATCAAGTCTCATAAAAACCGATACATCTGCCTCTACAATTATAAAATGGTTACAAACGCATACCGCCTTCATACCAAAACAAATGCTTTGGGCAACATGGCTCTTTGCCTTTATTTCAATCTCATTATTAGCATTAGCAATTTTTGAAATTATTGGAATTGGTTTTTTTGGATATTGGATTTTTGCTGGATTAGGAATAACAGGTTTATATCTTAAAAAAATTAATACACTAGCGTTAAATGCTGATAAAACTAAGGACACTTTTAAGCAATACGCATCGTTATTATTACAAATAGAAAACGAAACATTTACCTCAAATTTGCTTATAGAAAAACAAAAAAAAATACAATCTACAACTAAAAAAGCCTCTTCTATTTTTAAAGAATTTTCTAAATCTCTAGATGCACTAGATAATAGAAACAATCTCTTTGGCGCCATTTTAGGTAACGGGTATTTTTTATTAGATATTAGAAATGCCTATAAGGTTGAACAATGGATTTTGGCCAATGCAAATAAAGTAGAAGAATGGTTTGAAGTGGTTTCTTTCTTTGACGCTTACAATAGTTTAGGCACTTATGCATTTAATCATCAAGAGCAAACGTTTCCTAAAATTTCTAAAGAAAGCATAGTTATCGACGCAAAGAGTTTAGGACATCCATTGTTAGATAAAAGAAAACGAGTAGACAGCGACTTACTCATAAAAAATCAAGAATTTTTTATTGTAACAGGTGCAAATATGGCTGGGAAAAGTACATTTTTACGTACCATATCATTACATATTGTAATGGCAAATGTTGGCTTACCGGTAGCTGCAACGTCAAGCACTTATTCTCCTGTAAAATTAATCACAAGTATGCGTACAAGTGATTCTTTAACAGATGATAGTAGTTATTTCTTTAGTGAATTAACGCGCTTAAAATTTATCGTAGACGCTATTGCAAAGGAGCCTTACTTTATAATTTTAGATGAAATATTAAAAGGCACAAATAGTACAGATAAAGCAATTGGCTCAAGAAAATTTGTAGAAAAACTTGTAGCAGGAAATGCTACAGGTATTATTGCGACGCATGATTTAAGTCTTTGTGAAATTACTGAAGAACTTAACGAAGTCAAAAACTATTATTTTGATGCCGAAATTGTAAACGATGAACTCTACTTTGATTATAAATTTAAAAAAGGCATTTGCCAAAATATGAATGCGAGTTTCTTGTTGAAAAAAATGGAGATTGTAGATTAATACTTAAACAAAAAAACCCATTCTAATAAGAATGGGTTTTTTAAAATTGTGAGATAAGATTCAATTAAGCCTCAAAAGGATCAATAGAAACAAAAGATTTACCATCTTTTTTCTTTGTGAATCTTACTAAACCATCTACTTTAGCATGTAAAGTGTGGTCTTTTCCGCCATACACATTTTCACCTGGGTGATGTGTATTACCTCTTTGTCTTACGATAATGTTACCAGCTATTGCAGCTTGTCCACCAAAAATCTTAACACCTAAGCGTTTCGATTCTGATTCTCTACCGTTTTTAGAACTACCTACTCCTTTTTTATGAGCCATTGTCTTAAGGTTTTATATTGTTAATAATTTAATGTTATTGAAAATTACTTTTCAATACCACCATCTAATCTGTCTTGTAACTCTTTTAATTCGTCCCACTTACCATCTGCAGCTAATTGAGCTTGCTTTGGCCAAGTATCTGTAACGATGTGTGCTAGTCTTGAACTTGCTTCTGTTAAGATTTCACTTAACTTAGCTGCGTCAGTTTTTGCAACTTTAGCAAAAGTATCAATTCCTGCATTTACTAAAGCCTCAGCAGCTTTTGGTCCAGCACCTTCGATTTTTTTCAAATCATCAGCTTTTCCTGTTGCTTTCTTAGGAGCAGCTTTCTTAGCTACTGGCTTTGGAGTATCAGCTTTTGCTTCTACTTTTTTAGCTTCTTTTTTAGGAGCTGCTTTTTTAGCTCCAGATGCAGTAATACCTTCAATTACGATTTCAGATAAAGATTGTCTGTGTCCATTTTTTACACGGTAACCTTTTCTTCTTTTCTTTTTAAAGACTATTACTTTGTCACCTTTAAGGTGCTTTAAGACTTTTGCACTTACTAGTGCTCCATCTATAGCTGGGGCGCCTAAAGTAATGTTGTCACCATCTCCAATTAAAAGAACGTTATCGAAATCTACTTTCTTACCTTCTTCTGTTGTTAAACGGTTAACAAAAACTTTTTGGTCTTTTTCAACTTTAAATTGATGCCCTGCTATCTCTACAATTGCGTACATAGCGTAACGTTTTTATTAATTATTTGTATTCAAAATATGTGCTTTCTCCTCAGAAAGCGGGTGCAAATATACATTCTAATTACTTAATTTACAAACCTTATATTGTTTTTGGACAAGAAACTATATTTTATCCCCTAAAATTTTTCAAAAGACTTCTTATTTGTTATTCTATTTAACCCTAAATAACTCATAATTAAGAGATATTTTTAATTTAAAACTCAATAAAGGGAATGCTATTCATTATTTTTGTGGAAATAGTGTAACATTTTAACAAAATAACACACTTGTAATGCACATTAAAAACTTAACACAAAATCACAATTAATTAAAACAAACTCACAATGAAAAATTACCTATTAATTTTAGCCTCTTTGGTGCTTGTTGGCTTTTCTGCCAAAGCACAACAGGTTGAATTTGAAGAATTTGATTTAGATAACGGTCTTCACGTCATCTTACACCAAGATAATACAGCGCCTGTGGTTACAGTTGGTGTAATGTATGATGTTGGAGGAAAAGATCTAGGAGGTACAGCTGCTGCACCTCGTACGGGTTTTGCTCACTTTTTTGAGCACCTATTATTTGAAGGCACGAAAAATATAGATCGTGGAGAATGGTTTACAATTGTTTCTTCTAACGGTGGTAGTAATAATGCTAACACGTCATTAGATAGAACTTATTACTATGAAGTTTTCCCTTCAAACAACTTAGAATTAGGACTTTGGATGGAGTCTGAAAGAATGATGCATCCAGTTATTGATCAAGTTGGTGTTGACACACAAAATGAAGTCGTAAAAGAGGAAAAACGTTTACGTTATGATAACTCGCCTTACGGACAATTTTTATTCGCTGTAAGTGAAAATTTATTTAAAAATCATCCATATGCCAACAAAAATATTGGTGAAATGGCAGATTTAGATGCCTCTACTTTAGAAGAATTTCAACAATATTTTAAAGATTGGTATGGACCAAACAATGCTGCTTTAGTTGTTGCTGGAGATATAGACAGTAAAGAAGCTAAAAAATTAGTAGAAAAGTATTTCTCTGAAATTGAAAGCAGACCTGTACCTACAAGAAATTTCGCAAAAGAAGAGCCTATCACAGAGAAAATTGATGCTAAATTCTACGATCCTAATATTCAAATACCTGCAATTATCACAGCTTATAGAACTCCAGGCTTTAAAGAACGTGATGCTTACGTTTTAAGCATGGTTTCGGCATATTTGAGTGATGGTAAAACATCTAAATTATACAAGACAATTGTTGATGATAAAAAAATGGCGCTTCAAGTTGGTGCTATTAATATTGATCAAATGGATTATAGCATATATGCTATTTATGGGCTTCCTTTAGGAGACACTACTTTAGAAGCTTTATTAGCCGAAATGGATAAAGAAATCGTAAAAATGCAAAACGAGCTCATTTCAGAAAAAGATTATCAAAAACTTCAGAATAAATTTGAAAACAGATTTGTGAATTCAAACTCTAGTATTCAAGGTATCGCTAACTCTTTAGTTAGAAACTATATGTTATATGATGATATTAATTTAATTAATTCTGAAATTGAAATCTATCGTTCTATCACAAGACAAGAAATTCAAGATGTTGTAAAAAAATATTTGAATCCTAATCAACGAGTTGAGTTAGAATACTTACCAAAAGAAAAAACTGACAACTAAAAAATAAATGAAAATGAAATTAAAAATATCAGTATTAATTGTAGCATTTTTAATGTCGGTTAGTGCCTTTGCGCAACTAGATCGTTCTAAAATGCCAGAGCCAGGTCCTGCTCCAAAAATCTCATTGGAGAAACCTGAAGAATTTACATTAAAAAACGGATTAACAGTTCTTGTTGTAGAAAATCACAAATTACCTAGAGTATCTTACTCATTAACCATAGACAACAAACCAATGACGGTTGGAGATAAAGGTGGTGTTGAGAGTCTAATTGGTGCTATGTTAGGAAACGGAACTAAAAATATCTCTAAAGATGAATTTAATGAAGAAGTAGACTTTTTAGGAGCTAGATTAAGTTTTAATTTTAGAGGTGGTTTTGCTAGTTCATTGTCTAAATACTCTGATCGTATTTTAGAACTTATGGCAGACGCTGCAATTAACCCTTTATTAATTGAAGAAGAATTTGAAAAAGAAAAAGCTAAATTAATTGATGGTTTAAAAACCGAAGAAAACAGTGTTGACGCTGTTGCTGGAAGAGTTGGCTCTGCTTTATCTTACGGAAAAAATCATCCTTATGGTGAATTTACTACAGAAGAAACTGTAAATAATGTAACCTTTGGAGACGCTGTAGCATTTTATGAAACTTACTTTAATCCAAACAACGCTTATTTAGTTGTTGTTGGTGATGTAAAGTTTAAGGACGTTAAAAAACAAATTGAAAAGCATTTCTCTAAATGGGAAAAGTCTGTAGGTGTAGATTATAATGTTCCTGAAGAGGCTCCTAATGCTCAATACACACAAATTAATTTTGTGGATATGCCTAACGCTGTTCAATCTAATATCTCATTAACTAATAATGTAGATTTAGAAATGAAAGATGATGATTATCATTCGGTTTTAATTGCAAATAAAATCTTAGGTGGAGGTTTTAATAGTTATTTAAACATGAATCTTCGTGAAGCTCATGGTTATACTTATGGAGCACGTTCAGGAATTGGAACAGATAAATACGCATCTCGTTTTAGTGCAGGTGCTGCTGTTAGAAATATGGTAACAGATAGTGCTGTTGTTGAAACTTTAAAAGAAATCAATCGTATAAAAACTGAGCCTGTTGAGCAAGATATGCTTAAAAACGCTAAAGCTAAATATGTTGGAGACTTTGTTTTAGCACTAGAAAGCCCTCAAACAATTGCTCGTTACGCGTTAAGCATTAAATTAAATGATCTTCCAGATGATTTTTATACTACATATTTACAAAAAATTAATGCAGTAACTGCAGATGACGTAAATCGTGTTGCGAACAAATATTTTAAAACCGAAAATGCTCGTATTGTTGTTATAGGTAAGGGTAGTGAGGTAATAGAAAATCTTGAAAAAACAGGAATTCCTATTAAATATTATGATAAATATGCTACCGCTACAGAGAAGCCTTCATACGAAATTGAAATGCCTGCAGATATGGATGCAACTAAAGTGATGCAAGCTTATATTGATGCTGTTGGTGGTAAAGATGCGCTAGACAAAGTAAACTCTGTTTATATGACTGCAGAAGCTGAATTACAACCAGGTGTAATGATGAACTTAGAGATGAAAAAGACCTCTAAAAATCAAGCAATGTCTGAAGTATCTGCAATGGGTCAATCTTTTATGAAATCTGTTGTTAGTCCAGAAGGTGGTTATGTTGTACAACAAGGTCAACGTAAAGATATGACACCAGAAGAATTAAAAGAGGCTACTGTAGAGTCATCTCCTTTTCCAGAGGTTAATTATCTTAATGGAGGAGTTACTTTAGAGAAAATTGAAATGGTTGATGGTGTTAAAGCTTATAAGGTTAATGTTGGAGATAATAAATCATTATACTATGATGTTGAGACTGGTTTAAAAATTAAGCAAGTTGAAACATCAGAAGCAGGTTCTCAATCTGTTTTCTATGCAGATTACAAAGATGTTGGTGGTATAAAATTTCCATTTAAAATAGGCCAAACTGCTGGACCACGTCGATTTGATTTTGTTGTAAAATCTGTGAAAGTAAACGAAGGTGTTACAGATGCTGATTTTGACTAATCTTTTTAAGATATAATTCATAAAAAAGCCAGAGTATTTATTTACTCTGGCTTTTTTTATGACTTCTTTTTATTGGCCAAATACACGCCAAATAATATAATTACGCTTGCAATAATCTGTAAAAGCCCAAAACTTTCTCCATCTAATAAACCCCAAGCTAACGCAATTACAGGCATTAAATACGTTACAGATGAGGCAAAAACTGGCGTAGAAATTTGAACCAATGTATTAAATAAGACTTTTGCCAAAGCGGTACCAAAAAAGGATAATATAACAACATAAACAATTGACATTTTAAAATTTGGATGCTCAAAAGTTACTTTAGTAAAGAAGTCTGAATAGATTAATATTATAATTGCTGGGATAATAATAGCTACATAGTTACCAGCAGCTATACTCAATGGTTTAACATTTTGAAGGTACTTTTTAATGATATTTACATTAAGTGCATACATCACAGTAGAAATTATGACAAAACCAGCATATAAATAGTTTTGATCTGGATTGAGGTCTGCTCCTTGTAATATCAAAATACTTGTACCAATAAAACCGATAATTACTCCAAAAAATTGTCGTCTCGTAAATCCTATTTTAAAAATAGCAAAACCAAGTAAAATTGCATTTAAAGGCACTAAAGAATTTAAAATAGATGTGATTGCACTATCAATTTCTGTCTCTGCAATAGCAAATAAGAAAGCTGGTATAAAGGAGCCTAAAAAACCAGATAGCACGACCCATTTCCACTCCGTTTTTTTAATAGATTTTAAACTTTTTAATCCAACCGAAAAAAGAAAAATGGCAGTAATAATTGTTCTCAAGGCACCTAATTGGTAAGGTGTTAAACCCAACAAAGATTTTTTAATTAAGATAAAAGAACTGCCCCAAATAACAGATAAAACAAAGAGAAAAAGCCATTTTTTAGAGTTGTCATTCATAAGATTTCTTAACTAATTCACAAAATTCGTTAATTTTACTGCAAGGAACATCAATATTTATTAAGTTTGTTTAAATAATTATAGAATAATACTATGAAGACATTAAAAAATATATTAGCTATTGCATTAATTTCTATTGCAACTGTTGCTTGTAAAAGTGATAAAGAACCAGAAATTAAAACAGTAGAAACTTTATCTAAAATAAATACTAATGCAGCCAAAAATTTAGATCCAAATGCTACCTACGCAAAAGCTGAATTTGGTATAGAAGGTATGACTTGTGCAATGGGTTGTGCAAAGACTATTGAAAAGAAAATGGCAAAAATGGATGGTGTAAAATCTGCAAAAGTAGATTTTGATAAAGAAATTGCAATGGTAGAGTATGATGAGGCAATGGTTACTCCACAAACCTTAGAAGAGGCTGTTGCTAAAGCAGGAGATACTTACAAAGTAAAAGACATGAAAACTGTCGAGTCTTTTTCTTCGGAAAAAAAGCATGAATGTAAAGCCGATTGTGCTAACAAAACTGAAGCTGAAAAAGCAGCTTGCAAGGCAAAATGTGCAAATAAAACTGATGCCGAAAAAATGGCTTGTGCAGAAGATTGTAAAAAAGATTGTTGTGCTATGAAAGCATAATCGTAAACAAATTAGATTATTAAAAACCACTCAAATTTGAGTGGTTTTTTTGTGCTATTATCTTAACTTAAATCCCTTTGCTGCCCACCAAGGATGTAATTCTATTTCTAATCTTCCAGCTTTTACCATAGGATCTGAGTTTGCCAAACTATCTGCAATTTTAAATGATGGCACATTGTATATTGTTATGCCTCTTATCTCGCCATCATCTCCAAGAGGTCCAGATATATCTGCATAACCTAAGTTATACATTTTGCCTAAATGTGCAAGATGAGCCTCTTGTAAACGCTTAGCATCGGCTTCATTTTGGTCTCTGTTTTTACCACGTTTTAAAAACGCAATAAAATACTGCTGCATTATAATTGTGTCTTTGGTGGTTTCATCTATATAATCAAAAGTTTCAAAACCGTCTGCCTTTAAATTTTCTATTAATTGTTTGGAAGATATTTTTTGTGGCTCTTCGTTTGTTTGCTCATTAGCTAATTCTTGGGTTAAATCAACATTTTGTTTTGTATCATTACAAGCCAATAAAAATATAGCAATCGCGCAAAATCGTAATATATTCATAATTTAATATTTTATCATTTCCAGTTTTTAAAAGGGTGTTGACTTAATTGAGAATTATAATAGCGTTTATCTCCTGTAACCTCTTTTCCTAACCAAGCTGGTTTAATAAATGCTTCATCTTCATGATTTAATTCTATTTCAGCAATTATTAATCCTTCGTTTTCTTTATGAAAAACATCTATTTCAAATACATGTGCTCCCTTTTTAATCTCATACCTTATTTTATCTATCACACCTGTCTCGCACAACTTTAAAAGTGATTCTGCATCTGGTTTAGAAATCTCTTTTTCCCATTCAAAACGAGACAAACCATCGTTTGTTGATTTTCCTTTAACTGTTAAAAACCCTTTATCGCCCTTTAATCTCACCCTAACCGTACGATCTGGATTAGTATTTAAAAAACCTTGTGTAATTCTTGTATACTTAAATGCTTCGGTTTTAAAAGTTTCCGAAGTCACCAAAAATTTACGTTCTATTTCAATCATTATTAGTTGCCTATTGGTATGTAAATTCTATCTATTAATATGTAATTTTTCAATCTGTCTTGTATGATATTTTCCGAAGAAAATCAAAGCCAAGATAGCTCCTACTGTCGCGTATAACATATCAGACTGTGTGTCCCAAATATAACCTTGGGTACCTAAAAACGAGTCGCCACCTTCTCCTGTTGATAGAGACACAGCCCATTCAATAAACTCATAAGTAACGCTAATAGCCATAGCAATACAAACTACTATAAAATTGAGCCAACTGTTGGAGTTAATTACGTTTTTTCTAATTAATAGTTCTCGTGTAATCATAGCTGGCACAAAGCCTTGCGCAAAATGACCAACTTTGTCATAATTGTTTCTTGTTTGGTTAAACGTTTCTTGTATCCAATCAAATAGTGGAACTTCTGCATAGGTATAATGACCGCCAATAATTAAAATAGCACAATGAAAAAATATGAGTACATATACAAAGTTTGTAAACCTAAATTTCTTAAAAGTTACCATTAACACTAACACACCAATTATAGCTGGTGAAACTTCGAGAAGCCATGTAAAATACTCATAAGGATGTATAGCAGACCAAATAAATAACAAAACTGTTAATCCTAAAAGAGCATATATAAGTTTCATGTTTTAAGCATCTATTCAATCAAAGATATTATAAATTTGTTTTATGCTTAGCGATTTACCAATTAGAAAAATTATTCATGTAGATATGGATGCCTTTTACGCCTCTGTAGCGCAAATGGATGATCCCAGTCTTAAAGATAAAGCTATAGCTGTAGGAGGAGGTGGTGCACGAGGCGTAATTAGTGCTGCAAGTTACGAAGCAAGAAAGTTTGGTGTAAAGAGTGCTATGTCTGGCAGATTGGCTATTAAATTATGTCCTCATCTCATATTTGTAAAAACAGATTTTGCACGTTATAAAGAAATTTCTAATAAAGTTCGTAACATATTTTATGATTATACAGACCTCGTAGAACCGTTATCTTTAGACGAAGCATATCTAGATGTTACAAATAATAAAAAAGGAAACCCAAGCGCATCATTGTTAGCGCAAGAGATAAGAAATCGTATTTTTAATGAGGTTGGTCTAACTGCTTCGGCTGGGATTTCTATAAATAAATTTATAGCAAAAGTTGCGAGCGATTATAATAAACCTAATGGTCAAAAAACAGTAAACCCAGAAGAAGTACTTAAGTTTTTAGAAGATCTAGATATTAGAAAGTTTTATGGTGTTGGTAAGGTTACTGCCGAAAAAATGTACCAGAAAGGAATTTTTACAGGTAAGGATTTAAAAGCAAAATCTAAAGATTATTTAGAAGATAACTTCGGAAAATCTGGACATTACTATTATCACGTTGTTAGAGGTATTCATACGAGTGAAGTAAAGCCTAACAGAATTAGAAAATCTCTCGCTGCCGAACGTACTTTTAGTGAAAACTTATCTTCGGAAATTTTTATGCTAGAAAAACTAGAGCTTATTGCACAAGAGGTTGCTAAGCGACTAAGTAAAAGCAAAGTCTCCGGAAAAACGATAACCCTTAAGATAAAGTATAGCGATTTTACCTTACAAACACGAAGTAAAACTTTACCCTATTTTGTGAGTGACCAAAGTATTATACTAGAAACTGCAAAAGATTTATTGTACCAAGAAAAAATGAGCAATTCGGTGCGTTTATTAGGGATTTCTTTATCTAATTTAAACACCGAAGACGTTAAAAAGAAAATTTTAGAAAACAAAGAAGAACCTGTTAGTGTACAACTAAAATTTGAGTTTTAGAATCTAACTATTCAAATTGTAGATTTAAAATATCAACAATTTTTTCAATTTTTTTGTCCTTATCCTTTTTTTCTAAAACAATAGCTGGTGCTTGTCTTACCTCACAGTTTTTGATAGAGCAACGCTCACAGGTTACGCCTACAACTTGATTTTTAATAGATTTATCATTTAGAAATTTAATTTTGCGTTCTAGCTGTTTGTTTAAAAGTAATCCAACTGTAATACTTCTATATTGGTGCTCTCTAAATGGATCTTTAGTTGCAGACGACATAATGAGGTATTTAGTATCATCATTTTCGTAATTAGAAATTTGAATATCAAATTCGTGTGTTTTATTACTTTTACTAATATCTTCTAACACTTTTAGTGAAACCCATCTTCTACAATAATGTTCATTGGTTTCATTTGCTCTTGGAGAATGTTGATGAGATAAATGAAGTTCCTTTTTTAGATGAAACTTCTCACTGCCAGCCTTGTGTGTAAATCGTAAAAAGAATAAATTTTGAATATTAAAAGCTTTTGGTAGCACATTAGTTAAGCGTTGATAAAAAGACTCTGGTGATGCATTAAATGATGTAATACTATTTACAAACATATTCTCATCAAATGTCTCTTTTTCAAAGACCTGCTCTAATTGAGTTGTTAGTTCGCTTTTAGGAATCATTAATGCGCCTGCGAAATAAGAGGCATAAAAATTATTTAGAACTTGATCAAAATTTTCGAATTTTATCCATGGAAATGTATATAAACGATCTTTAATATCTAGATAATTACATGCTATTTCTTTAGCATATACAAAAGAGCGTTGAGGCTCATCAATACCCTTTGCTAATAATAATGTTTTTGATTTTGGTACAAATACAGATCGCAGATTGCCTAAGGCTTCATACTTGTGTAATTCGTAATTATTAATGTTGTAACCATATTCTTCAACCAGAATTTCTTCCAAAATTTTAGAAGATATTGGCTTGGTTAAATCCACTTGATAGGCCTTAGAAAACTTAAGTACTTGGTGCTCTAAATCATCAAAATAATTATTATTTGCTTCTTGAAATGATCTTACCGAAGCTAAAAAGAAGCTTTCTCGACTAAAATTATAATGTTTTGCAATTTCTATAATTGTACTTATAAAGGCATTTACCTTTGCAGGCGCATTTGCGACAATATCTATTAAGTTACTTTCTTTAATACCAAAAAGTTCTAATGGTATTTCTTTTAAAATTTTAGATTGTAATAACTCACCAATAGGAGCCAAATTTTTATCCAATTTTAAAGACACCATTTGGTCATAAGGCACGTCTAATTTTTCTGAAAGAATAACAATTTTATCTGGCTTAGGATATTTTTTACCCTTTTCTATTTCATTTAAATAAGACTTAGAAAGTCCTGAGAGTTTAGATAAACCAAATAGAGATAAATTCTTGTCTGTCCTTATCTGCTTTAGCTTGAGCCCAAAAATAAGTTTTATATAATCTTCTTCCATAAAAACAAATATACGCTAATTTGCGAATATACATTTTGAGCGAAAATATAATTTTAGCGAACGTTCGCTAGGAATTTTAAAATGTTTGTTATATCATTGTATCGTAAAATCATAACAACATGGAAAACACACTTTTAAAACAGCCTAAAATTGAATTTGCTAAAAACGTTAAAAACTATTATCCTGAAATTTTAACAGACAATGCTTTAATGTTCATAACTACATTACACGAAAAATTTAATTCTAAACGCTTAGAACTACTACAAAGACGTGAACAAGAGCAAGCAATTTTTGATACTGGAAAATTTCCAGAATTTCCAAAAGAAACCAAATCTATTAGAGAAGGAGATTGGACAGCTAGCCCTATCCCATTAGATATGCAAGATAGACGTGTAGAAATCACTGGACCTGTAGATAGAAAAATGATTATTAATGCTTTAAACTCTGGCGCTAAAACATTTATGGCAGATTTAGAAGACAGTAATGCACCAACGTGGAAAAATACGATTGAAGGTCAGCAAAATCTAAAAGATGCTAATAAAAAAACCATTTCATTATACAATTCTAAAAAAAATAAAACTTACCAATTAAATCCTAAAACAGCAGTTTTATTAGTTAGACCTAGAGGGCTACATTTAAATGAAAGACACCTCATTATTAATAATATGGAGGCCTCTGGTAGTTTAGTTGACTTTGGTTTATACGTTTATCATAATACAAAAACAATGATAGAAAACGGTACAGCTCCTTATTTCTATTTGCCAAAATTAGAACATTATTTAGAGGCTCGATGGTGGAACGAGGTATTTGAGTTTGCTCAAGATTATTTAAACGTTCCTAAAGGCACCTTTAAAACAACGGTATTAATTGAAACTATTACTGCAAGTTTTCAACTAGATGAAATTATCTATGAGTTAAGAAATCACATTATAGGTTTAAACTGCGGTCGTTGGGATTATATTTTCTCATACATCAAGAAATTTAGAAATCACCCAAATTTTGTAGTACCTAATCGCGATCAAGTAACAATGACTACACCATTTATGGATGCCTATTCAAAACTCGTTATTCAGCGTTGTCACAAAAGAGGTATTCTTGCAATTGGTGGTATGGCTGCTCAAATTCCTATTAAAAACAACCAAGATGCTAATGCTACCGCCTTAGAAAAAGTTAGACTAGATAAAGAACGTGAAGTTAAAAATGGGCATGATGGTACTTGGGTGGCACATCCAGATTTAGTTACAGTAGCAATGCAAGAATTTGACAAGCATATGCCAACACCAAACCAATTACATATACTAAGAGAAGACGTTGTAATAAAGGAGGAGGATTTAGTAGAATTACCTAAAGGTACAGTGACCGAAGCTGGCGTTAGAAAAAACATAAACGTTGGTATTTTATATACAGAAGCTTGGTTACGTGGTCATGGAGCTGTAGCGCTATACAATTTAATGGAAGATGCTGCTACTGCCGAAATATCTAGAACACAAGTTTGGCAATGGTTAAAAAATGAAATTAAACTAGACGATGGCAGAGCATTTAATAGAGCTTTATTTAATGATATTTTTGATGATGAAGTTGAAAAACTTATTACCGAAATTGGACAAGAAAACATTAAAAACACCAAGTTTAAATTAGCAATAGAGCTCTTTAAAAAATTAGTGACTCAAAAAGAATTCGAAGAATTTTTAACCTTATCTGCATATCAATACATATAAAAAAAGTCTCGCAACTACTGCAATAGTTAACGAGACGTAATTATCAAATTATAGAATAACCTTAATAATTAAACACAAAATTATGAAAAATTTAGCACAAAGCAATTATGGTTCGGCTTTAGAAACAGTAAGAAATTTAAAAGCAAAGTACGGAAGTACTTGGGATGCTATAAATCCAGAAAATGCAGCAAGAATGGTTGCTCAAAATCAATTTAATACTGGTTTAGATATTGCTAAATATACTGCAGCCATTATGCGAGAAGATATGGCAGCATATGATGCAGATTCTTCAAACTACACACAATCATTAGGCTGCTGGCACGGTTTTGTGGCGCAACAAAAAATGATTGCTGTTAAAAAACATCATAAAACTACAAGTAAAAGATACCTATATCTTTCTGGGTGGATGGTTGCTGCGTTACGCTCTGAGTTTGGACCTTTACCAGATCAATCAATGCACGAAAAAACTGCAGTACCTAGTTTAATTGCAGAAATCTATGATTTTTTACGTCAGGCAGATGCCATTGCTCTAAATGATTTATTTAGACGTCTTAATAATGGTGAGAATGTACAAGATGAAATAGATAATTTTGAAACACACATAGTGCCTATTATAGCAGATATTGATGCTGGCTTCGGAAATGAGGAAGCTACCTATTTATTAGCAAAAAAAATGATTCAGGCTGGAGCATGTGCCATTCAAATAGAAAACCAAGTTTCTGATGCCAAACAATGTGGTCATCAAGACGGAAAAGTAACAGTGCCACACGAAGATTTTATTGCAAAATTAAGCGCAGTACGTTATGCATTTATAGAGTTAGGAGTTGAAGAGGGTATTATTGTAGCAAGAACAGACTCTGAAGGTGCTGGTTTAACACAAAAACTCCCAGTAAGTCAAGAACCAGGAGATTTAGCATCTCAATATTTAGCATTTGTAGAGGCAAATGAAACTGATATAAATGAAGCAAAAGAAGACGATGTATTATTAAAAAGAGATGGAAAACTGGTGCGTCCTGTAAGATTGCCAAATGGGTTATATAAGTTTAAGGATGGTACCAATATAGATCGTGTAGTTTTAGATTGTGTTACGAGTCTAAAAAATGGAGCAGATTTATTATGGATTGAAACACCTACACCAAATGTGAAACAAATTGCACATATGGTAAATAGGGTGAAAGAGATTGTACCTAATGCGAAGTTAGTTTATAACAATTCGCCATCTTTTAATTGGACCTTAAACTTTAGAAATCAAGCCTATGACGAAATGCTTAAAGAAGGGGAAAATATGACTGCTTACGACAGAAATAATTTAATGGATGCACAATATGATGGTTCTGAATTATGCTTTAGAGCCGATGAAAAGATTAAAACATTTCAAAAAGATGGTGCTAGAGAAGCTGGTATTTTTCATCATTTGATAACGCTACCAACATACCACACAACTGCACTACACATGAACGATTTAACCCAAGGGTATTTTGGCAACGATGGTATGTTAGCTTATGTAAAAGGTGTGCAACGACAAGAAATTAGAAAAGGTGTTGCTTGTGTTAAACACCAAAGAATGGCTGGATCTGATCTTGGTGATGACCACAAAACATTTTTTGCAGGAGATAAAGCTTTAAAAGCTGGAGGCGAAAATAATACGTCTAATCAATTTGAAGTTAAAACTGTAAAAAACACTGTTGTAGAAAAACTATGTGCAGCTGTCTAAATTTTATAGCAAAAAATAACTTTTAACAAAATTAGTGCGTTACCCTTTTTAAGGTAACGCATTTTTTTTTGAGGTCTTAATTATTATTTCTTCGGAAATTTTATGTCTACAAAAAAACCTCACTAAAAAAATAGTAAGGTTGTTGTTTTTTTGCGTTAGCGATTGAACGGTCTGTTTGAGCTCCTCAAAGAGAGCGAGTAGTGAAAGCGCGACCCTTGTGGTAACGCCCAAATTTACTTTAACAGCGCTCAGTGAATTAAATGGTGTTAGAAACTACAACTATTAATCTCTGTAACTCGTAACGTATTTACCATTCCTTTTTCTTGAATTGGCATTGCTGCTAAACTAATAAGCATGTCTCCTACTTCTAGATAACCTTTTTTACAAGCCATTGCATTTACATCTTCTATCGTTTCATCTGTACTCACAAATTTATCGTAGTAAAAAGCTTCAACTCCCCAAAGCATACTTAACTGTGTTAAAATTCTTCTATTAGAAGTAAATACTAAGATGTGTGCACTTGGTCTCCATGCCGAAATTTGAAACGCAGTATAACCAGAGTTTGTTAATGTAGATATAGCTTTTGCATTAATATCATTAGCCATATGTGCTGCGTGATAACAAATTGACTTTGTTATATAACGCTTTGTTTTGATATGTGGTGGAGACTGTGGTACTTGTATTAAATTAGAATCTTCTACGCTTCTAATAATATTAGCCATTTGTGTAATTACCTGCACTGGATATTTACCTACAGATGTTTCTCCAGATAACATTACAGCATCTGCTCCATCCATTACAGAGTTTGCAACGTCATTAACCTCAGCTCGAGTAGGTGTGAGACTTGTTATCATAGTCTCCATCATTTGGGTTGCTATAATTACAGGAATTCTGGCACGTTTTGCTCTAAGCACTAATTGCTTTTGCACTAATGGTACTTCTTCTGCTGGGATTTCTACACCTAAATCTCCACGAGCAACCATTAAACCATCACAGTAAGCTACAATTTTATCAATATTTTCTACTGCTTCTGGTTTTTCAATTTTTGCAATAATTGGGATTTTATGATCACTATGGTTTTTTATTAATTCTTCTAATTGCATTAAATCCTCAGCATGACGCACAAATGATAGAGCCATCCAATCTACTTTTAGACTACAAGCAAAAATAGCATCTTCTATATCTTTTTCGGTTAAAGCTGGTTGAGAAATATTAGTATTAGGTAGATTTACACCTTTTTTAGAACGTAATGGTCCTCCTTGTATAACTTTTGTTTTTACTTCGGTCTTTTTATCTGTAGAGACAACCTCAAAAATAAGTTTACCATCATCTAAGAGTACTCTCTCTCCTGGTTTTGCATCTTGAGGAAAGTTATCGTACGTCATATACACACGATCCTTCGTGCCTTCAAAACGCTTTCCTGTTGCAAAAATAATTTCGTCGCCTTCTTTAACAATTACCTCACCTTTCATGACACCAACTCGCAATTTTGGACCTTGAAGATCTGCAAGAATAGAGGCATTAAAACCAAACTCATCGTTAAGTTCTCTTATCATTTTTACACGTTCTTCTACATCTTTATAATCGGCATGTGAAAAATTGATTCTAAATACATTTACACCTTCTTCCAACATGCCTTTAAGCACTTTTTTAGTGCTTGTTGCTGGTCCTAGTGTAGCTACTATTTTTGTTTTTTTTCTTTTTTGCATTAGTCAAAAATTAAGTGTTCCTTAGATTTTAATTGGTCTATCTCAACGCTGTAGGTTGTGATTATTTGTGGTATTGATTGTATTTTATTTAAAACGAGTTTCTCATTAAAATGACGATCTTCGTTAGATACTTTTAAAAGGTAATCTACTGTTTTTAATTCTGGCAGTAGGTTAACAGTTCTGGTAACGGTAGATTGATTAGCAAATAGTGATCCTGAGCTTTGTAACGCAGATTCTTCTTTTTTACACACATTTGATACAAGATTCCAGATACTATCAATTTTTTCATTTTCCCATTCAAAAATCGCAAAGGACGCATCAAAGTAATTATAATCTAAATCATGTTCTTTACGCTGTAAATTGAGTTGTAAATGTTTATTGAGAAGATATGCTAGACGATAATCTTCTAACCTACAATGAATCGCAATTAACGAAAACGAAGCATCATAAAAATCGTCGACAAGTATTTTGTGTAATGCCATAATTAATCAACTACATATTGTAAATATAGTATAATATCGCTATTAAAACATTAAGATTTACTTAATCTTAGTGTGTAAACATAGCGAAAACGTTATAGTTGACAACATTTTATTATGTAAACTAGAGGTTACTTATAAAGCTTTACTTATTTCATTTTGAAATGCAAAAAAAGCGCGTTTTGAAGCTTTTTCTTCGGCTTTTTTCTTTGAAGTTGCTCGTGCTTTTGCAATAACTTTATCGTCTATTGATAGTTTTACAGAGAAATGCTTGAGCTCATCATTTCCAGTATCTTCATATACATTATAATCAAACGTTTTCTTCTCCTTTTGACACCATTCTATTAAAAGACTCTTGTAACTAATGACACGACCTTCTAAAGTTTCTATATCTACATGAGGTTTAATAACGCGCTTATGTATAAATTTTTCGCAATATTGATAGCCTTTATCTAAATAGATGGCACCCACTAAAGATTCAAAAAGGTTACCATGAATATTGTTTCCAAAGTTAGATTTAGGTATTTTACTTTCTACCAGGTCAATAAGTTTTAACTCCTTGCCTAATTCATTAAGATGCTCTCTACTAACAACCTTAGAGCGCATTTTTGTTAAATACCCTTCATCACCATGTGGTACCTCTTCAAATAAGTAAGCAGCAATCACAGCACTAAGCATAGCATCACCTACAAATTCTAATCTCTCATAATTTATAGCATTACCCTTTTTGTCTTTTATATTCATAGAGCGATGGGTAAATGCTGTAAGGTAGAGGGACTTATTCTTAACTTTATAACCTAGAATATCGTTGAGTAATAAAAAAAAATTCCCGTCTTTAATAGAACGGGAATTTTTCAATATGTTACGAATGAAGCTCATTCGGGATTTAATCTAATTTTTTGAATAATACACAGGCGTTGTGACCGCCAAATCCAAACGTATTACTCATAGCAACTTTAACGTCTCTTTTTTGTGCTTTATTTAATGTTAAATTGAGGCTAGAATCAATATTCTCATCAACTACTTCGTGATTTATTGTTGGAGGCACAATGCCATGCTCCATCGCTAAAATTGAGGCGATAGATTCTATAGCTCCTGCAGCTCCTAATAAGTGTCCAGTCATGGACTTAGTAGAGTTAATATTAATATTTTTTGCGTGCTCACCAAACACTTCAGAAATCGCTTTAAGTTCAGCAACATCTCCTAGAGGTGTTGATGTCCCATGCGTGTTGATGTGATCAACTTCTTCAGGTTTAATACCAGCATTTTCTAAACAATTTTTCATTACCGCAATAACACCTATACCATCAGGATGTGGTGCTGTCATATGATGAGCATCAGATGATAAACCACCTCCTAATACCTCAGCATAAATTTTAGCGCCTCTTGCCTTAGCATGCTCATACTCTTCAAGAATAATAGCTCCTGCTCCTTCACCTAAAACAAAACCATCTCTGGTTGCGTCAAAAGGACGTGAAGCTGTTTCTGGGCTTTCGTTTCTTGTAGATAATGCATGCATGGCATTAAAACCACCCATTCCTGCAATTGTTACTGCTGCTTCGCTTCCACCTGTTACGATAACATCACAATGACCCAAACGAATCATATTTAATGAATCAAACATAGCGTTTGCAGAAGATGCACAAGCAGATACTGTTGTATAATTAGGTCCCATAAATCCATGTTTAATAGATATGTTTCCTGGTGCAATATCTGCAATCATTTTTGGAATAAAGAAAGGGTTAAATCTAGGTGTACCATCTCCTTCGGCAAAATTTAACACTTCTTGTTGAAATGTTTCTAAACCTCCAATTCCTGCTCCCCAAATAACACCTACTCGTAATTTATTAATGGCATCTAAATCTAACTTAGAGTCTAAAATAGCTTCATCTGAAGCTACCATAGCGTACTGAGCAAATCTATCCATTTTACGAGCCTCTTTTCTGTCAAAAAAATCGGTTGCGTTAAAGTTTTTTAATTCGCAAGCGAATTTAGTTTTGAACTTTTCAGTATCAAAATACGTTATAGGTGCAGCACCACTTTTACCATTTACTAGCGCATCCCAATATTCATCTTTGGTATTGCCAATAGGTGTAAGTGCTCCAAGACCAGTAACTACAACTCGCTTTAATTCCATAAATATTTATTGAATTATTTTGCTTCTTCTATATAAGAGACTGCTTGACCAACTGTTGCAATGTTTTCAGCTTGATCGTCTGGTATTTGAATATCAAATTCTTTTTCAAATTCCATGATTAATTCAACAGTGTCTAATGAATCTGCTCCTAAGTCGTTTGTGAAGCTTGCTTCTGTTACAACTTCGTTTTCATCAACTCCTAATTTGTCTACTATAATCGCTTTTACTCTTGATGCAATGTCTGACATAATTTTTTAATTTTAAGTTTTAATTAGGTCGCAAAAATAAAAAAACTTTATTTCAATACACACCTTTAGTCTAAAAATGTGTTGGTAATTTAGTAAAATTACTTTGAAGATTTTATGTTTTACGTTCTAATTGTTAATTATTATTCTTTTTTTTGTTTTGAATAACATTAACTGATTGTCTGTAAATGAAACGTATTGTAATTTTTGCGTCCGGAAGTGGCACTAATGCTGAAAATTTAATTAAGTTTTTTCACAACAGAGAATATGCATCTGTCATTCAGGTACTTACTAACAATCCTCATGCCAAAGTTTTAGATCGCGCCAAAAAGCTTAAAGTTAGTGCACTATCTTTTAACAAAATAGCTTTAACTCAAACTGATGATGTTTTAAATCTCTTAAAAGCATCACAACCTGATTTGATTATACTAGCTGGATTTTTATGGATGTTTCCGAAGAAAATTTTAAATCAGTTTCCAAATAAAGTCATTAACATACATCCTGCGCTTTTACCAAAATATGGAGGAAAAGGCATGTATGGTATGAATGTTCATGAAGCTATTGTTGCTAATAAAGAAACCGAAACAGGAATTACCATACATTATGTAAACGAACAATATGATGAAGGTGCTATAATCTATCAGTCGAAATGTGCTGTGCTCGATACTGATTCTGCTCAAGATGTTGCAGATAAAATTCACAAATTGGAGATGGAGCATTTTCCTGAGGTGGTGGAAAAAATACTAAAACAATAGTCGTTGTCATTCAGAAGGAGGTACGACTGAAGAATCTCAAAAACATAAAACAAAAGATTACTGCCTTCGCAGGAATGACAATAAAGTAGTAAATAGTAGACTATTATAATGACAGAAATAATTGATTTAACCCAAGACATCTATGAAGGCATGCCTGTTTATAAAGACTTACCGCAGGTTAAGATGTCTGTTCATAACACACACGAAGAATGGGATGGCGATATTGAAGCTACAACAAGAACACCTGCAGTTCACAAATTAGAACTTGGAGAACACACAGGTACTCATGTAGATGCTATAAATCATATGGCTAAAAAACATAAAGGTGAGTCTATTGATAAAATGCCCTTATCTCAATTTTATACTGAAGGTATTTGTCTCGACTTGTCTCATAAAGGCTTTGAGGAACTCATTGATGTTGATGACATTATTGCTGCATGTAAAAAGCAAAATTTAGACATCAGAGAAAAAGATACGGTCTTATTATATACAAACCATTATAGAAATGCGTTTAGAACTGATAATTGGGATAGAGGTCCTGGCATCACAACAGATGCTGCACGATGGTTGGGGAATCAAAAAATTTCAGCATTTGGTGTAGAAACTATGTCGCCTGGAGTGCCTGGTGTTTCAAATAAAGAAGTGCATCATATTTGTGGTGAGCTAGGTTTTACGCATTATGAAAACATGATAAATCTTTATAAATTGGTATCGAGAGGACGGTTTCGTTTTATTGCATTTCCACTTAAAATTAAAGGCGGAACAGGTTCTCCTGTTAGAGCTGTAGCTATATTTGAAAATTAACTAATACATTTACTACACGAAACGTAATTGAAGTGTTGCTCTAGTAGAGACTAAACAAAACAAGATTTCCGTTTTCACGGAAACTGAAGATGAGTAAAAAAAAGAAAAAATACTATACCGTTTGGAAGGGTCATCACACAGGTGTATTTGAGTCATGGAATGATTGTAAAGCTCAAATCAAAAATTTTGATGGTGCACAATATAAATCCTTCGCTACATTTGCTGCTGCCAAAGAAGCTTTAAAAGGTAATTACTTTGATTATATAGGAAAAAGTAAATCTTTTAAAAGCGAACTCTCAGCTGAGCAACTCAAAAAAATAGGAAAACCAAATTACAACTCTATAGCTGTTGATGCTGCATCATCAGGTAATCCTGGTATAATGGAATATCGTGGTGTAGATACCAAAACAAAAAAACAATTATTTATTCAAGGTCCTTTTGCTCAGGGCACAAATAATTTAGGAGAGTTTTTAGCATTAGTACATGGTTTAGGATTTCTTAAGAAACATAATAGTGACCGTATTTTATATACAGACTCCAGAACAGCCATGAGTTGGGTGCGCAAAAAAACATGTAACTCAAAGTTAGAACGCAATGAAAAAAACAAACCTGTTTATGATTTAGTAGATCGTGCTGTACAATGGTTAAAAGACAATGATTACAAAACAACCATTGTAAAATGGGAAACCAAAGCTTGGGGAGAAATTCCTGCAGATTTTGGTCGAAAATAAATTCGCATTTTAGTGCTTAAAAACTGTATATTTGCAGCAAATTTTAAAACGCTTTATGAGCAAATTAGTTATAGTTGGTACAGTAGCTTTCGATGCTATTGAAACACCATTTGGAAAAACAGATAAAATTCTTGGAGGAGCAGCAACCTATATTGGTTTATCTGCTTCAAATTTCGAAGTTGATTCGGCAGCAGTATCTGTTGTAGGTGGCGATTTTCCGCAGGAATATTTAGACCTTTTATCTGATAGAAACGTTAATACAGATGGTATTGAAATTGTAAAAGATGGTAAAACATTTTTTTGGAGTGGTAAATATCATAACGACATGAACTCGCGTGATACGTTAGTAACAGAGCTAAATGTTTTAGAACATTTTAATCCTGTTGTACCAGACGCTTATAAAGACGCGGAGGTTGTTATGTTAGGAAATTTACACCCAATGGTACAACAAGGTGTGTTAGACCAAATGTCTAAAAAGCCTAAATTGGCTATTTTAGATACTATGAATTTTTGGATGGATATTGCTTTAGACGACTTATTATCTGTTATAAAAAATGTAGATGTTATTACTATTAATGATGAAGAAGCAAGACAATTAACTGGAGAATACTCATTAGTTGTTGCTGCTCGTAAGATTCATGACATGGGACCAAAATACGTAGTTATTAAAAAGGGAGAACATGGCGCTTTATTATTTCATGATGATCACATGTTCTATGCACCAGCTTTACCATTAGAAGAAGTTTTTGATCCAACTGGAGCAGGAGATACTTTTGCTGGAGGTTTTGCAGGTTATTTGGCAAAAACTGAAGATTACAGTTTTGAGAATATGAAAAATGCGGTTATCTATGGATCAACCCTCGCTTCTTTTTGTGTTGAGAAATTTGGTACAGAACGTATGCAAAATTTAACAAAAGATGATATCGAGTATCGATTGAAAGACTTTAAAAAACTAACACAATTCAATATTGAATTATCATAAACCAACGCGCTCAAAATTGAGCGCGTTTTTTATTTAATACTAAAACCAAAATTTATAATTTTGGAAGACTTTAAAACAACAACACAACAATGAGCGATGCTTTAAAACATGAATGCGGAATTGCACTCATAAGACTCAAAAAGCCATTAGAATTTTACAAAGAAAAATACGGAAGTGCATTTTATGGCGTAAACAAAATGTACTTATTAATGGAAAAGCAACATAATCGTGGACAAGATGGTGCTGGGTTTGCAAGTATAAAATTAGATACAAAAGCAGGAGAACGCTATATTAGTCGAGTACGCTCTATTGCCCAACAACCCATCCAAGATATATTTGCTCAAATTAATGAGCGCATTAATGATGAACTTACAAATCATCCAGAATATCATGATGATGTTGCTCTTCAAAAACAAAACATCCCATATATTGGTGAACTTTTTTTAGGTCATGTTCGTTATGGCACTTTTGGTAAAAATAGTGTTGAGAGTGTTCATCCGTTTTTAAGACAAAATAACTGGATGCACAGAAACCTCATCGTGGCTGGTAATTTTAATATGACTAATGTAAATCAATTATTTGATGGTTTAGTCCAATTAGGTCAGCACCCAAAGGAAAAGGCAGACACCATTACTATAATGGAGAAAATTGGTCATTTTTTAGACGATGCTGTTGCCAAAATTTATAAAAAATTAAAAAAAGAAGGTTATAACAAAAATGAATGCTCTCCTTTAATTGCAGAGCGTTTAAATGTTGCTAAAATATTAAAGAAAGCTTCAAAAAACTGGGATGGAGGTTATGCAATGGCTGGTTTATTAGGTCATGGAGATTCTTTTGTTTTACGTGACCCATCAGGCATTAGACCTGCATATTATTATGAAGACGATGAAATTGTAGTTGTTGCATCAGAGCGTCCAGTAATACAAACCGTTTTTAACGTAAAATTTGATGACGTAAAAGAGTTGGATCCTGGTCATGCTATTATTACAAAAAAATCTGGTGAAGTTTTTATAGAAAAAATTATTGAACCGCTAGAGCGTAAAGCATGCTCCTTTGAGCGTATTTACTTTTCTCGAGGTAGCGATGCCGAAATATATCAAGAGCGCAAAAATTTAGGAAAACTTTTAATGCCAAAGGTTTTAGAAGCTATTGATGGCGATACTAAAAACTCAGTGTTTTCTTATATCCCTAATACTGCGGAAACATCTTTCTTTGGAATGATTGAAACTGTAGAACAACATTTAAACGAGAGTAAAACACAAGCAATCTTAGACGGTAATGGAAAACTGTCTGCAGAAAGAGTAACCGAAATACTTTCTGAAAGACCTCGAATTGAAAAAATTGCTATTAAAGATGTTAAACTTAGAACTTTTATTACTGAAGATAGTAGTCGTGATGATTTAGTTGCACACGTTTATGATGTAACCTATGGTGTGATAAAGCCAACAGATAATCTTGTTATAATCGACGATAGTATTGTAAGAGGTACAACTCTTAAAATGAGTATTGTTAAAATGATGGATCGTTTAAATCCAAAACAGATTGTTGTGGTATCCTCAGCACCTCAAATACGTTATCCAGATTGCTATGGTATTGATATGGCAAACTTAGAAAGCTTAATAGCTTTTAGAGCCATGTTAGAGTTATTAAAAGAGAATAATAAATATCATTTAATTGAAGAGGTTTATCATAAATGTAAAGCACAATTACAACTAAAGGATAAAGAGGTTAAAAATCACGTAAAAGATTTATATAGTCAATTTACTGCAGATGAGATTTCAGACAAAATTGCTGAGCTAATTTCAGACCCTTCTGTAAAGGCAAAAGTGAAAACTATTTTTCAACCTATTGAAAATTTACATAAGGCGTGTCCTAAAAATTTAGGAGACTGGTACTTTACTGGAAACTATCCAACTCCTGGAGGTAATCGTGTGGTTAACAGGGCATTTGTAAATTTTTATGAAGGAAATAAAGAAAGAGCATACTAGATAAAAGGTAATAATTTGTCACTTTATCCAAGAAAATATGCTTTTAGTCCGATAAATAAGTATTTCGTCTAATATTTAGCAAGCTATATGTAAATAACGCATAAATTGGACTCACCATAACATAAGTAGGTTAAGTTCATGGTAGATTTGGGGCAAAAAAAGGTGAACATATGTTCACCTTTTTTTATGGATATAACTCAAAGCTTATTATATGCCTGCCATTATTTACAATCTCCCGCTCTGTCTTTGTAATCTTATTCTACCCATTTTCAATTTAAAACAGTCATTTACTCGTTTAAGCCAATTTATTCGTCGTTGGTCTAAAAATTAACGCATTAATTAAAAGTGCTGTTATATTTGTTTCACCATAACATAAGTAGGTTAAGTTTATGGTAGATTTGGGGCAAAAAAGGTGAACTCTCGTTCACCTTTTTTCATTTTTAGTCCTTTTGTAATTTTATTCTTTTCATTTTCAGAAGCAAAAAAAAAAGCAAACCCATATGAGTTTGCTTTCTTAATATTTATGCGTTGAAGATTATTTAGCTTCTGCGTAACGACGCTCAACTTCATTCCAGTTAACAACATTAAAAAATGCGCTAATATAATCTGGTCTTCTATTTTGATAGTTTAAGTAGTAAGCGTGTTCCCAAACGTCTAATCCTAAAATAGGTGTTCCGCCACAAGTTACTCCTGGCATTAATGGGTTATCTTGGTTCGGTGTTGAGCAAACTTCTACCTTTCCTCCTTTGTGTACACATAGCCAAGCCCATCCAGACCCAAATTGTGTTGCTGCTGCTTTACTAAAAGCATCAATAAAAGCATCTTTAGATCCATAAGCTGCCTCAATAGCATCTTTTAAATCACCAGATAAATAACCTTTATCTTCTGGATTCATTACTTCCCAAAATAAAGAGTGATTATAAAAACCGCCTCCATTATTTCTAACAGCTTTATTATCCATATCTAGATTACCTAGAATGTTCTCTATAGATTTTCCTTCTAAATCTGTTCCTTCAATAGCATCGTTAAGTTTTGTTGTGTAACCGTTATGATGTTTTGTATGATGTATTTCCATTGTACGAGCATCAATATGTGGTTCTAACGCATCGTATGCATATTTTAATTTCGGTAATTCGAAAGCCATAATATTATTGGTTTTAAGTGTTAATGTTTATTTACTCAAATTTAAGTATAATACAGCGTATTCTAAAATTATAACCTCTACGAAACCTAAGACTTATGAAAATTTTAACGTTATAAAGCTCTAATTAGTTGGTTATTTTTTTCTTCGGAAAAACTAGGCGCAAAATGTACTAATAACTAATGTGTTTTTTATCTTGTATAAAATTTTAAACGTGAAACATCTGCCTTCTTTTACAATTTATAATGCTTCTGCAGGAAGCGGAAAAACTTACACGCTTGTAAAAGATTATCTAAAATTATTATTTCAATCTAAAAGCAGATTGGTATTTAGAAATATTTTAGCCCTAACGTTTACAAACAAAGCTGTAGGCGAAATGAAAGAGCGTATTATTGATATGCTTAAATTGTTTGCTGATGAAGAGATATTAAACCATCCAAATCATATGTTTAAAGATTTGGCTAGCGAACTCAATCTCTCGGGTAAAGAACTTCATGTTAAGTCAAAAACAATATTAGAAATTATTGTTCATAACTATGCTGCTTTTGATATTTCTACAATAGATAAATTTAATCACAAACTTATAAGAACCTTTGCGTTTGACCTTAAACTACCTGTAAATTTTGAAGTTGAGTTAGATACAGCTTCTATTTTGGCAAAAGCTGTAGATAAACTTATTGATAAAGCAGGAAGTGATGATGAGCTTACTAAAGTATTGGTAGATTTTGCTATTGAGAAAACCGATGATGATAAAAGTTGGGATATTTCTCATGATTTTAATTCTATTGCTAAGTTGTTAGTTAATGAAAATGATATTGTTTTTTTGAGTGCATTAAACGATAAATCTTTAAGTGATTTTAAAGATTTAAAAAATACGCTCCAAAAACAGCAAAAAGAACTTGAAAGTCAAATTAAGAGTTTGGCAGAAATGACATTATCATTGATTGAAACCAATGGTTTACAAATAGAAGATTTTAGCAGAAAAACATTACCCAATCATTTTATAAAAGCCAATAGCTTAAATTTTTCTGGGCTTTACGATAATAAACTACAAGAAAACATAGCTAATAACACCTCAATTTATAACAAAACTTTAGATGAAGGAAAAGCTAGAATAATTGATCGATTATTACCAGAAATTGAAACCAATTATCTAACTATTAAAACATTAGTTTTTACCTCTAAATTTTTAAAAAATGCTTTAAAAAACATTACACCTTTATCTGTTTTGAGCGCTATTGGCAAAACACTACAAGAGATTAAGGAAGAAGAGGATATTTTACTAATATCTGAGTTTAATTCAATTATTAATACAGAAATAAATCAACAACCTGCTCCATATATTTATGAGCGCATTGGCGAAAAATTTAAACATTATTTTATTGACGAATTTCAAGACACATCTCAATTACAATGGGACAACTTAATACCTTTAATAAACAATGTAGTTTCTGGTGAAAATTTAAAAGGTGAGACAGGTACTTCAATGATTGTTGGCGATGCAAAGCAAGCAATTTATAGATGGCGAGGAGGTAAAGCAGAGCAATTTATTAACCTCTACAATGAGGAAGCAAAACCACTAGCTGTAGAGCAAGTTGTTAAAAACTTACCAGATAATTACCGTAGTCATAAAACCATAGTAGAATTTAACAATACATTTTTTAATCATATTGCAGATGTTGCGTTTTCTAACCAAAAGCACAAACACATCTATAAAAATGCATCACAAAATGTAATTATTGATAAAACGGGCTACGTAGATATCTCATTTTTAAATATAGAAGATGAAGATAAGAACCAATTACAATGCGAGGCTGTTTTAAATACCATTAAAAAAGCCGAAAGCAACGGATTTAAAAGAAAAGATATATGCATTATAGTTAGAAAAAAGAAAGAAGGTTTCGCAATCGCAGAGTATTTGAGCGATTTAAATATTGATATTATTTCTTCGGAAAGTTTATTACTCAAAAATTCTCCAGAGGTACAATTTATAAGTGAGCTTATAACCCTGAGTTTGCAGCCAAAAAATGATCAAATAAAAACAAATCTTCTAAACTATATTGCTGAAAATAAGCTAAAACTAGACGATAATCATAGCTTTTTTGAAAGCTTGGTGCATTTAAAAAACAATTCGTTTTTTGAAAAACTCAACGTTTTTGGTTTTAATTTTAATTATACCGAGTTTTTACAATTGCCTATATACGAAGCTATAGAAAGTGTTATTAGAGGATTTGAATTAAATAAAAACTCAAATGCCTATTTACAATTTTTCTTAGACGAAGTTTTTGATTACTCGCAAAAATACAATGCGAGTTTTCAAGGTTTATTAGACTATTGGGAGCGCAAAAAAGATAGTTTAAGCATTGTTTCTCCTTCGGGCAAAGATGCTATACAAATTATGACTATTCATAAATCTAAAGGGTTAGAGTTTCCTGTAGTCATTTTTCCATATGCCAACCAGGATATATATTTTGATATGACTCCTAAGGTATGGTTTCCTGTAAATAAGGAAGATTTTAATGGATTTTCGCACTTATATGTCAATATGAATAAAGATTTAGAATCTTTAAATGAACTAGGAGAAGAAATTTACACGAATTATCGCTCTCAATTAGAGTTAGATAGTTTAAACCTTTTATATGTAGTATTAACTAGAGCTATTGAGCAACTATATATTATTTCAGAATACGATCTAGATAAAAGAACCAATAGCGAAAAATTAACGCATTATTCTGGATTATTTATTAATTACCTCAAATCTATTGGTAGGTGGAATGATAGTGAGATGAACTATAATTTTGGTGAGCACCAAAAGACTTCCGAAGAAAAAATAAATACAGAGCAAAATATCACTGTTGAGCAAAAACAACTCATTTCAACTAGAAAAGAAGATCACAATCTTAACATTATCACAAGCTCGGGATATTTATGGGATACAGCACAAGAAAAAGCTATAGAACGAGGTGACCTAGTACACAATATCATGGCACATATTACAACAGCTAATGACGTAGATTTTGCATTAAACCATTATTTAAGCGAAGGTATCATAAATACTAATCAACAAGGTGAGCTTCAAAATATTATTAAACTCATTGTTAATCACGATCAATTACAACTGTATTTTAATGATACACATATCATCCATAATGAACGAGATATTTTATCTAAAACCGGTAAAATACTTAGACCAGATAGAGTTGTTGTTAATTCTCACAACCAAGCAACTATAATTGATTACAAAACAGGATTACAAAATTCTAAACATAAAGAACAACTATTTGATTATCAATTGGTTTTAGAAGAAATAGGTTATGAGGTCATTAAAAAAATCTTGATTTATATAAACGACGATATTATCATAAAAGAATTTTAAATTTGTAAAAAATAAAACCAATTATGTACGGAAAAATCCAAGAACATTTACAAAACGAAATAGAATCTATAAAAAACGACGGTCTTTTTAAAGAAGAACGTATTATTACATCTCCACAAGGTGCAGAAATCACATTATCTACAGGACAAACTGTATTAAATTTTTGTGCTAACAATTATCTAGGCCTCTCATCACATCCTGAAGTTATACAAGCAGCCAAAGATGCTATGGATACTCATGGTTTTGGTATGTCTTCTGTTCGTTTTATCTGCGGAACACAAGATATTCATAAAGAATTAGAACAGAAAATTGCAGATTTTTATGGTACTGAAGATACTATATTGTACGCTGCAGCTTTTGATGCCAATGGAGGTGTTTTTGAACCTTTGTTAGGCAAAGAGGATGCTATTATTTCAGATTCTTTAAACCACGCATCAATTATAGATGGTGTGCGCTTATGTAAAGCTGTTAGATATCGTTATGCGAATAACAACATGCAAGATTTAGAAGAACAACTTATTGCAGCAAATGATAATAGTGCTAGATTTAAAATTATTGTTACAGATGGTGTGTTTTCTATGGATGGTTTAGTTGCTCCATTAGATGACATTTGTGATTTAGCAGATAAGTATGATGCATTAGTAATGATAGATGAGTGCCATGCAACCGGTTTTATAGGTAAAACAGGTAGAGGAACTTTAGAAGAAAAAGGTGTTTTAGGTCGTATAGACATAATAACAGGAACCCTTGGTAAAGCAATGGGTGGAGCAATGGGTGGCTACACAACTGCAAAAAAGGAAGTTATAGAAATTTTACGTCAACGCTCTAGACCTTATTTATTTTCTAACTCTCTAGCTCCTGCCATTGTAGGTGCATCTATAAAAGTATTTGATATGCTTGCTAACGATACCTCGTTAAGAGATACGTTAGAAAGTAACACAAATTACTTCAAAAAAGGAATGATAGACGCAGGTTTTGATGTTATTGATGGAGATTCGGCAATAGTACCAGTAATGCTATATGATGCAAAATTATCTCAAACTATGGCAAAAATGTTGCTAAATGAGGGCATTTATGTGATTGGATTCTTTTTTCCGGTAGTTCCAAGAGATAAGGCGAGAATACGAGTACAATTATCTGCAGCGCACACAAAAGACCATTTAGATAAGGCAATTACTGCATTCATTAAAGTTGGTAAAGCTTTAGAGATTATTTAAAATAATTCCAAACACCCTATTTTTAGTACAAGTAATCAATATTTTTATATATTTGTTTTGTTAATAAAATTTAACAACTTACTTTTGCCTTTAATTAACACTTAAAAATTAAATTATTTAGAATATGAAAAATCTTAGCAGATTATTTTTCGCTTTGTTGCTAGTATTAAGCTTCAATGCAAATGCACAAGATAGTAACAATCCTTGGAAGATTGTACTTGGTGCTAATGCAGTTGATCTTTACCCTGTAGGAGAAGAAGCTCCACTTGGTGAATATTTTGATGAGTTCTTCAATGCTGAAGATCACTGGAATATGTTACCATCTTTGTCTTCTCTTTCAGTATCGAGATACTTAAGTGATGGTTTTACTTTCACTGCTGCAGGTTCAATTAACGAAATTAGCAAGATTGGAGATTCTAGTGCTGATGATTTATCTTACTACGCTTTAGACGGTACTGTTTCTTACAGTTTTAGAGATCTTATCAACGGTCCTGGTGGCTGGGCTGACCCTTACTTAGGAGTTGGTGGTGGTTACACATGGGTTGATGATATTGGTGCAGGTACTTTAAATGGTACATTTGGTATCAACTTTTGGTTCTCAGACAATGTAGGTCTTACTGCTCAAACTTCTTACAAGCATGCTTTTGAAGATTACCTTCCTAAGCACTGGCAACACACAGTTGGTGTAGCTATTAAGTTTGGAGGAAAAGATACTGATGATGATGGTATATATGACAAAGATGATGCTTGTCCAGATGTTCCTGGTTTAGCTGAATTTAACGGTTGTCCAGATTCTGACAACGATGGTATCGAAGATGCTAAAGATGATTGTCCTAACCAAGCTGGTTTAGCTGAGTTTAACGGTTGTCCTGATGGAGATAGCGATGGTGTTGCAGATAAAGATGACGATTGTCCTACAGTTGCAGGTTTAAAAGCTTTAAACGGTTGTCCTGATGCTGATGGTGACGGTGTTGCTGATAAAGATGATGAATGTCCTAATGAAAAAGGTCCTTCTGCTAACAAAGGATGTCCTTGGCCTGATACTGATGGTGACGGAATCTTAGATAAAGATGACAAATGTCCTAACGAAGCAGGAACAGTTGCTAACAATGGTTGCCCTGAAGTTGATCCAACTCCAGAAGTAATGAAGCAATTAAACGAGTATGCTAAAACTATCTTATTTGATACAGGTAGAGCTTCTATCAAGAAAGAATCTGATGAAGTATTAGCTGCAATGACTGCAATCTTTAAAGAGTATCCTCAAGCTAACTTCTCAATTAATGGTCATACTGATAGTGTAGGTTCTAAAAACACTAACCAGTTATTATCTGAAAGAAGAGCAAATGCAGTAAGAGATTATTTACTTGCAAACGGAATCAATGCAGACAGATTATCTGCTCAAGGATTTGGTGAAGATTACCCTATCGCTTCTAACAAAACTAGAAACGGAAGAAAAAACAACAGACGTGTAGAAGTAAAACTTAAATAAGTTTCACTTTTAAACATAAATAGTTAGAAAAACGCTCCGAATATTCGGAGCGTTTTTTATTTTTATACTATGAGAACATTCATAGATGACGTTATTACAGATTTACTAGAAAAAGGTCATGATATTTCTCAGTTAACATTTATATTACCCAGTAAGCGTGCTGGTACTTTTTTAAAGTATGCTATTTCTAAGCATGTAAAAAAAACTATATTTTCTCCTCTTATAGTATCTATAGAAGAATTCGTTGAAACACTTTCTGATTTTAAATATGCAACTAATGCAGAGTTACTTTTTGAATTTTATGATGTCTATATCAAAAATACACCGAAGGAACATATAGAGCCTTTTGATAAGTTCTCTAAATGGGCTCAAATTTTATTGCAGGATTTTAATGAATTAGACCGTTATTTAATTGAATCAAATAAAATATTTGATTACTTAAATGCTATAAAGGAAATTGAAAACCAACATTGGTCATTAGATGAAGAACCAACCCAATACGTCAAAAATTATCTGCAATTTTGGAACCGTTTAAAAACGTATTATTCAAATTTTCAAGATCAACTTATTAATAAAAAAATAGGTTATCAAGGTTTAATATATAAAGAAGCTGTCAATAATATTGAACAGTACAAATCACTCAATAAAAATACTAAACACGTTTTTGTAGGTTTTAATGCTTTAAATAAAGCCGAAGAAATAATTATTCAAGAATTATTACAACAAGAATTAGCACTTATTTATTGGGACATTGATGAAGCTTTTATTAATAACCCTATTCATGATGCAGGATTATTTACTAGAGCGCATAAACGTAATTGGAAATACTTTAATACTCATAATTTTAATTGGATAAAAGGGCATTATTCCGAAGAAAAAAATATTGAGATTATTGGTGCTCCAAAAAATATAAGTCAAATAAAATATGTAGGAGAATTATTAGAGAAAATTCATAGTGAGAAACAAAACCTACAAAATACAGCAGTTATTTTAGGCGATGAGACATTACTTATTCCGCTACTAAATTCTATTCCAAAATCAATAAAAACTATAAATATTACGATGGGATTACCGCTACGAGCAATTCCATTAGCCTCTTTATTTGAGAGTCTTTTTAATATTCATAAATCTACTAACTTAAATCTTTATTATAAGGATATTATAAATCTCTTATCTAACCCTTATATAATGCCATTATTCGAAAATACATCGTCTAATAGTGCAGAGGATTTAATAAACCATATACAACTTAATAATAAAGTATATTTAACTCTTAAGGATATTAAAGAGCTTATAAATAATCATGAGAGTGTAATTGATATTCTATTTGATAGTTGGCAAGATCAACCTATTAGAGCTTTAAAACATTGTACTAAGCTTATTTATAAAATTAAAAAAAGATTAGAAGAAGATAAAGAGAGTAATGTTTTGCCTTTAGAGTATTTGTTTCGATTTAATCAAGTCTTCAATACCTTAGATACATTAAATGCTTCTTTTACTCATATCAACTCTGTTGCTACGTTATTTAATCTTTATAGAGAATTAATAAAAAGTGAAACTCTAGACTTTAAAGGAGAACCATTAAAAGGGTTACAAATTATGGGTATGTTAGAGTCTCGAGTGTTAGATTTTGAAACTGTTATCATAACATCTGTAAACGAGGGAATCTTACCTGCAGGAAAAAGCAATAACTCCTTTATACCTTTTGACGTAAAAATTGAAAATAAATTACCTACTTACAAAGAAAAAGATGCGGTTTATACTTATCATTTTTATCGCTTAATACAGCGTGCAAAAAATGTTTACATTTTATACAATACAGAGCCAGATGTATTAAATGGAGGCGAAAAAAGTAGGTTTATAACACAATTAGAAATAGAAAATATTCATACTTTTAAACATAAAATAGTAACTGCACAAGTGCCAATACTAGAAAAGAAACTAAAAGAAATAGAAAAAACTTCTAAAGTTCTTGAAAAACTCAACAGTATAGCTACTAAAGGGTTTTCTCCATCTTCTTTGACCAACTACATGAGAAATCCTATGGATTTTTATTATGAAAAAATTCTAGGCATTAGCAGGTATGAAGAAGTAGAAGAAAGTGTTGCTTTTAATACATTAGGTACAGTAATACATAACACATTAGAAGACTTTTATAAACCATTAGTAGGCCAAATTCTAACTTTAAATCACATTAAAGATATGAGGTCTAACATATCATCTAAAGTTTCTTTTCATTTTAAAGAAGAATTTAAAGAAGGTGATATTACGAATGGAAAAAACCTCATCATATTTGAAATATCAAAGCGTTATATATCGAATTTTTTAAATATTGAAGTCGATGACATCAATAAAGGAAATATTATTAAAATAATTGCTATTGAGACAGAGAATAGAATTCCTATTTATATAGAAAGTATATCTAAAACTGTTAATCTTACAGGTAAGGTAGATCGCGTAGATGAGTATAATGGAGTTACGAGAATTATAGATTACAAAACTGGCAGAGTTGAAGCTGGTAAAGTAAATATTGTTGATTGGGAGGATATCACAACCGATTATGATAAATACAGTAAAAGCTTTCAAATTTTAATGTATGCTTATATGATGCATCAAGACCAGAAAATCAATTTACCTGTTGAAGCTGGTATCATATCATTTAAGAGTTTAAATTCTGGATTATTAAAATTTGCCATAAAGCCATCCATTAAGAGTAAGTCAAAAGATTATTCTATTACATTAGAAACTTTAAATGCATTTGAAGTAGAGCTTAAAAAATTAATAGTAGAAATTTTTAATAAGGACATTAATTTTAAAGAAAAAGAAGTCTAAAATGGTTCTAAAAAATCAAATTTTACGTAGAAGAGAAAAAAAACCAATTCTATGGGATGCTTTTTTTAAGGCTACAGATCAACCTAAACCTTTAGTGATTTTTTGTCATGGATATAAGGGCTTCAAAGATTGGGGAAGCTGGAATTTGGTGGCAGAGCATTTTAGTGACCATAATTTATTCTTTATAAAATTTAACTTTTCTCATAATGGAGGTACAGTTGAGAATCCAATAGATTTTCCAGATTTAGATGCTTTTGCAGAAAATAATTATAGTAAAGAACTTTGCGATTTAGATGATATTTTAACTCACATACTCTCTAAAACATTTAAATATAAAAAAGAAATAGATCCAAATAATATTACATTAATAGGGCATTCTAGAGGAGGTGGTATATCAATCATTAAAACAAAAGAAGACCATCGTATTACAAAACTCATTACTTGGGCTAGTATTTGTGATTTTGGAAAGAGAACCGCAACTACCGGAGAGTTAGAGCAATGGCAAAAAGATGGTGTAAAATATGTTTTAAACGGTAGAACCAAACAAAAAATGCCTCATAATTATCAGTTTTATGAAGATTTTAAAGCTAATGAAGATCGTTTAAATATTGAATCTGCAATTAAAAAAGTTACTGTACCAGTTCTCATCGTGCACGCTAAAAATGATCCATCTGTTAAATTTGATGAAGCAGAAACTTTAATATCCTGGAAACAAGATGCTAAATTGGTAGTTATTGAAGACTCTAATCATGTTTTTGGAGCAAGTCATCCTTGGGAAAAAGAACATTTACCAGAAGCATTAGACAATGTCACAAAACAAAGTATCTCGTTTATAAAAAATTAAGCAATTTTTAATGTTGAATTTGTAAATCGACAATCGTCAATCTTTTTTAATAACACTTCTTTATTAACAGGTTTTGTCATATAATCATTCATTCCCAAATCAAGAACTCTCTGTTTAGTTTCTTGCATGGCATCTGCAGTAACAGCAATAATTGGTATACCTTCAATCGTTGCACCCAATTTACCGCTCCTAATGATTTTTGTTGCCTCATAACCGTCCATAATTGGCATTTGAAGATCCATTAAAACAACATCGTACATATCTTTTTTAAGTGCATCTAAGGCCTCTTTACCATTATTAACAACAGCAAAACTAATATGGTCTGCGCTACTTAATAATTTTCTCATAACCATTTGGTTAAGCTTATTATCTTCTACAACCAAAATATGTTGTGGGTTTGGTAAGGTGTCTACACTAACTTTAGGATTAGAATTTTCTTTTACGATGTACTTAAGGGGTAACTCTATAAAAAAATCTGTTCCTTGTTCTAACTTACTCTCCAATTGCATACTACCTCCAAAAAGCTCTACAAGATGCTTAACAATTGCTAAGCCTAAGCCAATACCACCAAACTCTCTTTTATGATTTAATTTCATTTGGTTAAAACTATCAAACACATCTCGTTTTCTGTCTTTATCCATACCCACACCAGAGTCTGAAACTTGTAGTGAAAAACGACAAATATCATTTGGTTGAGTAGAACATTTAAGCTTAAATTTAACAAAGCCTCGCTCTGTAAATTTAACAGCATTACTTAGAACATTATTTATAATTTGCATGAAACGCTCTGAGTCTCCAATTGCTGTTGTTGGAATTTCAGGATCCATATCAAAGGTGTATTTAAGTCCTTTTTTCTCTGCCTCTATTTTCCAATTATTGCTAATTTGATGGATTGCAATTGATGGGTTAAACTCTTCATTTTTTAATTTAAGCTCATTTTTTTCGATTTTTTCAAAATCTAGAATATCATTAACATTACTCAACAAACTAAGAGAAGCATTTTTAACAATTTGATACTGTTTTCTATTCTCTACAGTGTTATTTGAATTTGTTAATTCTAACTCTGCAATGCCCATGATGGCATTAATTGGTGTACGTAATTCATGGCTAATATTAGACATAAAATATGATTTGAGTCCACTAATCTCTTCAGATTTTTGTAGAGCCATATCCTGAGACTTTTCTTTTTCTAATCTTAAATTTCTAATAAGATTTGTCATTGATAAGGATAGAAATATAACCTCTAAACCAGAACCAAACTTTGCGCTATTTAGTGTATAAAAATTGTTAGGTAATAAACTTAAATTATTCATCACAAAACCTAGGAGACCTACTACTAAAAAGAAAATTCCGAAGGAAAAATAAGGGTCTATAGAGATTTTTTTAAATCGCATTCTAAACACTGTTGCCAAGATTAAAATAAGGCTTAAAAGACCATTGAGATTACTTATAGGGTAAACAATTTGCAAGGTTTTAGGACTCACAAAAACCATTATAAACAAAATGCCAATGACAATATAAATGGCATTATATACATTCTTGAAACGTTTTAGTACACTATTTACTTTTAAAAAATGTTCGCAATATTTTAACAAAAAGAAATTAGACAAGAGTGCAGCAATCATCACAGACCTGCTATTAAAAAAACCACCCTCAGGAAAAATATATTGATGTATAAATCCATCTAAGGCAGCTTGCATGATGCCAATTGAAAACACATAAAAACCATAATATAAAAACGACTTTTCTCTTAAACTTGTGTAGAAGAATAGATAAATAATACCTGCTATAAAGAGTAAACCATAAAATAATCCTAAAAATAATTGTTGACTATAATTCATCATCCAAAATGAAGATTCATCATAAATATTAAGAGGTATGTTAATCGTTTCTCCATCGCTACTTAAATGCAAATACATTTGTTGTACTTCATTAGGAAACATCTCAATCTTAAAAACAGTAGATCGATGTTTAACTTGCCTATTAGAAAAACCAATCTGGTCTCCACTATGCACAGTTTTTATTCCATCTACCGAAATTTGAAACATCGAGGCGACATCTGTAATAGGTCTAGCTGTTTCTAAATAATAAGTTTTTTTGGTGGAAGAAGAATTTTCTAATTTAAAACGTACCCAGTAATTATCTGAAGTAAAACCAACACTATGATTGTCAGATTCTAAATTATCATAGCTTAAATCATTAGAAGCCATAATATCTTGTATGCTGAGTAAGTCTTTACCAACATTTGTAAATTCTGCATATTCGTAGAGTTGACCTTTACTGGATTCAGGGTCAAAAGGTAGGTCTTGAGCATATAAGCTCATGCCTATAAAGTAGGTGATTAATAGCGTTAGTTTCATGTTTGGGGCATTTAACTGTGTGAAACATACGAAAAAATCTTTAACAAAGTTTTATAATATCGTACTTTATCGATGAAACACACTCATTTTAAACAAACTAAGCCCAAAACATGCTATTTTAATTCATTTATTTAAGTCCACTAAGCACTAAAACAGGTAAACTAGAGCTATGAAAATCCTTCTTTAAAATAGTATTACTTTCCCATAGTTTTGTAAAAAAACCTCGTTTACGTCGAACAACACATAACAAGTCTGGCTTATTGGCTTGATAATGTTCTAAGACGCCTTGAAATGTGGTAGGATTTTCAGAATTTGTTGTTTTAGTAACCATTGAAGCTAAGGTTTTATTTACCACAAAATCACCTTCGTTATAAAATGTAGTTTTAACTAATAACAAATTAAGTATAGATTTATACTGATCTTTAATGGCTCTTAATGGCTCTAAAGCTTCTTCTTTTTTAATAACTGCCGATTTTATTGCCATTAAAATATAAATTATTGGTTTATATGTATATCCTTCTGGGACAATTAATGCAGGTATATTAGTTTGTTTAATGATTTTTCCAGAGGTCTTACCCAAATATACTTCATCTTTTATAGAATTAGTTCTTGGTTCTAATATAATAAGATCTATATCTAAAGCTTGACAAGCCAACTCTAAGGTATCAACTAATTTACCTTTAAAAGTTTTAACAATAACCTCAACACCTTTATGGTCAATTTTAGCAACATGCCCTTTTAAAAAATTTAAACTTTCGCGCTCTAAAATATGGTCTACTTTAATCATAGTCCCAGCTTTGGTATAAACGTTATAAATTTGCACAACATATAATTTGGCACCAAAAGCACGTGCAAAATCTACAGCATATTGTAAATGACTTTCTGCATTTTTTGAGGATCCAACAGGAACAAGAATAGACTTCATAATCAAATATTTAAAAGTAACTTTGTGTAATTATTGGCAAAGGTAATTATTATAAATGATACGTAAAGCAACACCTAGAGATATTGATACAATTCTAGACATTACTAAAGCATGTGCAAAACACATGATTAGCATGAATATTTTTCAATGGAATGAACATTACCCTAATAAAAATGCATTTAAAAATGATATTACTAGAGACGAACTTTACGCATTAGAGGTTGAGAATATCGTAGTAGGTTGCGTAGTAATTTCTACACTTATGGATGAAGAATATCTTCCAATTAAATGGTTAACACCAAATAAAAGTAATATTTATATTCATAGACTAGCAGTTCATCCCAAACAACAAGGCAAAGGCTTCGCAAGACATTTAATGGAATTTGCAGAGAATTATGCTAAACTAAATAATTATATCTCTGTGAGATTAGACACCTTTTCTCAAAATAAGAGAAACCAGAAAATTTACGAAAGTCGTAATTATCAAAAGCTTGGAGATATTTATTTTCCTAAACAGAGCTCTCATCCTTTTCACTGTTATGAACTTGTATTTTGAAAACTGCTATCACCTTAAATAATATCAACAAGCTCGCAATACCTGCACTAATTTCTGGTGTGGCAGAGCCTATCTTATCTTTAACAGATACTGCTATCATTGGTAATGTAGATTATAATGCTGCAGAGTCACTTGCTGCAGTAGGTATTGTTGGCACATTCATATCAATGCTCATTTGGGTGTTAGGACAAACACGAAGCGCAATTTCATCTATTGTTTCACAACATGTTGGTGCTAACAAATTAGAGTATGTAAAGAATCTTCCTGCTCAAGCAATTTTTATTATTACATCCATAAGTATTCTCATTATCATAACGACGTTACCATTTTCTTCCGAAATTTTTAAACTCTACAATGCGTCTGGTTTAATTTTAGATTATAGCGTTGATTATTATCAAATTAGGGTTTTTGGATTTCCGTTTACATTATTTACAATAGCCATTTTTGGAACATTTAGAGGTCTCCAAAACACCTACTACCCTATGATAATTGCAATTATTGGTACCGCTGTAAATATTATTTTAGATTTTGCATTTGTATATGGTATAGCAGGTTTTATAGACCCAATGCATATTAAAGGAGCAGCGTATGCTAGTGTAATTGCACAAATTATTATGGCAATTTGCTCTGCTTACTATTTACTTAAAAAGACAGATATTTCATTGCGAGTTACATTTCCGCTAAATCCCGAAATTGTAACTTTTAGTGTAATGATACTTAATTTATTTGTGCGCACATTAGCCTTAAATGCAACACTTTACTTTGCTACTCGATTTGCAACATCATATGGTACAGAGTATATCGCAGCTTACACCATAGCCATTAATTTATGGTTTTTAGGTGCGTTTATTATAGATGGATATGCTAGTGCTGGTAATATTCTCTCCGGAAAATTGCTTGGAGAGAAAAATTACAAACAACTTGTTGAGCTTAGTAATTTTCTCATCAAATGCGGACTTGGAGTTGGAATTATACTTACATTTTTAGGATTAATAGCTTATAATTTTATAGGTCCCATTTTTACAAAAGACCCAAAAGTGCTAGAACAATTTTATAATGTGTTTTGGATAGTACTTGCCATGCAACCATTATGCGCATTAGCTTTTATTTTTGATGGGATGTTTAAAGGTATGGGTAAAATGAAGTTTCTTAGAAACCTACTACTGCTATCTACAGGTTTTGTTTTTATACCATTACTATTTTTATTAGATAGTTTTGACCTTAAATTGTATGCTGTATTTATAGCTTTAACCGTTTGGATTGTGGCTAGAGGTTTCCCATTAATCATAAAATTTAGACAAGAATTTTTATCACTTTCGCAAAAAATGTAACTTTGATATCTAACTTATATATTTAAATATAAACCTTATGGATTTTATGTCGTTTATTAGTGGAAATGGACTTTTCCTTATTTTAGGAATTATCTTAATTGTTGTTTATTTCTATAACCGTAATAAAAGGCGTTAGTTATCTTGTTTTTAACCAACCAGTAATACTTAAACGTTCGGTTTCAACAGGTTTTACCTCGTGCTCTAAAATTTGACTTTCAAATATAACAATACGACCAGGAAAAGGATAAATTTCTTTTTTGGTTTCAACACCATTGTCATCGAGATACAAAACGAGTTCTCCTCCATTTTCTGGCTTCCAGTCCTCACTGTTTAAATAGCAAACAAAAGATAGTTTGCGCCTATCATCATTTTGAAATGTATCTAAATGACGCTTGTAAAAAGTACCCTTTGGATATAATGCATAATGAAATTCTTTATACAGTATTCCCATAAAACAGGTTTTGTTGAGATAGGAAATTAAATCATTAATTTGACCAAAAAACAAATCTTCTGCCAGATTAGAAGTCGTTTCGTCAATCCATAAAATATGATCTCCTCGAATAGATTTTATGATTTTTTCATTAATACGATTACCAATGGCTGCCTTTTTAAACCTATCTTCTTCATGTTTATTTAATAGAGATTGCCTTAAATGTGAGACAGTTTCCGAAGAAAAAAAATTATCTATAATGCTATACTGCTTAAGTCCAATATCTCGAATTATCTGCTCATATACTGGGTTTTCAACAAAAGGAATCTCTTCAAAAAGTTGATTAGGCAATACTTCAATCATAACTTTTCTTATATAAAAATTGAGCTTCCAATATTAAAAGCGAGCAAATGTAATCTAAAAACCAATTACTTTCACAAAATGAATATCTTTGTATTGAAAACAAATAATTAAATGAGTCAAATTCGTATTACAAAGCAGTTTTCTTTTGAAACAGGCCATGCATTATATGGTTACGACGGAAAATGTAAAAACGTACATGGTCAC
Organism: uncultured Psychroserpens sp.; assembly: GCA_947488655.1. Taxonomy (GTDB): domain Bacteria; phylum Bacteroidota; class Bacteroidia; order Flavobacteriales; family Flavobacteriaceae; genus Psychroserpens. The sequence goes on along the minus strand of CANKZZ010000001.1, from coordinate 378,752 downwards.
AGTTACCGTTTAGATGTTACAGTGATTGGAAAACCAATCTCAGACGCTTCTAATGTAAAGTTTGGAATGGTTATAGATTTTAGCGATTTAAAAAAAATCGTCAAAGAAGAAATTGTAGATGTATTTGATCATGCAACAGTTTTTAATAAAAATACACCCCACGTTGAGTTAGCAAAAGAACTGCAAGAGAGAGATCATAATGTACTTTTAGTAGATTACCAGCCAACAAGTGAGATGATGGTAATTGATTTTGCAGCTAAGATAAAAAAACGTTTACCTGGTAATATAGAGCTTCACTCTTTAAAACTGCAAGAAACAGCTACGTCTTATGCACAGTGGTTTGCATCAGATAATGACTAAACCTATTAACATAAAAATCCCTGAAGGAAAGAAAATTTACTTTTCTAGCGATAATCATTTAGGTGCTCCAACAGTAGAAGCTTCTTTACCTCGCGAAAAAAAGTTTGTAGCTTGGCTGGACGACATAAAAAAAGATGCTGCAGCTATTTTTCTGTTAGGTGATTTATTCGACTTTTGGTTCGAGTATGGTACGGTTGTGCCTAAAGGTTTTGTAAGAACTTTAGGAAAACTTGCTGAAATTAGCGACTCTGGTATACCTATTTATTTCTTTGTTGGTAATCATGATTTATGGATGAATGGTTATTTTGAAAATGAATTAAATATTCCTGTTTATCACAAACCAAAAGAATTTATTTTTAATGACACGTCATTTTATATAGCTCATGGAGATGGATTAGGACCTTTTGATAAAGGTTATAAACGCATGAAAAAGGTGTTTACCAACCCTATATTTAAATTTTTATTTAAATGGTTGCATCCAGATATTGGGATGAAAGTTGCTCAATACCTATCTGTAAAAAATAAATTAATTTCTGGAGAACATGACGCTACTTATTTGGGAGAAGATAAAGAATGGCTCATTCAATACAGTAAATTAAAATTGCAAGAAAAACATCATCATTACTTTGTATATGGCCATCGTCACCTACCAATGGATCTTGACTTAGGTCAAAACTCAACATATGTAAATTTAGGCGATTGGATTACCTATTTTACTTATGGTGTTTTTGATGGTAATACTTTTGAGTTAAAAACTTATAATTAATTGAGGTAAAAACCTCGGTTAAATATATTAGTGATAACAACACTACCGTTTTAATTGATGAGATTTATGACAATATTTCTGACTAAAGCTATAAATTAATAGTTTATAAAGATTAAATCTTATTTGAGAATTAAGGCTAAAAAGCAGTCTTATAAAAAGATGCATTTAAGATTCATCCCTCTCATGCTCTTCAATATCTTTTGTCAAGTCTAATTTTCTAAATGATGGAGATACTAAAGCAGTTGTAATTACAGTAAGTAACGTCATTGAACCTCCAAACACAACTGCTGTTACGGTTCCCATATATTTTGCTGTAAGCCCACTCTCTAAAGCACCTAACTCATTAGAAGACCCTACAAACATAGAATTTACAGATGATACACGACCTCTCATGTGATCTGGTGTTTTAATTTGAAGAATGGTTTGTCTAATAACCATTGAAACACCATCTGTAACACCACTAAAAAATAACGCAACTACACTTACCCAAAACACAGATGACAACCCAAAAACAATGATACAAACCCCAAAGCCAAAAATGGCTATGAGCAATTTCATACCTGCATTTTTACTTATAGGTATGTAAGCAGTAACAAGCATTGTTAAAAATGCACCTACAGATGGTGCTGCTACCAAAATCCCAAAACCTTGAGGACCAACTTTTAAAATATCTTGAGCAAAAACAGCTGCTAATGCGATTGCACCTCCAAACAAAACCGAAACCATATCTAAAGTTATAGCGCCTAAAATAGCTTTGGTATTAAATACAAAAGACAAACCCTCTAATAAGCTAGAAAATACATTTTCTCCAATTTTTGGGTTAAGAATTGGTTTCTTCGGAATTTGAAAAAGCATTATAAATGATAGCATCACTAAGCCAAAAACAACACATAACGACCAATGTACACCAATCCAACTAATAGAAAATCCTGCAAAGGCAACACCTAATACTCTTGCCATTTGCCATGTAGAACTATTCCAGGTGGCTGCGTTTGGATATATTTTTTTAGGTACAATAAGTGCAACTATAGAAAAAATTGCTGGACCAAAAAATGCTCTTAAAAATCCACCAAAAAATACTAATGCATATATAGAATATAAGATGGTGTTTTTAGACCATGACTCAATCATAGTTTGAGAAGTCAACCAAAATAAGCCAAAACTAATTAACGAAAAAGCTGCAATGCATAATGCTAATAAATTTCGTTTCTCTCTTTGATCTACAATATGACCAGCAAATAATGCCATTAAAAAGGCAGGTGCAAATTCACATAGACCTATTAAGCCTAAGCTCAAAGGATCTTTTGTTAATGCATATACTTGCCACTCTATTACAATAAATTGCATAGACCAACCAAATACTAGAGCAAAACGCACTATTAAAAAAATATTGAATTCTTTATATCGCAATGCTGCGTAAGGATCTTGTTTAGACATCTATTACCCTTTAATATCTCTTAATTTTAATTGTAAACTTACGTTACCTTGCCAGTGATTTTCATCAATAGAATACACTGCATCAAATGGTTTATTGTTTGTTATCAAATCACATTTATCACCTAAATTAAATCCAATACACACAAGTTTATCATTACCTTGAGTTGCTGTTAAACGCAAATGTTTATCATCTTCACCAACACATTTTCCATAGCCCGTATCTCTTAAATTTTCAGTCATAAAAATTGGAGTCATATTTCCTGGTCCAAATGGTGCAAATTGGCTAATAATTCTATAAAACTTAGGCGTCACATCTTGCAATTTAAGTTGCATGTCTATTTTTATTTCGGGTGTGAGTAAACTTCTATCTATAGTTTTGGTAACTTCATCTTCGAAAGCCTGTTTAAAGGCGTCATAATTTTCTGGTTTGAGCGTTAATCCTGCAGCATATTTATGTCCACCAAATTGTTCGATATGATCTGAACAAGCCTGTAAGGCATTATACACATCAAACCCTTTTACAGATCTAGCTGAGGCTGCTAATTTATCTCCACTTTTTGTAAAAACCAACGTTGGCCTATAATATGTTTCTATCAATCTAGAAGCTACAATCCCAATAACACCTTTATGCCAAGATTCATCATAGACAACTGAGGTTAATTGGTTTTCTTCATTATTATTTTTAATTTGAATTAACGCTTCTTCGGTAATTCGTTTATCTGTCTCTCGTCTATCTAGGTTAAATTCGTTGATTTCTTGAGCATATGTTTTAGCAAGCTCATCGTCAGTTTCTGTTAGAAGTGTAACTGCATAATTTCCATGTTTCATGCGACCCGCTGCATTAATTCTTGGTGCAACAATAAAAACGACATCTGTAATTGTTAATTCTTCTTTTTTAACCTGATCTAAAATAGCTTTAATACCTGGTCGTGGTTGTGAATTTATAATTTGCAAACCAAAATAAGCTAATGCACGATTTTCTCCAATTATTGGCACTATATCTGCTCCAATTGCAGTAGCTACCAAATCTAAATACTCTCCTAAATCTTCAAATGTTTTACCATCTTTTAAAGCTAATGCTTGTATTAGTTTAAAGCCAACACCACAGCCACAAAGCTCTTTAAATGGATACTCACAATCGTCTCGTTTTGGATCTAACACAGCAACTGCATTTGGTAATTCTAGACCTGGTCTATGATGATCACAAATAATAAAATCTATATTTTTTTCTAATGCATAATTTACTTTATCGACTGCTTTTACACCACAGTCTAATGCAATAATTAATGAGAATTCATTGTCGTGCGCAAAGTCGATACCTTTAAAGGAAATACCATAACCTTCGTCATAACGGTCTGGTATATACGTCGCAATTCTATCTGACTTTGTTTTTAAATATGACGACATTAATGCTACAGATGTTGTACCATCTACATCATAATCTCCAAAAACTAAAATGTTTTCATTTTTAAGTAATGCGGTCTCAATTCTAGCAACAGCTTTGTCCATATCTTTCATTAAATATGGATCATGAAGCTCTTCAAAACTTGGTCTAAAAAAACGTTTTGCCTCGTCAAAAGTTTCAATACCTCTTTGCACAAGTAATGTTGCGACAGTTTGATCTACTTGAAGTGCCTCTTGTAAATCTTCAACAGTTTTAGAATTTGGCTTTGGTTTTAGCGTCCAGCGCATAATTATTTATAAGATAAATTGATATATGTATCAAGTAGATTCTATGATAACCAATGGTTAAGAATTGTGGTAGTGGATTGCTGTTTTTACCTCAGCAAATTTTCTAAACATTTCCAAAACACCACAATAAGTTTCTATAGACAAATTAACTGCTTTTTCAATTTTATTCTGGTCTAGCTCATTTCCGTAGAAATGATATTCTACCAATACTTTATGATAATATTTAGGGTGAACGTCTGTTAATTCTCCGTAAGTATCAATTCTAAAATCTGAAAACGGTACTTTCATTTTTTTGAGAATAGAGACCACATCTAATCCAGAACAACCTGCCAGAGATGATAGCATCATAGCTTTTGGAGACAAACCAGAATTGTGACCACCATTTTCTTGTGAGGTATCCATAATAACTAAGTGACCGCTAGGATTATCAGATTCAAACTGTAAATTACCTTTCCAATGAGTGACTACTTTATGAGACATATATAAAGAATTTTTCGTTTATTGTTAACTCAAAAATACTACTAAAAAAAACAAATCTATGGCATTAGTTACTCCTTTATCTGCAGAACATGATCCAGAAACAAAAAAGCTTGCAGAGTTTTTTAATGAGACTCTTGGGTTTTGCCCAAACTCTGTATTAACCATGCAGCGTCGTCCTGCAATTTCTAAAGCTTTTATAAACCTAAATAAGGCAGTTATGGCCAATGAAGGTCGTGTAACATCTGCTTTAAAACGTATGATTGCTTGGGTATCTAGTAACTCTACGGGTTGTCGTTATTGCCAAGCTCATGCTATTAGAGCTGCAGAGCGTTATGGTGCAGAGCAAGAGCAATTAGACAATATTTGGGAATATAGAACACATAGTGCATTTTCTGATGCAGAGCGTGCTGCGCTAGATTTTAGTTTAGCTGCTTCTCAAGTGCCAAATGGTGTTGATGCAGATATTAAAAAACGTTTATATGAACATTGGGATGAAGGCGAAATTGTAGAAATGCTTGGTGTAATTTCTCTTTTTGGTTACCTCAACCGTTGGAACGACTCTATGGGTACTGATATTGAAGAAGGTGCTGTAGAAAGTGGTAACCAATATTTAGGTAAGCATGGTTTTGAAGTAGGAAAGCATGATGGGTCTAAATACTAATAATTAGTAAAAACTTTTTAACTTAGAAATAACCTCTTTTTTCTTACTACGGAAATTGGAGGTTTTTTTACAAAATTGTATTAATCTTCATTTTTAATTCTAATAATACCTCCTCTTCAAACCAAGGATTTTTTGTTAACCAAAACCGATTTCTAGGGCTTGGATGTGGAAGCACAAAATATTTTGGTAAATAGTTGTTATAGTTAGCAACCGTCTCTGTTAATGTGCGTTTGGCTTGCTCTTTTAAATATTGTTTTTGAGCATATGCTCCAATTAAAATTACTAACTCTACATTTTTGAATTCTTGCCATAATAAGTCATGCCATGTTGGTGCACATTCTGGTCTTGGTGGCAAGTCTCCACTTTTTCCTTTTCCTGGATAGCAAAAACCCATTGGCATAATAGCAAAGTTTTGGGGATTATAAAAAGTGTCTTCGTCAACACCAAGCCATTCTCGTAGTCGCTTTCCGCTGGCATCCATCCATGCTATACCTTTTTGATGTGCAACTCTTCCAGGAGCTTGACTTAACAATACAATTTTAGAGTTTTTATGAGCTTCGGAAATTGGTCTGGCACCTAACGGTAAGTGTGCTTCACAAATTCTACATTGTCTTATTTCGAGCAGTAAATCTTGCATCATTTTAATCCTCGTCTTTCATCATACTTTTTAAATCATTAGCGTAAGATGGGTATGTAAAAATCATTTTTTTAAATTGGTCTACCGTCATGTCATTATTCATTGCAGTAGTTAAAATATTTATAGTTTCGTTTGCATGAGCACTTAATAAATGTGCACCAACAATTTTATTGGTACGCTCATTGGCTATTATTTTATAAGCATAAGTATCTCCATTTTCCTTTTTAACATTATACCAATTAGACGCATCTCCTTTAAAAACTCTAATATTTTTATAACGTTTTTTAGCTTCATCTTCGGTATAACCAACCATTGCTAAATTAGGATAAGTAAATACAACAGAGGGTACCAAGGGATCTTCAAATTTTTTCTTATTTCCTAATAATATGTTTTCACCAACAATATAACCTTGCAAGCCAGAAAGTGGTGTTAATGGCACAGACTTACTAGACACATCTCCACAAGCATAGACATTTTTATTACTGTTACTCTGTAAAAAATCATTAACTAAAACCCCAGAATTATCGCTTTTAATATTAGCTTTTTCCAAATCTAAAAGCTCGATTGCTGGCACTCTACCTGAGGTATTAAAAACGTACCTTGATTTAATCGTTTTTGTTTTCTTTTTATGCTTAAACGTAATTTTACTGTTTTTTCTTAATTTTTCTACTGAAATCGTCTGGGCATTAAATTTAAATGTAACGCCATTATTTTTTAGGCTACTTACGAGTTGATTTACTAAGTACGAATCAAATACCGAAAGTGCTCTTTCACTTTGCTCTAAAATGGTAACCTTACAACCTAGAGTAGACAGCATATAAGCAAACTCCATCCCAACATAACCAGAACCTATAAACGTTGCCGATTTAGGGATTTTTTTAAGATTGAGAATAGCATCACTCGTCTTTAATGTCTCTGCTCCTTTAAACTTTAAAGTTCTAGGTACTAAACCTGTTGCAATAACAAAAGTATCTGCAGAGATTGTTTTGCCTTCTACTAATACTTCGTTCTCACTAATAAACTTTGGAGATTGGTGGTATAAAGTTATACCTAAATCTTTTAAATCTTGCTCTGTAGATAATGGTACTGGCTCAGTAAATGTTGATTTAAACTTTTGTACAGATTTCCATTTAATCTTTAAAGGATCTACTACACCTAATCCAGTCAATTTATTTGTTTTATGTACTAAATCTGCAAATTGAATTAATATTTTTTTGGGATCACATCCTCTAATAGCACAAGTACCACCAAATTCTCTTTTATCTGCAATAGCTACAGATAGCCCATTTTTAACACAAGTTTCTGCAACGGTTTGACCTGCAATTCCACTACCAATTACAAAGACATTATAATGTTGTTTTTTCATAGCTTTTTATATTGATTTAAAATTAATCAAATCTATGACTGCTTTGTAGTGTATACGCTTTAAAAGTTAACCCTTATACTATTATTTCTTACCACCAACAATTATTACAATCTCACCCTTAGGAGGTTTATTTGTATAATGCAGTAACACTTCTTTAGCTGTTCCTCTAACGGTTTCTTCATACAACTTTGTCAATTCTCTAGATACCGAAACTGGCCTCTCTTCTCCAAAATATTCACAAAAATGCGTTAGTGTTTTTATTAATTTATGCGGACTTTCATAAAAAATAATGGTACGGGTTTCTTCTGCAAGTAATTTTAATCGTGTTTGTCTTCCTTTTTTTACAGGTAAAAAACCTTCAAAAACAAATTTATCATTTGGTAATCCTGAGTTTACAAGTGCTGGCACAAACGCTGTTGCACCAGGTAGGCAATCTACCTCAATATTGTGTTCTACACAGGCTCTGGTTAGTAAAAATCCAGGATCTGAAATTGCTGGAGTTCCTGCATCACTAATGAGTGCTATTGACATACCGCTCTTTAATTTTTCTACTAAACTATCTACCATCTTATGCTCATTATGCATATGGTGACTATGCATCTGTGTACTTATTTCAAAGTGTTTAAGAAGTTTTCCTGAGGTGCGCGTATCTTCAGCCAAAATTAAATCGACGTCTTTTAAAATTTCAACAGCACGAAAAGTCATGTCTTTTAAATTTCCGATAGGTGTTGGTACGATATAAAGTTTGCTCATATTGTGAGAGATTTCATTTCAAATTTACAATGTTTTCATATATATTAACGCAACCTTTAGGGATTTTTGCATCTTTATAGAAAGTAATTGTTTTATGATTAAGAGATTATTACGCTTTATATTTTTTGTCTTTTTTTCTGCGCAATTATCTGCGCAAACTACAGATTTATCAATTGTTGCACAAGCTCAAAGTACAATAGGCACAAGTATTTCTCAGGTAGAAATCTTTGGAGATTTTCAATATATAGTAACAATTATAAATTCTGGAAATCCAGTTAGCAGTGCAGCGTTTGAAATCTCTATGGATGAAGATTTACAAAATCTTACCATAGCGAGTATTTCTTCTCAAAATAATACTGGAGGCGCTTCTAATGCTGGTGGCTTTAATCTCTCTGCAACAAATATATTAACAGGATCGGTTGCTAACCTCCCAACAGACTCTAGCGTTGAGATAAAAATTGATGTTACTGCACCATCTTTTGTTGGTGGTATTGCAATAAATGCAATAATCTCTCCACCAAACGGAACAACAGATACCAACACCAATAATAACCAATCTCTAATTTCTATAGATGTGATTGATGTAGAAATTAATTTCTCTATTAGTCATGAACAAATTTCTCCTGCACCAGGCACACCAATACCATCATGGAATTCTCCTGTAACCTATCAATTTACAATAACCAATAATAGTGCAATAGATTTTCCTGTAGATGCTATAGAAGCACGTTTGACGTTATTAACCGATTTAGATTTTGGACGACCTAACGTGCAACTCATCTCACTTGAGTGTGTTGAAACAACTAACGGTACAGAATGCCCAAACGTTGCAGGAGTTTCTGGAAATCCAGTTTTGGTTAGTGCTATCTCAGATATTTTTAATTTTACGACTTCTCATATTTATACAGCAGGAGGATCAATTACTTTTGAAGCTGTTTATCAATTTTTAGACCCATCTTGTGCTATAGAGTTAAATCAAATTAATGTTCAAAGTAGAGTAGAAATTACCCTAGATCACATTAATTCTGGTAATAGTCTTTCTAATCCTGTAGTTACAAATTTAATAGAGGCTGAGTTATGCGAAACTACAGATATATGTATTGATACCATACAAATAGATCCAAATCCTTTAATTGTTGCCAATTGGAATCAAGATGTTACATTTGAAACAACGGTTTGTAATAATGGACCTTTAGATGCAAATATTTCTTTTTTTCTTCAAAATTTATCGCCAACAGTGGATTGGCAAATTCAATCGGTTGAGTGTATAATGACGACAGGAAGTGCATCTTGTGACGCTATCACTTTCACAGTAAATGATCTTTTTTGGTTTACAAACGCATTTGTTATGCCTGTAGATGCTACAATAACCGTTAGAACAGTAGCAATCTTTATAGAACCCGAATGCTCTATCAATACCGAAAATAATCAGGCACTAATTAGAAGTGGCTCTAATGTTTTAGAAGAAAATATTTTAGATTCTAACATTACAAATAATTCTCAAAACGATTATGTTTTATTACCACCAACATCTGCTTGTGAGTTTGTGAATTTAAATGTAACAAAAACACAAATAAGCCCAGAACTACCTAACGGTGCATCTACTCAAAACCCAATAGAATTAGGAGAAGTCACTTACGAAATAACCGTTACAAACCCAAGTGACATAGACACTTTTATAGAACTACAAGAGTTTATTCCTGGACCAGGAATGGTTGCTTATACAGGTACACTCGTAGCTGTAGATTGTGTTTCTACAACAGGAACAGCAACTTGTTTTGATATTTTAAATACAAATATTGGTGTTGAGTTTGATGGTATACCTCAAGGAGGAGAACCAGACATTTTTTGGGAAATATTACCAGAAGATAATTGGAGTTTACCAGCCAATAGCTCTGTTACTTTTGAGCTCATAGTATTGTGGAGTACTGAGTGCTCGGTAAACCCTGTTCCTGTAAATAATAAAGTAATAGTTGCAAATAGTAATAGCAATGTTGATAGTGACTTAAATAATAACGAGGCAGAAGTTATTACATTTTTTGCGCCTTGTGTAGATTTAGTAGTTCAAACGTTTCCTGAGTTTACGCAAGTTAACGTCAATCAAAATTTTGATTGGATTATTGATATTACCAACAGTGAAAACAGTTCTAACGCTATAAATATAGACTTTGAAGATACTGTAAATGACGTGTTTACAATTATAGGAACACCTACTTGTGTGGTTACCAACGGAAATGCAACATGTATCTCTAATGTTGAAACTGCCAATAATAATGTCACTGGTACTATCGCAAATATGGATGCTGGCTCAACTATAAGAATTAGAATACCAGTTGCTGCGCCAAGTTTTGGAGGCGCATACAATAACATCGCTACTGCTACACCAGACGAAAATGATAATCGTGAAATCTCACCAGAAACCAATATCTCAATTAGTAATGTGCAAGTGATTGCTCCTACACTAATTAAAAGTTATAATCCTACAACTATTACCGTTGGAGAAGAGAGTACATTGACATTTACAGTTAATAATTTGTCTGATAATTCGGCACAGAGTAATATTTCGTTTACAGACGTTTTTCCTTCGGAAATTACGCTTACTTCACAACCGCAATGGGTCACACAAAATGGCTGTACTGCAACTTTTATAGGCAATAGTGGTGATAGTTTTGCTGGAGTTTCAAATTTGACATTTCCAGATGGTGTAGCGTCTTGTACTTTTAGTGTTAATGTGACGTCTAATGCTCCTGGTACTTACCTCAACGATACTAACAATTTTGAAAATCAAAATAATATAGACACCTCACAAACCAATGCAACACTAATTGTTTTAGACGATGGATCTGATGTTGACATCGAAATCATTAAAAATGTATCTCCTCAAGAAGTGTCTATAGGAGATCAGGTAACATTTCAAATTACAGCAACAAATCTAGGAACTACCGAAGCTACAGAAATTGAAATTCTAGATGTATTTCCTAATGGGATGAATTTCATATCTGCTTCAGTTTCTGGAGGACTTTTTGATAACACCATTTTGTTATGGACTATTGATACACTATCTAGTAACCAATCTCAAACTTTAACCATAGTTGCTCAAGTAACATCTAGTACAGCGCTGCTAAATGTAGCATTACTTAATTCTGTAAGTGAGCCAGATAGAGATGCAACAAATAATATGGATGATGCTGAAGTTATAGTGGATAATTGTTTCTATATCACAGATGGTTTATCACCAAATAATGATGGCATTAATGATACCTTTTATATAGAATGTATTGATGATTTTCCTGGTAATAGTATTAAGATTTTTAATAGATATGGCCTTCAAATCTATGAAAGTAATAATTACCAAAACGATTGGGATGGGAGAGCAAATAAGGGAACACCAAAAACGTCAGAGATTCTTCCGGTTGGTACGTATTTTTATCTACTTGATTTAAATACTGGAGAAAAGCCATTATTTGGTTGGCTCTATCTCAATTATTAATTACTTAAAATTTCCGAAGAAAAAATAAGAGATAAATTAGTCAAACTTGCGCTCAATAATGTTTAGAAAACGAGTTTCGAACTCTTCTTTTCCGTCCCAGTTATTGTAATCTGGTTTAACAATATTATTAATTAAATGAGAGGCATCTTTAAAAGAACTTGTAGTGTTTAATTGAGATAAAACGCGTTCATAATCTTCTATTTTACCATTAAAAAGGTGTTTTATAAATGCTAATTTATCGTTTAAACCAATATTTAATCCACCATTTTTAAGTTTATCATTAAGAGATTTTCTAAAATTCTCATTGGCTTGGTCTACAGGTTCAAAAACAGGAATATCTTCAAATCCTGCAGTTATATCTTCTAGGTGAGTTTTAGGGTTTTCTTTTCTTGCTACTGCAGTTGCAACAATATCATCTACTTGATGAGTTTCTTGAGGCATTTGAGCAACCATATCTTTAATTTTTTCCATTACTGGCTCATAAATACCATCATCTTCGTGTTCGTCTAGATTAACATAGATTTTATCTTCTAGTTCAATATTATCACTTACTTTATTATTGAATGCTGTGTCTAACATATCAAAAAATGAAGAGTCACTACCTATAGTTGGTAAATCGCCTTCAAAATTCTCATTTGCAAATTTAAGTACGCTCAATTTTTCATATAAAGCACCAGCTTCGGCATGTAATTTTACGACATCTTCTTTCCCTTTTAGCTTTAAAATTCTATGTGCGATGCTTATTAAGTCGGCTTCAAGCTTCTTCTTCATAACTTTTATTTTTTATTCCCTATTAGGTTTTTGATTTTTAATAAATTTGCTTCACCTTTATACAAAACGAACAGTTGGTTGGTTTTAGTGTTAAAATTACGAAATGTTTCTCGAAAATACAGTAAATCAGAAAGAACAATTTGGATGGATTGAAGTCATTTGTGGCTCAATGTTTTCTGGAAAAACCGAAGAATTAATTCGGAGACTCAAACGCGCACAATTTGCAAAGCAAAAAGTTGAAATTTTTAAACCAGCTGTAGATGTGCGCTATGATGAAGAAATGGTAGTATCTCATGATGCTAATGAAATACGGTCAACACCTGTTCCTGCTGCTGCAAATATTCCTATTTTGGCAGATGGTTGTGATGTGGTTGGTATTGATGAAGCTCAGTTTTTTGATGATGAAATTGTTAGAGTTTGTAATGATTTAGCCAATAAAGGAATTCGTGTAATTGTTGCAGGATTAGATATGGATTTTAAAGGTAATCCTTTTGGTCCTATGCCAAATTTAATGGCCACTGCAGAGTATGTTACCAAAGTACATGCTGTTTGTACGAGAACTGGAAATTTGGCACAATATAGCTATAGAAAAGCAACAAGTGAAGCTCTGGTTTTATTGGGAGAAGTCAATGAGTATGAACCACTTAGTAGAGCTGCCTATTATAAAGCTATGTTACGAGATAAATTACCTCACATGAAGGTTAATGATCCAGAAGAAATCCCTAACCAAGACAGTAATCAAAATGCCTAAAGCTAAAGAAACTGTCTTAGAAATAGATTTAAACGCACTCAAAAATAATTATGAGTATCTTAAATCTAAACTTAATGGCAACACCAAATTTTTAGCAGTTGTTAAAGCTTTTGCTTATGGTAGTGATGCTAATGAAATTGCTAAATATTTACAAGATTTAAAGGTTGATTACTTTGCAGTTGCTTATATAAATGAAGGAGTTGCGCTTCGTGATGCAGGAATTAAAACACCTATTTTAATACTTCATCCTCAAGCAGTAAATTTTAAAACCTTAATAGAACGTTGCTTAGAGCCTAGTTTATATAATGCTAAAATTTTAAACGAATTTATACAAGTAGCTTCCCAAGAGAAACAAACCAATTATCCTGTTCATATTAAATTTAATACCGGACTCAATAGATTGGGTTTTCAGGAAAATGATGTAGATAATGTGGTTTCACTAACTTCGGAAACATCTGCCATTAAAGTAAAATCTATTTTTTCACATTTAGCTGAAAGTGAAAATTTAAACGAGCGCGAATTTACAAGACAGCAGATTGAACGTTTCACACAAATTTCAAATACGTTTACAGAACGTATGGGATACAAACCTATGTTACATTTGGCTAATACATCTGGTATTCTAAATTATGTAGATGCACATTTAGATATGGTAAGAAGCGGAATTGGTTTGTATGGCTATGGAAACTCTGAAGAAGAAAATAAGAACCTTAAACCTATTGCAACTTTAAAATCTGTTATTTCTCAAATTCATACTATTAAAAGTGGTGAAACCGTAGGATACAATAGAGCGTATAAAAGTCTTGGTTTAGAAAAAACTGCCACCATACCTATTGGTCATGCAGATGGTATTGGTAGACAATATGGCAACAAAAAAGGCTTTGTAACCATTGCTGGTAAAAAAGCATTTATTATAGGTAATGTTTGTATGGATATGATCATGGTTGATATTACTAACATTGACTGCCATGAAGGTGACGAAGTTATTATATTTGGAGACCACACAAATGCTTCTCAATTTGCACAAACTGCAAATACGATATCTTATGAAATTATCACAGCAATATCACAACGTGTTAAACGTGTAATTATAACTTAATTATCAATTTCTTAGAAAATTGTGACTTTTTAATTACATTAGTGTCTTATAACTAACTAATAAATATTAAAAATTATGTTGAAAGAATTTAAGAATTTCATAATGACAGGTAATGTCATTGATTTAGCAGTTGCTGTTATCCTTGCAGGTGCAGTAGGACTAGTTGTTAACGGTTTTGTTAGCGATATTATGATGCCAATTGTAGGTAATTTTGCAGGAGGTGTAGATTTTGCTGACTTAAAGCATGTTTTATCTCCAGCTGTTGTTGCTGCAGATGGTACAATTACTAAGCCAGAAAACGCGATAATGTATGGTAAATGGGTAAATTCAATTATCAACTTAATTATTGTTGGTTTTGTATTATTTATGATTGTAAAAGCTTACAATAAAACAAAAGCTCCAGTTGAAGCACCAGCTCCAGCAGGACCAACAGAACTTGATATCTTAAAAGAAATTAGAGATTCATTAAAAAAATAATGACAAATAGCTAACCGCTACATTATATATTTAGTAAAACTTAAACCGCTTCGTAATTGAAGTGGTTTTTTTTATAGAATTATTAGAATTTAGCTGGATAAGTTAAAATAACGCATTTTAAAGAGTGTTTTTTTAACAAAAAAAGTGTGTAGTAAAAATGGTTTAATTTAATAAAAGCTATAATTTTACCTTTTAAATTTTTTAATATGAAAGTTGCTGTAGTTGGTGCCACTGGTTTAGTTGGCGAAGTCATGCTTAAAGTTCTTGCAGAACGTAATTTCCCTGTTACCGAATTAATACCTGTTGCTTCAGAGCGCTCTATAGGTAAACTCATTTCTTTTAAAGGTAAGGACTATAAAGTAGTTGGTAAACAAACTGCTATTGACATGAAACCAAATGTAGCGTTGTTCTCGGCAGGTGGAGAAACCTCTTTAGAATGGGCTCCAAAATTTGCCGAAGCTGGCATTACTGTTATAGATAATTCTTCGGCTTGGAGAATGGATCAATCTAAGAGACTGGTTGTTCCAGAGATTAACGCGTCTCAATTAACTTCCGAAGATAAAATAATAGCAAATCCAAATTGTTCAACCATACAAATGGTAGTTGCTTTAGCACCACTTCATAAAAAATATAAAATTAAACGTATAGTAGTATCTACATACCAATCTATTACAGGAACTGGTGTAAAGGCTGTAAAACAATTAGAAAATGAAATGGCTGGTATAAAAGGAGAAATGGCTTATCCTTACCCTATACACCAAAATGCAATACCTCATTGCGATGTTTTTGAAGACAATGGCTACACAAAAGAGGAAATGAAATTGGTTAGAGAAACTCAAAAAATATTAGATGATCGCACTATTGCTGTCACTGCTACTGCAGTTAGAATACCTACAGCAGGAGGACATAGTGAAGCCATTAATGTAGAGTTTGAAAATGATTTTGATTTAGTAGAGGTAAGACATTTATTAAATGAATCTCCAGGTATTGTGGTACAAGATAACATTGATGTAAACACGTATCCTATGCCAATTTATGCTAACGGAAAAGATGATGTTTTCGTTGGTAGAATTAGACGTGATGGTTCTCAACCTAATACGCTAAATCTTTGGGTTGTAAGTGATAATCTGAGAAAAGGAGCTGCAACAAACACAATCCAAATAGCCGAATATCTATTAGAACAAAATTTATTATAAAAAAACTTAACTTTTTAGGTAGGTTTTTTTCTCTGCAAATTGTTTTATTAACAAAATGCAAGTGTATTTCTAGTTCAAAATACTTTAATAGGTTTTTTAGACATTTAATCTCTTGTTGACTGATAAAAAGTGTATTACAACTAATTAATTCTATTTAGGATTTGATTGTAATTATATTTACTATCCAAATTTTACTATAAATGTTAAGAAATTACCTAAACTTCTTAAGCATAATCACCTTACTACTCTTATTTGTATCTTGTAGTGAAGATGATAATTATGTGCCAATTACAATTGAAGCTAATACTGATGTAGTAGAAGTATCACAAAATAGTTCTATTACTATAGATGTTTTAGATAATGATGTTAATGTGCCTAATACTGGAGTATTAAGTGAGTTAACTTCACAAAATGGTGTAATACAAGTTTTAGACCCTAATAATACAACCAACAATCCTTCAGACGATGTTATCCTATATACACCAAATAATGGTTTTGTAGGTAGTGATACTTTTCAATATTCAATTTGCGATGAAAACAATAACTGCGGAAATGGAACTGTTAATGTAACCGTAACTCCTGTTTCTGAAGTTGTCTTTAATTTAGATGAGATTCCCTATAATACACTTTCAGAATATAATTTTTTTGATGGTGAATTAAAAGATTTAAATCCTGCGTTTGGCGTTTTACCGTATGACTTAAACTCAACATTATTTACAGATTATGCTCATAAAAAGCGATTTGTATGGATGCCAGACGGAACAAAAGCTAATTACAATAGTGATTTTACACCATTAGATTTCCCTATTGGCTCAGTGTTAATAAAAAATTTCTATTACGATAATGTACAACCAAGTAATACGACTTTTATTATAGAAACGCGTCTTATGTACATGACTGCAGATGGTTGGGATTTCGCCAAATACGTATGGAACGACGACCAAACAGAGGCAACTTTTACAAACGCTGGAAGTTTTAAAAATTTAGAATGGATAGAAAACGGTATTACCAATAATGTTACCTATAGAATACCGTCAAGAAATGAATGTTTTACGTGTCATAACAAATTTGGTACACCTTTGCCAATTGGTCCTAAACCACAAAACTTAAATAGAGATTTAAGTTATCCAGATGGCAGTACAACCAATCAATTGTTAAAAATGATAGAGGTAGGTTATTTAGAAAACAATCTTCCAACATCAATAGTATCGACAGTAAATTGGGAAGATGAAACACTAGATTTAAATTTAAGATTACGCTCTTATTTAGATATCAACTGTGCACATTGTCACTCAGAAGAAAGCTATTGTGAATATAGACCTATGCGTTTTGCATTTCATGAAAATGAAGATGATACAAACAAGGGTGTTTGTGTAGATCCAGACACTCAAATTGAAGGTACAACACATATAGTGGCTCCTGGAAACATAGATGCTTCGGTATTAAGGTTTAGAGTTACATCTATAGAAGAACAAAATAGAATGCCTTTAATAGGTAGAACACTTAAACACGAAGAAGGTGTTAGGTTAATAGAAGAATGGATTAATTCTCTTGATGGAGAATGTCAATAAATTAAATTATTATAGTCATGAAATTAAAATTACTCACATTAACAATTTTAGCTGTAGCTTTTTGCTCGCTATCATTTGGACAACCTGCTAATGACAATATTAGTGGTGCAATCCCAATTACTCCTTCTCCTGAAGGCACTGGTTGCGCTACACCTGGTTTTTATCTTCCTTTTACTACAGATGGGACTACAGATAGTGGAGTGCAAGGATCTTGTACGCCATCTGCTAACGACCAGTTTTTTACATGGACAGCCACGCATACAGGTTTATTTTTCTCATCTGAAAGTCCAGGAAATCCTGGAATAGTAGTGTGGGACGAAACAGGAACTGTAGAAATTGCTTGTACTAACACCTTTGTTACAGAGGCTATTTCTGGTTGGAATGTTAATGATAATTTAATCATTCAAATTTATGATTATGCAACTGATTCTGACGTTGCATTTTGTTTAGAAACTTTAGACTTCACTCCACCTCCTCCTTCTCCAGTTACTTTTAGTTCTCAAGCATCGGGTACTACAGGAAGTTACAAAATTGCAGTTGTAGATATGAATGGTGATTTTCTTGATGATTTAGTTTCAATATCTTCAACAAATGTAAATATTAGAGAACAAAATAGTAGTGGTGGTTTTACTACTAAAAATATTGAAACTACAAGTGCAGATTTTCCTCCAACATGGAGTTTATCTGCTGCAGATTATGATAGAAATGGTTACACAGATTTATTATATGGAGCTACAAATGGAGTTACCTTTATGAGAGCAAATAGCACAGGAACTGGTTTTACCGAAATATCTGGACCTGAAGATGTATTTTCTCAACGATCAAACTTCGTAGATATAAATAATGATGGAAATCTTGATGCCTTCATGTGTCATGATGTTGCACCAAATGTATACTATTTAAACGATGGCTCTGGAAATCTTATTTATTATCAATCTAACGACCCTAGTGCTCCTTATGAGCTAGGTAATTACCCATCTGGTGGTGATTATGGATCTATATGGGTTGATTACGATAATGATAGAGATTTAGATTTATTTATTGCAAAATGTGGTGGTGAAGTAGCTAGAAGAACGAATGTAATGTATACCAACGATGGAAATGAAAATTACACCGAAAATGCAGCTGCTATAGGTCTTGCAGATCCTATGCAAACATGGTCTGCTGCCTGGGGAGATTTTGATGGTGATGGTGATATGGATGTATTTGTTGGAGCAAGTTCTGGAGATCATAAACTTATGAGAAATGATAATGGAAACTTTACAGATATTTCTACTGGATCAGGCGTAAACACTCTTACTAGCAACTCAACAGAAACTGTAACATTTGACTTTGATAATGACGGTAACTTAGATTTAGTTTCTGGTGGTAATATATTATTTGGTAAAGGTGACATGACATTTGATCTTTATACTGAGGTATTTCCTGGTTCTGGTGCATATGGTGATTTAAATAACGATGGTTATATAGATGCCTTTAACTCTGGAGTTATATATTATAATAACGCAGAAAGCAATAATAATTGGATTAAAATTCACACTATTGGAACAGTAAGTAATATTAACGGTATTGGCGCTCGTGTAGAAGTACACACACCATCGGGAGTTAAAATTAGAGATGTAAAGAGTGGAGATGGTTTTAGATACATGAACTCACTAAACACTCATATTGGTATAGGAACAGATACTAATATTAACAGTGTGGTAATCTATTGGCCATCTGGAATTATCGATACAATTACAAACCCATCTATAAATGGTGCCCTAGAAATTATTGAAGGAGACACTTTAAGTTTAGAAAATTCTTTAACAGATGAATTGGTAATATATCCTAATCCTGCTAAAAATGTTTTAAACATCAATTCTTTAGAATTAAACGACTCTATGATTTATACTATTTTTGATATAACTGGTAAAAGAGTTTTAAACTCAAAACTAGAAAAGTCCTCAATAGATATTTCAAAATTAGCGCCTGGTAATTATGTTTTAAGAATCGTATCCGGTACTTCCATTAAGAGTCAAAAATTTATTAAATACTAAATATTAAAGCCTCTTTATTAATAATATAGAGGCTTTTTTATTACATTTAAAACTTTAATTAATTCCACTATGAAAAAAATTACCCTCGCATTTTTCTTATTAAGTGCCTATTTTAGTTTTTCACAAACCTTAAATCAACCTGCGAGTTGGCCAAATTCTAATTGGTCAATCACAGGAAATTATCTTACAAACACAGATGTTTTTGAAGCAGACCCTAGAGTTTCATCTAACTTCTCGTATGACGATGATGATGCTCAAAGTGGTCATGATGATGATATTGCTGCAGAATCTCCAATAACAAATCTTACAGCTGCTTATAATGCCAACGAAACTTGGATATCTGTAGGTGCTAGTTATGTATTTCATGATTTTGGCGAAATCTTAATCCTTCAATATTGGGATGCAGATGCAAATTCATGGGTAAATTGGGGAGATGAGTTATCTGGTACTGCCAATCCACCAACAAACAATTTTTGTTCTGGTAATAATGAAGGCTATAACTCTTCAGCCTTAGATATTTCAACATTTACAGCAAACCAATTAAGTAATTTTAGATATAGAATTTCTTACGATGATAACAACATTTGGGGTTATGGTTTTTGCTTTAGTTCTCCAACAATTAGTTCTCAAATACCTCCTGCTTGTCCTAACATTTCTAATCTAAACGTATCTAACGTTAGTACAAATGCTGCAAATATTAGCTGGCAACAAGGTAGTACAGAAACAAGTTGGGAGATAGTTGTCCAAAACCCTGGTTCTGGTGTTCCTTCTGGATCTGGAACTCCTACAACATCAAATAATCCTTATCCATTATCTGGGCTATCTTCATCTACAACTTATGAGGTATTTGTAAGAGGATTTTGTGGTGGTACAGATTATAGTAATTGGATTGGACCTTTATCATTTACTACTCTAGTTAATTCTCGTGTTAACTATACTACACAAGCTATGCCAATAGGTAATTATGATCTTGCAGTTGTAGATATGAATGGAGATCATTTAGATGATATCGTATCAGTATCTTCAAATAATGTAAATGTGCATTATCAATTAGCAACTGGTGGATTTAATGAAGTCAACATTCCTTCGCCAAATGCAGATTTCTTACCAGGATGGAGTATGGCTGCTGCAGATTATGATAGAAACGGTCAAACAGATTTATTATATGGTGCTGGTAATGGTGTCTCATTTATGCAATCGAATAGCGATGGCACAGGATTTACACAAACCTCTACTACAGAATATGTTTTTTCTCAACGTTCTAATTTTATTGATATCAATAACGACGGACATTTAGATGCATTTGTTTGTCATGATGTTGCTCCAAACGTGTATTTTATTAATGATGGCAATGGTAATTTAACCTACTATCAATCTGCTGTAACACCTAATGCGCCAGTAAATTTAGGTGATTACTCTTCAGGTGGAAACTATGGTTCTATTTGGATAGATTATGACAATGATAGAGATATGGACATGTTTATTGCAAAATGTGGTGGAGAAGAAGATAGAAGAAGAAACAATATGTTAACCAACAATGGTGATGGTACATATACAGAAAATGCAGCAATACTTCAATTAGATGATCCAATGCAAACTTGGTCTTCTTCTTGGGGAGATTATGACAATGATGGTGATATGGATTTATTTGTAGGAGCAAGTTCTGGAAACCACAAACTTATAAGAAATGATGGTAACGGTATTTTTGTAGAAGTTACTACTGGATCTGGTGTTGGTGTAGCGCCAACTGGTCATGAAAATATAAGTCATGATATCGATAATGACGGTTATTTAGATATTTTATGTAACGGTACAATTCTCTACGGAAAAGGCGATTTAACCTTTGAAGATGCTGATGCTAACCAACTAAATTATAAAAATGGTTCTATTGGAGATTTAAATAATGATGGCTTTTTAGATGCCTACTATAATGGCAACATCTACTGGAATCTTACAACACCAAACAATTGGATAACAATAAACACTATAGGTGTAATGAGTAATATAGATGGTATTGGTGCAAGAGTTGAACTCACAACAAATAGCGGTACACAAATTAGAGATGTAAGAAGCGGAGAAGGTTTTGAGTATATGAGTACGTTAAATACTCACTTCGGAATTGGAACAGATACTGAAATTAATAACATTACAATTTATTGGCCATCTGGCGTAATAGATATTATTACAGATCCTGCTATCAACACACCTTTAGAGGTTGTTGAAGGAGCTACGCTTACTTTAGAAAATTCTTTTGTAAACGATTTAGTAATTTACCCTAATCCTACAAAAGATATATTAAGAATTTCTAGTACAGAAAGTCTTCAAGATGCTATCTATACCATTTTTGATATTAATGGTAGACGTATTATGAATTCAAAATTAAACCAAAACACGATCGATGTAAGTACACTTAATACAGGTAATTACATATTAAGAATTGTATCTGGTAACAAAATTAAAAGTCAGAAGTTTATAAAACAATAAACATCTTAACAATATCTTAAAATAGCCTCTACAATATTATGTAGAGGCTTTTTTGTTTATTTTTGATAGAACGACTAATCAATATATAAAAATCATGAGACACATTTCAATAATATTAATAGCAATACTTGCCTTTAGTGCATGTAAAGAAGAACCAAAAGAACAAAAACGAGATATTGTGGTAAACTATCCTGAAACAAAAAAGGTTGATACAATTACAGATTACTTCGGAACAAAAGTAGAAGACCCATACCGTTGGCTCGAAGATGACAGAAGCACCGAAACAGAAAATTGGGTAAACGCGCAAAACCAATCTACTTATGGGTATTTAGATAATATACCATATCGCGAAGAATTAAAAGAAAGATTGTCTAAACTCTGGAATTATGAAAAAGTAGGCTCTCCTTTTAAAGAAGGCAACTATACATATTTCTATAAAAATGATGGTCTGCAAAATCAATATGTGATTTATCGTTATAAAACAGGTGATGATCCAGAAACTGCAGAGGTTTTCTTAGATCCAAATACATTCACAGAAGATGGTACCATCTCACTCGGAGGCACAAGTTTTTCTAAAAATGGCGAAATCTTAGCGTATGCTATTTCCGAAGGAGGAAGCGATTGGAGAAAAATTCTAATTATGAATACCGAAACAAAAGAAATTATAGAAGACACTTTAATTGATGTTAAATTTAGCGGAATGTCTTGGTATAAAAATGAAGGATTCTATTATTCTAGTTATGATAAACCAAAAGGAAGCGAGCTCTCTGCTAAGACCGATCAGCATAAATTATATTACCATAAATTAGGGACCTCTCAAAAAGATGATCCTGTAATTTTTGGAGGTACAGCAACACAAAAGCATAGATATGTTGGTGGTAATGTTTCAGAAGATAATAAATACCTTGTAATTACTGCAAGCGTATCAACTTCTGGTAATAAATTATTTATCAAAGACCTATCACAACCAAATAGTCCATTAGTAACCATTTTAGACCATACTAATAGTGACACCTACCCAATTGAAAATGTTGGTAGCAAACTATTTTTAGTAACTAATCTAGATACACCAAACAAAAAAATTGTTACTGTAGATGCTTCTAACCCTGGACCAGAAAATTGGGTGGATTTAATTCCCGAAACCAAAAACGTGTTGAGTCCTTCTACAGGTGGTGGTTATTTATTTGCAGAGTATATGGTTGATGCTGTATCTAAAGTTATGCAGTATGATTATGAAGGGAAATTAGTAAGAGAGGTAAAACTACCAGGTGTTGGCAGTGCAGGTGGATTTGGAGCTAAAAAAGAAGATACAGAGCTTTTTTACTCATTCACAAACTATGTTACTCCAGGAAGTATTTACAAATACGATATAAAAAACGGAACTTCAGAAGTTTTCGTAAAACCAGATATCGATTTCAATCCAGAAGATTACGAAAGCAAGCAAGTATTTTACACCTCAAAAGACGGTACAAAAGTTCCAATGATTATTACCCATAAAAAAGGATTAGAACTCAATGGTAAAAACCCAACAATTCTTTATGGATATGGAGGTTTTAATATTAGTCTAACACCTTCATTTAGCATTGCTAACGCAGTTTGGATGGAGCAAGGTGGTATTTACGCAGTTCCTAACCTTAGAGGTGGAGGAGAATATGGTAAAGCTTGGCACGATGCAGGTACACAACTAAAAAAACAAAATGTTTTTGATGATTTTATTGCAGCTGCAGAGTATTTAATTGCAGAGAATTATACTTCTAGTGATTATTTAGCTATTAGAGGAGGATCTAATGGAGGTTTATTAGTTGGAGCTACAATGACACAACGTCCAGATTTGATGAAGGTTGCTTTGCCAGCAGTTGGTGTACTAGACATGTTAAGATATCACACATTTACAGCAGGAGCAGGATGGGCTTATGATTATGGTACTTCAGATGATAACAAAGAAATGTTTGATTATCTTAAAGGCTATTCTCCAGTACATAATGTAAAAGAAGGCGTTCAGTATCCTGCAACAATGGTAACTACTGGAGATCATGATGATCGTGTAGTACCTGCTCACAGTTTTAAATTTGCTGCTGAGTTACAAGCTAAACAAACAGGGAACAATCCTACACTAATTCGTATTGAAACAGATGCTGGTCATGGTGCAGGAACTCCAGTATCTAAAACTATAGAGCAATATGCCGATATTTTTGGGTTTACACTTTACAATATGGGATTTGATGTGTTACCAAGTAAAACAAAAGAAAAAGTAAAAGGATAATTATAAAATATATTCAAATTTTAGACCTGCAAGGTTTTCAAAACCTTGTAGGTCTTTTACATTCACCAAATGCTAAACGTAAAAAACCTCACTTTTTCTTATCATAAAACTCCAATTCTAAAAGAGCTTTCATTTAAAGTTGAAAAAGGCGAAAACCTTGCTATTATTGGAGAAAGTGGTTCAGGTAAAAGCACACTTTTAAAACTGTTATATGGTGAATATGATCTTAACTTCGGAAACATCTACTGGAAAGATAATGAGATTCTAGGTCCAAAATATAATCTCGTCACTGGTTACGATTTTATGAAATATGTTGCACAAGAATTTGAATTAATGCCTTTTATTTCAGTAGAAGAAAATATAGGAAAATTTCTCTCAAACTTTTTCCCTAAAGAGAAGAAAGAGCGCACACAAGAGTTACTAGAAGTCGTAGAGTTAACAGCATTTGCCAAAACAAAAGTAAAAACCCTATCTGGCGGACAAAAACAACGCGTTGCACTAGCGAGAGCTTTGGCTAAACAGCCCGAAATAATTTTGCTCGACGAGCCATTTAGTCATATCGATAATTTTCAAAGACGATCACTTAGACGTAATGTCTTTAAATATTTAAAAGATAAAAAAATCACATGTCTTGTAGCCACTCATGATAATAACGATGTACTTGGTTTTGCAGATAATATGATGATTTTAAATAATCAAAAAATAGAAGCCTACGATACACCAAAAGCATTATTTAAAGATCCTAAAACACCTTTAATTGCATCATTTTTTGGAGAATTTAATATCATAAATAACAAAATTATTTATGCTCATCAACTTAATGTAGTCGAGAAATCAAATTTAAAAGCAATAGTGATTACAAGTTATTTTAAAGGCAATTACTATTTGGTTGAAGCTAATTTAGATGGTGAAAAAATATTCTGTTACAGTCCAAATAACTATAAAAATGATCAAATTATCTTCTTAAATATCTCTAATTAATTGTCATTTTAGACGCTGTATTAAAAAAAATTTGGTTTTTTCAAAAAAATATAATACTTCGTATTATGTGGTCAATTTTTCAGAAAAACAAAAAATAAATTTTGAAAAGTCAAAAATAAATGTAAATCTTTGCAACGCATTTCAACCAAAACACAACAAACAAAAGTTGAATTAAAAATTAGAAACTATGAGTTTATTTGTAACATATCAAAACAATCCAAAAGGAATTCTGCCTTTTGTGATGCTTCGTGATTATCGTTAGATAAACTTTCTCAAATTATAAATGAAAGATCCGAAGCAAGTAAAATACTGTTTCGGATTTTTTTTTATTCTGAATTAATTTCAGCACCTCATCCTTAACCATTTCGGTTAAACCTCCTCCAAAACAGTTATAAAGTGAATAGCGATGTCATGTTGAGCACAGTCAAAACGTTTCATTGTAATTCAAAATGAATTATTAAAATAAAAAAACAATGGACACGAATTTGTTAAACAACTACGTGTTAAAAGCCATAGATGCTTATCCATACGATTTAGAAGAAACCGTAGAAAATCTAAACTACGCTTTGTCATACGAGAGTCATAATCCCTACGCACTATATCTCATGGGACGTTTGCAAGCAGAGCAGTTTGGAGATTACGAAAAAGCCAAGTACTACTTTGCTGAGGCATTAGCAAATAAAATGGATTTTATAAAAGTCTATCCAAAGTACATCTTGGTTTTAATTTGGAATCACGATTTCGACGAAGCAAAAAAAATTACTAGATTTTGCTCACACAGTAAAAGCTGTTGGGAAAGGCGAACTTTTAGTTTTACAAGCACAACTTTTTGAATGTCAAGAAGCGTATAAAAAAGCATTAAAAACTTTTAAAAAAGCGAAGTTGTTCGTTTACAACAACAGTTTCAATTCGTTCATAGATTCTGAAATGAATAGAGTCAAGAACAAGTTAAAACCAAAGAAAAAGAAGTCTTCCAAATCTAAAAAGAAGAAGAAAAGGAAGCAGAAAAAGAAAAAAAAATAAACCTGAATGTCTTAAAAGATTTTCAGTAAAACACTATAGAAAACATGAATAAAACAAGAAACATATATTTCACTTCAGACCATCACTTTGGTCATGAGAATATTATAAAATTCACCAATCGTCCATTTGGTAGTGTGGAAGAGATGGACCAAGAACTCATAAAACGATGGAATAGTCGAGTTAATAAAAACGATAAGGTATATCATTTGGGTGATTTCGGACTCTGTAAAGCAGAGCGAATGCGAGACATACTTGAGCAATTAAACGGAAAAATATTTTTAATACGTGGTAATCATGAAGGTGCTGCACAAGCAAACCCAAACCGGTTTGAATGGATTAAAGATTACTTTGAGCTCAACGTCAATGATGCAGATGCACCTAACGGTAAGCAAAAAATAATGCTCATGCATTACGCAATGCGCGTTTGGCGATCAAGCTTTAGAGGCACGTGGCATCTCTACGGTCATTCACATGGTACTTTAAAAGACGACCCAACAATGAACAGTTTTGATGTAGGTGTAGATTGTCACGATTTCTACCCGCTTACATACGAAGAGGTTAAAAACATTATGAGTTTAAAAACATGGGAAGCACCATTTAAAAATTAATATTAATCTCCTACAAGATTTCAAAAACCTTGTAGGTAAATAAATGAGAAGTTATGCAACGTCAAGAATTAATGAAACGATTTCTCACAGCAACAGACAAAACAGGACGATTTATTGTAAGCTCAAAAATTACAGGTATCACCTATTTTGTTGAACCCATAGACAACGGTAAACCAGACAAACTTTGGGGAGACGTTGATCCAGCAACAAATAAACTTACTGGAAATTATGGTAACAAAGACATTGGAGCTGTTAAAGAGAAAGACTCTTTAATTACCAAAAAAAATGGGTTTGTAAATATTTTAACTTTCAAAGGAAGCCCCTTAGGCGAAATAGACAGGAGAGACAAAATATACGAAACTCAATAAATTTTAAGTTCTTTTACGACTACTTTAAGCAATGATTTAGTAGTCATGCTCCATCAATATGAGGGATTTTGGTGGAGCCAAAAAATTTATTTTAGAGAGGAAAAGGTGGGCTAACTTCGGTTTGTCTGCTTTTTTGTTTTACTGATAAACAAACCCAGAAAAGCGTCCGCAATGGGTCAACGAAAAAGAAAGAGGTAGTTTAGAATCATCACAAAATAATTCTGGAACACCAATGCTAGTTTTTTTAATCTTTAGATCTTGAAATGGTAATTGTTTCGTTGTAGAAATAGATGTGAGTAATGCTGTTTTTAATACATTACTTTGAATGTGATGTGATGATATTTCAGATTTAAAAATAGAGCTCATATTTGTGTTAGACGCGCTCAATGTTGCAATCGTATGTATATAATCTTCAGTAACTGTTGATGTTGTAAAATAACTGTTATCATCTATTCTAACCAAACCTCTATCTTCGGAAATTAGCTCACACACCAATCGTTTAGGATTAAAAAAACGCTCTCCAAATTGCTGCACATGAATTTTATAAGCAGCCTCTTTCATACTCCAAAGTAACCAAACTGTTTGATGTTTATTTTCCGAAGAAAAAATAAGTGTTTGTTCTTCTTTAGTGAAGACTTTAGCTAAAAAACGTGGCCTTTTCCAATTTACAGCGCTGTATTTTAAATCGACAATATCATTGCCTATCATTTTGCAGCCAATTTTTCGTTTACGATATCCATGGCAGCTTTTACAGAGGTCATTTTCTCCATGTCATCGTTTTCGATTCTAATATCAAATTCATCCTCAACATCTAAAATCACATCTACTAAATTAGCCGAATTTATTTTTAAATCGTTGATGAAATCTGTCTCTTCAGATAACTTATTAAACGCTTCTTCATCCTGAATATAAGGTTGAACAATCGTTTTTAACTTCGCAATTAATTGGTCTTTAGTCATATTTATTTCCCATGAAAATAGGAATCTTATTAATTATACATTTCTTTTTTTGGCATTTCGACTCCGCTCGAACAGACATTCTTTATTTAAATATTAATACCTCTTAAAGATAACACAACCGTTTACATCACCAAACCCAAAACTAGCCTTAGCAGCAATATTTAGGTTTGTTTTTAATGCTTGAGTTATTATTTTTTCTTCAGAAATTAGCTCTATAATTTCAGGATGCACATCCTCACAATTAATATTTGGAAACACAAATTGCTCCTTTAATTGCAAAACTGTTGCTACAGATTCTATACTGCCTGCAGCTGCTAAACAATGACCTACCATAGATTTTAAGGAATTAATATATGGGAAATCTTCACCTTTTCGATTCAATGCTTTGGTCCAATTTTCAATCTCTAAACTATCTTTTGAGGTAGCGGTTAAATGTCCGTTAATGGTATCAATCTCTTCCGCAGAAATATTCGCATTTTTTAGTGCGTCTTTGATACAGCGTTGCACAGCGTCTGCATTTGGCGCAGTCATTGTTCCGCCATCACGTTGACCTCCTGAGTTGATATTTCCGCCTAAAACCTCAGCATATATTGTTGCATTTCTATCTAATGCACTTTCTAGAGATTCTAAAACCAACGCACCTGCTCCAGCTCCAGGTACAAATCCAGAAGCACTTGCACTCATTGGTCTTGAGCCTTTTTCTGGACTCTCATTATGTTTGTAAGTCATGACTCGCATGGCATCAAATCCTCCCCAAATGTAAGGTCCATCATCACTACAACTGCCAACGAGCATGCGTTTTGCTTGTCCATTTTTAATACGATCAAATCCCATTAAAATGGCTTCGGTTCCTGTGGTGCAAGCAGAAGAATTTGTGGTGACTTGATTTCCTAAGCCTAGAATCCCACCAAGAAACGCACTAATGCCACTGGCCATCGTTTGAACAACAACAGTGCTTCCTAAACGTTTTACTTGCTTATCATCAAGTTTGTAAATCGCTTCTCTAAATTTCTCTACACCAGAAGTCCCAGTACCAAAAATGGTTCCGCTATCAAAATCTAATTCGCTATTGTCGTCTACGGTAAATCCAGCATCTTTCCAAGCATCAATTCCAGCCATACAGCCATATAAAATCCCTGAGCTGTTAAATCCTCTTAATTGCAAAGGTGTTAAATAATCCAGCTTTTTTTCTTCGGAAATTTGCGGAACTCCACCAATTTGGCAAGAAAAATTTAAGTCGGCTAATTGTTGATGAAACGTAATCCCAGATTGACCATTTTTAATGGCTTTTGAAAACGCATGGAGTCCAACACCATTTGGTGCGACTACTCCTAAACCTGTAATTACTACTCTATTTTTCATGTTCTATTTAATTCGCTGCTATCATTCCAGAAATTTTTCCGCGACATACCAGTTCATTCTTTTCATTATATAACTTCACGTTACATTTTAGTTTATTAAAACGAAACACCTCTTTCTCTGAAACCACAGTTACTTTCTCACCTGGAAAAACAGGTAAAAAGAAATCTACTTGACTTGAGGTTAGTGCAATTTGTGGATTCCCTTCTAAAAATTCATCTTTCAGCATGAAAATTCCTAAACATACGAGTCCTATTTGTGCCATACACTCTGTTAAAATAACACCTGGTGTAATTGGGTTGTTTTTAAAGTGACCTTCATAAAAATAGGCGTCTTTTTTAAAGGTGTAGTTTCCCGTAACGCCTTCCGAAGAAATCGTAGTGAGTTTATCAACAAACAGAAATGGATCTTGATAAGGTAATAGCGATATGATTTGATTTGATGTCATTTGTTAACTAATATGTTCGCCTCCATCTACAGGTATTACACAACCGTTTATCCAACGCGCTTCATCTTTAGATAATAGATATACTGCATTGGCAACATCTTCAGGCTGCGTTAATTTTTTAAACGGATTACGTTTTAAGCTATGTGCTTTTATTTGCTCACTTCCCGGAATCATTCTTAAAGATGCTGTATCTGTTACGCCAGCTTGGATGCAATTGGCTCTAATACCAAAAGGTGCAAACTCTAACGCTATGTTTCTAGAAATGGCTTCTAAAGTTACTTTAGCAGCAGAGACTGCTGCATAATTTTGCCAAGCTTTCGTGTTTCCTTCACTTGTAAAACTGATAATTCGAGCATCTTCTGCAAATAGCTGCGCTTCAAATATTGCTTGAGTCCAATCATACAAGCTAATAGCCATCGCATTGATTGTGATATTAAAATCGTCGTTTTTTAGTGTTGCTTTTTCTTCGGAAATCATCGGTTTCAAATTCCCTTTGGCTACACTATGGACTAGCGTTCTTATTTTACCTTCCGAAGAAAATAATGTTTTTAATTCTAAAATGACGTGTGCTCGTTTTTCAGGTTTAAAAGCATCCAGATTGTACGATTTAAATAGAATGCCTTCCGCTTTTATACTATCAAATTCTGCATTAATAGCATCCTCTTGCGTTCTTGAGTTTCTGTGAATGATACAAATATTCATACCGTGTTTGGCTAGCTTTTTTGCTGTAGCTAAACCTAATCCGCTGGAGCCACCTAAAACTAATGCCCAATAGTTTTTATTTTTGAAGTCTTTCATATTTATCACTACTTAAAAAATTCTTTGCTTCATACTTCGACTGCGCTCAGTTTGACATAGCTATTACATTTTGACTTTACTCTACCAATGAGATTCTTCGCTTTGCTCTGAATGACATAAAGCTACCATTCTAATAATATACGTTGTGCCGAAAATCCTGGACCAAAACTGAGCATTAAACCTCGATCTCCTTTAGGTAATTTTTTGTCCATGAAGCGTTCTAAAACATATAGTACAGTTGCGCTACTCATGTTTCCGTATAGTTTTAAAACATCTTTAGTGTCATCAATATTTTTACCAAGAGATCCAAATAAATCTTCAACGGTTTGCACTATTTTCTTTCCGCCAGGATGAAAAATTAAATGGTCAATATCCTCTATTTTAATTCCATTTCGTTCTAAAAAAGGGTGCACAATCATTGGGAAATGTTCTGAAATAGTTTCTGGAACTGCTTTATCCAATATCATTTGTAACCCAGTGTTTACCAATTTAAATCCCATCATCGTTTCTGCATCATAAAAATGATACATGGCTTCATCTATAATTTTTGGACCGTCTTCATTCTCATAAGACGATAATATAACGCTAGAGGCACCATCACCAAAAATAGCAGCACTTACAATATTAACCATGGAGTAATCCTCTAATTGAAATGTTGCAGTTGGAGATTCTACAGCAATGACTGCAGCACGTTTATTTGGATTTGCTTTTAAAAAATTCTTAGCATAAATAATACCCGAAACTCCTGCTGCACAACCCATTTCGGTCACAGGAAGTCTTACGATATCTTGTTTCATTTTAAGATTATTAATCAAATAGGCATCTACAGACGGAATCATAATACCAGTACAACTTACTGTGATGATATAATCAATATCTGTTGGCTTTAAATTGGCTTTATCCAACGCTTTCACCAAAGATTGCTTTGCTAATTTGGGAATTTCGCGCGCATAAATGTCATTTTTCTCTTCAAAAGAGGTTTTTGTAAATACCTCCTCAGCATCCATAATAGAATAGCGCCTATCTACTCCTGCATTTTCAAAAAGCTTAATAACTTTTCGTTTAAAACGATCTTCTTGACCGTCTAACCAAATATTCAAAAACGGAATAATATCCTTAGTCTCTCTAGTATATTTTGGTAATTGTTTTGCTACTGCTGTTATTTTTACGCTCATGCTCACTTCCCACGAACGTGGGAATCTTTTTAATTATTAATCAATATATTTTGCCACGAATGACACAAATTCTCACAAAATTCTAATTGCTCTTATTAACGAATTATTTTCCTAAAAATTTAAATGTTGATTTTAAACTTTAATTTCAAAATTTAGAATCTTTTAGTATCCATTGAAAACGGAAAGCCCATTTCCAACGTAATTGATAATTTGCATTTAATTGTCGTGATATATGTTCTAATTCTTCTCGTTTAAAACCTCTTAAAACAGACGTTAATCCATCTTCTACAATGGTTTTATTTTTAATGGTGGTACATAACAGCTTAAATAAATAATAAGCTAATTTATGTCTGTGTAAATCGTTAACCACGATTCCTAATTTAGCTTTTTTTAAAACAGGCTTTAAAAACGTGACTAAGGCATCTTCTTTAAAATGATGTAGAAATAATGTGGTTAAAACCAAATCATAATCTAGTTTGTTAAATTCCGAAGAAAAAATATCTATCGCTTTAAATTCAACATTCTCATAATCTTTTGATAACGACTGTGCATAATTAACAGTGTGTTGATTTGCATCAATACCAACCAATTTAAATTGATACCCATTCTGTTTTCCAAATCGTGATACTTCTCTTAAAATATCTCCTCCACCACAACCTAAATCTATTATCGTAATTGGTTTGCTCTTATCATGATTATTTAGCGCTTTTTTGAGCCCTTGCATCGTCACTTGATTTCCACCTAACCATTGATTGATCTTCGCTAATTTATCTAGCGCATCATGAAGAATAGGACCATTATAGTCTAAATCATCCATGATTTCTTCTTGGTCACTTCTATATTTTGTACTAACTAACAAACTCATTTTATTGTCATTAATTTTCCGTGGGTTCTTTTTATTATAAATGGTAAAATACCTGGAAACCATTTTAGAGCTTGCATCATAACTTCGGAAATTTGAGGTTGATTAAAAAAATCGGCTACCACATGACCCGTTCTTAAACGCGATTTAAATGTCGCATTCCATTCTCTAAGATACTGTTTTTCGAGGGTTTCTCTGTGTGGAATTTCAGAATTAAAAAAGTCTATAATTAAAATAGAAGCTATTTGAGCACTTCTAATTGCCATACTCATACCATTGCCACAGAGCGGATGAATTAATGCAGCAGTATCTCCACACATAAGGATATGGTTTTCTACTGGCTTTTTATCTTCAAAGGAAATTTGACTTATAGTTAATGGCTTTTCAAAAACAGAAGTGGTCTCATTAAAAATAGCCTTTAAATGGTCATTTTTATATACCACTTTTTCTTGAAACTCCTCAATATCCTTATATTTTTTAAACGATTTAAAATTTGTGATATAACATAAATTTATACTGTCGTTTTCTACTTTTGAAACACCACAGTAACCTCCTTCAAAGTTATGAAGTGCCACCAAATCATTAGGAAAACTTCCTCTAACATGGGTTTTAACTGCTAAATATGGTGATTTTGTCTTTATAAATTTACGATTAAGCTTTACATCAAGGTTGGCTCTTTTACCATAAGCACCAATAACTATTTTGGCCTCATAACGGATGTTATTTTTAGTCTCTACAAAAAATGAATCGTTAATGAACTGAATATCTTCAACAGTATCTTGAAGTACATGTGCACCACTCTCTAACGCTTGATTTACCATTGCCTCATCTAAGCAATATCTACTAATACCAAAACCACCCAATGGTAGTTTTGCCATAATTAGCTGTCCTTTGGAGGTTGATAATTGAAATTTATCTATTTTTTTAGCACCAAGTTTAAAAACATCTACATCTAAATATTCTAAATAAGGTAAAACTTCATTAGATATGTACTCACCGCAAACTTTATGTTTTGGATAGCTATTCTTCTCTATAACTAAAACATCTAATTTGGCTTTTGATAGGTGAATTGCACTAGATAAACCTGCTAATCCTCCTCCTACAATGATAATATCAAAATGTTGTTTATTGGTCTTCAATTTTTAGCTATCAATCTTTTTTTAAAGATAAGCTGAAAATGATTTAGAATGTCTTTAGATAACACTAATAATTTTAAATTTTTGGTCTCTAAAACTAATGACATCTCCACTCTTTTTACCTATGAGTAATTGTGCTATTGGAGTAATTGCAGAGATAGCATAAAATTTCTCATCTTTAACGGTAAACTCTCCAGCACTTATAGCTATAAAATAATTAGCTTGTGTAGTATATACAACGTTACCAAGACTAACGATGTTTGAAGATTTAGAAATATCTATTTTAGTTAAAAGCTGACTAATTTTTTGAATTTCGGCTAATTGCTGACCAGCTTTTTCGCGCTCTAATTGTAACATCGCACGACCAGTTTCATGTTTATCTCCTGCAGAACTTTTAGTTTCTGAAGTTAATGATTCTTGAATTTCTTTAATCGTACTCTGTATTGTTTGTAAACGATTGTCAACAAATGAAAGACATTGATTGTACAAATCTTGTTTAATATGATTAGTCTTTGTCATCTGTAGTTGGGTAGTTTAATGGTCCAAAATAGTTCATTTGTTTCATAATCCATGTTTTTCTACCCTCTATGTAAATAGTCGCAGGATTAGCTCTATAACGCAATGGATTTGGTAAAATAGATGCAATTGCAGCAGCTTCTTGTTTTGTTAATTTACTTGCCGATTTTTTAAACCAATATTGTGATGCAGCCTCTACGCCATAAATACCAGGACCCATTTCTATACTATTTAAATAAACTTCCATAATACGTTCTTTACTCCAAATTAGTTCTATTAAAAACGTAAAGTACGTTTCTAAGCCTTTGCGTAACCAACTACGTTGTGGCCAAAGAAATACATTTTTTGCAGTTTGTTGACTAATTGAACTAGCGCCTTTTAAACGTTTTCCTTTTTTGTTGTGTTCGTATGCCTTTTCAATAGCTTTAACATCAAACCCATGGTGTTTTAAAAAGTTTTGATCCTCACTACAGATGACTGCGAGTTGTATATTTTTAGAAATTTCTTCTATAGGCACCCAATTATGTTCCCATCCTTTTTTACTAGTATCATTTTGTTCTATGTTTTTAATCACCATTAAAGGTGTAATGGGTACAGGAACCCATTTAAAAACAATAACGATAACTATAGAAAACACGAAAAGCCAAAACAGGGTTTTGAATATAAATTTAAAAAAGCGTTTTATAAATTTCATGTGTTAAGCGGTACTAAAATACAAATTTAGTGATTGCGCAAAGAATCGGGACGTAATACTACTAGGTTTTAAAAACCTTGCAGGATATAAATTTTTTAGTTTATCAAATCTGCTAATTCTTTTCCAATTAGACTACCTATAGCAACTCCCATTCCGCCAAGACGAACTCCACAATACACATTATTTGATATCTGTTTAAGGACTGGCTTTTTTTGTTGACCAACACCCATAATCCCACTCCAACGATGATCGATTTCAAAAGGTGTTGTTGGTAAAATTGTAGTTTTTAAAAGCGCTTCTAGTTTATTTTGTATAAGATCGGTTTGAGATAAAATCATAGTTTCTTCGCCTTTAAAATCCAGGTTTCGTCCTCCACCAAAAAGTATTCTGTCGTCAATATTTCTAAAATAATAATATCCTTGATCTAAATGGAATGTGCCTTTAATGTGTAGGTTTTTTATTGGTTTAGTAATTAACACTTGCGCTCTCGCTGGTTTTACTTCGGAAATATCTAAACGTGAAGCAAAGCCATTTGTAGCTATGAGTAGTTTAGACGTAGAAAACTCAAACAGATCTGTTTTAACTTTTACTGAATTATCTACTTCAGAAATATGCTCTACTGTACTGTTGTTAAGAATTTTTATCCCTTTACTTAATACCAATTGCATCAATGACTCCATCATTTTACCTGTGTCAATTTGACCTTCAAATTGGTTAAATCCTAAAGTGTCATTGCAGTTTTTAAAACCAAATGGATTAGTTTTGAAACTAAATACATCTTGCTTAAAAAGTGGTTTTAGCAATGTGTTTACAGCTTCCTTTTTATCTTGACATTGTTCTAATAAATTGGTATTT
This sequence comes from uncultured Psychroserpens sp., assembly GCA_947488655.1. GTDB lineage: Bacteria > Bacteroidota > Bacteroidia > Flavobacteriales > Flavobacteriaceae > Psychroserpens. The sequence goes on along the minus strand of CANKZZ010000001.1, from coordinate 342,677 downwards.
GTAAACAACTCATAACCTCCATATTCTTGATATTCTAGGGTTGAGTCGCCTAATGTTTCTCTTAATAATTGTAGACCGTCAATACGTTTTTTCACCAGATTAAACACCTCTTCTTCAGAGTGTGTTTTAAGATCATCAATAATTTCACTTAAGCTCCCAAAACAAGCAAATCCTGCATTTTTTGTACTTGCTCCTTGTGGTAAGAGCCCTTTTTCTAATATAAGTATTTTAGATTGTGGAAACTTATTTTTAAGTTGTAGCGCACAGTTAAGTCCAACTATACCGCTACCTACGATAGTAAAATCTATTTTGGTAAGCCATGATTTTATTTCCCAGTAACTTAAATTCAAAAAATGTAGTTTGTTTGATTGATGAGTAAAAATAGTAATTTTTGGAATGCTAACTCTAAATATGATATATGCCTATTGGTTTTCTCCTCTGTTAAGGATGGAGTGGTTTGTTTGAGCTCTCCCGATAGCTATCGGGAAGCGAGCCACGAGAGCCTGACGCTTTGGAGCTTTCTGCGGAAAAGAGTAACAGCATAAAAAAACTCCGAAAAAGTATATTTTCGGAGTTTTTATTTTAGTCTTCTTCTATGGGTTGAATTTTAAAATCTTCCATAAATTTAGTGGTATAGTTTCCTGCTAAATAATCTGGATGATCCATTAATTGCCTATGAAAAGGAATTGTTGTTTTGATACCTTCTATGACAAATTCATCTAAGGCACGTTTCATTTTATTAATGGCTTCTTCACGGGTTTGCGCTGTTGTAATTAACTTTGCAATCATAGAATCATAGTTTGGAGGTATCACATAACCTGCATAAACATGTGTGTCTAATCGTACACCATGACCTCCTGGAGCGTGCAATGTTGTGATGCGTCCTGGTGATGGTCTAAAGTCATTAAATGGATCTTCTGCGTTGATACGACATTCTATAGAATGTAGGTTTGGTGTATAGTTTTTTCCTGAAATTGGAACACCTGCAGCAACCAATATTTGCTCTCTAATTAAATCAAAGTCTATAACTTGCTCTGTAATTGGGTGCTCTACTTGGATACGTGTGTTCATCTCCATAAAGTAGAAGTTACGGTGCTTATCTACCAAAAACTCTACAGTACCTGCACCTTCGTATTTAATATACTCTGCTGCTTTTACTGCTGCTTCGCCCATTTTTTTACGCAAAGCGTTGGTCATAAATGGTGACGGAACTTCTTCGGTTAATTTTTGGTGTCTTCGTTGTATCGAACAATCTCTTTCTGACAAGTGACATGCTTTACCAGTAGAATCTCCAACGATTTGTATCTCAATATGCCTTGGCTCTTCAATGAGTTTTTCCATATACATATCGTCATTACCAAAGGCTGCTTTAGATTCTGCTCTTGCAGATTCCCATGCGTTTTGTAAATCTTCAGGTTTCCAAACTGCACGCATACCTTTACCACCACCACCTGCAGATGCTTTAAGCATTACAGGATAACCGGTTTCTTTAGCTACTTTTTTGCAGTCTTCAAAATCTTTTATGACACCTTCACTTCCTGGTACACATGGCACTCCTGCTTCTAGCATTGTTGCTTTTGCATTAGCCTTGTCTCCCATTCTATCAATCATTTCTGGTGATGCACCAATAAATTTGATGTCATGCTCTTCACAGATTTTTGAAAATTTAGCATTTTCTGATAAAAATCCGTAACCAGGATGTATGGCATCAGCATTCGTAATTTCTGCTGCTGCTATAATGTTTGATATTTTAAGATAAGATTCGCTACTTGCTGGTGGACCAATACAAACTGCCTCGTCTGCAAACTTAACATGTAAGCTTTCTGCATCTGCTGTAGAATATACAGCAACAGTTTTAATACCCATCTCTTTACAGGTTCTAATTACACGTAGTGCAATTTCACCTCTATTGGCTACTAATATTTTTTTAAACATAACTATTTTGTATTTAAAATTTCAAATTCCAAATTCTTATAACTCTAAGAACTGTTTTTTGGAATCTTAAATTTGGTTATGATGGATCTACTAAAAATAATGGCTGATCGAACTCTACAGGAGATGCATCATCCACTAAGATTTTAACGATTTTTCCTGATACTTCAGATTCTATTTCGTTAAATAATTTCATTGCTTCAATAACACAAAGCACATCACCTTCTCCAATAGGAGTTCCTACTTCAACAAACATAGGTTTGTCTGGAGATGGTTTGCGATAAAATGTACCAATAATTGGTGATTTTATAGTTATATATTTTGAATCTTCGGCAACTGCAGGAGCTGCTTCTGTTGTTACTGTAGCTACCGGTTGAGCTGCTGCAGGAAGTGCTTGAGCTACTGGTTGGTTTACAGGTATTTGTTGAACGTAAGTTGTAGATTCTCCTTTATCATCTGCACCAGTTCTAATGGTGATTTTAATATCGTCCATTTCTAATTTAACCTCACTTGCACCAGATTTGGCTACAAATTTGATTAAGTTCTGAATTTCCTTAATATCCATAATTAATATTCGTTTTAATTAGTTAGTTAAAAGTTTGGTTATGAATTATATGCCCATTTAAAATAAATTGAGCCCCAAGTAAATCCGCCTCCAAAGGCTGCGAATATGATTTTGTCGTCTTTTTTAAGTTGTGATTCGTAATCGTGTAATAGTAACGGTAATGTTGCCGATGTCGTGTTTCCGTATTTATGAATATTCATCATCACCTTTCCAGGGTCTAGAGACACTCTATTTGCTGTTGCTTCTATTATTCTTTTATTGGCTTGGTGAGCTGCTAACCACGAAATATCGTCATTAGTTAAATTATTGCGCTCCATAATACGCTCTGTAACGTCTGCCATATTAAAGACTGCATTTTTAAATACTGTTTTTCCTTCTTGAAAAACGTAGTGCTTGCCTTCGTTAAATGTGTTTTCTGTAATTGGATATGAAGACCCTCCATATGTAGCTTGTAGAAACTCTCGACCTTCTCCATTACTTCTTAAGAGTTCATCTTGTAAACCTAATCCTTCGTGATTTGGTTCAAATAAAACTGCTCCTGCTCCATCACCAAAAATAATACAGGTTGCTCGATCTTTATAATTAATAAATGATGAGTTCTTGTCTGCCCCAATGAGTAGAACGTTTTTGTATTTACCAGACTCAATGTAGCTTGATGCTACAGACATGCCAAAGAGAAAACTAGAACATGCTGCTTCTAAGTCAAAAGAAAACGCATTGGTTGCTCCAATCTCTGTTGCAGTAAAAGCTGCAGTTGAGGCAGCTTTCATGTCTGGTGTTGCTGTTGCAACAATGACTAATTCTATATCTTTAGGATCTAGTCCTCTTTTATCTATTAGATTTTGAGCAGCTTTAATTGCTAAAAAAGAGGTTCCTTTACCTTCTTCTTTTAGAATTCTTCTTTCTTTAATACCTGTTCTTGTAGTAATCCATTCATCGTTAGTATCGACCATGGTCTCCAAAATTTGGTTGGTCAACTTATACTCAGGCAAGTATGCTCCTACTCCTGTAATCGCAGCTGTGATTTTACTCATATTAAATTTTTAATATCGTCTCAAAAATGAGAAAAATTGCTAAAAAAAGGTAAAATTTTAATGAATTTACTAATTTTTGAACGATTAACGTGCAAATTAAGGTTTTTTTAGACTTTGGAAAATTAAACACAAAAAAAACGCCCAAGAATGAGCGTTTTATTATATGCTTGCATAATACTTATGCTAAGTTTTCTTCTTTTTCTGAGTTGTCAATTAATACTTGACCTCTGTAATATAATTTACCTTCATGCCAGTGAGCTCTATGGTAAAGGTGTGCTTCTCCTGTTGTAGGACAAGTAGCTATAGTAGGAACAGACGCTTTGTAGTGTGTTCTTCTCTTATCTCTTCTTGTTTTCGAAATTTTTCTCTTAGGATGTGCCATTTTATATGTTATTTATCCGTTAATAGTTTTTTTAATGTATTCCAACGAGGATCAATTTCCTCTGATGTTTCTTCTTTTTCGCCTAAACTTTTAGGACTTAATTCTTCTAATTTTTCAAGTATGTCTGAGTCTAAAGTACCATCTTCAACTCCAGGATGAATTCTTTTTGCTGGCATTGATAATATGATTAATTCATATATATATTGTGCCACGTTAAGCTCATACTCACCATGTGGTATAATTAATATATCTTCAAACTCATCATTGTACTCATCTCCAAACTTAACTACTAACTTAAATTCTCCTTCAACCGCTTGGTCATAAGGTTCATTTGTAAGGTCACAGTTAACATTTACAGTTCCAGAAATTTCAAAATATAGCTCTAGTAATGTTGTTTTTTTCTCAAAAACAAGATTAGCATTAACGTCTACATCGTTAAAATCATCATACTCAAAATACTCAAAGAACTTCTTATCAATCTGATAATCAAAATGGTGCTTTGCTACTTTAAGACCAATAAATGGTATCGTAAATTCCTTTAAAGGCTTCATCATCGCATTCATTTTGAGCCTGCAAATATATAAATATTAATTAATTAAACTATGGTTATAAACAAAAAATGTTGATAACCTATTTTTCTCTTTGACGTGAGTGTTTTTCTAAACGTTTTGGAGACTTCTTTAATGGGTCTTTAGAATACTCATCATATTCTTTTTTATTATTAAAAATCTCAATTGCTTTAAAAACAGCCTCTTTAAATGAGCCATTGTCTGCTTCACCTTTTCCTGCAATTTCAAATGCTGTACCATGATCTGGAGATGTTCTCACTTTATTTAAACCTGCAGTGTAATTTACACCATGTCCAAAAGCAATTGTTTTAAAAGGAATTAAGCCTTGATCATGATAGGAGGCAATGATTGCATCAAAATTTTTGTAGTTGCCTGAGCCAAAAAAGCTATCTGCTGAGTATGGTCCGTAAACCATTTTATCTTTAATAGCGTCTAATGTTGGTTTTAAAACCGTATCATCCTCTTCTCCTATTACTCCATTATCACCAGCATGAGGATTAATACCTAACACTGCAATTTTAGGTTTACTTATTCTAAAATCTTCAATTAGAGATTTATAAACTGTATTTATTTTTTCGTTGATAAGGTCTGCTGTAATTTGACTTGGTACGTCTTTAACTGGTACATGATCTGTAAGCAACCCTACTTTTAATGAGTCTGTAACCATAAACATTAGACTCTTACCACCTAATTTTTCGGCTAAATAATTTGTGTGTCCTGGAAATTTAAAAGTACTTGATTGAATATTGTGTTTATGTATTGGAGCTGTTACTAAAACATCAATTGCATCACTTATTAATGCTGCTGTTGCAGCTTCTAATGATTTAACCGAATATTCTCCAATTTTAATATCTTCTTCTCCAAAATTTATATTAACGTTCTCTTTCCAAACATTTACAACATTAACTTTTCCATCAACAATTTGATCTGCATGATTAATTCCATGAAAATTTATAGTGCTTTTAAAGTGTTTTTTAAAAAAAGACATTGTTTTAATAGAACCAAAAATTACTGGTGTACAAAACTCTAACATTCTATTGTCTTCAAATGTTTTGAGAATTATTTCAGATCCTATTCCATTAAGATCTCCTATTGAAATCCCTAATTTTATTTTTTTATCTTTTTCCATATAGAATATATCAATTGTCGTAATTTTATAACTGCAAATTTAACCAATTATTCGACACTATGTTTACAGGTATTATTGAAGATTTAGGTATTGTTACAAAGTTAGATATAGAACAAGACAATTTACACTTAACCGTTAAAAGCGCTATCACTCATGAATTAAAAATAGATCAAAGCGTTGCTCATAATGGTATTTGTTTAACTGTAGTTGCTATTTCTGATGATAGTTATACAGTCACAGCTATAAAAGAAACAATAGATAAGACTAATATAAGTGATTTAAAGATTGGGGATGAAATTAATCTAGAGCGTGCTATGAAATTAGGTGATCGTCTGGATGGTCATATAGTACAAGGTCATGTAGACCAAATAGGTATATGCGAAAGTATAGTAGAAGATAATGGTAGTTGGGTATTTACGTTTAGTTACGATGATACACTTGGAAATGTTACTATAGAAAAAGGATCTGCTACTGTTAATGGTGTAAGTCTAACTGTTGTAAACTCTAAAAAAAGCAGTTTTAGTGTAGCGATTATACCATACACTTATGAGCATACCAATTTTAAGTACTTAAAAGAAGGATCTCAAATAAATTTAGAATTTGATGTTTTAGGAAAATATATACAAAAGCTCTACGAAAACAGACTATAACTAATCTCTCACATTTTTAATCGTTTTCCTTATACCAAGATAAGCACCAACAACTAATGCAAAAGTAGTAAAGCCATCAATAGGCAAGCCTGGAGGTGGTGGTGGCATAGGAGGTGGTGGGTCACCACCTTGAGCAGCGCATACAAAGCTTATTAAAACAAATAAGATCGAGGCTAGGATTTTCTTGTTTTGTATTCTCATTATGGCGTAAATGTATAAAAAAAAAGGTCTCAACAAAATAAAATAGCAAAAAAACATCCGTAAAACGCAAAAATATTCGACAAACAACGCTTAATTGTCCAATTACGTTAAAATTATATTAAATTCAAATATATGGTTTTTTGCGATAATCTAATGATTTTGAACGTTTTTTTAGTTTTAAATAATTGTTATTAGGTCTATTATGTTCAGTATTATTTACGAAAAAATTATATTTCTGGTTTTTTCTACGGTTTTATTATCTATGCATTTCATCTAAAATCTCAATAACCTCAGCCTTTTTTCTCACAGATACAGGAACATTTTCTCCATTTTTAAGCATTAAATAGCCTCCATCTGTTTTTATAAAAGCACTTATATATTGTAAATTAACCAAGTGGCTTTGATGAATTCTCAAAAACCCTGTTGGTTTTAAAAGATCAGCAAAATATTTTAAGGTCTTTGTTACGAAAATTTTTCTTCCGTCTTTTAAATGAAACATGGTATTATTACTATCAGACTCACAACGTATAATATCATCTAAATTAACAATGATAATTTTATCTAAAGTATGCAATGAAATTTTATCAGGCTTTTTTTCTGGTGCAGTTAATGTGTTTTTTAAAATTGATAGGCGTTCATTATTAGGCTGTATTTGTTGTTTTGCTCTATCAATTGCATCGGCTAATTCAATATGAGTATATGGTTTTAGCACATAATCTATTGCTGCAAATTTAAATGCCTTAATTGCATACTCATCACTAGCGGTTACGAAAATAATTTTAGATAACAACTCAGGAAATATCTCTAAAACATCAAAACCAGTGCCATCACCAAGCATAATATCTAAAAATAAAATATCTGGCTGCTCCTTACGAAGCACTTTTGCAGCTTCTACAACGCTTTGTGCAGTATTTATAATTTTAATGTCTTTATGATTAGTTTCAATGTCGCTTTTTAAGAGCTGCATTGCATCTTTCATATCTTCTACTATAATTGCTGTTAGCATAATTAATAATCTGTTTCTAATGGGATTTTAAACACAATGGTTGTGCCACCAATACTACCATCTTTTAATTTTATTTCTTTTATTTCTAGAGCATTTGCACCAGAAATAGACTCTAAACGTTCTTTCGTTACCGTTAATGCCATAGACTGGTGATCTGTCTTGGGTTTGTTTTGTTGTGAACTAAAAATACCAACACCATTATCGGTAATAGTTACTTTTAAAATATCTTCGGTATTTGAAAATTCAATATATAATTTACCTTCTCGAGGTCCTTTTAAAATACCATGCCTAATAGCATTTTCAACAAAAGGTTGAATAAGCATAGGAGGAATTAATATCTCCTCTGCATCCAAATTTGTTTTTAAATCTATATCATATGTAAACGGTTGCTCAGCCATTAGTCGCTCAACCTCAATATAATGTCTAATAGTCTTTATTTCCTGATCTAAAGTTATTGTATCTTTTCTAGAATTGACCAAAGTTTCTCGCAATAAGGTGGCAAAACTATTAACTGTTTCATTCATTTTATCTGGCTTTGTTGGTGCCATCGCTTTTATACCATTAAGGACATTAAAAATAAAATGCGGATTCATCTGCAAACGCAAAGCCTTTTGTTCCAAAGTGAGAAGATGATTCTCTAGTTCAAGCCTTCTTTTTTCTTCGGAATTTTTTCGTTTTAATCGTCCAACATATTGATAAACTAACATCGCAAGTACCAAAATTATAATGCTAGCTAATAACCACTGAAACCATGATTTTTTATGCAAGGGACTATCTATATAAAACGAAAACTTTAGAGGCTCACTCTCAATCCAACGATAATTTCTAGACTGTACAAAAAAATCATGAGCTCCATAATTAAGCTCTGGTAAATCCTGAGTATTATTTTTAGACCAAGGGCTCCAATCATTCTTATTTAATTTATAACGATAATTAACAGCATTTGGATGATCTAAATCTACCGTTTTAAACGAAAAACTCATTTGTCGTTGTCCTGGATCTAATTGTAAAACAGCAGTATTACTCGCATAAAAATTAAGAGAATCTATACTTTTAAACTCTACTTTAACATCTTCTAAAAAAATATTAGGTCTACTGGTATTATGCTTAACCTCTGTTGGTTGATACTCTGTTAAACCATAAAGAGCTCCAAACCATAAATGACCTTTACTATCTTTATCTACAGCGTTTAAACATGTTTCAATACCCAAAAACCCATCGTTTTTACCAAAGAAAAATGCATCTTTTATAATATTGTCTTTATCTAATTCTAGTTTATCAACACCACGCTCTGTACCAACCCATAAATAATCCTGATTATCAAAAATAAGCTGATAAATATTTTCTGAAGCGCCTTTTTTTGCTCCTTCCAATTTTCTAAACGACACAAAATCCTCGTTACTAGACCACCAAATACCTTGTCCTGCAGTTCCTAAAAACAATGTTTTATTTCTATAAACTAAAGAATTTATTGGCACATTTTGACCCAATACTCGACCTAAATGCGTGATTTCATCATTAAACACATACCCCAAATGACCATTTTTAGTCGCGTACCATAATCGATTTTCGCTATCAATAATCATATCTCTAATATAAAGGTCTTCAATCCCATCTACCGTACCAAATGTTTTATAAACCTTTAAACTATCATTTTTTGCAGTATAATTAAATTTCACAATCCCGCTAGAATATGTCGCTGCATAAATAGCTTCTTTACCTACATGAATTTTTCTAATCCAATCAAACGGAAAACCATTATCTGTACTCAATACTTTTGAAACTATAGTTTGCTTCGGAAATTTTAAAACTTGCCCCTTTAATGAGTCAAAAGCAATAGAGTCTCTTATAGTTTCACCCTTAAAAAGCAATCCTCTACCATCTGATCCAGCCCAAATATTCCCATCGTTGTCACTAGCGATAGTTTTTATTTTTACGTTAGAAAATGCATCTGGAATGTCAACGTCATGCACACCAAAATGGTCTATTTTTATTAAACCTGCCTCAGAGTTTGAAATCCATATTGCATCATTACTATGATGAACTGCGTAAACCCTATTCCCATTAAGCCCAGTTGAAGTATCAAAATGTTTAAAATTATTTTGAAAATATTTATACAAACCACCTCCAGAAGTTGCTATCCAAATATTTGCTTGTTGATCTTTATAAATTTGCTTTACATCTGGTACAGATAATCCATTAGATGTATTTAAAACCAAAGTTTCAGACCATGAATTAATATCTATTACAGACACACCATCATGTTGCGTACCTAACCATAATTGATTATTAATTAGTGTTGCATTATTAATTCTAAGTGGTTCTCTAATTAATATCTGATCTTCAAAATCTTGAGAATCAAATACAATGGTACCATCATTAAATGTAAAAGCTACAATTTTACTATCAACTCCAATTACAGATTTAAAATCACCACTCTCTATTTTTTTAAGTTGTTTTAACGACTCTATTTTACCATTAAATTTCCAAAGACCTTTTTGGGTTGCCAACCAAAAACTATTGTCATAGTAGACTATATCATTGGTTTGGAGATTATCTATTTCTGTATTTAGATTTACTTTTTTAACGGTAAAATTTTCACCAATGGTGTACACTCCTTTTATTGTTAACAATAAAACGCTTTTATTAAATAGATAAATTTTATTAATTTCTGGAATATCAATGTTTATAAATTTTTGTTTAATTTTAATTGAGAGCCCTCGTTTAGTCCCAATAAATAGGGTGTCACTTTTACTTTGAATGGCGTTTATGTAATTTGAAGCTAAACCATGATTTTGGTTAAATACATTAAATGTCTTTCCATCGTAACGAGCTAATCCGCCACCTTGAGTTCCTAACCATAAATAGCCTTGATTGTCTTGAGTAATGGCATAAACTTGAGATTGTGGCAAACCGTCTTCTAAAGTTAAAGACTGTAATTGTTTGTTTTGAGCGTAGCTTACGTGTTGGTTTCCGAAGAAAATTCCGAAGAAAAAAAGAAAGCATTTATGTCGCGTTTTAAATTTCAAATTTTTGCTTTTAATGTGTGTTGATTGCGCTCAATAAAATATTGTAAGTTCTAGTATGCAACTTACAATTTTGAACGCATTTTTTTATACTTCTAGTGTTTCTATTTTTTTAGACTAAAAAAAGCGCTGCTCTCTTTTAGAGATACAGCGCTAAAAACATCACTAAACATCAATTAACTAACTATTTGTTTTCAAACTCGCATGATACTGCATAATTTTCTTGTCGCAATTCTATTTTTTCTAATGCTACTAATGTTGAAGTTTGCATTAATTTATCGTTCTTAAATACAATGTAAGAGTTACTACTTGTGACATCACAACTTTCGGTATCTGGATTGCAAAGTGTAATAACATCTGTATTATATTTATTATCTTTTTTGCTTACAATACTCACTAGATTGTGGTTTAAAATTTCAGATTTTACAAAAATCTTATCTATTTCCTCTCCATTTTTTACAGCTCTGATTTGAAAACGCTTATAGCCTTTATAATCTACTCCTGCTTCTCCAAAGACAAATTTAATTTCTGGATTTAATTGACTAACCATTGTTTTTTGTGAGATGAGTCCGCCCCAAATCCATCCTATTTGTGGTCCCATTTTTATTTTATAGAATCTACTGGTAACACCATTAATGGTTTGTGGAGTTTCGCTTTTTGCCAGTAATCTAACATTTGTACCTATTTTAAGAGTTGTTAGTTTTTCGCATTGTACAGAGGCACAATCTCTAAGAGCAACATCATCTCCTAATAAATATTGTGACGCTTTGGCTGCAGAGTTGGTGTAAACATCAAATTCTACTTCTTTGTCTTGAGCATAAATATTTGACGCAACAAATAACATTGCTAAAATCATAACTGCTTGAAAAAGTTTTGAAATTCTTGTTTGTGTTTTGTTTTCGTTTTGGGTGTTCTTTAAAGTTTTCATAATATCTTGTTTTTGGGTTTATACTTAGCACCTATTTGGTGTTTCATACTTCAAAGATATATGGAGACTTAGGTAAAATTTGGGTGTATCTAGAATTCGTAGGGAAGGGTTTAGAATTCGTTTATAAAATAGGGTTTTGGCATAAAAAAACCTTCAATTATGAAGGCTGAGATACATTAATAATGTACTATCCAAAAACAAATTGATGCATTATATTATTAGCTCTCTAGAGTCTTAGAAACATTGATAGTGTCATAAGCCATTTTCACCTCTGCTTCTCCATATTGACGCTCTAAGCGTTTAATGGTAAAATGTGATGTTGCCATTTTTTGAAAGTGATCAACAAAAATATAATTTAAACTACCGCCTCCAACAGCACCAACTATTGGTAGAGCTTGAGCTAAAAATTTTTCGCTTATTAATAAGCTTAATCGCGTAGCAATTTTAGAAACAAAATTACTCAATGCTCCAGAGCCAAGTGCACTTGCTCCTTTTATTAATGTGTCTAATCCTACTTTAACACTTGTTGTAGATACATTATTTAAAGCAGAATTTATAGCAATACGTGTTGTATAATAACTTGTGTCTAAATCATCATCATCTTTAGATTCTCCTCCTAATGCAAAAACTTCTAAGCACGCCATTTGACCTTCTAGCGTGTAAATATCTTCACCTTCGCTACGCGCAATATCCATAATAGTGCGCATAATAAACTTAGTTGTAATTGTTAATTCTGAAACAAAAATTGCTGTACCAAAACCTGTACTAGCACCAAAAAAGCCACTTAAAGCACCACTACCTGTTACAATACTCTTGTAAGCTACTTTTGAAGGCTTTTTAAAAGTTTTGTTTTTTTGTATGGTCAATAAATTTGCTTTAATAACTTTAATAAGTACAGATTTTGTGATTTTCTGTAATTTAAGCAACACTTTTTCTGGCACAAAGGTCATCCCTGTTTCTACCGTATCTCCAAGTTTATTTACATTACGCATAGCCCAACTTACATTAAGCATATTAGACTTTGCTTGTCTTAATGCTTCTAAATCTTCTAGTGATATGGGTTTTGTGATTAAATTCAAAATGATTAGGTCTAGATTTTATTTAATTTATAAAACATAGTGTTTCTATTTTATATGTCTTTTAGACTATTAGTTTGTTACAAAAACGATGTTTTGATGAAATTAAAGATACATATAAAACAAAAAAAAGACCTTACTAAAAGTAAAGTCTTTCTTTTTTTGTGGTCCCACTTGGGCTCGAACCAAGGACCACCTGATTATGAGACGAAATAAATTCCTCTACATTTGTTTTCATTTAGTTTCAACTAACTGAATATCAAAAAAATAAATAATTTAGACTTTTTATCCGCTTTCATGTATTATCAAATAATCGATAAATTGTTTCAGTAATGTTTCAGTCGTTTTTTCATTATATGCAGCCCTGCAAACTTTGCAATAATTGCAGGTTTGCATTATACATAAGTATCATAATATTCAAATTAGGTACCGTTCAGAATCGGCGAATAGAAAATATTATCTTTTTCTGATGGTTTAATATGATTTAAAACACTTGGGTAAAGACGAATTTTAACTTCTGACATAAATGGTGTAAACTCAACTTCTGCGATATTAATTGAGTGTTTTTAAATTCAATTCTTCTAATAAGTACCAATAAACACTATTAAACGTATTTGTAAATTCTATGGTGAATTTAAAATCATCTCTATCTATAAATATATTTTTATGGCTATCTTGTAGAAATGATACTTGCAAATGAAATTCGTTCTTTATTTCATCCACTTCTCCAAAATAATCAAGGGAAAACATAAAGTATTTATTAGTACCAAAATGTTCATTTCTAGCTAACCATTTTTTTACTTTTTCAAAATCGTTTTTAATGACTTTATAAATAGCCATTTCTTCTTTAAAGTAGTCTTCTTCTCTATGAAGTTCTGATATAGAGTTTAATGTATCAAAAAGATTTAAAAACTTTTCCTCTGGTGTTCTTGAATCAAAATAATGAGGTAATTTTACCCAATTTTTATCAATAAAAGACATGTGGCGTTCTGATTCTTCTTCTCGCATATTGTTATATTCATCTTCGAGTTTCAATAGCCACCATTTAATTTTAGCTATACAATAAATACCTTTATCGGAAAGAGATTCAAATTCGGAAATATAGGTTGAAGCAGAAATCATTTAAAAAATTTTGACCGTCAAAGTTGGTTTTCAATATATAACTCATATTTATCTAAAATGTCATTCTCTCTGATTCCAATAGCATATTGTTTATAAAAATAGGATGTCATTACCCAACCATCCGTTTGGTATTCAAAATTTGACTTATAGGTGTTTAATTCCTCTTTAATAAACATAATTAACTTTCCCTCATCAGATTCTAAAACTTTAACTCGACCGTCTAAATATTTATAACACCAAGTCGTTGCTTCTCCATTTGAATTATCATAGTTTAGTGCATAAGCATGTGAATTTGATTGAGAATCGATGCCCAGATAGTCGAAATACCTTGACTTGAAAAAAGAATCAACTTTCTCTCCTTCATTTGCTTTTAAATAGATAATATCTTTTAAATGAAATGATTTTTTTTCTTGGGAAATTGCCAATAAAGGAATTAAAAAGAAAACGTATAAATACTTTCTAATACTCATAATATACTTTTTTATTTAGGTTAACAAATATATTCAATTATCATTTATGATAACCAACTTAGTTATCATATATAACAACTTTGATTTGTCAATTAATCCTAAAAATGACAGACAAAAAGAAGTTGCAAATAGCTATTGGTAAACGCATTAAAGAGTTGAGGGAAAGTAAAAACATCCAACAACAAGATGTCGCAGCAGCTTGTAATATTGAAAAATCAAACTTTAGCCGTATTGAAGCTGGTAACACCAACCCAACAATTTATACTTTAAGTAAAATTGCCGATAGATTATCTGTTACACTTTCTGAATTACTCTACTTTGAAAAAAGTAAAAAATAGCTACTTATAATAATCTCTATATTTTACTTTGACTAAAAATATGTCCAAAATGAGGTGTTTTAGCCTCAATCACATTTGAGATTCATCAGAAAAACTATAATACCCATTCCTTGTAATTATTAAATGGTCCAGTAACGTAATGTCTAAATATGTTCCAGCTAGTTTAAGTTTCTGTGTTAATCTTAAATCGGCTTCACTTGGCTTTAAATTTCCACTTGGATGATTATGTGCAACAATTATACTTGAGGCATTACATTTTAAAGCCACACTGTACACTAATTTAGCATCTACCAAAGTGCCAGAAACACCGCCTTTGGATAAAGGATAAATTCCCAAGACTTGATGGTTTCGATTTAATAATAAGACTTTAAATTCTTCTTGTAATTCAATAGTATTTAATGACCAACAAGATTTCAATAATTCATATGAATCTTTACTATTGGTGATTTTGATCTTATCATTATTTCCTGAAGAGTAGGAAACTCTAATTTCTTTAATTGTATTCATTTTCAAAAAAATTAAAATGCCCAAAACAAAATATTCTGGGCATTGATTAGACTCTATCCTGCTATAAGTGGATGATTCTCTTCCTTTACAGCTTCACTAGTAACAAAGTCATCAATAGTTGATTCACTTATGTCATCCATTTTTGATGGTGTTTCAGTCTCATATTCATACCTGTGAGATAATTCAATAATCTCACCTGTTTCCTTGATGGTGTAAGAATATGGTTCACATTCCTTTTTCACAATTTTACCAGGCATTTCAGTTCCAATAAGTGCCTCACAAGTTTCCTTGTCAAAGGTTGAACTTATACTGGCTTTTTTTGCAGTTGCATAAAAGTTGCCTGTTGATTTACTTTGAAGTAATTCCACTCCACCCTGAATAGTTAGAGCAAAGAATGTAGAACCATCTTCAGATTCTCTTTCATTGTAGTTAATAATTCGTACCATGATTTTAAAATTTTGAGTTGAACTTTTGTTTTGTTCCAAAATGTCTTCTACCATCAGCTAAAGAATAACAGCTATCACCTTGATATAGTTTTAGCCGACAAGATTAATTTTGGAATATATACAAAGGGGTGGGGTTCCCCTTTCGCAGAGGTTAGTGAGGGTGTTTAGCTAGGGTGCTTTGCATCTGCATTAATGAAGAGGGGTAAAAAATTTTAAAAAAATTCTTTTTTACACTTAATATCTTTAGCTTTAATCTTTTTATTGAACATTTACAAAATACTCATTCCACCTATTGACTTTACGTTATGAAAATTAATGGTATCAAATCATATTTGGATTCCGCATCTACAACAAAAATTGATAAATCGGTTTTTAAAACGATGTTACCATATTTTGAAGAATATTATGGAAACGCCTCCAGCAAACATGATTTTGGAGAAAAATCTAAACAAGCTATAGAAAACTCTAGATCACAAGTTTCTCGAATTATCAACTCAAATAAGGAGGATATTATTTTCACTTCTGGTGCTACGGAAGCTATCAATTATGGATTAAAGGGTTTTCTAGAAGCAAATTATGATAAAGGAAATCATATCATTACAGTTAAAACAGAACACAAGGCAGTTTTATCAACATGTAATTATCTCGAAACCAAAGGCTACGAAGTAACATATTTAAATTTGGATGAAAACGGTCGCATATTAATTGAGGAATTGAGGAATTCCGTAAAGAAAACTACTGCTTTAATTGTAATTATGTATGTAAATAATGAAACTGGTATTATTCATCCAATAAAAGAAATTGGGGCAATAGCAAAAGAAAAGAATGTTACTTTTTTTTGTGATGCGACTCAAGCGATTGGAAAAATTCCTGTTAATGTTGAAAATGACAATATTGATATGTTATGCTTTTCTGGACATAAAATAAACGGCCCTAAAGGTATTGGAGTGCTATATAAAAGGAACGATGTTGAACTTACTCCACTAATTCATGGTGGTAATCAAGAAAACGGTAATAGATCCGGAACTTATAATACTCCTCTAATTGTTGGTTTAGGGCAAGCCTGTGAAATTGCATTAAGAGATTTGGACAAAAACACTAAAAAAATTGAAACCTTAAAAAGACACCTTTTCAACAAACTTGATTCGACTACATCTGTCATAAGAATACCTACAGAGGGTGCTGTCGTTCCTCATATTTCGTATATTAAAATTCCTAAATTAGAATCTAACATTTTTATTGATAAATATAAAAATATTGCTTTAAGCAGTGGTTCAGCTTGCAACTCTGAAGTAATGGAGGTCTCACATGTTATAAAAGCGATGTTTCCAAATGATATCTACGAAAGTAATTATTTAAGAATATCACTTGATAAATATTCAACTACAGACGACATAGATTTTTTTATAGAATCTTTAAATAAACATTTAAATTTAAATCATGCTTAGAAGCGTAAAGTGGGCTGACGATAGAGGGTATAAAACAGGAAGTGAAGACGAGCCGTTTCAGTTCTATCTTGATGCTTTATGCAATAGTAATACATTTGACCTGCTTCTTGGCTATTTTAGTTCTTCTGCAATCAATTTACTTTCATTAGGTTTCGCTAATTTTATATACAACGGTGGAAAAATAAGAATGATAATAAATAATATTCTATCCGAACAAGATAAAATTGCGGTTAAAAATGGTCTTGAAGGTAATGTTATAAAAAACCAATTTGACCTAAATAATATAACTAAATTACAACATACCCTAAAAGAATCTGATAAACATTTTTTTGAGTGTCTAGCATGGCTGATAAGCAATAATCGAATTACTGTAAAAATCATTCAACCAATTGGTGGAAAAGGAATTTCACACTATAAATCTGGTGTTTTTGGTGATGGTACTAATAAGGTTGGATTCAAGGCTTCATGTAACTTCACGGCTTATGGGTTATTGGAAAATTTAGAGGAACTTGACTGTCACTTGTCTTGGGAGGATCCAAGCTCTGATAAAAGAATAAAAAGTTTAACGGACTATTTTGATAGAATTTACAGTGGTAATGCTGACTTTGTAGATTATCTTAACCCTAACGATATCCTTATTTCTATTCAAAAGGAATTTGGAAATAAAACGATCAATGAATTATTAATTTCTGAAAAGGAGCTCATTACAAAGAAAAACAAACTACTAGGAAACCCTAAAGTTCGTAAATCTCTTAAAGCCGCACAAAAGAAAATTGAACAATTTGAAGAATCTGAACAGTTCCCTCATTTCCCTCGGTTTGATGGTAAAATATCAGAGCCTAGAGAATACCAAGTTGAGGCCTATGAAAAATGGTTAAAAAACGACTCTCAAGGTATTTTTGCAATGGCTACCGGAACTGGTAAAACAATAACGTCATTAAACTGCTTACTTGAAGAAACGAGAAAAAACGACAATATTTATCAAGCACTAATCCTTGTTCCTACCATTACATTAGTAAATCAATGGGAAGAGGAAGCTAAAAGTTTTAACTTTAATTACGTGATTAAAGTCTCATCAAAAAACCCTTGGGAAAATGAATTATCGACTTTACTGTCGATGGCTAAAAGGGTTTCAACTTCATTTATAATTATAAGTACTTATGCCTCTTTTATCAGAGATCGTTTCAATAAATACTTGTCCAAGCTACCAAAAGAAACTTTATTTATTGCAGATGAAGCACATAACGTAGGATCTAGATCCGTATTAGAAAAACTAGATCTAATTAAGTGTAAAAAAAGAATTGGTCTCTCAGCTACACCAAAAAGAGTTTATGATGAAGTTGGTAGTGAAACTTTGGAAAAATTCTTTAACGACAAAGAGCCTTACACCTACAGTTTCAGCATGAATAGGGCTATTGAGGAAAATATCCTATGTAAATATGAATATTACCCACATATAGTTAGCCTAACTAAAGAGGAATTAGAAAACTACATAGAGATTACAAAAAAAATTTCCCGATGTATTCAGGGAGTAGATAAAAATCCTGAGCTATCAGATAGGCTAGAAAGACTCTTATTAATAAGAAAACAAATAATCCACAAGGCAGAAAATAAATTACCTAAAACGATTTCAATTTTAAAAGAACGATTCCAAAATGATGGTGATTTAAAATACACCTTCATTTATGTTCCTGAGGGCAATACGTATGAATTAAATGAAGATGAAAATGAAGATGAGGATAACATAAGAATCATTAATCAATACACCAGAGAAATTGGCAAAATTCATCGCTCTATTATGGTTAATCAATTCATAGGTGGAATGAAAGATAGAGATGAGGTTTTAAACCAGTTTAAAGAAGGTGACATCCATGTGATTGCATCGATGAAATGTTTAGATGAAGGAGTAGATATTCCGAGAGCCGAACATGCGGTCTTCTGCTCAAGTACAGGAAACCCGAGACAATTTATTCAAAGAAGGGGAAGGATATTAAGAAAACACAAAGACAAACACTTTGCCGTAATTCATGATTTAGTTGTGGTGCCTGACTTAACTCAATCTGACATTGATTCAGATACTAATAAAGTTGAAAGAAAAATGGTTGAAAAAGAATTAGAAAGAGTTATGTATTTTGCATCTCTATCAAAAAATCCAGATTACACAGAAAATGTATTCAATGAAGTTTGCGACCATTACGGAATAAATATTTATACCATTTATAACGAAATAATAAATGTATGACAAAAGAAGAACTACTTAAAATCTATTTATCAGACGATATTGTAGAGAACAAAAATTATCTTATCAACGTTCCTGTAGAGAAGATAAAATGGACTGATAATGATAATTCTGATTTAATATCAGTAATTAAACTCGCGATTGAAGGAGATATTTCACGCGAAAGCACAAACGTTACAGCAAGAAAGATTAATCAACTTTTAAATCGCGAAAAATGATATTAAAAAGTATTGAGTTAGAAAATTTTATGTGCTATTATGGATATAATAAATTTGACTTCAAGGAAGGAATAAATGTAATTATTGGAGATAATGGTTACGGCAAATCTAAATTGTATGATGCCTTCTATTGGGTAATGTATGATGAATGCTTTGACACTAATAAAAAAGAGTTCGTCAAGACATCGATATTAAAAAACAGTATTGTTTCAGATAAAGCACTATTTGAAGTGGACGATGACAGGGTAAAAACCTCTGTAACACTTACTTTTGATGATGTTGAAAAAGGAAGTGAATACAGTATTCAAAGAAGGTACTTTGTAAATAAATTAGAAGATACTATAACGCCAGATTATGTCTCGGAAGAAATTATCAGCTGGAAAGAATTATCTTATTTAAATTCTAAAATAATCAATGATCCTTTAAAGATTGAAAATCTAAAAAACAGAATACTACCTGATAATATTAAACCATACATGTGGTTTCAAGGTGAGCAAATCGAATCCATAATAGATTTTAACAAATCTCAAACTTTGACCCAGGCGATAAATATCTTATCAGATATTTCAAGATTTGATAATATATCTAGTCTTGCAGATTCGTTGCAAGAATCATCAGCGAAAGAGTATAATAAAAAAATACGCTCACTAAGTAAAGACACTTCTCGAAGCGAACAACTTGAAATTGAGAGGAAAAAATTAATAATTACCTTAAAAAATTTAGAGAAAGATGAATTAAGTCAACAAGATCAGCAATCTACTGCCGAACAAAAAGCTGAAGCGTTGTTAAACAAAATTTCAGATGCTCAAAAAATAAAGGATGTTGACTATAGAAGAAAATCGATTGAAAATGATTTGATTAACATACAGCAAGAATTCAACAAAGAACAAATTGACTTGCACAAAAAACTATTTACTAATCGCTGGGTATTAAAAGGGACTGAAAACATTTTCGAAGAGTATGGTAAAAAGTATAATTCTTATGAAAAAGTCAAACTCAACAAAATGGCTGAAGTTAAGGCTCAGTTAGAGGCTGAAAATGCCATGATTAAAGAGCTTCAAACAAGACTCCCTATTGATGTGCCAGAGCCAATTCATGTAGAAAGAATGCTTGACGAAGAGCACTGTTTAGTTTGTGATAGAGAAGCACCAAAAGGTTCTGAGCCTTGGTTAAAAATGAAAGAATTAATTGATCGTTCTAAATTGAGAATAAAAAATATTGAAGATGAAGAAATTACGATTCACGATTTTAGCAACGACTTAAAAAAGCTTTATCAAAATGGTTTAGGTCTTAGTCACAACATAAAGCGAATCGATGACGACATTTCTAAAACCTTTACAAATATTCAAAAGCTATCAACTAAAAGAAAAACTCTTTCTCAAGATCTAGAAAAGTTAGAAAAAGAAGTCGAAAGCATGATATCCGAGTCAGCAATTGATGTTTCAGAAGCTCAAAACCTACTAAGTTCATACCAATCACAAAATGACTACGCTAAACGTTTTCAAAAGGAGTTAACCTTAACAGAGGTTTCAAAAGAACGAACCAAAAAACAAATTGAAATAATCAATAAGGAATTAGGTGATTTAGTTACTGGAGAAATCCCTGCTTTCCTTCAAGAAAAAGTAGAGATTTTAGAAGATTTCAAAGCTATCGCACATTCTACCAGAGAGAGAATCTTTAAACAATTAGTTAATATGTTAGAAGAAGAAGCGAATAAGCATTACAAGGAAATGATACAGGGCAATCTTTCAGCTAGAGGTATAATAAAACTAAAAGAATTAAGTAATAAGAACTATATGCCTGAACTCGTCGATGAGAACGGAAACGTATTACTTCAATTAAACACAGGTAACATTATACTTATAAAGTTGGCTACGATTATGGCAATTATCTCAGCCAGAAAAGGGTCTAGAGATACAGATTTATATACTCTCATTACTGACGCCCCTATGTCAGCTTTTGGGGATGACTATACTATCGGCTTCTGTAAAACTGTAAGTAAGGTTTATAAGCAAAGTATTATTATGAGTAAGGAATTTTATAAAAATATAGAACTTCGTAACGAACTCTTAAACAACAAAGACATTAAGCTTGGTAAGGTATATATGATTACACCAAATATTCCTGAAGAGGAACGTACAAACAGAAATTCATTAGCAACTAACATCAAGCCTCTAAATTAATTATGGATTTACTAAAAAGAATAAAAGATAGAGCTCCAGAGTATGATTCTCGATATTTCGATATGATTTTAAATTTCACTATCGAACAAGGTAGTGGCATGGGTAGAACATCAGAGGAAGAACGGTGGAAACAAGGTAAATACTTTTCGACACGTTATGAAATGTACATGTATGCCTCTCTCTTAGGGCTAAAAAAAGACTATAATTTGCCTATTGCCGCCGGTACAAATAAGAAAAAATTTATTGAAATTAAATCGTGGCAACCTTATGATGTCGCTGATTATGTAATTATGGGGGTTTTAGCTAAATCAGATATTGATTTTAATGAGTTAGAGAACATGCAAGAAGAAGATGTTGAAAAGAAAATCACAGGGCTAAAAAGTCTTTTAGAAGGCTATGCAAATGGTGGATTTGATATAATACGTTCTAAAATGGATGAAGAAGAATCGTTCTTTTTAAATGATAACTGCTTTTTAGATTTGTTAGATGAATAATCTATTTATTTTAATCTCATAGTGTTTAAATTAAGATAAAAAATACTTAGGAAATAATGCCTCTAATCTATCTAGCATATCATCAATTGACAATCTGTTTTCTTTATTGTGCGCTAAAGCATCTTTTACGATATGATAAATATCTTTTTCGTCTGAAATAAAATCCGTTTCTGAAATTTGACCAAGTGGAAGATTTCCTTGGAATAAAAACCAAATCAATTTACCTAATTGAAAAACATCCGATTTTGAATCAATAACACAATCATAGTCCCCTACGTAAGAAGTTTTTTCTGTTAAGTACTTATTTGTTGCTTCTGGAGATAGCCATCCAATTGGGCCGATTTTTTCGCCTAATTCATCTATGTCTATATCTGTAGGGCGGTAATCACTTAATCCTAAATCCGCTATGTATGGAAGGTCATCAAGGAATAGAATATTTTCATGTTTAATGTCTCTATGGTAAATATCAAATTCGTTTAGCGATTTAATTCCCCTCACAATTAACGCACTAATTCTTAATCTTTCGCCGTCGTCTAGAATTTCTTTTCTTGCTGCTACCAGATCGCCTAGATGAAATTCACAAAGTTCCATTATAAAATAAGGAAATCTTTTTCCGTCAATAGTAATATTTCCGCTTGAATAAAAAGGGACAACATGTTCCAAAAAATTAGTGCTCGAAACAGACATAGCTTCTATTTCTCTTTCAAATCTTTTAACGCGCTTTTCTATTTTTTTATTTTCTTCTGCTAATTCATAAGAGTACCTTGATACTTTTAGAGCATATTCCCCTCCATCGTTAGATGAAATTACCTTAAAAAGACACCCGTTACCACCAACAATAGTTTGTCCATCACCATTGATACTATCGATTTCAAAGGTTTCCCTCTCAGGCGTGGTTAAGATATTATCTCTTTTATCACGTGAAAGAATAATTATATTTGAGTGCCTTATCAATTTCATTCTTGAACGTTTACGACCTGTTTTAGCTTTTCGGGGTTCAATGTTGTGAACATTCTATTTGTTATTGTGTCACTAATATTTAATTGATAATAATCTATAATTTGTTTTTGTGTCTCGTTAGGTGTATCTTCTTTATTGACAAGGATGCTTTTTAATATTTCAAGCCTAATATCTCGTGCCTTTTTTGAATTAGATTGAGAAATACAATTAAATGCGTATTCAGCTAAAGGAATACAGGCAGATTTATTTGGTAAAATTCCAGGTTCTATGGCTAATAAAACTTCATAAATTAAGCTTAAGGAATCTTCAGAAAAATCTGAAATATTATTAAGTAATCCGAAGATTGTATAAATATCATTCCTTTGCCTATATCTCGTTTCCTTAAGCGGAAAAATATCATTCCATTTATTTAAAATCCCCAATATCTTTTCAAAATTTAATTTTAAACTTTCAATTTCTTCTTGAGAAAGATCATCTTCATAAATTTTATCCACCGCCTTTTTTTTATCTGTATTGCCGTTCTTAAGTAACGCGGCTATTTCCTCAACTAGGTCTCTGTCTAGCATTCTGTTTCTCGAGTTTTTAGAAACCAATTCAAGATTTAAAAAATCTTCACTTAAAACTATTTCTTGTACCAGCTCTAAAAATTTAGTATTAAAGAATTTTGATTTAAT
The DNA here is from genome assembly GCA_947488655.1 of uncultured Psychroserpens sp. Lineage (GTDB taxonomy): Bacteria > Bacteroidota > Bacteroidia > Flavobacteriales > Flavobacteriaceae > Psychroserpens. Next base: position 319,080 of record CANKZZ010000001.1, on the reverse strand, counting down.
TTCTTCAGGTCTATTTACCCTTAATCCATACTTATTAACACGATAGTAAAAATCTTCGATATAATCACTTTTTGTGACGTCATAAATCTCAACTATAGTCAACTTATATTTTAAAAATTCGTCTTTTTTAAAATTAAAGTCTTCTCCACTTGAGTCTAAAGAATTAGTATTGAAATATTTCAATAACGTTCTTGACCTTTGTTGTCCATCGACAACATCATAATTTTTATCTCCTACTTTGTGTAAGAAAAACGCAGGCAAAGGGTAACCAATTTTTATAGAATCAATTAACTCTTTCTGAGATTTAATGGACCAAACAGGATTTCTTTGATACGGTGGGTTTAATCTTAAATCACCCCTCGCGTACAAATCAATTAGGCTTTTAACTGTCCATTCTTTTGTAGTATATTTCATAATTTTTAGATAAAACAACTAGCACAACCCTCACCTTCAGCTTGCAAAATTTCATCTTGCCAAGACTGACCGGTTCTAGATCTGCTTTTTTCTCTATTCATTCTTAAGTAATGTTCTTTTTTTATTGCTTGCACACGTTCTGGCTGTTTCAGTTCTTCTAAACGCTCTGCCATCCATGTATAGCCTTCTTTTTCATATTCAATTGCTTTATCATATAATTCGGGATGTTGTTCTAGTAACCAAACCCACTCAATTTTTTGTTGATAAAAGCAAAAAAAGCAACCTGACCTACTTCTGGAGTAAGTGCCTGTTTTAATTTCACCATCAATCTCTACCTCATAATCAATCGGCTTATAATACGCCGGAACACCAACACCAGAATCTTCTAAAATTTTAAATACGTCATCTAAAACTATGACTTCATCATTTTCAATTAGAGGAAAAGAATCAAGTTTTCCTATTGGATAATCTGTGGTTTTTAGATATTGAAATATAACTTTATTAAATAGTTTTACGTCAACATCCATTAATGCATTGAGCTTTTGTCTTTGCGTAAACCTTGGAGATATTGGTTGCTCTATATATTGTATCGCACTTGTAAATATATCCTTCGGTGCAATATCTTTATAATACCCTTTAATTAAATCTATATTAGAATTCGCTAGCACCTTTTTTATGACGTCTTCACTCCAAATATTTTTTCTGAAGGGAAAAATTGTTTGAATATTTTCTCTTTTCGATATATATCCCTCTCTGTTCTCATCTCCTCTTATACCAACATAAGAAATAGTCGGTTCGTCACCAACATAGGTTTCAAAAGGTTGTAATTTCATCTTGTTAGTGCACCATCTTGCTGTTGGTGACGGAAGATAACCACCGTATATAGCCAAGAAATGGTCAAATGGGTTTTTCATGGGAGAATTATCTTCATCCATTGACTTATAAAGAACAATATCCTTACCTAAAACTGAATTTAGCTTCTTAATCAAGTCATACGTTTCTTTTAACTCTTTTCCTGTATCACATGTATAGTATTCAATATCCAAACTCGGAAAATTTTTACTCATGTAGATAGATAAAGCAGCGCTATCTTTTCCGCCTGATATACCTAATAAATGTTTGACGTTTGCCATTCTATATGCTCATTTCTTTAGAGAGTAATTCTATCAAAAGTTCCTTTCTTTTATCTTTATCTAAACCATTAATTGTCGTTCGAATTTTTTCTTTAGCGTCTTTAAATGTGTTTTCTTCATTCGATGCTAAAAATACTCTTTCATCTTTAAAACCACCTGTTGCCTCAAAAAACCTAATTGAATATAATTTTCCATTAGTAGAAATACTATTGTACTTCTGAATTTCAGTAGCTTTTATCAAGCCTAAAGATAAGTCTTTAATGTTTTCTATTAAAATAGGTTCTTCTTCGTCTAACATATCATCTATTCCCTTACCTAAAGCTACATCAGCAACTGATTTAATCCAACTTGTTCTATCGTCAAGCGGTGATATTAATCTTTTATAAAATATACTTTGCTTTTGACTTAATACAGCTAAATTTAACTCTTCTATTTTTTCTCCAATTTCATTTTTATAACCATCAAAATCTTCAGCCTCACAATGAAATGCTTTTATAATTACCTTTTCAATTCTGTCGAGTAATTCATCATAAACAGTTCGGATTTCTCTAATTGCATCTTGGATTTGATTTGTAAATGAGCTCAACACCTCTTCATTTTCTTTTATCGAGAGGGAGTGATACCCTAATGCTGACGGAAACAAATTAAATAAAGCATCTTCTGGATCTTTAGAACAAACTATAGCCTCACGCAGTTTAATTGCGTTAGACGTGAGCTTTTTAGTTTTAAGCGTGTAATTATTTAGAGCTCTTTGAAATCTCAAAAAATTACCAAAAATAGACAAGAACGTTGATTTTTTTCCAACCTCTGAATTTCCTAGCTGTACAAGCTCCTTGTAGCTCTCTAATAAATTTAATTTTAAACCAGAAACATCGTAGCTTTTAATTAAAAAATCCTGTGGCTTCTTATGAATTAAATCAATTGTATCCTCCTTTAAAAATGGAATGAAGCCTCCTTCCACATGAAACAAAGCGTAGTCTTCCTTTTTTGCGATTAGGAAAATTGGCACCCAATAGTCAATGAAGCCCTTTTTTAATTTATATGGCTTTTTTAAAAGTTCCTCGTAAAACTCTTTTAAATTTCTTTTGTTGGATATTGAACTAGTTAAAAAAGCCTCAGATTTATGCCAGAGGCTGTATAATTCTGAATCTTCATTTGGCTCATCTAATTGAAAATAACCTAAGACCTCATTTTTTTGGTGAATTCCAGTCTCTTTCAGCAGACTAATATAAATTGCTTTTTCGGGTGGAAATTTGTTTTCTTCAAAACCTAAATTTTCAAATTCTTCGCTATCTAATAATTTTCTAAATAAAGCTTTCCTAGCCGTATTTATTGGGGTGCTAATGAATTCTTTGTTTATTAATTCATTTATAAAAATCGGAGTCTCGGAATATATTTCATCACAAATCTGTGATAATCGCCCATATAAATTATGTCTGCTTAAAATCTCCTCTGTTTTCCCTTTATAAAGCCATATGTTTTCATTGCTACCAAAAAGCTGATCTAAAATTAAGTTTGTTAGTCTTCCAACATAATACTTCTTTTCATCCCTTAAAAGTTTTAGAGCATTTGTATCTAATTGGTGCTTTTCTAACAACTTTTCAAACTTAAGTATAGTTAGAATTTCATCTCTAATTTGAGATGAATTCTCATAAATAACAAATAAATTATCCTCATAAATTTTAGATTTCTTTTTTAGGTTAGTTAAGTTAATATTATCAAAAATCAAATTAATATAACCATCTATCTCACCTGCGGAACTAGAAATATCATCTATGGAATCTAAAATTTTAAACTCAAAAAATCTATTTGTTCCTGTTAAAAATGAATGTCTTTTTGCCAATAACACTGGAAAATCTATTCTATTCAAAATCTCGTTTGACAGTGAAAATTTACTGTTTATTTCTTTGTTTACAGTTATTAATTCCTGTTCCAAATCTATATCAGTTCCCTCTAAGAAGTTTATTTTGTTACTGTGTTTATAAAATCGAATTATTCCGGATTTTTGAAGTTTGTCAAGAATTTTTGACACATCCGTTTCCCTTGTTAAGCTAAAATAATTGACAATAAAAGTCTCATTAAATAAGCCCCCTATTTTTGAAAAAATATTTACCAAACTAATCGTTTTAATGACTTCTGAAACAATTTCGTAATTATCATTAAAAATCAGCTCAGCCTTCTCTAATACTCTAAATGTGGTTAACCATTGTGCTCTATGTGGATTATCAAAACTATTAATTTCAGAAGGTAATGAGTTTACTAAATAGTCATAGACATTTGATACGGTATAGAACTCTTCGTTAAAACCATTAATAGCAAATTTAGTGCTGTCATTTAAAAATGAGAATAAAGATCTTTCATTTTGACCATACCTTTGTAATGAGTTAACTAAAACATTAGCAGAAAGCCAATCTAAAGGAAATAGAGCATCAGTTAAATCATCATTTACGGATGTTTTGAGATTTACAAGTTTAGACTTATCCACTAAGCTTATTAAGTCTCTATGCCTACTTTTTAAACTTTTCGGTCTTTTAAATTCTTTTAGTTTCTTACTCGCAAAATAAATAAGCTGTTCCACTGGTTCATTAAAGACCAAATCAACAAATCTTCCTTTTACTTTTTCCCACTCCAATTTATCTTGACTGGATAATTTCTTGCCGTAACTAGAAAAATTTTGATGTAACGTTATTATAAAATAAGTATCATTTTTGTCATTGTTAGTCCACTCAGAGATTTGTTGTAATAAATAAATGTCATCTGTAGAGTTATTACTTGAGGCATACTCTAATAGTTTTCCGAATTCATCAATAATAATGATTAAGCCTTTACCTTTTGCTTTTGAAGATTTTCTTCTTTTCTCAAGAGCCTTAATTATTAATTCAGAATCAACTTTCCCTTTTAGTTTTAATTCATTCGATAAAACAGACGTTAAAGATGTGTTTGATCCTATAATCTTAATAAAATCGAAATCAATAATATTTTTTGAGCCCTGAATATTTGTAAAAAAAGGCTCTTCTTTTTTTAGATTTTTTTCCAACGCCCATAAAAAGGTTGACTTTCCTGTTCCATAATTTCCAATTAAATTAAATGATTTATTCGCTCCATAATTATGAAGAAACATTCTGTCAAAAATCTCTTTGGCATTTGGTGTTGCTAGGTAATCTATCTTTACTGATTGATCCCTTAATATATTAGTTGATATATTATTAGTGTAATTCATAATAATCTCTAAGTATGTCGTTTTTAAACTCGACATTATTAACTTTAATTTGTATTTGCCTTATTCCTGCATCATCTTTATAAACAAACTCATTAAACCGCTGCGGAAGTTGGCTTAACAATTCATCTAACAAATCATTTGATAAGCACAAATAAGAACCTACAGACTTCCGAACGTTGTCAAAGCTAATTGCTAATTCACCTTCGAATTCAGTAAGTAAGCAATAAGCAAGAATTTCCAAAGGAATACTTTGGCTCGTTTTATTAACTCTAAAAACTGTCTGACCTTTGTCATTCTGTCTTCCAGTATCTGAAATTAAATTAAGCGACAATAAAGGCACATTAAAATCATCTTCAACAGTCTTTTGGTTTTTTGTTGGAGATACATATGATCTAATAAAGACCTTAAAATCAGATTCAAGGGTTTTATTAGTAACAGGCTTTTGATCATTATCTTTCAATCTCTTATTTATAAACCTAAATATTTGTGATTCAGAAAATTCATTTGTTGCCTTATCTGAAAAATACTCAGAAAATATCATTCTATAGATAGATGCATATTGGCTCTTACAAATAAAATATTGTAGTAACCAAAGAGATCCCTCATACTCTAAATAAGGATCTAATGCTTCATTTAAAAAAAGAGAATTTGCAAAGTCGGTGGGGATTAAATCGTCATTTATTAAACCAAAAGCTCTTAACCAATGTTGTATCGACCTAACCATATTTTTTCCAACACCCAATCTTGATATCGTTTCAACCTCACGAAAAATATTTCTATTTTCCTGTAATTCAACTAGTTGAAGTCCTTTTAATATCCACTGTTCTTTACAGTGAAATGTATCGTGTCCTGAAAACCTTAAAACAGTGTTGTTTGAATTCATTAATTAATTATCGTATTTTTAGTAGTAGTGCAATTTAAGGAAAACTAAATGGATGCATTGAGCCATGTGCTAAAAATTTTTAAGAAAAAAACAATAATACAATAATAAACTATATATCAGACACTTATGGGTTGTAATGATAAAAACAAAGAATGGTTGTCAAGTAAAGAAGTCATTAAAACAACAAAGTTAAAAGATTGTGAATTAATGCATTATCGCCTTAAAGGAATTATAAAATTTGAAAAAAAAGGTAACGCATATTTTTATAAGAAAGAAAGTATCGAAGAATTGATTAAGCCCAACTCCAAATAATTTGAAGCTGGGACTTATTCAACTCAAAAACCATCAATAGGAATTTGAATCCCCATTAACTGTATCGGCTAAACCATTTACAAATTGAAATGCGTTTAAGTTTCGATTTAAGAACGTATCAATATAACTAGACTTTGCAGCTCCTGTGCATAAGTTATAAAGTCGCCATAAGTCTATACTACCATCTTCATTTCTGCAAAAGTTTACATCGTTATAATAATCCTTTGCAATAGTGCTGAATTGATTATCTGTCAACATTAAATTTGGCAACTCTTGCTTTTCAATTTTCGGTAGATAATTATAAAGTTTTGCTTTACCTATAAGTTGACCAAACTGTTTTTCACTTAATGTAAATTGTGATAATCGTTCCATAGCATTAAGATGATAATCAGCATCATAATTGGAGACTAATTGTTCTACTTTTTGACCAAGTTCATCAGTACTCATTACTTTTATTTCATCTTTATAACCATCGGTTGAAATACATAAGTTGGTGCAAATTTTGTTAATGTAGCCAATGAACATCTTAAAACGTTGCACAGAATGTTTACTATGTAAATTATCAGTTGAATAGGATTTTACACCACCAACACACAAAGAAATTTCATTTCCGTTTATTGTCTTAGTGTGTGAAGGTATCTTTGAAACCCACGCAAGACGTTCATAATATATTGTCTTTTGATGGTCTAGTAATTCCTTTGTTGGAATTTTTAAGGCATCTGGTGTACGACCTTTTACCATGTGGGAAATTCTTAATTGTGGTTGTGCGATTTTTATATCCCCAAATATTGCAGATACTGCATTAATTGCAGTTTCTACAAATTCGGTATGACTAATAGCAACCTCATTATCCTTGAACACAGGAACAATACAATCATTCCTTAGGTGTTCTAGTGTCACATGGGTTGTATTCGCTTCAATAAAAGGATTGGGTTCTCTTGCTTCTCTATTTGATGGTACTTCCATAATTGCTGAAGATTGTCTATTACCATCAGACAATAAGGTAGTATTATTGTCCTGACTTTGGTGAACTTTTACTAATTCCATTTGAACTAAAATTTTCTGGTTTAACTAAATTTTCTAATTGTTGTTTTTTGCCCTGAAATTGAGCATTCAATGACTGTTGAAATTGTGGAAACTCTTTATAAAGCTTCATCAATTCACTAATAGATAGACATCCATTAATGCGTTTTAAGACATCTTCTTGAGAGCTTGGTGCATTACACCATTCTAAGATTTTTTTGCCTGTGGCTGTGCTTATAATGAATTCTGGTTTATCATTGAATAGGTTAGTTCTGTCCTTACTTGCAGTTGCAAAATGTTTTGAGTCAATATCAAAAACTAATGTAAATTCATATTCCACACCATCTCTTTGCACAGCTTTCAGTCCTACCTTTTCAGGAACATACTTTCCATTCTTTTGGTTCAGTACATAATCTTGTTTGGTTCTCATAGTGGCAATAAAATGAGCTGGTGATTGTAAAATCTTATCTACAAAAGCTTTTTGTCTAGGTGTTACCTTGTTCCAATTTGTGAAACTGTTTCCTGGCAACTTACTATGGAAATCTATTAATTCATCCCAACAGTGACTTGTGCTATCCACGATAATAACTTCCATTCCTGCCTCAAGACAAATATCAATTGCTTGAATATACTTCTCTGGTGTATAAGGTGGTTGTAAATTGAGTACGCCATAATTTCCTAGATGCGCATATAGGTCTGAACTACCATTTTCAGTATCTATGACAGCTACTTTTGATAAGTTGTCATTGGTTAATCCTTTTGCAAGTAAAAGGGCTGACATTGTTTTGCCAGCCCCTGCACTTCCTTGTAAAGCCATTTTAATCTTGGCTTGTTTTCTTTCTGACGGTCTTAATTCCATAATTTTTGTATTTAAAATAATTAATATTAAAATGAAAAAAGGTTAATCTCAATCTGAAATTAACCTTTGAATGTTCATAATTATCTGAATCTATAAATCCAGAAGCTTTTTATTTTCTTTGTCTAAAATATCGTTGTCAAACTCTTTAAGATAGGTCATTGTAACTTGAACATCACTATGCCCCATTATCTCTGATATAATGTCTGTACTTGTCCCCATTTGTTTTAAAATAGTTGCCATACTATGCCGTGCAACATAACTAGTAAGCTTTGTTTCTACATTAGCCAAATGTCCTATTTCTTTAAGTCGAAAGTTTACACGTTGTAATACTTTATGCTTTCTATTGTCTATTTGTTTCGGTGTCATTTCGTTACTCAGTAGAATAGGGAAAACATAATCCGTATCTCTATTCTGAGCTTTATAAAAGTTTAAAATTTCTTGAACATTTTTAATGATTTCAATACTAAATTGTCCTTTTGTTTTTGAACGTGTATAGTGGATTCTTCCATTTTGGATATCAGTCCATTTTAACTTTAATAAATCAATAAAATTCATGCCTCTAGTATAAAATGAAAACATGAAATAATTATGTGCTTCTTGCAAATGAGGATGAGACGATAAATCTAAATCTCTAATTCTTTTAAACTCATCTATGGTTAATGCTCTTTTATTCTTATTTAACTTTAGCTTCGATATTTTGTACCGCTTAAAAGGATATAAATCCTGACTTATCAAACCTCTATTAATCGCTTTATTAAATAATGCTCTCAATTCTCTCATTTTAAATGCTATTCCACCATTTCCATTTCCGTTTTGTCTTAAAATTGATTCAAATTTTTCTAAGAATCCAACTGTGATTTCTTTAAAATAAATGTTGTCACCAGCATATTTAATTAGAGCCGTTTTTGTTTCTCTATAAGCTCTTGAATTACCTATTCGACCAGCTACTTCCATTTCAGTTATAATTTCATCAAAAAACGAAATCGCATTTATATTTTTCTCTGATTCTATATCGTTTCCTCTGAATTTATTTTCAAATTCATTTAAGGTGAAATCGTAGTCTTGAAGTCTAAAATCTCTTATGATGTCATAGGCTTTAGTCTTCAATTTAAGTAAGAGTTGATTCTCAATCTTATAATCTGGATGTCCTTTCACGAATTGTTCATTTATGAAGTTTTGTCGTGTACAACGTAGTCCTAAATTAATCTCTTTTTTCTTTCGATTTTTTATAATCCTTAGATAAACAGCATGTAAACCATCTGACAAAGGTTTTCCGCCAATGACGATTTTTAATGTCGTATTGCTCATAATTAAAATATTTTAAATTGATGAAATCAACCCCAAGGATTTGAGGTTGATTTTATAAGGAAAACACTCACTAAATTAAAAAGCCTTACTATATTTTCCGTGACTTATTTTTTTTATAACTTTTTGTTTAATCCACTGCTTCAACTTGTCGTCAATAGTCCTTATAGGAATTTCAAATTTCTCTGTTCCTACCTTAATTATATCTTTACGTTGAAATGTATCTTTAAGACAGGCTAACAAATCTTCATCTTGTTTTGGAAGAAAATTCTCGTCAAAACTGTAAAAAACTGATAAGCCATGTTTTAGTAAGTTTTTAGTGATATTTAAACATAATTTAAAATCTGTGTCGCTACACACGAGGGGACTATTAAGATTGTTGATATTTCTAATTACTGTGAATACCATAGCCATCCTAAATAAGATTAGTCCGTGCCGTTTGAGATTAGATATAAAACCATTGTCATGATGTTCTACAATGATTTCATGTATGTTTTGAAATTCAGAAGTCAATTCATTTTGTTGAGCTTCAGTAAATCTAAATTCAACTTTCTCCTCTCTTGCTATTAATCTATTATATAAATCAAAAACAAGGTTCGAAGCCTCCTCAAAACTTGACTTAAAGTTTATTGAATCTTGTTGAAAGACATTTTTAAACTCTGAAACCTCATTAAATGAGTATATTAAAAACCTAGAAAACAAACCATTTTCCTTAGTTTTGATAAGTGGTTTTACCTGTTCAGGTGTTCCACTCATTACTATTGATAGTTTCGGTTCATTTGTTTCTACAAATAGACTGTCAGACTTTCTTGTTAGGGATACTGGTTCGTGTTGAAATGTTTTTCTCAATATATCTGAATAACTACTCCAATCATTTTTAAGCATATTTCCCATCGTGTCCGCTTCTGATTCCAGAATCAAAACTCCGTGTTTAGAAGAATCCATTAATAAAAGCATGCCTGTACTACTTGTGTTGGCAGGCAAAATTTTAACTTCTAAAGGCGGAATATCTAAAAACTCTTTATTCTTTTTATTCTTTTGAGCTTGCTTAAATTTCTCAATTCTTTCAAGACTTTCATTTTTGATTTTATCATGAATTTTTTCAATTAAAATTCTTGAATACATCATAGCCCCTTTGCCTGATGCAGCAGGAGCTAAGAGCAAGAAATATATATTTGCATAAACTTCATCCCTACCGTACTTTCCTGAAACCTTAGGTAAGCAAGAACTTAAAACTCCAATACACGATAGTAATACAATGTCCTTTTCTCTATCAGTAAACGGCTCAGTCAAAGATTTTAACATCTCTGGTAAATCATTATAGATTGACTCTTCCAGTTTTTCATTATTTTCCATTACTCTTTCCTTTTAAATAATTATTGACTTGCTTTTCTTTGTTGGAAATTGATTCGCTCTGATTATTTTGCATCCATTCGTCTAAATCCTTTTTCTTAAAGTATAGCTTGCCGTTATTTGGTTTTGAAAAACTTATCTCCTTTTTTGATGTTAGCTTATATAAAAAAGAATTGCTAACATCTAAATAAACAAGAGCTTCTCGAAAGCTCAATACTTCCTTCTGGGCTATTAGTTGCAGCCTGAAGATTTCTTCATTTTCATTATTTTTCATAATTTTTAAGTTTAAAAGGTGCTGAACACCTAATTATTGCGCAAACTTATAAACTCATAATAAGGGAAAACGGAAAGTGTAAGAGTTGTGTAATTTAAAGTGTAAGACTATGTGTAAGAATGTTTTTAAACAGAATATTTTGAAATTAAGTCTTTGACCGAATTATCTATTTTTAAAAGAAATTCGTTGTCTTTATCCTTGACTCTCTTTAAAGAGGTGTTATAATTACTTTGAGTTAATATTTTATTTTGTTTAGTAAAAAACCTCTCAGATTGTTCAATAATTTTACCATTGAAATTATTAAATATTGGGAATAGTAGCTTTAAAAAGTAAGCCACAAATCCTGTTTCTGAATTAAACTTAATATAATCTGAAGTTCCATTAGATGTAAGTGCATTTATGAAATTTTCCTCATAAATTTCTTCATCGTCTATTAATTCAAGAGTTGAAACTAAATCATATAATTCCACAAAAAATAATCTTTTACTATATGCGTATTTTACTTTAAAAATTGAACTAGAATAATCATTATTAATAATATCAATTTGGGTTGTCTCTAATAAATCTAAAGCATGTTTATCGCTTAAATACAGTTTTATTTCAGATAAAGCATCTTTACATATTGGATGTTTTTCAAACAGGTCTTTCTGACCAGATAAAATATAATTAAATGTAGTATCCGCATAATTAGATATTTTTCTTTTAGCTTCAGAATTTACTAAAGCAACATCTAACTCAAGCTTTATTTTGTTAGTCCAAATTGATAAATCATTTCTTAAACTATCATCGAAAGAAATTATGTCAACATTATCTGAATGAGAGTTATATATTTTTAAAATGCCTGATTCGAGATTTATATCAAACGGCGGGTCTTCTTTATTATATTTAGATTTTATAAACTTCCTTTTTAAACCATCTATATTTTCGATAGTTAAAAAGTTTTGAATGTTATTGAAGATTGAAAAAATACGTTCGTCCATATCCACGACAATTTACTAAATGTTTCAGTATAGTTTCAGTCAAAAAATAAAAAAGCCTTCCAATTTCTTGAAAGGCTTGATCTTAAAAGTGGTCCCACTTGGGCTCGAACCAAGGACCACCTGATTATGAGTCAGGTGCTCTAACCAACTGAGCTATGGGACCTATTGGATAAATCCAATAACTTCATTTCTGAAGAGTGTGCAATATTACTACATATTTTAAAACTCTACAAGAAATTTATAGCAATTTACTTATCAATATCCTGACATAGCTCAATGAGAACGCCATTAGTAGATTTTGGGTGCAAAAATGCTATAAGTTTATTATCTGCTCCTTTCTTTGGCTTTTCATGTATCATTCTAAAACCTTCGCCTTTTAAACGCTCAATTTCGGTTTCTATATCTTCTACAGCAAAAGCAATGTGATGCACGCCTTCTCCTTTTTTGTCAATAAATTTTGCAATAGGACTATCTTCTGTTGTTGCTTGTAATAGCTCTATTTTATTTGGTCCATTCTTAAAAAAAGAAGTAATTACACCTTCACTTTCTACAGCTTCTGTTTTATAATGTTTTTTTCCGAAGAGCGCACCAAACAACTCATTTGACGCTTCAATATCTTTTACCGCAATACCTATATGTTCTATTTTATTCATGTAAACCTTATTTCAGTTCCCGTTAAAACGAAAAACGTATTATTTTTTTCTTCGGAAATGAGCATCTATTTCATCATTTCCTCTTTCAAAAATAACATAATCCTTAATTATCGCCTATTTTTGCAAATAGAAACCAAAATGTGGTTTCATTTTTGATAAAGTCGTTATATTAGAATAACTGATGATGAGGTAACAACGACTTAAATTTAATACAATGGAAGAATTTACTCAAAGACAAAAAAAAATTGGCGGACTTTTACAAAAAGATCTCGCAGATATATTGCAAAAAGCAGCGACAGATGGTGGTATGCGTGGAGTTATTATCTCTGTAAGTAAAGTAAATGTAACGACAGACCTATCTGTTGCAAAAGTCTATCTTAGTGTGTTTCCTAACGGAAAAGGTAAAGAACTAATAGAAGGCATTAGATCTAATACACCATTAATACGACATGAAATGGCACAACGTACCAGAAATCAACTTCGTCGTATGCCAAACTTAGAATTTTTTATAGACGATTCTTTAGAATATATTGATGGTATAGAGCGATCTCTAAAACGAGAAGAGGACCCAATTAAGGAAGCAGATCTTTTAGCTAAACGTAAAAAGAAATAAGTTAGTTGAATGTAGCACTCTACATAGCAAAACGCTATCTGTTTTCTAAAAGCAGTAATAATTCTATAAACATAATGACTATTATTGCAGCCTCAGGCACTGTTATTGCTGCTGCTGCACTATTTATTGTCCTCTCTGGCTTTGCAGGTTTAAAAAATTTAAGCCTAGAATACACCTCTTTTGTAGATCCAGATTTGAAGATATTTCCTGCAAAAGGAAAATCTTTTACTATATCTAATGACGAAGCGCTCAAAATTAAATCTATAAATGCTATTCAAAACTACTCCAAAATCATTGAAGAGCGTGTTATTTTAGAATTTGATGGCAAAAAACAAATCGTTACCATGAAAGGTGTGGATCAAAACTTTACAAAAGTTACCACAATTGATACTATGGTTTACTACGGAAATTGGTTAGAACAAGGAACTAATCAAATTGTTTCTGGTGGTATTATCTCAAACAAATTATCTTACGGAGTTTTAGACCTTACACGACATCAAAAAATCTATGTTCCTAAACCTGGAAAGGGTCAAATTACTTCTGTCAAAGGTGCATTTAATTCTCTACAAGCATATAACGTAGGTGTATTTGATATTAATGAAGAACTTAACAGCCAATATATTTATGCTAATATCGAAACTGCAAAGTACTTATTAAACTACGATGAAAATCAAGTATCATCTATAGAATTAAAATTAGTAGATGGTGCAAATGAAGCTCAAGTCTCGCAAGAGTTAAACGCTATTTTTGGAAATCGAATTACACTTAAAAATAGAGCGCAATTAAATGATGCACTTTATAAAATGCTTAATACAGAAAATGTTGCTGTTTACCTCATATTTACGCTTGTAATTATCATTGCGTTATTTAACGTTATAGGCGCATTAATAATGATGATATTAGATAAAAAAGCATCATTAAATACCCTTTTTAATTTAGGTACAACCACAAAAGATATTAGACGTATTTTCTTCTTACAAGGAAGTTTAATGACTATTCTTGCAGGAGGTTTAGGTTTAATATTAGGTTTTGTAATTGTGTTTTTACAACAAGAGTTTTCTCTTATTATGCTAACACCTTCTATTCCTTATCCTGTAGTTCTAGAAGTGGTAAACTTTTTTATTGTTTTAATTACAATAGTTGTTTTAGGAATTTTAGCTTCTAAATTAGCTTCACAAAGAATTACGCGAGATTTAGTTAAAGGATAATATAAATCTATTTACTAAGTTAAATATTAAGAGAACTGATGATCTCCAAACAATTCTAGAACCTCATCAAAAGCAGCAAAAACATCTTTAGAGTCGTCACTAGTCACCATTTTCATTCTGTGCTCTTTAAAATTAGGAATCCCTTTAAAATAATTGGTGTAATGACGTCTGGTTTCAAAAACACCAAGCTTTTCACCTTTCCAGTCAATTGACATTTGAAGATGACGACGAGCAGCATCCACTCGTTCTGCCATAGAAATTGGATCTAAATGCTCTCCCGTTTCAAAAAAGTGTTTTACTTGTTTAAAAAACCAAGGGTTACCAATTGTTGCACGACCAATCATACAACCATCAAGTCCATAACTATCTCGCATTTCCATAGCGCGTTCTGGAGTGTTTACATCTCCATTTCCAAACACAGGAATATGCATTCTTGGGTTATTTTTTACAGCTGCAATAGGTTTCCAATCTGCATCACCTTTATACATTTGTGCACGTGTTCTACCGTGAATTGAAATGGCTTTACAACCAACATCTTGCAATCGCTCAGCAACCTCAACAATTTTTATAGAGTCGTGATCCCAACCTAAACGTGTTTTTACGGTAACAGGCAAATTGGTGCGTTTTACCATTTCGGCAGTGAGTTGTTCCATTAAGCAGATGTCTTTCAAAATTCCTGCTCCTGCACCTTTACTCACCACTTTTTTTACTGGGCAACCAAAATTAATATCTATAATATCTGGATTAGAACGCTCAACAATATCAATGGTTTGAAGCATGCTCTCCATATTAGCCCCGAAAATCTGAATGCCTACAGGTCGTTCTTTTTCGTAGATATCTAGTTTCATGACGCTTTTTGCAGCATCACGAATTAAGCCTTCGCTAGAAATAAACTCTGTATACACCACATCTGCACCTTGCTCCTTGCACAATGCACGAAACGGTGGATCGCTAACATCTTCCATTGGAGCTAACAACAACGGAAAATCTGGAAGTTCTATATCGCCTATTTTTACCAAACTCATTTTATTTTGCGCAAAATTACAGCTTTTTAGGTAATTGTGTATCTTCATCACTTATAACTAAAATAATTTACTCTTTGCAAATACCTTTTCAACCTGAATTCTTCGGTATTTCTATCAATATTCACTTAGTGTTAGAGTATCTCGCATTTTTTATTGCCTTTAGGTATTACGTGATTTTAAGACGCAAATCTAAAGATCATATCAATTCTGGAAATCGTTTATCTATCATTCTTGGAGCTGCTTTAGGTGCTTTGATTGGCTCGCGTTTAATTGGAATTCTCGAAAACCCTTTAGTTGATTTTTCCGAAGAAAATATTATTCAACTCCTTAATACAAAAACCATAATGGGCGGATTATTTGGTGGTTTGCTAGGTGTTGAAGTTGCCAAAAAAATTATTGGTGAGAAAACCTCTTCTGGAGATTTGTTTGTGCTACCAATTATTTTGGGCATTTTTATTGGTCGTATTGGTTGTTTTCTTTCTGGCATTAATGAGTTTACCTACGGAAATGTAACAACTTCATATTTTGGGATGGATTTGGGAGATGGTCTCCAACGACATCCTACTTCACTTTACGAACTGGTTTTTCTAATAATTTTATTTATTGGATTACAACAGCTTCATAAACGTGCCAACTTAAAAAACGGTGAACTTTTTAAGATTTTTATGCTCCTTTATTTCGGGTTTCGATTCTGTATCGAATTTATAAAACCGAATGTGTTTCACGTCCTTGGACTGAGCACAATTCAACTATTATGTGTAATTTGTTGGTTGTATTATAGTCCGTTCATCTATCAAAAACTAAAGAATGCCAGTTAGAAATTATACCTATTACGATTTTACGTTAAGCTTGTGTCATGAGTGTTTACGACGTGTTGATGCCAAAATCGTTTTTGAAAATGGAAACGTGTACATGCTCAAACGTTGCAAAGAGCATGGCAATTCTAAAGTACTCATTGCAGATGATATTGAGTACTATAAAAACATTAGAAATTACAACAAACCAAGTGAAACACCGTATACGTTTAATACAAAAACCGATTATGGGTGTCCTTATGATTGTGGTTTGTGTCCAGACCACGAGCAACATTCTTGCTTAACCGTTGTTGAGGTTACAGATCGTTGTAATTTAACGTGCCCAACGTGTTATGCTGGCTCGTCACCAACGTATGGTCGTCATCGTACTTTAGATGAAGTTAAAGCCATGTTAGATACTATCGTGAGAAACGAAAAGGAACCTGATGTAGTACAAATTTCGGGAGGAGAACCAACAATTCATCCTCAGTTTTGGGAAATTATGGATTATGTAAAAACATTACCTATTAGACATGTAATGCTCAATACCAACGGAATTAAAATTGCAAAAGATTTTGCTTTTGCAGAGCGATTAAAAACGTATGCTCCAGATTTTGAGATCTATCTTCAGTTTGATTCGTTTGAAAATAGTGTGCTTCGAGAATTAAGAGGTGCCGATTTAAATGATATTAGAAAGCAAGCTATTAATAACCTCAACCAATTAAATCTGTCTACAACTTTGGTTGTAACGCTTCAAAAAGGATTAAATGATGGCGAAATTGGGAAAATTATAGATTATGCCTTAAAGCAGAAATGTATTAGAGGTGTCACGTTTCAGCCAACTCAAATTGCAGGTCGTTTGGAGAATTTTAATCCAGAAACAGATCGCATGACGTTAACAGAAGTGCGTCGTAAAATCATGGAACAGACTACTATTTTTAATAGTGATGATTTATTACCTGTGCCTTGTAATCCTGACGCTTTAGTTATGGGTTATGCTTTAAAATTGGAAGATGAAGTGTTTCCTCTAACGCGCTATATCAACCCAAATGATTTATTAGATAATAGCAAGAATACCATAATTTACGAGCAAGACGAACAACTTCATGGCAAAATGATTGAATTGTTTAGTACAGGAAATTCCGTAGAAAAAGCAGAAGAGAATTTAAAATCTATTATGTGCTGTTTACCAAATATTGATGCGCCAGAGTTGGGTTATGATAATTTATTTCGCATCATCATAATGCAATTTATAGATGCATATAATTTTGATGTGAGAGCGATTAAAAAATCATGTGTTCATATTGTAGATAAAGACAATAAAATTATCCCTTTTGAAACGATGAATTTGTTTTATCGTGATGATAAAAAAGCAAAGTTAGAAGAACTGAGAAATGAAATTAAATGATATCTTTAATTCAAGATAGAAGCGATGGTTATGCTTTAACCTTGATGATTATCGTTTTTATATTTATGTTCATCATTCCTTTTCTATTATTTATCATTGGGTTGATTCAATATAAAGAGCACAAAAAACGAAGTAAAATAATTTTAGGTATTGTCATCATCTAAACTTTCATATGCATTGCAGCTTGTAGTGGCTTTAATTTTTAAAACTAAAACGTATGCTTTTATCACCAAATATGGATTTTAGCGGATTATTAATCATGATTTTATTTATCATGTTTGGTCCAGGAGTTTTATTAACAATAATTGGAATTGCAGTTTATAGAAAAAACAAAAAAGCAGCTAAAGTTCTTTTTATTATTGCCATAGTTTATACTATTATAAGCTTAGGAGTATGTGGTGCTTTAATGTCTGGGTTTTAAGTGTTTTTTAATATTTATAAAACATAAACATATAGAGCACTAATGCTAGATAGTCTAACTTAAAATTCAATTTGGGCTTCAATTTCGTCCTTACCACGTTTCACAGTCACTTTCGTTTTATCTCCTGTATCAAAAGTAGATAAAGCTCTCATATAACTCATCATATCTGTCACTAAACTATCGCCAAGTTTAACAACAATATCACCTCTTTCAAGTCCTGCTTTTTGTGCTGGTTTGTCTTCGCTAACACCATCTATTTTCATGCCTTCTCCATCAAACAAATAATCTGGTATTACACCAAGACCAACCTTAAAACGAGGTACATCTTCGCTTTCGTTTTTTGTTTTTCTAAAAGGTAACTTGCCATTATTATCTAAGTCTGAAATGATATCAAATATGTAACTAGAAATCATTTCCATACCTTTATAATTCAACTTCTCGGTGTCATCGCCTGGTTTATGATAATCTTTATGCTGTCCTGTAAAAAAGTGCAACACAGGTATATTACTATTATAAAACGATGTATGATCACTTGGCCCAACACCAGACTCGTTTTCTATAATTTTAAATTTAGAGTTATTAGCTTTAACCACTTGTTTTAAAATAGGAGAAGTACCCACTCCATAAACCGCAAGCGTACTGTCTTGTTTTAATCTACCAACCATATCCATATTAAGCATATAATTAATTTTGGATAGCTCAATTGTTGGTTCTTTATTAAAAAAATTAGAGCCTAATAGTCCCATTTCTTCACCAGAAAAAGCCATGAACAAATAATTATTTCCTGTATTTGCAGATTTTAATTTTTGCGCAAGATTTAACATAACTGCAACACCACTTGCATTATCATCTGCTCCATTATGAATTTCTTTCTTATCGCCTCTAAATAGAGATCCCTCTGCACCATAACCTAAATGATCATAATGAGCACCTATAATAATTGTATGCTCTGCATCATTATCTAAAAACCCAATAACATTAGTACCTGTAATTGTACTATCACCATCTACAATTGTATAATTAACTTCTTGATGAGGATCTGTTTTAGGTTTAAATGAAAACGCTTGTAAATATCCTTTTGTTCCCTTGGCCTTTAAACCTAAATCTTTAAAACGTTTTGCTATATACTCGGCAGCTGCCTTCTCACCATTAGAACCCGTTTGACGACCTTCTAGCTTATCATCTGCTAAAAAAGCTACATCATCTTTAATAGTAATCTCTTCAGTTTTTTCTTCGGAATTTGACTTGCACGCAGTTAAAACCGTCAAAAAAAGAGCAATAATTAGGTAGTTAGTACGCATATATCTTAATTTTGCACAAATTTAGTTAATATTTAGCAGATGAAATACATAGTTGTAGTACTAATAATCTTCACATTTTTAAGTTGTAAAAACGAGTCTAAAACAACTTCCGAAGAAAAAAAAGTTGAGCAAACTGAGGTCTTAGTAGCTGGTAAAGATTCATTAATCTATCCTGAAGAAAAACACTTTAAAGCTATACGTCAAGTAACCTTTGGTGGAGATAATGCAGAGGCTTACTGGAGTTTTGACGATAAGCAATTAGTGTTTCAATCTAACAACAAAAAATGGAATGTTGGTTGCGATCAAATGTTTTTAATGAATGCCAATGAAACATTTACAGATAGTATTGCACCACCAATGCTATCAACAGGAAAAGGTCGTACTACTTGTGCTTACTTTTTACCAGATAATAAACATATAATTTATGCGTCTACACATCTAAAACAAGACGAATGTCCCGAAACCCCTTTACGTAAAAACGGAAAATACATTTGGCCAATTTATGATAGCTATGATATTTTTATGGCTGATTTAGAAGGGAACATTGTTAAACAATTAACTAATGAAGTAGGTTATGATGCAGAACCAACAGTGTCTCCAAAAGGTGATAAAATTGTGTTTACCTCAACTAGAAGTGGTGATTTAGAATTATATACAATGAATATTGATGGTAGCAATGTAAAACAAATTACTAATGAGTTAGGTTATGATGGAGGTGCTTTCTTTTCTCCTGACGGAACTAAAATAATCTTTAGATCATCGCGTCCAAAAACAGAAAAAGAGATCAAAGAGTATAAAGATTTACTTGCCGATGGCTTAGTTGAACCAACCGAAATGGAGTTATACATTTGTAATGCAGATGGTAGTGAATTGCGTCAATTAACCGATTTAGGAAATGCCAATTGGAGCCCGTTTTTTCATCCATCTGGTGAGAAAATTTTGTTCTCGTCAAACTTTGAAGCTGTACGCGGATTTCCTTTTAATTTGTACCTAATTGATCTCGATGGAAAAAACCTTGAGCGCGTTACTCATGGTGAAACTTTTGATGCATTCCCTGTATTCTCTAACGACGGTAAGTATTTAGCCTTTTCTTCTAATAGAAATAATGGTGGTGGACGTGATACGAATTTATTTATTGCAGAATGGCAGGATTAAAAGGATAGACTTCAGTAAACGAATACATTTTCGGATAGAAAACCGTTAAGTGCGGAATGGAATTTTGATAACATCTTTCAAAAAAAGAGATTTCTAAGTAATATAGATTCTTCGCTTGGCTTAAAATGACAGAATATTTCCGAAGAAAAAAAAATTTAATTACTCGTTTTATTTAAGCGATCGCGTTCTTCTAAGTCTTTCGTACGCTCATTGGTTTCTAACCTAGTGTTACCAAATTTATATCGAAAACCTAATCTTATATAACGATCATCTATATCAACAAACTGTGTATTAAATTGATTTTGATAACGTGTGCTTAAATCAAAATCGTGCATATTAAATAAATCACTTACAGATAATGAAATGGTTCCTTTTTTCTTGAAAACAGTTTTTGACATGGCAAGTTCAGAAAATAAACGATTATCAACTACTTGAAAACCCTGCAAATTTTTTCCAACCCATGTTAGAGATAAGCTCAGATTTAAACTTTGATCCTTTAATAATGAAAGGCTATTAAACAACTCAGAGTAATTAGACCATTGACTCTGTGTCACAAAGCCATTACCAAAATCTGTTTGTTCTTCTATATTATAAAAAGAAGTAACAAAATATAGGTTCCAATAATCTGTTGGGTAATAATCTAATATAAAATCAAAACCATATTCTATTGTTTTATCAAAATTTACAGACTTAAACTCTATAATATTAGTATCGTTATTTTGCCTTGGTATTTCAGAAATTGCACCATCATAATTATCATAATAAGCTCCAAGATTAATTAAACCGTCGAATAATGAGGCGCCAACCTCATAATGATCTTTGAAAGTAGGCACCAAATTAGGGTTACCAACTACAACGTAATTATCATTTAAAAAGAATCTAAATGGGTTTAAATCTGTGTAACCAGGTCGTGCAATACTGCGTTTATAATTTGCTTTTACACTAAATTTTTCTGAAATGTTATATTGTACACTTGCATTAGGAAACAATTCTAAATAGTCCTGGGTATTTATTTGATTTGTTGATAATGAAACACCTTCTAGATCTGTTTGCTCGGCTCTTAAACCAGCATTTATGCTCCAGGTATCTGTATTTAAAGCATAATTAGCATAAGCTGCATAAATACGCTCATCATAATCAAAAGCATCAGAGTTTTCTTCATCAATAACCTCGTTACCAGAGTTTGGCGCAATATCAAATTGAGTAATATCACTTTCAGTCTTAATATTAGAGGCCTTTATGCCTGTCTCAAATGTAGAATTATCATTTAATGGTAAAGTGTAATCTAACTTAGCTGCCAATATTTGAGTGTCTTGATTAGAATTTGTGTTAAATGCAGATCGCACAATAAAATCATTATTGTTGTCAAAAAAGTTACTTACTACACCTTGATTTCTTTCATAATTGTAAGTTGTAAAATGCGTATTAAAGGCTAAACTTCCTTTTGTAAATTGATGATTAAAATCTACATCAAAACCTAAGTTGTATTTATTATCTTTAGAAACATTATCTGCAGTAAAACGTGACAAAAAATTATCATTAGCATCACTGATTAAAGTATTATTAGCTATTCTATATTTAAAATATGGTACATATAAACTATTAGAAGAAAAACTTAATGTATTATTATCACTAATAAAATAATCAAAGTTAGCATTGAGGTTATGAGTCTCTGACCATGTATTTCTATTAGTAAATGAGCGCCAAGACTCATCTATAGCATTGGCACTATCTAAATAATTAATAGTATTAACACCGTCTCTATTAAATTTATCTTTTGAGTAATTATAGTTGACATTAAAACTAATATCTTCATTTTTGAAAAAATGACTTGTCCCAGCATTATATCTTGGGAAAACCCCTTGCGTAAAATTTGTAGAAATAGTACCTCTATAACCTGTTATTAGATTCTTGCTCATAACAATATTTATAACCACTCCACTCTCTGCATCATAACGAGCAGAGGGATTTGTAATAACCTCAATAGATTTTATTGAATTTGCCGATGAGCCTTCTAATAACTGACTCAAATCGTCTGCAGATAAATGCACTTTTCTATTATTTATATAAACCGTTGGATTAGAGTTTTTAACGGTAATTTCATCTCCCAAAACTAAAACTCCTGGAGTGCTTTTAAGTACTTGAAGCATATTACCTTCAACTAAGGCAGTGTTTTCAATATTAAAAATAAGTCGATCTGCTTCTCTAATTAAAGTTGGCTTTTTTGCAGTTATGGTAATTTGATCTAAGCTTTCAATATCATCTTCTAGAATAATTGTTTTTAAATCTAAATGACCTGTTAAAACAATTTTCTGCTCATAAGTTTGATAGCCAATAAAACTAATTTTTAAGATATATGTGTTAGATTCTAAGTTAGTTAAATTAAAAAAACCGTCTACATCTGTAGATGTACCTTTTAATACTTCACTTTCATCTTCATTATAAACAATAATATTTGCAAACTCTATAATGGTGTTATTAGAATCAAAAACTTTACCAGAAACAGAATAATCTTGAGCATTACTTACAAATGCGCACAACAAGAAAAGAAAGAGAGAGCGTAGGAAATTCAAAATTACAATGGGTTTTACGGTGCAATATAACATTTGTTTTTGAATCCTTTTTACGGGTTTTCCGTAGTTAATGTACTTTTTGTAAACATTTATGATATTATATGCGTAATAATTCGGTTATATTTGCAAATCTTAAAGAAGATGAATTAGAGTATATGAAGAATATCAGGAATTTTTGCATCATCGCACACATTGATCACGGAAAAAGTACACTTGCAGATCGTTTATTAGATTATACAGGTACTGTGACCGCTCGAGAAAAACAAGACCAACTCTTAGATAGTATGGATTTGGAGCGCGAGCGTGGTATAACCATAAAATCTCATGCCATACAAATGGACTATATTTTTGAGGGTGAGAATTATGTACTAAACCTTATTGATACTCCTGGTCACGTAGATTTTTCATACGAAGTATCTCGATCTATTGCTGCCTGTGAAGGCGCTTTATTAATTGTAGATGCTGCTCAAAGTATACAAGCACAAACCATTTCTAACCTATATTTAGCTTTAGAAAATGATTTAGAAATAATACCAGTACTTAACAAAGTTGATTTACCAAGTGCAAATCCAGAAGAAGTAACCGATGATATTGTTGAACTTTTGGGATGTGATCCAAGTGAGGTAATACATGCAAGTGGTAAAACAGGTTTT
Source organism: uncultured Psychroserpens sp. (assembly GCA_947488655.1). Classification (GTDB taxonomy): domain Bacteria; phylum Bacteroidota; class Bacteroidia; order Flavobacteriales; family Flavobacteriaceae; genus Psychroserpens. Next base: position 295,520 of record CANKZZ010000001.1, on the reverse strand, counting down.
GGGGTAGATAACATTTTAAAAGCAATTATTGAGCGTGTTCCTGCGCCAAAAGGTAATGTAGATGAGCCATTACAAGCATTAATTTTTGATTCGGTTTATAATACTTTTAGAGGTATTGAAACTTACTTTAGAGTATTTAATGGCGAAATTAAAAAAGGACAAAAAATTAAATTTGTCGCTACAGATAAAGAATACTTTGCAGACGAAGTTGGTACTCTTAAATTAACTCAAGTTGCCAAAAAAAGCGTAAAAGCTGGTGACGTTGGGTACTTGATTACCGGAATAAAAACTGCTAAAGAAGTAAAAGTTGGAGATACAATTACAGATTTTGCTAACCCAACTACTAATATTGTTGAAGGTTTTGAAGATGTAAAACCAATGGTATTTGCTGGTATATATCCTGTAGATACAGAAGATTATGAAGAGCTTCGTAACTCTATGGAGAAACTGCAACTTAATGATGCCTCATTGGTATTTCAGCCAGAAAGCTCTGCAGCTTTAGGTTTTGGATTTCGTTGTGGGTTTTTAGGAATGTTGCATATGGAAATCATCCAGGAACGTTTAGAACGTGAGTTTGATATGACTGTAATTACAACAGTACCTAACGTATCGTATCACGCCTACACCAATAAAAATCCAGATGAACCATTTATTGTAAATAACCCATCAGATTTACCAGAGCCTACAACCGTTAATCGTGTTGAAGAGCCATTTATTAAAGCTACTATTATTACAAAATCTGATTTTGTGGGTAATGTGATGTCTTTATGTATAGAAAAACGTGGTATGATTTTAAATCAAACGTATTTAACGCCAGAGCGTGTTGAGTTGACTTTTGAAATGCCTCTTGCAGAAATTGTTTTTGATTTTTATGATCGTCTTAAAACCGTTTCTAAAGGTTATGCCTCTTTTGATTATTCTCCTATAGGAATGAAGGTTTCAAAATTGGTACGTTTAGATATTTTATTAAACGCTCAAACAGTAGATGCTCTTTCTGCTTTAATTCATGCAGATAACGCACACAATATTGGTAAAAAAATGTGCGAAAAGCTAAAAGAACTAATACCAAGACAACAGTTTGATATTCCTATTCAGGCTGCAATTGGAGCAAAAATTATTTCTCGAGAAACTATAAAAGCACTTCGTAAAGATGTAACTGCAAAATGTTATGGTGGTGATATTTCTCGTAAACGTAAATTGTTAGAGAAACAGAAAAAAGGTAAAAAACGTATGCGCCAAGTTGGTAACGTAGAAATACCACAACAAGCATTTATGGCTGTTTTAAAGCTCAACGATTAAAACCTTTATTATATATTTTTAGAGGTTCACAGCTTAAGCGAGTAGAAGCTACATAAATTAAATAACACTTCTTTTTTTTCTTCGGAAATTGGAAAACACATGTAATCGTAACCTATTCTATGTAGAAAAGGCTAGCATAATTACTTTTTTCTAGTTAGAATAATAGGCGTTAAACAGACGTGTTTTAAAGCTTTCACATTTCCGAAGACTATTTACAAATAGCTGTAGTGAAATATAATTTGTCTTTAATAATTAAGAACAAACGATTTTATTCTTCATTAGCAACAACCTCAACATCAAAAGGTTTACCTAAATAAACCAAATGCCAATTTTTACCAATTTCTTCAACATCTTTGTTGTAAGAAGAGATAATTTCTATTTCGTTATCATCATTTTTAATAAACAATGGTATAATATCTTTATCGTTATTTGATAATTCTATTAAGCTCTCGTAATGGTCTTTATCTTTTAATTCTATTTCTTGAATGCTAGGAAATTTTCTAACTACATTATTGAGCGTCATATAATCATCTGTGTGAGAAAACAAACCTTCTTTAGGGTTGTTGTTACTATCTCTCATTTCGTCAACACTCACTAATCTAAACGATCCGTTCTCTCCAAATTGTTTACCAAATTTATTAATAGCGTATTTATTAATATCATTACTTGCTGTTAATGCCATTAAATAACCAACATCATTTAATTCTATATTATCCATCAAGGTGTCAGAATATATGTTAGAGTTTATTGCCTCTAAACCAAGTTCTTTAGCTTTATCTATATTACTTTGATTACTATCTATTAACACCACGTGCCTACCATTAGACTCTAGATAATGACCAATTAAACGAGATACTTTACTGGCACCAACAATTAAAATCCCATCAGAGGTTGTTAAAAACACACCAACCATTTTTGCAAATAATCTTGCAGTTGTTGCATTTAATAATACGGTACCTAAAACGATCATAAACACTAAAGGTGTAATATACTCTGCACCAGGCACACCTTCTTTAGCTAGTTTTAATCCAAAAAGTGAAGCAATACCTGCTGCAACAATTCCTCGTGGACCTACCCAACTAATAAATAATTTTTCTTTGAGTTTTAAGGTAGAACCTTGTGTACTTAAAAACACACCAATTGGTCTAATGATAAACACAACTGCAGCAAAGAGTACTGCTGTTTTCCAGGTGTAAATTAAGTACAAATCACTCATATTTATATTGGCAGAAAGTAAAATAAATAGAATAGAAATTAAAAGTACACTTAACGACTCTTTAAAATATAAGAGTTCTTTTAAATAGGGAGCGTTTGTGTTTCCTAAAACCATTCCCATTACAACTACTGCTAATAAACCAGACTCGTGCGCAAAAGTATCAGACAAAACAAAAACTCCTAAAACTGCAGCTAAAGCAAATACATTTAACAAGTAATGAGGTACTAATTTTTTGTTGATAATAAAATTCATACCGTGTGCAAATGTGAAACCAAAAGTGGTCCCAAACAACACGATTTTTCCAAACTCAATTAAGGCTGTTTTAGTAAATTCTCCACCACCATCAACACTAATAAATTCAAAAACCAATACCGCAACTAATGCTCCAATAGGATCAATTAAAATTCCTTCCCATTTTAAAACTGCTGAAATATCTTTTTTTAATGGTATGTTTCTTAAAATTGGAGTTATAACCGTAGGTCCTGTAACTATAATAAGACCTGAGAATAAAAATGCAATTTCCCAGCTTAAATCAAATGTGAAATGTGCAACGACAGCAGCACCAAAAAAAGTTACTATTGAACCTACAGAAATTAGCTTTGTAATTACAGGTCCAACATTTTTAACCTCACTCATTTTAAGGGTTAATCCTCCTTCAAAAAGAATGACACTAATAGCTAGAGACACGAAGTAAAATAAACTCTGACCAGGAAAAAGACCTTCGTCTCCATTCCAAATAGGTTCTATCCATTTGGTGCCATCTGCACTTAAAAACTCTGCAGCTATAGGGCCAACTAAAAGACCTATTAGAATTAATGGAAGTATAGCTGGAATTTTAAACTTCCAAGCAACCCATTGTGCTAATATTCCTAAAATGATAATTCCTGCTAATTCTAACATACTACTTTATTTAAAAATGTTAAATATACTTGAATCTATCGTAACGACTATAAAAAAAAGATTTAAAAGCTATGAAACCGGTAAATGCTTTAGAAGCCACAAAAATTATATTAACTTACCCTCGAAATTGATTTTTATAGCATTTGACCCACAAAAATTTTAAGACTATAGGTATTGGAGTTGCTTTTTCTCCAAACCTTAAAGCTAACCTTTATGAAGCTGCACGACTATCGCTCTATTTTGAGAGTAAATTAGTCCTTATTCATGTAGGAGAAAAATCTCAGGAGAAAGAACAGCAAATTCTAGAGTTTATTCAACCCTTTATAAATGACAACCTCAACTACGAGCTCGTTTTTAAAACAGGTAACCCAGTTGATGTGATTTTATCAGTTTCCGAAGAAAAAAATGTTGATTTATTAATTTTAGGAGCACTTCAAAAAGAAAACTTTGTACAATATTATTTAGGAACAATTGCAAGAAAAATAACAAGGCAAGCCAATTGTTCAATCTTATTACTTATAAAACCGTCTGTAGAGCGTATTGCTTGTAAGCACATAGTAGTTAACGGGTTAAATGACACAAAAACTAAAAAAGCAATATCAACAGCATTCTATATCTCTCATAAATTACAATCTAAAAAAATTACAATTGTAGAAGAAATTACAAAGCAAGAGGTTGCTGTATCTGTTGATGATGATAAATCGCTTAGAAAATCTGCTATTATTAAAGAGCGTTTAAAAATGAGGGAAGACTCTCGTGTGAACTCTATTATTGCCGAAATTCCTGAAGCATACAAATCTCAAACAATTACTAAAACGCAATCTATTTTTGGAAAACGTGGTTATAGTATTGGGCATTATGCGCAATTTATACGAGCTGACTTGTTGGTTATGAATGCTCCAATTAAGACCAGTTTTTGGGATCGTATTTTTCCTCACGATATAGAGTACATTTTATCTGAATTGCCAACCGATGTTTTAATTATTCAATGACACCAAAAAAGAATAACATATCACTTTTTTTAAAGCAACTTCCTAAAAATATATTTTCAGGATTTGTGGTTAGCTTAATAGCGTTGCCACTTGGCTTAGGACTTGCTATGGCTAGTGATGCTCCTGCTATTTCTGGTATTATTACAGCAATTGTTGGTGGTGTAGTGGTTTCAATTTTAGGTGGTAGTTATGTAACTATTACTGGGCCAGGAAATGGGCTTGTAATTGTTACGTTAGGCGCTATTACAACACTTGGTTTAGAAGGTGCTTTTGCTGCCATTATTTGTTCTGGTGCATTAATTATGTTACTTGGTTTTTTGAGAATGGGAAATCTTGCTGATTTTTTTCCTTCATCAGCTATTCAAGGTATGCTGGCAGCAATTGGGCTTATCATTCTTGGTAAGCAGTTTCATATTATGTTTGGTCATAAAATTACCCGAGAAAATACAATAGATTATTTAGTTGAAATTCCTTTTACTATCAATGATGCCATGCATTATGAGAATACAGGTCTCATTTATGCTGCTGCAGCAGGATTATTAAGTTTAGCTATAATGGTGTTTTATCCAAAACTTAGAAATAAGTATTGGCATCTCATACCTGCTCCAATGTGGATTGTGGTTTTATCTATTGCATTTAGTTACTATTTTGAATTGGTTTTGCATCAAAACAATCCAATTGCAAAAGATTACATGATACCAGAAATTCCGTCGTTTACAGAAATTACAACACAATTACCTAAGGTCTCTTTTGCAAAAATTGGTAATTTGGCGTTTTGGGGAAGCGTTTTATCTCTAACCTTAATTGCTAGTATTGAATCTCTTTTAAGTATAAAGGCTGTAGATAAATTAGATCCCGAAAGACGACGATCTAATGTAAATAGAGATTTAAAGGCTTTAGGGCTAGGGACTATGTTGAGTGGTTTTGTTGGAGGATTAAATGTTGTAACAGTTATTGCCAGAAGCTCTGTGAATGTTAATAATGGAGGTTCTAATAGGTCTGCCAATTTTTCTCATGCCTTTTTTCTTGTTGTTTTTATTGTTGTTTTTAGTACTCAATTGACTCGTATCCCTTTACCTGCACTAATGGCTATTTTAGTATATACTGGATACAAATTAGCCTCTCCAGAATTAATAAAAAAGATATTTTCGGTTGGTAAAGAGCAACTTTTAATATTTTTTGTGACGTTGCTTACAACTTTAAAGTTTGGTTTAATTTTAGGAATTTCGGCTGGTGTAATTATTACGATAATTATTCACTTTGTGATAAATAAAAACGTAACGCTTTTTTTAAGACATTGGATAAAACCAAATGTTTTAATGTTTAAAGAAAATGACAAAAACTCTAGTTACTATGTTAGTGTAAAGCACTTTTGCACTTTTGCTAATTTTTATAGGTTAAAACAAAAACTAAATGCTATTTCAACAGATAATGATGTAATTGTTGACTTCTCTATGTGTGATTTTGTAGATCATACTGTGATGGAAAATTTAAATAATTATCAAAGTGCTTTTATTAAAAGTGGAGGTCATTTTGATATTGTTGGATTAGATATGCATGATGCCGATTCTAAACATCCATTTGCATTAAGAAAAATTGCAGCTGTTCCAAAACTCTTTGGATACAACCTTACCAAAAGGCAAGAAAATCTTGAGGCTATAGCTAACGATTATGACCTTATATACAGTGCAGATAAAAATAAAAACACTAGTTTTTTAGATCCGTTTTTGTTCTTTAAAACTAAGCAACCTAATCATATTTATAACGAATTAAAAAATGATAACTCTAACTCAAAATTGTTTGATATTGAGTTTTCTGAAGGTGAGTTTATCGCAAAAGAAGTGGTGAGAACCTCAATGCTACATATCGATTTGCAAGAAACAATTCCGGTGTTTTCATTAGATAGAGAAACTATAATAGATAAAGTGTATGCTATTGCTGGTTTTACAGATATTAATTTTGACAATCATCCTGATTTTTCTAAAAGATTTCATCTCGTAGGAGAGCATACAGAGGCTATAAAATTGTTTTTCACCAATGAGTTAATTCATTTTTTTGAATGCAACCCTTACTATCATATAGAGTCTAATGGTAATAGTTTACTTATTTTTAGTAAACAACGATTGGCAAGTACTAAAGAAATAAAAGCACTACTAGATTTTGGCAAGCGATTAAGAGATGTTATCGCTAAGAAAAATAAAACGTCTTAGTCTTTGTCTTTAAACATATCTTCAGATTTGTAGTAAACCCTCTTTAGACTTTTCTTTAGCAGTATAAACCTATAAACTCCAATTATAAAAAAAGTAATACTAAAAACTAATGCTGTTAAGGCTACGTATTTAAAATTAGCAAATTCTTTAAGTTGAAAAAATGCAATTGCTCCCAATAATAAATATAGTGATGATCTAATATAGGATAAAAGTGTACGTTCGTTAGCTAAACGCGTTCTCTCAATAGCCAAATAATCTCTTAAAATTACACGTTCGTCTGGCTTAAAATCTCTACCAAATCTCAACAATTTCATTCTGCTTTTTTTAGACTTATCTTTCATCTTGTAAAACTTTACTATTGTAAATTTAATTTTTTAAACACTTATGACGATATAAAAATGTTAAAAAAGCTTCAATAATTACTACTAAACTCAAGTAATGTTTATTGCTTTTAGTAATTTGCATGTCAAATCTTTATTTAGATGCAATTATATCCCATTAATGCTGGTAATTTTAAATTAGATGGAGGTGCCATGTTTGGTGTTGTCCCAAAGTCGCTATGGACGAGAACAAATCCTGCCGATGCTAATAATATGATAGATATTTCGGCACGTTGTTTGCTCATTGAGGACAATAATAGATTAATTTTAATTGACACTGGTATGGGCAATAAACAAAGTGAGAAGTTTTTTGGCTACTATCACCTTTGGGGAAATGATACTATAGATAAATCCCTAAAAAAATACGGTTTTCATAGAGACGATATTACAGATGTTTTTATGACCCATTTACATTTTGATCATTGTGGTGGAAGTGTACAATGGAACAAAGACAAAACTGGCTACGAAACCGCTTTTAAAAACGCACATTTTTGGAGCAACAAAAATCATTGGGATTGGGCAACTAACCCAAATAATAGAGAGAAAGCTTCGTTTTTAAAAGAAAATATTTTACCAATGCAAGAGAGCGGTCAGTTAAAATTCACAAACCTACCGCAAAATAATTTTGTATCTAATTCGCAATTAGGATTCGATATTTTTTTTGCAAATGGTCATACTGAGAAGCAAATGATACCAATGATTAAATATAAAGATAAAACCATATGCTTTATGGCAGATTTGCTTCCAACCGTAGGGCATTTACCTTTACCTTTTGTTATGGGCTATGATACAAGACCTTTATTAACTTTAGATGAAAAAGAACATTTTTTAAATCTTGCTGCCAATAATAATTACTATTTATTTTTAGAGCACGATGCACATAATGAAATTATAACCGTACAACACACCGATAAAGGTGTGCGACTTAAAGAAACTTTTACAACAAACGATATATTTAATTAATACTATTATGATAAAACTATTTAGACCTTTTTTATACACAATAACCCTATCTGCCATATTATTTGGCTGTGGCTCAACAACAGGTGTACTTTCTACACCAATAGAAAATATAGATAATTCGCCTATTAAAGAGGCTTCACTTACAGATGCCGAAAAAAATAATTGGGCACATCTAGATTTAGTTAAAGACACTATTCCAGGAATGAGTGTTGATAAAGCTTACAAAGAAATTATTAAAAATAAAAAAGGAAAAACAGTTATCGTAGCTGTAATTGATAGTGGTACAGATATAGATCATGAAGATTTAGATGATGTTATTTGGACTAACAAAAAAGAAATTCCTAACAATGGAAAAGACGATGATAACAACGGTTATATTGATGATATTCATGGTTGGAATTTTGTTGGTGATGGTTATGATGAGCAATTAGAATATGTTAGAATACTTGCTGCAGGAGATAAAAATGCGCCAAGATATGCAGAAGCAGAAGCACTATATAACAGCGAGTATCAAAAATATGTAGGTTACAAAACTCAATATGAGCAAATTTACCAACAAGTAACAATGGCAGACGAGATTCTAACAGCACACTTTGGTAAAGCAGATTATACAAAAAAAGAAGTCATTGCTATTAAAACCGAAGAAGAAAGATTAGGCCAAGCTGTACAGGTTGCACAATTTGTCTATGGTAACAATTTAGAGTCTATTGCAAACGCAAAAAAAGTTTTTAAAAATGGCTTAGAAGAAATCAACGATCGCCTTAACGTTAACCTTAATAAAAACTTACAAGGTCGTAAAACGGGAGATGACCCTAACGATTTAAATGACAAACCAGGCTATGGTAATAACAACCCGAGACCATCAAAAAAATCTGAAAGCCATGGTACACACGTTACAGGAATTATAGCTGCAGAGCGTAACAATAATTTAGGAATGAATGGTGTTGCCAACAACGTACAAATTATGGCAATACGATCTACTCCAAATGGAGACGAGTATGATAAAGATGTAGCATTAGCAATTCGTTATGCTGCAGATAATGGTGCAAAAGTTATCAATGCAAGTTTTGGTAAATCATTCTCACCTCACAGTGATTGGGTTAGAGACGCACTTAAATATGCTGCAGATAAGGATGTACTTTTCGTACATGCAGCAGGAAATGATAGCGAAGATATTGACGTTGCCCACAATTACCCAAATGATGCTATTGGTACAGGTCCAGAAGTATCAGATAATGTGATAACTGTAGGTGCTTTAACCAACAAATATGGCTCTACAATGGTGTCTGGTTTTTCTAACTACGGTAAAGTAAATGTAGACGTTTTTGCTCCAGGAAGTGATATTTATGCTACCATGCCAGAAAACGAATATGATATGAACAGTGGTACCTCTATGGCTGCTCCAAATGTGGCAGGAGTTGCAGCTTTAATTCGCTCGCAATACCCAAGTTTAACTGCGTCTCAAGTAAAGAAAATATTAATGGACTCTGGTTTACCTATTAAAGCAAAAGTGACCATTGGTGCAGATAAACAAATTAAATCTTTAAGTGAAATCTCAAAATCAGGACGTATTGTAAATGCTTACAACGCTCTAATTATGGCATCACAAATGGCTAAAGGCAACTAAAAATTTCAGCAAAAAAAATAAAATATATGACATTTAAATTAAGCACAATATTACTGTTATGCGTAACATTTTTTTCTTCGGAAATTAATGCGCAAAATACTAACATAGAATACAAAACAGACCATTATTGGCAACAACAAGCCGATTATACAATGGAGATTGATATGGATGTAAAAACCTATCAATTTACTGGTAAACAAAATATTGAATACACTAACAACTCACCAGATGATTTACATCGTGTGTATTATCACTTGTATTTTAACGCCTTTCAACCAGGTAGCGAAATGGATGCACGTTTACAAAGCATCAAAGATCCAGATGGTAGAATGACTAATAATACTGGGACTAAAGAAAACCCAGTATATGAAAGTCGCATTTCTAAACTAAAAGATGATGAGATTGGATTTATAAACGTAAAATCATTACAGCTAGAAGGTAATAAGCTAGATTACGAGATTGAAGGTACAGTAATGATTGTAGATTTAAAATCGCCAATTAAAGCTGGAGAAACTGTTGAGTTTGACATGGAGTTTACAGGTCAAGTGCCAGTTCAAATAAGACGTTCTGGACGTAATAATGCCGAAGGTGTTGCACTTTCTATGACGCAATGGTATCCAAAATTAGCAGAGTATGATAACGAAGGTTGGCATGCAGACTCTTACATTGGTAGAGAATTTTACGGTGTTTGGGGAAATTTTGATGTAAAAATTACTATAGATAAAGATTACATTATTGGAGGCACAGGAAATTTACAAAATGCAGACGAGATTGGCCATGGTTACGTATCTCAAGACAAAGTAAAGCGTAAAAAGGGAAAAACAAATACTTGGCACTTTGTTGCGCCAAACGTTCATGATTTTACTTGGGCTGCAGATAAGGACTATATTCATGATACGATGCAAGTTCCTAACGGACCAATGCTGCACTTTTTGTACAAGAAAGATTTACCAAAAGAGAACCTAGATAACTGGAAAAAACTACAACCTAAAACTGTAGAGTTAATGCAATATTTTAGTGAGCATATTGGCAAATATCCTTACGAGCAATACTCAGTAATACAAGGAGGAGATGGTGGTATGGAGTATGCCATGTCTACACTTATCACCGGAAAACGAAGTTATGGTAGTTTAGTTGGTGTAACAGCTCATGAATTGGCACATACTTGGTTTCAGTTTTTATTAGCAACTAATGAAGCAAAACATGAGTGGATGGACGAAGGGTTTACGAGTTACATTTCGGCTTTAGCCATGAATGAGATTATGGATAGTAAAAAGGAAAATCCGTTGAGTCGTTCGTATCAAGGCTACGCTTATTTAGCAAATTCTGGTGTTGAGCAACCGTTAACAACTCATGCAGATCGTTATAATATTAATCAGGCTTATGGTATTTCGGCTTATAGTAAAGGTGCTGTTTTCATTTCACAATTAGGTTATATTATTGGTGATGAGAATTTAAAAACAACTATTAAAAAATATTATGATGATTGGGCTTTTAAACACCCAAAACCATTAGATATTGTAAGAACTGCAGAGCGTGTCTCTGGTATGGAACTAGATTGGTATTTAATAGATTTTGGACAAACCACAAATACTATAGATTACGCTGTAAAATCTATTGAAGGTAATACTGTAACGCTAGAGCGTATTGGTTTAATGCCAATGCCAATAGACATAACAGTAATGTATACAGATGGCTCAACAGAAGATTTTTACATACCACTACGCATGATGCGTGGCGCAAAACAAACCTCAGCGACTGTAAAAGACGATTGGGCTTGGGCTTATCCAACTTATAAGTTAGAAACGTCTAAAACTGTACAATCTGTAAAAATTGATCCTAAAGGGTTAATGGCAGATGTTAAGTTAGATAATAATGTGTATCCTGTTGCTACGGAATAGTTTATAGTTAACCTAAATATATAAAAGCTACAATTTAAGTATTGTAGCTTTTTACATTTTAAGCCATTTAATCTATTTAATACCAAGTTCAATTTTATGAGTAGGTTTTCGATTTTGATCAAGACTTGATATATAACTCACAAACTAATTTACCTTATGGTTATACTGTAAGCCTAAACTCATGTTGACAAAACAAAACGCTTTATAACTTCACGTTTGAAGCTCTAAATAAGTCTATTTTTATTTGTTAAAAGGTCTCATGCAGTTATTAACATCGGAAATTAGCTCACTACAACGTTTGTAAAGTAAATTGATAATTACAATTACCAAGATGAGAAAACCAGTAATTTTTCCGAAGAAAACAGACTTATTTTCATGAGTTTTATGGTGTAAATTTCATAATTCTGAAAAATAAAAACCTCCAATCTCAATCTGTTTTACATTATAAAATCAGACCGAGATTTTCATAGGCTCTAGGTAATAATTGTTTAAATTACTTTTGCTCTTTACCCTTTTTTGTGTAGGATGATTTACCTTCTGTTATCACGTCGATAGACTCCTTAAAAGATGTAAGCTTAATTAAATTAATTAAGGCTTTAAAAGGATTGATACCATAAATTACATTGTAGTTTTCTAGTATAGATTTAATTTCTGTAATAGCAATAAATCCAGCAATGATCTTCAAAAATGGTACTTCATTGACAATATGCTCTTCTACAAAATAAGCTGCCAGAATAACCAAATTGTAAATAAAAAATTTAGAAATGGTATGACCAATTTTAGAACTACGAATAGGAATTCGATTTTTTATTGAGGCGTAAGCACCTGTAATAAAATCGACAATGATTAAAAAAACCATTGTTACCATTACTGCGTTAACAGGAGACAAAAACGTGAGTAACCAAAACATGAGTTTCACTATTTTTTCCATAGTATTTGTTTTTTGGGTTAATATTATTTTATATGTGCTAGTTGTCTATAATCTAACACTCTAGGTTTTGGATATGCTTTAATACATACCATATTGCGTTGATTACCACCAAGGACGTACACATAATTTTTAGTTTCTTTAATGAAAAAACCAACATGACCTTTCCAATTTTGTGGAGACTCTCGCCACAACACCACAATATCTCCAACTTTTGGTGTATGCGTTGAGGTACCAACGCGTAACCAGCTTCTTGCTGTGAGCTGTCCTGAATATTCATATCCAGCAGTTTTTGCAACCCAATTAGCATAGGCGCTGCACCAAGCAGTTTCGTCTTTAAGTTTTGAACCATCAAAACCAGTTTCATTAAAGTATTTTAAAATTCTAAGGTTGTCTTTGGAGCCAACGGTTTCTTTAACGCCATACTCTGATAGCGCTTTGGAGATAATATTCATACATATGTTTGAATTAATTTTAAGTAGACCAAACTCTCAACCAAAGATTATTTTAAGTCCCATTAGAATAGGATTTCTTAACCAGAATAGTATTAATCTAGATTTTATAAGTTTCTACTTAACACGAATTGTTAGTATTTAACGGTAAACGTTGTTAAAAAAGCGAACACAAATATAATCATATTACACAATTAATACAAACATTTTACAAATTAATAATGTTAAATTTTGTATTTTGTTGTTATTTAGTTTTGTTATATGCGTCTAGAGTTTTAAGTAGTGTAGGGTGCCTATGCTTACCATGCATATTTTGTATAAATTGTGCTGCAGTTAATAAATCTATACCAATAGCAGATACATGCAAAGGATTATTACTCTTACCTCGAACAACTTTTATTGTCGTTTCTATATTGGTATGAAAAGCACGCTTAGCAACGCCTATTATTGGGATCTTATGATTTAAAGACCTATATAAGTAACCACCTAAACCATAATTGCCATCATTATCAATATAGACATGACCATCTACGATAATGGCCTCAACATTACTGAGATCTGCTCTTGCAATTACTGCCAATAAACATGGTAATTCGCGTTTATAAAATGCTCCTGGTTGGTAAGGTTCAATGTCATTTAGAATTTCAATAATAATATTTTGAGACACTTCATCATCTTTGGTTAAAAATGTAATACCTCTGCTTTTGGCATAGTTGGTTTTATAGTGAACATCTAAGGCTAGGTAAATGCTTTTGCTTTAAGGATGCAAAATACAAAAGCTATTATAATTATATTTTTCTAACAATTTACATTACTAAAACCCTAAAGGTTAAGTCATAACCATTTTTTGTTTACCAACATATTTCTAATTAAAAGACCAGGGTTGAAATTAATGAGACATCTTTATTAATAAGAATTTGAAGAAGAGGCTATAACAATTACACAAATGTTTGATTTTTATGTAATTTTCGTATCTTAGCGTTTAATTAGAGTATAAATATAAAACATTTTACAAAGTATTGTAATCAAATTACATAGAAATTGTAAAACGTTAAACTTATTATTATTGGTATTATGGAATCAATAGACGAAAAAATTACTGCTATAATTAATCATTTTCATCTTAATAATTATGCATTTTCTAAACGTATAGGAGTAACAGGAACTACGATAGATAGTATTGTTAATGGAAGACCACAACCCGATGGCTCACGTAAAAAGACTAAGCCTGGTTATGATGTGCTCTCTGCAATAATAGACGAGTTTGAAATTAATCCTGATTTTCTCTTCGGAAAAAGTTCTGTAATGCTAAAGAGCGAGTCTACATCAATTCAAACATATTCTGGAATGCCAAAAGTAATTTCTACAACTCCAGAAGGTGAAGAAAACGTAGTATATGTTCCAGCAAAAGCAAGAGCAGGATATCTCGACGGTTATGGTGATGCTGAGTATATTGAAACCTTACCTGCATTTCACATGCCTCAATTAACAAACGGAACTTTTAGATGCTTTGAAGTTCAAGGTAACTCAATGGTACGTACATTTTTTGATGGCGATATGGTTTTTGGTCGCTATGTAGAAGATTTTAAAGATATTAAAGACGGTAGAGTTTATATCATTATTAGTAAAAATGACGGTGTGGTTTTAAAACGAGTTATTAATCGTATTGAAGAGCGAGGAAAACTCATTTTAAAAAGTGATAATAAAGATGGAAACTACCCAACATACACTATAAATGCCGAAGATATTATGGAAATTTGGTATGTAACCATGTTTGCCTCTAAGCAAATGCCAGAGCCTGTAGATGTGTATGATAGGCTTCATGAACTTGAAAGTAAAATTGTAGACCTACAACAAAGGGTGTCTCTAAAATCTAAAAACTAGATGTCATTTTCTTATCCTAAAAAAGAAAAGCTTAAAAGCCAAAAACATATAGAACAGCTGTTTTCCGAAGGGAAATCGGTTAGTGCGTATCCGTTACGTATGGTATATCTTAAAACTGAGTTTGAAGATGATACACAATTTAAAACCGGTGTTTCTGTAAGTAAACGTAATTTTAAAAAAGCAGTTCATAGAAATCGCATTAAACGCTTAATGAGAGAAGCCTACCGACTAAATAAAGGTGCGTATTTTAACAACATTTCGTCATGTTATACGTTAATGATTTTGTACATTGGTAAGGATGGAACGAATTTTGATTCCGTAGAAAAAAAAATGAAACAACTTTTAGAGACATTTTCTAAAAAAGTGTCACAAGAATAAAAAATACACTAATGAAAAAACTACTACAAAAACGTGTTTTAATTCCGTTTTTTGCACTCACTATATTTTTTGGTGGTACCGCCTTTAAAAGCGACTTTTTTGAAATAGCTAAACAAATAGAAATTTTTACTACGCTTTTTAAAGAACTCAATATGAATTATGTTGATGAGACAAATCCTGGAGACCTTATGGATACTGCAATTAAGAGTATGCTTGCAGATTTAGATCCGTATACAAATTATTATAATGAGCAGGATGTAGAGTCGGCTAGAATTAATAATGCTGGAGATTATACAGGTATTGGAGCTAATGTTTTGACCTTAAAAGATCGTTTAGTCATTATAGAACCTTATAAAGATTACGCTGCAGATAAAGCTGGACTAAAAGCTGGTGATGAAATTATTAAAGTAGATAATGTTACCGTTGCAGATTTTAAAGATGATGCTGGTAATTTATTGCAAGGTGGAGCTGGTACTAGTGTTGAGGTTACTTACATTAGACAAGGTAAAACTCAAAATGCAACAATACAAAGAGAGGCAGTAGATATACACGCAGTACCACATTACTCTATGGTTAATGAAAATACGGGTTATATTGTACTTAGAAAATTTAATGCCAAAACATCTGCCGAAACTAAAAGTGCACTTAGAGATTTAAAAAATCAGGGTGCCGAAAAACTTATCTTAGACCTTAGAGGAAATCCTGGCGGATTATTAAGAGAAGCGGTTAATGTGACCAATATATTTGTTCCAAAAAATCAACTAGTGGTGACCACAAAATCTAAAGTTAAAAAGTACAATAAAACGTATTATACAACTAATGAGCCAATGGATACAGAAATCCCATTAGTGGTTTTAATTGATGGCTCTAGTGCCTCTGCGAGTGAAATAGTTTCGGGAGCTTTACAAGATTTAGATCGTGCAGTTGTAATTGGAGCTCGTAGTTTTGGAAAAGGACTCGTACAGCGTCCTAAAAAGCTAACTTATGGTACCCAAATGAAAATTACTATCTCTAGATATTATACACCATCTGGTCGTTGTATCCAAGCTCTTGATTATTGGAATCGTGATGATAATGGTAAAGCAACACGAACAAAGCAAGAAAATTATAATGCTTTTAAAACAAAAAAAGGAAGAACTGTGTATGATGGTGGTGGTGTACAACCAGATTTAGAATTAGACGAAACCAAATTAAGTCCAATAACTAAAGCCATTATAAATGAAAATCTAATTTTTAAATATGCTACAGACTATTATTACAATAACTCTGTAACTCAATTAGAGACTTTTAAACTCTCAGACACAGATTTTAAAAATTTTAAAAACTTTTTAAAAGCAAACAACTTTAGTTTTGAAACTGAAACAGAAAAGGCTTTTGCTAATGCATTGGCAGTTGCCAAGGAAGAACGGTTAGATAAGGAGGTTAATACAGAGTATACAAGTTTAATTTCGTCATTAAACTCCTATAAAGACAAAGCAATAGATGAAAATAAAGCAGAGTTATTATCTCTATTATCTGATGAGATTGTAAAACGTTATTTCTATCGAGAAGGTTTGTATTCTTATTACGTTGCTAATAATTTTGAAATACAAAAAGGAGTAGAAATCCTTAAAAATCCATCTAATTATTTAAGTTACTTAGATTGATATTGATTATAAATTTGACGAAAACATTAAAAAAAATTATATTTAATTTGTGTTTTCTAAACTAACATGAAAAAACTACTACTAATAACGCTTCTTTTTACACAATTTTTGATTGCTCAAAAAGAGATGACTCATGAGGTGTATTTTGAAACCGATAAGTTTGAAGTACCTCCTACAGAGCATAATAGATTGTTGATGTTTTTATCTGAAATTGAAAGTATGGATATTGCTAAAATATCTATATATGGTTTTACAGATGATAGAGGAAGTGATGGTTACAATCTCATATTATCACAAGATCGTGCCAATTCTATTAAAACTATTTTTTCAAATAATGAATTTGACGAGTCTATAATAACTAATGTTGATGGTAAGGGTAAAATATTACTTAAACTCGTTAAAGAGGATGATTTAAACAAAATACGAGGTCTTAATCGTAAGGTAGAGATAATTGTATCATCTGTATTTCCTCCAAAACCAAAAGATAATCCAGAAGTAGCCGAAGCTAAAAAGAGAGAAGCTACAGAGCTTTTAAAAGGAGAACTAAAAGCTGGAGATAAGTTTGAACTTAATAATATTTTATTTAAAACAGGTTACAGTAAATTATTACCAGAATCTAAAGCTACACTTAAAGAATTAGCCGAAATTTTAGTAGATAGAAAAGATCTCTATTTTACAATACAAGGTCATGTATGTTGTACAAAAAATAGCAGAGATGCTATAGATAGAAAGACTAAAAAACGCAATCTATCTGTTGCTAGAGCTAAATTTATTTATGATTATTTAGCAAAACAAGGTGTTAATAAAAGACGCATGAAATATGTTGGTATGCGCAGAAAGTTTCCTTTAGGTGGAGAGCCTAAATTAGATCGTCGTGTAGAAATATTAATAACATATGTTGGTCAAAACACCTCAAGAAGTGAAAATTAAGTTTTAAGCATTCCTATGTGAGGAATTCCATCTTCTAAGTACTCCTCTCCTACTTCATAAAATTCTAAATTATTATAAAAACGCTTTAAATAAACTTGAGCAGAAATTTTAATAGTAGTTTCATTAAAATTCGTTTTTATAGCTTGTATTGAGGCTTTCATTATATCATAACCGTATTTATGTTCTCTTTCGTTAAGACTTACTACTACTCTACCTATACTTGCATTTTTAAAATAATCTCCTGGTTTAAATACTCGCGTGTAGGCAACAACTTTATTATTTTTAAAACCTATAATATGTAAAGCTTTTTGATCTTTACCATCAAGATCCTGGTAGACACAATCTTGCTCTACTACAAAAACCTCACTACGCAATTGGAGTAAATCATAGAGTTCTAGTGTATTTAATTGATTAATAGTTTTAACCTTAATATCTATCATAATTATATTTTGTAGTGGTAAAGATATAATAGCATAATCATATTTAAACGAGATTAATTAAATACTAACTAATCTTGTATGATAACATCTTTTGCATCACATTTACCAAATTCTGGTTGAATGTTTACATGATTGATCCCGAAGTTATGAAACACCAATTCTTCTACTTCTTGTAAAATTATATCAAATTGAGATAATGTAATATCTTTTTCAAAATCTATATGTGCTTCTAAATGAATTTCTTCTTCATTTAGTTGCCAGATATGCACATGATGCACATTTTTAATGGCTTCAATTTTTTGAATATCATTAACGATATCTTGTATTTTTATAGTGTCTGGTGTAAAAAGCATTAAAACTTTAAATGAGTCTCTTAATAAATCGTAACCCATTATAATAAGGTAAACTGCAATGGCAAATGTAAGTACACTATCTACCCAAAAAAGTTGATAATATTTCATAAGTAAACCACCAATAAAAACCGCTACACTTGCCATCATGTCTGTTAGTAAATGCAAATAGGCGCTCTTCATATTCATGTTAGATTTACTATCTTTTTTAATTAATAGTACACTAAAACCATTACCTAAAATTGCAACTAAAGACAACCAAATCACAAGATTTGATTCAATTTCTTGCGGATTTTGAAAACGTTCAATAGCCTCTATAATTAGTAAAATCGCAACTATAATTAATGTAGCAGCATTTATAAAAGCTGCTAAAATTTCAGCACGTTTATACCCAAAAGTTTTTTGAAGAGAGGCTTCCTTTTTAGATAATTTATTAGCTATATAACTAATTACTAAAGAAATAACATCACTAAAATTATGTAATGCATCACTCAAAAGAGATAAACTACCAGAGAGTAAGCCTCCAATAACTTGTGCTACTGTAATAACAATGTTTAAAAAAATAGTAATAATTAAATTTCTACCTTTTAAATCATCATGATTGTGAGTATAAGAATGTGAATGACTCATTTAGAAGACAATTATTTTTATAGCATCATTAAGAATTAGCAAAACGCATAAATTTTAATATCTAATACAGTTAATTATATACGTTGACCTAAATAATAATATTAGCAAGACATTGTTATTTTATCTACTCGGTTTTGGTGTCGTCCACCTTCAAATTTTGTATCTAAAAAAGTATCAATAATAGCTATAGCTTGTTGTAAAGCAGTAAATCGAGCAGGAATACAACAAATATTTGCATCGTTATGTTGTCTTGTTAACTCAGTTATTTCTTTTGTCCAACACACACCAGCTCTTACTTGTGGATGTTTGTTAGCAGTAATAGCAACTCCATTTGCGCTTCCGCAAATTAAAATTCCAAAATCTACCTTTTTGTTTGTAATATCGTTAGCAACAGGATGTACATAATCTGGATAATCTACACTATCATTAGAGTTTGTACCATAGTTATTAACACTATAGCCTTTAGCCTCTAAATGTGCTACAATAGCTTGCTTGTACTCGGTTCCTGCGTGATCGTTACCTATAGAAATTGTCATAATATATGTATGTTGTTTAAAACCCTAAAGTTAATAATTGCTTATAATAAAACCATAAGATAAACCACATAGTTATTCATAATATATAAGTTTGAATTTAAGATTTTTTACTTCGGAAATATGAGCTGTTAACATCTATAGCTATTTGTATTCATTACTTGTTCATATCTTCTTTTAAGTACTTAAAACTTTTATTAGGATTATCCATTAATTTTTACAATCACAATCATAAAGTTGAAAACCTAAAAAGTTAGTCACTTTTTTTTGTGAAGTTATTAGCATTCATATTATGAGATACCAACACAAAAAAGTGAAATACTTATTAAGTTTGAGTTGTCAACATAGGTTATTAACACCTGTTAATAGCTTTGTTAATTCGATTAAAAATGAGCTGTTTAAATGTAAAGTAATTGTTAACTACATATTAAGTAATTATGATAAGTGACTTATCAAAGTAAAAGCTAATAAAGTTATAGTCACTATTAACATACTATAATAACCACCATTTTATTTTTTAAATTTTAAAAGAAAAATGATGTTATGTATATATATGTTGATAACTACAAAATTTAGTAAATTGAAATTTAGTTTTTAATTTATGCTACTCACGTAGAAAAATAGTATGTCTTAATTTCCGAAGAAAAAAAAGTGAAATTGATTATTATAGCTGTTAAATTAACAGCTCTTTTTCATTAATTTAACGGTCTAGAAACACTATTAAATAATTAAACCGTAGATTTGCATAAACTTAATAGCTTCTCTCCTCCTATTATTAAGTTGAATAACAAAGAATTCCTAACACTTTTAGGAAATATAAGATTACAAATTAAATGAGTAAAAAGAAACACAGGAAACCTTCAAATAACAAGATTTCCAACCTAACAAATACAATTCTAAGTATTTTAAAAAAAGATAGAAACCAAACTTTTAATTACAAACAAATTGCTGCTAAAATTGGTGTTAACGATGCTAGTAGTAGAAATCAAATTATAAAGAAACTTCAACAACTCAAAGCAAAGCAAGAGATTGAAGAGTTAGAACGTGGTAAGTTTAAGGCCATAGTTAATACCGAGTATCATATTGGTATTGTAGATATGGCATCTCGAGGTGCTGGCTATATTATTAGTGATGATTTTGAGGATGATGTTTACATTGCTTCAAATAACATGAACAAAGCACTGCATGGTGATGAGGTTGAGTTCTATGCATATAAACGTAGAAAACGTGGTAAGTTGGAAGGCGAAGTCACAAACATCATTAAACGCGCTAAAAGCGAGTATGTTGGTGTTATTCAAATTCACGAGAAAAAGAATTTTGCTTTCGTTATTGTAGATGGTAATAAAATGCATACCGATATTTTTGTACCTATTAACAAGATTAACAAAGCTCAAGATGGTGACAAAGTATTAGTATCTCTAGAGGAATGGCCAGAAAAAGCCGATTCTCCTTCTGGTAAAGTCCTTAAAGTTTTAGGAAAACCAGGAGAACACAATACCGAAATTCATGCGATATTAGCAGAATATGGTTTACCATTAGAATTTCCGCATGAAGTAGAAGAGTTTGCAAATAAAATAGATACCTCAATTACTAAAGAAGAAATCGCTAAACGTCGCGACATGCGAAAAGATTTAACCTTTACAATTGATCCTAAAGATGCCAAAGATTTTGATGATGCTTTATCATTTAAAGTTTTAGATAATGGGTTGTTTGAAATAGGGATTCACATTGCAGATGTTTCTCACTATTTGCAAGAAGGTACCATTTTAGATGATGAAGCTTACGAGCGAGCAACATCTGTATATTTAGTTGATAGAGTCGTACCAATGCTTCCAGAAATTTTATCAAATGGAGCTTGTTCATTACGTCCGCATGAAGAGAAGTATACCTTTTCGGCTGTGTTTAAAATGAATGATAAAGCCGAAATTAAAGACCAATGGTTTGGTAGAACGGTAACCTATTCAGACACGCGTTTTGCTTATGAAGAAGCACAAGCAATTATTGAGAATAATAAAGGAATGAACGGAAATGACGTTCTAAAAAATCCTAATAAAATTGACACAACCATACCTAAAGAAGTTGCTATTTCTGGCAAGGAATATCAAACCTCAAAAGAAGTTGCTCAAGCTACTTTAAAACTAGATGAGCTGGCAAAAATCATGCGTCGTAAACGTATGAGTCAAGGTGCTATTTCTTTTGATAAGGTTGAAGTAAAATTCAATTTAGACGAAGAAGCAAATCCTGTAGGAGTGTACTTTAAAACAAGTAAAGATGCCAATAAACTTATTGAAGAGTTTATGTTACTTGCTAATAGAAAAGTTGGTGAATTTGTTGGTAAACAAAAGAAAACGTTCGTGTATCGTATTCATGATGAACCTAATGATGAAAAATTAGCTGCACTTCAAAATGTAGTTGGACGCTTTGGTTATAAACTTAATTTTAAGGACAGAAAAAGTGTGTCTTCTTCTTTAAATAATTTATTAAAAGAGGTTAACGGTAAAAAGGAACAAAATCTAGTAGATACCTTAACGATTCGTACAATGAGTAAGGCAGAATATTCTACAGATAATATTGGTCATTATGGACTTTCATTTGATTATTATAGTCACTTTACATCGCCAATTCGTCGATATCCAGATGTGATGGCACATCGTTTATTACAGCATTATTTAGATGGTGGAAAATCGGTAAGCGAAGAGGCTTATGAAGACAAATGTAACCACTCTAGTAACATGGAAAATCTTGCTACAAAAGCCGAAAGAGATTCTATCAAATACATGCAAATTCGTTTTATGGAAGATCATAAAAACGAGAATTTTGTAGGTGTCATTTCGGGTGTTACAGATTGGGGAATTTACATAGAAATCATTGAGAATAAATGTGAAGGTATGGTAAGCGTTCGTGATATGAAAGACGATCACTACGTCTTTGATGAAGATCATTATGCACTTATTGGTAAAAACTCTAAAACCATGTATCAACTTGGTGATGAGGTTGTTGTAAGAGTTAAAAACACAGATTTAGTGAAAAAACATCTCGATTTTACCTTAATTGGTAAACATGTAGAAGAATAATTTCTTCACTTCGGAAATATAAAACATTATAATTTTTGTGCTATTACATTAGATATTCATAAGAGAATATTTAATTTAGTAGCACTTCTTTTTTGCTTGTAACATTTCCGAAGAAAAAGGGACTTATAAAAAAAATACACACATGATTTTAACCACTACAAATTCTATCGAAGGATTTAAAATTTCAGACTACAAAGGCATCGTCACTGGAGTTGCCATTAATGAAGAAAAGCTATCTATGGGATTTAGTATGTCTAAATACCATAAAGCAATTCAAGATAGTATTGATGTCACAAAAGAGCGTGCATTTGTTAGTTTAACTGATAACGCCAAAAAATTGGGTGCAAATGCCATTGTTGGTATTAAAGTAGAAATTGAATTATTAGCTAGTAACTATGCTGTCGTTTCTGTGACAGGTACTGCGGTTACTGCGTCTTAATACGTATAAAGTCAAAAACTAAGACGTATCTTATTATTTTTTTAAATCTAAAGTGTAACAAATAACAAAGTTTATCATCTTTAATACAAACACATACGTAAATACACTAAAACACATTTAAGATGAAAACATATTTTACAATCGCATTACTTGTTATTACTTCATTATTAACTGCGCAAAACCCTAAAGAAGTCACATCGGGAGATTTTAATGAAGTTAAGGTGTATGACTTAATTGTTGTTAATTTAATTAAATCTGATGAAGCTAGAGTAGAAGTTACAGGCGATGATATTCAAGATGTTGAGGTCATTAATAAATCTGGAACTTTAAAAATTAGAATGAAGCTCGATAAGAGCTTTAATGGTAAACGAACATTTGTTTCGGTTTACTATACCACACTAGATGTTATTGATGGTAATGAAGGCGCTTTTATTACTGCAAATGAACTTATTGAGCAAAACAATATAGAACTAAGATCTCAAGAAGGTGCTCGTTTATTAATTGGTTTAGACGTTAAAAATGTTGAGATAAGAGCTGTCACTGGCGGAATCATAGAAACCAGAGGTAAAGCAGTATCTCAAAATATTACACTTAATACAGGTGGTATTTATGAAGGTAAAGCTTTTGAAACAAAAAATACGACCGTAAAAATACAAGCAGCAGGTGAGGCAGATGTTAATGCGACTAAAAACGTAGATGCTAGAATAACCGCTGGTGGTGATGTTGTTATCTATGGTAATCCTCAAAACGTTAAAGAAAAAACTACTTTTGGAGGTAGAATAAAACGTGCCAATTAAACTATAACACTTCTCATAGTAAGAACGAGACTTTTTTATTAGATTTGTAGGAAAGCTTTTTTCTTTACTATGTTTGATGATATATTAGCAGCAATTCCTTTCGGAATAATCCTTGCGTTTACTATTGGTCCAGTATTTTTTGTACTGCTTGAGACTAGTGCTACAAAAGGATTTAAAAGTGCTCTAATTTTTGATTTTGGTGTAATTTTAGCAGATATAGTTTTTATTCTTCTTGCATTTTACAGCACAAATAAACTGGTTGATAAGATTAAGGATGATCCTAATTTTATCATTTTTGGTGGTATTCTTTTAGTAACCTATGGTTTAATTTCTTTTGTTAAAACGTCTAAATCATTTCGCTCTATTGTTAGGGAATATCATAAAGTTGAGATTCAAAAAAATGCGTTTGGTAAGCTTTTTATAAAAGGGTTTCTACTCAATTTTATTAACATTGGTGTATTAATAGGATGGCTTGGATTTATTGTTGTTGGTAGTACGATTACAGAATCTGAAAACGGAGTAGAAGTTTTTATAGCCACTATGTTAACGGTTTATTTTTTAACCGATTTATTAAAAATTGCAGCTGCCAAACGTTTAAGAAACAAATTAACTCCCAGACTTATTTTTAAGACCAAAAAAATTGTTGCGCTTGCTATTTTAGGCTTCGGAATATTATTATTAGTACAAGGCTTTTTTCCGAAGGGAAAAGAACGACTTCAAGAGGAAATTGAACATCGTTTATAAAACAACTAACGATGGCAAAGACAGAATATCGCATCTACGTTGTAGAATTATCTAAGAGAGTTTTTACAGAAAACAGAAAGTTTAGAGAAGCTAATCCGCAATTTAATGGTGTTTTAGAATGTCTCTATGTTGGCATGACTAGTAAAACACCAAAGGAGCGTTTTTTACAACACAAAACAGGTCATCGCAATAAAAAAGGTTATAAGATTTCTGCAAACATCGTTGAAAAATATGGATCGTATTTAAGGCCTAGTTTGTACAATCATATCAATCCCATAGCAACTAGGGCAGAAGCGCTTAAAATGGAAGAAACCTTAGCTTTAGAGTTAAGAAGACAGCGTTATGCAGTTTGGTTTAATTAAATCAATTTCTAAGTTATTAGGAAACTATCATCAAAATTTTATAAAAAAAACCTCCAACTTTCGTTGAAGGTTTCTTGAGGTGTCGAGCGGATTCGAACCGCTGTAGTTGGTGTTGCAGACCAAAGCCTAGCCACTCGGCCACGACACCTTTTTAAATTTTAAAAGGTATCTCGTTATTTCTAGCGAGAAAGCAAATTTATAAAAAATTACCGTTTAACAATACAAACCCTTACTTTTTTCGTCTTTCGGTCATTTTAATCGTTACACTTTCTACATCACCACCAATTGGAGGATTAAGTTTGCTAACGCTTACAGTTGCTTTTTTTACTAATTTTTCTTCTAAGAAAATTCGTGTTAACATACGTTTAGCAACTGTTTCGAGTAGTTTAGAAGGTTTTTGCATTTCTTCCTTTGCTATTTTATTAAGCAAAACGTAATCTACAGTATCGTACAATTCATCAGTTTTTGATGATTTTTGAAGATCTGCTTTTATTTCTATATCTACACGATAATCACTACCAATTTTAGTTTCTTCTTTTAAGCAACCATGATGTGCAAAAACGCGTATATTTTCAACTTTTATTATTCCCAAAACATTCTATTTTAAAACAAATATAGGACGTACGCATTTAAACTTTTTCAATTTGCTAAAAAATTCTTTTGCACAATTTTAAAACCACTTTTCAATTTCGTAGAGATACTATGCAAGTAAAAAATAGCATCTAAATATCACAAAACTTTTAATTTTCTCTAAAACTCAAAAAGATTGAATGCGTTCGACACAAATATTTAATAACTTTGCCTATTATTTTTAAACATATGTCTGAAGAAACAAAATCGCTAAATTTTATTGAGCACATCATAGAGGAAGATTTAAAAAACGGGTTGTCAAAAGATAAATTACGTTTTCGTTTTCCGCCAGAACCAAATGGTTATTTACACATTGGTCACACTAAGGCTATAGGCATTAGTTTTGGTTTAGGTGAAAAATACAACGCACCAGTAAACCTTCGTTTTGATGATACAAATCCTGCAAAAGAAGAGCAAGAATATGTTGATGCTATCAAAAGAGATATAGAGTGGTTGGGTTATGAATGGGCTAATGAGCTCTATTCTTCAGATTATTTTCAAACACTTTATGATTGGGCAGAACAACTTATCAAAGATGGTAAGGCTTATGTAGATTCTCAATCTAGTGTAGCTATGGCAGAGCAAAAAGGTACACCAACACAACCAGGTGTTGATGGACCATATCGTAATAGAAGTGTAGAAGAGAATTTAGACCTTTTCCGAAGAATGAAAGCAGGAGAGTTTGAGGAAGGTTCACATATTTTGCGCGCTAAAATTGACATGCAACATCCAAATATGTTAATGCGTGATCCTTTGATGTATCGTATTTTAAAAAAACATCATCATAGAACAGGTGACGATTGGTGCATTTACCCAATGTATGATTGGACGCATGGCGAAAGTGATTATATAGAACAAATATCACATAGTTTATGCTCGCTCGAATTTAAGCCTCATAGAGAGCTCTACGATTGGTTTAAAGAGCATGTATATGGTTATGCAGCTAATGAGCTACCAATGTTACCTAAACAGCGAGAATTTGCGCGTTTAAACTTAAGTTATACAATTATGAGTAAGCGTAAGTTGCTCAAATTGGTAGAAGATGGAGTAGTATCTGGATGGGATGATCCTAGAATGCCTACCATTTCTGGTTTAAGGCGACGTGGTTATACTCCAAATGCAATTAAAACTTTTATAGATAAAGTTGGAGTTGCAAAGCGAGAAAATGTAATTGATGTTTCTCTATTAGAATTTTGTATTAGAGAGGATTTAAATTATTCTGCTCCAAGAGTAATGGCAGTTTTAGATCCTGTTAAAGTGGTTATTACTAATTATCCAGATGATAAGGTAGAGTGGTTAGAAGCCGAAAACAATCAAGAAGATGATAGTGCAGGTTTTAGAAAAGTGCCTTTTTCTAAAGAAATTTATATTGAAAAAGCCGATTTTAAAGAACAAGCAAGTGATCAATTTTTTAGATTGAAACTAGGAGGAGAGGTACGTCTTAAAAACGCTTATATTATCAAAGCCGAAAGTGTTATTAAGGATGCCCAAGGAACTATTAAAGAAATTCACTGTACTTATACCTCAGATACCGAAAAGAAAATCAAAGGAACTCTTCATTGGGTATCTATACAACATGCTTTAAAAGCTGAGGTTAGAGAATATGATAGATTATTTATGGATGAAGCTCCAGATAGTCATCAGGACAAAGATTTTATGGAGTTTATTAATCCTAATTCGCTTAAGGTAATTGAAGCTTTTGTAGAACCTAGTTTAGCAGATGCCAAAATTGGTGATCGTTTTCAATTTCAACGTTTAGGCTATTTTAATGTAGATAACGATTCTAAACCAGAGCATTTAGTATTTAATAAAATTGTTGGATTGCGCGATTCTTGGGCAAAGCAAAAGCCACAACCAGCACAACAACAAAATAAAACAGCACAACAAAATAATAGGTCTGTAATAGAACAAATTAAATCATATGGTAAAAAGTATGATAGAATGAAGGATGAGCAAAGAGCAAAAGCAAAGGCCGAAATTCAAGAATTAGCAAAGAATGTATCGTATGAAGACGTAGAAGCACTCTTTGGAACTTCAGTAAAAAAAGCAGGAACACGTATAATAACTATGATAAGTTTAGGTGTTTTGCTAAACAACGGATTAGAAAAAAACGATGCTATTAATGATTTTATTTCTAAAGCTTTAGAAGACAAAAATCAACTCTTAGTAGCCGAAGCTAAAGCGTTATAATGCTATACAATTAAACCTAAAAAAACCTCTATGTGAATACCTTAGAGGTTTTTTTGTACATTAGAGGCACTAACTATAATCAATATTTATCATGGAATTTAATTTTTTAGCAATTGCAGTTGCTACAGTAATACCCATTGTTTTGGGTTTTATTTGGTATAATCCAAAAGTATTTGGAATAGCCTGGATGAGAGCAGCAGAAATGACAGAAGTCAAAATGAAAAGTGGCAATATGGCCATCATTTTTGGAGTTTCCTTACTATTATCGTTCTTTCTAGCATTTTTTACCAATTTTTTGGTAATTCACGAGTTTGGAGTTTATGGACTTACAGAAGGTAATTTGGATGGCGCAACAACACAAGCTTTTATGGAAGAGTTTGAAGGTAAGTGGCGAACATTTAGACATGGTGCACTGCATGGAGCAATGGCAGGAATTTTATTTGCGCTACCAATAATTGGGATAAATGGCTTGTTTGAGCGTAAAAACTTTAAATATATCTTTATAAATGCGGGTTATTGGATTGTATGTTTAACAATTATGGGAAGCATAATTTCTGGATGGACTGCATAATTTTTTAAACAATTAACACAATTAGAGGCTGAAAATTGTAATTTTTAGCCTCTAATTTTTATAGTGATACACCATAAATTATACAATTCTGTTAACGATTTACCTGACTCTTGGGATGCGCTTCCCGTTGCTGATATTTTTTTAAAACGCGCTTTTTTAAGAGCACTAGAAAACTCTAGTCCTAGCAATATTTCAACACATTTTTTAGGTATTTTTTCTTCGGAAACCTTAGTTGGTATCGCAATAATACAGCGTGTAGAATTATATGTAAATGATGTTTTTAGAAAAACTTCAAACCAGTTTTTTAAGCGTTGCGGAAAATTGCTAATCTCTAAAATTGTAAAAGGAAATGCTTTAATTGTTGGTAATTTAATGCATACAGGACAACATGGTTTTTATTTTAATCCTGAGTTTATATCGCAAGATGAATTTCTTGATTTGGTATCTATTGCTTTAAAAACATTAGCAAAGCAAATTAAAACCGACTTCAATAAAAAAATTCGAATTATTGCTTATAAAGATTATTTTAAAGAGGATGCAGTACATGAGAGTAAAGCGTTTTTTCTAAGAGAAAAATTATATAAAGCGCAGGTGCAACCAAATATGATTTTTAAGATTAAAGCGCATTGGGTAACACCAGGTGATTATGTGTCTAATTTTAATAAAAAATATAGAAGTCGTTACAAAACTGCTCTTAAAAAAAGTAGTGCAATAGAGCGTAGAGAATTAACTTTAGATGATGTACTCGCCTTAAACGAATTATTATATGAGTTATACGAAAATGTCTCTGATAATGCAGGAGTTAACTCGTTTAAGCTTCATAAAAATCACTTTTATAACTTAAAATTAGAGCTTAAGGATGACTTTAAATTATTTGGTTATTTCATGGATAATCAATTAATAGGTTTTTACACTTTAATTTTAAATCATCATAAATTAGAAACCTACTTTTTAGGTTACAAGCAAGACTTACAGCATAAACACCAAATCTATCTCAATATGTTGTATGATATGGCTTCATTTGGAATTTCACACAACTACAAAGAAGTTATTTTTGCAAGAACTGCTATGGAGATTAAAAGTTCTATAGGAGCCAAACCTTACAAAATGTATTTATACTTAAAACATACAAATAATATTATTGCTAATACTGTTTTAAAATTAATTGTAAAGTATGCTAACCCAATAAGAGAATGGGATGAGCGTCATCCTTTTTAATGTGAAATTTGAGTTAAACATTGATTTAAGTTTTGAGATTTTTGTTTCTATTCGTACCTTTTAAGATACTAAACATATATAAATTATGAAGAATAGCACAAGAACTATATTAACCGAAATTTCGGTGGTTACCAGAGATATTGAAGAAAATTATCCTGAACTACAAAAATATTTAAGCGAGACGCAAAGTACGCTCCCTAAAGGTGATAACCAAGAGGCAGAGATTAACGAAGAAGAATTAAAATCGTATTTGCAAGAGTTAAAAAAGATGATTTCAGAATATAAGACTAAGCACTAAAATTAAACACGCTTCATTTGATAAATGAAGCGTGTTCATTGTATTATTTTTGCTCCTTCTTTTTTGCATTTTTCATAGCTTCACCTATTTGATTACTGGCTGTAAAACTTGCAACCATATCATTTAACATTTGACTTCCTGCTTGAGGCGAGTTTGGTAATAATATTAAATTACTGTTGGTTTCTTGACCAATAGATTGTAAAGTATCATAATGTTGTGTAACAACGATTAATGCAGAGGCTTCTTGAGAATTAATTCCAACTTTATTTAATACTTCTACAGATTCTTCTAGACCTCTAGCAATTTCTCTACGTTGATCTGCAATACCTTGACCTTGTAAACGTTTGCTTTCAGCTTCGGCTTTTGCTTTTTCTACAATTAAAATACGAGCAGCATCACCCTCAAATTGAGCAGCTGTTTTTTCACGATCTGCAGCATTAATTCTATTCATCGCAGCTTTAACTTGTGCGTCTGGATCAATATCTGTAACCAACGTTTTTATGATATCAAATCCGTAATCAGACATAGCATCATTTAACTCAGCCTTTACAGCTAATGCTATATCATCTTTTTTAACAAAAACGTCGTCTAACTTCATTTTAGGCACTTCTGCACGTACCACATCAAATACATAAGATGTAATTTGATCATGAGGATAGTCTAATTTATAGAATGCATCATAAACCTTTGAGCTAATAACACGATACTGCACAGATACTTTAATACGTACAAAAACATCATCTAAAGTCTTGGTTTCTATAATAACATCTAGTTGTTGAATTTTTAAACTCAATTTTCCAGCAATTTTATCAACTAATGGAATTTTCATTTTTAATCCAGACTGTCTAATACTATGAAATTTACCAAAACGTTCAATAATTGCAGCGGTTTGTTGTTTCACCACGAAAAATGAGGAATAGAGAATGATTAAAGCAAATAAAATAAGGGGTATTAAATAAATTGGAAAGTCTCTCATAGCAGTT
The DNA here is from genome assembly GCA_947488655.1 of uncultured Psychroserpens sp. GTDB lineage: Bacteria > Bacteroidota > Bacteroidia > Flavobacteriales > Flavobacteriaceae > Psychroserpens. Next base: position 264,555 of record CANKZZ010000001.1, on the reverse strand, counting down.
TTTTTTAATGGTTAGATAAATAATCAGTTACTAAATTAAGTTATATTTGTTCAATTCTCACACTTAAGTCATGCAAAAGAAGCAGTTTATATTATTAGTAGTGTTTTGTATAGGGTTTGTTACAATTTCTATAGCGCAACATACAAGATACGCAATTAAAAACGGAATTGGTGCTATTGGAGGTCTCACGCAATATGATATAAAAACAGATAATTTTACAACTAAAAGTGGTGATGGCTTTATTGGTGGTATGGTTGCCACTGTAGATATACCACACAAATGGTATGCAGTAAGTTACGGGTTTCAATATGCACAAAACTCTTTAGAGATTACAGGACGACCTAGCTTAACAACTATAACTCAAGAACCTATAGAATACGAGCTAAAAACCGTACAGGTTGCGTTTATGGTACATGCTAAAATCATATCAGACAATATAACTTTTGATTTTGGACCACAGTTACAATATAATACGAGTTTAGAACTTAAAGATGATAGCCAAAATAACTTTATAATAGACGGTTATGATGCTTTATTTGCTCAAGACATTACTGATATTTCACAGTTTAATGTTAATGGAGTTGTAGGTGTTTCGGCAGGTATTACCAATTTTAGATTGCGTGCAACCTATAGTTACGGGTTTACAAATATTTTAGGAAAACTTAATGACCAAAATTTAACCACAACACCATCTTCAGAAAAATTTAAGGGCAACCAAAGCATGCTATCTTTTGGATTGATGATTACGTTTTAATTTTATAATAAAAATTTAAAATCGTCTAATTTGGTATTACATAAATTTCAATACGTCTATTAGCGTCTCGACCTTCTTGAGATTTATTGGTAGCAAATGGTCGACGCTCTCCATAGCCAACAGCTTTCAATTTAGAGCCATCAAAGCCTTTATTAATAAGTAATAATTTAATTTTATCTGCTCGTCGTTGTGATAATTCTAAGTTTCTGTCTTTGGCACCAACTGAATCTGTATGACCTGCAATTTCAAAAGTTGAATTTCTTTTTGCTAGCATAAAACCTAGTATATATTGAAACTCATCTTCAAAATCAGATATTAAAATATCTGTTCCAGTTTTAAACACCAAATTCTTTGTGATATTTGACATTATCAAACGTTTAGAGGCATCAACTTTTGACGTTTTGCAACTAAAAAGAAAACATGTGAAAACGATAATTAAACCTTGTTTCACGCATTAGCAATTAAAGCATCAATACGCTTTACAGTTTCCGCTTTTCCAATCATAAACATAATATCAAAAACATCTGGACCTTGCAATGCTCCAACAAGCGCCAAACGTAATGGCATCATCACTTTTCCGAAGCCAATTTCATTAGTAGTAATCCAACCTTTAATATCTTTTTGAAGCGCTTCTACCGTAAAATCGTCTATGTGAGTGATAATGTCTTTTACCTTTAACATTATAGTTACCGTGTCGTCCTTAATTGCTTTTTTAGAGGCTTTTTCGTCAAATTCTTGAGGAGACGTAAAGAAGAAATGACTTAAGTCCCAAAAATCACTCACAAAAGTGGCGCGCTCTTTAATTAAGGCAATAACCATTTCAATGTAGTTAATATCGATATCTTTTAATTCTGATCTCAAATTTTGAAATGAAACAGCTAACTCACCATTGTCCTGCTCTTGCATGTAATGATGGTTAAACCACTTAATTTTATCTGGATCAAAACGTGCTCCAGCTTTGTTAACACGTTCTAATTCGAAAGCATTAATCAATTCATCTAGATTAAAAATTTCCTGTTCTGTTCCTGGATTCCAACCTAAAAAAGACAAGAAATTTATCATTGCTTCTGCAAAATAACCATCTTCCTTATAACCTCTAGACACATCACCAGTTTTTGGATCTGTCCACTCTAAAGGAAATACAGGAAATCCTAATTTATCACCATCACGCTTGCTTAATTTACCTTTTCCTGTTGGCTTTAAAATCAACGGAAGGTGAGCAAACTCAGGAGCATCCCAACCAAAAGCATCGTACAATTGATAGTGTAATGCTAATGATGGTAACCATTCTTCACCACGAATCACGTGAGAGATTTCCATTAAATGGTCATCCACGATATTTGCTAAATGGTAGGTTGGCATTCCATCACTTTTAAACAATACTTTATCATCTAAAACATTAGTATCAATCTTAATATCTCCACGAATAATATCTTTTAAGTGCAAAGTTTCATCTTGTGGTGATTTAAAACGAATCACATAATCGTCTCCAGCCTCTAATTTTGCTTTTACTTCTTCTTCGGAAAGTGATAATGAATTACTCAATTTGAGTCTATTGTGCCAATTGTATATAAAGGTTTTTCCTTTAGCTTCGTGATCTTTTCTATGAAAATCTAAAGTTTCGGCAGTATCAAAAGCATAATATGCGTGACCTTTTTCTATCAGTTCATCTGCATATTGCTTGTATAAATGTTTACGTTCGCTTTGACGGTAAGGACCAAACTTTTCGTTTTTACCAACACCTTCGTCAAAAGGAATTCCGCACCAATTTAGAGATTCAACAATATAATCTTCTGCACCTTCAACATAACGATTTTGGTCTGTATCTTCAATACGAAGTACAAATGTGCCTTTATGTTTTTTAGCAAATAAATAGTTAAAAAGTGCTGTTCTAACACCTCCAATATGTAAAGGTCCTGTTGGGCTTGGTGCAAAACGCACACGAACGGGTTTGGTCATGATTTTTATTTTGAAGGCACAAAGATAGATTTTTGTATTTCAAAGTTCAAGATTTACTTCAACAGATTCTTAAAACTGTGACGACTTCTAAAAACTATTCTAAAACCATTTCCTTAGGTACACGCTTGTTCATAATCCCAAACCACAAAGGAGGTACCATTGCTAAAACAACAGATGTTGGGTAACCAAAAGGCATTTGCGGACTCTCATCATGGCAATCTAAAATTTGATATTTTTTTGTTGTTTTGAAATGGTGATCGCTATGACGTGTCAATTCATACAAAACGATTCGACCAATCACATGGTTAGAATTCCAGGAATGCATTTCTTTTACGCGCTCATATCTCCCAGATTTTGTTTTAAGGCGAAGTAATCCGTAATGTTCAATATAATTGACAGATTCTAGAAGTAGAATTCCAACAATTGCTGCGGAAATTGAAAACAACAACCCAATACTTCCAAAGAAAGAAAACACAGTCAATAAATACCCAATTTGAAGCAAAACATACCAAAACATGTCGTTTTTGACTGAAAAGAAGCTTTTATTGTTGTTTTTTAGTAGTTTTTGCTGAATATCCCAAGCTTTCACATATTGTCTAAAGATGGATGTAAACCAAAAAGAGTAAACCGATTGATTATATCTTGCGGTTGCAGGATCCTCTGGAGTTGCAGCATGTAAATGGTGTCCAAAATTATGCTCAATATAAAAATGAATGTATTGCGCTGGTAATAATAGAGCTTTACCAAGAAAGCGTTCGTTTGTGGATTGTCTGTGACCAAGTTCGTGAGCAACATTAATCCCGTTGACGCCTAAAACGATACCTACAGAAAAGATCATACCAACCAATTCATAAGTTTCAACTGGAGTGTTGGTAGCTTCATAAATTCCGAAGAAAACCAAACCGTATACTATTGGTAGATTAAGATATAGCAACCAATCAAAGATTTTATTCTTTAGTTTATTTTCAACGTCTTTAGACTCTAAATTTTTGTTTTCGACAGGGAAAATAAGTTCTAGAATAGGAATGATTATAAAAGAAAAAATGACTGTTATAAACACGAGCGAACCTTTAAAATATATGCTTATAAATGCAGCTATCGGAATTGAAAAGGCAGCAAGATATTTGAGATCTTTCATTGATTACTTAATTTTAACTAATGTTAAATTTAACATAGCTCTTCGAAATTAACAGAATCTTACCAATTTTAGTCAATTTCAGATAAAAATAAATTCTATATTAGTGAGTTATTTAATAGTATGGCAGGAAATTTTAAAAATATTCAAGGCAAATTAGAGCAATTTATCAGGCGTTATTATACAAATGAGCTGCTTAAAGGTGCAATTTTGTTTTTTGCCATTGGGTTGTTATATCTCATTGTCACATTACTTATAGAGTATGTTTTATGGTTGAGTCCAACAGCAAGAACCGTTTTATTTTGGGTATTTATCGCAGTAGAAGTATCCTTGTTTGCTAAGTTTATCATTTTTCCGATAGCAAAGTTATTTAAACTTCAAAAAGGAATAAATTATAACGACGCTTCTCAAATTATTGGTAGCCATTTCCCAGAAGTGAGTGATAAATTATTAAATGTGCTCCAGCTTAATCAAGACAATTCACAATCTGAACTCTTAGAAGCGAGTATTGAACAAAAATCGGCAGAATTAAGCCCAATTCCGTTCAAATTAGCGGTAAATTTTAGTAAAAACACCAAATATTTAAAATATGCTGCAATTCCAATTGTAATTTTATTGTTGTCTTTTGTTACAGGAAAAATCAATTGGTTTAGCGATAGTTATGAGCGTGTAGTTAATTACAATACTGCTTATGAGCCACCAGCACCATTTCAATTTTTTGTAGTTAATGAGAATCTAAAAGCCATAGAAAATAAAGATTTTAAAGTTACAGTTAACACTGCTGGAGACTTAATTCCAGAGAATGCACAAATTCATTTTAATGAGCAATCTTACTTTATGCAGCAAATTGCACCAGGACAATTTGAGTATGTATTTGCGCAACCTAAGGAAGCGGTTTCGTTTAGTTTATCTGCAAATGATGTAAGGTCAAAAAATTACAATTTAGAGATAATTAAGGTGCCAACACTCGTTAATTTTGAAATGGTACTCGATTATCCTGCGTACACCAAAAAGAAAGATGAGGTTTTAAAAAGTACTGGTAATTCTACAATTCCTGAAGGTACGAATGTGACTTGGAATGTTAAGACCAAATCTACCGATGAAGTGGTTTTTTATTCTAAAGACACGGTTGCTTTTGAGCCAATTTCCGACGGAAATTTTAAAGCTTCAAAACTCATCTATAACAATACAGATTATAGTATTAGTACAAGTAATGCAGCATTAAAAGACTACGAGAATTTAGCATTTTCTATCAACGTTATTAAGGATAATTATCCTGAGATGAATGTTAAGATGGAAAAGGATTCTTTAGACAACCAGACGTTATACTTCTTAGGTCAAGTGAGTGATGATTATGGTTTAAGTAAGTTGCAAATGGTTTATTACCCTAGTAAGAATCCAGAAGCAAAATCATATGAAGTCATGAGTGTTTCTAAGTCTAACTTTGATGAGTTTGTAAGTGCGTTTCCAAATCAATTAAATCTTGAAGAAGGTGTAGATTATGAATTGTATTTTCAGGTGTTTGATAATGATGCTATCCATAATTATAAAAGTTCAAAAAGTTCGGTATTTAGTTATAGAAAATTAACTAAAGATGAAGAAGAACAAAAACATTTAAATGAGCAAAATGAAACGATTAAGGATATTAGTAAAACGTTTGATAAATTAAAAGATCAGGATAAGGAGCTAAAAGAATTGTCTAAAACCCAAAAGGAAAAAGAAGAGCTTAATTTTAATGATAAAAAGAAATTTGAAAACTTTTTAAAGCGCCAAAAAGAGCAAGAGCAATTGATGAAAACTTTCAACAAGAAATTGAAAGAGAACATTGAGGAGTTTCAAAATGAAGATAAAGAGAAGGATAAATTCAAAGAGGATTTACAAAAGCGTCTAGAAGAAAATGAAGAGCAACTCAAAAAGGATGAAAAACTTTTAGATGAGTTGGAGAAAATGAAAGACAAAATCAACAAGGAAGAGTTTACTCAAAAATTAGAAGAGCTAGCAAAGCAGAATAAAAATAAGGAGAAAAGTTTAAAACAACTTTTAGAATTGACAAAGCGATTTTATGTCGCTAAGAAAACTGAAAAGTTGATGAAAGATTTGGAAAAGCTGGCAGAAGAGCAAGAGAAGCTTTCCGAAGAAAATAAAGAAAAGAATACAAAAGAAGAGCAGGAGAAACTTAATGAAAAGTTTGAAGATTTCCAGAAACAAATGGATGAACTTCAAAAAGAAAATAAGGAGCTAAAAAAACCAATGGATTTACCTCAAGATAAACCAACTGAGGAATCTATTAAACAAGATCAAAAAGAAGCTACAGAGGCTTTAGAAGAACAAGAAGAGCAGGACAAACAAGAAGAAGGAGAACCACAAGAGCCTCAAGAAAAACAGGAGGAGCAAGAAAAACAAGATGGTGAGCAGTCTGATAGTCCTCCAGGTCCTCAGCAAGAAGCTAAGAAAAAGCAAAAGCAAGCTGCAAAGAAAATGAAAGAAATGACACAACAAATGGGTCAAGCAATGGCAATGGGTGGAGGCGAACAAATGCAAGAAGATATTGATGTATTGCGCCAAATTTTAGATAACCTTGTTTTGTTTTCATTTGACCAAGAACATTTAATGAATGATTTTAAAAGTATAGAGGTTAATCATAATGAGTACGGTAAGTTTTTGCGTAAGCAGAATGACTTAAGAGAGCATTTTGAGCATATTGATGATAGTTTGTTCTCTTTATCATTGAGACAACCTGCTATTTCTGAGCGTGTAAATTCTCAAATAACAGATGTATTTTATAATATAGACAAAACTTTAGGTCAATTATCTGAAAATCAACTATATCAAGGTGTTTCCTCTCAACAATATACCATTACTGCTACAAATGAGTTGGCGAGCTTTTTAAGTGATGTACTCGATAATTTAAACCAAGAAATGAATCCTTCAATGGGTAAAGGTCAGGGTGAAGGAGAACAACAACTTCCAGATATTATTATGAGTCAAGAAGAACTTAATAAACAAATGGAAGAGGGAATGAAGAAAGGTGAAAAAGGAAAGAAACCAAAAAAAGGCGAGAAAGGAGAAAGTGGAGAAGGAAAAGAGGGTGAAAAAGAAGGAGAGAAAGGTGGCAAAGATGGAAAGAAAGGAAAAGATGGTGAGCAAAAAGGAGAAGGCGAAGGTAAAGGTGGCGAAGGAGAGGGAGAAGGCGATAGCGAATTGCAAAACGGAGAGCTCTATGAAATTTATCAAAAACAACAACAATTACGTCAGGCTTTAGAAAAAAGATTAGAGAAAGATGGGATTAGTAATCCTTCTGGTCAAAAATTATTAAAAGATATGGAAGAAGTGGAGTTAGATTTAATCAATAAAGGATTTACAAACCAAACGCTTCAAAAAATGATGGATTTACAACATCAATTGCTGAAATTGGAAAACGCCACATTTATGCAAGGACAAGATAATAAGCGTAAATCTGAAACAAATAATAAAAACTACGATAATACGATTCCTAACCAAATACCAAAGGCTAAAGAATATTTTAATACTACCGAAATTTTAAACCGTCAAGCATTACCTTTGCAGCAAGTTTACAAAAAGAAAGTTCAAGAGTATTTTAAAAAAGTCAATGATTAGTTTTAACTACGAAACAGATTTTAGATTAGATGATGAAACGATAATTTCACAATGGATATCTAATACAATTTCAAAAGAGAATTGCAAAGAAGGAGAGATCAATTATATCTTTTGTGATGACGAATATTTGCATCAATTAAATGTTCAGTTTCTAGAACATGATACGTTAACAGACATTATTAGTTTTGATTATTCCGTCGGAAAAGAGCTACATGGAGATATTTATATTTCTATTGAAAGAGTGACTGATAACGCTAAAGATTTCGAGGTTGAAATTTCCGAAGAATTGAAACGTGTTATGATTCATGGCATTCTTCATTACTGTGGTTATAAAGACAAGACAGATGAGGATGCTAAACTTATGAGAGAAAAGGAAAACTACTACTTGGCTGTTCTTAAATAATATATGAGGATTTCAACGTATATTTGCAAACTGAAAAAAAATTAATACTGATGTTCCACGTGGAACAATACATAAAATTATGTTTAACGAAGTTTATGATGTCATAGTTGTTGGAGCAGGTCACGCAGGAAGTGAAGCTGCTGCATCTGCTGCAAACATGGGAAGCAAAACATTGCTCATTACCATGAATTTACAAAACATTGCACAAATGTCTTGTAATCCTGCAATGGGTGGAATCGCTAAAGGACAAATTGTAAGAGAAATTGATGCCCTTGGTGGTTATAGCGGTATTGTTAGTGACACGTCTGCTATTCAATTTAAAATGTTGAACAAATCTAAAGGACCTGCAATGTGGAGTCCTAGAGTACAAAGTGACAGAATGCGCTTTGCAGAAGATTGGAGGTTATTGCTAGAGCAAACCAAAAATTTAGATTTCTATCAAGAAATGGTTTCTGGTTTATTAGTAGAAAACCATAAAGTGGTAGGTGTGAAAACATCACTTGGTTTGGAGATAAAAGCCAAGACTGTCGTTTTAACTAATGGTACTTTTTTAAATGGATTAATCCATATTGGTGATAAAAATTTTGGAGGAGGAAGAGCAGGTGAGAGAGCTGCAACCGGAATTACAGAACAGCTTATTAATTTAGGTTTTGAATCTGGTAGAATGAAAACAGGAACACCTCCAAGAGTTGATGGTCGTTCTTTAGATTATTCTAAAATGGTAGAGCAACCTGGAGATGAGAGACCTGAGAAATTTTCATATTTAGAACATATAAAACCTTTAAAAGAACAACGTTCTTGTCATATGACTTATACAAGTCCTGAGGTTCATAATTTACTTCGTGAAGGGTTCGATCGGTCGCCAATGTTTAATGGTAGAATACAAAGTACAGGTCCTAGATATTGTCCTTCTATAGAGGATAAAATTAATAGATTTGCAGATAAAGATAGGCATCAATTATTTGTTGAACCAGAGGGTTGGAATACTTGCGAAGTTTATGTTAACGGTTTCTCTACCTCCTTGCCAGAGGATGTGCAGTTTAAAGCTTTACGATCTGTAGTGGGATTTGAGAACGTTAAATTTTTTAGACCTGGTTATGCGATCGAGTATGACTATTTTCCGCCAACGCAATTAAAACACACATTAGAAACTAAGCTAGTTGACGGTTTGTTTTTTGCTGGTCAAATTAATGGAACAACTGGATACGAAGAAGCAGCTTCTCAGGGTTTAATGGCTGGTATTAACGCAGCACTTAAAGTGCAAGAAAAGGACGAATTTATTTTAAAAAGAGATGAAGCCTATATTGGAGTTTTGGTTGACGATTTAATAACAAAAGGAACTGAAGAGCCTTATAGAATGTTTACATCTCGTGCAGAATATAGAACGTTGTTACGACAGGATAATGCAGATTTTAGATTAACTCCTAAAGGTTTTGATTTAGGTTTAGCGAGCGAAACGCGTTTACGCAGAATGGAAAAAAAGCAATCTGAATCTGATAATTTTGTGAATTTTTTTAGAGAGACAAGTATAAAACCAGAAGAAGCAAATCCTGTTTTAGAATCCAAAAATTCAGCATTGGTTAAACAATCTGATAAGATGTTTAAGTTGTATTCTAGACCAAATATCACGTCTGATGATATGCGTAAATTTAAAGATGTTAAAAATTATATTAATGAGCATAATCTCGATAGAGAAGTTATTGAGCAAGCTGAGGTGCAGATTAAATACTCTGGTTATATTGCCAAAGAAAAAAATAATGCCGATAAGCTGAGTAGGTTAGAAGATGTGAAAATACCAGCTGGTTTTGATTATAGTAAATTAAAATCTATGAGTACAGAGGCGATTCAAAAATTAACTAAAATACAACCAGTAACTATTTCTCAAGCATCTCGAATTAGTGGAGTTTCTCCAGCAGATGTTTCTGTGTTGTTAGTTTATATGGGACGATAGCTTCGACAAGTTCAGCTAACTATTTATGATAAACTCAGCTTTAGATTTCAATTAAACTGAGTTTGCTAGATTAAAATATTTCAGTGACTGAGCTTGTCGAAGTCACAAAATTAAATAGTTGTTTCACGTGGAACATCAATAAAAAAACATGCCTTTTGTCATTCAGAGCAAAGCGATGAATCTATTTTATGAATAAAAAATCACCTTATTTAAATGTCAAAGATCACTCCGTTTCAGGAGAAAAATTTGAGTTGATTTATAATAAAGAATTTGATTTTCTCGAAACCCATCCGCAACCTTCCGAAGATAAATTAGGAGCATATTACCAGAGTGACGATTACATTTCTCATACAGGTGCTAAACGTAATCTATTTGAAAAAGCATATCATTTTATTAAAGGTATTGCACTTAATAGAAAATTAAAGTTGATTAATGGACTAGTAAAGAAAGATGCAGAGAGGTCAACTTCCGAAGAAAAAAAATTACTAGATGTTGGATGTGGTACTGGTGATTTTTTAAAAGTTGCTAAAGATAATCATTGGAAAGTTTTTGGAATTGAACCCAACGAAAACGCGAGAGCAATTGCTAATCAAAAATCTGATGATTCAGTTTTTGATATTGATCATTTATTAAAATTAGAACCACTAAGTTTTGATATAATTACGCTTTGGCATGTTTTAGAACATTTACCAAAATTAGAATCTCACATAGAAATATTTGAGTCACTATTAAAACCAAATGGACGATTAGTAATAGCTGTTCCAAATTATAAAAGCTATGATGCAAAATATTATAAAAACTTTTGGGCAGCTTTTGATGTGCCAAGACATTTATGGCATTTTTCTCAAACCTCAATTTCGAGATTAGTAGCAACAAAAGACATGACAGTTGTTAAAACCGAACCTATGATTTTTGATTCATATTATGTATCGCTACTTTCTGAAAAATATAAAAACGGATCCATGAATCCCTTTAAGTCATTTTGGATAGGATGGACCTCAAATAGAAAGGCAAAGCGCTCTGGAGAGTATTCATCGCTCATTTATATCATAAAAAAGCAGTAAAACGCATTTTTAAGCGATTTAAGAGGTTTTCTTAATGAGAACGATGTAATGCTATTAAGTAAGTAAGAAGTAATTATCTAGGACTATTTATATAAACCTTTTGTAATAGATATTAAAAATAATTATTCTAATTACTATTAATAATTTAAATAGTATGTTTTTTAACATAAATTCTTTCACTTTACTACATTTGCAGAAAATAACTAAAATTCAAAAAATGAAAAAAATAGTAGCAGTACTTTCACTTGTACTTCTTTTGGCATCATGTCAAGAACAGAAAAAAATGGCCTTTGTTAATAGATCTGAAGTAATAAATGATTACCAAGAAAAAATTGACATAGAGGCAAAATTTAAAGACAGAGAAGATAATTTTAATAAAAAATCTGATAGTATTGGGAAAGCGTTTCAATTAGAATATCAGCAATTTCAAATGGCAGCTTCAAAAATGTCTCAAGCAAAACAGCAAGAGCAAGGTCAAGCATTTAATCAAAAGAGTCAAGTTTTACAACAACAACTTCAATTTGAGCAGCAACAATTACAACAGGCTTTTTCTAAAGAAATGGATAGTGTGATGTCAACAATGAAAACTTATGTAGAAAACTACGGTAAAACAAATGGTTACAGTTTTATATTTGGAACCAGCGATTTAACTAGTACTGTCATGTATGGTGAAGAAGTAAGTGATATCTCTGATGAGATTTTAAAAGGCCTTAATGATGCCTATAAAAAAGAAGAATAGTATATATTATATACAATAAAACTGCCGACTACTTTTAGTCGGCTTTTTTATGCAATATAATTAGCTATTTAATGTTCACTGTTTTAGTAGTTTATTATAACATCAGTATGATTTATTTTGTTGAGTTAAAGAGAAAATTTAAATAAATTTTTACCTCATAAACATGTAACATATGTAATTTAGAGTCGTCTTAGTTAGATAGACTATATATTATAAAATCAATCAATTTAAATGAAACACCTAATTTTAGGTTTTTGCCTAATAGTTAGTTCTTTACTATTAGCCCAAGAGAAATATAGCATTAGAGGTACTATAAAAGACTTTACCAATGGCGAAACGCTTCTTGGAGCAACCGTTTTCTTAAAAGGCACCACAAATGGAGCTGTCACCAATGAGTATGGGTTTTATTCTATTACAGCAGCAAAAGGAAATTACACAGTACTCATTTCTTACATAGGTTATGAGAGTATCTCTCGAGAAATACAATTAAATGCAGATCAAACATTAAATATAGAGCTTAAAGAATCTGCCACTAATTTAAATGAGGTGGTTATTGTAGCAGATGAACCAGAGCAAATAAGTATAAAAAAGCCTCAAATGAGTGTCTCCAAACTTAATGCAGGTACTATTAAACAAATGCCTGCTGTTTTAGGAGAGGTTGATGTTATAAAGTCTATACAAATGCTTCCAGGAGTTACTAATAATGGAGAAGGTTCTTCGGGCTTTAATGTACGAGGTGGAGCGGTTGATCAAAACTTAGTGCTTTTAGATGAAGCAATCATATATAACACCTCACACTTTTTTGGTTTTTTCTCTGTATTTAATGCAGATGCAATTAAAGACATTAAACTGTATAAAGGAGATATACCTGCAAAATTTGGTGGTCGTGTATCGTCTGTTTTAGATGTAAGACAAAAAGATGGAAACAATAAAGCCTTTAATGTAAATGGAGGTATTGGATTGATATCTAGTAGATTAGCAGTTGAGGGTCCAATAGTAAAAGATAAAGGTTCTTTTTTAATTGCTGGTAGAACATCTTATGCACATCTATTTATGAAGGGTATAGAGGACATAAAAGATGATAAAATTTCATTTTATGATTTAAATCTAAAAACTAATTACGAAATTAATAAAAACAATAGAGTTTACTTATCTGGATATTTTGGAAGAGATATTTTTAACTTATCAAAAATTATAGAAAACAACTATGGTAATGCTACCGCTAATCTAAGATGGAATCATATTTTTAATGATAAACTTTTTTCAAACTTATCTTTAATTTACAGTAAATATGATTATCAAATAATATTAGATTTTATAGAGTTAGATTGGGTTGCAGATATTAAAAATTACAATATTAAGTATGATTTTAAGTACTATCTAAGCGATAAACTAAAATTAGAATTTGGTGCAAGTGGTATATCATATAAACTTAATCCAGGAGAAGTAAGTCCAACATCTCAAACTTCTCCAATTAATTATTTAAAACTAGATCAAAAACGTGCTTTTGAAGGAGGACTATATGTAAGTGCAGAGCACCAAATTACTAATAAATTAACAGCACAATATGGATTAAGATATAGTTCGTTTTCTAGGTTGGGAGGACAGAGCATTTCCAATTACAGTAATAATCAGCCTGTAGTTTACAATAGCGAATTAGATATTTATGAGCGAGGAGAGGTTACCTCAGAAACTTTTTTTGATAAACGAGAAAGTATTCAACATTACGATAATTTTGAGCCACGCTTAGGTTTATCTTATCAATTAAATGAAGTTTCATCAATAAAAGCAAGTCTTACAAGATCTACTCAATATTTACATTTATTATCAAACACATCATCTGTAACACCTTTAGATGTTTGGACAACTAGCGGAAAATATATTAAACCACAACGTTCTACACAATATGCAATTGGTTACTATAAAAATTTCAAGGATAACACGTATGCATTAGAGTTAGAAACTTATTATAAAGCAATAGACAATCGTATTGATTATATAGACGGTTCAGATTTAATAGGAAATAACACCATTGAAACCGAAATTTTAAATGGCGAAGCCAGAGCCTATGGTTTAGAGGTTTTACTGCGGAAAAATAAAGGTAAATTCACCGGTTGGCTAGCGTATACATTATCAAAGTCCGAACAACGCACTCTAGGCGGTCAAGCAGGAGGACCAGGAATCAATAATGGTAATTGGTACAACACACCTTATGATAGAACTCACGATATTTCGCTAACAGGAATTTATAAGCTTAATGATAAATGGAGCTTTAGTTCAAATCTAGTTTTTCAAACAGGTCGTCCAGTGACGTATCCTAACGGTCAATACAATTACGAGGGATTTTCTATAGCAACCTTTTCTAACAGAAATGAAGATCGTTTACCAGCATATCATAGATTGGATATTTCTGCCACATATACACCAAATAATAAACCAGATAAACGATGGAAGGGTGAGTGGGTATTTGGTATTTACAATCTATATAATAGAAAAAATGCAGCCTCAATAACTTTTAATCAAAATGACCAAACAGGCTTAAATGAAGCCACGAGAATTTCAATATTTGGTTTAATACCATCGGTGACCTATAATTTTAAATTTTAAAAACATGAAATCATATATAAAAGGTATCATATTAATAATAGCATGTTCTTTCATGTCTTGTGAAGATGTTATTGATATAGAAGTACCAACAGGACAAATTAGACTTGTTATAGAAGCATCTTTAGATTGGGAAAAAGGAACCACAGGAAACAATCAAACTATTAAATTAAGCACATCAACACCTTATTATCAAACGCAAGATATTCCTAGTGTAACAGGTGCTTCGGTAAAAGTAACCAACGCAGATACTAACCAAGAATTTATATTTACAGACCAAAATAATGGTACTTATACCATTTCTAATTTTGTACCAATTCTCGGTAATACGTACAATTTAGAAGTTATATATAATGAAGAAATCTACGTGGCTACAGAGACGCTATTAACTGTGCCAGAGATAAATAACGTTACTCAATCATTAGAAGGAGGATTTGACGACGAGCTATTAGAGGTTAATGTTTATTTTGACGACCCTGTAGACCAAGACAATTTTTATCTATTTAGTTTTTATGAGCAAGGCGATCTATTTGCCAATTTAGAAGACCTGTCTGATGAGTTTTTAAATGGTAATGAAATTCATAATTTTTTCGAGAAAGATGAAGATGAAGACAATAACCAAGCACCTTTTCAAGCTGGTGACGTTGTAGATATACAATTATTTGCAATTTCCGAAAGGTATTATAATTTCACAAGATTACTCATAGAGCAATACTACGGTGGAGGAGATCCATTCTCTTCTACAGCAGCAGAGTTAAGAGGTAATTGTATAAACCAAACCAATGATGAAAACTATGCGTACGGTTATTTTAGAGTAACAGAGTTTGTAAAGACATCATACACATTTCAATAAACTCACTAATTTCTCACCAAAGAAACCCGCAAACTAGTTTGATTTTCTGTGTAATAAACGTGTAAGTTTTATAGATAAATCGGTAAGTATAATCTTAGAATTACCATTTCTTTCAATATGGTAAATAGCGTCTTGTAGTTCTTCGGAAATTTCCATGATATTATTACCGTGAACAAATGGAGCAAATTTTTCTAGTTTAAATGACGATTTTGGCTCCATAAAAACCAAACTATCAGCATTATAATTTAGAAGCAATGCTTGACGGAAGAAATCTAAACAAAAATTTAAAAACTGTTTTTGAGTTTCACGACCAGTTTTAGCAATAGTTTCGCTCCATGATATTAAATCATGTATAGCACTTTTGTTACCTTTTGCTTTAAAAGCAGATCTAATCCAAAATACAAACCAATCTTCAAACTGCGTATCTTCACTATCGCTATATACAGTATCGCAAGCTTTATTATAATTTCCGTTGGCTTGATGTGCAATTTTTATAGCATCAGACTCAGGTATTTGATAATTTTTGATAAGCGCCTCCTTAATCACATTTTCGGCCAATGGCGGAAAATGTAAAACCTGACAACGTGATCTAATCGTATTTATAATTTGTTCTTCATCTTCAGCAATGAGAATAAAAACCGTTTTATTTGGTGGCTCCTCAATAAGTTTTAATAGCTTATTTGCAGCAGATGTATTCATTTTTTCTGCCATCCAAATGAGCATCACTTTATGACCACCTTCATAAGATTTTAAAGATAATGATTTAACGATCTCTAGTGCCTCGTCAACACCTATTTGACCTTGTTTATTATCAATTCCTAAAATACGATACCAGTCAAAAAGATTTCCATAAGGTTGCCTTTCAACAAGTTCTCGCCATTCTTCCATAAAATGTTTAGACACAGGATGCTTTTTCACCTTATCTGTTATAGCCACCGGAAACACAAAATGAAGATCAGGATGTGATATGTTTTTAAATTTTAAATTACAGCTTTCATTACCATTAGAATTCTCACCATCAGTATTTTTACATAATAAATATTGAGCATAAGCAATTGCCATTGGTAAGGTTCCAGAGCCTTCTGGTCCAACAAATAATTGGGCATGAGGTATGCGACCAAAATCGGCACTTTTTGTCAGGTGACTTTTTATATGTTCTTGTCCTAAAATGTCTGAAAATAGCATAGAGCAAATATACTTTTTTATTTAAATCTTTAAATATCTATTCTCTGCAATCGTTTTCGTAAAAAAACACCTTTTTTCAGTTGGTTTTATTAGTTACATTTGTGAAACAACTTTCTAAAAATACAATAGATGAAAACTTTAAATGATTTCAATTTTAGCAATAAAAAAGCATTAATTCGTGTAGATTTTAATGTGCCATTAGATGATGATTTTAAAGTTACAGATGCCACGCGTATTGTCTCTGCAAAGCCAACAATAATAAAAATTTTAGAAGATGGTGGTAGCTGTATTTTGATGTCTCATTTAGGTAGACCAAAAGGTGAAGAAGAGAAGTATTCTTTAAAACACATCGTTAATAAAATAGAAGACATTTTAGGTGTTGAGGTAAAATTTGTGGAGAACTGTGTTGGACCAAAAGCAGAAGAAGCTGCTGCGAACCTACAACCAGGAGAAATTTTATTATTAGAAAATTTACGTTTTCACGACGAGGAAACTGCAGGAGATAAAGATTTTGCAGAGCAACTATCAAAACTAGGTGACATCTATGTAAATGACGCTTTTGGTACTGCGCATAGAGCACATGCATCTACAACAATTATTGCTCAATTTTTTCCAGATAATAAGTGCTTCGGGACATTGCTAGCTCAAGAAATAGAAAGTATCAATAAAGTTATGGAAACTGGAGAAAAACCAGTTTTAGCAATTCTTGGAGGAGCAAAAGTATCTTCAAAAATAACCATCATAGAAAACATATTAGATAAAGTAGATCACCTCATTATTGGAGGCGGTATGACCTTTACATTTGTAAAAGCTCAAGGTGGTAGTGTTGGAGATTCTATTTGCGAAGATGATAAAATGGACCTAGCACTTGAAATTTTAAAACAGGCTAAAGCTAAAAACGTACAAATTCATTTGCCAGTAGATGTTGTTGCAGCAAATGATTTTGCTAACGATGCAGATACAAAAATTGTAGATGTTAATGTAATACCAGATGGTTGGCAAGGTCTCGATTGTGGACCAAAATCTAAAGCTATTTTTCATGACGTTGTGATGCAAAGTAAAACTATTTTATGGAATGGACCTTTAGGTGTTTTCGAAATGGAAAATTTTGCAGCAGGTACTATTGCACTTGGAGATTCTATCGCAGAAGCGACAAAAAACGGAGCATTTTCACTCGTAGGTGGAGGAGACTCTGTCGCAGCTGTTAAGCAATTTGGTTTTGAAAATAAAGTAAGTTATGTAAGCACAGGTGGTGGTGCAATGCTAGAAAGCCTAGAAGGTAAAACCTTACCTGGAATTGCTGCTATTTTAAACTAGTCGCTTGTTTTTCTATTTTACTTCGGAAGAACCTTACAAACACTGTTAATTTGTACTGTTAAACTTTCATTTTAGCTAAAAAAGTACGATTTTAGCTGACTTGTCGTTAGAATATACCTAGAGATAGTCAACGATTAACATAAATGAAACCGATGAACTACAAGCTTATTACTCTAACTATTAGCTTACTATTATGTGCTTTTATGTCTTTTGGACAGGATTCTATTCCGAAGAATAAAGAAATAAAAAGACTCACAGAAGCCGATTTTGTAGAGGGCGAAACCTACATAATAGATACTATAATTGATGGTAAAAACTACTTCAAAAAAGGTTTAAATATTAAACCTAAACTAGATTCTTTACAAGACCAAAAATTAAAAGATCATCCTCAAGCTGCCCAAATAGATGAAAAATGGTTAGAAGAGCTTTACAGTAATGTATTGTTTGACAGTATATACGAATCTGTTACAAATTTAAAATATGATCCAGTAGATTATCCTGAGTTAACAACAGATACTTTAAAAGCGAGGTTGGCACGTCTTAACGCGAGAACACCATTTAACGTAGAATATAACCCATCATTAGAGAGTGTAATTAAATCATATTTGAAACATCGACGTAATTCTATGTCGCGATTAATGTCTCTTAGTCATTATTATTTTCCTTTGTTTGAAGAGTCGTTAGACAAAAATGATATACCACTAGAGGTAAAATATTTAGCCATTGTAGAGTCTGCATTAAAACCAAAAGCACGATCTAGAGTTGGTGCAACAGGTTTATGGCAATTTATGTATGGCACAGGAAAAGAGCATGGTCTTGATGTAAGTAGTTATGTAGATGAGCGTAGCGACCCAATAAAATCAAGTAAAGCTGCAAGCGAATATTTAGCAAGATTATATAGAATTTTTGGTGACTGGGATTTAGCATTAGCTGCATATAACTCTGGTCCAGGTAATGTATCTAAAGCTATAAGACGATCTGGCGGATATAAAAATTATTGGAATATTAGACCACATCTTCCACGTGAAACAGCAGGATATTTACCAGCGTTTCTAGCAACTATGTACATTTTTGAATTTGCCGAAGAACATGGTTTTAAAGTTCAACCACCTCAATATCATTATGTAGAAACAGATACGATTCATGTAAAACAGATGATCTCTTTAGACCAGGTATCAGAGCTAGTTGAGGTGCCAATTGAAGAACTACAGTTTTTAAACCCATCTTATAAGTTAGATATTATACCTTATGTTAAAGGAGAAGATTATACCTTAAGACTTCCTAGAGAAGCTATTGGAAGGTTTGTAACCAATGAAAAAGAAATTTATGCTCATGTAACTGCAGAGATGAATAAGCGAGAAAAACCGCTTCCGCAGTTATTTGATGCAAAAAGTAAAACACGTTATCGCGTACGCTCTGGTGATTATTTAGGAAAAATTGCTAGAAAATTTGGAGTACGAGTAAGCCAAATTAAACAATGGAATGGTTTACGAAGTAACAATTTAAAAATTGGTCAACGGTTAACAATTTACCCAAGAACACCTAATACATCTTCTGGTAAATCAACATCAAGCACACCTAAAAAAATAGTTAATACAGCAGGTAAATCAACCTATAAAGTTAAAGAGGGAGACTCGCTTTGGAGTATTTCTCAAAAATTTCCTGGAGTTTCTGTTCAAAATATTAAAGAATGGAACGGTATTAGCAGTAATAAATTAAAGATAGGAATGACCTTAGTGGTCTCAAAATAAAAAGAACTCAATAAACTCAAAAAAAAATGATCAAGAACGTATTAGGCCTTTTATTAATTGCTACAGTATTTTTTGGATGTGGTGATAAAGAAGATAAGAGATATGTTTCTGCATCTTCAGGTGATATAAACAGTATTGTTGTTGTTGCAGATAACTTATTATGGGAAAACGGTGTTGGAGAAGCAATTAGAGATAGTTTAGCAGCATCAGTAGAGGGTTTATCTAAAGATGAGCCACAATTTACAATGAGCCAAATGCCTCCAGAGGTTTTTACAGGTTTTGCGAGAAAAAACAGAACCGTTTTAAAAATAGAAAAAGGTAAGGAAGCAGATGTTCAAATTGCACGAGATGCTTATGCAAGACCACAAACTTTAGTTATTGTTACTGGCCAAACCAATGCAGAAATTATTGAGCAAATTAAAGCTAATTCAGAAAAAATTATTAGTGTCTTTAAAAAAACAGAATTAACCGAACGTCAACGTAGAACGAGCAAATCGTTATTTAACGATACACCAATAAGAGAGAATTTAGGCGTGTCTTTAAAATTTCCTACAGCCTATAGAATTGCTAAATCTGAAGATAATTTCTTTTGGATTAGAAGGGATATAGAAACAGGAAATGTTGATTTACTAGTTTATGAAGTGCCATTATCAGCTATTAGAAAAGGTGATAGTGCAGTAGTAGATGTGGTAAGAGTTAGAGATTCTGTCGGTAAAATTCATATAGAAGGTGCATTAGAAAATAGTTACATGGCAACAGAGCCTGCCTTTACACCATTTATAAGTGATGTAATTGTTGATAATAAACCAACTTTTGAAACTCGAGGTCTCTGGGATTTAAAAAATGCGTTTATGTCTGGTCCTTTTATAAACTATGCTATTGAAGATAAAGTAAATAATAGATATATTATTGCAGAAGGTTATGTGTTTGCTCCATCAATACCTAAGCGAGATTATATATTTGAGCTAGAATCTATTATAAAATCTATTGCAATTAAGTAAAGCAATTAAAAATTATATACAAAAAAAGCCAACGATTATCGTTGGCTTTTTTTTATACTTATAAGTTTTAAGAACAATTAATTATTCTTTATCTTTTGTAGTTGTTCCCTCTTCTTCTTTACTGGCATCTTTAAATTCTTTAATACCGCTTCCAAGTCCTCTCATAAGCTCAGGGATTTTTTTTCCTCCAAACAATAATAAGACCACTACTACGATTAAAACAATTTGCCATGCTCCAAATGCTAAAAATATGCTTGATGCTATCATAATATACAATTTTGAACTGCAAATTTAATAATTATACTTCAAATTAAACGTTTATTGTGAAACTTTAAGATTGGCAAATCAAACTTGGACTTATTTTATTTAATTTTGTAGTACAATGGCAAAAAAAGAGAAAGAGAAAAAATTTAAAAAAAAGCTACTTCATAAATACCGCTTAGTGGTTCTTAATGAAGATACTTTTGAGGAGCGTTTTGCAATAAAACTAACACGCCTTAATGTATTTGTAATTTTATCGTTGGGTACCATCTTACTTATTGCAGGTACTATATTTCTTATTGCTTTTACCTCATTAAAAGAATACATTCCAGGTTACTCATCTACAGCTTTAAAAAAACAAGCGACAGTTTTAAACTATAAGACAGATTCTTTACAACAAGTTATTAATCTTAATGAGCAATATTATTCATCTATTAAAAAAGTGCTAACAGGAGATGTGGCATCTGTAGAGTTTAATAGGGATTCTATCATAGATGCTGCAAGTATTGATGCGGGAAAACTAGATTTAAAACCAACAAAAGAAGATTCTTTATTGAGAGAATTGGTAGATAAAGAAGATAAATACAATGTATTTGAATCTAAGATATCATCAACTAACTTTGTGTTATTTCCGCCTGTTAATGGAACAATTTCTGAAGGTTACGATATCAAAGAAAAACATTATGCAGTAGATGTTGTTGTAGCAAAAGACACACCTGTTAAAGCCACCGCAGATGGTACTGTTATTTTTGCAGAATGGACAGCAGATACTGGTTATGTGGTTATTATTGAGCATAGTTATGAACTCATATCTGTTTATAAACATAATGCCTCAATTACCAAGCAGCAAGGTGATTTGGTAAAATCTGGAGAGGTAATCGCTATGACAGGTAATACAGGAGAATTAACAACAGGACCACATTTGCATTTTGAACTTTGGAATAGAGGTTACCCAGTGAATCCAACCAATTTTATAGACTTCAATTAATGATTTCGTTAAAACCTATATTAGCAAAACTCTTTGCAAAAAACGTTAGAAGATCTGTTTTAAAATGGTCTAATAAACCTGTAGAAACACAAAATAAGGTTTTCAAAAACTTAATTAAAGAGGCTACAAATATCCAATTTGGTAAAGATCACGATTTTAAATCTATAAACAACCATCAAGATTTTATTGAGCGGGTTCCAATTAGAGACTATGAAGATTTAAAACCTTACGTTGACAGAGTTGTTGCAGGCGAAGAAGATATTCTCTGGAAAGGCAAACCTTTATACTTTGCCAAAACCTCTGGCACAACCTCTGGCGCAAAATACATACCGTTAACTAAAGAGAGTATGCCAACGCATGTTGAAGCTGCTAGAAACGCAATCTTACTTTATATTGCCGAAACTGGAAATAGCAAATTTGTAGATGGTAAAATGATATTTTTACAAGGAAGCCCTATTTTAAAAGAACAAAATGGTGTGCAACTTGGGAGACTCTCTGGTATTGTAGCGCATTACGTCCCAAAATACTTACAAAAAAACAGAATGCCTTCTTGGGAGACCAATTGTATAGAGGATTGGGAAACAAAGGTAGAGGCTATTGTAGAAGAAACGCTTCCAGAAGATATGTCTGTGATTTCTGGTATCCCATCATGGGTTCAAATGTATTTTGAAAAAATAACAGCCAAGACAGGACAAAAAGTTGGAGATGTATTTAAAAACTTCAATCTATTTATTTTTGGAGGTGTTAACTACGAACCTTACAGAGCAAAATTTGAAAGTCTTATTGGTCGAAAAGTAGATAGCATAGAATTATATCCTGCAAGTGAAGGCTTTTTTGCATATCAAGATAAACAGAATGAAAAAGGCATGTTATTACAGTTAAACTCTGGTATGTTTTATGAGTTTATTGAAGCAAATCATTTTTTTGACGACAATCCTAAACGTCTAACGATTTCCGAAGTAAAAACAGGTATTAATTATGTAATGATAATTTCTACAAACGCAGGTCTTTGGGCTTATAATATTGGTGATACGGTTGAGTTTACGTCAACAAAGCCATACAGAGTCATTGTTTCGGGACGTATTAAGCATTTTATTTCAGCCTTTGGAGAACATGTAATAGGTAAAGAGGTAGAACATGCTTTGCAAGAAGCTACCCAAAATTTAGAGGTTAGGGTTACAGAGTTTACGGTTGCTCCACAAATAAATCCTGAGTCTGGATTACCGTTTCATGAGTGGTTTATAGAGTTTGAAAATGAACCTGATAATATCTTAGACTTGGCCAAATCTATTGATGCTTCTATGCAAAAACAAAATAGTTATTATTACGATTTAATCTTCGGAAATGTGCTACAACCATTAAAAATTTCAAAGGTAAAGAAGAATGGTTTTCAAGAGTATATGAAATCTATAGGTAAATTGGGAGGTCAAAATAAGATACCAAGGTTGTCAAATGACCGAAAAATTGCAGATGATTTATACGCTCAAAAATTGTTGAAATAGTACTATATTTGTCCGTAAACCTATAATGAATGAATAAAAGAAAAATTCACGAAAGAACGAGAGCTCAAGAAAGCTCAAATGCAATTGAAAGAATGTACATCACGATGCGACACTTGTTTAATCGTGGTTTTTATAAGCCCATGGGAGTTTCTGGAGAAACTTTAAGGGAGTCTTTATTGTTATTACGACCAGAGATTTATGGTTCAATTTCTGAAGAAAAAGCCGAGTTAGAAGGATTATTATATGTCATTGATAGGCTTCCAGAAGGTATAGAAGAGTGTACATTTATAAACCTAACGAGTGATGAAGGTTATGGAAGTTCTCATTTTAAACCTATAATTCCTCCAAAAAGACGTCGTAACTGTTATCGTATAGATGACGAGCAAATGAATATTGAAATTACCAGAGGACGATCTGAAATCTACGATATTTTAACGCACCTTACATTTCTATTTATTGAGTCTCACAAAATTAGTAAACGTGTGTTGATAGATGAAGAAGGACGAACAACACGTGACTGGATTAAATTAGAAAAGGCGGTACTTTCTAAAAAGAAATTAACACAACAAGAACGTGAGATTGCAATAACGCACACTGCAAATATTTTAGGTAGAACTTTTGAAGAGCTTACTAATGCTCATTCAAAATTTACCACTAAAGTAAAGCCAGAGCGTCTGCTGCATATTGTATACTGGTTAGGTAAGCTTGCCATAGAAGAAGTTATTCATAATAATAAGAGAACTGTAACGTTTAGCCCTGTTTTAAGGGAGCGTTTAGGCCATCACATTCATGGAGAGATTTGGGCAAATAATATAAAAGAAACACTATTAGACAAAAAATTATTAGGTCGACCTATACATGTTATTAGTGCTAACATGCATAGTGTAATGAATTCTATTTTTGCTCCTATTGCCTTAAAGCCTTTGACATCTAAAAAGGATATTTTTGAGGTGTATGAGTCTATAGGTAAGAAGGAAAATGAAAATTTACGCAATAAAATAACAAAGGAAGCGTTGCAAAGTGGAATGATTTATATTAAAGATACCTCTGGTACTAATATAGATGTTCAAATTTTTGATACCGATAAGATAGATTTTGCTAAAACAGATATTGAAGTTGGAGACTCATTTAAAAATGAGGAAAAGCCTGTGATATTTGTTATGGATTATGCTTTTGGAGAACAAGCCTATGAAACAATTGATGAACTTTTAAAACCTTACGTAGTAAATGGCGAGAAAGTACATTTAAATGTAAAATCTGTTTCTATAATGGGTAAGGCAGGTATTTTAGAAGGAGGTAAAGGAGATATTATGATCCCATCTGCACATATTTTTGAAGGTACTGCAGATAATTATCCTTTTAAAAATGAGCTCAGTAAGTCTGATTTAGAAGGGCAAGGTGTTGAGGTTTATGAAGGCTCTATGATTAGTGTACTAGGCACATCGCTACAAAATAAAGAGATTTTAAAGTTCTTTTATAATTCTACCTGGAATGTTATTGGGTTAGAAATGGAAGGTGCACATTATCAAAAAGCTATACAAGCAGCATCAAAAGTGAGAGGTAGTATTAACTCTAATGTTAAAGTACGCTATGCTTATTATGCTAGTGATAATCCTTTGGAGACAGGAAGTACATTAGCTTCTGGAGGTTTGGGAACATCTGGTGTTAAACCAACCTATTTGATTACAAGAAAAATATTACAACAGATATTTAATTAAACAAGAAAGAGACATGAGTGATAAATTACCTGATAATAATACCAACGAAGAAGTTGATTTAGGCGTATTATTTAATGCCATAGGGAATTTTTTTAATAAGATATTTGATTTTATTGGAGGGATAATTAAGGCTATTTTCTCTTCTATAGTGTTTTTAATTAAGGCGATAATTGAGAATTTCAAGCTTATTTCAATCGTAATATTATTAGCGTTAATTATTGGTTTTGGTTTAGAGAAAACTAAAACACCAATTTTCTACTCTGAGATGTTGGTAAAGCCATATTTTAATTCTAAATATCAATTAGTATCTAATATAGATTATTATAACTCTCTTTTAGAAAGTGAAAATTATACAGATTTAGCCACTATTTTTGAAATAGGTGAAGAAGAGATAAAAACTATAAAGAAATTTGAAATTGATGTAGGTCCAGAAACAGAAAATCAATTAATTCAAGAATATGATGAGTATGCAAAATCTATAGATAGTATTAGAGCTCAAGAGCTCACGTTTGAAGATTTTGTTGAAAATAGAGATTTATACTCTAGTGATGTTTTTAGTATTATGGTGGAGTCTACCAAACGAGACATTTTTAAACACCTCTCTAATGGTTTTAATACAACTTTTAATAATGAGTACTCTAAAAAGTTAATGCGTGTTAGAGACTCCACAATCGCCATTAAAAAGGCGACTTATTTAAAAGATTTAAGAAAAATTGACTCACTACAAATGGTTTACTTAGCTATTTTAGATCAAGAATCTAAAAATGGCGCAGTAACCATTGGAGTTGAAGGTTTACTTCCTTTAACACAAGAGCGAACAAAAACGAAAGAATTTGATTTATTTAGAAACGAAATTGCAATTAGAGATTCTATTCGTGTTTTAGACGAACTTAAAATTGAAGAAAGTGTCTATTATGACGTTATTACCAACTTTTCTGACATTGGTCTAAGATCAAATAAAATAGAACAAAAGTACACCTTGATTTTACCCTTATTAGCTATAATATCTCTTTTCCTAATGTATTTTGCTATTAAGATTATAAAATTTGCAAAGGAGTATGAAGGATAAAACAATTTTAATTACTGGAGGCGCAGGCTTTATTGGTTCAAATTTTATTCCTTTTTATTTAAATCGTTACAAAACCATTAAAATTATAAACTTAGACAAGCTCACTTATGCAGGTGAGCTTTCTAATTTAGAAGAAATTGCAACTCATAAAAACTATATATTTATTGAAGGAGATATTTGTGATCGAGAACTATTAGAAAAACTTTTTGATACTTATAGTTTTGATGCCATTTTCCATTTTGCAGCAGAGTCTCACGTAGATAACTCTATTAAAAACCCAGATGAATTTATCAAAACAAATGTATTTGGTACCTTTAATTTAATTGATGTTGCTAAAAACTATTGGATGGATAGTCCAAACGTGTTTAAAAAAGATTGCGAGCATAAACGTTTTCATCATATATCTACAGACGAGGTCTATGGGACTTTAGGCAAAACAGGTTTATTTACAGAACAAACCCCTTATGCACCCAATAGCCCATATAGTGCCTCTAAAGCATCTTCAGACTTTATTATAAGAAGCTATTATCATACGTATGGGATGAATGTTGTGACAACAAATTGCTCTAATAATTATGGACCAAAACAGCATGACGAAAAACTAATACCTACCATTATTAGAAAAGCTGTAAAAGGAGAAGAAATTCCAATATATGGAGACGGTAAAAATATTAGAGATTGGTTATACGTATTAGATCATTGTAAAGGAATTGATTTAGTGTTTAACCAAGGCAACTCAGGAGAGACCTATAATATAGGAGGACGTAATGAACGAGATAACCTGTATATCGCAAATAAAATTTGTACAATTTTAGATGAGTTATTACCCAAAAACGTATCATATACAAATCAAATAACATTTGTAAATGATAGACCTGGTCACGACTTTAGATATGCAATTGATGCCTCTAAAATAGAGCAGGAGTTAGGCTGGATAGCAGATGAAAATTTTGAAACTGGCATAAAAAAAACCATTAATTGGTATTTAGAAAAATACAAGAATAAATAACATAAATTGAGTTAGTTGGTGGCTCTGATAATGCTATAACTTTTAACAAAGATTAAAATTAATACAGCCACACAAACGACTTAAAAAGACATATAATTAAGTAAAGATTATCAATATTTTTAGATTTTTTAAATGAAAAATAAAGTTTTAGTAACAGGAGCTAATGGACAACTAGGTAAAACTATAAGAGAAATTTCAAATGAATTTATTAATTCTATCGACTTTGTTTTTGTAGAAAAATCTCAGTTAGATATAACCAATCAAAACGAACTTGATACATATTTTAAAGCAAATACTTTTGATTATTGTATTAATTGCGCTGCTTATACAAATGTTGATTTAGCTGAAACTGAAACCCAGAAAGCCATAGAGGTTAATGCAAATGCAGTTAATAATTTGGCCAAAATGTGTAGCTTGTATCATACAAGTCTTATGCATGTATCTACAGATTATGTTTTTGATGGGACCAACCAAACACCATATTTAGAAACTAATGATACTAACCCTATCAATGTCTATGGTCAATCTAAACTATTGGGAGAAAACTACATTAGAGAGCAACTTGATGCACATTTTATTATAAGAACATCTTGGCTCTACTCAAAATTTGAGAAAAACTTTGTGACATCAATTTTTAACAAATTAAAAAATGACGAGAAATTAACGATTATTACTTCCCAAAAGGGTACACCTACAAGTTGTATAGATTTATCATATTTTATATTATTTATAATTACAAACTCTATTAAAAATTTTGGGACTTATCATTTTTCTGCTCAGGGAGAAACCACATGGTACGGTTTAGCTATGCAAATAGCAAAGTACCTCAGCAAATCTTCAAATGTTACAGCTATTGAAAATTATCCTACAAAAGCTAAACGACCTATGTATAGCGTTTTAAGCAATGATAAAGTAGAAGAGCTTATTAAAAAACCGCTCAATAACTGGCAAGAAAGTGTTGATGAGGTTCTCAAAAATTTATCTCAAGAGTAAGTAGGTCTAAACCTATGATAAATAACAACAAAAATCATACATTTGTAAATTATTGAACCTATTCAAAAAAAGTTACTTTAATATTTTAAATATAGAGGATGCAAAAAAAAATAGCATTAATTACTGGAGTTACAGGACAAGATGGAGCTTATTTAAGTGAGTTTTTATTAAAAAAAGGATACATAGTTCATGGTGTTAAAAGGAGATCATCTCTTTTTAATACTGATAGAATTGATCATTTATATCAAGATCCTCATGAAGAAGATCAAAATTTTATTTTGCATTATGGAGATTTAACAGATAGTACTAATTTAATTAGAATTATTAAAGAAGTTAAGCCAGATGAGATTTACAATCTTGCTGCTATGAGCCATGTGCACGTGTCTTTTGAGATGCCAGAGTATACTGCTAATGCAGATGGTATAGGTACTTTACGTCTTTTAGAAGCTATTAGAATTTTAGGGTTAGAAAAAACAACTAGAATATATCAAGCATCAACATCTGAGCTTTATGGTAAAGTTCAAGAAGTACCACAAACCGAGACTACTCCTTTTTACCCAAGAAGTCCTTATGCAGTTGCAAAAATGTATGCCTATTGGATTACGGTAAATTATCGTGAGGCTTACGGTATGTATGCTTGTAACGGTATATTATTTAACCACGAATCTCCAATTAGAGGAGAAACTTTTGTAACTAGAAAAATAACGAGAGCAACTTCTAAAATAGCACTTGGCCAGCAGGATAAAATTTACTTAGGTAATCTAGACGCTCAACGAGATTGGGGACATGCCAAAGATTATATTAGAATGATGTGGATGATTCTTCAAGCTGACGAACCAGAAGATTGGGTAATTGCTACAGGAAAAACTACTACTGTTAGAGATTTTGTTAGAATGTGTTTTAACCATGTTGGAATTGAGTTAGAGTTTAAAGGAGAAGGTTCTAATGAAAAAGGGTATGTAAAATCTTGTAATAATCCTGATCATCAAATAGAAATAGGAAAAGAAGTTATTGCTGTAGATGAGAAATACTATAGACCTACAGAAGTAGAATTGCTCATTGGTGATGCAACAAAAGCTAAAGAAAAATTAGGATGGGTACCTAAATATGATTTAGAGGCTTTAGTAGAAGACATGATGTCTAGTGATGTTAATTTAATGAAGAAACAACAATACCTTAAAGAAGGAGGTTATAGAATCAAAAATTACTTTGAGTAATGCGTTTTTCTAAACTTATACCGTTTATCTTTATTTCGCTATTCTTTGTATTTTATTCTCATGGCTTTCAAAATAAAATAAAATATAAGGGTATTGACAGGACGCTTCAATTATTACAGAGTAGCACTAAAGAGAATCCGCAAAGTTTAGAAATTTTGTTCTATGGACAGTCAATAATTGGAGGTATTAAACCTCAAATTTTAATTGATTCTTTACAAAAAAACTATCCTTATACGTCTATAACATATAAACATAAGCCAATTGGTGGTTTTACTGTTCCAGACCTGATTAAAACAGCAGAGCATGATGTATATCATGAAAACCCTGATTTAATAATATTTCATGCGTATGAAGGTATAGAAGACGGTTTATTAGATGAGCTTATTAAAAGAATAAGGTCTAAAATGCCATCAGATATATTGTTGCTAGATCATCATTACGTTTGGAATACTAATGTAAATAACCTTAAAACAATTAATACTGCTCACGATTTAGATTCTGAATCAATAAAAAGTATAGCTAAAAAATACGATTGTGGATTTGTTAAGGTACGCAAGGAGTGGAAACATTATTTAGACACTAATAACTTAACTCCAAATAAGTTAATAGGTAATACTGTTAAGTCTGATGTGCACCCAAACGCCAAAGGAAATGCTTTACTTAGACAAATAATATATTCTAAATTAACAGAAAAACCACAAACTGTTTATAGTCGGTTTAAAGATTCGTTAAGAGATGTTGTAGATATAGAAAAGCATGAAAAGCAATTAAATTTGAATTTCTACGGTAACAGGTTAGAGTTAATTATGCAACCGCAAGAAGAAAAACGACCAATAGTTATTGAAGTTTTAATAGATAACAAAAAACCGTCTCTAAATAAAAATTCGTACTATTTAACAAGATCTACCAAAACTTATGGTAGTAAAATAGCTCCTGCAATTAAAGAAGTCTCATTTGGAGAAACGTTTCCTAGAGAAGAAGATTGGACATTAACAATTACAGAGCTTGATAGAATTAATAACAATTTTAAATTTCAATTAGTTGGTAGTAAAACTGGTTTTGATGGTTATGGGTCCTCAACCAAAAATTTTGTATCCAATTCAAATCGTATAGTTATAAATAAAGATAATTTTCACATTTTTGAGACAGAAAAATTATTTAATATAGAAACACCAAAAAACTTTGAAATAAGCTTTACTGTTAAGACACTCGTTAAGGATGTAATTGTAATACCACACTATAAATCTAGACAAGTTCTTTTTAACGACATTAAAGCTGGTAATCATCAATTGGATCTTAAAATAATTAAAGGGGATAGAAAAATTTTAAAAATAACCGCCTTTAGTCCTTATTTACAAAACAATGAATAATACTTCAAAAATATACATAGCTGGCCATCGTGGTCTCGTAGGTAGCGCATTATTAGAAAACCTTCAACAAAAAGGATACACTAATATTATTACGAGAACACACAATGAATTAGATCTTACAAATCAAACAGCGGTTGCAGATTTTTTTTCTTCGGAAAAACCAGATTACGTGTTTCTTGCTGCTGCAAAAGTTGGTGGTATTATTGCTAATAATGTTTATAGAGCCGATTTTATTTATGCTAATATGATGATTCAAAATAATGTGATTCATGAGAGTTATAAGAACGGAGTCAAAAAATTATTGTTTTTAGGCAGTACTTGTATTTATCCTAAAAATGCTCCACAGCCAATGCAAGAAGATTATCTCTTAACAGACACTCTAGAATACACAAATGAGCCTTACGCCATAGCTAAGATTGCAGGTATAAAAATGTGCGAGAGTTATAATTTGCAGTATGGTACTAATTTTATCTCTGTAATGCCAACAAACCTATATGGTCCTAATGATAATTTTGACCTAGAGAAATCACATGTATTACCTGCATTAATAAGGAAAATTCATTTGGCTAAATTGCTCAATGAGAATAAAATTGACGCAGTTTTAGAAGATCTAAATTTAACAAGTATAGATGAAGCAAAAACATACTTGTCATCATTTGGCGTAACAGAAAATAGTGTAGAAATTTGGGGTTCTGGCAAACCTAAAAGAGAATTTTTATGGTCAAAAGATATGGCAGACGCATGTGTGTTTATTATGGAGAATAGAAACTTTAGTGATACGTTTTCCGAAGACAATAAAGAAATAAGAAATACACATATAAATATTGGTACAGGACAAGATATTTCTATAAAAGAATTGGCAGAAACGATACGCAGTATTGTAGGTTTTAAAGGAGACCTTGTCTATAATACAGAAAAGCCAGATGGTACACTTAGGAAACTTACCGATGTTACAAAACTTAATGCATTAGGCTGGAAGCATAAAATGCAATTGGAAGATGGAATAAAAGAAATGTATAATTGGTATATTAACCAATAAAATCCGGTTGATGAGGGTGTTAATGATATATTGTCTTTGCTTACTTTTTGTATCTTGTAAAACTACTACAGATTATTATGGTGTTAGTACATTTTCTAAAAACAACAAGGTAAACGCAGTGGTAGAAATTCCTGCAGGAACCAACAAGAAGTTTGAATATAATAATAAAACTAAGACCTTTAATATTGATAAAAAGAATGGTAAGGATAGAGTTATTAATTTTTTACCCTATTTAGGAAATTATGGGTTTATACCATCAACATTCTCTGACCCAAAAGAAGGTGGAGATGGAGATGCTTTAGATATTTTAGTCCTGGCAGAGTATTTAGAAACAGGTACTGTAATAGAGAGCACACCAATTGCAATGTTAAAGTTGATTGATGATGGAGAGATAGATTATAAAATTATTGCGATTCCTAGTGATAAGGAACATCAAATAATAAACTGTAAAAGTTATGTTGAGTTTAATAGAGACTATCCAGAGATAAAATCAATAATTGAGATATGGTTTTTAAATTACAATAAAGACGATGAAACTCAAATTGAAGGCTGGGCAACCGAAAAAGAAGCTATAGCAGAAATAAATAAAAATTTAAAATAGTTGTGAAACCAATTGTATTATTAGTACTAATGTTAACCTTAATAAGTTGCAATACACAAAAAGAAGAAGCGCATTCTTTTTTTATTGCAGGACATACTTATGGTAACCCTAATAACGAAAACCATCCCTTAGGTCTATACAAACCATTTAAAGATAAATTTGAGTCTATCAATAATGAAAGTACTATTGATTTAGGATTTTTGTTAGGAGATTTAGTTTGGAACCCTAAAAAAACTGCTTCTTGGGATGCAGTTGTTAATGACATAAACACGTTAAGACCTAAAATACACGTTGCAAGAGGAAATCATGATGGTGTTTTAGAAGATTTTGAAAGTCGTTTTGGAGACTCGTATAAAGGTTTTGTACATAAAAAGAACCTTTATATTATATTAGACCCTCTTATTGACGAGTGGAATATTTCTGGAGACCAACTTGAGTTTTTTAAAGATGCAATTGCAACAGAAAAAGACAACGTAGACAATATATTTATATTTACACATCCGGTTATTTGGTGGCATAATATTAACTACCCTAAACCGTTTCCAAACTCATTACATTATAAATCTCCAGATTCTAATTACTGGACACTCATTGAGCCTATGTTAAAAGAAATAGATAAACCAATTTATCTATTTGCAGGAGACGTTGGCGCGTTTTCTAAAGAAAAACGTAAAGCAGATCATATTTTAGAGTATGATTATCACGAGGATGATAATATAACTTATGTTAGCTCTGGAATGGGTGGCGGAGTTAGAGATAATTTTGTGATTGTTGATATATCGGCAAATGGCCAAGTTAGTTTTAGATTAATTCATTTAAATGGTGACGATATAAATGGATTAGGACAGTTAACAGATAATTTTAAATCAAATAAGTAATAAGAATACTTAATGAAAAAACATCTATCAAAATTCATTATCGGAATTCCATTTTTGTTATTAATTGTTGCTTTAGTCTTATCAATCCAAGACAGTAAAACTCATGACCTAAATGAAGATTTTAATAAATACTTAAACCCATTACCATTAGATTACGGTAGAGCTTTAGGCACAGCAAAAACAAATGACTCAACATTTTTTACAGCTACAGTAAATGATTATGCTATTAGAAAATTATTAATCTTTAAAACCTTTCCAGATGATAATCATATTAATACAGATTTTATAGTAAACATTTACCCATCAAATAAAACGCTATTAGAGGCAAATAAAGAGTTTCTTACTTTTAATATTACAAATGATGCAGTTTTATTTAATAATAATGATAAAACTTACGGTGTTTTCAAACTGCCACTACCTCTTATAGATATAGAGAAAATGATTGTTAAAAACAAGATTCAAAAAAAAATAGATCAACCATGGCAATCTACATTAGATGCACCTTTTAAAAAATTAGAGAAAGTTGAGGTTTCTAACTCGTTAAAAAGTAATGAGATTGAAAAAGAACCATTTCTTTTCACGTCGTTATTTACAAAGCAATTAGATGCTTATGATATAAAATACTTGCCTAGCAGTCTTCAAGAAAAAAATAAAAAGGTTAATAGATACTACCAACCAATTGATGATTTTATTGCTTCGGAAAATTTAACTTTAATAACCATTGTAAAACCTAAGATTTTTTGGAAAAAGATTAATACCAGAGATAATACTGCTTTAGAATTATTAGAATTTAATGGCGAGAAATCTAACATGGTTAAAGAGCTTTTAGGTAGTTATCTAAACAACGAGAAGAGATTTGGTGCTATTATTAATCAAGAAAAATTAGCTTACTACAATGCTTTAAAACCACTGTTTGTAGAAGATTGCCAAGATATAGAATATTTTGTGTTTAATGATGATTCTAATCTGTTAGAACCATTACACGCTATGTCTAATTGCCCACGAGAAAAAGCGTTATCATATCTAAAAGCTTCAGAAATTGAAAATCAAGACTATTTAAAATCTTATAGATTAGCGTTACAAGAAGTGTCTAAAATAAATCTTTACGAAACTCTTATAAACAACAACGCTCAATTTAAAAACGAAGTTGCTTTCATTAATAAAAGCAATCCTAATCACATCTTCGATTTTGATGTTTTAAAAGTTAATCAAAGAGTTATAAATAAAAGCTTAAACCCATCGTCTGCATTAAAATCTGAATTAATCTCAATAAATAGTGAAGAGATGGTGTTATCTGTGTTTAATACCTCTAATTATGCTATTGACATTATAGAATTAAGTCACTTCGGAAATAAAACAATTACCAGTTTAAACCCTGTAGTTAATATTAAAAGTCAACAAAAGGACACCATCACAATAGCTTTACCAAGAAGTTTTGAAAATCTTTTTGTGAGTAAAAAGAAAAAAATTATTGGCTTCGTTTTACCAAAGCATATCAATGAGTTAAAAATTAAGTATCGCTTAACCAGCTTAAATAAAACACATATATCTTCTATAATTCCGTATCAAAAAAATAATGATATTGAGGATGATATTTTTAGAAATAAGACCTATATAAACAACCATAGAGATATTATTGTAAATGAAAGTACTAAAGAAATATCATTTTCTAAAGACTCTATAGTAATAGACTCTCCTTTAGTTATAAATAAGAACTATACATTTACACTTAAACCAGGTACAATTATCAATATTATAAAAGGAGGTAAAATTATTTCTCATTCGCCACTAAGATTTATTGGTACTAAAGAAAATCCTATTAAGGTATATTCATCAGACAGAAAAGGGCAAGGGCTTTTAGTACTAAGTGAACAAAAAAAGTCTAAGTTAAAACATGTTATTTTTGATCATCTTAGAAACCCAACTCATGCTAATTGGGGAGTTACGGGTGCTGTAACATTTTATGAATCTCCTGTAGATTTACAAAATGTCTCTATTAAAAATAATGCCTGTGAAGATGCTTTAAATATTGTTAGAGCTAAATTTACAATGGACCAAGTCACTCTATATAACACACAATCTGATGCATTTGATGGCGATTATGTACAAGGTACAATCTCAAATTGCAATTTTGATGAGCTAGGCAACGATGCCATAGATGTTTCTGGATCTTCACTTATAATAAGAAATGTAACTATAAGTAACGCTGGAGACAAAGGACTTAGCGCAGGAGAGAATAGTAAAATGGATGTTGATAACGTTGATATTTCTAATAGCGAAATTGCAGTTGCAGGTAAAGATTTATCAATTGTTATAGCTAAAAACTTAAAAATTTCTAACACAAAATTAGGATTTACTGCATTTCAAAAAAAGCCAGAATTTGGGCCATCTAACATAACGGTCAATAATGTTTCTATGTTAGGAATTGAAACTAAATATTTGATAGAAAGTTCGTCTTCAATGATAGTTGATAGCAAAAAGATTGAAACAACTCAAAATGTAAAAGATAGAATGTATGGTGTTGAGTTTGGAGTAAGTAGTGATGAAACAAGAAATACACCAAAACAATGATGAAAAACAGTTTGATAGATCAAGCCAAAGAAATCGCAAATAGCGATGAGCTTCATTTTGTTGATGAAAAAAACAATTATAGGTTTGAAAGAAAATTTACAGTACCAGATGGCTTTTCTTTAAATACTATAGAGCAGTATATTAAACGAAATAAAGCTCTTTTTAGAGAGGTTTTTCATTTAAGACAAGTTAATAACATCTACTTTGATACTGCAGCTTATAACGACTATTTTGATAATGTACTTGGAGTATCTGATAGAAAAAAAGTTAGAATACGTTGGTATGGAGATACTTTTGGTGAAATAAAAGAACCAGTATTAGAAATTAAAATTAAAAAAGGGATAGTTGGAGATAAGTGGTCTTACAAACTAAAATCGTTTGTATTAGATAATGATTTTGATAACACAAAAATTCAAAATATTTTTAAAGCATCTAATCTACCATTAACTATTTTAGAATCTACTAGAATGGTAACACCCACTTTATTAAATTCATACTTTAGACGATATTTTATGTCTGCAGATAATAAGTTTAGAGTAACATTAGATTATAAATTACTTTATCATAAAATAGATAAACGATTTAATAATTTTAATTTTGCCCCAACAAGTGACGAAAATAAAATTGTAGAGTTAAAATATGGCTTATTAGATGATGATAAATCGTATGCTATATCTACTCAGTTTCCATTTAGATTAAATAAAAATTCAAAATACGTAAACGGTATAAATACTTTAAAACAATTTCCACAATAAAACTATAACAATATACTACAATGCAAGAACAATCTTTTTTAACCGATTTAGCTAACCAATTTGGTTCTGGAGAATCATCAATTGTTGATTTTTTAATTAATATTTTTATAACAATTATCCTGTCCTATATTATTGGTTTAGTCTATTCTAAATATGGAAATTCGCTTTCAAATAGAAAAAAATTAATTCAAACTTTCGTGTTAATTTCGGTAACGGTAATGTTAGTAATTTCTATTGTTAAATCGTCATTAGCATTATCATTAGGACTTGTAGGTGCATTATCTATTGTAAGATTTAGAACCGCTATAAAGGAGCCAGAAGAGCTTGTTTACTTTTTTGTTGCTATTGCACTAGGTTTGGGTATGGGAGCAAATCAAAGAGTTGTAACGCTTACAGGAGCAATTGTAATTATACTTTACATAGTAATTCAAAACTACAATTCTGTTAAAAGAGCAGTGCAGCAAAATTTAATTGTTACAATCTCAAACACATCAGATAAAGGTTTGGATGAAAACAAAATATTAGAGTTACTTAGAAATCACTGTTCAAAAATAGATTTGAGACGACTAGATGATGCTAATAATTCTACAGAGCTTTCACTCAATGTTGAGTTTAATGATTTTGATAGTATTATTAAAGCTAAAAATGATTTAAAAACTTTAGGAGATATACAATTTAGTTTTATCGAAAACTATTAATAAATGAAGCTTAAATCTTCAAATACATTTACTAGAATTTTTTTGTTAAGCCTATTAGGCTTGGTTATACTATTGTTTGCTTTTAACCCTGTTGAAAAGAAACAACCTAAGTATCCTGTAAATGTACCTAAGATTGAAAAAACAACCACTTTAGATGGTTTGCAGCTTACCTTTAACCAAAAGTCTTTTGATAAAATTAAAGAAAAAAGACTTACTGCTTTAAGTAAAGGTATATTAGAAACCAATGATGATGATTATGTACCAGCAACGGTAACCTATAAAGATAAAAACTATGATGCTGAGGTTAGGCTAAAAGGAGACTGGACAGATCATCTTAAAGGCGATAAATGGTCTTATAGAATTAAACTCAAAGGGGATGAAACCATTCTTGGGATGCGTAAATTCTCAATTCATCATCCACAAACAAGAGGGTTTTTCTATACTGCAGAGTGGCTATATTTAAAAGCTATAAAACGCGAAGGTTTAATGGGTTTGAGATATAATTATGTAGAAGGCTCAATCCATGTTAAAGGCAAAAAAACATCTCAAGACATCAATAAAAATGTTGGCATTTATGCACTAGAAGAAACTTTTGATAAAAGAACCATTGAAAGCAATAGTGGTAAAGAAAGTATCATTTTAAAATTCTCTGAAGATAATTTTTGGAATGAAGTAGGTAAGAGTATAGAAGTGGGTTCGTCATTAGGTTATAAATGGGGAGAATTTATGAATTACGATTTGGTGTCTCAGACCAAATATCAAATATTACCATTTTCCGAAGAAAAAGTAGTTCTAGACAGTACAATGTTTAAATACTTTAAACTCAGTAGAAATTTACTAGATGATGTTTATCAAAATAAACGTCCTATTCATGAAGCATTTGATGTAAAAAAATTAGCAATGCAAAATGCTATTTTAAATCTCTTTGGAGCTGCTCATGGTACCTACATCATAAATTTGAGATTTTACTACAATCCAATAACATCAAAATTAGAACCAATTGCTTTTGATGGTAATTCTGGGTTAAAACTAAAAAAGTACGAGCATTTTTTATTTCTCGATAAAGAGAAAGACTCTGTCTATCTCAAAGAGTTAGCTTATGCATTAGATAAAGTGAGACGACCAGAGTACTTACAAAACCTTATAGCCGAGTACAAAAAGGAAATGGCAGTCTTTGAGAAGCCACTTAAAAAAGAATTTTTTAGTAATGGGTTTTCTAGAGCTAATTTAGAATTTAATCAAGGGTTTTTAAAGACCGAGCTCATAAGTCTCAAAAATAAATATAACTTAGATGACATTATTATTGAAGAAGAACCAAAAATAGAGCATATAAAAATACCAGATGTGTCTCTTTGGGTAAAGAATAAAGTAAATGTCTCTACAACATCACAAGTACTAAATAAACAAGTAGCTTATAGAATATCTAGAACTAATACTGTAGCGTCATC
The DNA here is from genome assembly GCA_947488655.1 of uncultured Psychroserpens sp. Classification (GTDB taxonomy): domain Bacteria; phylum Bacteroidota; class Bacteroidia; order Flavobacteriales; family Flavobacteriaceae; genus Psychroserpens. The sequence continues at coordinate 226,104 of CANKZZ010000001.1, read as the reverse complement.
TTATGCTGTAGTTGCTAATAACAAAGTTAATAATGGCGCATATTATAAAACCAGTGTTAAATTAAAAAAAGGAGATGCAGGTACCATTTTTGGATTGCGAGTTCAAGGTCAATATCCAAATAGATTAGATGCTATATTTAATTTAGAAAAAGGAACAGTTAAAGAAGTAAGTACTGGAGGTAATTTTGACAATGTTAAAGCCACAATGACTCCTTTGGGAGATGGATGGTATCAATGTGATCTCTACGGAAATATTAAAACTAACACTATTAAAATAATCTTAGGGCCAACCAGTAAAGATAAAATTAGTAAAAACTGGGAAGGCGTAGCTACAGAAAACTGTGAAGCATTAATAATACCTTCAAGTTTAAAAATTGAAGAAGTAGAAAAATAAAATGGAATTAAAAAGAAATTTAGAGATAGCTATTGAAGCTTGCTTAAAGGCAGGAGAAGTTATAATGCAAGTGTATGACACTGCTTTTGATGTAGAATATAAAAACGACAAATCACCACTTACAGAGGCAGATAAAAAAGCTAATGATGTTATTAATTCGTTTTTAGAGCCTACTACAATCCCTATAATTAGCGAGGAGAACAAGCAAACCGATTATGATGTTAGAAAAACGTGGTCAACTTGCTGGGTTGTAGACCCTGTAGATGGTACAAAAGAGTTTATTAAAAGAAATGGAGAATTTACTGTTAATATAGCTCTAGTAGAAAATGGCAAGCCAATTTTAGGCGTTATTTATGTACCAGCATCTAAGACACTTTATTTTGCAGATGTTTCTACAAATCTAGCTTACAAAGCAAATTTAGAATCTCATAATACAAGCTTAGAAGACCTTGTTGAGCAATCACAAGCCCTTAAAACAAAGCAAAAAACAAACGAGGTAGAAGTTGTAGGTAGTAGGTCGCACATGAGTCAAGAAACATTAGATTTTGTAGAAAATTTAAAATCTACAGGTAAAAACGTAACAATTGTGTCTAAAGGAAGCTCTTTAAAGTTTTGTCTCGTTGCTGAAGGTAATGCCGACATCTACCCTAGATTTGCACCAACAATGGAGTGGGATACAGCTGCTGGTCAGGCCATATGTAATGCTGTTGGAGTTGATGTTATCTCTAAAGAGACAAATGCACCACTTTTATACAACAAAGAAAATTTATTAAACCCATGGTTTTTAGTCTCCTAAAATGGCAGATTCATCTCATAAAAGACATATAGCCAAAACCATTACTTGGAGACTTATAGGTACCTTAGATACTATAATTTTATCATGGATTATATCTGGTAGCCCAACCACAGGTTTAAAAATAGGTTTAGCAGAGGTTGTTACTAAAATGCTGCTTTATTATTTACACGAAAGAGTTTGGTTTAAAATTAATTTGTCTAAAGATGGACGCGTACTAGAAAGTCGTAAACGACATATAGCAAAAACTATTACCTGGAGATTTATTGGTACCTTAGATACCATGATTTTAGCTTGGATAATTTCTGGAGATCCGTTAACAGGTTTAAAAATTGGATTTGCAGAGGTGGTAACTAAAATGCTTTTATATTATTTACATGAGCGTTTTTGGTATAAAATCAATTACGGTTTACCAAACAGAAATGCTTAATTCCACTTAATATCTTATAATTATTACATGAAAGAAAATATTATACCTCATAATTATCAAGTATCAAGAAAAGATAGAGTTGTGTCAAATAAGCATAATTCGTTTTTAATTTGGTTTACGGGTTTATCAGGATCTGGTAAATCTACTATAGCTAATTTGGTAGAGGAGTCCTTGTTTAAATCAGGTATTAAAACCTACTCTTTAGATGGAGATAATATTAGAAAGGGTATTAATAACGATTTAACGTTTGCACCAAAAGATAGAACAGAGAACATAAGAAGAATTGCAGAAATATCTAATTTAATGATAGATGCAGGTCTCGTTGTTTTTGCAGCATTTGTGTCGCCATATAAAAAAGATAGAGAGAATATAAGAACTATCGTCAAAGATGTTAACTTTGTCGAAGTATATATTAACACCAGTATTGAGGAGTGTGAACGACGAGATGTTAAAGGGCTTTACAAAAAAGCTAGAGCTGGAGAAATTAAAAATATGACAGGTATTTCGGCACCTTACGAGGCTCCAGAGCAACCTGATATTGAGATAAAAACCGAAGATGAATCTATAGAAGATTCTGTAAAAAGAATAGTAGATTTTATAACACCAAAATTACAACTCAACCATGAGTAAGTATTATTTAAATTATTTAGACGAATTAGAGAGTGAGGCCATTTTTATATTACGAGAAGTTTGGGCTCAATTTGATAACCCAGTAATATTATTTTCTGGAGGAAAGGATTCAATTTTAGTTACACATCTAGCTAAAAAAGCATTTTATCCTGCAAAAATTCCATTTCCGTTAATGCATGTAGATACTGGTCATAATTTCCCTGAAACAATTCAGTTTAGAGATGATATTATTAATGATTTAGGTGTAAAACTTATAGTGGGTTCTGTACAAGAATCAATTGATGAGGGTAGAGTTGCCGAAGAGCGTGGTAAAAACGCAACTAGAAACGCGTTACAAATAACAACATTATTAGATGCTATTGAGTCTAATAAAATTGATTGTGCGATTGGTGGAGGTAGACGTGATGAAGAAAAAGCGAGAGCTAAAGAACGTTTCTTCTCACATAGAGATGATTTTGGTCAATGGGATCCTAAAAACCAGCGTCCTGAGCTTTGGAATATTTTTAATGGAAAGCATTTTGAAGGTGAACATTTTAGAGCATTTCCAATTAGTAACTGGACAGAGATGGATGTTTGGAATTACATAAAAAGAGAAAATATTGCTATACCATCGCTTTACTTTGCTCACGAAAGAGAGGTTGTTTGGAGGCAAGATAGCTGGATCCCTAATTCAGATTTTCTAGTTCTCGAATCTCATGAAGAAATTGTGACAAAAAAGATACGATTTAGAACCCTTGGAGATATAACAATCACAGGAGGCATTGAATCTGATGCTGATACTTTAGAAAAAATTGCAGATGAGGTATCTGGTATGCGCCAAACCGAAAGAGGAAATAGAAGTGATGATAAGCGCTCAGAATCTGCAATGGAAGATAGAAAACGTCAAGGATACTTTTAATTAGAGAAATTAAGCAAATGTTAGATAATAATCAATTATTACGTTTTACAACAGCAGGTAGTGTAGATGACGGTAAAAGCACCTTAATTGGTCGTTTGTTATACGATTCTAAATCTATATTTGAAGATCAACTTCAAGCTATTGAGAACACAAGTAAAAAGAAGGGTCATGATGGTGTGGATTTAGCACTTTTTACAGATGGCTTAAAAGATGAAAGAGAGCAAGGTATTACTATTGATGTAGCTTATAGATACTTTACAACTCCCAAACGAAAATTTATAATTGCTGATACTCCAGGACACATACAGTACACTAGAAATATGGTAACTGGTGCCTCAACAGCTAACGCTGCAATTATATTAGTAGATGCGAGACATGGTGTTATTGAACAAACAAAAAGACACTCATTTATAGCGTCTTTATTACAAATACCACATGTCATTGTATGTATTAATAAAATGGATTTGGTTGATTACTCTGAAGAGGCTTATAATAAAGTCATTAATCAATTTGAAGAATTCTCATCAAAATTATTGGTACATGATATACGTTTTATACCAATAAGTGCTTTAAATGGAGATAATGTAGTTAATCGATCTAAAAATATGGATTGGTATCAAGGTGCTCCATTATTACATACCTTAGAAACAATGCACATTAGTAGTGATATTAATAAAGTAGATGCTCGTTTTCCAGTTCAAACAGTTTTAAGACCACAAAATGAAAGTCATAGAGACTATAGAGGTTATGCAGGTAGAGTTGCTAGTGGTGTTTTTAGAGTTGGCGATGAGGTAACAATTATGCCTTCGGGATTTACATCAAAAATTAAGTCTATAGATGCATATGAGAATGCTTTAGAAGAAGCTTATGCGCCAATGTCTGTATCAATCACCTTAGATGATGATATAGATATTAGTAGAGGAGATATGATTGTTAGATCAAACAATAAACCTGAGCCAGTACAAGACTTAGAGGTAATGCTTTGTTGGTTACACAATAACCCTCCAAAACCTAGAGCAAAATATAGTATTCGCCACACAAGTAACGAACAAAAAGCTATGATTAAAGAAGTGGTTTATAAAATAAATATTGAAACTCTTGGTCGTAATTTAGATGATAAGGATCTAAAAATGAACGATATCTCTAAAGTAAAAATAAGAACCACTAAGCCTTTAATGGTTGATTCTTACAGAGAAAACAGAACTACTGGGAGCATTATACTTATTGATGATACAACTAATGAAACTGTTGCTGCAGGAATGATTGTTTAATTAATAACTGTAAATAACAAATGAAACTTCAGGCGCTTCTTGTTTCTATATTAATTTTATCAATGTCTTGTTCTTCTAACGTATCGAAGCCTGAAGATCTCATTTCCGAAGAAAAAATGGTTGATATTATTTATGAAACTTCTATTTTAAATGCTGCTAAAGGTGTTAATAAAAGGGAGTTAGAAAATAATGGTATTTTTCCAGAACAATTTATTTATACTAAATATGATGTAGATAGCTTGCAGTTTGCTGCTAGTCTAAATTATTATGCTGCTTCTATTGAAACGTATGATGGTTTATATTTAAAAGTTGAGGAGCGTATTAAATCCGAAAAGGACCGCATTGAGATTCTTATTAAAGAAAGTGAAGAGGTAAAGAGAAGTACGCAGCAAAAAAAATCTAGAACAGCAGGAAATCGAACTATTGATACCTCACAAATAGTTAGAAAAAAACCTAAGTTTGATGCTATTGGCATAAAAATACAAGAAACAAACAAACAGTTTCTTGACAATGAGGTTTTAAAGCTCACAAGAGCCTCTACTACAGCGCAAGCTTATTTAAGAATGAATATGCAAACCATAGCTGTGGGAGAAACTATTGAAGCTACTGTTTATGTTAAAAAAAATAGCGAAAACAATGCGTTAGGGTTTAGAGTTGCAGGTGTATATCCTAATAGAGTAGATGCTATTTTCGACCTAAAAAATGGGATTTTAAAAGATGTGAAGTCTACTGGTTATTTTGAAAACGAAGTTGCATCTATTAAGATAATTGACAAGGAGTGGTATGAATGTAAGATTAAAGTAAAAGCTAATATTAATAAAGTGAGGATTGTATTAGGTCCAACCGATATAGATAAATCTGTTAAAGGTTGGGAATCTAAATCTCAAAGACTTTCTTACATCTATGCTACTGAACCTTTTTTAATTAGAGAATGAGCATGCTATTTAATAAAGCTATTAATAAGAGAACGTTAAAAAAATATGAATAAAGGTTTACCTGACTTTTTAATAGTTGGAGCAGCAAAATGTGGTACAACTTCTTTAGGTGATTATTTAAATGAACATAAAAACATGTTTATTTGTAATCCTAAGGAGCCTAAGTATTTAACGTATAGTTTTTTAAAAGATGCTTATAAGGGTAAAGGAGATGACTTTACAAAAAAGAAGGCTATTAAAACTTTAGAGGGTTATAAAAACCTATTTAAAAAAGCAAAAACCAATCAGTTTAAAGGAGAAACCAGTGTTGATTTATTATACTATTATGATAAGTCAATACCTGTTATAAAAGAGGTATTAGGAGATCCTAAAATTATTATCATGCTTAGAAACCCATCAAAACGGGCTTTTTCGGCGTATTCTCATTTGGTAAGAGACGGTAGAGAAACGTTATCTTATATAGAAGGCTTAAAAAAAGAAGATGAGAGAATGGATGAGGATTATGAGTTTATCTGGGCTTATAAAGATGCTAGTTTTTATGCCGATTCTACAAAGGCTTTTTTAGAGAATTTTACTAATGTAAAAGTTATCATTTTTGAAGAGTTCATTAAAAACCAAGAAGAGATTATTAATGAGGTTTTAGAGTTTTTAGGAGTTAAAAATGACTCTAATAAATTTAATGAAGTTCATAGAAATATTTCAGGAAAACCTAAATCTCAATTACTAAATACCTTACTTTTAAAAGATAGTTTTGTAAAAACTATTTTAAAAAACATTTTACCTAGTAGTTTTCGTGCGCGAGTTAAGTACGTAATTCAAAAAAACAATTTAAAACCAATTGTAACAAAAGACGTTGAGGCTAATTATTTAAATGGTGTTTTTGATAATGACATAAACAAGCTTCAAAATATTTTAGGTAAAGACTTATCTCTTTGGAAGCAATAAAATTATACTAATTATATATACGTGAAATCTCTTCAATCATTAAAATCTGTTTTTTTTAAGAAGAGCATTAGTGTACTCTTTATAAAAGTATCTGGAATTGTATTACAATTCATTGCAATTTTCATTATAACTAATAACGCAAGCGAAGTGCTTTTTGGTAAGTTTAACTTTATGAGTTACGCTTTAATCTTATGTGGCGCAATTTGTTTGTTGGGCATGAATAACTCTTTTTTGCAGTTTTCTGGCAAATTACAAGCGCAAGATAGTTTTAATCAAATTGTGTCGTTATACTGGAGAATGTTTGTGATTTTAGTCGCCAATTTTATTATTCTATTTTTAGTTTATAAATGTGTTAGTGATTGGTTTAGCTTAGCATATTTTCAAGATGAAGATGTTAGAACCTTATTCAATAAGGTCATATTAGTACTATTTCCTTACACTATTTCTATATTAAATTTTCAGGTATTAAGAGGGTTACATTTATTATATATGTCTGAGATAGCCTCTAATCTGTTTCGCTTTGGTGGCTTACTAATTTTAAGTTTGGTGTTGTACTATTTAGATGACTATTCTTACTTAATAGAAGGTTATATTCTTATTTTTTATATCATAAGTATTATCACAACACTTATAATTGTTTTTCAATTATTTAAACTTAAAAAGAATAAACCATTAGTTAAAATTGGTTATAAAGAAATTGTTAAGACGTCAATCCCTATGTCATTTAGTCTAATAACGCTATTAATGATGCAGAGCTTTGATGTTTTTATTTTAGAGAAATATTGGTCTTTTGAAAAAGTTGCTTTTTATGGAGCAGCTGTTAAAATAACAACCGGAATAGGCATAATATTAATGACCATAAATGCAGTAATAGCACCAGATATCTCTAAATTATATTTTTCAAAACAGTATAAAGAGTTAAAAGCTTTAATTATTAAATCTACGATGTTAAACTTTTACTTAACGATACCAGCAATACTCTTTATTTTTATTTTTTCTGAAAAAATTCTGGCGCTATTTGGTGATAATTATGTGTTGGCAAACTCTGCATTATTAATAATGATCATAGCTCAAATGTTTAATGCATTTTGTGGTTCTGTAGGTGTTTATCTTAACATGACTGGTAGACAAAAAGTATACTTATATATTTTAGTACTAGCATTAATTCTAAACATAGTTTTAAATGTATTATTAATTCCAAAACATGGTATGCTAGGAGCAGCATTAGCAACCGGAATAAGTATGATATTTTGGAATTTAACAGGCGTAATTTATATTTATAGAAAAGATAAAATAGGTGTATTTATCTTAAGTAAATATTTAAAATAGATAATCCTTTTGGCTATCTCAGAAAATATTACGGTAAACGTACGTTAGTTTTCATTTAATAATATTGGTTGTTATTTCGTTCATCTTCTGTTTATATTATATTTGCTTTATATTTATTATCACTCTGTTCATTTAAGAATCTATAGTGAAATTTAATAATAGGCTATTTAAGGCATTATTTTAATGAAAGGAAAGACCATATTTTTATTACTCTTTGTATCGCTTTTTCTACCATTGCTTATTTTTACTGTAGTACCTATTTACTTAAAATTATTATTTACGCTTAACTTTTCTGTCCTTTTTATAATGACAGTTATGTATTTGTATAAAGATTCTAGGTTTTCTCCAATTTTGGCTGCTTTTATTGTATTTAGCTTTCTGTTTTTCATTTTAGCACCTATGCTTCAAATACATGATGTATATAAATTAAATGATTTAAAAATGCCAAATAAAATGATTTATAAAGATTATTTAATGGTAAAAACTAACATTTATATTTTCTTATTTAATGTTGTCTTTTTCATGGCATATAGATTCTTTATGTCTAGAAAAGCGAAATTAAAAGCTTATAAATTTGATAAATACCTACCTATACACATTATTATTTTATTTGGAATAAGTCTTATTATATTTCTAATCAATTTTGATTATATAAAAACCGAGTACTTAGAACACAATTATACAGCACTAGAAGGAACCTCAAAATCGGCTTTACTTTTTAAAGAAAAAATAATATTAATGGTGCCTTTTCCTGTGTTTATACTAAGTGTGCATTACTTAAAGAAAGCCAAGAAAAAAAACACTAATTTTTATATTGTTTTACTATTCTCCATTTTATTGCTAATACTATTATTAGTAATAAAAAATCCTTTAACCGAGAAGAGAAACGCATTAGGACCTATTTATCTAACCATAATGTTTTTCTTAATCCCAAGATTATTAAATACAAATTTTAAATCGCTACTGTTTTTGTTTTTTGCAATGGTTATTATATTTCCAACCATATCGCTTATAACACACTCAGGCTATTCATTAACTCAATTAAGGGCAAAGCCTGAATTATTACTTTTTCAATTAAGAAATCATGGTGTATCTAATACATTTACGACGTTAAATTATGATGCATTCATAAATTTTTCTGCAACCATAGAACATGTTGAAGAAGATGGTTTATCCTACGGAAGACAACTTTCTGGAGGAGTATTTTTCTTTATTCCTCGAAAAATTTGGGAAAATAAACCAATTTCAACAGGCGAATACATTGGAGAATATTTAGAAAGAGAATACAGCGAAAAAGGCAAAAGGAGTTTTAACAATTTGTCAAACCCTTTAGTATCTGAAGGTTATATTAATTTTGGTATTATTGGTATTATCTTGTTTGCAATACTTTTAGCCTACTTTTTATTTATGATGTCTGTTTGGATAAATAGTCAAGACCCATTAAAAATTTCTGCTGGATTTTATGCATCTATGCACATGATATTTTTTTTAAGAGGAGATTTTACAAATGGTTATGCTTTTTTAATGGCGAGTTTTGTAGTCATATTGGTTATACCAAAAATTTACTTTATCCTCTTTAGAACTGCAATGAAAAAACAGTCTAGTAATGCCAAATAAAACGTCTATAATTTTACTTAAGGTTTTTTTAGTATTAAATAGTGCTATTATTTTAGTGCCAGATAAATTTAAAGGCGTACCTGTAATTGGTCTTTTGTTAAGTGCAATTTTGTACTTTATAATTTATAAATCTAACACTAAATTTAGCTTTAAATTATTTCTTGTTAGCACAAGTTTCTTTTTTGCCTTACTGGTTAGTATTATATATTCAGAAAATATAAGTTATGCCTTTAGAAAACTAGAAACCGGATTATCTCTTTTTGCATACCCATTAATATTTATGCTATTATATAATTGTAAAGAGCAAATTACTAGTGGTTTTATAGAAATTTTAAAGAAGGTATTTATCTTAACTTTAGTATTATTTTTAATAAGTACGTTTACTTATTACTTTTTAACAGAACCTTTTTATACTTTTAAAAGTACCATAATACATTACCATACATTAGTAGATTTAAGGATTCTAGGCTACGAGATTCATTCTATTTACCTATCAATGCATATAGGAGTAGCTATACTTTTTTTAATAAGTATCATTTCAAAAACCAAAAGAACAAAAGTTGTTTTTCATATATTAATACTACTATTTCTTTTAATCTTTCTTGCTATTTTAAACAAACGAGGACCAATAATTTCTTTAGGTGTAATTGGTTTTCTCTATATTTTAAAAACAAAGATTAAACCTAAAATTGCCCTATCAATTTTAGCACTTAGCAGCATTTTTGTGTTGTCATTAATATTTATTCCTAAATTTAATAACATCAACAGATTTAAAGAACTTATAGATCTCGAAGGTTTAAAAACCAATCCTAACTCATCAACAGCCACTAGGTTAAATATTTATGATTGCTCAATAAAGCAAGCAATAAAAGCTCCAGTATTTGGTTATGGATGGGGAGATGTAAAAGGCGTTTTAAACGACTGCTATGAAGTTAAAAATCCAAACCTGTTATTAAGAAACTACAATAGTCACAATCAATATTTGAGCATTTTACTATCTACAGGAATTATTGGGTTGTCAATATTTTTATTTTACTTTTATTTTATATTGAAATTTTCAAATAATAATAGAAATCAACTATTGTTTTTTCTATTATTGTATTTTGGTTTAAATATGCTTTCAGAGAATATCTTAGAGCGAGAAGATGGCGTAATATTCTACTCATTTTTTATTAATCTATTTTTATTTAATCCTAAAATAGGAGCAAGTAAAAAACCCCAAGAGTTAAATAATAAACTTTCATAATGAATATTATTCATGTACTAGAAGATTTTTCATTTCAAAGTGGTGGTATTAGGACCGTTGTATTAGACCTTCATACACGGTTGTTAAATAATAATATTAATTCTAAAATTCTTACAACAAGAACCGAAAAAGGTGATAAAGCTATTAAAGTTGGAGGAGAGAATACGCCTTGGAGGTATTCTAAAGAATTAGTAGAAACGCTAAAAAAATTAACTCAACAAGGAGAAATAAGTCTTATACACATTCATGGTGTGTGGATGTACCCACAATATGCAGCTGCCAAATTTGCAAAAAAAAATAACATACCATTTTTGATAACATGTCATGGTATGTATGAACCATGGTTGTGGTCTCAAGGTACACTTAAAAAACAATTATATTTTAAATTAGTAGTTAAGTCTGCATTTTCAAAAGCAAACTACTTACATGCAATAACAAATAATGAGGTTGGAGAGTTAAAAAAGCTTTTTCCTAATACGCCAACTATAGAGATACCAAATCTAATTGATTCAAATTTTAGTGTAGAAGAGTCATATAACAGTAAAGATAAATACATTTTATATGTTGGTAGATTAGATCCTAAAAAAGGAATAGATTTACTCATTAAAGCATTTGCAAACATAAAACACGATGCTATTAAGTTAAAAATAGCAGGAAACTTTAATGATTACAAAAAGGAATTAGAAGAATTAATAACATCTCTTGGTCTCGAGAATAAAGTTGAATTTTTGGGTTTAATCACAGGAAAAGAAAAAGTTAATGCTTTCAAAAATGCCTTTGTTTTTGTTGCACCCTCACACTCTGAGGTCGTAGGTATGGTAAATCTAGAAGCAGCAATTTATAAAACACCTGTTATTACTACTTTTCAAACAGGTTTAAAGAAAGAATGGTCACAAAATGGAGGTATATTAATTAACCCAAATGAGAGTGAAATAGAAACAGCATTAAATACTGCTTTAAGCTGGACCTTAGAACAAAGAAATTCTAATGGTTTAAAGCTTCACAACTTTGTTTTAAAAGAGTATTCATGGCAATATAGATTTAATGATTGGGTTAGACTATATCAAAGTATGCACGAATAGGCCTTCTTTTACTTATTTTCAACTAATAATACACTAGTTTTTTAGATTTTTTAGAGATAAACAAATGATAATTTTATCTTTGGTATTATTTTAAATTTGATGAAGAAAAAAATCTTAGTTACTGGTGGTTCAGGTTTCATAGGAACTAATCTTATTGATTACTACAAAGATCGTTATGAAGTGTTAAACTTAGATAACACCAAACCAAGAAACGAGTCGCAAATTATATATTGGAAAAACGTAGATATATTAGATAAAGAGAAGACTATACAGCTTTTTAATGATTTTCAGCCAAACTACGTTTTGCATATGGCAGCAAGAACAGATTTAGATGGTAAAACTCTAGATGACTATGCAGCTAATATAGCAGGTGTAGAAAATATAATTACCGCAATACATCAAACAAAATCTATAGAAAAAGTCATTTTTGCTTCTAGTAGGTTAGTATGCGAAATAGGTTATACTCCTAAAGATGAATTTGATTACAAACCATCTACAGTTTATGGCGAAAGCAAAATAATAGGAGAAAAAATTGTAAGAGAGTCTAAAAACTTAGATAATAACTGGGTTATTGTTAGACCAACCTCACTTTGGGGACCTTGGTTTGACATACCTTATAAAAACTTCTTTGATTCTATAAAACGTAAAGTATACGTGCACCCAAAAGGAAAAACAATTTATAAAAAGTTTGGCTTTGTGGGTAATAGTGTACATATACTAGACAAGTTGCTTTATGATAACACATTAAATACTCAAACAGTTTATCTGTCAGATTTTGAATCACTAGAAGTTAAATCATGGGCAAATATTATATCAAATAAATTTCATGGTCAGGATATTAAATCAGTACCTTTATTTGTATTAAAAACATTAGCTATATCTGGAGACCTTTTAAAGGTTGGAGGTTATAAATCGCCACCAATAACATCATTTAGGTTAGATAATATCATGACTAACATGATTTATGATACATCTAATGTTGAGAAGGTTGTAGGTAAACTACCATACTCTCTAGAAGAAGGTACAGCGATAACCTATGATTGGTATAAAACTCACAATTAATGTATCAAAACTTAAAAACATTTTCAGTACCAGGAGATTTCCGAGGAAAATCTAAAGTTACCGTTCAGCTTTGGTGGATTGTTGAAAAAACGCTTTTTGCGTGGTCACCACAATTTTTTTATGGTTGGAGACGGTTTTTATTAAGATCATTTGGTGCAAAAATTGGAAAAGGAGTATTAATAAGGCCATCGGCAAAATTTACTTATCCTTGGAAAGTATCAATAGACGATTACACCTGGATTGGTGAAGATTGCATTTTATATAGTCTAGGTAACATAACTATAGGTAAACATGTAGCAGTAGCTCATGGTGTTTATTTTAATACAGGACTCCATGATTATACAAAAGAAAGTTTTGATATTGGTCATAAAGAAGTCATTATAGAAGATGAAGCCTGGATTACTAATGACGTTTATATAGCACCAGGAGTTCGCATAGGCAAAGGTTGCGTAATTGGAGCAAGAAGTAATGTTTTTAAAGATATGCCAGAAGGTTTTATTTGCTACGGAAATCCTGCCTCTGCTGTAAAAAAGAGAACACTTGAAAAAAAATAACGTCACTATTATAGGAGTTAACTATGCTCCAGAAGATAGCGCTATAGGTTTATATACAACTCAAAAAGCAGAATATCTGGTCTCTAAAGGTTACAATGTATCAGTAGTAACTGGGTTTCCATATTATCCACAATGGGCTATACGTAAAGAATATAAAAATAAAAAGAGATGGTATACAGAAACCATTAACGACGTAAAGGTTTATAGATATAAACAATATGTACCATCAAACCCTACATTTTTAAAGCGAATAATACATTTACTTAGTTTTACCTTCGGAAACATTATAAACCTGTTTAAAATAGCTAAACCAGATTATGTAATCTGTATCGTACCATTTACATCTTCTATTTTACTTGGTTGGTTTTTAAAATTAAGATACAAATCAAAATTATGGATTCACATTCAAGATTTTGAGTTTGATGCAGCTATAGACTCTGGACTCTTAAATAGTAATAAATCTTTTTTCATTAAAGGTATTCTTTGGCTAGAAGGTGCATTATTAAATAAAGCAGATGTAATTAGCACGATTAGTAATGGCATGCTAAAGAAGCTAAACTCTAAAGTAAAAAATAAAAAAACATATTATCTTACTAATTGGTTAGACACGTCAAAATTTAGAGTGAAGACCAAACAAACGCACCCGTATTTAAATTCAGAAAAATTTAAAATTTTATATTCGGGTAATATTGGAGCAAAACAAGATTGGGACTTTTTTTTTAAAATATTAGACGAGCTTAATACGATTAATGATATAGAAGTTATTATAGTTGGAGAAGGTGCCGAAAAAGAAAAAGTTGTAGAAGGATTAAAGCAATACAATTTTGTAAAGCATTTCAATTTAGTTCCTTATGAAGAGTTGCCAGTACTTTTGTCTAGCGCAGATATGCACTTCTTGTTTCAAAAAAGCGATGTTATAGATACAGTTATGCCATCTAAATTGTTGGGTATGATGGCTAGTTCAAAACCATCAATAGTTACAGGTAATAAAAACTCTGAGGTTGCGACTGTTTATAAAGACTCCCAAGGTGGTTATTACTATAGCGATAATCTTATAGAACAAGTTGTAGATTGCATTAAAAACTTAAAAGAAAACAAAGCGCTTTGCACAGAGTTAGGTGAAAATGCAGAGACTTACGTCGTTAAAAATTACTCTAAACAAAATATATTAGATCGCTTTATTGCTGAGCTAGATTTATAAACTCCTCTTTTTAAATTAAATTATTAGAAACTACCGCCTTTATTTTTCTATTTTTGTTTCATAAAAACTAAAAATGAAAATATCAGTAATAGGAACAGGTTATGTTGGTCTAGTTACAGGAACATGCCTTGCAGAAACAGGTAACGAAGTACTTTGTATAGATATAGATCAAAATAAGGTTGAACAAATGCAAAATGGAGTGGTTCCAATTTATGAACCGCATCTTGATGTATTGTTTGAGAGAAATATTAAAGCAAATCGACTTAAATTTTCAACATCTTTAGCAGAAGGTTTAGAGCATGGAGAAATAATCTTTTTAGCCTTGCCAACTCCAGAAGACGAAGATGGCTCTGCAGATTTAAGCTATGTTTTAGGAGTTGCAAAAGACATAGGTAAACAATTGCAAAACTATAAAGTTATTGTAGATAAGAGTACAGTTCCTGTTGGTACATCAGATAGAGTAAAAGAAACTATTGCCAATGAAACTAATGTAGATTTTGATGTGGTTTCTAACCCTGAGTTTTTGAGAGAAGGTTTTGCTGTAGATGATTTTTTAAAACCAGAAAGAATTATCGTAGGATCTAGTTCAGACAGAGCTACAAAAATGATGGAGAGATTATACAAACCATTTGTTCGTTCTGGTAACCCAATCATTATAATGGATGAACGCTCAGCAGAGCTTACTAAATATGCTGCAAATTCTTTTTTAGCTACAAAAATTACTTTTATGAATGAGATTGCCAACTTTTGCGAAAAAGTAGGTGCAGATGTAGATAAGGTTAGAGCAGGTATGGGAACAGATTCTCGTATTGGTAAACGATTCTTGTTTCCAGGAATTGGTTATGGTGGTTCTTGTTTTCCTAAAGATGTTAAAGCTTTATATAAATCAGGACAGGATAATGGCTATGAATTTGATATTTTAAAATCTGTTATTAAAGTAAATGATATTCAGAAAAAAATATTAATGCCTAAGATAGAATCACACTTTAACAACTCTTTAAAAGGGAAAACGTTTGCAATTTGGGGACTAGCATTTAAACCAGAGACTGACGATATTAGAGAGGCTCCTGCATTATATATGATAGATGAGTTGCTTAGTCAAGGTGCAACTTTAAGGGTGTTTGATCCAGAGGCAATGAGTAACGTTCAAAAAAAGTATGGTGAAAAACTATACTATGCAGACAATATGTATGATACATTAGAAGGTGTAGATGCATTGATTATTTGTACAGAATGGAGTATATTTAGAACACCAGATTTTAATAAGTTAAAATCAAAAATGAAAGCACCAATTATTTTTGATGGTAGAAACTTATATGATGTAAATGATGTTAATAACGAAGGGTTTTCATACACTTCAATTGGACGTAATACAGTTAACTAATGAAAAATATACTTATAACTGGAGCTGCAGGTTTTTTAGGCTCACACTTATGTGATCGTTTTATAAATGAAGGCTTTAGAGTTATAGGTATGGATAATTTTATAACTGGAGATAAGCGCAACTTAGAGCATTTAAAAGATCATAGTAATTTTGAGTTTTTAGAGCACGATGTTACAGAGCATATAACAGTTAATAGTAATTTAGACTACATATTACACTTTGCGTCTCCAGCTAGCCCAATAGACTACTTAAAAATACCTATACAAACGCTTAAAGTAGGCTCGTTAGGTACTCATAATTTACTTGGCTTAGCTAAAGCAAAAAAAGCGAGATTATTAATTGCTTCAACTTCTGAGGTTTATGGAGACCCACTGGTTCATCCTCAAACAGAAAATTATTACGGTAATGTTAATACCATTGGACCAAGAGGAGTTTATGATGAAGCAAAACGTTTTCAAGAATCTATAACTATGGCTTATCATAGATTTCATGGATTAGAAACTAGAATCGTTCGTATTTTTAATACTTATGGTCCTAGAATGAGACTAAATGATGGGAGAGTTATCCCAGCATTTATGGGTCAAGCTTTAAGAGGAGAAGATTTAACTGTTTTTGGAGATGGTTCTCAAACAAGATCATTTTGTTATATAGATGATCAAGTAGAAGGTATTTATAGATTATTACTTAGTGATTATGCTTATCCTGTTAACATAGGTAATCCGCATGAAATATCTATAAGCGATTTTGCCCAAGAAATAATTAAATTAACAAATACCACTCAAAAAGTTATATTTAAAGATCTTCCTGTTGATGATCCACTGCAAAGACAACCAGATATTAGTTTAGCAAAAAAACTCTTAAATTGGGAGCCTAAAGTGGGTAGAGAAGAGGGTATGAAAAAAACGTTTGAGTATTTTAAAAGTTTATCTGAAGAAGACCTTTTTAAAAGAGAACACCGAGATTTTTCTAAACATATAAAACCATAATTTGAGTTTATTTAAACAAGGACGATATTCAGGATATTTAAGACCGATTTCTTATTTAATTGATTTAAGTATTATAAACGGTTTTGCAATATTTTATTTTTTTATAAATATCGATCCAATCATATTTATCGTTTTTACATCTACAGCATGGATTACATTATCTATAAACTCTAAGTTTTATGAGGTTTACAGATATACTAGAGAGGTTAAAATTTATTCTTTAATCCTCACTCAAATGATTTTATTTTCACTTATCATTTTTGCTTTTTCTGGATATTATCATAACCTCAATATTTACCCTGTAACTATATTTAAATATATAATAGCTGTATTTCTAACTATCACGTTTTTTAAGTTTACAGTATATTATTTATTACAAAAATATAGAATTTCTTTCGGCGGAAATTTTAGACGTACAGTCATTTTTGGCGATAATAAAAAAACGCGAGCCTTAGAAACCTTTTTTAATCAAAACCCAGAGTATGGCTACGTTCATGTCAAAACATTTAACTTAAAAGATAGAAAGAACATTGATTTACAAACACACTTTGAATATATTATAAACGATAATATAGACGAAGTGTACTGCTCAATTTCAGAGTTAACAAATCTTCAAATTAGTGACATTGCAGATTTTGCAGATAATAACCTTAAAATACTCAAGTTTCTTCCAGATAATAAAGAGATATACTCTAAAAAATTAAAGTATGAGTATTATGATTATATACCAATCTTATCTCTTAGAGATATACCATTAGAAGATTCGTTTAATATGGTTATTAAAAGAATGTTTGACATTCTATTCTCAAGTTTAGTTATCATTTTTATCTTATCATGGTTAACACCAATAATAGCTATTTTAATAAAACTAGAATCTAAAGGTCCAGTGTTTTTTAAGCAATCTAGAAATGGTTTTAATTATAAAGAATTTGACTGTTATAAATTTAGATCAATGACACCTAATAAAGACGCTCATTTATACCAAGCCACCAGAGGAGACCAACGTATAACAAAAATGGGTAGGTTTATTAGAAAAACGAGTATAGACGAGCTACCTCAGTTTTTCAATGTGCTTTTTGGAGATATGTCTGTGGTAGGACCAAGACCTCATATGGTTAGTCATACCAACATGTATGCAAAAAAGATTGATAAATTTATGGTTCGTCATTTTGTGAAGCCTGGCATAACTGGTTTAGCTCAAATTAGTGGTTTTAGAGGAGAAATAGAGTCTGATAAAGATATCATTGGACGTGTAAAATATGATATATTCTATATAGAAAACTGGTCTTTACTTTTAGATTTAAAAATCATTACAAAAACATTTATGAATGCTGTTAGAGGAGAAGATAAAGCCTATTAAATAAGAGCTTTTAATGAGTCTAATTGCTTGTCAAAATCAAAATTTCGCACTGCAGTATTTTGTATCTTTTCTTTTTTGTCTATTGTTAATGAGTCACTTTTAATAGTTGCGATTACAGTATTTAAATCCTTATAATCACCAGACGTTGCAATCCAGCCCAAATTATTATTTCTTATAACGTCTTCACCTTCACCACCTCCAAAATAAAGCATTGGCATCCCTAAACGTGCATATTCAAATATTTTTGATGGCACACTACCATAAATTCTATTTAGTAAAGGAATAATTGCGATATCATATGTCAATAAAAGTGGATGAAGCTCATCTCTTGTCACTCGACCATGATAAAAAACCGGTAAATCTGGATGTTGAGACACAAAATCTTCAATTAAAGACTGTTCAGCTCCTGAGCCATAAATATGAAATTCAATATGAGTATAATCTAACTCAGTACACAATTTATAAATGCCTTGAGCAATACCCAATAGACCAGCATATACTAGTGTTAACTTATCATTAGTTGATGATTGTTCAATTTTTGGTGGTTGAAAATCTGGGTAATTTCTATACAAAAAAGTCTTTTTCTCTGGAAACAAAGACCTCACATGAGTTAAAATTTCTTCACTTTGGCCTAAAATAAGACTCGCCTTTTTATAATTAAAGTGTTCAATGTTTTCAAGCACTTTGTAGCTAAAATTCTTTTTAAGAGCACCCAATTCTAAACCAGCAATAGGCCAAAGGTCACTCACATTTAAGATGAGGTTTCTGTTTTTTTTCCTAAGAAAAAGCATAGAAGTAAAGGCAACTAAAAGAGGAGGAGACTGCACAATTACCGTTTTCGGTATTTTATGCCACATAAAAAACCAAACCAAACTAAAGCTATAAGATAACATTGCAATTAATCGCAACAGCTTGTTTTTTGAGTTGCTTGCATAAATCCAAAGACGATTAATAGTCATGTTTTTTTCTTCGGAAATGTGCCTGAATTTACCCTTATAATCATCAAAAATTTTACCAGTAGGATAATTAGGCAAAGGTGTTAACACAGTTACGTTAAAATCTTGTTGTAAACCATTTGCCAACTGAAAGATTCTGTTTGAAGCTGCTCCAATTTCTGGAGGGAAATAGCTAGTAATGATTAATACGTCCTTTTTCATATGGTTGAGGTCACGTGCGATGTGAACTGTTTAAGTTTCCCGCTTTTAGAGCGTTTTAATGTCGATTGTCTTTCAAAAGTTATAGTCAATCCTTTTTCGAGATAACGTTCCATTTCTTGAGTTATGGTAGTCTTTTTTTCTTCGGAAACTTGCATTTCACTAACATAAATAACTTTAAAAAGATGGGCTTCTAATTGTTCTATAATAAATTCCTTTACGTTACCATCATCTTCAATAATACTCTTGGTAATATAGTAAAACGTAAGACCTGCAGCCTTTTTTCCGCTAGGTAAAATTGCAATATCATTAGTTCTACCAATTAAGGTTTTTAAGATTGGCTTTTTTAGCGTGCTCATTTCAGAAAGCGCTCCAACATCACCAATATCATATCTAATAAATGGATGAGCTTTGTTATATAAAGAGGTAATTACAATGCGTCCTTCTTCACCATGAGGAAGAATTTTATCATAATCATCTAATATCTCAATATATAAGGTTTCACTATTGAGTTGCCACTCATTATTTGGATTTTGAAAAGCGATTAAGTCTAATTCTGAAGCACCATATTCGTTAATTACAGGCACTCCAAATTGTTGTTCCATTAGCTTTTTATCGTTATCAAATAACATTTCCGAAGTGACTACACAAGCTCTCAGTGTTGGGCAAATAGAGGTTAAACAAATGGATTGTCGCTCAAGATATTTCGCAAATTGTACAATAGAACTCGTATAGCCATTGATATAATCAAACGAAGTTGCTTTAAACTTTTTTAAATGTTCGTTAAACGCAGCATCACTTAAATCAAATACCGAAAACCGATAACGTTTACCCAAACGATCCTTAAAGCGCTCCTTATAATACCCTTTTTTATCTAACGGAATTCCATAAAAACGAGCCTGACGAGAGGTGTTAAAATCTAATCCATACCAACCAAACCTATTTTGAATTATTGCCCAAGTCATAGCATGACTAAATTTATCCTTAGCAAATATAAATGGATCTCCAGAGGAACCAGAAGTTTTGTTGACGTATACATTTTTTGTTGTAAACCCTTTTGATAATCGGTCTTCTAGAGGTTGTTGCAAATCCTTTTTTGTCATTACAGGTAAAGATGACCATAGTTTTGAATTTGCATTTGGAGCTAATGATTTATAGAAGGCATTATTGGTAAGATGATAGTTTACAATGGCGTTTAGCTTGTCATCTAAAAATGTTTTAAAATCAATATCATTTTTTTGCTGAATATGTGCCAATTCACTTTTTGCCTTATCTAAAGGGTAGCCATTTAATCGCAAAGAAAAATCAAAAAGGTTCAAAAGAGGATAAGGTTTGTGTTGGATGTAAAGTAAAGAAAAAAAGTCTTGTTTAGAAACTTCGAAACGCGTAAAAACAATTATTTTTACGCAAACAATTTGAAACTATGACAATTTTAATTCTTGGTTCTGGAGGTAGAGAGCACACATTTGCATGGAAAACAGCTCAAAGTCCTTTGTGCGATAAAATTTTTGTAGCTCCAGGTAACTCTGGTACTGCACAAATAGCTACAAATGTTGATATCAAAGTAACCGATTTTAAATCTATCAAAACCTTAGTTCTCGAACATAAAATTGATATGGTTGTCGTTGGACCAGAAGATCCTTTGGTGCAAGGCATTCATGATTTCTTTTTAGATGATAAAGAATTAAAACATGTTGCTGTAATTGGACCACAAAAAGCAGCTGCAGAGTTAGAAGGCAGTAAAGAATTTGCTAAAGAGTTTTTATTTAGACATAATATACCAACTGCTGCTTATGAAAGCTTCGATGCCAATAATGTTGAGGATGGTTATAAATTTTTAGAAACATTAAAACCACCATATGTTTTAAAAGCAGATGGTTTAGCAGCAGGAAAAGGAGTGCTAATTCTTAATGATATAAACGAAGCTAAAGCAGAACTCAAAAGTATGCTTGTTGATGCTAAGTTTGGTGCTGCAAGTGCTAAAGTAGTCATTGAAGAATTTCTCGACGGAATTGAATTAAGCTGTTTTGTATTAACAGATGGTAAGAACTATAAAATTTTACCTACAGCTAAAGATTACAAACGTATAGGAGAAGGTGATACAGGTTTAAATACTGGTGGAATGGGAGCAGTCTCTCCAGTACCTTTTGCTACCGATGAGTTTTTAAATAAAATTGAAGAGCAAATTGTAAAACCTACTATAACTGGTTTAGCAAAAGACAATTTACCATACAAAGGATTTGTATTTATTGGTTTAATCAAAGTTGGTGATGAGCCAAAAGTGATTGAATATAATGTTAGAATGGGAGATCCAGAAACAGAAGTGGTTCTACCTAGATTAAAAACCGATTTGGTAGAGATATTTAAAGCTATTTCCAATGAGCGTCTCAACGATATTGATATTGAAATAGACGAAAGAGCAGCAACTACAGTAATGTTAGTGTCTGGAGGTTATCCAGAAGCGTATGAAAAAGGTAAAGAAATTACAGGATTAGAAAACGTAGAAGACTCTATTGCTTTTCATGCTGGAGCAACAATAAAGGATGATAAAATAGTAACTTCTGGAGGACGTGTTATGGCTATAACATCATTTGGTAATACGTACCAAGAAGCCATAAAAAAATCTTATCAAAATATAGATAAACTACATTTTGATAAGATGAATTATCGAAAAGATATTGGTTTTGATTTATAAGTAAGAATGAGAAGAAACGCTTTTGTCTTCCTCATTATTTTTACTGTGCTCTTTTAATTGTAACATCCAATACACGAAAGCTACCATACCAATGATGATAAAAATCCATGATAAAAAGTTTGCAGACCACCAGTTTTCTAATTCTAAAGCTCTAAGCGCATCAAATGGAGCAAATAAAAAATCTACGAATAAATCCTGTATAGCGTAAAAAAAGTCTTTCATTAAGTTATATTTTATAGAAACTCATATTGAGCTTCGTTGGTATAGTCATATATTTACAATGCAAAATTACATATTTTTTTCATTTTAAACTATTGCAATGATTTCAAATTTTTTTAGCAAATCAAAACCAATTCACTACATCGTTGTTAGTGTCATATTGCTGTTGGTTTTTATTCTAGCTAGACTTAAGTTGTTTTCGTTAGATTTTCACCTCGTTATATTCACTGAGCAAGTTGGTTTGTTTATAGTTGCAATGTTTTCTGTATTTGTCTTAGATTTTTTAGTTTCCCGTAATAGTTTAACCAAAAAAAACAGTTATAACATTTTTTTGTTTGTTCTTTACTTTGCTATTTTACCTCAAACCACGTTGCAAACAAATCTATTATTTGCAAACTTTTTTGTTTTACTAGCTTTAAGACGCATTATAAGTTTAAGATCACAAAAGGAGATAAAAAAGAAATTGTTTGATGCATCTATCTGGATTGCAATTGCAACACTCTTTTACTTTTGGTCTATTTTATTTTTTGTTTTAATATTTGCAGCATTGCTTGTGTATGTAATTACAGATATAAAAAATTATTTAATTCCTGTAGTAGGTGTAGCTGCTGTAGCTATTATTGCTGTGTCTTATTTTATCATAATAGACAAAGATATTGTAACCTATGTAAAAGGGTTATTATATTATAGTTTAGACTTTACACCTTTAAATTCAAAGCGTATAATAATAGGTGCTACATTGTTATTATCATTTGGGCTATGGTCTTTGTTTTACTATATAAAAAACATAAAGTCACAAATGAAGAGTTATAGACCTTCATTTAAATTAATAATATTATCTGCCATAATAGGCTTAGCAATATTGGCAATTGCGCCATCTAAAAACGGGAGCGAGTTTATTTTTCTATTTGCTCCACTGTCTATAATTATGACTAATTATATAGAGGTTATTAAGGAGAAATGGTTTAAAGAAACATTACTTTGGGTGCTTGTACTAACACCAATTGGACTCTTAATGTTGTAATTTTTTTCCGAAGGCTAAATCTCCTGCATCACCCAAACCAGGTACAATGTATCCTTCTTTGCTTAACGATTTATCTACAGTAGCAATCCATAGGTGTGTATCTTTTCCGAAGTGATTTTTAACAAAATTCACACCATCTTGAGCTCCAATCACACTCACCAAATGTATGTTTTTTGGAGTACCAAAAGGTTTTAGCGCCTCAAAAGTTGCCACCATAGATTGACCAGTTGCCAACATAGGATCTGCGAGAATTAATGTTTTACCCTCCAAACTTGGGCAAGCTAAGTACTCAACAATAATTTCAAAAGTTTCAGGATTTTCTTTATGATGTCTATAGGCAGATATAAACGCATTTTCTGCTTCATCAAAGTAATTTAAGAGTCCGTTGTGAAGTGGTACACCAGCTCTTAAAATAGAACACAAAACAATATCATCATTAATGAGTTTGGTCTCGCTGTTTCCTAAAGGAGTTGTAATGGTTTTAGGAGAAAAATCTAAGGTTTTGCTCATTTCATAACATAAAACTTCACCAATACGTTCAATATTTCGTCTAAAACGCATACGATCTGTTTGGATGTTGACGTCTCTAATTTCTGAAATAAAAGAATTTAAGATAGAATCTTCTAATGATAGATTATGAATATGCATAGTTGAGTGTTCATTTTATGAGTGCTAAAGTTAATAAATACCCATATATTTGTAGTCTAAAATTACACAATATGTTTTCAGAAAAAGCCAATAAAATATTTCAAGACGTTATAGCAAAATACCATGTCGTTAATGCAGTAGATCAACCTTTTACTAATAGTTATAATAAAGACACCAACTTACTAGAGCATTTATTATATAGAAAATGTTGGATAGATACTGTACAATGGCATTATGAAGATATTATTCGTGACCCACAAATAGATCCTGTTGCTGCTTTAAAATTAAAGCGTCAAATTGATGCTTCTAACCAAGACAGGACAGATATGGTAGAGTATATAGATAGTTATTTTCTTGAAAAATATAAAGATGTTTCTGCAAAGCCTAATGCAACTATAAATACCGAAAGTCCTGCTTGGGGAATAGACAGATTGTCTATTCTAGCACTTAAAGTGTATCATATGCACGAAGAAGCAACCCGTAATGATGCCTCAGATGCTCATAGAGCAGCATGTCAAACAAAATTAGATATTTTACTAGAACAACGTGTTGATTTGTCTACAGCTATAGACACACTTTTAGAAGATATAAGCAAAGGAGACAAATACATGAAAGTTTATAAGCAGATGAAAATGTATAATGACGATGAACTTAATCCTGTCTTACGTTCGCAAAAATAGTCTGGTATTATTTATATGTCATATTGAGCATCAATAGAGTAAAATTTTAAATATTTATAAATTGGCTTAAGACGACATGATTTTTCAATTATGCCAAAACCAAAACATATTTTAGTAATTCGTCTCTCAGCAATGGGAGACGTTGCTATGACAGTACCTGTTTTGCGTGCTCTACAACATCAGTATCCAGAGCTAAAACTCACTATTTTAACCAAACCTTTTTTTAAACCATTTTTTAGAGACCTTATAAATGTAGATATAATTTCGGCAGAGATTAATGATAATCATAAAGGTGTTTATGGGTTGTATAAATTATCAAAACAACTTAAATCACTAAATATAGATGCAGTTGCCGATTTACATAATGTTTTAAGAAGTAAGATTTTAAAATTTTTTCTCTTCGGAAAACGTGTCGTACAACTAGATAAAGGTCGTGCAGAAAAGAAGGCATTAGTAAAAGGACAATCCTTTAAGCAATTAAAAACAACGCATCAACGTTATGCTGACGTTTTTAAAAAATTAGGATATTCTATAGATTTGAGCCAACCTATTTTTCCGAAGAAAAAAAACTTAAACGAAAAATATTTACAAGTAATTGGCAACGACTCAAAACCATGGGTTGGTATTGCTCCATTTGCAGCTTTTGATGGTAAAATGTACCCTCTAAACCTTATGACAACTGTTATAGAAGCCTTGTCAAAAGACTATAAAATATTGTTGTTTGGAGCTGGTAATGAAGAGAAAACACGTTTAACAGAGATTGCAAGTCAATTTAAAAATGTTATAAATTTAGCTGGTCAATTTACTTTAGATGAAGAATTAGACATTATTTCTAATTTAGATGTTATGCTTGCAATGGACTCTGGTAATGCGCACATGGCAGCTATGCTAGGTGTCGATGTTGTTACGGTTTGGGGAGTTACACATCCTTATGCTGGTTTTTTACCATTTAATCATACATTAAAATCGGCAATTGTAGTTGATAGAACTCAATACCCAAAAATTCCGACTTCTGTCTATGGTAATACTTTTCCTAAAGGTTATGAAAGCGCGATGGCATCTATCTCTCCAAATGAAATAATTTTAAAGATAAGGAGCTCCATAAAAAAAGCCTCGCTCTAAAAAAAGAACGAGGCATGATTTAGAATCTTAGATAATCCCTATGATTAAATTCTAATCTAGCACGAAAATATTTTGATTAAAATTAGCTATCAAGAATACGTCGGGATAAATTCATTTTTTTCGATAAAGAGCTCGTTTTTAGAGATTAAAAGCTAAAAAATTAGATGAATTGTAATTATACGTCATCATAATCTACTACTATTGTAGATGTTATTGGTTGTGCTTGGCAGGTTAATATTAAACCATCTGCTAATTCTCCATCTGTGAGAATATTATTTTGTCTCATTGTAGCTTCACCTTCGGTTACTTTAGCAATACAACTACTACAAATACCACCTTGGCAAGAATATGGTGCATCTATATCTTCATCTAAGGCAGCTTCTAAAATGGTTTGTTTTTGAGACATTTCAAAAGTAAAAGTTTCATCATCTACAAGAACACTCACCTTTGTTTTACCACTAGCAATACCATCATCATTAACAACAGCAGGTTTTGCAGCTTTAAAAAGTTCAAAATGTACACGATCTTGGTTAATACCATGCTCTGTTAAAACATCTTTAACGGTATGGATCATCCCTTCTGGACCACATAAATAATACGCATCAACATCTATATGCTTGTATTTATTTTTCATTACAAAATTCACAGTGCTTTTCTCAATACGACCAAATATAGCATCTTCCTCATCTGCCTGACTAAACACGAATTGTATAGATAAGCGAGAACTATATTGATGTTGTAGCTCTAATAACTCGTTTAAAAACATAGTGTCTTTTGTGGTTTTATTCCCATAAACGAGTATAACTTTACTTAAAACTTCTTCTTCTAAAGCACATTTAACAATGCTTAAGATTGGTGTAATACCGCTTCCTGCAGCAAATAATCCTATATTTTTAGTTTTAGCGTCATTAGGTTCAAAAACAAAACGACCTTTTGGTGGTGCAACATCAAGAATGTCTCCAGCACTTAAATTTGTGTTAGCATGAGCAGAGAAAGTACCATCTTCAACCTCTTTTACTGCCACCTTGAGTTCTCCACTTTTTGGAGACGAACATAAAGAGTAATCTCGCCTAATTTCTTTACCAGCAATATCAGTTTTTAATGTAATATACTGTCCTGCTTTAAATTGAAAAGTATCTTTTAATTCCTGCGGTACATCAAAACTTATAGTAACTGCTTTATCAGTTTCTTTAGTAACTTGTTTAATTGAGAGCTTATGAAATTGTGACATAGTAATTTTTTTTGTAAAAATAATGAAGCTAAAACACTTTGTCATTTATTTAGTAGAAAAATAATATATAAGAACTATATGCATAAGAATATTATGTATATTTGATTTATGGCGAATTCAAAATTATATAAAGGTAGTTTAGTGACTATTATTTTAAAACTTTTAAATGAAAGTGATAAAATGTATGGTTATGAAATTACCCAAAAAGTTAAAGAACTTACTAAAGGTGAATTAAAAATTACCGAAGGAGCTCTATATCCTGCACTTCATAAATTAGAAGCCGAAGGTTTGTTAGAAGTTGAGGTTAAGAAAGTTGATAATAGATTACGTAAATATTATAAATTAACAGAGAAAGGTAATAAAGAGACCGTTAGTAAATTGCAAGAATTACAAGACTACATTAAAACAATGCAAGTTTTGGTGAATCCTAAATTGAGTTTAGAGTAATGGTTAAATTAGAAGAAGAAGACATTGAGTTTATAGACAACTATCTAGAGAATTCAGAAATATTTTATGCAGACATTCGCATGGAAATGACAGATCATGTTGCTTCGGAAATTGAACTACTCATGGACTCTGACCAAACAGAATTTTACGACACGTTTAAATCTTATATGCTAAGTAACAAATCTATATTGTTAGACAACAACAAGAGGTATATTAGAGGAGCAGATAAGTCTATATTAAGAAGATTATGGGTAGAACTGGTTAAGTTACCAACATTACTCGTTTTTAGTTTAATCTTTTTTATAAGTTATAAATGGTTGTCTACTATTGAGGTTGAGAGTCTAAGACATTATATGGCCTTATTTCCAGTAGTGTCAATTGTCCCATTTTGTACAGTATATGTTGTTGCTTTAAAAATGTTTAAGCTACCTAGATTTTCTGGTATTGAACGATTAGCATTTTTATATATGTTTTGTTTTCAGCTGTTAAATTTTATGAGCTCGTTCTCAGGGCTATATATTCAAAGTAGGAGTAACTTTTATATTGTAGCCATTGTGATGTCAATTATAGCAACTCTAAGCTTACTTATTATAAAAATAACTATAATGATTATCAACCAGTATCGAAAAAATTATAAGTACATCAAATCTTAGTAATGAACATCTCCAAAGACCAAATAGAAGACCTCTACAAATTTACAAGACAACATTTTGTAGAACACTTTGATTTACAAACCGAACTTGTAGATCATTTGGCTAATGATATAGAAACGATTTGGGTTGAGCAGCCAAACTTAAGTTACATAGAAGCTCGTGATAAGGCGTTTAAAAAGTTTGGAATTTTCGGGTTTATGGATGTGGTGAGTCAACGTCAAAAAGCAATGGGTAAGCGCTATAATAAATACTTATGGCAAGAATTTAAACAGTGGGTTACATTTCCGAAGTTATTAATAACGCTTTCAATATTTTTTGGGTTTTATACTTTACTCTCTTTTAGTTTTGCATCATATGTATTAGGGATTACTTTTGGCTTAATTTTCATTTGGTGTTTATTTAAAAGTATACTGCTAAAAAGACAATTTAAAAGGCGAAAAACAGTCTCAAAAAAGAAATGGATGCTTGAGGAAATCATATTTAAACAAGCAGGAGTTTCAGGTTTAATTTTGATATCTCAATTTCCGTCGTTGTTTAGATTTCTAGACGAGTTGTTTTTATCTCAGGTTATGATTATAGTGTGGTCTTCAACTATTACATTATTTATTATTTGGATGTATGTAAGCTTTGAATACCTTCCAAAAAAGGCTGAAGACCTATTAAAAGAAACCTATCCAGAATTTTCTTTGTAACAAAACACAGTTTCCTTCTACTAATATTTCAGAATAAAAAATCAACCAACCAATATGAAGATAAAACAATTTGTTAGTCTAGAATGGAAACAGTTTTTTCGTTCAGCAAATTTTGGAAAGAGTATAGCTATTAAAATATTTATGGGTTTTATGGCGCTTTATATGATAAGCGCATTTTTATTTACTGGTATTTTTTTATTTAAAGCTTTAAAGAAGTTTTTTCCAGAATTAGATCCAATAGTTGTGGTAAATAATTATCTAATTTATTGGATTTTGATAGAGTTAGTAATTAGGTATTTCATGCAGAAATTACCAGTATTAAATATTAAACCATTATTAACCTTAGCCATTTCTAGACATAAAATCACAAATTATGTGTTAACAAAGTCGGCATTATCATTTTTTAATGTAATGTCCTTGTTCTGGATCATCCCTTTTTGCATCACGCTTCTTGTTAATGAATATCCTGTAGTTAATGTATTGTCGTGGTTTATCTCTTTATCATGTATTGTTTTAATTATTAATTTTTTAAACTTTTTAATCAATAAAAAAAATGTTTATTTCTATTCTATATTAGCTGTTTTAATGCTGGCTATAGGTTTAGAGTACTACAGTATATTTGAGGTTTCTGCAGTTTTTGGTAAGGTGTTTAATGTACTTTACAATACTCCTATATTAGCTATTGTGCCAATAGTACTTTTAGCATTGGTATACTATTTAAACTATAAAAATCTTAGAGGTTTACTATTTTTAGATGCATCATTAAAACAAAAAACAGAAGAAGCTAAAACGCAAGACCTTACTTGGACTAATCGTTTTGGAGATATTGCTCCTTTTTTACAATTAGATTTAAAACTAATTTGGAGAAACAAAAGACCTAGAATGACCGTCTTTTTGTCAATATTGTTTTTGTTTTACGGACTTTATTTTTACACTAATGATAAAATGATTGAGATGCCAGTAGTACTGGTTTTCGCAGGAATTTTTATCACAGGAATGTTTCTATCAAACTTTGGGCAGTTTATACCATCTTGGGACAGTTCCTATTACAGTATGATGATGTCTCAAAATATTCCTTTGCGTAAATATTTAGATTCTAAAGCAGGTCTTATTACGTTTAGCGTTGTAGTTTTATTTCTACTGTCTATGCCTTATGCTTATTTTGGTTGGGAGGTTTTAGCACTAAATTTAGCCTGTGCACTTTATAATATTGGCGTTAATATGCCAATGGTTTTATTAATCTCTTCAATGAATAAAAAAAGAATTGATTTAGAAAAAAGCCCAATGATGAACACTCAAGGCATGAGTGCAGCACAATGGATTATCATATTTCCTTTTCTGGGATTACCAGTTGTAATTTATTTAATACCGTATTTATTATCTAATGCTATTATTGCAACTATAGTTTTAGGATCTGTAGGTGTTATAGGTATTCTATTTAGAAATATAATATTAAACAAAATCACAGAAATATATAGATCTAAAAAGTATGCAATGGTCGCTGGATTTAAAGAACAAAATTAAAACAATAAGCTCATGATAATCACATCAAACCTTTCAAAAAAATACGGAAACAAAACCGTTTTAAACATCGATAACTTAGAGATTCCAAAAGGGCAAAGTTTTGGTCTTGTTGGTAATAATGGTGCAGGTAAAACAACTTATTTTAGTTTGCTATTAGATCTTATTCAACCATCAACAGGACATATAAAAAACAATGAAGTTTTGGTTCATGAAAGTGAAGATTGGAAACCATTTACATCTTCTTTTATTGATGAAAGCTTTCTTATTGGGTATTTAACACCAGAAGAGTATTTCTATTTCATTGGCGATCTTCGTGGACAAAATAAAGCCGATGTAAATACGCTTTTATCTCAGTTTGAAGACTTTTTTCATGGCGAAATATTAGGTCAAAAAAAGTATCTACGTGATCTTAGTAAAGGAAACCAGAAAAAAGCAGGAATTGTTGCTGCGCTAATAGGTAACCCAGAAGTTATTATTCTCGATGAGCCATTTGCAAATTTAGACCCTACAACTCAAATTCGTTTAAAAGGCATTATTAAAGACCTAGCAGAGAAACAGGGCGTTACTGTATTAGTGTCTAGTCATGATTTAATGCATGTCACAGATGTTTGTGAGCGCATTGTGGTGCTAGAAAAAGGAGAGATTGTTAAAGATTTAGAAACCAATGCTGCTACACTTAAAGAGTTAGAGGCACATTTTTCTGGTTCTGAGTTGGTTTAAAGGTTAACGATACGTCTAAAAACCCACCATTTTTCAACGATAATTCAAAAAGATGCTTATTTTTACAGCGCTACATAATATATGCAAGCCATTTTAGTTATAGTATTTACAAAAAACTAAACCTTTTGAATACATCTTTTAAAGTCTTTATATCAGTCTTTTGCGTAACAATGATTTTCACAAGTTGTTCTCGTAAGAAAGACACTTTTGTTAATCGAAATTTTCATGCATTAGGTACCAAATACAATATTTTGTATAATGGTAATATAGCTTTAGAAAAAGGTCGAGAAACAGTTGATAATGCTGCAACAGATAACTATTGGGAGCTTTTACCAATAGAGCGTATGCAAGTCTCAGAAGAGATAATTCTACCAGGACAGTCTAAAAACCAAGATTTTGAACGTGCCGAAGAAAAAGCAATTAAAGCGGTTCAAAAACATGGTATGAATATAAAGGGTAAAGAATATAATCCTCAAATTGATGAAGCCTATTTATTATTGGGTCAAGCACGTTACTTTGATCAACGTTTTGTACCTGCCTTAGAAGCATTTAATTACATTTTATACAAATATCCAGCAAGTGATAAGATTAATACAGCAAAGGTTTGGAGAGAGAAAGCAAATATTAGATTAGAAAACAATGAGCTTGCTATTAAAAACCTTAAGCGTTTATTAGAGCAAGAAGAATTGGAAGATCAAGATTTAGCAGATGCTACATCTATTTTAGCGCAAGGTTATATTAATATTAAAGCTAAAGACAGTGCTTTAACACAATTAGCAATCGCAGCAGATTTCACCAAAAAGAATAAAGAAAAAGCACGCTTTAATTATATTATTGGTCAGTTGTATAATGAATTTGGGAAAAAAGACAGTGCAAACCTTGCTTTCGATAAGGTGATTGATATGCACCGCAAAATCCCGAGACCTTATTATATCAATGCACATTTAGCCAAGTCTTACAATTTTGATATGGATAATGGCAACCAGATCGAGTTTTTAGAATACTTAACAGATTTGGAAGAGGATAGAGAAAACCGTCCGTATTTGGATAAGGTTTATTTTCGTATTGCAGAGTTTCATAGAGCAAATGAAAGAGATTCTATGGCAGTTGCTTACTACAATAAATCTTTACGTACCAACACAGGTGATAAAGATTTAAAATCTAAAGATTATTTAACGCTTGGTGATATGAGTTTTGATCAAGCAGAATATAAAATTGCAGGAGCATATTATGATAGTACAATGACCAAT
Source organism: uncultured Psychroserpens sp. (assembly GCA_947488655.1). Classification (GTDB taxonomy): domain Bacteria; phylum Bacteroidota; class Bacteroidia; order Flavobacteriales; family Flavobacteriaceae; genus Psychroserpens. The sequence continues at coordinate 193,928 of CANKZZ010000001.1, read as the reverse complement.
ATGAAGCTTAACTCTAAGCCATATCGTATTGTTCTTAGAAAACGAGAAAATCTCGAAGATGTTATTTATTACGAAGATATCGCGAAGGCAAATGATAGTATTTTGAGATTAGTTAATCTTAATGAAGCAGATAGACTTACCTATTTTACCACGTATACCGAAGAGTTAAAAATTTTGGCAGAAGCCGAAAAAGAAAAAGCTGAAGCCGAAGAGCGAAGAAATGCAGCAGGTACTGGATTTAAAAATGGTGATAATATTAATAAGTCATCAAACGCTAAGTTAGCAGGTAAATCTGTTAGAGCCACACCAGGAGCAATCAATAACGATCAAGAAAACCAATTTTATTTTTATAATCCTACAACAGTAGCTTACGGTAAAAGTGAGTTTTTGAAAGTTTGGGGAGGCAGAGAATTAAAAGATAATTGGAGATTATCTAACGCAAAAGGAAAAGGCATGAGCAACTCACAAACTGTAGACGTAGCAGCCAATGCATCTCAAGAAGAACGTTTTGATCCTGAGTTTTACATATCTAAAATACCATCAAATCAAATAGTAATAGACAGTTTGGCAAAAGATAGAAATTATGCCTATTATCAATTGGGTGTAATCTATAAAGAAAAATTTAAGGAGTACGAATTAGCTAAAGTAAAATTAGAAACTCTTCTACAAAACAATCCTGAAGACCGCTTAATATTACCTTCTAAATATAATTTATATAAAATTTATATGGAGTTAGGCCTGAGTAGTAAGGCTTCTGCCATGAAAGAAGATATAGTAAATAGCTATCCAGATTCTAGGTACGCCAAAATATTACTCAATCCAAAATCTGAATTTTCTAAAGACGAAAATAGCCCAGAAAGTTTATATAATAATTTGTTTAAACAATTTGGAGACCAACAATATGCAGAGGTTGTCGCAAAAGCAGATCAATATATCATACAGTTTGAAGGCGATCCATTAGTACCTAAGTTTGAAATTTTAAAAGCATCTGCCAATGGTAGACTACAAGGTTTTGAAGCTTATAAAAAAGGTGTTAATTATATAGCACTTACATATCCAAATTCCGAAGAAGGAAAAAAAGCTAAAGAGATTTTAGAGACAGTAATCCCTTTATTAGCTAAAAAAGAATTTGTAAGTAATGATACAGGTACACGATTTAATGTGTTGTACCCTTTTAATAATGATGAAAAAGATAACATCGACGAGTTTGTAAAAAAGTTAGAAAATGCTATTTCTAAAATAAACTATTTTAACTTATCAACCTCTATAGATTTTTATGATGCCAATACTACTTTTGTTGTAGTACATGGTCTTAAAAGTATACAAGGAGCATCTGGTTTTGCAGAAATACTTAAAGAAAATAAAGATAAAATAGATCGAAATTTTTATTCAATTTCTTCACCTAACTACGAAATTATACAGCGACATAAAAACTTAAACGAATACCTAGAATCTCAATAAATTTAACCTATGTTTTCAGATAAAAAAACAGGACGTATGGCTTCAGAAACAACATCTCAACAAAACACAATTGCTAAAGGCACTGTAATAACTGGTGATATTATAAGTGAAGGCGATTTTAGAATTGAAGGTACAATACAAGGTAATGTTAAAACTCCTGGCAAAGTTGTTATTGGCAAAACAGGAGTTATTAATGGAACTTTAAAAAGTGCTAATGCAGATATAGAAGGCAAGTTTTCTGGTAAATTATTATTATCAGACACGTTATCATTAAAATCTACAGCACACGTTGAGGGAGAAGTTATGGTTGGTAAACTTGCGGTAGAACCTGGAGCTAACTTTAATGCTACTTGTTCTATGAAAGGTGCTTTAAAAGAATCAAACAATGGCAAACCAACAGCACAGCAACAAACGCAACGACCAGAAAAAGGGCAAATCGCCCAGTAAATACATAAGATTTACATCTGTAGCTTTTCAAATGGGAGCAACTATCTGGTTGGGTAATCTCTTCGGAAAATGGCTAGACACTAAATTTGATAAAGATTTTTTAGAATCTACGGTAACACTACTCGCTGTATTTATGGCAATGTACTTGGTAATTATGCAAGTTATTAAAGTCTCTAAAGAAGATGATTAAAAAATTAATTGTTTACACTTTATCTTTTGCAATTCTATTCGCAATTATACATTTTACCCAAGATGCAATATTGGGTCAAACATCACAAAAAATAAGATTCAATAATTATGATACTAACATATTTTTTGCGTTATCGTCACTAATAATATGTATTCATTTTGAGATTTTCTCACATATAAAAGCATTACAACCACAATTAGGGTTTATATACTTACCCACTCTTTTTATAAAAGGGATTTTATTTTTTATACTATTTAAGTCTTCTATTTTTGAAGCCGAAACGTTAAAAACTATTGAGCGTTTAAATTTGTTAATTCCACTACTTTTATTTCTCGCATTAGAAGTCTTTTTTATTACTCTAATTCTCAAGGAAAAGCCAGTAAACTAAAGCGCTTGTTGACTTCAAAATAATATGGTAAAAAAACATATTGTTATTTTAATATTTTACGTACTTTTGCACCGAATTTAGAAAGAGTAGTTTTTTGATTTTATAACAATGAAGATATTTCAACAAAGTTTTAAATTTTTAGTAATTGTATGTGTACTGTTGTTGCCAACAGTATCATTTGCAAATAGTTCTTCTGAAGGTGATGGTCAAATCAGCACCAAAAAAGAAGTAGAAGATTACATCTTGCACCATATACAAGATTCGCACGACTTCTCATTATTTTCATATACAAGTGATAGTGGTGAGCGTAAACACGTAGGTTTTCCGTTACCAGTTATCGTATGGGGAAGCAATGGCTTGACAACTTTTATGTCATCTGCTTTTCATCATAACGATGATGGTAGTGTTGTTGTTGAAAAAAACGGATCTAAATTTGTAAAAATTCATTCTAAAATCTACGAATTAGACGCTGGCGAAACTACAGTTAACTATGATGAAGATTTACACGCAACAAATGCTCACAAGGTATTAGACTTTTCTATAACTAAAAGTGTTGTAGGTGTTTTATTTATTGGGTTGCTAATGATCTTTTGGTTCTCTAGCCTAGCTAAACAATATAAGAAAAAAGCAATTCCAACTGGTTTTGGTCGTGTATTAGAACCATTAGTTATATATGTTAGAGATGAAATTGCAAGACCTAATATTGGTGATAAGCATTACAGGAAATTTACAGGTTATTTGTTAACGGTATTCTTTTTCATTTGGATATTAAACCTTTTAGGATTAACTCCTTTTGGATTTAACGTTACAGGACAATTAGCTGTTACAGCTTGTTTAGCAATATTTACATTAATTATTTACACAGCAAGTGGTACTAAAGATTATTGGATGCATATGTTATGGATGCCAGATGCACCATGGTGGATTAGACCAGTATTAGCAGTAATAGAATTAGCAGGAGCATTTATAATTAAGCCATTCTCATTACTAGTTCGTTTGTTTGCTAACATATCAGCAGGACACATTGTAGTTATGAGTTTAATTGCAATTATGTTTACTCTAAAGGATACTCTAGGTGTTGCTGGAGCAACTGGCTTATCATTTATATTATCATTTTTTATAACATTAATAGAAGTATTAGTCGCGTTTTTACAAGCGTATATCTTTACAATGCTATCAGCATTATTTATAGGTATGGCAGTTGCAGAGCACGATCACGATCATGCTCATGATGAACATGGTCAAGAAATTCCTGACGCAGAAGACGTGAGAGGTGATTTCATTTAATAAGAGTTTTTTTTAATTTAACTATAAATATATTTATTATGTACAATTTAATTGGAGCAGGATTAATCGTAATCGGAGCAGGAATTGGTCTTGGACAAATTGGTGGAAAAGCAATGGAAGGTATTGCACGTCAACCAGAAGCGACAGGAAAAATTCAAACAGCAATGATTATTATTGCAGCACTTTTAGAAGGTTTAGCATTTGGAGCTTTATTCTTAGGAAAATAAGAACCAAATCAACTTACAAAACTCTATCCTGTAACGGTTGGTTGCAGGATAGGTTTTAAATTAAAAAAAAAAGAACACTAAGTATATCTAATATGGAGAAGTTACTAAACGATTTTTCACCGGGACTTTTTGTAGTACAAACATTACTACTTTTATTGTTGATTTTTATCATGGTTAAATTTGCATGGAAACCAATTCTTAATTCATTAAATGAAAGAGAAGAAGGAATTCAAGGTGCATTAGATGCTGCTGAAAAAGCAAAGCGTGAAATGGAAAACCTTCAAGCAGATAACCAAAAGTTACTACAAGAAGCAAGATTAGAAAGAGAGACGATGCTTAAAGAAGCAAGAGAAATAAAGTCTCAAATGATTGCAGATGCCGAAGAAGAAGCAAAAAATCAAGCAAATAGTATTATTGAGAAAGCGCAATTAGCTATTGAGAGTGAAAAGAAATCTGCTATGGCAGAATTAAAAAATCACGTTGCAGGCTTATCAATTGATATTGCAGAAAAAGTAGTGCGTCAAGAGTTATCTAACAAAGACAAACAACTAGAATTAGTTGAGTCTATGTTAAATGAAGCAAAACTAAACTAAGAAAAAATGGCAGGAGCAAGAGCAGCAATACGTTACGCAAAAGCAGTTTTAAGCTTGGCATCAGATCAAAATGCAGCAGAGACTGTAAATAATGATATGAAGTTAATAGCTTCTACAATTGCATCTAGCAAAGATTTGAATGATATGCTTCAAAGTCCTGTAGTAAGATCATCAGATAAAAAAGCTGTTTTGTTAGAAGTTTTTAAAGATTCTAATAAAATGACTGCGAATTTGATAGATACTTTAATCACTAATAAAAGACTAACACTTTTAAGTGAAGTAGCAACAAGTTATAATAACTTGTATGACCATTTAAAGGGAACACAAGTGGCAAAAGTAACTACTGCAGTACCTTTGTCAGACGAGTTAAGAGTAAAAGTTTTAGCTAAAGTTAAAGAGCTTACAGGAAAAGATGCTGAAGTTGAAAATATTATAGATGAATCCATTTTAGGAGGCTTCATTTTACGTGTTGGAGATATACAGTACAATGCAAGTGTTGCAAATAAATTAAGTACATTAAGAAGAGAGCTTACATTAAATTAATATGAAAATTTTAAAATTAATTTTATCAATAACTATTATCCTTTTAACTTTTAGTGTGAGTGCACAAAAAGTTAAAATCAAAAAGGATGTGGCATTTGTTGATAAGGTTGAATATTTAAAATTTGACGACTGTGGTGCATTTTCGGTGTCATGTACAATTATGAATCTTAATGATGATGATGTAATCATTTTACAATATCAAAGTTTTGATAAGCCTAATCCTTCACCTAGAAATCCAAAATCTAAAGCTCCTTATCAATCTATGGTTAAGGAAAGTTATGCAGAGTTAAGATTTTTAGATTTAGAATTAGAGTGTGAAATTCAACTTTCAAAAAAGAAATTAATAAAAGCATTATATAAGTCTGAAGTTTTTAATAAAGACGGAAGCGTTAATAAAGAAAATGCTGAGAAGTTTGCAAGGAAGTATCATAGAGATATTTCTGGAAACAGGCCAACAGTAATAATAACAAATTAGAATACAAGGAGTTTATCCTAAAAATTAAATAAATAATAAGATGGCAGAAGTAAAACCAGCTGAAATATCAGCAATCTTAAAACAACAACTATCAGGTTATGAAGCAAGCGCTTCATTAGACGAAGTTGGAACAGTATTAACAGTAGGTGATGGTATTGTACGTGCTTACGGATTAGCTAACGCGCAATATGGTGAGTTAGTAGAATTTGAAGGTGGTACAGAAGGTATTGTACTTAACCTTGAAGAAGATAACGTTGGTATTGTTTTGTTAGGAACTTCGGTAGGAGTAAAAGAAGGATCTACAGTAAAACGTACTGAGCGTATCGCATCTGTTAAAGTAGGTGAAGGTATAGTTGGTCGTGTTGTTGATACTTTAGGTAACCCAATTGATGGTAAAGGACCTATTACTGGAGAAACTTATGAAATGCCTTTAGAGCGTAAAGCTCCTGGTGTTATTTATAGAGAACCAGTAACTGAGCCATTACAAACAGGTATTAAAGCTATTGATGCTATGATTCCAGTTGGTAGAGGTCAACGTGAGTTGGTAATTGGTGACCGTCAAACTGGTAAAACTACTGTATGTATTGATGCCATTTTAAATCAAAAAGAATTTTACGATGCAGGTAACCCTGTATATTGTATATATGTTGCTGTTGGTCAAAAGGCTTCAACAGTAGCTTTAATTGCTAAAACACTAGAAGAAAAAGGTGCTTTAGCATATACAACAATAGTAGCTGCAAATGCATCAGATCCTGCTGCAATGCAAGTATACGCGCCAATGACTGGAGCATCTATTGGAGAGTACTTTAGAGATACTGGTAGACCAGCTTTAATTGTATTTGATGATTTATCAAAACAAGCAGTTGCTTACCGTGAGGTATCTTTATTATTAAGACGTCCTCCAGGACGTGAGGCTTATCCTGGTGATGTATTTTATTTACACTCTAGATTGTTAGAGCGTTCTGCAAAAATCATCAACAATGATGCTATTGCAAGAGAAATGAATGATTTACCAGATTCATTAAAACCAATTGTAAAAGGTGGTGGTTCATTAACTGCATTACCAATTATTGAAACACAAGCAGGTGACGTTTCGGCTTATATTCCAACAAACGTTATTTCTATTACAGATGGTCAAATTTTCTTAGATGGAGATTTATTTAACTCTGGTGTTCGTCCAGCAATTAACGTAGGTATTTCAGTATCTCGTGTTGGTGGTAACGCACAAATTAAATCAATGAAGAAAGTATCTGGTACATTAAAACTAGATCAAGCTCAATATCGTGAGTTAGAAGCCTTTGCTAAATTTGGTTCAGATTTAGATGCGGTAACTTTAAACGTAATTGAAAAAGGAAAACGTAACGTTGAGATTTTAAAGCAAGGTCAAAACGATCCATTTACAGTAGAAGATCAAGTAGCAATTATTTATGCTGGATCTAAAAACTTACTAAAAGACGTTCCTGTAGAAAAAGTAAAAGAATTTGAAAGAGATTACTTAGAATTCTTAAGAGCAAAACATGCAGATGTTTTAAGCACTTTAAAAGCAGGAAAATTAACTGATGAGGTTATAGATACGCTAACGGTTGTAGCTAAAGACTTATCTGGTAAATATAGAGCATAATTAACATTCCTGCTATGTTATAATAGCAGGAATATTTTCATATTTTGAAATATGGCAAATCTTAAAGAAATACGTAATAGAATATCTTCAGTATCATCAACGATGCAGATTACCAGTGCCATGAAAATGGTATCTGCTGCAAAATTGAAGAAGGCTCAAGATGCAATTACAGCAATGCGTCCATATTCAGATAAGTTGACAGAACTTTTACAAAGTTTAAGTGCAACTTTAGATGGTGATTCTGGAAGTAAATTTGCAACGCAACGCGAAGTTAAAAAAGTATTAATTGTAGCTATAACCTCAAATAGAGGTCTTGCAGGCGCTTTTAATTCTAATATAATAAAAGCAGTTACCAGTCTTGCTAATAATAAATATGCTAATCAAGAAGTTTCTTATTTAGCGATTGGTAAGAAAGCAAACGATGCATTTAAAAAGACAAATAGTGTTATTGCTAATAAGAGTGAAATTTTTGACGATTTAACTTTTGATAATGTTTCTGAAATTGCAGAAATGTTAATGGATAAATTTATTGAAGGCGAGTTTGATAAAATTGAAATCGTTTACAATAAATTTAAAAATGCTGCGACACAAATTATAATGACTGAGCAATTTTTACCAATTGTTCCTATCGAAGGAGAAGTAAATGTTAATGCAGATTACATTTTTGAGCCTTCTAAAGTTGAAATCGTAGAGCAATTAATACCTAAGTCATTAAAAACACAGTTATACAAATCTATTAGAGATAGTTTTGCTTCTGAGCATGGTGCACGTATGACTGCAATGCACAAAGCAACAGATAACGCAACAGAGTTGAGAGATCAATTAAAATTAACATACAATAAAGCACGTCAAGCTGCAATTACTAACGAGATTCTTGAAATTGTTGGTGGAGCTGAAGCTTTAAATAATTAATTTATGCAGAATTAATTTTCAGTATAATTAAAGACACATTAAACCCAACTCATATGAGTTGGGTTTTTTATTTTAAATTTTTCTGTAACATTTTATTGATTTTGTATCTAAAGGGTATAATCAATAAAACTATTAAACATGAAAACATTTAAACCTATCATATTATTAGCAATATGCTTAATGTCAATAACCTTTCAGGCTCAAGAAAAAGCGTTCAGGGTAGAGGTCAAAGGTCAAGGAGAACCTATATTATTATTTCCTGGATTTACGTGTACAGGTGATGTTTGGCAGGACGTCGTAGAAGAACTTTCTAAAACTAACGAATGCCATATTTTTACATTTGCAGGTTTTGGCGATGTTCCTGCAATAGAAACACCTTGGCTTTCGCAAGTTAAGGAGGGAATAATGCAGTATGTTTCTAAAAACAAATTACAAAAGGCAACAATAATTGGTCACAGTTTAGGAGGTACTTTAGGCTTATGGATGGCAACAGAAGAACATGCTGTGTACAATAAAATTATTGTGATAGACGCTCTACCATCTACAGGTGCTTTAATGATTCCAAACTTTAATAGCGAAACAATAGTTTATGATAATCCGTTTAATCAAAGTTTATTAGACATGGATGAAACTAGTTTTGAAGCTATGGCAACTCAAATGGCAAGTAATATGTCATTAAATAAAGAGAAACATACTTTAATTAAAGATTGGATTTTAAAGACAGATCGAAAAACATATGTTTATGGTTATACAGATTTGCTTAAACTAGATTTAAGAGACACCATTAGTAAAATCACTATTCCTGTTGCTATTCTTGCTGCAACTGAACCTTATGGAGAAGATGTCGTAAAACAAACATTTAATGAGCAGTATAAAAAACTAGGAGACTATTCTATTAAGTTTGCAAAAGACGCTGCACACTTTATTATGTTTGATCAACCAGAATGGTTAATTAATGCTATCAAAGAAGAACTACAATAACTAATGAAAGCATTAGAGAGCCAATTTAAAAGTGTTTACGAAGTAAATTACCCAAAAGTCCTACGCTTATGTTTAGGGTACACAAATGGGGATTTAATTAGGTCTAAAGACTTAACACAAGAAGTTTTTATTAAAGTCTGGCAAAATCTAAAATCCTTTAGAAACCAGTCTAGTATTTCTACGTGGATTTATAGAATTACTGTTAATACTTGTCTTATTGAATTAAGAAAAAAGAGAACTGTCAAATTAACAAGTAGCGTTATAAATGTAGAAGAGTCTAATGATAATTTTTCCGAAGAAAAAGAAGAGAAACTCAAACAATTATATAAATGTATAGGCTGTTTAAAGACCGAAAGCCAAAGTATTATACTATTAGAGCTAGAAGGATTACCTCAAAAGGAAATAGCAGATATTATGGGATTATCTCATGAGGTTATTAGGGTAAGAATTCATAGAATAAAAAATGAATTAACTAAATGCGTTAAAAAATGACAACATTTGAAGATTTAAAATCTGATTGGAAAAATCAGCCAGAGCAAAACATACCCGAAGATGGATTTAAAATAATAATTCAAAAAATTAATGAATTAAAAAGAAAACAGATTATTACTAACGTGGTTTTAATACTTACAATACTAATCTTAGTAGGCTTTTTTTTCTATATCCAAGCGTATAATAGCACAACAGTAACGCTTTTACTTTTATTGATGATAAGTGTTTTATTAATTCGTGTTATTATTGAGTATATTAGTATTAAGAAGCTTAAAAACATAGATGTTACTGCAAATTCATCTGTTTTTAATAGTAATATAAAAGCTTATTATAAAAAGAGAATAAAAACTCATTATATCATCACACCAATCATTATTCTACTATATAGTTTAGGTTTTATTTTATTACTGCCTTCTTTTAAAATACACCTTTCGGAAGGATTTTATACCTATATTATTTTCTCAGCAATAATCACATTAATAGTTATGGTGTTGTTTATTAGAAAACAAATCAAAAAAGAACTTTTAATAGTAAAAGGACTATAAAAGTCAAATGTTATAATCACTGCTTAAGAGTTTAACTTTTTTAGTCAAACACTTTCTTATGGCATTAAATTTGAAATTGTATCTTTATAACGCTAAAAATCTCAAAATGAAATTCATAAAACAAACTTCTTTTTTAATTGTAATGCTAATTCTTACGGTGAGTTTTTCTCAATGCTCTACAGCGCAAAAATTGCAAAAGACAGCACCAACTGAGTTTGGAGATGTGTATTGTCAAACATGGGTGGCTGGTATTAAAGGTGGTGGTTCTGGTATAAATATATTTATTCCAGTTATGGATAAATCTATACAATTAGATAGTGTATATTTTAGAGGTAAAGCAACTAAATTAGAAGTAAATTCTGGTGAGACACCTATTTATATAGGACGTTTTAAAACAGAATTTAATCAACAGGAGGATATTATAATGAGTAGTGATTCTAACGAAGAATATGCAAATCAACTACGAGAAAAAGCAGTAGAGATTCCTTTTGAGTTAAAAGATGATGAATGTGTTATTAGCTATATTAAAGACGAAAAAACGCTTTATTATAAAATAATAAACGTTCAACAAAAACAACCACTAAATTACCCAAGCGCTTCTCCAAAAAACAATCTTATAAATAATTAAAACTACAATTAACCTAACCAAAATGATTACATTAAAATATAGATTGTACTGTATCATTCTTGTAGTAGTTACAGTGTTTAGTTGCTCCAATGCATACAAATTGCAAAAGACAGCACCAATTCAATATTCCAGAGCTTATTTTCAAAACTGGACGTCTGCCATAAGTATTGGTAGTTCAGGTTATAATTTTCATATCGCGAATTTAACACCAGCTAACAATGTTGTTATTGATAGTGTTTTTTTTAGACAACTTAAAGGTCGATTAGTTCCAGCAAAAGGTAAATACGTTTGCCAGTTGGTAAAACGGGATCCTATTAGTAAAGGCCATGCGCTTAAAACAATTAAAGACTTCCCATTTGAGATTTCAAATAGAGCATGTGTGATTAGTTATCGCGAAGATGGTGAAACCAAATATTTTAAAATTGACGATGTTATTGAAAATGAAGGAATCTATTATAAAAATGGACCTTTAGAGATGCAATAACTTATCTTAGGTTCACGTTTTCTAAAAACGTATTTTTGGCACAATAAAACTTAACTCTTGAGTGCATTAAAATCTCTTTTTAAACAAACATTTATTTACGGTTTAGCCACGGTTTTACCTAGAATGTTAAGCTTTTTATTAGTGCCTCTTTATACGACAGATGGTGTACTATCCTCAGTCGCTGAGTATGGTAAAGTGTCTGTAATTTTCTCCTACTTCGTGTTGTTTAATGTGATTTTGGCTTATGGTATGGAGACTGCCTTTTTTAGGTTTTTTAATAAAGAAGATGATAAAGACAGCGTTATTGGTACTTCTGCAATTTCTCTCATTGTATCTTCTATAGGCTTTTTTGTACTCGCTCTAATATTACAGAATCAAATAGCAGCATTAATTCAAATCGATGTCAAATATATCAATCTTGTTATTTGGATTTTACTCTTAGACGCATTAGTCATCATCCCATTTGCTTGGTTGAGAGCTACAGCGCAACCTATGCGTTATGCAATTATCAAAATATTAAATGTCGCAATAAATTTAGGGCTCAACCTATTTTTCCTGCTTGCATTAAAAGATTTAGCTTCAAAAGAGGGCATATTTGAAACAATCTATAAACCTAACTTCGAAATCAGTTACATTTTCATAGCCAACTTGGTAGCAAGTGCAGTAACCCTAATTTTAGTAATTTCATTTTACACAAAAATCAAGTATAAATTTGATTCTAAACTATGGAAAACAATGTTTCGTTACGCTTTTCCTGTATTAATTGCAGGAGTTGCATTTTCAATTAATGAGACATTTGACCGCATTTTACTAGACAGATTATTACCTCCAGATATTGCCGAAACTGAAATTGGTATGTACTCAGCTTGTTATAAAATAGCACTGTTTATGACTTTATTTGCGACTGCATACCGATTAGGAATAGAACCTTTTTTCTTTAGTCATGCTAAGACAGATAATCCTCAAAAAAATTATGCTAGAATCTTAGAGTTCTTCGTTGCCTTTGGTTCTATTATTATGCTAGGTGTCGTAGTTTTTGCAGATATTTTAAAACCATATATTGTTAGAAGTGAAGAGTATTGGGAAGCCATGTGGGTTGTGCCTATAATATTACTAGCAAATTTCTGCTTAGGGATTTATCACAATCTCTCAGTATGGTACAAAATTACAGATAGAACAAAATTTGGCGCTTACATTTCAATAGTTGGTGCAATTATCACCTTAACTATCAACATTATATTCATCAAAACGTACAGTTATAAAGCATCTGCAATTGCCACATTAGTCGCTTATACAATTATGATGTTATTATCTTATTACTTCGGAAGAAAATATTACCCAATCCCATATAATCTTAAGAAAATTGGTATCTACTTGATCTTGTCAATTAGTCTATCAATCTTATCATTCTACTACTTTAGAGGCGATTATCTTATAGGAATTTCAATGTTAATTGTATTTTTGGGTATCGTTTTCTATTCAGAAAAAAACGAATTAAAACAAATTTTAAAAACACGCTAAACTGTTATTCAGAGTAACGCGAACAATTTATAATATGCAAATCAAAATCATTAACAAATCCAATCACGATTTACCTCATTACGAAACTAGTGCTTCAGCAGGAATGGATTTGAGAGCTAGTATTTCAGAATCTAGAACATTAAAGCCATTAGAACGAAGCATTGTAGGCACAGGTTTATTTATAGAATTACCTGTTGGTATTGAGGCTCAAGTTAGACCACGAAGTGGCTTAGCTGCAAAAAAAGGAATTACAGTACTTAATGCTCCAGGAACTATAGATGCAGATTACAGAGGCGAAATAGGAGTCATTTTAGTAAATTTGTCTAACGAAGAGTTCACGATTAACAATGGAGAACGTATTGCGCAACTAGTCATTGCCAAACATGAACGTGCAGAGTGGACAGAAGTGAATGAGCTTTCTGAAACCGATCGTGGAGAAGGTGGTTTTGGAAGTACTGGAGTTAAATAACCAATTCCTGCAAACGCAGGAATCTCTTTGTAAATTAAAACAAATCATTTTCTCAAACAACGTCCATAACAAAAGCATTTAAATAAAAAATGAACCCTTATTGGTCAGGTTGGAGAACCAATTAAAATTATAACAAACTTAGAATATAGTATAACACTTTAAAAGACAACTGCTTTCGCAGACATGCATATGAAAATTATAGTACCAATGGCAGGACGAGGTTCTCGTTTAAGACCACATAGTTTAACAGTACCAAAACCATTAATTCCTGTAGCAGGACAACCAATTGTACATAGATTGGTTAAAGATATCGCCAAAGTATTAAAACAACCAATTGAAGAAATTGCTTTTGTATTAGGTGATCCAGCTTGGTTTGGTGATGATGTTGTAGACAGTTTAAAGGACTTAGCAACAAGTTTAGGTGCTAAACCATCAATCTATCGTCAAGATCAACCTCTTGGTACTGGTCATGCAATTATGTGTGCAAAACCATCACTTTCTGGACCAGCAGTTGTTGCGTACGCAGATACGTTAATTCGTGCAGAGTTTGATTTAGATCCAAATGCAGATAGTGTAATTTGGACTAAAAAAGTAGCAAACCCACAAGCCTATGGTGTCGTCAAATTAAATGATAAAGAAGAAATCGTTGAACTTGTTGAAAAGCCAGAAACTTTTGTGAGTGATCAAGCGGTAATTGGTATTTACTATTTCAAGGATGTGGCAGTTTTAAAAGATAAATTGCAAGAAGTGCTTGATGAGAACGTTATGAATGGAGGTGAATACCAAATTAATGATGGTATTAAACGTATGATGGCAGATGGAAAAGTCTTTAAAACAGGAACAGTTGATGAGTGGATGGATTGCGGTAATAAGGACGTAACGCTAGAAACTAATACAAGAATGTTAGGCTTTTTAAAAGCAGATGGTGAAGAGCAAATGATAGCTAAATCTTTAAAAAACAATAATTCGACTATAATAGAACCTTGTTATATTGGAGAAAATGTAGTACTTGATAATGCTACAGTTGGACCAAATGTATCTATTGGTAATAATTGTGTGATAGAAAACACAAGCGTTAAAAATAGCTTAATACAAAACCATACTACTATTAAAAATGCTACATTAGACAACGCTATGATTGGTAATCACGTTAAATATAATGGTGATTTTAAAGCGATTAGTATTGGTGATTATTCTGTTTTAGAATAACCAAGTTCCTGCGAAAGCAGAAATCTTTTAAATTTATCTAAATCATTTTTGGAATAAATTTTGAATAATAAACCCTAAATTAAACAGCTGAGATTCCTTTTTTTAAAGGAAATGAATATGAAAACTAAACTGTACATCCTGCTTTTTTTCTTCGGAATGATTATGCTTCCGCAGAACACCTATGCGCAAGTTGATTTTAATAAGCGTCCAGATGATGATTTAGGAAATGTAGAAGACACCTTCCAAGAATATTTCTTTGAAGCCCTAAAACAGAAAGGGATTGAAAACTATCAAAAATCTGCAGATGCACTTTTAAAGTGTATAGATATCAATGACAGTGATCCCGTTTTGTATTATGAACTTGGGAAAAATTATATGCAACTCAAAAATTTTGGTGCTGCAGAAGATGCATTCAAAGAAGCAGTCTCTAAAGCGCCTAAAAACGAATGGTATTTAGATGAGTTGTATGGTGTTTATATTCAGCAAAATGAGATGAATAAGGCACTTAAAACAGTAAAGCAACTTGTAGAATATCATCCAGATTATAAACAAGATTTAGCGTCATTGTATATTCAGTTAGAAAAATACAAAGATGCCTTAAAGTTGTTGGATGAAATGGACTCTCAATTAGGTTATAGTGAAGATCGAGACTATCTACGTAATCAAATTTATAATATTACAGGCAATAACGACGACCGTATAGAAAATTTAGAAGAGCGTGTTAAAAGTAATCCAGAGGATGAGTCTAACTATCTTAGGTTAATTTATCGCTATAGCCAAACAGGAGAAACTCAAAAAGCTTTTGATGCTGCCAAGCGTTTGTTATCACTTAATCCAGACTCACAATTAGTTCACTTAGCTTTATATAAGTTTTATTTAGACGAAAATAATACAGAAAAAGCCATTGAGTCTATGAAAGTTGTATTAACAAGCTCAATTATAAAACCAGAAGCTAAAACTAAAGTACTTAATGATTTTGTGAAGTTTGTATCAAACAATCCACAACACGAAGCCGATTTAATAGAAATAACCTCATTAGTAAGTGAAGATAAAAGTGTAAAAACACTAATAGAGTTGGGAGATTATTACTTAAAATCTAACGATAAAGAAAAAGCATTAGGGTATTATCAAGAAGCATTACAACAAGAACCAAATGAATTTAAAATTATTCGCGATGTACTGTTGCTGCAAATAGATTTAAATAAAAATGAAGAAGCGGTTACTAGGAGTCAAGAAGCTTTAGATGTTTTTCCATCACAACCAATATTGTATTTAATTAATGGTGTAGCAAATAATAAAATTAATAAACCAGAACAAGCAATAGAAAGCTTAGAAATTGGTTTAGATTTTTTAGTCGAAAATCCTAAAATGGAAGCAGATTTCTACAAACAATTAAGTGAATCTCACAAACAATTAAATAATATTACTCAATCACAAACGTTTGCTAAAAAGGCAGAAGCCTTATTGAAAGAACAATAATATATGAATATAATTAAAATAGGTGTAGCCTGCATTTTTTTAATGTTAGGAGTTGCTTGTAAATCTTCTCAAAGTATTGTGGCAAATGGTAAGATTGATACTAAGCTTACAGCCAAACAATTAATTAGAGAGAACGGTAAACGCGATGCCAAATTTAATACGCTTCAAGCTAAAGTTAAAATTGATATTATAGATGGTCTCAAAGAGTCATCATATACAATTAACTTAAGAATGGAGAGAGATAAAACCATTTGGTTAAACGCTACATTAGGATTGGCTAGAGCTATGATTACACCAGATCGTGTGCAATTTTACGATAAAATAAATGACCAATATTTTGATGGTGATTACAAGCTGTTAAGTGATTTATTAGGTGTCGAATTAAATTTTGATAAAGTACAAAGCCTGTTAATTGGAGAGTCTCTTTACAATTTAAAAGATGATACTTATGTAATTTCAAACGATGAAACCTCATACATTCTTCAACCAAAAAATCAAAATGCATTATTAGAGTTGTTCTTATTATTTAATCCATCTCACTTTAAAATGGATTCTCAACAATTATTACAACCGCTAAAAAAACGATTTCTACAAATAGATTATACAGGCTATCAAGAGGTTGAAAAACAGATATTGCCTCAAACTGTTAAAATTATTGCTGTAGAAGATAGCGAAGAGCTTAATGTATTAATGGAGTATAAATCGGTAACCGTGAATGAAGAAGTTCGTTTTCCGTTTAAAATACCATCAGGTTTCGAAGAAATAATATTATAATATGCAATTTAAATTCACATACATACTGTTTCTGTTTTTATTGCTTAATAGTTTTACTTCGGAAGCACAAAGTGCTAAACAAAAAGAACTTGAGGCAAAACGTATAAAATATCAGCAGGAATTAAAGCAGTTAAATGCGTTACTATTTACAAACAAAAAAGAAGAAAAATCGGTAGTGTCTTTGGTCGAAGATTTAAACTACAAAGTTAGTGTGAGACGAAACTTAATTAAAGTTACTAATGACCAGGCTAATTTATTAACGCGAGAAATTAATGCCAATCAAAATGAGATTTCAAGTTTAAGAGATCAATTAACAGCACTTAAAAAAGACTATTCTGAAATGATAGTCAAATCGTACAAAAATAAATCAGAACAAAGTAGAGTCATGTTTTTATTATCGTCAGATAACTTTAAACAAGCTTACAAACGCCTTCAATATATTAAACAATATACAGATTATCAAAAAGAACAAGGCGACTTAATTAAAGGTAAAACAACCAAATTACAAGAGTTAAATACAGATCTCTTACGTCAAAAGGCAGATAAAGAAAAGTTAATTGTAGAAAATAGAGCAGTTAAAAAAGAATTAGAAAAAGAATTAAAGGAGCAAGACCAACTAATGGCTTCTATTAGACAAAACCTAAATTCTTATGCCTCAAAAATTAAAAAGAAACAACAAGAGATTGATGCAATAGATAGAGAGATAAATAGATTAATTAGAGAAGCTATTGCTGCATCCAATGCAAAAGCAGGTAAATCTACCTCATCAAAAGGGTTTGCTTTAACACCAGAAGCAAAATTAATTGCTAAAAACTTTGTATCTAACAAAGGTAATCTCCCTTGGCCAGTTGCAAAGGGTGTTGTTAAGGTGCGTTTTGGTACGCAACCATCACCTATTGACCCATCGGTTAAAATTAATAGTAATGGTGTTAGAATTGCTACAGAAAAATTTGCAAAAGTGAGAGCAGTCTTTGAAGGCGAAGTATTAGCAGTAGCAGGTCAAAAAAATTCTAATCCAACAGTTTTAATTAGACATGGTAATTATATTACAGCCTATAGAAACCTGTCTAAGGTATATGTACGTAAAGGCGATAAAATATATGCCAAACAAGAAATAGGAGAGGTGTTTACAAATAATGCAGGAGAAACCATGTTAGGTTTTGGTGTATTTAAAGACTCTAAACCTGAAAATCCAGCTGGATGGATTTACAAAATGTAGAAGCATTTTGAAATTTGTTAATGCAGATTTACAAAATGTAGCAGCATTTTGAAATTAATTAACGTGGATTTACAAAATGTAGCAGCATTTTGAAATTTGTTAACGTGGATTTATAAAATGTAGCAGCATTTTGAAATTTGTTAATGCAGATTTACAGAATATGATATACCCTTTTTTTGAGTCTGTTTTACAAAAGCGATAGGCTAGACAAACAAAGCTTTTAACTCAGTAGCATCGCTAGCTTTCATTTTACCAGCAACGACCAAACTTAATTGTTTACGACGTAAAGCTGCGTCAAAACGTTCAACCTCTAATTTTGTCTCAGGAACCAGTTCTGGTACTTTTACAGGACGACCAGTTTCATCTACAGCTACAAAAGTATATATGGCTTCATTTGCTTTGATGCACTCTCCAGATTCTCTGTCTTCTATCCAAACATCCATATAAACTTCCATAGAACTGGTAAACGCTCTAGATACTTTTGCTTCTATAGTTACAACACTCCCTAATGGGATAGAACGATTAAATGCCACATGATTTACAGAGGCAGTAACAACGATTCTTCTACTATGACGACGTGCAGCTATACTTGCAGCACGATCCATACGTGCAAGTAATTCGCCACCAAAAAGATTGTTTATAGGATTGGTTTCACTAGGTAATACCAAATCTGTCATAATGGTTTTAGACTGAAATGCTGTTCTTGGTTCCATGAATGGGAGTTTAAATCTCGATAACTATCGGGACCGAATTATAAATAATATATTTTCGCGCAAAGATAACACGAAATTATTGCCTGAATACGCAATTTATGATTTTGTTAATTGAACAGATTTATGCTTCGGAAAATGAAAAGAACCAAAGACTTGCAGGTTAAATTAATCTAATGCCTTAACCAACAACCAAGCATCACGATTTTGCGTGCGTTTAATGGAGCGTAAAGTATTTAAAGCCTCAACTCTATCTGTGTGACTAGAATAGACAACCTCGTGCAGTCCATAACGGTTAACGCCAATTTTACGAGCTTTAAATCCTAAGTCTTTTAATTGCTGTACTTTCTTGTCTGAGTTTTCTTCTACCCTAAAAGCACCTGCAACAATATGATAATTACCTGTCATTTTCTCTACCTGAAGTGTTGCAGCAGGTAATGGACTATCAATTATAAAAGTTGCTTCTTGTACTTTGGCATCTAATTGTTCGTTAGCTTTTTCTTGCGCAATCTCGTTATGAGAGTCTATTTGTTTACCGTAATAATTTGAAGCAACAAATCCTCCTGCAGTTAAAAAGAGTAAGCCAATGGCAGCGTATTTAAGATATGGTCTGCTCTTACGTTTTTCTGGCGTAATTGTTATAGGTATTACTTTTTCTACCTCCTCAACAGTTTCTTTGTAAACTTCTCTCGTAACCTCTGTAGTTTTAAATTGTGATAAACCAAAGGCATCGGTTAAATAGTTGATATTATGAGAAGGCTCAAAATTTATTTTTCCTTCTTTATTTAAAAGTAAATCTCCAATATTATTGAGTTCTATAGTTTCGCCCTCAATCAAATAAGATTTTATAGATTTTACTTGTTTAGCAACCTTTTCTACAGCAACTAGATACGGTACCTTTTCAACTTCAGCAATGTAGTTGGCTAACAAACCATCATTAGTTTGTAACTGTTCATTAAAAGACAATGCTTTTTTTGGTGGATAAAATGAATGTGTGGTTTCGTTTAATTTTGCCGAAACACGATGTGTTAAAAATGCACCAAATTGAGGCACGATGACACAATCATATCTATATAATAAATCGCTGATGTAAGTCTCTAATTGCATAAAAACAAAGTTAAAAATTTTTAAACGTCAATAAAATTTCATTTCAAGTAGTTATTAACAGTCTAAAATTTGTTACTTGTAACTTCTAAATCAGTAAAATAGAATGACAGATCAGGATTTAATTTATGCTTTGGCATTGCAACATGTGCCAAGAATTGGTGATGTTACTGCTAAAAAATTAATAAATCATTGCGGTAGTGCAGAAGGTGTATTAAAAGAAACCCAAAACAATCTTCTAAAAATTGATGGCATTGGTGCTACGACAATTAAAGGTCTTTTTGATGCTAAACATTTGGTAGAGGCCGAAAATGAACTTCGTTTTATTAAAGACAATAATATAACGACTTTGTATTTTAGAGATGAGAAATATCCTGAGCGATTAAAGCATTGTATTGATAGTCCAATTTTACTATTTCAAGTGGGTAATGTCAATCTCAAGCAAAAACGAATTATTAGTGTTATTGGTACCAGAAAAATTACAACGTATGGTGTTGTATTTTGCGAAAAACTTATAGAACAATTAGCTCCTTTTGATCCAATTATTGTTTCTGGTTTTGCCTACGGAACAGATATAACCGCTCAAAAAGCAGCAGTAAAACATAATCTTCAAACCATTGGGTGTTTGGCACACGGTCTCAATCAAATTTATCCTAAAACGCACAAAAAGTATATGTCTCAAGTTGAGCAAAATGGTGGTTTTCTCACCGATTTTTGGAGTACAGATGCTTTTGACCGTAATAACTTTTTAAAGCGAAATCGCATTATCGCTGGTATGAGCGAAGCCACTATAGTTATAGAATCTGCCGAAAAAGGAGGCAGTCTCGTTACAGCAGATATTGCTAATTCTTATGGTAAAGATGTATTTGCAGTGCCTGGTCGTGTTAATGATAGTCAAAGTATTGGTTGTAATAATTTAATTAAAACGCAACAAGCTCATTTATTATCAAACCCATTAGATATTCCTTATTTGCTCAATTGGCAATTAGATAGTTTTACGAGCTCAATAACAAAACCAGCTATCCAAAAACAGTTGTTTGTAGAGTTATCTGATAATGAAAAAAAGATTTATAATTTTTTAAAAGACAAGGACGCACAATTATTAGATGTCATTTCAATAGAGTGCGAGCTACCAACTTTTAAAATAGCTAGTTTATTATTACAGCTAGAGCTCAAAGGAGTAACTAGACCTTTACCAGGTAAATTATTTGAACTTGTTTAAATTATAAAATTAAAAACCTCCCATGTTAAAAACTTGAGAGGTTGTATAAGATTAAATAAGCTAACAAAATTTACTAAAAGCCAACTTTGTTACGCACACGAGATAAAACTTCATTAGCAATTACTCTAGCTTTTTCTGCTCCAATAGCTAATGCGTCATCAATTTCGTTCAGGTTAGCCATATAATGGTTATAACGTTCTCTTTCCGTAGAAAACTTAAAAATTATGAGTTCATATAACGCCTGTTTTGCATGACCATAACCATAACCTCCATTTTCGTAATTGGCTTTCATGTTATTAATTTCTTCTTTAGAAGCTAATAAATTATACAATGCAAAGCAGTTACAAGTAGCCCAATCTTTAGGATCTTCAAGAGGTGTACTATCGGTTTCAATAGACATTATTTGTTTACGCAATTTCTTTTCTGGTAAAAATATATTGATAAAATTGTTTCTACTTTTACTCATTTTTTCGCCATCTGTACCGGGAATTAATTTGGTGTTCTCTTGTACTTTTCCTTCTGGTAAAACAAATGTTTCTCCCATTTGCGCATGAAAGCGAGAGGCAACATCACGAGTCATTTCTATGTGTTGTAATTGATCTTTTCCAACAGGTATAATTTCGGCATCATACAATAAAATATCTGCAGCCATAAGCATTGGATACATAAATAAACCTGAGTTGACATCGTCTAAACGGTCTGCTTTGTCCTTAAACCCGTGAGCTAACATTAATCGTTTATAAGGGAAAAAGCAGTCTAAGTACCATGCTAGTTCAGTAACCTGTGGAATATCACTTTGGCGATAAAAAACGGTTTTGTTTACATCCAAGCCAAATGCTAACCAAGTAGCAGCAGTAGAATATGTATTATTACGTAAGGTTTCTCCGTCTTTAATTTGAGTTAATGTATGCAAATTAGCTATAAATAGATAAGAATCATTACTTGGGTCATTAGCCATTTGTATTGCTGGTGAAATAGCGCCTAAGATGTTACCTAAATGAGGAGTTCCTGTACTTTGTATACCTGTGAGTATTCTTGCCATAGTATTGCCTGCAAAAGCAGAATTTCATTTGATTATTGGATTCTGTTTAATATAGCGGTCAAATTGTTTTCTATCTACAAACTATATCGTCAGCAAAGGTAATTTTTTTAGTAGAAATGTTGAATTAATTTGAGTAGTTTTGAGCCCAATGAAGATTTTTAAATACATAATTTACACATTATATCGCATTTGGTTCTACATATTGGTGGCAATACCAATAATAGTTTTATTTCCTATTTTGGTAATTTCTATATTAAAAGAGTCTTGGTATTCGTTTTTTTTTAGGATTGCTCGCTTTTGGTCTTGGTTTATACTTATTGGTATGGGTTTTAGGGTTAAAATTGAGCGTGAGGAAATCCCGAAGAAAAATGAAAGCTACATGTTTGTTGCTAATCATACGTCAATGGCAGATATTATGTTGATGTTAGTAACGGTAAAAAATCCGTTTGTATTTGTTGGTAAGGCTGAGTTGGCAAAAATTCCACTGTTTGGATTTTTCTATAAACGTACCAGTATTTTGGTAGATAGAAATGATGCAAGAAGCAGGCAAGCTGTGTTTTTAAGAGCGCAACGACGTTTGAAACAAGGCATGAGTATTTGTATTTTCCCAGAAGGTGGTGTGCCTGATGAAAGTATCATGCTGGACGAATTTAAAGATGGTGCTTTTAGAATGGCAATTAATCATCAAATCCCAATTGTGCCTATTACGTTTGGTGATAATAAAAAGCGATTTTCTTATACTTTTTTTAGCGGAAGTCCTGGAAAGATGAGAGCGAAAGTGCATCGTTTTATTCCTACTAAAGGGTTAAACACTAAGGATACAAAAACAATAAATGCTCAAACACATCAATTAATACTCAACCAATTGAATGTTTTTAACAGCAAAACGATCTTAAACAAAAAAGCTACTCCTGGCACGGAGTAGCTTTTCGTCATTATTGCTTATGCAATAACTATCTAACCAACTAAAAAATTTTTAAAACTTAAAACTTAAACCTGTATAAACACCAATAAAAAATGGTTGAAAATCTCCAGAGGTGTCATTAAATGTGTTTATTTGATACTTAAATGTAGGCTCTAGATTAAATCGTAATTGTTGTGAAATATCATAGTTAATACCAATTCCAAAATTGGCACTATAGCTCATATCATTAATATTAGATGCTTCGCCTAAACGTGTCTTGGCACCATTATTTTCTACAGAGTATACATCATTGTCACTTAAAAACAGTGTACTAAAACCTCCAATAAGATTTACCCCAATTTTTGTATTCAGCACATTATATTCTAATTCTATTGGCACTTCTATAAACCCTAATTGTTGACTAATAGAACCTTTTTCTTTTAAAAATAACACCTCTGGACCTGTAGCGAAACTAATTGTATTTGCACTTATGTAGGTTGTGGTAGAATCACTAGAAGAGACATTTTGTAAGGCACGACTTAAACCAGGATTATTAGCATTAGGATTAGCAAAAGCAACCACATTATTTGTAGAATACCCTAAATTTACTTTGTTAATTCCTGCTCTAATTGTAAACTTTTTATTGATCGCATAAGTACCTTTAATACCATAGCTTACATTAACATCGCCTTCTTTGGTATTATCTACAAATTGGTCATCAATTGAAGATCCATTACCCAAGGTATTAAAATACACTGGAGCCATATTTGGGGCTACCGTCCAGCGTTTTATTAATGGGTTTATAGAGTCTTTAATATTTTCTTTATCTTCTTTTTCAGTTTGAGCAATAGCGTTTTCTATAGCATTTTTAGTGGTATCTATTAATATTTGGTTTTTTTCTTTTTCCGAAGTAGAATTAGAAGTCGTTACTTGAGTAGATGATTTAGTCTTATTTTGTTTTATGAGTTTATCAATTTCAGACTTTTCTTTTTTAATATCATCATTAAGGTTTCTATCGCTAACAGTATTTTTGGTAGTATTTTTAGCAACAGTACTATTGGTATTACTAGTTTCATTGTCGCCTTTAATTGTATTAGTCTTATTAGAAGCTATCGTATTTTGCTTTTTAGAGTTATTATTTATTAGAGATTTAGTTTTATAATTCTCATTAACACCATTATTATTTTCTTTCTCTTCGGAAATTTTAATACTAGTATTCTCATCATTTTTATTGGTAGATGTGAGGCTATTTGTTGAAGTATTATCTGTGTTTGAGTTTAAGTTGGTTTTGTTTTGTTCATTAGACTTATTGTCATTATCTACAACTGGATAAGAATTTGAGTTGCTATTAGTGTCTAAATTAGAATCATTTGATTGCTCATTATTACCATTTGTATTGTTATTAGAATTTTTGGTGTCTACAACCTTATGTATTGGGTTATTACCAGCATCATTAATTAATGTGCTCGCAACTGTAAATACTAATAATAGAGATGCTGCAACACCAGCTACTTTCCACCAAATAGGAATCACTCTACGCTTACGCTTATCCTTATTGAGCTCTGCCTCAATGTTTTCCCAGACAGCGTCACTAGGAGCAACTTCAAAATTTTTGAGTTGCTCTTTAAAGAGTTTGTCTATGTTTTTCTTTTCACTCATTACATACTTTGCGAATTAGTACTCGCCTTATATTGTTTTATTTTATCTTTTAAAATCATACGAGCTCTCGCCAAGTTAGATTTTGATGTGCCTGTAGATATATTTAACATCGCAGCAATCTCTTTATGCGAGTAATCATCTAAAGCATATAAATTAAATACCAATCTATAACGATCTGGTAATTCTTGAATGATGTTTAATAGATAGTCAATGCTCATATCGTCATCGTCATTAACCTCTACAGTGACATCTTCAATTTGATCTTCGTTTATAATGTCAAAAACACCAGCACTTCTATACCTTTGTAAAGCAGTGTTGATGGTTATGCGTTTCATCCAGCCTTCTAGCGAACCTTTATTTTTAAATTGATCAATTTTTTTAAAAATAGTTAAATACGCATCTTGTAAATTATCTTCGGCTTCGACATAATTGCGCGAATACTTCAAACAAACCGAAAACAATTTACTAGCATATAGCTTGTACAATTGACTTTGAGCTTGAGTATCATTATGTTTACAGCGCTTAATGAGTTGGTCTAAACTCACATAATTTTAGTTTAATTAATTTATTCTACAACTGGTACTTCTACGATATAATAGAGGTCATTATCATTGTCATCTTGTCCTTGAAAGAACTTAAAAGTATAAGTATCAAAACTATTAACTTGAAAGTTAAATGAGACTTCTACTTCATTTTCTTCAGCTCCAAAAGTTTCGCAAGGTTGGTCGTCATAAACAGTATTAATGACAGCGACAGTACGTTCATTTTCATTGATATCGTAATAAAAATTGTTGAATATATGACAACCAGTAGGTCTAAAATAAGTAACACCTATTTCATAGACTTGACCAAACTGAAACTCTTCAGGAATGGTAACACTCTCAATTGGAATTATTTCTGTGTAAAAACTTTGTGTTTGGTCAGAAACATTACAAGACAACATCGAAAACACTAAGAAACTTAGTAAAAAAATCTTTTTCATTTATATAAATTAATTTTGCAACATATATGATTTCATCATGTAGATACAAAAAATACAAAAAGGTTGCGTCTAAAAACAAAAAAATCCCTTTTAAAGGGATTTTTTATATTATAAAAGTGTGTTTTATTCTTTAGAGTTAATAGTTGCACGAACTTTTTCTTCAAGCTCATCCATCAACTCAGGATTGTCTTTTATTAATGCCTTTACAGCATCTCTACCTTGACCTAACTTAGTATCGCCATAGCTAAACCATGACCCACTCTTTTTAACTATTTCTTGCTCTACAGCCACATCTAAAATCTCACCAACTTTAGAAATCCCTTCACCATACATGATATCAAATTCACACATTTTAAAAGGAGGCGCAACTTTGTTTTTAACAACCTTAACTCTGGTTTTGTTACCCATTACACCACCATCTGTATTTTTTATTTGTGTAGAACGACGAATATCTAAACGTACAGATGCATAAAACTTTAAAGCATTACCACCAGTTGTAGTCTCTGGATTACCAAACATTACTCCAATTTTTTCACGTAATTGGTTAATAAAAATTACGGTACAGTTTGTTTTGCTTATAGAACCTGTTAATTTTCTAAGTGCTTGAGACATTAAACGAGCATGTAATCCCATTTTAGAATCTCCCATTTCTCCCTCAATCTCGCTTTTTGGAGTCAAAGCAGCAACAGAGTCAATCACTACAATATCAATAGCGCCAGATCGTATTAGATTATCGGCAATTTCTAATGCTTGCTCACCATTATCAGGTTGCGAAATTATAAGATTATCAATGTCTACATTTAAGTTTTCAGCATAGAAACGATCAAAAGCATGCTCCGCATCAATAAATGCAGCTATACCACCAGCTTTTTGAGCCTCAGCAATAGCATGTAAAGTTAATGTGGTTTTACCCGATGATTCTGGTCCATAAATTTCTATTACTCTTCCTCGAGGATAGCCACCTACACCTAAAGCGATATCTAAACCTAAAGATCCAGATGAAATAGCATCAACATCTACAACAGCTTGATCACTCATTTTCATGACTGTTCCTTTACCGTATGCCTTATCAAGTTTATCTAAAGTTAATTTTAGTGCTTTTAATTTTGCGTCTTTTTCACTGCTCATTTGCTTGTTATTTATATAATTAATCACCCTTATAAAGGGGTAGCTAAAATACAACATCTTTTAATTTTTTTTGTCATATGACGCAACCTTTTTAAACTTTTTGCATCTACCAATTGAGATTGGGAAATCTTGTTATGAAAAAGAAGCTTTAAATCTATATTAACATTAAAAATTATTGACAAATTGAAATCTAAAAACTTTGTACTTTTTATTAATTTAGAAAGTGTGCGACTTAGTTTAAAAGTGCTTAATACGTTAAAATTTTTAATGACTTAGATAGGATAAAGCATATCCAACAAATTTAAATTCTTATTAAACATGAGATTTTTTAGAAAAATTATTTTTAACAACACTTCAGGCCTTTCAGCTACTGTATATATAAACAGTAACTGTAAAGCCGATGGTGGCTAACTCGACCAATATTTTTAAGATAAATTAGAAATATTAATAACGAGTTAGTCCTCTAAAAAAGCCCTGTTTATATCAAATCCGCAGGGCTTTTTTATTTGCCTTATTGTGAAGTATGTCTAATTTTTAAACTAACAGCAAGAGTTTAAAACTTTGTTTACCTTTGCAGCTTATTTTTTAACCTTAAAATTAGTATAGCATGCAACTGTACAATAACTTAAGTGCTAAAGAAAGGGCAGAACTTATTGAAAAAGCGGGACAAGAACGCTTAACAATCTCTTTCTACAAGTACGCCAAAATTGGCAACACTCAAATTTTTAGAAATCACATGTTTCTAGCATGGGATGAATTAGAAGTCTTAGGGCGAATATATATTGCTCATGAAGGCATAAATGCACAACTCTCTGTTCCTGCAGAAAATTTCACAAGCTTTAAAAATCATTTAGACACAATAACATTTCTTGAAAATGTAAGATTAAACATTGCTATAGAACATGATAATTTTGCGTTCTTAAAACTTAAAGTTAAAGTGCGTAACAAAATTGTAGCAGATGGTCTTAATGATGAAACTTTTGATGTTACAGATAAAGGAGTACATGTAGATGCCTTAAAATTTAATGAACTTATAGAAGATCCCAACACCGTTTTGGTAGATATGAGAAATCATTATGAGAGTGAAATTGGGCATTTTAAAAATGCAGTAACTCCAGATGTAGATACCTTTAGAGAATCTCTTGATATTATTGAAGAGGATTTAAAAGAACATAAAGAAGATAAAAATCTTGTTATGTATTGTACAGGTGGTATACGATGCGAAAAAGCAAGTGCATACTACAAGCATAAAGGGTTTAAAAACGTGTTTCAATTAGATGGTGGTATTATAAATTACGTAAGGCAAGTAGAATCTAATAACTTAGAAAATAAGTTTATAGGCAAAAATTTTGTTTTTGATGAGCGAAGATCTGAGCGTATTAGTGATGATGTAATAGCCAATTGTCACCAATGTGGAGCACCTGCCGACTTGCACACTAATTGTGCAAACGAAGCTTGTCACTTACTTTTTATACAATGTGAAAGCTGTAAAGAGCAAATGGAAAATTGTTGTTCAACAAATTGTATGGAAATTAATAGATTACCTTTTGAAGAGCAAAAAGCGCTTCGTAAAGGTCAAGGTAATAGTAATGATATTTTTAAAAAAGGTCGTGCAGATCATCTACCCTATAAAAAAGATTTAAGAAATATTTTTGAATCGTTTTCAAAATAAAAAAGGCTCCTTACGGGAGCCTTTTTTAATATCAGAGTTTTATTAGTATAATGGTTTTACGAATCATAATGAGATATTTTATTATTGTTATAATCTATGTTTAAAATTTAAATAGTATGCTAGAAATTGTAGTTTTATATAATTGATATTTAGAATGTTATAGGTAATTTATAAGTTGTGAGTTAATAGCTACTACTAGCATTATTTTTATGAATAAATAATCTTATCTTTACATTTCAAAATTAATATTAATCGTCATTTGATATTATGTTCATAATATCAAATTATATATAAAATTTCATGAGTTGTAAAAGTTGCTCAACTGGTAAGGATGGACAACCAAAAGGATGCAAAAACAATGGGACTTGCGGTACAGATAGCTGTAATAAACTCACTGTTTTTGATTGGTTGGCTAACATGTCGTTACCGCAAGGTCAAGAACCTTTCATAGGTGTCGAAGTGCGTTTTAAAAACGGAAGAAAATTATACTACAAAAACACCGAAAATTTAACCTTAAGTATTGGAGATATTGTAGCTACTCAGGCCAGTTCTGGTCATGATATAGGTATGGTAACACTTACTGGAGAGTTGGTAAGAGTACAAATGAAGCGTAAAAAAGTAAATATTGATGACGAAGAAAATGTCATGAAAATTTACCGTAAAGCAAGTCAAAAAGATATAGATATTTGGTCTGCAGCAAGAGACAAAGAAGAGCCAATGAAAGTTAAAGCAAGACAATTTGCTATTGACTTAAAGCTTAAAATGAAAATCTCAGATATTGAATATCAAGGAGATGCAAGTAAAGCTACATTTTACTATACTGCCGAAGAGCGCGTAGATTTTAGAGAGCTCATCAAAGTATTTGCACGTGAGTTTAGAACGCGTATTGAGATGAAACAAGTTGGTTTTCGCCAAGAAGCAGCTAGACTTGGAGGTATAGGATCATGCGGAAGAGAGCTATGTTGCTCAACTTGGTTAACAGATTTTAGATCGGTAAGCACATCTGCAGCTAGATACCAACAACTATCATTAAATCCATTAAAATTAGCAGGACAATGTGGTAAATTAAAGTGTTGTCTTAATTACGAGCTAGACGCATATTTAGATGCCTTAAAAGCGTTTCCAAAAACTGACACCAAATTGTTTACCGAAAAAGGAAAAGCAGTTTGTCAAAAAACAGATATTTTTAAAGGACACCTTTGGTATGCTTATGAAGGCGAATGGATGAATTGGCACGTTTTAACTACAGAGCAAGCCAATGAAATTATCGAAAAAAATAAGAAAAGAGAAAAAGTAGCAAGCTTAGAAGAGTATGCATCTGTTTTAATAGAAGATACTAAAACAGAGTTCGAAAACGTTGTGGGACAAGATAGCTTAACACGCTTTGATGGTCCAAAACGTAAAAAGAAACGTAGAAATAATAAGGGAAAACAAAATCAACGTAGAAAAAACACAACTAATAGTAATGCAAAAAAATAAGTATTGGATACTATATATAGTGCTTATAATGAGTATGTTATCTTGTGACTCTAAACGCGTTTTTGACGAGTATCAGTCTGTTTCTGGTGAGTGGGATAAAGATAATTTAATTGCATTTAAAGTAACACCTCCAGATACTATTAATGCTTATAATTTGTATGTAAATTTGAGAAATACAGAAGATTATAAGTATAGTAATCTATTTTTAATTGTAGAGCTTAACTACCCAAATGGTAAAACAATTAAAGATACCTTAACATATAAAATGGCAAATCCAGATGGTACCTTTTTAGGAACAGGATTTACAGATGTTAAAGAAAATAAATTATGGTACAAAGGGCATGAAGAACCTTTTGTATTTGATGAACAAGGAGAGTACGTCGTTAATATACAACATGCCATGAGAGAAAATGGGAGTATTAATGGCATAGAAAAATTAGATGGCATCACAGATGTTGGTTTTAGGATAGAGCATTCGCAAACAAATTGATTATGGCAAAAAAAACAGTAGCAAAGAAAAAAACTGCTAACAATAACGCTCAAGACTTTTCAAAATATGTAAGACGTTTCTGGATAATTTTTACAGGCGGTGTATTTGCATTTTATTTTATGTTCCTGCTTGCATCTTGGGGACTTTTGGGAGAAATGCCAGATCACACCATTTTAGAAAATCCTAAAACATTTTTAGCAACAGAAATTATCTCGTCAGATAATCAAACACTTGGTAAGTTTTATTTAGATGATAATAGAACACCTGTAGATTATGCAGAATTACCAAAAGACCTAGTAGATGCCTTAGTAGCTACAGAAGATATAAGACATTACGAACACTCAGGTATCGATTTAAGAGGAACCTTAAGAGCAATCTCAAAGTTTGGTAAAGGCGGAGGAGCAAGTACTATTTCACAACAACTAGCAAAACAATTATTTACTAAGCAAGTATCCTCTAATAAATTTCAGCGTATTTTTCAAAAAGTGAGAGAGTGGGTCATTGCAATACGACTAGAACGTCAATACACTAAAGAAGAAATTATTGCAATGTATTTTAATATTTACGACTTTGGAAACAATGGAGACGGTATTAGAAGTGCTTCTCGTATTTACTTCGGAAAAGAGCCAATAGACCTCAATATGAAAGAGTCTGCAATGTTGGTAGGCATGTTTAAAAACTCGTCATTATATAATCCAATACCATCAAGAAATCCTGAAGGTGTAAAGAATAGAAGAAATGTAGTGTTGTATCAAATGAACAAATACGAGTATATTTCTAAAGCATTAAAAGACAGTTTACAAGCTACAGAATTAGATTTAAATTTTTCACCAGAATCTCACCGAGAAGGATCTGCAACTTACTTTAGAGCCTATCTAGATAAGTTTATGAAAGATTGGATTAAAGAAAACCCTAAGCCAGATGGCTCAAAATATAATTTATATAACGACGGTCTTAAAATATATACTACCATAGACTCTAGAATGCAAAAATATGCAGAAGAGGCAGTGGCACGTCATATGCCAAGACTACAAGCAGAGTTTGATAATCAAAATACACCAGATAGAAACAAAACAGCACCTTTTTTAGATTTAGATAAAGAGGAGATTGAAGCGTTGATGAATTCTGGGATGAGACGATCTGAGCGTTGGAGAGTAATGAAATCTCAAGGTAAATCAGACAAAGAAATCAAAGCATCGTTTCAAAAACCAACTCAAATGAGTGTTTTTGCATGGAAAAACGGTCAAGCATCAGAGATAGATACTATAATGAAACCTATAGATTCTATGCGTTATTACAAATCATTTTTGCAACCAGGAATGATGTCTATGGACCCTCAAACAGGTCATGTAAAAGCGTGGGTTGGTGGTATGAATTTTAGACACTTTCAATACGACCACGTTAAATTAGGTAAACGTCAAGTAGGTTCAACATTTAAGCCTTTTGTGTATGCAACAGCTATTGACCAATTACATTTATCACCGTGTGATACGATACCAAGACAACAAATAACTATAGAAGCAAATAAATTTGGTAACCCACTACCATGGACAGCCAAAAACTCTGATGGTCGTTATGATGGCTTTTTAACATTAAAGTCTGCATTAGGAAATTCAGTAAACACAGCAACAGCTCGTTTAATGGATAAAGTGGGTCCAGAACCAGTTGTAGATATGGCAAAAAACTTAGGGATTACTGCAGATATTCCAGCAGTTCCTGCAATCGCTTTAGGAACACCAGATATAAGTGTATACGAAATGGTTGCAGCTTATGCCACTTTTGCTAATAAAGGTGTATATAACAAACCAGTAATGGTGACGCGTATTGAAGATAAAAATGGTACAGTTTTATATCAATTTACGCCAGAAACTAAAGATGTTTTAAGTGCTGAGGTAGCCTATACAACAGTAAACTTAATGCAAGGTGTAGTAGAAGCAGGTTCGGGTAGTAGACTGAGAGATTCTTGGAGAGTAAACCAAACTTTGTACAAAGAAATAATTACAGGATATCCTTATGAGCTTACAAACCCAATAGCAGGAAAAACAGGAACCACACAAAACCAAAGTGATGGTTGGTTTATGGGTATGGTGCCAAACCTTGTAACTGGTGTTTGGGTTGGTGCCGAAGATCGTGCAGCTCACTTTAAGCATATTTCTTATGGTCAAGGCGCATCCATGGCATTACCAATTTGGGGAATGTATATGAAATCATGTTATGGAGATGAAGAGTTAGGTATCTCTAAAGATAATTTTGAGAGACCAGCAAACTTATCTATAGAAGTAGATTGTAGTAAATGGGAAGGCAATGGAGATGACGATGCAGATCCTGATAACGATTTAGATGGTGTTATTGATTTTTAAAATTTTATTTTCTTCGGAAAAAGATATTAGGCCATTCAGTTTTGAATGGCTTTTTTTTATTGAAAACATCACACTAACCACACTCCAAGTATAGAGCGAAGAATCTCTCTATTTTATTCAAAGACATAGATTCTTTAGGCCTGCAGAATCTTCTCAATAACAAATATATTTCGTAAATTTCCATAGCAAAAAACAAATACAAATGATAAGTAAAAAAGTGGCTAATGTTCAAGAAGCATTAAAGGGAGTTAGTGATAATATGACCTTTATGTTTGGTGGTTTTGGGTTATCTGGTATTCCAGAAAATGCAATTGCAGAGCTCGTTAAACTTAATGTAAAAGGTCTTAGATGTATTTCTAATAATGCAGGAGTAGATGATTTTGGATTAGGATTGCTATTACAAGGCAAGCAAATAGATAAAATGACTTCTTCCTATGTTGGAGAAAATGACGAGTTTGAAAGACAGATGTTATCTGGAGAATTAGAGGTAGAACTAATACCACAAGGAACTTTAGCAGAACGTTGTAGAGCAGCACAAGCTGGATTCCCAGCTATTTATACGCCTGCAGGTTATGGGACTGAAGTTGCAGAAGGTAAAGAAACGAGAGAATTTGATGGTAAAATGTATGTTTTAGAACATGCTTTTAAAGCAGATTTTGCTTTTGTTAAAGCTTGGAAAGGTGATGCAGCAGGAAATTTAATATTTAAAGGAACTGCAAGAAATTTTAACCCAAATATGTGCGGTGCAGCAAAAATAACGGTTGTCGAGGTAGAAGAGTTAGTTCCTGTAGGGACTTTAGATCCTAATCAAATTCATATTCCAGGTATTTTTGTGAAACGTATTTTCCAAGGAGAACGTTACGAGAAAAGAATAGAGCAACGAACGGTTAGACAAAGAGATTAATTATGTTAGATAAAAACGGAATAGCAAAAAGAATAGCAAAAGAAGTACAAGATGGTTATTATGTAAATCTCGGTATTGGGATTCCTACTCTTGTGGCTAATTATGTGCGAGATGATATAGAGGTAGAATTTCAAAGTGAAAATGGAGTGCTTGGTATGGGACCTTTTCCTTTTGAGGGTGAAGAAGATGCAGATATCATTAATGCAGGTAAACAAACCATCACCACATTACCAGGAGCCAGTTTTTTTGACTCTGCAATGAGCTTTTCAATGATTAGAGGTCAACATGTAGATTTAACTATTCTTGGCGCTATGGAAGTATCTGAAGATGGAGACATCGCCAATTGGAAAATACCAGGTAAAATGGTAAAAGGTATGGGTGGCGCAATGGATCTTGTTGCCAGTGCAGAAAATATTATTGTTGCTATGATGCATACCAATAGAGCAGGAGCGTCAAAATTATTAAAGCAATGTTCATTGCCTTTAACAGGAGTGGCTTGCGTTAAAAAAGTAGTTACTAATCTTGCTGTTATGGAAGTTACACCAAAAGGCTTTAAGTTATTAGAACGTGCTCCAGGAGTTACGGTAGAGGATATTCAAAATGCTACGGAAGGCACTTTGATAATCGATGGTGATATCCCTGAAATGGAGTTATAGATTTTAAAATTATGATGTTGTCCTTTTGAGCAATAAGAAATAACTATTAAGCCACTTTTTTAGTGGCTTTTTTTATTTCCGAAGATAAAAATGACATTATAAACTGTAAGAATATTCTGTTAAATAGGTGTTAAATGTTAAAATTAAATGTAATTCATCGATTATTTATGTATTTAGGCTGATTAATTGGAAAATCATATTATGTTTACAAAACCAAATCGGAATAAGATATTTAATGTTTAACCTAGATTTTATGATTTGCCCCAAATCTATCATAAATTTTAACTGAATGAACTTTTTTGCCCCAAATTTACCTAAACCTACTAGCACCGAAAACAAGCTTAATGCAGGTTTTCAAAACACATTCAGATTGCTTAAAAATGTCTTAACCCTAACTAAAAAAATATTCATGCTATAATCCTTTAGGAATAGCATGAATAAGTTTTTTAGTGTACTCTTTTTGCGGGTTATTATATATAATATCTGCATCATCCATCTCTTCAATTTTTCCCTTATTCATTACAATTAATTGGTCAGACATGTATTTAACCACAGCTAAATCATGTGATATAAATATATAAGTAAAACCATAATTACTTTTTAAATAATTAAGTAAATTTAGTACCTGTGCTTGTACAGATATATCTAATGCAGAGACAGACTCATCGCATATAATTAGTTGAGGTTCTAAAGCAATGGCTCTTGCAATACCAATACGTTGACGTTGACCGCCAGAGAACTCATGAGGATAGCGATTAAAATACGTTTCGTCTAACCCTACTTTTAATAATAATTCTAAAACACGTTGTTTCCTATCGTTTTCAGATGTTCCAATGCCATGAACTTTCATGGGTTCCATAATTGCATTACCAACAGTTAATCTAGGGTTCAATGATGCGTAAGGGTCTTGAAATATAATTTGAATTTCTTTTCTAAGTTTTCGTATCGCAGATCTTGATAGTTTTGTTATATCTAAACCTTGATAGAAGATGGATCCAGCTGTTGCTTTGTCTAACTGTAAAATGGCATTTGAAAGTGTTGATTTTCCACAACCAGATTCTCCAACTAAGCCTAAAGTTTCTCCTTTATATAATTTAAAAGATACGTTGTTTACAGCTTTAAATGTTTCTGGTTTAGAAAACCAACCAGATTGAGATATAAATTCTTTTTCAAGATTAATAATCTCTAAAAGTGGTTTTTTAGAGTATATTTTTTTGTGAATTTTAGCGCGTTCATCAGAAGTTACAATATCAGATTTAGTGGTATTATTAATAAAATCATCAATGGTTGGCAACTGCTTTAATCGCGTCTTCATTGAAGGTTTAGAGTTTATTAATGCTTTTGTGTAAATATCCTTCGGAAATTTGAAAACTTGCTCAACTTCACCTTGTTCAACAATAACTCCTTTATACATAACCAAAATACGATCTGCAATTTCAGATACTAATGATAAATCGTGAGATATAAATATGATACTCATTTGCTCCTCTTTTTGAAGCTCTTTAAGTAACAAAATAATATCTTTTTGAACCGTAACATCTAAGGCTGTTGTTGGTTCATCTGCAATTAAAATTTTTGGCTTACATGCAATTGCCATCGCAATCATAACACGTTGTTTTTGTCCGCCAGAAATTTCATGAGGATACGCACTATAAACACGTTGAGGTAATGGTAATTTTACTTTTTCAAATAGTGCTAAAGTTTCGGTTTTAGCCTTTGCTTTCGATAAATTTGTATGCTGAAGTAAAATTTCAATAACTTGTTTTCCGCAGGTCATTGATGGGTTTAGAGAACTCATAGGCTCTTGAAAAATCATAGCGATCTTGTGTCCTCTTATTTTTTTAAATTGATTAGAATTAAGTTTGGTTAAATCTCGCGAATCAAATAAAATGGAGCCTTGAGTAATTGTAGATATTTTTTTTGGTAGTAGACCCAAAATAGCTAAAGAAGATACAGATTTACCCGATCCAGACTCTCCAACAACACCTAATATTTCATTAGGATTTAAGTGGTATGATATATCATGAATGATCTCTTTATCATTTCCTTCCGAAGAAAAAGAAATTGAAAGATTTTTTATGTCTAATAATTTTTGATTCTGCATAGGTAAATGTAGTCATTTTCCCAATTAAAATTACGGTAAAACCGTAAGTGATTTTTTTATGACTGTAGTTGAACGAAAACGTTATAGTAAAACTTTGTTTTTGATAATATTTTAATACTTTCATCAAACATAATTTAATAATAACACTAATTTTTTAAACTATTAACATGAAAAAAACATTTACTTTAACACTACTATGTTTATTATCAGTTGTTTCGGTATTTGCTCAAGACATTTTGGAGCGACACTGCGGAACGATGGAAAATCTAGAATTAAGAAAACAACAAGATCCTAAGCTAGAAGCCCGAATGCAACAGATAGAAGCCTTTACTCAAAATAAGCTTGCGCAAATGCAAAGTAACAGAGTAGATGGTAGTTTAATTACTATACCTGTTGTTGTACATGTCTTGTATAGAAATAGTACCGAAAATATTAGCCTAGCTCAAATTCAATCACAATTAGATGTGCTTAACGAAGATTTTAGACGTACTAATCCTGACGCAGATAATTTATGGTCTCAAGCAGCAGACACAGAAATTGAGTTTTGCTTAGCAACTGTAGATCCTAACGGAAATTCTACAACAGGTATTACAAGAAAACAAACAACGAGACAAGATTGGAATGCAAACGACGATGCTAAGCGTTCATCTTCTGGTGGTATTGACCCTTGGAACACATCTGAGTATTTAAATATGTGGGTTGTACCTAAAATGACTACAGTATCTCAGGGACAAACCATAAACCTTTTGGGTTATGCTCAATTTCCTGGAGGAAATGCAGCAACAGATGGTATTATTATGATCTATAATGCATTTGGTCGTACAGGTGCTGTTACCGCTCCTTTTGATGGAGGAAGAACGACAACACACGAGATTGGTCATTTTTTTAACCTTCGTCATATTTGGGGAGATGCTAATTGTGGAAATGATTTTGTGAGTGATACTCCTACTCACCAAACTTCTAACAGTGGTTGTCCAGTAGGACAAACATCTTGTAGTTCTACAGATATGCCTCAAAATTATATGGATTACACTAACGATTCTTGTATGAATCTATTTACACAAGGCCAAAAAAACAGAATGCGCGCAGTATTAGAAGCTGGTGGAGCAAGACGTAGTTTGGCATTATCAGATAAGTGTGGTGGAGCAGCTCAACCAACTTGTACAGATGGTATTCAAAATGGAAATGAAACTGGTGTAGATTGTGGAGGTTCTTGTACACCATGTCAAACAGGAAATCAATATTGCGCATCACAAGGTAATAGCGTTGCAGATGAATATATCTCTAGAGTACAAGTAGGTACGATAAACAAAACATCTGGAGCTCAATCATATTCCGATTTTACAAGTACTTCAACAAACTTAACTAAAGGTTCTAGTTATACTTTAACAGTTACTCCTACATGGACAGGTACAACTTATAGTGAAGGATATGCTGCCTGGATTGATTATAACGATGACGGTGATTTTACAGATTCTGGTGAGCAGGTTTTATCTATCGCTGCAACACAAACAACACCTGTAAGTGGCACTTTTACTGTACCTTCTGGAACTACTAATGGAGACAAACGTTTGAGAGTGTCTATGAAGTACAATGGAGTACCAACTTCTTGTGAGACATTTGATTATGGAGAGGTAGAAGACTATACAATTAATGTTATAACTGGTAATACTAATCCACCAACTGGATGCAGTGGAGCTATATCATCATTTCCTTATAATGAAGGTTTTGAAAGTGGTTTTGGAGCATGGACACAGGCAACAGGTGATGATTTTAATTGGACAAGAAGATCTGGCGCTACACCATCTAGTAACACTGGACCTACAAGTGCAAATGAAGGTTCTCAATATGTATTTATGGAATCTTCTGCACCAAACTATTCTACAAAACGCGCTATTTTAACATCACCATGTTTCAACTTGACAGGACAAAATCAAGCTACGTTTAATTTTAACTATCATATGTATGGAGCAAGTTCTATGGGTAATCTTAAACTGGCAGTAAGCACAAACAATGGTTCTTCTTGGACTACAATTTGGACTAGAACTGGTAATCAAGGTAACGCTTGGCAAACCGCTAGTGTTGATTTATCATCTTACGCAAATGGCAGTATTCAACTTAGATTTGATGGAACTACAGGAACAACTTGGCAAGGTGATATGGCAGTTGATGCTATAAGCTTAACTAATGGCTCTGCAGATAAATGCGCAGGAGTTTCGGCATATAATAGTAGTCAATCTTATTCGGCTGGAGATAGAGTTACATATCAAGGTACACTATATGAAAGAACCAATTCTGGATGGGTTAATTTAGGAGCTTGCGGAACAGCAAGAGTTTTAGATGAAGGATTTGTACAGTATTTAGATGTTCAAATTTCTGTATATCCTAATCCAGTTAAAGGGAATGAATTATATGTAAAGTCTAGTATTGAAAACTTAGCTTTTACAATTGTTAATATGCTAGGACAAGAGGTAGCTAAAGGTACATCGGCTAATAATGTAGATGTAGGAAACCTTGAAGCAGGTTTATACCTTATTCAATTTAAGGTTAATGATCAATATGAAACTAGAAAATTCATAAAACAGTAATAGAACAACAACTTAATAAATTTAAAAAGTCCAGATGTAAATCTGGACTTTTTTTTATTGCTTGTAAGTAGAGTCTGAATATAATTTACGGTTTTTCCGTAAATATTAAGTATTATTTAACTTTTTAATTAAATTGTTGTGATAAATGCAACTTATATGGTTAAATTAAGTCGAATTTATATCCTTTAAGCTATTAATTAATCCTTTAACTCCTTCAGCAAATGAAAATAAAATTAGGACTACTCATTTTTATAATGAGCTTTAATTTTGCAATGTCACAAAGTAAAACACTTTGGCAAAGACAATCAATTGACAACACTACAAAAATAAAGACAAGTAAACAGGATCTTCCTAAAAATCAAATATTTAGTTTAGATCTAGAAGGTCTTAAAGAGATTTTGATTAATGTGCCTCAGAGAGGACAGTTTACAAAGTCATCAAACACAATAATAAAATTTCCTAATTCTGAAGGGTCTTTTGAAAGTTTTAGAATTGTTGAAGCTTCAAACTTAAGTCCAGAACTTCAAGAGCGCTATCCAAACATCAAATCATATTCTGGACAAGGTGTAGAAGATCCGTCTGCAACGATACGATTTAGTATTTCGCCACTTGGTTTTCAAAGTATGGCATTATCGGCTAGTAAACCTGCAACATTTATAGAGTCGCTAACAAAAGATGGTGCTCTCTATTCAGTTTATAAAAGAGCAGATAAAATAAATTTTAACGATGATTTTGAATGTGAGGTTACCGAAAGCATGAATAATAGTATGAATGGAAATTCTAGCTATATGAGAAATGCAGATGATTCTATTTTGAGAACTTATAGGTTAGCAGTATCAGCAACGGGAGAATATACTAATTACCATGGAGGCACTAAGGCATTAGCATTATCTGCTATCAACGCTACTATGACACGCGTTAACGCAATTTATGAGACAGATTTTAATGTAACAATGATTTTAGTAGGTAACACAGATGACGTTATTTACACCAATACAAATTCAGACCCTTATGGGAATTCAACTTCTGGTTATAATAACCAATTACAGTCAACTTTAACAAATGTTATCGGAGAGGCAAATTACGATGTAGGTCATTTGTTTGCTAATCTTCAAAATAATGGAAATGCAGGTTGTATAGGTTGTGTTTGTGTCAACGGTCAAAAAGGTAGTGGTTGGACATCACATACAGTACCTGAAGGTGATCCTTTTGATGTAGATTATGTTGCTCACGAATTAGGTCACCAGTTTGGAGGTAATCATACGTGGACATTTGGAGGAAATGAAGGTACAAATGTTCAAATGGAACCAGGAAGTGGGTCAACAATTATGGGTTATGCTGGTATAACTGGATCTACAGATGTACAATCTAATAGCGATCCCTATTTTCATGCGGTATCTATTGAGCAAATAACAGATTATATTAAAACCACAAGCTGTCAAACAAATACTAACACAGGTAATGCTGTACCGAATGTGAATGCAGGTTCTAATTATACAATTCCTAGAGGTACTCCATTTGTTTTAGAAGGATCTGCTACAGATGCTAACTCTGGAGATATCTTGACGTATTGTTGGGAACAATTTGACGAAAATAATGCTTCTAGTACTAACCCAAATGTTAATTCAACCTCTGGTGTAGCATTTAGATCTTTTAGTCCAACAACAAATACCGATAGATACTTGCCAAGATTATCTACTATTAAAACCGGAGCTACAGCTTGGCAGTGGGAAGCTGTACCTAATGTTTCTAGAAGTATAAATTTTAGATTAACGGTTAGGGATAATCGTCCAGGCGGTGCAACTAATAATAGTGATGATATGCAAGTAACAGTAAATGCTTCTGCAGGACCATTTGTAGTAAACTCACCTAATACAAACGTTACTTGGAATGCTGGAACAACACAAACTGTAACTTGGAATGTTGCAGGAACAACTGGTAATGGAGTTAATGCTGCAAATGTTGATATTTTCTTATCTATAGATGGAGGTGATACGTATCCAATAGTATTAGCAACAGGTGTTTCTAATGATGGTTCACATAATATCGTTGTGCCAAATAATCAAGGCAATCAAAATAGAATAATGGTAAGAGGATCTAATAATATCTTTTTTGATATTTCTAACTCTAATTTTACCATTGCAGGCCAAGTTGTGTGTAATGCAGATGTGCCAACAGGATTATCTGCTGTAAATGTAGGATCTTCAACAGCAACATTAAATTGGGATGCTGTTTCAGGAGCAACTTATGATTTAAGATATAGAGTTGCAGGAACCTCTACATGGACCACTAATACAATTACAGGAATTTCTTCTAACCTTTCTGGATTAACGACATTAACTCAGTATGAAGCTCAGGTAAGGAGTAAATGTTCTGGAGGAAATAACTCTGCATATAGCACATCTATAAATTTTACGACAACAGATGTTCAATTAGATTATTGTGATTCGGCTAGTACAAATGTTAATGATGAATATATTAGTAGAGTTCAATTAAATACAATTGATAATAGCTCTGGAGCCCAATTTTATTCAGATTTCACATCTATTTCTACAACGCTTACTAAAGACTCACAATATACTATAACCGTAACTCCAACATGGACAGGTACTGTATATAATGAATCGTATTCCGTTTGGATTGATTATAATAGAGATGGAGATTTTACAGATGCTGGAGAGCAGGTATGGACGCAAGGAAATACGCAAGCATCTTCGGTAAGTGGTAGTTTTATAATTCCGTCAAGTGCTGTAGAAAATTCTACCAGAATGCGAGTTTCTATGAAATATAATGCGCTTCCAACCTCTTGTGAAACTTTTACATATGGTGAAGTTGAAGATTACACAGTTATTATTGAGGGTTCTGGACCAGATTTAGAGGCACCTGTAATTTCATTAAATGGTGGTTCAACGATAAACTTAAATCCTGGAGATAATTATAACGAATTGGGTGCAATCGCAATAGATAATATAGATGGAGATATTTCAGCAAATATTATTATTGGTGGAGATGTTGTAAATACTAATATTATTGGAACTTATGTTGTAACCTATAACGTAAGTGATGCTGCAGGAAATGCTGCAAACGAAGTTTCAAGAAATGTAATAGTTAGCGATACAACAGCTCCCGTAATTACTTTAATTGGTGCTGCAACGATAAATTTAAATGTAGGTGACAATTATAATGAACAAGGAGCAACTGCGATAGACAATTATGATGGTGATTTAACGTCTAACATTGCCACAACGGGTACCGTAAATACAAATTCGGCAGGAACGTACTTCATTAATTATAATGTAAGTGATGCAGCAGGAAATGCAGCAACACAAGTTACGAGAACTGTAATTGTATCTGCAGATACAACACCTCCCGTAATTACTTTAATTGGAGCTTCAACTATAAATTTAATTGTTGGAGATACATATAATGAACAGGGAGCGACAGCAACAGATAATCAAGATGGTAATTTAACATCGAGTATTGTCATAACAGGAACAGTGAATACAAACTCAGTAGGAACATACACAATTAATTATAATGTGAGTGATACCTCTGGAAATGATGCAATCCAAGTAATAAGAACGGTAAATGTTTCTAATCCATCATCTGGATGCTCTGGTGGTATTAATTCTTTCCCATATACCGAAGGGTTTGAAAATACATTAGGAGCTTGGACGCAATCTACAGCAGATGATATTAATTGGACGGTAGATGCAAATGGTACACCATCAAATGGTACAGGTCCATCAAGTGCATCTCAAGGGTCATTTTATATTTACGTAGAAGCTTCGGGAAATAATACAGGTTACCCAAATAAACAAGCAATTTTAAATTCGCCTTGTTTTAATTTATCTGCATTATCAGAAGCAACATTTAGTTTTAAATATCATCAATTTGGTTCAAGTAATATGGGAAGCATTAATTTAGAAGCGAGCAGTGACAATGGATCTAGCTGGAGTTCTATTTGGAATAGTACCGGTAATCTTGGCAACACTTGGTTAACTGCAAATGTAGATTTAGCAGCTTATTTGGGAGATAGCGTTCAATTAAGATTTAATAGGATTACTGGAGGTACGTGGCAAGCAGATATTGCATTAGATGACATTAGCTTAATTGAAGTAGGAAATACAGGTAATGATGGTTGTTCTGGTGGTATTACGTCTTATCCTTATTCCGAAGGTTTTGAGAATACATTAGGAGCATGGACGCAATCTTCATCAGATGATTTAAATTGGACAGTTGATGCAAATGGCACACCATCAAGCGGTACAGGACCATCAAGTGCAATTCAAGGATCGTATTATATTTATGTAGAAGCATCTGGAAATAATACAGGATATCCTACTAAGCAAGCTATTTTAAACTCACCATGTTTTGATTTAAGTGGGCAAACATCGGCTACTTTTAGTTTTAATTATCATCAATATGGATCTACAAATATGGGTACCATTAATTTAGAAGCTAGTGATGATAATGGTGTAAGTTGGATAAGCGTTTGGAATAGTTCAGGTAATCTTGGCAACTCTTGGCAATCAACTAGTGTTAACCTTTCTGCCTATGCTGGCAGTAGTGTTCAATTACGATTTAATAGAATTACAGGAAATACGTGGCAAGCAGATATTGCCATAGATAATGTAAATATGTCTACTGGCTCTTCAAAAGATGTGACATCTAAAGGTGAAGTTGAAGTAATAGATGATATTATATTATTTCCAAATCCTGTAAAAGGAAATATTTTAAATGTAAAAACGACCTATAATAATTTAACTTATGAAATATATAATACCATAGGTCAATTAGTGAGTAAAGGTGAAATTAAAAATGATAGTTTAGATATAAGTGGTTTAGATGGAGCAATCTATCAAATAAGATTTACTGCGGAAAATGAAACTTTTACAAAACGA
Organism: uncultured Psychroserpens sp.; assembly: GCA_947488655.1. Classification (GTDB taxonomy): domain Bacteria; phylum Bacteroidota; class Bacteroidia; order Flavobacteriales; family Flavobacteriaceae; genus Psychroserpens. Next base: position 150,075 of record CANKZZ010000001.1, on the reverse strand, counting down.
TTTATTAAACAATAAATATTAATAAAAAGATTAAAGGTTCAGGTTTTCATCTGGACCTTTTTTTATGCCATTTTCTGTGGTTTTCAATTATTTTATTAAAAGAGAATATCTAAGATTAATAAAAACCTATTCAATTTCGCTCATAGTTTCTAATTTGTATAAAAGTTAAGTGACTGTTTTATAAGTGTTTAGTAAAAGCTAGATATCTACAAAATGCATTTCATCGTCTTTTTTTGCGTTTTATGGATAAAATTATAATTTTATTAATATATTGCACCCAATTAATTATACCAGAGTACCCTAAAACTATGAAAAAAATTACCTACTTAGTTTTACTATTTATGATAGTAATACAAAATTCCTTCGCTCAAGACACATACAAACGAATTATTATTAATAGCGATTCTCAAAGCACAATTAATACTTTATTAAGTAATGGTATTGATTTAAGATGTGGAGCTATTTTTAAAAACAATTCTATTCAATTAGAACTGTCAGAAGACCAAATAGCTATTATTGACAATGCTGGTCTAGGTTATACAGTAACAATAGATGATCTTACTGCATATCATAATGAGCAAAATGAGATTGGCTATGTGCCTAGTGATAATGTATATCAAAACACTAGTGATAATTCATCTGTAAATATTAATGGTAGATCTATTTCAAGTACTATTATTGATAACTATTTACAGTATTATGAATGTGAAGAGAAACCTTGGTCTAAGCCAGTAAATTATAAACAAGGATCGCTTGGAGGCTGTTTAACAGTAGACCAAATGGAAGTTGAACTTGATTCAATGCATTCTAAATATCCTAGTTTAATTTCTGCAAAAGCAAATGCATCACCTACAAATCAAACCACATGGGGAAATCCATCTAGCATTATTACAAATAACGGGTTAACGTATACAGGTCAAGGTACTACCCGTTGGGCTCCAAAAACAATGTGGTATGTTAGAATTACTGGAGATCAATCATCTCCAGAAGGCAGTAAGCCTCAAATTCTTTATACTTCTATGATTCATTCTAGAGAGGTGAGTAGCTTAATGAGTAACATGTATTTTATGTGGTACTTATTAGAGAACTACAATACAGATTTAGCTATTAAGAATTTAGTTGATAATAATGAGCTTTATTTTATACCAGTTGTAAATCCCGATGGTTTACGTTGGAATCAGCATTTAAACTCTAACGGAGGAACATTTCAGCGAAAAAATTGTAGACCAAATACAGGTAATACCACAAATACTACAGCAACCAGAGGTGTTGATATAAATAGAAATTTTGATTATTTATGGGGAGCAGATGGTGATTCTAGTGGGTCGTCAGATATCCCAAATAGTGATACTTATAGAGGTCCATTTCCATTTTCTGAACCAGAATCTCAAATTTTGAGAGATTTTGTGTTAGCTAGAAATTTTGAAACATGCTTAATGCATCACTCTGCTGCAAATGCAATTCCTCATCCTTATGGAGGTGTTCCTACTAGAGTATCAAATAGAGAAGATGAAATGCATCAATGGCATGAAGACATGACGATGTATAATAGATATGTATCTGGCGCTACAATTTTTACTCCAGCAAATGGTATTGCAGATGATTGGATGTTAGGTGGTACTCCAGATTCTGGAAACACCACAAGTAACTCAAATAATAGTTTTCCAAATCACTCTAGTGGACCATCGATTGGATCAGGAAAAAACATCTTGGCATCTACACCAGAGCATGGAAGTTATAATAATGAAGGAGGCTTTTGGCCAGCTTTATCCCAAATTGACGGTATTGCAGCAAGAGGGATGAGGCTCAACTTAATGAATGCTTATTATGGCGGTAAGTACGCCAAATTTCATGATCTTACACAAAGTGATATTTCTAGTTTAACTTCAAATCTCACATTTGGTATTGAACGTATAAGTCAAACACCTAGTGATTATACTTTAACTGTAACGCCAGTTTCTAGTAATATAGTTTCTATTGCAACTATCCCTACACAAACAGGTATGAATGTTTTAGATCAAAACAATGTATCTACTCAATTAGTTTTGGATGGTAGTATACAACCCAATGATAAAATAGAGTATAACGTTCAATTATCTGATGGAACAAATGTGTTTTACAATGTTAATTTCGAAAAATATTATCAGCCAGACGTATTACTTACAGATAATCCAGATACTAATGCAATTACAACAAATTGGAATTTAGTAGGAACTTGGACCAACTCTAACGCTTCTGGTGCTTCATACTCTGGAAGTCGTGCAATTAAAATTGGTGGAAATACAGTAACGTCATATGGTAACAACCAGACGCAAAGCTTAACAACAAAAACCGGATATGATTTATCAAACTCTCAAGAAGTTTTAGTTCAATTTTACACTAAATGGGATTTAGAACGCAACTTTGATTTTGTTGAGTTTGAAGGTTCAGTAGATGGTACTACTTGGGTATCTCTTTGTGGTAACTACAACAAGCCTAAAGCATCCAATGTAACTACTAATGAGCATGGAAATAAATCCTCTACAAGTCATTCTTTTCAACAAAATAATAGTAATGGTAGAGTTTATGATGGTGATAGAATGGATAAATGGGTAATGGAAGAAGTTGTTATAAATTCATCTTTCAATTCATTTTTGTTTGAATCTCCAAATGCTCAATTTAGATTTAGATTTCGATCTGATGCAAATAATAGATTTGAAAATTACTCAGCAAATGCCGAAGGGTTCTTTATTGATGATTTTAAAATAATAAGTGTTCAAGCGCCTTGCGACAATAGTGTTGCACCTACTGGTTTGTCGGTAAATACGGTTACAACGTCTTCAGCCGAAGTGACTTGGGACAACATTCCGTCAGCAACTTATGATCTACGATATAGAGAGAATGGATCAGGACCAACAGGATGGACTACAATTACTGGTATTACAACAAATAATTATTCAATCACTGGTTTATTAGAAACTACAGATTATCAAGTTCGTGTTAGAACTAGATGTGGAACTAGTACATCAGATTATGGTCCATTTCTAAATTTTACAACCGCAACACCAATTCCTTGTACAGGTACATCTATAAGTACTTTTCCTTATTCTGAAAGCTTTGAAAATACATTTGGATTGTGGACAAACGCAACAACAGATGATTTTAACTGGACAAACAAGCAAGAGGAAACAGATGGTAACTCAACACCATCAGCAAATACAGGACCTTCACTAGCTTCAGACGGAGACTATTTTCTTTTCATTGAAGCCTCAAACCCTAATTTCCCTACTAAAGTAGCGAGATTGGTTAGTCCATGCTTAGATTTTACAGGACGAGAAAATGCGTCTTTATCATTTGATTATCACATGTTTGGAGCATTTACAGGTGTGCTAACCGTAGATATAAGTATAGATAATGGTGCAACGTATTTCACCTTAACAGATTATACCTTAACCGGAGCACAACACAATAGTCACGTAGACCCATGGAAAACTCAAAACGTAGATTTATCATTATATGACGGTCAGTCTATAAAATTAAGATTTAGTGCCACCACAAATGCAGATACTACTACAGGATGGCAAGGAGATATTTCTATAGATAACTTTTTAATTACTTCAGATGTAGCAGGTTCAGCTCCACCAGTAGCACAATGTCAAAATATTAATGTGCAATTAGATGCTTCAGGTAATGCGACAATTGTTGCTACAGATGTAGATGGAGGCTCAACCGATGATATTGCCATTACAAACTATGCTATTGATATTGATACGTTTAATTGTAGTAACATTGGCACTCCTGTTGATGTGACATTAACAGTTACAGATGGAGATAACCAAACAGATACTTGTATTGCCACAGTAACAGTTGTAGATCAAATAGCACCAGAGTTTGTAAATGTACCTACAAATATGACATTAACCTGCGGAAGCAATAATCCTACTTGGGTAGATCCTACAGTAACAGATAATTGTGCTACAGGGTTAACACTAACTAGAACAGACACAACAGGACTTAATAGTGGAGATATATTTCCAGTAGGAACCACAATTATTAGTTATGCAGTAAATGATGGTAACGGAAATAGTAATACAACCTCATTCACGGTTGATATTTTAGATGACACAGAGAATCCTATAGCCTCATGCCAAAATATAACAGTACAATTAGATGGCACAGGTAATGCAACTATTACAGCATCTCAAATAAATAATGACTCAACCGATAATTGTGCAATAGCATCAATTACCGCATCACAAACCACATTTACGTGTGCAAATGAAGGTGCAAATAATGTAACTTTAACAGTTACAGATACAAACGGAAATCAAGCAACATGTGTGGCTGTAGTAACTGTAGAATTACAAAATGAGCCTACAATTTCTAATTGTTGGGAAGCTACAAATTATAATTATTCTACTTGTTCTTGGGAAATAACAGGAACACAACCAGAAGAACCGACATCAGTTAACTGTTGGGACGATTATCAATTTAACGATACGACCTGTGCTTGGGAAAATCAGGGTACAGAGCCAATAGAACCAACAGCAGTAAATTGTTGGGATGATTACCAGTTTAATGATACAACCTGTGCTTGGGAAAATCAAGGTACAGAGCCAGTAGAGCCAACAGGATTAGAATGTTGGGAAATGACATCATTTAATAACACAACATGTGCATGGGAAGTTTCTGGTTCACAACCAGAAGAACCAACAGCAGTAAATTGTTGGGATGATTACCAGTTTAACGATACAACCTGTACTTGGGAAAATCAAGGTACAGAGCCAGTAGAACCAACAGGATTAGAATGTTGGGAAATGACATCGTTTAATAACACAACTTGTGCATGGGAAGTTTCTGGGACACAACCAGAAGAACCGACAGCAGTAAACTGTTGGGATGATTATCAATTTAACGATACAACTTGTGCTTGGGAAAATCAAGGTACAGAGCCAGTAGAACCAACAGGATTAGACTGTTGGGAAACGACATCGTTCAATGATACAACTTGTGCATGGGAAGTTTCTGGGACACAACCAGAAGAACCAACAGCAGTAAACTGTTGGGACGATTATCAATTTAACGATACTACATGTGCTTGGGAAAATCAAGGTACAGAGCCAATAGAACCAACAGCAGTAAATTGTTGGGATGATTACCAGTTTAATGATACAATCTGTGCTTGGGAAAATCAAGGTACTGAGCCAGTAGAGCCAACAGGATTAGAATGTTGGGAAATGACATCATTTAATAACACAACATGTACATGGGAAGTTTCTGGTTCACAACCAGAAGAACCAACAGCAGTAAATTGTTGGGATGATTACCAGTTTAACGATACAACCTGTACTTGGGAAAATCAAGGTACAGAGCCAGTAGAACCAACAGGATTAGAATGTTGGGAAATGACATCGTTTAATAACACAACTTGTGCATGGGAAGTTTCTGGGACACAACCAGAAGAACCGACAGCAGTAAACTGTTGGGATGATTATCAATTTAACGATACAACTTGTGCTTGGGAAAATCAAGGTACAGAGCCAGTAGAGCCAACAGGATTAGACTGTTGGGAAACGACATCGTTCAATGATACAACTTGTGCATGGGAAGTTTCTGGGACACAACCAGAAGAACCAACAGCAGTAAACTGTTGGGACGATTATCAATTTAACGATACTACATGTGCTTGGGAAAATCAAGGTACAGAGCCAATAGAACCAACAGCAGTAAATTGTTGGGATGATTACCAGTTTAATGATACAATCTGTGCTTGGGAAAATCAAGGTACTGAGCCAGTAGAGCCAACAGGATTAGAATGTTGGGAAATGACATCATTTAATAACACAACATGTACATGGGAAGTTTCTGGTTCACAACCAGAAGAACCAACAGCAGTAAATTGTTGGGATGATTACCAGTTTAATAATACAACCTGTGCTTGGGAAAATCAAGGTACAGAGCCAGTAGAACCAACAGGATTAGAATGTTGGGAAACGACATCGTTTAATAACACAACTTGTGCATGGGAAGTTTCTGGGTCACAACCAGAAGAACCGACAGCAGTAAACTGTTGGGACGATTATCAATTTAATGATACAACATGTGCTTGGGAAAATCAAGGTACAGAGCCAGTAGAGCCAACAGGATTAGAATGTTGGGAAACGACATCATTTAATAACACGACATGTGCATGGGAAGTTTCTGGGTCACAACCAGAAGAACCGACAGCAGTAAACTGTTGGGACGATTATCAATTTAATAATGCAACATGTACTTGGGAGAATCAAGGAACAACACCTTCTGCTCCTACACAATTAAATGCTATATCTATTTCAGATACTGCAGCAACCATTACTTGGAGTGATTTAACACCATTAGAATATGATTTAAGATACCGAGAAGTTGGAAATTCGACTTGGCTAGATATTATAGATATTACTACAAATTCGCAGGCATTAACTGGTCTTACACCATTTACTCAATATGAAGTTGAAGTACGTAGTAAGTGTTCGGTAACAGGAACATCAGAATATTCTACAACGTTGACGTTCGCTACCTTGATGTCTAATCCAGATACTTATTGTGGTTCTCAAAGTTCAGATGCTTCCGAAGAATATATTAGTCGCGTACAACTTGCAGATATAGATAATGTTTCTGGAGCACAAAATTATAGTGATTTCACCGATGTTTCAACAGTTTTAAGAAAAGGAACAGCGCATACAATAACAATAACACCAACATGGCCTGGTACTGTTTATAATGAAGCATATTCTGTATGGATTGATTATAATAAAGATGGTGATTTTGAAGATGCTGGTGAACAAGTTGTTACAATAGCACCTACTAATACAGCAACAGTTGATGGCAGTTTTACTGTTCCAGTAACTGCATTAGATACTAAAACAAGAATGAGAGTTTCTATGAAATGGAATGATATTCCAGATCCTTGTGAGGCATTTCAATATGGAGAAGTAGAAGATTATACTGTTATAATTGTTGGGTTAAATGATTTAATCTATACAAATAGTGCTTGGACGCCTTATGCTCCTTCAGCCTTAACAATTACCGATAATGCTTTTGTTTTAGATGGTACTTATACCGTAACAGATGATATTCAAATTAATAATATGAGTGTTTGTGATGGAGCAGGTATAGTTGTAGAAAAAGCTAAAGCAATGACAGTTAATGGGATTTTAAAAACAGCCGATAATCTTGTTTTAGAATCAGACTCTAACGAGTATTCAAGCCTGTTTGTTGAGAATTTTGTAGTAGGAACTGCCCAATATAAACGACATGTTAATGCTACTGCTAGTATTGGTGGTAATGATTTGATTGCACCACCAGTATATGGAGAATCGTTTATAGATTTTAGAGCAGAAAACACGAATATTTTAAGTAATTCGGCTAATACATTATTTCTTTTTGGACCTTTTGATAAAATCTCAGATACTTATTTATTATATACTAATACAGAAACCGCTCCACTGCGTGCAGGTATTGGTTATAGAGCTGCTTCAACAGATGCAAGTACATTTACCTTTACTGGTCAAGTTAAAATAGGAGACTTAAGTGTACCAGTTGTTAATGATGGACCAACAAATCCAGAGTGGAATTTAATTGGAAATCCTTATCCTGCATATTTAGATCTTAATTCGTTTTTAGCAGCAAACAGTGCTCAATTTGAATTATCAAGAGCTGGTATATATGGCTATGATGGTTATGCATCGGATGGTTGGACAATTTGGAATCAAGCTTATGCAGACGCAAACCCTAATGCATTAATTACACCAGGTCAAGGGTTTCTAATTGCATCGGCAACAAATAATGGTCAAATAGAATTTACTGCGTCTATGAGACGTACTGGTAATGCTGATGATTTTATCCTCGGAAGAAATGCTAATAGTACCTCAATTAACCATTTACAATTAAAATTAGAAAGTAATCAAGGAGGCGCTTATAAAACAGATTTCTATTTTACTGACAATGCATCTAACGGAATGGATTTTAACTACGATGCAGCTATCTATGGTAATGCAGCCCCTTCAAACTTTGCTCTTTATTCTCATTTACTAGAAGAACATTCGGGTAATGATATGGCTATACAGTCTCTTGGTTTTGATGCTTTATCAAATGCAGTTATTCCATTAGGTCTACATAGTTCTGCAGGCCATCAGTTAACAGTAAGTATTTCAGAAAGTGATATACCAGAAACAGTACAAGTGTATTTGGAAGACACAGTGAATAATACATTTACACTTTTAAATAATAGTGATTATACTATTACGCTCAACGAAAATCTAAATGATATTGGTCGTTATTTCTTAAGATTTGAGCAAGAGACTCTAAGTGTAAATTCAAATAATTTTAATGAATTGAGTATTTATACTACAACACAACCTGAAGCTTTATTTGTGAAAGGTCAGTTATTTGAGGACACTCAATTATCTATCTATGATTTACAAGGTCGATTAATTAAATCAATGATCTTAAGTGCAAGTAAAACATCGCATCGTATTGATGTAACATCGTTTAATACTGGTGTTTATATGGTGTCTTTAAAAAATAAAACACAAGAAAAAATCGAAAAAGTTATAATTAAATAGCAATGAAAAATCAATAAAAATTATTAAAAAAAGTCTAGATATTTATCTAGACTTTTTTTTCACTTTATGTAATTTATTTTTTTTTGTAATATATTGTATGTGTGACTATTAAACAAAATAAGGGTCAAATTTATAATTTCTATTATTATCTATATATTACACATTAATTATTATTACCTGGTCACCTTTATATGAAACTTAAATATCTTTATTTAGTTATCACATTTATTGCAGTATTTAAATTAAATGCTCAAACACCTGGTGTTTCTATTTTTTATGAGCAATACACAGGAGATTCTAGAGAATACATTGAATACATACCTGGTAATTTACCTATCATAATATCTGCTCCTCATGGAGGTGTAAAACAATCTGGTCAAACTATTGGTGGAATAAATTATCCAGATAATGACGCATTACTGCCAGATAGATCTTGTGGAACTAATGAGCGAGATGATAATACCGATATATTAATACGAGAAATCCAAGCCGAAATATTTGCACTTACAGGCTGTTATCCGCACATAATTATCAATAATTTACATAGATCAAAATTAGATCCAAATAGAGAGCAAAATGAAGCTACTTGTGGAGATGCTAATGCTATTGATCATTGGAATGCATGGCATGATTTTATAGATCAAGCTAGTACATCTGTAGAGACAAATTGGGGAAAAGGTTTGTATATAGATTTACACGGTCAAAGCCATACAGTGCCAAGAATTGAGATAGGATATAATATTCTTTCAAATCAATTAAATACAGGAGACTTAAATAGTGCAGCCAATATTAATAGGTCAACTATTAAAAACTTGGTATCAAACAATTTAAATAATCATACACATGAAGAGTTGATAAGAGGAGATAATAGTTTAGGACAATTATTTCAAGAGCAACCAGCTGCTTTTTATAATGCTAATGTAAACCAACAATGTGGTGTTACCTCTGGATATAGAGCGGTGCCAAGTAATTCTAACTATGGTAATGATACTTGTGATGATACAAGACCATTATCTAATGCTTATTTTAATGGTAATTACTATAATAATAGACGACACGGTTCTGGCAATGGTAGTGGCACCAATGCAGGAACTAATGATGGTGGAGGTAATATAGATGGAATTATGACCGAAGTTAACAGGCGAGTAAGAGATTTGGGCACTTATAATGGTAATTTCTACGATAATAGAGCACAAACTTTAGTGCCATTTGCGAAGGAGTATGCAGCAGTAGTATTAGATTATATTGATATTCATTATAATAACTTCGCATCTTTTAATTATCCTCTCAACACCTATGATGTTATTGATTCAGACCCTTCACCTACTGTTACAGGAATTTTTGGAGGTGTCTTCTTTAATGATACAGGGTTGGTTTTAAATGCCAATACTGGTGTTATTGATGTATCAGAATCTATACCAGGTAATCATGTTGTAACATATACTGTAGGATCTTGTGGTTATTTTAATGACACATTTGATATAATGATCACAGGACCAGATACGGTTGATCCCTCAGTTCCAACCAATTTGACAGCTACAAATATCACCTTTTCAACAGTAGATTTAAGCTGGACAGCATCAACAGATAATTTTGGCGTTGTTGGTTATGATATTTATCAAGATGGTGTATTTATAACAAATGTTAGTGGAACATCTCATCAAGTTTCAGGTTTGTTAGAATCTACGAGTTATAACTTCTATATAATAGCAAAAGATGCAGCTAATAATAGTTCTCAACAAAGTAATACAATTAATATCACAACATTAACTCCTGTGCCTTGTACAGGAAATACGGTTTCAACGTATCCGTATAATGAAGATTTTGAAACAGGAATTGGTCTATGGTCTCAAACAAACGATGATGATATTGACTGGACTAGAGATAGCAATGGTACGCCATCAAATGATACAGGACCTAGTACTGGCGATGGAGATGTATTTTATATGTATACTGAAGCATCGGTGGATGGAACAGGTTTTCCTAGTAAAGTAGCTAATTTTGTAAGTCCGTGTTTTGATTTCACAGGCAAAGACAATATTCAATTTACATACAGTTATCATATGTATGGAAACTTTATTGGGTCTTTACGATTACAAATTAGTTTAGACAATGGAGCAACTTATACTACCATAGATGAGTATGATACTAATTTAGGAAATACTTGGAATCAAAAAACAGTTAATCTTAGTACTTATAAAAATCAAACAATAAAACTTAGATTTAATGCAATAACAGGATCTAATACTTCTAGTGGATGGAATAGTGATATAGCTATTGATAATATTAATGTGACTGCCGATGATTCTAGTTCTGAACCACCAGTAGCACAGTGTCAAAATATCAATGTACAATTAGATGCTTCTGGTAATGCAACAATTGTTGCGACAGATGTAGATGGAGGCTCAACCGATGATGTTGCCATTACAAACTATACTATTGATATTGATACGTTTAATTGTAGTAACATAGGCACTCCTGTTGATGTGACATTAACAGTTATAGATGGAAATAATCAAACAGATACTTGTAGTGCTACAGTAACAGTTGTAGATCAAATAGCTCCAGAGTTTGTAAATGTGCCTACAAATATGACATTAACCTGCGGAAACAATAATCCTACTTGGGTAGATCCTTCAGTAACAGATAATTGTGCTATAGGGTTAACACCAACTAGAACAGACACAACAGGACTTAATAGTGGAGATGTATTTCCAGTAGGCACCACAATTATTAGTTATACAGTAAATGATGGCAACGGAAATAGTAATACAACCTCATTCACGGTTGATATTTTAGATGACACAGAGAATCCTATAGCCTCATGCCAAAATATAACAGTACAATTAGATGGCACAGGTAATGCAACTATTACAGCATCCCAAATAAATAATGACTCAACCGATAATTGTGCGATAGCATCAATTACCGCATCACAAACCACATTTACGTGTGCAAATGAAGGTGCAAATAATGTAACTTTAACTGTTATAGATGCGAATGGAAATATAGACTCGTGCAACACAACGGTAACAATTATATTACAAGAGCAACCAATATTGCAATGTTGGGAGACAGCAAATTATGATAACACAACGTGTCTATGGGAAATATCGGGTTCACAACCAGAAGAGCCATCATCTGTTAATTGTTGGGACGACTACCAATTTAACGATTCAATATGTAATTGGGAAAATCAAGGTGCAGAACCAGAAGAGCCAGTAGAAGTAAATTGTTGGGATGATTACCAATTTGATAATGATACAGAATCTTCAACATTTTGTTCTTGGATTAATTTAGGAAGCCAACCAACTGAGCCTATAGCAACCAATTGTTGGGACAATTATCAATTTAACAATTCGTCATGTTTATGGGAGAACCAAGGGTCTGAGCCTATAGAACCAACAGGTTTAAATGCATCTTTTATAAGTACAACAGGAGCAACGATAAATTGGGATGATATGCCTCCTTTAGATTATGATTTGAGATATCGTCAACTTGGTAGCCCAGTTTGGATAGATATTTTAGATATTACAACTAATACCCAAGTCTTAACATCGTTATTAGAATTAACAGATTATGAGGTAGAAGTTAGGAGCAAGTGTTCATCTAGCGCGACGTCAAACTATTCTACTACCTTAATATTTACCACATTAGATAGTAATGAAGATTATTGTGTATCTCAAAGTACAAATGTAAATGATGAATTTATTAGTAGAGTAGAATTAAATACTATAGATAATACATCTGACGCACAATTTTATTCAGATTTTACCGACATATCTACGGTTTTAAGAAAGGGAACTTCATATACCATTACAATTACTCCTACATGGACAAGTACTGTATATTCTGAAGGTTATTCAGTATGGATAGATTTTAATAGTGATGGCGATTTTACAGATGCAGGAGAACAAGTAGTAGCTATAGAACAAACACAAAACACTTCGGTTTCTAGAACATTTAATATTCCTATAAGTGCATTAGAAACTAAAACAAGAATGCGTGTTGCAATGAAATATAACGTTACACCAAATAATCCATGTGAAACTTTTCAATATGGAGAAGTAGAAGATTATACGGTAATATTAGTAGGTAACAATGATTTAGTTTATAGAAATAATATTTGGACGCCATATGCACCTTCTGTTAATACAAACTCAGACAATGCGTTTATTATTAATGGCGTTTATACAGTTACAGATGATATTAAAATAAATAATATGACTGTATGTGACGGAGCAGGCATTATTGTTGAAAAAGTAAAATCATTAACTGTAAATGGAGATTTAAAAACTGGAGATAATTTAATTTTAGAGTCAGATTCTAACGAATATTCTAGCTTAATAGTTAATGATTTAATATTGGGTAAAGCGCAGTATAAAAGGCATGTTAATAGTACAGGAAGCACAGGAGGAAATGATTTAATTGCAGCACCTGTTTATGGAGAGCCATTTGATGTGTTTAGAGCAAATAATTCAAATATACTTAGCAATTCTGCTAATTCGTTATTTTTATTTGGCCCATTTGATAAAGTTACAGATACTTATGTACTTTATACAGATGCAGAAACTACTCCATTAAAATCAGGGATTGGTTACAGAGCAGCATCAACAAATACTAACACGTTTACTTTTACAGGTTTTGTAAAAATGGGAGAGATTAATACGCCTATAATTATTTCTGGACCCTCAAATCCAGAGTGGAATTTAATAGGCAATCCTTATCCGTCTTATATTAAATTATCAGATTTTTTAAGCGCAAATAATTCTAAATTTGATAATGAGCGTTCTGGTATTTACGGTTATGATGGTGATGCTACTAATGGTTGGACAATTTGGAACCAAGCCTATTCAGATGCAAATCCAAATGCTAAAATTACTCCTGGTCAAGGGTTTTTAGTAGCTTCAGCCAATAATTTAGAACAAATTACCTTTACACCAACAATGCGATCTATTGGTAATGGTGATGATTTTATCCTCGGAAGAGAAAGTAATAACGTGCCAATCTCGCACCTAAAATTAAAATTAGATAATACAACTAACTTTTATCATACCGATTTTTATTTTACTGAAAACGCTTCCCTTGGATTAGATACTCATTATGATTCGGGTTTATTTGGAGTGTCTCCAGCATTATCAATTTACTCTCACTTAGTTGAAGGTAATATGGGTCGCGATTATGGTATTCAATCTATTGGTTGGACTAATTTGTCTAATGTATCAATACCTTTGGGTATTCATGTTTCCGAAGGGCAACAAGCAACAATTAGTATTTTGGAGACAACACTACCCCAAAATATTGAAGTCTTTTTAGAAGATAATTTAACAAATACATTTACATCTCTAAACACTACAAATTATGTGTTCACAGCAAATACAAATCTCACAGGAACAGGTCGTTTCTTTTTAAGTTTTGCTGAAAACACATTGAGTAATAGTAATTTTGAGTCTAATAGTATCGACATTTATACAACTACAGAGCGTAAAATCATTTTAGTAAAGGGAGAATTACTTGACGATACAATACTAACAATTTACGATCTTCAAGGCCGAAGAGTTAAAAACAAAACTTTAGATACCGCCCAAACCATAAACAAAATTGATGTTTCATCTATCTCAAATGGTGTGTACATTGTGAGTTTAAAAAATAAGTATCAGGAGAAAACTGAGAAAGTTATTATCAAGTAAAGGCTTAATTAAACATGTATAATTTCATTATCATGTAACAACTCATCACCACGTAGTCTTAAGAAAATTTGAGCTACAGCGATGGTATCTTTTTCGCAATATATTATGATGCGATCTACTTCTTTTTCTTTGTAATACACTCTATAAACTTCACTACCATCAATATCATCTTTTGGTGACGGAATGCCTAATACGTTTGTCAATAATTTTAGAGATGTATAGGTTTTGTAGTCACCAAACTTCCAAAGTTCTAAGGTGTCTAGGTGAGGGACTTCCCAAGGTTTTTTTCCGAAGAGATTTAATTTATAAGGCAACTCTATATTGTGTATGATCATACGACGCGCTATGTACGGAAAATCAAATTCTTTACCATTATGAGCACAAAGTAGATGTTTGTTAGAGCTAAAATGTGTGATTAATAGATTTTTAAAGTCTTTTAATATTTTAATTTCGTCACCATAAAAAGAAGTAACTCTAAAAGTTCTCACGTCTCCTTCCGTCTTAAAATAGCCTACAGATATGCATACGATTTTGCCAAACTCTGCCCAAATACCTGCACGATCATAAAACTCTTCTGCAGTAAACTCATCTCGTCTTTGATACTTAGACTTGTGCTCCCAAAGTTCTTGTTTAACCTCGCTTAATTCAGAAAAATGTTCGGTCTCAGGTACTGTTTCAATATCCAAGAATAAAATATGCTCTAAATTAAGTTTGTTAATCATAATTTTATTGATTTAGCATTTTATAGCCTTCTTCAATATACAATTTAATATCATTACTAAAAGTGTGCGTATTGTTATCTGGAGATTTTTTATGTCCTAATCTCACAATTATTACATTGTCTTCTGGCTGTACAATAACGTATTGTCCTAAGTGACCACGCATCATAAAAAAATCTTTTCCCATATAATTATAAAGCCAAAACCCATAACCATATTCTGGGCTCGCAGAAAAACGAGGTGTTACTGATTTTGCAACAAAAGCAGAGTCTAAAAGTTGTTTACCATTCCATTTACCATGGTCTTTATAGAGTTTTCCAAAGCGCGCAAAATCTTTTGCATTACTACCAATGCAGCAAAATGCTTTTGCAAGTTTATTGTCGTCATCATCTAATTGCCATAAGGCATCGTCTGAAGAGCCTAGTGGTTGCCAAAAACTTTCAGATAAATAATTAGCTAATGATTTACCTGTTGCTTTTTCAATAACCATTCCTAATAGCTGTGTGCTACCACTCAAATATTCATATTCTACTCCAGGTGTTTTAACTACTTTTTGATTTAATATAGTTTCTGCTAAGTCATCGTCATAATTTGCTCTGGCAGTTACAGAAAACGGACTCGTATAACTCTCAACCCAATCCAATCCAGAAGCCATAGAAGCGAGGTCTCCAACAGTTGTTTTTGCGTAGCTATACTCTGGATAAAAGTCACTAACTGGTTGGTCTAAACTTTTAATATAACCATCCATAATTGCTTTACCTAATAAACCAGAGACATAACTTTTAGCCATAGAAAATGAGTTTGTTTTAGAGTTTTCATCAAAATCATCATAATATTTTTCAAACCAAATACTATCATTTTTTATAATGACATAAGCAATAGTTCCCCAATCGTTATTAGACTTTTCTAAAGCTGAGGTTGGAGATACTGTATTGTAATTTTTATGATTTGACCAAGTATCTGTTTTATTTCCTTTTTCTATAATTGCATTTTCAAAATACGGAAAATCATCAATAAACGCAGAGTTATGACCTGTAAAATAGACCACTCTAACACCTCTTAAAATATAACCATAATCAAAAATGTACATTAAAAGCACTAATGCTGCAATTGAGATAAGTGTCCACTTGAAGAATTTTTTAAAGGATTTCATTAATTAGAAAGATTTTGAGTATTAATTAATTTAAAAAAGAGATTGTTGTTTATATGGATTTTCATGCTCTATTAGCCATTTTTTTCTGTGTAATCCACCAGCATAACCTGTTAATTTACCATCACTTCCAATGACGCGATGACAAGGTACTATAATCCATAATGGATTTTTACCGTTAGCATTTGCAACAGCTCTAATAGCTTTTACATCTCCTAAACGTTTAGATAATTGCAAGTAATTAATTGTTTTTCCGTAGGGAATTTCAGTGAGGAGATCCCATATTACTTTTTGAAACTCTGTACCTTGCGCATTTAATTTTAAATCAAATGTGGTACGAGTGCCTTCAAAATATTCTCTGAGTTGTATGACGCAATCTTCTAATTCAGTAGGAATAATATCGGTTTCTTTTTCTTCGGAATTTAAAATAGTAACCTGAGAAATACCATCATCATCACCTATAATCTTGGTGTAGCCTAATGGAGATTTAATGATACAGGTTTCCATTAATTATTCACTTTCTTTATCGGTGTTTTCGTCTATAATTCCTAACTTTTTGGCTCTAGCTTCCCAACTTTTTCTAGCCATATGCTGCAAGTCTGATACATTATCACTCTCATCCATGATTTCCATACCTAGAAGTGTTTCTATAACATCTTCCATAGTAACCAATCCACTTACAGATCCATACTCATCAACAACTAAAGCCATATGGTTTCTGCTCTCTACTAGTTGTTCAAAAAGACTCGGTATAGCAAGGTTACGCTCAACTACAATAATAGGTCTTTTAAGCTCTGATAGTTTTTTAGAGCCATTATCTAATGCCATTTCTTTAAAGATTTCATCTTTTAAAACGAGACCTTTAATATTATCTGGATTGTCTACATAAATAGGAATTCTAGAAAATCTCAAATCCATATTTTTACTAAAAAAATCTGCTACTGTAGTGTGATGATCTTCTGCTTTCATAACCGTTCTTGGTGTCATGATATCTTTGGCTAAAACCTCTTTGAAGTTTAGTAAATTCTTAATGATTTTACTTTCATTTTCTTGAAAAACTCCTTCCTCATGAGCCATATCTGCCATAACCAAAAAGCCTTCTCTACTCAACACACTGCCATGACCTTTACCACCAATTAATTTTGTTGTGAGTTGCATAATCCACAGTAAGCCTGTCCATTTTAAAGGAAAAATTAAGACTCTTAATGCTTTAGTTGTAAAGTTAGCTAGTGTTTTCCAATAAGTTGCACCAATTGTTTTTGGGATAATTTCCGAAGCCACTAAAATTAAAATAGTCATTACTGCCGAAACGATAAATACACCATAACCATCTTCACTTCCATAGAGACCTTCGGCTTCTTTACCAACTAAAATAGCACCTACTGTATGCGCAATTGTATTTAATGTAAGTATTGCAATTAATGGTCTATCTACGTCTTTTTTTAGAGCCTCTAATGATTCTGCATAGTGCTTGCCTTCTTGTTTTTTAACATTTATAAATGTTGGTGTTACACTTAAAAGGACTGCTTCTAAGATGGAACATAAAAAAGAAAAAAAGATGGATATGACACCGTAAAATATAAGTAATCCCATAGAAATGTTTTGTTTGATGCTAATTTATTGAAATAATACTAATTAGTGTAAGATAATAGGAGCGAAATGTCCTCTTTTGTTAATTGCGGAAAATTTACACATGTATTCTCATAGTCTTCATTAACGATTTTGGTTTTTTCTCCATGTAGAAAATTAAGAATTGTTAGTGTATCATATTTTTTTGAAATATGCCTTAAAGGAGGTCCCATCATTTTTTGATCTAACTTATGACAAGCTGCACAATTTGTGTTAAATATCTGTCTGCCTTCAAATGAAGTTTCGGTAGAAAAAGCATTTGTTCCACAAAAATTAGAATTGTCTAAATCAGAGATTTCCCTTTGTGCATCTGGCAATTTTAATGTGAGATATAAAATACCAAGACCAACTAAAATAATGAGCGTTACTATGAGAATAAAACGTTTCAAATATTAAAAAAGTAACTTCACAACATCCTTAGCAAAATAACTTGCAATTACATCTGCTCCAGCGCGTTTAATAGCTGTGATTTGCTCCAACATAACCGCATCATGATCTAACCAACCTTTTTCGGCAGCAGCTTTAAGCATCGCATATTCTCCAGATACTTGGTATACAGCAACAGGAACATCAACTTCGTTTTTAATCTCTCTAACAATATCTAAGTAGCATAATCCTGGTTTAACCATCACAATATCTGCACCTTCATCAATATCCATTTCGGTTTCTTTAATCGCTTCAAAACGGTTAGCAAAATCCATTTGATATGATTTTTTATCCTTAGGTATATCCTTAACATCTGCAGGAGCAGAGTCTAAAGCATCACGAAATGGTCCATAAAACGCAGAGGCATATTTTGCAGAGTAGCTCATAATACCAGTATCTATAAAACCGTCATCTTCCAAAGCTTCTCTAATGGCAAGAATACGTCCATCCATCATGTCGCTTGGTGCAACAAAATCTGCTCCAGCCTGAGCGTGAGATAGGCTCATTTCTGCTAAAACATCTACGGTTTCATCATTAATTATTTTTCCATCAGAAATTATTCCGTCATGACCAAAAGAGGAGTAAGGATCTAAAGCAACATCTGTCATAACCAACATATCTGGACATACATTTTTTACTGTTTTGATAGCGCGTTGCATGA
Organism: uncultured Psychroserpens sp.; assembly: GCA_947488655.1. Classification (GTDB taxonomy): domain Bacteria; phylum Bacteroidota; class Bacteroidia; order Flavobacteriales; family Flavobacteriaceae; genus Psychroserpens. The sequence goes on along the minus strand of CANKZZ010000001.1, from coordinate 131,218 downwards.
GTCCGTTGGGATTTAAAGCTTCAGTTCCTTTATTGTCTTTTAGGTTATCTGGTACTTTTACAAAGAGTAAAACCGATTTTAAACCCAGTTTCCATAATTCTTTCACTTCGTGTTCTAGCAAGTCTAAGCTAAACCTAAAATAATTTGGCATAGAAGGGATTTCTTGTTTTATCCCTTTGCCCTCAACCACAAATAAAGGCACGAGAAAATCTTTTGGAGAAATAATAGTTTCTCTAACTAAGCTTCTAATAGATTCGTTGGTTCTTAATCTTCGGTTTCTTCGTAATGGATACATAGTTTTTCTTACTTTTATGTGATGAAAGTATTCCATACAAAGTTAATGAATAAAAGCCATTTTCAGATTGATTAAATCACTAGATGCTCTAGAATTTAAGTTTCCGTGGAGAAGCTATCAAGCCGAACTTTTAAAACATTTTAATAGTCATATTGCCGATAACCATTTTCATGTTATTGCACCTCCAGGCTCTGGAAAAACCATTTTGGGTTTAGAAATTTTGAGAAAGTTGGGTAAAAAAACTTTAATTCTCGCACCAACACTTACGATTAGAAACCAGTGGGAAGATCGTTTACAATCTTTCTTTACTGAAACATCTCACTTTGAAGCCACGTCGTTTGATATAAAATCGCCAAGTGATATTACATTTTCAACCTACCAATCTCTTCATGCATTTTATAAAACATTTGAAGATAAAAATGACTACTACGAGTTTTTTAAAATACACCAAATTGAAACTTTGGTTTTAGATGAAGCGCACCATTTAAAAAACGCATGGTGGACATGTTTAATGGACTTAAAACGTAATAGCTCATTTTACACAGTAGCGCTCACAGCAACACCTCCTTATGATAGCATTAGAGTAGAGGTTTCTAAATATTTTACATTATGTGGTGAGGTTGATGATGAAATTGCGGTTCCAGATTTGGTGCGAGAAAGCGATTTATGTCCACATCAAGATTATGTGTATTTCTCAAAACCTGATGACTTAGAGATTAATTTTATTGTAGAATACCGACGACAAATCGCTAATTTTCATGATGCTATTTTAAAAGACGAAGACTTTATTTCGTTTTTAACAGAACACCGTTTTTATAAAAATCCTAATTGGCATTTAGATGAGTTATATGCTAATACAACATATTTTTCGGCAATTTTAATTTTTCTCAATGCTTGCGGATTTGAAGTCGATCATCAAAAATTAGAAGTTCTAGGATTTGATAAAACCGAAATGATCCAGTTCCCAGAGCTCGACTTAAAATGGCTTGGTGTTTTACTTCAAAATATAGTAGTCACAGATCGAGAACAATTAATAGAGCAAGAACCATATGTTCTAACATTAGAAAAAAAACTAAGACGTCTTAATGTGTTTGAAAAAAACACGATAGATTTTGTTGGCGAGCAGTTACTTTATAAATCGCTATCAAACAGTCCCAGTAAATTAAAAAGCATTGTAAGCATTGTAAAAGCTGAGCGTGAGAGTTTAAAAGAAGATTTAAACTGCGTGATTTTAACCGATTATATACGTAAGGAATTTTTAAATACAGCTTCGGAAAAGATAGATGACATTAACAAAATAGGTGTTATACCTATTTTTCACTATGTAAGATTGTATTGTCAACATCCCGAAGAATTAGCAGTACTTTCTGGAAGCATTGTAATTATTCACAACTCTATTTTAAAAGCTTTTGAAACTATTGTACCGCTTGATGATTTTACGTTTTCGCCTTTAGAAATTGATGCGTCATTTTTATTAGTGAGTGCTAAACAAAAATCAAAAAATGCAATAGTAAATATCATAACCCAACTTTTTGAAAACGGAAGCATCAAAGTTTTAATAGGTACAAAATCATTATTGGGAGAAGGTTGGGATGCTCCATCTATTAACAGTTTAATTTTAGCGTCGTTTGTTGGATCCTTCGTATCATCCAATCAAATGCGAGGTCGAGCCATTAGAAAAGATTTAGATACACCTCATAAAACAGGTAATATTTGGCATTTGGCATGTGTAGACCCTACAGATGGAGATGGTGGTAAAGAAGTAGATATGTTAAAGCGAAGATTTGAAGCGTTTGTTGGTGTGACTAATACGACGATTCCTTTTATTTCTAATGGTTTTGACCGTTTAAATATACCAGACGAAATTGACATAGATGCAATAGAAACGTTAAATACATCTACATTAAAACAAGCAGCAAACCGAAATCAAATTTCTCATAAATGGAATAATGCCATCGGAAAAGGAACAAAATTAACCAAAGAAGTTAAGGTTTTAAAAACAGGAAGTTTGCCATTTAAAAAGCAACAACAAATCTATTATTTTGATGCACTTAAGTTTTTTGTAGCAGAACTGTTTTTTACCATGATGCTGTTTTATGTTCAATTTGCTATAAAAAGCTTTAGCCTTATTTTACAAAGAGGCGTAGTCTATTTTATTTACGCCTTGTTAGCTGCTTTTGTGGCAACATTTGGATACAAACTTTTTAAAGCAGTAAAATTATACTTAAGACACGGTTATCTCTACAAAAAAATTGGCAAAATGGGTTATGCTATATTAGACACATTAAATGAATTAGGATATTTAACTACAAATAGAAATGCAATTACCGTAAATTCTTATCTGGTAGGAAAAGGAGATGTGGTTTGTAATTTGAAAGGCGCAAATACCTTTGAAAACTCATTATTTTCTAAAGCATTAACGCAGCTTTTAGAACCTATAGATTCTCCAAGATATTTAATTATAAAAACCAACATATTTAGAAAACAATTAGATATTGAAAATTTTTATGCAGTGCCAGAAATTTTTGGAGATAAAAAAGAAAAAGCAGCGATTTTCCAAAAGCATTGGACACATTATTTAGGCAGAAATAAACTAGTTTACACTAGAAGTATCGAAGGTCGAAAACTGCTTTTAAAAGCAAGACTGTTTCATATTTATAATGCTTTTAAAGAAGTAACTAAAGAGGTAATGGTTTGGAACTAGTTTGCTTTATTTAAAACATTTTATTTACTTAAACCTAAGTAAAACCATTGGTTGTTTTCTTTCACAAAAGCAGATTTTTCATGTATAATATCTACTATGCCATTTTCAAAAAAATAAGCATTAAAAGTCACTGTGCCTTTTTCGTCTTTTTCAGTACCTTTTGAGGTGTCTATTACTTCTAATTTAATCCACTGTACAGATTTGGCCCATTTTACAATGTCTTTTTTTTCTGAAATTGGCCTTGTAGAACTATGGTGAGTTTGCATTAAATAATCACCATTAGCTAAAACAAATGCGCTGTAACGAGAACGCATAAGTTGTTCGGCTGTTTTAGTTTTTCCTTGATTTAAATGGAATACTTGGCAACAAGTTGTATAGGTTTTATCGTTTCCGCAGTAACAATTCATATCAAACCCAATCTTTAGGGTTTTGTAAAACCTCAATCAGTTTTTCTTCCTCACTACCAGCTTCAGGATGATGATCATAAACCCATTGCACGTGAGGAGGTAAACTCATTAAAATGCTTTCAATTCGTCCATTAGTTTTTAATCCAAAAAGAGTTCCTTTATCATGTACCAAATTAAACTCTACATAACGACCACGTCTAATTTCTTGCCAATCGCGTTGAGGTTTTGTATACTCTAAATCTTTGCGTTTTTCTACAATTGGCACATATGCTTCTAGAAAACTGTCACCAACTTCGGTTACGAAATCATACCAGTTTTGCATACTCATCTCTTGTGTAGCTTTGCAGTAATCAAAAAACAAACCACCAAGTCCACGACCTTCATTTCTGTGAGCATTATAAAAATACTCATCGCAACGTGCTTTATATTTTGGATAAAATTCTGGATTATGTTTATCGCAAGCTGTTTTACAAGTTTGGTGGAAGTGCTTTGCGTCCTCTTCAAATAAATAGTAAGGTGTGAGGTCTTGTCCGCCTCCAAACCATTGGTCAACGATATTACCATCTTTATCATACATTTCAAAATAGCGCCAATTTGCATGTACGGTTGGCACCATTGGGTTTGTAGGATGCAAAACTAAACTTAAACCGCAGGCGAAAAAATCGGCATCTTCCACGCCAAAGTATTTTTGCATGGAGTCTGGTAATTTACCATGAACACCTGAGATATTGACACCTCCTTTTTCAAAAACGTTACCATTTTCTATGACACGAGTTCTTCCGCCTCCACCTTCAGGACGTTCCCAAACATCTTCTTGGAAAGTTGCTTTCCCATCAATTTTTTCTAATCCAGCAACAATACTGTCTTGTAATTCATGTATGTATTTGAAGAATTTGTCTTTCATTGTTTATGATTTATATAATTCAAACAACTCCATGTCTAGAGGCGCTTCACCAATAGGAGTAAATTCGTTCTCTAAAGTTTTTTGCCATTTAAAGCCACAATTTAAAGCCACCTTATTACTGGGAATATTGTCTTTATGAGCAATAATTTGCAACGTGTCTATACCTAAAGTTTCAAAAGCATATTGAGACAGTTTTTTAATGGCTTTTGATGTTAATCCTTTGCCTTCAAAAGTATATCCTATGCAATATGCAAACTCACCTTGCTTTCTTGCTAAGTCTACTTCTTTTATGTAAATAAGTCCTGCGAGTTCTCTAGTTTCAGCTAGTTTTAAAGTGAATAAAAATTCTTGCTTAGCATTAAAGGCTTTAATCTTTTTCTCAACAAAAAGTTGAGATAGTGTAGGGTTTAAATTTTCAGCTAGAGTGCCAGGAAAATAACGTTTAAAACGATCTGCATTTGCAACCATTAAATCACAAATTTTCCACGCATCTACTTCATGAATAGGGCTAATTTCGAAACCATCAAATTGAGCAATCATTAAATTACAGGCTTAGTGTTATTTAAAAGATTGTCTTTTTTTAAAAGTTCTACTGTTTTTATAGACGCTGCAGTAACGCTCATAGGTAAAACTAAAATAACACCTATAACAGGAATTATAAGAAATAGAATAAATACGAGACCATTACCAATGGCAATACCTCGATTTTGTCTTACAAATTTAATACTGTCTTTATATTTAAAATGACGCTCCAGCGTGTAATCCATATTACCAAAACCAGCATAGTATGCTTGAATTAGAAATAATAAAACTGTAGATAATATATTAACAACAGGAATAAACTTGAGTAGTAAAAGAGGCACTGTAATTAATAATTCTTTTATTAAGTTTCTAACATTTATTCTAATGCCTCGCCAGAGTTGTTCTTTAAAAGATGTATCTCTATGATTGTGTCGTTCAACACCTGTTAAATGAGCTTCAATTTTTTCTGAAACCGGACTCATAAATGGCGCAGATAATGCCATAATGATGTGTTTGTAAAGAATTAAACCTATAGCTATAACTACGATTGCTCCAATAAATGTAGAAATCCAGGTAAAGGTGTCTTTTCCAAAATCCCAAGGCCAAACTCTAGCGATGAAATTCCCAATATTATCTGATAAACCGTAAGCAGAAAGTGCAATTAGCGTTGCGGTTATAACGCTAATTATAATAGGAACTAAAAAATATTTCCAAAGTTTCAACTTTGATATTAAAGCTAATGCTCCTGTATATGCTTGTATACCTTTTAAAATATTCTTAATCACCTTTCAAAATTTAAAGTTGTTATGCTTTATACTCCTTCACTGCATCAATAAAGGCTTTCGCATTGTCCAATGGTATATTAGGTAAAATACCGTGGCCTAAATTTACTATATATTTATCTTTTCCGAAGTCATTAATCATTTGCGTTACCATTTTTTTAATCTCACTTGGAGGAGAAAATAAACGGGTTGGATCAAAATTACCTTGTAAAGTAATATTTCCGCCAGTTAAATAACGTGCGTTTTTAGCAGAACATGTCCAGTCAACACCTAAAGCAGAAGCGCCAGACTTTGCCATTGTATCTAAAGCAAACCAACATCCTTTACCAAAAGCAATCACTGGAGCATCATCTTTTAAAGCGTCAATTATTTGCTGGATATACTGCCATGAAAACTCTTGATAATCTACAGGAGACAACATGCCTCCCCAAGAATCGAACACTTGTACTGCATTACAACCAGCTTTCACTTTTTCTATTAGGTAAGCAATCGTTGTATCTGTAATTTTTTGTAATAATTGGTGAGCTGCCATTGGGTTCGTAAAGCAGAACTCTTTGGCTTTATCAAAGTTTTTAGAACCTTGACCTTGCACGCAATAACATAAAATTGTCCATGGAGAACCTGCAAAACCAATTAACGGAATGTCGTCATTTAGCTTTTCCTTGGTCATTTTTATCGCGTCGTAAACATAACTCAAAGCCTCTTTTACATCTGGTACAATTACGTGATCTACATCTTTTTGAGTACGAATTGGGTTTGGTAAATAAGGACCAAAGTTAGGTTTCATTTGTACCTCAATATTCATTGCCTGCGGAATTACCAAAATATCGCAAAACAAGATTGCAGCATCCATACCATAACGACGAATGGGTTGCACAGTAATTTCACTAGCTAATTCAGGAGTTTGACAACGTGTAAAGAAATCATATTTTGCTTTGATTTCCATAAACTCAGGAAGGTAACGACCTGCTTGACGCATCATCCAAACTGGTGGACGCTCAACGGTTTCTCCTTTTAATGCTCTTAAAAATAAATCGTTTTTAATCATAATTGGCTATTAGCTGTCTGCCTTTGGCCTTTAGCAAAAGACTCTTAGCTATTTTTAATTTTATTTATTAAACTATTTATCATTTTTGCTTCTTTATTTAGAAGCTCAAAAATAGTTATTAATTCAGTTTCTGGAATAAATCCTAATTCTTGTGCTATTATTAATTGTGTTTCTACTTCAAAAAGAGAACCCATCGCAATTTCAAGAAAACGCTTAAATTCAATATCACTATTTCTACTGCAACCTTCTGCAATATTAGATGGTATAGAAATTGAAGCTCTAGTTACTTGACTTCTTATTCCAAACTTTTCTTCGGAAGGCAATACATCAGCTAACGGATACAATTGCTATACAATCTCAATACCGTTTTTCCAGATTTCTAAAATTTCTCATTTATAAATAGATATAATCTTCAGCTAATTAATTCTAGTAAGACAGTGCAGCTAACAGCCAAAGGCCAATAGCTAAATACTAATCTTCATAATGCTGATTGACCAAATCTACAACACTCTCAACCGTTGGCATTTTTGCGACTCTTACGTCTTTAAAATGCTTTTTTGCTTCTTTTGCAGTGGTTTCACCAATGCAAAACGCAATTATATTATCATCATTTTCTTGCTTGTAACTTTGTACAGTTGATGGGCTGTAAAACATAACACCTTCTACTGTATCATCAATTTTTTGAGCATCATATTTTGTTTCATAAGCAATAACCTCATCCACTGCAATATGATTTTCTGCTAAAATTGTTGGTAAATCGTCAAGCCTTACATCACTACAAAAATAAGTAACTGCAGTACCATCTATATATTCTATGAGGTAGTTTGCAAGTGCTTTAGCACTATTCTCGGTATGTTTAACTTTACCTATTTTACGTTCTACGTAGCGTTTTGTTTTTCGGCCAACGCAATAGATGTTTTCAAATTTTAAGTCTTCAGAAGCAAAATTAGTAAGTAGCGATTCTACCGCATTTTTACTGGTTATGATTACATTTTTTGGCATAGGTCGTAAAACGGTCTTCGTCATACGATTTAAGCTTATTTTTATAAAATCTGAGCTCTCACTAACAACAGCATCGCTAAATCGTTGTTTTTGATCTTCAGTTAAAGTTTTGGTAGAAAAGATATTTGCTTTTTTATTTGATTTAAGCGCATCCATTAATCGGTTACCACCACGCTCAATAATATAATCGGCACAAAATTGAGCTAAATCATGATGAGCTCCTAAAGCTACTGTACGTTGTATTTCAATTTTCTTTGTTCCGTCGAGACTCAGTAATACACCTTGAAAGTGAACCTCTTCTTCTTTTACAAATGCTAAAGCACCAATTGGTGCAGAGCATCCACCTTCTAAAAGGTTCAAGAATTTACGTTCTATTGCTGTTGCAATTTCTGATTCTTCGTGATTAATTTCTTTAAGAATTGTTAGAGTTTCTTCATCACTTTCTATAGCAGTCACCATTATTGCGCCTTGTGCAGGCGCAGGAATCATCCATTCTAAATTAAAGCTTTCTTCGGGTTTAATATCTAAACGACCTAAACCTGCTGCTGCAAATATGGCTCCATTCCAGTCATTATTTTCTAGTTTTTCTAGTCTAGAGTTTACATTGCCTCGCAAACCAACCATTGTGTGTGTTGGATAACGATTTAACCATTGTGCTCTACGACGTAAACTTCCTGTAGCAATTACAGCTTCTCGTTGTGATAAAAACTCTTCATTGTCTTTAAAAACCAAGCAGTCTCTAACATTACCTCGTTTTATAACCGCTGCCTGCACAATTCCATTTGGTAATACAGTTGGCACATCTTTCATGGAGTGTACTGCAATATCAATATCGCCATTGAGCATTGCAATATCTAAAGTTTTGGTAAAAACACCTGTAATTCCAAGTTCGTAAATAGGTTTATCTAATACAATATCTCCTGTAGATTTTACAGGCACTAATACGGTTTTATGACCTAAATGTTCGAGTTGGCTTTGTACAATTTTGGCTTGCCATAGCGCTAATTGGCTATCACGAGTTCCTATTCTTATGAGTTTAGACATTGTCTGTGGTTGCTTCGAGTTGAAACACTTTTTTTATGAGTTCTAGGCTATCATCTGTAGATACATCATCGCCTTTTAAATGATGTGCAAAATGGTTTGTGATTTTTTGTATAATTTTACTACTTATCAATTCGGCTTGCGCTTCATTGAAATCACTCATCTTTTTGCGCTGTGTGTCTAATTCTGCGGTTGCAAAATCGGTTAATTTATGCTTTAATGCTTTTATGGTTGGTGCAAATTTTCTTGTCGCTAGCCAAGCGTTAAACTCAGTTTTGACATCTTCAATAATTTCTTCGGCAACTGGTATATGTTCTTTTCTGCGTTCTAAAGTATCATCTGTAATTTGCGCTAAATCATCGAGATGAACTAAAGTAACGTTACTTAATTCTGAAACGTTTTCATTAACATTCTTTGGAATGGAAAGGTCCAAAATTAATAAAGGTTTCGTTGTTTGAATACAATGTTTATCTACCGTTGGGTTTTGAGCACCAGTGGCTACAACTAAAATATCAGATGTATTGATTTCTTCTTGAAGTTGGGAATAATCCTTAACCAAAAGATTAAACTTTCCAGCAATGGCTTCGGCTTTATCTTTGGTTCTATTGATTAAAGTGATGTGTGGGTTTTTAGTATGTTTTACTAAATTCTCGCAGGTATTTCTTCCAATTTTTCCTGTCCCAAAGAGTAAAATATTTTTTTCTGAAACGTTATCTATCGACTTCATGATATATTGAACAGAAGCAAATGATACCGATGTTGCACCAGATGAAATATCGGTTTCGGTCTTGATACGTTTTGAGGCTTGTATTACAGAATTAACCAAGCGTTCTAAGAACGGATTAAATAATTTGTGCTTTCTAGATAATCTCGCACTTGTTTTTAACTGGCTAATAATCTCAAAATCTCCAAGAATTTGGCTGTCTAAACCAGAACCTACCCTAAATATGTGAGAAATAGCATCTTTGTTTTTGTACACGTACGCTACTTTTTGAAACTCTTCAACGGTTCCTTTTGTGTTGTCACATAATAATTGAATAAGTTGAAAAGGATGCTCTGCAAAACCGTAAATTTCGGTTCTATTACAAGTAGAGGTTAATATTAAGCTTTCAATACCATTTTGTTTGGCTTGCTTTAATACAGCAAGTTTTGAATCTTCATTCAAACTAAAATGACCACGAATTTCGGCATCTGCTTTTTTATAGCTTAACCCAATTGCGTAAAATGTAGTGCCTCTCGACATATTGTAATGCTCCATACTTGATTTGGAAAAGTTATCCAGGAAACTTCGGTAGCAAAAGTAAAAACCTTAATTGAGAAAAAACAACGCTAGAAGAACTTTTAGTATCGTTTGTGGTTTTTTACGTTTATAAGTTATTATAACGTGATAAAATCATATTTTTGTAGTCATACCAACGCTTTAAATCGAATTAGTTTAGAACGAATCTAAATAAGAACAAATTTATTATGAATTTTTCAGACTCAAAAAATATCGCTAGAGGTTCATTTGATGAAACACAATTAGATGATGGGTTTATTGTGCTTACTTATCAAAATAACGATAATAACATTCAAACACTTGAACGTGAGATTGATAGCAGTTTTATACAATTTCATTTTTGTATTAAGGGTTCTAGCGAGTTTGTGTTTAATAATGGGAATTACCGTTTAAAAATTGAGGAGGAGAATTCGCTGTTATTGTACAATCCACAGCGTGATTTGCCAATTCACTTAGAAGTACATTCTAAATCTTGGTTGGTATCTGTTTTGGTGTCTATCAAAAAATTTCATGGCTTATTTTCTCAAGAGGCAGATTATATCACGTTTTTAAGTGTTGAGAATAAGGATAAAAAATATTACAAGGATGGTAAAATTTCACCATCTATGGCAATTGCGCTTAATCAAATTATAAATTATAATCTTAATTCGTCAATCAAAAATCTTTACTTTAAAGGCAAAGCTCTAGAGTTATTGAGTTTATATTTTAATAGGAGTGAGGATGCAGATATTGAACAATGTCCTTTTTTAGTTGACGAAACCAACGTTATTAAAATTAGAAAAGCTAAGGATATTATGATTTCTCGTATGGCTGAGCCACCAACCTTACAAGAATTGAGCGAAGAAATTGGTCTCAGTCTTAAAAAACTAAAGGAAGGCTTTAAACAAATTTATGGCGACTCTGTATTTAGCTTTTTGTTTGACTATAAAATGGAAGTCGCTCGTAAACTTCTAGAAGCTGGAAATCACAACGTTAATGAAGTTGGCTTAAAAGTGGGTTACAGCACGTCTAGTCATTTTATCTCAGCATTTAAAAAGAAATATGGGACGACACCAAAGAAGTATTTGATGGCTTTGGGTTAGAAAATTGAATGTTTCATTTTTTGTGATGAAATCTTTAATTTTTTTAAATTCAAATTCTTATTTGTAATAAATAATGTTTCTTGTCCAAATAAATAATTTTTTTCCATTAATTGATTTTGTTTGCTTTATCCAATTGTTATGATTGTCAAAACTATATTCAAAATCAATAATGACTGGCTTATCTTTTTCTGTGTAAATCAATTTTTTAATGTTTCCTTTTTTGTCATAGAAATATTCTTTTGAACTATTCCTATCTCTATTTTCAGGAACGGTTCTAATTTCTTTTATTTTTCTTTTCTGATTATCATAGAAGTATTCTGTGAAACTGTCAACTGTATCTCTTACATATAATACCTTTTTTAATAAATTATTTTTATATACATTTTGGATTTTTCGAGATGGTTTCGAGGGAAGATTATCATAAGAGCCATAATCATAATGTTGAGTTTCTAGGAGGTTGTTGTTTGAATCGTAAGAGTATTTAACCTTAATCTTAGTTAAACCAATACTGTCTTTTTTACTTCTTGTTGTTCGCCCTTCTTTTATATAAACATAAGATTTATTAATAATTTCTTTAATTTTTCTACCTTTTTCATCATAAACATAACTTCTGCTTGGACACTCTCCATCTTCATCAAATCTTTTAATTTTAATTAAGTTAGAAATTGAATCGTATACATAAGTCGTATATGAATACAAATTAGGATCATAAGATGCATAATATATAGATGAGCTTATTTTATTCTTATGATTATATGTGAAATTTCGACAAGTATACTCGTCTACTTCAAAAATATCCTTGATTTGAGTTAAATTATCTTCTTTGTCATATTTGTATTTGTACGTTGTAACAGTATCACCATTTTTATAAAACCAAATCTCGTTAATTGGTTTTCCTTTTTCATTAAATTCTTTATAATAATTTGTGTAATGTACATGAGGTGTGTTGTACCACCAATTATGAAATCTATTTATTGTAAAATCAGCATTTAAAAACCCATGATGTCCATAATCCCCTTCATCACTAAATAATTTTAAATTTTGATAATTTTTATCTAAAAAGGTAAGTTGCTCTCTTACTGATTTTACTTTTCCATAGATAGTATCTTTTTGTTGAGAAAATGAAACTGCATAGTAAAATAAAAACGGTAATAGAATTATACTTTTTTTGGTCATAATTGATTTATGAAAATATATAGAACACCTAAAAAAACATTTGATGGCTTTGGGATAAAATAGTAAAAGGCTTCAACTTTTAAACTGAAGCCTTTGCTAATTATTACTGTTTTATAAATATATAATCTCCATAAGGGATTCTATTTTCTTGAGGAGAATCAATACTTGGAAGAAAACTATTTTCAAACTGATATAAAACTACATTCATTTTTTCAATACCATCTTCAACTTTATACCTTAATGCCATAGCGGAATTTAGATACTCGCGTTGAGGATCTGTAAAAAAAACAGAAACTTGTCTTTGGTCAATTGTACAGTCATCACAAACTGGATAACGATTTTTGTGTAATACTGTATTTCCTGCTATATAATGATCATAAATGTAAATTGAATTATCATCCAATTGAGAGAGATAGTCTAAAACTACTGCTCCATTAACACTAAATTTATAAGCTCCAATAAGCATATCTTCGTATTGATTAGTATCATTAAAAAAAATGTCTTCCCATTTTTGAAGCTCAATAGTTACTATTGAATCATTACTTTCCCATTTCCATGTCCCAACGAAAACACTCAGATTATTGCTAAGGTCTTTGAAATGCGTGCCTTCTGGTAAATCTGAGTCCATTTGATATAATGGTGCGATCTGAGCTTTGCAGGAACTTAATGTAATAATGAATATAGTTAAAAATATATATAAGTTTTTCATAATTTTAATTTTTGTTGCAAGGTGTAGGTTTGTTAACATCTTTAAAATAAGTACCACTTGGAGCTTCATCTAGATCGTTTTCATAATTACAAAGTTCAACTATTTGGCTATTGGCAGTTATTGATATTAAAGTTATAAAAAGTATTAGTATTGATTTCATAGTTTTTCGTATTTAATTTTCGTTGCAATTTGTTGTTTGAATATTATCTAAATTAAATTAAAATCGTAATCATTAGAATATTCAGTCTCTCTAAATCTATTTCAAAAATATTATAAAAGGTCATCTATTTAAACTGGAAATGTGTGACAAGCGTATTTAGTTAAGTGAAACCCAATTTTGACTTAGGGAATTCAATCTTTAACAAATTCTATCGTATTTTTGCAAAAACAAAACACACTATGAAAAATCTTACCACTTTAATACTAGCCTTATTAATTTCATTATCAAGTTTCGCGCAATCTCATAAAGCTGAAATTACTAAAAACGCACAAACCTATTATGATTACATGACCAATCAAAACTTTGATGGTGTACTGGATTATATGTATCCTAAGGTTTTTGAGATGGCTCCAAGAGCGCAAATGAAAGCTGGTATGGAGCAAATGTTTAGCTCTCCAGATATGAAAATCGAATTTCTATCTAATGATGTAACTAAAGTTTCCGAAGAAAAAGTGGTTGAAGGCATTACTTATGCTGCGGTATTTTATAATAGTAAAATGAAAATGACCTTTGTGTCTGAGCAAGATAAGCAAGAAGACGACAAAAAGGCTTTTTTAGAATTTATGAAAGTGACTATGGATTCTCAATTTGGAGAAGGTAATGTAACTTCAGATATTAAATCTATGTCTTTAGTGATTAATATGGATGCTACGATGTTTGCAATTAAAGACCCACAGTATGAAGGTTGGAAATTTATTGGTAATGATGATGCTATGAAGCAATTGGTAGATTCTATTATTCCAGAAAGTGTAAGAACTGAGTTAATAAAAGAAAAATAAATATGAAAGGAGTTTTGCTTGTAAATCTAGGTTCGCCAGATAGTCCAACACCTAAAGATGTAAAAAAGTATTTGGGTGAATTTTTAATGGATGAGCGCGTTATTGATATTCCATTTATAGCACGAACAGCGCTCGTAAAAGGAATAATTTTAAATACACGACCAAAACAATCGGCTGCAGCTTATCAAAAAATTTGGTGGGATGAAGGGTCGCCTTTAATTGTTTTGTCTGAACGTTTACAAAAAGGTATTCAAAAGGAGGTAGATGTACCAGTCGCTTTAGCAATGCGCTATGGAAGCATGACCATTAAAAAGGGACTTCAAGAATTAGTAGATAAAGGTGTTGATGATATCTTTCTAATTCCGTTATATCCACAATTTGCTATGGCAACGACTGAGACTATTTTGGTTTTAGCCGAAGAGCTTAGAGCAGCACATTTTCCGCAGATAAAAATAACCGATTTAAAGCCCTTTTATAATAATCAAGATTATATCAACGTACTCTCAAACTCTATTGCAGGCCATTTAAAAGGTAAAGATTATGAGCATTTACTATTCTCATATCATGGTGTGCCAGAGCGTCATATTAGAAAAAGTGATATAACAAAATCGCACTGTAAGCCTAGCGATAAAGAAAATTGTGTGTGTTGTAAAACACCATCTCCAGCTCATGAATTTTGCTATAAACATCAATGTAAAGAAGTAACGAGATTAGTAGGAGAAAAACTAAACCTAAAGGAAGGTACTTTTTCTACATCGTTTCAATCGCGTTTGGGTTTTGATCCATGGTTACAACCTTACACAGATCTTACCATTGAGCGGTTAGGCAAAGAAGGTTTAAAAAAAATGGCCATAGTTACGCCAGCTTTTGTAAGTGATTGCTTAGAAACTCTCGAGGAAATTGCGATGGAAGGTGAAGAAATTTTTCACGAAATGGGAGGCAAGGAGTTTACAACAATCCCATGTTTAAATGACGATGCAGCGTTTGTAGATTTATTATCAAACTGGATAAAAGATTGGGCAAAATCTGAAACCGTTACCGCATAATGGCAAAAACATCTTCTAAAGATTTAGGGACGCAACCCATTGGCAAACTTCTTATAAAACAAGCAGTTCCTGCATCTATAGGGATTTTGGTGATGTCACTTAACATTTTGGTAGATACTATTTTTGTTGGCAATTGGATTGGCTCAACCGCAATCGCAGCCATAAATGTAGTGCTACCTGTATCATTTTTTATTGCAGCTCTAGGGATGGCAATTGGTATTGGTGGCTCGTCAATAATTTCTCGAGCTTTAGGTGCCAATAATCCTGCAAAAGCTTATAAAACCTTCGGAAACCAAATTACACTAACCTTTCTATTTACAGTGTCATTTGCCATTTTTGGATTGATTTTTGTCAATACGCTTATTCCAGCATTTGGAGGTAAAGGAGCTATTTTTGATCCTGCGAAAATATATTACGAAATTATTCTTTACGGAGTTCCCATTTTAGGATTTGTTATGATGGGAAACAACGTGATACGAGCAGAAGGTAATCCTAAATTTGCGATGTATGCGATGCTAATTCCTTCCGTCGGAAATTTGCTGTTCGATTATATTTTTATCAATATTATGGATTTAGGTATGGCAGGAGCAGCTTGGGCTACAACTGGTTCTTATGTTGTATCATTTCTTTTTATATTATGGTATTTCTTATCAAAAAATTCAGAATTAAAAATCAATCTCTCCCATTTTAAATTAGAAAAAACCATTGTTTCAGAAATTGGCTCACTTGGTTTTGTCACCTTGGCAAGGCAAGCAGTTGTGAGCGTTACATTCTTGCTCGTAAATAATGCACTTTATAATTATGGAGGTGAAACCTCAGTTACAGCATATGCCATTGTTGGTCGTTTAAGCATGTTTGCATTGTTCCCTGTGTTTGGTATCACGCAAGGTTTTATCCCAATTGCAGGATTTAATTATGGAGCGTTTCAATACGATAGAGTGAAACAAGTTATTTATACTGCCATAAAATATGCCACTATTATGGCTGCCATTGTATTTATTACCTTAATGGTATTTCCAGAGGTCATCACAAAATGGTTTACTACAGATATTGCAGTTATAAATGTAACTCCAAATAACATGCGTTTAGCCTTTGCAGCAGTACCAATTTTAGCGTTGCAACTTATTGGTGCAGCCTATTTTCAAGCAGTAGGTAAAGCATTACCAGCCTTGATTTTAACATTGACAAGACAAGCTATTTTTTTTATTCCGCTCATGTATATTATGCCAATTTATTTTGGCGAATTAGGTATATGGATGTCGTTTCCTATCGCAGATGTGTTGTCAACCATTGTGACTTGGTTCTTTTTGCGTCGTGAGATTAGGTTAAAATTAAAAACAACCACTGCATAATATTTATGTCATGTTTTCGCTAGTGCTCGTCTGTGACGAGTGATGTGCAGGTTTGGTAATCGTTACAAACGAACACCAGCTTTGCAAATGAATAATATTATTATGCTTATTTTTAATGCATGTAAAAAACCATCAAGTTATGAGATTATTCACCACACTTTTATGCCTTTTTCTCTTCGGAAATGTAACAACTTTAGAAGCACAATCTTTTGAAGAAAGCCAATACGACGCACTAGAATATCGACTACTCGGACCATTTCGTGGTGGACGAAGTGCTGCAGTCACAGGAGTTCCTAACAAACCAAATCTATATTATTTCGGTTCTACAGGTGGAGGTATTTGGAAAACTCTAGATGGTGGACGAAGTTGGGAAAATATTTCCGACGGATTTTTTGGTGGAAGTATTGGAGCGATAACCGTTTCAAAAAGCGATCCCAATGTGATGTATGTTGGAGGTGGAGAAAAGACAGTTCGTGGAAACGTGTCTTCAGGCTACGGAATTTGGAAAAGTGTTGATGCTGGTAAAACATGGACTTCCGCAGGACTAAAAAATTCACGTCATGTACCTAGAATTGCTGTAGACCCAACTGATCATAATGTGGTTTACGCTGGTGTTTTAGGAAATATCTACAAACCAACCCAAGAAAGAGGTATCTACAAAAGTACTGATGGTGGAAAAACTTGGAAAAAAACACTATTTGCTAATGAACATGCAGGTGTTGTTGATTTATTAATTGACCCAACCAACCCAAGAATTTTATATGCATCTACTTGGAGAGTGCAACGTACACCTTATAGTTTAAGTTCTGGAGGAGACGGTTCTGCATTGTGGAAAAGTACAGATAAAGGTGAAACTTGGACAGGAATCTCTACAAACAAAGGATTTCCTGAAGGCACACTTGGTATTATTGGTGTCACAGTATCTCCAGTTAATAATCAACGTGTTTGGGCGATTATAGAAAATAAAGATAATGGAGGTTTATATAGAAGTGATGATGGTGGAGACACATGGAGCCAAGTTAATAGTGAGCGTAAATTACGTCAACGTGCTTGGTATTACACAAGAGTGTATGCAGACACAAAAGATGCAGATGTGGTATACGTGTTAAATGTGCGTTACCACAAAAGTACAGATGGTGGTAAATCATTTGACACCTATAACGCACCTCATGGAGATCACCACGATTTATGGATAGCACCAGAAGATCCAAACCGTATGATTATTGGAGATGATGGTGGAGCGCAAGTGACTTATGATGGTGGCGAAACATGGAGCACTTACCACAACCAACCAACTTCTCAATTTTATCGTGTAACTACAGATAATGCGTTTCCTTATAGAATTTATGCTGCGCAACAAGATAACTCAACGGTTAGAATTCCGCATAGAACAGATGGTCGTGCTATTACAGAAGACGACTGGGAAAGCACAGCAGGAGGAGAATCTGCTCATATCGCAGTAGATCCAGAAGATAATGATATTGTGTATGGCGGAAGTTATGATGGCTTTTTAACACGACAAAATCATAAAACAGGAACAGTAAGAGCTATTAATGTTTGGCCAGATAATCCAATGGGTCATGGTGCTGAGGGTATGAAATATCGCTTTCAATGGAATTTCCCTATTATATTTTCAAAACATAACCCAGACCGTTTATATACGTTTTCTCAACATGTACATGTGACCGAAAATGAAGGTCAGAGTTGGGAGATTATTAGTCCGGATTTAACAAGAAACGATCCTGAAAAATTAAAATCTTCAGGAGGACCAATTACTCAAGATAATACATCGGTAGAATATTATTGTACAATTTTTGCTGCCCAAGAATCGCCAATTACCGAGGGATTACTTTGGGTTGGTAGTGATGATGGTTTAATTCATGTCACAAAAGATGGAGGTAAAAATTGGGATAATGTCACACCTAAAGGGATGCCAGACTGGATGATGATTAATAGTATTGAGCCAAGTGCCTTTGATGCAGGAACCTGTTATGTGGCAGGAACAAAATATAAAACGGGTGATTTTGCACCTTACTTATATAAAACAACCGACTACGGTAAAACATGGAAAAAAATCACTGATGGAATTAATCCTGAGCATTTTACAAGAGTGTTGAGAGAGGATCCTAAGCAAAAAGGCTTATTGTATGCTGGTACAGAAACTGGTATGTACATTTCATTTAACGACGGGAAGAACTGGAAACCGTTTCAGTTAAATTTACCTATTGTACCTATAACAGATTTAGCAATAAAAGACAATAACTTAATTGTGGCAACGCAAGGAAGAAGTCTTTGGATAATTGATGATTTAACGGTAATACATCAGTTGTTTGATGCTAAAGTTTCCGAAGAAAATAAGCTTTTTAAACCTAAGGATACTTATAGAATGCGTGGTGGTAGTAGAAGTGGTAGTAAAACGTCTGGAACTAACCATCCTAATGGTGTAATCACCTATTTTAATTTGAAGGAATTTGATGAAAAAACAGATGAGGTGTCATTAACCTATTTTGATACTAAAGGCGACACCATCAAATCTGTAAATACTAAAAACACTAAGGAAAATACATTAAAAGTTAAAAAAGGCACTAATAAATATACTTGGAGTATGTCTTACAAAGGTGCCGAAAAACTAGATGGTATGATTTTATGGTGGGCAAGTTTAGATGGACCTCAAGCAATACCTGGAGTTTATAAAGTAACCTTAAATGTTAATGGTACAGACTATTCGCAACCTTTTACGGTGTTAGCAGACCCTAGAGCAGAGAGTACTCAAGCAGATATGCAAAAGCAATTTGATTTTATTACAGATGTTAATAAAACAATGGATGATGCACACAAATCCATTAAAAAAATTAGAACCATAAAAGGTCAATTGTCTGCTTTTGAAAAACAATATAAGGGTAATGAGAATTTAAAACAATTGTTAGATGATGCTAAAAAGCTTAAAGAAGACTTTACTAAAATTGAAGAAGCGCTGTATCAAACACAAAATAGAAGTGGTCAAGACCCACTAAATTTTCCAATTAGATTAACTAATAAACTAGGGCACCTTAATGCACTAGTTGGCATGGGAGATTTTGCACCAACAGATCAAGATATTGCAGTTAAAGATGAGTTAGTTGCCAAAATTGATAAGCAGTTGAGCTTGTTTAATGCCATGGTAGCAGATAGAATAAGCCAATTTAATAAAGATTTTAATGCTAAAAATTTAAACTATTTATTTATTGAAGATTAATGGAGGAGTACTATAATTATATAAAGGCCTTACATCTTATTTTTATTGTAACTTGGTTTGCAGGATTATTTTATATCCCGAGACTTTTTGTATACCAAATTGAAGCTTTTCATAAGCCTTCACCAGATAAGGAGATTTTAGGGAAACAACTTAGTTTAATGGCAAAACGGTTATGGAATATCATCACATGGCCATCGGCAATTTTAGCGACATTTTTTGCAGTTTGGTTGTTAATCTTACATCCGTTTTTGCTAAAGTTACCATGGATGCACGTAAAACTAAGTTTTGTAGTATTATTAATTTTGTATCACTTAAAGACACATCAGTATTACAAACAATTGCAACGAGGTGATGTTAGAAAATCATCTAATTTTATGCGTCTATGGAATGAAGGTGCGACTTTTATTCTCTTTGCTGTTATATTTTTAGTTATTCTAAAAAGTGCGATTAATTGGGTTTTTGGCGTCATTGGTATTTTAATCCTTGGTGTTTTATTAATGTTAGGTTTTAAAATCTACAAAAACATAAGGAGCAAAAATCCAGATGCTTAATAATGGCTTAATTATTGCTACATTTATTAAAAAATTATTCTAATACAAGTTACTCGCTCTTGCCAGCATCTCTATGAAGTTAAATAAACTGTCTTTACGTGTTCGTATATTTTTCGCCATGATATTATTGGTATTAATTGCATCTGTGTTAATTGCAGGTGTTACCATATACCAATATAATGAAGAGGCCAGAGATTATCATAAAGAACGATTAGAGCGCAAGGAAACAGCTATAATTAGTGACATCAATTACGTTATTAGAGAAACTACTTGGCCAGTAGAAACAGAGAAAGTACCTCTCATTTTTAAAGACGAAATTTATCGCATTGATGCTATTCATGGATTAAGAGTTATCTTATATGATTTGGATGGTACACTTCTAAAATCTTCTAAGGCAAGCATAACACAAGACTCTAGTATTAGTTGTATTGATGTAGATATTCTAAATGCTATTACAAATGGTGCAGACCATAGATACGTGGTAAAAAATGAGAAAAATGGCGAAACTTTTCAATCTTCATACAGGTATATATATGATATTCGATCTAAACCTCTCGCTATTTTAAATCTTCCTTATCTAGAAAACGATGACTTTCTCAATAAAGAGCTAAATGAGTTTTTAGAGCGTTTGGCCTATGCCTACGTATTTATGATGTTAATTGCTATTTTATTAGCGCTGCTACTATCAAAATATATTACTAGAACACTTAAGACTATTTCAGACAAAATAAATGAAACGCGTTTAGAGAAGCGAAATAAGAGAATAGATATATCATCTTCTAGTGAGGAAATTTCTACGTTAGTCAACTCCTATAATAGTATGATTGATGAGCTAGAAGAAAGCGCAGTAAAACTGGCAACTAGCGAGAGAGAACAAGCGTGGCGAGAAATGGCTAAGCAAGTGGCTCACGAGATTAAAAACCCGTTAACACCAATGCGTTTAAGTGTACAGAGTTTTCAAAGAAAATTCGATCCTCAGGATGAGAATATCCATCAAAAAGTAGATGAGTATAGCCAAACATTAATACAGCAAATCGATACAATGAGCTCTATAGCATCTGCCTTTTCTAATTTTGCTAAAATGCCTGCACAACAAAATGAAACGCTAAATGTTGTAAATATTGTAAAACTAGGGTTAGATATTTTTAGCGAAGATTATATAAATTTTTCTTCGGAAGAGGATGAAATCCTAGCCAATTTTGATCGTACACAACTCATACGAGTAGTTACTAATTTGGTAAAAAATAGTATTCAGGCTATTTCTGATGTAAATGAAAACCCTAAAATAGAAGTTAATGTATCATCCCAAAATGATATGGTTAAAATTACAGTAGAAGATAATGGAGTAGGAATTTCGGCAGATAATGAAATTAAGATTTTTGAACCAAAATTTACTACAAAGTCTAGCGGAATGGGATTAGGACTTGCTATGGTAAAAAATATCGTAGAAACTTACAATGGAAATATTACCTTTACATCTCAACTAGGTATTGGAACAACTTTTACAGTTACATTTCCGAAGAAATAAAAAAATAAATCATGAGTTATCAAAATATTTTAAGCACTACAAATAACGGTATTGCATCAATTACTATTAATAGACCTAAAAAACTTAATGCGCTTAATAAAGCTACAATAGAGGAGCTTCACAGTGCTTTTAAAGTAGCAAATAAGGATAAGGAGGTTAAAGTTATTATCCTTACTGGAAGCGGAGAAAAAGCATTTGTTGCAGGAGCAGATATAAGTGAGTTTGCAGATTTTGATGTTAAAAATGCTGAAAATTTAGCTGGAGATGGCCAAAAAATTCTATTTGACTATATAGAAAATTTGTCTACGCCTGTTATAGCTGCTATTAATGGTTTTGCGCTTGGTGGTGGTTTAGAATTAGCAATGGCTTGTCATTTTAGAGTAGCGAGTACTAATGCAAAAATGGGACTTCCAGAGGTGTCATTAGGAGTTATTCCTGGTTATGGTGGCACACAACGTTTGCCACAACTCGTAGGTAAAGGTAGAGCTATGGAAATGGTAATGACTGCAGGTATGATTGATGCCAATCAAGCTTTAGATTATGGTTTAGTAAATCATGTCACAGGAGAGGGTGATGAACTTATTGCTTTAGCCGAAAAAATAGCAGGAAAAATTATGAGAAATTCTTCTGTGGCTATTAAAGGCGCTATTAAAGCAATTAATGCAAACTTCAAAGATGGAGTTGATGGGTATAAAACCGAAATTAAACAATTTGGTAAGTGTTTTGGTACCGAAGATTTTAAAGAAGGTACTACTGCATTTTTAAAAAAGCGTAAAGCCGATTTTCCTGGGAAGTAATCAATAATTTGTGTTTTGTTTATAATTTAAAATTATAGAGACATATTATGTTTTTTGTTTTTGTAATTTTACAAAAAACAAGTAATATGTTAGATGATTCTATTTTAAAAGGTCGTGGTGCGCAGCAAAACGTGCATAATAGATTTTTTAAATTGAGCCATGAACAAAGAGATGATTTTCTAGAATATTGTGCGAAAGAAGGTGAGACGCCAGATAAAAATAAAACCTTATATCTTCCTGTATTTCCTAAAACTATAGTTAATAAAGTAAAGAGCCCAGATGTTGGTATGGCTTATTCTATGAATATGTACCAAGGCTGTGAGCATGGTTGTATTTATTGTTACGCTAGAAATAGTCACGAATTTTGGGGATATAGTGCAGGTTTAGATTTTGAGCGTAGAATTTTAGTTAAAAAAGACGCTCCACAATTATTAGAAGCTTTTATAAAACGAAAAAGTTGGAAAGCCCATCCTATTGTGATGTCTGGCAATACAGATTGTTACCAACCTGCAGAAAAGAAATTTGAAATCACAAGGCAATGTTTGGAGGTATTTTTAAAATATAAGCATCCTGTTGGTATTATTACAAAAAACGCCTTAATTCTTCGAGATTTAGATGTTCTTAAAGCTTTAGCTAAAGATAACTTGATACATGTAAATATCTCAATTACATCATTATCTGAAACCACTCGACGAATTTTAGAGCCAAGAACAGCTACTATTAAAAAACGTCTAGAGACTGTAAAGATTTTAAGTGATAATGGTATTCCAGTTACTGTGATGTTAGCTCCTATAATCCCGTCAATTAATAGCCATGAGATTTTACCACTAGCAAAAGCAGTTTTTGATGCTGGAGCATTGAGTATTGCGCATACCATCGTTAGATTAAATGGAGCTATTGGAGAAATTTTTACAGATTGGATTCGTAAAACGATGCCTGATAAAGCTGAGAAAGTATTACATCAAATTAAAGACTGCCATGGAGGTATGCTCAACGATTCTCGTTTTGGTCAACGTATGCGTGGTGAAGGTAATATAGCTAAACAAATAAATGATTTAGTAGCATTAGCGCGACTTAAATATTTTAAGGGAAAGATAATGCCAAAATTAAATACTGAGTTGCATGAGCCTTTTAAAGATGGTCAAATGCGTTTGTTCTAAAAACAAGTAAAACAAAAAAGTCCAACATTTCTGTTGAACTTTGTATGCTCCTCTTCAAAGACTCGAACTTTGGACCCTCTGATTAACAGTCAGATGCTCTAACCAACTGAGCTAAAGAGGAAGGTTATTTTTCGCGTTAGCGAGCGCAAATATAAATTATTTTTTAAGTTAGTCAAAGACTTTTTTAAAAAATTTTAAAAAATTTTATTTAAATCCAATCATTAAGATTCGCAGACAGTACCATTGCTATTAGTAGAATAAACCCAACTAATTGAGCACGTTCTAAAAACTTCTCGTTAGGAGCTCTACCTGAGATGATTTCATAAAGTAAAAACATAACATGACCACCGTCTAAAACTGGTATTGGTAATAAATTAAGTACCCCTAACATAATAGATAAAAATGCAGTTAGAGCCCAAAATGCTTGCCAACTCCATTCTGCTGGGAAAATACTATATATAGCCTTAAATCCACCAACGCCTTTGTAAGCTCCAGTACTAGGTGTAAAGATTTTTTTGAGTTGCACACCATAAGCAGAAATTTGTCCGGTAAATTTATCAAACCCTACAACAATGCTTTCTCCAAAACCATATTCTTTTCTAACAATATCATAGTACCCAACTTTTTCAATATCTGTTAAAGTTCCTCCAGAAACGATACCAAGCTTTCCGTTGTTGTCTACACCAAGTTGCATAGTAAAAGTTTTACCATCTCTTAAAATTTCTGCAGGGACTACTTTATTAGCAAGTGGTTTTGCTCTATCTTCTAATTGGTCAAAATATTTTAAAGGCTCATTATTAAGTGAGACAATAATATCTCCTCTTTTTAAGTCTTTTCCTTTATTTATCAAAGTATCTACAACGTGATCTACAACAAACGGGTAGCGAAGACCAAAAAAGCTTCTACTGTCTCCAGTGCTTAATTGACCTAAAAAATCTTCGGGTAGCGTAATTTCTTTAGTTTCATTGTCTCTTAAAACAGTGATTTTTTCGGCTTCAATGAGTTTGTTTCTAATTTCAGAAACCATTGTAATTTTTTCGCCATTAATGGTAACTACGTTATCTCCAGTTTTTAGACCTAAATCCATTAAAATAGGATTAGTTACTGTATAACCATCTTTTACGCTATTAGCGTCAATATCTGTATCTCCATAAGCAAAAGATAAAAACACATAAATAACATAGGCTAAGATGAAGTTTACTGTTACACCACCTAACATAATTATTAAACGTTGCCAAGCTGGTTTTGATCGAAACTCATAAGGCTTAGGTGGTTGCTTCATTTGTTCCTTATCCATACTTTCGTCCATCATTCCTGCTATTTTAACATAGCCTCCTAAAGGTAACCAACCAATACCATACTCTGTATCGCCAATTTTCTTTTTAAATAAAGAAAACTTAACATCAAAAAACAGGTAAAACTTTTCTACTCTAGTTTTAAATAGTTTTGCTGGTATAAAATGACCTAATTCGTGTAATACGATTAGTAGTGAAAGACTCAGTAAAAATTGAGATATTCTTATTACAAACTCCATGTATCTTATTTCAAAAAAATTCTAAGCGACAAAAATAGTGTTTTAGCGTGGTTTATACTTATTTTTTTAACACCGTTTTAGTAATGACACCATCTTTGGTTTGAAATTGTATAAAGAATAATCCTGTAGACCACATAGTGGTGTCTATTGTAGAATTAAAAGGGAGTTTCTTTACGAGTTGACCTAATGGATTAAAAATTCTTACTTCGGAAATTTCTAAACCAGAAGGTTTATCTATAAATAAAGCCTGAGAAGTTGGATTTGGATATAGCAACAATGAATTTGCTACCTCTAAATCATTAACACCCAAAAGCACACTATTATTACGAGAAATAAGATCTGACTCTGGATCAAACACAATATTTTGAACTTCGAATGTGACGTTTTCTAAAAAATTTTGTGCGTTAGAGGTGTTATTTAAAACCAGGTTTAAGGTTTCTCCCATAGTACCAATTAATCGTACAGGTACAGGTGCTTCAAAATATGAAACCGATGTATGACTCTGCGTTTGGTTTACAGTAATAGATACTTGATTGGTAGTTGGCTGGTCCCAGTTTATCGTATAACTTGGGTATCCTTGATTGTATAACCAATCATCAAAAAACTCAGTTAAATCTTCGCCTGAGGAGGTCTCTATAATATTTATAAAATCTTCAGTTTTAGCATAATCATAAGCATGCTCTGAGCTCGCTAGATATGTTTGTAACGCTTGAAAAAATGGAGTATCTCCAAGTTTTTTCCGAAGCATATGTAATACCATCGCACCTTTATTGTATGATAAACGTCCGCTAAAAATTCTACTAACACTTGTAGTGTCTTGATCTGTAAGATATACAGAGCCATTTGGTTGAGAGGTAATTGAATTGTTGCGCTGCTGTTTCCAAGTTGTAAAAGCATCATTACCATCCAGATTTTCTATAGCAATTCCAGATAAGTAGGTAGCAAAACCTTCATTTAGCCAAATATCTTTCCAGCTTCCGCAAGTAATTTTATTACCAAACCATTGATGTGCTAATTCGTGTGCCACAAGATTACGTCCAAAACTTCCCATAAAAGAAACGGTAGTATGCTCCATACCGCCTCCCCAACCAAATTGAGCATGACCATATTTTTCATCTGCATATGGGTATTCTTCAAAAAGATTTGTAAAAATGTTCATTATATCTACCGTAATTGCAGTATTAGCTTGTGCATTTGCTAAGCTTTCTGGGTAGACATAATTAACAATCTCAAAAGGATTACCATTATTTGGTACAGTATGATTATATACCTCATAATTAGTGGCAGCAATGGCAATAAGATATGCTGGTATAGGATAGCGATGTTTAAAATGAGTGGTTTTATTTGTGCCTGTAATTACTTGGCTTTGCTCTAATCCATTAGATACCGAAATATATTCTTCATTGGACGGATTAAACTGAGGTGTAGTCATAAAAACATCTATAGAGTCTATCTTGTCAATTAAATCTTGTTTACAAGGCCACCAAGCCTTAGCTCCATAAGGCTCTGAGAGTGTCCATATTACAGGGTCACCATTGTGTTCGGTTTGTTCAAAAGAACCAAATCCAGAACTTATTGGATTTCCAGAATAACTAACTGTTAGAGAATCTAAAACACCAGTATTTTGAGTAACAGGCAAGGTGATTACTAATTCGTCATCTGCATTTTGAGTATATGTTAAGGAATTTCCTCTTTGTAAAACTTGAGAGACAATCATATTTGAAGTTAAATCAAACGTAATTGTAGTCATATCGCTTTTTGCCTCAAAATAACTGGTAATATCACCTTCTATAAACGCTACTGAAGGATTAATATCTAATTCAAGTCTATGATACTTTAAATCATAATTTCCCGTATTAAGATTAGCACGTTGTATCATATGATGTAATGCAGATTTAGCCTCAGCCTCTCGAATGGCATCTAAGGTTTCGTTATAATCTTGTGAAAAAGTATATGAAGTTATAAATCCAAAAAGGACAAAAATGTAATATTTCATGTGTTTATTTTTTTCTTTATAGCATGTTAAAAGTAGTGATTTTATAGCTATTCTGTCGTATTTTTGCATTCCAAACTTACAAATTACAAGCTTTAAAGTCTTAATTATCAGTTTATGTTGAGATATCTAAAACAACTAAAAGTATTTTTTTTCGTTCTTGCATTAGTATCAGCTATAATTATTTATTTAATTTATTCTGTTCTAAATGTTGAACACCCATTACCTATATGGACTCCAAATAGAGTAGATACTTCACTTGTAGATAGTACAATTCAGCATGTAAAAAAGAATCATAAAATTGCAGATTTTAGGCTAACCAATCAAAACAATGAAAGTATAACTGAGGATACTTATAAAGATAAAATATACGTCGCCGATTTCTTTTTTACTACTTGTCAATCTATTTGTCCTATAATGGCAGGTCAGATGGCTCGCATACAAAAAGAGATCATCAATGATGATGAGGTAATGTTGTTGTCTCACTCGGTAACTCCAGAAATTGATTCCGTAGCACAGTTAAAACGCTATGCCATAGAAAAAGGAGTCATTGATAAAAAATGGAACCTCGTAACTGGCGACCGTAAACAAATTTATGATCTAGCTAGAAAATCCTATTTAGTTGTTAAGCACGATGATTCTGAAGACTATGGAATGATTCATACCGAGAATTTTGCACTTATAGATAAGGAGAAAAGAGTTAGGGGTTTGTATGATGGGACAAGTCAAACTTCTGTTGACTCTTTAATACAAGATATTAAGACTCTTAAAAAGGAATATCAATAAAAACCGACTACAATTTTTTTACACTGAATATTTCTATTATTTTTGCTTACTTAAAATCAATCTAAATAAGCTTGAAGTATACATTAGCAGATATTAAAAGAGGGCAAATAGGTATAATTACAGATGTGTCTTCAATTCACATACCACTAAAACTCCTAGAAATGGGTTGTTTGCCTGGTAACTCTGTTGAACTTGTACAAGTTGCGCCCTTTGCTGATCCAATGTATTTAAATATTAATGGTACACATTTGGCGATTAGAAAAGAAACTGCAATTCATGTTTTAATCGATATTGCTGATGTCTAAACAAATTAATGTTGCTCTTATAGGAAATCCTAATACAGGTAAAACTTCGGTATTTAATGTCCTTACAGGTTTAAATCAAAAAGTTGGTAATTATCCAGGAATAACTGTAGAAAAGAAAGAGGGTATTTGTAAACTCCCAAGAGGTGTTAAAGCGCACATTATAGATTTGCCTGGTACTTACAGCTTAAATGCCTCCTCATTAGATGAAAATGTAGTAATTGAGTTATTGCTCAATAAAAATGATAAAGATTTTCCAGATGTAGCAGTTGTTGTTAGTGATGTTGAAAATTTAAAACGAAATTTACTTTTATATACTCAAATCAAGGATTTAGAAATTCCTACAATTTTAGTTATTAACATGTCAGATAGAATGGCTTATAAAGGCATTCATTTAGATATTGCTTATTTAGAAAAAGAATTACAAACTAAAATTGCACTCATTAGTACTAGAAAAAATAGAGGTATTAGTGAACTTAAAGAGTTAATAGCAAATTATAAAGACCTCTCTATAGAACCATGTTTAAAAGCATCAGATATTGATACAGAGTATTTTGATAAACTTAGAAAAGCATTTCCAAATCAATTGCTATATAAACTATGGCTAGTAATTACTCAAGATGTCAATTTTGGTAAAATTGATAGAAACGAGATTGAAGCTATTAATAGTTTTAAAACAAAAGGTAAAGCAGATCTTAAGCGACTACAGCAAAAAGAGACTATTAAACGATATCAGTTTATAAACAACACGCTCAAAAAAGGGCAAACGGTCGATCTTAAAACTGCGAAAGATTTACGCATTAAATTAGATAGAATTCTCACACATAAAGTTTGGGGTTATTTAATTTTTGGCATCATTTTACTCACTATTTTTCAGGCTATATACGACTGGTCCAGTGTACCAATGGATTTTATAGACACCGCATTTGCATCTTTTAGCGAATGGACTAAAAACGTTATGCCACCAGGAGCTTTTACAAATTTAATTGCCGAAGGTATTATTCCTGGATTGGGTGGTATTGTAATATTTATTCCTCAGATTGCATTTTTATTTTTATTCATTTCGGTGTTAGAAGAAAGTGGTTATATGAGTCGCGTTGTATTTCTAATGGATCGTATAATGAGGCGCTTTGGACTAAGCGGTAAAAGTGTTGTGCCATTAATATCTGGTACAGCATGTGCCATACCAGCAATTATGGCAACTAGAAATATAGAAAGTTGGAAAGAGCGTTTAATCACCATATTAGTAACACCCTTTACAACCTGCTCTGCAAGATTACCAGTATATTTAATAATTATTTCTCTAGTCATACCAGAGGGACGATTTTTTGGTTTGAGTTATCAAGCATTAACCTTAATGTTGCTATATCTTATTGGTTTTGGCGCAGCAATTGGTTCTGCTTGGATTTTAAATAGAATTTTAAAAATAAAGAGTAAGACCTTTTTTGTGGTAGAAATGCCAAACTATAAATTACCTTTATTTAAAAACGTAGCATTAACGGTTTTAGAAAAAACAAAATCGTTTGTATTTGGAGCGGGTAAAATAATTTTAGCAATCTCTATTGTATTGTGGTTTTTAGCATCTTATGGACCAGGAGATAACTTTAACAATGCTGAAGAAATTGTTTCTACAGAGTTTGCTTCTGAAAATCTAACACAACAAGAATTAGACGAAAAAATAGCATCTCACAAACTAGAACATTCATTTATTGGTATCGCAGGACATGCTATTGAGCCAGCCATTAGACCATTGGGTTATGATTGGAAAATAGGAATTGCCATAGTGAGTTCATTTGCAGCTCGAGAGGTCTTTGTTGGTACACTAGCAACCATATATAGTGTAGGAAGCGATGAAGAAGAAACCATTAAAAACCGAATGGCAGGCGAAGTTAATCCAATATTAGGAGGACCATTATTTAATTTTGCAAGCGGAATCTCACTTTTACTTTTTTACGCTTTCGCCATGCAATGTATGAGTACATTAGCAATTGTAAAGCGAGAAACGAACTCTTGGAAATGGCCTATGTACCAATTAGTAATTATGAGTGCCTTTGCTTATGTTGTAGCATTAATAGCTTATCAATTTTTAAAGTAAAGTAATAAAGTTGTTTACGACTATACCTATATGAACACAATTATTCAAAACATATTAGTATTTATTGCAGTTGCTTTAGCAATATGGTTTTTGTTGCATAAATTTGGTGTGTTACCTAAGAGAAAAACAGCGAGCTCAAAAGCTTGTGGCGAAAATGATTGTGGTTGTCATTGACGATAGTTTTTCTTTACAAAAAAATCAACATTATAATTCTCATCTTTAATTTTTTCATCTGTTTTTGGATGCGGAAACAGTGCACTTAAGTATAGCTCATAATTATTTAGTTTATAAAACATATTATTCTTTTTAAATATGTAACCCTCTCCATCTATTATAACAATCTTATTATCTAAAAAAACACCATTTTTATAGATAGAGATTAAAACTTCTGCCTCACCAGCTCTCACACATTGTGCATCTTTAGGGCATCTAGAGTCTACTAATACTTTTTCAAAAGTAATTATCAAATCTTCAAAAGTCACTGCATTATTAAATTTTATATTAGTGACTATAGAAATAGAATCTTTATTAAAACCTAGAGGTTTAATGGTCTTTTGAGCATAACAGCTACAAGAAATTAGTAAAATAAGTAGAATAAATTTTAAGCGCATGACATAGGTTTTATACTTATCTAGAACTATGAGAGTCACTAAATTATAACAAATCTCAAGATTTTAACTTGTTATGTATCATAATAGTAAATTTTAGTTACATTTGTATAATATTTAAGCTTACTTAAAAATTAATTAAAGCAATTTGAAATGTCTGTAGCAATAGAAAATTTTGTAAAAGCTATTTACAAAAACGATAATCATGATACTAAGGATACAAAGCCTGGAAATATTGCTAAAAAACTAGGTATATCTAATGCAGCTGCTACTGATATGGCAAAAAAATTAGCAGCCAAAGATTTACTTAATTATGAAAAGTACCAAGCTCTACAACTCACAGAAAAAGGTACTAAAATGGCGCTTAATGTTGTAAGAAAACATCGTCTTTGGGAAGCTTTTTTGTTTAAAATGTTTGATATGTCGTTACATGATATTCATAGAGAAGCAGAGTTGTTGGAGCATCAAACATCAGATTTGTTGGCACAAAAGATAAGTGAGTATTTAGGGCATCCTAAATTTGATCCACATGGCGACCCGATTCCAAATGAAGATGGAGAAATAACTACAGAAGATACATCTATAGCACTTGCAGATGCGGTTGAAGGAAAGACGTATACCATTTCTAGGCTAATGAGTGATGATAAAGAGTTTTTTGATTTTTGTGCTCAAAATGATATTAAATATAGAAACACCTTAATCGTTTCTAAGCAGTTTGTAAGTAATAAAATGACCCAGATTTCTATTGGGTCAAATACCATTGTTTTAAATGAAGATTTCACTAAAATCATATATGTCGATGAAAATTAAAAATAACATACTACTTCTAGGTTTGCTTTGCACAGGACTAACGTATGCTCAGCAAGATTTACCTGATGATATAGATACACGTAAAAAAGATATTGCAGATGGTGAGATTACTAAGGTTAAAAAAATTATATATGACGCCTTGGTAACAGATCGACCAGATGCTACAGAAGCATCGTCAACGGTTGGTAAAGGAGTGTTTCAAATAGAGACAGGAGGTTTGTATGAGTCTTTTGAAAATAATTCAATACAATCTGAGGCTTATACTTTTAATACCACACTACTGCGCTATGGTATTTTGGATAATCTAGAATTACGTGTTGGTTGGGATTTTGTAGAAGGTGTTACCAAAGTAAACGGTAATAAATTAAACGATGTTACGAGTGGCTTTTCACCTCTATTATTAGGTGTAAAAGTTGATATTTCCGAAGAAAAAAACGGAATGCCAGAAATAGCTTTAATAGGTCATGTGTTCCCTTTATTTAGTGCTTCAAACGATTATCGTCCAGAAACAACAGCTATAGATTTCAGGTTTTCTTTTTCTCATACGTTGAGTCAAAAGTCTAGTATAGCTTATAATTTGGGAGCACAATGGGGAAATGACTCTCCTGAGGCTGCTGCCATTTACACTGTTGCCTACGGTTATAGTTTTACAGATAAATTTGGAATGTATGCTGAGCTTTATGGTGATTTACCAGAAGATAGTAAAGCCAACCATTATTGGGATGCAGGTTTTACTTATTTAGTATCAAATGATTTGCAATTAGATACTTATTTTGGGACGAGTATTACTAAAGGTCAAGATATTTTAATTGGTTTAGGAGCGAGTTTTAGATTATTTAATAACATATAAAAGAAGATAATTTTTAAAATTAAAATGAAAAAAATAATAATTATTCTAGTAATAACTGCTTTTTTTGGCTGTAAAGACAATACACAATCAAACGGAAAATTAAATGTAGTAACCACAACATCAATGATAACAGATATGGTTAAAAACATTGGTGGAGATTACATAAACGTTCAAGGTTTAATGGGTAGTGGAGTAGATCCACACTTATACAAAGC
This sequence comes from uncultured Psychroserpens sp., assembly GCA_947488655.1. Classification (GTDB taxonomy): domain Bacteria; phylum Bacteroidota; class Bacteroidia; order Flavobacteriales; family Flavobacteriaceae; genus Psychroserpens. The sequence goes on along the minus strand of CANKZZ010000001.1, from coordinate 98,406 downwards.
CAGTGAAGGTGATGTTACAAAATTGGTAGAAGCCAACGTAATTTTTTATAATGGTTTACACCTTGAGGGAAAACTCGTTGAGGTTTTTGAGAAAATGGGATCTGCCACAAAAACACCAATTGCCTTAGGTGAGGAGTTGGATAAAAACACATTGATTGGGTCAGATTATTTTGCGTCTAATTACGATCCGCATGTGTGGTTTAACATTGAGTACTTTAAACAATTTGCTCAAAAAGTAACACAAGTGCTTAGTGAAAAAAGCCCAGAAAATGCAGATGCTTTTAAGGCTAATGAAAGTCAATATTTGGCTCAATTAGACGCACTCCAAACAAAAATAAAGGCCACAATTAGAACGCTTCCGAAGGAAAAAAGAATATTAGTAACAGCGCATGATGCATTTAATTACTTCGGAAAAGCATACGACTTTGAGGTTGTTGGCTTACAAGGATTATCTACTGCTACAGAAGCAGGTGTACAAGATGTACAAAAACTGTCTGCATTTATTATAGAAAATAAAATTAAAGCCATTTTTGTAGAGAGCTCAGTACCCAAGAGAACAATTGAAGCTTTGCAAGCTGCAGTAAAATCTAAAGGACATGATGTTGAAATAGGTGGCACATTATATTCTGATGCTTTAGGTACAACCGGAACAATTGAAGGCACATATATAGGTATGTTTGAGTATAATGTGAATACGATTGTTGGTGCTTTAAAATAAATGCCTTGTCTCATTCAGAGCAAAGTGAAGAGTCTTAAAACTATAAGTAATTTATATTTTAGTCGTGCCTCCTTTTGAATATTAGCAATTACTAAAAAAATGAAACAAAAAATAGCAGTACAAGTAGATGATTTAACTGTTGCGTACAATTACAAACCTGTACTTTGGGATATCGATTTAGAAATCCCAGAAGGTGTGTTGATGGCTATTGTTGGACCCAATGGTGCAGGAAAATCAACGCTTATTAAATCTATTTTAGGCATTCTTAAACCCATTGCAGGTAGCGTAACTATTTACGGTAAATCATACAAAAAGCAACGATCTTTAGTTGCTTACGTGCCACAAAAAGGAAGTGTAGATTGGGATTTTCCAACAACAGCTCTTGATGTAGTTACAATGGGAACTTACGGTAGTTTAGGTTGGATTAAACGTCCTCGCCAAAAACAAAAGAAAGCTGCCTTAGAAGCACTTGAAAAAGTTGGAATGTTAGCTTTTAAAAGCAGGCAAATAAGTCAGTTGTCTGGTGGTCAACAGCAACGTATATTTCTAGCACGTGCTTTAGTGCAAGATGCATCAATTTATTTTATGGACGAACCATTTCAAGGTGTTGATGCCACAACAGAAATTGCGATCATCAACATTTTAAAAGAATTGCGTAAAGCAGGAAAAACGGTAATAGTGGTACATCACGATTTACAAACTGTACCCGAGTATTTTGATTGGGTAACATTTTTGAATGTAAAAAAAATAGCCACAGGTCCAGTCAAAGATATTTTTAATGATGATAATTTGACGAAGACTTACGGTATTAATTATAAAGTGAGCATACAAGAATAACCCATTCCTACGAAGGCAGGAATCTCTTAGGAGATAACTCACTGTACTTAGGTTTGGTGGAGTTTTAAAATGAGATTTAAGAGCGTTTTTTTATAAAACAGCAATTTAAAATTCCTTCTCTGTTTTTAAGAGAAAATGGATTTAAACTCAGAGAAAAGTTTAAAGTCGGAAGGGTAAAAAAGTATAATAATTAAAGAGAATAGCGAAAAAAGGAAGAATTTCTTGACTTCGCAATAATATGGACTTAACAGAATACATACATCTAGTCTTCACAGACTATACCTTAAGAACTATTACATTAGGAACAGCAATTCTTGGTGCAGTTACTGGCATGTTAGGTAGCTTTGCTGTGTTGAGAAAACAAAGTTTATTAGGCGATGCAATTTCACATGCTGCATTGCCAGGAATAGCTATTTCGTTTTTAATTACAGGTGCAAAAGACAGTAATACGCTATTGTTGGGAGCTTTGGTTAGTGGACTTATTGGTACATTTTGGATTAGAGGAATCATTACCAAAACGCATTTAAAATCTGATACAGCACTTGGGTTAATTTTATCTTTATTTTTTGGCTTCGGAATGCTCTTGCTCACATTCATACAAAAACAACCAAACGCTAATCAAGCAGGATTAGATAAATATTTATTTGGCCAGGCAGCAACACTTGTTGAAAGTGATGTTTGGTTAATGGCTATAGTTACAGGCATATGTCTCTTCGTATTATTGTTGTTTTGGAAAGAGTTTAAAATATTACTCTTTGATAAGGATTATGCCAAAACACTTGGGTTTAATACCAAAACCATCGATATATTAATTACTAGTTTTATTGTGTTAGCCATTGTGTTAGGATTACAAACTGTAGGAGTTGTTTTAATGAGTGCCATGCTTTTAGCTCCAGCAGCTGCAGCAAGACAATGGACAAATAGTTTAGCAACAATGGTGTTTTTAGCAGCTATTTTTGGAGCGTTTTCTGGAGTTTTTGGTACTGCAATTAGTGCAAGTCAAAACAATCTATCTACTGGTCCAGTAATTGTATTAGTTGCAGCTGTATTTGTTTTAATCTCTTTTGTGTTTTCACCAAGTAGAGGTTTGTTATTTAAACAAATTAGATTTATAAAAAACCGAAGAGCTCTAGAATTGCACAAAACGTTGGCATTTATGTATCATATTGCAGAGTCTCATGCTAATATTTCACATCCACACGAGATTAAGATTTTAAATGGTTTTCAAGGGTATACCAAAGGCACTCTCAAAAAACTAGTTGAGAAAAATTATGTGACATTAAAAGGCTCTACTTGGAGTTTAACCAAAGAAGGGTTTGAGTCGGCATTAAATTTATATAACCAATTAAATAAAGACGATGAGTAACGCACAAATAGAAATACAACTTATTGCAAGTTTGGTAGCTATTGCTTGCGCTATTCCAGGAACTTTTTTAGTACTTAGAAAAATGGCTATGATAAGCGATGCTATTAGTCATTCTATTTTACCAGGAATAGTTATTGGATTTATGTTTATACATGGAAGTTTCTCTTTTGTAGACAATATTACTTTTTTATCAAGCTTCAAACAGTTTTTAATCACATATGGCCTTGAGTCTCCTTTTATTATTTTACTCGCAGCTTTTTCTGGAGTTATTACTGTTGTTTTAGTTGAATATATTCAAAAAACAGGACTGGTTAAAGAAGATACAGCTATTGGTTTAGTGTTTCCTGCGCTGTTTAGTATAGGTGTTATTTTAATTGCTAAAAATGCTAACGATGTGCATTTAGATGTTGATGCTGTGCTACTGGGCGAATTAGCTTTTGCGCCTTTTGATAGATTGATCATTGATGGTACAGATATAGGTCCTAAAGCGCTATGGATTATTGGTGTTATATTAATTATAACAATAACCTTGTTAATTGCATTTTTTAAAGAGTTAAAGCTGAGTACTTTTGATAAAGGATTGGCAGCGTCATTAGGTTTTTCACCTGTAGTTATTCATTATGGGTTAATGTCTGTGTCGTCAATAACTACTGTTGGTGCGTTTGATGCTGTTGGTGCTATTTTAGTGGTAGCCTTGATGATTGCGCCAGCTGCAAGTGCTTACTTATTAACTACAGATTTAAAAAAGATGTTATTACTATCTGTTGTTTTTGGAGTATTAAGTGCTATTTCTGGATATTGGTTTGCACGTTTTTTAGACGCTTCAATTTCTGGCTCTATAACAACTATGCTAGGATTTTTGTTTTTATTAGTTTATTTGTTTGCTCCAAGTAAAGGTATTATTGCTGTGATGTATAGAGAAAAACAACAACGTACAGAGGTTTCTTTACTTACATTTTTGCTGCATTTAAAAAATCATGATGATGAGAGTGAGCGTCATGTTAATCATCTTAATGAACATATTAATTGGCAAAAAGTACGCTCTAAAACGGTTTTAGAACTAGCTTTAAAAAATAATATGATAGTGATAGATAACAAAATTGTGTCACTAACTCCAAAAGGTGATGAATTTACCACACAAGCCATAGATTATATCATCACGAATGAAGATGCTCAAATTGAAGATATGAAAGATGATTTCTTTTTATTTAGAGGCTAGGTTAGAGGGTAGAAAATTTAAATAATTTTAATCTTTGAGCAATACGCACATCAGTTTTATAAAAAACAATAAAATCTGCAATAACACGATTTGATTTATCTCTAGGAGATTTTGTGTTAAATCGCGCTTTAGAGTTATTAAAATCTAAGGTGTATTTTTTGTCAAAGTCTAAAGCTTCCGTAGAAAAACTAATAACCTTTTTGTCTAATGACCACCTGCCTTTTCCGTAGGTACGCGTTTCTTTTGAGGTGCTGTTTTCTATAAACCTGTAACTATAAAATTCAAAAGTCCCATCTGTATTTAGAGTAAGCTTGCGTATTAGGCTAAAACCATCTGCATCAGATTTTATTTCATAAACTCCAGCGACTTCTTGAGCGTTTAGAGTTAATGAACTTATAGCGAGTACTATTAATAGAAGATATTTCATAATTAGTTAAAGTTGCTATTTAATGTCTCTAGTTCTTTTTTTAGTTGCTCTATATTAACTTCTTTAAAATCAAAATCTATGTCTGGATTTACCTTTGTTTTTGTTTCAACAATATCGTAGAAGAGCTTTCCATTTTTACGTTTAATAGCGACTAGAATAACGTCTTCTTGGTCTGCCACAGTTCTAAAGTTATATAAATTATTTGTTTTCCAGCTAGGTAAAATAGAGTTAACCGATTTAAAAACCATATTTATGCTAGCATCGTCAGCGTTTTTAACCTCCAGGCTATATGTAATACGTTTAGTTGTACTATTAATAAAACGATCACAGTTAATCCAACCTAAGCTAGATGTCTTAAATACATAATTGCCTACATCTTTTGATGAAACACTTAAATCATCAACATTATTTATTCTTGTTTCTAATTGCTTGGCAGTGATTGCTTCTACACCAGCACTAAATAATTGTTTTGGTACAAGTTTCATTTCCCTCATAGTTGTTGGTACCTTAGAAGAGTCCCAAGGGACTCTAATAATATGTCCGCCTCTAGTAATAGAATCATCTTCTAAGATTTTAAATTTAGTATCATTCATTTCAAAAAGTGGTTTTCTTAAAATAAATGCAGTTTCAATATAATTTGGCTTAGTCTCTAAAGAAATATTTCTAATTAATTTTTGTGCTTTATATTGTTGCCATTGATTGATAAATAATGAGTCTACAGCAAAATCTTTGTCGTGCATAACTTCTCTAATTTGCTCCACAATACCTCGTTTATTAGTGTAAATTGTATCCATTTCTGTAGGGCTTATGACTGTTTTTTGAGCAAAAGCAATAGTTGTTGAGGTTAGAGAGGTATCTCTGTTAATTTGTTTACTAGAAACAGATTTATTTCCAATAATATCAAAAACAATAGGTAAGGAGTAGGCCACATTAACAGGTTTACCACGTTGCATACCAGGTATCATTTTGGGTAATAGGCCTATAACACGATCTGCCTCTTCGCTCAATTTTGGATGGTTAGCTCTAGATTGTATAAAAATCACATTTCCTGCTCTATCAATTTTAAAAACAGAGTAAATACGTTGTTTACCGTTTAACCCTAATTCGAGTCCGACATTTGTATTAAAATTTTTATTTATAAATTTTAAAATAGCATTGCTAGTGCATTTTTTTCTAGCTTTATTATCTTTTGCATCTTCACAACCAGGAAACGTTGGTACTTGGTCAACAACATTAAAAGGCACATCAATATTATCTTCTATAACCTCTATAGCTCTATCTGTAGACTCACTTTGTAGATTCCAATTTATAGTCTTGTTTTTCTTTTCTCCCAAGAATAATTGCATCTCGGGTTTTTTATTTTTTGACCAAAATGTTATTTCAATAGGTTTATCATTTTTTACATCCAAATCTATAGCACCTTGCTTAGCTTCTATAAATAGCATACCACCAGTTTCTAATTGTTGACCGTTAGAAACTGTAGATAGATTTGCTAATAACATGTCAGATACTTTATAGTATTCGGTTACATTTAAATCTACAATTCCAGTAATTGGTTTTTTCGTTTTAGAATTAATAAAAGATCCTTTTGCTATTTTGATAATAGTCCCTTCTTTACACCTCACAACTGTATCGGTTAGCGTATTAATTTTTAAAATTTGACTCTGTTTCTTTAATGGATTTTCAACTGATTTGTCTATTAATTTTTCTTCGGAAATTGAACTCTTTAAAACCATTTGGCTTTTGTCTTTTTCTATAACAACAATAGAGTCTACAAGTATTTTAGAATTAGTGCTAATGTTAGACGTTGTATCTACTTGTATGGTATTTAAAGTATTTGAATTTGGAGTTGGCTCCATTTCCGAAGTATTAAAAATCAAGGTATACATCATTATTAAAACACCTATTACGAGTATTAAAATACCTGAAATTTTTATCCATTTCTCATTGTAATAGCTGCGTTTGGCACTTATAATTTCGTTTTTAATTTCTATACGTTCTAAACCATTTATAAATACAAGGTGCTCTTCATAAATAGTGTTAAACTCTTTATCGTTTTGAAGTTTAGATTCAAAATCTAATCGTGCCTTATGTGGTAAAATATTGTTGAGATAATCATTTATAAGCTCTATATATTGATTGTAAGTTTCCATGCGTTTTTGTATTAGGATTAAACCTGTTTTAGTTTAGTTTGGTAAATGTCTTTTGCTTTTTGTAAGCACTTATACTTCTGGTTTTTTGCAATTTTTGAAGATTTAAATTGCATTACTTGAGCGATGTCTTTATACGACATGGCTTTGTGATAAAACAGTTGTAAGAGTTGTTGACATCGTTTTCCTATTTCTAAAAAAGCATGCTCTGCAAGTTGATATTTTTTTTCTTCTATAACATTTTGAAAAACTTCTACCTCTTGCATATTGAGGTCTTGTAATTGTTTTTTGGTAAGACTTTTTTGAATATCTGACCACACATATCTCGATACCGAATATAAATACGTGTAAAACGAAGAGGTTAATGTAAAATCAGATGTTTTTAAGTTTCTATTTAATATAATGAGTGCTTCTTGAAACACATCACTTGCATCATCTTTACTACCACCTTTAGATAAAATAAGTTTCTCAATTTTGGGATATAAATGATATAGTTTTTTGAACGCTTTCTCGCGTTGACCAGTTTTAAAAAGTAATAAAATGTCTTGATCACTCATACATGTTTTTTTAAATCAATTAAACCCTTAGATTTAATTGGCTTTACTTATTAATGGTCAAAAGTTGAAAAGGTCTCCTAAAATTTTTTAATTATTTTACTTTAAGTAAAAGTTTGTGGTCATCTCGCTTTTGAAAAAACCACATGATACATGCAATTATTCCAAATAATATTAATACAGATGTTAGAGCAATAAATATACCAGTTGGCTTAAAGTCATAAGTAAATTCACTTATTTTACCAGCTATTTTATTAAACATTAAAATAGGTAAGCCCACTAAGCTTAATAGTATGGCGAGGTATTTAGGGTTTGAGTATCTTGTTGTAATGGCATATAACATTGGAGAAAGAAAAGCTTCTCCAAGTGCTAATAATAAACCAGATATAAATATAATATTAGTATTACCATCATTAGAGGTTTCTGGAAGAGTAATTAATAAGCTCACTGCTAATGCCGAAATTAATAGTCCAATGCAAAATTTAGAAAATTGGTTGGTGTAAACAAATGTCCAAATAACAGTTAGTATACCCAATATAATAATAGCTCCAAACGATGTCATTTCATAAAAATTTCCAACATCTATAGCGCCAATAATAGAAAGAGATAAAACACTACCAAAGTAAATTTCATAGCAAGCCCAAAATACACCAGCAAGAATAATTGCTACAAATACAAACACAATCTTTTTTAATATCTCATTGCTTTTTTCTTTAATAATTTGTGTTTCATCTATAGTTCTGTTTTTAGAAAAATAAGCGATTAGTGTAGCAGTAAGCATCAATATACCACCAAAAATAAAACCATAATTAAAATTCTTATCTCCCAAATATCCAATGATAATAATGCCTAACATACCTCCTAAATTTATAAATAGAAAATACCCAGATAAGCCTGCATCTATAATTTTTGTTTTATTGATATATTGTTTTCCAAATTGCCCAAACACATTAGGAGCAAATAATCCACTACCTATTACAATGAGAGCGATGCTTACGTACAGCATAGAAACATTTTCTACACACAGTAAAAAACACCCTAAAGTTTGTAATAATCCTCCAATTAATATGGCAGTTTTATTTCCAATGAGTAAATCTCCTAATAACGCTCCAAATACTTTAGAGATATAGAAACTCATGGTGAGCATGCCATAGAATTCTAACGCATCATTTTCTGGCACTTGTAAACTCTCACCAACCATATAAATGATAAGGATAGAACGAATACCATAGTAGGATGCTCTTTCTATACCATTAGAGATAGCGTATGAAAATGCACTTAGTGAGTGAGATTGTTGCATAATAAGAACTTTTATTAGACTATAAATTATGTCATTCATCTAAAATAAACTTTTATGATGAAAGTTTTTTATTTATTGCCGACTATAAAACTCTTAATTTTAAGCTATGGATACACTCAACTATATCACAGGACAAGGTGGAATAATGATTCTTGGCCTTATCGTTGTCGTTGTTTTTATTTACAGAAAATATAAAGAAAAGCGATATTTTAAGGATATTGAAAAGCGTATAAACGAAAAAAGCAATAAGCGTTAACGTTTAAAATTTACGCTCTTTTTGTAATTGCTCATAGGCTTTTTGTACTTGTCTAAATTTTTCTTCGGCTCCTGCTTGATGCTCTTTACCTAAATGAATAACTTTATCTGGATGATACTTTTTAGCCATTTTACGGTATGCTTTTTTAACTTCATCATCGGTAGCCTCTTTAGTGATTTCTAGAATTTTATAAGCATTATCGCTACTATTATAAAACATTGCTTTTATGCTTGCATAATCTCTGGAGCTAATTCCTAAATATCCCGAAATCATATAAATTTGAGACACTTCATCATCGGTAACCATACCATCTGCTTTTGCTATTCCGAAGAGAAAATGAAGCAATTGTAAACGCGATGAATGATCCATCATTTCTCTAATTTGTAAACATACTTTTCTAACAGGAATTTGTTGTTTACTCACACTTTTAAAAAGCTTAAAAGCTCTATTAGCTCTCTCTTTGCCATACATGCTTACAAATTGATTGCGTACAAAATCTAACTCACTTTGATCTTGTTTGCCATCTGCCTTAATTACAACAGAAGCTAAAATTAAAAGGCTCACTTCAAAATCTCCAGATTGCGTTTGTGGTCGCGTACGCGTTTGAGTTCTAGATGTAGATTGTCTTGTGCGTCTTTGTTGTTGTGAGTTACCATCGCCTAATAAAAAACCACCACCTTGTGTAGAACTATCAATAATACTACCAATGGCAAGACCAATGATAGCACCAATTGGTCCACCAAAAGACCATCCTAAAGCACCTCCTACCCATTTTGCAAAACTCATAAACTATAGATTTTATTTATATTCAAATATACTATTTGTTAGTATAAATGGTATAGACTTTGTTACACAATTGGTATCTTTGTATTTCAAAGTATTAATCTAAAAAAAATAAATATATGTATCCAGCAGAATTAGTAAAACCTATGCGTGAGGATTTAACCAAAGTTGGTTTTGAAGAATTACATACAGCACAAGCTGTAGAGACTGCATTGTCAAAAGAAGGAACGACATTAGTTGTTGTAAATTCTGTATGTGGTTGTGCAGCTGCAAATGCTCGTCCTGGAGCAAGACAAAGTTTGCAAAACGCAAAGCGCCCAGATCATATTGTAACTGTATTTGCAGGTGTAGATAAAGAAGCAGTTGATGCAGCAAGAGGTCACATGGTACCTTTTCCACCAAGCTCACCAAGTATGGCTTTGTTTAAAAACGGAGAATTAGTACACATGTTAGAGCGTCATCATATTGAAGGTCGTCCTGCAGAGTTAATTGCAGAAAACCTTATGGATGCTTACAACGATCACTGTTAATAAATTACTTAGAAAGTAATAAAGAGTTTATTACTAAACAGCTAAGTTTTTTAAATAATTATAGAACCACGATTTTTTAATCGTGGTTTTTTTGTGTTTTATTTTCATTCGGCTAATTTTGTGTCATGAGAAAACTTCTTGCATATCCATTGACGATATTATATTTTATATTTTTTGGCACGTGCCTACTGTTTTTTCATCCTATACAATGGTTTTGTTTTAATGTTTTTGGATACCAAGCACATAAAAAAAGTGTAGATGCATTACAACTATGCTTAATGCGTTGTTTGCATGTATTAGGAACACGAATTTCTTGGGATAATCCTCACAATATATCTACAAAAAAACCTTTGCTCATAGTGTCTAATCATCAAAGCATGTATGATATTTCTCCTATAATGTGGTATATGCGTAAGCACCATGTCAAATTTGTATCAAAACAAGAATTAGGTAAGGGTATACCAAGTGTTTCTTATAATTTACGTCATGGAGGTTCTGTATTAATTGATAGAAAAAACCCTAGACAAGCCTTACCAGCAATGATAAAGTTTGGTGAGTATTTAGAAAGCACAAATCGTGCAGGAGTAATTTTTCCTGAAGGAACTAGAAGTAAAGATGGTCATCCTAAGCCTTTTAAAACAAAAGGGTTAGAAATGCTAATAAAGAAAATGCCTTCTGCTTTAATTGTACCTGTAACTGTAAATAATTCATGGAAAATGTTGCGTTATGGAAAATTCCCAATGGGAATAGGAAATCATATTACTTTCACTGTACATAAACCCATGGAAATCGCTAACTTTACCGATAAGCACGTGTTGTTATCTACTCTAGAGAAAACAATCACAGATGCTATTTGTATTGATTAATCATTAAAACGAATTTATATGTCGTTAAAAAATATAAGATTAGAAGTGATGCAGCATCTAGAAAAAGATGTAGATCAGCTTATAGATAAATATCTTATTCCAATAGAAAAAATCTGGCAGCCAACAGATTTTTTACCAGACTCTAATAGCGATACATTCTTTGAAGACGTTAGAGAAATTCGTGAGCTCTCTAAAGAGTTACCTTATGATTTTTGGGTTGTTTTAGTAGGAGATATGATTACCGAAGAAGCCTTACCATCTTACGAGTCTTGGTTAATGGATGTAGAGGGAGTTGACCAAGTTGGTCGAAATAGCTGGGGAAAATGGGTAAGACACTGGACAGGAGAAGAAAATCGTCATGGAGATGTGTTAAATAAATACCTTTATCTTTCTGGTCGTGTTAACATGAAAGAAATAGAGAAAACTACACAATATTTAATAGCAGATGGTTTTGATATTGGTACAGATCGAGACCCATATAAAAACTTTGTTTATACAAGTTTTCAAGAACTTGCAACGTATATTTCTCATAATCGTGTTGCTAAAATAGCCAAACAAAAAGGCAATAAGCAATTAGCAAAAATGTGTAAAATTATTTCGGGTGATGAGATGAGACACCATCATGCGTATTCAGAATTTGTAGAGCGCATTTTTGAAGTAGATCCAAACCAAATGATGATGGCTTTTCATTATATGATGAAACAAAAAATAGCAATGCCAGCACATTTTTTAAGAGAATCTGGCAATAAAATAAGTACAGCTTTTGAAGAGTTTTCTAATACAGCACAACGTATTGGAGTGTACACTTCTAAAGATTATGTTGATATACTTCAAAAATTAATAGACCGTTGGGATATTGGTAATATCACTAACCTTAATGAAGAAGCAGAAAAAGCAAGAGATTATTTAATGACATTACCACCAAGAATGTTGCGTTTGGCAGATCGTATTAAAATACCAGAGAACTCATATCAATTTAAATGGGTAGAACCCGCAACTTTAAAATAATCTAGTATAATAGAATCAATTCCTTTCAACTTTTGAAGGGAATTTTTAATTTTAGGACAAAATTAGCGCTATGCAATCTTCCGAAGATATTATTGAAAAAACTAAAATTTTTGTAAAAAAGGAGCTTGAAAATGCCGAAGGTGGTCATGATTGGTTTCATATCTTAAGAGTGTATAAAAATGCTTTACTCATTGCTAAAAATGAAGATGTAGATAGTCTGGTAGTGGGTTTAGGAGCTTTATTACATGATATTGCAGATAGTAAATTTCATAATGGAGACGACTCTATTGGACCTAAAATTGCACGTCAATTTTTATTTAATAACAATGTAGATTCTAAAGTAATTGAGCATGTGGTTAATATTATAAATCATATTTCTTTTAAAGGTGGAAATGTAACACAAACTTTTTCTTCTTCGGAATTAGATGTTGTACAAGATGCAGATAGACTTGATGCATTAGGAGCTATTGGTATTGCTAGGACATTTAATTATGGAGGTTTTAAAAACAGAAAGCTCTTTGACCCTTCTGTTAAAGTAAATTTAAAAATGACTAAAGAGCAGTATAAATCGTCTACAGCACCTACAATTAATCATTTTTATGAAAAACTACTGCTATTAAAAGATAGGATGAATACTAGAACAGGTAAAAAAATTGCTCTAGAAAGACATCAATTTATGGAGCAGTTTTTAGATCAATTTTATGCCGAATGGGATGGGAAAAAATAATTGTCATTTAGGTTATTAAATGTCATATCAAAACCTATTTTGCCTTCTTACTTTACAATTTGTGTAAGCTCTCCTCTGTATTTTGATGCGCTTTTTCCTGTAAATTCTTTAAACAACTTATTAAAGTGAGAAAAATTATTGAAGCCACACTCAAATGCCACATCAGCAATACTTTTTTGACTTTCAGATAGTAATTTAGTTGCGTGTACTATTCTATATTCGTTAACGAGCTTTGTAAAAGTCTTACTTGTAGATTTTTTAAAATATCTGCAAAAAGCAGGTACAGTCATACTTACTTTGTCTGCAATTTCATCTAACGAAATGTGTTTCTGGAAATTCTCATTTATATGTTTATAAACGATATCTATTTTGGCACTGTCTTGTAGTTCTGTTTCAAAAACAAATCCGTCAGCATTTAAAATTTCATAATCTTTAACTTCTGCTAACTTTTGTAATATTTTAAGCAAAAGTATAACGCGATCAAAACCTTCTACTTCGCTTAATTTCTGAATTTTTTTACCAAGACGTCTTTTAGTCTCTGGCTTAAAAAGTATTGCATTTTTTGAGCGTTCAAAAAGTGCATTAATATTTGCCATTTCGGGTGTATCAAAGAAATAAGCTCCTAAAAAATCTGGTTTAAATTGCACTAGAACTTCAGATCCATGTTGCGTTAATCTATCTGTAAAACCATAATGAGGTAAATTTGATCCTATTAAAATTAGCTGGCTATTATTAAAATAAGATAAATGGTTACCAATGTGACGTTTTCCTTTTCCTTTATCTACATACACAAGTTCAATTTCTGGATGAAAATGCCAAAAAGGACTCGTTTTAGTATCCATATCTTGTGATGTGCTTTTCTTCACAAAAATAGAACTTCCAAACTTTGGATTAATTTTTTCTAAGGTAGGTTTTCTCTGTATCATGGCTCTTGATTATTACAAAATTAAGGTATTTGATTTATTTATTCTATTCAAAATTATCAAAAAAGTATTCTATATTAACATTGGGTGGGTTTCTGTGGAATTTTAATGATAATATAGAATATAAATGTGCCAATTTTGATGTTTTTAGAACAGTAAAGTCAACATACCTTTGTCATGTAAATCATTAAAACCCAAAAGTGATGAAAACAATTAAAAAAGTATTATTTGTAGCAATGATGTTGACGATAGCAACGAGCTACGCAGGTGAAAACACAAATGGTGTAATTACTAATGCAACTAAATTATTAAAATTCTCAAACGTTAAAATAGGACATCAATGTAAAATTATTGATGAAAATGGTACCATCTTATATAAAGAAAAAATTAAGCAAAACGGTACGTTTGTAAAACGTTTTGATTTTACTGCGTTAAACGATGGATCTTATACAATAGAGTTAGAGAAAGACTTCGAAATTATTGTAACACCATTTATTATACAATCTAATAATGTTGTGTTTTTAGATAAAGAAGTTAAAACTGTCTTTAAGCCACTTGCAAGAACACAAGAGGACCAATTATTAATTTCTCACATGTCATTAGACGAGGAGCCTTTAGAGATTGAGCTTTATTATAATGGAGAGCGTATTTTTGAAGACCAATTAAGTGGTGATAAAATTCTAACTAGAGTTATTAAATTATCTGCTAAAGAAAAGGGAGATTATCATTTAAACATGACGGTTGGAGGAAGATCTTATGTTAAAACTTTTGAGCTATAACACGAGTTATTTGCCCTAATAAAAAAAGCATTTTCTTTTGAAAGTGCTTTTTTTTTTTCTTCTTTAGCCTAAGTGCATCGAGTCTTTATATTTCTCGGTCAATTTAGTAATCATTTCTTCTGTCATTTTTTCGAGATTGAATTTATGTGACCATTCCCAATCTTCTCTAGCAGACGAGTCATCAATAGATTTTGGCCAGCTATTAGCAATGTCTTGTCTAAAATCTGGCTCGTAAGAGATTTTAAAATCTGGTATATGTTTTTGTATTGATTCTGTGATTTCTTTAGGTGTAAAACTAATTGCTGCCAGATTATATGAAGATCTTATTTTAATGCTTTCTAATGGAGCTTGCATTAGCTTAACCGTAGCATCAATAGCATCTTCCATAAACATCATTGGCAGTTCTGTGTTTTCGGTTAAGAAACTCTCATAATGTTTATCTAAAATAGCCTTGTGGTAAATTTCTACAGCATAATCTGTTGTACCGCCTCCAGGCATTGTTTTCCAGCTTATAATTCCTGGGTAACGTAAACTTCTTACGTCAACACCATACTTTTTATGGTAATATTCGCACCAACGTTCTCCAACTTGTTTTGTAATACCATAAACTGTTGTAGGCTCTGTAACAGTGTGTTGAGGTGTGTCTATAACAGGAGTAGTTGGTCCAAAAACCGCAATACTAGAAGGCCAAAAAATTTGTTTTATAAATCCATCTTTTGCCAGATTTAAAACATGAAATAGAGAACTCATATTTAAATCCCATGCTTTCATAGGGTATTTCTCTCCTGTAGCGCTTAACATCGCTGCAAGTAGATAAATAGTGTCAATTTGATGTTTTTCTACACATACCTTTACAGATGCATAGTCTTGAGCGTCTACAATTTCAAACAAACCAGAGTTAACAATGTGTGTGTTATGATAACCAATATCACTAGCAACAACATTATCTGAGCCATAAAGATCTCTAAGTTTGTAAGTAAGTTCAGATCCTATTTGACCACCAGCACCAATAATTAAAATTCTAGGCATATTGTATTGTTTTTTGACGATTCAAAAATAAAAAGAATAAAAGCATGATAAACATATTTTAAGAAAATAATAAGTAGTGCGTATTCTTTATTTTTTGTTAATTGCATTTAAGATGTCTAGGCTTTACTTATATTTACTTTAAATTGAATGAATTTTTATTATGTGTCGTTTACTGTTGTTTTGTGTGAGTATTTGCGTATTAGTTGCAAGTTGTAAAAGAGATAAGGTTACTCAAGCTGTCGTAGAGACTCAAGAGCAAATAGAGGCCAAAACAATCTCAAAACAAAATATAGAATCGTTACGTTTTGATGATTATGGCTTAAGCTTAGATTCTCAAAAAGCAGTTAATGATTGGCAAAAATTTCAAGAACTAAATAACCATATAGAAACCTTGAAAGAAGCAGATTTGACTTACTTCACTGGAGACCCATTAATTGTTCAAACACTTTTAAAAGAATTAAGAACCGAAATGCCTGCGCAGCTAAAAACCAATGAGATTTCGGCTAGAATTACTGCGCTAGATACAAAAGCGCAAAAGCTCAATAGTTTACTTAGAATAGATAATATAGAAAAGAACGAAAAAATTAAAGCTATTAAAGAGTTTTTAGTTTCAATGTCAAATCTTAATCTACAAATTAATAAGAAGTTTGAGTTTGAAAAAAACAATGTTCTCAAGCCACAATAACCTTCCAAAACTCTTAATATTTTGTTAATATGTAACAAATGGAGTGCTGAGGCTTCTAACTAATAACTAATTTTAATCAAATAACAATTTAAAAGTACATTATGAAAACCAATATCAAAAGTATTTTGGTGGTTTCTATGGTTGGTCTTTTTGCATTTTTTGGATGTAAAGAAGAACCTAAAGAAGAAACTGCAATGGTTGAGAAAATTCCTGGAATTAACCTCGACAACATGGACACATCTGTAAGTCCAAAAGACGATTTCTATAATTATGTAAATGGAAATTGGGCAAAAACAACAAAAATTCCAGATGACGAAACACGTTGGGGAGGATTTGGAGTTTTACGCAAAGACACAAGAAAAGACGTATTAGAAATAATGAACACGTCTAAAGAGCTTGGTAAATATGAAGAAGGAACAGATCAAAAAAAGGCACTACTTATTTTTGAGACAGAGTTAGATACCATTGCAAGAGATAAAGCTGGTATTGCACCATTACAACCAATGTTAGATAAGATTGATGGTATTAAAAACCTCAATGATATGCAAACTGTATATGCAACTACAATGGGAGTTGGTGCGCCATTTGCTGGTATTGGAGCTAATGCAGATTTAAATGATAGTAGCATGAATGTTGCTTGGGTTTATCCTGATGGTTTAGGTCTTCAAAGAGATTATTACTTAGATCAAGATGCAAAATCTAAAGAAATTAGAGGTCAATACCTTGATCATGTGTCTAGAATGTTACAATTTATTAATTACAGTAAAGAAGATGCAGATGCTGCAGCAAAGAAAATCTTAGCGATGGAAACTCAATTAGCAGAGCCTAGATTAGATAAGGTTGCGATGAGAGATGCTCGTAATTATAACAATCCAACTACATTAGAGGATTTGCAAAAAATGGCACCAGCTATTGATTGGAATAAAATGGTTAAAGATTTAGGTATTACTGCAGAGATGGAAACTTTAAATGTTATGCAACCAAAATATATGGCTGCATTAAACGATTTTTTAAAGTCTACTTCTATAGAAGATATTAAAATTCTAATGGACTGGAGCACAATTAATGGAGCTGCAGGTTTTTTAACAACAGAAATAGAAAAAGCTAATTGGGAATTCTACGGAAAAACCTTAAATGGCTCTAAAAAAATGCGACCAGCAGATGAACGTGCACTTGGTACAGTAGATGGAACTGTTGGAGAAGCAATTGGTAAATTATATGTAGATGCTAAGTTTCCACCAGAGGCTAAAGCAAAAGCAGAAAAAATGATTGCTAATGTAATTACAGCGTTTCAAAATAGAATCCAAAATTTAGATTGGATGACGCCAGAAACGAAAACTAAAGCTATTGAGAAATTAGATAAGTTTACCGTTAAAATTGCATATCCAGATGAGTGGGAAGATTACTCAGAAATGATGGTAAAAGAAGGTAATACTTATGCTGAAAATATGATGGCTGTAGGGAAATGGTCTAGCGAGAAAAATTTAGCCGAAATTGGTCAACCTGTAGACAAGTCTAAATGGGGAATGCCACCACAAATGGTAAATGCATATTTCAATCCGTTAAATAACGAGATTGTTTTTCCTGCTGCAATTTTACAACCACCTTTCTATAACTGGACAGCAGATGAGGCTGTAAATTATGGTGGAATAGGAGCAGTTATTGGTCACGAGATTTCTCATGCTTTTGACGATAGTGGAGCGCGTTTTGATGGTGACGGAAACTTAAAAAACTGGTGGACAGATAAAGACCTTGAGGAATTCACAAAACGTGGAGACGCTTTAGCTGAGCAGTATAGCGCTATTGAAGTTATGGATAGTGTAAACATCAACGGTAAGTTTACTTTAGGAGAAAACATTGGTGATCTTGGAGGTGTACTTGGAGCTTATGATGGTTTACAATTATACTATGCCGAAAATGGAAGACCAGAAAACATTGATGGATTTACACCAGAGCAACGTTTCTTTATGTCTTGGGCTACAGTATGGAGAACTTTAACTAGAGATGATGCTTTGAGAACACAAATCAAAACAGATCCTCACTCTCCAGGAATTCAAAGAGCAACACAACCTCTTAAAAATATAGATGCTTTTTATGAAGCGTTTGATATTAAAGAAGGTGATAAAATGTGGTTAGCTCCAGAAGAGCGTGTTAGAATTTGGTAATACATCGTAGAGTAATAAAAATAAAAAGCACCCAATTGGGTGCTTTTTTTATGTGCTAAAAAGTTAATTTTTTTCGTTTCTAAGAAATGAGGATTTTTAAAGGTTACATTTCCGAAGAAGAAAAAAGAAATTTACTCCTTTGTTGTTCCTTCTGCTTTTCTAGCTAAAAGTGCGTCTTTACTAATTTTAGCTAAATTAAAATTAGCGTCCATAGTAATTGCTTCGTCTAATAATGCAATGGCTTGGTCTATATTATCTGTTTGGTTCATATTAAAAACAATTAATGCTTTCATATATGTTAAAGCGCCTTTTAGAGAAACCTCATAAGGCTGTTGAGACTCGTAATAGGCACGCTTCATCTCAGGTTTTACATTTGTTAATCCATAATCAACGCTAGCCTTTGCTCCAGCTAAATCTTGTAATTGCGTTTTTAAATCTGCAATCTCATAAGCTAAATAAGAGTTGGCATTTCGTTTAAATAATTCTTCATAAAAAGCGACAGCACGTTTAGGTTGATTAAGCCCTTTTAGAGCTATGGCTTTTACCTCTGTATTAATGTCTGAGTCTGTTGCATTTTGGTCAATACCAATGGTGTTTAAGGCTTCTAAGTTTCTGCCTTCGGTTACATATACGTAGGCTAATGTGTCTAATCTTTGTTGACTTGGTTGCAACACGTTAAGATGTGTCATAGCATTTATGACACCTTGTACGTCACCTTGACCCTTCATCTCTTTATAGTAAGACTCAAAGTGTTTTAAAAGTTCAGATTTAGTTTGAGCAGTAACATTAAATGTAGTTACAACTGCTAATAGAAGTATTAATTTTTTCATCGTTTTTATTAATTTATTGCGCCAAAACTAAAAAAATATCTGGCATTTGTTCTTAAAAGTGTATTAATTGTTAAATTCTTACTTGAAACTCATAATTCAAAAGTTGTACCAATTTGGTAGAATCTATGATTTTTCCTTTGCTTATTGTGGTGGTATCAAATTTTGGAACAGGAATTTTAAGTATCTCACAAACTGCGGTGTAATACGTTGCTTTTGTTGGGTGAGAAGGTGTAGAGGCATTAATAGTAGTTTCCCAAAGATTGTTTTGTACTACGGAAATGATAATAGCTACACAATCTTCTCTATGAATTAAGTTTACTGGAGCATCTCCATTTTTTAGGTTGGTTTTACCAGATAAATAGTTGGCTGGATGACGCTCTTTACCAAATAACCCACTAAACCGTAAAATTGTGGTTTTAAATTTTTTGTTTTTAGCAAAAAGAGCTTCAACCTCTAATAATTTTAAAGGAGTTTTAGAGGTAGATGTTGGAGAATTTTCAGTAATTACAGAGAAATTTTTATCATCATCGTAGACTGATGTTGACCCTATAAATAGTACCTGTTTTATTTGAGAATCTTCAACATGTTTTACAAAATGAGACATCTGTTTGACGTAATCATTTTCGGGGTTTTTACGTAAACCAGGAGGAATGTTTACAATAAGGGTCTGGCAACCATTTAGACAAGATGCGATTTTACCGCTTACACCTTCCGAAGAAAGTTGAATTAAAAACGGAATAATTTGAGCTTTTTCTAATTGTGGTAGTTTTTCTTTTGAGGTTGTAGAGCCATGTACAATATGACCTTGAGCTACTAATTTTTTTGCTAGTGATAATCCTAGCCAACCACATCCTACAACACAAATTTTTGAGTTCAATACTTATTTTTTAGTGTTTTCAAATTTACAAATTAATAGACTGCTATTAGCATTTCAACTTATTAATAGCAATTTCTAAGTAATAATTTGAGAATAGTTAAAGTGTTGGTTTAGTTCGCTAATTTTCAGTAACTTTAAGTTCACACAAAAAAACATTGATTATGGGTATTAAAAGTTTTCAAGGTGCTAGAAAGCAGCAGCAAAATGTAACTACAGTTAACGCGTTTAAAGTAAGTGATTTTATGTCTCGTGATTTAATTACGTTTAAGCCAGAGCAATCTGTTGAAGAAGTGATTCAATCTTTAATTAAAAACAAAATTTCTGGAGGACCTGTAGTTAACTCAAATAATGAGTTAGTTGGTATAATTTCTGAAGGTGATTGCCTTAAAGACATTAGCGAGAGTCGTTACCATAATATGCCAATGGAGCAACATACAGTAGAAAGTAGAATGGCTAAAAATGTCGAAACAATTGATGGTAATATGAATGTGTTTGATGCAGCGAGTAAATTTTTAGAGTCGAGAATTAGACGTTTCCCAATTGTAGAAAACGGAAAATTGGTAGGACAAATTAGCCAGAAAGATATCTTAAAAGCCGCTCTAGATTTAAAGGGGCAAAACTGGAAGTAGTTTATTATCCTGGCATGCCTCTAGTGGCTCCGGTTATATAAGTACGGTAATCTTCTTTGGCCAAATTGTAACAGTAATTTAGTTCTTATCGTGTTAAAAAATGACTATTGTAAATTATAGTTTTGCTTGTCCAGTGACCACCATCTCTAAAAAAATTGAAATAGCGTTTTGTAAAGTGCGATTTAGCCATCTCTTTGAGCGAATCTATAGATTCATTTTTATTGGTGATTAAATGTTTACAATAGCATATAACTTCAGCGTTATAGCGATGAGATTCTTCTATAATTTCTACCAATTGACAGGTTTCTAGATGTTGATAATACGTTTTATACTTATCCATTTACCGTTTTCTCAAGTTTTTACTTTTTAATGCTTCAGGCAAATCAGTGATAATTAATTTTTGTTTACCGTCGCTCTCTAAAGTAGCAATTTTTGAGTAGGGATATTCTGGTAAAGGCTCATTTAATGATTTCCATTTTGCAATGCCTGCTACAGTAATACGCTCTCCAACAGCAATTATACCTTCTTTATATCTCAACGTTCTATTAAAGCCAAAGAAATTTTCGGGTTCAATATTATAACGTCTTAAGAGTGCTGCAAATTTGGGAGTAGGATCATTAAAAGTGCCAGATGAGGTTTCTTTGTCTTTTACTAAATAACATATATAATTTCTAGGATGATGTTGTGGTTTTATAATTACAAAATCACCATTAGTATCTATAAAGAAGTCTTGAAATTTTTCTTCTGAAACTATTTTTTTCCAATGAGAACTTTTACCACTTTTTACTTTTTGTTCTATAATAATTTGGTAAAACACACAATGACGACCAGAGTATGGTGCTTTTAACGGTTCTTCTACATGAAGTGCCTTACCTACAACTTTAGAAAGTGCATTAGTTTTTAAACTGGATATTGGTTTTAAAGGAATTTTAGATAACGTTCTAAGTATAACTTGCTTGTTACTAAAGTAATATATTAAATAAATAATAAGACCAACTGCACAAATTACTAGTATTATAAGAAGAGGTTGCGTCATTATTGAGTGGTTATAATATATGAGTCCTTAAAAATTATAAAACGTTACAAATTACTAACTTTCTCGTTTAACCAATGCATAATAATCTTGCTCTAAAGGCAAATAACCTTGATCATATACAAAATAGTATATAGTACCTGCTTTTGTAGTATAAATACTTGTAAAATAATTAAAGTCGAAGCCTTTCTCTACTAAACGTGCTCTGGAGATTTTTTTCTTTTGGTCTGGATTTAGTTCTTCTAAGATGCGATAATTTTTTCTTAATCTGTTATTAGTATTTCTAATAAGGTTTTTACTGTCTTTATTAATCGTGTTGTTATAAGAATTACGACAGGCATCACTGCAAAATTTCTTATCAATTCTACCAACAATTTTTTCACCACACTCCGGACATTGTTTTTGCATAGTTTTATTTTTATGATTTATATAGATTGCGTAATTATAATTGTGTTTACCTCATTTACTTTATTGTAAACGTCTACTTTGTAAACTTTCGACTTTAAAAATTCTATAATCTTTTTTAAAGAATCACTTTTAGATTTCTGTAAAGACGCATTAAATAAAATGATACCACTAGATGATTTTGCTTTTATGACATTTTCCCAAAATGGTAGTTCTAAAAATATCTGCGGAACGATAATATCAATAAACAAATCAATAATAATTAAGTCGAATTTTTGTGTGTTATTATTCATGAAATTGAGTGCATCGTCACAAATCATGTCTAAATTTAAATCCTTGTTGAGTTGAAATTCTGTTTTAGCAATGTCAATTATTACTGGGTCAATATCTACAGCCGTTATATGTTGTTGATACTTAAAATCATCTCTTAATGTTTCAATGACGCTACCACCTCCAAGCCCTAAAAGTAATACCGAATTCACTTTTTTTAAATCAATTTTCTCCAAACCAAACTTTAAAATCTGTTGTAAAGCACCATAACTATAGTTTGCATTTTTAGTGTTGAGGTGCTTTTTACCATTTTTAGTTGTAATCTCTAAAGTGCCAGAAAAATTAGATTTAATTTTTCGAGTAACAGGATATATGTGGCTTAGGAGCTTTTTCATTTCTTTAAAGGTAAGGAATTATATCCATTTACAAACGACTACAAACATTTACAAACGATTTTAAATAAGTAACTACCGACTAACATTTGCAACTCACCTCATATTTGCAGTGTTGAATCGTTTTAGTCACATTAATAAATTTTGATTTGAGTATTAAGATTCATCACGACGATAAAAGATTCTGAAATACATTCAGAACAAAGTATTAACTGTTTAACATTAAAATTTAGAACACATGAACACATTAAGAAACAAAGTACAGTTGATTGGAAGATTAGGACAAGATCCAGAAATTATTAACTTTCAAGACGGAAACAAAATGGCAAAATTCTCTTTAGCTACAGATGATAGCTACAAAGATAAAGACGGTAATAAAGTAGAGCGAGCGTATTGGCATAATATTGTTGTGCGTGGCGGACTCGTAAAAGTTGTAGAAGAGTACATCACAAAAGGTAAAGAAATTGCTGTAGAAGGTAAACTAACAAATCGTTCTTGGGATGATAAAGATGGTATCAAACGATACACAACAGAAATTGTTTGTAACGAATTATTGATGTTGGGTAAATAGACTATCTAAATATTTATAATAAAAAAAGGCTTCCACTGTGGAAGCCTTTTTTATTATGGTTAATACTTATTTAAAAGAGCACACATAGTTTTAATTAAGCGTAATAATTTTTTCTTCAGAAATAAAACTACCATTATTAGCAGTACCTTCAATTAATAATTTAATTTGTTCAATACCTTTATTATACATTTTAAATATTAGATTACCATTGCTATCTATTTTACCTTTAGGTATCCAATCTATAACACCATATTGATTAAAAAACTCACTATGATAACTTGAGTATAATGGTGCGTAAAAGGTTTTAGGAGTTGTAAATGTTAATGGGATTTTAGATTCTTGCGCAATATCTGCAGGTGTACTTTTACCATATTTTAATTTAGGATCAGTAAATATTTTAATTACACCAGCCGATCCTCGCATACCTTCTCCCAATCCAGATTTGTCTATAACAACATAATCTACATTTCTCATATCAAAATTAAGTAAAATAGAAAAATCAGACAGGAGCATTTTATCAAGATATATGAGTGGAGTTCTACTTCCATTTAAAGTATTGCGTCGTTGTGTTGTTATGCTTAGAGAAATTGCATCTTGTCTTACATTAAACCCCTTATTGCTAATATATGAAGCAAAATCTACATATCTATTTCTGGCATTTTCATCAAAAATATCAATATTGCCAGTGGTCTGTCTACGTTCTATTTGATCTATTCTAGACCTCTCTTTTTGAGCGTTTATAACGACTTCATCTAATTCTTGAGCGTCTGATATTGAGTTTTTAAAAACACTCTCCTCTATCTTAGAATCATATATAGACTTAACTCTGAGTGGTAGTGTTTTTACAAAATTGTCTATATTAGGTATTGTAGAAGGTGTAAATTGCACATAAAGGTTTGGTTTTTCTACACCTTGTCTTTTATCAATAGCTCCAAAAAACACCTGCTCATCGTCTACAGGTAATAATCCTTTTACTGTAAATTTCTTCTCATTATCAGGGACATCAATAGTTTGGGTAGAACTATTAACCATTGGATACATTATAAATTGATTGCTTTTAGATTTATTAATGTTTGCATTAACAGTAATTCCTTTCTCAAAATCAAATTTTACGGTAGGCTCATAGTTAAAAATAGAATTCCACTCATAGCTACTCCAGCCTTGAGTTAATAACAAATTATCTAATTCAAACTTTTTCTTCCTATCGATTGCTGTAAAATAGTAACGCGCGTTCTCAATATATCCTTTCACATAAGGTTGTAAGTATGTGTAAGACAAAATATTATGATCTGTATCGTAAGACGCTGTATTAGATGGTAAAATAGATACACTAAGATTATGAAACTGTGAAGTTTTTATGATTTTAAAAGGCACAGATATCGTAATTGAATCTGTATTTTTAATAATATTTTCTTTTTCAGAATTTAATACCGAAAGTCCGTCATGGTTAAAATATAAACGTTCTAAAATTGCATTATCATTCTCATCAAAAATTGTAAAAATGTTAATACCAGTATACAGATCACTGTTATTAATGAGTTTAGTAATTTCTTGAGCGTTTGTAAAACTAAATTCTAAAGCTTTTATTAGGCTACCATTGTGTATAATTATTCTAAATTTTTTACCATTTATATTTTGTAGCGTGTTAGAATTTGATCTTAAGGTTAGAGCAACTTTATTACCTAGATTGTTAAGACTTAAATTTATACCATTACGCTCAGCAGGTTTAATATTTATATTAGATGTGAGATTGTTATAAGTAATTTCTGCGTTATAACTCTTTCCTTCCTCAGGTATAAGTATAAATTTACCAATACCAAATTGGTTAGTTTTAAAGTTGGTAATTACGTTTCCATTAGAATCTTTTATAACACCTTCTGCCTCTTTTAGTCCATAGCCATTGTCATTTTTAATAACTACGCCAACAACATTTTTAATATTAGAAATTAGATGACCACCTTCTGGTAAAAACTGTGCATCTATAATTGGTGCTTGCATTGTTGTAGACGTGTCATTTGTCTCGTCTGTATTAATAATTTTAATGTTTTGTAAATAAAAATTTTGCTCATCAAAATTTTTCATCCAATTGGTATATGCTTTAAACGTGTAGCTGCCAGAGGCATATGTACTATCAATTAAAAAGCTACCGTTAGCCACTCCATTTTCTGCAAGAATAAGAGCTTTATTTAAAATTTTTCCGTTTTTATCTTCAATAGAGCAGTATACGTTTGTGGTAACATCTGAGTGTTTTTTGCTGCTTTTATCAAAAACATATACGGTAAACCCAACACTTTCATCTTTTAAATATAACGATTTATTGAGGTGAGTATAAGCAACCTCTCTGGGTAATTTTACGTAGTTGCTGTAGGTTGTAGATAGTTTGTCTTGGTTTTGACTTTGCACGTTACAAAAAGTGCAAAAACAAAAAATTAATAATAAATATTTAGCTTGGTAAAGTTTAGGGTGAAAATTTTGATTCATAGAGTAGTTAGTTTATTGTAATAAGTTTTTCTTCGGAAACAAATGCGCCATCATTAGCAATGCCCTCAATAAATAGTTTTATTTGTTTGTTTTTTGTGTCTAAAATTTTGAATTCTAAAGTGTTGTTGTCCTCAATTGTAATATTTGGAAACCAATCAATTACACCATAGTTTTCATAAAATTTATTTAGATAAGTTGAGTAAATTGGAGTATAAAATTTCTTAGGCTTAGAAAATGATAACGGTATTTTTATTTGTTGACTATCTTCGGCTGTGTAATTATATTCTGAAGTTCTAAGCTTAGGGCTAGTAAAAATTTTTATAACTCCATTTGATCCTCTCATGCCTTCTCCAACACCTTGTTTATCTATTATAACATAATCTATTGAGCTCATGTCTACATCCATAATAACTCTATGATCATCATTACTCACAATTAAATTATTTAGATAAATTACTGGTCGTTGTTGCTCACTGCCTTCTTGCCACGTGGTTCTTCTTGGTAATTGTATTACTAAAGATCTAAGATCTAAAGGGTCTTCTAAACCTACATTAAAACCTTTAGAAGTTATATATGATGCAAAATCTGGAATGTTTTTGCGTTGAGCATCGCTAAAAATTTCAACTCTACCTTGATTGTTACGACGTATTTTTTCAATACGATCCACCTCTTTAATAACACTTAATACCACAGTATCTAGCTCTTCAATTTTTTTCCACGAATCATCCAGGATAGACTCGTCGTAATTAAATGAAGATTTGTTTTTATAGTTTAATGAAGAGAATTTTTGTTCTAGCTTTGCTATATCACTAGGATAAAATTGAACATATAAATTTGGCCTAGAGACACGATTTTGCTTATCAATTTTACCAATTCTCATAACTTCATTAGTATATGGAGTAAACCCTCTTGTAGAAAAACTATTTTCTCCTTCTCTAATATCTATAGTAACTGCTGGTGAATTTTGTAGAGGGTAAATTAAAAATTTATTACCAGTTGATTTATTTAGGTTACTATTTATAGATATACCATCTTCAAATTTAAATTGATTGGTAGGTGTAGTATTAAAAATAGTGTTCCAGTCATAACTACTCCATCCTTGAGTTAATAATAAATTATCTAATTCGGCTTTTTTTTGTCTATCTGTATTTATAAAATAATAGCGAGCATTCTCGATTCTTCCTTTTAAATAAGGTTGTAAGTATGTATACGAATAAATATTATGATGGTGGTTATAAGATTTAGTGTTGGCTGGTAAAACCGAAACACTCAAATTATGATAAAGCTTTGAATTTATATTAGAAGACGGTATTGAAATAATTAAAGAATCGTTTGCTTTTTTTACGTTTGGCACTCCAGTTACCACAGAGTTTATGCCATCATGTTTAAAATATAATCGTTCTAATAATGCATTATTATCTTCATCAAAAAGTGTAATAATATTAATTCCTGTATTTAAATCTACGTGATTAATTATCGCTTTAATCTCGGTATTATCTTTAAATTTTATATCAGATACATTTAACTGGCTTCCATTACTAATTGTAAGTTTAAATGTTTTATTTGCAATGTCAGGTAATGTCATTGCATTGGTTCTAAATGTTAAAGCAATTTTATCATTTAAATCTTGTAGCGTCATATTAACACCTTTAGATTCGCCAAGATCTAGGGTAATGTTAGTTTGTTCTTCGTCGTTAAGCTCTACAGTATAAACTGTTCTACTTTGAGGTGTAAATTCGAATTTAGCAATGCCATGCAGGTTGGTTACAAAATTTGTCATCTCATTACCGTTATTATCTAAAAGTTTACCTTTTAAATTTGGGACACCAAACCCATAATCATCCTTTATAATAACACCTATAGTGTTTTTAGCATTAAGAAGTAGATGACCTCCTTCTGGCAAAAATTGAGCGTCCAAGTCAAATAATTCTTCATCATCTGCCTCTATTATAGCATCTTCATCAGGATTGATAACTTTAATGTGTTGAACGAAAAAATTTTGTTCTTCAAAATTTCGCATCCAATTAGTATAGGCTTTAAAAATGTAGTTTCCAGATTTAAATACACTATCAATTTCAAAAACATTAGAAGCTACACCATTGTTAGCTAATACCATTTTTTCTTTTAAAATTTTACCAGATCTATTTTGTATAGTACAGTATACGTTTTTTGTAAGTGTAGATGATTTTTTTGTTGATTTATCAAATAGGTAAATTGAAAACCCTAGACTTTCTCCTTTTATTAATGTAGATTTATTTAAGTGACCGTATGCAGTTTCTCTAGGAAGCTTTGTATAGTTTTTATAAGCTTCAAAAAGGTTGTCATCATTAGACGTTTGAGAATTTCCGAAGAAAAAAGAGAGACTAAAAACTAATAAGAATACGTAATTATACTTGTGAAATTTAGAGTTTTTCATAGTTAGATAGTTGATAGTGAGTTTAAATTTACTTTAAATGTTCTATTCTCTTACAAGTAAATCATTAATTTCTCGTTAATTTTTATAATTATATTAATTTAGAAAAACAGATTTTGAGCTAGTCTAAATGTATTTGCATGTGCATCTAATATGGTTTTGATGTCTGGAGAGTATCCTCCACCCATACTACACATCACAGGAATTTTGTTGGTTTTACAAGTCTCTAACACAAATTGATCTCGTTGTTTACAACCATCAATAGTCATGCCTAGTTTTCCTAACTTATCGGTTGCTATAACATCAACTCCGCACAAATAATAGATGAAATCTGGTTGCTCTTGTTTTATTAACTTAGGTAGTGTTTCATATAGTAAGTTTAAGTAAGTATCATCGCTAGCGTCGTTTTCTAAAGCAATATCCAAATCACTAATTTCCTTTTTAAAAGGATAATTACTTTTACCATGCATAGAAAAAGTAAAGACAGATGGGTCATTTGTAAAAATTTCGGCTGTACCATTGCCTTGATGTACATCTAAATCTACAATCAAAATTTTTTCTGCTAATTTTTTCTGCTGAAGATAGCGTGCTCCAATGGCTTGGTCGTTTAATAAGCAAAATGCTTCACCTCGATTACTATAAGCGTGATGTGTGCCTCCTGCTATATTCATACCAATACCATGTTGTAAAGCAAATTTGCTTGCTTTTATGGTTCCGTCAGCAATAATAACTTCACGTTCTACTAAAATGTCACTTAACGGGAAACCTATTTTTCGAGCTGCTCTTTTATCTAACGTGAGTTGTTTTAAATCTTGATAGTAGTCTTGGGTGTGAACTCTTAAAATATGTTCGTCACTTGGTATTTTAGGTTTAAAAAAATTATCTTGAGTGCAAGTGCCTTCATGTAAAAGTTGCTGAGGTAGCAATTCATATTTTTGCATCGGAAATCGATGACCTTCTGGGAGTGGATGTTTGTAAATAGGATGAAAGGCTATTTTAAGCATCTGTTTTTTTATGTAATTTTAATTGAATACGTTTTCTAGCTACATCTACCTCTAGCACTTTAACAACAATTTGTTGGTGCAAATGCACATGTTCATTAACGTCTTTAACAAAACTGTCTGATAAATTAGACACATGTATCAAACCACTTTCTTTAATGCCAACATCTACAAAACAACCAAATGCAGTAATATTATTGACAATTCCTGGTAATAATTGTCCTTCACTTAAGTCGTTGATGGTTTTAATATTTTGATTAAACGTAAACACTTTGGCTTGTTCTCTTATATCTAAACCTGGCTTTTCTAGTTCTTTAATAATATCTTGAAGGGTTGGGAGACCTACAGAATTTGACACGTAATTTTTTAGATCTATTTGTTGCAAAATACTTTTATTTCCTATTAATTCTGAAATTGAAACCCTCATATCTTTTGCCATTTGTTGAACCACTAGATAACTTTCTGGATGTACAGCCGAATCGTCTAACGGATTGTTACCATCTTTAATTCTTAAAAAACCTGCACCTTGTTCAAATGCTTTATCGCCTAATCGTGGTACTTTTTTTATATCTTTTCTAGAAGTGAATTTGCCTTTTTTGCTTCTATAATTTACTATGTTTTCGGCAAGCTTGGGTCCAATTCCTGATACATAACTTAATAAACTGTGACTAGCAGTATTAATATTTACACCAACAGAGTTTACACAGTTTTCTACAACTACATCTAATTCTTTTTTAAGTTTACTTTGGTCCACATCATGTTGATATTGACCTACTCCAATAGATTTAGCATCAATTTTTACCAACTCAGCCAAAGGGTCTTGCAAACGTCTTCCAATAGAAACAGATCCTCTAACGGTAACATCATAATTAGGAAATTCATCTCGTGCAATTTTTGAAGCTGAGTAAATACTAGCGCCAGCTTCACTCACCACAAAGACTTGAATGTCTCTATTAAATCTAATCTTTCTAACTAATGCTTCGGTTTCTCTAGAAGCGGTTCCATTACCAATGGCTATTGCTTCTATTTTATAAGCCTCGGTTAAAAAACTAATTTTTTTCATAGCTCCAGTTTGGTCATTTTTTGGAGCATGCGGATATATGTTTTCATTATGTTTTAAATCTCCTTTTTCATCTAAACACACTAACTTACATCCCGATCTAAATCCAGGATCTATAGCTAAAACACGTTTTTCTCCTAAAGGAGAACCTAGTAATAATTGCTTTAAATTTTTAGCGAATATGGAAATTGCAGCTTCATCGGCTTTGTCTTTTGCCTTTTGAAGCGCTTCGTTACTTAGCGACGGAAACAGTAAACGTTTATAGGCATCTGTAATGGCTAATTCTATGTGGTCTGCACTTTCGTTTTGACTTTTAATAAGTTTTCTGTCTATATAATCCAGTGCACGCTCGTTGTCTATGTCTATTTTTATACGAATAAAACCTTCTTTTTCAGCTCTTAATATGGCTAGCAATCTGTGCGATGGAATACGACTTAGGGCTTCTTCCCACTCAAAGTAATCTCTAAATTTTTGAGCATCTTCGTTTTTTAATTTAGACTTTATAACCTTTGTAGAAATTATTGCATGACGCTCTAATTGTTGTCTAAGGTTTGTTCTAATATCTATACGTTCATTTATCCATTCGGCAATAATGTGTCTTGCACCTTCCAGAGCATCTTCCGAAGAAACAATAGTTTGACTTACAAAGCGCTGTGCTACTGATAATAAATCATTACTGTTTTGAAACATAATGATCTTGGCAAGTGGTTCTAATCCATTTTGGCGCGCAGTTTCGGCTTTTGTTTTTCTACTCTTTTTAAAAGGTAGATATAAATCTTCTAGAGTTATACTGTCTTTACAGTTGTTAATTTTTATTTTTAATTCGGTAGTTAAAACACCTTGTTCGTCTAACGCTTTTAGGATTGTGGTTTTTCGTTTTTCTAAAGTTTCAAATTGCTCTTTATATTTCACAATATCTCCAATTTGTACTTCGTCTAAGTTGCCTGTAGCTTCTTTTCTGTATCTAGAAATAAATGGTATTGTACAGTCTTGGTTAAGTAAGATTACAGTGTTAACAATACTATCTTTAGGTAGTTTAGTGTTTTCTAATATATAATTTATCATAAAAAAAGGCCTTATACGTATGATGTATAAGACCTGTAATATATTTAACTCAGCGGTAATTGCCGAATGTTTTTAAAATAATTTATTAATTATTGACTGCTTGCTGTTGTGCATTATCAATCATTGTTTGATTTGGTACAATAGCAACGTTTACTCTTCTGTTTTTTGCTCTACCATCTGCATTATTATTATCATATTTAGGTTGAGACTCTCCAAACCAGTTGGTATTAAATCTACTGCTAGATAAGCCTTTATTTACTAAATAGTTTGTGACAGAATATGCTCTACTTTTAGATAAATTCATATTATAATCCTCATTACCAACACTATCTGTATGACCAACAACTAAAATGTTGGTATCAGGATATTCGGCAAATATATTAGCTAATTTATTTAATGTAGCTTGTGATGCATCATTTATATTAGATTTATCTGTAGCAAAATAAACACCACTGTTTTCATCAAAGGTTACAACGATACCATCGTCAACTCGTTCTACAGTAGCACCAGGAATTTCATTTTCAATTTCTTGCGCTTGTTTGTCCATTTTATTTCCAATAATTATTCCTGCTCCACCACCAACAACGCCTCCAATTACAGCACCAAGTTCTCCGTTACCACCTTTACCAACATTATTTCCAATAATTGCACCTAAGATGGCTCCACCTGTAGCTCCAATTACAGCTCCTTTTTGTTTATTATTAGCATTATTAACTGCTTTGCAATTAGTCAAACTCATAGTTAATACAAGTGTTAAACCAATTATTGCGATTTTATTTATATATGTTTTCATAATTATTCAGTTTTTGTAAAATTTAAATTAATAATAAAAGCTACTCCATCTACATTGACGGTTTGTTGCCATTGCATTTGATAATCTGTTAATGAAGTTAGTTTAAGTCTAAAGCCTGCGTTAGTTTCAGATTTTCCCTTTATATCGGTTGGTTTAAGAAGAAAATCATAATAACCTGACACCTCATCAATCTCTTGAATTGTGAAATTAAAATAACGACCTCCTGTTGTACAATCACTTTTGGTTATTGTATAAATACCAGTATTATTGTTTGGGATAAATTGCCAATCACTGCCTTCAAAGCATTCTTTATTGGCATCGTTAAAAAGGGTTACGCTATATGTCCCTGTTTTACTGTAAGTAACATTATTGAGAGTCCAGTTACCTTTTATAACTTTTTTAGATTCTCTTACTGTTTTTGATGCTCCACAGGATAATAAACACACTGTGAAACATAGTGCTATTAATTGTTTCATGATATTTTTTTTAGTTACACTAAACTACTCATGCTTTGAGTAACTAACTGATGCAAATCATTTAATTATTGCTTCATTTAAAAGGTTTGTCTTAATGTTTTGTTAACTGTAAAGATGGTAGTAGAATGTTGACGACTTAATTACAAACATCTCATAATATTGTATTAGTTAGTTATGATTTGGAGAGCGTTAAGAGAACATATGTTTAAAAGCATTGCATAAAAAAAAGCCTATCAGTTTTAATTTGATAGGCTTTTAATTAAAATATGTGATTCGTTCTATTTTTCGGCTTCAAAAACAGCATAAGGAGCCATTCTAGCTTTATTAAGAGTCATTTTTGAGTCATTTAGAGAGTAATTATCTACATTTTCTAAAATTTTTAAAAAAGAAGTTTCTATAGACATGTCTGGACATGCCATTAAAGTTGCAGCTATTTTAGATATTGACACTCTAAAACCATCTTCTAATTTATAAGATCCATTAAAAGTATTACAAGTTGCATTGCCATATACTTTATTATCTTTTGATGAAAACGTAATATGAGCATTTTTGTCACTCACATCTTTACCCATAAATGTTACTAATTTCCATTTAGTGTCTTCAAATGATGTGTTATTAATAACTTCTACTTTAGAGTTAGTATCTATTTCTTGAGACGTATTTTCTTTTTTTGCAGAATTGCAGCTTGTAGCTAATACAAGTATGGCAATCATATGTAATGTAAATAATTTCATGTAGTTTTTAGTTTCTTTTTAAAATTCAAAAATTAGACCAAAATTAAATTAGCTAATCTGAGATCCGTTTTTAACAGCAGTATCAGGATTTACAAAAACTAATTTACCATTAGGAGTTTCGGTCATTAAAATCATGCCTTCACTCTCTACACCACGTAATGCTCTAGGAGCTAGATTTACTAGAACAGTTACTTGCTTACCAACTACTTCTTCTGGAGTAAAGCTTTCTGCAATACCAGAAACAATTGTTCTTGTATCAATTCCTGTATCTACTTTTAAAATAAGAAGCTTTTTTGTTTTAGGCATTTTTTCTGCCTCTAATATGGTCCCAACTCTAAGATCTAGCATTGTGAAATCATCAAACGTAATGGTGTCTTTTTGAGGTTCTATTTCTTTGTTTGCAGCCTCATTTTCTTTTTTGCTTGTCTCTAGTTTTTCTAACTGCATTTCTATAGTTTTATCTTCAATTTTTGAGAATAATAATTCACCTTTTCCTATTTTATGATCTGCAGAAAGTAAAATATTTTTGGTCGAAATATCGCTCCATGAATTATCATCCACATTTAAAATCCCTTTTAGCTTTGTAGAGGTAAATGGCAAAAATGGCTCGCTTAATGTTGCTAAAGCACTTGCAATTTGAAGCGCTACAAACATTATTGTTTTTGTACGAACTTCGTCTGTTTTGATGAGTTTCCAAGGTTCTTCGTCTGCAAGGTATTTATTACCCAAACGAGCGAGATTCATAAGCTCTTGGCTTGCTTCTCTAAAGCGGTAACGTTCAATAGAACTTTCAATAACTGCTGGATATGCTTTTATGGCAGCTAATGTGTCATTATCAATATCTGAAAACTCTCCAGCTTCTGGTACCACACCTTCATAATATTTGTTGGTAAGGACGACAACTCGATTTATAAAATTTCCGAAGATAGCTACCAACTCATTATTATTTCTTGCCTGGAAATCTTTCCATGTAAAGTCATTATCCTTACTCTCTGGTGCATTTGCAGTCAATGCATAACGTAACACATCTTGTTGGTTTGGAAAATCTTCTAAATAATCTGGTAACCAAACAGCCCAGTTTTTTGAGGTCGATAATTTGTTGCCTTCTAAATTTAAAAACTCATTGGCTGGCACATTATCTGGTAAAATATATGACCCTTCGGCTTTTAACATTGATGGGAAAATAATACAGTGAAATACGATATTATCTTTACCAATAAAATGAACGAGTTTGGTGTCTTCATCTTTCCAATACGGTTCCCAATCTTTACCTTCTCGCTCAGCCCATTCTTTAGTTGCAGAAATGTAACCAATTGGTGCATCAAACCAAACATAAAGAACTTTGCCTTCACCACCAGGAGCAGGTACAGGAATTCCCCAATCTAAATCTCGTGTTACAGCTCTTGGTCGTAAACCATCATCGAGCCATGATTTTACTTGTCCGTAAACATTAGGTTTCCAATCTTTTTTATGACCTTTTAAAATCCATTCTCTTAAAAAAGCTTCATGCTTATCTAGTGGTAAAAACCAGTGTTTTGTTTCTTTTAATGTAGGTACATTACCAGTAATTGCCGATTTTGGATTGATTAAATCTGTTGCATTTAAACTCGAGCCACAACTCTCACATTGATCTCCATAAGCCTCTTCATTACCACATTTTGGGCACGTTCCTGTCACAAAACGGTCTGCTAAAAACTGGTTAGCTTCTTCATCATACAACTGCTCTGTAACCTCCTCTATAAATTCTCCTTTATCATTAAGAGTTTTAAAAAACTCTTGTGCGGTATCATGATGAATTTTTGCAGACGTACGTGAGTAATTGTCAAACGTAATACCAAAATCAATAAAAGATTTTTTGATTATCGCATGGTATTTATCAACGATATCTTGAGGCGTAACACCTTCTTTTTTTGCTTTAATGGTAATAGGCACACCGTGTTCATCGCTACCGCATATAAAAGCGACGTCATTACCAGTTAATCTTTTGTAGCGTGCAAAAATATCTGCAGGCACATAAACACCAGCTAAATGCCCAATATGTATTGGACCGTTGGTGTATGGTAAAGCAGCTGTAATTGTATATCTTTTAGACATCTTGTTTTCGTTTTAACAAGCTACAAAAGTACGCATTTTGCAAGGGATTTAGAAAAAAAATGTACATTTACAATATGACTAAAATTCATTGTTTTTTAATCTTAATTTGCGCATGTTTTTTCTTCGGAAATGTTAGTGCTCAAGATAAATCTGTCCAAAAAAATTCAACCGTTTTGATACAACCACCATTTTTAAAATCTGGCGATACCGTTGCAATTGTTGCACCATCTGGAATATTAAAAAACCGAAATGATGAGGTTGCCCAAGCAGTTGCTTTGTTACAAAGTTGGGGATTACATGCGGTTGTTGGTAAAAACGTGTTTAACAAAGCAGACCATTTTGCAGGAACAGATGCAGAGCGTTGCGAAGATTTTCAAAAAGCAATGGACGACCCAACAATAAGTGCGATATGGTGTGCTCGAGGTGGTTATGGTACTGTTAGAATTTTAGACAAATTAGACTATACTAAGTTTAAGAAAAACCCAAAATGGCTTATTGGCTATAGTGATATTACAGCGTTACACAATCAATTTCATAATGAAGGTTTTCAAAGTATTCATGCTATGATGTGCGTGAGCTTACCAAAAGATATTTCAGAAATAAAAGAAACTGTGCAAACCTTTAAGTCTACAATTTTTGGAAAACCAGTTTATTACACCTTAAAAGGTTCTACATACAATAGAGTAGGTGAGGCAAGCGGACCATTAGTTGGCGGAAACCTTACCATACTTCATACTATGCTAGGCTCTAAAGAAAGTATAGATACAACTGGTAAAATTTTATTTATTGAAGAAATTGGAGAGTATAAGTATCATATAGATCGTATGCTTCAAAGTATGAAACGCGCTGGATATTTTGATAATTGTGCAGGTGTTTTGGTTGGAGGTATGAGTAAAATGCGAAAAAACACAACACCTTGGGGAACATCTGTAGAGCAATTGATTCTTGATGCTTTAGCAGATTATGATTTTCCAATTGCATTTGGTATGCCAGCAGGTCATGAAAAAGATAATCGTGCTATGGTTTTGGGAGAAGTAATAACCATGCAAGTACGTAAAGATGGTACTACTGTAGTTTTTGAATAGACCATTTTACAGTTATAAAGCTTTTAAATATTAAACTTTTACCAATTATTAAATTTTGGCAGATCATAACGAACTAGGAAAAAAAGGAGAAGAATTAGCTGTAAACTTTTTGCTTAAAAACGATTATGAGATTTTGGCTAAAAATTACGTCTATCAAAAAGCCGAAGTAGATATCATTGCTAAAAAAGATAATATTTTGGCTATAGTAGAGGTTAAGACAAGAACAAGTAAAGATTTTGGAGACCCTCAACAATTCTTAAAACCCAAGCAAATACAACGTATTATTAAAGCTGTAGATTATTTTGTGAATGATAATAGTATGGATGTAGATGTGCGTTTTGATATAATTGCCATTGTGTTAAATAAAAAAGGTATGAGTTTAGAGCATTTAGAAGATGCTTTTTATCATTTTTAAAATATGATAGATATACTAACAAAAGTTAAGGTGTAGTATAAAGTATTTATAATTTTATCCTTATTACTTAGTGCTAAATAACGTTTAAATTCTTGCCTAACAAGTTGTGATGACAGACTAAAAGCTAAAATTATTACAGCTAAAAATATAAACCAATATAAAGAGTCTGGATAATTTAAAAAGTAACCCGTAGCAATGTACGCGATTATTAATAATGATGAAATTGAAAACTTAATTTTGCCTAATTTAGTGAGGTTGTTACGTTTAACGCATTCTAAAACCTTATAGAGTAATAGGGAGATGAGGGAAATTCCTATGATAAGTGTTGTACTCATTTATGATTAAAAAATTAGATAATAAATGTAAAGATATTTTTTAATGATTGAAACAATTTTAACAATTAGTTTGTATTTTCTTCTTGTTAAATAGAGCAACGTTTAAACTAAATATTTATTGTATTTCTATCTATAAAAATTCATCTCATCTAAATATTCCCAGACATGCTCTGGTAACATTGGGCGTATATTTTTGCCCTCTTTTATAGATTTACGTAAAAAAGTAGAAGATAGTTCCATGATGGGTGCATTTATTCTATGTATCTTCTTATGATTGTGAAATTGTGTATCTGTTTTTCCTTCAGATATTCTTGGATACACGTAGATATCGTGATGCTCTAAAATGAGTTCATAATTTTTCCATTTATGAAAACTCTTTAAATTATCCTCACCCATAATGAGTGAAAATTCATGTTTTGGATATTTTTCTTGAAGATAAGTTAATGTATTAATAGTGTAATTTGGTTGTGGCAAATTAAACTCAATATCACTTGGTTCTAGTTTATCATAATCTTTTGTTGCACGATAGACCATTTCATATCGTTGACGATTATCTAATAACGAACTTTTCTTTTTAAAAGGACTATGAGGTGTTACAACAAACCAAATTTTATCTAAATCACTATGCTCTGCGAGATGATTGGCTATTGTTAAATGACCAATATGAATAGGGTTAAATGTGCCAAAGTATAAACCAATCTTCATAATTTAGGCTTCAATAAAATTTGATACTAGGCTATATGCCTCTTCGAGAGCAGTATCTAAATCTTTGTTTAAAACAATTTTATCAAATAGTGGTGCGGTTGCCAACTCAGATGGCGCTTTTGCAACTCTCATGCTTATTTTATCTTCGCTCTCTTCTCCACGTTCTTTTAATCGTATTATAAGCTCGTTTAAATCTGGTGGTTTAACAAAAATAGCTATTGTTTCTTCTGGGAATTTTCGTTTTATACGCAAACCTCCAGAGACATCAATATCAAAAATTACATTTTTTCCTTTTCCCCAAATACGTTCAATTTCTGTTTTTAATGTTCCGTAGAAATTATCACGATATACTTCTTCCCATTCTAAAAACTCATCGTTTTTAATGCGGTTTTTAAAATCTTTAACGTCTAGAAAGTAGTAATCTTTACCATGTATTTCGTTACCACGTTTTGCTCTTGATGTAGCCGAAATAGAAAACTCCAAGTTGAGTTCTTTTTGTTTGAGTAAATGTCTTACAATAGTTGTTTTTCCAGATCCCGAAGGTGCTGAGAACACAATTAGTTTTCCTCTATTTTTGTTTTTTATTTCTGACACGGTTTTATTTTAAATTTGTCTTACTCTATATATTAGGTCTTATTTTGATAAGTAGACCATTTTTTTAAAGCACATTCAATAACTGTTCCTTAATTTTCTCTAGCTCATCTTTCATTTGTACCACCAATTTTTGCATCGGTGCATAATTTGATTTAGAGCCAATTGTATTTATCTCTCTTCCCATTTCTTGAGAAATAAAACCTAATTTTTTACCATTAGAATCATCACTTTTTAAAGCTTTTTGAAAATACTCCAAATGATTTTTTAAACGTACTTTTTCTTCGGTAATATCAAATTTTTCTATGTAGTAGACAAGTTCTTGCTCAAAACGGTTTTCATCTACTTTTTCTTTTATATCAGCAATACCTTTAGTTAATCGCTCTCTCACACCGTCTATACGATTTGGATCCATTGCAATTACTTCATCTAGAAGTGTAGAAATAGTTTGTACACGACCAACAAAATCATCTTCCAGAGTTTGGCCTTCATCAAGCCTGTATTGTTGAATTTTTTCTAGACTACTATCAATTACTGCAGAGATTTCATTCCATTCATCTTCATCTATTTCGTCGCGCTCAGTAGTTAATGCATCAGGCATACGAATTGCCATTTTTAACATTTCGGTATCATCACCATCTACAACCTCTTTAAGTTGTTTGATGTATTGTTTTACAACCGTTTTGTTAAGTTGTGTTGAGGTTTCTTCTCCTGTAATTTCCATATATAGAGAAAAATCTACTTTACCTCTTACTAATTTTGAGGCAATAAGCTTTCTAATGGCTAACTCCTTTTCACGATACATTGAAGGCATTCGTGTATTGAGATCTAAATTTTTACTATTTAGAGATTTAATTTCTATTGATATTTTTTTAGTAGGAAGCTGTATTACAGACTTACCATATCCTGTCATTGATTGTATCATGCACGCTATTTAAAGTTGGACAAAGGTAACTAAAATCATAAAGTTTTAAAGCGCATCGTTTGGGTTTATAAAAAACGATAACTTTGTACACTTAAATATTAAAATATGTACAAAAAAGATTTTGAAATTAGATGGAGTGATGTGGATGCAAATGGGCATTTAGCCAATTCTGCTTATTTAAACTTTATGAGTCACACACGTGTTGGTTTTTTAAACGCGCATGGGTTTTCTATGAAAAAGCTTATTGAGTATGGTATTGGACCAGTAGTTTTCTCTGAGCAGATACATTATTTTAAAGAATCTTTTCTAGGTCAAACATTAACAGTATCGCTTACTGTTTCGGGTTTAAGTGATGATGGCATGTTTTTTAAATTTGAACATAACTTTTATAATCAAAAAGGAAAACATGTTGCTACATGTGATATTCTTGGTGCTTGGATAGATTTAAAAACGAGAAGCTTAACAATGCTTCCTGAGTATTTAAAGGAGTTGGTTTCTAAATTTCCGAAGTCATCAAACTTTAAAACCTTAACAAAAGAAGATACACGACAATCTGGTAAAAAACCTCAAGATTTAAATTAGTTTTTTAGGTTTCTTAGTTACCAGATATACTCCAGAAAAAATGAGACACATAGCCATAATTTTAATGCTGTCTATTTTGTCTGCACCCATAATTATTGCAAAAAGACCTGCAATTACAGGCTGTAAATAAATAAATACACCTACTGTAGATGCTTTAAGAGATTTTAATGCTAATGGGTTTAAAAAGTAAGTACCAAAGGTTGCGCCAATTATTACAAATAGCACAGAAAACCATATGTATGGCGAGAAACTACTCCAAACAATCTCTGTAGTTTCTCCATAACCAAACGGTAATATTAAAATTAGCCCGAATAAAAAGAGCCATTTTATAAAGGTAAAAGGATGGTATTTAGCTGTAAGTTTTTTAATAATTATTACATAAATACTATATGATATTGCATTTATAAAAATAAAAATATTACCAAGTAAAACATTATCACCAACCCTATCAGACTTGCCTAAGGCAGTTAATAGAACTCCTCCACAAAACGCTAAAAAAATACCACCAATTTTAAGTTTAGTGAGTTTCTCATTTAAGAAAAATATAGAAAGTACCATGATAATAACAGGTGTTATAGTCATAATTACAGAGGCATGTATTGGTGAGGTTAGCTCTAAACCTTTTAAAAATAATATCATATTAATTCCTACACCAAAAACAGCTGCAAAAAAGATAGTAACATAATCTTTACGGTCTATTTTTTCACTCTTAAAAACAAAACCCATTAACCAAAATAAAAGTGTGGCACCTGCAACTCTAAGCAATACAAAGCCAAATGGTTTAATGAAGTTTTCATTCATTACATTTTTAGCATAAGTATAATTTAAGCCATAAAGAACCTGCACCATAAAGAGTGCTATTAAAGCAAAAGTACGACTATTCATTTGCAAGAATAAAAGCCTTTGCAGCTTCTACTGTTTTTGAACTGTTACCAATAAAAATAGAGTCATTATAGATTAAAACAGGACGTTTTAAAAACGTATAATGGTCTAATATATATTGCTTAAAATCTGCATCTTTTAAATCTAAATCTTTTAGTCCCATTTCTTTATATAGCTTAGCTCTTTTACTAAAAAGCGCCTCGTAACTTCCTGCCAATTCTG
Organism: uncultured Psychroserpens sp.; assembly: GCA_947488655.1. Classification (GTDB taxonomy): domain Bacteria; phylum Bacteroidota; class Bacteroidia; order Flavobacteriales; family Flavobacteriaceae; genus Psychroserpens. The sequence goes on along the minus strand of CANKZZ010000001.1, from coordinate 57,218 downwards.
CTAACTCTTCTAATTGCTTTAGAGTTATACTCTCGGTTTTTATATCTTGAAATTTGACATCATTTGGTAAATTCAATGCTTTAATAATTCTTACACAAGTACTACATGTTTTGAGATAGTAAAATTTTTTCATTATTTTAATCTAATTTATCAACTAATATCTTGGATTGCTTAGTGCAAAGTAAATAGTTTTAAAAAGAAAAATACTTACTTTTATCTAAAATTTAAGCACCTATGGATTATTATGCTATTGCATCTGTCTTAATTGTACTGTCTGCACTTTTTGGATATATAAACGTTAAGTTTTTAAAACTTCCTATAACCATTGGGTTAATGCTAATTACTATTGTTTTTACTGTAATAATAGTTGCAATTGGTCAATTTGATGACACCTTATTATTACGAGAAAAAGCATTAATCTCTCAAATTGATTTTAAGACTGTTCTCTTAGATATAATGTTGAGTTTTTTATTGTTTGCAGGTGCATTACACACTAATTTTAATCAATTAAAAATCCAACGTTGGCCAGTATTAGTTTTTGCAACTTTGGGTGTATTGGTGTCTACTTTTTTAGTAGGAGTTTTTACTTTTTACCTTTTAAAGATATTAGGCGTAGAAGTTGCTTTTATCTACTGTTTATTATTTGGCGCATTAATATCTCCAACAGATCCAATTGCAGTATTAGGTATTTTAAAAAAAGCAGGTGCTCCTAAAAAATTAGAAACAAAAATTGTTGGAGAATCATTATTTAATGATGGAGTTGGTGTAGTTGTATTTTTAACAATTTTTGCAATTGCTGCCAAACCAGATGCTGCTATTGAGTTTGGAGAAATAGCAAAATTATTTGGTCAAGAAGTTTTAGGTGGTATTGGTCTTGGTTTAGTTTTAGGTTATATAACTTATAAATTATTAAAATCTATAAACGATTATGAGGTAGAAGTCATTATAACTATTGCTACGGTAATGGGTGGGAGTTTGCTAGCGCATAATTGGCATCTATCTGCACCATTAGCAATGGTTACTGCAGGATTAATAGTTGGTAATGATACTGTAAGACAATCTGCAATGTCTGAAATTACCGAAATGTACGTTGATAAATTTTGGGAGTTAGTAGATGTATTATTAAACACTATACTGTTTGTGATGATAGGTATGGAGATGTTAGTACTCACATTTCAATTTGATTATATACTAGCAGGTATCATATCAATACCGTTAGTATTATTGAGTCGATATATATCATTATGGTTGCCTATAAAATTCTTTGATAAGAAGCTACAATTTGTAAAAAACACCAACTTAATTATGACTTGGGGAGGATTACGAGGTGGTATCTCAATAGCATTAGCATTAAGTTTAACTCAAGAAATGCATCGAGAGTTATTTTTGGTGATTACTTATATTATTGTAGTGTTCTCAATAATTGGTCAAGGCTTAACTGTAGAGCCTGTTATTAAGAGACTTTCTAAGGGAGCAGACTAATTAAGCTTTAAAAATGTATTAACAGCTTCAAATGGGATGCTAAACTCAACAATGCCTTGTGTGTAAGTTGCAATTTCATAAGGATTATATAAAATTATTAAGCCTTCGTCACTATATCCTAAAGTTTCTGGTAGTTGAAAATCTTTTCCGAAGAAAACATCCTGCATAGCATCATCTGCTTCTGCTTTAATTGCAGTAACGAGTTTTTCTTTTATTACATTAGATAAACCTTCAACATTACTCACTAAATCATTTATAAATAATTGTTCTCCTGTTTGCGGATCAAAATTAAAAAACCTAACACTAGAGTTTCCATGTGCTCCACCAGTATCTAAGTATGACGTTATAGCAATACTTATAATTTCTGGAGAACGATAAGTCACCTCTCCATCAATAAATGCTTCCCATGGCAATGCAGTTTCTGGAAAATCATTTTTAAAACTTTTATACTCATAATTAAATTTTGCAATGGCATCATACAAATTGCCTTTCGTATCCTCGTTTTCAGAGACATTAATTTGTTTAATAATATGACGCTCTAGAGTTTTATTTATACGGTTTGTAATCTCTTCGCTACCATTTGCTTTAGGGTAGTTAATAGCTATTTCTGTAATGTCTGATGTTTCTATTATTTCTTCGGAAAAATCAACTCTTACTTCCTTTTTGCAAGACATTAAAAGAATTAAAACAAGTGTTATGAGGCTAGCTTTTTTCAAAACTTAAGAGATTTTGTTAAACATGATATAAAGGTATTACTAAGATTTGAATACAACGAATTAAACCTTAAGTTTGTTATTAACGTTAACATTTTGAAATTATTTGAAAAGATTTTTGGCTAAGATATTTCAATATTAAAATAAGAAAAGCAAATGAAGTTTAATACAAAAACAATACATGGTGGTCAAAAACCTGATGCTGCATATGGTAGTGTAATGCCTCCAATTTATCAAACTTCAACCTATGCACAATCTACTCCTGGTGGTCATAAAGGATACGAATATTCTAGAAGTGCAAACCCAACAAGAACTGCATTAGAAAACTCATTTGCCAGTATAGAAAACGGAAAGTTTGGTTTAGCCTTTAGTTCTGGCTTAGCAGCTATAGATGCAGTTTTAAAACTTTTAAAACCAGGAGACGAAGTAATTTCTACCAACGATTTATATGGTGGAACTTACCGTTTATTTACTAGTATTTTTGAGAAATTTGGTATTAACTTTAAATTTATAGGCATGGCAAATGCTGCAAATATTGAAAGTTATATTACAAATAATACAAAATTGATTTGGGTAGAAACGCCAACAAATCCAATGATGACTATTATTGATATTAAAGCAACAGCAACAATAGCCAATAAACATAATATTTTACTCGCAGTGGATAACACGTTTGCTACACCATACCTTCAACGACCACTAGATTTGGGAGCAGATATTATAATGCATTCTGCCACAAAATATCTTGGAGGTCATAGTGATTTGGTAATGGGAGCACTAATAGTAAAGGATGAGGCACTAGCAAAACGATTGTATTTTATACAAAATGCAAGTGGAGCAGTTTGTGGTCCTCAAGATAGTTTTTTAGCGTTAAGAGGTATTAAAACACTTCATGTAAGGATGCAACGTCATTGCGAAAATGGTAGAGCTGTAGCTCATTATTTAGCAAATCATCCTAAAATAGAAAACGTCTATTGGCCTGGTTTTGAAAACCATCCAAACCATGCGATTGCCAAAAATCAAATGAATGATTTTGGAGGTATGGTATCTTTTACTACTAAAGGGAATAATTATAAAGAAGCTATTAAAATTGTAGAAAATCTTAAGGTTTTTACTCTTGCAGAATCTTTAGGAGGAGTAGAGTCTTTAGCTGGTCATCCAGCGAGCATGACACATGCAAGTATTCCTAAAGAAGAGAGAGAAAAAACTGGTGTTGTAGATTCTTTAATTAGATTAAGTGTTGGTATAGAAGATGAAGATGATTTAATTGCAGATTTAAAACAAGCTATTGGCTAATTAGAATTCATTATAACAAAAAAAGACCAAACGTGAGTTTGGTCTTTTTTTTGTTTTTTAAGTTTTAATCTAAATAATATATATATCCAAAATTTAGCCAAACTAACCAATCATTAGCTTTGTTAGATCTTAGATTATGGTCTAAACCATCAACTTTATCTCCAAAGAAATATTGCCATCTTAAATCTATCATTAAATCTGATAATACTGTAAGTTTATAACGAGAGCCTACACTACCAACAACCGACCATGCTGTGTCATTACCATTAAATAAAAATGGATCTTCATTAACATTAGGATTAGCTGCATTTACCCACGGTTGGTAAAAATTATTAGAGTCGTTTATATTAGTAGATCCATTATAATTCGTTTCTACCTTGGGATTAAAAGACGTTAGATGAACACCTAAGCTCACAAATGGAGCAAACGAATAACTAAATGCCTGAAAGGCTCTAATACTTTTAGGAAAAAATTCTATTTGCGTACCTATATCTAAATTTTGAGAAAATCCAGAGTGTGATCTTAATCGCTCTGCATTTGCACCAGTTCTAGAGGCATCTACCCATTTACCAAAGTGGTTGAGTTTGGTTTTGTTCCAAGAAATTTCGTTTCGTAGTTTAAAATGATCATTAAAAAAAGTATCTGTAGAATAACAGTTACAATCTGCTCTGTAAGCAAAGTTAATGTAATGTACAACACCAATACCTATACCAGTGTTTCCTGCATTAGTTTCAAAATCTCTACGCTCTCCAAAGTCAGATTGAAAGGCTACAGGTCCAGCAATAACACCAATTTCATGAGAGAAGCCAAGCTGAGAATAACATTCGTTTATACCTAGTATAAAAACGAATAGAAATGTTAATTGTTTAAAATTAAGCGTCATAGGTATTATGTTATTGAGGGACTTAAACGTTAACAAATATATAAAAACTAGATTAACTACCAAATAATTAGATGAAATGTAAATTTATCCGAACAATGGCAATTTGTTATATTAACACTTAATTAACTTTTCACTGAGAATATAAAAAAAAATGTATGAACATTTTAAAGATAATGTATCTTTGTCTAAGAAATATCAACTTAGATTATTAATACTTTAATAAATGAAAGAAAAAATTGAAGCTTTTTTAGAACTTGTAAAAGATAAAAACAGTCACGAAACTGAATTTTTACAGGCTGTCCACGAGGTTGCAGAAACAGTAATCCCTTTTATTGAGGACAATCCTAAATATCAAGGGAAAATGCTATTGGAGCGTATGGTTGAACCAGAGCGTACCATTATTTTTAGAGTACCTTGGATTGATGATCAAGGTAACACACAAGTTAACAGAGGTTTTAGAGTAGAATTTAACTCTGCTATTGGACCGTACAAAGGAGGATTACGTTTTCATCCATCTGTAAATTTAAGTATTCTTAAGTTTCTAGGTTTTGAGCAAGTCTTTAAAAACTCTCTAACTACGTTGCCAATGGGTGGTGGTAAAGGAGGTTCAGACTTTAATCCAAAAGGTAAGAGTGATAACGAAGTAATGCGTTTTTGCCAATCATTTATGTCAGAGTTATTTAGACATATTGGTGCTAATACAGATGTGCCTGCTGGAGATATTGGAGTAGGAGGACGTGAGATAGGATATTTATTTGGTCAATATAAGAGATTGCAAAATGAATTTACTGGAATTTTAACTGGTAAAGGAATTTCTTATGGAGGTTCGTTAATTAGACCAGAAGCTACTGGTTATGGTTGTGTGTATTTTGCTAAAAACATGCTTGCTGTAAACGGAGATTCTTTTGAAGGTAAAACTGTTGTAATTTCTGGATCTGGAAATGTGGCACAATACGCTTGTGAAAAAGCAACGCAATTAGGAGCTAAAGTATTAACAATGTCTGACTCATCGGGATATATTCACGATGCCGATGGTATTGATGCAGATAAGTTAGCTCATATCATGGAAATTAAAAACGTTAAGAGAGGTAGAATTAGTGAGTATTTAAATAAATACAGCTCAGCAACTTTTCATGAAGGAGAAAGACCTTGGTCTGTTAACTGTGATATAGCATTACCATGTGCTACACAAAATGAGTTAAATGGTGACGAAGCAAAGCAATTAATAAATAATAATGTTATTGCTGTTGCAGAAGGTGCAAATATGCCAACAACACCAGAGGCTATTGAAGCATTGCAATCTGCAAAAGTATTGTTTTCTCCAGGTAAAGCATCTAATGCTGGTGGTGTTGCAACTTCAGGATTAGAAATGAGTCAAAACTCTTTGAGATTAAGTTGGACAAGAGAAGAAGTTGACGAAAAGCTTAAAACTATAATGGATGATATTCATGAGTCTTGCGTACAATATGGTACAAGAGCAGATGGATATGTAGACTATGTAAAAGGAGCTAACGTTGCTGGTTTTGTTAAAGTAGCAGATGCTATGCTGGCTCAAGGTGTAGTTTAAATAACAAGTTCTTTTAAAATATAAAAGCTTTCAAATACATTTTGAAAGCTTTTTTTATTTGTATGACTATATGATAATTGTAAAAAAGTCGTTAGATATAAATATATTTGAAAAAAAATCATCACTATGATTAAAAAAATAGTATTCATCCTTTTGGCTTTAATTTCATTTAAAGGCGTCTCCCAAGAATTTTCTTCATTGTGGGAAGGCTATTTTTCATACTTTGAAATTAAAGACATATCACAAGGAAATGATAAAATTTTTGCAGCTTCAGAAAATGCTATTTTTAGTTATGATGTACTTACAAATGAGATTAATAAGATTACTACAATAGAAGGACTCTCTGGAGAAACTATTTCTACTATTTCATATAGTGAAGATTTTGATTTATTAGTAGTTGGTTATGAAACAGGTTTGATTGAAATTGTTTTTGATGATGAAGATGAAATATTATCTGTGGTAGATATTCTCGAAAAAGAAAGTATTTCTCCTGTTTTAAAAAAAATAAATCATTTAAATGAGCATGACGGAGTTATATATATTTCTACAGATTATGGTATTTCCGTATATAACTTAAGTCAATTGCAATTTGGAGATACTTATTTCATTGGTAATGGAGGAAGTCAAATACCTATTTATCAAACCACAATTTATGAAGATAATATTTACGCAGCTTGTGGGTCTAACAACGCTTTAAAAAAGGCGTCCTTAGCAAATTCAAATTTGATAGATTATCAGCAATGGACAACAATTTCTGGTGGAAACTTCATCTCTATTCAAACTGTTGGTGCCAAGTTATATGCAACGAGATTAAACAATTCAATTTATGAGATTATTAGTGATAATCTTGTTTTTCTTAGAAACTATCCGTCATCACCTGTAGATATTAGGTCTATAAATTCTAAACTTATAGTTGCATTAAGTGAGACCGTATTTGTGTATGATGAAGATTTCAACGAAATTCAAATTGCATCAACAAATCAAGATTACAATACAGATTTTACATCAGGAACAATAGCAATCGATGACCAGTTGTATTTAGGTACAAACTCAACAGGAGTTTTAAAAACAGTGCCTGGAGAGTCTCAAATTTTTGATGTGATACTACCAGATGGTCCATCTAGTAATAGCGCATTTAAAATAGAAGCAGGTAATAGTAAATTATGGTTAACCTATGGAGATTACACACTGTCTTTTAATCCAAACCCTCAACGATCTCGAGGAATTAGTATTTTAAGAGATGAAGAGTGGAATAATATACCATTTGATAGTTTGCTAAACGCAAAAAATTTAGTTGATATAGCAATTAATCCTTTTAATCCAGATCAAGTTTTTATCAGCTCTTTTCAGCATGGAATAATAGAAATGAATAATGAGGAGGCTACAATTTTATACAATCAAACTAATAGTGGGTTAGAATCATTAGTAGCAAATAATCCCAATACAGTAAGTATTCGTCAATCTGCATCCAAATTTGATAGAACAGGTTTGATGTGGACGCTCACTTCCAAAGTAGATCGTGCTTTAAAATCATTTGATCCTGCTACAAATCAATGGCAAGGTTATAGTTTTTCAGAGTTAATACCTGTTGCACTAAGTGGCGAAAATGGTTTTGGTGACTTAGAAGTTGGGACAGGTGGCACTAAATGGATAGCGTCTTACTCTCATGGTGTTATTGGCTATAATACCGATACAGAACAAATTAATAGTGTTTCTTCGGAAGAACAAAATATGCCAAGTGCTGTTGTAAAAGCGGTAGCTTTAGATAGTAGAAATCAACTTTGGATTGGTACAATTAAAGGCATACGAGTATTATTTAATACCTCTAATTTTATTGATGATCCTGAGCCAAGCGTTAGTACCATTGTTATTTTAGAAGATGGCATACCTACAGAGTTGTTATCTAATCAATTTATAACAGATATTAAAGTAGATGGGTCTGATAATAAATGGGTAGGCACACTAGATTCTGGGATATTTTATTTTTCTCCAGATGGTCAAGAAACGATATACCAGTTTACAACAGATAATTCTCCATTACCATCAAATTCTATTACAGATATCTCAATAGATTCTCAATCTGGTAAAGTATATATTGCTACAGATAAAGGTCTAGTGTCATTTTCTTCTGGTGGAACAAAGCCAAAAGAAACATTAGAAGAGGCATATGTTTATCCAAATCCAGTAAGACCAGAATATGATATTTTAGGTTTTGATGACCTAAATAATATCAATAATGGTGTAAAAGTCTCTGGACTTACTGAAAACGTAAACGTAAAAATTACAGATATAGAAGGTAATCTTGTAGCAGAGGCACAGTCTAGAGTTAATCAAAGGTCATCTAAAGCAAATTATAATTTTGCTATTGATGGCGGAACAGGAATTTGGAATGGTAAAAATTTAAGAGGAAATGTTGTTGCTTCTGGCGTGTATTTATTCCTAATATCAGATTTAGACTCGTTTGAAACAACTGTTCTTAAATTATTGATTATTAGATAATCTCCACCTCGTATGCTCAATAAATCTAAAGTTATTGTGCTCTCTAAGATTAAATATAGAGACAATGATTTAATCGTAAAATGCTTTACTTATCATAGAGGCGTCGTAAGTTATTTACTTAAAGGAGTTTTAAACTCAAAAAAAGGCAGTTCTAAAGCTGCTTACTACCAGTTATTATCACAACTTCAAATTGAAGAAAACTATAGGCAAAACCAATCTCTACAATATATAAGAGATGTGCGTTTAGATTATAATTTTGCTTCGCTCCATACCAATTTATTTAAAGGCTCTATAGTCATGTTTCTTGCTGAAGTATTATCGTCAGTATTAAGAGAAGAAGAAGAAAATCATCAATTATATGATTATTTAGAAACCACCTTTAGATGGTTAGATGCGAAAGATGAGTTTTCAAATTTTCATTTATTATTTCTACTTAATCTTACAAAACACTTAGGTTTTTATCCTGATATTTCAGACACAAATCAAATGTACTTTAATTTAAGTAATGGTCTTTTTGAGTCTTCAAAAGAGAACGTTTACAGTGTTTCTGGAGAAAATTTAACAATCTTAAAACAGCTCTTAGGCACAAATTTTGATGCTCTTGATGGTATTAAATTAAATTCAAAACAAAGACAGTCATTTCTAACGATGCTTTTACTGTATTTTGAATTACATTTGGGCAGTTTTAGAAAACCAAAATCATTACAAATATTTAATCAGGTATTTAATTAGAGTTTATGAGATTAAAATTAACAGTTTTATTTATTTTTTCTTTAATAATAGGGCATTCTCAAACTGTAACTGTTTTAGAAGAAGGCACAAATGAGCCAATATCTGGTGTTGCCATTTTCAATTTAAAAAAAGATAAGTCTGTCATAACAAATTTAGATGGTAAAGCTTCTTTAGAACTTTTTGATGTTAACGAGACTATCTATATTCAAAATCTATTATATAAAAAAAGAGCTATAAAAATCGCTAAAGGTGGTGTTGATTTTACGGTATATTTAGTGCCAAAAATTGAAGACTTAAATCAAATAGTTATATCTGCCTCAAAGTTTGAACAGAGCAAACGAGATATACCACAAACAATTGTAAATATAAATGCCAAAGATATTGAGTTTGAGAATCCTCAAACGAGTGCAGACTTATTAGAAAGTACAGGCAATGTGTTTATTCAAAAAAGTCAATTAGGAGGTGGTAGCCCTATGATAAGAGGTTTTTCTACCAATAGATTACTAATAACCGTAGATGGAGTTAGGATGAATAATGCCACCTTTAGAGGTGGTAATTTACAAAACGTAATATCAATAGATCCTTTTGCTATCCAAAATACCGAAATAACTTTAGGTGCAGGATCTGTTGTTTACGGTAGTGATGCTATTGGAGGAGTCATGAGTTTTTATACCAAAAAACCTCAATTATCTTACAAAGACTCGTTGTATTTCAACGCAAATGCAGCACTTAGATATGCAACTGCAAACAACGAAAAAACGGGACATTTAGATTTAAATTTCGGGTTAAAAAAATGGGCATTTTTAACCAGTGTAAGTTATACAGATTTTGATGATTTACGCATGGGTAAGTATGGTCCTGATGATTATTTAAGACCAGAGTTTGTTGAAACCATTAATGGTGAAGATGTTATTGTTCAAAATGAAAATCCTTTGGTACAAACTCCAACAGGTTATGATCAAATAAACGTATTACAAAAAGTAAGGTACGAACCTAAAGAAGATTTAAGTTTTGATTTAGGCTTGTTTTATACCACGACGTCTAGTTACTCTAGGTACGATAGATTAATTAGATACCGAGACGATGTTTTAAGATCTGCCGAGTGGGATTATGGCCCACAAGGTTGGTTTATGGGAAATTTTCAGGTAACTAAATTAAGTAGCAGCTCTAACTTATATGATAAAATTCAAGCTACTGTTGCGTATCAAAATTTTCAAGAAAGTAGATTTGATAGAGATTTTCAATCTTCAATAAGAAATGTAAGAGAAGAGACTGTAGACGCTTACTCGTTTAATATAGATTTAGAAAAAGGATTAAGTGCTAAGAGTGAGTTGTTTTATGGATTAGAGTACGTATATAACAATATAAACTCTATAGGAGATGAAATAAATATAGAAACAAATACATCTACACCAACGATATCTAGATACCCAAATGGTTCTAGCTGGCAATCGCTAGCTGCTTATGCAAGCTACAAATTTAAGCCAAATGCAAAATTCGTATTTCAATCTGGTTTAAGATATAATCATATTATTGCTCAGGCAGATTTTACAGAGAATAACCAATATTTAAACCTACCGTTTAACAGCACTAAACTTAACACTGGAGCCTTAACAGGTACTGCAGGTATAAGTTGGATACCTAGTGATATCATGCAATGGAAATTAAATGCATCTACTGCCTTTAGAGCTCCAAATATTGATGATATTGGTAAGGTGTTTGATTCTGAGCCTGGCTCTGTAGTAGTTCCTAACCAAGATTTAAAACCAGAATATGCTTATGGTGGAGAATTAGGATTAAAGCTTAATTTTAATAATGTGTTTATTGTCGATATGGCAACGTACTATACCTTTTTAGATAATGCTTTGGTGCGTAGAGATTTTACTTTAAATGGTGAGACACAAGTAGAGTATGATGGTGAGTTAAGTAATGTACAAGCGATTCAAAATGCTTCAAAAGCTTGGATTTATGGTTTTGAAGCAGGAATTCAACTTCATATTTCAGATAATTTTAAACTCACTTCACAGTATAATATTATTGGTGGTACAGAAGAAGATGAAGGTATAGAAGTTCCTGTAAGACATATTGCTCCAAATTTTGGAAACACACACTTTTCATGGGAAAAAGGGAGACTACAGTTAGATGCTTTTGCTGAGTATAATAACGAATTATCATTTAACGATATAGCGCCTTCAGAGCAAGCTAAAGATTACATCTACGCTTTAGATGCAAACGGTAATCCATACGCGCCATCTTGGTACACACTTAATTTAAGAACAAGATATCAATACTCTAAAGCAATTACGTTTACTGCATCATTAGAGAATATTACAGACCAACGTTATCAAACGTACTCATCTGGTATTGCAGCTCCTGGACGAAACTTAATTTTGTCTTTACGATATACATTATAAAAAAAGGCTCTGGTTTAACCAGAGCCTTTTTTTAGTGATTGCAAATCAATTATTTTATTTTCATAGCCTTTTTAGTAATGGTTTGTCCATTAGATAGCGTAACTCTTGCTATATATGTAGCTTGACTCAATTGAGATAAATTATAAGTCTCTGTATTGTTTTGTCCTCTTAGGTTGTAAATCGTTCTTCCCAGTACATCTAAAATTTCAACAGATTTGATTGTAATATTTTTTCCTACGGAAAATTTAACGTCTCCATTACCCAGTTCTACAATTGTTAAATCGTTAGGCGATAATTCATTCGATTCAACCGAAAGTGTTTCACGTTGAAAAACAATTTCAAAACGATCGTTAAATTCGCCTGTTTCCGAAGTAAACGTATAATCATTTGCATTTAAGTCGTGTGTTATATTCATTAGGTTATCCTTAATGTAAACAGTGTTACTGTTCATAAATTCGCCTTGAAGTTCTGCAATAGAGAATTTATATAAAGTGGCTTCATCAATAGATGTATAGAATCCTAAAGGAATCACTTCGTCTAAAGTTAAACTACTTGGAGCTTTACCTTGTATTGCAAACTTCTTATCACTTGTAGTATTAATAAGAGAATAAGCGATAGAACTTGCGTTAGCAGCTAAGTTTCTAGTTGCATCATAGTACATGCCATCGTCATCATTTGTTGCGCCATCCACGTAACCCACTAATATCTGGTTAAAAATTCCGTTGTCTGAGGTGAGATTTATCCTTAATTTATTGAATTGAGCCACATTAGAATTTCTAAAAAACTGATCATTGTTTCCTGTAACTCTCATACTGTTATTAAATACAACATCTGTAGTTCTTATCGTTCCACCAGCAGATGTTGATGCAGCTCCATCATCCATAGACACAAAGAAACCTTGCCCTGAAGGTATATGTCTAGTAGGTATCACATTATCTCCACCAGCTAATTGTCCTGTACCATTGATAATTGCGTAATCACTTTGCGTATAGTTTAATACCTCATTACCATTTGTGTTACCATCTGCAGCAGTGTTGTGCGACCAGAAAAATATGGCACCATTTGTAGCACCTACAGTTTGATCAATTGATCCGTTAGCAGCTAAAAATAGGTCTGCGTCAATAGCAGAAGGGTAAGGGTTGCCAATAAAATTCCAGTTATTATCATTTGTTTCAGCGTCATTTCTATAAATAGGAACGTTGATTATTCCATTATTAAACGGACCTTCAAAAACATATATAAATTGACCAGGCATAAATCCTATACTGTTATGAGTTGCTGCGTAACCAACACCTGTAAGCATTGGTGTCGTTAAATCTGCAATTTGCCAATCATTTGCATTATCATCAATATCATCTTGTCCATCTACGGTAGCATCATTATTTCCAGTCTCTTCAGTTTCGTCTAAGAAATTTCTACCATTGTACCAAAATGTACGGTTAGGGTCGCCTTCAAACAAACCATCTCCAATTAATTCTCCATTTACAGGAGAACTCCAATACGTATATTCTTGATAAGTAGCTAGAGGTGCAGTTTCCTTTTCTACACTAATTTTATCTTTAGATGTCAATACATCTCCATTAACAATAGCTAAGTCATCAACCTGTACAAATGCACCATCTGATTTAACAACAATGTTACCATTAACAGTCACGTTGTTTTGAACTTTAACATAGTCGTTATTTTGTATAGTTAATATGTAATCTGTATTTACGATTAATTGACAAGCATCAAAACTCGTCTGTCCGTTTGCACCAATACTCGTGTCATAATCACCATCTATAACAGCAATTTTATCTATTGTAGGAGGTGAAGACCAATTAGTTCCATCCCAAACAGCACCATCAGCAACTAATTTTACTGCATTACTAGCAGAATAACAAGACGCTGTGTTTTCTCTGACCTGGCAGTAAAATTGATACTCATTAAAAGGTAAACTGTTTACAACCTCTAATGTATTTGTAGTAACATCATTAAAATCTGCATTATCAGGTACAACCACAAAAGTTGTCGCGTTTGGAGCTAAATAGTACCATTGGTACACTAAGCCAAAACCAGAAGGAACACCTTCTGTTCCTGTTACAGTAAGTGTAGTTGATGACGCACAGCTAAAGCTAGGTGCATTTAATACAGATACTGTTGGAGGTACTCCAAGTGAAAAATCATAAAGACCAAAATTACTGTAGTCTGAATCATCACAAGATGTCCAATCAAATTCATCCCACTCTGTAATGTCAAAAGTGGTATTAGGCAATGTTGCAGCAGTATTTTGACGTCTATAGTTAACACCATCACCATCAATACCTAAACCGTTAGCCCAAGTTGAGCTACCTATAACTCCAAAACTATCAATTGGTGTTCCTCCATTAAAGAGTTGTATAGCATCAGAGCTATTATTATCAAAATTTATACCTCCTGCACTATTAAAGGCTTGGTCTGGCAAACCGCTCGCTAGACCAGTTGCAGACAAATCACAAGATGTTGTACCAATACTAATAACGTGTAATTCTCCAGGAGCCAAACTACCTACAAGGTTTGATGTTGTAGAGGGTGAAGAGCTTCCGTTGTTAAAAACTCTAATGCTATAATTAGCTAGATTTATGGTACCTGCTGTACCATTAAATATTTCTATGAGAGAAGAACTTCCACTAGAAGCATCAGATATTTCGCTTATAAATAAATCAGAAGGTACTGTAGATGCTGCAGCAGTTTCACAACCTCCAATAACATTATCTATAACTGTAAATGCGTTTGTAGATGAACAACCTGTACTAAATAAAACTTGTAAATTACCGCTAATTGCACCTGCAGGTACTAATACAACAAGCTCAGTAGCAGTAGAAGAAACTATAGTCATGGTTTCTCCATTAATTGTAGCAGTAGCTCCAGTTAAATCGTTTGCAGAGGTAATGGTTACTTCTGTATTTTCTGGGCCTTCTGTTGGCCACATAGAACTTGTGAGTATTGTAGAGCATACAGCAGTACCTTCTATATCAAATTCGTAAGGGTCTTCATCACTATCTGTGTTTTCTATTCTCACGGTTGCAGTTCTCGTACCATCTGCAGTGGGAGAAAACACAATTCTAAATTCTGAACTAGAAAGAGAACCTACTGTTGCATTAGGCTGCTGTGTTACATTAAAATCTCCAGCATGTGCACCAATAATTTCAACTCTAGGATTACCTGTTAAATTTAACGTTGTGGCACCTATATTTTCTACAAAATAATTCTTAAAAGCACTTGTGCTTCCAACATCTTGAGATCCAAAAAGTGTGTTATTTAAACCATAAGGTGCATCAAAGCCATTGGCGATAGAAATATTATTTCCTTTAATATTCATTTCGGCATTTACAGGTTGTATAACGTTTATGGTATAGTCTTCTACTTCTCCATCAAAATTAGCTGCATTAAAACATGCTGTTGATGGAGTAGTAGCACCAAACCTTGTAGATACTCTCATTCTTGTTGCTGCTATGGCTGCATTGGTTGGAACTTCAATCGCTAACGGACTACCATCTGTTGAGCCATCTATAACATCAAAGGCGTTACCTAATTCATACTGTTCATTGGCATCAAAAGTGCCATCATTATTCCAATCTATCCAAGCTCTCGTTGTTGTTGTGTATGCACCATCGGTTTCTACTCTTACATTTAAGTTATAAGTTTCGCCAAGAACGACATCTGTAGATATTGAAGTGAAATCTGAATAGCCATTGTCAACACCAGTTGGTGATGCATTATCAATAGTATTAAATTCTACATTGTTTATAAGAGTTAAAAAACCATCAGTACCATTACCCTCAGATGTACAATACGTCAACGATGGTACTGCACACACTTCTACACCTTCAGACCATTCTGTTCCTCTACGTATAAATACCTTAAAACAATAATTAGTGCCATTTGTAAGGCCACCAACTGAATTTACACTTACCGTTCCCATTGTTGCGTAAACAATTGAGTTTGGTGTTGAGTAATCTACATCTGTATTGGTATAAGTGCCTGCTGGAGTAAATACAACAGGACCTTCATTAGCTACAATTAGTAATTGGTCAAAACACGATGTTGGTAATGAGTTGTTCCAATTTAAATTTACTTGATTAGTTAAAGGCGTAGCAACTAAATTGCTCACATCGCCTTGAGCAGCCTGTTCTAAGTTACTTCCACCAGATGTACCATTAGAATATCCTGTTAGTGCCTCACCATTGTAAGCGAAAATTCTGAATGAGTAAATAGTATCTTCTGTTAAACCAGTAACGGTTGCGGTTGTTCCATTACCTTTATAAACAACTTTACCCAAAGAAGCTGGTGTTTCAAAAGGAGCTGCTGAAAAATCAGAGTTTGCTGTATAGGTATTTGCATCGTTGGTTGGCACTGTTGGTTGCGTTGCGCCTTCTATAGCAAAGATGATATAGCCTCCTGTTGGTGGAGTAGAAGGGTTGTTCCATGATAGGTCTACTAAAGTATCTTCAAAACAACCTTCTAGATTTTGCGCATTTGAAGGATTAGAGTTGGTTAATGTCAACGTTGCTCCATTAGAGTTTGTAGAGCCACAAGCATTTGTAAGTACACATCTATAAACATTGTTATGCATTGCTGCATTAGTTGCAGTTGTTGTATACGTGTCTGTAGTTGCTCCAGTGCCTCCTGTAACATTATTAAAACCAGCACCAGTATCTACTTGCCATTGGTACGAAGTTGCATCACTTGAGGCAACTGTAAATGTAGCTGTATTAGGAATAACACGTGTTACATTTGTAGGTTGAATTGATATTGTTGGTGTTGTTATGCCTAAGCCAGTTAAAGTGCTTGTAGCATCATCTGTAATCGTGGTACTGCTCACTGTTATTGTCGCAGATTTTGCACCAACCGTAGTTGGTGTAAATGTTAAATCATAAGTTGCTGTGCCAGCTGGTGCAATAGTTGTAGTTGATAAATTGCTCACAACAAACTCTGGATTGTCTGATACAGCGTCTACGCCTACCGCAGGAACAGCTCCATTATTTGTAATTGTATATTGTATAGTTGTTGCTGCAGTATTGATACATGTTGAGCCATGATCTAAAGTAGATCCTGATATTGCTAAGTCTGATGTTACTGCTGGTGTTCCATTCACAAGGACATTGTCTATCCTTAAATATTCTGTACCAGCATTGTTCTCCATTATAACTCTAATTTCTAATGTTGTTCCATTTAATCCAGTTTGAGAAACAGTAGCATTAGTAAAATCATCATTTAAGTTTCCATTAGTAGAAGCTGATAACCACGTACCTCCATTTATTCTATATTCAGTATTGAGAATATCTTCTGTTTCATGATTTCCTTGTTCAGATGCGTCTAGACTAAATTCTACATCTGTAAAAGCTGAGATGTCAATTGATGGAGATAACCATATTGAAATGCCATCAACGTCTCTAGCTTCAAAAACTTCATTTTGTACTCGAAACCAATCTGTATTTGCGCTTAAATCTGAACTGGAAATATCAATTGACCATGGAACACCTGTTAAATCAATTGTAGGTGGATTAGGACCAACTGCACCTTTTCCATTTTGACCAGTAAAATTTTCAGAAAATATTTGCCCATAACCAGACAAAATTGAGCATAGGAATGCTATTAAGATGAGGGAGTAATTTTTCTTCATAGGGATAATTAATTAAATGCTGCAATTACGCAAACACGCTAATATACAAAATTAATGTTTTGTTAGCTCTTGAATGTCACGGTTTTATTAACAAATTGTTATACTTTTACACAATGAATCTATCAAAAACATATACTGTCGATGAAGCGCAAAAACGATTAGAATCTTATTGTGCATATCAAGAACGTTGTCATAAAGAGGTGACACAAAAATTATATGATATGAAAATGATTCCTGAAGCGAGAGATCAAATTATTGTGCATTTACTGCAACATAATTTTTTAAATGAAGAGCGTTTTGCTAAAGCTTTTGTTAGAGGAAAATTTAGAATAAAAAAATGGGGAAAACAACGCATACAACTAGAATTGCGAAGAAAAGATATTAGTAAAACAATAATCTCAATTGCGCTAAAAGAGATTAGCGATGATGATTATTATAGCACGTTTAATGATCTAGCCGAAAAAAAGGTAGAAAATATACGAGAAACCAACACACAGAAAAAGCGTAAAAAATTAGCAGATTATCTCTTTTATAGAGGTTGGGAAAGCCATTTGGTGTATGACAAAATACGTGAGTTAATACCATAAAAAAAGCACCTTAAAACTAAGGTGCTTTTTTTATGTATAATATAGGTAGAGACTACAAGTTAAAAGTAGCTCCAATATTTAAAGCAAATTGGTTATGTATGTAATACCCAACATCTAACTTGTCGTTACTATATTTTGCTAACGGAAACGTTGCTTCTGTAAATACACCAAAACCGTTTGTAAAGAAATATCTTGCTCCTAAATGTCCACCAAAGTTCTTTAAACTTAAACTTAAACCAGGATAGAGATCAAAGTTTTCATCAATGTTTAATACATTACCTAAGTTGGCATTAAAACGCGCCTTTAAATCAAAACGGTCTCCAAAGTCTGCATCTAATCTATCATCTATGCCTAATGCATAAGCAGATGAAATACCAATAGAAATGTTTTCTCCTAAACCGTAGTCAAAACTCACGTTAATTCCTGTGGCTTCATCTTGGATGTTTGCACCAACCTGAAATTTTTGGTCTCCTTTGCCTTCAAATGCTTGAGCATTTACAAATGAGACAGATACTAATGCGATAATTAAAAGTAATTTTTTCATAATTGTTATTGTAAAATTTGAGATTGCAAATATATTATAAGTTTTTAACACATAGGTAGTTTTGTCAAAAACTCTCTTACGAGATAATTTGATAATTATATGGCTGCGTTGGTGCGTTTAACAGCTTGTTCGTTTTTCCAGTCTATCCATTTTTGACCTTTAATGCGTCGCATTAAATTATCAAAATGTCGCATAACCATGACGTTATAAACCGCTTTTCCTAAGTTTTTAGGGTGTCTGGCAATGGCTCTTAAGCTCATAGAAAATCCTGGTGTTATATATTTCATATAATGCCAATAACCTTCTGGCATGTATAAAACCTCGCCATGGTTTAACTCACATTGCCATCCTTTTGCATTTTTAAGTGCAGGCCATTTGATAAAATCTGGATTAGAAAAATCTATATCTTCTCGTGTAATTAACGAGTGTGGTATTTTATATAAATGTTCGTTTTGTTTCTGGTCAAACAAAATACATTGCTTTTTGCCTTCGAAATGAAAATGGAAAATATTAGCCAAATCTATATCGTAATGCATAAATGTATGCGAGTTTGTACCACCAAAAAATAACATTGGTAAACTCTTCATTAGTTTAATACCAAAATCTGGAAAGGTGTAATCTTTTTGTAATTGTGGTATTTCTTTTAAAACATTCCAAAGAAAAATACGATATTTCGTGGGTTCACGCTTAAGTAGGTCTACGTACTCACTCATTTTCATAGTGGCATGAGGCTCGTTAAAACCATCTTTGTAATCTACAGGACGATCGTCATATAGAGGTACCGTTTTATCTCCTGCTACATCTTTAATGTAATCTAAACTCCATTTTGTATACGCAGGCCAATCTTCAATAAAACGCTCAATAACCACAGGTTTTTGAGGTTTAAAGTAGTGTTTTAAGAAATCTTCTTTCGTGATATTTTTAACACGAGGAATATCTTGTAGATTGAGTTTCAAATGTGAAAAAATTTAGGTTTCAAAGTTAAGAAAACGTTACGAAACCATTTTAATTGTTTGTTAAAGTTTATACGTTTAAAAAACGATAACGGTTTTATGTCTAGCACATTTCCGAAGAAAATAAAATTAAACCTTTAAATTATTTGCTTTTATTAATCTTGTATTTACTAGAATTTGATCGTATTAAAAGATAAGGTAAACCAATGGCAATAGCTATAATTAGTGCGTATACTTCAATTTTTGGTTGGTCTAACCATAATGATATTGCGTAGCCTAAAAGTAGTATTAAAGCCATACCAAACATAGCATTTCTAAATACTGTAGCAATGCCTTTGATATCATAATTGTCTTGATCTTTTTTAGGCATCGTATTGTAACCTGCAATTAAAAAGTAGAACTTAAAGTTTTTAATAAGCACGCCTAATACAATAAATATGGCAGCTACTGTTAAATTCATTTATTTAAGTACTTTGGCTTTTTGCTTAGCCTCTTCGTTACGATCTATTTTATGATCAGGACGTGTCCATTTTGGTTTTTCTCCTAAGGCTTGGTATTTAGAATCGGTAGCCTCTACAGTTTCTGGCTGCATTTTTTTGATGAATGGTTTTTGTGGATTTAAACCAAGAAGTTTAAACATCTCCATATCTTCACTTACATCTGGATTTGGAGTTGTTAAAAGTTTGTCTCCAGCAAAAATAGAGTTGGCACCTGCAAAGAAACACATGGCTTGACCTTCGCGAGACATTTCGGTACGTCCTGCACTTAATCTCACTTGAGTTTCTGGCATTACAATTCTTGTGGTAGCAACCATACGTACCATGTCCCAAATAGAAACTGGTTTTTGGTCTTCTAAAGGTGTACCTTCTACTGCGACTAGAGCATTAATTGGTACAGATTCTGGTTGTGGGTTTAATGTGGCAAGAGCGACTAACATACCTGCTCTATCCTCAGGTTTTTCTCCCATACCAATAATACCACCAGAGCAAACGGTTACATTAGTTTTTCTAACATTATCAATCGTTTCTAAACGGTCTTCATAACCACGAGTAGAAATGACTTCTTTATAATACTCCTCACTAGAATCTAAGTTGTGATTGTAGGCATATAAACCAGCTTCGGCAAGACGATGGGCTTGATTTTCGGTAATCATACCAAGTGTACAACATACTTCCATATCCAATTTATTAATGGTTCTCACCATTTCTAAAACTTGGTCAAACTCTTCGCCATCTTTTACATTACGCCATGCTGCTCCCATGCATACACGAGAACTACCAGATGATTTTGCACGCAAAGCTTGTGCCTTTACATGTTGAACGGTCATTAAGTCATTACCTTCTATATCTGTATGATATCTTGCAGCTTGTGGGCAATAGCCACAATCTTCTGGACAACCACCAGTTTTTATAGATAATAAGGTTGATACTTGTACAGTATTTGGGTCATGATGCTTACGATGTATTGTTGCAGCATCAAAAAGCAAATCCATTAGAGGTTTGTTATAAATCGCTAATATGTCTTCTTTTGTCCAATTATGTTTTATCTCGCTCATAGTAATCAGTTAGTCATTTTAAAAATCAAAAATACTTATTTTACACCCATAAAATCATCAAAAAGGGCATAAAATTTTTTGGGTTCTTCAAGATAAGGATTATGCCCACTTTGCTCAAACATTTCAAACTGAGCCTGAGGCATAAAGGTTTTATATTGTACAGCAAACTCTGGAGTAGATACACCATCATAACGACCTGCAACAATTAAAGTTTTTGCTTTAACATCTTTTAGTTGTTGTCTGTAATCTTGATTTATCATACTACCAGACACATCAAAATCACCATCTTTACCTATAATTGTGGTGTACACATCTCCTGCCCAACCTCTAAATGTTTTCTTCGGAACTTTAGAGCGCAACGTCGTATTATGATAGTAGATGTATTTCGTCGGAAAATCACCATACACACTTTTTAAAGGCTCTTGACTAGACAAATATCCTAATTTACGAAGCGAATCAACAGCAACCCATTTCTCTGGAAAATGCGTTTTTGCATAATTATTATAACTATCACAATTGGCTTGCCACATCGCTCCAGAATGAAATCCATTTATAAGTACCATATTTTTGACATTGTCTTTATATTTTATGGCATAAGCTTGAGCAGGTACAGTACCATAAGAATGACCAACGAGAGAAATCTTTTCAAATTTGAGGAGTTGACGAAGTTTTTCAATGAGTTCCACATCTGCTTCGACACTATATTCACTAACATCTTTTGCATCATCACTCTTACCACGACCTAACCAATCAAAAAAGACAACCGTATTGGTTTTGTAATACTGACCAAAAGCACCTTGCATATAATCGTGAGAATTTCCTGGACCTCCAGGAAGAAAAAATATAGGATCACCTTCTCCTAAAACTTCAACATTAATTTTGTAACCATCTATGGTGTAGAATTTAGATTCGAATTTCTCGAAGATGTTTGGGTCTGTTTGGGAATATATCGTTGAACATGTGAAACATGCAAAAACAAGTAAAGTTTTTAATGTAGAGGTCATAAGGATGAATTTATTGTAAATATAAAAGAAAAATGTCTGCCTCTAAATTAGCTAAACTCTAGTTGTATTATATAACGCATTGAAGAATTTTAATTATTTAAGTTGCTGGTATCTATTATAAAAAAGATTCTTCACTGCGTTATGAATGACATTTAGATTTTTTTTAAAAACTAGTTATTAATTAATGGCCTACTGTCATTCAGAAAGAAGTATGACTGAAGAATCTCTTCAATGTAGATAATAGATACTTAACATAAAGTATAACAAAAAATCCGCCACATGGCGGATTTTTCAATCTATATAACATTAGCTTTTATCGTCTTCTTTTTTCTTCGGAAGAATTTTAGCGTCTTCTGGTTGTACTTTGTCCTTCCCTTTTAAATACTCAGGCAAATCCATACCAGCCATATTAAACATTTCTTGAAGTGGTGGAACCGATTTGTACATTCCTGATAAGAAATTAGCTGTAGATGATTTTCCATCTTCGCCTTTACTTCCATTATCCCAAACGGTAACTTTATCAATCTTAATGTTTTTGATAGCTTCAGCTTGCAATCTCACCAATTCTGGTAATTTATCTGCAATTAACAATAATACTGCATCACGACTTGAGTTTCCTGCAGCTTTAACAATTTGCTCCATACCAGCAGCTTGTTTTGTTAAAACTTCAAACTGACCTTGCGCTTCGGCTTGCGCTTTAAATAATATCGCATCTGCCTCACCTTTTGCTCGTCTTCTAATGCGTTCAGCCTCTGCTTCTGCATCTATCTCCACTTTACGTTTATCAATTTCCGCAGGAACAATAACATCTGCCATTTGAGAAGAACGCTCACGTTCTGCTCTTGCAGTTTCTGCTTCTTGCTCTGCAGCATATGATTCTTGCAATGCTTTTGCACTCTGTACTTTCTCTGAGGCGATTGCCACACGCTCAGCTTCTGCTTCACGTTGACGACGTAACGAATCTGAATTTGCGACTGCAATTTTTGCAGTGTTTTCTCCTTCAACAGCTTGTGCGTTGGCAGCAGCAACTTGAGTTCTTTCATCTTGTACAGCATTTGCTTCACCAATAGAACCGTCTCTAGTTTTCTCTGCAACCGATTTACGTGCAGCGTTAATTGCGTGTGCTGCAGCTTCTTTACCAAGTGCCTCAATGTATCCAGACTCATCAACGATATCTGTAATATTTACGTTGATTAATTTTAGACCTACTTTCTTTAATTCAGACTCAACACTTGCAGAAATGTTAGTTAAAAATTTATCACGATCGTTATTAATTTCTTCAATATCCATAGAGGCAACTACTAAACGTAATTGTCCAAAAATAATTTCTTGTGCTAATTCTTGAATTTCATTTTGACCTAAGCCTAATAAACGTTCTGCTGCATTTTGCATCACACCAGGTTCTGTAGAAACTCCAATAGTAAATCGTGAAGGTACATTTACACGAATGTTTTGCTTAGATAATGCATTTACAAGATTCACCTCAATAGAAATTGGCGTTAAATCTAGAAATTCATAATCCTGAAATACTGGAACAATAAAGGCTGCTCCACCATGAATACATTTTGCCGATTGGCCTCCACCTACTTTACCATAGACCACTAAAATACGGTCAGATGGACAACGCTTATAACGTTTTATAAGAATGATTAAAAAGACAAAGATGAATAGTATTGCAGCAACTGCTGCAATAGGAAATCCTAAATCAAAGTTTTGTGTCACTAGGTAGTTCATATGTTTTGGTTTTAATTGGTTCTATTGCTTTTTTTGTTTGTTCTACTATTAATATACCGTTGCTGGTAACATCTACCACTTTAATAATGGTGCCAGATTTAAGCTCTGACAACGAATCTGATAGTGCTTCAAGTTCTCTCAAAGTGCCTTGAACTCTAACACTTACTTTTCCCATACTCTCACGATTTGCGCCAACAGTTAGATAAATTTCGCCTATGGCACCAATAGCATTTTTATAATTTAAAGTACCACTATCTGTTAATTTACCCATAGCATAAAACATTGCTGCCATGATGGTCATCATTAATAAACCACAAAATAAGGAAACTACTACTGTTATTGGTTTTGAAAACCCTGCATTTATACAAGCGATGCCTATCCATCCAAAAATGGTAAAGAAACCAACTAGGTTTTTAAAGGTTATAAATTGAAAGCCAATGCCTCCATCTGCATCTATTTCAGAATCAACACCATCAAAATCGTCGCCACCATCCATTCCAAGAAATGTAGTAATGATAACAAAAACGAAAATTAGAGAGCCAATGAGCGCAATGACCCAAAAGAATTGCGAGAATCCATCTAAAGCTGAAAACCATTCCATAATCGGTTAGTATTAAGAATTAATATTGAAATATAAGACCTTTAAAAGAGTCTTACACTATAAATAAATGTTATTTTGAAAGTAAAATAGATACTGCATTGCCTCCAAATCCAACAGCATTAACAAGAATATGTTTGATGCGTTTTGGAACTTCGGTTTTTATATAAGGGACTGAAATGAATTTTTGATGTTGTAACATTAGAATTGCCATTTCAATACTTAAAAGTCCAGAGGCACCAAGGCTGTGACCTATCTTCCACTTATTAGTAGTTAATACAGGCATTTTGTTACAAAAAATTTCATTTATGGCATTTATTTCTGCCTGGTCACCTTTAATTGTTCCTGGTGTATGAGTAACAACAATGTCAACATCTTGAGGGTTCAATTGACCCAAAGCCATTGCCATTGAGCGTTGAAAACAAATAGCATTTGTAGATAAAGAGGCATTGTGCTCTAAAGGCTCTGTTGCATAGCCAATACCTATAATTTTTGCTAAAGCGTTTTTGGTTGTTCCAGATTCTAAACAAGCCATTGTAGCACCTTCACCGAGTATCATGGTGTTTTCGGTTTTGTTGAGGTTTAGGGCTTGGTTTGGGTAATGAGATTCTTCGTTCTGATCTAAATGGCAACTTGCTCTTGAATAAATTTTCAAAGCTTGCATTTGGGCAATCGTAAATGCAGTTAAAGGCGCTTCGCTACCACCAACTAAAAATTTATCGCACATACCAGAGTTGATCCATGCAATACCATTTAGCATTGCATGTAAAGCAGTAGAGCAGGTGATAGAATGCGAAATTTCTGGGCCTTGCGTTTGTAAATCATGAGCAACCCATGAGGATATGTTTCCTAAGGTTGTGGTTGGAGATGTAAGGGTTTCTGCTTTTTTATTCCGTAGAAATTCTTCGTGATAATTTTCAAAAAGTGCGGTTGCACCTCTTGAAGATCCTATGTTGATTCCAAAGTTATCAGTAGACGTCCATCCAGCATTTTTAATCGCTTGTCTTGATGCGAAAATGGCAAACAAAACCGAGTCGTCTAATGATTTGTATTTTGTATTGGATTGTCTTAATTGTTCTATATCTGCTTTTAATTCCTTCGGAAATGTAGCCACTAAAACACCGTCTTTTTCAGTAAAACAATGAGAATCATTTAAGTAATTGTTCCAGATTTTATTAGGAGACTTACCTAAAGGAGAAATGGATGACATTGCGGTTATAGAAATTGGGTGTTGCAAGTAATTTTTGTTTTGACAAAGATATTAATATCGTTCTATTATCGTGCCGATGTTAGTTAGATAATCTCTAAAGCCTCTTCAATAACCTGATACACTTTTTTGAGTTGCGCATTAGAAATCACATAAGGCACTTGAATATAAATGGTATTGCCTAAAGGTCTTAAAAAGACATCTCGATCCATAAAGAATTTAAGTAGTTTATCTCTTAAATCTCCATAGCGTTCCATTTTGGTGTTGAGGTCTAATGCGAAAATTACACCTAAACATCTGGTTGCGTTGACTTTTGGATGATTTTTTATTTTGTGTTCAAATTCTATATGAGCTTTAGAAATATGTTTAATGCTTTGTTGAATTTCCGAAGAAATCAATAGGTCAATTCCAGCAATTGCAGTTGCACACGCTATTGGATTTGCAGAGTAGGTATGACAATGAAAAAAGCCTTTTGCCATATCGTTACTTAAAAATGCATCATAAATATCTTGTGTGCATGAGGTAATTGCCATAGGTATTAATCCTGCGGTTAACGCTTTACTTAAACAAATAATATCTGGTTTGGTTTCGATATAATCTGAAGCGAAATAACGTCCTGTTTTACCAAAACCTGTCATGACTTCGTCGGCAATAGTTAAGATTTTATGTTGTTTGCAAAATGATAGAATACTATTTAAACCCTGTGCATCATGAATTTTCATTCCTGCAGCTCCTTGTACTAATGGCTCGTAGATAAAACCAGCGATATCATTTTCTAACGCTAGCGTGCGTAGTTGGTTGATGATTAAATCATGATTGTTACCATTTGGTGTAGGAATGCGTTTAACATCTATTAAAAACTCCTCAAAAGGACCATTATATACTGATAAACCAGAAACGCTCATAGCGCCAAAGGTGTCGCCATGAAACCCGTTTTCAAACGCTATAAACACAGAGCGTTTATCATTTTTATTAAAATGATATTGTAACGCCATTTTAATAGCAGCTTCTACAGCTGTTGAGCCATTATCATTAAAAAAAATCTTGTTTTGACCTTTTGGTAGAATTTTTATAAGTTTTTCAGATAGTTCAATTGCTGGCTCATGCGTAAAATCACTAAACATGATTTGGTCGAGTTGCTGCATTTGCGCATAAGTTTTCTCGATGATGTAATCATTGCAATGTCCATACATTGATGTGTACCAAGAGGAAATGGCGTCAATATAATCATTACCATCTTCGTCTGTTAAGATGCAGCCTTTTGCTTTTACAATTGCTAAACTTTCTGGCTGTAATTGGTGTTGCTTTAATGGATGCCAGAGGTGTTTTTTATCTCTTTGTTTTAATTTCATACTCGTTGTCATGCTGAACTTGTTTATTCATCAATCTTTATTGTTTGATAAAGTATTCATGAATCTTCGATGTCAGCATCTCATTTTTTGATAACCTTAATTTGGCTTTGCCATTTACTTACACTAACAAAATTAACTGTTTTTTTATACTCGTATAGCTAGAAGTCTAGTTACTTTTTCTCTATTCATTTTGACTTGATGCAAAACGAACCAAAAATCAAGACAATCTGAGGAAATTCCTGTGAAACATTCGCTTTCAGAATTACGTGCTTAAAGCTTTGCTTTGCATCTCCATTCTTTCTCTCATTATTTCTGCAGATTGACATTTTTTCGACGTTGTCGAAATTTGGGACTCGAATATCTAATTTCATTTTGAGAGCACAATGGATTGTATTTTTCTATAATGATTTCAAGTTGCTTCTCAATTCTTCCGCGTATTCCAAAATCACATTTTTATCAAAATAAGGTTCTTCATCGATTCGCCCAATAACGTTTACATTCGTCATTGTTGTTATAATATTTTCTGTTGTTTTGTGCTCATTTCCGGAGAAAATAATAGATACATCAAACCCTTTTTCTTTTAATAGATTAATGGTTAAAAGAGTGTGATTGATGCTGCCTAAATAATGTCTTGATACAACAATGACTTTGTAGTTTGGTTTGATAAGATCTAAAATTGTGTCTTTATGATTTAGAGGTACTAACAAACCGCCAGCTCCTTCAATTACCAAATTATTTTTGGTTTTTGGAGGTTTTATCTTTTTGAGTTCGATTGTAATATTTTCGATATCTGCTGCAGCATGCGGACTCATTGGTGTTTGTAATGCATAGCTGTTCTCGTGAAATTTAGAATTTGTATTTGATATAAGGTCTTGTACTTTTTTGCTATCGCAATGGTTTAGTTCTCCTGCTTGTATAGGTTTCCAATAGTCTGCCTTTAAAGCTTCTGTTACGATTGCAGAGACCATAGTTTTGCCTACTTCTGTGCCTATACCTGTAATAAAATATGTTTGCATAATGAGATTAAGCGTTGTTGCTTTTAAGTTTAATGTCTTCTTTAGAAAATTGAGTGTTACAGTTTTCGCACTTGTATTTATAACGCGTATGAAAAGGTAATGTGCCAAACATAAACCCAACCAAGAAGGCAAAAAATGATTTAAAATTTGTGATGGTAGAAAATAATTCTACTGTGCCACTACTACAATTTGGACATTCAATTTGATTACCATCATCATCTAAGGAGTACTTATTAATGGTGCTCAAAATATGTTTTGCTTTCATGGCATCTTTAGATAGTACTTGTAGTTTTACACCTCCAATTGCGTTGCTTACTAAAGGATCTGTATCTATAGTTAAATGATCTTTTAGAAAAACTTCTATACCATCTGCCTCCAACCTGCCTTTAATAATTTGAGCTTCTGTGGTGTATTGAAATCTAGCTATTGTTGTAAAGATGTTACTCATACTTTCTAATAAACTATTTTAGAATGTAAAGGTAGTGAGTAACTCTAAAACTTTGGTGATTTCTTTAGGAGTATTGTAACTGTGTAAGCAAAAACGTAGTCGCTCTTTATCTTTAGTAACCGTTGGAGATAGTATGGCTTTAACGTCAAAGCCTTGTTTTTTTAATGCTTCGGAAATGTGCTTTACCTGCTCATTTCCGGAGATAATACAACATTGAATTGCCGAATTACTATCTATAAATAACTGCTGAAGTTGCAGTCGTTTAATTTCAGAATTAAAAAAAATGATGTTTTGATGGAGTTGATTTAATTGGGATTCTTCGCTATTGCTCGTGATGGAAAGCTCACTATAAGCAACTTTTATCGTCGCTAACGAGTGTGGAGGCAAGGCTGTAGTATAAATAAAAGGTCGCGAAAAATTGATGAGATAATCTTTGAGTTTTTGGCTTCCTAAAATTGCTGCGCCATGACATCCCAACGCTTTGCCAAAGGTGATGAGTCTTGCGAAAACTTGGTGTTCTAATTGGAGCGCGTTCACCAATCCGTTTCCGTTATTCCCAAAAACACCAACAGCGTGTGCTTCATCAATAATGAGGTTTGCATTGTGTATTGCACATATTTTAGAGAGTTGCTCTAGGTTTGGAGAATCACCATCCATAGAAAACACAGACTCTGTGACGACATATATATCGTTGTCATTAACAGCGAAGCGAAGAATCTCTTTTTCTAACGCTTGCAAATTATTATGTTCAAACTTATATGCTTTTGCGTTACTCATATTAATACCATCACGAATGGATGCATGGCAAAATTGGTCATACAGGATAATATCATTTCGTTGAGGTACACATGAGAAAAAGCCTAAGTTGGCATCGTAACCAGAATTAAAAATGAGCGCAGTCTCACTATTATGAAAATCACTTATTTGTTGTTCTACTTGGTTAAAAAGTTGGTTGTTTCCAGATAATAATCGTGAGCCTGTTGCTCCGTTTTTTGTGAGGTTGTTGTCTAACAGATATTTGTGAGCATTCTCAAAAATAGCTGTAGACTTTGAAAACCCTAAATAATCGTTAGAAGAAAAATCGACGAGATTATTGGATGATCCTAATTGTCTAAACGCATTGTCTTGTTGACGCTTATCGAGTTTGTTTTGGAGTTTTTTTGGTAGCATCCTTTACAATTAATCTGTATAAACAATGTCACCTTTTTCTCTAAGAATATCTGTGTCAACCCATTTATAATCATTTTTTACAGTAGCATCTAATAGGTCTATTGCTAAAGCATCTGCAATGTGAGAGGCAACATCAAAAGCGTCTTTAATATCTTCTGTTTTATAAACTGTAATTTTTTTATTTCTTTCATAAAAAATGTTCAGTACGATGATTGGAAAGGTATTTGTAGATTCGGCAGTAATGACTCTAACAGTAATATCTTCTGTTGTATTAAACACAGAAATATATTCTGGGTTGTGAAGAGACTCCCATTTTCCTACACTAATTCCTAATACAGCATTTGTTCTTCTATAAGTTTTTGACTCTAAATCTATTTCAGCACCTTCTGTTTTTAACATTAAAAAGCCAAAAAGAAGAGGGACTAATGCTAAATAGACTAGAGATATTAAGCCTAGAAGACCAACCGCAATTGCAGCAAATCCTAATATAGTTTTCCATATAGGCACTTTTCTTGTATATCTAATAATTGCATCCATAGCCACAAATATAGATAATGAAATTTGTAATACAGCGTCATTTGAAATACAATAAATTGATCTTATTTTAATAAAAAATTATTGTTTATCAATAATTTTTATATATTTGTTATTGTTAAACGATAATAAAATTGATTTAATCATGAAAAAAATAAAATTCTTAAACGCTTTTGTACTGGTGTTAATCGTGATTTATTTAATTCATTTTTTAGGGAATGCTTATCTCACTTTTTTCACTGGTTTCACAAATCAATTTGAACACTTATACAAGGAATTTATTTTTGGATACTATACACAGTTTGTTGGTTTAGTTTTTTCTGTATTAACCTTTATAGGTTTACTATTTATAAAAAATGGATTAGGAGAAATTATAAAAGAAGGGTTCTTCAATACTACAAGCGCTACTAAATTTAAAATTGCAGGAAAACTGTTCTTAATATCAGGGTTTTTGAACCTTGTGTATAGCATGGTATTACTTTTTCGTTCAGAAGAAGTTTTATTCCTTGGTGAAATTGGACAAGGATTTCTTTTAATGATTATAGGGTTTAGTCTCTATATTATTTCAGATATTTTACAAAACGGAAATTTATTAAAACAAGAAAACGAGTTAACCATATAATTATGAAAAAACTATCTACTTTAAAATTGATAATAGATATACTTTATATTAGTGCAATAATAGGTCTAATAGTTTTTTTAGGATTCTATTTAGTAGTGCTATTTGGATGGGATTTATCTGATTTGCCTTTTAAATTAAAAGATTATAACAATTTGAGTCTTAGTCAAAATTTATATATTATATATCCATTTTTATTTTTAGCTCTGTTAGTATATATTTTAGTGTTGAAAAATTTTAAAAAGATTATTGAATTGTTTTATCAAGGAAAGTTTTTCGAATTTAAAACCGTTAAGCTGTTAAGAGAAATAGGATTGCATTTTTTAATTTCGGTCTTTTTAATGGTTATGCCTTCAATAATTACGCCTTTTTTATCTAACACTACTGTTGTAAAATTCTCTCTACCAATAGGTTTTGATTCATCATTTTTTCTAATAGCTATTGGTTTGTTCTTTATGGCTTTATCAGAAATTTTTAATAAAGCCTTTAAAATTAATCAAGAAAACGAGTTAACCATATAATTATGCCAATAGTAATCAATCTTGATGTGATGCTTGCTAAGCGTAAAATGAAAAGCAAAGACTTGGCAGAAATTATTGGCATTACTACAGCCAACCTGTCTATTTTAAAATCTGGCAAAGCAAAGGCTGTAAGGTTTTCTACCTTAGAAGCTATATGTGAAGCTTTAGATTGCCAGCCAGGCGATATTTTAGAGTATGTTAATGATTAAAATTTAACGTCTTCTATTTGCTAAAAGAGGAGGAGGCTCTCCAGTAAATGGATTCCATCTACTAATAGATTTAGCATCCATTCCAGAGGCTTTAATGACACTGCGATCTCCATAACGTTCTCGTAAACCATCAATAGCTTGAATTAAATTAAGTTGCTTTTGGTTATCTTGAAATAGATTAATCTGGTGACCACCTTCTACCAAATGGCTAAATTTTACACCAACCAATCGTACAAGTAATCTTCTGTTATATAATTTATTATAGAGACCTAATGCAACAGCAATTAAATCTTCATCTAAAGAGCTATAAGCAATACGTTGTTGAAGTGTATAGGTTTGAAAATCTGAATACCTAATTCTAAAACCCACACAAGCGGTTAATTTATTACCACGACGTAATTGAAACGCCAAATTCTCTGTCATTGCAATAATGATACTCTTTAGTTTATTAACATCTATGGTGTCTTTATCAAAAGTACGCTCTGTAGAAATAGATTTACGTTCTTTATATTGCACCACAGGATTATTATCTAAACCGTTTGCTTTTTGCCAAATCGTCAACCCGTTTTTGCCTAAAACCTTATGCATATATTCCATAGGCATATCTTGTACAGTTTTAATTTGCTTTACACCTAAATCACACAAAGTTTTATAAGTTACAGTGCCTACCATTGGTATTTTTTTTACCGAGAGTGGCGCGAGAAATGGTTTTTCGGTACCAGAAATGATACGTATTTCATTGTTAGGTTTAGCCTCTCCTGTGGCAATTTTTGAAACTGTTTTGTTTGTTGATAGTCCAAAAGAGATAGGTAATCCTGTTTCTTTTATAATACGATGACGTAATTCTGAAGCTAATTGATGACAGCCAAAAAACTTATCCATTCCTGTAAGATCCATATAAAATTCATCTACCGAAGATTTCTCATAAATAGGCACACTTTCTTTTATAATTTCGGTTACTTCATTAGAAAATTTAGAATAAATACCCGAGTTTCCTCTTAAAATAACAGCTTCTGGGCACAGTTGCTTTGCTAACCTCATAGGCATTGCTGAGTGTATACCAAACCTGCGAGCCTCATAACTACAAGATGCAACCACTCCACGATCGCTAGTACCACCAATTAATACAGGTCTATTATTTAAACGACTATCTAATTTACGCTCACAGGACACAAAAAAAGTATCCAAATCCATATGTACAATTGCTCTATTTTTATCTGTCATGATGTTTTACTATAATTAGATTCTGGTAATCTTATAGGAGCTATTGAGTAACGAGGATCTTCAATAATATCTAAACGTTGTATAGATTTAACTTCAATTGTTGTACAGCCAAAAGAAATACTAACAGTACCAATAATGTCGTAAATACCGCTGCCAGACAACGGGTATTTTACTGACACTGGCGGAAAATGAACCGTATCAATAAAATCTCCATCGTAGTCTAAAAACGTCCCAAAAAACATATTTTTTTTATTCACTGTACGCGTATTTTTAAGTGTAATTAAATAGCCTTGAATATTAATAAGTCTCCTATCAAATTGAAGTAAATGTTTTGCACGTAATTTACTTTTTATAGGTTGTTGTAATAGATGAAACGCGTTGCATAACGAAAAGCCTAAAAGCTCTAATTCATCAAATGCATTTTCTGTTAATGTACTTGGTAAATTTGGTGTATTATACTGTTTGCGTTCTGCTTTAAATAAGGTGTTTTTTGGAGTTTCAGCTTTAACTTTATTGAGTTTTAAATGCGCTTCCCAAAGTAATTCGCGCTTGTTTCTATTAGTAAATCTAAAGGCATCTATTTTTATTAAAATGACAATTTGCTCTACGGAAATTGGAACACGTTCTATAAAGTCATCTAAAGATATAAATGGTCCGTTTTTAAGACGCTCATCTAAAATATGTTCACTTACCCTTTGCTCAAAAGATTGCAAAAACATAAAGCCTAAATAAATTGTTTTTTTCTCAATAATTGCTTCAATTTTACTTCTATTAACGCAAGGTGCTTGCACAATAGCATTATGCATTTTAGCTTCGTGTACATAGAGTTCTGTTCTATAAAAACCACCAAAATTATTAATGGTTGCTACCATATATTCTAAAGGGTAATAAGCCTTTAAAAATAAACTTTGATAACTTTCTACAGCATAAGAGGCACTATGTCCTTTTGCAAATGCATAGCCAGCAAAACTTTCTATTTGTCTCCAAATATCTATTGCTAATTCATCTGGTTTTCCGCTAGCTTTACAATTATCAAAAAATTGTTGCTTTACTTTTAAAAACTCTTCGCGCGAACGAAATTTCCCAGACATACCACGTCTCAACATATCTGCTTCTCCCAAATCTAAACCACCAAAATGATGAGCAACTTTAATTACATCTTCTTGATATACCATAACACCATACGTATCTGGCATAATTTTTAAAAGAGTAGGATGAGCATCCTTTCTTCGGCTAGGGTTGCGATGTCTTATAATATACTGTTGCATCATACCAGAGTTAGAAACACCTGGTCTTATAACAGAACTTGCTGCAACAAGCCCTAAATAATCATCTACTTGCAATTTTTTTAAGAGCATACGCATAGCAGGAGACTCTACATAAAAGCAACCAATAGCTTTAGCGTTTCTTAATAAGTCTTTAATACGCTCATCTTGTTTAAAGCGTTTAATATTATGAATGTCTACAGGTGGTTGGTTGGTATAATTTTTATTTATAATTTCTACTGCTTCTTTAATTTTACCCAAACCACGTTGACTCAAAATATCAAATTTATACAGTCCAATATCTTCTGCAGTAACCATATCAAAATGTGTGGTTGCATAACCTTTTGGAGGTAAAAAAGTAGCTGTATAATGATGAATAGGTTGTTCTGAAATTAAAATACCACCAGCATGAATCCCTAAATAATTAGGAAAACCTTGAATGTACTCACTGTAAATTAGAACAAGTTTTGAAAGTTTATCTAATTGATTGATAATAAATTTTCCCTGAGTTAACTTATCTATTTCACTTTTTGGCAAACCAAATACTTTACCCAACTCTCTAACAGAAGCCTTAAATTTAAACGTATTATAAACCGTTATTAATGCTGTATTTTGATATTTATTAAAAATATATTGGGTAATATCATCACGATCGCGCCATGAAAAATCGAGATCAAAATCTGGCGGATTTGTACGATACATATTTATAAAACGCTCAAAATACAAGTCTAATTCTATAGGGTCTACATCTGTAATACGCAATAAATAAGCAATAATACTATTGGCTCCACTACCACGACCAACATAAAAGTAATTTTTACTTCTCGCATATTTTAAAATGTCCCAATTGATTAAAAAGTAAGAAATAAAGCCTTTTTCTTTAATAATATGAAGTTCCTTTTCTATACGAGAACAAATAGTGTCATCTGGTGTCCCATAACGGTAAGCAATGCCATTATATGCTAATGATTTTAAAAGTTTGTAATCCTCTTTAGCAGATGATGTAAAATGCTGTTTGTTCGCAGGTTTTTTTTCTTCGGAAAAATCAAAATCAATACTGCATTGTCTTAAGAGAGACTGCGTATTGTGTAATATTTTGGGGAAATCTTTGTATGCTTCTTCAATTTCGGCAAGTGTTATAAATATGTCATGTTCGCTGCTCTGCTCTGTTTTAGGAAGCTTACTTAATAACATATTATTGTCTATAGCACGAAGTAAACGATGTGTGTTAAAATCTTTCTTGTTTCTAAACGATGTTGTTTTTAAAACCACCAACTTATTGTAGTCTAATTGTTTTTTAGAAAACTTAAGGCGATTAACCTGTTGTGGTTTAATGCCAATAAATTCATTAGGTTTTAAATCGTACTCTTTTTCAAAATCAAACGGGTAAATAATAAAGCAGTTTGTAAGTTCTACTTCAATACAATCTGGAATTTTTAATGTTTTATCATGTAAAAACAGAGATAAATAACGATTAATTTGCTCAAAGCCTGTGTTATTTTTTGCAATAGCAATAAATTGTTGTTGTGCGCCATTTCTAAAATCTACACCAAGTATAGGTTTAATATTTAGTTTTTGAGATAAGCGTACAAATTCTAAACAGGCAGATGTATTATTAATATCTGTTAGTACCAAGGTTTTAATATTGTTTTTTAATGCAATATCTAACAATTGCTTTGGTGCAATTGTACCGTATCGTAGACTATAATATGTGTGTGTGTTGAGGTACATAAGTTTTTACATTTCCGAAGAAAATCTCAAAAAAGTGAGATGTGTTTTTTGTATTAATTCTGAAATTTTAACGGATTAACAAAATTAACTACTATATGTAGTATTTGTTGCTTATATTTGTAGCAAATACTGTTAAAGTAAATTAGTAGAATGAAAAACATACAAGTAAACATTAAACATTTGCGTACACTTAAAAAGCTATCTCAAGAACGATTTGCAGATGATTTAGGTTGGTCGCGTTCTATTGTTGGCTCGTATGAAGAGGGAAGGAGTGAGCCTCCAATTGAGCGTTTAATAGATTTATCTAACTACTTTAATATACCAATAGATATATTAGTTAAAAACGATTTGAGACGTGCTAAGGATACGTCTTTTATTCAAATAGGTAATAAGCGTGTTTTGTTTCCTATAACGGTTAGTGATGATAATGAAGATTTAATAGAGATTGTGCCAGCAAAAGCATCTGCTGGGTATTTATCTGGCTATGACGATCCTGAATATATAGAACAATTGCAAAAAATTAAGTTACCTTTTTTACCCACAGGTACACATCGTGCGTTTCCTATAAAAGGAGATTCTATGTTGCCTGTTAAAGATGGTGCTTTTATTGTTGCAAAGTTTATAGAGTCTATTGATGATATTAAAAATGGTAGAACATATATTATATTAACTAAAACAGATGGTTTAGTTTATAAACGTGTGTATTTACCAAATGATGATGTGGATAATTTGTTATTAAGCTCAGATAATAAAGCGTATAAACCCTATTTGGTATCTAAGGAGCATATTTTAGAGCTTTGGGAATTTACCTGTTGTATTAATACGCAAGAATATGATGAAAAAGAATTAAAAATGAGTAATATTATATCTATGTTTCAAGAGTTACGTGTAGAGCTAGAAGCTGTTAAAAATATGTAGACTAGTCTATTTAATATAATTAAAAAACACCTAAAAATAATGATAAATAAATCTGAAACCTTGACGTTCTTCTCGCCAGAAACTATAGAAGGTGCAGCAGCACAATTTTTTGATACAGGAATTTCGGCAGGATTTCCGTCACCAGCAGAAGATTTTAGTGACCATCATTTGTCTTTAGATGTAGAGTTGGTTAAAAATAAAGAAACAACATTTTATGCTCGAGTTAGCGGTCAATCTATGATTGGTGCAGGATTAGATGATAATGATTTGTTAGTTATTGATAGAAGTCTTGAGCCTTCAAATAATAAAATTGCAGTATGCTTTTTAAATGGAGAGTTTACAGTGAAGCGTTTGCGAGTTTCAGATAATCAAATGTGGTTACAGCCTGAAAATCCTGATTATCCTATTATAAATATTACTCCAGAAAATGATTTTTTAATTTGGGGTATTGTTACTAATGTGATTAAAAAAGTGTAGAAATAAAGAGTAGTATTAGTATTATATATAAAAAATGCCAAACTTATAGTTTGGCATTTTTTATATATAAATAAAGAATTTGTTTAGTCTGCTAATACAATTACTTTATTGTCTTTCATTTCAATTGTTCCAGAATTAATTTTCACCGTCAAAATTTTATTATCATCACTTTGTGGTACAATAGACGCATGTAACTCATCAGATGCTAAATGAGATTGCTTATGCGTATGTATTTTAATAGTACCAGCTGATAATAATGAAATAATAGGAGAGTGATTGTTCAATAATTGAAATTCTCCATTAACTCCTGGTAAAACAACCGAGTCTACTTCACTACTAAACAATGTAGCTTCTGGTGATACAATTTCTAAAAGCATGTTTCTATTATTTTAGATTAAGCTTCTGCAAGCATTTTTTCTCCAGCTTCAATAGCTTCTTCGATAGTTCCTTTAAGGTTAAACGCAGCTTCTGGTAAGTGATCTAATTCACCATCCATAATCATGTTAAATCCTTTAATAGTTTCTTTAATATCAACTAAAACACCTTTAAGTCCTGTAAACTGTTCTGCTACGTGGAAAGGTTGTGATAAAAAACGTTGTACACGACGTGCACGGTTAACTGCCATTTTATCTTCTTCAGATAATTCTTCCATACCTAATATGGCAATAATATCTTGTAATTCTTTATAGCGTTGTAATAACTCTTTAACACGAGTTGCACAGTTATAATGATCATCACCTAAAATATCTGCTGCTAAAATACGAGATGTAGAATCTAATGGATCTACTGCAGGATAAATACCTAACTCAGCAATTTTACGAGATAATACTGTTGTTGCATCTAAGTGAGCAAAGGTTGTAGCAGGAGCAGGATCGGTTAAATCATCTGCAGGTACGTAAACCGCTTGTACAGATGTAATAGATCCTTTTTTAGTAGATGTAATACGTTCTTGCATTGCACCCATCTCTGTTGCTAATGTTGGTTGGTAACCTACCGCAGAAGGCATACGACCTAATAGTGCAGATACCTCAGATCCAGCTTGAGTAAAACGGAAGATGTTATCTACGAAGAAAAGTACATCTTTTCCTTGTCCGTCACCAGCACCATCTCTAAAATATTCTGCTATAGTTAATCCTGAAAGTGCTACACGAGCACGAGCTCCAGGAGGCTCATTCATTTGTCCAAATACGAAAGTTGCTTTAGAACCTTTCATAGCTTCCTTATCAACTTTAGATAAATCCCATCCGCCTTCTTCCATAGAATGCATAAAGTCATCACCGTATTTGATAATTCCAGATTCTAACATTTCACGAAGTAAATCATTACCCTCACGAGTACGTTCACCTACACCAGCAAACACAGAAAGTCCACCGTGTCCTTTTGCAATATTGTTAATTAATTCTTGAATTAATACTGTTTTACCTACACCAGCACCACCAAATAAACCAATTTTACCACCTTTTGCATAAGGCTCAATTAAATCGATTACTTTAATACCAGTAAATAACACCTCTGTAGATGTTGATAAATCTTCAAATTTAGGTGCTTGTCTGTGAATAGGTAAACCGTTATCACCAGATTTTGGTAAATCTCCAATACCATCAATAGCATCACCAATTACGTTAAAAAGACGTCCGTAGATATCTCCTCCAATTGGCATTTGAATAGGAGCACCACTAGCAACAACTTCAGTTCCTCTGCTTAAACCATCAGAAGAATCCATCGCAATTGTACGAACTGTATCTTCACCAATGTGAGATTGTACTTCTAATACTAAAAGAGATCCATCAGCTTTTTTAATTTCTAAAGAATCGTAGATTTTTGGAAGTTCAGCACCTGCTCCGAATTCAACATCGATAACTGGACCTACTATTTGTGCAACTTTACCTGTAACTTTTGACATTACTTATGTGTTTAATGTTTAGATATTTCTATTGAAAAAACATTTAATACTCAATTAAATTGGGTACTCTGTTTTCGCGGTGCAAAGATATAATTTTTAATTTAAAATTAAAGTCTATATTTTGGCTTTTTTCAGTATAAAAAAACACCATCTTTCATTACTTAAGAAAGATGGTGTTTTTAGTATGTATAATGACTTAATTTTATTGCAGAGCAGGCGAGTAATTTGTTGGATAATTACCTACATCAACGAAATTACCTGAAGCTTCAAAATTAGATCCATAAGTAAGATCAATAGCTCTCATAAATTCATTTGCAATTAAAGCATAGCCTCTAGCATTTGGATGTACACCGTCTAAAGAGAATGCACCACCAGTAACTAAGTTACTTGTTAATGTGAAATCTCCAGTAGTTATACCACCATTAGCTAATTGAGTTAGTAGACCATTTGCATCAACAAATGCTAAACCAGCTTGACTAGCACTTGCAGAAATTGTAGCGTTAAAACCTGATGTTGCTTGAGCAACTTCTGCTTGTTCTGATGGTAATAATACCCATTTATCTTCTAATGGAAGAGAAACACCCTCTACAGAGAATTGACCAGCTAAAGCTGGAGGTAAACCTTGAGTACCTAAAAATGCAGCAAAATTTTCATTTACGGTTCCAATTGCTGCTGAACTTGGTAGTACCAATAAATCATCGGCATTTGCTTGTCTCGATTGTCCATAAACAAGTCCTAATAAATTGGCAACAGCTGGTGCTGCTTCTGCTGGTAAGCCAAATGATTGAACAAATGCAGGAAATGTAGGGCTGTTGTTAAATACATTTGCCATTTGAGATGATAAATCCATTAAAGATTCATCGTGTATAACTACTGCGCTTGCTGCAGTTTCAGAAAACACAATTTGACGATCTGTAGCATTAGGTACACCTTGACTTTCTAAGAAAGCATACACTTGATTTATTTGACTGAAAATTCCGTTTAAGGTTGGAATTAATGGTCCAAATGCTGGATTAGATGGGTCTAATGGCGCAAATGGTACAGTTGTAAAATATGGAATCGTTGTTACATCTGGAATATTTGCTACAACACCTTGTGCACCTTGCGATGTAAGCGTACTTATTAAAGTTGTGTATGCAAAATCAAAAGTAGCTTGATCTGTTAGTGCTCCAGAAGCACCTCCAGAAGTAGCATAACCTAAAACATCATTGTTACCAATCCATAAAGAAAAGAAACTTGGCGTTTGAGCCATTGCTAATTCTAATATAGAAGCATCTGTATTTCCTGTTATTCTAATAGCATAAGGATTTGCTGCAGCTGGAAAATTTGCAAAATTTCCATAACCAGGAGCTAATAAGTGAAAACTTGCAGCTCCAGGTACACCTAAATTATTAAATGGTCCTGTAGGATTGTTTAATAAAAAATCTGTAGTTGGCACTGCTAAAGGATTTAAACTTTCTAAAGGTACAGGTCCTGCGCCTCCAAAAACTAATCTTGGCTTAAAAAGCGTATCCATAGTTATTGGATTAACCACGACATTACCTCCAGCGATTAAACCACCAAAGTTATCATTAGTAAGAGGTTGAGTAAAACTTCCGCCTCCAACTAGAGCAAATTTTTGAGATAAAGTATTAGGAAAAGAGTTTTGTTGAGCTGCGATAAATAAAGCATTATCTGTAAAACCAGCAGTTAATGAGTTTCCTAACGCTACGTATGTAGAAAGATTTGCAGATCCAGCTGTTAATGCAGGAAGTTCAACTGCTTCTTCAGACATATCGAAATCTTCTTCATCATTACATGCGGTAAAGCCAATAAGGACAGCAGATAGTAATATATATTTTATAGTTTTCATTATTGTTTTTTTTATAAGTTATTAATTGTCCATGATGCATAATACATAGATCCAATAAATCCAGTACCAAACGCAGTAAAGTATTCATTACCAGTTAAGTTTGTAGCACCAACTTTAAAAGATGATTTTAAGCTTGGTACTCTATAGTTTAACTGTGCATCTACGACATGAAATTCTGGCACAACACCATTTCCAAACGTTGCTTCCCAGAAGTAATCATCACTAAATCTATAAGACACATTGAAACCAAAGTTTTTAAATAAATCTGTATTTCCAAAAGAAGCTTTGAATTTATGCTCTGGAGTATTGAAACTAATCATTAAGTCTGGATCTGAAGATTGATCAAAATCAAGTTTAGTAAATGTGTAACTTCCGCTTAAATCAAAGTCTTTAAATACTTTTGTAGATAATCCTATTGAAGCACCATATGAGTTTACATCTGCTTCAGAGTTAGTGTAAGAACTATAAACTTGGAAATCTCCATTAGCTATTGCAGCTACAGATAAGCCACCATCACCAACTTCTCCATAAAAAGGAGCAGCAACTACTTTTTGAGATATAAAATCTTTGTAACTGTTGTAATAAGTGCTAAAATCTACTGTTAAATTACTGAATTTACCACGATATCCTATTTCCGCAGAGGTAACTTGTTCTGGTTTAATTAAATCTGGATTTGCAATTTCTAATACTGCAGGGTTTCCTGTTTCGCCTAAAGCTTGTACAGAAGTCACAGTATAAGAGTTGTTATATGCTGCTGCTCCTGTTTGATTAATTGTAGCTGGTAAGCCTAAACCTTGACCTGCTCCGCTTACAGCATAATTTCTAGAATATCTGTCTAAATTATCTGGTGCAGATCCAACTAATATTGCTCTACCTGCATCCAAACCAATAAATAAATCTTGTGTAGTTGGATTTCTAAAACCTGTTTGTACAGATGCTCTAATGTTGTGATCTCTGTTAACTGTTAAACCAGCAGATAATCTTGGAGATAAGAAACCGTCAAAAAATTCTGATTTATCATAACGTACAGATCCTGTTAATTTTAAATCCATCATTTCACTTATTTCTAACTCTTTTTGTATTTGTGTATAAATACCAAATTCTGAATAATCTATTGGTCCGTCAGTATCAGTATAAATAGTTCCTCCAGAGTTAAGACTATATTGTCT
Source organism: uncultured Psychroserpens sp. (assembly GCA_947488655.1). Taxonomy (GTDB): domain Bacteria; phylum Bacteroidota; class Bacteroidia; order Flavobacteriales; family Flavobacteriaceae; genus Psychroserpens. Next base: position 15,398 of record CANKZZ010000001.1, on the reverse strand, counting down.
AAAAGATCCACCAACTTGTATATCGGCAACGTCTGTTAAATGACTAAAGTTATAATTACCATCTGCGTGATAATATTTTGAAGCATCTTGAAATTTTGATCCTTGACTTAAGTCAGGGTTAGAGATACTTTCTTCAAAAGCTGTTTGAAACTCTGGTGTTCCTGGTTCAAAACGACCAGTCTCTGCAGTAGCTCTAGCTGTAGCATGAGCTTGTTCATTAGTTGCTCCTGCTAAAGTAGCTTGAACATATGCACCAGTATATTCTCCAAACCATGTGTTGTCATCTTTCCATGCTCTGTTAATGTTAATACCAGTAAAAACCATATCATATGAGTCTCCTGCTTTATCTGCAACTACGTAACCTCTCAAGAAAAAGTTATCATTTCTAACCTCTAATTTATGTTGTTCTTGAAAAAAGCCATTAATATTATATCTATTTGTACCTTGATAGATTGTAGATCCTGTACCAACTTTACCAACATAAGATAATTCTAAACTATTATCTTCAATAGGTCTATAGTATAATCCCCAATCTGCTTTGATACTCTCTGCATTATAGTTTGTTAAATCACGTTCGTTGTAACCTGTTCTACTAACGTTGACAGAAGGTACTAAAGCATTTGCTCCACCAGGTAAGATACCTAATCCTTCTAAAGTTACAGCAACATCTTTAATATCTGTACTTACTTCGTCTCCATAAACGTTAATACCGTTATAGTTTAAATTTGTAGCTCTTGTTCCGCCAGGAGTATCACTGTCTACTTCACTTGTAGCAGCCCAATCAGTACCTTTTAAATATCCAAAATTGATTTTGGCAGCAAATTTATCACTAAATTTATATGCCATTCTAAGTCCTAGATCTGTATACTCATTATCTCCAGCAGCTTCTTGTGAAGTAATACCTCTTTTGATGTAACCACTTATACCTTGATGATCAAATGGGTTTTTACTTCTCATAAATAAAATACCGTTAAAGGCATTTGCTCCATATAAAGCAGATGATGCACCAGGAAGTAATTCTACGCTTAATACATCAGTCTCTACCATACCAACTAAATTTCCAATTGGAAAATTAAGCGCAGGAGTAGAGTTATCCATTCCATCTACTAATTGCATAAATCGAGTATTAGCAAATGTTGCGAAACCTCTGGTGTTAACAGATTTAAATGTTAAACTATTTGTATTAACATCTACACCTTTAAGATTTTCTAGACCTCCATAAAAATCTGCAGAAGCAGTATTTTTAATTTCTTTTAATCCAAAACGTTCAACCGTAACTGGCGATTCAAAAATACGTTCTGGTGTTCTAGATGCTGAAATCACGACTTCGTCAAGTGAAGTCCCTTCAATCATTGTAATATCAATAGTTTGAGGGCTTGTGGTAACTTCTTTTGTAACACTGTCAAAACCTACACTACTCACTTGTATCGAGAAAGGAGGTGCTTGATTTACAACTAAAGTATAATTACCATCAAAATCTGTAATTGTACCAGTTGTTGTTCCAACAACGATGATATTTGCACCTGGTAATGGAACTCCATTATTGTCGATGACTTTACCTTTTACTGTCGTTGATTGCGCAAATGTTATAGCACAACAAAACAGCGTCATAATCTTAAAAATTGTTTTCATTTTAGAGAATTAGTTAAATTTAGTAAAGCAATATAAATAATTTAATGATACTGAAATGAAAAAATACTAAAAAGTTATGCGTGCATAGTAATTTTTAACAAAAAAGACGTGAAAACTTTAGATTATATACAAAAAAAGAAGCTGAAAATATGGATATCACATTTTCAGCTTCATTTTTAACATATATTAAGATATGACTATTCTACGGTAACCGCTTTAGCTAAATTACGTGGTTGATCTACATTTTTTCCTAACATAAGTGCTATGTGGTAGGATAAAAGTTGCAGAGGAATTGTCGTTAATAAAGGTGTTAATGATTCTATTGTCTCTGGAACTTCAATAACATGATCTGCTAGGTCTTTTACTTGCTTATCTCCAACAGTTACAATACCTATAATTTTACCAGATCTAGATTTGATTTCTTGAATATTACTCACTACTTTTTCATAATGACCTTTTTTAGTAGCAATTACTACAATGGGCATATTCTCGTCTATAAGTGCAATAGGTCCATGTTTCATTTCTGCAGCAGGATATCCTTCAGCATGAATATATGAAATCTCCTTTAGCTTAAGTGCACCTTCTAAAGCAACAGGGAAATTATATCCTCTACCTAAATATAAAAAGTTTTTGGCATCTTTATAAATGGCAGCAATGGTTTCTACATATGCATCAGACTCTAATGCTTTTTTTACTTTCTCCGGAATTAACTCTAACTCAATAAGGTGATTTCTATAGTCTGAACTAGAAAGTGTCCCTTTTGCTCTTGCCAAACGAAGAGCAATTAAAGTTAATACTGTGATTTGTGTTGTGAATGCTTTGGTTGATGCTACTCCAATTTCTGGACCTGCATGAGTGTAAGCACCTGCATCTGTTTCCCTAGCAATAGAGGACCCAACAACATTACAAACTCCAAATACGAAAGCGCCTTTAGATTTAGCTAATTTTATAGCTGCAAGAGTATCTGCAGTTTCGCCCGATTGTGAAATAGCTATAACGATATCATTATCATTAATGACAGGATTTCTATATCTAAACTCTGATGCGTATTCAACTTCTACCGGAATACGAGCTAAGTCTTCAAAAATATACTCTGCAACTAAACCAGCATGCCATGACGTACCACAAGCAACAATAGTTATTTTGTTAGCATTAAGGAAACGTTTCATATTATCCTCAATACCAGCCATTTTTATAATAGCATCTTTGGTTAATAATCTTCCTCTAAAAGTATCTAATATGGCATTTGGTTGCTCATAAATTTCTTTCAGCATAAAATGATCGTAACCACCTTTCTCTATTTGCTCAAGATTTAATTGTAATTCTTGAATATATGGAGCTACTAAAGAATCATCTTTAATTTTTCTAATCTTTATGCCTTTGTGACGACGCACAATAGCCATTTCCTCATCTTCTAAATAAATAGCGTTTTTTGTGTACTCTATAAAAGGTGATGCATCACTGGCAATGAAAAATTCATCTTCGCCAATACCAATTGCAAGTGGACTTCCTAGTCTTGCTACAACAATCTCATTAGGTTTATTTTTATCAAACACTGCAATTGCATATGCTCCAACTACTTGGTTAAGTGCAATTTGAACCGCTTTTCCTAATTTGGTATTTTCTTTCTTTTTAACGTCTTCTATAAGGTTAACTAATACTTCTGTATCAGTATCTGATTTAAAAGTATAACCACGTTTAATTAACTCTTTTTTTAGAGATTCATAATTTTCTATGATACCATTATGAATAATAACTAAATCTCCAGAATTTGAATAATGTGGATGAGAATTAACATCATTAGGCACTCCGTGAGTAGCCCATCGTGTATGACCAATACCTAATGTTCCTGTAGTAGAAATTTCTTTTTCAAGACGCTCTTCTAAATCTGCTACCTTGCCTTTGGTTTTAGATAATTTAATTTCGTTACCATCATAAAGCGCAATACCTGCGCTATCATAGCCTCTATATTCTAAGCGTTTTAGTCCTTTGAGTACTATTGGGTATGCTTCTCTATGACCAATATAGCCTACTATTCCACACATATAATTTTAGTTGTTAGGTTCTGTAAAAAATATTTCTAAATATAATTTTTTGCTCTCGTTGGCAGTGTTATTACCGTACAATACGGTTCCTCTTGGTGTAATTATAGAGCTTACTGGTACTTTTTCATTATCATTTGCACTAAGTACATCGTACTGAATTGATGCAGACTCTGTATTTATATTGCCAGTTACTGCTAAACCAAGTTTAACGTTTGTAGAATCTTTGAGAATTAAGTTATTAAGGTGCTCTGTTATTCTAACTTTATATCTAACGCCATCTCCTGTAGCTTCATTATTTTCTCTTTCCAAAGGTACAGAGTGAATGCTTCTTGAAAATTCTGGAGATACAGTATTTGCAGTATCAAAAAAATAATCTACCAATGCGGTATTATTTTGCGTGTCATATAAAAATACACGCGTTGGCTCGTCACCATTAGCATCTACTAGTGCTTGATTAACATAAAACACTAAATTAGCTTCGTTAATTAATTTTTTTGATTCTAAGAAATTTCCATCTTCGTCTGTTTCTACAAAATCTTTTTTAAATAATTCAAAAGTATTATCTGTAGAATTGTCTCCATCTAAATCTTCTCCATCAAATAATTTTATTTCGGCAATAGAACCTTGTCCTCCTTTTAAGAATAGATTTTCATCTCCCGTAACTTCATCTCCACTAGTAAGCGGAAAATCATTAGAAATAAAATTTACTCTATTACCAGAAAAATTAAATGTATATGTAGTTTGAACTCTATCTGCTCCTTCTGTGAAAGGGTCTCTTGTGTAATAAATTACAACATTGGCAGAGGTGGATGCCATATTTAAAAGTAACATTCTACCTCCAGATGTACCATTTCCAGTACTACCATTAGACTCTGCTTTAAAATAGATACCTCTAAAGTAATTATTAAAGTTGTTTATATTACTTAGTTCTGGCTGACCTGCCATATCAATAATTTTTTGCTGCCAAAACTGTTCAATTTCTTCACTAAATTTTACTCTTAATGCTGGTGCCAATCTCGAAGAAATTGCACGTTCATCACCCTCTCCTGCATATAATTGAATTTCGTTAGGTGAAGGGATAAAATTTAACTGCTCAAATAATAACTGTCCTTCTAATTGAGAATCACTTATCATATTTGAACCTGTAGACATATTAGCATAATAGCTTTGAGGTTCGTCAATGTCTGAAGCTGTCGGGTCAAAATCCCTTAAAAAGTAATTACTTTCGTGTATAGATAAATTAAATGAGCCTCCTCCAAAAATGGAATCTAACTCGTACGACGTAACACCATCAGCATCAATTGCAGTAGGTGTACTAAAATAAGGTACGGTTAAAACAACCGAGTCTATTACTGCATTTTCTCCAAAATCTGGATCTGTTAATGTACCACGTATTTGTGATACAAAACTTGACACTGTGCGACCATAACTCACTGTTGGATCATCATAATCACCTAAAAGATTTAAAGGCAATGCATTTGACTGCACTGGCTCTAAGGCTTTTGTGTAAGCTATTACTTCATATTCTTGAGAATTTGTATCAAAATGGGTTGCATTATCATTATTAATAATATCTGAATCGATATTAGCAAAATCTTTGTCACAAGCAATAAATGAGCTAAGCACAATTGTTAATAGTGCTAGATGTCTCAGGGCAATTCTTCTTTTTTTCATAAATATATTTACTAATCTAATACTTTAGTGTTGTAAAATTCTGTGTAGTGCTCTGCAAAATCTTCAATAGGAAAATAGTCTAATACTGGCTTATCAGCAGCATCTAAATACTCACTTAGTTCTTTTGGTAAATCATTTGAACCTTTAATAAGCGCATCAGAGTTATCAATTGCAATCTTCATAAGATTATTATAGGTAGGCTTTTCTAGACCTTTAATTTTGCTCTCGTCAATATTGTCAAATTTTACTTTATTAATCATGTTCTTATCTAACGTACCTTCAAAGCTTTGATTGTATACAGAGGTTACAATTTTACTTTCTGTAAATAATGGTTCGTTTTTATAAAATTCTTTTAAGTATAATGGTAGCAGTGAAGCTAACCATCCATTAACATGAATAATATCTGGAGACCAGTTTAGTTTTTTTACTGTTTCTATAACACCTTTAGCAAAAAAGATAGCACGCTCATCATTATCATTAAAAAGATTTCCGTTTTCGTCAGTTAACGTAGCCTTTCTTTTAAAATACTCTTCGTTGTCTATAAAGTATACTTGTATTCTTTCCTTCGGAATAGATGCCACCTTAATAATTAATGGCATATCTAAATCATTTATGACTAGGTTAATACCAGATAAGCGAATAACCTCATGAAGTTGATGTCTTCTTTCATTAATGTTTCCATAACGAGGCATAAATATTCGTATTTGACCTCCTTGTTTGTTTACCATTTTTGGAGCTTCAAATGACATTGAAGAAATCTCTGTTTCTGGTAAATATGGTACAACCTCAGATGACACATACAATATTCTCTTATCTTTCATAAATCTTTCGTTTTTGGAATTAAGTGTAAAAAACATGCAAAATTACAAAAATTTATGCAGATTGCTTGTAAAATATTAAGTTTGCACGCTGTTAAACTTTTGTTATGGTATGAAGATTTTTAAAAATAAAAAGGACGTAATCACTTATGTAGATGATTTAAAGTCTAAAAAGAAAACTCTTGGTTTTGTGCCAACTATGGGTGCATTGCACCAAGGTCATGCTTCTTTAATAATAAAAGGATTAAGCCAAAATGACTATATAGCGGTTAGTATTTTTGTTAATCCAACGCAGTTTGACAATCATGAAGATTTAGTTAACTACCCAAGAACTTTAGACAGCGATGTTGAGTTGTTGAAGACGATTTCCGAAGAAAAAATTATAGTGTACGCGCCATCTGTAGAGGATATTTATGGAGATAATGTAGTGTCTAAATCTTTTAATTATGATGGTTTAGAGCATGAAATGGAAGGTCGTTTTAGAGATGGTCATTTTGATGGTGTTGGTACAATCGTAAAACGACTTTTTGAAATTGTTAGACCAGATAAGGCATATTTTGGCGAAAAAGATTTCCAGCAATTAATGATTATAAAAAAACTGGTAGTTAAACATAATATACCAGTTAAAGTTATTGGTTGTAAAATACATAGGGCTAAGGATGGTTTAGCTATGAGTTCTCGTAATACACGATTAAAACCTGAGTATAGAGATGCTGCACCTTTTATTTTTAAAACCTTAAGAACTGCTAAAGAAAAATTTGGCACAAAAAGTGCTAATAAAGTGACAGAGTGGGTAACTATACAATTTGCTAAACATGATTTATTAAAACTAGAATATTTTATTATAGCAGATGTTGATACCCTTAAAACAGTTAAAAGAAAATCAAACCAAAAGTCATATAGAGCATTTATTGCAGTATATGCAGATGATATTAGACTAATAGATAATATCGCACTAAATTAATTATCTTTGCCTCATGCAAATTCAAGTAGTAAAATCTAAAATTCACCGTGTAAAAGTTACAGGTGCCGAACTAAATTATATTGGTAGTATAACTATTGATGAGGATTTAATGGAAGCAGCAAACATTATCCAAGGAGAGAAAGTTCAAATTGTTAATAATGATAATGGAGAGCGTTTAGAAACTTATTGTATACCTGGACCTCGAAATAGCGGTGAAATTACATTAAATGGCGCTGCAGCTAGAAAAGTAGCTGTTGGTGACACCTTAATTTTAATCACTTATGCGTTTATGGATATTGAAGACGCTAAAGTATTTAAGCCTTCTCTGGTTTTTCCAAATGAAGCCAACAATTTATTAAAATAAACTTTTGAGTTCTAAACTTAAAAAACGTCTAAGGTTAATTATTCCGCTAGCTTTGGCTGTATTTTTTGGTTGGTACACGTTTTCTAAATTACCAGTTTCAACTATTATACCGTTTGTAAAATCTGCAAATTATTGGTGGATTGCTTTGGGTGTTTTTTTTGGATTACTTAGTCATTTATCTAGAGCTTACCGCTGGAAATATCTTTTACAACCTATGGGTTTTGAAATTAGGTTTCCTAACAGTATTATGGCAGTATTTATAACTTACCTGGCAAATTATGGTATTCCTAGATCTGGTGAAGTATTAAGAGCTGCGGTTCTCACAAATTATGAGAATGTGCCTTTTGAAAAAAGTTTTGGTACCATTGTAGCAGAGCGTATTGCAGATTTGGTTGTTATGATGGGTATTATTGCAATTACTTTGGTTTTAGAATTTGAGTTCATAATAGATTTACTTCAAAAATCATTTCAACCTAAAAAGTTAGTGCTATTAGGTGCTGCAGGACTTATTTTAGTTGCTTTAGTTGTAATCTTTATAAAACGAAGTCAATCTAAATTTGCTTTAAAAGTTAAAACGTTTCTTAAAGGGTTAGTAGAAGGTATGTTGAGTATTTTTAAAATGAAATACAAATGGGCTTTTATTGGTCATACCTTATTTATTTGGGGAATGTATGTTTTGATGTTTTATGTTACAACTTTTGCGCTTCCAGATTTAAATAATGTAAGTATTGGCGCAATCTTGGTAGCATTTATTTCGGCAAGTTTTACAATAGCTGCAACTAATGGAGGGATTTTTGTATATCCTGTAGCTGTAATGACAGCTTTTACTGTGTTTGGTATTGCTAAAGATCCTAGTTTTGCTTTTGGGTGGATTATGTGGTCATCGCAAACGGTTATGATTATAATTGCTGGGAGTTTGTCATTTATATATTTACCAATTTATAATAGAATTAAATAATTTTTTACCTTGCCTTATTATAAAACTTTGCTTGTCATGAATAAAATAATATTATTAATAAGTTTTGCATTCTTTTTTCAAATAGCAACTGCACAAGTTACTTATGAAACTATAGAGTCTTCTAAATTAGGAGAACAAAGAGAGATTAAAATTCAACTGCCTAGAAATTACGATCCAGAAGGTGATATTCTATACCCTCTTATAGTTGTGTTGGATGGTGATTATTTGTTTGAGCCAATGATAGGTAATGCAGATTATCATTCATATTGGGGAGATATGCCAAAATCTATTATTGTTGGTATAAATCAGGCTAAAAAAAGAGATGCAGATTTATCTTATAGCGATACTAATTATTTTCCGTCAGATGAAGGAGGTTCACAATTTTTTGAATTTATAGGTATGGAGTTAATACCTTATATAAATGAGAAGTATCTAACCTCAAATTTTAGAATTGTTGTTGGTCATGACCAAAGCGCAAACTTTATAAATTATTGGTTATTTAAAGATAAACCTCTTTTTAGAGGTTATATAGCTTTTAGTCCTGATCTATCTCCAGAAATGGTAAATCGTTTACAAGAAAAACTTGCTATTACTACAGAAGATACTTTTTACTACTTAGCCACAGCAGATAATGATGTCAAAGAATTAAGAGAGTCTATTATAGCATGTGATGCAGCTCTTAGCGCTATAGATAATGCCAAGCTTCATTATAGATATGATGACTTTACAGATGCAGATCATTATTCTCTCGTAGGTTTAGGGATCCCAAAAGCAATAAATGAAATATTTGGTTTATATAAACCAATTAACATGCAAGAGTATAAAGAGAAGGTGTTAACTTATGAAGAGGGACCTTATGCATATCTCATGAAAAAATATGAAGATATAGAGTTTTTCTACGGTTTTGAAAAAAAAGTAGTAGAAAATGATCTTAGAGCAATACTTGCAGCAGCAAAGAAAAAGGATGATATAGAATCTATGAAAAGTTTATCTAAGCTTGCTAAAAAAGAATATCCAGAATCAATGATAAGTGCATACTACTCTGGTTTGTACCAAGAAATGAATGGTAATGATAGACGAGCTTTAGTAGAGTACCAATCTGGCTTATTATTAGAAGAGTCTGAGTTTATAAATAAAGACATGCTTTTAGATAAAATTTACGATCTTCAAGAGTAAAAGCTAACGAATTTGTGCATTTCATCGAATAAATTAGTAGTTTAACTATTTTTAGGTATATTTACAGTCCCTAAATTTAAACCTACTACAAGATGAAAAATAGCCTTATTTTTATCTTCTCATTGCTGTTATGTGCGCAATCATTTGCACAGGTAACTTATGAGAAATTCGAATCTAGAAAATTAAACTCCTCTAGGGAGTTAAAAATTAAACTTCCAGATAACTACGACCCAGAGTCTGATTTAAAACATCCAGTTATTATAGTTTTTGATGCCGAATATTTATTTGAGCCAGTTGCTGGTCAAGTAAGTTATCAAACCTATTTTGATGAAATGCCAAAATCTATCATAGTTGGAGTTGTACAAGGTAAAGAGCGTTTTTATGATAGTTATTATGATGAGGTATCAGGATTACCGTTTGAGTCTGGCGATCGTTTCTACAAATTTATAGACCAAGAATTAATACCGTATTTAGATTCTAATTTCAACACTAGTAAATTTAAAGTAGCAGTTGGTCATGATTTAATGGGTAATTTTATAAACTCATTTTTATTTCATGAAACACCTGTATTTCAGGCTTATATAAATTTGAGTCCAGATTTTAAAGGTACCATGAACGAAAACGTGGCAACGCGATTAGAATGGTTAGATAATGATGTGTTTTATTATATGGCAACTGCAGATAAAGATATCAAACCTATAAGAGATAGAATTAGGAACACAAATGATAAATTAAAAACACTAGATAATCAAAACTTAACGTATTACTATGATGAGTTAGTAGGCGATTCGCATTATACCTTAGTTACTGGAGCATTATCAAAAGCATTAGATAGAATATTTGAGCTGTATAAACCACTCGATGAAAAAGAATTAAAAGAAAAAGCACTGCCTTATGAAGGCACATTAGATAATTATATCGTAGATCGTTACAAACGTATTGATGATTTATTCGGAATTTTTAAACCTATTTCCGAAGAAGAGTTACAACAATTAATCGTCATTGCAGATCAGAGAGAAGATATTGAGTCTGTTTATAAAATTGGAAAATTAGCGAATAAACTAAATCCAAATTCATCTTTTGGCACCTATTATATGGCACTTCATGCCGAAAAATTGGGTAAAACAAAAAAGGCAGTAAAGTTATACGAATCTGCACTTGCCTTAGAAGACATGGCACACATTAATAGAGAATTTATTATGTCGCATGTAGAGGATTTAAAATTTGTAGAAGACGATACAGTAACTGAAGCCGAAGACGATGAAGAAAACTAAACTAAGTATATACTCGACAGATTATTTTTTTCTTTACATATTTAAGAGAATCAAAGGATTTTTAACTTCAAACTTAAAATCAAAACTAGTACCTCTCAAAATATTTTCAATCTTAACATTGTTTAAAGATATCAATTAAAATATCTTAATTTAGCTGAAATTTTAACTGCGGAATACTATTTTCCGAAGAAAGAAAGATGGCTAAACTTAAAACAACATTTTTTTGTCAAAATTGCGGGACCCAATATTCAAAATGGCAAGGGCAGTGTACAGCATGTAAAGAGTGGAATACAATTACAGAAGAAGTTATTCAAAAACCCGAGAAGAGTGATTGGAAAACCCCAAACTCTGTAAATAAAAAAGCGTCAAAACCATTACTAATTAATGAGATTGATACCTCAAAAGAAGCAAGATTAAACACAGAAGATGCAGAGTTTAATCGTGTGCTTGGTGGAGGCTTAGTGCCTGGGTCGTTAACACTTTTAGGTGGAGAACCAGGTATTGGAAAAAGTACGTTACTACTTCAAATTTCATTAAAATTACCATATAAAACGCTTTATGTTTCTGGAGAAGAAAGTCAAAAGCAAATAAAGATGCGTGCAGAGCGTATTAACCCAAGCTCAAATCACTGTTATATTCTTACAGAAACAAAAACCCAAAACATTTTTAAACAAATAGAAGCATTAGAACCAGATATTGTGGTTATAGATTCTATTCAAACATTACATAGCGATTACATTGAGTCTTCATCTGGTAGTATTTCACAAATTAAAGAGTGTACTACAGAGCTAATAAAGTTTGCAAAAGAGACTGCTACACCAGTAATATTAATAGGTCATATTACCAAAGATGGTAATATTGCTGGACCAAAAATATTGGAGCATATGGTTGATACCGTTTTACAGTTTGAAGGAGATCGTAATCATGTATTTAGAATTTTAAGAGCTAATAAAAATCGTTTTGGATCAACCAACGAACTTGGTATTTATGAAATGCAAGGGTCGGGTTTAAGAGAAGTATCTAACCCATCAGAATTATTAATATCTCAAAAAGACGAAGATTTATCGGGTCATGCTATAGCAGCAACTTTAGAAGGTATGCGACCATTAATGATAGAAGTGCAAGCGCTAGTTAGTACAGCTGTTTACGGTACACCTCAAAGAAGCGCAACAGGATTTAATGCCAAGAGACTTAATATGTTATTAGCTGTTTTAGAAAAACGTGCAGGTTTTAGGTTAGGTGCAAAAGACGTTTTTTTAAATATTACAGGAGGAATTACTGTTGATGATCCTGCAATTGATTTAGCTGTTATTGCTGCCATACTATCTTCTAATGAAGATGTTGCATTACAGAAAGATTTCTGTTTTGCTGCCGAAATAGGACTTTCTGGAGAAGTACGTCCTATACAGCGTGTTGAGCAACGTATTCTAGAGGCAGAAAAATTAGGGTTTTCAACAATTTTTGTTTCGAAATACAATAAAATTACATTGAAAAATTTAGGTATTAAAATTCAATTAATCTCAAAAATCGAAGATGTTGTAGATTTAATTGTTTAACTAATTGATTTATAAAGGTTTTTAAACAGATAAATTTGTATTTCATATTTACCATAATACCTTTTGTCGAATAAATACTACCTTTCAACTAAAATTTCACACTTTTAAATTGTTTATTTTCCTACAATAAAGTACATTTGCAGACTGTTTTAGGATACATCCTTAAGATGCTTATTAAAATAGTTTACTTCCCTCAACGACCAAAAAACGTCCATTGACTAGAATTTTATCGAAGTGCATAATTAATCTATAGCCATAGAGCTATTAATTATGTTGTAATATGAAAATAAAATTACTTATAATAAACGTATTGTTTTTAAGTTTAATTGGCTTCTCTCAAACAAACTCTCCAAGTATAGAGTCTGGTGTGTCTTTTCAATGGAGTAATCTTCAAACAAATAAAAATCAACCCGCTTCTATAGAAAGTATTACAATAGATGGAACTTTATATTATAATTTTGGAGTCCCTACAGGTTATGAATTAACACAATTAGGACCAGGTGGACATGATAAAAATAATATTTTATTAAATGGTGTTAATATAGAAAATAGTAGTGCTAATATTACTTGGAATACTTCTGCACTTAATGCTTTTCAAGATTTAAACTTAAATCATTATTTCGAAAATGTTAGTAATGGTCAAAATATTTGTGATAATTACACAGCAGAGAAAACTACTACAGCTCAAAGGCAAACCTTAACTTATGGCTCAGGAATTAAAGCGACTTCAAGTGGTATTATTGCTATAACAGAGCGTAATGCTAATAATTGTTATCATCTAGAATTTTTTGGAACACTTAAGGGAGAGACAATAGAGAAATCTCTTGGTCAAACATTTGTTAATCAAGGTACTGTAGCGTACGGTTTTGGAGGTACAGGAACACCAGGTTCTCTTGGTGTACCAGGTGCTACAACTGCTCCAAGTGGTGGTTCAGATTATTGGCTTAGCGACCGTGTGGTAAATACAGGTGGTACTATAGGTATTGCGTTATTTTATTTAGATGATATCGCTCCTTTTGGAGCAACAATTACAAAAGTTCAACTTACATCTTCAACAGTAGACGATGGTGATGGTAAACTTTTTATATTAACCTTCCCAGATCATGATAATGATGCAATTAGTGATATCGATGATTTTGATGATGATAATGATGGTATAAGAGATACGGTTGAGTCTGGAGGCATAGATCCTTCTGCAGATCATGATATAGATGGTATCCCTAACTACCAGGATCCAGACTTTTGTACACTCAGCAGTTCTGGTATATGTGAAAATTTAGATTTTGATTCCGACGGAATTCCAAACCATTTAGATTTAGATAGTGATAATGATGGTATAATGGATGTTATCGAATCTAGCGGAATTGATGTAGATAAAGATGGTGTTGCAGATGGAGATGCATCTACATCATTCATATCTTTTGGTATTCCAAGCTCAGCAGGATTAGGTACTAACCCAATTAACACAGATAATACAGGAAATGATAACTATTTAGACATCGATTCAGACGATGATGGTATTCCAGATAATATCGAAGCACAACCAACATTGGGTTACATTGCTCCTAGCGGAATAGGAACCTTAATGAGCGATATTACTAATCGAGGTATTGATGATAATTATGGTACAACACTAAAATTAGAGGATACAGATGGAGATGGCGTTTTTGACTATATAGATTTAGACTCAGATAACGATGGGAAACCTGATATTGAAGAAAATGGAATGGCTAATTCTATTTCGAATTTTTCGGATACAGATAACGATGGATTAGATATTTTATTTGAAGGAGGAAATGCTAACGACTCTTATGATGTAAACGACGATATAAACTTACCTCAAAGTTCTATTTTACCAGATACAGATGAAGATTTACCGCTTGGTGGTGATTTAGATTATAGAGATGTTATAGACGTTTTAATTTCATCAGCAACCATAGATTTTGATGGCATTGATGACTATTTATCTCGTGATGGTTTTCTTAATGGTTTAAATGAAGTGACCATAATGGCATGGATTAAAATTGATCCAGAGAGTTCAGGTCAAAGTACTGTTACTGTGGCAGGACAAGGTAGAGCATGTAGATTATTAGTTAAAGACGGTAATATTCCTGGTTTTAGTATTAGTACATCATCTGGTATATCAACTGTATTTCCTTTTCAAGGTATAAAGTATAATGAATGGCATCATCTAACTGGTCGTTACTCTAATACTAATGGCTCAGTATATCTTTATATAGATGGAGAATTAGTATCTGGTGTAAATCATAACAATATAGTTGGAAAACCTATTTTAGGAGCTTTTGATTTTGAAATAGGAAGAACAGATACTACCAATACCGATAAAGAATATTTTAATGGAGAAATAGATGAGGTAAGGGTTTTTAGTAATGCCATTACAAATGATCAAATTCAGCGAATTGTTTATCAAGAGATAGAGAATAATGTTGGTAAAGTAAAAGGTAAAATTATTGATAAAGATATTATTGATATAACATCATCGTCTACTATTCCTTGGACGAACCTCATGGCTTATTATCCAATGACCGATATTTTAAATACTACAACTAAAGATTTTTCTAATAATGGGAGAGATATAAATTTGCATAATATCACAACACTACAAGATCAAACTGCACCAATGCCTTATGTTACGAGTTCAAATGGCAATTGGACTAATAAAAATTCTTGGTTACATGGAGATGTTTGGGATATTACAGATGTTGACACAAATAAAGATTGGAGCATTGTACACATAAAAAATAATATAAAGACAATAAATTCTCATACACAATTGGGTATGTACATAGATCCTGATAGAACTTTAAATGTAGTAGGTACTCATCAAATAAAAAACACCTGGTATTTAGGTTTAAGCGGAACGTTAGATCTTAAAGGCGATTCTCAATTAGTACAAACTAAACACAGTGATTTAGT